>NZ_PXOQ01000003.1 GCF_003008425.1 Aurantibacter aestuarii | reverse complement strand
GGCCTGGCCAAGATGGGTTCCGCGCGGCGGGAGCCTCATAAAGCCAACGGTGACATGCACCACATTTTTAACCAGGCTTTCCCGTCCGCCGGTTCGACCGTTATGCCATCTATCTCACCTCCACAGACATCTTGAGCGTTCAGCGTCAGCTGATCGCAATTCCGTCAGATTGATGCTTCCTGCGATTGATACACATCACCGCGCCGAAGGATCGCCCAAGCGACTCGGGCAAGCTTCGCAGCGAGCGCCACCACCACGACATTTGGATGCGCACGGGCAAGTAGGTTGCGTAGCCATACTCCCATGGCGGTTTGCTTTTCGACGAAGTGCCGCATCGCTGCTCGTGCGCCGTGGATAAGTTGGGTTCGTAGATAGCGGTTGCCCCGCTTGCTGATGCCCAGCATTTTGGTCTTGCCGCCAGTTGAGTGTTGTCGTGGTGTCAAACCGAGCCATGCGGCCAGATCACGCCCCTTGGCAAAGGCGCTGGCATCACCCACTGCGGCGACCAGTGCCGTGGCATTGATCGCCCCAATGCCAGGAACCGTGACCAGACGCTGAGCCAGATCATCTTCACGCGTCATG
>NZ_PXOQ01000002.1 GCF_003008425.1 Aurantibacter aestuarii | reverse complement strand
GGAATATGTTCAGCCCTACGTCAAAGCGCAGAAGACCGATGATCGAGATGCGGAGGCCATCGCGGAAGCCGCGACCCGGCCAACCATGCGCCTGGTGACGCCAAAAAGCGAAGCTCAGCTCGATTTGCAGATCCTGCACAGGGCGCGTGCAAGGCTGGTTGCGGAGCGGACGCGGTTGACCAACCAACTGCGCGCCGTCCTGTTAGAACGCGGCATAATCCTGCCT
>NZ_PXOQ01000001.1 GCF_003008425.1 Aurantibacter aestuarii | reverse complement strand
TCTAAAATCGAATCCTGTCGATCATTTAAGGTGGTTAAAATGAGCTTCTCTCGCTACAAAATAAACCCATTTTTAGAAGATATGATTGTTCCAGTCAAGGGGAAGCAAGTTAGACTTTCGCGTCTTGGTCGTGATGAAAACATCCTAGTAAACCAATCAACGGGGGAGATCCAAGGCACTCATGTAGCGACTTTCAAGCGAGTTGATGGTGAACAGTTTGTGAAACTCTTCACAGCAAATATCGGTTTGACCTTTGAGCTATCATCTGCGGGGATTAAAGCGTTTGGAGTTTTGCTTTGGGCTGTTCAGAACAAGGCGCTTTCAAAAGACGAAGTTGATTTGGATAGT
>NZ_PXOQ01000019.1 GCF_003008425.1 Aurantibacter aestuarii | reverse complement strand
GTTGGATTCGTGCCTTCTGTTTGGGTTGATCCTGTTGGTAATGTCGTTGTGTCTACATAAACATCTACGGATCCTGCTGGTACTCCACTTATAGTGTAAGTCCCATCTGCTGCTGTGGTTGCTGTTGGCTCACCTGCATCAAACATACCATTACCATTCGTATCTGCATATACCGTTACGGCTGTGCCATAACCTGTTTCTGCGCCATCTTGAGTGCCATTTCCATTCGCATCATTATAAACTGTTCCGGTGATTGTTCCTGTTAAAATTATTAATTCAGCATCATTAGATGTTAATGCAACACAAACATTATTTGGGTTACTAATTAATACTCTATAATCATAACCTTGATAATTTATGGGAATATTACTTAATGTTAAAGCTGCGGTTGTTGCTCCAGAATATGTTGGTAACAAACCACCATTTGTAATGTTAGTCCAAGTTGTACCATTATCTGTACTTTCCTGCCACTGGTAAACATTTGACCCACTAACATTAGTCGCTGGTGGCACTGAATAATTAGGCACTCCGGTATTAAATGTTGTGGTATTAAAAGCATTTGCCACCACAGTAAATGTTGCTGACCCTCCTACGTTTGCAGGTTGATCTGTAGGTTGAGTTGCTATTGCTACTGATGTTGCTGTTAACACATTGGCATTGGTTCCTGTGTAACCACCTTGACCTGTTACTAAACCGAATGGGTTAACAGTAACTGGACTATTTCCTAAAACACCATCTCCATCTGGATCTGTATGTCCCGCTTCAATAGCATCTACACAACCATCATTATCTGAATCTGGGTCTAAATAATCTGGTAAAGCATCTCCATCTAAATTTGGAGCATTTAAGAATACATGATTTGAATCTGGAAAATTAGCTAGTTGACACTCATCAAAAAGCAAGGAATAATATCTATCAATTTGTGCGGTTGTTCCTTTTTGAATACCAATTGTAAATACTAAATTATTTACATCTTGCTTTTGGAAGAACACTCGATGTGTATCACTTAAGTTAATTGGATCTGCTCCATTTACAATGGAACCTGTTCCGTCGGCAATAAACTGAGTTACACCACCCCCTAAATTTGAAGCAATAATATTTGTTGGGTTATTTAAAGAATATCCAACAATATTATTTACTCTGTAAAATTCTCTATCGAATGATTCACCATCCACATCTTGGAAAAATCCTCCAACATTTGGCACGATAACCGGAGTAGTTGTTCCTGCTTGAACAAAAGTTATTCTAAAGCTTATTGTTCTATCTCCTGTATTATTAGTTGCATAGCGGATTCTTGGTTGAAATGCATTAGGGTTACCAAACGTGACATTATTAATATTAACTACAGTTACATTAGGTGATTTTGATTCAACACGAACTAAGGCATCTAAGCCTGCAGCAACGTTTGTAAATCTGTAAACATCTCCAACAGCACCCGTATTAGTATTTGCGGCTACTGTACTAAATGCGTAACTAGATCCTGTACATAACGCTGGGTTTGTACTCGGGAAAAACTGGTAACCTTCAGTCACGTCTAATAAACCATCATTATCATCATCATCATCAAAATAATCTGAAACTGTATCACCATCATTATTACCTGGTGTTGATGGATCTCTAAAATCTACGTTTCCACCAGCACCTAAATCATTATCTGAATCAGGTAAAGAATTTGTATTATTTACTGTACCATTGGCATCGTTATAATTTGGATTACCATTAGCAAGAGCAGTATCTGTTGTATCTATAGCATCTACTAAGCCATCTCCGTCTGAATCGACATTTGGTAATGTTGCTACCCCAAATGCTTCTTGTGTATCTGACGCTCCATCATTATCTGAGTCTAAATCTAAATAGTCTGGAGTATCAACACTATCCGTATTTACAGGATTAAACCCAAGAACTGTACCTCCACTAAAAGAATAATTAGCTGGTAAACCATTTGCTAACACTACTGTGTTACCCATACCATCTACTTGTGGTACTATGTAACCTTGAGTAGTTTGCGCCTCATTATTATCTGGAATACCATCTCCATCTGCATCTAAATCTAGGTGGTTTGGGACACCATCATTATCTGGGTCTAAATTTGTACATATTCCAAAACCGTTTAACGTACAAAAATTCGCATCTTGATAATTAGGTACTCCATCATTATCTGCATCTGCTGAAGGATCTACTCCACCAGATTCTACCGTATCTAAAATACCATCATTATCATCATCGATATCATTAATATCTGCAACCCCATCATTATCTGAGTCTAATAAGGCTACTAAATTAGAAGATGTTGTGGTAGCACCACAAACATTTGCTGTACTAGTTATTATTAACTGGTAATCATACCCATCAAAAGATTCTGGAATATTACTTAAACCTAAGGTGTTTGTTGTTGCTCCAGAATATACTGGCGCCGTGCCTCCGTTAGTAATATTTGTATATGTTGTACCTCCGTCTGTAGATACCTGCCACTGGTAGGTAATACCTGTTGTAACTATTGGAGAACCAGAATAATCTGGCACACCTGGAGTTGTATATGTTGTTGTGCTTTGTGTATTTGCAGCTGCCGAAATTGACACCACTGCAGGAGTATTTGGAGTAAATACCGTATTAGTAGTAGGTTGAGCTGTTATATTAATTTGAGTTGCAGTTGTTACATTACTATTAGTTCCTGAGTAGCCTGCACCTACAACCTGACCGTTTGCATCTACTTGTCCAAAGCCAATAACTCCTCCGAAGGTACCGTCTCCATTAGTATCAGCTGTAGAGCTATTATATGCTTCGTTGGCATCGGAACAGCCATCATTATCACTGTCTGTATCTAAATGGTTAGCAACTCCATCTCCATCAGTGTCTAAACTTAAGCAATAAATTAATTCATATAATTGCAATGTTACATTACCTGCATTTCCATTATTCTTTCCTGTTCTTATAGTTACAGATGTTACAGGGCCATTTATTGAAGCCTGAACAGCATTAGATGGCGCATTTGCTCCACCAGCAGCACTTACAACTGATTGTCCTGTAAACGTACCATTAGCTCCAAGATTAATATCTGTAATAGAAACAGGTACATTTAAAGCACCATTAGTGGCAGAAAAATCTGCTCTATCTTGATTATCTAATCCACCAAATTTGAATCGCAAATTAAACACTGGTTGAGAAAATGTTAATGTGTAAGTAGAAATATCTCCATTAGGAAAATTTGTATTATTAGACTGAACATTAATATAATTTCCTGTAACACCAGCAGTTGGACCAGCAGAAGCAACTCCAGAATTCCAGGTTGCTGTTCCAGAGAGACTATAACCAAAACTAGCTGAAGCACCGCTATATACATAGACATTATTTACTGTACCTGGGTTAGAAGTATTATCTGCAAAAGTTTGACCAAGATCTACAAAACCAGATGAACAATTTTGTTCATTTGAATCTAAAATCCCATCATTATCATCATCTAAATCATCACTATCTGCAATCCCATCGTTATCTGTATCGGCAGAAACATTAACAACTAAACTTGCAATATTTGAGGTCGCGGGAAGACTTAATCCATCTTGGGTATAATTATCTTGTACTGTATAATTAACAGGGGTAGTTACGCCTGTAAATGCCGGTACTGGAGTAAAAGTTACTACTCCTAAGGCATTTACTATCCAAGTTCCTTGTCCAGCAACTACAAATGTAGTTTGAATACCAGGAGTTGCAGGATCTAAATCTACCGTATTAGCTTGAACCGAACCATCTTCTGCATCTGTATCTGTACTTACAACATTAAAAGATACAGGTACGTTTTGAGTTGTTGTTGCGCTATTATTATCTGCAACTGGTGCTGTATTTATAGCATTTAAAGTAATTGATATTTGAATCGTTTCATACCCAATTCTACCTCCACCATTACCAGCTCCATTTGTATCGGGAAAAAGACCTATTAATGCTGTATTGTTTGTTGCTGTAAATCTAACTCTTGTAGTATCCCATGTATTTTGAGTTACAGAAGTTATGGTATTAGAAACACCTTGTATCTCATATCTAAATCTATCTATAGGAGTACCCGCATAATAATCAGTATTAAAACCATCTTGATTAGTAACCGCTGTTAATGAATAAAGTATTACTTCATAAGTACGTCCAGCTACTAAACCGGTAATTGTATGCTCCACATTTTCTTCAGTAAACGCAGGACCTAAATCACGTAAAGATATCCAGTCTTGATGATTATTTGGAGGTAATGGTAATTGACCTCCAGGAATATTCCATGAGGCTCCACTACCTGCATTAACTCCATTATTTACAGCTCCATTAAACCTATTTGAAATATCAGGTGTACCTGCAGAAGTCGCCCAGCCTGGAGGTACACAACTCCAACATGGTACTCCACCGTCTGTTGCGGCTATATTTTGTGCTTCAGTATTTGAAATCGATAAAACAAAACATGCCAAAAGTAATATAATACTTAATGACAAATTTGATTTATTTGAAAAGGTAAAATTTCTCATATATAACGATTGTGAAAATGTCTGTTAATAAGATTAATAAGTAAAATTAAAAAAATCTATTTTTTTTTGTTGCATTTTTTTGGATTAGCAATTTTATTAGACTAAATGCATAAAAAATAGACAAAATACAATTTTACATTTTCTAAGATTGAGATAAAATAATAACACCTAATAACGGATTATTTGGTTTTAGCATCTATATATATTTTATTTAATACACTTATATTTGCACAAAAGCAATATATACATGTCATTTCAAAAAGAAATAAACCGTAGAAGAACGTTTGGAATTATCTCTCACCCAGATGCTGGAAAGACTACATTAACAGAGAAATTACTTTTATTTGGTGGTGCCATTCAAGAAGCAGGTGCTGTAAAAAGTAATAAGATAAAAAAAGGGGCTACTAGTGACTTTATGGAAATTGAAAGACAAAGAGGTATCTCGGTCGCAACCTCTGTATTGGCTTTTGAGTATAACGGAATTAAAATAAATATTTTAGATACTCCGGGACACAAGGATTTTGCTGAAGATACTTACAGAACTTTAACTGCTGTAGATAGCGTTATTGTTGTTATTGACGTTGCTAAAGGTGTAGAAGAGCAAACCGAAAAACTTGTTGAAGTATGCAGAATGCGTAACATCCCGATGCAGATTTTTATTAATAAAATGGATCGTGAAGGTAAAGATGCTTTTGAATTACTAGACGAAATTGAACAAAAACTACACCTTAAAGTATGCCCACTAAGTTTCCCTATTGGTATGGGTTATGAATTTAAAGGCATCTATAATATTTGGGAGAAAAATATAAACTTATTTAGTGGTGATAGTAGAAAAAACATTGAAGACACTATTAAAATAGACGATTTATCGGATAATAAATTAGATGGATTAATTGGTGAAAAGGCAGCTAAAGAACTACGTGAAGAAGTTGAATTAGTAGAAGGTATCTATCCACAATTTGATCGAGAAAGTTATTTAAATGGTGATTTACAACCAGTATTTTTTGGATCTGCTTTAAATAACTTTGGTGTAAGAGAACTTTTAGATTGCTTTATTGAAATTGCTCCAAAACCAAGACCTAAGCAAAGTGAAGAACGCATTGTAAAACCTGATGAAAATGACTTTTCTGGTTTTGTTTTTAAAATACATGCCAATATGGATCCCAACCATAGAAACCGTTTGGCTTTTATAAAAATTGTATCTGGAACATTCAAACGAAATGCACCTTACCTGCATGTAAGACATAATAAAAAAGTGAAGTTTTCTAGTCCTAATGCTTTTTTTGCTGAAAAGAAAGAAATTGTAGATATCTCATATCCAGGTGATATCGTAGGTTTACAGGACACTGGAACTTTTAAAATTGGTGATACTTTAACGGAAGGTGAAGTGCTTAACTATAAAGGAATACCAAGTTTTTCACCAGAACATTTTAGATATATTAATAACGCAGATCCTTTAAAATCCAAGCAGTTATATAAAGGAATTGACCAACTAATGGATGAAGGAGTTGCACAATTATTTACTTTAGAGTTGAATGGAAGAAAAGTTATTGGTACCGTTGGAGCCTTACAGTTTGAAGTGATTCAATACCGATTAGAGCATGAATATGGTGCAAAATGTAGTTATGAGAATTTAAATGTATATAAAGCTTGTTGGGTTGAACCTACAGATAGAAAAAACAGTGAATATAAAGAGTTTTTACAAGTGAAGCAACGCTATTTAGCTAAAGACAAACAAAATCAATTGGTATTTTTAGCCGATTCTCAATTTTCATTACAAATGACGCAGCAAAAATACCCTAGTATAAAATTTCATTTTATTTCTGAATATAAATAGCAAAAACTTATTTTAAAGCCTTCTAAGAGTATTTTATATTCTTAATAGAATAATTGCAAGTAAATTATTTTTTAATTAAAAAAAGCACCTCTTAAAGAGGTGCTTTTTTTAAACACTATAATCAAATATTATTTAATATTATGTTACTATAGCTAATTCTTATTGTTATTTGTTTGGATCAAAGTTTTGTTTACCTATTAAGATTTCAAAGAAAAGTTTGAAATCTGAAATTAAACTCCAAAATGGATATTTAAAAGTGGCTGGTTTATTTTTCTCGAAAAACGCATGTCCAATCCAAGCAAAAAAATATCCGGTTATTGGCACAAAAATAAATTGCCATGTCCAACCACAATAAATTCCAATTCCTAAAACTATAAACACTAAAAAAGTTCCGACAAAATGCAAAATTCTACTCATTTTGTTTTGATGCTCTTTCAGATAAAAAGCATAAAATTCTCGATATGTTTTTATTTTATCAGACATTGTAATTATTTAAGCTTGACCTGTTGGTCCAAAGTTTAAAGGAATATTTGGTTGATCGTATTCTTTAATTTCTCCGTGAGCCTTTTCAAATCTTACAATATTTTCATTTAAAGCTTTTAAAAGACGTTTGGCATGTTGTGGTGTTAATATAATTCTGGATTTTACCTTACTCTTAGGTGTTCCAGGCATAATCTTTACAAAATCCACTACAAATTCCGAAACAGAATGATTTATAATTGCCAAATTAGAATAAATGCCTTCTGCAATAGCTTCATCTAACTCTATATTAATTTGACCTTGCTTTTTTGTATTATCGTTATTATTATCGTTCATTATAAATAAGTTTAGTATAAAAATAAAGAATCCTACTTAAAAAGTAGGATTCTTTGTCATAATTTAATAAAACTCAACAGGATTAATTGTAGTTAACCTCTTGTTTTGTTTTAAGCATATTATCAAATTCTTGTTGTGAACCAACAATAATTTTATCATATGTTCTCATTCCTGTACCTGCAGGTATTCTGTGTCCTACAATTACATTTTCCTTAAGACCTTCTAAATCATCAACTTTACCTGCTACAGCAGCTTCGTTTAATACTTTAGTTGTTTCCTGGAATGATGCTGCCGAGATAAATGACTTCGTCTGTAATGACGCACGTGTAATACCTTGTAGTATTGGTGTTGCAGTTGCTGGTCTAGCATCTCTTGCCTCTACTAACTTCTTATCTTCACGCTTTAACTTAGAATTTTCATCACGTAATTGGAATGCTGTAATAATTTGTCCTTCTTTTAATGTTGAAGAATCTCCTGCATTTTCAACTACTTTCTTACCAAAAATTTCATCATTTTCTACAATAAAGTCAGATTTATGAATTAGTTGATCCTCTAAGAATAAGGTATCACCAGAATCAATTACTCTTACTTTACGCATCATTTGTCTTACAACAACCTCGAAGTGCTTATCATTAATTTTCACCCCTTGTAAACGGTAAACTTCCTGAACTTCATTCACTAAGTACTGTTGTACAGCAGATGGTCCTTTAATGTTTAAGATATCGTTAGGTGTTACAGATCCGTCTGAAAGTGGCATACCAGCTTTAATATAGTCATTCTCTTGTACTAAGATTTGGTTAGAAAGTTTAACTAAATACTTCTTAACATCTCCCAGTTTAGATTCTACTATAATTTCACGGTTACCTCTCTTAATTTTACCGAAAGATACCACACCATCAATAGCACTTACTACAGCTGGATTAGAAGGGTTACGAGCCTCAAATAACTCAGTTACACGTGGTAAACCTCCTGTAATATCACCTGCTTTAGCAGATTTACGAGGAATCTTAACTAAAATCTTACCTACATTAATTTTTTCGCCATCATCAATCATAATGTGGGCTCCAACAGGTAAGTTATAACTACGGATAGCTTCACCTTTACTGTCTTCAATAATTAATGTTGGAATTAATTTTTTATTTCTAGATTCAGAAATTACTTTTTCTTGGAAACCTGTTTGCTCATCAATTTCAACTTGATAAGTAACCCCTTGCTCAATATTTTCATATCTCACTTTTCCAGAGAATTCTGAAATAATTACACCATTATATGGATCCCATGCACAAACTACATCTCCTTTAGAAAGCTTATCGCCATTCTTAACATAAATAGTAGAACCGTAAGGAATATTATTTGTACTTAAAACAATACCTGTTTTCTTGTCGGTAAGTTTTAATTCTGAAGTTCTAGAAATTACAATTTCAACTTCTTTTCCTTCGCTATCTTTAGACGTTACCGTTTTAAGGTCTTCAATCTCTGCAATACCGTCAAAACGAACTTCTAATTTATTATCTTCAGAAATGTTACCTGCAATACCACCTACGTGGAATGTACGAAGCGTTAACTGTGTTCCTGGTTCTCCAATAGATTGTGCGGCTACTACACCAACAGCTTCTCCTCTTTGTACCATTTTGTTAGTCGCTAAGTTACGTCCGTAACATTGCTCACAAATTCCTTTAGTTGCCTCACATGTTAATGGAGAACGTACTTCTACAGACTCTAATGCAGAGCTTTCAATACGTTTAGCTATAGCTTCTGTGATTAAATCTCCTGCTTCTGCTAATAATTCTTCAGAAATAGGATCGAAAATATCATTAAGTGCAATTCTACCAACAATTCTAGCCTCTAGTTTCTCTACAACTTCATCATTTTTCTTTAAAGCTGAAACTTCAACACCTCTTAAAGTACCACAATCTACACTGTTAATAATAACATCTTGAGCTACATCTACTAAACGACGTGTTAAGTAACCTGCATCGGCAGTTTTAAGTGCGGTATCGGCAAGACCTTTACGTGCACCGTGCGTTGAGATAAAGTATTCTAAAATTGAAAGACCTTCCTTAAAGTTAGAAAGAATCGGATTCTCAATAATTTCTCCTCCACCTGCGTTAGATTTTTTAGGCTTAGCCATTAATCCACGCATACCTGTAAGCTGACGAATCTGTTCTTTAGATCCACGCGCTCCAGAGTCAAGCATCATATATACCGAGTTAAACCCTTGCTGATCCTCTCGAATACGCTTCATAGATAACTCTGTTAATTCTGCATTGGTAGACGTCCAGATATCAATTACTTGGTTATAACGTTCGTTATTAGTAATTAATCCCATGTTATAGTTACCTGTAATACCATCAACTTTTTTATTAGCAGCATCAATCATTCCTTGTTTTTCTGGTGGGATAATGATATCTCCTAAACTAAATGACAATCCACCTCTAAAGGCGAAATTATATCCTAAAGTTTTAATACTATCTAAGAAAGCAGCTGTTTCTGGAACAGAAGTAACTTTTAAAATATCACCAATAATATCTCTTAAAGATTTTTTAGTTAATACTTCATTAATATAACCTGCTACTTCTGGTACTTTTTCGTTGAATAATACTCTACCAACAGTTGTTTCAATAATCTGGTAAACTAATTCACCATTCTCATTAAAATCTTTTGCTCTAACTTTAATCCCTGCGTTTAAGTCTACACGTTGCTCATTGTAAGCAATATTTACTTCTTCTGCAGAGTAAAAAGTTAAACCTTCACCTTTAACGGTATAAACATCATCAGTTTTTCTGTGCTTGGTCATATAGTAAAGACCAAGTACCATATCCTGAGATGGTACCGTTACTGGAGAACCGTTTGCTGGATTTAAGATATTATGAGACGCTAACATTAACATTTGCGCTTCAAGAATAGCTTCTGGTCCTAATGGTAAATGCACCGCCATCTGGTCACCATCAAAATCGGCGTTAAATGCCGTACATACTAATGGGTGCAATTGGATTGCTTTACCTTCAATTAATTTAGGTTGGAATGCTTGTATACCTAAACGGTGAAGCGTAGGAGCACGGTTTAAAAGAACTGGATGTCCTTTTAAAACATTCTCTAAAATATCCCAAACTACTGGTTCTTTTTTATCTATAATTTTCTTAGCAGATTTTACTGTTTTAACAATACCTCTTTCTATTAACTTACGAATAACAAAAGGTTTGTATAATTCAGCTGCCATATCTTTTGGCAATCCACATTCAAATAATTTTAATTCTGGTCCAACGACAATTACAGAACGTGCTGAGTAATCTACACGCTTACCAAGTAAGTTTTGACGGAAACGTCCTTGCTTACCCTTTAATGAATCTGATAATGATTTTAATGGTCTGTTAGAGTCTGTTTTTACTGCAGATGACTTACGTGTATTATCAAATAATGAATCTACAGATTCTTGTAACATACGCTTCTCGTTACGTAAAATAACTTCTGGTGCTTTAATCTCAACTAATCGCTTTAAACGGTTGTTACGAATAATCACACGACGGTAAAGATCATTTAAATCTGACGTTGCAAAACGTCCACCATCTAATGGTACTAAAGGTCTTAATTCTGGTGGAATAACTGGTACAACTTTCATAATCATCCATTCTGGACGATTTTCTCTATTGTTGTTAGACTCACGCAATGCCTCTACAACCTGTAAACGCTTTAAAGCTTCTGTTTTACGTTGTTTAGATGTTTCCGTATTCGCTTTGTGTCTTAACTGGTAAGATAAAACCTCTAAGTCGATACGTCCTAAAAGATCTATTAAACATTCAGCACCCATTTTAGCGATGAATTTGTTTGGATCCTCATCATCTAAATATTGGTTATCCTGCGGAAGTGTTTCTGCAATATTTAAATATTCTTCTTCTGTTAAGAAATCCATTTTTTGTAATGGTTCTCCTTCAGCATTTTTAGCAATACCTGCCTGAATTACTACATAACGTTCGTAGTAAATAATCATATCTAATTTCTTAGACGGTAATCCTAATAAATAGCCTATTTTGTTTGGTAATGAACGGAAATACCAGATGTGCGCTACAGGAACTACTAAATTAATATGTCCTACGCGATCACGACGTACTTTCTTTTCTGTTACTTCTACACCACATCGGTCACAAACGATTCCTTTATAGCGAATTCTTTTATATTTACCACAAGCACATTCGTAGTCTTTTACAGGACCAAAAATACGCTCACAGAATAAACCATCTCTTTCTGGTTTATGAGTACGATAATTGATAGTTTCTGGTTTTAAAACTTCACCTCTAGATTCTGCTAAAATAGATTCTGGTGACGCTAAACCAATAGAGATTTTATTAAATCTCTGTACTGTATTCTTATCTTGCTTTCTTGCCATGTCTTTATAGTCTTCAGTTTGCAGTTTGCAGTCTTCAGTCTTTTTTGGTTGCAGTAAAATACCGCTAACTGATGACTGCTAACTGCCGACTTAATTTATTCTTCTAATCTAATATCTAATCCTAAACCTTTTAATTCGTGCATAAGTACGTTAAAAGATTCTGGTAAACCTGGTTCTGGCATTGGCTCGCCTTTTACGATTGCTTCGTAAGTTTTAGCTCTACCAACCACATCATCAGATTTCACCGTTAAGATTTCTCTTAACGTTGCTGAAGCTCCATAAGCTTCTAGTGCCCAAACTTCCATCTCTCCAAAACGCTGTCCACCAAATTGTGCTTTACCACCTAATGGTTGCTGCGTAATTAATGAGTATGGTCCAATTGAACGAGCGTGCATCTTATCGTCTACCATGTGACCAAGTTTAAGCATATAAATCACCCCAACAGTTGCTGGTTGATCGAAACGCTGACCTGTTCCTCCATCGTATAAATACGTATGACCATATCTTGGAATTCCAGCTTCATCTGTAAGTTCATTAATTTGATCGATAGTAGCACCATCAAAAATTGGTGTTGCATACTTACGTCCTAATTGCTTACCAGCCCATCCTAAAACGGTTTCATAGATCTGACCAATGTTCATACGAGATGGTACACCTAATGGATTTAATACGATATCTACCGGAGTTCCATCTTCTAAGAAAGGCATATCTTCTTGACGAACGATACGTGCAACAATACCTTTGTTACCGTGACGACCTGCCATTTTATCTCCAACTTTAAGCTTACGTTTTTTAGCGATGTAAACCTTAGCTAGTTTGATAATACCTGAAGGTAATTCGTCCCCTACAGAAATTGTAAACTTCTCGCGACGTAACGCTCCTTGTAAGTCGTTTTCTTTAATCTTATAATTGTGGATTAAATCTGCAACTAATTTATTAGTATGGTCATCTGTTGTCCAAGTACCGCTGGTTAAGTGCGTATAATCGTCTACAGAATTTAACATCTTTAAAGTGAATTTCTTCCCTTTAGGGAAAACTTCTTCACCTAAGTCATTAAAAATACCTTGTGCCGTTTTACCATTTACAATGTTGAATAATTTTTCGATTAAACGATCTTGTAATTCTGTAAACTTCACGTGGTAAGAAGACTCTAATTTAGCGATATCTTCTTTATCCTGAGCTCTCTTACGCTTGTCTTTAACTGCACGAGAGAATAATTTTTTATTAATTACTACACCATGTAAAGAAGGCGAAGCTTTTAAAGATGCATCTTTAACATCTCCTGCTTTATCTCCAAATATGGCACGTAATAATTTTTCTTCAGGTGTTGGGTCAGATTCTCCTTTTGGTGTAATCTTACCAATTAAGATATCTCCAGGTTTTACCTCTGCTCCAATACGAATCATACCAAATTCATCTAAATCTCTTGTAGCTTCTTCCGAAACATTTGGTATATCGTTAGTTAATTCTTCATTACCTAACTTCGTATCTCTTACATCTAAAGAATATTCATCTATATGAATAGACGTAAAGATATCTTCACGTACTACTTTTTCAGAAATTACTATGGCATCCTCAAAGTTGTAACCTTTCCATGGCATAAATGCTACTTTCATGTTACGACCTAGAGCTAATTCACCTTTTTGAGTTGCATAACCTTCACATAATACTTGACCTTTAACCACTTTATCGCCTTTTTGAACGATTGGTTTAAGGTTAATAGATGTACCTTGATTAGTTTTCCTAAACTTAACTAATGGATAAGTTTTCGTATCACTATCAAAACTTACTTTAGCTTCGTCCTCTGTTCTTTCGTATTTGATAACAATTTCATTAGCATCAACGTACTCTACAACTCCATGTCCTTCTGCATTAATTAATACACGAGAATCTGACGCTACTTGTTTTTCAAGACCTGTTCCTACAATTGGAGATTCTGGTCTTAATAATGGTACAGCCTGACGCATCATGTTAGATCCCATCAGGGCACGGTTAGCATCATCATGCTCTAAGAAAGGAATTAATGAAGCTGAAATAGATGAAATCTGGTTTGGTGCTACATCTGTATAATGAATTTCTTTAGGATCCATTACTGGGAAGTCACCTTCCATACGAGCAATTACCTTATCATGTAAGATTTTACCATTATCATCTACTTTAACAGTAGCCTGTGCAATTAATTTCTCTTCTTCTTCTTCTGCACTTAAATAAGTAGGTGCATTTTTAATATCTACAACACCATTAGTAACTTTTCTATATGGCGTTTCAATGAATCCCATAGAATTCACTTTAGCATAAACCGATAGAGAAGAAATTAATCCAATGTTTGGACCTTCTGGTGTTTCAATTGGACATAAACGTCCGTAGTGTGTATAGTGAACGTCACGAACCTCGAAACCTGCTCTTTCACGAGATAAACCTCCTGGTCCTAATGCAGATAAACGACGTTTGTGCGTAATCTCTGCTAATGGATTTGTTTGATCCATAAACTGAGATAACTGGTTCGTACCGAAGAAAGAATTAATTACAGACGATAACGTCTTCGCATTAATTAAATCTATTGGTGTAAATACTTCGTTATCACGTACATTCATACGCTCACGAATAGTACGAGCCATACGAGCTAAACCAACACCAAACTGAGAAGACAATTGCTCTCCTACTGTTCTAACACGACGGTTAGATAAGTGATCAATATCATCAATCTCTGCTTTAGAGTTAATTAACTCAATTAAATATTTTATAATGGTAATGATATCTTCTTTGGTAAGCACTTGCTTATCCATACCAATATCTAAACCTAATTTTTTATTCATTCTGTAACGTCCAACTTCTCCTAAAGAATAACGTTGATCACTAAAGAATAATTTGTCAATAATACCACGTGCAGTTTCCTCATCTGGCGGCTCTGCGTTACGTAATTGACGGTAAATATGTTCTACAGCTTCTTTTTCAGAGTTTGTAGGATCCTTTTGAAGTGTATTATGAATTATAGCATAATCACCTTGCTGAGACACTTCTTTGTGAAGTAAAATAGTTTTTACACCAACTTCTAAAATTTCTTCAATATTTTCTTTGTCTAGTTCCGTATCACGATCTAAAACAATTTCATTACGCTCAATAGAAACTACTTCACCAGTATCTTCATCTACGAAATCTTCATGCCATGTATTTAATACACGAGCTGCTAATTTACGTCCAATGTATTTTTTAAGACCAGACTTAGACACTTTGATTTCTTCAGCAAGATCGAATATTTCTAAAATATCCTTATCTCTTTCAAAACCAATTGCTCTAAATAATGTTGTTACAGGTAGCTTTTTCTTTCTATCAATATAAGCATACATTACTTGATTGATATCGGTAGCAAATTCTATCCAAGACCCTTTAAAAGGAATAACTCTGGCAGAATATAACTTAGTTCCATTCGCGTGAAAAGATTGACCGAAAAACACACCTGGAGATCGGTGTAACTGAGAAACAACTACACGCTCTGCACCATTAATACAAAACGTACCACTTTGTGTCATGTAAGGAATAGTCCCTAAATACACATCTTGAACAATAGTTTCAAAATCCTCATGCTCAGGATCTGTACAGTATAACTTTAACCTTGCTTTAAGGGGAACGCTGTATGTAAGACCTCTCTCTATACATTCTTCAATAGCATATCGAGGTGGATCAATAAAGTAATCTAAAAATTCTAATACGAATTGATTACGTGTGTCTGTAATTGGAAAGTTTTCCATGAAGGTATTGTATAACCCTTCATCTCCTCTTTCATCGGATTTAGTTTCTAACTGGAAAAAATCCTGGAAGGATTTGATCTGAATATCCATAAAATCTGGATACTCTGTTCTATTTACAATAGACGAGAAATTTAATCTTTCAGCTTGTGTTACTAACATCAATGGACGAAATTTTGATTAAAAAAAAAGTGATTTATATAGCTCATTGCTATATACGACAAATGGTTTAGGTCTTAGAGCCAATGCTCCAGACCTAAACCTTTGTAAAAATTATTAAGTAAGCTTACTTAAGCTCTACTTCAGCTCCTGCTTCTTCTAACTGAGCTTTTAAAGCTTCAGCTTCGTCTTTAGCAACACCTTCTTTAACGTTGCTTGGTGCTCCATCAACTAATTCCTTAGCTTCTTTAAGACCTAAACCAGTTAATTCCTTAACTAATTTTACTACTGCTAATTTAGAACCACCAGCAGCTTTTAATACTACATCAAATTCAGACTTTTCTTCTCCAGCAGCGTCTCCACCACCAGCAGCTGGACCAGCTACTACTGCTGCTGCAGCAGGCTCGATACCATACTCATCTTTTAATATAGTTGCTAACTCATTTACTTCTTTTACTGATAAGTTAACTAATTGTTCTGCGAAATCTTTTAAATCTGCCATTTTTCTACCGTTTTAATTTTTAATTTTATTTTAATTGTAAAGTGCGTACACGTTTGGTGTTATCTTATTTCTCAGATAACGTTTTAATAATACCTGCAAGTTTACCACCGCTTGATTTAAGCGCAGAAACCACATTTTTAGCAGGTGATTGTAATAATCCGATTACATCTCCTATTAACTCTTCTCTAGACTTAATATTAACTAATGCCTCTAAGTTATCATCACCTAAATAAATAGCTTCTTCAATAAAAGCACCTTTTAATAGAGGTTTATCTGATTTCTTACGAAACTCTTTAATAATCTTAGCTGGTGCATTACCAGTTTCAGAATACATAATAGATGTATTTCCTTTTAATACAGATGGAAGGTCTCCGAAATCTTTATCTGAAGCTTCCATTGCTTTTTCTAAAAGCGTATTTTTAACTACTGCTAATTGTACGTTAGCTTTAAAACAAGCACGGCGTAAGTTTGAAGTAGCAACTGCATTTAAACCAGAAATATCTGCTAAATAAAAATTAGTGTTTTCTCCTAAATCTACAGTTAAGTCTTTAATTACTTGTGATTTTTCTTCTCTTGTCATAATAAAGTATTTTAACTATTAACCAATTTTAGGATCTACAGCTATACTTGGACTCATTGTACTAGACATAAAAATGCTCTTTACATAAACTCCTTTAGCCGCAGTTGGTTTAAGTTTCATTAATGTTGTTAATAATTCATTTGCATTCTCTTGGATTTTTTCAGCACTAAAAGATGCTTTTCCAATTGCTGCATGAACAATACCAGTTTTATCAACTTTAAAGTCAATTTTACCAGCTTTAACCTCAGTTACTGCTTTAGCAATATCCATAGTTACTGTTCCTGTTTTTGGGTTTGGCATTAAACCACGAGGACCTAATACACGCCCTAAAGGACCTAATTTACCCATAACACTTGGCATTGTGATAATTACATCAACATCTGTCCAACCGCTTTTAATTTTATCTAAATACTCATCTAGTCCAACATAGTCAGCACCAGCCTCTTTAGCTTCTGCTTCTTTATCTGGAGTTACTAATGCTAAAACTTTAACGTCTTTACCTGTACCATGAGGAAGAGATACAACACCTCTTACCATCTGATTAGCTTTTCTAGGATCTACTCCTAAACGAACTGCTAAATCTACAGATGCATCAAATTTAGTATTAGTAATATCTTTTACTAAGGCTGAAGCTTCTTTTAAAGAATAAACTTTATCCTTTTCAATTTTAGCTGCAGCTTCTTTTTGCTTTTTTGTTAATCTTGCCATCTTAATTTTTTTGTAGATTAATTTGGTGCATTACCAGTTACAGTAATTCCCATTGATCTTGCTGTACCAGCGATCATTTTCATAGCAGACTCAATTGTAAATGCGTTTAAATCTGGCATTTTATCTTCTGCAATGGTTTTAATTTGATCCCAAGATACTTTAGCTACTTTTTTTCGGTTTGGTTCACCTGATCCACTCTTAAGTTTGGCCGCTTCTAATAATTGTACTGCCGCAGGAGGTGTTTTAATAACAAAGTCGAAAGACTTGTCTTTATAAACAGATATTACGACTGGTAATACTTTACCAGCTTTGTCCTGTGTTCTAGCATTAAACTGCTTACAGAACTCCATAATATTAACTCCAGCAGCACCTAAAGCGGGTCCAACCGGTGGCGACGGATTCGCTGCACCTCCCCTTACTTGTAACTTAACTACTTTACCTAATTCTTTTGCCATTTTAAATAATTTAGTTGACTTTAATCAAATTTGGAAGCTTGATTAAATATCTTAATGTAACAATTATTATATTTTTTCTACTTGCATGTAACTTAACTCCAATGGTGTCTTACGACCAAAGATTTTAACCATTACTTCAAGTTTACGTTTTTCTTCATTTACTTTTTCAATAGTACCATCAAATCCATTGAATGGTCCATCGATAACTTTTACAGTTTCTCCTACTGTATAAGGAATTGCTACGTTAGAGTTTGTATCTACAGAAAGCTCATCTACTTTACCTAACATTCTATTAACCTCAGATTGTCTTAATGGCAAAGGATCTCCTCCTTTTGTAGCTCCTAAGAAACCTATCACATTTGTAATACCTTTAATGATATGAGGTATTTCTCCTGATAAGTTTGCTTTAATCATGATGTATCCGCTAAAGTAAACTTTCTCTTTATTGATCTTTTTACCATTACGAATTTGAACGACCTTCTCTGTAGGAACTAAAACCTCTTCAACATAATCTTGCATACCTAAACGTGCAATCTCATTTTCAATGTAAGTTTTAATTTTATGTTCCTGACCACTTACAGCTCTAACAACATACCATTTTTTATCTGAAACTTCAGCCATAGCGATTTATCCGTTTATTAAATTAAAATAAGCTGCAATCACTTTACTAAAAACTGTATCAACTCCCCAAATAACAAGTGAAAAAATTACAGAAAAAACTACTACAATAATAGTTAATCTCTGTGCTTCTGGCCAAGGTGTCCATGACACATTATTTTTTAATTCACCAAAAGATTCTTTTATATAATTTACTACGCCTGCCATATCGTTTAATTATTTTAAGTTTTTAAAATTAAATTTAAAAAACTAATTTTTGCACGGGTTGAGAGACTCGAACTCACGACACCTGGTTTTGGAGACCAGTGCTCTACCAACTGAGCTAAACCCGTAAATATAAGCTAAGGTGTTTCGCTTAAAACGAAACACCTTATGACTTATAACTTTATTTGTATTAGTCTAAAATTTCAGTTACCTGACCTGCACCTACAGTTCTACCACCTTCACGGATAGCGAAACGTAAACCAATATTCATTGCAATTGGTTGGATTAAGTCTACAGTAATTGTTAAGTTATCACCTGGCATTACCATTTCAACACCTTCTGGAAGCGCAATGTTTCCAGTTACGTCAGTTGTACGTACGTAGAACTGTGGACGGTAGTTATTATGGAATGGTGTGTGACGACCACCTTCTTCTTTCTTAAGAACGTAAACCTCAGCTTTAAATTTAGCGTGTGGTGTTACAGAACCTGGCTTAACGATAACCATACCTCTTGAGATTTGAGACTTCTCAATACCTCTTAATAAGATACCAGCATTATCACCAGCTTCACCTCTATCTAATATTTGACGGAACATTTCAATTCCGGTAATTGTAGAGTTTAATTTCTCTGCACCCATACCAATAATCTCTACTGGATCTCCAGTTTTAGCGATACCAGTTTCGATACGACCTGTTGCTACAGTTCCACGACCAGTAATAGAGAATACATCTTCAATTGGCATTAAGAATGGCTTATCCATATCACGAATAGGCTCTTCAATCCAAGTATCTACAGCTTCCATAAGCTCTAATACTGTATCAACCCATTTCTCTTCTCCATTTAAAGCACCTAAAGCAGAACCAGAAATTACAGGACCATTATCTCCATCATACTCATAGAAAGATAATAAATCTCTAACTTCCATGTCAACTAACTCTAAAAGCTCTTCATCATCCACCATATCTACTTTGTTTAAGAAAACAACGATACGAGGAATACCTACCTGACGACCTAATAAGATGTGCTCACGTGTTTGTGGCATAGGACCATCTGTAGCAGCAACTACTAAGATAGCACCATCCATTTGAGCAGCACCAGTAACCATGTTCTTTACGTAATCGGCGTGACCTGGACAGTCTACGTGTGCATAGTGACGATTTGCAGTTTGATACTCTACGTGTGAAGAGTTAATTGTAATACCACGCTCTTTTTCTTCTGGCGCGTTATCAATTTGATCAAAAGCAGAAGCTTCTGAAAATCCTTTATCTGCTAGCACTTTAGTAATAGCAGCTGTAAGAGTTGTTTTACCGTGATCTACGTGTCCAATCGTACCTACGTTTAAGTGTGGTTTCGAACGATCATAATTTGCCTTTGCCATGTTTAAATAATTTAATCTTAGTTATATAATAATATTAGTGTAATAATAATTATTGAGCCAATGACGGGATTTGAACCCGTGACCTCTTCCTTACCAAGGAAACGCTCTACCCCTGAGCTACACCGGCTAAAATAAATTTAGAGCGAGAGACCGGGTTCGAACCGGCGACATTCAGCTTGGAAGGCTGACGCTCTACCAACTGAGCTACTCTCGCAATTTATTAAAAATATAAAAATTAAAATGTGGGGAGAGCAGGATTCGAACCTGCGAAGACGTAGTCAGCAGATTTACAGTCTGCCCTCGTTGGCCGCTTGAGTATCTCCCCAATTTAATTTTTTTTACCCTGTGTATGAACTTTTACTTTTATAAGATTTCTCCTAAAAAGAGCCGATGGAGGGACTCGAACCCACGACCTGCTGATTACAAATCAGCTGCTCTAGCCAGCTGAGCTACATCGGCTTTTTGTTAAATATAACGAACATCATAACATTCGCTATTTCTAACGGACTGCAAATGTATGTAATAATTTGATTATTCAAAACATTTTTACAAAAAAATTTACTTAAATATTTGTTTATTAATTGTTTCAAATATCTATAAAGAAAAAAAATGGTAAATTCTACTTTTTACTTCTTGGATGAGCACTTCTATAGACTTTGGACAATTCTTTTATATTATTGTGCGTATAGACTTGAGTTGACGACAAACTAGAATGACCTAATAATTCTTTTACAGCATTAAGGTCGGCTCCTTCATTTAAAAGATGCGTTGCAAAAGAATGCCTTAATATATGAGGACTAGTTTTTTGTTTTGAAGAAATGAGTTTGAAATATTTATTTATTATACGATAAATAAGAGTGTCGTATGTTTTTTTTCCTTTTGAAGTTATAAATAAATAAGAATTGTTACTACTGTTTAAAACTAAATTTCTTTCCTCCAGATATAATTTATATGTATTAATAACGGATGGGATTAGGGGAATAATTCGCTCCTTATTTCTTTTACCTAAAACTTTTAATGTTTTATTGACTGCATCGAAATCTTTTAGTTTTATATGTATTAGTTCGGACCGTCTTATTCCTGTAGAATAAAAAGTTTCAACAATTAATTTATTTCGCAATGATTCAAATTTATCCTGCCCATCAATATTTGCTATCGCGATATCTACTTCATCTAATGAAAAAGGAATTTGAACTTTTTTACTTGTTTTTAAAGCTTTATGTTTTGACAGAGGATTTGTTTGAATTGCATCAACCTTAATAAGAAATTTGAAACAGGTGTTTAATGCAGAAATTTTTCGGTTAATACTTCGATTCGAAACTCCATCTTCAACCATAACAACAATCCAAGACCGTATTTGAGAGTAATTAATTGACTCTATTGTAATTTGATTGCTGTTGTTTGATTTATTTACAAACTGTAACAATGATTCTATATCCCGTTGATAGGCACTTACCGTTAAAGGTGAATACTTCTTTTCATAAAGCAAATAATCGGTAAATGCTTTTAAATACATCATCTAGTTTTTAAAAAGTGTAGACCTTTTGGTTAAATCCTGAATAAGTTTTTCCTCTTCTTCACTTTCTAAAAGAACATTATAATTTTTCCAAAACTCTTTATTGTAAGGACGAACTGAAAACAAGTCGGCATCCCAATCTTTTGAAAGCGCAGCTTTAACTTCTTCTTGATCATCTATAATCTCGGTAAACACAATTTCTTGAACCGTATAATAGAATCTATTTTCCTTTTCGGCAATCAAGTCTTCTTCAGTAGCGTCTTTATTATTTTCTCGAGAGCCCACATTAACCAATTTAGGTGTCTCGTAATAAATGTAATTGGTATACATTCTATCATTATACTCCATATAGTTAATAACTAATTTATGGTTTAAGTAAGTATCAAACAATGTTTTACTTCTACTCTTTTGCTGAGGTGATCCTGCAACTAATTCATATTCCACCTTCTTAATAGCGTAATTATCCCAATAGATATAAATCCAACCATTTGCTTCCAGACCTCCATTATAAATACCTTTCGTCTTTAAATCAATAAACTCTTTACTGTTAGCTATTTTTATTTTATATAATTTTCGGTCATTCTCAACTAAAACCGTATCTAAAATAAAATTATGTGTCTCTAAAATATTTTTTCCAAATAAGGCGCCAAGATTAGATGAGTTTCTTACCAAGTTAAGTTTTCCTTGAAATAAATTGTCTAAACCGTTTACTCTAGTGTCATTCCACTTAATTGCTTTAATTAATGAACTGGTTAATATGGTATCTCTTTTTAAATCTTTAGACCTAAGTCTTAAGCCGTAAGAGTTGTTTTTTAAATATGAGGTGTAAGTTAAAAGACTATCTACATCACGTAAGTCATAGCTTTTACGTAACTCATCAACATTTATCTTTAGATTTTCTTTAGATTTATCTTGGGCAGCCCCATCGTAGAGTGTAATTGCACCTTCTACCAACCATTTAAATTCGCGCTTATTTCGTTCTTTATGTCTTACAAATCCTTTTTGTAAATACGAAGAGTCTGGTAAAGTTTCAGGAAGCTCTTCTAAAGCTCTTAATACAATCTCATTTCCTGTTTTAGGTCTATTTTCAGCTACTAAAACCACCTCATCTAAAGACGCTACATCTTCTTCCAAGAAGATTTCCATACTATTATCAAATTCTCCAACAGGCGCTTTAAAACTCTTATAGCCTATTGAAGATACCACTAAGGTATCTTTAGCATATTTTTCAGGGATAAGAAGTACAAATTTACCATTAACATTAGTAATGGTTCCTGTTGTGGTATTTTGAACATATACACTAGCACTTTCTAACGGCATTAATGTAGCAAAATCTACTACTTTGTTTTTTAATTCTATTTGAGATATAGCAGTTACACTTATAAGCATTAAAGCGCATATTGCAATAAAATGTTTTTTAATCATGATTTAGGCGTGATTTGTTTACGGTATGACTAATTACAAAAACTAATCCAATTTTATTTTTTATTAAAATAAAAATAAAGGTAACAAAAAAATCCTACTTACTGGAAGTAGGATTTTGTTTTTAAAAACAGTTAAACAAGTTAATTTACTGCTTTTTTATAATCTTTATTTTCAATAACCATTTTTGCTATAATTTCTTTTAATATTTCTGAAGTTCCTCCACCAATTGGTCCTAAACGGCTATCTCTAAATAATCTTGCCAAAGGATATTCTTCAATATAACCATAACCACCTAACATTTGTAAGCAGCTATACATAACATCATCTGCAACTTTAGTTGACTTTAGCTTAGACATGGTCGCTTCTTTTACAACATAGTCACCTTTATCTAATCTAGCAATAGTAGCATAATTAAATAGTTTACAATGTTCTACATCGGTTACCAATTCTGCCATTTTATGTCTTAAAGCTTGGAACTTATTAATCGTTTTTCCAAACGCCTCACGTTCTGACATATATTGTAAAGTATAGTCTATAGCAAATTCTGAACGTGCATGAGCATTTATACCCATAATTAAACGTTCCAGTGCAAAATGCTGCATTATATATGGGAAGCCTTTATTTTCCTCTCCCATTAAGTTTTCAACAGGTATCTCTACATTATCAAAAGCAATTTCTGCAGTATCTGAAGCTCTCCAACCTAACTTATCTAGTTTAGTTGCAGAAACTCCTTTAACATCTCTATCGATTAAGAAAATACTAATCCCTTTGTTACCAAGTTCAGGACTCGTTTTTGCTGCCACAACCAGATAGTCACTATAAATACCATTGGTAATAAAAGTTTTAGAACCATTTATGATATATTTATCACCTTTTTTTACTGCTGTAGTTCTCATAGCTGCAACATCGCTTCCTCCAAAAGGCTCCGTGATACATAAACATCCAATTTTTTTACCTAAGATACTTGGTGCTAAATAGTCTTTTTTAATGCGCTCATCTCCTTCTGCGTTTAAATGCGTCATTGCTAAATACGCATGCGCCCACATAGCTGCTGCAAAACCTCCTGAATTAACCTTTTGCAATTCCTCAAGAAAAATAACAGTATAAAACAAATCTAAGTTTAATCCGCCATAAGCTTCTGGATAGTTTATTCCGAAAAAACCCATCTCGCCAAATTTCTCCCAAATAAAACGTTCTATAGTACCCGTTTTTTCCCATTTTTCGATATGTGGCACAACTTCTTTCTGTAAAAAATCTTTTAAACTTTCACGAAATAAATCATGCTCCTCTGTAAAATATGTCGAATTCATCTTAGTGTGTTATATTGTTTTATTTTATAATATTCTAATTAATATGTAAATATAATTTAATTATCTCAAATTTATAAGTTGGAAAAGTATTAATTTTTAACAATTCATCAATACTAGATATTTTTTCATTCAAAGTCCGATACTCTATTATTTTAAATGCAATCTCGTAATCTATATATGGAACTTTTACTAAATCGGCTTTTGTAGCTGTATTGATATTTATGGTGTTTATAATTCTTGGTGACTCAATAATAGTACTTTTCTTAATATTTTCTAACACCTCTGGAGTTAACCCATTAATAACACTTAGTTCTTGATAAGCTGCAAAACCATTGAGTTTCTGACGTAACTCTATTATTTTATTTGCATAAAAATCGCCAATACCGTAAATACTTTTAAGTTGATCTAAGCTTGCATTATTTAAATCAAATACTTCGTTTTTAGATTTAGACTGAAAACTGTTTTGCTGATTTGCTTTAGACGTTACCCAATCTGGAAATTTAAAATATGGTGAAAGGGTTTCTAGTAAAGAGTCTGAAACTTTTGTTACTTGCTGAAATTCACGTGCAGAATTAATCCATTTATTTTGATCTCTATATGCTAAAAGCCTATCAATTTCCTCTGTTTTCATTCCTAATCTATAGCCTTTATAGTCTGTTATATAATTTGGATTAAACGGATAAGTTTTATAACCTGATTCTGCACTTAAACTTTGTTTATACAAACTATCCAGCTCAACTTTAGCAAGCTGAATTATTTTAATTAGTGCAACATTTTCTTTAATAGGTGATTTAAGCGATATAAATGTATAACATAGTTGAATGCTAACAATTACGATTACTAATAAGAAAATCCCATATCGTTGTTGTTTTGTAAACGTGATATGGGATTTAAATAGTTTCATAAAAAATGTTTTACATCTTATAAAATCTTTATATGTTAAGAATTACAGCTGATCGTTTAAATCTCCTGCACCTTCCTCTATTGCTATTTCTTTCTTTTTAATAGCATTCATATACTTTGTTAATTCTTTTTTAACTATTGGAGATAGCATTACTACACCAATAATATTTGGAACCACCATTGCAAAAATCATAGCATCCGAAAAGTCGATTACAGCGCCTAAACTAATTGACGCTCCAACAATAACGAACAATAAAAATAATACTTTATAAACTAAGTCTGTAATTTTACCTTTTCCAAATAAAAACTTCCAACCCTGCATTCCGTAATAAGACCAAGAGATCATCGTTGAGAATGCAAATAAAATTACTGCAATGGTTAATACAATAGAGAAATGAGGAATAACTGAATCAAAAGCAACTGCTGTTAGCTCAACCCCTTCTTTAATCTCTACACCATATTCCATAAACTGGCCATTAAAATTAGTAATAATAATAACTAAAGCTGTCATTGTACAAATTACAACAGTATCTACAAATGGCTCTAGAAGTGCCACAATACCTTCACTAGCTGGATATTTAGTTCGTACAGCAGAGTGAGCAATTGCTGCAGAACCTACTCCTGCTTCGTTAGAAAATGCCCCACGACGAATTCCTTGAATCATTACTCCAATTAAACCACCAGCAATGCCAAGACCTGAAAATGCTCCTTCAAAAATTAATCCGAATGCATCATCGATTAAGCTAAAGTTTGCAAATAAAATTACTAGGGCTGCAAGTACATAAATTCCTGCCATAAATGGCACTACCTTTTCTGTAACTGAGGCAATACGCTTAATACCACCAATAATTACAACAGCCACTAAAGCTGCCATTACAATACCAAAATATAAACCAGAGTTTTCTCCTGTTAATTCAAATAATTTTGTAAACTGGGCAGCTGCTTGGTTAGCCTGAAACATATTTCCTCCTCCAAAAGATCCTCCAACTACAAAAATGGCAAATAAAACAGCTAATACTTTTCCTAATCCTCCAGCTCCTTTTTCTTTTAATCCTTTAGTTAGGTAATACATTGGACCTCCATAAACGGTACCATCTGCTCCAACATCTCTATATTTTACACCTAAGGTACACTCTGCAAACTTAGATGCCATACCTAAAAGTCCTGCTACAATCATCCAGAATGTAGCTCCAGGACCACCAATAGATAATGCTACTGCAACACCTGCAATATTTCCTAATCCAACCGTAGCAGATAACGCCGCAGTTAATGCTTGGAAGTGACTAACTTCTCCGTCTGCACTTTCATCTCTTATGGTTTCAATATTATCTCCACCTGGAGTTTGATCTCCAGCTACATTTAGCTCATCTTCTTGATTTGCTTTTAATATATCTTCTACAATAGCATCTTCACCGTATAGATTATCAACACCATGTTTTTCAATATCTTCATATTTACCTCTTACAACTTGTATAGCTGTTAGAAACCCTGTGAAGTTAATTAGTTTAAAATAAATAGTAAAAAATACAGCTCCACCAATTAATACGATAAGAACCCAAGGTATTTGAAATGTGTCTGAAAATGGAATTTCATAAAAAATAGCATCTACAAACCAACCTGTATAAGCCTTAAAAGTCTCATCGATTTGGGATGTTGTACTATTTTGGGAAATTGATAATATTGGCGATGAAATCGCTAAAAGAAATAGAAGAATTTTCTTCATAACCTAAATGTATATGTTAGTTATTTGTTAATTTAAGGACAGCAAGATGCTAAAAAAAAACGAATTTATAAAGCTTATGATGTTAAATAAGCTCTGTATTAATCTATATTATACAAACTGTTTAGTTTTTGAATTTGTTCAGGACGACCTAATACCACAATTTTAGAATGTGGCACCAATTTAATTTCGGCTTCAGGATTTACAATGTATTCTCCATTTTCTCCTTTAAAACCAATAACTGTACAACCTGTTTTATTTCTTAGATCTAAATCTTTAATTGTTCTGATTTCATTAGTGTTATATAACTTTTCCACCTTAATTTCCTCGATATTTATATCGCTTTTTCCAACAATAGATAGGTTGTCTATAAACTCTATTAAATCTGGAACGACTACTAATGAAGCCATGTGATCTCCTCCTATACGATCTGGCAAAATCACATTATTTGCTCCTGCAAGCTTGAGTTTATTATAACTAGTTTCTTGAGATGCACGACTAATAATCTGAAGATTTTCATTAATTTGTCTTGCAGACAATACTACAAATAGATTATCTGCGTCATCTGGCAAAGCAGTAATTAAGGTTTTTGCACGTTTAATTCCAGCTTGAATAAGGATGTCATCTTCATTGGCATTTCCGTAAACAAAAGGTAAATCCAAACTTTCGAACTTTTGAATCACATCATTACTTTTTTCAATAATAACAAATGGCTTGTTATGAGCTAACAATTTCGTTGCCGCTTGCTTCCCATTTCTACCATAACCACAAATAATGATATGGTTAGAAAATCCATCAATTGTTTTTTGCATCTTCTTTTGTTTTAATTCTTCTAAATTATTACGGCTTAATATATACTCTGTCACTACACTTAACACATAACCAACAATAACTACACTGGATAAAATTAATATAATTGTAAAAAGTTTTGCCTCTTGATTTAAAGGTTGCACCTCTCCATATCCTACAGTGGTTATGGTAATAACCGTCATATACAAGGCGTTAATGAAGTTATAATCTGAGAGAGTCATAAATCCTACAACACCAAAGCTTAACAATAATAACAACAATAACATTGCTGTAAAAAACCTTGAATTTTGCATGAATACTATTATTTTTTGCATAAGATTATAAGTCAAAAACAGAACTGCGCTTAGTGTAAATAATATCTTTTATGCGCATCCAAAAGGCTAAGAATAAATATAATGCAAATCCAAAACCTAGAGTTACAAAGGTTAAATACATAAATGAGGTTCGTACTACTTTAGCGCGAATTCCCAATCTATCTGCGATACGCTGACATACATAGTAGCCACGTTTTTGAAAATAGTGTAATAATTTATAAGCCAGTTGCATGCTGCAAGTTACTGTTTTTGTTGTAATATATTATTACCAATTGCACAATGTAAACAATTATTTTTATCGCAATAATTAGATTTTAATTGAATTAAGCTTTGCGTGTCAAAAGCAGATTTTACATGTATTCCCAAATTTAAAAAACCGTCTACCAAAGTATTTTTCTCTGGTTGAATTTGTCTTAAGACCTCATATAAATGTTCAAAACTCTCTACACCTATACTTTTTTGATAAGCAAATTTTAAAGGAATTATAGTATTAATAATTAGTAAATCTATAAACGCTCTTGTTAATTTCTTTTGAGATGTTTTAGATGACTTTTCAAAAGTGTAGTGCGTTTTCCAATAGTCTGTTGTCTCGATATCAAAAATGCCGTATATGGTTTCTAACTGTTCTGCCTGCATTAATTTTAAAAATAGATTAGAGTGCTTATAATATAAAACAGCTAATTGAGACAAACGAAGTGTAGGAAAATTATTTGGGCGAAGTCTAAAAAAATGTATCTGAGCTGTTGTTGAATCTAAATTAAACTTTTGCTTTAAAAACATATATTTTTGCTGAAGCATTTTTGGATAATGATCTTGGAAATTAGAATTCAATAAATTGGCTTGACCAAAAAACAAGGCTTCTAAGTCTTCCACAGAATGCTGTTGTTTTCTTACCACGTGAAATGGCGTTTGGTTTGACCATTGAAAAAAACCTTCGCCATTTACCTTTAATCCAAAATTTTTACAAAGCAACTTAAAAAATACCGCTTCCCAATTGTTTTTAGTTAAGAGCAAAAGTTCGTTTATTAAAACACATTTATTTTCTAAGCGCTCAATGTATATTTTCTCAAGCCAATTATTTAACAAAAAAGTATTGGTGAATTTAATATGATCTTCACAATTAATCCACTTTTGTTTTTGACTAAATAACTTTTCATATCCCACAATAGCATCTTTATCTATATAATTTTTAAGTTCTAATGTAGGTAAAGTGGAATTATCTTTTCTAAATATTTCTACATCATGTTCCCAAACTACGTGAAGGATTACAGAGTCATACGTTTTGTCAATTTCGTGATTATGAAGATACCAGTCAGAAGATTTTAAGTGAATTTCTATATTTCCAGCCCAAAGCTGTTGACCTATTTTTAGTTTAGCATTAAAAAAGTCTGGTCCAGCATTTGTGTTTAATAGGCCTAAATTTTCTATCACCACTACTTCAGAAGCAGTGGTAAATAATTTATTTGAGTCAAATTTTTTGAATTGCCATACATAGTGTAAAAAATCTTCCTTCATAGTTTCACATCCTAATTCCTTTAAAATTTAAATTAACCACTACAGCAAATGATCTACTAAAAATACATAATTTTAGGTATGTTTTAGCATTATGATAAATACTAATTTTGAAAAAAACCTAAAATTAGAATATCATGAAAAAAATTACTTTACTGTTTATTTGTCTATTTCTTCATTTTTCGGGAGAAGCTCAAACCACCGACTATGTATCTGGACTAGTAGAGGTTAGAAGTTTAGAATTAGATGGAACCACTATTTATGCTACAGGGTTTAACAACATCTACTCTATAGATACTACAAATCCAAGTCCGAATGGTGTTACTATTTACACTACACCAGCCAATTATTTTATATATAAAACTGTCAAACTAGGTAATTTTTTATATTTCCTACAGGAAAATTATAATGAAACTACAGACACCTTTTTAGGTACAGAAATTGTAAGATTAGATCTTACAAATCTTGCTGCCGGTATCACTGTACTGACATCTACAACCAATTTTATTTCTTCTATTGCCCTAAACGGAAGCAAACTTTATTTTACTGAAGAAATTCCTGTTAACCCAACAAATCCAGATGTTTTTAATGTAAATTTAAATAGTATAAATGTAAGCGATGCAGTGCCTACTGCAATTGTAGAATATGCTACTTTAAGCTTAGGTGTGGTTCAAGATTTAGAATTCAGAAACAATATCATTTATTTTTCTGATATTGATAGTAATGAAATTTTAACTTTAGATACGTCTAATGCTTCTGCTACATTACAAGTTTTTGTGCCTTCTGTATCATTTAATAGAGGATTATTTATAAGCGGTAATGATGATCTTTATATGTGTAATGGAAATAAAGCTCAAAAAGTTGATGCAATAACATCTGGCACTTTAGAGCTTGTTGGCGAGAATACAACATACCAAGATACTAATAATGGAAATCCGTTTTTTGCTAATTTTAGAGATGTTGTTTTAATCGGAAATACGCTATACCTAGCATTATTGAATCAAGGAAGAATAGTAACTTTAACAGATAATACATTATCTACGGAAGATTTTACAAATCAAAATAAGCAATTAAATATTTATCCTAATCCAGCAAATAACGAATTTACCATTCAGACCAACGCTGATATATTAGAAACAAAAATATATAATGTTTTAGGTAAACTAATTATGGAAACAACTAGTAAGACTATAAATATTTCGGACTTAAATGCTGGTGTTTATTTAGTAAACATTACTACAAATACTAAATCCTTTACTAAAAAGCTAGTTAAAAACTAAACTTAGTACACAGAACTATAAAAAAAGCCATTTTAAATATTTTAAAATGGCTTTTTACTTTTTATCATATAGCTATTACTCAATATAGCCTTTTTCTCTCATCCAGCTGTCGTTAAACATTTTACCTACATATCTTGATCCGTGATCATGAAATAAAACCACCACAACATCGTCTTTAGTAAAATGCTCTTTTAATTGCAGTACTCCTTTTATTGCTGCTCCTGCACTGTTACCTAAAAACATGCCTTCTTCTTTAGACAAACGTTGTGTATAAACTGCCGCATCTTTATCAGTTACTTTTGTAAAGCCATCTATAATTGAAAAGTCTACATTTTCAGGAAGAATATCTTCTCCAATACCTTCAGTAACATATGGGTAAATCTCGTTTTCATCAAAAATACCGGTTTCATGATATTTTTTAAATACAGATCCGTAAGTATCAATACCCCATACTTTAACATCAGGATTTTGCTCCTTTAAATATTTACCAACTCCAGAAATAGTTCCTCCTGTACCTACTCCAACCACAAAATGAGTAATTTTTCCTTCAGTTTGTTCCCAAATTTCCGGACCTGTACTCTGGTAATGTGCTTTAGTATTACTTGGGTTATCATATTGATTTACATACCATGCATTTGGTGTCTCTTCTGCCAAACGTTTAGATACCGAATAATAACTTCTAGGGTCTGTAGGTTCTACATCTGTTGGACAAACTACCACTTCTGCTCCTACGGCTTTTAAGATATCTACTTTTTCTTTACTTTGTTTATCTGCCATAACAAAGACACATTTGTAACCTTTTACAATTGCTGCCAATGCTAAGCCCATACCTGTATTTCCAGAAGTTCCCTCTATAATAGTTCCGCCTGGTTTTAAACGACCATCAGCTTCTGCATCCTCAATCATCTGTAATGCCATACGGTCTTTAACAGAGTTACCAGGATTAAAAGTTTCATATTTAGCTAATACCAAACAAGGTAATTCTGCTGTTAATTTATTCAGTTTAACTAAAGGTGTATTACCTATAGTTTCTAATATATTTTCTGCGTATTCCATCTCTATTATTTATGCGGCAAATTTACAATTTTGATTGACAACCTATAAAAGTTTATAAGTTAATTATATTTTTTTAATGCGTTAAGGGTTGAAGTGATATCCTTTTTTTGGTGGCGCCTAAGCCAAAAAAAGATAAAACGGAAAACCTGACCTGAAAGGGAACGCCCAATTAAGTAAACTTAATAGCTTTAACTGGCGATATTTTAGACACAATGTAAGATGGTAATAACAACATAAGTAGACATAACACAAATGTACCAACATTTACCATTAAAATATAACTAATGTTTAAATACACCGGAACTGTAGACACGTAATAATTGGCCGGGTTTAGTGGAATTAAATTGAAATACTTTTGAGCTAACAGTAAGCCTAAACCTATAATATTACCCCAGAACAAACCTACAATAATTAAATAGGTGGCATTATAAATAAAGATTTTTCTTATACCATTATTAGAACTTCCTAAGGCTTTTAAAATTCCTATCATTTGAGTACGCTCCAGAATAAGCACTAATAATGCCGTAATCATGTTTATTCCAGCGACCAGAATCATAATACCTATAATGCCATATATATTTCCGTCAAAAATACTAATCCACTCAAAAATGGTTGGAAACTGCTGTTTTACTGTAGACACATCGACTTGAGATGGTGTTTTTTTCAGCATTTTTTTCCAAGTTTCTTCGAGTTGGCTATAATTGTTTACAAACACCTCAAAATGCCCGACTTCGTTATCTTCCCATTTATTTAAACGTTGAATATGGCGTAAATCGCCTATCATATACAACTCATCAAATTCTTTTAAACCTGAATTATAAATACCAACAATAGAATAGGTTATTACACTTGGCGACTTATTTAAATCGTCTTTTAAGAAATAGGTATTAATCTTATCATTTAGTTTTAAGTTTAAGCGATTAGCCAAATAACTGGAAACTAAAACGTCTTCATTTCGTTTTTTACTATAATCTGGCAAACGACCTTCAACCAGAAAAGTTTTAAGATACTGCCAGTCATAATCTGCTCCTACACCTTTAACCACAGCATATTCAAAATCGCTTTCAAGTCTTATAATACCCGACTTTGTAGCAACACCTTGAATATGGTTGACTTCGGGAACCGACTTAAATTCAGGATAAAAACTTTGCGCGTTACTTATAGGTTGCTCACTATCTTTAGAGTTATTGGTATTGTATTTAGCAATTTTAGCATGACCATTAAAGGCCACAACTTTATCACGAATTTTACGTTGTAAACCTATACCTGTTGCTATGGCAATTAACATAACCACGATACCAATAGTAATTGCTGCAATACCAATTTTTATTATTGGTGCCGAAATACTACTTTTATACGACTTTTGGTCGATAATACGTTTAGCTATAAAAAATTCGAATTTCACTTATGACAACATTTCTTAATTGTTTCAAAAATACTATAATATTATTTGTTTTGGTTGCTATTTCATGCGGAAAAACACAAAGTAATCCTATCCTATTAGAATCTGAACCTGAAATAGCTCTGACCAAAAAAGATAGCTCGCTTCCAAAAATAATTACAGGAGCCAATCGTATTTACGAATACTTACCACTGCTAAAAAATAAACGGGTTGGTATAGTTGCCAACCAAACTAGTGTGACTACAAATAAAAGAGGTCAATTTATTCATTTGGTAGATACGCTACTTCAACATAAAATTGCGGTAAAAAAAGTATTTGCTCCAGAGCATGGTTTTAGAGGAACTGCAGATGCTGGAGAAATAATTAAAAATGGCATAGACACAAAGACCGGTTTACCAATTATATCTTTATATGGCGCTAATAAAAAACCAAGTCTTGAACAATTAGAAGATTTAGACCTTGTTATTTTTGATATTCAAGATGTTGGTGCCCGATTTTACACCTATATTTCTTCATTACATTATGTTATGGAAGCATGTGCCGAAAAAGGTATACCTGTAGTAGTTCTAGATCGTCCCAACCCTAACGGACATATTGTTGATGGTCCCATTTTGGAGCCTGAACACCACAGTTTTGTGGGTATGCATCCTATCCCAGTGTTGCACGGACTAACTATTGGAGAATATGCGCAAATGATTAATGGGGAAAAATGGTTAAAAAATGAAGTAAGCTGTAAATTAACGGTTATTAAAATGGCGTATTACAAACATGAAATGCCTTACAGCTTACCAATAAAACCTTCACCAAACTTACCGAATGATAAAGCTATAAATTTATATGCAAGTTTATGTTTTTTTGAGGGCACTAATGTTAGTGTTGGTAGAGGTACTAATAAACAATTTCAAATTTATGGGGCGCCATTTTTGCCAGAAACTTCATTTAAGTTTACTCCAAAACCAAATGAAGGCGCAAAGTATCCAAAATATGAAAATGAAGTTTGTAATGGTTACGATTTAAGTGAAGAACGTCGTTTAGAACAACTTAATTTGAGTTATGTTTTAAATGCTTATAACTTAAGCGCAGACAAAACTGATTTTTTCTTAAAAAATGGCTTTTTTACTAAACTTGCAGGAACAAAACAACTTCAAAACCAGATTGAGGCAGGTAATACTGAAGCTATAATTAGAGCTTCATGGCAAAAAGGTTTAGAAGCTTTTAAACAGAAAAGAGCAAAATACCTATTGTACAACTAATGCTTTTATTATAATGCCAGAATTGCTTTACGTTCTTCTTGAAAAACATCTATTTTAGGAAGTTCCGCTATGGCTAAATTGATATATTTTAAAGCTGTTTTCTTTTCGTTTTGATATTTTTTTATTTGTGCCAATCGGTAGTTGGCCCAAGCTTTAGGCACTCCATCTTTAGCCGAATAATTATCTAGGTAAAGCAATAAGCATTTTTCACCTTTTTCAATTTGCACGTTATATTCGGCACAAACTTTACCTATTTGGTAGTGTAACGCATTTCTATGATGCTTTGCATGAGCTTGCTCTAAATTAGAAACTGCTTTTTCTGGTTGATTATTGGTTTCGTATAAATTGGTTAGCTTATCAAAACAGGTTAAGGAACCGCCTTCTTTTATGGCTAATAAATAATATTTTTCGGCCAGATCTGGTTCGTCGTCATATTCATAAATATAGCCCTTAGCCAGATATCCGTCAACTTTAGACAAGTTTTGCAACTCATTAGCATATTTTAAAGATTTCGATTTACTACCACCAATTAAACCAGGTAATTGCATATACAACTCCACCAAAGCCCAACGCGCTTCAATATGGGTGGCGTCTAAAGCAGCTGCTTTTAAAAATGCTTCCTTAACATCTCCAATTATTCCTAAAGCAGCTATTTTACTAATGCTTAGAGCTTTCATTCCCAAGGCGCCACCATACTTATAAAAGTAGTTGGCCTCTTTAGCATCTATTTTTGTCAATTTTTCGTACTGTTCAATAGCTTCATCCCATTTTTTCTGGTGACCATAAGCGTCTCCTAACAACTCAATGACTTCAGCATTATTTGGCTGATTTTTAATTTCGGCTTCTAGTAAATTTTGGGCTTTACTAAACGATTTATTATCAATAAGTTTTTTAGCTTCAACCAGTTTAGATTGAGAAAAACCTACCGTTACAATTAAAAAAAATAAATAAAATGCTTTCATAGTTTTATTATGTGTTACAAATGTAATATTCTGTTGGTATTATTTTTGTTTAAGTTGAGTTAAATATGGTTAACTAAAAAAATGATTAGCTTTACTTAGCAAAACGTTGACTTTACTCATTTTGTTATGAAATGCTTAACGGTATCATTTATATTTACTAAAAACAGTAGACTAATGAAACATCTTACACTTATTATAATTACACTTTTTGTTTTTCAAATGAATCATGCACAAAACAACAACTATTCCAAACTTTGGAAACAAGTAGAAACTTTTGAAAATGAAGGATTGCCTAAGTCTGCTTTAAAAATAGTTGAAGACATAGAAACTTTGGCTAAAAAAGAAAATCAAAACCAACAACTTATAAAAACTCTATTATTTAAAAGTAAGTATGCTTTAATTTTAGAAGAAGATGCTCAGTTACAAGTGGTTTTAGATTTTAAAAAAGCAATTTCTAATAGTCCATCGCCCGAAAAAAATGTGCTACAAAATATGTTGGCTACTTTATATTGGCAATACTTTCAACAAAACCGCTGGAAATTTTATAACCGCACCAAAACCTCGGAAAAAGTTGATGGCAAAGATTTTAGAACTTGGGATTTAGAAACACTTTTTGAGGAGATCCACAATCATTATCAAGCATCCTTAAAAAACGGATTAATCTTGCAACAAACCCCAATTAGAGATTTTGACATTTTATTACAAACTCAAGAAAACTCGGAAACTTTTCGCCCTAGTGTTTTCGATTTATTAGCTCACAACGCCTTATCATTTTATAAAACGAATGAAAACCGAATTACAAAACCTGCGGAAACATTTTCAATACAAGATGAGAAATTTATAAGTCCAGCTCGTAAATTTTCTTCATTAGAACTTAAAAGTTCCGACAGTTTAGCACTTCAATATCATGCTTTACGTATATATCAAGATTTAATTCAATTTCATTTAAAAAAAGACAGCTCTTTAGCTTTAGCACAAGTAAATATTGAACGTCTTGAATTTGTAAAGCAAAACACAAATCTTACAAATGCTCAAGATGTATTGTTATCGACTTACATAGCAGAACGTGAATTCGTAAAAAACAAAGAAGCCGAAGCCTTATATAACTTTGAAATTGCAAGTATTTATTATCAACAAGGATCAGAATTTTCTCAAGAAAACAAGGAAAATCAATGGAAAATAAAAGAAGCTTTAGAGTTATGCACTCAAACTATAACCCAATTTTCAAACAGTTTAGGTGCAGAAAAATGTAAAACTTTAAGCCTTCAAATAACAAAACCTCAGCTTCAAATTACCACAGAATCTTTTCTTAGACCAAACCAAACCGAGAAACTATTGGTTTCTCATAAAAATATTGATGTTGTTGATTTTAAAGCGTATCAGTTAACAAAAAAGCAGTACGATGCTTTCCAAAAAATATATCGTGAAGACGCTAAAAAAACTTTTATAGAAAAATTAAAATTCAATAGCTCATGGACAGCTAAGCTAACTAATGAGAAAGACTATCAAAACCATAGTACAGAAGTATTACTGCCAAAATTATCTAATGGACTTTATTTGGTAGTTGCCAATACTAAAGAAATTTGGGCAAGTGCAACATTGCAAGTGTCGCATATTGCCATGGTAGAATCGGAAGATAATGATGAGAAGCATCTTCAATTTATTGATAGAGCTTTTGGCGCACCTATTGTAAATGCAGAAGTTGCCATTACCTTTTCTTATCAAAATAAAGTCATTCAGACTCAAAAATTAAAAACAGATCAACATGGACGTATAAGCTTTAAAAAAGCAGCACATAACAGAAGTACGTTTGAGGTCGCAGTAAATCACAACAAGGAAACCACCTACTTTGGCAACAGCCATATTTACTATTACGACAGAAACAATACTAACAACAAAACAGTTTATCAATCTTTTATTTTTACAGACCGAAGTATTTATAGACCTGGACAAACTGTTTTTTACAAAGCAATTGCTCTTAAAACTAAAGATTTAAAGTCGGAAGTTATTCCTGAAGAGCTTTTAGTGGTAACGCTTTATAATGCTAATGATGAAGAAATAAGTGTGCAAAAACTAAAAACCAATGCCTATGGTAGTATTTCTGGAGAATTTATTTTACCAGATACAGGTTTAAATGGTGAATATTATTTAGAAATTGAATCTGAAACTAATTTAGATCTAGATAATGAGCACTATTTTTCTGTAGAAGAATACAAACGTCCAAAATTTGAAGCTACTTTTAAACCTATTACGGACACTTATAAAGTTAATGATAGTGTTACTGTAAATGGCTTGGCCAATGCATTTTCCGGAAGCACCATTAGTAATGCTAAAGTCGTGTACCGAGTAAAACGTGAGGTTAATTATCCAAGTTGGTACCGCTGGTCGAGACCTTATTACCAAAGTCAGGCTCAGGAAATTACCTTTGGAGAAACCTTAACTAATAGTAAAGGTGAATTTGAGCTAACTTTTAAAGCCATTCCAGACGATACTGTTAACAAAGACAACTTACCTGTATTTTCTTATAAAATTACCGCAGACGTTACCGATTTAAATGGTGAAACCCGAAGTGCTACTACTACAGTTAATGTAGGTTATCATACTATTTTAGCACAAATTATTGCGTCAAATTTGGTAGATAAATCCAATAAAGAACACACCTTTAGTATAAAAACTAAAAATCTTAATGGAGAGTTTGTTCCAGCATCAGGAACGGTACATATTTATAAACTTAAAGCTCCAGACTTTGTGTTAAGACCAAGACCTTGGCAAGCACCCGACTATAAAACCTTAAGCAAAACAGAATTTAAAACTTTATTTCCTCATGAAGCTTATGACAATGAGAATGAGTCGCAAAACTGGCTTAAAGGTGAGCTGGTGTTACAAACCACTTTTAACACGGAAAATGAAAAGACGATAGCTTTAGGAAACATTAAAAAATGGGATTCCGGAAAATATGTAGCGGTTTTAAAAAGCAAAGATAAATTTGGGCAAGCCCTTAAAGATGAAGCCCTGTTTACTGTATTTTCAGATAAAGATGAAGCCTTAGCCGATAATGAACTATTTCAAATAAAAACCGACAAATCCACTTATAATATTGGTGATATTGCAGAAATTACTTTTGCAACTGCAGCGGAAGAGTTAGTCGTTACAATAACTACAGAGAAAAATAAAAATGTGGTAGAAACCCAAACCATAACGCTAAAAGAGAACAGTAAAACTTTAAAATTTCCTATAGCTAAAAATGATTTAGGTGGTTTTGTTATACATTACTCTTATGCATTTGCCAATAGTTTTAGTTCTGGACGCGTGGCTATTAATGTACCTTATCCAACCTCTAAATTGCATATAGAAACCTTAAGCTTTCGTGATAAGTTACAACCAGGCACCGATGAAACTTGGAGCTTTAAAATTACTGGCGACGATAAAGAAAAAGCATCTGCTGAATTATTGGCAAGTATGTACGATGCGTCTTTAGACCAATTTAAAACACATAGCTGGAATTTTAGCCCATACCAACCCAACGCTTACCGAAGTTATATGAATACCTCAAGTCATTTAAGTTTTGGCGTAGATAATTTTAGAATTTATCAAGATTATCAGAATTATTATTCTAACATAACACAACAGTTTGACCAATTGAATTGGTTTGGGTTAAATTTAAACCTTTACAATTATGTTTTAGAAAAGACTGAATCTGAAGAAGTTGTAGTGACTGCTTTAGGAATAAAAAGAAAAAGCTCAGAATTATCTAGCTCTACTTCAAATATTACATCTGATGAATTAGATCAATCAGCAAACCCAAATGTGATTCAATCTTTAAACGGAAAAGTTTCGGGATTACAAGTTAATACTACTAATTCAGATTTTCATCAATCTTCGAAAGTAACTTTAAGAGGAAACTCTTCGATATCAGCAGACAAAACTGCACTTGTTATAATTGATGGGAAAATTTCAAACCTAACCGTACTGAATAGCTTATCACCTGAAACAATTGTATCCATTAATGTTATAAAAGGTGCAAATGGAACTGCCTTATATGGTTCTCAAGGTGCAAACGGCGTAATTGTTGTTACGACTAATTCTTCAGAATCTGCTATGGAACAAATCCAAGTCCGTAAAAACTTACAGGAAACCGCATTTTTCTTTCCTAAATTAACTACAAATGAGGCAGGAGAAATAAGATTCAACTTTACTACGCCAGAAGCGCTTACCAAATGGAATTTAAATCTATTAACCCATAATAAAAAAGGTCAGTTTGACCAAAAAACCTTAACGGCGGTTACGCAGAAAGAACTTATGGTAATTCCAAACGCACCTCGTTTTTTAAGGGAAGGCGATCAAATAGTGCTGAGTGCTAAAATTTCAAATTTAACAGACACCACCATTGGCGGAAAAGCACAACTTGTTTTAACCAATCCTATTACAGGAGAAAATATATCTAATACAATAATCACCGAACCTTTTGAGTACAAAACTAAAGGTCAAAAATATAATCCAACACTTATCTTTTCAGCTAAAGCTAAACAAAACACAGAAGTGTCTTGGATCCTAAGTATTCCTGAAGGTATTGGCGCTATTCAATACAAGGTGTTAGCTTCCGCAGGAAGTTTTAGCGATGGAGAGCAAAATGTACTACCGGTATTAAGCAATCGTATGTTGGTTACCGAAACCTTGCCTATGCATGTTAAATCAGGCGAAACTAAAACTTTTGTGTTAGATAAATTAAAAACAAATAACAGTAAAACCTTAAAACATCACAAACTAACACTAGAAATTACCAGTAATCCTGCATGGTATGCGGTACAAGCTTTACCTTATTTAATGGAGTTTCCATACGAGTGTAATGAGCAAACCTTTAGTCGCTATTACGCTAATGCATTAGCCACGCATATTGCCAACAGCAACCCAAAAATTCAGGCTGTTTTTAATCAGTGGAAATCCAGCGATGCTTTACTGTCTAATTTAGAAAAGAATAGCGAGTTAAAATCTATTTTAATTCAGGAAACCCCATGGTTACGAGATGCACAAAGCGAATCGGAACAGAAAAAACGTATCGCGTTGTTATTCGATTTAAGTAAAATGCAACAAGAGTTAAAAGCCTCATTATATAAATTAAAAACCAATCAAATGGCTTCTGGTGCATGGTCTTGGTTTGGAGATTACAGAGAAAACCGCTACATCACGCAACATATTCTTACAGGTTTTGGTCATTTAAAAAAATTGAATGTCGACAGTAGTCAGGAATCAGAACAAGAAATGATTACCAACGCTGTATCTTATTTAGATAAAGAATTTGTTAAGGAATACAATGACTTAACCCGTTATAATGAAAAAGTAGATTTGTCTCAAAATCATTTAAGTATGTCGCAATTGCATTACTTATACATGAGAAGTTTTTATCCGGACATTAAACTTTCTAAAGAAGCAAATCAGATTAAAACCTATTACCTAAATCAGATTAAAACCTATTGGTTATCTAAACCGCTTTATGCGAAAGGTTTAATGGCTTTAATAAGTTTTAGAAATGAAGACAAAGTAACGTCATCTAAAATTTTAAAATCTTTAAAAGAAACCAGTATTACTAATGAGGAACTTGGTATGTATTGGAAAGAAAACACCAATTCTTACTACTGGTACCAGGCGCCTATTGAAACTCAGTCCTTATTAATTGAAGCATTTTCGGAAATAGAAAATGACATAAACACCGTAGATAACTTAAAAATATGGCTATTAAAACATAAGCAAACCAACCAATGGAGTACTACAAAAGCTACCACAGATGCAATTTATGCTATTTTATTACAAGGTAGCGATTGGTTAAGTGTAGATGAAAGTGTAAAAGTTTTAGTTGGTAACCAGCCAATTCCTAAAGACAAATTAGAAATGGTTAAAGTTGAAGCAGGTACAGGTTATTTCAAAACGTCTTGGGACGCTAATGAAATTAAGTCAAATTTAGCTGAAGTGACGTTAACTAAAAAAGCAAAAGGCATTGCTTTTGGTAGTTTATACTGGCAATATTTTGAAGATTTAGACGCCATTACACCTGCAGAAACATCTTTAAACCTAAAGAAAAAATTGTTTAAAGTAGAAAATACCACCACAGGCGAAGTGTTAACTGAAATTAAAGAAGACAAAACGCAACGTATGTATGGTGTGCCAAATGAATATGCCTTAAAAGTGGGCGATTTAATTCGTGTGCGTATTGAGTTGCGTACCGATAGACCAATGGAATTTGTACATTTAAAAGACATGCGTGCTGCTGGTTTAGAACCTGTAAATGTAATTTCAAGTTACAAATATCAAGACGGATTAGGCTATTATGAAAGCACCAAAGACACGAGCACTAATTTCTTTTTTGATGTGTTACCAAAAGGCATTTATGTATTTGAATATGACTTAAGAGTCAATAATGCTGGGGTAATGAGTAACGGAATTTCCACTATACAAAGCATGTACGCACCAGAATTTAGTAGCCATAGTGAAGGTGTGCGTTTATCGGTAGATAAGTAGTGGTTAGTAAGCAGTAGGCAGTAATTTGAGTATAATAATTTACTATCGTTAAATGATAACTGATAACTGATAACCGATAACTGAAGACTGTAGACTGTAGACTGTAGACTTAAAAATTAATCCGTTTTTTCATGGCTTCTACAATATTAAATACAGCTGGACAAATAGGCATATTTTTTAAGGTAATTTCAGAGATTTGCTGAAACTTTTTACGGTCGGTATGAGGGAATTCGGCACAAGCTTTTGGTCTTACATCGTAAATTGAACAATAATTATCGGCATCTAAAAAAGTACAAGGCACACTTTGCAGGACATAATCATTATCTTCATCTATACGAAGAAATTGCTCTATGAACTGCTGTGGTTTCATTTTAAAATGCTTAGAAATACGCTGTACATCTTTATCTGTAAATAATGGACCAGTCGTTTTACAGCAATTTGCACAGGTTAAACAGTCGGTTTTTTTAAATTCATTATCATGCAAATCCTGCATGATGTAATCCAGATTTTTAGGCGTTTTCTTTTTTAGCTTTGTAAAAAAGGTTTTATTCTCCTTATGTTTATCTTTGGCAAGCTTTGGTAGCTGTTGTAAAGTAGAATCCATAGTACAAAAATAGAACTTTAATTTATTTTTAAAATCACCTCTTACAATGAAAGATATATTTGGTAAAGCATTATTAGATTTTTATCATGGAAATTACACGGAAGATATCATCACCTCAACCCAGATTTCTGATGAAGATGAATTACCACTTCCCTATTTATTCAGAAGTTATAATGACTTGCCAATTTTAGAGCAAAAGGCTTTAAAATTATGTCAAGGAGATATTTTAGATGTGGGCTGTGGTTCTGGTCTGCACAGCTTGTATTTACAAGAAAAAGGATTAAAAGTAAAAGCAATTGACAGCTCTAAAGGTGCAATTGAAGTGGCAAAAAAACGAGGTGTATTAAATGCTGAAAACCACGCGCTTTTAGATGAGACAGGTACTTACGACACCATTTTATTGTTAATGAATGGTACGGGAATTTTTCAAACTTTAAATGATGTACCACACTATTTAAGACATTTAAAATCGCTTTTAAATGAAAACGGACAAATTTTAATAGACTCCAGCGACATTAAATACATGTACGAAGATGATGATGGCGGCTTTTGGATAGACACCAATGCCAGTTATTATGGCGAATTGGATTATTTCCTAAGTTATAAAGGCGAAAATGAAACACCTATGAAATGGTTGTACTTGGACTTTAATACCTTACTAACCGCTTGTAAAGCTGCAGGGCTTAATTGCGAATTAATACTAGAAGGCCAACATTTCGATTATTTAGCTAAGCTTAGCCTTAACGCATAATTTTATTTATCACCTTAGATAAGGTCAGCTTTATAAGTTATTACCTTATACAAATAATTTAACTGGTCACTTACTTAATTTAAGAATACGCATTGCTCCTTGTACAACCAATACAAAAACAATGGTTCCTATAATCAAATCTGGCTTACTACTTTGCAGCCAGCTTACCAAAACCCCGGCAATTATGACACCTAAATTAATAATTACATCATTGGAAGTAAAAATCATGCTGGCTTTCATGTGTGCTTCTTTTTTACTTTTTGATTTTTGTAAAATATAAAGACAAATCCCATTTGCTATTAACGCTAAAATAGAAACAACAATCATCGTTGAAAAATTTGGGAGTTTCTCTTCGCCAAAAAAGCGTCTTAGAACTTCTAAAAACCCAATAATTGCTAGAATAATTTGAAAATATCCAGCAAGTTTGGCTATACGTTTTTTCTTAATTAAAGTTCCACCAACCGCAAACAAACTTATGCCATACACAAAACTGTCGGCAAGCATGTCTAGGCTGTCGGCTACGAGACCCATAGATTTTGAAAAAACACCTGTTGTCATTTCAATAACAAAAAAAACAAAGTTTATTGCAAGTACCATCCAAAGTAGTTTTTTCTGATTTTCGTTTTCTTTAAAATCCGTTTGATTAGTTTCTCCTGTAGAGATCTTCTTTGCGCCTAAATTAAGTTCTAACAGTGATTTTTCGATGAGAAAACTCTCTCCTGTGTGGAAAACAGTCAATGTTCTATTTGGAATATCAAAGTCCAAATTTACAATACTCGAAATTCCGTCCAGTTTCATTCGAATTAAATTTTCTTCAGACGGACAGTCCATTTTAGTAATTTCAAATATGGTCTTTTTCACTTAAATTCTCTGTTTTAAAAATAACTTATGGTATATGAATCAAAACTATTCAGCTTTAGTATTTAATGCACCTTCTTTCCATTAATAAACGTAGATAGTACTTTGGTTTCCGGAACCTGGTTAATCTCTACAGTCATAATATCTCGATCCAGAATTATAAAATCGGCATATTTACCAGTTTCAATACTTCCTTTTTCTTCATCTTCAAAATTAGAGTAGGCTGCCCAAATGGTCATACCTTTTAAGGTTTCCTCTCGAGTTAAACCATCTCTTATATTAAAGCCATTTTCAGGATAACCTTTAGTATCTTTTCTAGATACAGCTGCGTAAAATGTTAAAAACGGGTTTACTTGCTCGACAGGAAAATCGGTTCCTAAAGCAACCTTACCGCTAATTTCCAATAAGGTTTTATATGCATAAGCACCTTTTACGCGCTGTGCACCTAAGCGGTCTTCTGCCCAATACATGTCGCTTGTAGCGTGTGTTGGCTGGATAGACGGAATAATATTATCATTTTTAAAATATTCAAAATCGTTGTCGGTAATCACCTGAGCATGTTCCACACGCCAACGTCGGTTTTCTTTGTCTTGTAACACTTTATTATACGTTTGTAACACAAACCTATTGGCAGAATCTCCAATAGCATGCGTGTTCATCTGGTAATCGGAATTTGCAATACGTTGTGCCAAGGTTTTATAATCTTCCACACCAATTACCAAAGCACCAAAGTGATTATGCTTATCGCTATAACTTTCTTTTAAAGCTGCACCACGTGAACCCAAAGCACCATCGGCATAAACTTTAACCGATTGCACATTTAATCGTGGTGTTTTAATTTTACCTTTTGTTAAATAATAATCTAAGTTTTCCTTCTTATTACTAATCATGGCATAAATACGCATGTCTAAAACATTTGCTTGCTGTAAACTGTCTATTAATTCTATAACTTGCTGGTCCAAACCTGCATCGCTTACGGTAGTTAAACCTAAGCTCGTGCAAATGTGCTGAGCATCGTTTAAGGCTGTGATTTGCATCTTTTTGCTTGGTTTAGGAAAAACAGCTTCTACTAGTTCCATCGGGTTATCTATTAAAACACCGGTTAACTGATTGTTTTCAACTAAAATTTCGCCACCTTCAGCTTTAGTCTCTAGAGTTATTCCTGCCACTTTTAAAGCTGCGGTATTACATAACATGGCATGACCATCTACTCTGGTTAGCGCCACAGGTGTCCCTGGAAACAAACTATCTAATATCTTTTTATTTGGAAATTCTTGAACGGCCCAATCGTTTTGGTCCCAGCCACGACCGATAATAAAATTAGCTTTTTTGTTTTTTTGAAATATTTTTACTCGCTCGATAACCTCTTCAAAACTTGTTGTTCCTACTAAATCGACTTGTAGCTGATTTAAACCCAATCCATAGAAATGACAATGTGCATCTATTAAACCCGGTAATATGGTTTTATTTTTAGCATCGATAATTTGTGAAGATTCATAAGTATCTTGAATATATTTGCTGCTTCCTATCTCCAGAAATTTACCATCTTTAACCGCAAATGCTTCAGCAGTATCAAAAGATGCGTTAACCAAATAGGCTTGTGCATTTATAACGATAAGATCGACGTTTGTTTTTGACTCCTTACACGAAACCACTAAAAGCAATAACACTATTAAAATTCTGTACATCCTGATATATTCTAAAATTAGTATAGCTAAAATAGCCAATATTGTTGAGATAAGCAGGCAGAAAAAAACCTTAAAACTTTGGGGAAAGCCTTAAGGTTTTTTATTATGAGGTTTATGGCAGAACCTTATAATATATCTATTAGATGCAACAAATTTTAAAAGGTTGCGTCATAATCCCTTAAAAATTAAATTTATAGGTGGCACCAACTAAAACCTGAAAGCCTTGTACCGGTGTGTTTTGCCATTTTTCATACTGATTAGCCACAACATTTAATGCTTTAAAATAAGCCGAAAACTGATTATTAATCTGATAATCCACGTAAGCATTTAAGTCTATGTAAGCATCTAAATTAATTACTTCAGAGTCTGTAATAGGAAACCTTGTGCTGTCTAAAGTTAATTCATCCTTACGCTCGCCAACAAAAAACAAACTTGCTCCTGCAGTAAACTTGTCATTAATTTTATAATCCAAAAATGCTGCAATATCTATGTTAGGCAAATTCCAAGCTTCTTCTTCAAAAGTGGTTTTATAAGAATAATACGTTCCTTTTACTCCCAAATTAATCTTTTGGTTAAAATCGAAATCCAGACGTCCACCAAAAGTTAAGGTCGATACATTATCGTAAACCACTCCAAAAGAGTTTCCGTAAGAATAAGGACGGTTTGATGCCGTTATGGTGTTGTTTTTAAATAATGCCATAGTTTCTGTATTAGAATAACTGGCATCTATTTGATAGCTCGTACTGTTTGTTACTTTACCTCTTAGACCTCCATAAGCTTTATATTGCTGGTCGCTTGGTGTGATAAATAAATCTGGAGAAACAAACTGATTTTCCTCTACAAAACCATAATAAGAATTTTGTTGTAATTCTCCTGTTAAACCTGCAAAAGCAGACACATATTGTTCTACCAAATTATATGTTGCTTTTACATTAGGATAAATAAAGAATTTACTTTTTCCAAACTCGGTATCATTAGCATAAACCGTTTTAAGTCCTATATTCACCAATAAATCATCTGTAAAAAACGTATAAGTTGGCATTAAACCTACCTGAATATTTCCATAGTTTACCGCTTCATCTGTAAAATAATTGCGCTCAAATTGTCCTGATAAATAATCAACATACAAACCTAAAGTGATTGGACTTTCTAAAATTTCAAATTCAGCTTCCGTTTCAGCAAAAAATCGGTTTTCTGCGGAATCTAATTTATCGGCAAAACGTCGGAATAAAATATCTCCAGATTTTAAAACACTATTTTCAAAACTTACAGTTCCTTTAAGGTAAGCGTTGTTATAAGATTGACTAACATCTAAAGAATCTGCATTTTCTTGTGTAAATAAAGGTTGTTGCAAACCATACCAGTTATTGCTTTTAAACTCGAACCCTGTATTTAATTGAAAGGTATAATTCTTGGCGCGATCTTTATAGTTTAAGTCTATTTTAGAGTCCGAAAAATCGGTATCTCTTAATACATCATCTACGCCAACTTGCGATGATAAGTGAGATAAGTAAGTACCAATATTTTGGTTACGTCCAATTTTATGGTTTAAATACACTTCTCCTAAAATAGTGGTATTGGTACCTAAACCTATATTTGCATAATTATCGTACAACAATTCTTTCTTGGCTTTATCAATTACTGCGGCTTTACCTTTAGCTGGTGTAAATGTTGACGCTACAGGAAATGAAAATATGGTATAATCTATTGCCTTTTTTTCATTAACAGTATCATCATTTAAATTAGGTTGTTCTTTTATTTTAAAAGCGTCACTAATGCTTGGCGTGTAAGGTTTTACCACATCTATAACATCTGTTTTAAGTGTGTCTTGCTGACGCTCCTGTGCCAAAAGCGAGTGACTTAAAACACAAAAAATAATGAATAAACTATATCTTATCTTAAACATAAATTGAAATATCTCTAATGAATTATTTTAAAAAAATTAGTCTGGTATAACTGAAGAATTTGTTTTGGCCTGTTCTATTTTAATTGCCTTTAACGTCTCTTGAGCTTCTTGCACCACGTCTTCAAAAGTGGCGAAATTTTTAATAACACTTTCTAAAATATAAGTTGACTGAAATGCATCGTCTAAAGCATTAAAATTTTTAGCCATCACAATTAAACCTTTTGCGCCATAGTATTTATAGGTCGAATAGTCTTTTACTAATTTTTGTGTCACCACATTACTAGCTTCAAACTGTTTCGCTTCATGTTTAAAATAGGCGTTGTAATACAACGCTTCAGCAGCAGTTTCTCCTGTTGCCGTTTTTTCCACTTCCGCATAAGCTTGTTGTGCTTTTTGGTTGTCATTTAATTTTAAAGCCGAACGTGCTATAATTATTTTAGCATCGTTTTTTATATTTTGATCAATACTCGCATTGGCTAAAACTTTATTGGCATAAGCATCGGCTTCCGGATATTTTTTAAGCTCGTAATAAGCTTTCATAATATTAGATTGTGCAAAAAGTGTGTTCTGAGAAAAGTTAGCTTCTGCTTCCAAACGTTTTAAAACCGGGATGGCTTTCCAGTAATCTTTAGACGCTAAGTAAATTTGAGATAAACGCAGCAAGGCTTCTTCTGTAAATTCACTTTTTGGTGCATTTACAACATACTCGAAATGTGGCGTAGCATTCTCTGTTAAATTATCTTTATAATATAATTGTGCCAAGTAGAAATGTGCCTCTTTAGCATGAAGTCCTTTAGGAAACTGATTGATATAGTTATTAAATTGTTTAATTGCCTCTTTAGCATTGGCATCTAGATATTGTTTTTCGGCAGCCTGATAGGTCGCATTATCTAAATCGGCATTAGACACCTGCACAAATCCTAAAGTTTTTACCCAAGCCGCATAATCGTTAACCTGACCCATATCTATATAAATAAGTCTAGCTGTTGCTACAGCCTGATTGGCTTCTGGTGTTGCTGGGAATTGCTTGGCAATTTGCTTAAATTTTGAAAGTGCTTCTGCATTATCATTTTTATTATAGTACGACAAACCTTGACGTAATAAGGCTTTAGACACTAAAGGACTTTCTGGAAAGCTATTAACCAATTTAGAATAGGTTTTCATTGCCTCAACCGTACTATTATTATCTATATAAGCATTAGCTAAAGTATATAGCGCATCGTCCTGTAAATTTGAACCTTTATAAGTTGCTAAGAATTGTTCTAACTGCTGTATTTTTTTAGTTTGATCACCAATATAACCGTAACTTAATGCTTTTTGGAATGCCGCATAGTCTTTTTCTAACGCACCAATTTTGATGGCTTCGTTATAAGCAGAAATCGCATTGGTATAATCGCTACTTACAAAATAACCATCTGCCAATCTTAAATAAGCATCATTTAATCGGTTTACATCTTTAGGATTTTTTGAGATGTAATTTTTAAAAGATGCTGAAGATTTCACGTAATCTTTCAGTTTGAAATAAGTGTAAGCCAAATTGTAATCTAAATGTGCAAATTCTGGGGTCACTGAAGATTTACCACTCGTTTCAAATTGCTTAAAACCAATTAAAGCCTCATTAAAATTTGAAGTGTTGTAATTGGTTTCCGCCAACCAAAATGTAGCTCTTGCGGTGTACAATTCATCTATTTGCTCTTTTAAAGAACCTTCAAAAAACTCTTTTGCTTTGGTATAATTAGTCTCATTATATAATTCTAAACCTCTGTAAAAAGCGACTTTTTGGTAAGCTTTTTTATTTTCAAAGCTATTTTTTCCTTTTAAAACCACTAAAGCCTCCTTATAGTTTTTAGAGGTGATGTAAGAATCAATTAATAAATTTTCGATGTGTTCTTTGTGAGGAGAATTAGGATATTTCTCTAAGAAATCATTTAAAACTTCTGGAACAGATTTATATACGTTTCCTACTTCATAACTTAATTTAGCATAGTTTAGAGCCGCATCTTCCTGAATTTTAACATCGTAAATCATATTTGAAGCGGTTCTAAAGGCATTTAGAGCTTCTTGTTTTTTATTAAGATTGATGTAACTTTCCCCTAAATGGTAATAGGCATTCTGTGCAACCTTGTCGTCTGCATTTATAATTTTATTAAATTCTGAAACAGCTTTCGTATAATCTTTTTGTTTGTAGTATGTGTAGCCTAGCTGATAATAATCCGTATTAGACCATTTACCATTTTTACCTTTATAAGCTTTTAAGTACGGTAAGGCTTCTTCATAATTTTTTAAGTTGAAATAACTTTCGCCTATAATTTTATTTAATTCTGAAACTTCATTAGCGTTGCTTTTATCTAATTGGGCTTTGGCTAATTTTATAGCTTCTTCAAACTTCCCTAGTTTAAAATTTAAATCCGCCTGATAGTAAGTAAGCTTCTCTTTATACTTTTCTTCTCCGCTTACTTGGTCGAAATAAGTATTGGCGCTGGTATAATCATCTCCTTCATATGCCATAAAACCCAAATAATATTTGGCTTGTGACCCATATGTGGACGAATTTTCAACTTTAGTTAAATAACGTTTCGCTTCAGTAAAATTTTTAGTAGTAAATGCCGTGTAACCTTTGCTAAAATTATACGTTTCCTGTTGGTTTGAGGTTAAACGACTTTCATCTACCTTTTCAAACCATTTTTGTGCATAGGCATAATTTGCGTTTTCAAAATAATAGGTAGCTACATTTAAAAATGCAGCATTACGTTTCGTGCTAGTAGGATAATTTTGAACAAAATCTTCCATTAACACATCGGCATTTTGCTGATTAAGTCTTACGGCACAATTAGCAATGTAATAGGCACAGTCGCTTTCTACTTCAAAATCTTTTGTGTCTTTTTTTATTCTTCCAAATAAATTTTGAGCGGTTTGGTATTGTTTCTTTTTATATAAATCTTCAGCTTTCTTAAAACTTACTAAACTATGTGAGAATATTTTAGTTTGTTGTGCTTTAAGGTTAAAAGCAAAAAAGCAAACCATTAAAAAAAACAGGCATTTTTTAAAAGTCATTCAGGTAGGTTTTAATTCGTTCAAATATATCTAAATCCTAATTTTTAAACGTTAGAAATATGTTATAATTGTTTTGTTATTTACCTTTACTAAAAATTTGTATTTACTTTACTGTAAATTTTTACATTTTACAAAACCCAACATATGGCTACAGCAATTTTAAAACTTCAAGATGCGTCAATTTTTCAAGGTGATAATTTAATTATCTCTAATGTTAATTTAGAAGTTAATCGTGGCGAATTTGTCTATTTAATTGGTAAAACGGGTTCTGGAAAAAGTAGTTTTATGAAAACCTTATACGGCGATTTACCGCTTAAAAAAGGTGTTGGCAAAATTGTGGAATTTGATTTAGATACTTTAAAGGAAAAAGAAATCCCGTATTTAAGACGAAAATTAGGAGTGGTGTTTCAAGATTTTCAATTATTATCCGACCGAAAAGTCTACGATAATTTAGCATTTGTTTTAAAAGCTACTGGCTGGAAAGAGAAAGCTAAAATAGACGAACGTATTAACGAATGTCTTGAAAAAGTAGGTATGGCAAGTAAAAGTTATAAATTCCCTCATGAACTTTCTGGTGGAGAGCAACAACGTATTGCAATTGCACGAGCGTTATTAAACCATCCAGAATTAATTATTGCAGACGAGCCAACTGGAAACTTAGATCCACAAACTAGTGTAGAAGTTATGGAAGTGTTGCAGCAATTAAATAAAAATGGTAATACCATTTTAATGGCAACACACGATTATGCACTGTTACTAAAATACCCAAGTAAAACTTTAAAGTGCGACGAGAGCCGTATTTTTGAAGTGGTGCAACGCAAATCTTAATTTATAAACTCTACTAATTGCTTTGCTAAATTTTCAGGATGGTAAGATTCTAAAGCCTTTATACGTGTAGTTGCAATTTTAAAATCGGTTTGAAACAATCTGTTAACCGTAACTCTATACGATTCTAACGTTTCTGCTAGCTCACAACAACTTAAAATATTAGCATCATCTATCATGTTTTTATTAACGATGCAATGTTTTCCTTTAAATAAAGCAGTAAACACTTTTAGTTTTGTGCCAGATTTCTGAAAAGAATACAATGTATTTATATGCGCCTCTTTAATTAGTTGATTTAAATGGGATTGATCTTTTATAATCTCACACTTAATATGATTAAATCCTGATACTTTTTGAGTAATACTATCTGGAATTATTCTTCCTGCTATAATTAATGGATGTTCCAACTCTGAAAATACGTCTATTAAAAATAATGCGGATTTAATATTATCTGCTATAGTTAAATCACCATGGTATAAGGCATAAGTACCATTACCTTTTTCACTAATGACTTTTGAATGCTCCTGAAAAATTTTTAAATACTTAACGCTAGTAGTATAATGCTGTTTAAAGTATTCTGTTTCAAAATCAGATAAACTTAAAATAACATCTGCATTATCCAAAACAGATTCGTAGCGTTTTAGTTTTAGTGCCTCTATATAAAAGGCTGTTTTTTGAATGTAATTTTGGGCACTTTTAAATAACCCTTTACTGTAGTGATGTTCTATATTATGAGCTCTTACCAATTTTTGTTGTTTTAATTTTGAAGAGTTTAAAACACTAGTACTTACGAGTGATTCAAATAAAATTGGCGCATCACTGTTGTTAAGTTGAGTTAGTAATTGCTCCGAACTTCTAGATTTTACAGCATAAGGTAAAATAGAAAAATGCTGAAGAAATGATTTATTACGTTTATAAGTGTACAAGATATCGCACCACTGCTCCAACGCTGTAAATTGATTTCTTTCAGAATAAAAAACATGCAGTATAAGTCTTACACCTAAAGCTTTCAAAGCTTTTATTTTATAAAACACATCTATAACGCCACCATAATCTGGCGGACAAGGATTATCAAAAATTACTATTTGAAGTGTTTTTTGCATACTTAAGGCAAAGCTAAACTAATAATTGATTTTTAGTATTAAACGCTACTACGATTAAATCTATTATTTTTGTATTGAAAACCAATTTCTATGACGCCTTTTTTTTCTGTAATTATTCCTTTATATAATAAAGAAAATTTCATTAAGACAACTTTAGAAAGTGTTTTAAATCAGTCGTTTTTAGATTTTGAGATTATTATTGTTAATGATGGCTCTACAGACAAAAGTGTAACTATAGCGGAAAAAACATTAAGTACTTTTGAACAAAAAACCATAGTTTCTCAAACCAACCAAGGATTATCTACCACAAGAAATGAAGCTATTTCATTAGCAAAGGGAAAGGTTTTGGCACTTTTAGATGCAGACGATTTATGGCAACCTCAGTACTTAAAAGAAATTCATCAACTTAGTCTTAATTTTCCTGAAGCTTCACTTTTTGGCACAGATTATATAGAGTTTTATAGTGAATCACTTCAGCTACAACCCAGAAAAAATATTCCTAAAGCAAAACGTGACACGACATTTATTGTGAATGATTTTTTTGATGCTAGCTTGTTTCAACCCATAACCGTACCTAGTAGTTTTGCTTTCAATAAAGAGGTGTTTGAGGCTATTAAATTTAATGAAGCAGTTACTTTTGCTGAAGACATTGAGTTTTATATAAAAGCGAATTTAGATTACAAAATGGCTTTTTATTTTAAACCTTTGGTGATTTCGAGACAAGACATTCCAAACCAAATGACAAAAGTTGGTTTTAAAGGAAAAAAACTTCCAGATTTAAGTCATTTTGAAAATGATGCAAAACAAAACTCTAGTCTTAAAAAGTATTTAGACACGTACCGATACTATTGGCTTTCTCAAAGTCGTATGACTAATGATTTCGACCATATATCACTATTAAAAAAAGGTTTAGACCAAGACAATTTAAGCCATAAGCAACGTTTTTTATTACGAATGCCCGTTTTTGTTTTAAAAAATTTAAAACAGCTTAAGAGCGTTTTATTAAAATGGAAAATTAGAGTAACGAGCTATTAAGTTTGTGTGCCTTGAAATTTTCAAAATCTCTAATATAATCGCTTTCTAAATAAACATCGGAAGCTAATACCAAACACACAGAGCCTGACGAAAAGTTTTCTAATTCTCTCCAAATCCCTTTAGGAATTAATAAGCCTTGGTCTGGTTTATTTAAAGTCACCGTTTTTTTATTTTGACCATCATTTACAATCACATCAAAACTACCACTTACAGCCACTAAAAGCTCCGACTGGTCAATGTGCGCATGACCGCCACGTTTGGCTCCAGAAGGCACATCATAAAGATAATAGACCCGTTTTATAGCGTAGGGCAAAATGTCTTTTTCTATAACAGAAATATTACCGCGATGATCTTCAATTTTAGGAAGTTGATGTATGGTACACTGAGAGATTGTACTAGTCATAAATTTTTAAATAGGTTTTCCCAATAATTTAGGTGTGATTTGGAAGTGTAAGGTAATAAATAGTCATGAGAATTTTTAGCTAAATCATTCAATTTATCGGGATATAAAACCAAACTATTCATCGCTTCAATTAGTTTTTCTTGATTTTGATTTTCAACTAAAAGTCCGTTTTTGTTATGAATAATCATTTCCGAAGGACCCGAAGGACAGTTATAAGATATTACAGGTGTATTTAAATTTAAAGCTTCCAAAATCACCATTGGTAAGCCCTCAAACTTACTGGTTAGCGTTAAAAATTTAGCATTTTTTATATATGGGTAAGGATTTTCCTTAAATCCTAAAAGTTGAATGTGCTCCTTTAAATGTAACTGATTAATTTGCTGTTGTAAAAGCGATTTATCTTCGCCTTCACCCAAAATAAATAATTTTACATGCTGTGTTTTTAAAATGGATTTGGCATACGCATCTATCAATACATCAAACTGTTTCACCTTATTAAATAATCTCCCGACTGCAACAATGTATTGCTCATTTACTTTAAACGCATCAGCTTTTTCATTAATTGCTTCAAAATCTATAGCATTTGGAATATATGTACTTTCAATATTTTTTTCAGATTTTAACCGTTTTTTAATGTCTTTTGAAACCGCTGTAATGTGATGTTTTTTATAAAGGTTATTGAAGTAATTTCCTTTAGGAATATGATAATCAATATGATAGTTATGAATGGTTAAAATTAACTGTTCATTTTTAAACACCAGACGATGTAATAAAAACTCCATTAATTTCCTATTACGCATTCTATAATCTATCCATATTGTACCTTGATGAGATGCAACTGCTTTTTTAAATCTTAAAATCTTTTGTACTTGCTTAACAATTTTAATTTGAGATACCTGTTTCCCTAAATGTATTAAATTTCCTTTATAAGCGTAAGACACATCTGGTTTTATAGCAATAATAATAACCTTATATCCTGCATGTTCTAAAATTACAGATAGATGAGCTGCCGATTTTTCTGCGCCACCATTGGACAAGCTATCAACTATTAAACCTATCTTTTTAGTATTGTTTTGTGGCATTTTAATATTTAAGTAACTTAGACAAAAATATACAATCTTAATGAAAATACTTTTGTTTGGTGAATATAGTGGCTTTTTTAATCAGTTAAAAAATGGCTTGCTAAAAAACAATTGTGAAGTTACGCTCGCTGCCAGACAAGATGGCTTTAAAAATTATGATGTAGATATAAATCTAGAAGGCTCATTCTGGAGAAAAAATCCGTTTAATTATATAAGACAAGGCATATTTAAATTAACGTCTTACGACATTGTTGGTCTTAGTATTTATTATAATTTCTGGAAAATAAAATCAAAATTTACGCACTTTGATGTGGTATTATTAATAAATCCTTTTCCATTACAAACACATCCTAAATTAGAACGCCAAATATTAAAATTTATATTTAAAAATAACAAAAAAGTTTATTTAGCGGCTTGTGGTGATGACTACCAGTACATTAATTATTTAAATAAATCTCAATTACCTTATACCATTCTAGATGCTTATAAGAAAAATAGCACCTTAAAATCTTATTTTTTAGATAGCATTAAATACACTAAAAAAGCACATAAAAATTTACATGAATTTGTCATTAATAATTGTAAAGGCGTTATAGCTGCAGATATAGATTATGATATGGCTTATAAAAACAGCAAAAAGTATTTAGGCTATATCCCTTTTCCTGTCACATTGGAAAAACTTGAATTAACACCACAAAAAAGCCATGATAGAATTATAATATTTCATGGGATTAATCGATTAAACTATTACAAGAAAGGCAATCATTATTTTGATGAAGCTCTAAAAATTATTAAGCTTAAATACCCTGAAAAAGTGATTATTCTTAGAACCGAAAATGTAAGTTATACTGAATACATCAATTCTTATAACAAAGCACATATAGTGTTGGACCAGGTTTATTCCTATTCTCAAGGTTACAATGCGTTAGAAAGCATGGCAAAAGGGAAATTGGTGTTTTCTGGTGCTGAAAAAGAATGGTTGGAGTATTTTAATGTTGAAGCAGATACCTTACTCATAAATGCTAAGCCAGACATTGATTATTTGGTAGAAAAGTTAGACTATTTTATACAACATCCCGAAAAAATCGTGGAAATAGCCACTAACGCAAGAGCATTTGTAGAAAAACAACACCAGGATAAAGCAATAGCGCTAAAGTATTTACAGTGTTTTAACTAAAACTGCCGGATTTCCTGCAATTACCGATTTTTCAGGAAAAGAACAATTCACGACCGATCCAGAAGCTACTACACAATGATCTCCCAATTCAACACCTTTTAATATAGTTACAGAATTGCCTAAAAATACATTTTCACCTAAAATAACAGCTTTAGGATTGGGATCTGTCTGTAAACGGTTTTGCGGATGTAAATCATGAAAATTACTATCTATAATTGAGCAATTGCAACCCATAAGTGTATGACTTCCAATAACCACTTTTTGCTCTGATACAATAGATAGATTGTTATTTGTACTCACATGGTCTCCAAATATAATTTCGGAATGGCTTGTTCTGGCTTCTATATAAGTATAGGTATTATAAAAGTGAGGTGATGTAGGCACACCATGTTTTACATTTAAGCCATAGGCAACTTTACCTTTTCCTTTTATTAAAACAGGTTGAATGTCCTTAAACTGACCACTCACAATATGATGTTGTGAAAGATTAGAATAAAAAAAACGTAAAAACTTTAAAACAATACGTTCCAGCATACTACTTAAGATTTAATAAAGGTTTTCTAAACACCATAACAACTGCTGTAAAATGGCATACATAAGCTATAAAATAAGCCATGTTTGCTCCAATTATTCCTTGAGTATCTATTAAATATAAACTTAAAAAATAATATAAGGCTGCGAAACCAATTTCGAACAGCACGTAATGTACAAACATTTTTTTTGCTAAAAACTGATATGCCATAACTAAAGATAATGTTCTAAATACATCTCCTAATTCCTGCCATAAAAATAACTCGGACACCTGAGCAAAATCTTCTGTAAAAAGAATAGAAATAATAATATCTCTACATAGATAAACACCGACTAACCCAATAATAAAAAAAGGTAAAACCGATTTATAAAAGTCAAAAACAACTGCTCGAAATTGTTCAGCAGTGTTCGCTTTAGAAAGACTTGGCAATACGTATAAAGCCATAAGTGAGCTAATAAAAATATAATAATAACTCGATATCCTGTTCATTGCCTCCCAAAAACCAGCACTCTCCAACCCCAAATTTAGGGTAAGATACTCTCGAATACCATAAGAATACAATGGAACAATTATTGCCGAAAGTACAGTAATTAACGCATAAGGCACTAATTTGTAGGCCATGCCCGAAATTTGGAACTTTAAGTTTAGTGAAGGTAACCATTGTTTTACAAACCAGTACGTAATAAAAAGTAGAAATCCTTCAGATATCACTATAGCTAGTAAAGCTCCTTTCAGCTTTAAATAATACACTAAAAAAACAACCAAAAGCACACTGCTCACATGACCAATTATTCTAATTAGTATTAAGCGTTGTTGTTTATCTATTCCGTTTAAAAAAGCTAATAAAACTACATCTGCACTATAAAACGGCAATGAAACTGCCATAATATAAAATGCCATTTTATAATTAGAAACATCATTTAATAAGGCAGCTCCAAGATAATCGTTAAATAAAACAATTCCCACTGCCAGAATTATAGAACCTATAAATCCTAGGCTTAATGCAGTACTTAAAACTGTAGAAATTTTATTAAAATCTTTTCGATATTCCGAAATATACTTCACAATACCTTCATAAAACCCCAAAGACGACACTGCCTGTGTAGTGGTTAAAAAATTCCTGAAATTTCCCAACAAAGCAATACCTTCTGCACCTACAGTAATAGCTACCACTTTAGAACTTACCACTCCAAAAACCAATCTTAACATCAAGTAAATTGAGTTAAGAGACATTAGTTTTTGTAGCTTATTGAGCTTAGTATAGTTGGGTTTAAATTTCAATGGTTTTTATTGGTAAGCGTTTATTACAGATATAATTTGTTGCGTTTGTTCTTCGGTTTGGACCGGACTTATAGGTAAACTTACACAAGTTTTATGAATAGCTTCTGAAACAGGAAAAGACCTCTTATTAAATTGTTTTAAAGCATTTTGCTGATGAGGCGGTTTTGGGTAATGTATGGCGATTTGAATATGATTTTGAAGCATATAGTCCATAAAACGCGTTCTGTCTTTTACTTGAATAACAAATAAATGAAATACATGATTTAAACTACCATTATAAAAAGGCAACTTAAGTTCCGGATTTTTAATCTCCGTAACATATCGTTGTGCAATCTCGCGACGTTTTGAATTATCACTATCTAAAACCGTTAATTTATGTTGTAAAAAAACAGCTTGTATAGGGTCTAAACGATTGTTATAGCCCAGAACCTCATTTTCATATTTTAGTGCAGACCCATAATTACGAAGTTTCAGTAACAATTCATAGAGTTCTTTATGGTTTGTTGTAATAGCTCCCGCATCTCCTAAAGCGCCAAGATTTTTACTAGGGTAAAAACTAAACCCTGCAGCATCGCTTAAATTACCTGCTCTTTCTTTAGTTTCAGTTTGAGCGCCATGTGCTTGTGCAGCATCTTCAACTATCAATAAGTCATGTGTCTTAGCCAGGCTATTAATTTCATTCATATCGCATAGCTGTCCATATAAATGCACAACTAATATGGCTTTGGTTTTATTAGTTATGTGCTTAGAAATGGTAGAGGCTTCAATATTAAAAGTATATGGGTTTGGTTCTACAAAAACAGGCTGAAGTCCGTTATTTAAAATAGCTAAAACAGTAGCTATATACGTATTTGAAGGTACAATAACCTCATCACCATCATGTAGCAAACCTAACTCCTTGTAGGCTTTAAAAATTAAGATTAAGGCGTCTAAACCGTTACTTACACCAACACAATAAGATGTTCCGCAATACTTAGCAAATGATTTTTCAAAGTTTAATACCGCATCACCCAAAATATAACTTCCAGAATTTAAAAAATCGCTAAACTGAGCCTTAAATTCTTTTTCAAAGCGTTTGTTGATTTGTTTTAAATCTAAAAATGGAATCATATTAATACCTCATCTATTAAGTTAACCTGACTGGTTTCAATTTCATAAACATCCTGCGTTACCGTTCTAGCACCAAAACCTTCTTTCCAAAACAACAAGCCTTTATTTAATTGTCTGCCACTATTTTCATTGGAAATACCAAAATCATAATAGGCCTTATGCTTAAAAACGTCTGTAATTAGTTTATAGTGTAAGAAATCTAAACTTCCCAACTTGTTTTTTTCAGTATTTGCTGAAATATATTGGCAATGCGCAACGTGTTCGGTTTCAAAAATGGTAGTTCCTGCAACAATTTCATCATGTTTATACACATTAAATTGTCTAATATTTTTTGGGAATTTGTGTTTTAAATGCTGAATTTCTTCCAAAGAATGTACTGGTGCTGTTTTGTATTTTTTCAAAAGATTAGGCTCTAAAATAAGATTCCAAAAGCCCTGAAAATCATTCTCTTCCTTTAAAACCAATTGGTTCTCTTCTGCTTTTTTTAAACCTTCTTTTCGGTTAGAAGCTATTTTAAATGTCGATGAATAATCTATTACGGATAAAGCATCTCTTTTTAAAAGTTTTGCTTTTAAAATAAAAGCAATGTACTTAAAGTCGTCATTTGGAAATTTCTGATAAATGTAAGGAAGCTCTTTAATAACCACTTTATCTATCCCTTTTTCACTTAAATATTTCAGTATAGATTTATACAAATCTAAAACCTGTTCCATTTTTAACTTTTCAGAATAAACCAAACCACCATAGGTTAAACCTTGGTGCGAAAAAATGGTGTTATCTAACTTATTTGCAGGTAAAACAGCTACAACTTGAGTATTTTTAAAAATCATTAAAGAATTATCTTGAAATCGATGCTTATGATAATCCATAAAACCCCTTTCAAATAAAAACGTGCTGTTTTTAGCTTTTCGGATAAAATAATCCCAAGCTAATTGATTTGAAGTCGTATATGTTTTTACTGTATAAATAATTGATAGGTTTAAACAAATATAAGTAACGCGACTGATGATTTACAAAACTGAAGATTTATTTTACTTGTAATCTTTTAAACTTACTTTTTACATACGATAAACTATTGTGTTCTTTTAAAACGTACAATACTGAAAACAACATTAAAAACTCGAAAGGAAAACTAAATCTTGCGTTATTACCATAAGTCACTAAAGCCTGTAGTATAGCTGCAGCGTAAATAATACTATAAAACACTATAGAATCTGTTATTCTTCTTTTTTTAAAAAAACTATACACTACAAAAGGCGTAAGTAATAGAAATAATAGTCTGAATAATTTTATAAATTGTCTTTGAACGTACCAAATACGCTTTAAAATATACTCTGAAGTTGTAGAAGTAAATTTTGAATCTTCCCAATAAATAGAACTACTCCAAAAATCCTTAAAGGAATAAAATAATACTTGGTTTACATACGCTTTTGGATTAGATGCTATAGCTACTTTAGCATAACGCCCCAACTCTGCCGATAGATCGGGGAAACTTAAGTTTTTTGAGTTAAAAGCGTTTTCTTCATATGCATACCAAATAGTCATTGCTAAATCTCTACCTTCGACTTTAGATTTTTCTCTATAATGCGCATAAGGCTCTCCTATCCACGAAAATTCTTCAGGAACATGTTCTGCAAAACGGACACAGTTTTGTGCGGTATTTAAACCGTAAAATGTTGTAGAAACAAAATGTCCTGTATTAACCTTATTGACATAAGACCACCCAAAATAGACTACTATAGCTCCTATTAAAATGACACTTTTATTTAAAAGTTTTAGATTGAGTTTTAAATGATTTAAAAAATAAAGTCCAAAAAATAAAAATGGTAAAAACGCATAGAAAGGTTTTATTAAAGTAAGAGCACCACATACCAACGAAAGCCATAAATTTAATTTAAATCTATTCGTATTTAAACCTTCTGGTGCTACTATATATACTAGTAAACTCATAAAAAAAAGCGTAATACACTCTACCAAAATAGTAGTTTCAAAAATAAAAACATTTAATAAGGTAGACAGAAACAAACTAGTATAAAAACTATGTGAAACTCTAAAATTTAATTTTATTAAAGTTAAAAACCACAGCAAACTCGTAATTAAACCAATAATAAATTGATAAGCAATAACAACATATATATTTCCAAATGCTAAAGCTATTAATAATGGGTAACCTAAAGTTCTGTGACCAATGTAATTATTTAAACTGAACTCTTGAATAAGCTGAGCTAATTCTAAATATCCTTGAGTATCTGCCGTAAAGGTTGGATTAGGATATCCTAAAAAAAACACTGCAAGACGAAATATAAGACCTATACTTAACAGTAACAGGATTGCTTTAGTTTTTTTCATTAGAAATTAAATTAAGGTGAAAAGGTACAATAATCTAGATTTAAATTACAGCTATGTTTTAAGGAAAATAGAACCTAACTAGGATTAACGAGTAGAATTAATAATTGTATTTTTGAAGAAATTCTTATGGAATGACTGCGGTAAGAAAATATGTTTCATCACTCTCAAAGCTGCACAGCATTAGCTTGGCTCTATATTTAGCAACTTTTGCTTTTGTTATGCTAAAAGATCCTGTTTTGGGAAATGACAGTTTTAGTTATAATGTTATGGAAATATCTAGATTTCCTGGTTATGCCGTTTTTATGCGCGTGCTATTAAAGATTTTTGGTGTTAATCTATACACACATATAATTATTCTAATTCATGTTTTATTTGGGTTAACTGCTATTCATGTATTTACTAATAAACTTAATCAAATTTTTAAACTGACCTTTGTTCAAAACATTGGTGTATTACTCTTATTACTATTCCCCTTTTTTACAAAACCTTTGTTAGCAAATGATGTAGCTTCTGAAGGCATATGCTACCCACTATATTTATCAATAATTACCTATTCTATTAAGGTCGTATTTCAAAGACAATTTTATAAAATATATTTTTTAGCACTTCTTTTAATAGCACTAACCATAACTAGAGGACAATTTGTAATAGTCCCCATAATTATTGCTTTTATATTTATATTGAAAGAAAGATATCGTTTTAGAAAAAAGCCCCAACTAACAGTTATAATACTCTTACTGTTAGTTCCTTTTGTAACAAATATGCTTGATAAATCTTACCGAAAAGTGGTGCATGGTTATTTTGTTAAAACACCATATAGTTACGTTAATGCAGTAGCTTTACCTTTATTTGTCTCTAAAAAAGACGATTTCAAGACACTTAAAAATGAAGATTATAAAGAAATTTTTAAATTTTCTTACAAACGTATCGATAGTTTAAATTTATTAAATAGTAAAGTTGAAGGCTCTTTAGAAGAAAAATACATGCGTTTCCATGAAAATTTCCCACTTATATGTAACCAAAATATACATATGGGCGGAGTAGATTATTATATGAACAAAGGTTTTTCTAGAGCCGAAGCTTATATTAAAACTGAAGAAGCTTGTAAAGCCATTATGTTTAATTCTATAAGACATAATTTTAAAAACTACATTTCTATTTATTATACAAATGTTATATATGGTTTTAGGTCCGTTTTTATAGCCCTATTTTTTTTAATTACAGCACTTTGGAGCTTTATTAAAGTTATTAAAAAGTTTGAATTAGACACGGGATTTATTTTATTTACATCTTTGTTAGTAATTTCCAATGCTTTAATTGTTGCTGTTGCCTGCCATTCTATATCCAGGTATTTGGTTTATAATTACTTTTCAATTATTATAATACCGCTATTATTAATCAGAAGACTTCCATTTTTTAAAAACAGTTAACTTAAGCTCTTACCAACTTTAAATAAGTTGTATTTTAGTAACTCTTAAAAAATTATAGGTGTTAAAGAGATTGAGTTTATACAATAAAATAAGTATTCCTGCATGCATATTAACACTAATATATGTAATGGCATATGAGCCAATTTTTTCTCCGGATACTACCACCTATCTCCAAATGCAAATTTATAGGTTTCCAGGATATTCTATTTTCCTTCGGGTTTTTAGTAAATTTTTCGGAGAAAATTACGCTGTATTTATAGTGCTATTTCAAGGTGTATTTGGATGTTTTGCTGTACACAAACTCGCACAAAACATATACAAACAGTTTAAATTAAACGTATGGCAAGCTGTTGTACTTTTAATTATTTTACTTTATCCGTTTTACCCAAGTTTATGGATTGCAAATAATATATGTTCCGAAGGACTTTCTTATCCGCTTTACTTGTTATGCATAGCGTATGCTATAAAACTGTTATATACCAACAATAAAAGAAATGTTTTATTTGTGTCTGTTTTTTCAATTCTATTAAGCTTAACGAGAGGACAATTTATTATATTTCCACTTATTGTAGCGCTTATTTATTTCTTTAAATCTCGCCGCAAATTACTTTCAAAAACGACTTTAATTGTTTTAACCATTTTAGTTATAACGCCTGTTTTTACAAACTTGCTAGATAGAAGTTATCATAAATTACTACATAAGCATTTTGTTACCACGCCATTTAGTTATGTTAATGCCATCACACAACCCTTTTTTGTTTCTAAAGAAAAAGATCTTAAAGCCATAAATAACAAAGACTACAAGGCAATATTTACAAAAGCTTACAATCGGGTAGATTCTCTTCAATATCTAGCCTCTCATGAAAATAAATCTTGTTCAGAAAAATATAAAATCTTACATGATCATTTCCCTCAAATTTGTAATAGTTCCATACATGAGCAGGGCTTTAATTATTATTACTTTTATAAAAAACAAGATTACTTTACAAGTTATATAAATGTAGAAATAGCATGTAAAGCGGTAATGCCTGTATACATTCAACAAAATTTAAAATCGTATATTTTAATTTATTTTACAAATGTATTTTATGGCTTTAAGTCGCCAATTAATGCAATACTAATTTTAATTATTTGTTTGTGGAGTTTTGTAAAAGTTTTAAAAGACTACAAACGCGATACGTCATTTATATTATTTTTATCACTTTTAATTATTTCTAATGCATTAATTGTTGCATTTGCTTGTCATTCTATACAGCGCTATTTATTTTATAATTACTTCGCTATATTTATCATCTTACTATTAATTTTTAGAAGAAAATTCAAGAACCTATGAGTTTAGAATTATCAGTTGTTATGCCATGTCTTAATGAAGCAGAGACGTTAGCTGTTTGTATAAAAAAAGCTAAGGGTTTCTTTGCTAAATATGATATTAATGGTGAAGTAGTCATTGCAGATAATGGCAGTACAGATGGATCTCAGGACATAGCAAAAAGTTTAAACGCGCGAGTTATTCATGTTGAAGCTAAAGGCTACGGAAACGCCTTAAAAGGTGGAATTGAAGAAGCTCGTGGCACCTATGTTATTATGGGTGACGCAGACGATAGTTATGATTTTGAAAACCTGCAAGCCTATGTAGACAAACTACGTGAAGGTTATGATTTGGTTATGGGAAACCGTTTTAAAGGTGGTATTAAAAAAGGAGCAATGCCTTTTTTACATAAGTATTTAGGAAATCCTGTACTCTCTTTTTTAGGACGTTTATTTTTTAAAATAAATATTGGCGATTTCCATTGCGGCTTAAGAGGTTTTAAAAAAGAAGCCTTTTATAAAATGAACTTACAAACTACAGGAATGGAGTTTGCTTCAGAAATGATTGTAAAGTCAAAATTAAATAATCTAAGTATTGCCGAAGTGCCTACTATTTTATCTCCAGACGGAAGAACACGACCACCTCATTTAAATACTTGGCGGGATGGCTGGAGACATTTACGTTTTTTATTGTTGTATAGTCCAAATTGGTTGTTTTTAATTCCAGGATTAATCTTATTGATATTTGGATTTTTAGGGTCAGCGTTATTAATTATTCAACCTGTAGAATTGAATACAATAACTTTAGATGTACACACCTTACTTTATACCGCTACAAGTATCATTATCGGATTTCAGTTTGTGCTATTTTATGGACTCACCAAAATTTATGCAGTAGAAAATAATTTGTTACCAAAAAGTAACCGATACCAAAAACTATTTAAGTTTTTAAATCTTGAGAAAGGGTTAATTATTGGCGGTTTGTTTGTTATTTTAGGAATAGTCCTTACCGTAATAAGTGTAAGCTTATGGCAAGCCACAAACTTCTCAAATTTAGAACCTACAAAGCTATTGCGTTATGTTATTCCTGCTATAATAAGTTTGCAATTAGGTACTCAAATTGTATTGTTTAGTTTGTTTTTTAGTATTCTTGGATTAAAAAACGCCAGTTAATTTTTGGAGTTTAACTTATCAAAAGTGATGTAATCCTTATCGTTAATTACTTTATAAACGCCTTTTGGAGCACCATTTTCTATTATCAAATAACTATCATCTTTTTGAAGGTGCTCTAAAAAACTTATGTCTTCACTTAAATAAGAAAATATAGTCCTAAAAATATTTACAGATGTTTTTAACTCTTTGTCGTATAATTTAGCACTATCATCTGGCCATTTAATAGCTAATGCCGATGTAAAGGCAGAATAGATTAAATCTCGGTCTTGTGTTTTAGTTCTAGATTCCGATTCGTAATTAAATCCTACAAACCCACCGTGGTCCGCTACAATAACAATAAGCGCATTAGGGTCGTTTGTATTAATTAATGATATGATGTTTTCCAACCACAAGTTTGCATCTACCAGACGCTCTAAATAGGCTTTACGTTCTTTTTCCTTAGCATTTTCTTGTTGTTTATTATTACTAATGTGCCAAGGTTGCAATTGTTCTAAAAAGAAAAAATGCGCATCATTTCCGTTTTGCTTAATTAAATCCTCAAAATCTTCAGTAATATTTCTATCTAAATCAAACCCATTTGAGAAATAGGACACCTCATTGGAACTTATATTACAAGTATCAAATCCTTTTAATTCATTTCCTAAAATAAAATACGGCTCTTGCAAAAATAAATGTGTTTGATAGTTATTAGCTTTTAAGATATCTAATACAGGGTTTTGGTTTACAATTATGTTCCTAAAATTATAGGTTTCATTTTCTGCATGAGATTGTGCTTTGTAATAATGATGACGCATACCAAACATCGAACTATTAGAATAAACTGTAGGCACATAATTACTTCTAAAATCATTATAAAGCTTAAACTTATTTTGCTTTAAAAAGTCTTCAAAATTTGAATTATTAAAGTTGTAATAGCCTTTTTTTAATTCTGAAAAATTAGCATAACCATCTGGCTGAATGACATAAATATTTGGTTTTTTTTTGAAGACAACAGATTTTATGTGATCTGTTTGTTGTAACCACTTATCGGAATCCTTTACAGACTTAAACAGCTTAGTCGAAAACGCCACTAAAGGCATTACTGCAAATATCAATTGAAAAACAATAATTTTTTTTAAATGCTTATATACTAAAAATGAAAGTAGAAAAGCACCACATATAGCAAACAACATATAACGCTTGTTGTAAACTGAGGTAATAATGAGAATAAGCGTTACAAATGTAATTAAGTTTAAAAAAGTGTATAAAACGCCTTTATATTTTAAAATAAGTTTAGACGTTTTAGAAAGCAAAAAAAACAAGCCTATTAAAGTTATAGGACATACAATACATAAAAATGTGAAAAAAATAATATGTCTAAGTGAACCTGCGACATAAAAATGAGTATCTAAATACCTAAAAAAAGGATAAACTCCAGCTGAAAAAGCAGTTAATAGAACATTATCTTTTTTACTTTTTATAAAATTTAAAACGGCTGCTCTCAAAATTATTTTAGCTTATAAAAATATAGCAATCGGTCCGATTCTCCTATGTCGACTTTTTTCTCTAGTTGAAAGTAGTTTTGGTAAGCCAACTCAAATTCAGATTCATTATAAAAATCAAAATAGGTTTCAAATTCTCCTTTAGACTTTAACAAACGTTGCACCCAAGAATCGGTTCGCTTAGGAAATTCAATAATTAAATGGTTTGAAAATGAAGCAAAAAATTGCGCAGACATATCAAAGTTAATATTTCCAGATAAACTCATATGGTGTATAACTGCTAAAGCCATAGTGACCTCTGGTGCAAATTGTTTAGCACGTTTAATAAATGAAAATCGTTCTTTATTATTAAAGCCAATATTGGCAGTTGGATTTAAAACATCCAATACAAACGGTAATATATTGTACTCTTTATCTTTTTTAATCTGCCTATAATTGGCATCTACTGCATTATTATCTATATCACAAACCAACGCAAGGTCTAAAGGTGCCTCAATTTTACGAACAAAAGTACCGTCATTTCCTCCTACATCAATTAAAGTTTTAGGGTTTATTTTAGAAATCCAATTATTAATTATTACCGACTTTTCTTTAAACGCATCATCACTATAATTAGTTTTTGTATAATAATTTCCCCATTCGGTAGATTCCTTAAGCGTTAATTTTTTAATGTAATTGTATAACGCTTCTAATATATTTAACTGTCCTTTTTTAGATAGTTGTTTCGTTTTAGAAGTTCCTGTATAGTCCTCACTGTGCTTAGCTTCAAACTTTGCTAATAAATGAATATTTGTATATAAAAAAGGATTAAGCTTTGTGCTTATAGGTAACATGGTAGATAACATAGATAGTGGAATACCATCTATAAAATTACTCATTAGTTTTAAGGATGCTGCACCATGATAATGCGCTAACACTAATGGACCTAAAAAATGTGTTATAAATTGTTTATAGGCTCGCCAAGGTGTCTTTTCCTTATAAATATCTAAAGACAATGTGTCTATAAAAATGGCTTTGCCTTTATTGAAAACTATATTAAAAGCAGAAGCGTCTTTTAGCGAAAAATTATGCTCTAAAGCAAATTTCTGAAACTTTAAAGTGAGTAATGCGGCTTCTTTATATTGATTAAAACTCCACTCGTAAGGATAGGTAATAAATGGAATTTGCTCAGGTTGAATAATAATTTTCTCTTTAGAAACAAAAAGTTCTTCATGAGGAATTAACAAGCCATATTCAATAGCTTTTTTATAAAAATCAGCCTCGTTTAATACCGAATACGTTTCAAAATAGATGGGATTAATTTGTCGTTTTACCAGTCCATCTTCTACAAAAATAAATCCAGAAGGATCTCGAAAAGAAGAGCTATGTGCGTTTAGACTCATAAAACTAGTTACTTGTATCGTCTTCCTTTTTATTTACATCGATATCGCCAAACATATCATCTTCTTCATGCTTAATTAAGCCGAAAAACGATTTTATCTTGAACATTAAATTTTTCGAAAACAGAACAACTGCCGCTACTGCTGCTACTAAAGCCTGAATAATCATAGCTCCTAATCCTGGATCGAAGTAAAGTAAAGTCATAAAAATAGTGGTTTAACTCTTTTTCAAAAATAAGTAATAAAAATTAATCAGCAATATAGCCACATTGGTTATGATTATGGGAATAGAACTTAATAAAACACCGTAGATTACAAATAGTAAACAACCCACAGAATTAACCAATCGTAAGGTTTTAATATCTCGCATTAAAAACGATAATAATACGCCAAGTGACGCTGCATAGCCTACCCATTCTACTCCTGATATACCTAAAAATTCCATATGCGTTAAGTTAGTTTTTATTTAGTTACTTGATTATATTTTAAAACTAAAAAAAAGAGAAGCACTAAAATAGCACTTCTCTTGATATAATTAAGATTTAATAAAATTAAATCGATTTATTTCTTTTACGCTCTACTTCAGTTAAATGAATTTTACGTAAACGTAAGAAGTTTGGTGTTACTTCTACATACTCATCTTTCTGGATATATTCTAAAGCTTCTTCTAAAGAGAATTTAATTGCCGGAACAATTTTAGCTTTATCATCTGCTCCAGAAGAACGTACGTTACTTAACTTTTTAGTTTTTGTAATGTTTACAGCCATGTCATCCTGACGAGAATTTTCTCCAATCACCTGACCTTCGTAAATATCTTCACCTGGATCTACAAAAAACTTACCTCTATCCTGTAATTTATCGATAGAGTAAGGAATTGCAGTACCTTTTTCCATAGAAACTAACGATCCATTTTGACGTTCTGGAATACCACCTTTTAATGGTTGGTATTCTTTAAAACGGTGCGCCATAATAGCTTCTCCAGCTGTAGCAGTTAATAACTGGTTACGTAAACCAATAATACCACGAGAAGGTACTAAAAACTCGATAACCATACGGTCACCTTTAGCTTCCATACTTAACATCTCACCTTTACGCATGGTTACTAATTCTACTGCTTTACCAGATACATTCTCAGGTAAATCAATTGTCATTTCTTCTATTGGCTCACATTTAACGCCATCAATTTCTTTAATGATTACCTGTGGTTGTCCAATTTGTAATTCATAACCTTCACGACGCATGGTTTCAATTAAAACCGATAAGTGTAATACACCACGACCAAAAACCAAAAACTTATCTGCACTATCGGTTTCGTTAACACGTAAGGCTAAGTTTTTTTCTAATTCTTTAGTTAAACGGTCTTTAATATGTCTTGAGGTTACAAACTTTCCGTCTTTACCAAAGAAAGGCGAATCGTTAATAGTAAACAACATACTCATCGTTGGTTCATCAATAGCAATGGTTTTTAATCCCTCAGGATTTTCAGCATCTGCTACCGTATCTCCAATTTCAAAACCTTCTAAACCAACAATTGCACAAATATCTCCAGTTTGTACTTCGTCTACTTTAATACGACCAAGACCTTCAAAAATGTGTAATTCTTTAATTTTATTTTTTACAATCTTCCCATCACGTTTTACTAACGAAATGTTCTGACCTACTTTTAATTCACCTCTAGTTAAACGTCCAATAGCAATACGTCCTGTAAAGCTAGAGAAGTCTAAAGATGTAATTAACATTTGAGTATTCCCTTCTGGTAATTTTGGCTCTGGAATGTGCTCGATAACCATATCTAATAAAGGCTCGATGTTTTCTGTTTGGTTTTTCCAGTCGTCACTCATCCAGTTATTTTTAGCTGAACCATAAACCGTTGGAAAATCTAACTGCCATTCTTCTGCACCAAGCTCGAACATTAGGTCGAATACTTTTTCATGTACCTCTTCTGGTGTACAGTTTTCTTTATCTACTTTGTTTACAACCACACAAGGCTTAAGACCTAAGTCTATGGCTTTTTGTAATACGAAACGGGTTTGTGGCATTGGCCCTTCAAAAGCATCTACTAAAAGTAACACACCATCTGCCATGTTTAATACACGCTCTACTTCACCTCCAAAATCGGCGTGACCTGGTGTATCAATAATATTAATTTTTGTATCCTTATAGATTACAGAAACGTTTTTAGAGGTAATGGTAATACCACGTTCACGCTCTAAATCGTTATTATCAAGAATTAAATCTCCAGTGTTTTCGTTTTCACGAAATAACTGACAATGGTACATAATTTTGTCTACCAACGTTGTTTTACCGTGGTCAACGTGCGCAATAATTGCAATGTTTTTAATTTTAGCCATAATAAATGCTGCCTTATTTTAAGCGTGCAAATGTACTTAATTTTTATGGATAAATAGCCACGTTTTATTTTTTTGGCATTTCCTTTTTACAAAACGGTAAAAAGGTCGCGCTATTCGCTGTATCTTTTTAAGTCTAAAGCACTTAAAAAGGATGCCGCTTTTATCGCTAATGCTAGATTTTAATTTTAAAGTTTATTAGGATTGGTTTAGGAGAGTTTATATGAGTTGTTAATTTAGAAAGAAGAACTAGAATATTAATTGGTGTTATTTTATAACTTATATCCCGGTGTTGTACACAGTTATTTTATTTTTGTATAATAAGTTCTTATTTCTTCAGCTAAAGCTTTTTCTCTATCGTCTTTGTTTCTTATCATTGAACGTTCATCTAAAAGAATCCAAGTCGTTCCATCTGATTGTGTTTTTAAGTTTGGAAAAAGTCTTAATTCATTGTTTTTTTCTTTTAAACTAAATTCCCAAATTTCTTTATTTTTAAATTCGACACTATGAATATCAACTATTAAATCATTAGGGTCGTATTTTTTGTGTTCAATTGTTTCATTTCTAGAGTAAGTAGTATCTTTTTCTTTTTTATAAAACGAGATTTCTTTTTCAGTAATTATAATTTTTTCATAGTCAAATCGATTGGTCTTTATTTGTTTTAACTTCCAAGTTCCTTTCCATTTTTCCAATTCCTTTTTTTGATAAATAGGAAGTAAAGAATCTATTTTTGCTTTTGCTTTAATTTCTATATCTGACTTTACATCTAAAATACAAACTGTGTGAAAATAATGCAACGCTTCGAGTCCGTTTGAGTTTTTAAGAGCTTTTTCTGCTTTTATAAAACTCTCCCTTTGATATTCTTCATAATTTATTTTTTGCCCGAATATAAGTAAGGGAAATAAGAGAAAAATTATAAGTTTTATTTTTTTCATAATTTTATTAATTTACTCAAATTTATAGATAACTTAATAACTTTTAAATCTAGATTTAGTTAATCTTAATTTTCAATGAGTAAAGTTTGCTGTTGAGTGAGTTAATTGTGTACAACGTTTTGTGTATGTTTAGTTGCTGGCCTAAATCCGCAGGATTTAGCTAGCATAAACTAAATATAATAAAAGAGCAAAGATTTCCGGTAGGAAATCAGCAGCAATTAAATATATACTTTGTTGTAAAACGTTTTTTTCTTTTTTAGTCCGTTTTTTACTAAAATTTAAAGCAAAATTATTAATTTAACTATCCTAATTATTCTCTCACAAATCAGGCTCAATAACCTCAAAGCTAGTTGATATAATAATATCTTTTGAAATTAATCTCACTTTTGATGTATCTGACGTTTTAATATGAACAAAATCTTCTACAATTCCATTAATATAATGAGTACCAACTTCATTAAATTTTAAACCAAAAATTGGAATTTTGTCACTTGAAATTGCATATAATGTATCTAGTTTATTCTTGCTTTTAAAATCTTTTAATAAATCATGAGAAGAAACTTTTCCATTTAATTGCTTATCCAACAGTGAAATTTCTCTTTTGTGATTTTGGGTTTTATAAAACAATATTCCTCTGTTCGGATACTTTTCAAATTCATATAATTCAGTAGTAACCGTATCCAGCAAACTATTAAATGCTATAACTCCCGTGTATATACTATCTTTATATATTTTATTTACTTCTTTTTTGTTTTTAAGAAAATAAATGTAGGTTTCTTTTTGATAGGTCGTATCGTTCTCAATTATTCTAGACTTATATATTTCCTTACTTTTATTTACATCATTGCATGAGATAAATAAGAATGTATTTAGTATTACTAATATGAGACGATTAAATATTCTCATTAATTGTTTTTTTAATGTTTTACAACTCGTTATATAATTAATTTTATTACTCATATCCCGTAAATAAATCTGGATATAGTAAGTTTAGGGCTCCTTATATCCCGTAAAGATAATCCTATAATACAATTTTTATAACTCTAATATAACTATTTTCCGCAAGTGAGATAGACATAACTATTCAAATAGTTTTCTATTTAAAAAATCTAAAAAACAAAACTCGTAGCTTATAAAAGGCTAAACAAATAAACTTCTAAACGCATAAACATACCTAACTTAGATATGAAATTATGTATCTTTGCGCTGTAAAATTTAAGCTATGCAATTATCAGACATTCCTAAAATAAAGCATGCCAATGCGAATAACTTTTTTTTACTATGTGGACCATGCGCTATAGAAGGCGAAGATATGGCTTTACGCATTGCAGAAAAAGTGGTTAACATAACTAATAAACTACAAATTCCTTACGTGTTTAAAGGCAGCTTTAAAAAAGCTAACCGTAGCAGAATTGATAGTTTTACAGGTATTGGAGATGAAAAAGCTTTAGAAATTTTAGCAAAAGTCTCTGAAACTTTTGATGTCCCAACAGTGACTGATATTCATGAAGTTAGTGATGCAGCTATGGCAGCTCAATATGTAGATGTGTTACAAATTCCTGCGTTTTTAGTGCGACAAACCGATTTAGTGGTGGCTGCAGCAAAAACTGGAAAAGTGGTTAATCTTAAAAAAGGACAATTTATGAGTCCAGAAGCCATGAAACATGCGGTACAAAAAGTTAAAGATGCTGGAAATAACAAAGCTTGGATTACCGATCGCGGAACTATGTTTGGCTACCAAGATATGATTGTAGATTTTAGAGGCATCCCAACTATGCGTGAGTATGCCCCAACTATTTTAGATGTTACACATTCCTTACAGCAACCTAACCAAAGTATTGGTGTTACTGGTGGACGTCCGGATATGATTGAAACTATTGCACGTGCAGGAGTTGTAAACCATGTAGATGGTTTATTTATTGAAACCCATTTTGATCCAGCAAATGCTAAAAGTGATGGCGCAAATATGCTACACTTAGATAATTTAGAAGCCTTACTTACTAACCTTACTAAAATTAGACAGACTATAAACGCCTTCTAAATCTTTAATGATATACAACATAAAACTCTGCTTGATAAGTTTTGCACTACTAAGCACAGCAATAAGTCAAGCACAGGACTCATTGCATACATCTTCAAAAAAAGGAAAACTATTTATAGCATGGGGTGGAAATCGTGCGTCATACTCCTACTCGGATATTCATTTTACTGGTGAGAATTACGATTTTACTATTGAGGATGTTGGCGCACATGATAAACCAAAAGGTTGGCATATAGATTACTTTAATCCTACCCGATTAACCATTCCACAAACCAATTTTAGACTTGGATATTTTATTTCGGATAAATATGCATTAATTATTGGTTTTGATCATATGAAATACGTTATGGACAGGAATCGTGTAAAAAAGGTTCAAGGTGAAATTAATTTACCTCTTAATGAACCTGGAAGCACATTTAATGGGGTTTATAACGGTGACACTTTTGTGTCTGAAGATTTTTTAAAATTTGAATACACCGATGGTTTAAATTATGTAACCACAGAACTTGCCAGATATGATGATATTTCTAAATGGTTTGGCATTACTAATACCGATGTTTTTCAAATAAATATAACAGAAAGTGTTGGTATTGGTGTTTTATATCCCAGAACCAACTCGACGCTTCTTTACAAAGACCAAACCGATAAGTTTAGTATTTCAGGATATGGTACTTCTCTAAACTTAGGTTTAAACTTTACATTGTTTAAACATTTTTATATTCAAACCGATTTGAAAGGTGGATTTATACATATGTATGATGCTAAGACTACAAACGACCCTGCAGATAAAGCATCACATCAATTTTTATTCTTACAACGAGTTGTGACTCTTGGTGGGATTTTTAGTATTTAAAACTAATTATTTTAGTCCATATTCTCTTTTATAAATTTTTAGAATCACTAAAAATAAACTAATTAAGAGCGGACCAAAAATAAGCCCGATAAATCCAAATAATGGCACACCTACTATAACACCAATTAACGTAATTAACGGGTGAACATTATCTAATTTTTTCAACACAAAAAGCCGGATTATATTATCTGTAGAACCTACCACTACAAAACCATAGATTAAAATACCATACGCCGTAAAAGTATCTCCAGAAGACAAGGTCACCAGAAATACAGGCAAAATCCCTAAAAGGGTTCCTACAAAAGGCACCATGGAACCTACAGTAACTAACATAAACCAAAAAAACGGATCTTTAATACCAAAAATTAGAAACCCTATTAAAGCAATAATACCTTGAGCAAAAGCTACTAATGGTATGCCTATGGCATTAGATCTTACCATAGTTTGACATTCTGAGCCTATAATTTTTAAGTTTTTTTCTTTTATAGGTATATATTTATGTAAGTACTTTATAAGCTTATCACTATTGGTAAACATATAATACAACATAAAGTACATTAGACCTATAGCAATTGAAATATTTAAAGTACTGTCCGCAAAACCTTTCGCGTTATTTGATATCCAGTCTGAAATTTTGGAGGCATCAATATTAGACGTAAGGTCATATCCTAAAAAAGACTCAATATTTTCCATTTGCTTTTTAAAAGCGGTTACAACCTGTTCGGAATTTTTAACTGCATCTCCAATTTTATTTCCCAACATGATAACTATTGCAGATATGGGTAATAAAATACACACAAAGGATAAGAACATTAAAAGCAATGCCGCTAAACTTTTTTTCCAACCTTTTTGAATTAAAGTATTCATCCAAGGTCTTAAAAGTAAAAAGATGGTTACCGCACCTAAGACACCAGATAAATATGGAATGAGTTCTCTAAAGATTAAAATCCCCATAAATAAAATAAGACTTAGTACAAATACCTGTCTTGTTAATTTTGGTGTTATGATGGTATCATTCATTTTAAATTAATTTCTAATTAAAAAAAATTGGTTATACATTAACGTTTAAAAGGATGAAAATCACTATTTGCGATAGTCTCAATTACATCTTTTAAAATTTTCTCATCAATATCGGTTTCTTTAAAATAGCGAAGTGACTTTACGGCTTTTCGGTTTTCCGATATAAAGTAATGCTGATGGTGTTCTAACAAATGAGCATGCCAAAATCCTAAATCGACATAATTTTTTGTTTGGTTTAAATAAAATAATGGCCGTCCATGTAAATAATAAAATGGAAGTTTCCATTTATATTCTAAGGTTATTTCTGGCACAACAGCTTCAATAATAGCCTTTAAATCTAATAAAATAGACTGATAAGGCTCAATTTGATTTAAGAAATATTCTTCTGCTGGTTTCAAAATATAACAACTTAAAATAATCCCAAAATACCAATAACTATTAGTGCTATACCAATTCCTGCCTTAAAAGGCATAAGCATATCCGAAAATTTTAACAAACTATCTTTTAAGCTTGGAGATTTACTTATAACATGGGTTAACAACAAAAATCCGCCTATAAAACTAACTATATGAAATAAAAATCCGCCACCTCGAATTAAGTAAATTATAGAAAATACCATAAGTATTGAGCCAATTACAGTCTGAAATGGTGAAAGATAACTGGCAGCTTTATTAAAATAATCTTTGTCCCCATCCCACTTATCTAATAAGGTCAAACCCAATAAGATGCCTCCAGCAATATTGGCGATATTAAACAGAAATCCTAACATAATATATAATTTAATTTATACTTCTAAAATACACTTTTAAAAAATTAAATTTTAGATTTTATTAGTTTTATAACGTAAAATTATTTTACTTTGTATTTCAAAGTACTTTAATTATGAGCAATGAAGATTATTTAAAAGACTTAAGCGAGATTAAACAATTAATGACAAAGTCTTCTCGTTTTATATCTCTTAGTGGTTTATCTGGGATATTAGCCGGTATTTATGCCCTTATAGGAGCGTTTTTAGGTTATCAAATTATTTACGCCAATAATAGCATCTCTACTTATGGCTATAGAACTTTAGTTTTAACCGAAGATCGAATGATACAAATATTTGTAATTGCTTTTGTAGTTGTTGTTGCCTCCATATTAACAGGTATATTATTAAGTTATAGCAAAGCTAAAAAACGAGATGAGGTTTTGTGGGATGCAACATCGAAGCGTTTAATTATAAATTTTGCCATTCCTTTAGTTACCGGTGGTTTTTTCATTTTACTTTTAATTGAAAAAGAAGTGTATGCCTATGTAGCGCCATTAACTTTAGTTTTTTATGGATTAGCTTGTGTTAATGCAAGCAAGTATACTTTGGGTGATATTAGATATCTGGGGTTAACTATGATTATAATTGGGCTTATTTCCGTTTACTTTTTGGGTTACGGTTTATTCTTTTGGGCTTTAGGATTTGGAATATGCCATATTTTTTACGGTTCTTTGATGTATCTTAAACACGATAGAACTTAAGACTAGTGAGTATAATAAACAACATAAATAAAGTTTTTGATCATAGAATACGATTAGGCATTATGTCTGTTCTTATGGTTAATGAAAAAATGGACTTTACAACGCTTAAGGAACTTTTAGGAGCTACAGATGGTAATTTAGCCAGCCACACAAAAGCTCTTGAAAAAGCAGAGTATATTTTAGTTGAAAAACGGTTTATTGGTAAAAAACCCAACACGAGCTACTCGGCAACTAAATTAGGACAAGCCGCCTTTAAAAAACATATTGATGCTTTAGAACAACTTTTAAAAAACACCTAAACTTTTTTTTAACCATTTACTTTGTATTTCAAAGTACTTTTAAGTAATTATATGAGAAACTATAGAAAAAAATTAATCATTTGGCTTTTTGAAAACAGTCAACATTTTTATATCACCTATTTTAAAAGAAATCATACAGCTTGGAAAATATCTAAGCAAGAACTTTTAAATTATACTAAAGAAAGTTTTGGTTATCATTTGGGATTATTTCTTAAGAAAAATAATTTTGAATTAATTCCTAAGATTGAGCGTCATGACTGTTATCACGTTCTTACCGGTTATGGAACTCAAGTTGAAGATGAAATTGCATTACAATACCTCTGCTATGGCAACGGAAAAAGAAGTCTTTATCTTTTTGGTGTTGTTTTATTAGGCACAATATTGTTACCAGAATACATGCCGTACTATTTAAAATCCTATAGAATTGGTAAAAGTGCCAATGCATTTTATCAATTTGATTACAGTACATTATTACATACTGATATTGGAATACTAAGAGCGTCCACGTTTGTTAACTTAATCTATAATTAATTATGAAAACCATCTTAAAAAGATTTATCATACTCATGAGTATGCTATTATTTACCATTGTTATTACAAATACTATAGTCATACATAGCGCAAAGAACAAAACCTATAATATTACAGCACAAATACCATCCAACCATGTTGGTGTTATTTTGGGTGCAAATAAATACGTATCTAACGGCTCAATTAACTTGTATTACAAGTATCGTCTTAACGCTGCAATACAATTATATAAGGCTCAAAAAATTAAGTATATCATTATTAGTGGCGATAATAGTTCTAAAGATTATAACGAACCGAATATGTTTAAAGCCGATTTAGTAAAACATGGCATTCCAGAAGCGCACATTTATCTTGATTTTGCAGGCTTTAGAACTTTAGATTCTATTGTAAGAGTAAAAGAAATTTTTGGACAAGAATCGGTTACAATTATCTCTCAAAAATTTCATAACCAACGCGCTATATTTCTAGCTAAACATTTTAACATAAATGCTATTGCCTTTAATGCAAAAGACGTTTCCAGTTCAATTGGACTAAAAACTAGGTTAAGAGAATATCTTGCTAAAACCAAAGCTGTAATAGATGTTTTAATTAATACACAACCTAAATTTTTAGGTGAAAAAATTAAAATCCCTCATGTTTAAACCTAACTCCATATTTTTAACGCTTACAGTTATTATTTTAGGTATTGAAATAGCTATTGCGCTAAGTCTTGATTCCGGATTTATAAGATATACGTTTGGAGATGTATTAGCTAGTATTTTGGTGTACACTTTTATAAGAAGCTTCTTCAGTTTGAAACCATTTATTGTGGCTATTATAAGTCTATTCATTTCTTTTTTAATTGAAGGCTTACAACTTATAAATTTCACAAAATTAATTCATCAAGAACACAACAAACTGCTTACTGTGGTCTTGGGTAATCATTTTAGTTTTGAAGACCTACTAGCCTATTCCGTTGGCGTTTTAATTATTTACTTAATAGATAAACATCACATTTATGAAACCAATAATCCATAATTACAGTATTCCTTTAGCCACTTTTAAATTTATTTTGATAAGTAGTTTCTTTTGTTTTAGCCTCATATCATTTAGAGTATTGTATACTCAATCTATATACTTTCTATTTTTGGTTTGGAATTTAGTTTTAGCATTTATACCTCTTGGTATTAGTAGCTATATTTTAGGACATTCTAAATTAAAAAAACCTTTTGTACTTATTTTGCTTATTGTATGGCTTCTGTTTTTACCTAATGCACCATACATTATCACAGATTTTATTCACTTACAAAGAAGTCATACCTATTTCATCTGGTTAGATGTTTTGGTTATTGGAAGTTTTGCTTTTGTGGGATTGACCGCTTTTTACCTTAGCATTTCAAATTTTAAAGTCATTATAGCAACACACTTCAAAGTAAAATTACTTAAACCTCTTTTAGTACTTATTTATTTTTTATGCGGATTCGGTATTTATTTAGGACGTTATTTACGGTTTAATTCTTGGGACATTATAAGTCAGCCAAAACAACTACTGTATTATATTTTTGAAATATCACTAATAAACGTAGATAAAAACATGTATGTATATACGTTCTTCTTCGGAAGTGTTTTATGGGCAAGTCATATACTTTTAGATCAAATCAGGTCTATGACATCTCATTAATCCTGTTTTTTTCCTGAATTTTTCTAACAATTTTAGTTGAAGCATTTCGAGATAAAAAACGTGGCAGTAGGGCTAAAAATTTATTAAATTTCCCAGGAATAGCATAAGTTTTTCCTTTTAACATGGCTTTGTAACCATATAAAGTAACTTCTTTTGGACAACCCATATTAAAAGCTATTTTTCCTTCTTTATTTGAAGCTGAAACAGTTTCCTGGAACAAGGTTTTTGTTGGACCAGGACAAAAAGCAGTTACTGTAACACCAGTATCCTTAAGCTCGTTTGCAATTGCTTCTGAAAAAGAGAGCACATAGGATTTTGTAGCATAATACAATGCCATTAGAGGTCCTGGTTGAAATGCTGCCAAAGATGACACATTTAAAATTTTACCGTGATTACGACTAACCATATCATTTAACACCAATTTGGTTAAATGTGTTAAGGTTACAATATGAAGGTTGAGCATACTTAATTCACGTTCCCATTCATTTTCATGAAAAGAACCAAACATTCCAAAACCTGCATTATTAATTAAGATGCTAATAGGATACGATTGGATTTTATCATATAAATCCTGAGCAGAATTTTGATAACTTAAATCTTGAGAAATTGAAATTACTGTTATTTGATTGTTATCCGATAGTTGTTTTTTGGTATCTAAAAGTTGTTCTTCATTTACATCTACCAAAATTAAATCATAACCATCTTCTGCCAGTAATTGTGCAAATTCAAACCCTAAACCCGACGCAGCACCAGTAACTAAAGCAAAAGATTTACTCTTTTCCATCGACATAGTCTTGCAGATAATTATAGCGATTAGTTAACTCACCATTTTCTGTCATTTTTGCTCGTTTAAGAATACCTCTTTCATCCTTATTAAAAAAAGCAGGAATAACGTGCTCTAGAAAAGTTTCCCCAAAACCTTCACTGGCATCTTTAGGTAATTCACATGGTAAATTATCTACTGCCATAACTGTGATAGCTCCTGGCGCATTAAATGCGACTTCAGATTCTGTTTCAGGTTGGTAGCCGTAAAATGGCTCTGCAATAGTGCTTGGTCTTATAGTACTTGCTACAGGACCATCAATATCACATGATACATCGGCTACTAAATTAATTCTAAAATCTGCTTGCTTTGCATCGTCTCTAGTAAATAAATACGGAGCGCCATCTCCATAGAAATGACCTGCAATAAAAAAGTCGGTTTGTCTGGCATAAGGCATAAAATTGCTTTCGTATCCGCTTGGATCGTTATAAAATGCTCTTTTGTCGCCTACTTTACCATCTTTACGTTTGGCATATTCCATTACATCTGCCATGCAATACACAGGTTCTGTAAATTCTGAAGTTAAATACAAGGCATCACTAACTCCTTTAATATTTAAATAATCTAAAATCTCTTTTGCACCGTAGGCTACTTTACCTGTTCCGGTTAGAAGAATTTTTATATGAGGTAATGTTATCTTATCTAATTCGGCTTTAACAGCATCCAAATCTGCTAAGTTTTCCACTTTTGGCAACTCAAATAAGCCATCACGTAAACCTAAAGCTCTAAAGCCATTATAAGCACCTACCAAACCGGCATAACGACCAAAACCTATAAGACGAGCATTGTTTTTATTTACAATAGTTTCATGATCGTACATTTCGATGTTTTTATCTAACATCGCTTTTAACAACTCACGATTATAAGGCTGTTTTTTTATGGTGTGACTAAAAAAGAAATATTTTTTATTTGGTATTAAAGCGTCTATTGGTACTTCTTTAACGCCTATCATCACATCGGCATCACTTACATCATGACTTACGGTAATACCTGCTTTTTTATATTGCTCGTCTGAAAAAATACGTATGTCTGAAGATTCTACTACAATTTCTGCTTCTGGAAATTTTGTTTTAAAAGTTACTAAAGCTTCTGGTGAAAAAACAACACGTCTGTCTGGCGGATTTTTACGCTCTTTTATTATAGCAAATTTCATATACAATACGTTTTAACTGGTGGTATTAAAATAGGTTTGCTAAAGTAATGCTTAATAAAGGCTTGAGCAAATATTTTATGAGGTGATGTGCTCTACTTCACTTTCACTTTTTAAGACATGGTCTCCATCGTCTTGCTTTATATAAAGGGCTTTGTTACCGCTTTCTCCTTTTCGGGTTACTTTATTACCTTTTATGGTTTTTGTAACTTCTTCAGTAAAGGTTTCCTGCACTTTTCCTTTCGCAGTTCCGTTTCCCCATTTCCATTTAACTTTACTTCCTTCTTGTATCATAATTATTTTTTTATTTAAAATTACACTTTGCCTGCCATTATTTCTCTTAATGTTTTTATAAAACTGATTTGGTATAGTGTTTGAAGCTTATTTTTTGTTAGTTTTGCTAACTGCGTTAAGGATGGAAGCGGTATCCTTTTTTTATGGTGAATACCTAAAAAAAGATAAAGCGGACAGCCTGACCCGATAGGGTAACGCCATAACAATTATTATTTTATAATGGGGTCGACTGGTTTTGACAGCGAGATTTATGAAATAGTAAGCACGTCGAGTAATGATTTTGATCTCGTAAAACGCTAAGTCGAACTTTTAAACGGCGAGAATAACTACGCTTTAGCTGCCTAATCCGAATTATAGTAGGATTAAGCCTCGGTTCACAAGGTGAACAAGCTTTATGTCTCCGGAAAGCCCTGATTGACGGCGTTCCATTTTGAGGCATCGTAAATGTCAAAATAGATAAGGTGGCGCTTTGACGCCTTATTGAAACTAAAAAAGATAAGTTAAAAGTAGGTTGTCTTTAACCAGCTTTTAATCGAAAACCCAAGAAAAGAATAAACGTGTAGAAAGCTATTTGATGACTTGTTTGGACGAGAGTTCGATTCTCTCCGACTCCACAAAAAACCCTCTAAAGTATTGATTTTAGAGGGTTTTATTTTTTAGGTGACTTTTATTATTACTTCTTTATTTCTACTTCCATTATTGCAGCTTTGTGTTTACGACCTTCTGTAGAAATATAGAGTTTACCATCCTGACTAAAGGTTAGGCCTTCAGGCTGTGGAAACTCATCTTCGTCTAATTCTATAACCTTTTCTATTTTTCCCGTTTGGCTTAGCAACATTAATGTTGTATTTCTCCCATCTAGAATATAGTATTGCTCCGTTTTTGGATGAATAGCAATATCTGAAGGATAAAAAGTTTTATATAACTTCTTTTTTTGAAACTCTTTTAAAGCCTTATCTTTCATGTGTAATTTAAGAATTGGAGTCGGATTTAATTGTTTTGTTTTTAAAGGAATAGCATATAAGCCTTTATAATTTTCAAACGACAAATCCTTATACTTACAAACCGTTATTAATTGGTCATTTTTAACATCATAAAATAAAGACTCCATATCATTTTTTGAAGAAAATGTTGTTTCAATTTTTGATGTCTTTAGGTCTTTATCCTGAAAGTTTTTAATTTCGAAAATCACACCATCACTTCGCATCACGTAAGCGTCAGTTTTATTTATAGTAATAGCTTCATAATCTCCAGAGTCTCCAAAAGTAATTTCCTCTTTAATTTTGTTCTCATTTAAATCATATATAAAAATTACGCCATCCTCGTCTTCAATACATGCTATTTTAGAATTACCAAGCCAAGAAATACCACTAATCTCTTTTAGTTTTCCTGGCATTTTCCAAGTATTAGTAATCTTGTATGATGATTGAGAAAATTGTGGCGTTTCTATTTGATTTCTATATTTATGTTGTAAAGCAAAACCCACAATACCACCACCTATTATAAGTAAGCATATTGCGGCTACTATGATATTAAATACTCTCATTTATAATTTTTAATTTGTTTTTATTTTTTCAAATTAGGCAAATTAGTTTATACTAGTTAATCTAATAAAGGCTTTAACCTTAATTTATAATCTATTTCTATTATATTTTTTTTAATTATTGTTTAAAACAATAATATTTAACTCTAATAATTTAACTGTTTAACCTAAGTTATTTTGAAATTAAAAAAGCCCAACTTATTATAAGTTGGGCTTTTTTGATTTAATCAATTCTATTTTATCTCTTCAGCGTAAAGTGTCCTCTAAACTGTTTCTTCTCATCTGAAGTTGAGTTTGGTTCTCTATACTCTACCGTAAACCAGTAGTCGCTGGTAGGTAATATCTCACCATTATAGGTTCCATCCCATCCTGCGCCTGTTGGACTGATTTGCTTTAAGAGTTTACCCATACGGTCAAAGATGTAAATCGTCGCATCTGGCTGATTTGCGATTCCGTAAATGTTCCACGTATCGTTATAGCCATCTCCATTTGGTGTAAAGAATAATGGGTAGTCCATTGCCAGTACTGTTGCACTTGCTTCTCCACAACCATTCTTGTCTCTTACCGTAATTACATGCTCTCCTGCGCTTACATCGGTAAAGGTATACGTGCCATCATTTGGCTCGTTAGATACATAAGCTCCGCCGTCTAAACTGAACTCAAATTCCGAGATTCCATCACCTGTTGCTGTGACCTGGATGGTATGGTTTTCTGAGAATGCATCGGTAACCACCTCGGCGGTTATAACCGGTGGTGTACTTACCTCTACGATGGTATTCGCATTTGGATCGTTTAGATCGCTTGAACATCCTGTAACATTATCTGTCACAATCACCGCATAGCTTCCTCCTTCTTGTGGCGCTAAAGTTGGTCCTGTCTGTCCTGGGATTACTGTTCCATTTAAATACCACTCAAAACTGTAATTTGCTGCACTTAATCCAGTGTCTATCACATCGTTTGGTAAGACTTCTGTTCCATTAGTGCTTGCACAAATTAGATACATGTCATCTAAATTAAATGATGGCATTGGGTTAACCTGAAGTGTTAGTGTAGTTACATCATAACAGAACGAACCATCTACTGGAGGCGTGCCTGTTGGGATGTTGTTATCTACTCTTACGTATATCACTTGTGGGTTAACGATGTTATTGTATAATGTTGGTAATGGATTGGTTCCTGCATCTGCATCGGCTTGTGTTTCGTAATAGCTTACTGCAAAGTCTGCTGCCGGTTGCGGATTTGTTGGATCGTTTCCTAATACTTCTGCATCTTGTGTTGATAAATCGAAGGTTGCACTATCATTTGTTGTATCGTTATCAAACTCCATATTGTCATCACAAACCTCAAACACATTAGCATACGGATACGCTACTGCATCGTCATTAACCTCGATAAAGAAACTTAAGGTAGCAATCTCACAACCTGTGGTTGTGTTACTGATGTTTACAAAAATCTCTTGTGGGTTACTCGAGTTAGTAAACGCTGCTGGATTACCTATTTGTGGTGCGCCATTTTGTGCGGCTAGTAAGGTTGTATGATAAGTTACTGCATAGTTTGGTCCGTCTTGTGCTCCTAAGATTATAGGCGTGTTCTGAGTTAAATCGAACGTAAATACATTATCCGTATTTGGCTCACACTCTCGGATATCTAAATCATCGGTCGGTATCACTGGTAACGGATTAACTATAATATCGAAGTCTACTATCGTATAACAACCTGTTCCGCCTGTTCCATTAACATCACTTCCACTGGTTACTCGTACATAGATGGTTTGTGGTGAGATACCTGTTCCTGGGTTAGCTGGATCTTCGTTACTATGCATCGTTGGATCTACTATAAAGTTAACTCCTGCTAAGGCTTCATTTAAATCTGTATAGTACGTTAAACTTACATTTGGCTCTCCATTGATGATGTCTACTGCATTTTGAGTTAAATCAAATACCTCTATGCCATCTGGTGAGTTATTGTCATCACACAATTCTATATCCATTGGATTTTGTGTTGGTGATGGGTTTGGTCTAACACGTACCGTTAAGGTGGTTGTACTGAAACATCCTGTGTTAGCATCTACCACTCGTACATAAATGGTTTGCACTGCATTTACCGTGTTTACAAACATCGTTGGATCTGGGATGGTTACCGTTCCTGCTTGTGCACTCGCTGCTGTAGTGTGATAGCTTACCACTAAACTTGGATCGTTATTGGTAATCTCGCCATCTTTAACCGTTAGGTCAAATGTGGTAAAGCCATCATTATCTTCATAGTAGTTCGCATCTAAATCGTCACACGCATTTAATACTGTTGGTGTTACTATTACCGGTGGGAACTCTACCTCTATCTGGAAGCTTCGTATCGTCTCACAACCATTGGCATTATCTAATCGTACCCAAATGGTTTGTGGGTTAGTCACGTTAGGATAACTTGCCGTGTTAGTAATTGGGTTAATACCGCTTATGGCATTGTTTTGTGTCGTGTAATAACTGATTGGGAAGTCTGCCGGGTTTTGAGTACCTAACACAACTGGTGTTACGTTCATATCAAAATTAAAGACATTAAATCCATCGTTATTATCGTCACATACGATATAAATATTATCACCTGGTGTTGCATCGATTGGATCGATATTATTTGGTATGACAGGTGAGTTTAATACTTGTAATTCTAAATTCACAATACGGTAACATCCTGTGGTATTGTTCTCTGCTCTTACCCATAACAATTGGCTAAATGGTTGGATGTTTTCATATGGACTACTTAAATCCATTGCGCCACTTATCGCATTTTGCTCGGTCTCGTGGTAAGTTATCGTCACATTTGGCTCTCCGTTTAAGATACTTATAGTCTGACTGTCTAAATCGAACATATCAAATATACCATCATTATCCGTGTCACACGCTGTTAATGGTGCTGGGTTTGCTAATGGTGATGGTAACGGGTTAACCTGAAGGGTTAATGTAGTTGTACTTATACAACCTGTTACACTATTTTCCGCTCTTACAAAAACAGTCTGAGGGTTTACCACATTCTCATATGGACTGGTAATTTCCTGAGTGTCTGTATTTGCTCCGTTTTGTGTTAAGTGATAACTCAGTACTATACCGGTTTGTCCATTTAATATTTGAGCATTAGCATCTTCTAATGTGAAGAATTCTTGCTCATCGCCTGGATTGTTCTCATCACATAACTGTAATGGGTCTGGTTGTACTAATACTGGGTTGGCATTAACCACCAGATTCATGGCCACAACACTATAACAACCATTTGTAACTCCTGTTGGATTTGGGTCATCCTCTACTCTTACCCAAACCGTTTGATTAAACGCTGTGGTATTGTTATAAGCGGTTGGTGAGGTTATTGGGTTACTTGGTGCTTCTGCATTTGCCTGAGACGTGTAATATGTAATCTCATAATTGGCTGGATCTAATCCATCTAATATCTGTGTGTTATTAGTCGTTAAATCGAACGTTGCAAAACCATCTGCGGTTGCATTATCACAAATCTCTATAGTCGTTGGCGTGTCTAATATCTGTGGCGTTGG
>NZ_PXOQ01000018.1 GCF_003008425.1 Aurantibacter aestuarii | reverse complement strand
CAGAAACAGGTACTACACCAAACTGTACAGATGAGAATAGTTTTGTGGTAACGATAAATGCAAGTCCTGATGTTTTTGTATTAGCAAATCAGACAGAATGTAATAGCTATACCTTACCTGCCATTACAGGAACAGGATTGGTATCACCTATGTATTACACGGGGCCAGGCGGAACAGGTACTGCGTATACAGCGGGAACGACTTTAAATGATACAGATTTTGCAAGTTATCCAGTTACGATCTATATTTATGATGAAACGGGAACCACGCCAAACTGTTCTGATGAAGAAAGTTTTAGTTTAACATTAATTACATCACCTGTTTTGGATGCCGTGTCTGATGTTTCTGCTTGTGACGATTATATACTTCCAGCTATTTCTGGAACAAATTTATCAGGAAATGAGTTGTATTACACAGGATCAGGAGGAACAGGAACATCTTACCCATCTGGGACTGTACTAAACGCTTCAGATTTTGCAAGTTATCCAGTGACATTATATGTTTATGATGAAACAGGGACAACACCAAACTGTTTTGACGAAGAGAGTTTTAGTCTTACTATTAATGAGCAGCCATATGCTGGAACTGATGGCTTCATTGAAGTTTGTGATAGTCCTCCACAAGCAATTCATTTAGATGATTTAATTATAGGAGAAGATGCAGGAGGAGTCTGGGCTCAAACTTCTGGGTCAGGAGGAACATTTAATCCAAATGCAGCTGTTTTTACGCCTTCAGCTGGAGCTACAAGTTCAACCTTTACTTATACAGTTAGTGGATCAGCACCTTGTATGGATGATGTTAGTCAAGTAACCGTTATTATAAATGAAACACCAACTGCAGATGCACCAGCCGATGTTACAGCATGTGATAGTTATGTATTACCAGCCTTAAGTGCGGGGAATAATTATTACACGGCAACCAACGGAGGCGGTACATTATTGAATGCAGGAGATGTTATCACAAGTACACAGACGATATTTGTATTTGCAGAGACAGCAACTACTCCAAACTGTACAGATGAGAATAGTTTTGTAGTAACGATAAACGCTACACCAACTGCAGATGCACCTTCGGATGTAACAGCATGTGATAATTATACTTTACCAGCCTTAAGTGCGGGAAATAATTATTACACGGCAACTAATGGAGGCGGTACATTATTAAATGCAGGAGATGTTATTTCTAATACTCAAACCATATATGTGTTTGCTGAAACAGGAACTACTCCAAACTGTACAGATGAGAATAGTTTTGTAGTAACGATAAACGCTACACCAACCGCAGACGCACCAGCCGATGTTACCGCATGTGATAGTTACGTGTTACCAGCCTTAAGTGCAGGTAATAATTATTACACGGCAACTAATGGTGGAGGAACAATATTAAATGCAGGAGATGTTATTTCTAATACTCAAACCATATATGTGTTTGCAGAAACAGGAACCACACCAAACTGTACAGATGAGAATAGTTTTGTAGTAACGATAAACGCTACACCAACCGCAGACGCACCAGCCGATGTAACAGCGTGTGATAGTTATGTGTTACCAGTCTTAAGTGCAGGTAATAATTATTACACGGCAACCAACGGAGGAGGAACATTATTAAATGCAGGAGATGTTATTTCAACAACCCAAACGATTTATGTGTTTACTGAAACAGGGACCACACCAAATTGTACAGATGAAAATAGCTTTGTAGTAACTATAAACAATACTCCAGGACAATCTGGTCCAATAGAATTAACCCATTGTGATCCAGATGCAGATGGCTTTGGAACTTTTGACTTGGGGAGTGTAGTAACCCAAATAAGTTCTGGAAATCCAAATATTGAGGTTTTATTTTTTGAAACTTTTGCAAATGCTCAGAATCAAGTTAATGATTTACCATTACAGTATGATAATATCATGCAAAATTCACAAATCATATATTATACAGCTGAAGATTTGACGACTGGTTGTAGTGCTATCTATCAATTACAACTAATTGTTTATCCAACGCCACAGATATTAGACACGCCAACGACTATAGAGATTTGTGATAATGCAACCGCAGATGGTTTTGCAACGTTCGATTTAACGACTAATAACACACAGATATTAGATGGATTAGATCCAGCCAATTATGAGATTACATATTACACGTCTCAGGCAAATGCAGAAGCACCAAGTAACCCAATAACCTCACCAACCGCTTATAACAATACCACAGCGTTTAATCAAACGGTTTGGGTAAGAGTAGAGGATGACCCAAATCCAACAGGAGTTACAAATGGTTGTTATAGTGTTGTGGCCATGAATCTGGTGGTTAATGCCAACCCAGTATTAGTACAACCAGACCCATTACAGTTATGTGATGAGAACAATCCAGGCGATGAGCAAGAATTCTTCACATTAGAAGATGCTAATGCTCAAATATTAAATGGACAAACCGGTATAGTACTGAGTTATCACTTAACACAAAACGGAGCAAATACAGACACTCAGGAAATTACCAGTCCATATGAGAATGTGGTAAACCCTCAGACTGTTTTTGTAAGAGCGGAAAATAGTGTAACAGGTTGTATAAGTACAACTACATTAACCCTTCAGGTTAACCCGTTACCATCACCATTAGCAAACCCAGCACCATTAACAGCGTGTGACACGGATAATGATGGTATATTTGATATGTTCGATTTAGACAGTCAGACTATAAGTATCTTAAACGGAGAGCCAAATGTGACGATAACTTACCACGAGACCGAGCAAAATGCGATAAGTGGCGCAATGGATTTAAGTAGTCCATATGAAAACATCCAACCATTTAGCCAATTGTTATGGGTAAGAGCAGAGAACAATACCACAGGATGTTACCGTATTGTGAATTTAGAATTACAAGTATTAAACTCACCTGTCATACCAAATAATATCGATCCAATCGATGCAACACCAGGTGATAATATTTATATCGTATGTGACGATAATAACGATGGATTTAATGTCTTTAATTTTGATATGAACGTAACACCAGTTGTGTTAGGTACTCAAAACCCGGCAGACTTCCCAATCAGTTATTACACGACACAAAACAATGCCATAAGCGGTATTAACCCAATTACTAACACGGCAAGTTATCCTAACGTGACTAACCCACAAACCATTTGGGTACGATTAGATAATGCCAATGGTTGTGAGACGATACGAAGCTTCCAGATAGAGGTAGAGTTCCCACCGGTAATAGTAACACCAACAGTATTAAATGCGTGTGACGATTTAGATGCGAACTACTATGAAGATAATGATGGCTTTACCACATTTGACCTAACGGTTAAAGATGGCGAGATTACCAATAACGATCCAAGTTTAGTGGTAAGCTATCACACTACAGCAGCGAGTGCACAAGCAGGAACGGTAACCATCCCAGATCCAACGATGTTTGTAAACACGGTAAATGCAGTGCAAACCATTTATGTACGAGTGGTAGATGCTAACACAGGATGTTTCAGTACAACCACCTTAACGGTACGTGTTAGACCAAACCCATCACCAACACAAAATCCAATGGATATAGAATTGTGTGATGACAATAACTCACCAGATGGCATAGAGGTATTTGATTTAACTCAAAATGCAGTAGACATCATCAATGGAGAGCCAAATGTAAGTTTAACGTACTATACAGATTTAAATGAAGCCTTAGCAGGAGTTAACTTTATAGTAGATCCAACGATGCATAGTAACGAAGATCCAGCTAACCCAGGAACAGGTATCTCACCACAAACCATCTATGTACGAGTAACCAGTGGAAGTGATGTTAATGGAACAGGCGGAACAGGTTGTTATACGATAGTAGACTTCGATATTATAGTTAATCCGTTACCAGTGATACCGACCGATGATTTAGATATCCGAGAGTGTGAGCCAAATACGGATAATGTATTTACGTTCGATTTAACTCAGAACACGCCTATAATCTTAGGAGCACAAGACGGACCAAACTATGCAGTAACTTATCATACAACCTTACTAGCCGCACAAAATGGCGCACCACAAATAGGTAATCCAGCAGCGTTTACTAACTCGAGTAACCCACAAGAGATTTTTGTAAACATCAGTAACACAACCACAGGTTGTGAGATTGCTACCTTAAGTTTCTTTATCGAGGTTAATGACGATGCAGTAGCGTATCCGTATGCTAATGTGTTTGAGGTTTGTGATGACAATATGGAGTTTGATAACGATACAACAAATGATAGTGCAACCTTCGATTTATCAACACAAGATGCAGAAGTATTAGGAAACGATCCAACAAATCCGCAACCGGCAGCAGACTTTGCAGTAAGCTATTACGAAACACAAGCCGATGCAGATGCAGGAACCAATCCATTACCAACATTATACAATAACATCGTTAACCCACAAGTGATATACGTAAGAGTAGATAACAACATCCCAACAGGCACGCCTCCAGTAGATGGTTCGTTCTGTTATGATGTAACTACACTAACACTTCAGGTTAACCCAATGCCATCATTTAATTTAGATGACATGTATCTAATTTGTGCAAGCACTAATGGAACAGAAGTCTTACCAAACGATGTGATAGACACTGGATTAAGTGCAGCAAATTACAGTTTTGAGTGGTATTTAAATGGAACAGTAATCCCAGGACAGACAGGACCAACTTTAGCGCCACAAGAAGGAGGAAGCTATGCGGTGATTGTGACAGATAATGTTACAGGATGTTCAAGCGATCTAAACGATCCAAATGCGAATACCATCGTAGAGGTAAGTACACCACCGGTTATAACCGCCGAGGTGGTTACCGATGCATTCTCAGAAAACCATACCATCCAGGTCACAGCAACAGGTGATGGAATCTCGGAATTTGAGTTCAGTTTAGACGGCGGAGCTTATGT
>NZ_PXOQ01000017.1 GCF_003008425.1 Aurantibacter aestuarii | reverse complement strand
GTTTTAAGTTCAAACGATACGACATTTACCTTAGCACCAACCTGCGACGGAGCGACAGCGACGGTAACAGGTGATGCAGGTGGAACTTTTACCTTTAACCCAGTTCCAACGGACGGAGCAGTCATAGATGCAACTACAGGAACTATTACCAATGGAACACAAGGCAGTACTTATACGGTAGAGTATAGCTTTACATTACCATGCCCAGTGAGCAGCACTCAGTCTGTAACGGTATTCCCGTTAGAAGATGCCAGCTTCACTACCACACCAACTTGTGATGGCGCTACGGTAACGGTAACAGGCGATGCAGGCGGTGTATTTGCTTTTAATCCAGACCCAATGGACGGATCGGTAATAGATCCAGTCACAGGAACGGTAACAGGTGGACCACCATCAGCTACTTACACGATAGAATATACAACTACAGGACCATGTCCAGTTCAGAATACAGAAAATGTAACAGTATTTGCAGAAGAAACATCAGCATTTACAGTAACAGCAACTTGCGATGGAGGAACAGCAACAGTAACAGGCGATGCGGGAGGAAGCTTTGCTTTTAACCCAGCACCAACGGATGGAGCAGTAATAGATGTAGCAACGGGAACCGTTACTATGGGAACACCAGGAGCAGTATATACAATAGAATACACTACAGGCGGCCCATGTCCAGACGTATCAACGGTAAATTTAGCTGTATTAAACCAAGATAATTCAAGCTTTACTTTATCACCAACTTGTGATGGGGCTACAGCAACCATAACAGGACAAGCTGGAGGTACTTTTGCATTTAATCCAGTGCCAACCGATGGAGCGATGATTAACACGACAACAGGAACCATAACTAATGCGCCTTTTGATGCCACTTATACGGTAGAGTATACCACAAATGGACCATGTCCAACTACCACAACTCAGAGTGTTACAGTATTCTCTCAACCAACCATAGTTCCACCAACACCATTGGAGGTCTGTGATGATAATGTGCCAGATGGCTTTACAGCAATTGACTTAACCTTAAAGAATAATGAGGTAACAGGAAATAATCCTGCGTATACGGTAAGCTACCACTTACTACAAACTCAGGCAGAGAATGATACAGACGCCTTACCAAACACCTACACCAACATTTCTAATCCACAAATTATATATGTTCGAGTAGAAGATAGTAGTACGGGATGTGCAGATACGGCACCATTAGAATTACGCGTGGTTCAGGCACCAGCAGCTAATACGCCAATGCCATTAGAATACTGTGATCCAGATGCAGATGGCTTTGGAACATTCGATTTAGACTCAACCATTCCAGAAATCACAGGAAATGCAGCAGGTTTAACGGTAACATTCCATGAAACACAAACCAATGCAGAAAATGGGGTTGTTGAGCTGTCAAGTCCTTACGATAATATCATGATTAATACCCAAACGATTTATGTAAGAATAGAGAGTGCAACGGTAGCAACAGACTGTGCAAGTTTTGTACAACTCCAACTAATTGTTTACCCAACGCCACAGATATTAGACACGCCAACGACTATAGAGATTTGTGATAATGCAACCGCAGATGGTTTTGCAACGTTCGATTTAACGACTAATAACACACAGATATTAGATGGATTAGATCCAGCCAATTATGAGATTACATATTACACGTCTCAGGCAAATGCAGAAGCACCAAGTAACCCAATAACCTCACCAACCGCTTATAACAATACCACAGCGTTTAATCAAACGGTTTGGGTAAGAGTAGAGGATGACCCAAATCCAACAGGAGTTACAAATGGTTGTTATAGTGTTGTGGCCATGAATCTGGTGGTTAATGCCAACCCAGTATTAGTACAACCAGACCCATTACAGTTATGTGATGAGAACAATCCAGGCGATGAGCAAGAATTCTTCACATTAGAAGATGCTAATGCTCAAATATTAAATGGACAAACCGGTATAGTACTGAGTTATCACTTAACACAAAACGGAGCAAATACAGACACTCAGGAAATTACCAGTCCATATGAGAATGTGGTAAACCCTCAGACTGTTTTTGTAAGAGCGGAAAATAGTGTAACAGGTTGTATAAGTACAACTACATTAACCCTTCAGGTTAACCCGTTACCATCACCATTAGCAAACCCAGCACCATTAACAGCGTGTGACACGGATAATGATGGTATATTTGATATGTTCGATTTAGACAGTCAGACTATAAGTATCTTAAACGGAGAGCCAAATGTGACGATAACTTACCACGAGACCGAGCAAAATGCGATAAGTGGCGCAATGGATTTAAGTAGTCCATATGAAAACATCCAACCATTTAGCCAATTGTTATGGGTAAGAGCAGAGAACAATACCACAGGATGTTACCGTATTGTGAATTTAGAATTACAAGTATTAAACTCACCTGTCATACCAAATAATATCGATCCAATCGATGCAACACCAGGTGATAATATTTATATCGTATGTGACGATAATAACGATGGATTTAATGTCTTTAATTTTGATATGAACGTAACACCAGTTGTGTTAGGTACTCAAAACCCGGCAGACTTCCCAATCAGTTATTACACGACACAAAACAATGCCATAAGCGGTATTAACCCAATTACTAACACGGCAAGTTATCCTAACGTGACTAACCCACAAACCATTTGGGTACGATTAGATAATGCCAATGGTTGTGAGACGATACGAAGCTTCCAGATAGAGGTAGAGTTCCCACCGGTAATAGTAACACCAACAGTATTAAATGCGTGTGACGATTTAGATGCGAACTACTATGAAGATAATGATGGCTTTACCACATTTGACCTAACGGTTAAAGATGGCGAGATTACCAATAACGATCCAAGTTTAGTGGTAAGCTATCACACTACAGCAGCGAGTGCACAAGCAGGAACGGTAACCATCCCAGATCCAACGATGTTTGTAAACACGGTAAATGCAGTGCAAACCATTTATGTACGAGTGGTAGATGCTAACACAGGATGTTTCAGTACAACCACCTTAACGGTACGTGTTAGACCAAACCCATCACCAACACAAAATCCAATGGATATAGAATTGTGTGATGACAATAACTCACCAGATGGCATAGAGGTATTTGATTTAACTCAAAATGCAGTAGACATCATCAATGGAGAGCCAAATGTAAGTTTAACGTACTATACAGATTTAAATGAAGCCTTAGCAGGAGTTAACTTTATAGTAGATCCAACGATGCATAGTAACGAAGATCCAGCTAACCCAGGAACAGGTATCTCACCACAAACCATCTATGTACGAGTAACCAGTGGAAGTGATGTTAATGGAACAGGCGGAACAGGTTGTTATACGATAGTAGACTTCGATATTATAGTTAATCCGTTACCAGTGATACCGACCGATGATTTAGATATCCGAGAGTGTGAGCCAAATACGGATAATGTATTTACGTTCGATTTAACTCAGAACACGCCTATAATCTTAGGAGCACAAGACGGACCAAACTATGCAGTAACTTATCATACAACCTTACTAGCCGCACAAAATGGCGCACCACAAATAGGTAATCCAGCAGCGTTTACTAACTCGAGTAACCCACAAGAGATTTTTGTAAACATCAGTAACACAACCACAGGTTGTGAGATTGCTACCTTAAGTTTCTTTATCGAGGTTAATGACGATGCAGTAGCGTATCCGTATGCTAATGTGTTTGAGGTTTGTGATGACAATATGGAGTTTGATAACGATACAACAAATGATAGTGCAACCTTCGATTTATCAACACAAGATGCAGAAGTATTAGGAAACGATCCAACAAATCCGCAACCGGCAGCAGACTTTGCAGTAAGCTATTACGAAACACAAGCCGATGCAGATGCAGGAACCAATCCATTACCAACATTATACAATAACATCGTTAACCCACAAGTGATATACGTAAGAGTAGATAACAACATCCCAACAGGCACGCCTCCAGTAGATGGTTCGTTCTGTTATGATGTAACTACACTAACACTTCAGGTTAACCCAATGCCATCATTTAATTTAGATGACATGTATCTAATTTGTGCAAGCACTAATGGAACAGAAGTCTTACCAAACGATGTGATAGACACTGGATTAAGTGCAGCAAATTACAGTTTTGAGTGGTATTTAAATGGAACAGTAATCCCAGGACAGACAGGACCAACTTTAGCGCCACAAGAAGGAGGAAGCTATGCGGTGATTGTGACAGATAATGTTACAGGATGTTCAAGCGATCTAAACGATCCAAATGCGAATACCATCGTAGAGGTAAGTACACCACCGGTTATAACCGCCGAGGTGGTTACCGATGCATTCTCAGAAAACCATACCATCCAGGTCACAGCAACAGGTGATGGAATCTCGGAATTTGAGTTCAGTTTAGACGGCGGAGCTTATGT
>NZ_PXOQ01000016.1 GCF_003008425.1 Aurantibacter aestuarii | reverse complement strand
CCTGTATAATACGTATTGCCTGCACTTAAGGCTGGTAACACATAACTATCACAAGCCGTAACATCGGCTGGTGCATCTGCAGTTGGTGTAGTGTTTATCGTTACCACAAAACTATTCTCATCTGTACAGTTTGGTGTAGTACCTGTTTCTGCATAAACGTAAATCGTTTGTGTTGTCGTAATACTGGTTCCTGATGCAATTACTGTTCCTGTTCCGCCTGATCCTGTGTAATACGTATTACCTGCATTTAAGGCTGGTAACACATAACTATCACATGCTGTAACATCGGCTGGTGCATCTGCGGTTGGTGTAGCGTTTATTGTTAAGGAGAAACTCTCTTCATCAAAACAGTTTGGTGTGGTTCCTGTTTCATCATATATATAGATTGTTACTGGATAACTTGCAAAATCTGCAAAATTTAGTACTGAGCCTGATGCGTAAGCAGTTCCTGTTCCGCCTATCCCTGTATAATACATAGGAGTAACTAAATTTGTTCCTGTTATCGCTGGAAGTGTAAAACTATCACAAGCCTCCTGATTACTTAGAGACATTATATCTGGCGTATCATAAACTGTTACTACCACTGTATTTGTCGCAGTATTATTTGGTGCAATTAACCCACTATCTGTCACTGTAACTTCATAAGTTGTTGTCACTAATGGCGAAACATTTAATGTTGAATTTGTTCCTAAAACTGTTGCGTTCCCTTGAACATTCCATGAATAACTATAAGTTCCTACGGCTATTGCTGGTGAAGGTGTTGCTGTTAAAGTTACTGTAGTTCCTGCTGATGAACAAGTTGAAGAAGGTGACGCTGTTGCCGTTACAGAAACATTACAAGTATTTATAGTTAAACTAAAACTTTCTTCATCAGAACAGTTTGGCGTGGTTCCCGTTTCATCATAAATATAGATCGTAACTGGATAACTTGCAAAATCTGTATCATTTAAAGTCGTTCCCGCTGTATACGCAGTACCTGTTCCGCCTGGCCCCGTGTAATACATAGGTGATACCAATCCTGTTCCTGTAATGGCAGGTAAGGTATAGCTATTACATTCTGTCTGATTTGCTAATACAAAAACATCAGGACTTGCATTTATCGTTACCACAAAACTATTCTCATCTGTACAGTTTGGTGTAGTACCTGTTTCTG
>NZ_PXOQ01000015.1:0-335000 GCF_003008425.1 Aurantibacter aestuarii | reverse complement strand
CCCCGTAAAACTCGAATTTAAATGCTCTGCCTTTAAATAGATACGTGTTTGACGAATTTTTGCATTTACAAAAAAGTCAATTAACGGAAATGCACCAAACTCTTCATTGTTTTGTACATAGAATTCGGATAACAAAGGACTATAAGCATCCATATTATACTTAGTAAAGTATTTAAAGGTTATTCCTGTTTGAAGGAACATAGCTTTTTTAAACACATGATTGGAATAGTATAATGTATTACGAGTAATAATCTCTGGAACATTAATAGAATTGTTTGGATCGTCAACCGTTTGAAATTCTATCGTATTGTCTAAAGCAAAATTTCTGTATTTAAATTCTTTTTGAACCTGAAGTTTTAAATATCTAATAGCTTCTGGGTTTTGAAACACTTCTATCTGGCTTGAATCTGTAGCTTTAGAAAAATAAACATAATCATTAATATTGGTAACCTGCAGGTTTACATTAACCCACTTATTGGATAAAACACCAAATTCTAATTGTTGAGTTTTTATTGTATTTAAGTTATTTTTCCAATTATACTCATTATAATCACTCTGATAAAATTGCATATTATAATTAGGAGCTACTGTATTATTGTTTAAAGACGCTTTTAGGGTAATATCTTCATTTAGACTAAAATGTGCTTCAGCTAAAATAAAATTACCTGAAAAATCACCAGATACATTAGCGCCAATTTCTGCTTTAAGATTTAACTGGTTTATAGTTTTAAAATATTTAGCTCCAACCGCAAATACATCTCCTTTTAGTCTATTAGGAATGGTTTCTGTTGGTGAAATTAGTATCTTATCATATCCATAATTGTAATTGGTATGGGAAGCATTAAAAAAGACTTTACCGATGACATTGTTAGTATAAGATAAATTCAATTCATTATATAACTCCTCAAGTTTAACTCTATCAAACAAAAAGTTTTCTCTTTTAGCTTCTCCAAAAACATCAGATTGTAAAGATTGCTTGAAATCGTAAGTCTTATCTTCTAATTGAAAAACATGTCCTATTTTAATTTCATTAAAACTTAAACTGTCTCTATTGTTTAATATTTTATAATGATGATTTATATAGGTACGTTTTCCAATAAAAAAACCTTCTGCATCTTGAAAATTAACATCTACTCTAGCCCTATCTAAAAGATCTTCATCTCCTGCCCTAAAAAAACGAACGCTCTCCTCGGTTAATCCTCCATTTTCTTGATTTAAGATGTCTTGAGAAGTAAAATGAGCATTTGCTATATAACGATTGTTTTTCGTTTTATAACTTGCCGTCATTCTTAGGTTTCCAGTACTGCTTAGTATATTTTGGTAAGTCCCTAAAGATCTTAGTCCTTTGTAACCTATTGAAAAATTAAATTGCTTTGAGGTATTAGATGTAAAAAAGGCATCTAATAATTGACCTTGCTTAAAAGCAGTCTTAAAGAACAGCTCGGTTAATGGTGTTGGAACATGATAATAGTTAATATCTTCAGTTTCCAGATAGTTAAAATGCTTAGCTCTAACTCCAAACTCCGGCATTAATCGCGTTGACTTAAAGTTATAACCCAAACTATTATAAGTTTGACCTAAATTAGAGAAAGGTAACAACTCAAAATTATCCTTTCTAAGATAATTAAACTTGTATTCTTTTTTAATAGAAAGTGTTGTATCTAGATACGTCGTATCGTTCTCTTTAGTTATAATTAAGTAATCTGTAATTTTAGCTTTAACATCTGTTTTGATATTTTTAGACTTATTAGAGCCAAAATTTCTAATATTTTCTGAATTATTTGTAGTATTATCTAGATTATCAGATTCTTGAATTAAGCTAGGCTTTGTTTGAGAAAGCATAAGCTGAGTACTCATTAAAAGAAGACATACAATTATTTTTTTCATCAAACGAAATTTTAGACCTTGTAATTTTATAATTTAGTGTCAAAAATAGGAAATATCTTATAAGTTTTGCCCTAAAATTATTTAATACAACTTATGCTTAAAATAAACCATTCCGGATTTGAATTAGAATGCGGTACCGATGAAGCTGGACGTGGCTGTTTAGCTGGTCCTGTAACGGCTGCTGCGGTAATCTTAAAGCCGAATTTCAAAAATTTAATTCTAAACGATTCTAAACAAGTAAGCGAAAAAAAGAGAGATTTATTGCGCCCAATAATTCAAGAAGAAGCCTTATGTTTTGCGTTTACTCATATATATGAAGATAAAATTGATGATATTAATATTCTAAATGCCTCAATTCTTGCTATGCAAGAGTCTATTAAAAAGCTAATTACAACACCAGATTTTATTATTGTTGACGGTAATCGTTTTAAAAGTTTTAATAAAATCCCTTTTGAAACAATTATAAAAGGTGATAGTAAATACTTAAGTATAGCTGCAGCCTCTATTTTAGCAAAAACCTACCGGGATGATTATATGAATAAAATTCATGAAGAATTCCCTATGTACAACTGGAAAAAAAATAAAGGCTACCCTACAAAAGAACATCGTGAGGCTATAAAGACTTACGGTATAACAAAATACCACAGGAAATCGTTTAAACTCTTACCAGAACAACTTAAATTAGCACTTTAAACCACTTATGTTATGAAAGCTCTTTGGCTATCACTTATTATACTTATCTGTTTTTCTTGTAAAACAGACACAAAACATTATAAAGCAGAAGATTTTATTAATGACAATGCATCAACTGTAATACGAATATCTAATGTTGAAAATTTATCTTCAAACCTTAATAATAACGATTTATTATCGCAATTATCTTCTACCAAAAACTACATAAATCTAAAATCTACTTTTGAAATTTTTTCAAAAATAAATTCTGAGTATCCTATATATTTAAATCTTTTTTCTTCGGAAGAGTTTTCGTTTTCCACAACGTATTCAGATGTATTTTTAAAATTAAAGGATGATAAAGAATTGGTTAGAGATTCAATAACTATTGATGAATTATCGGTAGAAAAAATGACCTTCAACAACAAAAACCTTTTTTTAAGCAAACAAGGTAATGTTATCGTTGGTGCAAATACTAAAGAAAGATTAAAAGAAACCCTTCAAACATTAGCATCAGACCAATTATTAAAACTTCTTAAAACCACTAATGAAACTACAGAATTGTCTATTATTAAAAATGAAAAACAGACTTTAAAAACTCCCCTATTTATAGACAGTTTATTAAACACTAAGCAACTTACCAATTATTTAGCATTTGATGTAGACCTTTCTCAAGAAAACATTTTGCTTAATGGAATTTCTAAAGCGACAGATTCTACCAAAAGTCTAATCAATATTTTTAAAAACACTATTGCTCAGGAAAATGAATTAGCGTTAATTACACCAAACAATAGCGATGGCTTTTTAAGTATTACTTATAATGACTACCAAATATTTAAAAGTAATCTGGATGCATTCAACAATAAAAAAAGCTCAGAGGATTACACTACACTTTTAAACAACATTAGCGAAATTGGTATTATATATAATGACAGTAATGCGTTGGTATTAAATACTATTGATGCAGAGTATACAAAAAATCAGCTTAGCGATCAGCAAATAGAAATAGAGACTTATAGAAGTATTCCTATTTATAGTTTTAATAAACCCGATTTTTTTAAAAATGAATTGGCTCCATTCTTTAACACAAGAGTTCAATATTACTGCCAGCTAGATCAGTTCTTTATATTCTCAAATACTAAAGAAGTGTTATTAGATATAATTGCTAACTATCAAAATAAAACCACCTTATTTTTTAAAGCTTACTACAAAGCGGTTAGTAAACAATTAAGTAGTCATTCGTCACTTTTACAGGTGGTTAATGGTAAATCTTTAGAAGCTATTTTAAAAACTTCTTTAAAAATGAGTGCTTCCCTAGATTTAGAACCTTATCGAACAAGTGCTGTGCAGTTTACTTATGATGATGATTTTGCTCATTTTAATGCCGTATTTAATAAGAGTAAGGTTGTAAAAGAGCTAAATACAGTTACTGAAAAGTTTAATATTAAGTTAGATGAAGACATTTTAAACGACCCGCAATTTGTGAAAAATCATGTAACAGGTAAAAACGAAATTTTAGTTCAAGATGTAAAAAACACCTTATACCTTATTTCTAATACCGGAAAAATTTTGTGGAAAAAAACCCTTAAAGAAGAAATTCTAGGAAAAATTGAGCAAGTAGATTTACTAAAAAATGGAAAATTACAATATGCTTTTACGACTAAAAAAGCTATGTACGTATTAGATAGAGAAGGTAATGACACCAAACCTTTTCCAGTAACTTTAAAGGATAAGGTTACACAACCGCTATCTGTTTTTGAGTATGAAGGTCGAAAAAACTATAGATTCCTAATTACTCAAGGCAAAGAGTTACTTATGTTAGATGCTAAAGGAAAAAATGTATCTGGTTTTAAATATAAAAAAGACAACACCATTACCTCGCAACCAAAACATTTCAGAATTGGAACTAAAGATTATATTGCGTTTAAAGCTAAAGACGAGCTTATTATTTTAGATCGCGTAGGAAGCATAAGAATTCCTGTGAAAGAAAACTTCAAATTTTCAGACAATGAGCTGTTCTTAAATCAGAATAAATTTACATTTACTACAGAAGATGGCGAATTGGTTACACTTACAGCAAGCGGTGCAATAGCTAAACAAGCTCTGGGTTTAACAAAAAATCATGGTTTTGATGCTTCAAGTGTTTCATCTACTTATTTAACTGAGAATAAATTAACAATTAATGGAAAAACTATAGAATTAGATTTTGGTAATTATACTAAACCACAACTCTTCTACTCCAACGATAAAATATTTGTTTCCGTAACCGACTTACAAACACAAAAATTATATGTGTTTGACAGTAATGCAAAACTTATATATAACTTTCCTGTTTTTGCAACTGCTTCTATAGACCTAAAAAACACGCATCAAATAGAAATTGTTACCAAAGGAGACACTAACAGTATTTTATTTTACACCACAAACTAATGATAAAACGAACAAACGCAGCTATATTTAAATGTATTATCCATAAAGTTGGAAACAAATTTAACAGTACAAAAAATGCATTTTCAGAAAAAGAAGTGGTTTTTGATGAAGCCAGCTACGAGTTAATGCTTCCGTTTTTGTTAAGGCCTTTTGGAAATGTGGTGCAGAGTTATCGCTTTAATCACCACTCCAATATCGATTTAAATGAAATAAACACTTATGCAAATCTCATTTTTGCAGATGATGATCAGTTTATTGACACCTCAAAACATATCGTAACACATCTTTTTGAGCAATCTAATTCCGCACAAATAAAAACTGGAGATGTTTTAGTGGTGTATTTTAATGGTATACAATACCAGGAAATGACTGTAGATGCGGTAGGTATCTTTAAAATTGAAAACAAAACCAACTTTTTCCAGACCTATTTAGAAAATAACAGTTATGATGTTTTAGTTCAAACCGGAATAAATTCTAAGAAATTAGATAAAGGTTGTCTTATATTAAATACCAGCGACCGCGAAGGAAACATTATTTTAAGTGTAGATAACAATAATTACGATACACAATACTGGATAAATAAGTTCTTAAACATAAAATATGCGGACGATTTAAATTCGCACACTCAAAATTATATTGAGTTATGTAAGGAGTTTTCTACAGAAATTATAAAAAGCACCTATGGCGAACAAGAGCGTAGTACGTTTTTATCTAAAACGGTAGATTTTTTTAAAGAAAATGAAATTATAAATGTAGAACGTTTTAAAGAAGAAGTCTTTGAAGAAGATAAACATAAAACCCTTTTTGACGATTATAAAAAAGAATTTGAAGGCGAACGTGATGTACTAATTCGTAATCAGTTTGATGTTTCTGAAGCTGTATTAAATAAGGAAAAAAAGAAAATTAAAACCGAAATTAAGTTGGATACTAATATTCAGATTAAGTTAGATATTGACGCACCAGATGCATCTACCGAATATTTAGAGCGCGGTTACGATGAAGAAAAGAAAATGAATTATTACAAAGTGTATTTTAATACGGAAGGATAGTAGTAATAATTAATGTTTATGTTACAAATTGCTTTTAAAAAATCTTTGGCAACTTTTAAAAACTGAAACTCATCAAATTCATTAAAATTTTATGATGATCAAACTTAAACTTGAAAAATTAGTACCTATACACGTAAACATTCTAGGTTATATACTTATTTTTATTGGATTTTATAATTTAAAAAAATTATTTATTGAGATCTATTATCTACCTATATCACTTATATGTATAATTATAGGTATGTTTTTATCAACAGCAAAAACTGGTATTATTATAGACAAAGTAAATAATAAGTTTAAAATATGTATTTTTTTTATAGGTTTTGAGATTGGATATTGGAAACCCTTAAATCGGTTCAGAAAAATTTCTATTTTAACTAAAAATATAGGGTTAAAGGCATATAGCAAAGGGCAAAGATCGACCACATTTACCAATAAGGTGTTTGAAATTTATATGCTAACCGAGAACCACAGAGAACGCATTATATTAAAACGCTATAAAGACAAAGATAAAGCTACCGTTTTTGCTCAAGATATTGCGCACCAATTACAAATGGAGCTTAATGTGTATAGTCCAAGTTAAACTAAACCTAACTAAAAACAGGCTTTAAGACACCTAACTAAATGGAAAACACAACGCATACACCTGTTCTTGATTTCTGTTTAAACATTTTCTATCAAAGGGTTAGACTTTCAGATAAAAAAATAATCTATCCTATACGTGAAGACATAAATACATCTAATTTAGGATTATACATATTAGCCATTCATCCAGAACTAGAGTTTGGAAATCATAATTATTCCGATAATATAAAATGGTTACAACTAGTACAAACCAGTCTGTTTTTAATTATTGCTGGAAAACTTTTAAAAGGCGAAATTGAACTCTACAAGTACAATGATAAAGAATATTTTTTGTTAGGACTTTTTAAAAGAACCATTGAAAACTATTATTTAAAACCTATAAAATTGACTTCTTCAAATAATACATTTGAGAATAACATTAATGAGACTTTAAACTATTGCAAAAAAAGATACCAACAAGATAATAATCTAAATAAATTTATAAACACCTTTTTTAGTAAGTACTTAAATAATTATAGTGTAAAATATCCAGCAAAAACATTCTGGAAACTGAATCTTAAAAAACTAAGTCACGAAAACAAAACTGTTAATTTAATAGAAAGTGAAGCGCTTTTTGGCATCTATAAAAAGTATAATCTAAATATTAGTGATGCTATTTTAAATGATATTATAGAAAATCAATATAAAATTAAACAAGCGTTTTTTAATGATAATCAAAGTAGCCATTTTAATCCCACAGTATTCTCCCAAAAATTGAGTAGTATCATTGAAAAAGATTTAAATAATAGAATATAGTAGGAACTAAAGAGTACAGCATATTAACACATGACATTTCTACAGGTATACAAATTAATAAAAGCCTACAATGGATCAGTTTTAGTAGGTATATTGGCTTATGCGTTCTACTTTTTTGCCATAAATGCAACTTATTTTTCAGGAAAAGAAGGTTATACCTATTACGCATTAGGCTTTGGTACTTTCACACTTTACGCTGTAATTTATTACTTACTTAAAAAGGATTGGTTAAGGTTAACTATTGTTGGAACTGTATTTGGAATTTGTATCGTTACAGCTGGAATTTACATTAAAGCTTCAGAAATCTATCAAACTATTTCAAATAGAAAATCTAAACTTCAGAAATCGGTAATTATTAAAGTAGAACCTAAAAAATCACTTGACACTTTAAACTGTATCAAATATAGATATGGTTCTTTTCTAATGGATAACGACACTTTAATACGGTTTAAAAAAGGTTCTAATGATTTACAGTCTTTTAAAAATGAAATTAAAGCGATTACTTGGACGAGTCCATGCTCCTATTATATCATCAGTAAGAACAATGTTGTTTTAAGCACCTATAATTTAAACACTTTTGAAGATGATTATTTTTACACAACAAAAAAATGCTTTTCAGTTTTAGACAATTGCTCTGACTTTAATGGTATAACTATTCCACTTGAAAACTAATCACCAAAAACCTCTCGGTATTGCATCACTCTAAAATCGAAGGTATTAAAGTTAGGATTATTTTGTTTGAGTTGCTTATAAAGAAGCATACTTCCTATAGCTCGGTTTGCAGAACCTGAAGGAGCCGTTAAAGAATATGTTTTAATTTTACGATTAGAAACTGGTAATATTACCTCGTGAATTCTTGGAACTTCGCTCCTAACTATTTTTAATTCTAAACCATTTCCTTTTAATAATTGCCTAAAAAAGTATTCAGGTCCATTTTTAGAATTCCCACCAGTAAAAATTAAGGAGTCAATTTTAGGATACTCTTCTAAAATTTCAATTAATGGCCTTAACTGTACATTTTATAAACCTAAATCTGATGCATCAATTTTAGATCTATACCCATATTCAACTATATCGCAAATACCTAGCTGTATAGATTTTAAAAAATCTTTTCGTTGCTCTATTGCAAAATCTGTAGTTTCAAATACCAGATTAAGATTAAAGATTTCGTTTAAAACAGGCCATAATAAACCATTACTACTGCCATAGCAGAAATTTACATCGTCTTTTTTAAGTTCTCCAAAAGAAAAACGTGGTGGTGGTAATGTTCCAACTATCAACTTTGTGGTTCCTTCTGGTATAAAGGGTTTATAAGGATGTTGATGTTTAAACATGATGAGCCATGATTATATTAGAATAAAATTTAAAAGAAAAAAAATCATCTTCACATATCATTTTTCACCATATAAGGTTTAAAATCAATTCAGTTTAAAAACATTTCAAATTGAAGGATTAAGGCTAGACCATTTGATACTATCGTGTAAACACCAAATTAGTTTCTGTAGATAATTTTTCGTGAAACCTATAGTTTTCAACATTAAATCCTTTTAAGTCTTCAACAGTTTCACAGTCGTTTTCTACAATATAACGTGCCATTAATCCTCTGGCAAGTTTAGCATAAATAGCGACAATTTTGTACTTATCGTCTTTATACTCCTTAAAATCTATATTTATAACAGGCACTTTTAAAGCTTTTGTATCTATCGCTTTAAAGTATTCGTTACTCGCTAAGTTTACAAAAACTTCGTCTTCTTTTAACTCTTCATTTAATTTGGCAGTAATGTCTTTTTGCCAAAATTCATAAAGATTTTTGTTTTTTCCAACGGGTAGCTTGGTTCCCATTTCCAAACGATAAGGCTGTATTAAATCTAAAGGTTTTAAAACCCCATATAAACCAGATAATATTCTAACAGTATTTTCTAAAGTTTCTAATTTATTAGTATCTAAGGTATACGCATCAAAACCTCTGTATACATCACCACTAAATGCATATATAGCTGGTCTCGCATTATCTTGTGTAAAAGGTAATTCCCAGTTTTGGAAACGCTCATAGTTTAATTGACCAATATTGTCGCTTACCTTCATTAATTTTGAAATTGATTTAGCCGATTTTTTACTTAATAGCTTATTCAATTTATCAGACTGTTTTAAAAACTGAGGTTCTGTATATGTTTGAGTTGGTAAATCAGATTCGTAATCTAAAGACTTTGCTGGAGATAAAACTAGTTTCATAGGTTATTTTATTGATATTCAAATTTACAAAACCCAAAAAACCTAGGCGTTAAGGTTCTTATAATTTTTGTTTATGAGATAATGTGCAAAATAAATTCAAATACGCGATTCTAGGCGATTGTAAATTGTTGATTTCCAGAAGGTGGTTTTAAGTGTTGTTTTTTGCTTTTAAAAAGCTGGAATACAACAAGAGTAATAATTTATTTTAAAAATTTAAAATAGGTCTCGACTGCGCTCGACCAGACAAACATAATAACCAGAAAATCAAATAAACGTCTAATTAAATATCTTTAATACTAGCTACTCATCTATATGTTTAGAGTAACCACGCCATTTTTCTATACAAGCCATCATATCATCTGGAATTTCGGTGTCAAAACTCATAAATTCATTTTTGGTTGGATGCATAAAACCAAGTGTTTTTGCGTGTAGCGCTTGTCTTGGCAAAATTTTAAAACAATTGTCTACAAATTGTTTGTATTTGGTAAACGTTGTACCTTTTAATATGCGCTCACCACCATAACGCTCATCATTAAACAACGTGTGTCCAATGTGTTTCATATGAACTCTAATTTGATGTGTACGTCCTGTTTCTAATTTACAAGAGACTAAAGTCACGTAGCCTAAACGTTCTAAAACTTTAAAATGAGTAACTGCAGGTTTTCCTTTATCTTCATCCTCATCAAAAAAGACGGTGTTTTGCAATCTGTTTTTAGGATGGCGTCCTATATTTCCTTCAATAGTACCTTCATCTTCTTCAATATTTCCCCAAACCAAAGCCACATATTCACGCTCACTGGTTTTTGCTTTAAATTGTGCCGATAAATGCGTCATTGCCAATTCGGTTTTAGCAATGACTAATAATCCGCTCGTATCTTTGTCAATTCTGTGTACCAAACCTGGTCTGTCACTAGAGTTGTTTGGTAAATTATCAAAATGATAAATCAAGGCATTTATTAAAGTGCCAGAGTAATTTCCATGACCAGGATGCACGACCATTCCTGCTGGTTTATTTACAACAAGTAAATCGTCGTCCTCATAAACAATGTCTATTGGCAAATCTTCACCTACCAACAAGTTTTCATAAGGTGGATGCTCAAAAAGTACTTTTATCACATCGTTACCTTTAACCTTATAATTTGATTTTACTGTTTCACCATTTACATAAATATTACCACTTTTTGCAGCAGCCTGTATTTTTGTACGTGTGGCATTTTCAACAAAATTCATTAAGTACTTATCAATACGTAATGGTTTTTGTCCTTTTTCGGCAGTAAAACTGTAATGCTCGTAAAGTTCGTTATCTAAATCCTCTGGTAATTCTGGTGTAGTATCATTCATTATTCTTCGCTGCTTTGCTCTTCTACATCATTTGTGCTCTCATTATTTGGTGCACTTCCTGGACGATTTCCATTCCCTAAAACAAAATCTATCACCGCTGTTTTTGGTAATTTTGTACCAGCTTCCAATGGTTTACCCTTATACTCTAAACCTAAAACCACATCTTTTCCAATATTATCTATATAGCGTTTTTTACCAGCCTTAAAACCTATAGCTTCAATACTTGGCTTCGCCTGTCTGTAAGTTCTTTGTATTAAATCTGGCACTTCAATCTTACGATATCCTGATGGATTTAAAGTAATATATATCTTACGGTTTTCCTTTACTTTTGCGTTTGCAACAGGATCTTGTTCTATAACAGAAAAACGTGGATAATCTGGATTAAAATTAGCTGAATCTTGAATAACCATAACTAAATCTTTATTCTCTAATTCAATTTTTGAAGTATTAATAGATTTTCCTTTTAAATCGGGCACCATTACAAACTCGCCTTTATTTGTGGAAGTATCCAACCACATTAAAACTAGAAATACTAAAATAACAATAGCTACGACAGCTAATGCCAATTGTATAAAAAAGGTTTTACTGGTAATAAATTTAAAAAAACTCATAGGGTTAAATTTGTTACACAAATATAAAAAACAAAACCTGTTATTGGTGTAAATATGGCAAAATAGCTGTAGTTTTATATGATTAAATTTTAAACGTAGACTTTAGCACACTTATGAAAAAAAACATTGCCATTATAATGGGTGGATTTTCAAGCGAATTTGAAATTTCTCTAAAAAGCGGAAACGTTGTTTACAATACTTTAAATAAAGACACTTACAACGCCTATCGCGTACATATTTTTAAAGACAAATGGGTTTATGTCGATGAAACTAATGAAGAATATCCTATAGATAAAAATGACTTTTCGGTAGTGGTTAACCAACAAAAAATAAGTTTTGATTGTGTGTTTAATGCCATTCATGGTGATCCTGGTGAAAACGGTTATTTACAAGCTTATTTTAATTTAATTGGCTTACCACAAACCAGCTGCAGCATGTACCAAGCTGCCTTAACGTTTAACAAAAGAGATTGTCTAAGTGTTTTAAAACCATATGGTATTTTAACTGCTGAAAGTTATTATCTTAATTTTGGCGATGAGATTAAACCTGAAGAAATTGTAGCTAAAGTAGGCTTACCATGTTTTGTTAAAGCTAATAAAGCAGGAAGTAGTTTTGGAATAACAAAGGTTTACAAAACTGAAGACTTAAATCATGCCATTAGCGTAGCTTTCAAGGAGGATGATGAAATTATTATTGAATCGTTTTTAGATGGCACTGAAGTTTCTGTCGGTGTGATTACCTATCAAGGAAAAATAAAAGTATTACCTATTACCGAAATTGTAAGTGAAAATGATTTTTTTGATTATGAAGCCAAATATCAAGGAAAATCACAAGAAATCACTCCTGCACGTATTACAAAAGAGCAGGAAGCTATGGTTATAGAAAATGCAGAAAAGATCTATGCTATTCTTAAAATGAAAGGGTTTAGCCGAAGTGAATTTATATTTAAAAATAACAAACCACATTTACTAGAAATTAATACGGTGCCTGGTTTAACTAACGAAAGTATTTTACCGCAACAAGCCAAAGCAGCAGGGATTTCTATGGAAGAGTTGTTTGATAGCGCTATTGTAGAAGCTTTAAAATAAAAAAATTATGAAAAATTATATTATACTACTTTTAATAACTTGTTCTTGTATAGGATTTAGTCAAAACGACACTATTAAACTGAAAAAATTTAATACGAAATATTTTGATGCGGTCGACCAATATGTATTGTTTCCAAAAACACAAAATGATGAAACCCATGTTTTAGGATTAATTTATATAGATGAAATGGCTGGTTTTACCTTTCAATATATCAATGACGTTATCTACAATAATGAAAACATTAAGTATAAAGATAGTTTAAATGAATTGACCAATATAAAAACACGTTTAAATACAAATACAAAAGATGTTTATGTTTTAACAGAAAAAGAGATTAAAAATTTAGAACTAGAAAAAAATCCCTCATGGTTAAAAATTTACAAAAGTAATGATGAAGACGTAAGTTATTTAACTAAAATTGGTTACCATTACAACCATGTTGGAGCAAGTCACAATGCCATTCCTTATCTTTTAAAAGCTTATAAATTAGACAAAACACATAAAAATGTATGTTTTGAGCTTGGTTTTGCTTACAACGCCACACATCAATTTGAAAAAGCAATTCCTGTAATACAAGTTGGTTTACAACAAAATCCTGAAAATCATTATTTATATAAAGAACTAGGCTATGCATATCTAGGCAAAGGAGATTTAGATAATGCTGAAATCACCTATTTAAAAGGATTAAAAGTCTCTAAAGATGAAGCTATTAAATGTGAAATGGCTGTAAATATGGCACAAGGCTATTTTCAAACAAAAAATAAACCCAAATTTAATAAATGGGCTAAAATAGCAAGAGAAAACGGATCTAAATCTCCAAATTTCATTAGATATATAGACTATTTTGAAAAAGAATTAAATAAATAATGATACTTAAAAGCAGAGGTTCTAAAAATTATATCGCGGCACTTATAATTGTCATTATATTAATTATTGCTTATTTTTATATGAGTCGTCAAGAAAGTGTAAATACAGATAGCAAACAAACAACTACTAAAACACAAAAAATAAACTAATGAAACGTGCAGTCTTTCCAGGATCTTTTGATCCTATTACCAAAGGTCATTTTGATATTATTGAACGAGGTGTTACTTTATTTGAGGAAGTTATTGTAGCTATAGGAGTAAATGCCGATAAAAAATACATGTTTACATTAGAGCAACGTCAGGCTTTTATTAAAGATGCTTTTAAAAACGAGCCTAAAGTAAAAGTAATAACCTATAAAGGTTTAACTGTAGATTTTTGTCTAAAAAACAATGTGCAGTTTATTCTACGTGGTTTAAGAAATCCTGCCGATTTTGAATTTGAAAAGGCTATTGCACATACCAATAGAGATTTAGCGCCTATAGAAACTGTGTTTTTACTTACTGCTGCAAACACGTCTTATATTTCGTCTTCTATAGTAAGAGATGTCATTAGAAATCATGGAGATTATACCAAACTGGTTCCAAATAGCGTCCGCGTTTAAATTCTAAATGGTTTGACTTATGAAAAATACTATTTACATACTATTCATTGCTATAATTTTCAATAGTTGTCAAACTAAAGACGCAAAACCAAGTACAGAAATAAGTAAAGAAAAAAACTTCAATACATCTACTAAATCGCAAACAAATACTGATGCACAAGTCTTCAGGTTTCCACAAACTGATAACATAAATGACAATACAGACCATTTAGTAAGTTTATTTGTACGTCGCATTTTTGAAGATTCTAATGGCCACTTGTGGTTTGGCACAAATGGAGATGGTGTTGCCCGATTTAATGGCGAAGAACTGGAGTATTTTAATAGCACAAACGGGTTTAATGCTCAAGCGGTTAGAGGTATAGTTGAAGACAAACATCACCATATTTACTTTGCGACCAATAATGGCTTAATTGTGTATAATGGCAAACAATTTAAACAGTTTACGGAAACAGACGGCTTAGACGGTAATGACATCTGGTCTATATATTTAGACCATAATAACCTACTTTGGTTAGGAACTATTAACGGCGTAAGTACATTTAAAAATAATCACTTTAAAAGTTTCAATTTACCTGAGACGACTCCAGACTATAATCGTGGGGTAACCAGTTCTAAAATTGTTCATGCTATTATGCAGGACAGTAAGAACCAAATGTGGTTTGCAACCAATAACGGAGCGTATATTTACAATGGGAAAACCTTAAAAAATATTTCAGAAAAAGATGGACTGTCCAATAATGCAGTTAACGATATCTTAGAGGATAATTCCGGTAATATCTGGTTTGCAACCCATCACAAAGGTATTAGTGTATATAATGGTGAATCCTTTAATAAAATAGATACCAACACAGTAAAAGGCAGCGAAGTTTGGAGCTTATTTAAAGATAAAATTGGTGCAATTTGGTTTCCAGTTGAAGGTTATGGTGTTTACAAGTTTAATGGGGAACGCTTTATAAATTATCATAAAAATAAAGGTCTTACCAGTAACGCTATCCAAGATATTTTTCAAGATCGTAAGGGTAAATTCTGGTTTGGTGGCCATTTAGGCTTGTTTTCTTATAACGGAACACGATTTTATAGCATTGCGAAAGACGGACCTTGGAAGTAATAAAAAAGCCAACCCAAAGGTTGGCTTTACTTTTATACGAAGAGACGTATTTATTTTACGTCCATTAATTCTACATCAAATATTAAAGTCGCGTTTGGTGGAATAACGCCACCAGCACCGCGAGATCCATATCCTAAATGGCTTGGTATAACAAAACGTGCTTTATCTCCAACGTTTAATAATTGGATTCCTTCATCCCATCCTGAAATAACCTGACCTACACCTACTTGGAAGTCTAAAGGCTGGTTTCTTTTGTAAGATGAATCGAATACAGTTCCGTCTGCTAATTGTCCTTTATAATGTACAGAAACTTGATCGGCTTTATTGGCTTTTTTCCCGTTTCCTTTTTGAATGACTTTGTAACGTAATCCACTTTCAGTTTTATCAAATCCTGCAGCAATTTTATCTAACTCTGCTTCTGCTTTTTGTTTAGCTTCTTCTAATTTGCGTGCTCTTTCACCATCAAAAGTTCTAAAAGCTTCAATTGCATTATAAGCTTCAGCATCTGATCCTACTCTTACAATTTCTAAAGTTTCAATTTTATCACCTTGTTTAATAGCATCTACAACATCTTGACCTTCAACCACTTTTCCAAAAACGGTATGATTACCATCTAACCAATCTGTTGCAACATGCGTAATAAAAAACTGAGAACCGTTTGTTCCAGGTCCAGAATTTGCCATACTTAAAACGCCTGGTCCATCATGTTTTAAATCTGGGTGAAACTCATCTGCAAACTTATATCCTGGATCTCCAGTTCCTGTTCCTAGTGGACATCCACCTTGAATCATAAAATCTGAAATAACTCTATGGAATGTTAATCCATCATAATAAGGTGTTCCTTGTGGTTTAACCTTATTTTCCATTTGTCCTTCTGCTAAAGCCACGAAATTACCTACAGTTCCCGGAGCTTTATTAAACTCTAAGTTCACTAGTATTTCGCCTTTATTGGTATTGAATTTTGCGTATAAACCGTCTTGCATGACTTCTTTTTTTTAATGAGCTGCAAAGATACAATTTGATTTAAGATTTACGAATTTTGAGTTTGGAATTTTGGATTGCTGAATAGTTTGTAATGAGTTTTAATGTAATATCGCATTGATTGTGTAAAACTGAAAACACTTTAACTAATTATAAAAACACTTTAAAAGATAACCACTATATACTAATCACTAATTAGCTACCTCACTAATAAATTTAATGCGGTATAAGCGTAATTCTTCATCATCATAATCGCCATCAAACTCTTCTATAGCATCGTCTATTTTATCAGTTTCAGCTTCCATGAAATACTCGTGGATTTCTTCCTGCTGGTCTTCGTCTAAAATATCTTCAATCCAATAATTGATATTTAATTTAGTTCCCGAATAGACTATGGCTTCCATTTCTTTTATAAAATCTTCCATGTCCATGCCTTTAGCAGAAGCAATATCGGTTAAAGGTAACTTACGGTCTATGTTTTGAATAATATACAGTTTTAGAGCAGAATTACTTCCCGTAGATTTTACAATTAAATCTTCCGGACGCATAATGTTATTTTCTTCAACATAACTAGCAATTTCAGCTACAAAATCTTTACCGTATTTTTTAGCTTTACCTTCTCCAACACCATGAACATTAGCCAACTCTTCAAGAGTAATAGGATATTTTAATGCCATGTCTTGTAAAGAAGGATCCTGAAAAATAACAAATGGTGGGACACCAAGTTTCTTCGCGTTTTTCTTTCTTAAACTTTTAAGAATAGTCATTAAAGCTTCATCTGCTACCGCTGCATTTGCTTTATTACTACTTATAATGCTATCGTCTGTAGAATCATCAAAAATATGATCTTCTGTCATCATAAAAGACTCTGGTTGTTTAATAAAAGCTTCTCCTTTTGGTGTTAATTTAATAACCCCATAGGTTTCAATATCTTTTTTAAGCAATCCTGCTACTAATGACTGACGTGTTAACGCCATCCAGAAGTTTTTATCTTCTGCCTTTCCTGAGCCAAAAAATGGCTGCTCATTGGTTTTATGAGAATTTATAAGCGCATTTTCCTTACCTAGCAACACATTAACCAAATCCTTAGATTTGTATTTAGCATTGGTGTTTTTAACTGTATTTAATAAAATTAAAACTTCGTCTTGGGCTTCTTTCTTTTTCTTTGGAAAACGCATATTGTCGTCCATATCAGCACCTTCACCTGTTTCTGTATCAAATTCTTCCCCAAAATAATGAAGAATAAACTGGCGTCTCGACATTGAAGTTTCTGCATAAGAAACCACTTCTTGCAATAAGGCATGACCAATTTCCTGCTCTGCCACAGGCTTACCAGACATAAATTTCTCTAACTTTTCGACATCTTTATAAGAATAAAACGCCAAACAATGTCCTTCTCCTCCATCTCTACCTGCACGACCGGTTTCTTGGTAATAACTTTCTAAACTTTTAGGAATATCGTGATGAATGACAAAGCGCACATCGGGTTTATCTATACCCATACCAAAAGCAATGGTAGCAACTACCACATCTACTTCTTCCATTAAAAACATATCCTGATGGTGGGCGCGCTTTTTAGGTTCTAAACCTGCATGGTAAGGAATAGCATTAATACCGTTAACTTGTAAAACCTGAGATAATTCTTCAACTTTTTTACGACTTAAGCAATAAATAATACCAGACTTTCCTTGGTTTTGCTTAATAAATCGTATAATATCACCTTCAATATTACTGGTTTTAGGTCTTACTTCGTAATATAAATTTGGGCGATTAAAGGAAGCTTTAAAAGTATTAGCATCCGTCATCCCTAAATTTTTCAAAATATCTTCTTGTACTTTTGGGGTTGCTGTTGCCGTTAAACCAATAACAGGAATATTATCTCCAAGTCTAGCAATTATATTTTTTAAATTACGGTATTCTGGTCTAAAATCGTGTCCCCATTCACTTATACAATGTGCTTCATCTATGGCAACAAAAGAAACTTTAACTGTATTTAAAAAATTAATATAATCGTCTTTGGTTAAAGATTCTGGTGCCACATAAAGTAATTTTGTGATACCATTAGTAATATCTTCTTTAACCTGCTTTACTTCAGTTTTATTTAATGAAGAATTTAAAACATGAGCTATACCATTTTCATTAGAAATACCTCTAATAGCATCTACCTGATTTTTCATTAAAGCAATTAATGGAGACACTACTATAGCTGTGCCCTCTTGCATTAAAGCCGGAAGTTGATAACACAAAGATTTTCCGCCTCCAGTTGGCATAATCACAAAGGTATTTTGTTTAGATAAAATACTTTCAATGACTTTTTCCTGTAATCCTTTAAATTCGGTAAATCCGAAAAATTTTTTTAAATCTGAATAAATCGCGTCTTTCAAAATGTAAAATTGATATTTTGTAATATTTTATAGCTTAACGCTACTATTAACATTTAAAATATAAAAATAGCTTTTATTTTTTAATTAAATTTGTCATGAATTACGTAGAAGTATTTCTACAATAATTAAAGATAGTGAAATCTTTATAAAACAAAAAGAATATTTAATGTCTAATAATCCAGAATTTATAACACAATTAGCCAAAGAGACCATACTACTTGAAAGCGAGTCTATTGCAAATTTAACGACATTATTAGATACCGATTTTTATAATGCAGTAGATTTAATCCACAACTCTAAAGGACGTGTAATTATTACAGGGATTGGAAAAAGTGCCATTATTGCAACTAAAATTGTAGCTACTATGAATAGTACGGGTACTCCTGCTGTTTTTATGCATGCTGCAGACGCTATTCATGGAGATTTAGGTTTAATTTTAGAAGATGATGTGGTTATTTGTATTTCTAAAAGTGGTAACACTCCAGAAATTAAAGTATTAGTACCTTTTATTAAAAAAGCTGGTAATAAAATGATTGCAATTACGGGTAATAAAAATTCGTTTTTGGGACAGGAAGCTAATTTTGTTTTAAATACCTATGTAGAGAAAGAAGCTTGTCCAAATAATTTAGCGCCTACAACAAGTACCACAGCACAGTTGGTTATGGGCGACGCCTTAGCGGTTTGCTTATTAAAATTACAAAACTTTACAAGTAACGATTTTGCAAAATACCATCCAGGTGGTGCCTTAGGTAAAAAGTTATATTTACGTATAAGTGATTTATCTCAGGTTAATGAAAAACCTCAGGTTACAGCAAATACTTCTCTTAAAGATGTAATTATTGAAATTTCTGAAAAACGTTTAGGGGTTACAGCGGTATTAGAGGACAATAAAGTTATTGGTATTATTACCGATGGTGATTTAAGACGTATGTTGTCTAAAACAGACGATTTTAAACACCTTACCGCTAAAGACATTATGAGTTCCAATCCTAAAACCATAAGTGAAAAAGCTATGGCTGTAGATGCCAAAGAGGTTTTTGAAACTCATGAAATCTCACAACTCGTGGTGGTTAATCAAAATGGATATGCCGGAATTGTGCATGTACATGATTTAATTAAAGAAGGCATACTGTAATGGCTAGAAAACAAGTAAACGAAATGTCTTTTTTAGATCATTTGGAAGATTTAAGATGGCATTTAATACGCATTTGTGCTGCAGTTGTTATTTGTGGAGCTGTCGCGTTTTTTTTTAAAGGATTTATTTTTGAAACTATCATTTTTGGTCCTAAAAAAATGACCTTTCCCACCTATAAAATGTTGTGTGACATTGCCACTTATTTTAATATGGATACTACCATGTGTGCTGCAGAGTTACCATTTAAAATTCAAGCCAGAAAAGTAGCCACACAGTTTTCGGCACACATTTGGACCTCCATTTTAGCAGGTTTTGTAGTGGCTTTCCCCTATGTTATTTATCAGCTTTGGCGCTTTATTAGTCCAGGCTTAAACCCTAATGAACGAAAAAATTCTAGAGGTTTTATTATTGTGTCTTCAATTCTGTTCTTTTTAGGAGTTGTTTTTGGTTACTATATCATCACACCATTATCTATTAATTTTTTAGGAACTTATTCGGTAAGCGCAGAAGTAAGCAACGAGTTTGATTTAGACTCTTACATTGGATTGGTTAGAGCATCTGTCTTAGCATGTGGAATAATATTTGAATTACCCATAATAATATATTTTCTAACACGTGTAGGGTTGGTAACACCTCAGTTTTTAAGAAAAAATCGAAAAGTCGCATTAGTGCTTATCTTAATATTATCGGCTATAATTACACCACCAGATGTGGCCAGTCAAATTATTGTTGCAATTCCTGTGGTGATCTTATACGAAGTAAGTATTTATATCTCTAAATTTGTGGTGAAAAAAGAAACTAAAAAAGATTTAAAACATGTCTAATATCGTTAAAGAATATAATGAGTACCGTTCTAAAATGAACGAAAAAATTCTTGCTCAAAATAATAAAATTACAAAGCGTATTTTTAATTTAGATACCAATGCTTATGCCGATGGTGGTTCTTTAGATAAAAAAACTAAAGAGCTAATTGGATTAGCTGCATCTGCGGTGCTACGTTGTGACGATTGTATTCGTTACCACTTAGAGTCTTCTTATAAAGCTGGTGTAACAAAAGACCAGGTTATGGACACCTTAGGAATTTCCACGTTAATTGGAGGAACAATTGTTATTCCACATTTAAGACGTGCTTACGAGTTCTGGGAAGCTTTAGAAAACGAAACTCAAGGTTAATTTAACCTTAAAAGCACCATTTTTTATTTGAAAGCGGTGCTTTTTTACTATTTTACCATTAAAATACCATTTACATGAAGTTAAGAGCCGAAAAATTAATGAAATCCTATAACGGAAGAAAAGTCGTTAAGGAAGTATCTTTGGAAGTTAATCAGGGAGAAATTGTTGGTTTATTAGGTCCAAATGGTGCAGGAAAAACCACATCGTTTTATATGACAGTGGGGTTGGTAAAACCAAACTCGGGTAAAATATTTTTAGATGGTACCGAGATTACCAATTATCCTATGTACAAACGTGCTCAAAATGGTATTGGCTATTTAGCACAAGAAGCTTCGGTGTTTAGAAAATTGAGTATTGAGGATAATATTTTAAGTGTACTTCAACTTACCAAACTGTCTAAAAAAGAGCAGGAAATGAAAATGGAAGCGCTTATAGACGAATTTAGTTTAGGTCATATTAGAACCAATCGTGGCGACTTACTTTCTGGTGGAGAAAGACGCCGAACAGAAATTGCACGAGCTTTAGCAACAGATCCCAACTTTATTTTATTAGACGAACCTTTTGCAGGTGTAGATCCTGTTGCGGTGGAAGATATACAGCGTATTGTAGCCCAATTAACTAAAAAGAATATTGGTATCCTAATTACCGACCATAACGTACAAGAAACTTTAGCCATTACCGACCGTACCTATTTAATGTTTGAAGGTAGCATTCTTAAAGCTGGAGTACCAGAAGAATTAGCTAATGATGAAATGGTACGTAAAGTCTATCTAGGACAGAATTTTGAGCTTCGTAAAAAGAAGATTAGAGAGTAGTTTTTTAAAACTAATTTATCTAGCTACTTTTATAATCAGTTGGCAACAAGCTGTGAAATTCGTCAAATAAAGAAAAATAGATGATTAAATTGATAATTTTGTATCTTTAATAAAAAGCTGAATAAAATGAATTTAGAAGCTCGAAAAATAGAATTTGTACAAGAATTTTTAAAACTTCAAAGTGAAGAAGCAGTATCACGTCTCGAAAAAATATTAATAAAAGAAAAAAATGCTTCAGACGAGCGAATATTTGAACCCATGACTCAAGAGGAACTGAATAAAAGAATTGACAAATCGGAATCTGATTTCCGAAACAATCGATTTAAAAACAATTCTGAACTTTTAGCAAAATACGAATAATGATATTTGAAATTATTTGGTCTGAATTTGCTGAAACTCAACTTGACGAAATCTACGAATATTACAAAAAAGAAGCCAGTACAAGAATTGCCAAAAAACTTCTGAAAGGAATTATCAACGAACCAAAAAAGTTGATAAAAACACCATTAATTGGACAAGAAGAAGAATTACTAAAACAAAGAGAAATTCATTATCGATATTTAATATTCAAAAACTATAAGCTGATTTATTCTGTGGATACGAAAAACGGATTTATAAAAATTGCTGACGTTTTAGATACACGACAAAATCCACCAAAAATAAAACGGACAAAATAAAAGCCAGTTGCCTACAACGTGTATAATTAATTGTTCGTTCTGTGAATACTCGGAAAACCCGATCGGATTTTCCTATTGGTTCGTTTCTTTTTATTAACTTAGTTCTTGCCAACGCAACAAACCATATACAAATACGATATAAAGCATTAAAACGGTTTTATATCAAGTATTAGGCAAACATATGAATAAAGCAATATTTCAAATCTTATTTTGCACAGTACTTATTGTATCCTGTAAAGAAACAAACTCCAAAAGGACGGAACAAAAAACTAAAAAAACTCAATCAGAAAGTCATGCTTTTAGAATGCCTGAATTTAAGCCATTTATTATTGAATTCGATTGGTATAATAGTACTGGAGAAGAGCGGATTTTCAGACTTACAAATGACAGTCTTTTTGTCTATAACCCTAAAAAAAGTTCCGAGCCAGTATTCAAAACAGACAAACTACCTGCTGATTCAATTAAGAAAATAGAAAAAATAAATATCTATGAGCTTAAAACGGACTATACCAGTCCTGGAATTCGGGACGGAGTTCAGATAAGACTTAATTTTACAAAACAAGAAAACACGCGAAAAATTCAGCTTCGGAACTATTACCAGAAGGAGTTAAGCCCAATTATAGAAATGATAAATGAAATTGTGCCAACTGATCATAAGTTTTGGTACGACAAGGAGTGGCTAATGAAATACACACCTAAAGAATAAATACAATTACTAACAAAGCCTAAACGTAATGAGGACTTTAGGGCAAAATCCGAAGGTCTGCGTATATGTATAATGTAGCTAAATCTTTTGGGTTATGCTTTAGACTAAAAAAGAAAAAGCTAAATCAATAGTTTTAGCTTCGGGCGCAGACGGAAACGAAAAGTTTCCTTACTACCGCACTACACTTAGCCAAGACCGTTAAAAGAAACTCTAAAAAATATTTAAACTTACTTACAAACCTTCAACAAATCTTCCAAACTACCGTTAAAATAATTACCATCTACATTGGTTTCAATTCCATTAATCACCATTTTTTCTGTAAACTGATGAAATTTCCAGTCGATATCTTTTAATTTTCTATTGTTAGAATAAGAGGCTATCCAAAGTGGATAATCGTCTACATAGCCTTTTAAAAAATCATTATAATAAGACAAACCTGTATAAATTATGGGTTTTACACCATATTTTTCTTCGGCTAAATTAAGCCAGTTTAAAAGTCCTACTCTTAAATTGGCAGCTCCGTAAGGGCTTTGTTCTTCAATATCTAAAACAGGAAATACATCTCCGTGACTTAATTCAACGTTTCTTGCAAAATTTTCAAATTGAAGCGAAGAGCTTTCACTTGGACGGTAATAATGGTAAGCACCACGAATAAAATGATGCTTCTTGGCATTTTCCCAGTTTCTCTTAAAATGCTTATCGGTACCATCTTTACCCATACTAGCTCTAAATATGATATATTTTATGGGATGTTTGGAGTTGTTAATGTCGTCCCAATCTAAAATGCCATTATAATGAGATAGGTCTATACCAAATGCATAATCGGATTTTGACAAATGTAAATTTTCCTGATTTGCATTTTTGTAATGTGTTATATAATACCTGTTACTAATATCTATCACGATATAGCCAATTAAAAACACAATAACGGCTATTAAATACCGATTGAAATTGTTAGATGATGACGTTTTTCTTTTCAATTAAAACCTTATAATTTATTATTCTCTTTTAATAATTTTTTCTGGTAACGACTTTGAACCACATCCACAATCACTAGAATAGCAATAACAAAATAGAATGTAGTTTTACTCATTGGCACAATTTCATTTTTAAAAATTTTAATATGCGCCAAATGTCCGCCTTCAGTAATAAGCATAATCCCTACAATAAAAAGAATAAAAAGTCCTAATACTTCGTACATACGGTTTTTAGCTAAAAACACAGAGATTCTATCGGCTAAAAAGAGCATTAATAAACCACTACATACTATAGCAATAGCCATAATAATAAAAGCTATGATAGAGTTTTCAATTTCACTGGTTAAGCCTATTGCTGCTAAAATAGAATCAAATGAAAACACCAAATTCATAATAACAATACTTGTAATAACAGCTCCTGCAGTTTTCATACGTTTTGGATCTTCATTATTTTTTGTAAAATCCTGAATCGAAATCATATGCCAGATTTCTTTTAAAGCGGTATAAAGTATAAATCCACCTCCAAATAAGACAATTAAACTATGTCCGTTAAAAGCAAATTCTAATTTTTCTCCAAACTTTGCGGTTAAAAAACTAAATGGCTCTTGGAAATACCCAATAACAGATACTAGCACAAAAAGCAATACTACACGAAGTACTATGGCTATTAAAATACCGTTTTTCCTAACCCGTTTTTGGTCTTCTAAAGGTGCTTTTTTAGATTCTAATGAAATATAAAGCAAATTATCGAAACCTAATACCGCTTGGAGTAGAACCAACATTAATAGAGTAAAAACGTATTCTAACATGTACTAATTATTTTGAAATTAATGATAATAAAATATAAAATATAATAATTACAGGTATTGCTGCAAAATGCAACAAAATTAGACAAAGCACACATAACATTAAAAAGATATAGCGCACTTTATTATTTGTAAAACTATAGTCTTTAAATTTAAGAGCAAACAATTTTACCTTAGAGTTTAAAATATAGCAACTAAAAAAAGTTAAACCTATTAAAAACCAAGGGTTTAAAATAATCGTAGTTATAGTGTTGGAGTTTTGAAACTCTATAATAAGCGGAAGCGATAATATAAGCAACGCATTTGCTGGTGTTGGTAAACCTTTAAAATAAGATTGTTGCTCTATATCTAAATTAAATTTTGCTAAGCGATAGCAAGACCCCAAAGTAATTAGTAAACCTAATAAAGGTAAAAAAGACACTTTGAAACCGTTAAAATGAAACATAGAGTTCCAGTCGGTAGTAGTTTCGGCAAAAGCAGGAGCATCTATAGCTAAACTTATTAACTTAAACATGACAATTCCAGGCACTAATCCGCTAGTCACCATATCGGCAAGAGAATCTAACTGTAATCCAATTTCAGAAGATACATTAAGTTTTCTGGCAAAAAATCCATCGAAAAAATCGAAGAATATACCTAAAAAAACAAAAATAGCTGCGAATACAAAATTACTTTGCACAGCAAAAATAACGGCAATACTGCCACAAAATAAATTAAGCAGCGTAATGATATTTGGAATATGAGCTTTAACAGACATAGAATTGATTTTTTTGTAAAAATAACAAACTAATTACGACCAATACCATACTAGTACAATATACATTCACTTTTTAAGTTTATTATATTGAAAAAATATATCATCTTTGTAAAAAATAAGCTATTGAAATTTTTTTATTGCATTTTAAGTTTACTTTTCTGTTTTACAGCTAATGCGCAAGCCACACGTAAATATTCTAATGAATTTATGAATATTGGTGTAGATGCAGCCGCTTTAGGCATGAGTAACGCTGTTGTGGCCAAAACCAACGACGTTAATTCTGGATATTGGAATCCTGCTGGGCTTACCAAACTGGAAGATAAGCAGCTTGCATTAATGCACAGTAGTTACTTTGCAAATATTGCAAACTACGATTATGCTGCGTTTGCAATGCCATTAGATAACGACAGTGCTTTTGGTATTAGTTTAATTCGTTTTGCGGTGGATGACATTCTAGATACTACAGAGCTTATTGACGACCAGGGAAATGTAAATTACGACCGTATTAATTTATTTTCTACAGCCGATTATGGCTTAACCTTTTCTTATGCCCGTAATTTACCTATTGAAGGTTTACGTTATGGTGTAAATGCTAAAGTGATTAGACGTATTATTGGAGACTTCGCTTCGTCTTGGGGATTTGGATTAGATGCGGCTATTCAGTTTGAAAATGACAATAATTGGAAGTTTGGCGTTATGGCACGAGACATTACAACAACTTTTAATTCGTGGTCTTTTAATGATGAAGCAATTGCCAGAATACAAGATGCTATTGAAGGACAAAACCAAGAACTTCCAGAAACTTCAGAAATTACCATTCCAAAATTACAGTTAGGAGTTAGTAAAAAATATGTGTTTAGATACGATTACAGTCTTGAGGCAGAGTTTGACTTAAACGTTCGTTTTGAACAGAATAATGATATTATTTCGACCTCTTTTGCCAGTATAAATCCGGCTTTAGGATTTGAGTTTGGTTATATAGATATGATTTTCTTAAGAACTGGTGTTGGGAATTTTCAAACCGAAAGACAACTAGACAACTCTGAAACCACTACTTTCCAGCCTAGTTTAGGTGTTGGGTTTAAATATAAAGGTATTGAAGTAGATTATGCCTTTACAGATATTGGAGACCAGAGTATTGCTTTATATTCTAACGTATTTTCTTTAAAAGTAGATTTTAGTTTATTTAGATAAGATGAGAATTTACTATTTAATTATTGGTCTTTTTCTTTTTACTCTACAAAAAAGTTTAGCCCAGTTTCCCCCTTTAAGTTCCGATGCACAAATTAGTGTCCTTACTATTGGACCCGGAGAAAATTTAAATGATAGTTTTGGCCACAGTGCTTTTCGAATTAAAAACGGATTGGAAGATATTGTTTTTGATTACGGTAGATATGATTTCGATACACCAAATTTTTACTTAAAATTTGCGCAGGGCAAATTAAACTACCTTATGGGTAAAACAAATTTCGACTCGTTTTTATACACCTACACTTACTATAACAGAACTGTTAAAGAGCAAGTTTTAAACTTAACCTTTGAAGAAAAACAGGCTTTTTACAACTACCTTATTAACAATTACAATCCCGAAAACAGAGCTTACCTGTATGATTTCTTTTTTGACAATTGTGCTACAAAAATTAGGGATGTTACAAACACTGCTTTAAATAAGCAGATAACCTACAACACACCTAAGTCATTACAAGAAAAAACATTTAGAACGCTTATACAGGATAATTTAGATTATAATTCTTGGGGAAGTTTTGGGATAGATTTAGCTTTGGGATCTATTATAGACCAAAAGGCAAAACCCTATGACTATATGTTTTTACCAGAGTATATTTCAGTGTTTTTTTCTGAAGCTACTAAAACGAATAACATACCTTTAGTTGCAAATACTCGTGTGCTGTACGAAGCTAAAAATAATAGTGAAACTCAATTATTAACTTACGTCACCGGACCATTTGCCGTTTTAGGTATTTTAAGTTTAATTATTTTATTTATAACTTATAATGACTATAAACAATTAAAGCTTACAAAGAGTTTAGATATTATCATCTTTGGTTTAACAGGATTAATAGGTGTTATTTTACTCTTGCTATGGTTTTGGACAGATCACGACATGACGGCTTATAACTATAATTTATTATGGGCAATGCCTTTAAATTTAGTAGCCTTAATAAGCATAAGCCGAAACCGTTTGTCTCTAAAGTTTCAAAAATATGTGATGTTTTTAATACTTATGCTGGTTTTAATGATATTTCATTGGATGGTTGGTGTACAACGCTTCGCTCCTTCTCTTTTCCCTTTAATTATAGCTTTGTTTGCAAGATTCACTTACCTTTTCTACTATTCTAAAAAAAGACAGCTTAAATCTTAAATTTCCGAATCAATATTTAATTAGTGATAATTGATAACTGAAGACTGAAGACTAATTACTGTCCTCTATAAAACACAACGGTACTTAGCGTTTTAAAAATAATATTTAAATCTAGTAAAAAACTTCGGTGTTTAATATAATACAAATCATACTGAAGCTTTACCAGACTATCATCCAAACTAGAACCATAGCGGGATTTTACTTGTGCCCAACCTGTTAAACCTGGTTTCACAATATGTCGGGTCTGGTAAAATGGAATATTATGAGACAATTCTTTCACAAACTTAGGACGTTCTGGTCTTGGTCCAATAACACTCATATCTCCTTTTAGTATATTATAAAATTGAGGTAATTCGTCTAACCTCGATTTTCTTAAAAAACGACCAAATTTAGTGACACGTTTATCATTTTTTGTAGCCCAGACTGCACCATGCTCTTCTGCATTAACAATCATAGATCTTAGCTTATAAATTTTAAATGGCTTAGCATTTTTACCAACTCGTAATTGCGTGTAAAGCATTGGACCTCTGTTAGCTAATAGGTTTCCTATTAAAACTATAGGTAGAAAAATGACTGAAAAACATAGCCCCACAATTGCAATCAATACATCTAAAAATCTCCTGCTCGCTAAATAAAGTCGGTTTTGATTATTTCTACTAAAAGGGAAATATTTATAAAAATCTTTACCTACAAATTGAACCGGAACACGAAACATCATATCCTCATAAGCCTGAGTATATTCTTTAATAGGAAATCCGCTCTCAAGAAGTAGTAACAAATCCTCGTACAATTTTGATGTAATAGCTTCCGAATTATAGGTGGCTATAACGACCTCTGAGATAGCTTCTTTTTTAATAACTTCAATTAATTGATTAGGTTTAAACTCTAAGATATCATTTACAGAGTCAACCTCATTTGCAGAATTTTCACAATTTATATAACCTACAATTACATAATTTGGATCTGCAGATTGCAATGTTTTATATATACTACTAATATTAGACATCTCTCCAACTAAAAGTACTCGCTTATAAAATCTTGGTGATGAAATGAGCTTGATATACGCATAGCGCCAGATGAGCAAAGTGCCAAAAATAGTCAAGAAAAAATATAAGATTTGTATACGGTTATCGGGTAAGGATGGCGTGTAATAAGGTGTAAGCACATAAAACAAAACTGTGGTTGATGTGGTGACCATAATACTAGTGAGTATGGTTTCCAGACGACTTGATTTTTGCAAATCGTACATCTCAAAAATAGTCCCGAAAAGAGTGATATAGAAAAACAAAACTAGGTTTTCTATAATGTGATTAGAATCTAATTCAAAATATGAAAAACCAAATAACTGATTAATTATAAAAAAAGAAAAGCATATTAAGATTACATCGAATATTCTTAAAAGAATTTTACGTTCTGAAACCTCAAAATGTATGTTTTTTTTATCAGTCAACACTTAAAATTTAAAGCCTATAAATGTACACTATTAGATTTTAAAGGGCAATACTTAAATTTAGGTATATAAAAGGCAAATATTAAGTCAATAATGCCTTCCATTTATAGTTTACAATTTTCCAATCGTATTCCTTAGATGTCTTAATCGCTTCTAAAATAATTTTATGTCTTAAGTCAGTATTATGATGCAATCTTAAAATAGCTTGAGTAAAGGCTTTGACATCATTAGGTGAAACTAACAAACCATTTTTTTCTGAAGTTACCAAATAAGGTAATCCACCAACATTAGTACTTATTACAGGAAAACCTAAAGCCATAGCTTCTATAATGCTTACCGGGAGATTATCAAAATTCGTGGTATTTATAAAATAATTATAATCTTTAGACAAGTTTATCCATTCAGATTTTTCTAATTTTCCTGTAAATTTTATATCTAAATTCAGGGTTTGTGCTAGAAATTTTGTGCGCTCTAGAGAGCCGTCATTATCCGGGCCAACCATACAAAGCGAAGCATTATAACCTAAACCTTTCAATTCATTTAAAACATGTACCGCCAGTTCTGGATGGTATAATTTAGAAAACGAACGTACCCATAACAGCTGAATGTCTTCATAATTTTTAGAAACTACCGGATAATTATCTATATCAATACTGTTAGGAATAACCTCTATATTATAAAACCCCTTCAACTTAAAAGCATCTTTAGTATAATTTGATGGCGCTACATTTTTATAAGCGTTATTAAAAATAAGCTCACTTAATTTAGGGTTGGAGTTTAAGCGCTCTGGTAAATTACCTCCATGAAGTATTGGAATATAGTTAAGCTTAAAAACCCTGCATAACTGGCTTATTATTAAAGCATAATAAAAATTAGAGGTACTATAAGTGTCTATTAAAACATAATCAACCTTTCGGAACTGTGTTATTAATACACAAATCATATCCCACAATCTCAAAACCTTATTTTGTTTAGATGACGCGTAAATAAGCCTATACCCCAACTCCTCTAAGCCTCTACCCAAAGTTTCAATAGTGGTAAGCGTCTTATTCTTCTGCGATAGCTTGTTGCCTATGTAAAGTAGGGTTTTCATTTGTATAGTTTAGTAAAGTTAGCGCATAGATAAATGCTGGTGCTGCAATACGCATAGAGGAATGATTTATGGTTAAAAACCAAAAGATATAAAATGGAAAGAAAAATATGTTTCTTCTATGCTTTAAATGAAAAAATAATGGAACAATCAAAATGATACTAAAGGCGATTAAACCAAGTAAACCATGTTCTGCGATTATTCTACTCATTTCATTATGTGATGCCACGTGTAAACCTGAACGTTCAAAACGTACTTGCTTAACTCTTCCAACACCAATTCCAAAAAAAGGGTTTTCTACAAATTCTTTTAACTCAAATGCAAATAAATCACTCCTACCTGTAGATATATCTTCTTTTTTTATTCCTCTAGCATTTTCATTAGCATATCTATTTTCAATATAACCATTAGTTTGTATTGTAGATATACTCCAGATTATATAGCCAACAATAACGAAAACTAGTCCAGAAATTGCAATACTTCTTTTTTGTTTACCATTTGTAGTTAAAAATAAAAAAAACAAAAATGACAAAATCATCAAAATAGCTGTAATAACTCCTCCTCGACTAAAGGTCACTATAGCCCTGAAAGAAAATAAAACAAATAATATTAAGTCCAATATTTTATCAAAATTATTTTTACTATAATAAAAGAACTTTATTGTCATGATAAACATTGCTATTCCTAATACTGTAGCTACCTGATTAGGCCCAAAACCACCAGATGTTGAAAAATTAGAACCTGTACCACCTACTACTTCTGAAACATTCGGATTGAATACAAATAAATACGTTAAAATGCTTATTAATGGATATAGAAAGTGTCTTAAAAGATTTAACATTTCTTTTTTAGAAATTCTCAGACCAAATGTAAAAATTGCTGCTATACCTAAACAATAAGGTCCACTCAAATTAAATGCGATTGCCTTCCTAACATTTAATCCATAATCCACTTCATAAAGAGTGATATAAACTCCAGGTATTAAAAGAAAAAGATAAAAAATATAAGCAAAACTTTTAACATTAATTCCTCTTTCATAAATACCACAAAGAGAAAATAAGATTATTACATATTTACTAGCTTCATAAAAAATAGTTCCACCAGACATCCTAAATAAAACTTCTACACTTACAACATAAGCACAGCCATAGAGAAAAATTAAAGGCTTATGGTTAGCAGACGTGTTAGCTGCCTTTCTAAAAAAATAAACTAAAATTAAAACTAAATAAATATCTCCAAAAGACCTAAAATAATACATAAAAACGCCCAATAAAGCATGTAATCCAATAGTTCTTAAGAATGAAAAATTCATATTATTTTTTGTATACGTTTATTACTTTCGTAATTATTTGTTCCAATAAAAAATTATTTCTTACCTTTTTCTGTAGTGAATTGCCGAAAGAAGATCCTAAAATGGGATTTCTTGCTAAATTCTCTAAGCTTTCTGCAAATTCTTGAGGATTTTGAGCACTTACAAGTATACCATTTTCATGAGTTGTAATAACTTTACTACAATCACCAACATTGGTACATACCACAGGAAGACTCATATAGCCATATTCTAATAATGCTAGAGGTAGACCTTCAGATTTTGAAGCCAATACTGCTATTTTTGCTTGTTTTAGTATTTGAAACGTATCATTCCTACTTCCGTAAATACTTACAGCGTTCTCTAGTCTTAAGTCTATAATAAGTTGTTTAATTTCAGCAGAATAGTCATCATTAAAATCCTTACCTATTAAATGTAAACTATATTTCGGATGTGCCGTGTAAAAAAGATGAAATGCATTTATAAGATTCATATGGTCCTTTTGTGGACGCAAATTTGCCAAACAAACAATTCTGTAACCGTCTTCCCCAGTTAAAACTGTTTCCACAGGCTGATTTGAAAAGGAAACAAAATTTTCTAAATAAGAGGTCTTTTTAAAGCCTAATTCATTTTTAGACCACTCCACTAACTTATCATTTACCGAAAAGATATAATTGATAAAAAATGTACAAAATTTTAAAGCCCATTTTGGTCGTTCATTTAAATAGTCACTTTTTCCATAATGATCGTGCCATATAATTTTAACTCGTGCTCCCAAAAGTTTTACCATTACCGCAGTAAAAATAGAAGTGCTGTGCGCATGAATAATAGCTATACGATGTTTTTTAATAAACCGTTTTAAAACAATTAAGGCCTTTAAATCTATGGTTTTCTTCTTATTTAAAAACAAATAATGTTCAACAGTTTTAATGCTAGTCTTTAGCAGTCCTTCTTTTCTGGTAACACACAAATAAGAGCCATCTATGTGGTCCTGCAACCCATTGGCAAAATTAACCGCCACACGTTCTGCACCACCAGCATCTAAAGAATCTATAAGTTGTAATACCCGCATTAGTTCTGTAATAGTTTTTTTATTTCGCTTTCAAAATAATCTAAAGTATAGTGTTGAGACCACTCTAAACCATTTTTAGACATCTGCTCAAAGGTATTCTTTTGTTTTAAATAGTTCAAAATTTCTTGTGTAGCTTCTCCTAAGTTGGGTTCTATTAGTATACCTCTACCTCCTTCTCCTAACATAAATGGGACACAGGAGATTCTTGTAGATATAGGGATTACACCATAAAACATAGCTTCTGCCAGAACTTTAGGCCAACCTTCAGACTTTGAGGCTAATATTAAAAAATGACTCGTTTCTAAATAGCTTTTAATGGTCTCTTTCGTCTCATTTCCATGAATATGAATATCCTCTAAATCATGTTCTGAAATATAGGTTTCTAATTTTGGTCTTAAAACTCCATCGCCAAACAGATCTAAGGAACAATCTATACCTTTTTTTTGAAGAGCTTCTATTATTTGAATGCTAAGTAGCGGACGCTTGCCCTCTACCAAACTTCCTATACTTAAAAAACGAAGTTTCTTAGTATAATCTTTAGTACTAAATGCAATTTTTTCATCATTTTTAAAAGTTGCCGTAAAAAAAGAACGAATATTTCTGGTCTGATTCTTCCATTGCCCGTAAACCAAAACGGTCATGTTTTTTGTTAAAGCAGTATGACTCAAAATATACTTTTGCAATCTGTAGCTTCTGGGTTGTCGGGCTTTCGGGTCCCAATTCCCTGCATATTTAGCCGTTTTTGCTTTATTCGGAAAAAAAATCTGAACAAAACACCCCAATAGGCCAATATTCCCTGGGCATCGTAAATGAATATGATCTGCTCTACGACATGCACCAAATAGGCGATATAAAATAAATGGTAATACTAAAAGCGAACGTATCATGTTAACAACAGAGGTTAACGAAATTTCAGGGATTTTTGTAAATTTTAGTGTAGTATGACGATATGCCAAATCTATTTTACCTATCTCAGAATTAACTAATGGCGCAACAACCTCAACAGAATCTACATACTTAAGCCATAAATTCATCTCCCTTACATACGGTGCATAAGCATATAATTGTCCCGATTCCTTTTTATGGGTTGCGTGAGAAATAATTAAAAAGCGCATTAGTGTGTTTTTGGAGAATTAAACCACAAAGATAACCAACCCGCCAGTCTTCCTAAAGTTTCAGTAAAGGCTTCTTTCTTTTTATTTGAAGTGACGATATTAGAGGCACGTAACAATGTTAACAGAAATGCAGTAAAATGCCATTTAAAGACTGCTTTAATAGTTGGTTTTGCATGTTTAACACGCCACACATACCAACCGTTCCGAATAACCATTTTACCGTAATGGTACTGATTTGGTCGTCCTGAAGCCTCATGATAATGCTCTAAGTTAGCGTTTGTATTGACGTAAAGTGGTCCTTTTTTAGACAAACGTAATGTAAAATCGGCATCTTCATACAAACCATAACCTTCAAAATAAGTAGAAAATTTTTGGATATTAAAGACCTCTGTTCTAAAAGACGATACGCCACCCATAAGCTGTTCTACTTCATATATTTTACCGCTTGGTGGTAAAAAACTAATAGATCTTCCGTGCGAAAAGCTAGGCAAATTTCCAGGTCTGGTGTCTGGCGCTAAGCCAAATTTTCGTCTTAGTTTAAATCGGCTTGGCTCGTTACGCATAAAGCCATCATAATAAAATTTGTTTGGATTGTTTTTAGCGTCACTTTTTTCCCACTTGACTTCATTGGTAATATATCCACCAACGCCTAAAGCTTCAGGATATAGCGTATAGGTATTTAGAAGCTGTTTAAAATAATCTTTATCTAAAATCGTATCATCATCTAAAAAACAAACAATTTCCGTAGTCGTCGAAAGCTTAGATATACCAAAATTTCGCTGTTTTGTTAAACCACGATTAACATCATCTACCAAAAAATAACGTAAATTTTTATAGTTTTTTGTTTTTAAAAGTTGGCGCGTATCTTCATTTTTAGAACCATCAACAATAATAATATCGTTAGGGTAACAACTTTGTTGCTCTACAGAGTCTAATAACGTGCAAAGCGGCTTAGCACGCATATAAGTACAAATTATTAATGTAAAGTGCATTGAATTCATACTGTGTTATAATGTTGCTGTATCGTTTTAAAAAATGAAACCCGTTCCAACCGGTTTAACCATAAATTACGATTTCGTTGCTGTAAACTTATAAATTCTTCATGGGTTAAAGACTGGTGAAAAGCTTGTAACTTATCTTCAATATTAAAAATATCCTTCTCTTCTAGTATTACAGCATGTTTATGCCAATCTATAAGATCTTCTAAAGGTAATTTACAATCTGTATTAATAAGCACTGGTATTCTTCCCATCGCTAAAGTTTCATAAAAACGTACCGAAAAATTTCCTGCACCTCGTATACAGAAGGTATATCCGTTTTCACTCATATTTTTGTAAAACTCTAAACTCGTTTGTTCTTTAGCTATAGTGGAATTTACACCTGCTCTATAATGAGTCCTATATATAAAATTAGTGGATAATGTTGGGCAATGTTCTAAGTGTTTTAAATACTTAGCGCGATTATAACCAGAAGGATAAAAAGGATTCAAATCACTTTTTTCATGAGTTAATATAATTCTTGCTTGAGTTTTAAGATAAACAAACCATTCTTTAGCCCATTTTTTTAATCCACTTTGAGCATGACCAACAAAACCAATAGTAGGCTGTTCTGTTTTATGGACAGTAAAAAAGCTTTTATTTAGTTTTAAATAAGGATCATTTATAAAGGATGGAATAATTACTGTGTTGCTACTTAATCGAGACGCATAACCACTTAACCTAAAAGTGATATAATCCGGTTTTAAAGTATAACCAAAATCTCCTGAGGTGTAAATCCAAACCGGTTTGTTATGTTGCTCTGCACACGCTTTTAACCTTGTATAGGCAACTTTATGTTTTACAAAAGCATTAAAATGAATGGGAAACACAACAACATCTGCTTTAGCAATATCAGTTTCTAAAGCATAATAATCCTTTAAAGCGTCGTTTTTTAATATACAGATATCAAACAATAGAGGAAACAACTGCTTCCTGTAAGTTTCATTAATAAAGTTTTGATCTGTATAAAGTTTAAGCATTAATGGTCTGACTTAATTGTTTGGCATAAAATACACTTTTATCCCAAGATTTTCTGAATTTTTTCAAATTTCGAAAGATAAGTAAAGGGTTATTTTTTCCGTACATTTTAATAAACAAAAAGAGTTTGTAACCTTTAATTTGCTTTGTTGTAAAATGTTTATAAAACAACACTAGCATGGTAGGCGATGGTTTAGGCTGTATGGTACTGTTATTCCATAATTTTGGTATTGGCTGTCTAAAACCACCTATTGGCGCTTTTAAATGGGTTAAATGCAGTTCTGGAGCAAAGGTAATATCGTAACCAAGTTGTCTTATTTTAGCACCATAATCTGTATCTTCTCCAAAACCAAATTCAAATGCTGTATCAAAATTTATTTGTTTGGCTATACTTGCTTTAACGAAGCTTGAACCAGAACCAAAAATAAATGTTTGTCCTGTTTTGTTATAGTTCTGTTTTTGATTTGGCTGTAAACATGAATAATTTATGGCTTGAGAGCCTGTATCAGTAATTTTTTCAAAAGTATCTTCAAATAAAGACGCAGAAAATCTAATATCATCATCCGCAAAAAAAACCCATTCATGTTCTAAATGTTGCAGTGCACTATTTCTGGCATTACAAACCCCTAAAGTGTGTGTAAACTTATGTGTTATTTTAAATGGCCATTCTTGATTACTTAAATAATCTAATTCTGAAGATTGATTCCTATCACCATTTTGCTCTACAATAATAACCTGTTTTGGTAGTATAGTCTGTTGTTTTAAATCTTCTAAAACATTTAAAAGGTATGATTTTCTCCCTATAGTCGGAATAACAACATCAATGTGTTTATGTAATTGATCTGCTTTCTGAGAGTTTATTTTAGTTGTGTTAAATGACTTTAAAATTTCTTTTTGTTTTATAAAACAACTGCGCAGAAAAGCTATTAAGGGTATTTTTCTTTCAAAAACTATAAGATTTAGTAGTAATATCCAAGACCAAACCCATTTATAATGTTCTCGTACAAAACAAAAAAGTTCTGAGTTGGATATCTTAACTTCTTCTACTAATTTATAATTTGGATGCAATAATTTAGGTTCCGAATAACAATAAAGTCCTTCAATTTGATAGTTTTTAGCTATACTATTTAAATTATAAGTAAAAGACTTATTTTTATTTAACGCTTGTTGTAGTTTTAGAATGGTTTGAGCATGCATTGCTCCTACTTGACTAGACATGAGATAAGTCCCGTAAGTATTTGCTTTGCCAAATTTTAAACAAATAGAACGTTCTAAATATTCAATCTTATCAGATGAATAATAGCTATCATCTGTATTAAAAGTAGCTAAAACATATTGGTGATGAAATATATCCGATAATTTTTCAACCTGTAGACTATTTATTAAATCTTCATGGCACCAGACAATTAACTCATTTTTAAATTTCTCAGCTAAAGCAATAACACAAGCGGTAATATTATTTTGAGATTTAAAATTGATAGCTACAGGTTTTAAATTTGCGTTTAAAACCTGTTTAACCTCTTTATAATTATGAGTTACAATAATCATTAAGCCTCAATTTTTATAAATGGTTTGTTTCCTATAATAGCTGCATATTTGGAAAAAGCACTGGAATACATCGGGTTAATTTTTAAAAAATAAACGTTTTGACTTTCAGCAATCATAAAGAAATCTACTAATGTTTTTAAATGTGCTTCAATTTCAGCCTGAGATGTATAACTATCCATATGGAAAGGTGTTCCTTTTACTGTTTGAGTAGTTGTATTTTGCAATGCATAAGATAAAAACAAACTACTGTCCGAGAATACGTATACTTTCTCGACATGAGTAGATTGAATGTAATCTATTTTAACCTTTAATTGCTCTAATAACACTGTACGTTCTTCTTCTGAAATAATGAGAGAGGTTGAGTCCTGAAAGTCGCCCATAATGCTAGTAAATCGGGTATGGATACTAATATAGGGTTCTGGTTCTAAATCTAACAATGCTTTCTTAAGTTGTGATGATTGTTTAAATAAATGGTTAAAATGAGTACGCCATAGATGCTCTAACGCTTTACCACTTTTAGTTGGGTTGGTTTTAGACAGATAATCGATGTTTGCATAAACCAAAAATGTTTGTTTTGACGAAGATTTTATAAGTTCTAGTGGATCTAAATCAAATTGATTGATAACATTAATCAACTGAGTAGTCTTAGACAATCCAGTTTCAGTTTCATCGATGCGCCATTCAAAAGCATTGGGTTCTAGAAATAAGTCTAAATTAAACGGATGACTAAACTGTATAAAAAAATCGTAATTTAATTGTCGTGCTACATCATAGAAAGAGATTATCCCCTTAAGTCTATCTACCAAGCCACCATGAGGTACCTGTCCGTTAAAACAAACAATAATTCGTTTGTTTGCATCTGGATGTTTAGATTTAGATTGCTTCATGTGAAATTTCATTAATTTGAAATTTCTTCGTTGCTGCCCTAAATATGTTTTTAAACGTTTAAGCATTTGCAATAATCGACTTATAGTAGTCTATATTTATGGATGCTAGCTTTGTTATATCAAACTTACCTTCTACGTGTTTCCTTGCTTCAGCACCAATTGTGTGACCTAGTTCTTTAGCAGTAAAAAGATTTAAAATGTGTTTGGCATAGGTATTAATATCTGTTGGATGCACCAAAAAACCATTCTTCTCATGGACTATAAGTTCTTGCGCCCAGCCTATATTGGTATTTACCACTGGTTTTTGTAAAGCCATACTTTCTATAGTGACCATGCCTAAGGTTTCGGCAAAACTAGGAAATACACAAACATGTGCCTTTTTAATGTGGTTTTGTACCTCTGCATAAGGTATTTTCCCTAAATAATTAACCTGTTTTAAGGCTGCTTTAGAGAAGATTTGTTCTATCAATTTATAAGTTGAAGCTTCGCCAGTTTTAATATCTTTAGAATCGCCTCCAATTAGAGTTAAGCTTGCATTCGGAGTTGTTTCAATAATTGTATTAAAAATTTCAGCCAGCTCAAAAACACCTTTTTTTCGAATGATTGTTCCAATATAAAGCAAACTTTGGTTTATATAGTCTAAAGGCTTTTCATTATTAAACTGTTCTAGTTGTAAACCGTAATGAATTGTTTTTATTTTTCTTCGGTCTAATCCAAATATCTTAGCTGTTTCCTCACCTGCATAGCTGGTTGGTGCTATATAGGCTTTTGCTCTATTTAGTGCTAACTTTTCAAACATGAAATTTTTAAATTTCTGTTTTCGACCATCTAATTTACAGAAATAGGCATCACTTCCATGAAATCGAATAATAAGCGGCGCTTTTAATTTCATAAAAGCAGTAATTCCTGTCCAATCTGGAGCTTCTACAAGATCAATATTTTGCTCTAAAATTGCATTGTTTAAATACTTCTGAAGGAATTTTCGGTACTTATAAAAGGTTGCAAATGTATAGACTCGGGTTTTTATAAGATGAATGTGAACACCTTCTTCCATATAAACCGCGTCTTCATTTTGGTGATACACAAAAATACTCACTCTCACTCCTTTCTTAACTAAAGTTACAGCAAGATTTTTAATGCTGGTCGCAATTCCTGCTGCGTGTTTAACGCGAGAACTTGGATATTCTGATGTAAGGTAAGCGATGTGCAACATTTTAATAATTTGAACTAATTACGAAAGCAAGTAGTAAGTTAAAGATGGTTACTAAAATTAAAGAGGTGTTTACTGTGTACCGTAAGAAATTAGAATATTTGGTTTTTTCAAAATATATAACTGATGTAAATATAGCTAATGCAAATATAATATCATATCCTGTGTACCATCTATATTCCATTAAAGTAAATGGTATAAAACATATTGTACCTATAATAATAATCCACAAATAGACTAACCATTTTTGTGGATTTAAATATGGCTTTAGTAATAAATAAAGTAACGGTAATAAAATTAATAATCCATAATATCTAAAACTTTTAGTAAAGGTGAAAAGTAAATTATAACCAAATATCAGACCTGATAAAACAGGATCTCTTTTAAGAAATTCACCTTGAGTTTTAGGTAAGCTTTCAGATCCATGTTCTGCTAAATAAACATTAACGTCACTGAATTTTGTATCTCTAAAAATGGAATTTTTATGAATTGGAAGTTCCCCATTCTGCATACGTTTTGTTCCTAAATAATTTCTTTGAACCCAATTATTAGAAGAATTACTTTTATTATAAAACCCCAACCTATTATGCTCTTTTATCGATGGAAAGTGAAACAAACTAACCAATAAAATTAATGGAATTAAAAAAAACATAAAATGCTTACTTCCTTGGATTACATTTGACTTCTTAAAATATTCAATAAAAAAAACAGCTGAAATAGCCATTACTATAACAACTAAAGATGTTGGTCTAATTAAAGTACATAATGAAATTAATATAGCTGAATATATATAATATGCTTTTTTAAAACCTTTATAATAACACTGTTTAAGTAAAAACAATACTGCTAAGGCAATAAATACAGCTTGGAATACATCGTTATTAGAATGCTGATAATCATTTAAATCTAAAGTATTAAAGAGGTAAATTAAACCAATAGTAGCTGCATATTTTGAATGATGCTTTTGGTTAACAAGTTGTAAAATTTTTAATCCAAAAAATATCAATAAAATCTCTGAAATTAAATTTGTTAAAAAAAAAGAAACACTAATGTTTTTTGTTAACGTATAGAACAAATAATTTACAAGGTTAAACAAATAACTTGACCCATTAGCCATTATTTCGTAATAGCTGTTTTTTAAAAAAAAATTGAACGAAATAAAGTAATTATCTGGGTCTGTAACATTTAAAGGTGAGAAGTTTTTATTACTATGAATAATTTTTATTAACCATGAAATGCTAAAAAGAATTAATAAATATTTTTTTTTTAAGATTTGCATTTAAAAAGATTTTAAACATTTTACAACTTCCTCAACAGGCAATTCATAAAACATTGGTAGGCGTAATAAGTGGTTTGTAAAATAGTCACTATTTTCTAATTCTCGTCCATCATGTTTATCTTTATAATAGTCACTTGCATGCAAGCTTAAATAATGAAATACAGCATAGATGCTGTTAGCTTTTAAATGCGCTATTAAGCTGGTTCGCTGTTCTATAGAATTGCAAACAATATAATACATATGGGCATTATTTGTTTCTTCAAGTGGTGTAGGCATTAACTTTATTCCTTTAGTTTCAGCCCACTCTTTCAATTGGTTATTATAATAATGCCAATGTTGTAATCTTTTTGATTGTATAGTTTCAATGTTCTCTAATTGTGCCCACAAGAATGCCGATATAATTTCCGAAGGTAAAAATGATGAGCCAATATCAACCCAACCATATTTATTAACTTCACCCCTAAAAAACTCCGCACGATTGGTTCCCTTTTCCCAAATAATCTCTGCTCTGTTTACAAACCTATCATCATTTATAGCGAGTAATCCACCTTCTCCAGCAATTACATTTTTAGTTTCATGGAAGGAAAAAGCAGCCATATGTCCTATAGACCCCAAATATTTCCCTTTGTACCTAGATGTTATCGCTTGTGCGGCGTCTTCAATAACAAGCAAATCATATCGGTTTGCAATGTCCATAATAGCATCCATATCGCAAGCAACTCCAGCATAATGCACTGGCACAATTGCTTTGGTTTTTGAATTAATTAATGCTTCTATTTGGCTAGCATCTATATTAGGATTATCGCTATAAGAATCAGCAAAAACTACTTTTGCTCCTTGACGTATAAAAGCGATTGCAGTAGATACAAAAGTATAACTTGGTATAATTACCTCATCGCCTGGCTTTATATCTGCTAAAATTGCACACATTTCAAGAGCATCTGTGCAAGACGTGGTTAAAAGACACTTTTTAAAGCCATACTGTTGTTCAAAAAAATTATGACATTCTTTAGTATAATCTCCATTACCAGAAATTTTTAAACGTTTTACGGCATCTTCAATATACTGAGTTTCTTTCCCTGTTAAAAAAGGTTTATTAAATGGTATCATTATCTTATAAATCTAGATGGGTTCCCTACATAAAGTCCTTTCTTTTCTATATTAGAAATCACAACAGTTCCGCCTCCTATTTGGGTTCCATTAATTATTTTAATACAATCTATTATAGTACTGTTAATACCTATATTACAATTTTCTCCTATTGTTACAAAACCAGCAATTGCAACTCTTGGTGACAGAAACGTGTGTGAACCAATTATAGAATCGTGAGCTATTGTACAAGCAACATTTACAAGTACATTATTTTGTATTTCTACATTAGCATCTAAAACAGACCCTGGAAATAAACACACCCCACTACCTATTTTACAAGATTCATCTACATAACATGATGAATGTATAAATGTTGCAAATGGTATTTTATTTCTAAATCTAGTAAAAAGCTGGGCTCTTATTTCAAAGTGCTTATAACCAATAGCAATAATAAGTTCATCGAACCTATTTGCTTTATACACACGCTCAATATCTTCCACAGTTCCCAAAATGGTGTTTTTAGAAGTTTCTGGATTTGCATAATCATCAAAAAAGCCTACAACATCAAACTGTTTATCTTGAGTGGCATGATAGGCTATTTGTTGTCCTAAATCTCCAGAAGCAATAATGGCTAATCGTTTCATTTTACTGGATGTTTGTGGTTTCTTTAACAGAAAATAATGGTCTTCCTTTGGCTTCCTTATAAACCTTTCCTATATAAAGTGCTGCAATTCCAATAAAAAACAATTGTATTCCTGTGGCGATAATTAAAGCGCCAATTATTGATGGCCAACCCGATTGAAAGTCTACTAAAAATAACTTTAAGCCAATTATAGTTAAAAGTGTAATGATACCTATTAATATAAAAATCAAACCTAAGCGTACTGCCAATTTTAAAGGAAGTTCTGAAAAGTCGAAAATAGCATTAAAAGCCAATTCCATTTTTTTTCTAAAATTAAACTTACTTTGACCTGCGTAGCGTTCGCGTTGATTTATTTCAAGTACCGATTGCTTCATCCCAATATGCATAAACACGCCTTCTATAAAACGGTTTTGTTCCTTATATTCTATAAACTTATTGGCGAATTTTCGGTTAAATATACGCATGACCGCCAAGTTTTTAGGCAGTTGCAAACCTGTAAACTTTCGTAAGACTCCCCAAAATAATTTAGAAAAATGCCTGTTAATAAAATTATCCTTTTTCTCTCTACGAACTCCAAAAACCAAATCAAAACCTTTCTCAATTTCTGTAATGAAACGATGAATTTCTTCTGGTGGATCTTGTAAATCTGGATCCATATATAACAGGTAATCTCCAACCGCATAATTTATTCCTGCAGTTACAGCACTTTGTTTTCCGTGGTTATAGGATAATTCTATTAATTTTATTTTTACATCGCTTTTAGCTTCTTCTTTAATAATCTCACAGGTTTTATCCGTACTACCATCATCTACAAAAACAAACTCATAGTTAATTTCTATTTTGGCAAGCGCTTCCCGCATTTCTAAAATAAATCTAGAAATGACAGCTTCTTCAAAATAAACAGGAACTATAAATGAGATGGTTTTTTTCAAAATGATGACTTAAAATAAATCTGTTATACTATTTATACGATAAGGTGATGTTGGATATGTTTGATCTCTGTCAATCAGTTTTACCTGAAAACCTAATGATTGAGCTGGTTTAATATCTAATTTTAATGAGTCTCCAATATATAAAATTTCATTGGGTTCCAAACCTGTTCTATGGATTGCTACTTTATAAAAATCTAAACTTGGCTTTGAAATCCCTTCATCTTCCGAAATTATAATATCTTCAAAAGATACTAAGGGTAATTTTTCATTTAATAAAACTGATAAACCTGAATTAAAATTAGAAATTACTCCCATTGGTGTAGCAATGTAACTATTTAGTGCTTTAGTATCTTCAAAAGCTTCCCAAGGTAAATATTTACACGCTGTAAAAATAGCATCTAACAGCTCTGGGGTTTCAATTATTCCTAAAGCATTTAACAATTCTGAATTGAATGAAGAGTAAAATGATTGTGATGTTACATCTGGAAACTTTATAACCTCACTTAACAACTTATGTTTTTGTTTAAGCTCTTCCGTATTTACTTTATACCCGAAATTTAATAAAACGGTGTTTATTTTTAACCAAAGCTCTGGTTTATGTATTAAGGTATTAGCTGCATCAAATAATATATATTTTACAGTTTGTTCCATTAGTAAATAAAATGTTTGGTGTTAGCGTCTTGTACTTGAGCAAAATCCTCTTGATCTTTATAAATTACATCCATTAATATTCGAGTGGCCACTCCTTTTTTAATTTGTGGTGTATCTGGTGCTTCAAAATACAAATATTCTTGTAACGTATATTTAACATCTTCAAATCCAAAATTTGCTCTAATCGAGTTTGTTCCAGAAATGCGACAATTAATTTCAAAAGGTATTATATCTCCATCTTGGTTTACTATAGATTGTAAGTTTGCTGAACCAAAAAATTGTCCTGCATTAATTATTTTTTGTAAAATTTTTTTTAATGCATCATCATAAGTCATTACTACTTTACAATTTGTAGTTGTACCATTTTCCAACATACGCTCTAAAGAAATAAAGCCATGCAACTCATTTTTTTTAGTAACGTAAAATGCTGTGGTAATTTCTTTACCTTTGTGAAGCTCTTGGACCATATACTCATCATCAGAAAAATGAGTTAAACTTTTAGGGTTTATTTGCAAGCCTCTAGAGCCTCTACCCTTTCTCGGTTTTACAATACAATCTTTAAACTGATGTTTATATGCACTAGGTAAATATGAGTTTCCAAACGGGATTTGATGGGCTTTGTGGTGTAAAAATGTATTGTATTTATCCAAATAATTAGAGGTTGTCTCTACACTAGAAACTACCACATTACAAGATATTTTAGATTTATTAAGGGATAAATAATAAACTTCATAATCTGTAGACGGAATAATTAAGTCTATATTTTCTTGATTAACTATACAATTTATAAAACTTACATAATCACTCTCGTAAGCATAAGGCACTTTGTAAAATACGTCACATAAATGGTTTCCTGCAGAAAAATCTTCAATATTAGTCCCAATTACTTTTATATTATAAGAGGTTGCCTTTATGTTACGTATAATGCCTTGACCAACATTACCGCCAATTCCTGTAACTAATACTCTTTTCTCATCCATTGTATCAATGCTTTAATTTCAGCTTTAATTGAGTTTTGCTGCTTTAATTGAAGTGTTTTTCGTGTGTAAGAATTATCGTAAATATAAGATTTAGAATCATCTTTACCTCTATAAACAATGTTTAGATTTTGAAATGAGCTTGAAACCATTTCTGCCATTTCTGTATTAGAAAATGAATTGTCATGTACTGCCAGAAAAACCTCGTTTGTATGGCAGTGTGCTGCTTTAATTAAAATTTGTGCCACATGCTTAACGTGTATGTAATTCTGGAGTCGTTTACCAAAACCAAAAAGTGTTATGGTGTGGTCTTTTAACGCAGTTTTTATTATAAGTGGTAAAAAGGTAATAGGTTTCATTCGTTTTCCAAATAAAGAACTTATTCTTACTATAGCATATTTTGAATGATTGCTTACTATAGCTTCACCTTTTTGTTTAGACTTAGCATAAGCTGTTATTGGGTCTAATGGACTTTGCTCTGTAATAACGGCATCTAACTCTCCATAGACAGATACACTAGAACAAAAAATAATTTTTGCTCTTGTAAAATAATTTACAATATGCTGCACTAGCGCTACATTAACAGCATCTAATCGTTCCGTTATATTATTATCTGTATTAAGAGGGATATAAGAGCTTACTATGTAAACATAGTGATAGTCATTTGGCAGGCTATATAATTCTTCAAAACCCACATGTTTTACCTTCTTAAAAAGATTTTGAGTATTTTTATGATATACTCCAGTTACTATTTTAGATTGTTGATGTAATTGCTTACACAATTGTCTTCCTAAAAAACTATTAGAGCCAATAACTAAGTGTGATGATTTATTCATTTACAACATCTTCTAAAACCACTTTGGCCTTGTTATCTTTCCAAATTATTTTACCTACAGTCTCCCAAGGCGTAGCAAGGTTTTTGCTGAGTAGGTCTTTTTCCCAATTAAAATTAGCTTTTACAGTTTTTATCAAAATATCAAATTCCAAATTATCTAATTCTAAATTATTCTTTCGTGTCCAATATGAAGTATAACGAACAAATCCATTTTTTAAATTAGTTTGACTATTTTCACTGTTAAAAACGTAAGGTTTATTTACCCTAAAATTATAATTAGCCCAAATTCCACTTTTTAAATAATTTCCAGGCATTCCGTTTTCATCATAAAGCGGAAGGAACTCATTTTTGTATTTTATTGTTAAAATCTTATCAAATCCAATATAATGAGCATCAACAAAAACTCCATGACCTGTTATCCCAAATAGCTCTTGAGAAAAATTTCTTATAGTTTTTACTGTTCTTTTTAATATTACAATATAAGAATCAGATTCTTTTATATTTTTTTTTATAACATTTGTAATTTTATCACTACTAATATTTACAGCAGCATTTAATTGTAAAATACAGATGAGAATAAAAAACAATTTAATAAATCGAAGTTTTAAAAAAGAAGATAAATTGAAGCTTAAAAGCTTAAAGTAATAGAAGTAGATAATTAAAAATAAATTACTTTTTATCTTATTTTTAACTGAATAGAATTTTAAGTTATAGTGTAATTTCTCCCAAAATGATACTGGAATTAATAATAAATACAAGGCTACATAGCCAAATGCAAAATATGGAATAGGAAATACTGCTGCAATACCTATATGCATAATTACACCAATGATAAAAAGTGGTAATCTAAATTTTTTAACAAAAAATAAAAAAATAAAGAAAAGTTCGAAAATAAGAGCTATGTAACCTATTAATTTTATAAAGTACTCTTGATTTAAAACCCATTGATTATTGGTTATAGTTACCTGCGGTAAAGAACATGGAAGCCAGATACCTAAACCATTTAGCCATGCATTAGAACGTATTTTAAAAAATATAGACCCGAAATAAACCAAAGCAATTCCTACAAATACTAAACTGTAATAACTCAACACACTTGTTTTTTGTGTTAATATTTTCGAAGATGTTTGTGATTTAAAAATTGCATCTATACTATAACTTTTTTCTGTTGGCACAAATATGAAAAGGAATGAAATACCCAAATACACATAATCCATATGGTATTCGTAAACACCAAAGTCATTAATTAAAATAAAAGCTATGATATAGTTAATAATAGCAAAAAGTCTTGTAAAAAAACCTAAAAAAATTGCAACTAAACTTATTTGCCATAAAATCAAAACCAAAGTGTAATTAAAATTTATGGATTCTATAAATGGAATAGGATCATAGTATAGTTCTTTATATCTATAAATCCTATTAACCTCGAGAAGTAAGACAAGGGAAAAGCAAATCCTAAAAATGCCTAAGCCTTTAGAAGATATTTTTTTTTGATATAGCTTATTTATAAAATTAAGCATAGTTAAATTATAGATTTAATTGTTTCCCAAATCTTTTTAGAAGAAGCGTCTGGTGTTACACCTGCAATAACTTTAAACCATTCTTTTCCAACTGGGACGTTAGTTAATGTACCGTCTAAAACCGCTTTTACTTTAGCTTCTAATTGAGATTTAGTTTCACAAAAAACTGCCGCCTCTTTAGTAGGCATAGACCTGAAATGTACATATTTGTAGTTCTGCCCAATATCACGAATCCCTTTTTTAAGCTGTGGTTGTTCGTAATTATAATAAATACAAGGCTTGTTATGCGCTACAAAGTCAAAAACGGTACTAGAACACACATTAGTAACCATTTCGGAATGATAACAGACGTTAACCAGCATCTCAAAATCTTCTTTAGCTGGTAAAACTTGGTTCCACTGGCTGCCTACTTGTTTCCAGATAGGATCTATTTTAACAATAACATCACTATAATCTTTCACAACTTTATCGTATCGCGTTGTAAAATCTACAGGACACTTTCTGTAAATAATACCTAAATTTTCGCCTTTAGCATTTAAACTTCTAACAGCTATAGCTAAATCTTCTAAATAATACTGATCTAATGGCGATGTGGTTTCATCGTCACCAGAAAAACAGATGTATTTTTTATTAACGTCTAAATTGTTTTCAGCAAAAAAAGTGTCTCTAGACTTAATTAAACTGTTGTCAAAATGGGGTTCAAATTGTGGGGTTCCTGTTACAAATACCTGATTTTCTTTTACAAACGGATAGTATTGCAGCACTTCGCGTTTCATATGCTCGCTCCACACAAAGTAATAGTCCGTTTCCACCACTTGCATAGCTTTCGGTACATTGTCCCAAGAATACACAAAAGCTGCGGTTGGTATGCCTAAATCTTTTGCGGCTAACAAGGCTGAAATGGATTGCGTAGCACGTTGCGTAGTACAAAATACCAAATCGGGTTGATGTTCTTGTAACTGTGCTTTACAGTAGGTGTATTTAGGGTTTTTACGTTCTAAAGCGTTTATTTTTGCCCTTATACGTTCTACTCCTTTTTCAGAATTATACTGGGCTATTAAAAGCCTTGTATATAAACTTTTTACAGTGTTTTTTAAACCTTTATAATTAAATGGAAATTTATAGGTTGGATAAACTGGATCGTTAAATTTTTGTTCAGAAACATTAAGTTCTACACGTTTTCTGGCACGTGTATAGAGAGGTGTAAGCGGATGAATTTGATGGTTCTCTATCTTAACCTCATTAAACCCTAAGTTGTCTTTTAAAGAAAAAACAGTATTGTTCCAATAGGTAATATCAAATCCCATCTGTTCACCAATCCATTTAAAATCGGTAAACGCAAAGTTTCTAAGTCCTACGCCATCAGGGAAAAATACAAATACTTTTTTTTGCTTCATTTATAAAAAATCTAAAAATCAAGAACTTTTTAATTACATAAATCCAGACTCGCAAATCATAAATCATAACTCATAATTCATAATTCATAATTCATAATTCAATTTAGCCTTTCTGGTTTTTTAATTTATCTCTTTGTACTTGCTCAATTGGTAAAATATCTGTTGGCTTATAACTTAAAGCATCATACACAGCCAATAAGTCTCTGCTTAACTTTCTTAAGCCCATAGGCTCCAAAGATGCAGCATGATCTGTACCTTTCCAAGTACGGTCTAAAGTATAGTGGCGCTCAATAATATTTGCTCCTAAAGTATAGGCTGCAACATCTACAGCAATACCCAAATGGTGACCAGAAAAACCTATGTGTTTAACTTTATCGCCATATTTTTCTTTAAGAATATTAATATCTAAAAGACACACATCTTTAAATGGTACTGGATAACCCGATGTACAGTTGTAAAGCACTAAATCTTTAGCTCTGTTAAATTTTGAAAATAATCCTACTAAACCCTCTATTTCATCTTTAGTAGTCATTCCTGTAGAAATATGAATCTCTCCTTTATAATTTTCGCATAACCACTCCAGCATAGCTACATTATTATTACACGCTGAAGGAATTTTAATAAATTCCGGTTTAAGCGACGCAATTTCTTTAGCAGAGGTTACATCCCATACCGAAGTTGAATAGGTCACTCCAATATCTTCACAAAAGGTTTTTAATTCCTGGTGCTGCTCCACATCAAATTCTAAAAACTCTCTGTGTGCACCATAAGTATCTCCATAAGAATTTACGGGATTGGGGTGTGGTGCGTTATATTGTTCCTCGGTCAACAATTCTATATTATTACGTTTTTGAAACTTCACAGCATCCACGTTACAAAAAATCTTTGCAACTTTAATTAATTCTTTGGCTGTTGCCATATTTCCTTTGTGATTGCAACCAATTTCTGCAATAACGTATGGTTTTTTAATATCCATTCTATTTAAAATCTTTTATTATACGTTGAAATAAATTCGCAAGCTTCACGAATCGCGCCATTTGCAGAGTCTTTAGATAAGACCACATCGGCATTTAATTTGACAATTGCGGTAGCGTTGTTTGGTGCAAACGACCAGCCCACACTACAAATATTTGCAAGATCATTTACATCGTCTCCTATATAAGCAAAATGACTTAATGAAATTCCGTCCTCTTTGGCAATTTTTTGAAGCAAAGTAAATTTATCTTTTACACCTAAATAGGTATCCTTTATTTGAAGTTTTTGCATACGTTTAGCGACTAATTCTGAATTTTCGCTGGTCATAATAATAACTTTTATATTAAACTGACGCAAAATTTCTAAGCCCATACCATCGCGCATATCGAAACGTTTGGTATGCTCGCCATCTTTGGTATAAGTAATACTACCGTCTGTAAAAACCCCATCCACATCCAACACTAAATGAGTGAGTGGCGATGTTCTTTTAGCTCGTTGCTGGCGTTCTATTAAAAGTTGTTCTATTGCAATCCAGTCGGTTTCAGAATCTATTTCTAATAAACTATCTTCTGGCATTTTAACAACTGCCACTTTATCTCCTAATCGGTTTTGCTTGTTTTTTAAAACAGATTTGGTACAAGTATAAACAGCGCCATTTTCAACTAGCAAACCTTTAAAGTCTTGACGTCTTGGTCTGTTAGTATAATCGTAATTAATTGTTGTGCCATCTTCATTCCATAAAAAGCGGTGCGTATGCACTACAGATACGGTAGAATCAAAACCTTCGTTTAATTTTTTTAAACTCTCGTTGATGTTTTCTGAAGTGGTGAATGGCGATGTAGCTTGCAATAAACAAAACACATCAAAGTCATATTGAATATGTTCTGCATAAGCTAACATAGCACTTTCAGTTGAAGCGGTATCGGTTGCAGTAGCTTCCGGACGATGTACCACTTTTATTTTTGAGGTATAATGGTATTCTTTCTCTATGAAATTAATAATCGTTTCATCATCGGTATACACTATAACCTCATCTAAATCTGAAAAATAAGCCGCACCCAAAACCCAGGTAAACAATGGTCGTCCCACCATTTTACGTTTGTTTTTTCCGGGAATTCCTTTTGAACCTTTTCGTAGAGGAATAAAGCCAATCTTTTTCATTTGATCTATTGCTGGTTAAAAGGCTAAAATAAACAAAATATGTGGTTTAGCAAGATTTAGCTTGCTTTACGACAATACCTTATGCAAATGTTTAATTTCCTCCTTTAAAGGAATTTGATGATTACCAACAAACAACCCATGTGTGTCTAAATATTTGGCATTTTTCATTTCGCCATGAATCTCATAATCGAAGTATTTTAGCACCTCATTTTTAGTGAAATCACCTGTAACTATAGGGCGACAATCAATATGATGATCCGTTAATAATTTAACCACATCATTTCGTTGTAATTTAGATTCCGGCTTAATAATTAAACTAAACCCAAACCAGCTACTATTTGAAATGTTTTTTTGGATATAAAAATCGGGGTGATTTTTAAATAATTCTTGAAATAACAACGCATTCTCACGACGTTTTTCTAGAAAATCTGGTAATTTTTTTAATTGTTGTACGCCAATAGCGCCAGACATTTCTACAGGTCTTACATTATATCCTGGTAAAACAAACCTAAAAGATTCCGTAAACCAATCGTCGCTTTTATTTGCTACTTTATTTTCTTTAGGTAGATGACGCGTCCATCCATGTGCACGCAACGCAATTAGGACGTGGTATAACTCTTCATCGTCGGTTACTACCAATCCGCCTTCCATAGTGGCCATATGGTGAGAGAAAAACGTTGAAAACGTTCCCATAACTCCAAAAGTTCCAGCTTGTTTCCCGTTAAACTCGGCACCCATAGACTCACAATTATCTTCCACCAAAACAATATCGGTATCTTTTATAAGTGCGTTTATAGCATCAAAGTCATTAGGGTTTCCTAACAAATTCACAGCCATAATCATCTTAGTATCTTTAGTAATGGCTTGTTCCAACTGCTCCAAATCAAAATTAAGGGTGTGTAAATCCACATCCACAAATTTTAATTTTAACCCATATTGGTATAAAGGGTAATACGTTGTAGACCAAGAGACTGCAGGAACAATAACCTCATCGCCTCGCTTAATTTTAGGGTTTTTGGTGTAAAACAAAGCGGCTACTGCTAATAAATTAGCCGATGAGCCCGAATTAACCATAACACTATATTTAGAACCCACAAAGTCTGAAAATTCTTCTTCAAACTGCTGTACATGTTTACCCATGGTGTACATGTCTGAAGCAATTACGGTATTGATGGCTTCAATTTCTTTATCGTCCCAAGTTGACGTTGCTAGTGGATATTTAGTCATTTAAAACAGTGTTTTTATAAAATTCGTAGGTCTTTGCAATACCTTCTTCTAAAGACGTTTGTGCTTGCCAGCCAAATGCTTTAAGTTTGGTGTCGTCTATTAGTTTTTGCATCATGCCGGTTGGTTTTGAGGTGTCATGAATAAATTCACCTGTATAACCTATAACCTTGGCAATCGTTTGATAGTATTCGTTTATGGTCCAGTCTTTACCTAAACCCACATTGGTGTTTTGTGGCAAGTCTGAAAAATGTTCCAGTGCATAAAATATAAAATCGGCTAAATCTTCAGCAAACATAAATTCACGTCTGGCTTCTCCGGTGCCCCAAATACCAACGGATGCGTCATTGGTTATTTTAGCATCGTGTATCTTTTTAATTACCGCAGGAATCATATGCGAATGTTGTGGAGAAAAGGTGTCATGCCTGCCATATAAATTACATGGAATAATGGTTTTGTACTGAAAAAAATCGTCTTCAGAATTGATATACTCACATAAACGCGTAGATACTATCTTTGCTAAGGCATATCCTTCATTAGTAGGCTCTAATTCACCTTTTAAAATTAACTCTTCCTGTAACGGATTTTGAGCCAAACGCGGATACATACAAGAGCTTGACAAATTAAGTACTTGCTTAACCCTATTTTGCTGTCCAGCCATAATAACGTTACGACCAATATCTAAATTCTTAACCAGAAAATTAACCGGATGAGCCATATTTGCCTGAATGCCGCCAACCAATCCAGCTGCATGAATAATTAAATCCGGCTGATGGGTTTTAACATAGGCGTTTACCGCTTCCTTGTCTTCTAAATTTAAGTCTTGACGTAATGGTGTTAAAAATGTATGTTCTGAAGCTTTTGCATGCTCCAAAATATTCTTTCCAACCATGCCAGTATTACCTGTTAAGAAAATTTTCATTAATAGGTGTTTTTATAATTGACTACATAGTCTAAATCATGTTGCACCATAATTTTAACTAAGTCTTCAAATGAAGTTTTTTGTGGATTCCAGCCTAATTGAGTTCTGGCTTTGGTAGGATCACCCAATAGGGTTTCTACTTCTGCTAAACGGTAATAATTAGGGTCTACCTCTATCAAGACCTGCCCTGTTTTAGTACAAATTCCTTTTTCATTCTCCGCTTTACCTTCCCATTTTAAATCGAATCCTGCTTCTTTAAATGCCAATTCACAAAAACGTCTTACGGTATATTGAACGCCTGTTCCAATGACGTAGTCTTCAGGAACATCCTGCTGTAACATTAACCACATACATTCTACATAATCTTTAGCATAACCCCAGTCACGTTTGGCGTCTAAGTTTCCTAAGTATAATTTTTCTTGTATACCTTTTGCAATTCTTGCTGCTCCTAAAGTAATTTTACGGGTCACAAAAGTTTCTCCTCTACGCTCAGATTCATGATTAAACAAAATTCCGTTTACCGCATACATACCGTAAGATTCACGGTAATTCTTGGTAATCCAAAAGGCATATAATTTAGCCACGCCATAAGGAGAACGTGGATAAAAAGGCGTCGTTTCTGTTTGAGGAATTTCTTGTACTTTACCATATAATTCAGATGTTGAAGCCTGATAGATACGTGTTTTATTAGTCAAGCCACAAATTCGAATAGCTTCTAGTAACTTTAAAGTTCCAACCCCATCGGTTTCTGCCGTATATTCTGGCATGTCAAAAGAGACTTTTACATGCGATTGTGCCGCCAAATTATAAATTTCGTCCGGTTGTGTTTCCTGAACCAAACGAATTAAATTAGAACCATCGGTCATATCGCCATAATGCAATTTGATGTTTTGGTTTTTATGTTGATCTTTTAAAAGGTTATCTATATATAAGTGCTCAATACGATGCGTATTAAATGTCGAACTACGACGTATAATACCATGTACCATGTATCCTTTTTCTAATAATAATTCGGCTAAATACGAACCATCCTGTCCGTTTACTCCTGTAACTAAGGCTACTTTCATGTTGTTTGGTTTATATGGCGAAAATAAGAATTTTCAGGGATTATGGCTTTTAATAAATTCACTTATTTCTTTAGTAAAAACTTTTGCGCTATGAATCATTAAATGTGATTGATCAAAGTAACTAGTCTTAAGAGTATATAGTGAGTTGTTATCATATTTAAATATTTCTTTTTCGGAATTTATAAGCTTTAAAAACCGTTTATAAAAGGCGCTATTAAAATTAAACATCTTGGGACTAAATACATAGTATAATTGAATATTATTTGCTTCGCATTGATTTTGAATAGAATTTAACGCTTCCAACTTGGATTCCATTTCCAATGTTTTATCGTATAAAATACTTCTTTCAACAAATTCCCTTTTAGATTTAGGATTTACTCTTATAAATGGCATGGAGCCATCTTCTAATAATGGATTGTCCTTAGAAGGTTTCTCATTAGAATAATTTATATGTGCTTTTGATAATCTACCCATTAAAAAAAATTGAGATAAAATAGACCGATCATTTTGTGCTATTAGCTCATCATTCACCTCATTATAAACAGAAAGCGGATATAATTTATCAAATCTATAACTTAATGATTTTTCATTAATTAGAGTTTGTGGATTATCTATGGTAAGCAGCACTATTTTTGGTGCTTTGTTATGTTTAAGTAGTTTTCTTAATATAAATTCATGGAATATTACATTACTACCCATATAAGAGAGGTTATAGCTATCATAACCCGTTTCTTTTTCAATTTGAGAGGCTATAATATTTCCAGCGCCTTTTGAGGAACCTAAAATAATGAGCTCCTTATTCATCTCTCCATCCAAAACTTTTTTTAATCGGGTATCATAAAGATGCTTTGGTGTTTCTTTTAAAATAAAATACGCCAGCTTATCAACTATAAAAAGTATAGAGGCACAAATTAAAATATGGACTATAAACTTTTTCATGTATTAAAACTGAAAATAGATAAAGGCTTGTTCTTTCCCGTAAAACAAAAACATTAATACAATTAAAAAAATATAAAATGCCAATTTTACACTAAAATGTTTCTTAATAAGTAGGTTTTCTATGGCAAATAAACTTCTACGTCCCATCCACTCTATACATATAAAAAACACAATTAATAGTATTAAATAACTCGGCCTTACTTCTGGTAATGAAAATATACTTTTTGACGCTATACCTTTCAAATAATTAAATGCATGCGACAAGTTGTTAGCTCTAAAAAATACCCAAGCCAAGACGGTTAGTAAAAACGTAAAAGATATATGTATAAACTCTTTTATATTAGGTAAGTAATTATGTTGCGCAACCACACTTGTAGTATGCTTTCTGTTTTTATTTGTTAATAACAGCGGTAAAAAATAAAGCGCATTTAAAAATCCCCAAGCTATAAACGTCCAGTTGGCACCATGCCAAAACCCGCTTACTAAAAAAATAATAAAGGTATTACGCACTTTCATTAAAGTTCCTCCTTGGCTTCCTCCTAAAGGAATATACAAATAGTCCCTAAACCAAGTAGATAAACTTATGTGCCAGCGTCTCCAAAATTCTGCAATGTCTCTTGAAAAATATGGAAAGGCAAAGTTTTGTTTCAAATCGAAACCAAACAGTCTAGAAGTTCCAATAGCAATATCGCTATATCCAGAAAAGTCTCCATAAATCTGAAACGTAAAAAACAAGGCACCCATAAATAATGTGCTGCCTGAATAATCTGATGAGTTATTGAAAATCATATTGGCATATTCGGCACAATTATCGGCAATCACGATCTTTTTAAACAAACCCCATAAAATTTGGCGGCAACCATTTACGGCTAGAGAATAATGAAAAACTCTTTTTTTATAAAACTGTGGTAATAAATGGGTTGCTCGTTCTATGGGTCCTGCTACTAACTGCGGGAAAAAGCTAACAAAAGCTAAAAATGAAATAAGATTAGAGGTAGGTTCTAATTTACGTTTGTAAACGTCTATAGTATAACTTAAAGTTTGAAACGTGTAGAAACTAATCCCTACGGGTAAGATAATATCTAAAGTGTTAGGTTGTATTGGTTGTCCGAAAAAAGAAAATGCGCTAACAAAATTATCTGCAAAAAAATTGTAGTACTTAAAAAAGCCTAAAAAACCAAGGTTTACGCCTATACTGGTCCATAACAATAATTTTCTTTTACTTTGCTGCTCTTCTTTTTTTAAAGCTAAGCCTATGCTATAGTCTACCAAGGAACTAAATACTATAAGACTTAAAAAACGCCAGTCCCACCAGCCATAAAACACATAACTGGCAACTACGATTAATGCATTTTGAAGTTTTAAGTTTTTTTGCGTTATAAACCAATACACTAAAAATACGATGGGTAGAAATATAGCGAAATCTATGGAGTTGAAATACATTTACCCTCGTAATGTTTTAAATTTTAAATCAATTCTCCTTTTTATTTTATTTAGATCCAAAATTTTTGGATAATTATCAAAATAAGCATCGCCTCCTTTAAAATTAAATAATTGTTTTTCTTCAGGATGACCTATCCCATCTTTAGCAATTATAGCGTTAATTTGATTAGCGAAAAATGGAAAAATTTGATAGGTATCTAGGACTAAATTTCTGGCTTCTTTTAAAGCTTCAAGTTTATCCTCATAAACTGTTTTAGTTACTATTTCCTTTAAATAGGTTTTAATGTGTTTATCTTTTGGGTCAATTTGAATAATAGCATCTTCAGGGAAATAGTCTGAAATACGATTACAACCAAAATATAATGGGATGGTATAGCTTAAAAAACAATCTGCAATTTTTTCTGTCCAGTTATATTCATTTCTAAAATTTTCATAAGCAATAGCATATTTAGCCGTTTTCATAACCTCTAGTTTGCTATCTACTGGTTTAATGCCTCTACCATATAATTCTATAAAGCTTAAATCTGAAATTGAATCAAGAAAATCCATGCGCTCATTATGTTGCTTAGAGGTGCGTTGGTTACTGGTGACCCACACAATTTTATCTTCTTTTTGTAAAGTTTCAGGTTTTAAAGATTTAAATGCATCATAATCTAAATCTAAATGCCAGGGTAAAGCAGGTTGAGACTTTATAAATTTACCATCATTTTTTATTTGATTAAAAATATGAGCAACTTGTTTATTTCCGTATTGTCTATACTTTGAAACCTCGTTCGCTGGTTCCAAACTAATATGTAAAATATTATTAGGATGCACCTTGGTTTTAAAGTCTAATTTTGGATAGTCTAAAATAATTAAGAAATCACACGCTTCCACATTTTCTTCCGTAAACGTAATACCCTGCCAAGTAAAAGATTGCCCAGGTGTTTGCCGTTTAATATCTGGATAACTATAATATCTACAAATTCTTACAAGCATAACTTAATATTTTAAAGCTTCAAGTTGTTTAAATGTATTAATATTATCTATAGCTATAGGAGCTCTACTTTTTAAAGTTTTTGGAAGCTTATAAACAACCTGTGCCAGAGCAAACATATAATTTTTAAAATATGTTTTGTTTTTAAATCCATATTTTTTTCCATTATGGATTATAACTTTAATAATAGGTATAAATGGTTTTTGATAATACACTAAATAAAAATTAATGGTATTAATTAATTGATGTTTAAAGCGAAAATAATTTTTTCCGGTTTTTTTACGTGCTTCTAAGTCAACCCTGTGATTTACTTTTATTTGATTTGTATATAGTATTTTATATTTATTATGAAGAACTTCCCACGCTACACAAGTCTCTTCTCCATAAATAGTCATCCAGGTTGGAAACCCATTTGTTTTTTTATAGGCTTCTGCCGAAATAGCGAAACCACAACCTATAAAGTCGTTGGTATAGTAATGTTCACTTTCTTCTATACCGTAATTTAAAGCTTGTATATCCGATTCAAATATGCCTTTTATTTCTTTAAAAGCTATAATTCCTAAATCTTTTGTTTTATGAAATAAATTTTGAACATCTTTAATAAATGTCGTGGTAAGCGGATGTGCATCATCATCAAAACCAATATAAATCTTGCCAGATGCCTGTTGATATAATTGGTTTCTAGCAGGTGAAGCACCAATACTTTTCTCTGATTTAAACCACTTGACCCACTCAAAACTAGTCATAATGTCTTGTGTTTCCGAACATCCATCAATAAAAACCAAAACTTCATGAATTTCTAAATCTAGATATGGCTTTAATATGTTTAAGGTTTTCGCAAGTTCTTTAGACCTATTTTTTGTAACAATAACAATAGAAACGTCCATTATTTAATTTGAGTTGATTGGTACAAATTTACAATTTCAGTTTTTAATACGTTTCTATTATATTTTTTATTAATTAATTCAAAATTATAGCTTGCTGCGTTTAGCCTTAATGTATCATCTAAAAGTGCCTGTTCAATCAATTGAGCTATCTTTTTATAGTCGAAAGGATTTTCTATTAGAAATCCATTGTAACCATGAGTAATAATCTCTGTTGTTGCATTTCCTGGATTTGATTGAATTGGAAAACAGCCCTGCATCATGGCCTCTAACATGGTATTTGGCATACCATCAGATAAATTGTTCCCAATATGAAGACAGCTTTCTCCCATTAATGCAATTAACTTATCATTTGGAATTTTAATTTGACGTTTTAAAACCAAAAAATCTAATGTCTTTAAAATTAAAGAGCTGCTAATATAATCTTCTACCTCTTTGTCAGCACTATAAACTACAAATCTATAAGTCTTTTGGATAGGTGCCGGAAGTAATTCTATGGCTTTTAATATTTGAACAGCCTCACCGACATCAAACTGATAACCTTTAAAAATAATTTGACTACGCTCTAAAATTGGAAGTTTGGAGTGTTTATTAATTTCTAATCCACCATTTCCTGGAAAAACACCTAAAACAGTTTGATTGAAATCATTTTTTTTAGCTATTTCAATATCTCTTTTACAGTCTGTAATTAAGTAATTAATACGTTTTAAAAAAGTTTTAACTTCTATCTCAGGTGTTCCAAGTTCTTTAAAATAATACAAATCACTACCCCAAGAAGAATAAATTACTGGCATAGTATTTTTTAGAAGCAACGTTTTTAAAATGGGCAAGCCAGATAATTTCATCTCAAAACAATGAATCACATTTGGTTTCACCTTCTCTAAAACTGTTTTAAATGCTTTGTTAACATCTACTTCATTTACTTTAGTTAAAATAGGTTGCAAAGCTGGTAGCTGTTTTTTAATACGGATTCTAAATGGAAAATCCCATTTTAGTTTCCAATGGGTAAATTGTGTCACCCAGGGAATTTGAGGTGAGTTTGAACCATTGGAAGACACATCAAACCAAAAGACCTCATAACCAGATTGCTCTAATTGATTGGTCCATCTAAAAAAATGATGGTTTGGTATGGCTACCATTAGTATTTTCATAAGCGTTGTAAAGCAATTAAAATTTTATCCAACTTTTAGGCACTAAGTCTGTAAAATCATACATATCGCCATTAAACCAATGTTTTGGTGCAGTTATAATTTTCTCTGGATTGGTATTTAACCATGCACTCCACCAGCTAAAACTACTATTGGCAATAATATTATGTTTACAGTTAGACATGAGTTTTATATCTTCATAATTGGTGCTTGCATCATTAAAATCTATAAAAACCATTTGATGTTTAGAGCTAAAGTTTTCTTTTACCCAATCTATATCATCTGAAAACATAAAATAAATGGGGTTTTCTACTTTAGACTCTATGTAACTCATAGCTTTATCATAATACGCTGCTTTATCGGTATTATGTACATCATGCAATAAATAGTCGCCACGTCTTACATGCAAGGCTACCGAGCTACAGGAATTGATAGTCTCTAAAGTTTGTTTTGTAATGGGCTTTAAAGGTGACGTGATTTTAAGAGCCTCTAAAATCTCTTGTCTATATTCTAAAAAATAATCTTCACATTGGAAATAGCCATCTAAAAAAAGTTTATAAGCTTTCTGATGTTTTAACTCATTATTATACCTAAAACCATGGTCATCTTCATTATAAAATGTTTTAAGCTTAAGTTTTTTTTCAATTTTAGCTAACCACTTTGGTTCTTTTTTATACAATTGATCTGTAATATTAAAATGATACAAGCCATAATCATGTAACTTATAAGTTTCAAAATTAGAATGGTCTATACGAAGCATTGTATTGTGTCGTAATGCCAATGCTTTTGCAGTTGCATATTGAAACAATTGATTGCCTAAACCGCCTTTTAATTTGATGATAATCATTCTATAATCTTATATTTTTTGATCAGTTAAAATAGAATAAAATAACTTTAAATACTTAAACTTTATAACATCCATAGAGTTATTTTTCAAATATAATGTTCTTAATTCTTCTCTTATGATAACCTGTCTATCTTTAGATAATGATTCTACGCTTTTAATAGCCACGTTTAAAGACTTTTGATTTTCATGTGAAAACCAAAAATTATTTAAAGTATTCATTAGACGTTCTTCCATTGCACCAACTTTTGTTGAAATAATTAGTTTTCCAGCTGCCATAGCTTCTACGCCTACTATTGGTCCACCTTCTTCAAAAGACGGTATTATAACCACATCTATTAAATTATAAAATTTTGAAATTTCTTCTGGCTTAATTTGACCGATATATCGAATATTTTCAGTATTTAGATGTCTAAATTCATCTAAAAGTGGTCCATTGCCGGCAATTACTAGTGGTTTTTTATTTTTGGCAAACACATTAATTAACTCCATAAATCCTTTTTCCTGGCTAAACCTACCAATAAAACCATAGGTCAATTTTTCTGATGGATTTAGATTTAAATTTAAGAGTTGCTGTTCTTTACTAGTGGTTTGATCAATATGATGTAATCTAACATGATCTAACTGCTTAAGAATATAGTAATTTTCTTTTGAGTGTACTAAAATATTGAATTTAAAATTTTGATTAATCAGAAATTTTGGGATATGAAAGATTTTCCCAGTTATGATTAAAATTAACTTGGAATCATATTTTTCACAAGCTTCAATTATAAAGTTTAACCACTTTCCACTAATTTCATCACTATATATAACCAATTTAGAGTCTCGTAAGTAAGCATCGATAATCTTCTTATATTCTAAATCAAAATCATATTTAGACTTAGTAAATTTATTTTTAATAAAAAAATAGGATGGCTCTTTGTGCTTATAAATTAATTTCGCTAGAACTGAAGTTAATTTGATATAAAAAGACTTGTTATAAATCTCCTTGCCAACAGAAGTCCAATGGTTACTTTTTACTTCTTTTAATGCATCCGACTTTTTAGAAATTAAAGTGGTAGAAAGTATCTGTACATTATATTGATGACCTAAAGACTTGTAAAGTAAATTGGTCATAATTTCACGACCACCAAAGTCGCTTATAGGACCAAAAACTAATACATTTGTTTTTTCACTCATCTACCTCATTTTTTTACTGTAATACATTCTAATACACTACATCAATCATAACAAAATTAACGCTTTACAAATGCATGAACTTGTTTTTGAGTCAACCCTTTTTTTCTTAGCAGAAATTTTAACAAACTACGTTTTTTTATTAGCCTTTTGAAAATTTTTTCTGATACTAAGTATTTAATTTTTTTCGGTTTTAAATCTTTTAGCTCATTATAATTTACTTCAAGTTTATTTACTTCTTTTAAATTATCAAAAGCATCTTGCATCCAATCTTCAAAAACATTCCCTAGGTGATAGGCATTATTAGTGTTTGTAGATAACCGATAACCATCCATTTTAATAGTTGGTAAATCTAGATATTTAAGTTCACTATCTCCATCAATTAAATATGGTGTGTTCGTTTTTGGCATCTCTTTAAAAACTTCAGACTTATAAGTGGCCACAAAATGCGGACACCCCAAAACTGCAGTCGTATTATTTTGTGTTATAGTACCAATAGTATCACCGTAGTCTTCTGGCAAATATTGCCAACCTATACTTTGAACAAATTTTTCTAATGCAGGTCGATCTTTAACAGGTTGAAATTTAATTTTATTATTAAATAAATGATCCAACCAAATGTTTGATGTTAAATCCAAATGTTTTCTAAATACCGGCACTGGACTTACGGCACCAGCTTTTGGAAAACTTTTAAATACCGACACCACTTCACTTTCCCAATTATTTAAAAATAAAACATCGGCATCGGTAATCGTAACTAAACGTTCTTCTGTAGTCCTTAATGCCTTTAAAAGACTATTTATTTTACCTAAACCTTCTTTTTCAATAATTAATTCATTTATAACACCTTCTTCGTATAATTTTAAAAGACGCTGGTTAATTATTGTTGAACTTTTATTGCTTATAATGCTAATTTTAAGCTTAGATTGGCTTGTTTTTAATAAGGAGTTTAAACATAGTAAAAAGATTTTATAAGCATCCTTAAAATATCCTTCTTCATTAGGAATATGAAGAGGTATTAAGATTCTATGGTCGCAAGGCTCTAAATTAACTAATTTTCCTCCTTTAGTTGGATTTACTCCTTTACGCATAATTACTATTTATAAAATTTAATCATTTTATCTAATCCCTCTTCGAGAGATAATAAATCTCTTTTTAATACAGCTTTCATTTTTGAAGTATCCGGGCAACGTCTGGCCATATCACCTTCTTTTAAAGCAGGCAAATGAATTATGTTACTTTTTGAATTTGTTGCTTTTATTACTGCTTGTGCTAAAGATAATATCGTTTGCTCCTTATCACTTCCTACATTTAAAACTGCGTTAGAACATAAAGGGTCAGAAATAGCTTTAATACAGGTTTCTACATTATCGTCTACATAACAAAATGATCTTGTTTGTAAACCATCGCCATAAATAGTAATGTCCTTATCTGCTAATGCTAACTTTAAAAAACGTGGCAAGACAAAATCTTCACTTTGATTAGGGCCATAAGTATTAAAAAATCGAAATATGGTATATTCTAAACCATATTCTTGGTAGTACGATTTAAAAAAAGCTTCTCCTACATTTTTAACTATTGCGTATGGTAACCTTGAATTTAAAGGTGTGGTATTTTCATTTTGAGGTATTTCAAACGGTTCGCCATACACTTCGGATGAACTAGAGTAAAACACGCGTTTAACACCTGAATTTTTAGATAATGACAGCACATTTTTAATTCCATCAATATCATCTAACACACTAATTGGATTTTTTAAAGTACGTTTAACACCTACTAAAGCGGCATAATGAAACACATAGTCAAATTCAAAACGAGCAAAAATTGGAGCAATATCTTTATAATTATTTACATTAGATTTTATAAATTTTATATTATCCAATTTTGGTATTTTATGTAAACTTCCTGTAGATAAGTTATCTACTATTACTATAAGATTAGAAGTATCTTTAGCTAAATGTTTTGCTAAAGTACTTCCTACGTTTCCTGCTCCTCCTGTGATTAAATATTTAGTCATCAATTATTTTTAATATTATTCTAGGCCAATTATTACAAATATATACTTACTGAATCTAAATATTGTTTAGCTATCTGTTTTTTTGAAGAATTTTGTTTATATAACATCTTATTTTCTTTTTGAAGCTTTTGAATTTCTTCTGTTGAATATTCAGAATATTCTAAAACTTTTAATGCGAGCTCATTAAAATCACCTACATTATACCACATGGAATTATTGTTTATAAATCGTTCTGGCATTGCACCAACCTTTGTAGAAATAATGGGTAAACCAAGTATAGCAGCTTCATGGCCTGTTAATGGTCCTGCCTCTTCTTTTGATGTTATAATTAAACAATGAAATTTATAAATTAACTTAATTAAATCCTTCTGTTCTAAATGTCCATAAAATTTAATATTTTCATTAGTTGAGGCAGATTTTAGTGTATTTAAACACTCACCTTCTCCTATAATGTGCAATTTTAAATTTGAATTGTTCTTCAAAGTATTAAATGCCTTAACAGCTGTTATAACATCTTTGTTATCATCTAATCTAGATACACAATAAAAGTCTTTAATCTGTTTGAATTGGAGAGGGCATTTATCTAAAAACTCATCTTCATTTATAACACATTGATCAATTATTTTATAATTTAAATAATTATTCTTTATAAATACATCTGAATTTTTTTCAGAATGATTAATAAATAGATTAACATCTTTTAAATAATTAAAAAAAGGTGCTTTAATATCTATTTTAGGAATTGTGCCTGTCGTTCTAAATATTATAGGTTTATTTAACTTTTTTGCCTCTATAATAATTGCCTTAGTATAATTTGAAGTTAACTGAGCCATTATAAAGACTAGGTCTACATTTAATATAGCATCATGTAAGGTTTCAACTTTTGCACCATTTAATTGTTTAAACAACAAGCTTTTGTAGCTAGATTTAAAACCAAACTTAGATTTAAGTTTTGAAAAAAAAGATTTATGCTTATAATAAATATCAATTTCTGGATTTAAAGAATGTATGTCATTTACTTGTAAAACCTGCTCGGTTGAATATACAGAAAGGTCATATTTCTCCATCAGAGTGCTAGCAATAAAAGCAGTTTCTAACTCTCTTCCACCTCTAGAGTTTATTGGTCCAAATATTGCTATTTTTTTCAATCTATTTTAATTAAGTTTACTTTTCAAAAAAGCAAAAATTTGTAACTTATAAAAATAAAAATTTTTTAAAATTTCTATTTTATAATTTTCTTTCAAAATTTTAAATGCATAATTTTTACCGAAGTATATATAATCCCTAAAAATATCTTTGTTTTTATTATTTAGATGATTAGATATTAATTTCCAGCTTATTGTTAAATCCTTTGCTTTTTGTTTATTTGTTAAACTACTTGTTTTATTTTTATTTTCAAACCTATAAAAAACATGGGCCCCTTCTGAAAAAACGATTCGGTTGGCACAAAGTAATACTCGACAAAATAATTCTCCATCTTGATTAATCTTCAATGTTTCACACCATAGTCCAGATTTTAGAAAAACATCTCGCTTAATTAAAAACACATGTGAAGGCAAAAAAGATTTAAAATTTCCGTAATCTATCAATAAGTTTGAAGCTTTATTATAGTTTCTATAAAAAGGCGATGTTTTTATTTTAAAATCATGATTTGTACTAAATCTACCCCATTGACATGTAGAAACATCAGCGTTATTTGCTATTAATAAATCTAATTGTAAATTTAATTTATTTTTAGATAATAAATCATCTGAGTCTAAAAACTGGATAAATTCTCCCTTACTAATTTCAAAACCATAATTACGAGCTCCATTGCCACCTTGAAGATGTAAATTAGGCCTTTTGACATAAATAAATCTATTATCGTTTAAAATATAATCCGCTACTAATTCCTCTGTTTCATCTATACTGCCATCATCTACTACAATACACTCCCAATTAGTATAAGTTTGTGACTTCACACTATCTAAAGTTTCACTTAAAATATGTGCTCTGTTATAAGTAGGTATAATTATCGAAACTAATAAACTCATTTATTGTATTTACAGTATTTATTTTTTTCTAAACAAACTTAATACTCATTCAAATATCTTGAATATTATTCAACTTAAATGTAATTGATATTCAAAAAATAATACAAACATGTATTATTTTTAATATTTTATAAGTATTAACTTGAACTATATTCTTCCTAGCATTTTTGAATTTAAATTAAAAACACTTTGAGTAATAGATTTTATTGCCTCTATTCTTTTGTTCATTTTATTAGATTGTCAATTTCCGAACTCAATTTTTCTAATAAACGTTTTTCGCTAAATAAATTTTTCAATATTAATCTATTATGCGTTATTTGATTAATATTCAATGGTTCATAAACATTTAAATTGCTTTTATCAAAGTCGAAAACGATTATGCCGTTACTTTTTAACAAACTAAAAAAAGAATTTTTTTTACTTAAAAAAACTTTAGCTCCATACCACAAAGATGCAATTATATTACCTATAGCTTGCTGTCTGAAATTATAAAAGATTGCAATAGAAGAAGTTCTAATTAATTGATTATAATCCTCTAGTGGCAAAAAATTTGTTATTGGTGAAAAATAATCTTTAAAATAAAACTTACCCTTTATTTTAATTTTTTCTATATAGACTTTATCACCATAACTTAAAGGGCAAAGTATAGTATAATTATTTAAATTTTCATAATATATTTTTTTAAAAACATCTAAATGATTATTTGTTAAAGTTCCTGAATTACCAACTAAAATCTGATTAGTAGTTTTTATCTCTAAATCGTTAACATTTACAATATATTCTAATGGGTAATAAGTAAAATCTAACTGTTTTTTTTTTTGGTGGATATATCCTGATATTTTGGAATACTCCTCTTTATAAGAAGAAACCAAATAATCCATTCGTCTGATAGCTTTTATTTTTAATTCCTGTGGTGTAAATGGGGTGTCTCTATATATTATACGTTTAATTGGTCGAAGATAGTTTTTTAGTTTTTTCTGAATTGAAACTGGTGTAAATGTGGTATGTTTTAAAGTTAATTCGGCATAAAGATTTTTTTTATCTACATAAAATGAATCATTATAAACTTCATACCCAAAACACATCCATATACAGGTTTGGTTTTTATTAGTGCTTAAAACAATAGGGATAAAATCAGCATCTAGACTATGGAAAAAAATTATCCTATACTGATTTAATTTATTAATTATATAAGAAGAAGTTTTAAAACAATTTACCTTTTCTTTTTGCTTTATGTAATTTAGCTCTGAACATTCATTTAAAATAAAAAAGTCATTATCTATAAAATTTAAAGAACCAAACTGATTTATCGCAGAATCTATAAATTTCTCATCCTTAGCAATATGGAGAATTTTAGAAGTCATCATAATTTTGATTCATATGTTGCTGGTATTATAGCAAAATCTCCTGCCCTATTTGTTTTACCAGTATTCCAATAATCCCCTTCTAAAACAGTAATTTCAGCAGCATTTTCTAAAACATCTAACGCATCTGTACTTCTTGTAGAACCTTCAGTAATCATAAAAGTCAAATTATAGACAGCTGACCTTAGTAAAAACTCTGGAATCATTAAATCTATATAATTATTATCTGCAACATATGAGAAATCAGACCCCATCTCATCACTCAAAAAAGAGACCACTTTTTTTTCTTGATTATCTAAAAAGGCTATACCTACAAATAATTTGCTAAAATCTACAGGTCTATTTTTTTGGATATGTAATCGAACTCTCAAATATTCACCTGATATAGCTTGTGAAATTGAATCTCCATTTTTGTTAAAAAAGGATATAGCTTTAACAATAATATTTTTATTTCCAACTCGGTCTTTTCTGTCATTTAATGGTATATTTGAAATTGAATTAGATAGATAATAATCTACAGATTCATTTTGGTTACCTGTAAAAACAACTTTTCCATGTTCTAACACAATACCTCTGGTACATAAATTTTTAACTGCTGCCATATTATGACTAACAAATATTACAGTTCTTCCTTCTCCCTTTGAGATATCTTGCATTTTACCAATCGCTTTTTTTTGAAACTCTGCATCACCCACAGCTAAAACTTCATCAATTACCAAAATTTCAGGTTCTAAAAATGCGGCTACAGCAAATGCCAAACGTACCGTCATTCCAGAACTATAGCGCTTTACAGGCGTATCTATATAACGTTGACAACCCGAAAATTCTATAATTTCATCAATTTTTGAAGAAATCTCTTTTTTAGTCATTCCTAAAATAGCACCATTTAAATATATATTCTCTTTTCCTGTCATTTCACCATGAAATCCGGTTCCTACTTCTAATAAAGAAGCAATTCGACCTTTAGTCTTAATTTCTCCTACTGTAGGTGTGGTTACTTTAGATAGAATTTTTAGCAAAGTCGATTTTCCTGCACCGTTTTTACCAATAATACCTAGAACTTCACCTCGATGTAAATTAAAATTTATATCCTGTAAAGCCCAAACATATTCACTACTTCCTTTAGTACTTCTATCATTAGACTCTCCAATTTTAAGGTAAGGATCTTCTTTCCCTCTGATTTTATGCCACCACCTATTTAAATCATGACTTATGGTACCCGTTCCCACCAAACCTAATCGGTATTGCTTAGAAATATTTTCGGCTTTAAGAATTATATCACTCATAATTAAACTGTGTCAATAAAGGATTTTTCAGTTCTATTGAAAATTATTAATCCGATTAAAAAAATTAAAACACAAATTATTGTAGTGTAAGCTAAATTAAATAATGAGAATTCTCCAGTACTTAAAGTTATATAACGCATCAACTCTATAATCGTACTCATTGGGTTATATGCAACTAAGTATCCAGCTATTTCTGGGATAGAACCATTTCTAACTTTTTCTTCAATTAAAGATAAAGGATACATAACCGCAGAAGCATACATTAATAGCTGAACTCCAAAACCAACCAAGAATGATAAATCTCTATATTTTGTTGTCATTGATGAAATAACCATTCCCAGACCTAATCCTAACAATGCCATTAATAAAATGACAAATGGTAGTAATGCTATATACTCATTTGGTCTTGCTGTCATTTGTGTATCAACTAAACTAATATAAAAATAAATGTAGAATAGTATAAAAACTAAAAGTTGGACACCAAATTTAATAACATTAGATAAAACTCCAGATAAAGGTGTAATAACTCTAGGGAAGTAAACCTTACTGAAAATATTTTGGTTGGATTTAAACGTATCACTAGTCCCTGTTAGACAAGTGCTAAAATAGTTCCAAGTTGTAATCCCAATTAAATTAAATAAGAAAGGCGGAATTCCATTCCCTGTATCAATATTAGCTATATTATTAAATATTAGTGTAAAAATCACAGATGTGAATAAGGGTTGTATGAAATACCATAAAGGTCCTAATACGGTTTGCTTATAAAGCGTTATAATATCACGCTTTACAAAAAGTAATAACAGATCTCTATAGCGCCAAATTTCAACAAAATTTAAATTAATTAAGCTTTTTTTGGGAGAAATAGTATAAAGCCATTCCGAATCGTTTTTTTTCATTTCAAACTATTATTTTAGTTTTAATATTGCTTTTAAACGCTTCCATAAAGATGGTTTTGTTTCTAATTGATGATATCCGTTAGCATAGTTGCCATACCCATAACCATACCCATACCCATAACCATAACCATATCGTCCTTTAACGTCATAATAATTATATAAGGTGCTAATAGACTTAACTTCTTTTTTATTGTATTTTGTATTAATTAAGTCTAACATACTTCGTTCTGTATAATCTTGTCGCGCAACATAAATAGACGTATCCACATATTTTATCAATTCAAAAGCATCTGCTACTAATCCTACAGGAGGTGTATCTAAAATTATGTAGTCGTAATTTTCTTTTAATTCTTTGATTAAATTTTCAATTGCATCTCCAATTAAAAGTTCTGAAGGATTAGGTGGTATAGGTCCTGAAAGGATGACGTCCAGGTTTGGTACTTGTGTTTGTTTTACAACTTCTTTAACAGATTTTTGACCAATTAAATAGTTAACCGCTCCAATATCATTAGTTAAACCAAAATCATCAAATATTTTAGGCTTTCTTAAATCTAACCCAACTAAAACCGTTTTCTTTTCACTTAGAGCAAACACTGTAGCAATGTTTATAGAACAAAAGGTCTTACCTTCTCCACTTATGGATGAAGTTAACAAAACCGTTTTTGATCCACTAATTTGTTTCTGATTATAAAAAAAGGACAAATTAGACCTAATAGCTCTAAAGGATTCTGCTATTGGTGATTTAGGTTTGTTAAACACAACTAAGTTACTATTAGTCTCATTTTTACCAACTACACCTAAAAGAGGTATTTGAGTGGCAGTTTCTAAATCTTTTGGAGCATGAAATTTCTTATCAAAAAAAGTCACGACCGCACCTAATAAAACAAATGGTATAAATGCCGCAAACACAGCAAAAACATATCTAATATTAAGGTTTACCGTGTTTTTACCTTGGCCGGTATCCTTTGCAGGTTCTATAATTTGAATGTCGGATACGTTACTGGCTTTTATTAGGTCTGCTTCTCCTCGTTTTGCTAAATATAAATTGTAAGTAGCTTCATTTAGTAAATAACGGCGTTCTATAGCTTGTAATTCTTGTTGCTGTTCTGGCAGTACTGAAAAAGTACTTTCTAAACTACTTATTCTACCATTTATAGACCGGATTTGGCTATCTATAGTTTTGTTAACTGCGCTAATATTCTCAAACAACACGGTTTTTAACGCTTTAATTTGTCTATCTAAATCTGAAAATACAGCCGCATCACTTTTTAAAGACTTCTCTAAGTTAGATTTTCTAACAGATAAAGCAGTGATTTGAGAGACATTGGAGGATATATTTCCTTCTGTAATACCTTCCAAAGCTGGGGCTGGAAAATTAGTAAAATCGTCACTACTTTTTAAATAATTTTCTAAAATATCATAAGAAACACGACTCTCTCTTAATGCATCTCTCTGTTCTTTTAAACCCTCTATTTTAGAAGAAAGCGTAGTACTTTCCTGTTCTATATCAAATATTTTATTTTTCCGCTTATAGTCGTTTAAAGAATCTGCATTGGTAGTTAACTGCCCTTTTACTCTGGCAAGTTGGCTATCTATAAAAGCAATTGTTTTTGTTGCAAATTCATTCTTTTTAATTAATTGGTCCCGCTCTAAAATAAAGGTACATGTGTTTAAGTAATCGACTATTTTGGCTTTATTCTTATTGGTTAACACTAAAGTCAACAAGGGAGAATTTTGGTCATTTAATACATTAAAAGCCCTATTAAAACTAGTCACAGTTGCATTAAACTCGCTAAACTGAATAAAATATTCGTCTCCTTTTTTTAAAGTATATTCTGGTCTTAAAACAAATTTCCCCGCCAGAAATGGCAGAGTTATTTCGTCGTATAAATTAAATTCCTTTTTAAAAACACCTGGAGTAACTTTTAAAGATTTAACTCTTTTGGTTATAAAGTTTTGTGTAGAAATAGATTTAATGTCTTCAAAATCTATTTCCAAACTAAAACGTGTTGCTGAGGTAAAACTTAATTTTATAGGAATATTAAGAATTTGTTGAGCACTATCCGCTTCAATAAACCGAAAAGGTTGTGCGCCATAAATATCTGTTTTATAGAAACGACCCTGTTTTAAATAACTTAAATGTAAATCCAAACTATCCACAACTTTTTCATGATGCTTGCGGGATTTTAAGTTTAAAACCAGTTCTTGCACCTTACCAGAAATCCCACCATAATTAAATATTAAACTGGTATTAGAGGTAAATAAAGGGTTTTTATCGTCTTGAATAGAAATTTGAGAACTTAACGTATATGGAAACTCACGTCTTATATTTTGATGATATACAATATATATAAATACAATAAGTGCTAATGCAATCCATTTCCAGTAGCTTATAACTCTAAACACAAACGCTTTAAAGTCAAAATTTAATTGCCCTGATTCTTGAGATTCTGTATCGCTCATATTATAAATTTCTAGCTAAAAAATAAGTAGATACTAACACCGAAAATATAGATGCTATTGTAGTAAATGTTTGGGTTGCGGTTTGACCTGCACCAAGCGCTTTACGCTTTAAAGGTTTTACCATAATGATATCATTGGGTTTTATATAATAAAACTCAGATTGCATTGCTGCAATATCTGTTAAATCTATATGGTGTATTTTTTGACCTTGCGGGTACTGTCTTACAATTAAAACATCTTTACGGTCCCCGGTTTGAGAAATATCTCCCGCATTGGCAATTGCTTCAATAATATTTACTCTATTTTTATAAAGTACTTTAGGACCACTCGAACCTATTTCTCCTAGTGTGGTGTATTTTAAGCCCGGAAGCTTAACTGTAACATAAAGCTCTACGTCATCTTGAAAATAATACTCATAAAGTAACTCTTTAATTTTATCTTCCACTTCCTCTAAAGTATAACCTAATACATTAATTTTACCTAAAACAGGAAACTCTATATTGCCATGAACATCTATTGTGTTACCACTAAAATATAGTTGTTGCTCTGTATCTCCTGGCTCTTTTTCAGTAACATTAAATATTTTGGTAACTTCTTGAATGTCTTGCCCAAGCTCAGTCTTAAAAGACACTTTTAACTGGTCGTTTATATTTAATCGGTAAGGCTTTGCTGCGGCATTAATAGCTAAAGTATCTACAACCGTTCCTTTATCTTGTAGATAAACCACATCTTTGTTAGTAATACATGAGCTTAAAAATAGCGCACAAAGTATAATAGACACTAGAAATTTCATTTTCATTTTAACAAAAAATTGTGAAACACAAATATAAGTCTAATGCACTAATATCAAAACATTAAGCCTTATTTTATAATAATTGTCTTTAATTTGCAAAAAAAATAGAGCGCGTGAATTATCTTAATGTAGAAAACATATCAAAATCTTATGGAGAATTAGAGCTGTTTAAAGACGTTTCTTTTAGTGTACATAAAGATCAAAAAATTGCTTTTGTAGCCAAAAATGGTTCGGGTAAAACCTCTATTTTAAATATGTTGGCGGGTTTAGATGCACCAGACTCTGGTCAGATTGTGTTTAGAAAAGATATTAAAATTTCTTTTTTACCTCAGGAGCCTATTTTAGATCCTAATTTGACTGTGGAAGAAAGTATTTTTAATAGCGATAACGATATTCTAAAAGTCATAAAGAATTACGAAAAAGCACTTCTTAATCCTGAAGATGAAGATGTATATCAAAAAGCGTTTGAGCAAATGGAATTACATCAAGCCTGGGATTTTGAAACCCAATACAAACAAATTCTATTTAAACTAAAACTGGACAACTTAGAGCAAAAAGTAAGCACCATGTCTGGTGGACAAAAAAAACGTTTGTCTTTAGCTAATGCCTTAATAAATAAACCCGATTTATTAATTCTAGATGAGCCAACCAACCACTTAGATTTAGAAATGATTGAATGGCTAGAGAGTTTTTTTGCTAAGGAAAACATGACGCTTTTTATGGTGACGCACGACCGTTACTTTTTAGAGCGTGTCTGTAATGAAATTATAGAATTAGACCATGAGGAACTTTACAGTTATAAAGGTAATTACAGCTATTATTTAGAAAAGAAAGAAGCTCGTATCGAGCAGTTTGAAACCGAAACAAATAAAGCCAAGCAACTCTATAAAAAAGAATTAGGCTGGATGCGTAAGCAACCTAAAGCCAGAACAACCAAATCAAAATCCCGTATAGACGACTTTGCCGATATTAAACACAAAGCCCACCAACGCAGAAAAGACCATGTGGTAGAGCTAGAACTAAATATGGAGCGTCTTGGTAGTAAAATTGTAGAGTTCCATAAAGTATCAAAGTCATTTAAAGACAAAACTATATTAGACAATTTTAATTACAACTTTCAAAAAAGTGACCGTATTGGTATTATTGGTAAAAATGGGACGGGAAAATCTACCTTCTTAAATATCCTTACAGGAACAATGGAGCCAGATGCTGGTAAAGTGATTACAGGAGACACGATTAAATTTGGCTATTATACACAAGGTGGTATTACACCAAAACCAGAACAAAAAGTTATAGATATTCTTAGAGAATTTGGCGACCATATTCCTCTTAAAAAAGGACGCACCATTAGCGCGCAACAATTACTAGAACGCTTTCTTTTTGATCGTAAAAAACAATATGACTTTGTCGAGAAATTAAGTGGTGGAGAGCGTAAACGTTTATATTTATGTACGGTTTTAATACAGAATCCTAATTTTTTAATTCTAGATGAGCCTACTAACGATTTGGATATTGTTACCCTAAATGTCCTTGAAGACTTTCTGTTAGATTTTCCCGGATGTTTAATGGTAGTATCTCACGACCGTTACTTTATGGATAAAATTGTAGACCACTTGTTTGTGTTTAGAGGTCAAGGTGTTGTAGAAGATTTTCCTGGAAATTATTCCGATTTTAGAGCATACGACGACAGTAAAGATCCAGAGCCGCAAGAAAAACAGAATACATCTGAAAAATCATCTTGGAAAAAAGACAGTAACACTGCTTTAAGTTATAACGAACAAAAAGAATATAAAAATATAGAAAGTAAAATCAAATCCTTGGAATTTGATAAAACTGAATTAGAAAAAAAATTCTTAAATCCAGATTTATCTCAAGAAGACATAGTAAAACTCTCTGAAAAAGTTCAAGCCATTTTAGACGAAATTGAAGAAAAAGAATTACGTTGGCTCGAGTTAACTGAAAAAATGGAAAGTTAGTTGTGACAGTAGGCAGTAGGCAGTAGGCAGTAGGCAGTAGGCAGTAGGCAGTAGGCAGTAAAATAAAACATTAAATTATAAAAACATGGTCAGTTCGAGTGTTTTGCGAGAAACGAGTAAAACGTATCGAGAACTTTAAAATTAATAGCTTAAAAAGTGTTTCATCAAATAATATCATATCTTAAATTTTTAGCTAAATCCACCAATCAGCATGGAGTCCACTCGCCTTTTGTGTTCAATTTAGTGACTAAATGTTTTTATGACAAGAAAACCTATGAGGCTTACAATAAAATTTCAGCCTACAAAAAAGAGTTATTAAACAACAATACTAAACTTACAGTAACGGACTTAGGTCCAGGCTCTCGGATAACAAAAAGTAACACAAGGCAGATTTCTGAAATCGCCAGAAGCGCTGGAAGCACAATTAAAAGAGCCCAACTACTCTATCGCTTAAACCACTATTTTAAAGCTGAACGAGTCTTAGAATTAGGAACATCTTTAGGGATAGCAACTTACGCGCTTCATTTAGGACATAAAAATTCAGAAATCACCACAATTGAAGGTTGCCCAAATATAGCTTCATTTACTACTGGTTCTTTAGACGCTCATCACACTAAAAATATCACAGTTTTAAACGGTGATTTTTCTGAAGTGATTCCAACATTAAAGAACCCATTCGATGTGATATATATTGATGGCAATCATACCAAAACAGCTACCATTGCCTATTTTAATCAACTTTTGAACCACGCACACAACGATACTGTTTTTCTTTTTGATGATATTTATTGGTCTAAGGAGATGACGGAAGCTTGGGAACTTATAAAAACGCACCCCAAAGTAACCGTGACTATTGATTGTTTTTGGTGCGGATTTGTATTTATAAGACAAGAGCAAGCTAGAGAACATTTTGTGATTAGATTATAGAAAAATGATTGGACTTTTAATAATAGGTACTATAATAATTGCTGTTTTTGTTGGAAATCCAATGAGGAAGAATAAAAATTATAAAAATAGTTATAAGAAGAAGAAAATAGAACGACGTTTTAAAAAATGAGTTGGCATTGGTTAATCATCGCATTAATAATTGGTTACATTTTAGTTATTATTAACAATAAAAAACACAAATAACAACGCTACTATTATTTTAACTCAAATCACTTCACTTTTAAAATTACATCCCTTATTTTCGTTAAACTAACTCGCTAATGCCAAAAGCAAATAGTTAATAGATACAAAATGAAAATATATACTAAAACTGGAGATAAAGGAACTACTGCCCTTTTTGGAGGAACTCGTGTTCCAAAACACCACATACGCATAGAAAGCTACGGTACCGTAGATGAATTAAATTCGCATATAGGTTTAATTCGCGACCAAGACATGCATCAGGATTATAAAAATACATTAATCACTATCCAAGATAAGTTGTTTACCGTAGGTGCTATTTTAGCAACAGATCCTGAAAAAGCCACTTTAAAAAATGGTAAGGAACGTTTAAATATCCCAAAAATCACTTCAGAAGACATTGAGCTTTTGGAGAAAGAAATGGATTCTATGAATGAAACCTTACCACAAATGACGCATTTTGTATTACCTGGCGGACATACCACAGTGTCATATTGTCACATAGCACGTTGCGTTTGCAGACGCGCAGAACGTTTAGCCACAGCACTTTATGAATTGGATCCGTTTTTACCAGAAACGCTTCAGTATTTAAATAGACTTTCTGACTACCTTTTTGTACTGGCACGAAAGTTGTCTCATGACTTACAAGCCGATGAAGTAAAGTGGATTCCAGAAAAAAACTAAACTTTTTGGCAACGTTCTTATAAATTAATAATCTATAGTTTTAAGTATCAAAGAGTTCTTAACAAAATTATAACAGTAAAATAAATTGCTTTTTACTTGCATACTTAAACTAAAAAATTATTTTTGCAAAAATTAAAATATATAAATAATGTATTGGACTTTAGAATTAGCATCGTATTTAAGTGATGCACCTTGGCCGGCAACAAAAGATGAATTAATCGATTACGCTATCCGTACAGGAGCTCCACTAGAAGTTGTTGAAAATCTTCAATCTATTGAAGATGAAGATGATGCTTACGATTCAATTGAAGAGATTTGGCCAGACTATCCTACAGAGGAAGATTATCTGTGGAACGAGGACGAATATTAATTCTCATAAACTATTAACAAAAGTCTCTATTTTTAGGGACTTTTTTTGTGTTTTTACTTCTGGTTATCCTTTACACTACGTATATTTAACACCTAAATAAAACAATAATCCATATTCAAAATGTAAGTTTTGAATTTATACTATTATACCAATGAGTTTCTTAGATTCTGTATTAAAAATGTTTGTAGGCGATAAGTCTAAACAAGACGTAAAGTCCATAATGCCTTTAGTTGAAAAAGTAAAATCTTTTGAAAGTTCTCTTTCTGGACTTTCTCACGACTTACTACGTGCTAAAACTGCAGAATTTAAAGGGAAAATTGCTGAGGCAAGACAACCTTTTAACGATAGAATTGAAAAACTTCAAAACGAAGCAGACGCTACCGAAGATATAGACCGTCGCGAAGACATTTATCAAGAAATTGATAAAATTAAAGATGAAAGTTATGCGGCAACAGAAACCGTTTTAAACGAAATCTTACCTGAAGCATTTGCTGTAGTTAAAGAAACCGCTATGCGTTTTGCTAATAATACAGAAATTACTGTAACCGCAAATGAGTTTGACCGTCATATTTCTGGACTTAAAGACAATGTAACCTTAGAAGGTGACCAAGCCATTTGGGCAAATTCATGGGATGCTGCAGGAAAAGCCATTACATGGGACATGGTACATTACGATGTGCAGTTAATTGGTGGTATTGCCATGCACCAAGGTAAAATTGCAGAGATGCAAACTGGTGAAGGTAAAACCTTAGTTGCAACCCTGCCAATGTATTTAAATGCCATAGCTGGAAAAGGCGTGCATTTAGTAACTGTAAACGACTATTTAGCGAAGCGAGATAGTGCATGGATGGCACCAATATTTGAGTTCCACGGTTTAAGTGTAGATTGTATTGACTACCATCAACCTAACAGTGATGCGCGTCGTAAAGCTTATAATGCAGACATTACTTACGGGACAAACAATGAATTTGGTTTCGATTACCTGCGTGATAACATGTCGCACTCTCCAAACGATTTAGTGCAACGTCCACACCACTACGCTATTGTAGATGAGGTCGATTCAGTTTTAGTAGATGATGCGCGTACGCCATTAATTATTTCCGGTCCAATCCCACAAGGAGACCGCCATGAGTTTACAGAATTAAAACCTAAAGTAGACGACATTGTTTCGGTACAACGTAAATATTTAACTGGTGTTTTAGTAGAAGCTAAGAAATTAATTGCTGAAGGTGACACCAAAGAAGGAGGCTTTTTATTATTAAGAGTTTACAGAGGTATTCCTAAAAATAAAGCATTAATTAAGTTTTTAAGTGAAGAAGGAAACAAGCAATTACTTCAAAAAACAGAAAACACATACATGGCAGACAATAACCGCGAAATGCCTAAGGTAGATGCGGAATTGTACTATGTTATTGAAGAAAAAAACAATCAAGTAGAATTAACCGATAAAGGTGTTGAATACATTTCGGGAGCAGATAATCCAGACTTTTTCGTTTTACCAGAAATAGGTTTAGAAATTGCAAAAATTGAAAAATTAAATCTTTCTAAAGAAGAAGAAGCTGAAAAGAAAGAAGAGCTTTTTAAAGAATTCGGAATTAAATCGGAGCGTATTCATACTTTAAGTCAGCTATTAAAAGCCTACGCTTTATTTGAAAAAGATAACCAATATGTGGTTATGGACAATAAAGTCATGATTGTAGATGAGCAAACCGGACGTATAATGGATGGTCGTCGTTATTCTGACGGGTTACACCAAGCGATTGAAGCGAAAGAAAACGTAAAAATTGAAGATGCCACACAAACTTTTGCAACCGTAACACTTCAAAATTACTTTAGAATGTACCGTAAACTGTCTGGTATGACAGGTACTGCGGTTACAGAAGCAGGAGAATTTTGGGAAATCTACAAGCTAGATGTGGTAGAAATTCCTACCAACAGACCAATTGCCAGAAAAGACAAAGAAGATTTAGTTTATAAAACCAAAAGAGAAAAATATAACGCCGTTATAGACGAAGTTACCAAATTATCACAAGCCGGAAGACCTGTTTTAATTGGTACTACTAATGTAGAAATATCGGAATTATTAGGTAAAATGTTATCTATTCGTAAAGTACCGCACAATGTACTTAATGCGAAATTACACAAACGTGAAGCCGATATTGTTGCCGAAGCTGGAAAACCAGGACAAGTAACTATTGCAACAAACATGGCTGGTCGTGGTACAGATATTAAGTTAAGTGAAGCGGTTAAAGCTGCTGGTGGTTTAGCTATTGTTGGTACAGAACGTCACGATTCGCGTCGTGTAGACAGACAGTTACGTGGTCGTGCTGGTCGTCAAGGAGATCCAGGAAGCTCACAATTTTATGTGTCTTTAGAAGATAATTTAATGCGATTATTTGGTAGTGAACGTATTGCCAAAATGATGGATAGAATGGGATTAAAAGAAGGTGAAGTCATTCAGCATTCTATGATTTCTAAATCTATTGAAAGAGCACAGAAAAAAGTTGAAGAAAATAACTTTGGGGTTCGTAAGCGTTTATTAGAGTACGATGATGTTATGAATGCTCAGCGTGAAGTGGTGTACAAACGTCGTTACAACGCCTTATTTGGTGAACGTTTAAGTGTCGATATCGCCAATATGATATACGATACTGCTGAAGTGATTTCAGATGGAAATAAAGCAACTAACGACTTTAAGAATTTCGAATTTGAATTGATTCGTTATTTCTCTATGAGTTCACCTATTTCTGAAGCAGAATTTGCTAAACTTTCAGCATTACAAATTGCACAAAAAGTCTATAAGGAAGCATTTGCACATTACAAATCTAAAATGGAGCGTAATGCAGAAGTAGCTTTCCCTGTTATTAAAAATGTATATGAAACTCAACGTGAGCAATTCAAACGTATTGTAGTACCTTTTACAGATGGTGTAAAATCTATTCAAGTTGTCACCGATTTAGAAAAAGCTTACGAAACTAATGGTAAACAACTTATTGTAGACTTCGAGAAAAATATCTCTTTAGCCATTATAGACGATGCTTGGAAAACGCATTTACGTAAAATGGACGAGTTAAAACAATCGGTCCAATTAGCCGTACACGAACAAAAAGATCCTTTATTAATTTATAAGTTTGAAGCTTTCGAGTTATTTAAAGTTATGATTGATACGGTAAATAAAGATGTGATCTCATTTTTATTTAAAGGCGAATTGCCTACTCAAGATTCTTCAGCTATAAGTGAAGCTCGCGAAGTAAAAAGCAAAGAGAAATTACAAACTCAAAAAGAAGAAATTCCGAATTTAGATGAGCGTTCTGCTCAAAACAGACAAGCTGGACAAACGCAACCACAACAACAAGTTGTAGAAACTATTGTTAGAGACCAACCAAAAATTGGACGTAATGATAAAGTGACTATTAAAAACGTGATGACGGGTGAAAGTAAAGATGTAAAATACAAACAAGCAGAGCCTTTATTAAAACAAGGTACTTGGGTGATTTTCAATAACTAAAGTCTTCTAAATATGTATATGAAAATCTCAAAACTTCGGTTTTGAGATTTTTTTTTATAACTCACTCTAAAAAACTCAACCAACTTAAATCGATTAAAACTAAAAAAATTCAGAATTAAATAAAATTAAAATAATGGTTTTAAAACCTAATTTAAAAACTACCTTTGCGCTTTCTTAAAAAATTGATATGAAACGCGTTAAAGAATACAGAACCTTATTTGCTGCAGAGCCTAAATCAACTTTAAAAGAGTTGAAAACAACTTACAGAAACTTAGTTAAAGAATGGCATCCGGATAAATTTCAGGCAGACGATGAAAAAGCTGCTGAAGCTGAAGAAATGGGACGTAAAATTATTGATGCCTATCATTTTCTAGTAAGTATTGCTCCAGAAACCAGAGAGAAATACCAAGAAGAATATACCGAAACCATTAATACTTCTGGTATTGCAGACTTTCAATATAAAAATTTACGTTTAGAAATTACATTTTTAGACGGTACGACTTATGAGTATTTTGGTGTACCAAGAAATGTGTATGTAAAAATGTGCCAGTCGGACAAATTAACACGTTTTGCAAAGCGAAATGTATTTACGTCTTACTTGTATCGTAAATCTAAAAAAAGTATGGAAACGGTTTAAGTTTCTAAAACTCCTAAAAAAGCGGCTTTGTAATTTTATTATAAAGCCGCTTTCTTTTTAGAAAAAAAAGTTTACTCCAAATTGGCTTTAAATTTAGAATGTAAGGTTTGATGTAATTGAAACACGGTTGAGGCATATTCCGGAAGCTCTGCTACATTTATAGTTTCTTCTGGATCTTTGCTGTGGTCGTATAAGGTTCTTGCTAAAAGCGCTTTGGTTTTTGGGTGAATAAACTCTGTATATCCAAATTCCTTTGTTTTTAAACCATAACCATTGCCGTTTTTTAAGAACAGAACTTCTTTTCCTGTTGCATTTGAAGAGGTAAAATGGGACACTAAACTTTCGCCTTCCAACTGGTTTACTGGATTTTTAAGTTGACATAAATCGGTTAATGTTGGGTACACATCTACCAATTCTACCAAAGCTGAAGACGATACGTTTTCCCGATAGTTTGGTGCCGATATAATTAATGGCACCTGAGAAGATATTTTATGAGTCGTAAATTTAGCCCATTGTGTATGTTCAGATAAATTATAACCATGGTCACTAACCAATATTATAATAGTATTATCGTACAATTGCTCAGCTTTTAAGGCTGATACTATGTTACCAATTAAAGCATCGGTATAACTTACAGTGGCATAATACCCATGAATTAAGGTTTTTGCTAAACTATCACTAACAGGACCAGATTTTGGAATACCACTGTAAGCTCTCATTTCTGGCCAATTACTAATACTTAACGCAGGAGCATGTTTAGGAATAATATTATTATTTGGTAATTTTATAGATGCTCTAGGATACATATCCCAGTATTTTTTTGGTGCATTAAAAGGTAAGTGCGGACTAATAAAACCTGCAGTTAAAAAAAATGGTTGCTTACTGTTTTTTAGTTTTTTAATATCTCTAATAACTTTCTCTGTCATTAATCCATCAATATAAACCGAATCTTCTACCTCTGCACTTTCATAAGCCGGACCTGTATTGGTTTGCTTATACTCTATTCTATTTTCAGGGTTTTGATAGTCTTTCCAAAGCGATTGCCAATAATCGGTTGGTGCTAAATTCTTATCGTTGTTATCAAATGCATAAGGTCTGTAAACCTCATCAAAATCGGTATCATTATCATCTAAATGATGATAAATTTTACCATTAGAGATGGTCGTGTACCCATTTTGTTTAAAGAGTAACGGTAAACTTATGGCATTAGGCGTTTCTTTTTCTACAAACGTATTATAATTTAAAAACTGCGTTCGTGTAGGTCTAATTCCTGTAAGCATGGAAGCTCTAGATGCCCCACAAACAGATACATTGCTGTAAGCTTCCTTAAAAGTTACTCCATGGGAAGCTAAACTATCTATGTGAGGGGTTTTGACTAAACTGGAACCATAGGCTCCAAGTTCCGGGCGCAAATCGTCCATATAAAGCAACAGCACATTGGGTTGGTTTTTTTTAGGTCCCTTTTTTATAGATTGACCAACCTGTGGTTGTTTACAAGACATTAATACACATAAAATGATAAAAAAACTTGCGCTGATATATTTCATAAAAACTAATTTATTCAAAAATAAAAAAGATTAAACAACTTCGTTAAGCTTATATTAAATATTAAAAAATGGTAGATTAAAAACTTAAATTTAAGTCTTATGAAACTCATTTATTTACTTATAACTATGACGATAATGACCAATCCACCTCAATTTAATTTTGGGAGTAAAAACAATACAGATACATGGCGTATTGTAAATGACGATGTTATGGGTGGAAAGTCTAATTCTAAAATTGAAGAAAAAGAAAACAGTATTATCTTTAAAGGTCATACGTCTCTAGAAAATAATGGCGGGTTTGCAAGTATGCGTACTTTAATTCCAAAAGGCGCACTTAAAGAGTGTAAAACCTTGACCATTCGTTTTAAAAGCGTTAATACTTCACGGAGTTTTGGTATCTCCTTAAAAAGTTCTCAGAAATATTACATACCCTATTACAAGTTTACATTTTCCCCTAAATCTGATGACTGGCAAGAGCTTACCATTAAATTATCGGACTTTGACTATTATAAAATTTCAGAAAAAATGGAAGATTCTATGCCTTTAGATGCTTTAGAAGAGGTTTTTAATATTGCATTAATTATAAGCGATAAAGAAGAAGGCAATTTTGATATTGAAATAGATTACATCAATTTTGAGTAATTTTGATATATCAAAACCAAATCTAGAATGCCTGAAAACAAAAAAATTGATTTAAAAGAAGCCATTTCCATTGGTGTAGGTGGCATGGTTGGTGGCGGTATTTTTGCAGTTTTAGGCTTAGCGGTTTCTTTAGCTAAAGGAGGAACTCCTGTTGCTTTTCTATTTGCAGGACTTATTGCCTTGCTAACAACTTATTCTTACGCAAAATTATCTAAAAAATATCCGGAAAATGGCGGAACCGTTAAGTTTATAGGACAACAGTTTGGAACCAGTATTTTTGCAGGAGGTATTAATAATTTACTGTGGGTAAGTTATATAGTAATGTTAGCATTATACGCATCTGCATTCGGGTCTTATGGTTCTGAACTTATAAAAATTACTGAAAATAAAACTATAGATGTACATATTTTAGAATCTGCAATAATAATTTTAGCTCTTATAATAAATTATCTTAGTGTCAAATTTGTAAGTGGTATTGAATCGGTTTCAGTTGTTATAAAATTATTAATTCTGTTAGTTTTTATTGGCATTGGTTTTTATGGTTTATATACAAATCCAGTTCATTTAAGTCAATTAACACCAACCAATTGGGAGAGCCCTCTTTTATTACTTTTCGGCGGAATGGTGATTTTTGTAGCATATGAAGGTTTCGAGCTTATAGCCAATTCTATTTCTGACTTAAAAAACAAAGAAAGAAATACTGAAAAAGCTTATTTTGGAGCGGTGGGGTTTGTCGTTTTATTGTATGTCTTAATAGCAATTGTAACGGTTGGAGCCATTTCTTTTGAAGATATTGCAAGCGCAAAAGATTTTGTACTTGCCAAAGCAGCTGAACCGACTTTAGGTCAAATAGGATTTACTATCATTTCAATTACAGCTTTAATTTCAACTTTTTCTGCAATAAATGCAACCCTGTTAGGTAGTAGTAGAATTAATTACAACATTGCAGAAGATGATGAATTACCTAAATATTTTTGTCATATATATTGGGGAAAACCTATTGGATTAATTATTACAGCGCTTTTATCTCTTACATTGGTTAACGCGTTTAATTTAGAGAGTATTTCTACCGCTGGTAGCAGTGGTTTTTTACTTATTTTTAGTATTGTAAACTATATAGCCTATAAAAAATATGCTGAATTAAATTCTAAAAAATGGATTCATGGTTTAGCCAGCCTGTTGTGTTTATTAGCCTTTATAAATTTAATTTTACAGCAATTTAACCAGAACCGAATTGGGGTTATTATTTCTATAGGAATTATTGTCTTATGTTTTGTTTTTGAATGGGTATATAAAAAAACAGAGTCATAAAACAACATTTTCTTAACACAATTAGAGCCTTTAAACACTACCTTTAATAAGAATTTAAATAATATAATTATATGATGACATTAGCTCAGGCTGAACAAGTAATTGCTGCAGCCAAAGAAAAATCTAAAGCAATAGATACAAAAATGAATATAGCCGTAGTAGATGCTGGCGCCAATTTAGTGGCGTTTGCAAGAATGGATGGTGCTTGGTTAGGCTCTTTAGATATTGCCATTAAAAAAGCTAAAACAGCTCGTTATTTTGATATGAACACAGGTTCTATAGGTGAGTTATCTCAACCTGGACAACCTCTTTACAATATTGAACATTCTAATAATGGACTAATTACCTTTCCAGGAGGCGTGGTATTAAAAAATGCATCTGGAGAAATTATTGGTGCTGTTGGCGTTAGTGGAAGTTCTGTTGACAATGACCATACAGTTGCCGAAGCTGGTTCTAAAGCGTTATAATAATAACAGAGGGATTATCTTAATAAAGTAATCCCTTTATTTTTTAGATCATGTTATAGCTTATTTTTAGCTTCAATCCACTTACTCATGTATTTAGTACTTTGCAGGTTGTGGTGTTGTAAAATCTGCCCCAAAAAATGCTCTTGCCTATGTTTTTTTAAATTTTGCTGAAGTTGCTCTACGCTATCTATAAAAGCCGATTCAAATAAAGCTAATTTAAAACGCTCTTCTAGTACTTTATAACCATTTTTCTGTGCTTCTTCCCAAGCATTCTTATTAGAGTACAATTGAACAGTTTGATCACTAAAAGTATTTATATCTTCTTCACAAATACCGTTTATGTGTAAATGACCAAAAATACCTTCCGTCGCTATAGGATTCATCGCGCATGGCAAACCATTTCTCATGGCGTCTAATATTTTTCCTTTAAGACCTGCTCCAAAAGGTAAATAAGACAAACAAACCCTATATTCCTCCATAAGTCTATTGACATTTTCTGCAAAACCTTTAATATAAAAACCATCTTTTGGTTGGTGTAATTGTGTGGCTTTTTGAGACACATAAGCCCCATAAATATGTAATTCGGCGTTTGGTAACTGCAATCTTATTTTAGGCCAAATCTTATGCTTTAATAGTAATACCGCTTGCCAATTGGGTTCGTGTAAAAAGTTTCCAATAGTTATAAAATTTTTTCGCTTTTCAAAAGTGTTTAGACCTGTCACATTAATTTGGCTATCTTCAACTAAAAATGGCAAATAATATAATTGGGATTCTTGTAGTTTAAATTTATTCTTTAAAAGCTCTATTTCATATTCTGAAATCATCAAAGTACAGTCGGATCTTAATATACTGGCAATTTCACGTTTTGCTAGTTCAGTATATAAATAATCGTCATTAAAAGCTTCTCCTTTTTTAAATGCCGCATGTCTGCCTTTACGTAAACAATGTAAATCTTCTGTATCTAATAGTTTAACCGCGTTAGGACATTGCTCTGAAACTCGCCAACCAAACTGCTCTTCAATATTAAACCTATCAAAAAGCACAATTTTAGGATTTAGTTGTTTTACAAAAGCATCAAAACCAGAATCATTAAGTGTAATAGAAACAGTTTCTAAACCTATAGATTTAAGATTAAAAGCCTGGTCTGATTTAGCGCAAGCGGTAGCAAACGTAATTTTGTAATTCGCTTTTAAAAATAGCTGGATAAGTTGTAGCATTCTAGATCCGGCAGCAGAACTTTTAGGTTCTGGCCAGACAAAGCCAAGTATTAAAAGCGTTTTATCCAATCTTACTGTGGTACTTCCATTTGAATGCTATAGAACGCTCTCACATTTTTTGCCCACTCGGTCACTTTTTTAATTTGTTCCGGAGTTAAGTTAGCATCACCATGAGTATAGGTGTATGAGTTTAATGGCATTTCTCCTTCTTCAACCTCTTCTATAAGTTCATCTAGCTTATGGTCTTTTTTCTTTAAAGAATAAGAGTTCCAGTCCGACATATTAAAATGCTCTTTTCCTTCTTCAATATGACTGTCCAACCAATAGTTTACAGGAGTTATGTTGTTGTACCAAGGATAGGTAGTATTACTACTATGGCAATCGTAACAAGTGGTTTCTAAAATAGCTAAAACATCTTTTGGCGGATTCGTTTCAGTTAAAAAAGGTTTGATATCTTCCAAATCACTTTCATTTTTATCTGGGCCAAAAAACTGAGCTATAACAAGCACTAGAAGTAAAACTATAAGTATTTTTTTTACAATTTTCATTTTATATATCTTTAAGCCATAAAAATATAAAAAAGGTGACACATAAGGAGCTTTATCAAGAATTAAATTATGTCAATCATTCCCGAGAAAAAAGGCACTACTACGCGCAGTTGGTAATTAACCAACCCACTCTTATCCCTATACTTTTAGACATTTTATATATGACAACCGATAAAATTTCGGCACGAGCAGCTTGGGTTTTAGAATTTTTATGTAAAGAGCATTTAGAGTACTTTTTACCCTATCTAGATGTGTTTTTATCCCGAATTTATCAAGTTACAATAGACTCTGCTTTAAGACCTTGTGCTAAGATATGCGAGTATACCGCAGATGCCTACTTTGGTGCAGCACCTCATCCTGTAAAAAAAATCCTTCAACCACAACATAAAGAAGCTATTATTGAAGCTTGTTTTGATTGGCTAATTACAGAACAGAAAGTTGCCGTTAAAGCCTATGCCATGCATATTCTCTTCTTGTTTGGTAAAGAAACCGATTGGATCCACCCGGAATTAAAAATTATTCTGGAACGAGATTTTAACCACCAAAGCGCAGCTTTTAAAGCACGATCTAGACATATTCTTAAAAAAATATAATCGGGTTTAATAATTCCTTTTTTAGCAGAGTTGGTTATATTTGCTTTTTTTAAAACACAACACACAAACTATGTCATTATCAGCCCTAAATGCCATTTCTCCTATAGATGGACGTTATAGATCTAAAGTAGAACAATTAAAAAATTATTTTTCTGAAGAAGCCTTAATTAAATACCGCGTTTTAGTAGAGATTGAATATTTTATTGCTTTATGTGAAGCACCTCTACCTCAATTAAAGTCGGTTAACCCGTCTACTTTTGAAGACTTAAGAGCTATTTACAAGAATTTTTCTACCGAAAATGCTCAGGCTATTAAGGATATAGAAAAGGTCACTAACCACGATGTTAAAGCGGTAGAGTATTTTATTAAAGAACAGTTTGATACACTTGGTCTAAGTGAATTTAAAGAGTTTATTCATTTCGGATTAACCTCTCAGGATATAAACAACACAGCCATTCCTTTAAGTATAAAGGACGCGATGAACGACGTTTATGTTCCGGAATATTTAAATGTTTTAGCTAAAATTGAAGAATTAGCTAAAGACTGGGCACATATCCCTATGCTTGCTCGTACTCATGGACAGCCTGCATCTCCTACCCGATTAGGAAAAGAAATTGAAGTATTTGCCGTTCGACTTAAAGAACAATTTAATTTATTAAATGATATCCCTAGTGCTGCAAAATTTGGTGGTGCAACTGGGAATTATAACGCACATCATGTAGCTTATCCAGACATAGACTGGAAAGCATTTGGAACCTCTTTTGTACAAGAAAAACTTGGCTTACACCACTCATTTCCTACCACTCAAATAGAGCATTATGACCATATGGCGGCTTTATTTGATACCATGAAGCGTTTAAATACTATTTTAATAGATTTAGATCGAGATATTTGGACTTATGTGTCTATGGATTATTTCAAACAAAAAATAAAAGCTGGTGAAGTAGGGTCTTCTGCCATGCCACATAAGGTAAATCCTATAGATTTTGAAAATTCTGAAGGAAATTTAGGATTGGCAAATGCGATTTTTGAGCATTTATCGGCTAAACTTCCTGTATCTCGTTTACAACGTGATTTAACAGACAGTACCGTTTTACGTAATGTTGGTGTACCTTTTGGCCATACCTTAATTGGTTTTGCAAGTACACTTAAAGGTTTAAACAAGCTACTTTTAAACGAGTCTAAATTTGCAGACGACCTAGAAAATAACTGGGCAGTTGTTGCTGAAGCTATACAAACTATTTTAAGACGTGAAGCTTACCCAAATCCATATGAGGCTTTAAAAGGTTTAACTAGAACTAATGAAGCTATTACACAAACGTCTATTGCACAATTTATAGATACATTAGAAGTAAGCGATGCTATTAAAACAGAATTAAAAGCCATAACTCCTGCAAATTATACAGGCATATAAATTTTAAATCGTTTTAAATAACAAAAAGGCTTTCCTTTACGGAAAGCCTTTTCTACATTAACCAAAACTATAAACTTTATTGTAGAAAGTTCATAATGCCTTTTAGCTTATCATTATTGGCATTAGAATTTTGAATTTTAGACACTAACGTTGCCATTTTAGTGGCATCCATATTGTCTCCCAAAACTCTTATCGCAGCAAAACCCATTCGATTTGAACTTGCCAATACTAAAATCTCATCAACTTCATCGTTTTCTCCGACAGTATGGATTTTAAATTTTGTACCATTATCGTTAAATACAAATAATTCCGGATAAGCTTTATTTTTAAAAACTTTATTAATTTTTTTTAATTCACTTTCGTAAGCCTCTTGAGTACTATCTGTTGCTTTGTAAAGTAGAATATGTAATTTATCAAAGCTATCTAAAGCTTCTTGCTCTTCTACATTTAAATTAGTTTTTTCAAGATCTAATAATGACGAAGAGACATCTACTACAGAGTAATCTGGTCGCTCTTGATGCTCTACAAAAAATGTTTGTATGGAATCCTCTTTTTTACAGCTCGAAAAAGTGAGTGCAATTAAAACTAGTGCTAAAATCGACCTCATTATTTTTTAGATTTATTTTCTAAAGCACTTCCACCTGGTAAATTCATTTTACTAGTTAATTTAGAGATTTGATTTAAATCGATATCTCCTGTCAGAGAAATTACAACCGTATCGATACTACGGTTCTGACCATTAATATTTACGTTTGCGCTTTTAGTTATGTCTGTTAAACCATCAACAAACATGATTAATTCGCTTACATGGTTTTCATCTTTTCCTTGCTTCACATAAAAGGTCATTTGTACACCATTATCTTTAACCTTCATCAATTCTTCAAGTTTTGTAGATTGCCCTTTAACCCATTTTGCCAGATCTAAAGCAATCACTTTATCTTGAGTTGCAAGTGTTTTAAAACTGGTAATGCTATTTACCATATCTAAATACTGTTGTGCTTCTGGATCGTCTGTATTAATATCCATTTTAGCTAATAACTGAAACATTTTAGGCTTAATAGAAACATAAGAAACTTTCCCATTGTCGCTATATTTACTAAATATATCTTGCGCCATACTTGTTGATGTAATAAGTAAAGCTAAGGCTAAAAGTGTTAAAGATTTTTTCATTTGATTAAAAGTTATGTTTAGAGTTTTCATATTTATATTGTTTTAATACTGTTATGTTATTCGTTGTTTACTATAATTATTCTTCCAATAGGGTTTTGTAGTTCATTTAAAAAATTAACTTGATCTTGAGCGGTATTAATAGCTTGTAAGTAATTGACTTGAGATGTGCCTTTATTAAAGTGTTTAGACACCATTTGCATAGACTCCACAAACTGATTATACGCTAATTGAGTTTCATCTTTTTTGAACGTTCCTAAATCGGCATTGGAAACCGACCAATTAAAGAACACTCCTGCCGAAATTAATATAACTGCTGCTACACTAAACCACTTATACACTGTTGGCGTTTTACTTTTTAATGGTAGTGCTTGAGAATAAACTTCGGTTTTAGCATTCGAAAAATAATTAAAAAGCGGTTGATAGCTTAATAAGTGACTTGGTACCTGTTTTGAGTTAAAAAACTCTTGCAAAGTCTGTTCTTCATTAAGCGAAGTCTCTCCTTCTAAATATTTATCTAATAATTGTTCTATTTTATTTAATTCCATAATTATGGGCTTGTATTAATTGTTGTCGTATGGTTTTTCTTGCTCTAGATAATAACACTCTAATGGTGCCCGCTTTCATCTCTAACATCTCCTCTATTTCATTAAACTCATACTGTTCGATATCTCTTAATTGTATCACTAATTTTTGCTGTTCTGGCAAAGCTTCTATTAGTTTTTTAACACGTTCTAATGCATCATTAACTTCTAACTTTCTTTGTAAACTAATTGTTTCGTCCTTATAATTGCTATGAACTATTTTAAGGTTTTGAGCTTGTTTAGATTTTAACTTATCAAAGCAAAAATTCTTGGTCATAGTCATAGCGAATGCTTCAACATTTTTATATTTTTTTATGGCCTCTTTATTTTGCCATAATTTTAATATAACTTCTTGTGTGGCATCCTCTGCTTCATCTTTAGAAACTAACAAACGCTTTGCAAGCCTAAACACCTTGTCCTTAAAAGGCATTACAATATGTAAGAACTCGGTTTGTTTCATTTTTGGTTTGATTTAAAGCACTGGTTAGGTTGCTTATGTTATTACGACGAATAAAAAAGAATTTTGTTACATGACAATTAAAAAAATATATAATTATCTTTAACTATTAATTTTGATTATGAAGAATTTAAAAAAAATATTAAGCTTTTTTCTTATTACTATATCCTTTAATTGTGCAACAGATTTAGATGATAATCCGGTCTCTAATACTGATATAAACGATTTTATTTACAGAGGTTTAAGAACCTATTATTTATATAATGAAAACGTTCCCGACTTAGTAAATGATAAAACAGCCTCTAGCGACTATCAATCTTATTTGAGCCAAAGCAGTCCTGAAGATTTTTTTGAAAATCTAATTTTTGACCGACAAAATGTTGATAGATTTAGTTGGCTAACAAATGACTATTTAGCTTTAGAGCAACAGTTTCAAGGTTTAAGTACTACCAATGGAATGGAATTTGGCCTTATAAGAACAACTCCAAGTGGTGATGATATTTTTGGTTTTGTAAAATATGTTTTACCTAATACGAGTGCTTCATCACAAGGCGTTACCAGAGGAATGTTATTTACAGCTATTAATAATACTAATTTAACGGTTTCTAACTTTAGAACACTTTTAAGTAATGATACCTACAGCATAAATTTAGCCACTTATAATGCGACAACAGACCAAGTAGAACCAAACGGACAAACCATTACACTTAGTAAACAGGTTTATAACGAAAATCCTGTTTTTATAAGCAATACCTTTACTGTAGATACCGAAACTGTTGGCTATTTAATGTACAATGGTTTTACTGCAAACTTTAACTCACAACTTAATGCGGCATTTGGCAACTTTGCGTCTAGTAATATAGACCAGCTGGTTTTAGATTTACGATACAATCCTGGTGGTTCTGTAAATTCGGCAACCTTATTAGCAAGTATGATTACTGGGCAATTTAACGGGCAAACATTTTCTAGATTAAATTACAATAGCTTGTTAAGTGCTAATAATGTTGCCTATAATTTTACCAACAGTTTTGATGGTGAAACTATAAACAGTCTAAACCTTTCTAAAGTTTATGTTCTTACTTCTGGCAATACCGCTTCTGCAAGTGAAATGATTATCAACAGTCTTAAAGCTTACATAAATGTAGTGCAGATTGGAACCAATACCGTTGGAAAATCTCAAGCATCCGTTACTTTATACGATTCTCCAGATTTTTCAAGATCCCAAGTTAATCCTACACATTTGTATGCTATGCAACCTCTAGTAGCAGCTACAACCGATGTGAATAATGTTGGTGTTCCTGTTTCTGGAATCACACCACAAACTAATTTACCCGAAGATGTTTTTAATCTGGGTATATTAGGAGATATGAATGAACCATTATTAGCTGAAGCAATAGCTCAAATTGATGCTTTAAATAGACAGGCACAACCACAACTTGTAAAACCTGCAAAAAATGTTATTCATAAAGCAGATTTAATACCATTTGGTTATGATATGTATTTAAATGAATTACCAAAATAAGCATGAAGATTCATAAAACGTATTTTAACTGGAGTTCTGGTAAAGACTCAGCATTTGCGCTTTTTTTAATGCTGAAAAACCCTGATTACGACATACAACTATTAATAACTACTATTAATAGCCATTACAACAGAGTGAGTATGCACGGATTAAGACGAGAAGTTTTAGAAGCTCAGGCTAAATCATTACAGCTTCAACTACATACCATTGAGTTACCCGAAATGCCAAGTATGGAAGATTACGAACGCATAATGACCAAAGAAATGAGTCTATTAAAAGCTCAAAACTTTACGTATTGCGGTTTTGGCGATATTTTTCTGGAGGATTTAAAAGCTTATAGAGATACCAACTTAAATCCTTATGGTATAAAAGCTATATACCCGCTTTGGAAAAAAGACACAAAGCAACTTATTACTCAGTTTTTAGAATTAGGATTTAAAACCGTTGTTGTTTGTGCAAAAGCAGAATATTTTTCTGAAGATTTTGTTGGACAAACCATTACACAAGATCTCATAGATCAACTTCCAGAACATGTAGATCCTTGCGGAGAAAATGGAGAGTTTCATACCTTTTGCTTTGATGGACCAATATTTAAAAAACCAATTAATTTTGAACTAGGCGAAAAAACATACAGAGAATACGAAACTCCAAATAACAATACAACAAAAACAGGATTCTGGTTTTGCGATATATTACTAAACTAAAAAAGACGACTTAAATAAGTCGTCTTTTTATTATTTAATATAATTAATATATGTTTAGTTTTTATAAAATCCATTTGGTCCTACTCCACTCGATGTATAGCTATCTACCAAAGTACCTGCAGTTGTATATTCAAAAAAGGTTCCTGCAGATGCAAAATCGCCTGCATCTCCAACAAATATAGAGTTATCTGAAACAGAAAAACCATACATTGCCCCAAACTGAGATGTAGAATTATAAGTAAATAATGGAGTTGTAGAGACTGTAGTGTCTCCTAAACCAAAACTATAAACAGAAGTATCTGCAGTAAAATAAACCTCATCATTTTCTATCTGTAAATTTTTAACACCACTAATAGCTGCTGGAATGTCTAAAGTACTTGATAAGGTAGCTGTATTAGCATCTATTTGAAAAAATTTGTTGTTTCCTGTTAATGCATATACGTTATCATTTACTGCAATTAAAGAATTTGGAGAATTTCCTGCTCCTAAATCTAAAGTCTGAAAAGAATTATTTGTGGTATTTAAGAAAGTAACTCCATTTCCACTTCCAAATGCACCATTTGCTATAACCACTTTATCGCCCGCAAAAGTAATTCTATCTACATAGTCGCCTATCAAAACAGTTGATGTTGAATAGTTAGATAAGTTAATAACCGTTACAAAATCATCTGCACCTGTTGAAAATCCAGCTTGATTTGTAACGTATGCTTTTCCATTAACTACAATCCCATATCTCGGGTTGTCTAAATTGGTTTCTATGCTAGTAATAAATTTAAACGTATAACGGTTTACAACTGTAATTGAACTAGTTCCGCCAGAAATTATAAAAGCTCTTGTGTCATCAAAAAATATGTTTTGTAAAAACAGTCCCAATTCATCTTCATCTGGATTTTCAATTCTAAATACATCACTAGTTAAAACACCTGCATCACTTAAAAAATCTACACCAGCAGTTGCAGCACTAGATCCTTCATTTAAAATAAAGGTTCCATTCTCGTAAGCACCTAATGGCACAGATGGCGACTGACCTACATTAATACCATCATCATCACTACTACATGACGTTGTAAATAAAGCTAGAAGTATAGCTAATCCTAAAAATCTGTTTAAAAGTTTCATTTGTTAATTGTTTAAAATTTAAGGTTTATATAAGTATTGTAATTAATTCCTGGCATGTTGCGACCTAAAACCGCTTGGTAGTCTACATTGAAAACATTTTTAGCTTTTAAGCCAATAGTTAACTGTCTGTTTTTCTTAATAAAAATGCACTCTGCACCAATATTTGAAATTTGGTATGCATCTACTTGAAATTTCTTTAAATGGTCTGATGTAGAAAACACATCATCTACAAAGAGATATTCATAAAACGTAGTAAACCCTTTAAATTGGTAGGCTACTGAAGCATTAAATTTGTGAAGTGGCACATATATTAGCTGCTTTGAGGTTGCTTTATTTTCTGAAACCGTATACCCGTAAGTTGAGTTTAACGTAATGTTATGGTTGCCAAACTTTTTATTAAGTTGCAGCTTACTTTCTATACCCATAGTCTCGACTTCATCAATATTTTCTGGTTTCCAAAAACCACCCGTAGGTATCCAACGAATCATGTTGGTAATGTCATTATAATAACCTGTTACACCAAATGTTAACCATTTAAAATTAAACTCATGGCTTACTTCATACTGCTGGGCAGTTTCCGGTAGTAAATCGAGGTTTCCTCCGGTATCCCAATACAAATCATTAAAAGTTGGAATCCTAAAATTTTTAGATACATTTAATTTTAATGTATAAGGTTTAAAAATATTAAATTGTAAACCTAAGTGATATAAAACAGGACTTTCGTAAGTATCTGTAATTTCTTTTCTTACGGAAGCTTCATATAAAGCCTTATCTAAAAATTGATGTTTTAGCAATAAACTTCCGCCACCAATTTGTCGTTTTATTTGTGCAATATTTGTTCCTTCACCATCATTTTGGGTAAAATCCACCACAGGATTTATGGTTATTTTATCCGATAATTGATAATTGACATCGTATTTTGCAATAATAGTTTTCACTTCACTGCCAGAAGACATTTCACTGTCTATATCAGGGTAATAATCATAAGACTCCGTTAAATACGCCAATCTTAAATTAGAAGTCCATTTGCTAAACTGGCTGGTCCAAACCACTAAATTTCTAGTATCGAAATTGTCGTATTTTGTTTTATTTTCTCTTGGAATTTGTAATGAAAAGTGCCTGCTCCCTATATAAACATTGTTATGATACTGTATGCGGTTTGTATCATCAATATTATAGCCAACACTTATATTAAAATCTGAATTATAAAATTGTCCGTTTAAATTTTTTCGATCTTTTTTAAAATAAGGAAAATCATTATCAGATTTTAAAAAATTAACACCACCATTAATACTCAATTTATCATCTGAAAATGATAATTTATAATTACCATTATACGTATCAAAACTACCCGCGTTAAAAGACACTTCGTTTTTAAAACCTTCGCTAAATCTTAAATTATTTTTTAGGTGAATAGTACCACCAATTGCTCCACTGCCATAAAGTACGCTTCCTCCTCCACTTCTTACTTCTAATTGATTGTAGTTTCTGGTAGAGATGGTATTAAAATCGGTTTGTCCTGTGGTTTGAGAATTTATATTTATCCCGTTCCAAATCACAGCAGTTTGTTGAGCTGTAGAACCTCGAAAAGATGGTGAGGATACCATACCTAAACCATTTTCTTTAAAATAAATAGGTGTATTATAATTTAAAAGCGTGGTTAAGTCTGCACTAGTACGTTTTAAGACACTATCTTTTATAACCTGAGTGGCTTGTGTGTTTGTAAACTGTTTTAATTTTACATCGCTTAATACCACTTCATCTAACTTTTGTATAGAATCTAGTTGACCAAAAGTAAACATTGGTATAAGTAAGCTTAATAAGAAAACTTTTAATTTCATATAATCAGTAAGACCTTTTACCCGAAAGTCAGTATTTGATGAATGATATGGCAGGTCTCCTGACTTATGTCCTGTTATAAGTCTTCCCAGAAAAAATTTCCAGTGACATGAAGTGTTATAACAAGCATTCTAACGCGTAGAACTTAACTTACAGTTGCGGGAACAGTTTTGGATTTTCACCAAATTCCCTTTTAATTTTATACTTCTAAAAATATAAAAACCAAAATCGCTGCGAAAATAAGGAATTAATACAATTAACAGCTTAAAAACATAAATAATGTTACTTTTGGTATTTTAAAAACGTTACTTAAATGAAATATGTTTTCTTAGTCCTTACGTGTCTGGTTTGTTTTTCTTGTAAAAATGAAGTTAAAGAAACATCCGAACTTCCTGTTACAACATCTCAAACTTTAGAACTTAAATATGCTGAAGGATTTTCGGTTTTGGATAACGGTAATTACAAAACTATTACTATAACAAATCCTTGGCCTAATGCCGAAAAAGAATATAAATACATCGTTATTTCAAAAGAAAATGCTGCTAAAACCACATTTTTAAAAGATGCGTATGATGGAATTATACTAACACCAATTGAAAAAGTTATAGTGACCAGTACAACTCACATTCCTGCGTTAGAATTATTGGACGTTGAAGAAACTCTAATTGGTTTTCCTGGACGAGATTATATTTCATCTGAAAAAACAAGAGCCAGAATTGATAGTGATTTAGTAAAGGAAGTTGGAAAAAATGAAAGCTTAAATACCGAGCTTATTTTAAGTTTAAACCCTAATCTTATTGTAGCATTTGGTGTAGATGGTACAAGCAAGTCTTTAAACACTATAAAAAATGCTCAAATCCCTATAATCTATAATGGCGATTGGGTAGAAAAATCACCTCTAGCAAAAGCCGAATGGATTAAGTTTTTCGGGGTATTATTTAATAAATCTGCTAAAGCTGACTCTATTTTTAACACTATTGAAACCAATTATTTAGAAGCCAAAAAATTGGCTCAAAATATTAAGAATAGTCCAAGTGTTTTAAGTGGTGCCATGCATAAAGATGTGTGGTATTTACCAAGTGGTACAAGTACTGAAGCAAAAATTTTAAAAGATGCCAACGTTAATTATTTATGGCAAAATACTGAAAGTAAAGGTAGTTTGGCTTTAAATTTTGAAACCGTTTTTACTAAAGCACAAGATGCTGACCTTTGGATTAGCCCTAGCTATTACCCAAGTTATAAAGCGTTAGAAGAATCAAATTCACATTATGCAAATTTTGAAGCTTTTAAGAACAAATCTATTTACACTTTTTCTAATACCACGGGTGCTACTGGCGGTGTAACCTATTATGAATTGGGAACTGCCAGACCAGATTTGGTCTTAAAAGATATTATTAAAATTTGCCATCCAGACGTGTTACCAGATTACAACACCACCTTTTTTAAACCTTTAAAATAATTTTGAGCCCAAAAAAAACATATGGCTTAACCTTTTTTATTCTACTTCTGGTATTGCTATGCTGTTTTGGAATAAATTTAAGTTTAGGGTCTGTATCCATTCCTTTTTCTAAAGTAGTGTCTTCATTATTTGGAACTTCAGAACCCGATAACCTAAGCTATATCATTTTAAATTACAGACTACCAAAAGCCATAACAGCTATTATTGTTGGCTCTGGTTTAGGTGTTTCCGGATTACTTATGCAAACGCTTTTTAAAAATCCATTAGCGGGACCTTATGTTCTGGGGATTACTTCTGGCGCTAGTTTAGGTGTTGCTATTTTAATTTTGGGCAGCAGTATTTTTGGTGGCTTTCTAGCTACATTTTTAATGTCTAAATGGAGTCTGGTTATTGCTGCCAGTTTAGGAAGTTTTTTAGTCTTACTTACCGTTTTACTGGTGGCAAATAAAGTTAAAGACACCATGACCTTGCTTATAATTGGTTTAATGTTTGGAAGTCTTACCTCAGCAATTGTAAGTGTATTATCCTACTTTAGTAATGCAGAACAATTACAACAATATATTTTCTGGGGTTTTGGAAGTTTAGGCGATTTAGATTGGACCAGTATTCAAATTTTATGTATGGTTTACGTTATTGGCTTAATAGGATGCATTCTGGTTATTAAGACATTAAATGCCTTGCTTTTAGGCGATCAATACGCTAAAAGCTTAGGGGTTAATTTGAAGAAAAGTCGTTTGCTTATTATTATAGCTACTAGTTTAATTGCAGGAAGTATTACTGCGTTTGCAGGACCAATTGCATTTATAGGCTTAGCCGTTCCGCATTTAACAAGACAACTGTTTAAAAGTACAAACCATAGTACGCTTATACCTGCAGTGTTGCTTTTTGGAGCCATTTTAATGCTAATTTGTGACAGCGTGGCACAATTACCAAGTAGTGATTATACATTACCTATAAATGCCATCACGTCATTTATTGGAGCACCAGTAGTCATTTGGTTATTGGTAAGAAAACGAAAAATGATATTTTAATAAAGTAATACATCAGTTAAACTAAGACAATTGAAAAAAGAGCATAGCATATTATCTGTTAAAGATCTTTCTGTTGGATACCAATCCAAAAAGAACGTTATGCTTATAGCTTCAAACATCAATTTTAATTTAAATACAGGAGAGTTAGTAGGTTTGGTTGGAGCTAATGGTATAGGAAAATCTACATTATTACGTACCTTAACCCAATTACAACCCGCACTTTCAGGTGAAATCTATATCAATAATAAACCACTATCATCTTACTCAAACAGCATCTTAGCCACACAGTTAAGTCTGGTATTAACCGATAAATCTCTTTCTAAAAATCTTAGTGTTTTTGAATTGGTGGCGTTAGGCAGACAGCCTTATACCAATTGGATAGGAAAACTAACTGAAACAGATGTTGCATTAATTAATACCTCGCTTGAGCAAACCCACTCATTGGAACTTTCAGATAAAAAATGTTACGAATTAAGTGATGGCCAATTACAAAAAGTATTAATTGCAAGAGCATTGGCTCAAGATACACCACTTATAATTTTAGATGAGCCAACCACTCATTTAGACATGTACCATAAAGCTTACATTTTAAAACTTTTACAAGGCATAGCTAAAACTGCACAAAAAACCATTTTATTTTCATCTCATGAAATTAATTTAGCTATTCAATTGTGTGATCAAATGCTGGTCATGACTCCAGAAAAAACTTACTTTAACCAACCTTGCCAACTAATCGAACAAGGCACTTTTGAAACCCTTTTTCCAGAAGAAATTATTTCTTTCGATAAGATTTCAGGAAGTTTTGTTGTAAAAAAATAGACGATACTGGTTTCGCTTTTATTTTAATTTGTAATTTTAAACACATCTTAAACCACACTATATGTCAACATTAAAATCAGTTTTAATTTTTATTTTATTTGCTATTCTTCTTAATGCTTGTGCTTCGGAATTTGGCCAGAAAATAAATGGAAATGGAGAGTTAATTAAAATAACCCGAGAAACATCAGATTATGACATTCTTAATTTATCAGGTTGGATGGATTTTGAATTGGTTGATGGAACTGAAGGTAATATTACCATTGAAGGCGAGAGTAATTTATTAGATTACATTATAACCGAAACAGATGGTAAAATATTAACTATTAAAGTAGAAAACAACACCCGTTTAAATACGAGCACTAATAAAACGATTAAAATAACTATACCATTTAAAGATCTATCTAAAGTCTCTTTGTCGGGATCTGGAGATGTTACCTCTAATACTAGAATTAATGCTGAAACATTTAAAGCAAGAATATCTGGTTCTGGAGATATTGTTTTAGCAGTAAATGCTGAAGAGATCACTGCTAACGTAACGGGTTCTGGAGACCTTACTTTAAAAGGACAAACGGAGCGCTTAGAAACTACAGTTACCGGATCTGGAAATTTTCATGGTTATGCTTTAACCACCAAACATGTTAATGCAAATGTAACTGGTTCTGGAGATGTTGAAGTCATGGTACTAGAGCATTTAAAAGCTCGCGTTACCGGTTCCGGAGATATCTATTATAAAGGAACTCCTATACAAGTAGACCAAAAAGTAACCGGTTCTGGAGATATTAGATTAAAAAAATAAATTCATCAAAATAATAGTTTAAAATAAAAGACTACAACCGTTTTTATGTCCGATAACATTATTCTTAGCATTGCCATATTAGTTTCTGGACTTATTGGTGCCTATATAGGTAAACTAATAACGTCATTAAAAAGTTCTAGCGAAAAAAGCACTTTAGAAGAGCGGAATACAAATCTTCAAAACCAGTTAGAAGAACAAAAAAATTTACTTTCTACAGAAACAGAAAAACTACAGGTACAGTTTAACACACAACTACACCAGTTAAAAGATACACTAGGTAAAGTTGAAGAAAACAGAGAAGACATTAGACGTGAAAAAGATTTTTTAAGCGCAGAACTTACCCGTAAGGCTACAGAATTAGAGAATCTGCAACAGCAAAACGTAAAACGTGATGCAGAGTTTGAAGAACGCCAAGACCAATTGCGTAAAGATTTTGAATTATTAGCTCAAAAGATTTTAGATGAAAAATCGGAAAAGTTTACTATTCAAAACAGAGAAAATATTAAGCAGATTTTAAGTCCGCTACAAGATAAAATACAAGGCTTTGAAAAGAAAGTTGAAGATTCTCAAAAAGAAAGTATTAGTATGCATAGTGCTTTAAAAGAGCAATTATTAGGGCTTAAAGATTTGAATTTACAAATGACCAAAGAAGCCACCAATTTAACTAAAGCCTTAAAAGGCGATAGTAAAATGCAAGGTAATTGGGGTGAATTGGTTTTAGAGCGCGTGTTGGAAAAATCTGGTTTGGAAAAAGACCGTGAATATTTTTTACAACAAAATTTTACCCGAGAAGACGGAAGTCGTGTATTACCAGATGTAATATTGCAGTTACCTAACAACCGTAAAATGATTATTGACTCTAAAGTATCTCTAGTCGATTATGAACGTTTTGTAAATGCAGATGAAGACCAAAGACCTTTATTTTTAAAAGCACATATCAATTCCATAAAACGTCATGTAGACCAATTATCTGCTAAGAATTATCAGGATTTATATGATATTGAGTCTCCAGATTTTGTATTGCTATTTATTCCTATAGAACCTGCATTTGCCATAGCTATAAATGAAGATAATTTTTTATACAATAAAGCATTCGAGCAAAATATAGTTATCGTAACACCTTCTACTCTATTGGCGACCTTACGAACCATAGACACTATGTGGAATAATGAAAAACAACAACAAAACGCTATAGAAATTGCAAGACAAGCTGGTGCTTTATATGACAAATTTGAAGGCTTAGTAAAAGATTTAACTGGTGTTGGTAAAAAAATAGATGACGCTAAAAAAGACTATTCTGCCGCTATGAATAAGTTAGTAGAAGGTCGAGGAAATTTAATTATAAGCGTCGAAAAACTAAAGAAAATGGGTGCTAAAGCCAAAAAAGCATTACCCGAAAAAATATTAAACAGAGCTTTAGATCAAGAGGAAGAATAACAATTGAAAGAAAAAAATCAAAATATAGTTTTTAAATGGACGCTTCGGTTTAGGTATATTCATATACTAATAATCGGAGCTATTTTGCTTTCAATTGGACTATCTGTTGGATTAGGGTTTGAAAAATTATCTAATCAACAAAGTTTAGATTACTTTATCTCAACACTATCCTTTGTATTTGGTATAATATTTATCATTTTAGGATTTCATGTAAAAAAAGATATTGAAAATACCATAACAAACTTAAACCTATAACATGTTTAAAAAAGTAGACGACTCTAGAATTACCATTTCCGAATTAATGTTGCCATCCCACTCGAATTTTAGCGGAAAAATTCATGGTGGTTACATTTTAAATTTAATGGACCAAATTGCGTTTGCTTGTGCCAGTAAGCACTCTAAGGCTTATTGTGTAACAGCTAGTGTAGATACAGTTGATTTCTTAAACCCAATTGAAGTTGGAGAACTTGTTACTATGAAAGCTTCTGTTAACTACGTAGGAAACACCTCGATGGTTATTGGTATTCGTGTGGAAGCAGAACACATACAGACCGGAAGAACTAAACATTGTAACTCGTCTTATTTTACTATGGTAGCAAAAGACGATAACGGAAATTCTGTAGAAGTTCCTGGATTAATTTTAAACGATAAAAATGAAGTCAAACGCTTTCTAAAAGCCATCAAACGAAAAAAAACCAAACTTCACCGTATTAAAGAGTTTGAACATGCCGATTTTTCACACCATAAATACAACGAAGAGCTTATTAAACATAAAGTTAAAATAGAATTACCCGAACAGCTTGACTAACTTATAACTTCACTACTTTTTTTATAATACTTTCCTGAGTCACTACATCTGTTAACCTTAAAAAATAGACTCCGGATGATATGTGTTGTGTGTTTATCTGTTCCCCAGAAACAACAGTTTTGGTCATCACTAATTCACCTCTTATATTAAAAAAGGAAATTTCTGAAGAATTATCAGCTTTTAACTTTATGGTCAACCTATTATTAAATGGTACAGGATACACCACGATTGAAGTATTTAAATTGTCCTCTTCAACAGTCTCTTCTGGTTTATTGAAATAGGTTTTAGAAAGCTCAAAAGCTTCTGTTCCTATTTCAGCTCCAATTTGTCGGCCTCTTATATCGTCTATAGGCGGATGAATGCCTCCCCAAATTCTAGATAAACTAGTTTGGTCCGATGCATCTCTGTAAGTTGCCCATTGTAATGTAAAACTTTCGCTTGGACCTTCTTCAAATACTAAAAAGTCATTTTGAACGACATCAAAAGTTCCCATACCTCCCGGAAAAAAAGCATCACCTGTAAACAAAGTTAACACCTCTGCTGCTGCTCTGGAAAAGGTGGAATGTCCTGATAAATATCCTGCAAATGGTGGCGTCACAAAAGTACCACGCTGGTAAGACCACCAATGCGTTCCTAATATCCAGTCCACACCTGCCACATCTGTATCTGGATTTTGAATAAAATCCGGACCTTTCCAAGCATAAATTTTAATCTTACCCACATGTTCATTATTTGTTCCTGCTAAAGGATCTCCTGCATAAATCAATTCAATATGTCCTGGTATTAAAGGTAGTCCATGCGGATCAAAACTTGGTAAATTAGGGTCTGTACTTTGTCCTTTTCCTGCCATATAACGTATTGCAGAGATTGGCCTGATATAATCGTAATAACCTTTTATACCCCAAGTAGCAATTGCCGCATCATGCATGGCTCCTCCTAAAGTTAAATATGCCTTAACATCCCATTCTAAATCGTTAACTACCTCACCTTGTCCTTCAATTTTTTTCACTGTTAAATTGTGGTCGCTCACATAATTCAATAAAGTAAACCAATGTCCTGGTGGAGTTTCAGAGTCTGGACCATCTGCCCAAAATTCAGCTAAAACCCGAGCATAATCTGCACGTTTAACTAATTGTGTCTGGTAAGGTTGTCCTGTAACTGGATTAGTTGCATGTCCTGTACTGGCATCGCCTCCATTAAAAAAATCATAGAAATTCTGATACTCTAAAAAAGTCTCAGGAAAATTTTGTGAATCGTAGTTTCCTAAAGCTCCTGGAGAGATATCTATTAAAGTTGGGTCATTAGGATCCATATGCGAAGACCAAGCCGCCACTAATGCAAAATGCCACTTATAGGGATCTTCTATTCCATTTGAAGTGGAATTTTGAATAAATTCTGGTGGTCCCGGATTTTTATATACGTAACAATCAAAACCATCATTTAAGATTTCCATATCCTGAGCTTTTAAACAGTATGGTGTAACTTGTCCCCATTCCGGACTTAAAAATTGAGGGGTATTTAATGGAAATGGATTACCACTTTGGTCTACAAAAACATCAAAAGCTAGTGGTTGCCATGCATTTGGATTAACCAGATTATTTTGATCTTCATATATGTCTAAAATTAATGGGTCATTTTCTGGAGTATAATATTGATTTTGATAACTATTAGCTTCGTTTGAATAGTCCTGCAATCCAAAATTAATCATTTGTTCTGCCAAGTAATTACCCAACGCTGCAAATGAATTTGAGGAGTAATCGGTTGAAGTAAAGCTGGGATCATAACCATCTTGAGTAAATTGTACATTAAATGCATTTAAAGTGTTTGTACTTCCTGGAGAATTTGCAAAACGATGATTAAGCAACCTAAATACTGCATAACTCATAAGTTCTGCTCGTGCTTCTTCGATATTATCTGGATTTTGTATCCCATTAAAAGCACAGGTGTAGCCTCCAAAAGTTTTACCTAAAAAAACAGTTTCTGCATTATCATCAAAAATTGCCCAGCTATCATACATTAAAACACTAGTATGAAATAAATTTCTAGCATGTACAGTAGGTCTTGCAAAATCGGCTCTAATTGCTCCTAAAAGTTGCTCATTCCAATCGCGCGCAATACTATGTTGTGCGCTCACTTTTGTTACACAAATAAAAAAAGAACCTATAAAAAATAAAAAAAAGTAGTGTTTTAGCATAGCGTGATTTTAAGTAATATATCAACTTAAGATGCTGTAGACCTAATAGTTGCTGTTTAATTTATTGTAGCAATTTAATGATTTAAGCTGAAAAACAAAAGGTCAAACTGCACGGTTAAAGTGCTGTTTGACCCTTAAAAATTTAACTTTATCGAATAAAGTCGATTGTATGATTCAATTCTTTAGAATTAGAACCTACAAATTGTGTTATTTACTTAAGTACATTTTACGTCTTGCATACAATTCGTAAAACTCATCATCTTTTAAACTATCTATGAATAAGATACTTTCTCCTGTACTCTTCATTTCTGGACCTAATGCCTTATTAACATTTGGGAATTTATTAAAAGAAAATACTGGCTGTTTAATAGCATAACCTTCTAACTTAGGATTAAAGTCAAAGTCCGTTACTTTATTATGACCTAACATTACTTTAGTGGCATAATTTACATAAGGCTCTCCATAAGCTTTTGCTATAAATGGTACCGTACGAGAAGCTCTCGGGTTGGCTTCAATGATATAAACTTTATCATCTTTTACTGCAAATTGAATATTAATTAATCCAACTGTATTTAATGCTCTTGCAATCTTATGTGTATGGTCTTTAATTTGCTCCATGACCAAATCTCCTAAATTAAATGGTGGTAATGTTGCGTTAGAATCTCCTGAATGGATACCACAAGGCTCTATATGCTCCATAATACCAATAATGTACACATTTCCATCGGTATCACAAATCGCATCTGCTTCGGCTTCTATTGCGCCATCTAAATAATGATCTAATAATAACTTATTTCCTGGAATTGATTTTAATAAATCAATAACGTGTTCTTCAAGTTCTTTTTTGTTGATGACAATTTTCATGCCTTGTCCTCCTAATACGTAAGATGGTCTTACTAAAAGTGGAAAGTCTAATTGATCTGCTAAAGCTGAAGCTTCATCTGCACTTTCTGCAATTCCGAACTTTGGAAATGGAATTTTCAAATCTGTTAATAAATCTGAGAAGCGTCCACGATCTTCTGCTAAATCTAAAGCTTCAAAACTAGTTCCTAACACTTTAATTCCGTATTTAGATAACTTTTCTGCAAGTTTTAAAGCGGTTTGTCCACCTAACTGAACAATAACGCCTTCTGGCTTTTCATGTCTTATAATATCGTAGATATGCTCCCAAAAAACAGGCTCAAAGTATAATTTATCTGCCGTATCAAAATCGGTAGAAACGGTTTCTGGGTTACAGTTAATCATAATGGTTTCATAACCACACTCCTTAGCTGCTAAAACACCATGTACACAAGAATAATCAAATTCTATTCCTTGCCCTATTCGGTTTGGTCCAGAACCTAATACTACTACTTTTTTCTTATCGGTAACAATACTTTCATTATCTACAAAAACCTTTCCGTCTGCTGTTTCTATTTCAGCTTCAAACGTAGAGTAATAATATGGCGTTTGTGCTTTAAACTCGGCAGCACAAGTATCTACTAGTTTGTAAACACGATTAATTTTTAATTCTTCACGCTTTTTATATACTTCACTTTCTAAACATTTAAGCATATGGGCAATTTGTCTGTCTCCATAACCTTTTTGTTTAGCTTCTAGTAATAACTCACGATCTAATGTGTCTATTGTAAATGTTGAAATTTCTTTTTCTAAGTTGAAAAGTTCTTCGTATTGACGTAAAAACCACATATCAATTTTTGTGATTTCATGAATACGCTTTAAAGGAATTCCCATGGCTATGGCATCGTAAATTACAAATACACGATCCCAACTTGCATGCGTTAACTTTTCTATAATCTGTTCGTAATTTTTATAACCTTTTCCATCTGCTCCTAAACCATTACGCTTAATCTCTAAAGATTGCGTTGCTTTATGTAATGCTTCCTGAAATGAACGACCAATTCCCATAACTTCACCTACAGATTTCATCTGTAATCCTAAAGTTCTGTCCGATCCTTCAAATTTATCGAAATTCCAACGTGGTATTTTTACAATAACATAATCTAAAGTAGGCTCGAATAATGCCGATGTAGACTTTGTAATCTGGTTTTCTAATTCATCTAAATGGTAACCTAAAGCCAATTTAGCAGCAACTTTTGCAATAGGATAACCTGTTGCCTTACTGGCTAACGCTGAAGAACGTGAAACACGAGGGTTAATTTCAATAGCGATAATATCTTCATTCTCATCTGGACTTACGGCAAACTGTACATTACAGCCACCTGCAAAATCTCCAATACTACGCATCATATGAATAGCCATATCACGCATTTTTTGGTAGGTTTTGTCGCTTAAAGTCATAGCTGGAGCTACTGTTATAGAATCTCCAGTGTGAATTCCCATAGGATCCATATTTTCTATGGCACAAATAATAACCACATTGTCATTAGCATCTCTTAACAGCTCTAACTCATATTCTTTCCATCCTAAAAGTGCTTTATCGATCATAACTTCGTGAATTGGAGAAATCTCTAACCCATAAGTTAAAAGTCTATCAAAATCTGCTTCGTCGTGAACAATCGCTGCTCCAGCTCCACCTAAAGTAAATGATGAACGAATACAAAGTGGAAAACCAAACTCCTGAGCAATTTCTTTTCCTTTTAAAAATGAAGTTGCTGTAGCTTGAGGAGCCATGCCAACTCCAATTTTGCCCATTAAAGCTCTAAACTGCTCTCTATCTTCCGTAACATTAATAGCATCAATATCTACACCAATTAATTCTACTCCAAAATCTTCCCAAATTCCTTTTTCATCTGCTTCAATACATAAATTTAAAGCTGTCTGTCCTCCCATAGTTGGTAATACAGCATCAATTTGTGGGTGCTCCTTTAAAATCTTAATAATAGATTTTGTGTTAAGAGGCAATAAGTACACATGATCCGCCATGGTTGGATCTGTCATAATGGTTGCTGGATTAGAGTTAATCAAAATAGTTTCTATTCCATCTTCACGTAACGAGCGTAATGCTTGTGTTCCAGAATAGTCAAACTCACAGGCTTGTCCAATTACTATAGGTCCAGATCCTATAATTAAAATTGATTTTAAGTTTTGATTTTTTGGCATAATGTTGATTTTGAGCTTATAAAATTACTTATTTCGTAGATATAAAAAAAGGCGTTACACCTAAGTAACGCCTAATATATATTAACAATTGTTAATCATTATTTTTTGTGTCTAGATTCAGATGACACAGATAATTTCTTTCTTCCTTTAGCACGACGACGCGCTAATACTTTTCTACCATTAGCAGAAGCCATTCTTTCTCTGAAACCATGCTTGTTTCTTCTTTTTCTTTTCGATGGTTGAAATGTTCTTTTACTCATTATATATTATCTTTAAAATCTGAATAGTGATTAATTTCTCGTTTTATTCCTCTATAAAACTGCGTGCAAATATACAAAGTCTTTTTAATGTAGCAAATGTTATATTATTTTTTTTTGAGTATATTTTTAAATCGGCATTTTGGATAAAATTTAGTTTCTTTGCAAAACAAAACGAATTTACTCAAACCTCAATTAGAATACAGATATGTTTCATAAAAATTTTAAACTTATAATAGCAGCTTTAATAATTGGTGTAGCCGTTTGGCAATTTACATTAGGGCATATTGGAAATGGTATTATGTACATTTTACTATCTCTAATTTTTGTGTTTTTATATTTTAAAAATGAATTTATTTTACTGTCTTTTTTAAAGTTACGTAAACAAGATTTTGAAGGTGCTAAAAACTGGCTAGATAAAATTAAAAATCCTGAAGCTGCTTTAGTAAAAAAACAACAAGGCTATTACTATTATCTTCATGGTATTATGGTCTCACAATCTAATATGAACGAGGCTGAAAAACACTTTAGAAAAGCAATAGGATTAGGTTTGAATATGAGCCATGATATGGCTATGGCAAAACTAAATCTGGCTGGGATTTCTTTTACCAAAGGAAAAAAGCAAGAAGCGGTAATATTACTAAAGGATGCTGAAGCTTTAGATAAGCAAGGCATGTTAAAAGACCAGATAAAGATGATGAAAGAGAATATGAAGCGCTCTCAAGGCCCAAAACAGCATTTTGGTCAAGGTGGATCGGCTAGAGCGCAAAGGAGAGCTTCTAGACGCTAAACTCTTAGAATATACCAAATATCAAAGCAGCGTTTTTCGGCTGCTTTTTTTATTTTAAAATGCTGAAAAACAACATTTTAATAATGTAAAATTACTTTTTATTGACGTTTATCGGTTTTATATATGCTGTTAACGACTATTTTATTTTTATTGACTTTTAATTTAGATATTTAATAGTACTAACGCTTTATATTTTAATAATGAAAACCTTTATAGTTCTATTAAGTTTTCTAATATTAGTTCGTTTTGAGTTTATAATAGCTCAAAACCAGAGCGACACCGTAATTTTCTCTCAAACTTTAAATAAGCACCTAAAGCATTTTAAAAAAGAAAGTAAGAAGGCATATCTGGATAAAAACTTTATAAGAGGTCGTTTCCTTTTCGATTCTTTAGTACAACACTGTTTGGTTAACACTAAGTTTGATGACTTTAAAGTCAAAAAGAAAAATGGCAGAATTATTAGTCTTAACAGCTATTATAAAAAACCAGTGTTTTTAATGACAAATACCTTATGGTGTTATAAGTCTAATGAAGAAATTGCTGCTATAAATGAGTTGGTAGAAACCTATCATAAGGAAATAGACTTTGTAGTTCTTTTTTGGAGTACAAAAAAAGAAATTAGAAAAGCTAGTAAAGACTACTCAAGTAAAGTACACATTACTTACATTAATGAAAAGTTAAATATATTTTCTAAAGAACTTAGAAACCTAAAACACTCATTTGGGTTTCCTACGTATTTTTTTATAAACGAAGATAGAACAGTACGTAATATTATAAAGCTAAGTCCACTTAGTCCTATTGAAAAGAAAAAAGGTGGCCGAAAGCAAATTAAACCAGAAGATTTTAATGCGTATAAGCTTAGCTTAAATGAATTAATAATTGCGAATAAGTAACTTTATTTACTAAAAAACATTTTAATTGCTATAAATAAAAGCAATAAACTAAATAACTTTTTAAGGACGTTCTCATTAATTGAAACCGCTATTTTTGTTCCAAAATAAGCTCCGGCTACAAAACAGACCGCAATAATAAGGGCATATTTAAAGTTAATCGGATTCTCTCCTGTTTTATGGTAGGTATAAGCTGCTAAAAAAGTTACTGGAACAGCTAGTACAGCCAAACTCATCCCTTGAGACTGGTGCTGTGTATATCCTAAAGCAAATACCATTAACGGCACCATAACAACTCCGCCGCCTACTCCAAAAAGTCCGCTAAATAATCCTGCTAAAAGTCCTATGATGATAAGAATTAAAATTACATTCATTTTCATTGAGTTATTTTTTTAGTAAATAGTATTTTTTTTACTAGAGCTAATTATTATTATAGTAATGGTGCCCAGAGTCTTGCATAAGCCTCCTGAGATTTTAACCATTTGGAACGCTTCTGCCATTCTTCAGGGTTCATTAAATCTGCGTACTCCAAATCGTTCATAAAATCTTGTTTTAATAACAGACTGGTTTCTTTATGATAAATTAAAGCGTTGATTTCAAAATTAATATTAAAACTTCTATAATCCATATTTGAGGTTCCTATTGTTGAAAATAATCCATCTACAACCATGGTTTTTGCATGAATGAACCCTTTAGTATAACGATAAATTTTAATATTTGCCTCAAATAATTGCTCAAGATAAGAATTTGTAGCATGTTTTGCTGTCCACGAATCCGATTCGTTAGGAATTAAAATTCTTACATCTACACCACTTTTAGAAGCTACTTGTAATGCCGTTAAAATTTGATCATTGGGAATAAAATAAGGTGTCGTTATATAAATGTAATCTTCCGCTGTAGTAATAGCATAAAAAATAGCTTCCATAATATTTGCCCAATCGGTATCGGGGCCACTAGCTGCAATTTGTACTGGAACACCTTCATCTAAATCGCATTGATGGAAATAATTTTTTTCAATTTTTACATCTTTACCAGAAACAAAATTCCATGTTGTTAAAAAATGTAATTGAATGGTGTAAACAGATTCTCCCACCAATCTTAAATGCGTGTCTCTCCAATAAGCTTTGTTATGAGGATAATTGACATAAGTATCTGAAACATTTATACCACCTAAATATGCTATTTCACCATCTATAACAGCTATTTTTCGGTGATTCCTGTAATTCATTTTCCCAGCAAATTTGGGAAATATTACAGGCATAAACTCATAAAACTCTACGCCTGCTGCTTTTAATTTTTTTCTTGCTGCTTTAGATATTTTACTTCCAACATCGTCAAAAGTAAGCTTTACACTAAGACCTTCTTTAGCCTTTTCACATAAAATATCTATAAATTCTGTACCAATCTTATCGTCTTTTAAAATGTAATACTCAACATGAATATTTTTTTTTGCATTCCTGAAATCTTCAAAAAGTCGTTTAAATTTTACTTCACCGTTTTTTAAAATTTCTAATTTATTACATAATGTTAGTGGCGACTTTTCATTTCGTTGTAAAAGTTTTACTAATTTTATTTTTTCATCTAAATAGTTATGTTCTAAGTCATCTAATTTTTTTTTGTCCAACGTAATTTCTTCATTTACACGTTTAACGATAGAATTATTTAAAACATTTTTTCTGTTAAAGAGTTTATCTTTTCTATATTCTTGACCAAACAGGTAGTAAATAATAAGCCCAAAAAAGGGAAACACTAACAATACAATTATGTATGATAGTGTTTTTGTAGGGTTTATACGCTTAAATATAACCGTAGTCAATGCTGAAATAACCAGTATGTAATTTAAAATTATGGCTATAGTCCAGAAGTTATGTCCTAAAAAATTAAACATTAATTATAGTACCCTTTTTCAGGAATTTCGATATAATAAACCTTTCTACTTTTATTATTTAACTTATTTTCTCTTAACCATGGATTATGAATTTTAAGAATTTTATAATTTATTCCATTAGACTTTGCAAAAGCAGCAAGATCATCAATCTCATAATCAACCATTATTTTTTTTGTTGGGATATAATTATATAAATCTTTCTCTCTATAGTTGAAGCCGTAGGTTTCAGTATTTTTTAAAATTTCTTTTAAAGCGACAATTCTAAACACATACCTTCCGGTTTCTTCACCTAAAAGTAAATCATAGTAACTGGTTACATCTTGATCTCTTAATCGTCTAGAAATTCCAGTATTTCCTGCATTATAAGCAGCTGCTGCTGCCGTCCAGGTTCCTAAATTATCTTTAGCGTTTTTTAAGTAATCGCAAGCCAATTGTGTGGCTTTTTCTAAATGATAACGCTCATCTACATTACTATTAATTTCTAGTCCATTTTCTTGACCTGTTGCTTTCATAATTTGCCAAAATCCTGAAGCTCCTGCAGGCGAGACCACATTTTGTAAACCAGATTCTATAACTGCTAAATATTTAAAATCGTCCGGAATGCCATTCTTTTTTAAAATAGGTTCAATTATAGGAAAGTATTTATGTGCTCGTTTTATTAATAAAAATGCATTAGACTGCCAATACGTATTTACCAATAATTCACGATCCATACGCTCGTAAATATCTGGATTTTTTAAAGGTACGGGTTCCTCTGCAAAATCTAAGTTTTCCGGTACCTGTAAAGCATATACATTGTAGCCATTAGCTCTCTTTTTCTCAAAATTAGCTTCAGTTGGTGGATCCTGCAAAGCGTTTACCGATAGTAAGCCAATACAAATGCCTCCAACGACCATTAAGCTTACTTTTAAAAATTTCATGACCATAATTTTTCTTTAAAATTAGTAGATTAAAATGTAATCACCATAAGTTTTAACCTAATATTAATTCTGGTAAGTTTTCATTAAACCATTTATATTTATTAATAATCATAATGTGGGTTCCTCCAGAAACAGTAATACAAGGTCCTAAATTTTTTATTGGAAACACAAAGTCATTATCACCATGTATATGAATACAGTTCTTTATAGCTTCTTGTTGTTTCCAACAAACTATTTCTTTAATTGCCCAGTCTAAATAGACCTTATCATTTACCGATAAATACTTTTGATACAACTTTAAGCGCTTTGAAACCTTATTTTTTCCAATAGCAAACCGAGAGAACATATTAACGTATTTTGCCAAGCCAGTTGGCAATACATAATAAGCTTTTAATTTGCGTATGGTATGTAGTCTTCTTGGAAGTTCTAGATTAGATTTGACACTTGAAACAATTATTAATTTTTTAAGATTTAAAAACTTACTCATTTCTTGTACCAAAACACCACCAAACGAAACACCAATGAGTACAGCTTGATCATGCATAACTTTTTTACTCATTCTATACGCATAGTCTTGTAACTTTTCTTTTGGATTTGGCAAGACCCATTCGAGATAATGTATTTTAAATTGATCTTCGGGTAGCTTTATGTATTCAAATATTAGTGGACTTGCAGCCATGCCAGGCATTAAATACACATGTATGAGCGCTTGATTCATAATAGATTAGACTCTTATAAAATAGCTATAGCTATTTTTTTTTCGTATTTTTACGATATAAATGTATTAAATACATTGTATTTAATACCTAACCATTCATTTAAATTTAATATTGATACTTTATGATAGATGCTGATGCACTTGTAGATAATGAGTTTTTAAGACAGTTTGAATATACGTATCAAAATGAGCTAGCTACGATAGAGTATGCACTCCAAGATCGCAAAATATTTTTAACAAAATTACATATTCCAGAAGGGATTGAAAATGAAGATTTTGAATATCATTTTATAAAAACAGTTTTAGATAAAATTAAAGAAAATGATAGCCTAAGTGTAATGCCTACTCATGCTAAAATTGTAAAGTTTATTAGAAAAAATAGACTCTATAAAAGTATGCTCCCAATTGGAGTGAGAATATAACCCAAACACTTTTTTTAGCCTTTAAGACTCCAATACATCATGTCCTTAAAAAACCAACGTATTCAAGAGGTTTACGCCTGTTTTAAACATAACGATGTTGAGCTTGGCTATAGAAAATTAATGGACTGCGCTATAGACACACAAAATCTAAGCATATATCAGCACATTATAGGTTTAACTCAATGGAAAGCAAATAATCCAAACCAAATTGAAGCATTTGTAACTCAATGTATTGATGTTTTAAAACTCGTTGAGACCTCAAACATTACTATTCACGAGGACTATTCCGCAGTAATTACAGCACAAAATATTACTAAACGCTATGGGAAAAATGGGTTTTCTTTGGGTCCTGTAAGTTTTAGCATTAAAAAAGGTCAGGTTTATGGTTTAGTTGGAGAAAACGGTAATGGAAAAACAACACTTTTAAGAATTCTTGCTAAAGAACTCAATTTTGATAAAGGCTCTATAGAATACACTTTTAATAAACCATACACTTCAGATTTCGATTTAAGATCTAAACTCGTTTATATCCCGCAAAGGACAGAAAAATGGTATGGAAGTTTAAAAGACAATTTGAAATTAGTCCTTGCTCATTATGGAATTCCTAAAGAAGAAAACGAAATAAGAGTTTTAATGATGATTGCCCGTATGGGATTATGGAATTACAAACACCTTAAATGGAGCGAATTATCTTCTGGTTACAAAATGCGTTTTGAACTAGCACGAACACTTTTAAGACAACCTGAAGTCTTGTTATTAGACGAGCCGTTAGCAAATTTAGATGTTTTAGCACAACAGGTTATTTTAGAAGATTTAAAATCTATTTGTAACTCTTTAAGTCATCCAATTGCTTTAATATTAAGTTCGCAACAATTATTTGAAGTTGAAAAAATTTCGGACAACGTTATTTTTCTTAAGGAAGGTCAATATAAAGATACTCTAAGCAAAATTTCTAATGTCGAAGACGAGCTGATTATTGAATTAGATAGTTCTGCTAGTAGAGACGAGCTTTTAAATGCTTTTAAAAACTTAAAATTAAAAAAACTAGTATTTAATGGAGGTATTTACATTGCATATTTTAGATATGAAACAACCTTCAATGAAGTTTTAAAACAACTAGGAGAAACGGGAATACAAACTACTTATATTAGAAATATTTCAATCTCAACCAGACGCTTTTTTGTTTAAAATAAAACGTTATGAAAGCATTTATATCAAAAATTAACAAGAAACTATTAGAATCTTACCCAAACATTTGGAATACAAAATTGGTTTGGATGTTGAGTGTTGCATTAATTATACATGTGCTTTTTTTTATCTTAGGTTTTGTTTCTCTTACAGATCCAGTTAGTTTACATGAGCGAAGTGTAGATGCTTTATTTTTTAGAAATGGAGGCATGCTTTTAAGTCTAATTATCTCCATACTAATGTTGGTGGTTTGGTTAATTCATTTATTTAGAAACAATGCATTCAAAGCTTTTTATCCCATAAAAAGACGTGATTTATTTTCTCAGTTTCTATATTTCTTTATAATTATTTTTTTTTCTACCACTTACTTTTATTCCTATTCCTTTGGAGTAAAAAGTTTTATTCATATTACATATAGTGACGACTCTGTATCTCAAGATGTTAAATTGTCTAATGATACTGCTCTATTTTTTTCTCATCATCTTGAAGATTACTTAATAGATAAAGCACGCTATCCAGATTTTTTCTATAATCACTTTTGTGAAACCAATTATGGCTTAATCGATAAAACAAAACCTTATTATTCAGTTTTTGAAAAAGAGTTTCAGTTTTATAGTGTTAAAACCATAGATGTTCCAAATGTACAGAAAGGGAAATCTTATAAAAACTACAGAACTTTAGATGGTTATATGCGTCAAATTAAATTAAATGACTCAACTACAAGGTATTATTACAAAGACTCTGTTGTAGATGCTTCAAAATACATTAAAACACTTCAACCCAGTTACAAAAACTACTCGGAAACATTCTACATAAACTATCATGACGAGAAAAATTTAAATCATAATAGTTATTATACCAATTATAACTACGACGCTTATAACAATTATACACCAAAAGAGAAAAAAAGAAATAAATTAAATATTGATTTTCTTAATGAAGTCTCACGACAGGAAATTATTACTCATTTTAATGCATTTATTGCAGTTGCAAATAAATACAAAATCCCACATAATTTAACTGCTAAAGCATGGGCAGACATGTTGTATAATCCTATTAATTTTAAAGTCCACGCTTTTATAAGAAATAACCCACCACCACTTTATGATAAAAATTTCTCAAATGAAGAACTTCTAGCCTCAGAAAAGTTTTATAAAGCCCGATTAAGTCGATTTTATTTAGAAAGTGAAAATTTAAAAAATACTTTTGAAAATATAAATGATGTTAAACATAACAACCCATTAAATAATAGTCTACATATTTTTTTATGGATTGCATTTACTTTAGCAACACTTATTTTTATATTTAGAATTACAGGCCTAAGACTTTTATTGTTTTCTGTTATAACTGTAGGTGTTCTGGCTATTGGTATTGCATTTATTATCCTTTTAACACAATATATTTTTGCGTTTAATAATAATTTTTTTGAAGTTTTTACTATTTACTTAATTTTTACAATCGGCACCATAATACTTAGTATACCGCTCTTGTTTTATAGAAAATTAAAAAAAGCGATTGTAGGAGTTGCTTTAAATATAAGTATAAGTGGTTTTGTTCTTTATCTATTTCTCATTCTTGGAATAATATCTTATCACCAACGCAGCTATTGTGAAACTTTTCTTTTTAAAATAGAAGAAAATTGCTATAATTATACTATCCTAGACCAATTAGGCTTCAATTGGAGCTATATTCTTTTAATATCTGGATTTATTTTTATCTACTTTTACATTAGTATAATTAAACGTTGGAAAGCCTTACCCGAAGCTTAAATATGATCTATAAATTTTTAGTATTAGCACTTAGTTTTATTCTTGTTACAAATCTATTTTCGAGCTGTACTTCTAAATCGACCGAAATAGATGAAACCACTGTTTTTAGATATAACGAACACAAAAATATTGGTTCATTAGATCCTGCATTTGCAAAGGATTTAGCCGATATATGGGCTACTAACCAATTGTTTAATGGTTTAGTCCAAATGGACGATAGTTTAAACATACAGCCATCTATTGCTACACAATGGAATATTAGTGAAGATGCTTTAAACTATACATTTACGATAAGACCAGATGTAGAGTTTCATAAGCATGAACGGTTTGGTAAAGATTCCACAAGAACAGTAATTGCTAAAGATTTTGAATACAGTTTATTTAGATTATGTGATCCCAAAATAGCATCTCCAGGAAGCTGGCTAACCAATAATTTGTGGGATATTGAGGTACACAGTAATACGCAACTTACAATCAAACTAAAACAACCGGACCCTTCGTTTTTAGGAAAATTAACTATGAAATATTGTAGTGTTGTTCCGGAAGAACTTATTTCTCATTATGGCACTTCATTTCGTTCAAATCCAATTGGCACAGGTCCGTTTCAATTTAAAAAATGGGAAGAAAACATCAAATTGGTTTTCAGAAAAAATCCGCATTATTTTGAAAAAGATTTAAATGGAAAACAATTACCTTATTTAGAAGCAATTGCTATTACATTTTTACCAGATAAACAAAGTGAATTTCTTCAGTTTTTGCAAGGTAATATCGATTTTGTCTCTGGTTTAGATGCATCCTATAAAGATGAAATTTTAACAGCTTCTGGTAAATTAAGAGAAACGTATTCTGATAGAGTTCGCATGATTAGGAGCCCTTATTTAAATACTGAATACTTGGCTTTTTATATGGATACATCCGTGCCAGAAATTCAATCAGAATTAATACGAAAAGCTATAAACCATGGTTTTGATCGTAAAAAGATGATGACTTATCTTAGAAATGATATCGGCATACCTGCAAATGGTGGGTTTATCCCTAAAGGATTGGCTGGGTTTAGTGAAGCCAATGGGTTTAGTTATAATCCGGAATTAGCAAAACAACTGGTTCAAGAATTTATTGTAAAAACCAATATTTCGACTCCAACAATTACATTAAGTACTACTGGAAACTATTTAAGTTTCTGTGAGTTTATACAAAGGGAATTATTAAAAATAGGATTACAGGTTAAGATAGATGTCATGCCTGCTTCATCTTTAAAAAGCGCTAAAGCCAATGGTAAATTAGATTTTTTTAGAGCCAGTTGGGTTGCCGACTATCCCGATGCAGAAAATTATTTATCTCTTTATTATAGCAAAAATTTTGCACCAAATGGACCTAATTATACACATTATAAAAACAGTAGTTTTGATGACTTATACGAAACCGCTTTTAATGAAACTAATCCTAAAAAGAGAGCTTTACTTTATAAGCAAATGGATTCTTTAGTCATGAAAACCACACCTATAGTGCCTTTATTTTACGATGAAGTGGTTAGATTTAGTCAAAAAAATGTTATAGGATTGGGCATTAACCCCGTAAACTTATTAGAATTAAAACAAGTTAAAAAAAAGTAACTTATTCGGTTGGATGCTTACCAATATCTTCAATAGACAAAAGTTCTTCACTTTGTTTTTTAGACCAGTTGCGTTTTAATAAATAATAAAATAAGTATGCAAAAGCCAATCCAAATGGTAAAAATATAAAATTAGTTCCAAAACCATCCCAATTTACACCAAGTTCTAAGTAGACATCTAAAACGCCAATAATTACTCCACCAATTGCAGTACCCAAATAATAGGATAATACTCCTAAAATTGCAAATAACCATTTTTTCTCGTTATAAGTTTCGGCTAGTTTATAAAAATACTTACCAATAAAATAAAGTAATAATAGTCCTAACATAATTAATCTTTTCTAAAGGGTTTAGTATCTTCAAAAACTTGATTTAATATTGCTTCATCTAATGGTGTAAATTCTATATCGCGCCGTGCCATAACCACTTTAGCAACCTCAAATGCTTTGCTTGGTAAGTAGGTTGTAAATCCGCTAGAGCCACCCCAAGAATAACTTGGCACAAAATTTCTAGGAAAACCACTTCCAAATATATTAGCATTAACACCAACCACGGTTCCTGTATTAAACATGGTATTAATGCCACATTTACTATGGTCTCCCATCATTAAACCACAAAACTGTAAGCCTGTTTTCGCAAAGCGACCTTCAGCATAATCCCAAAGCCTCACTTCCACATAATTATTTTTTAAATTAGAGTTATTCGTATCTGCTCCAAGATTACACCATTCTCCTAACACTGAGTTTCCTAAGAACCCATCATGTCCTTTATTAGAATAGCCAAATAATACAGAATTATTCACTTCGCCTCCAACTTTGCTGTGTGGACCAATAGTTGTAGCGCCATATATTTTTGCTCCTAATTTTAAAGTAGCATGCTCACACAGAGCTAAAGGTCCACGTACTAGGCTTCCTTCCATAATTTCAGCATCTTTTCCTATGTAAATTGGTCCAGTACTAGCATTTAAGGTTGCAAATTCAACTTTAGCGCCTTCTTCTATAAAAATATGTTCTGCTCCAATAATATTGTTACTTTTTGGAATAGGTTGAGAGGTTCTGTCTTTGGTTAATAATTCAAAGTCTGCTCTAATAGCTTCATCATTTTTAGAGAAGATATCCCAGGTTCTGGTTACGGTTAAAACGTCGTAATCAAACTCAATGTTTTCATAAGTTTCTAAATTAACGTCATCTTGACTGTCTTTTGTGTAGAACGCAATAACATCTTCACCTTTAAATATCGCCTGATTTTCAGACAAATTCATAACAGTTTCAACTAATTCTTCATTAGGCAAGAAAGAGGCATTAATCATGATATTTTCCTCCAATTCTACCATTGGGAATTTTTCAGATAAATAATCCTCTGTAACCGTAGTGGTTGTAGTTCCCAAGTAATATTCCCACTTTTCACGAATGGTTAGAATACCTACTCTAATATCTGCAACTGGTCTGGTATAAGTAAACGGTAATAAATGGGTTCTAGAATCACCATCAAAAAGAATAAAATTCATAAGTATTGGTTTTACTTAAAAGTAAAAATAGGTTAATTTAAAACATAAAAAAAGCCTTTTAGACAACTAAAAGGCTCTTCATAAAAAATATTAACAACTAAAATTATTTTTTAAACTTTGCATATTTATTTTTGAACTTATCAATACGCCCAGCAGTATCTATTAATTTAGACTTACCTGTAAAGAACGGGTGAGAAGTTCTAGAGATTTCCATTTTGATTAAAGGATACTCAACACCATCAACCTCTAAAGTTTCACTTGTGTTTGCTGTAGACTTTGTTAAAAACACATCATCATTAGACATATCTTTAAATGCTACTACTCTATAATTTTCTGGATGTATATTTTTTTTCATCGCTTTAAGCTTTAAATGTATTGTAAAATCGAGGTGCAAATTTACAAATTATTTACAATTGCACAACATTTATATTAAAATAATTTTTAATTTTTTTTGTAACAATTTGAATATCTTGCATACTTATAAATTAACAAACCAAAACTAATACAATTTATGGAACAGTCAACTAAATCTAAAGCAATCAATCTAGGACTTATTCTAGGTAGTATTTTAGCTGGTATAACGTTAGTAAGTTATGCCGCCTATTTAGAACTTCTAACCAAGTGGTGGCTTGGTGTTTTTCTATTTATAGTCATTATCGTTTTCGGCACTATTTCCGTAACAAAAGCAAAACAGTTAAATGAAGGATTTATAGAGTTTAAAGATGCCTTTTCTGCCTATTTTATTACTATTGCTATTGGTATTATTATTAGTACAGCCACCAGTATACTAATTTTTAATGTATTAGATCAAGAGGCCGCATTACAATTAAAAGAAATGACTATTGAGGCTACTGTAAAAATGATGAAAGGGTTTGGAGCTCCTGCTGAATCTATTTCTCAAACAGTTGATGCTATGGAAGAACAAAAAAATCAATATTCTGTTGGACCTCAATTACAATCTACCGCAATCTTTTTAGTGATTCAATCTATTATAGGTCTTATCATTGCATTGATTATGAAAAAACCAAAAGAAAATCAAATATAGTTTTATCTTTGACCTATATATTAAATGTAGGAAATGAATATATCTGTAGTTATACCACTACTTAACGAAGAAGAATCGCTTATAGAGCTTCACGATTGGATTGTAACAGTTATGCAATCCAATCGTTTTTTATATGAAATTATCTTTATTGACGATGGTAGTACAGACCAATCCTGGAACATTATAAGTCAGCTTGCTGAACAAAACAGTTCTGTAAAAGGTATACAGTTTTTTAAAAACTTTGGTAAATCTCAAGCCTTACACGCCGGATTTAAAGTTGCAAAAGGCGATGTTGTCATTACAATGGATGCCGACTTGCAAGACAGCCCAGAAGAAATACCAGAACTTTACAATCTAATTAAACAGGAGGATTACGATTTAATTTCTGGATGGAAAAAGAAACGCTTCGATAATAAGTTTACTAAAAATCTTCCTTCAAAATTATTTAACTGGGCTGCAAGAAAAACATCTGGAGTTAAATTAAACGACTTTAATTGTGGGTTAAAAGCTTATAAAAATACCGTTATAAAACATATTGATGTTAATGGTGAAATGCACCGCTACATACCAGTTTTGGCAAAAAATGCTGGGTTTGTAAAAATTGGCGAAAAAGTAGTAGCACATCAAGCAAGAAAATACGGTGAAACTAAGTTTGGTATGGACCGTTTTATAAATGGTTTTTTAGATCTTATTACCATTTGGTTTTTATCTCGCTTTGGTAAACGTCCTATGTATTTATTTGGCGGTCTAGGTATTGTCATGTTTTTTATAGGGTTTTGCTTTGCTATTTATTTAGGCATAGATAAACTGTTTTTCAATCCTTATGGCAGACTTATAACCCAAAGACCACAGTTTTTTATTGCATTAACCACTATGATTTTAGGTACACAATTTTTTGTTGCTGGTTTTTTAGGTGAAATAATTCTAAGAACAAAAAAAGATAGTAAACGCTATTTAATAAACGAAGAGCTTAATTTCTAATCCATTCGTTTCAAAATAACTATTTTTGTAATTCAATATTCTTATTTATGTCTCAAACAAATCTTGACTTATCGCAACGTATCGCTAATTGGTTAACTCCAACTTTTGACCAAGACACTCAAAATAGTATAAAATCACTTCAGCAAAACGACACCAATACTTTAAACGATAGTTTTTATAAAGATTTAGAGTTTGGTACTGGAGGAATGAGAGGTGTTATGGGACCTGGAACCAACAGGATTAATAAATATACTTTAGGAAAAAACACACAAGGTCTTAGTAACTATTTACACCAATCTTTCCCTAAAGAAAAAATAAAAGTAGTCATTGCTTACGACTGCAGACACAACAGTAAAAGCTTGGCACAGGTTGTAGCTAATGTGTTTTCTGCCAATAATATTGAAGTGTTTTTATTTGAAGATTTACGTCCTACTCCAGAGTTATCTTTTGCTTTAAAATACCTTAATTGTCATTGCGGTATTGTACTTACTGCGTCTCACAATCCACCAGAATATAACGGTTATAAGGTATATTGGCAAGATGGCGGACAATTAGTCCCACCACAAGATAAAGAGATAATTACAGAAATTAATAGTTTAGATTATAGTGATATTAAATTTGAAGCTAATACCGCTTTAATAAAAACTATAGGAAAAGAAGTAGATGATGTTTTTATAGACGCATCGGTTAAAAACGGAAGTTTTGTAACAAACGAAGCCAGAAAAAATTTAAAAATTGTTTTTACAGCGCTACATGGAACGTCTATAACAACAGTACCAGAAACGCTTAAGCGTGCAGGTTATACAGATGTTCATTTAGTTAAAGAACAAAGTGAACCAGACGGAAATTTTCCTACAGTAAAATCTCCAAATCCGGAAGAACCTGAAGCTTTAAAAATGGCTTTGGAGTTAGCCGATACTATAAATGCCGATATTGTTATTGGTACAGATCCTGATAGTGACCGCTTAGGTATAGCTGTTAGAAACAATGAAGATAAATTAATCTTGTTAAACGGAAACCAGACGATGGTTTTAATGACAGATTTTTTATTACAACATTCAAAAAAAGACACCAAAAATCCTTTTATAGCCAGTACAATTGTATCTACACCAATGATGCAGGAACTTGCAGATGCTTATAATGTAGACTATAAAATTGGTCTTACTGGTTTTAAGTGGATTGCTAAAATGATTAAAGATTTTCCAGACCAGCATTTTGTTGGTGGAGGCGAAGAAAGTTTTGGCTTTATGGTTGGCGATTTTGTTAGAGATAAAGATGCTAACACCTCTACACTATTAGCTTGCGAAATAGCTGCTCATGCTAAAGCCAATGGAAGTTATCTTTACAAACATTTATTAAACTTATATGTAGAGCATGGCTTATATAAAGAACGTTTAATTTCCCTAACTAAAAAAGGGATTGATGGTGCTAATGAGATTAAACAAATGATGGTCGATGCCAGAGAAACCCCTTTAAAGGAAGTTGCTGGGGAAAAAGTGGTTTTAATAGAAGATTATCAGTTATCTCTTTCAAAAAACCTGCAGGATCAGACCACTTCAACCATAGACATTCCAAAATCTAATGTTTTAATTTACTATACCGAAAATGGCAGTAAAATAGCCTTAAGACCAAGCGGTACAGAGCCTAAGATTAAGTTTTATATAAGTGTAAATACAGATTTAAATTCGGTTGAAAATTTTATTTCGGTCGAAAAAGAACTGGAACTTAAAATAGACCAGATTATTAAAGACATGAAAATTAATTAAATGAAACGTATATTTAATCAGTTATTACCTTATATAAAAAAATACAAAAAATATGTTTTAGGTAACATAGGCTTTAATGTTCTTTATGCTTTCTTTAGTACACTATCATTTGTAGCATTAATTCCTATGATGAATGTACTTTTTGATAAATCTGAAGTTGTAAAAGCAGAACCTGTTTGGACTGGGTTAGGTGATACCAAAAATTATTTAGAACAATTATTAAATTATAAAATCACGACATTTATAAATTCTGGAGATCAACAATTAGCACTATTACTAGTCGTATCTATTGTAATTATAACGTTCCTATTTAAAAATTTATTCGGATATCTTGCACTTCACCATATGATGCATCTAAAAAATGGTGTCTTAACAGATTTAAGAAAGGATATGTTTGAAAAAATTATTTCTTTACCTCTTAAATTTTATTCTAAAAGACAAAAAGGAGATGTCATGGCTAGAGTTTTAGGCGATGTTTCTGAAGTGCAAAATTCTTTTTTTGTTGTACTAGAGCTTGCGGTTAAAGAACCTCTTACTATATTGTTTTCAATAATAATGATGTTTGCTTTTAGCTGGGAACTTACACTTTTCGTATTTATTTTTATACCTATCGCTGGCTTTATAATTTCCTTGATAGGAAAAAGTTTAAAAAATAAATCTTTAAAAGCACAAGCAGAGAGTGGCCGATTAATATCTATTGTAGAAGAGGGTTTAACTGGATTAAAAGTTATTAAGAGTTATAATTCTGAAAATCATTTTAGAAATAAATTTAATGTCTCAGCAAACAGTCTGCTAAAACTTTCTAATAAAATTGGTAAGAAAAATAATTTAGCTGGCCCGCTAAGTGAGTTTATGGGTATAATTACTATAGCTATTTTACTTTGGTATGGAGGTAACTTAGTATTAGTAGATAAAACATTAGAAGGCACAGTATTTTTAGCTTTTATGGGGTTAGCATATAACATATTAACTCCGGCAAAAGCCATTTCTAAAGCTTCTTATCGTGTTAAAAATGGTTTAGCTGCTGCAGACCGTGTTTTTGAAATTTTAGATGAAGTCAATACGATCCCAGATATTGAAAACCCAACAGAATTAGCCGGGCTCCAACAAGAAATCTCTATAGAACATATAAACTTCAAATATAACGATGACTATGTCTTAAAAGATTTTTCTGTAACCATTCCCAAAGGAAAAACAGTAGCGTTAGTTGGACAATCTGGAAGTGGAAAAAGCACCATCGCAAATTTACTGACTAGATTTTATGATGTGAATGAAGGTGAAATTAAGTTTGATGGTCATAATATTAAAAATGTAAGTATAAAATCATTACGTAAACAAATTGGTTTAGTGACTCAAGATTCTATTTTATTTAATGATTCTATTAAAAATAATTTAATTCTTGGAAAAGAAGATGCAACGGATGAAGATGTTATTGATGCTCTTAAAATTGCAAATGCATGGGAATTTGTTAAAGACCTACCTCAAGGTATAGACACTAATATAGGAGATGCTGGAGGCAGCCTAAGTGGCGGTCAAAAACAACGATTAAGTATAGCTCGAGCTGTATTAAAAAACCCTCCAATTATGGTTCTTGACGAAGCAACTTCTGCACTGGATACCGAAAGTGAACGTTTGGTACAGGAAGCCTTAGAAAACATGATGAAAAATAGAACTTCCGTAGTAATTGCACACCGCTTATCTACTATCCAAAATGCAGATACAATAATTGTAATGCATAAGGGAGAAATTGCTGAAAAAGGTTCTCATTTAGAACTTTTAGCTAAAAATGGTATCTATAAGAAACTTGTAGATATGCAAAGTTTTGAATAAATTCTCATCAATATTAAACCTTTTCATTAGCTCTTAGTCTAATATAAAACGATGTAAAGTGCTAGAGGAACAAGAACTTATAAAAGCTTTAATTACAGAAAGCACTAAAAACAAAGCTTTTTCTCAACTTATAACGCAATACAAAGAACGTTTGTATTGGCATATTCGTCATATTTTAAAATCTCATGATGACACAGATGATGTACTTCAAAATGTATTCATTAAGGTTTTTAAAAACATACATAAGTTTAAAGGAGAAAGTCAACTCTACTCTTGGCTATACAGAATTGCTACTAACGAAGCAATTACACATTTAAATAAAAATGCCAAACGCTTAAAAATAAGTAATCAGGAAGCACAAGAATTAGCTATAAAAAATTTAGAAGCCGATGTGTATTTTGAAGGAGATAGTATTCAACTTAAACTTCAGAAAGCTATAGCAGCATTACCTGAAAAACAACAAATGGTATTTAATATGAAGTATTTTCAGGAATTAAAATATAGTGAAATGTCTAGTATTTTAGAAACTAGTGAAGGTGCCCTAAAAGCCTCTTACCATATCGCAAGTAAAAAAATTGAATCCTATTTAAAAGAACATTAAACCTTTTATCATCAATTTAGTCTTAGTTATATGAAAGAAAAAGAAAAATACAATTCTGGGTTTAAAACACCAGATTATTATTTTGATGAGCTTGAACGGAACATTAAAACTCAGGTTTATTTAGAAAAATATAAATCATCAGGTTTTAAATTACCAGATAATTATTTAAATAATTTTGAAGTTTCTACAGACGCAATAGCCTCTAAGACAAAAGTTATTTCAATTTTTAATAGAAAAAATATAGTATGGGCTACGAGTATTGCAGCTGCTGTATTATTATTATTTACCATAAGTATTCCAAAAAATACTTTAAATATAAACTCTATTGAGAATCAAACTTTAGAAAATTATTTAATTGAGGAAATTAGCTATAATGAGTTAGAAAGTTTAACCTCTGACCCAAAGTTATCTGAAACTGATTTTATTGATATTAAAACTAATAATCTTGAAAATTACATAGACAACTTAGAAGTAGATGATTTAATAAACTATTAATTATGAAACAATTTATAACCCTTTTATTGACTTTAACTTTAACTTTTAGTGTTACAGCACAAGACAATGACAAAAAAAAAGAAAGAGAAAAAATTGAAGCCCTAAAAGTGGCTCATATTACAGAACAGCTTAATCTAACTCAGTCTGAGGCACAAAAATTCTGGCCAATTTATAATGATTTTGAAGAGAAAAGACAATCTTTAAGAAAGAAAAAAATGACTTTGATATCTGCGGTTAAAACAGAAACCATAAGCGAAACAGATGCTAAATCTTTAATCTCAAAAATGATAAATATCGAGAAAGAAGAAAGTGTTTTAAAAACAACTTATTTAAATAATTTACAAAGTATTATTTCTAATATTAAAATTATTAAATTATTTGAGTCAGAGCGTAGTTTTAAAATGAAAATGATTAAAGAATTTAAGGGCAGACATAAAAAATAAACGCATTAAATAATCAGAATTTAAACATTGAAAACATCCATTTCAAGGTTTTTTTTATTTAAAAACTAATTTGCTAACACGACCATTTCCTCCAGCAAATGCTATACTGTCATTTGAAAACCTTAAAGTATAAAAACCTTCATCACTTAAATGTTTCCAATTATTGCCTCCATCACTACTGTAATCTATACCATTAAAACCTACAGCCACTAATTGTTTAGCATTACTATTAGGTACATATTTTACACAACTTCTGTAACCAGGATTTTTATTCTCCGCAACAAGCTCCCAAGTTTTACCACCATCTTGTGTTCTAATTTTATTTGCCTTATTCTGTTCAGGAAGCTTGTAATCCCCGCCAATTGCAAACCCATTTAAATCATCATAGAAATCTATAGAATACATACCTGTAGTTTCTAAACCTTGAATTATTGGCGTATTAAAAACGCCCCATGTTTTTCCCTTATCAGGAGAAAACAATATACGACTAGCCTTGCCGCCTGTGGCTACCCAAGTTTTGTCACCTACTATGGCAATATTAGTATCGCTTGCTGCAAAAGCAGCTTCTCCATCTTTAGCTTCTGGTAAATTTTCACAAGTTATTTTTTTCCATGATGTTCCTCCATCTCTAGTTATAATTATACTCATACAATCATCGGTTGGATCGCCTATGGCGATACCTTCATCATCATTCCAAAATTCAAGTGAGTCATAAAATGCTTTTTCATGGTCTTCCTGATAGACAATATTGGATTTTTTTGGGTCAATGTCTAATTTGTAAAGCTTTGCTGGGCTTGAAATACTCATACCATACCCACTAGAATTTCGTGCAGATAGAGATCTAAAATTTGGTTTTATAGAATCCGTTTCAATCTCTATAGGAAATATTAGTTCTTCTATTTCATTATTATATACACCTAAATCTCCTAAAGAACTTAAAAAAACTAAGGCATTTTTATCCTCAACGATTTCTAAAGCCCTTACATTAAGCGTCTCCTCTTCAATTATTGGAATAATTTTAACTTCAGTAAACAGTCTTGATTGTTGTTTTTTTTCATTTAAATCTAAAGAAGAGTGCATCTTAGACTTACATGAATAGCAAACTAAGATTAAAAGCCATACATATTTCATAGTTGTAATATTTTTCTTAAAAATAGAAAAAGCTTTATGATTTAACATAAAGCTTTTTACTAATATTATTAATTAAAAAATATTATTTTTTAATATCATACTCTTGCTGTGTTTCTTTTAATGGTTCTAATTTATTAGGCCCAATAGGTAAACGTACGCCAACGTGTTTTGACGAAATACTACCGTCAGGATTTAAAGCGTCTGCTCTATTGGCCACTAAGTTCCATGAAAACGGTACATTAGATGTTCCGTTTTGTAACTCTTTAACTCTAAAACCTAATTTAGTTTTTTCGGTAACATACACACCATTACAATCGCCTTCTAATTGGATGAAAACACGTATAGGATATTTTTCGTCTACATAAATGTGTTTTGCTAAAAGCGGATCTAAATTAATGTAAGCTTCTCCATTAACTAATTTAGAAGAGCCAAAGTCTTCAAATAAAATTTCTGGGGTTTCAGTAGCATGAAGTATACGATTATTTCCTTCTTCATCTTTGACCATTGTAGACACAGAACCTCCACCTAAAACTTTATATGAGGTGCCATCATTTCTAGCTCCAACAAACACAAAATCATTAGCGTTAACATTTGCATCAAAATATCCTCCATATGTAACATCTCTAGCATTTGCATTTCCATTAAAATAATCAAAATCTTTACCAGCTATTCTTGCAAATGGTCCTGTGGATGTATTAATATCATTATCTTGATCGTACTCAAAGGAAGCTGCAAAATAATCTGTGGTGCTTTTCCCCACACCTCTTACGTGAATACCTGTTGTCCCTTGTGCAGATACACCAACAGATTCTCCAGCTAATTCAGTAAAAGTTGTTCTACCTGCAATACCTATAACTCCTGTAACGGTAGTTGCTGTATTTGCTGCTAAATTAGCACTTATACCTATAACTCCTCGACCACCATTTGCATCTAAATTACCTCCATCAATAACAAACTCTGTCCCAGAAAAATTTAAAGCTCGAATAGCACGAGGTGAGTTTTGAGCCAATACAAACATTCCGATTTGAGTTCCTGCTGGATATACACTCGTTAAAGTATTTGCTAAAGCATTGTTATTATTTCCAAAAATTAATGTTCCGTCATTTTTGAATGTAGCTCTTCTAATGGCATTAGTCCTGAACTGTAAGTCTAAATTGTCTGAAGTCCCCAAATAATTAGTTCCTGGAGTAGTACCAGAGTTTCCTAATAACGACCAGAAAGTGCCTCCAACAGAATTTGCGGTAATAGAAACCCATAAACTACCATTCCAATAATAAAATCCTGGAATCACTGCATTACCTCCTGCTCCAGCTGTAGCCGTATTATAGACTAATAAACCTGTAACAATAGGCGATGGTGTAATTGGTGCCTCACTATTTCTTGATTGTAAAGCTACCCTTGGTATTAAAAGTCCCTTTGAGGTACTTTCGATTTGAAGTGCTGCACCATTTTCAATATTTGTTGTTCCAATACCTACCTGAGCAATACTAGAAATGTAAATTAAAAACGCTGCTAAAATGTAAATCTTTTTCATTATATTTTTTTTGTGAAGTTAGTCTATCTAAATCCTAATGAAAAATTTGAGCTCACAATTAAAAGTTAACATAACGTTAATAAAGTAGCTGTAAAAACGGTTTATCGAGTTTATCGGTATTTCGGCAAGATGTTTTTAAATAAATTAAAAACTATCACAAAAAAGTAAAAAAAATCATAAATGTTGCTTGAAAAATAAGCTTAAACTTTGCGAGCTAATAAATAGATAAAACATATACTTAGATGAAATAAAAACTTACAGTAGTAGCTTTCTAAGACTCAAACCATAAAACTTTCTATATAAAACCCTAAATCATAGAGTTATTTTACATTTTAAATGTACCTTTGTACGCTTTTATTTTTAAGCAAAAGCTATAACTAATTATGGCTAAATAATAAAAAATGAGATTACACAGAAATTTATGTTTTGCAACCGTAGACGGTTTACTTTTAATTTTTAATGAAGGTAAATATGCCGATAAAGTGGTGCAAAGCTTACTAAAAAGAGATAAACGCTGGGGAAGCCGCGATCGTGGTTTTGTTGCTGAAACTACTTACGACATCGTACGTTGGAAACGTCTATATGCTGAAATTGCAGAAGTTAAAGAACCTTTTTCAAGAGATGACGTATGGCGCATGTTTGCCGTTTGGGCCACTTTAAAAGGCATTAAATTACCAGACTGGAAATACTTTGAAGGTACGCCTACACGAAAAATTAAAGGTCGTTTTGATGAACTTTCTAAAATTAGAAAAATTAAACAATCCATTCCAGATTGGTTAGACGAACTTGGTGTTAAAGAATTGGGTGAGGAAAAATGGTCTAAAGAAATTGAATCTTTAAACCAGCAGGCCGAAGTGATTTTAAGAGTAAATACACTTAAAACCACAAAAGAAAAGTTAAAGGCTGAATTATTTGATTTAGATATTGAAACTACTGAAGATAAAAATTATCCAGATGCTCTAATTTTAAAAGAACGTGGTAATGTTTTTACAACAGATGCTTTTAAAAATGGGTTATTTGAAGTTCAAGATGCGTCCTCGCAACTTGTGGCACCTTTTTTGAATATCCAACCAGGTATGAGAGTGGTAGATACTTGTGCTGGTGCTGGTGGTAAAACATTACATTTAGCTTCTATTATGGAAAATAAAGGGCAAATTATTGCTTTAGATATTTATGACCATAAATTAAAAGAATTAAAAAGACGTGCTAAACGTAATGGCGCTCATAATATAGAACCTAGACATATAGAAAGTACGAAAGTGATTAAAAAGTTATATGACAAGGCAGATGCCGTTTTAATAGATGCACCTTGTTCTGGTTTAGGTGTTTTAAGACGTAACCCAGATGCAAAATGGAAACTGCAACCAGAATTTTTAGATAGAATTAGAGCTACTCAAGAAGAAATTTTAAGTACTTATTCTAGAATGGTAAAGTCTGGAGGGCAGTTGGTTTATGCCACTTGTTCTATTTTACCTTCTGAAAATCAGGAACAAGTAAACAAATTTTTAAAGGACAACGAAGAATTTACTTTAGTAAAAGATAAAAAAGTATTATCTTATGAAAGTGGTTTTGACGGCTTTTATATGGCTTTATTAAAAAGAAAATAATTTAGATATGAAAAAAAACTACTTATTATTAACTGTATTGCTAATTGCAAATTCTCTATTTGCCCAAATACCAGCGGGATATTATGACTCTGCTACTGGAACTGGGTTTACATTAAAAACTCAATTAAAAAGAATAATCGACAACAATAATGACGGACTATCTCCAGAGTATCAGTCGGTTCAATTATCGTATGGCGATTTATATAATACTTATGAATTATCTGATGTTGATATTTATTATGATCATTCCGGTCCAATTCCTGCAACAAACAAGGTGATTTTAGATATGTATTCTGAAATACCATCTGGACCAGACAACTATGAATATATTTATGGAAGCGCACAGCAAGATGATGGGACTTTAGGAACAGCTGAAGGGCAACGTTTTAATAGAGAACACACCATTCCAAATTCAGTTTTTGGTGGTAGTTTCCCTGAACGTAGTGATGCCCATTTTGTAATTCCTTCTGATAAGTATATTAACGGTCAAAGAAATGTAACACCTTACGGGGAAACAGATAATGCAACACAAACTTTTACCAATGGTACAAAAATTGGGCTTAATAGAAATGCAGATTATGCAGCTGGTTATACTAACACTGTTTTTGAACCAATAGATGAATTTAAAGGTGACATAGCTAGAATCTACTTTTATTTTGTAACCCGTTATGAAGATAACTTAACTAGTTACAACTCTTACCCAATGTTTGATGGTTCTGCTAGCCAAGCTATTGCTCAACCTTTTCTAGATATATTATACAATTGGCATATCCAAGATCCTGTATCTCAACGTGAAATTGATAGAAATAATGCAATTTTCACACAACACAACAATAGAAATCCTTTTATAGATAATCCTTCTTATGTACAGACCATCTGGCAATCTGTATTATCTACAAAATCATTTTCTTTAAATGATAGCGATATATCTATTTACCCAAATCCGTTAACAAATCAGATTTTAACCGTTAGAACCCCTAAAAATCTCAACGTAAGTATTTTTAATGTTTTAGGTCAAAATGTGTTTGAAATCAAAGTAACACCAAAAAACAATAAAGTAAACCTTACTAAACTAAAGCCTGGTGTTTACATTGTTAAATTGGAAAGTTCCTCTGGAACTATTTCAAAAAAACTTATTATAAAATAATTTAAAAAAGCGACTTTACTAAGTCGCTTTTTTTTGTTTAAAACCTCGTGAATAACTAAAAAATTAACTCCATTATTTTCAACGAATTTTAAACTAAAAATTCTAAATTTGTAACTTAATATTTACTCTAAAATCATCACCTAATGATTCATTTCTTTGGAAACGTAAACAGTAAGGTTTTTGCTGTTCAAACAACAAAAGAATTATCTAACGAAAGTATTTCAAAATTATCATGGTTATTTGGCGACCAGCCAAAATTAGAACAAGCATCTGTAGATGCTTTTTTTATTGGACCTAGAGCAGCTATGATAACCCCTTGGAGTACTAATGCAGTAGAAATTACTCAAAATATGGGAATTTCTGATATTATAAGAATTGAAGAGTTTAAGGCTTCTACTGAAGATTTCAAGGATTTTGATCCTATGATCTCTGAGAAATTTAACAGTCTAAATCAGGACATGTTTACCATAAATATTCAGCCTGAAGCAGTTAAAGACATTACAGACATAGCGAATTATAACGACAAAGAAGGTTTAGCTTTAAGTGATGAAGAGGTAGCTTACCTAGAAAGTGTTGCTAAAAAAATTGGACGCTCTCTAACCGACTCTGAAGTTTTTGGATTTTCTCAAGTTAATTCAGAACATTGTCGTCATAAAATATTTAATGGCACTTTTATTATTGATGGAGAGGAGAAAGAAACGTCTCTATTTAAATTAATTAAAGAAACCTCGAAACAACATCCAAATGATATTGTTTCGGCATATAAAGATAATGTCGCATTTGTAAAAGGTCCAGTTGTGAAACAATTTGCGCCAAAAAGTGCAGATAAGCCAGATTATTATGAAACTAAAGATTTCGAATCGGTTATTTCATTAAAAGCCGAAACGCATAATTTCCCAACTACTGTAGAACCTTTTAACGGTGCTGCAACTGGTTCTGGAGGCGAAATTAGAGACCGTTTGGCTGGAGGAAAAGGTTCTCTTCCATTAGCAGGTACTGCGGTTTACATGACATCTTACTCAAGATTAGAAGAAAATAGACCTTGGGAAAATGGTATGCAGGAACGTAAATGGCTATACCAAACCCCAATGGATATTTTAATTAAAGCCAGTAATGGTGCGTCCGACTTTGGGAACAAGTTTGGTCAACCCTTAATTTGTGGGTCTGTACTTACATTTGAGCATGAAGAAGATGCAAGACGTTTAGGTTTTGATAAAGTGATTATGCAAGCTGGTGGAATTGGATATGGAAAAGCAGACCAAGCATTAAAAGACAAACCTAATACAGGAGATAAAATAGTTATCCTTGGTGGAGAAAATTACCGTATAGGTATGGGTGGCGCTGCTGTATCTTCTGCAGATACCGGAGGAAATAGTTCAGGAATAGAATTAAATGCCATTCAACGTTCTAATCCGGAAATGCAAAAACGTGCTGCTAATGCGGTTCGTGGTATGGTAGAAAGTGATGAAAACTTTATCGTTTCAATTCACGATCATGGTGCTGGTGGACATTTAAACTGTCTTTCAGAATTAGTTGAAGAAACCGGCGGAAAAATAGATTTAGATCAATTACCTGTTGGCGACCCAACTTTATCAGCCAAAGAAATTATTGGAAACGAATCTCAGGAACGTATGGGATTAGTTATTGCCGAAAAACATATAGACACTTTACAAAAAATAGCAGACCGCGAGCGTTCACCAATGTATACTGTTGGAGATGTTACCGGAGATGATCGTTTTACATTTAAATCTAAAACCACTGGAGAAAAACCAATGGATTTAGCATTGGAAGATATGTTTGGTAGTTCTCCAAAAACAGTCATGACCGACAAAACCATCCAAAGAATTTATAAGGATTTAGATTACAACAGCGATTCTTTTCATGATTATTTAGATAACGTATTACAACTGGAAGCAGTAGCTTCTAAAGACTGGTTAACCAATAAAGTAGATAGATGTGTTGGTGGTAAAGTAGCAAAACAACAATGTGTAGGAGCTTTACAAATTCCACTTAACAATGTTGGTGTAATGGCTCTGGATTATAATGGTAAAGAAGGTATTGCTACCAGTATTGGCCACTCTCCTATTTCAGGCTTAATTAACCCTGTTGCTGGAAGTCGTAATTCTATAACTGAAGCGCTTACAAACATAATCTGGGCGCCATTAAAAGATAACTTAAAAAGTGTATCGCTTTCTGCTAACTGGATGTGGCCTTGTAAAAACGAAGGCGAAGATGCACGTTTATATGAAGCGGTTCAAGCCATATCAGAATTTGCTATCGATTTAGGAATTAACGTTCCAACCGGTAAAGATTCATTATCAATGAAGCAAAAATATCCTGATGGCGATGTTATTTCTCCTGGAACAGTAATTATTTCAGCTGCAGCCAATTGTAATGATATTACAAATGTAATAGAACCTGTACTTCAACAAAATGCAGGAGATATTTATTACATTAATTTGTCTCAAGATGAATTTAAATTAGGTGGTAGTTCTTTTTCTCAAACTTTAAATACTTTAGGAAATGAAACACCAAATATTACTGATGCAGCATATGTAAAACGCGTATTTAATACCATACAAAACTTAATAAAAAATCATCAAATTGTTGCTGGACATGATGTAGCATCTGGTGGATTAATTACAACTTTATTGGAGTTATGTTTTGCTGAAGTTGATTTAGGTGCCGAGTTGGATTTAACTGCACTTTCTGAAAAAGACTCTATTAAGTTATTATTTTCTGAAAATTCAGGGATCGTATTTCAATCAAAAGATGCTTCCATTGAAGCCGTTTTAGAAGAAGCTAATATTGAGTTTTTCAATATAGGAAAAGTTGTGGAAGGTGACTTTTTAAGTATCATCAATCATAATGAAGTATTTAGCTTGACAGTTTCAAGACTTAGAGATGTCTGGTCAAAAACTTCTTTATTATTAGACCGCAAACAAACGGCTAACGATTTAGCAGATGCGAGATTTGAAAACTTTAAAAATCAGCCTTTAAAATATACATTTCCTCAGCATTTTACAGGAAAGTTAAAAGATACAATTGGAACACTTCCAAACGAAAGACCAAAAGCGGCAATTATTCGCGAAAAAGGATCTAATTCTGAGCGTGAAATGGCAAATGCGATGTATTTAGCTGGTTTTGACGTGAAAGATGTCCACATGACCGATTTAATTTCTGGACGTGAAACTTTAGAAGATATCCAATTTATTGGTGCTGTTGGAGGATTTTCAAACAGTGATGTGTTAGGCTCTGCAAAAGGTTGGGCTGGTGCTTTTAAATATAATGAGAAAGCAAAAATAGCATTAGAGAATTTCTTTAAAAGAGAAGATACCTTATCTGTTGGAATTTGTAATGGTTGTCAGCTTTGGATGGAACTGGATTTAATTAATCCGGAGCATGATGAGCATGGTAAAATGACTTACAACGATTCTAAAAAGCACGAAAGTTCATTCACATCTGTTAAAATTCAGGAAAATCATTCCGTTATGCTTTCTAATTTGGCAGGAACAGAGCTAGGTGTTTGGATTTCTCATGGTGAAGGGAAATTTAAATTACCTTATACCGAAGATAAATATAACATTGTTGCAAAATATGCTTACGAAGGTTATCCAAATAACCCAAATGGCTCTGATTTTAATACGGCTATGATGAGCGACAAAACAGGAAGACATCTAGTAACTATGCCACATATAGAGCGTTCTACATTCCAATGGAACTGGGCTAACTATCCAAACGGTCGTAAGGACGAAGTCTCTCCTTGGCTAGAAGCTTTTGTTAACGCCAGAAAATGGATTGTAAATAAAAAATAATTATATCTAACTAATTATCACTATTTAAGAGGAGTTTCTACAAAAACTCCTTTTTTTGTATCAATTTATTATCGTATTTTGCTTTTAAATATCATTTTATCATCATAACCAATGACAGAAGTTACCCGTTTATTTGATTTTCCACATTACCAATTACAAAAATATAATCTACAAGCAGCTTTAGTTACTAAAACTAATGGTGAGTGGATAAAAACATCATCTAAAGACTATGTCGATAAAGCTAATGCTGTAAGTCGTGCCCTTTTAAAAATGGGGGTTCAAAAAGATGATAAAATAGCTGTCATTTCATCAACCAATAGAACGGATTGGAATATTATGGATATTGGTATTCTTCAAACTGGCGCACAAAATGTCCCGGTATATCCAACGATAACTGCAGAAGATTATGAATATGTTTTAAACCATAGTGAATCTATATATTGCTTTGTTTCAGATGAAGAAGTTTTAGAAAAGGTTAGAAAAGTCCAACATAATACAAAAATTAAAGAGATTTATAGTTTTGACCATATTAATGGTTGCAAACATTATTCAGAATTATTTAAACTTGGAAAAGACGAGAGCAATCAGTCTGAAGTTGAAGCAAGAAAAGACGCTGTAAAACCAACAGATCTGGCAACTATTATTTACACTTCTGGTACCACAGGTAAACCTAAAGGGGTTATGCTATCGCACGATAATATTACTAGTAATGTTTTAAATAGTTACCCTAGATTACCACTTACGAGCGGTGAAACCCGTATTTTAAGTTTTTTACCAATCTGCCATATTTTTGAACGCATGTTAATTTACTTATATCAGTATTCTGGATCGAGTATTTATTTTGCTGAAGGGATCGACAAAATTGGAGAAAACGCTAAAGAAATCCAACCACACTTAATGAGTGTAGTGCCTCGATTACTTGAAAAAGTATACGATAAAATTTATGCAAAAGGATCTGAACTTTCAGGAATAAAATACAAACTATTCCATTGGGCAATAGAATTAGGAGAACAGTGGAAACCCTACAGAGAAAATGGTGCTTGGTATGAGTTTAAGCTAAGCATTGCTAGAAAACTTATTTTTAGTAAATGGCAGGAAGCCTTAGGTGGAGAGTTGTCCACTATGGTTTCTGGTTCTGCTCCGCTGCAACCCAGATTAACTCGTTTATTTTGCGCAGCAGGAATGCAGGTTATGGAAGGTTATGGGTTAACCGAAACATCTCCCGTAGTGTCAGTTGGGATGATGCGTGGCAAAAACTTTAAAGTAGGAACCGTCGGGAAGCCTATAGATGGCGTGGAAGTTAAAATTGCTGAAGATGGCGAACTTCTTATTAAAGGTCCAAATGTTATGTTGGGCTATTATAAAGATGAGGCCAAAACGAATGAAGTAATGACTGGAGCATATTTCCATACCGGAGATAAAGGTGAAATTGACGCTGAAGGATTTTTAAAAATAACAGGTCGTAAAAAAGAAATGTTTAAAACTTCAGGTGGTAAATATGTCATCCCGACGCTTCTTGAAAATGAATTAAAACAATCTCGTTTTATAGAACAAGTCATGGTAATTGGTGAAGGTCAAAAAATGCCAGCTGCTCTTATCCAACCCAATTTTGAATTTATAAAAGATTGGATTTCTAAAAAAGGAAAACAAATAGATACCACTAACGAAGCAATTGTTAATTCAGAAGAAGTCATCTCACGTATTCAAAGAGAAATAGATTCTTGCAATACACATTTTGGTAAATGGGAACAAATCAAACGTTTTGAACTTACAAAAGATGTTTGGTCTATTGAAGGCGGACAATTAACACCAACCATGAAAATGAAACGTGATATTATTAAAGATATTTATAAAGATTTATATCAAAAAATATATAATTCGTAATATTTCTGAATAAATTTAATTATAACATCAAATTAACTAAAAAATACTATGCGTGCATAGTATTTTTTTTTATCTTTGGTTAAATATTAAATTATAACATGAAAGATCGTACTATAGATTATATGTTAAGAACCACCTGGTTGGCTGTTAACAAAATGTATAATGAGGAAGCAGCTAAGTTTGATAGTACTATGGCAACTGGCTTTACCTTGTTAAGTATCGATAAAGAAGAAGGAACATCATCTACAGCACTAGGTCCAATAATGGGTATGGAAGCTACAAGTCTTTCTCGTATTTTAAAATCTATGGAAAAAAGAGGACTTATAGAGCGTAAACCAAATCCTTTAGACGGGCGAGGCGTCATTATACATTTAACCGAATTTGGTCGAGAGAAGCGCCAATATTCCAAAGAAAAAGTATTGAAATTTAATGAAGATATTAGAAATCATGTCTCTGAAGAAAAACTTAAACATTTTTATGAGGTTGCAGACCTTATCAATGAAAGAGTTTCCAATAAAAAAATATACAATCAAAACGAAATAAAATCAAGCTAAAATAATTATGAGTAAACGTATCATAAAAAAAATTGCTGTTATAGGTTCTGGTATTATGGGAAGCGGTATTGCTTGCCATTTTGCTAATATTGGTGTTGAAGTCTTATTATTAGACATAGTACCAAGAGAACTAAATGATCAGGAGAAAGCTAAAGGATTAACTTTAGAAGATAAAGTGGTTAGAAACAGATTAGTAAATGATGCTTTAACAGCATCATTAAAGTCTAAGCCCTCTCCCATTTACCATACTTCTTTTGCCAATCGTATTACAACTGGTAATTTAGAAGATGATATTGCTAAAGTTAAAGACGTAGACTGGATCATGGAAGTGGTTGTGGAGCGTCTGGATATTAAAAAGCAGGTGTTTGAAAAATTAGAAAAACATAGAACACCTGGAACTTTAATTACTTCAAACACCTCTGGTATTCCTATTCAATTTATGAGTGAAGGGCGAAGTGAAGATTTCCAGAAAAATTTCTGCGGAACACACTTTTTTAATCCGGCACGTTATTTAAAATTGTTTGAAATTATTCCAGGTCCAAAAACAGATCCATCTGTTTTAGAATTTTTAAATGGTTATGGCGAACAATTTTTAGGAAAAACTTCTGTAGTTGCTAAAGATACACCTGCGTTTATAGGAAACAGAATTGGAATTTTCTCTATTATGAGTTTATTTCATACCGTTAAAGATTTAGATTTAACCATAGAAGAAGTCGATAAATTATCCGGACCTGTTATTGGGCGACCAAAATCGGCAACCTTTAGAACTGTAGACGTAGTTGGTCTTGATACGCTAGTTCATGTAGCTAACGGCATAAGAGAAAACTGTCCTAACGACGAGCGTAAAGAACTTTTCGTTCTACCAGATTTCATCAATACAATGATGGAAAACAAATTGTTAGGAAGTAAAACAGGACAAGGATTTTATAAATTAGAGCGTAAAGCAGATGGTTCTAAAGATATTTTATCTTTAGATTTAAACACTTTAGAATACAGAGCTAATAAACGTGCTAAATTTGCAACTTTAGAACTTACAAAGTCCATAGATCATGTTGCAGATAGATTTAAAGTTTTAGTTAAAGGAAAAGATAAAGCTGGCGAATTTTACAGAAAAAGTTTTTCTGCATTATTTGCATACGTTTCAAACCGAATTCCAGAAATTACAGACGATTTATACAAGATAGACGATGCCATGAAAGCTGGATTTGGATGGGAACACGGTCCGTTCCAAATTTGGGATGCTATTGGCGTACAAAAAGGTATCGAAATGATGCAGGCCGAAGGTTTAAAACCAGCAGACTGGGTTGCAGACATGTTAAATTCTGGTAGCGATAGCTTCTACTCTATTAAAGACGGAGCTAGTTATTTTTACAATATTTCAAATAAAACGCAAGAAAAAATACCAGGTCAAGATAGTTTTATCATATTAGATAATATCAGAAAAACCACCGAAGTCTTTAAAAACTCAGGAGTTTCTGTTCAAGATTTAGGAGATGGTATTTTAAATGTAGAATTCCGTTCTAAAATGAACACCATTGGTGGCGATGTTTTAGCAGGTCTTAATAAAGCAATCGATTTAGCTGAAAAAGACTTTGCTGGTTTGGTTGTTGGTAATCAAGGTCCAAACTTCTCTGTTGGAGCAAATATTGGGATGATTTTCATGATGGCTGCAGAGCAAGAATATGACGAATTAAATGCCGCAATTAAGTATTTCCAAGACACGATGATGCGCATGCGCTACTCTGCAATTCCAACCATATCTGCACCGCATGGTATGACACTTGGTGGAGGTTGTGAGTTATCACTTCATGCAGATAAAGTGGTTGCTGCGGCAGAAACTTATATGGGCTTAGTAGAATTTGGTGTTGGAGTCATCCCTGGTGGTGGTGGTTCTAAAGAAATGGCTTTAAGAGCGCAGGACTTATTCCAAAAAGGCGATGTACAGTTAAATGTTTTACAAGAGCATTTCTTAACTATAGGTATGGCAAAAGTATCTACATCGGCTTACGAAGCTTTCGATTTAAATCTTTTACAAAAAGGTAAAGATATAGTCGTGGTAAATAAAGACCGACAGTTAGCTGTGGCGAAACAACACGCTAAACTTATGGCAGATATGGGTTATACACAACCTGTAAAACGTAAAGATATTAAGGTCTTGGGTAAACAAGCATTAGGGATGTTCTTAGTAGGTACAGATTCTATGCAGGACAGTAACTACATAAGTGAGCATGATATGAAAATTGCTAATAAACTAGCATATGTAATGGCTGGTGGCGATTTATCTGAACCAACCTTAGTAAGCGAACAGTACTTATTAGATTTAGAACGCGAAGCCTTTTTATCGTTATGTACAGAACGTAAAACTCTGGAAAGAATTCAGCATATGTTAACTAAGGGGAAACCTTTACGTAATTAAAAAAATAAAGCAATTAGCCTTTAGCTCCTTGCTATTGGCAAATTAAAAAAACTATTCATAGACGCTAGAAGCCAAAAGCTAATAGCTAAAAGCATAAAATATGAAACAAGCATATATAGTAAAAGCATACAGAACTGCAGTTGGGAAAGCTCCTAAAGGTGTGTTCCGTTTTAAAAGAACCGATGAATTAGCTGCTGAAACCATCAAATACATGATGAAAGAGCTTCCTAATTTAGACCCGAAACGTATTGACGATGTAATTGTAGGTAATGCTATGCCAGAAGGTTCTCAGGGTTTAAATATGGCACGATTAATCTCATTAATGGGATTAGATATTGTGGATGTTCCTGGTGTAACCGTAAATCGTTTTTGTTCGTCAGGAATAGAAACCATTGGTATGGCAACCGCTAAAATTCAAGCTGGAATGGCAGATTGTATTATTGCAGGTGGCGCAGAAAGTATGAGCTCGGTTCCTATGACAGGATTTAAACCCGAATTAAACTACGATATTGTAAAATCAGGTCACGAAGATTACTATTGGGGTATGGGAAATACCGCAGAAGCTGTTGCGAAACAGTTTAAGGTGTCTCGTGAAGATCAGGATGAATTTGCTTACAATTCACACATGAAAGCCTTAAAAGCTTTAGCTGAAGACCGTTTTCAAGACCAGATTGTTCCTATAGATGTGGAACAGACTTATCTTGATGCTAACGGAAAAAAAGCAACCAAAACCTACACTGTTACTAAAGATGAAGGACCGCGTGCAGGCACGAGCAAAGAAGCCTTAGCAAAATTAAGAGCTGTATTTGCTGCTGGAGGTAGCGTAACCGCTGGAAACTCTTCTCAAATGAGTGATGGAGCGGCGTTTGTTATGGTTATGAGTGAAGATATGGTGAAAGAATTAAATCTAGAACCTGTTGCACGATTAGTTAATTATGCTGCAGCTGGTGTAGAACCTCGTATTATGGGAATTGGACCTGTTAAAGCAATTCCAAAAGCTTTAAAACAAGCAGGATTAAAGCAAGAAGATTTAGAGTTAATTGAATTAAATGAAGCATTTGCCTCTCAATCTTTAGCAGTCATTCGTGAATTAAACCTTAACCCAGATATCATCAATGTAAATGGTGGCGCTATTGCTTTAGGTCACCCATTAGGTTGTACAGGTGCCAAATTATCGGTACAATTATTTGACGAAATGCGTAAACGAAATATGGTTGGCAAATATGGCGCTGTAACGATGTGTGTCGGAACAGGTCAAGGTGCTTGTGGAATATTTGAGTTTTTAAACTAAAAATAATCTCTGTCCGGTCGAGAGAAGTCGAGACCTATAAATGGACAATTTATAAAAAGTTCCGACTTTGCTCGAACAAACACTAATAACAAAAAAACTAATACTAAATAAAATGGCAGAAACAGATAAAGACATCCTACGTGGCGGTCAATTCTTAGTAAAAGAAACAAAATGTGAAGAGGTTTTTACACCTGAAGATTTTTCAGAAGAACAAAAAATGATGAAAGAATCGGTTATGGAATTTAATGACCGTGAAATTATACCTCATAAAGACAGATTTGAGGCTAAAGACTATGCACTTACAGAAGAAGTAATGCGTAAAGCTGGAGAAATGGGCTTTTTAGGAGTTGCTGTTCCTGAAGCTTATGGCGGATTAGGGATGGGATTTGTCTCAACCGTTTTAACCTGCGATTATATTTCGTCTGGAACAGGATCTTTCAGTACTGCATTTGGAGCACATACCGGTATTGGTACAATGCCAATTACCTTATATGGTACAGAAGCACAGAAACAAAAATATGTTCCTAAATTGGCTACCGGAGAATGGTTTGGAGCTTACTGTTTAACAGAACCTGGTGCAGGATCGGATGCTAATTCTGGTAAAACAACTGCAACTTTATCGGAAGATGGAAAATCGTATAAAATTAACGGACAAAAAATGTGGATATCGAATGCAGGTTTCTGTAGCGTATTTATTGTATTTGCCCGTTTAGAAAATGATAAAAATATTACTGGTTTTATTGTTGAAAACGACCCAAAGAATGGAATTTCTATGGGTGAAGAAGAGCATAAATTAGGAATTAGAGCAAGTTCTACTCGTCAGGTATTTTTTAATGATACTGTAGTGCCTATAGAAAATATGTTGGCTGGACGCGGCGAAGGTTTTAAAATTGCAATGAATGCGCTTAACGTTGGACGTATTAAGTTAGCTGCAGCTTGTTTAGATTCGCAACGTCGTATTTTAACAACAGCTGTAAACTATGCGAACGAACGTAAACAATTTAACACGCCTATTGCAGACTTTGGTGCTATTAAAATGAAGTTAGCCAAAATGGCTACCGATGCTTATGTTGGAGAAAGTGCTACTTACAGAGCGTCTAAAAATATAGAAGACCGCATTGCTTTACGTGAAGCTGCTGGAAATACACATCAGGAAGCAGAGCTCAAAGGTGTTGAAGAATATGCTATAGAATGTTCTATCTTAAAAGTTGCGGTGTCTGAAGATGTACAAAATTGTGCAGATGAAGGCATCCAGATTTTTGGAGGAATGGGCTTTTCTGAAGAAACGCCTATGGAAGCTGCTTGGAGAGATGCGCGTATTGCACGTATTTACGAAGGTACTAACGAAATTAACCGTATGTTGTCGGTTGGTATGTTAGTTAAAAAAGCTATGAAAGGTCATGTGGATTTATTAGGACCAGCTACAGAAGTTCAAAATGAACTAATGGGCATTCCTTCTTTTGAAACACCAGATTATTCTGAGCTATTTTCAGAAGAAAAAGACATGATTGCCAAACTTAAAAAAGTATTTTTAATGGTAGCTGGAGCTGCGGTTCAAAAATATGGAACCGAGTTAGACCAACACCAGCAATTATTAATAGCAGCTGCCGATATTTTAATTGAAATTTATATGGCAGAGTCGGCAATTTTAAGAACCGAGAAAAATGCGAAGCGTACCAGCGAAAAAGAACAAGCGGTACAAATTGCTATGTCTAAATTATATTTATACAATGCAGTAAGTATTGTTGAAGGTAAAGGAAAAGAAAGTATTATTTCTTTTGCTGAAGGCGATGAGCAACGAATGATGCTTATGGGTCTTAAACGTTATACAAAATACACCAACTATCCAGATATTGTAGATTTACGTAACGAAATAGCAGAAAAAGTAAAAGCTGAAAATAAATACTGTTTTTAAGTAAGTAATAAATAAATTTTACTGCAAAAGCCTTTCTTGTTCAATAAGAAAGGCTTTTTTTATTTTCACATCTTCCTCCCAATTTAAACAAGTAAATACATCTTCATATTAAGGCTTATAAATTAAAATAAGATTTAAATAAAAAAATTATATTTACAGGATAACAGTAACAATAATTTTACGATATCCTGACTTATTTACGGGATATCGTTAATAAATGTTATGATATAACAAGTTGTAAGCCATTCGAGAAAAACGCCAATGAAAATAATAATCGGAATAATTATAGCAATCGGACTTTTGTTTGTTTACCTAAATAAAAAGAAACAAAATACGACAGAATCTACATCTGAAAACACAAAACCAACTACTTTCTATTCATTGAATGACGGAAACCAAAGTGAATTACAGATTTCAATGGAAATTCCTCAAACGTGGCTTGATTCAACAAAGACCAAATATGATTGGAATGAATTTGACGAATACGATAACAGAATGTGGGAATATATGTATAAATTCTTTGATGAAACAGTTGCAAAAAGTGGAATTGAAGACTACAACGAATTATGGACTAAATTAACCCGTGAACAAAAAATATTTTGGGCGTTTTTATCATTTAACGGAGATACTGACAATGGCGGAGTTTATCAATTTATTTTCAACCGACCTGAATTTATTGTTGCAGTTGCGGAAACTTGGGACGAACTAAAAATGACGGAATTGGAAACTGACTATGAAAACGTATTGAAAGAATTAACTGGGAAATCGTCAAAAATTAGCGAACTAAAAGAGGTTTTTAATGATGAATCCAAAGATTGGGAAAAAAGATGGAATTCGTTCGCAGATGGATATAAAGAATTAAAATCGACCGAAAAGATTGAGGATTATTATTACGACAAAGAATTTAAGAAAAAACTGTACAAACAAGTTGCAGATTTAATCGAGAATAATATTGACAAATTTGCAACAATAAAGGAATAAAAAAACGGCTTACAACAATGGCTATAAGTAATTGCTTGTTCTCGCCTACTTCTGAAAATCCTAGCGGATTTTTAGTTTGGTGCGTACTTGCAAAGTTAAGTGCTAACCCACGCAACTACTCATAGCCGAGACCGTTGTGAGCAAGCTGAAAAATTGAAAATGCGATATATAATCATAATTCTATCACTGATAATTGGGATTGCTGAGACATTGCTCTTGATAGAGCTTTTCCCAAATACTGGATTGAGCCGAATTATCTATATGCCGGTTTTGATTATAATGAATTTAATTTTAACGATAGTAATTCTGAAAATTTTTAAATCATTCTTATGGAAGTGGATAGTGATATACTTTGCATTTATACAAGTTGGATTTTTTCATTTCTGTTTATTTACTTGGCCACAATCTTCGGCAAAGCCTAAAAATCTAATAACGGAATTTTATCAAATAATTCTATAAAAAACGCTATGAATCTGAATTTAAAAAGCCAGCTCACAACAATGCATAAAAAAATTGCTACATTAAGCTTTAATTATGGTCGTCGCTTTTTTACCAACTTCTGATTTTCCTACGGAAAATCCTCGTCGATAAAAGCGCAACTATTTTTATACAAAACCGTTGTAAACAATTTCAGAAGAACATTGAAAAAAACATTAAAATATGGAATTCTGATTTTCGGAATGATAATCTTAATAGGATATTTTCTCAAAGAGAATACTAATGAAAAGTTTGACTCTGAAAAGTGGAAAAATTGGACGGAATTGAAAAGTGATTATCAACTTCGTTGGAATATGATGAATAACTTACAGGACGAATATGAGTTTAATGGTAAAACAAAAACTGAAATCATTGAATTATTAGGATATCCTGACTTTGAAACACCTAACTTTGGAATAGTTGAATATTTTTACGGCTATTGCCTGGATTCATCAGATCACGAAAAATGTGAAAAGCAACTGATGTTAAAATTTGATAGTAAAGGCATTGTAATTAGCTTAAAAGTTTACAATATGGATAAGTAAAAACTGTTTACAACACCGGGATATAAGTAATTGCTTGTTCTCTACTATATCTAAAAACCCTCGCGGATTTTCTGTAATAAAAGTTGCTACATTAAAAATGCTTTTTCTAGATTTACTCCAAAAATATAATATAACCCCATAAAAAAAGCACCAACTTATTAAAATTGATGCTTTTTTTATTTTTCTAAATTCACTAAATACCACTTATAAAACTACCATAAGGATCTTTAAAATGTAAGCCTTCAGTAAATCTGTATTTACTTAATTGCTTATACTCTACTAAAGCCCATAGCACAAATTCTTTTACAAAGTAACTGTCTTGCTTAGTCAGATTTGGTTGATGTGCTCCTAACAAATCATCTAATGGCGTTACCGAATCAAGAAGTCTTCGATATTCTTTATCTCTTATATGATCTAACAATTCAAAACCATCTTGAGAGTTAAAAAACCAGGAAACAATCTCGTCATACGGACTCTCTTCTGTTTCTTTTTTTAATTTTTCAATTTCAGGGAAGAACTCTGGAAACAGATTTTTTATAGCATCGCCAATTAAACTATACGCTACTTTAGCTGCTCCTTCTTGTTCACCTTCATAAACTAATTCTACCTTACCTGTTATTGCAGGTATTATTCCTAAAAAATCACTTAATCGTACTGTCGTTTTTTTATCTCCAGCTAATAAAGCTCTACGTTCGGCAGTACTTATTAAATTTTGATAAGCTGTAATACTAAGTCTGGCACTCACACCACTTTTGGCATCTATATATTCGCTTTCACGAGCTTCAAATACAATTTGTTCTAATATATCGTGTGCTAGTTCTGGAACATAAACCATTTCCTTTTGGAAGTCTTTTAAGTTAGCCTCTTGTGCAGTTATGGTTTTAGCAGTCTCAATATCTGTTGGATAATGTGTTAATATTTGAGAACCTATGCGGTCTTTTAATGGGGTAACTATACTTCCGCGATTGGTATAATCTTCTGGATTAGCCGTAAATATAAATTGCATGTCTAAAGGTAATCTTAACTTAAAACCTCTAATTTGTATATCGCCTTCTTGTAAAATATTAAATAATGCGACTTGTATTCTAGCTTGTAAATCTGGTAACTCATTTATTACGAAAATACAGCGGTTAGCACGTGGAATCATACCATAATGAATCACTCGATCATCTGCATAACTTAGTTTTAGATTAGCTGCTTTTATTGGGTCTACATCTCCAATAATATCTGCCACTGTTACATCTGGTGTTGCTAATTTCTCTGCAAAACGTTCACTTCTATGCAACCAAGAAATTGGAGTTTTATCGGCTTTTTCATTTATTAATTCTTTTGCAAACCGCGAGATTGGATTTAATGGGTCGTCATTAATTTCAGAACCTTCTACAATAGGAATATATTCATCTAAAAGTTGTACCATTAAGCGTGCTAAACGGGTTTTTGCCTGTCCACGTAATCCTAATAAGTTTATATTATGACGTGATAAAATAGCGCGTTCTAATTCTGGAATAACGGTGTTTTCATATCCGTGTACACCTTCAAACGTAGTTTTTTTTGCTTTTATATTCTTTATTAAATTATCACGAAGCTCATCTTTTATAGATTTACTTTTATAATTTGTTTTTTTTAATTCACCTAGTGTTTTTATATCTTCTATATTCATTTTATAGCTTTTTACCGTTAGCATTTGGTTGTTAGTAAACTCTTTAAAAAGCTTATGTCTAATACCTAATGACTAGTAGCTTATTAATTTATCCTTTAATTCGTTTCTTCCTATTAGTTTCGTAATCCTCAAAAATCATTTCACCTAAACCTTTTAATCCTGTATAGAATGCTTTTCCTTGGTTAGCTTTTGTAAATTCTTCAACAAATTGCATTAAATAAGGGTCCTGAGCAATCATAAATGTGGTGATAGGTATATGTAATTTTCTGGCTTGTTGAGCTACTCCATAGCATTTGTTTGTTATATATGGGTTTAAGCCATTACTGTCTTTATAATACTGTCCATCTGGTAAACGTAAGCAACTTGGCTTACCATCGGTAATCATAAAAATTTGTTTGTTGGTATTGCGTTTTCTACGCAGTAAATCCATTGCTAAGCTTAAGCCTGCAACCGTATTGGTATGGTAAGGACCAACGTTTAAATAAGGTAAATCTTTAATTTTTATAGTCCAGGCATCATTACCAAAAACTAAAATATCTAAAGTGTCTTTAGGATACCTAGTGGTGATTAATTCCGCTAAAGCCATAGCAACTTTCTTTGCAGGCGTAATACGATCTTCTCCATAAAGAATCATACTATGGCTAATATCTATCATTAAAACAGTACTCATTTGAGATTTATGCGTGGTCTCTTCAACGACTAAATCGTCTTCAGTTAGACTAAAATTACCAATACCGTTATTTATTTGTGCATTTCTTAAGCTTTCGGTTATAGAAACTTTTTCCAATCCATCACCAAACTGATAATTTCTAAAATCGCCCGTATGCTCGTCTCCTATTCCTAAGCCTTTACTTTTATGGTTACCAGAGCCGCTACGTTTAATGTTTCCAAAGATTTGCTCTAAAGCAGACTGCCTAATGGCACGTTCCGTTTTAGCCGTAATACCAGTACCTTTACTTCCATCGGGTTTAATCTCTTCACGGATATAACCTTTTTTCTTTAAATCTTCGATAAAGTCGTCTATAGTGTATTCTGGCGTGGTTAATTTGTATTCGACATCTAATTGCTTTAGCCAATCTATTGCTTCATCAAAATCTCCAGAAGTATGAGTAATTAATTCTTTGAAAATATCAAAAAGAACTTCAAAAGGGGTTTGAAAAGGAGCTTTATAACTTTTAAAAACAAAGCCTTTCTTGTAATTCGTATTTTTTTTCATAGCCTTATAAAAATACAGCTTATTTAGCTTTTAAAAAACCCCTTAACATCAATTTATGATGCTAATTGTAAAGTAGCATAGATGCTAAACTTCTATTAAAAATTTAACATTTAATTGAAATGCTCATTTATATCAATTATATTTATAGAAAGTATTTATCAACCAAAATCAAATATTATGAAAAAGGTATTATTACCACTAAGTATGGCGTTGCTAATTTTTGCAACGAATTGTAAAGAAGAAAAAAAAGAAGACAACATGACCAACCAAGACACTGAAATGATGTCTGGGGATTCTAATTCTGAAATGAATTCTGATGAAGATGAAGGCATGTCTGTTGCCAAGTCTATGACTATAAACTTAAATTCTAAAAGCGGAAGTAACGTTACAGGTACTGTAACATTTACGGAAGATGGGAATGATGATGTACAAATGGTAGCTAAAATTTCTGGTTTAAAACCAGGAGTTCATGCAATCCACGTTCATGAAACTGCAGATTGTTCTAGCGACGATGCTAAATCTAGTGGTGGACACTGGAATCCAACAGGGCAGCCACATGGAAAATGGGGTACTGAAGATGGTGCTTACCATAGAGGAGATATTGGTAACTTTGTAGCTGATGAAAATGGTGAAGGAACCGTCAACTTCCATACCGAATTATGGTGTATTGGCTGTGAAGATGAAACGAAAAATATTGTAGGTAAAGCTATAATAGTGCATGAAGGTGAAGATGATTTAACTTCACAACCTTCAGGAGCTGCTGGTAAAAGAGTAAGTTGCGCCGGAATTATCCAATAATACATTATATAATTTTATGACAGTTGACTTAGACGCACTGGTTTTACAATTTAAAAATAAAGACGAGAAAGCATTTGAAACCTTATACAATATGTATAGCGACAGTATGCAAGGCGTTATTTATAATATTGTTAAGGATAGTGATATCGCACAAGAAATTATGCAAGATGTTTTTATTAAAGCTTGGAACAAATCGGACTCTTACGATAATAGTAAGGGCCGATTTTTTACATGGTTAATAAACATAGCTAGAAATGCAGCGATAGACAAAACCAGATCCAAAAATTTTAAAAACAATTCAAAAAACCTAAATAGCGATTATTTCGTAGATATTATACAATCGAATGATAATTTAGATGCAAGTACAAACACCATTGGCTTGAAAAAGTTTGTTTCTAAATTACCTGAAATGTGTAGAAAAGTAATTGAGTTATTATATTTTAAAGGGTTTACTCAAAAGGAAGCATCTGAAGAATTAGAAATTCCATTAGGAACCATTAAAACACATAACAGAAATTGCATTATGCAACTTAGAAAAGATTTGTTATAATATGGAAACACAAACGTACATAGAATCTGGAATATTAGAGCAGTATATTGCTGGTAACCTCTCTGAAGCCGAAAACTTGGAAGTGTTTGACATGATGCAAAAACATCCAGAAGTTTTACAAGAAGTTTTAGAAATAGAGCATGCAATTATAACTTTAACTAAAGGGCTTAACGTTTCACAAACTGCTGCCTTTAATGCTGTTAAAGATCAAATCAATGCTTCTTCTAAGGTTGTTAAATTACACAAAACTAAATCTAATAACAAACTATTTGGTTACTTAGGCTGGGCAGCTTCTATAATATTAGCTGGTGGTTTACTTTGGAGTATAAATCAAAATACTAATTTACAAAACGAAGTAACACAGTTAGACGCTGAAAATACTAGTTTAGAAGTAGAATTGAATTCTAAAGACATAAATTTAGAAGAAAGCCATACACGATTAGCAGAAACTAAAGCTATACTTTCTGCCATTACTAATGAAAACACGATAAGTGTGCCATTAGGAGGACAAGCGGTTTCGCCCGAGTCTTATGCAAAAGCGTATTGGGATCCAGATAATGATAAAGTTTATTTAGATTTAAGTGGTCTACCAGAACCTCCTGAAGGCAAAGTTTATCAAGTATGGTCGTTAACTTTAAATCCTTTAACTCCAACAAGTTTAGGTACGGCAGACAATTTTAAAGCTGATGAAGATAAAATTTTTGTATTTAATAATATGAATTCTTCTCAGGCATTTGGGATTACTTTAGAACCTGAAGGTGGAAGTATTTCTCCAACACTTGAACAATTATATACCTTAGGTGTTGTAGAAAACTCTTAAAAAGAATAAAATAGATTAACAATAAAAGCCTCTAAAATTAGAGGCTTTTTTTTATTGAAAAAAACTGATTTAAAAAAAACGAAGCAGTTACTTTTAAGTAACTGCTTCGAAAACAAACTAACAAAAAACAAACATTGTTTCAAAATGAAACCTTGTTAGTACTTTTAATTATTTTATAATTCATATATTGTGAGTAACATTAAAAACTATTTTTTTAATGATTACGACATATAAATTTATTTTTTAATATAAAAAAATTATAATAATTCTACTTCTTTAATTGTTAAAGGTCCTATTTCAAAACTACTATCTAACAAGTCTTTTTTTATAGGCTTAACTTTTTCGTTCAAGCCATTTGCCTTATAGATGTAAGCTGCAGTTAACAGTGCATCAGGCTCTGTGGTATGTCCGATAACATGAGTTTCCAATACTTTTAAAGCTTCTTCTTTTTGACCTATAGATAATAAGCTATGAGAATATAAACTGTAAGACATTGCTGTTGGACGATTTTCCACTTCTCGTTTTGCAATTTCCAACGCTTTTTCAGGATTAGAATCAAGATACAGTTTAGCAGAATATACGTTATACATATCACCGTAACCACTGTTATTTATTGCTTGCCAATAACTATCTAATGCTTTATTTTTTTCCTTTTCATTTCCCTCATATTCAGCTATCTCTGCTAAAAGCAAATAATAATCTGGTGCATTATGTGTTTCTAAAATTTTATTAATAATAGACTTAGCTTCTTTTGTATTTTTTTCATGAGAAAAAACAATCCACGCAATTCCTTTTTTTGCATAAGAGTTATCAGGATCTAACTCCAAACTTTTCAAATAAAAATTGTAAGCTTTATCAATTTGTCCACTATGCCCATAAAAATCCGCTAAATTAGTATAAGACCATATTTTAGCAGATTTTAGATTTGAAGATTCTGCAATTGCGGTCGCTTTTTCCATATATTTAATTGCAGCATCTAAATCGCTGTTATGATCGCTCCATTTAGCTAAACGCAATAAGTAATCAAAATCGCTAAAATCTTTAAACTTTTCAAGATAAGCAGCAGCTTTATCAGAATCTCCTAATTCTAAATAGACATCAAATAACATTTTTTGAGATGCTTCTAAATTATCTCCTATATTTTCAGCATTTAATAGTAGTTCTAGCGCTTCCAGAAACCTATGCTGACTAATATAAACACGTGCTAATGATTGCAAATGAGAAGGCTTATTAAATTGTGTTTTTTCATTAAGCTGCACTAAATAAGCTTCAGCGTTTTTTAAGTTTTCAATGTTACCTGTTGCTTCAAAAAGAGCATTTTGAGAAGATGCTAATTTTCCTAAATATGGAAATTGATTAGGTTCTTTATTTATTTTTTCGTTCCAGAATTCAAAATTTTCTTTAGCTTCTTTTTGGGTATTGTTTGGGTTATTAGATTCTAAAAAAACTAAATAATCTTTTTGACTTGTAATGGTACTATCAGAATCTGTATCTGTTTTACAAGATGTAAAAATTGCAAGTACTATTAATACAAACCATATATTTTTAGTTATCATAATGGTTATTATTTTGTTTGTTGTTGTTTGTTTTATAAAAAAAAAAGGCATTTAGAAAATTCTAAATGCCTTTTTATGTTATTTAGATTCTACCAAGGAGAAGCTAAATAAGGGAATGAATTTAAGAATGGTTTGTCGTTAGCATCAACATTATCATTTGTTAAACCTGGATTGTCTGCTCCCATTGGTCCTCCAAAAATTAATAATAATTCTACATTAATAACGTCATCGGCTAAAGTTCTACCAGTTAAAACATTTGTTCCATCAAAGAAAGTTGTTGTCCCATCTAAAGATACAGTTAAAACGTCTGTAGCAAGAACAGTTGTAAAAGTTGCAGCGTCTAAACCTAATGCGTTAGTAGTGTACCCTGGATTTAAAGCTAGTAATTTAGCTTCAAAACTAGATTGAAAAGCACTTCCCATATCTGCAGGCAAAGTTGTATTGAAGGTGTCTTTACTACCAGAATTAACAAAAACTGTATTAATTGCTGGTCTAGCCATTTGATCTTCTAAGGTATAAGTCCCATCAAACTGTTCTATTGGTTCTCCTTCAGGAGATGTTGCAAAGTTTCTGTCATTTACGTCATCTTCTGAACAGTTAAAAAGAAATACCGATAAGCATGTTGCTGTAAGTAATATTTTTATTGATTTCATTTTTCTATATTTTTAAAGTGTTTAACTAATTATTTTCTTTTAGACTCAACCCAAGTATTAATTGAACCAGATCCTCCTAATAAAGCTTTAGGTACTTCCACTACTATCGACATAACGTTTGTACCTGCAAAAGTATCTGAACCTGGGTTATTAAAACTTGTAGCATTTCCAGCTATTATTTCGCTGTATTGTGCAAAGTCAAAAAAGAAAGGATCATCTCTAGGTCCCGCAAAAGCTTTAATTCCAGAAACAGAACTATTACTTATAGCTGCTGCACCTCCATATTGAGATATGTTAACACTAGTCGCTAATGCTTCAGATTTAATAGTTGAAGATATACCTGTAGAATTTGGTTGGTACGGTCCAAAGAAATACATTTTACCGTCTCTTGGTACCGCTTGTATTACTAAGTCTTCAACTGCATCTGCATTTGTATCAATATTAAATTCAATCATTACATTTTCATCGAATGTAGCTGATGAAGTTGCAGAGCCAGGAGCCAATAGACCCTGAACATTAGCTACAAAAACTATATTGTTATTGTCTTGACCTTGAAAGGCAAAATAGTCCGTGATATCACTAGACCCGCCCATAACAGCTGGTGCATCAATGTGATCGGCAGCAACCGTAAAATAACCTGCTACCGCTAGCAAGCCTACTCCTAAAATAATTTTTAGTTTTTTCATAATTTTTGAGATTTTTTTAGTTTATTAATTTGTTCTCTATCACAATATACGATAGAATTCGTCGTTCGGTTTTAACACTCTTGTTAAACTTCTGTTAACATAATTTAAAAGCATTGCTTTAAGTATTTAAATTATATTTGCAGAAAATATATTTCTATGAATCCTTCTGCCAGTGGCTGGATTAAAAAATTCGGAGAATTTGTAAAACCGCTTAAACCTATAAAACTAAGTCTTAGAGATTTATATAATATTTTAAGAGAACATAGGTTTGTTTACGGTTATAGTTCTTCTTCAATATTTAATTTTAATATTGAGCAAGAATTTTCTCAAGATGAAATTGAGAAGCTTAATTTAGTGACTGCTTTTTATTATACATATAATATTCATCACGAGAAGTTTCAATTTAATGACTTTGTTTTATCGCTTTTAAACTTCTTTAATAGTATTGAGGTGGTTGAACTTACTTTATGGGATAAATTTATCGCTGGAAAAGATGCTAGACAACAATTAGAGCGTATTATACATGAGCATGTACAAATAGACCAAAACATTTTTACTAAACATTTTAATAAGCAGACCACTAACTCTTTATTATTTTTAGACGTTTTAGCTTATGATAAGTTTCTAGAAAAAGAAATTAATACTCATGACTATCTAAAAGAATTAGAATATATCATTCTTAATATCACGAATGATATTTACGCCTTTAAAAAAGCGAGAAAAAAAGAGAAAAAAAGTGCTTTAAAACAAATTTCAGACTCATTATATTATCAAAAGAAAAAACAATATGATGTAGATCTTAATTACAGAAGGCTTATAGAAACAAAGTTTAAACAAGTTGAAAAACTTTATTTTCTAGACATTGCAACTTTTACTATATGGGAACCTGTATTTGAAGATGATAAATCTTATAATTTTATAAAAGCTTTAGGAGCTGATATGAATATTAAAAAAGAATTTATTGAAAATTCTTTAAATGAGATGACACATTTCTATTTTAATCATAAAAATTCTTCCATTTTTAAAACTTCAAATAAGCTGAATAATTTTTATGATAATTCCTCACAATTAGTTATAAAATTAATTAAACGTAACAGTAAACGAATTTTAAAGGAAATTTCTCAAAGTAGAGAGTTAATGGTACTTCTTACACAGTCAACAATTAGAGAATTAAGTAAGGAAGAGCAAGAAAAAGTACAATTTCAATTATTGGATATTTTAAAAACTATTCCAAGTTTAGCCATATTTATGCTACCTGGAGGTGCAATTTTACTTCCTATTTTTGTGAAATTACTTCCTAATATGATGCCTTCTGCATTTGACGACAACAAGGTTAACCAAACAATCAATGAAAACGAGGACTTAATTTAGCCATTCCTTAAAAGCTTTTACACGCTCTCTTGAAACTATAATATTTTGGTCTTTTAATTCGGGTTGCAATTTTATTTCTAGTCGTGAATTAGTATAGGATATAATATCTCTTATTGTTTTTATATGAATGATAAACTTTCTACTTACCCTAAAAAATTGTTCTGGGTTTAATTCAGATTCCAATTGATCTAAATTAGTATCCAAAACATAACTTCTATTTTCTGAAGTATGAACTAATGTAGACTTATTCTCCGAATAAAAACAGGAGATAGAATGAACTTCTATAAGTTTTAAATGCTGCCCAATTTTAACTGAAAAGCGAGTCTTGTATATTGGCTCTTTTTGTTGAGAAATAAGTTGGTGAATAGTTTCTATATTTATACTTGAACCTTTTTGATGTACATCTTTAAACTTAACAACTGCGGTACTAAGTTCGTTTTTGTCTATTGGTTTTAACAAATAATCTATACTATTTAACTTAAAGGCTTTTAAAGCATAGGCATCATAAGCTGTCGTAAAGATAATAGCTGAAAGTACTTTTACTTCTTCAAAAATCTCAAAAGATAACCCATCACCTAATTGGATATCCAAAAAAATTAAATCGGGATGCTTATTCACCTTAAACCAACTTATGGCTTCTTCTACACTGTGCAGAACTGCTAGATTAGACACTCCTAACTCATCAACCATACGATTTAAACGCCTGGCAGATGGCTTTTCATCTTCTATAATTACTGTATTTAACATTATAAGCTAGTTATTCAGTCGTTCTCTATTTATATACTCATCTATTTTTCTTTTTTCCCAGTTTTTTGACATTAACATTTGTGGTAAAAAAACAGATGCTGCATGAGCTAATAGGCCAATCCCCCAAAAAATAAAGGTATAAAAATTCTTCATCTGAAAATAACTTTCATTGGGTTTTAGGTTAGTAAAATTAATATAAACGATAAATAAATTAATAGCTAAAAATACAGCTAAATGAATATAAAAAGATTTTAATTCTTTTACTCTTTTTACAGCGCGATCATAAGCAAGTTGCTCTTCTAAAGTATTAAATTTTAATTCCATTTTTTAGTTTTATTTAGTTCTTTATCCATGTGGTTTTTTATTTGTTTTTGCTCCCACGTATTTCCAAAGCCAAAGACTCCAAAAGCATGAAAACATAAGCCTATACCCCATCCAAACATGGGAAACCAAAACCATTTATAACCCCAACCTGAATAATAATTAACCCCAATTAAAAATGGTATAATTATACAGTAAGACATAAGGTTTGAATAAAATCCTTTTAAATCGTCAACTCTTTTTTGAGCTCTTAAATAAGCACTATCAGTACTATACTGTTCTATTTGTTTCATAATTTCTATTTGTTTTGTTAAAATGGGTATACTAACTCTAAAAATTTTATCGTTTTTAAGCACTTGAACTTTTCTATGGGTTAATAATTGGTATCGTTGTGTAATATTAGTTAGTCCAAAACCACTGGATTGCTCTAATGTTTTTTTTGGTTGAATGTTATTTTCTATTACCAGCGCTCCATTTTCTTCTTTAATCACAATCTTTAATGGGTTTTTACTGTTTACAACATTATGCTTTACAGCATTTTCTAAAACTAATTGGAGAGAAAGAGGCACAACTTTACTTTCGCTGTTTGCTAATACTTTTGGAGCTTCAAATTTCAAGCTATCTTCAAATCGCATTTTTAAAAGGGACATATAAATTCTTGCAAACGCTAATTCTTCTTCTAAACTTACTAGTTCTTTATTCTTTTGTTCCAAAACATATCTATAAACTTTAGAAAGTCCAGTAGTAAAATCTTGTGCTTTATCTTTATTTTCTTCAATTAAACTATTAAGAACATTCAAACTATTAAATAAAAAATGTGGATCTAATTGACTTTTAAGAGCATCGAATTTTGCATTGGCTGTTCCTGCAATTACTTTTTGTTCCTTTAATTTTTGCTTTTGAAATGAATTATAGTAATAAATCACATGAAAAATTATTACTACTGTTAATGTTATCCATAAGCCAAACTGATAAGCTTTAATGGTTTCATGTGTTATAAAAAAATTGAAACTATTACCATTGTAAATAACCGATGTAAACCAACGCAGTAAAAACAAGCCTAAAAGCGTAATTAGTCCAGAACCTAAAACTCCTATTATTGATTTAATGTACCATGCTTTTAAATTCTCATTTTTATGAAGCACCTTAAAAAAAAGCATATTAGAAAAACCTAAAACAAATGCGTAAAGCTGATAGAATACAAAAGTGACTAATAACTCATTCGCATTTAAAAATTTAAAATCTTTAAAATAGTAAGAGCCTATCAAAAAAATTAGTGTGCCTATACAAAATGTGATAATTATATTTTTTTTCATTTACTCATTTCTTTACAGGAAGATAATTCTTTTTTAATTTCATCTAAACCCCAAGAAGGTGCATAGTTTCCTTTACTTTTAAAATCCTGAAACTTATTTAAAGCTAACTCTAAATCTTTACATAGGCTTTTTGTACTTGAACCAAAGTATTTAGCCATTCCTATCTCCCACTGTGCTTTGTTTAAAACTACTCTTGGATTATTTGGAGCTAATAGGAATGCATCATTATTAAGCTTTGTAATAATTGGAGCATAACTTCTTCCGTATTTTTCAGTATTACTAACAACATATGCCAGATACAACTTTGCTTGTAAAACCAATAATTCGGCTTTGTCTGGTTTTAAATCGTGAGCTCTGTCTATATAGTACTGAGCATTTTCCAATTTTTCTTTAAAATGGTCTTCATCTTTTAAATTTAAGAAAGAATTATTAATGTTATGATAAGCTAAATAGTAATTTGGTAACCACTGATCTGGAAATTGTTTATTTACTTCTTTAAATTTATTACACAGGGCATCAAAATCTTTTTCTTGTAAAGCGTTTTGCATGAGTACATCATAATTATTTTGAGCTACTACAAAAGGCGCCATTAAAGTGGCAATAATTAAAAATAACTTTGTCATAATACGGAGGTTTTAAAGTTTATAACAAATGTATTTTAAAGGACCATTTAAATAAATAAAAAAATACTGAACTGTTATATTATAAGGATGAATTGTAATTTTTAGTAAAAAATTCATTTTATGTGTAACAAAACATATATTTATTTTACTTATAAGAAACCAAAGTAGATTTTAACCAAATCCATCACCATTGACGGAAGTAGAAAAGAAAGAATTTGTTACGTTATTAGAAAAGCACCAAAACATTGTGCATAAGGTATGTAGGTTGTATACTAACAATTACGATGCTCATAATGATTTGTTTCAGGAAATAACCATACAATTATTTAAAGCCTATCCTAAATTTCGTGGTGATGCCAAGTTTAGTACTTGGATGTACCGAATTGGTTTAAATACTGCAATAACCTTATATCGAAAATCTAAACGACGTATCCAGACTCAAGAGTTTGATACTGTAGAATTTAAAATTTCTCAGGAAGAATATGATGATACTACAGAACAACAGTTAAAACTAATGTATCAAGCCTTGCAACAACTTAATGATATAGATAAAGCTTTAGTGTTTTTGTATTTAGAAGATAAGAATTATAGTGAAATAAGTGAAACCTTAGGAATAAGCGAAGTGAATGCCAGAGTGAAAATGAATCGAGTGAAAACCAAGTTAAGAACCATATTAAATCCGTAATAATAATGGATGAATTAGAATTATTAAAAAAGCATTGGAAAGAAAGTTCCAATACTCCAGAAAATACTTTTTCTGCTACAGATATTTATAATATGCTACAGAAGAAATCTTCTAATATAGTAAAAACTTTATTTTATATAAGTATTGGAGAATTTGTATTCTGGATACTTATTAATGTATTGCCTTTACTTTTTTCAGATAGATATAACCAAAGTATCGCTATGGTTTATGGTGATGGTTATTTAGATGAAATATTAACTGTAGTAAGTTATGCCATTATAGGTCTGTTTGTTTATTTATTATACAAATCTTATAAAGCTATTAGCACCTTGGATAATGCAAAGCTTCTGATGAAAAATATTCTAAAAACAAGAAAAATTGTAAAGTTTTATGTAATCTACAACTTAGTAGTTATTGCTGTTTCTATGGTTATAGGTTTCTATATTTCAATACACAATTCTCCTATTTTATTAGATAACCTATCCCATTACAGTAATTTACAAATGGCAGGTTTTTATGCCTCACTTGCTGGCCTAGCATTAGTTTTTGTTGCAGTAATCTGGTTATTTTATAAAATAATTTATGGCTTCTTATTAAAGAAACTTAATAAAAATTATAATGAATTAAGAAAGTTAGAAATTTAAGATTTCCATCTTCGCTGTTCATTTAATTCTTCCTGTTCTTTAAGCTGTTGTGGTGTAAGAACTTTTAAAAATGAAGGATGTTGTTCTATAGCATATTCAATTTTCTCAACAATGTCTTCTATAGATTCATTATCATAATCAATTTTTAGCGGCTCCTTAATTTCAAAAGTTTGAAGTATATTTTTCTTTTTAATTCGAAGTCCTTTTTTATCAAAACTTCGTCTAAAACCATCTATAACAATAGGTATAACAATTGGTTTATAACGTTTAATAATGTGTGCGGTTCCTTTTCTAATAGGTTTAAAAGGTGTGGTTGTACCTTGCGGGAAAGTAATCACCCAACCATCGTCTAACGCTTTGCTAATGGCTGAAATGTCACTCATCTTTACTTGACGGTTTACATCTTTACCTTCACTTCTCCAGGTTCTTTCTATAGAGATAGAGCCAACATAGGCTAAAATTTTGGGCAATAACCCTGCACTCATGGTTTCTTTAGCCGCCACATAATATAAATTAAGTTTTGGATTCCATAAATAGCCTACGTTTTTAATATTATCGTCTCTTCCACTTAAACTTGCATTAAAAACATGAAACATCGATACCACATCTGCAAAATAAGTTTGATGATTTGAAATGAATAATACATTAGTATCCGGTAGGGTTTTTAATATTTCTGAACCATCAATTTGTAATTCATTAAAACCTCTAAATCTACGATGAGACAGAACTCCTAATATGCGAATTAGCCATTTTTTTATAAATAAATTATGTCCAAAAGGATTTTTTTTAAACAATCCCATAGTTATATCTTTTATTTTTGAGGATTACAAATGTAACAAAATCGAGCGTTAAAGCACTGTTTTTATTAAGTCTTTTACTTCGCTTAGCATCATTGCTGTTGCTCCCCATACTAAGTGATTGTTTAGTTCTAAAGCAGGCACATCAAACTCTTTAAGCTGTTCTGGTTTCACCTTTTTGGATTTTAAATTGCTATCATCTAAAAAATGATTAAAATCTACTTCCAGAATAGCTTCCACCTCTTCATCTTGTTTTTTTAAAATTGGTGTTTGTAAACAATAACCTATAAATGGATATACATTATAATGACTTGGCGGGATATACACTTTAGTTAATGCTTTTACAATAACCATATTATTTAATGCAACGCCTACTTCTTCAAAAGTTTCCCTTAATGCGGTGTCTGCTAAACTTTTATCTTCTTTTTCAACTTTGCCTCCAGGAAAACCAACTTGCGCCGAATGTACACCTTTATAGGTTTTTCTTAAAATTAAAACCAGCTTGGTTTCATTAAACTCGTCTGGATAAAACAAAGCCAAAACAGCAGCCTTTCTTGCTGTATGTAATGGTTCTTTATGATTAGCAACCAACTCATTTCTATATGGTGGCATCATCTTAATATGAGATTTTTCGGCAGGTAAATCTAGATGTTGTATTTTTGAAAGTAATTTTTTAAATGATTCAAAATTCATATATGCAAAAATTAAGTTGGGTAATTTTAAGCTTTATTATTCTGTCTTGCCAATCAAATACCTCTAAAAATACTACCGAAGATACTACTCAAGATAATATAAAAGCAACTAAAGTTATAAAAAAAGATACAGTTAAAAAACCAAAAAAAACTTATCCCTATTTAGATGAGGATAACGCAATGGAGTTTTTTCTGGAATACGAGAAAGAGAATAAAGAGACTAAAGTTAGATTAACAACAACTTTTGGAGATATTGAGATTTTACTATACAACGAAACAAAGTTTCATCGCGCTAATTTTATTTACCTTACAAAATTAGGAGCATTTGATAACACACAATTCCATCGGGTTGTAGAAAACTTCATTATTCAAGGTGGAAATACAGATAATGTTGATGTAGCAAAGCGTCGAAGAAAAATTGGTCACTATTTATTACCTACAGATACTAATAGAGGCTTTACTCATAAACGCGGTGTCATTTCTATGCCCAGCAGTGATATAGAAAATCCACATAAATTAGCTTCACCTTACGAATTTTTTATTGTACAAACCGATAGTTATCATCTTGATGGCGATTATACTATTTTTGGTGAAGTCATTAAAGGTATGGATGTGGTAGATAAAATAAATTCGGTTAGAACCGATGAGGCTGAATGGCCTTTACACAATGTTTATATTGAAAAAGCAGAAATTTTGGAGTGATTTTTTTGCAGTCTTCAGTCTTAAGGCTAATCCCTATATAAACTTGGTAATGATATCTTAAATTTTACAGCAAGACTTCTTGAAATAATAACTACAGAACCAGAAATAATAAAAACTAAATCGGAATCTATAGCGGTAAATTTTAATAAGAAATATACAAAACCACCTAAAATACAAGCGGTTGCGTAAATTTCTTTTCTAAAAATCACAGGAATTTCATTACATAAAATATCTCTAATAACACCACCAAAACAAGCACTCATAGTTCCCAATGCAATACAAATTAAAGGGTGCAATTCTGCGTTTAGCCCTTTCTCTATTCCTACAACTGTATATAATCCAATACCTATAGTGTCAAAAAGGAAAAGTGACTTTCTCAGGTAGTCTATTTTATTTTTAAATATAATGGCTAATACGGTTGACGAAATAATAACGTAAGCAAATGTCATGTCTTTCATCCAAGCAACTGGTGTATTCCCTATTAAAACATCTCTTAACGTACCTCCGCCTACAGAGGTAACAAATGCTATAATTAGAACACCAAAAATATCCATACGCTTATTCATGGCAATTAAAACACCTGAAATAGCAAATGAAATTGTCCCTAAAATGTCTAGTATGTAAAACATGTTAATTTCCATAAATAATGCTACATGTTTTGAGTAAAGTAATTATAATCTTTTAAAATTGTTGTAAGAAATTCAACATCGTTGCTTTCTTTTTGTTCGGTAATTTTAACTACTTCTATAACTTTTTGTCTTAGTTTTATTAAAGTAGCATAGTCTTTATCCTTCTTAGCTTTTTCAAACGTTTCTTTAATAATACGTGCATCATTATCGGATAAACGAATGACATTAAGATATGTTGGTTGATATGCATCTTCCAAATCCATTAATATGGTCTGGTCTATACCAATTTTATTTTTTAAAGAAATTACACCAGTACCTGCGGTAATATCTCCTAAGCGCTGACTGTTTTTTGTAGAAACAATAGTAATGACTCCAATTATACCAGAAAGTAAGTTTATATCTACAATACGAAATAGCCATCTTACTAAGAAATCTGGTAAAGAAGCCTGGTAGCCATCTATTTTAACCACTTGAATTTTTAAAATTCTTTTTCCAATGGTTTGGCCATCCATAATACTTTCTAAAACCAGAGTATATATAAAAAACGGGAAATAAATTCCTATAATTATAGCTGTTGCAGACCATTGATCCATTTTTTCTAGGACTCTTTCAAAATTAAAAACTTTAAAAAGCAGCAAACTCATGGTAGCTAAATAAGCTACTTTAATAATAAAATCTACAAGGTATGCCAAAATACGCTCACCAACACTTGCAGCTTCAAAATTAATGTTTACATTTTGTGTGGTATTTATCGCTATTAAAGTCATTCAGCAGTAAAAAATGGTCGTTTTTTTAGTTTTTAAAAATAAAAATTTATGTAGCTTTGAGCCTATATGAGAGAAGTCGCTTTTATAAAGAAAAACAAGCAAAAATGGCAGGATTTTGAGACCGCTATTTTTGGCAAACAGCTTAAAAATCCCGACGAATTAGCTTCACTTTATACACAATTAGTAAACGACCTTTCTTATGCACAAACTTATTATCCCAAAAGTAAAACAATTCTTTACTTAAACAACCTGGCAGCGAAAGCTTTTCAAAAAATTTATAAAACTAAGCGTCAAGATACCAACCGTTTTGTTTATTTTTTTAAAACTGAAGTGCCTTTAATTATGTACCATTACAGGCGTTATGTCGCGTACGCCTTTATTATATTTGGAGCATTTGCTGCAATTGGAGCACTTTCGGCTGCTTATGATGATTCTTTTGTGAGATTAATTCTTGGAGACTATTACGTCAATTTAACTTTAGAAAATATAAAAAAAGGAGATCCTGTCGCTATTTATAAAAGTGGTAGTAATTGGGGTAGTTTTATAGGGATTACTCTAAACAATTTATACGTTGGTATATTAAACGTTGTTTATGGTGTTTTTGGAGGCTTAGGTACAGGCTATATTTTAATGGAAAATGGTATTATGATTGGTGCATTTCAATATTTTTTTGAAAAAGAAGGTGTGCTTATGCAAAGTGTTCGAGGTATATGGATACACGGTGCAATGGAAATTTTTGCTATTGTAATTGAAGGTGCTGCAGGATTTATAATAGGTGCTAGTATTTTATTTCCTAAAACTTATTCCAGACTAACCTCATTTAAACATGGTGTAAAAACAGGAGTTAAAATTTTAATTAGTACGTTTCCATTTACTATTTGTGCTGGATTTTTAGAAGGTTTTGTTACCAGATATTCCAACGTTATGCCCAATTGGTTATCTCTAGGAATCATTTTTACCACATTAAGTATAATTACCTACTACTATATTATTTATCCACATCGGGTTCACAAAAAGCAACAGTTAAATTATGCAACTATATAAACAAAGAGATTTTTCATCCTTTTTTACAGATACGTTTGAGTTTATTCGCCAAAATGGAAAACATTTTTTTAAGTATTTTTTTATAATTAACGGATTCTTTATTCTTATTCTAGCCGCATTAAGCTATGTTTTTAGCGAGTTCTTTTTAAGAGACCTTTTTAATAATTTCGGGGTTGGCGGGATGTCTACAGACTTAGATAGTATCCTAAATGCAAATCCTATATTATTTGTAACCTTAATTATAAGTATGGTTATTGTAGGGTTGTTTTTTGCAGTCATATCTTATGCTTACACTCCAATATATTTCAGATTATACGAAAAAAATGAGCGCACTAATTTCGCCATAAAAGAAATTGTAAATTCATTTAAGGAAAACGCAGGTAAAATAGTTATGTTTTTAGTACTTGGTTTTTTAATGCTTCTGGTATTAATTATTCCTATTGCTATAGCTGGGGTTATTTTGGCTATTACTATGGTTGGTATTTTACTATTACCATTACTAGTAGCGTTAATTGCTGGATTATATAATATGACCTTGTTAGAATTTATTAATCAAAACAAGAAAAGTTTTTTTGATTGTTTTGGTTACGTTTGGAAACTTATTACCTCAAAATTCTGGCATGCTGTAGGTTGTATGGGTATATTTTATCTAATGAGTTACATTGTACAAATAGGTTTAAGTATTTTTCAGTCTATAATAAACGTGTCTACAAATATTACCGTACCAGAAAATGCTTTAGAAGGAGACAGCACAAGCATGGTGTTTATTTTTATAAGTATTATATTATTTGTGATTTCATTTTTAGTGGGTATTGTACTTAATTGTATGTTACAAATTAATCAAAGTATTGTGTATTTTGGATTAAAAGAAGAAAGTGAAAATATAAATATGAAAAGTGAAATAGATTTAATTGGTCAAATTGAAAACTAACCTGATATATTTTCTAATAGTCATAAATTTATGCTTTTTTTCTGCTGAAGGATTATCGCAAGAAACGTCTGTGCCTTCTAATGAAATTAGTATAGACACCACTTTAACACAAGATTCTTCAAACGTAGAACCCAGACGATTTAATAATCTTAAAGAACGTTATACTGAAGATGCTTTTAATTATGAGCGCACCAAAGAAACTTCTGGCTGGTGGACGCGTTTTAAACAATGGTTAAGCGACCTATGGCAAAGTCTTTTTAATATAGATTCTAAAGGTGAAGCTGCACAATTAACAGATGTCATGCTTAATATTGCTTCAGTAATTATTATCCTTTTAGTAGTTTATTTTATTTATAGAGCAATCATTAACAAAGAAGGTAAATGGGTATTTGGCAAATCTTCAAATAAAACTATTATTCCTGTAGATGCAGTAGAAACAAATATTCACGAAACCAATTTTGAAACCTTAATTTCTTCAGCTGAAAGTGAACTACAGTACAGATTAGCCATTAGGTATTACTATTTATGGCTTTTAAAAGAATTAACTCGCAAAGGTTTAATAGAATACGATGCTGAAAAAACCAATAGCGATTATCAGTTAGAGCTTACTAATCATACTCAAGCCGAAAAATTTGCCTATACCTCATATTTGTATAATTACATCTGGTATGGCGAGTTTACTGTTGATGAGATTCAGTTTTCAAAAGCTAAAAAAGCATTTATTCACTTTTTAAATAGCATAAAAAATGGGTAAAAGTCTTAAAGCATACATTATTCTACTTCTTGTTTTATTTGGATTTATATTCTACGTTCAAATTACTGCGGAAAAACCGGTAAACTGGGCAAAGACTTATAACGAAACCGATAAGATTCCTTATGGCACCTTTATTTTTTATAATGAATTACCAGAATTATTTCCAGAATCTCAAATTACAACCATAACAACTAGTCCATACGAATATTTTGAAGCTTTTAAAGACACTTCAAATGTTGAACCATCTGGAATTTATATGCATATTGATGAATTTGCCCAACTGGATGACGTTTCAGCAGAAAAATTATTAGACTTCACCGCTAAAGGAAACATCTTATTCTTGGCTTCAAGTTACATCCCTAAAGTGTTTCTGGATAGTTTACAGATTGAAACCGATAATAATTTTAGTTTTAAGGGTAAAGCAACACTTAATTTGGTAAACCCTAAGTTTAAAAACGATTCTATTTTTATAGAAAAAGGGTTAACCAATGTTTATTTTAAAAACGCTAATTATAAAACCACCACTATACTAGGAACTCAAACTTTTAAAGATTCTACTTATACCAATTTTATAAAAACCACTTACAAGAAAGGGACTTTCTATTTGCATTTACAACCTAGTGTTTATACTAATTTTAGCTTATTAAAGTCTAAAAAACACCAAGTTTATACTGAAAATACATTAGGCTATTTACCGAATGCTCCAATATTTTACAAATCTAAAATTCGTCTAAGCACACCAATTAGTGGCTCAAAACTACGTTTTATTTTAAGTCAGCCCGCATTAAGATATGCTTGGTATCTAGGCTTAATTTTACTTGTATTATTTATTATTTTTAACACTAAACGAAAACAACGTGTAGTTAAGACAATAACGCCATTAGGCAACTCTACTTTAGAATTTATTAAAACCATTGGAAATTTATATTACGAAACTAAAGATCATAACAATCTAATAGATAAAAAAACAACCTATTTTTTAGAATATATTCGTCGAGTGTATTACTTAGACACACAGGTTTTAGATGAAAAGCTTATTAAAAACTTAGCTTTAAAAACCAACAGAAGTAAAAAAGATATTACAACTTTGGTTAATGCTATAACACAATTAAGAGCAAAACCGGAAGTCACAGAGCAGGATTTATTAGATTTAAATACATTAATAGAAGAATTTCATAACCATAAGCATGGATCATACAACAGATAACTTAAACGAGGATTTTGAAAAAACTTTAAATCCAGAACCTAACGACAATGTAAACTTTACAAATCGTATTGATTTAAGCGAATTACAGGAAGGTGTCGCACAAATTAGAACAGAAATTAGCAAAGTCATTGTTGGACAAAAAGGCATGATAGATATGCTAATTGCTTCTATATTAGCAAATGGCCATTCTTTAATTGAAGGTGTTCCTGGTGTTGCAAAAACCATTTCTGCAAAATTATTAGCAAAATCATTGGCTATAGATTTTAGTCGTATTCAGTTTACACCAGATTTAATGCCAAGCGATATTTTGGGAACCTCTGTGTTTGATATGAAAACATCAGAATTTGAATTTAAAAAAGGGCCCATTTTTTCAAACATGATTTTAATTGATGAAATTAACCGTGCACCTGCAAAAACACAAGCGGCTTTATTTGAAGTTATGGAGGAACGACAAGTTACCATAGACGGAAACCAATATAAAATGGATTTACCGTTTATTGTGTTAGCCACTCAAAATCCTGTAGAACAAGAAGGTACCTATCGTTTACCAGAAGCACAATTAGATCGATTTTTATTTAAAATTGATATTGATTACCCAAATTTGGAAGAAGAAATTGAAATTATTACCAGAGAACAGGGTTTAAAAGGAAGCAAGAAAACCGATAAAATAACTCAACACTTAGATAAGTCGAAAATTGAAGCATTTCAAGAACTTGTTAACCAAATAATTATCGAGCCAAACCTTATTAAATACATTGCCGATTTAATTGTAAACACCAGAACAAACCCATTTTTATATTTAGGTGCTTCGCCAAGAGCTTCCATTGCTATTTTAAAAGCTAGTAAAGCATTTGCAGCTATGCAAGGTCGCGATTTTGTTACTCCAGAAGATATTAAACGTGCTGCAGTTCCTGTATTACAACACAGAGTTATTGTGACTCCAGAACGAGAAATGGAAGGAATTACCACAAAACAAATTATTGCTCAAATAATAGATGCTGTAGAAATTCCAAGATAATTCTGATTTACGAATTGGGAATTTCTTAAGACAAGTCAATTTTAAACGATTTAACTTAAATAAATGAAACAACTTAAAAGCCTTTACATACAAAATAGATTTTTTTACGTCTGTATTGGTCTTATTATTTTGTATGTGCTAAGTTTTATCGTTCCTGTATTGTTAGATATTACAAGCTTATTACTTGTGGTTCTTTTAGGTCTAGTAGTTTTGGATCTATTAGTCCTTTACTCGTCTAAAAAAGGACTTACGGGTTCTAGGAATACTCCAGAAAAATTTTCTAATGGCGACCAAAACGAAGTCTCAGTTAAGCTTCAAAATTACTATAGCATTCCTCTATTTGTTTCGGTTATAGATGAAATTCCTGAGCAATTTCAGGTAAGGAATTTCAAAATAGACAAAAAAATGAAGCCTTTATCGGAGCTTCAACTTACGTATCAATTAAGACCAACCGAACGTGGCGAATATCAGTTTGGCCATTTAAATGTCTACACCAAAACGCCGTTTGGTTTAATAGCTAAACGTTATAGGTTTAATAACGACATCATGGTTCCTACCTATCCAAGTTTCATCCAGTTACGTAAATACGATTTAATGGCTATGACTAATAATTTACACCAATATGGTGTAAAAAAAATTAGGCGTTTAGGACATACTATGGAATTTGAGCAAATTAAGGATTATGTCTTGGGTGACGATTTAAGGACTATTAACTGGAAAGCTACAGCCAAACGAAACCAGTTAATGGTTAATCAGTTTCAAGATGAGAAATCGCAACCTGTTTATGCCATTATAGACAAAGGGCGAGTTATGAAAATGCCTTTTAACGGCTTAACTTTATTGGATTACGCCATAAACTCGGCATTAGTAATTAGTAATGTGGCTTTAAAAAAACAGGATAAAGCAGGTTTGTTTACTTTTTCTAATAAAGTAGAAAACAGAGTGGTTGCAGAACGTAGAACGTCCCAAATGAACTTAATTTTAGAAACGCTTTACAATGTTAAAACTAATTTTAAAGAAAGTGATTTTGGACAATTGTACGCTAATGTTAAGCGTAACATAACTCACCGGAGTTTACTATTGCTCTATACCAATTTTGAAACGCTTGATAGTCTTAACCGTCAACTACCCTATTTAAAAGGTCTGTCTAAAAATCACTTATTAGTTGTCATCTTTTTTAAAAACACCGAATTAAATCAATTTATAGACCAAAAAGCCGAAACGGTTCAACAGGCTTACGATAAAGTAATTGCTGAAAAATTTGCGTTCGAGAAAAGGCTTATTGTAAACGAATTGAAGAAATATGGAATCTATAGTATTTTAACTACTCCAGAAAAACTTACTATCGATACTATTAATAAATATCTTGAAATAAAAGCTAGAGGGCTTTTATAAAAATTTATATGTTATTAAGCATAGTGATTTCTTATAGTTTTCATATTTTTATAGTCTAAACCTATCATAATGACTATTACACAATTAGAATACGTTTTAGCAGTTGCAGAGCACCAAAATTTTACAAAAGCTGCGGAACATCGCTTCGTAACCCAGCCAACTTTAAGTATGCAAATACAAAAGCTGGAAGACCAGTTGGATATTTTAATTTTCGATAGAAGTAAAAAACCTATAGAGCTTACTGAAGTTGGTAAACGTATAGTTGCACAAGCTAAAAATATTGTTAATGAGTCTCACAGAATACAAGATATTGTAGACCAACAAAAAGGTTTTATTGGCGGCGAATTTAAACTTGGAATTATTCCAACGGTTATGCCAACGCTATTACCAATGTTCTTAAAAAGTTTTATTAAGAAATTTCCAAAGGTTAAACTTAAAATTGAAGAATTAACCACTGAAGAAATTATGTCTCGATTAAACGAAGGTCATTTAGATGCCGCAATAGCTGCAACACCTTTAGAAAGCGAAACAATTAAAGAGCGCGTGTTATATTATGAACCATTTGTAGCCTACATCCCTGAAAACCATCGTTTGAAATCTAAAAAAACTATAGATGTATCAGATTTAGATTTAGAGGACATGTTACTTTTGGAAGATGGACACTGTTTTAGAGATGGAGTTATTAATTTATGTAAAGCTTTTAAGACACAACATGATGAAACGTTCCAATTGGAAAGCGGAAGTATCGAAACTTTAATCCGCTTATCTGATGAAAATTTGGGGATGACACTTCTGCCCTATTTACATACTTTAGAGCTTAATAAATCGCAAAAAAACAACTTACATTATTTTACAGAACCTTCTCCAGCACGTGAGGTGAGTTTAATTTTTCATAAAAGTGAGCTGAAAATGCAAATTGTTAATGCCTTAAAAGACAATATAGCCTCAATTATTCGTGGTGCAATTGCATTTCAGAATGTTCAGATTATAAGTCCACTGTCAAAATAATAAAAGCCTCTAAAATTAGAGGCTTTTTTTTATTGTAATAAATGTAAACTTTGATTTAGCTCTGGGTTATAAAAAGCTAAAGATTTAATATATATTTTTAATTCTTCAATTTCATAAGGCAGTAAGCGTTTAAATGCCTTTTCTACTTCTATATAAAATAAATTTGAATCAAAACTAACCTTGCTAAGTACCATTTTTGTGTACTCGAACATTGCTCTTGCCATAATAATTTAGATTTAAAATTAAAGAGTAAAGTTTTAACTATATGCAACAGGATTTAAATTCACTTAAATATAATCATTTTTTAGATAAAATATTTAAACTTTTATCATTTTATTAACTAATTATTAACAAACCCAATTTATATAGAACTCTTCACTTTTAATGACCATTCAAAATTAAATGTAGACACTACAACGCCATCCTTGTTTTTTCCTTCAGCCTTCATCCAAATCGTTTGTCCTTCTCCTGTTTCAATACTTTTTTTAATAGCATCGTCAACTAAAAGCCCGTCATTACAAGTAAACGTAATTAAACCTGTCGCTTTTTTTGTAAATGTTGCGTTGTTAGAAGTTACTAACATAGAAATTTTCTTTCCCGAGCTCTGAATTTTTGACATCATTAAAGCACCCGTTGAAAACTCTGCTGCCATACCTTGAACTGCCCAAAACATAGAGTTAAATGGATTTTGATTTATCCATTTATGCTTCACAGTAGTGATACATTGCTCATCATTTAAGATTTTAGTTCTTACACCACAAATAAACGCAGCGGGTAATTTATAAAGGGTAAAAGTGTTTAATTTACTAGGTGTAAGCTTCATAGTTTTTGTTTTATTTCGGCTAAAATAGTTAAAATATAATTAGCTATAATTGTTAATATTTTGTTAATTTTAAGTACTTTGTATTGCATAATACCTTTTTTTAAACATATATTTGCATAAGCAACTATTATATAGTTTAATTAACATAATACATCTTATTAATGATTTTAATAAAAACACCTATACATGAAAATTGAAAACACAAAAGCACAAATGCGAAAAGGTGTTTTAGAGTACTGCATACTTTCTGTCCTTAAAGACGACGATGCTTACGTTGCAGAAATTCTGGATACTTTAAAAGACGCAAAACTGCTTGTAGTAGAAGGTACTATTTATCCTTTACTTACCAGACTTAAAAATGCGGGATTATTAAATTACCGCTGGGAAGAATCGACTTCTGGTCCTCCAAGAAAATATTACGGATTAACAGAAACCGGACAATTATTTTTAAAAGAACTAACCACAACTTGGGACGAGTTACGACACGCTGTAAACATGGTCACTAATACAAAATCTAACTAAAATGAATAAAACAGTCAACATAAATCTAGCAGGTCTATTTTTTCATATAGATGAAGAGGCTTATAACAAATTACAAAACTATTTAGAATCTATCAAACGTTCGTTTACAGATTCTCAAGGTAGAAGTGAAATTGTAAGTGACATTGAAGCAAGAATAGCTGAACTTTTTACAGAACGTATTAAAACAAGTAATCAAGTAATTGGCTTAAAGGAAGTTGAAGAGGTTATTGCCATTATGGGACAACCTGAAGACTACTTAGTAGATGATGATATTTTTGAAGATGAACCAAAAACTCATTACAAGAAAAGTTCTACCGTTAAAAAACTATTTAGAGATACCGAAAACTCATACATAAGTGGAGTAAGCTCTGGTTTAGGTCATTATTTTGGTATAGATGCCATTTGGGTAAGATTAATTTGGATTCTTTTAGTATTTGGTTTTGGTACAGGATTCTTAGTTTACATTTTACTTTGGATATTTGTTCCTGAGGCAAAAACTACAACCGATAAATTACATATGACAGGTGAGCCTGTAACGATAAGTAATATTGAAAAAAAAATTCGTGACGGATTTGAAAACGTTTCAGATAATATAAAAAATGTAGATTTTCAAAAACATGGAGACAAACTAAAAGAAGGTTTTGATCATGTAAGTGATAGTATTTCAAGTTCTTTTAAAAACGCCAAAGGAAATACACACCTAAAAAACACAAGTACGAACTTTTTTGACACTATAGGAAACATTGTTGTTTTTGTGGTAAAAGTATTTGCAAAATTTATAGGGGTTATTTTAATGTTTACAGGTATAAGTATGGTTATTGGAACGCTTATTAGCCTTTTAACTGTAGGTATTGTTAAATCGGTACATATGCCAGGTATAGACTTTGTAGATTTATCTATAAATTCTGCTACACCTATATGGCTCTTAAGTTTAATAATATTTCTTTTTATAGGAATATTTGCCTTCTTTATTTTCTACTTAGGTTTAAAAATGGTAGTACCAAACTCAAAATCTATTGGTAGAACAGCAAAATATGCTTTATTAGGTATCTGGTTTGCCTCTTTAATTGGGCTAATTTATTTAGGCGTAAGACAAGGTATGAGTTACAAGGAAAAAGCTAAATTATCTCAAACCGTACTATTAGAACAAATAAAGAGCACAGATACTTTACGTTTAGCAATGACTTATAATGATAATTATAGTGACACGTTTTATAGAGATAGTGATTTTGAAAGTGTAACCAATCAAAACGGGCAAAGAGAAATATACTCTCAAAACATAAGACTTATAGTAAAATCCACTAGAGATAGTATTGCTAAATTAAAAATTGAAAAATCTGGCAACGGTTTTACTTATGAAGAAGCTAAAGATAGAGCTGAAAATATAGCTTATAATTTCAAAATAAATAACAACGAATTACTATTAGACAATTACTTTTTATTAACTAACAATAGTAAGCCTAAAGACCAGCGAGTTACCGTTACTTTATATATGCCAGTTGGAAGTGTTATTTTTGCTGAAGAAAATACATATCAATACCATCGCAATAATTCTAGGTATTATAATGATATGTTAGATAATGGTTTTGAAGAACATTATTTAACAGTCGCTAAAAATGAATTTATTTGTAACGATTGTCCGGTTGAGGATGAAGATTTTAATGATGATGATTTTGAAATTGACGTGAATATAAACGGTGAAAATGGAAAAATTAAAATTAATTCTGATGGCCTAAAAACATCAAATAATAATTTGGAGTTAATAATTGATAGTTCAGGAATAAAATCAAACTCAGAAAATTTAAAGATTGATATTAATGATAAGGCTGTTAAGGTTAATTCTAAAAATAATTAATCATGGTAGCATTAGTAACTTTTATTGTAGAAACAATAGTTAATATTTTAATCTAACAAAGCTTAATTTTTTGATCTTTTAAAACCGTCTCTTACTTTAAAACGTTTGGGACGGTTTTTGTTTATATTTGCAACATAATATAATAACCAATGAAAAAAATAGTATTCACATTAACCATGCTTTTATTTGTTAGCATGGCTTTAAACGCACAAACAAAAGAAAAAATTAAAGGTAGCCGCGAGGTTGTAAAAAGTTATAAAGTTATAGATTCTTTTAATCGCTTGGTTTTAGGAGACGATATTGAAGTACGTCTTTTAAGAAGTGATGAACCTGCTATAGAAATTACAGCAGACGACAATTTAATAGATGTTATTGCGGTAACTAATTATGATGGCGAAATGACTATAAAAACCACTATGCGTATTGCCTCTTATAAAACTTTAAAAATTACCGTGTTTTATACAGATGCTCTGGAAGCTATTATGCTAAAAAATGAAGCTGAAGTTCACTCGGACATTACACTAAAATTTAATGATTTAACCGTAGTAACTCAAAATGAATCTAAAGTTTTTTTAACCGTTACTGCCGATAAGTTTAAAATAACACATAACGACGATTCTAGTGCAAAATTAAATGTTACCGCAAAACAAATTGCTTTAGAATTAAATGACAATAGTAAATTAGAAGCTTTAACCACGGGAGATACTATTGAAATAGATATGCTGCAACGTGCAGAAGCTGATATTGAAGGAGATACAAATAATTTAGAACTTCATGTAGATAATTCTTGTGAATTTGATGGTAGACGTTTTACAACTAAAAACGCTATAGTAACCGCTAATAACAGAGCTAAAATTAATATTGAAGTTAATGAGACTTTAAAACTTTCTGCAGAAGGAACCAGTGAGGTATCTATTTATGGCAACCCAAAAATAGAATTAGAGAAATTTGCAGATGAAGCTATTTTATATAAAAAGAAATTATAGGTCTAATAAGCCATAGTAATAAATAAAAAAACCGAAACACATGTTTCGGTTTTTTTATACTTAATTATTCTTTTAATTGTAAGTAGATGTAGCTACTTCAAAATCTGCATCTTTAGCTGCTAAATAACGTTCTGCATCTAAGGCTGCCATACAGCCAGTTCCTGCTGCTGTTATGGCTTGTCTATAGACATGATCTGCTGCATCCCCACTAACAAAAACACCATCTACATTTGTTTTAGATGTTCCAGGTTTTTCATACTTAATGTAACCTGTTTCATCTAAATTAATGTAATCCATAAAAATATCGGTGTTAGGTTTGTGTCCTATAGCTACAAAAAATCCAGTTGCTGGAATTTCTTTAAATTCCTGAGTTTGGTTATTTTTAACTTTAACACCAGTAACTACTTGTCCATCCCCTAAAACCTCTTCGGTTTCTGTATTAAATAATATTTCTATATTCTCGGTTTTTTTCACACGTTCTGCCATGATTTTAGATGCTCTAAATTCATCTCTACGAACTAACATAGTAACCTTCTTACATAATTTCGATAAGTAATGCGCTTCTTCACAAGCACTATCTCCTGCTCCAACAATAACGACTTCTTGATTACGATAGAAAAAACCATCACAAACCGCACAAGCAGAAACTCCTCCACCAAGTTTTAAATATTTTTGTTCAGACTCTAAGCCTAAATATTTTGCACTTGCTCCTGTAGAAATAATTACCGTATCTGCGTGAAGTTCTTTTTCATCATTAATCCATACTTTATGTACAGATCCTGAAAAATCTACTTTGGTAACCCAACCGTTTCTAACATCGGTATCAAAACGTTCGGCTTGTTTTTGTAATTGAATCATCATTTCAGGTCCAGTAATTCCATCGGGATATCCTGGAAAATTTTCAACCTCATTAGTTGTTGTTAATTGTCCTCCTGGCTGAGTCCCTTGATATAATACGGGATTCATATTAGCTCTGGCAGCATAAATAGCGGCAGTATAACCTGCAGGTCCAGAACCTATAATTAAACATTTTACGTGTTCTATATTTTGAGACATAATTCTTTATTTTATAGCAAAAATATCAATTTTATGAGTAAGATTACTTAAGAATTATCAAAAGTTATTATCTATTAATTATAAAAAACTATGAAACGAGATTTTTACTTTTAACGAAATTTAAAGATTATTATAAATTACAAGTCTTAAATTTAACTTACTAACCAAATCCTATAAGATGTCAATAATAAACACACATAAAAACATGATCAATTTATATTATAGTTCAGAAAGTCAACTTGGCAAAAAAGTATATGCCTATTTAAACGATTCTGATAAAGAGCTACTAGCTATAGATGTTACTAAAACAAACGTAACAGGAACGCAATGGAAAACAATTAGTGACCAATTAAATATTCCAATTAGAAATTTGATTGATGTAAACTTATCTGATCTGGAATTTAATGAAAAAGAAACTGCTAATTTTTCTCAAGACGATTGGATTAAGATTTTAAATAAAACACCTCAAGTTTTAAATCATCCAGTAGTCATTCATGAAAACAAATATTACTTAATACAAGATGCTCAGGAAGCTTTAAAGTTTATTGAAGATCCAAGTGCTGGTATAGATGAGCGAAAAAAATAATTTTATTATTTAAACAAAAAAAAGACCGCAATTGCGGTCTTTTCTTATTAGAACATTTAAATAGTTTAACTTAAATCTTCTAATGTTTTAATAGTAGATAATCCACTTTCAATTTTAGACTTTTGAGAGGCTAAAATGTTTTGGGTAGTAGATGGTAAAGCGGTTTCGTTTAAAACCTCTTGATATTCATTAACAGAAGCTTTTTCTCCTCTAATAGCTTCTTCTAACATAGATTCTTCGTTTTCTGTAGAAAATGCAGCTTTAACATCCATCCATGCTCTATGAGCAGTACCTGTTAAACTTCCACCTTTATCTACGTCTTGTCCGTAAGATTTAATCTCAGATTTTAACTCATGACCAAAGTCATATCTTTGTTGTGCTTTGGTTTGAAAATAGTTCTTAAGCGCAGGATTTTCAACATTTTCTGCTGCTTTTTTAAATCCTTTCTCAGCATCATAAGTTTTTTCTAATAAGGCGTTTAATTTTTGTCCGACTTCTTCTGTGTAAGTTTTCATAGCTTTTAGTTTTTTTCGGTTATTAATAATTTGGTAAATTCTCTATTTCATAGCAATTTTAAAATGTGTAGAATTAATCTACAGCATCTTCTACATCATCTGCAACATCTTCTACTGCATCTTCAACTTTTTCTCCTGTAGATTCTTCTCTACAGCTTGTAAATACTGTTGCAACAGCAAACAACATTACAAATGTTAAGGCTACTTTTTTCATGGTATTAGTTTTAATTGATTAATATTGGTTTGGTTGATTAATTTAATGGTTAGTTAAATTTTAATTGTTGGTTAGTTTTGATAAATTATCTTTTAAATCCACCTTTTATTAGTGATAAAATAAATAGCACTATAAAAATGAAAAATAAAATTTTAGCTATTCCAGCTGATGCTCCTGCAATTCCACCAAAGCCTAACACAGCTGCGATTATTGCAATTACTACGAATGTGATTGTCCATCTTAACATAATATTGATTTTTTAGGTTAGTATTTTAATTATAGTTTAAAGATACTATTACAAAATGCAGAAATCATTATGTTTAAGTTAAGCTTAAGATGGTTTTAGGAGTTTTTAACGACTTTATATTGATATTAAGATATAATTAAGAAGAAATAGAATTAGTTTATTAACTTTTAACAAATTAAGCAATTGGTTTGTAAGCTTCTAAAAGTTTTATTAATGCTTTTTCATTATGGTTTAAATAATCATCATCAACTACACTCTGTGACATTTTAAAAAACGGCTTTATCGAGTCGTCTTGATATGCTTCAATAATTGCGGGATGTACATAATATTTTTTACAAACAGCTCTTGTATTACCTAAAGCTTTCGCTGCTTGATCATAAGAATTTAAAATATTTTTTTTCTTTTGTTCTTCATCAATTGTAGCATCGCAATGTAAAAGGGTTTCAAATGCAATTTTGGATGCAGACCATGTTCTAAAATCTTTTGCAGTAAAAACACTACCAGTTATAGATTTTAAATAATCATTTAGCATTGAACTATTAATTTGATGTTTGTCTCCATCTGTATCATAATACTTAAACAAATCCCAACCTGGTATTTCCTCACATTGCATTATTAATTTGGTAAGTTTTTTATTTCGAAGTGTAACCGAATGCTCTTTTCCTTTTTTTCCAACAAATTCAAATTTAATTTTGTCTTTATAGGTCTTAACATGTCTACTACGTAAGGTTGTTAAACCGTAGGTTTTATTTCTTTTAGCATACTGGTCGTTTCCAACACGAATGTGGGTTTCTTCTAAAAGTCTTATTATTAATGCTAATACTTTAGTTTGTGTCCAGTTATCCTGATCTAAATCTTTATCTACTTGTGCTCTAATTTTAGGTAAATGATAGGCGAAATATAATTGCTTAAAAAATTTAGTTTGATTTCTAATTTCATTCCATTTAGGATGATATTTATATTGTCGCCTGTTTTTGGCATCTCTTCCTACAGCTTGAAGATGTCCGTTTTCTATATGAGATATTTTAACTTTTTGCCATGCAGGAGGAATAACTAAAGTTTGAATTCTTTTTAAAACTTTTTTAGTTTTAATAATTGACTTTAGTTTTAAATAAATAAATTTTTCTCCTTTTTTCTCTCGTCTTATTTGAAGTTGTTCAGGATAGATATAAACTAAATCAAATTCTTCTATTACCTTTTCGGGTTCTAAAAGAATTTGATTATAAATGGTATTTTCAAATGTTTTCATTTATACCATTATAAATTATTTTTCATTGAATTGGAATATTCATTTGCCAACTCTGTTTTTTGTGATTCATTAAACACTTTACCTGCCATCTGAAAAAACGAGTGCTCTTCATCTTTTAAATGATGTTCTACTTTTTCCTTTAAATTTTTAGCTATTTTTAACCAAGCAGACGACTCCATACTTGTTTCGTCTAATTGCTCGATTAACTCATCTATCTCGTGATGTTCTGCAATGCCATGCCTTGCATGTTCCTGCATCATATCATTAGAAATTAATGGTTTGTAAAAATGTCTTTCTTCTGCTATAGCATGAGCATCCAACTGTTTTTTTAATGACTTGTAAATATGCTCTCTAGATTCGGTTTTACCAGAAGTATCCACAAGTTTCTCTAAAAGATTTCTTTGTACATCATGGTCTGCTCTAATGGCTTCAAAAATGTTTTTCATGGTGGTTGATTGTTTTAGATTTTATTTAAAGATTTTTTTTATAAAATATAGCATACCAAATTTTCCAGCGTATTTCGCGCCGGTTTGCAACCATTGTATAGGCTGTAAATCTTCTTTTAGGTCGTGCTTTATCATTTTAAGCTCTTCAAGAGTAATATTTTTCTCTAATTCCAATTGCCTAAGCTCAAGCTCAATCTCTTCAAACGAATTATAAATTTTCATATTAATTAAAGAATTTTTCTGATAAAGTTCTAATTACTAAAGTTTCCAAAGATTTTCTAAGAAGATACATTAGTAATCCTAATAGGATAAAAATACCTGCAACGATTAAGAAACCATATGCGGGATTATTAAATAAACTCCCAATGGCTAAAGCAGAATAAATTGCTAAAAATAAAAAGGCTATAAATAAAAGACTACCTATAGCAAATAGTTTTGCGAATAGACTAATTGAAAAACTAACCTGCTGAAATATTTTAAGCCTAAAATATTGGCGAGAAGTCTTTATATACTTCTCACCAAGATCTGTAGCTTTATCTGTTGTGTTATGCAAATTTTCAAAAACACTCATAGATTATGATGTTTTTTGTAAACGCTTATTTTTAGCTTTTAAATCTGCCAATTTCTTTTCTAAGCCTGTAATCACATCATCTGCTTTATAACTACCTTCAGTAATTAATGCGTCAATATGTTGCTCTACTGTATGCTTTTTATTTCCAAATGTATTTAAAGCACTATCTTTAAAAGCAGATGCGTTTTCAGCGATAGTATTTTTTAATTCTGTAGCAGAACTAGCAATCTTATCTTTTGTTGAATTAGCTTCTTCAGAAATTCTTCTTCTAGTTTCGCTTCCTTTATCTGGTGCGAATAAAATTCCCAAAGCCGCTCCCGCAGCTGCACCTAATAATAATCCTAAAGTTGTGTTTCCATTATTGCTCATAACTGTTGTTTTTTTTAATTTAAAGAAAATCACTATTAATTTTCCCTAATGTAAAATTAACATTTAGCTTCTCTAATACTCTTAAATTGGACTTAAATGAATGATAATAATTTGTTAAACCCTTTAAAAACTTAAAAACCTAACAAATAATTATAGAATTTTACGATAGTCACAATATAAAATCAATTTTATGAGTCATTCAGTAACTACAGTAAATCCATATACACTTAAAAACATTAAAACTTATCAAGTTCAATCTAAAGAAGATGTCATGAAAGCTTTAGATAAATCTGATAAAGCTTTTCAAAAGTGGAAACTTGTAGAAATAGAAGAAAAAACAGAATTATTATATAAAGTAGCTGAAATTCTTGAGGCTAAAAAACATGATTTTGCTCTATTAATGACTCAGGAAATGGGAAAACCTATTTCTGAAAGCATCGCCGAAATTGAAAAATGTATGTCTTTATGTGATTTTTATGCTGCAAATGCCGAATCTTTTTTAAGTGACGACATTATCGAAACAGAAGCCTATGAAAGTTTTATTAGTTACGACCCATTAGGAACCATACTTGCAGTTATGCCTTGGAATTATCCATTTTGGCAAGTTTTTAGATTTGCTCTACCAAACTTAACTGCTGGAAACACAGCTTTACTAAAACATGCATCTAACGTGACAGGTTGTGCTTTAGCCATACAAGATATTTTTATTGAAGCTGGTTACCCTAAAGATGTTTTTCAAACCTTAGTTGCTCCACATGAGACTATAGAAGAACTTATAAAAAATGATAAACTTAAAGCAGTTACATTAACTGGTAGCGAAAAAGCAGGAAAAAGTATTGCTGAGCAGTGCGGGAATCTCTTAAAAAAAACAGTTTTAGAACTTGGTGGTAATAATGCTTGTATTGTTTTAAGTGATGCCGATTTGGATAAATACTTAGATGAAATGGTTTCTGCAAGATTTCAAAATACTGGGCAAAGTTGTATAGCTGCCAAAAGATTTATAGTAACCGAAGGTATCTATGATTCATTTATTGATCAATTTACCAAAAAAGTAAGAGCACTAAAAATTGGAAATCCAGAGGAAAACGATACAAAAATTAGTATACTAGCTAGACCTGATTTAGCTGAGACTTTAAAACAACAAATTGACTCTTCAGTTAAAGCTGGTGCCCATGTTTTATTTGGTAACGATGTCTTAGATGCGTATTTTGCACCAACTATACTTACTAATGTAAGTCCAGAAATGTCGGTATTTAAAGAAGAAACTTTTGGACCTGTTGCTGCTATTATTAAAGTAAAAGATGAAGATGAAGCTTATGCTCTTGCCACTAATTCTAGATTTGGATTAGGCACAATGGTATTTACTGAAAATATTGAAGCTGCTAGAAAAAAAATTATTGATATTCCAGACGGTGCCTTCTTTATAAATTCTATGGTAAAGTCAGATCCACGACTACCTTTTGGCGGCACCAAAGCTTCCGGTTATGGACGTGAGCTTAGTAAAGAAGGCATGTTAGAATTTTTAAACGTAAAAACAGTATTAATTAATAAATAATCAACCCTTATGAAATTTGTAAAAGAAGAAGAAAACGAAACTAGAAATTATATTTTCCAGAAAGATTCGAAAACAAAAAAGACAACTACTTTTGTTGCCATTATGCTTGTTATTTTGGTAATTGCCGTAATTGCTTCAGGACTATATTTTAAATGGTTCTAAGTCCCAGAGTAAAGGCAATATAAAATATACAGCAACGGTTATTATTATGATAGAGATAAGATTTAAAACAAATCCTTTTTTTACCATATCCTCTATTTTTATATAACCCGAACCAAATACTACTGCATTAGGCGGCGTTGCTACTGGAAGCATAAATGCACAAGACGCCGCTAATGTTGCACCTACCAATAAAAAATAAGGATGCAATCCTACTGCAGTTGCTATAGAAACCAAAACAGGTAATAGCATTGCTGTAGTTGCTAAATTAGATGTTATTTCCGTTAAAAAATTAACTGCTGTAATTAAAACAAGTAACAATAAAAACAAATGTAAATTACCTAAGGCAGACAAATGGTTTCCAATCCAAACAGCTAAACCGCTGGTTTCAAACCCAAGTGCTAAGGCCATTCCACCTCCAAATAATAAAATAATACCCCATGGTAATTTTACGGCATCTTCCCAATCTAAAAGTGCTGTACCGCTTTGTTTAGAAGGTAATAGAAATAATACTAATGCAAATCCTATTGCTATAATAGTATCATCTATTTCAGGTAACCATCCTTGTAAAAGAAAAGATCTAGTAATCCAACAAAACGCAGTAGTTCCAAACACAATTAAAACCAATTTTTCTTCAAAAGTAATTGGGCCTAATTCCTTTATCTGCCTTTTTATCTCTGCCTTTCCACCTGGAAAAGTTTTTCCTTTAAAATCAAAAGCTATTCGAGTTAAATAGTACCAACATATTACTAATAAAACAGTACTGATAACTATTCCAAATTTAAACCACTGTAAAAAAGAAATTTCTACATTATAGGTTTGCTTAACTATACCAGCAAAAACAAGGTTTGGAGGCGTACCTATTAAAGTTGCGATACCACCAATTGAGGCACTATAAGCAATTGCAAGCATTAGTGCTTTACCTAAAATAGAGGTTTCATTTTGTAGGGTTGTAGGATTATCTTTTAACTGAATTACTATCGCCATTCCAACAGGCAAAATCATTACAGCAGTAGCCGTATTGGAAATCCACATCGATAAAAACGCAGTTGCAAGCATAAAACCCAGAATAATATTTGACATGTTTGTGCCCACTACATTTATGATATGTAAGGCTATTCGTTTATGCAATTTCCATTTTTCAATTGCAATTGCAATAATAAATCCACCTATATATAGAAACACATATTTATGACCATAAGACTCTGTCGTTTCACTAAGATTCATACCATTAGTTAAAGGAAATAAAACTATAGGTAGCAATGCTGTAACAGCTATTGGCAAAGCTTCTGTTATCCACCAAATTGCTATCCAGCTTACCGAAGCCAATACAGCATTAGCTGGAGCACTTAAGCCTTCTGGATGAAAAAAAAGTAAAATAAGAACGAATACTAATGGTCCTAAAAACAGCCCTATTTTACTTTTTAATTGAGACATACGTGTGGTTTGTTTAATGTGAAGTATAAAAGTAATTAATTTTTGACATCACATAAAAAAAAGCTCCAGCGATATGCTGAAGCTTTTTGTCGGGGTGGCAGGATTCGAACCTGCGACCTCCGCGTCCCAAACGCGGCGCGATAACCGGGCTACGCTACACCCCGAAAATGGTTATCTGTTCTCAAAACAATTACTGTTTTAAGAGGTGCAAATATATACTTTTATTTTAAGTTTAAAACAAAAATTATATATTTATTAATCTTAAATTTGTAATCACAAAAAAAGAGGACAAATGCTAATTATTGGAATTTCTGGAGGTACTGGATGTGGTAAAACCACCGTTGTTAATCAAATTATTAACGAACTACCTGAAAATGAAGTAACTGTATTATCTCAAGACCATTACTATAAAGACACTTCTAATTTGTCTTATGACGAACGTACCAAAATAAATTTTGATCATCCAAATTCTATAGATTTTGACCTATTGCTAGAACAATTAAAAGAATTAAAATCTGGAAAAACAGTACAGCAGCCTATATATTCTTTTGTTGAGCATAACAGAACTGGTGAAACGGTTGAGACAGTGCCGAGAAAAGTAGTTATAGTTGAAGGTATTTTGGTATTTACCAATCCTGCCTTAAGAGAATTGTTCGACATTAAAATTTACGTACAGACGGATAGTGATGAGCGTTTAATTAGACGTTTAAAAAGAGATATCACAGAGCGTGGTAGAGACTTGGATGAAGTTTTAAACAGATATCAAGATACTTTAAAGCCAATGCATCTTCAATTTATAGAACCAACCAAAGAGTTTGCAGATATTATCGTACCTAATAACCGCTACAATACAGTGGCTGTAGATATTGTAAAAACAATTATTAATGAAAGACTTCAATAACTTTGTTAAAGTATTTTAAAAACATATATGTAATTATATTCATTCTATTTTTAGTCTGGATGCTTTTTTTGGACGCCAATTCGTTCTTAATTCATAACGATTTAAATACTGAAATTAACGAGTTAGAAGATGAAAAAGAATTTTATCAAGAAGAAATACTAAAAGACAAAAAAGCCTTTAAAAAACTAAATACAGAGTTTGGTATTGAAAAATTTGCAAGAGAAGAATATTATATGAAACGTGACAATGAGGATATTTATATTATTGAATATACAGATTCTTTAAAACTTAAAACTAATGAGTAATTCTAATTTATTTTCAGATTTTAGCGAAGTATCGACTAAAGAGTGGAAACAGAAAATACAGTTTGATTTAAAAGGCAAAGATTATAACGATACTTTGTTATGGGAATCTAATGAAGGTATTCATGTAAAACCTTTCTATAACCAAGACGACTTAGCACAATTACAATTACCTGAATTAAATGCTGACACATTTAGTATTGGACAAGTCATTTATGTTAATGATGAAAAAAAGTCCAATTTTAATACTTTAAATGGAATAAAAAATGGGGCTGAAACCATAAAATTCATTATACCTAACGACAACATTAATTTAGAGGTGTTATTAAAAGACATCGCTCTAGACCAAATAAACATACATATTGAAACATTATTTTTATCTGAAGATTACGTAAAAAAATACACTACTTTTTTTCAGCATAAAAACATCAGCCTACTTCAAGATTGCATATACCAATTGGTAAAAGACGGAAATTGGTTTTCATCTAAGGAGGAAGACTTTAGACAATTTAAAGCCATTTGTAAAATTACGAAAACCTTTGCTGTAAATGGAACACTTTATAAAAATGCAGGCGCAAATCATATACAGGAATTGGCATATATTATAGGGCACTTAACAGAATATCTTAATCTTATTAATGAAGATGATAGTCTAAAAAATCAATCCTATTCTATTCATATTAATTGTGCAATAGGTTCAAATTACTTCTTTGAAATAGCGAAACTAAGAGCGCTAAGGTGGTTGAGTGAGAGTTTACTTGAAGATTTTTCTATAAAAGCGGAGCTACTTATTAACGCCACACCAACTTCAAGAAACAAAACGCTTTACGATTATAACACTAACATGTTACGAACTACAACAGAATGTATGAGTGCTATTTTAGGTAATGCTAATACGATTTTTAATTTACCTTACGATGCTATTTATCATAAATCAAATGCATTTGGAGAACGAATTGCGAGAAATCAGTTATTAATTTTAAAACATGAAAGTTATTTTAATGAGGTTTCTAATGCTTCAGACGGCTCCTATTACATAGAAAATTTAACACATCAATTTGCCGAAAAAAGTTTAGCTATTTTTAAAGAAATTGAGGCTTCAGGAGGTTATATTACTCAATTAATTTCTGGAACTATTCAAAGAAAAATAAAAGAAAATGCTCAAAAAGAACAGCTTCAGTTTAATGAAAAGAAATTGGTTCTATTAGGCAGTAATAAATTTGCAAACTCTGAAGACCTTATGAAAGATCAATTGGAGTTATACCCTTTTGTGAAGCAAAATCCTAGAAAGACTTTAATAGAACCCATAATTGCCCGACGCATTTCAGAAAATTATGAACAAGAACGATTAAAACAAGAGTAAAACAATTAAAATTTAATTATGAAAACACCATTTTTTAGCTTAATTCTTATTGTTATTTTAACTTTATCTAGCTGTAATCAAAACAAAAAAAACCAATTAGAGTATAAATATAGTAGTGAAGCTCCAATGGTAAAATGTGATTCTCCAGATAGTCTTTTGGTAAACGAAGCCATTTATGAGTTTGAGAAAAACCTGAATGCCGCTTTTAATAAAGATGGCAGAAATACAGCAAGAATCTACACCACATTTATTAACCAAATTATACAAAAGAGATTTGTAGTAAATGAGTTTGCTACGCCTCATAGTTTAGAAATAGCTAAGGCATTAAATCAAAGTAGTGTTTTTAAAAATGAAACATTTGATGTAAACAGTGACCTATCTAATTGTTTGTTTAATTCTATTAAAAATAACAATTTAAGGACATCCTTAAACTCATTAAAAAAAGCAAATAGCTTAAGGGACAATGTATTATTACCTACATTTCAAAATGAAGCTCGAAATTTTTATAATGATAAATATATAAGTACAATTTTAGCGCTTAAATACTATTACCCGTTATTAGTTAAAATGGAGGAAAAAGATTTAGTTGAAAAGCTAGATGCGACGCCCCAAAATGGCACTATAAACTTTAATAAAACACCAAACACCAATCAAACCATAAAGCCACAAATTAAGGCAGAACAGCCAGGACACGAAGGACATAACCATTAAATAAAATGAGTAGGAAAAATCTTCAACATATCAAATTAAATTCTCTTAAACACAAACAATCTTCGGAATCGCACGATATTTTTAAAACTGCTGAAAACATAGAAGTTAAAAAGCATTATTCTAAAAAAGATATCAAAGATATAGAGCATTTAAACTTTGCTGCCGGAATAGCTCCTAACCTAAGAGGACCTTATAGTACGATGTATGCTATACGACCTTGGACTATTAGGCAGTATGCTGGATTTAGTACTGCCGAAGAAAGTAATGCTTTTTATAAGCGAAATCTGGCTGCCGGACAAAAAGGTTTATCGGTTGCTTTCGATTTAGCTACGCATAGAGGTTATGATAGTGACCACGAACGCGTCGTTGGAGATGTTGGTAAAGCTGGAGTTGCTATAGACAGTGTTGAAGATATGAAACTGCTTTTTGACCAGATTCCTTTAGATAAAATGTCGGTTTCAATGACTATGAATGGCGCCGTACTTCCTATAATGGCATTTTATATTGTGGCTGCGGAAGAACAAGGCGTAAAACCAGAACAATTATCTGGTACCATACAAAATGATATTTTAAAGGAGTTTATGGTGCGTAATACCTACATCTATCCTCCTACGCCAAGTATGCAAATTATCTCGGATATTTTTGAATATACGAGTAAAAACATGCCAAAATTTAATAGTATAAGTATTTCCGGTTACCATATGCAAGAAGCTGGTGCTACTTGCGACATAGAACTGGCTTATACCCTTGCTGATGGATTAGAATACATCCGTAAAGGTTTAGCAGCAGGAATGGATATAGATACTTTTGCTCCAAGATTGTCTTTTTTCTGGGCCATAGGAATGAATCATTTTATGGAGATTGCGAAAATGAGAGCGGCTCGAATGTTATGGGCAAAATTAGTAAAGCCTTTTAATCCTAAAAATGAAAAGTCTTTAGCTTTAAGAACACATTGTCAAACCAGTGGTTGGAGTTTAACAGAGCAAGACCCCTTTAATAATGTAGCACGAACTACTATTGAAGCAGCTGCGGCTGCATTTGGAGGCACTCAAAGTTTACATACCAATGCTTTAGATGAAGCGATTGCGTTACCTACCGATTTCTCTGCACGTATTGCAAGAAATACGCAAATATATTTACAAGAAGAAACACAAATTACTAAAACAGTAGATCCTTGGGCTGGTAGTTATTATGTGGAACATTTGACCAAAGAAATTTCTGAAAAAGCCTGGGAATTAATTCAAGAAGTTGAAGAACTTGGTGGAATGACTAAAGCTATTGAAGCAGGAATTCCAAAATTACGCATAGAAGAAGCTGCAGCAAGAAAACAAGCTCGAATAGACTCTGGTCAGGATATTATAGTTGGCGTTAATAAATATAAATTAGATCAAGAAGATTTAATTCAAACTCTAGAAGTAGATAACCAAACGGTTAGAAAACAGCAAATAGAAAGCTTAAAACGTTTAAAAGCTAATAGAAATACTCAAAAAGTAACTGAAGCTTTACAAGAGTTAACTCAAGCTGCTAAAGACAAAAAAGAAAATTTACTACACCTTGCGGTTAATGCAGCGCGAGAACGCGCAACTTTAGGTGAAATTAGCGATGCTCTCGAAGAGGTTTTTAGTAGACATAAAGCACAAATAAAATCATTTTCAGGTGTGTATAGTAAAGAAATAAAAGACGACGACAGTTTTAAAAAGGCACAAGACTTAGCTGATAAATTTGCAAAACAAGACGGTAGAAGACCACGAATTATGATTGCAAAAATGGGGCAAGATGGTCATGACCGTGGGGCCAAAGTGGTTGCAACTGGTTATGCCGATGTAGGTTTTGATGTAGATATTGGTCCACTTTTTCAAACACCACAAGAAGCTGCCAAACAAGCGGTGGAAAACGATGTACATGTGTTAGGTGTATCTTCTTTAGCTGCTGGTCATAAAACTTTAGTGCCTCAGGTCATTGAAGAATTAAAAAACTATGGTCGTGAAGATATAATGGTTATTGTTGGCGGAGTTATACCAAAACAAGACTATGAGTATTTATTTGAAGCTGGAGCTGTAGCGGTTTTTGGACCTGGAACTAAAATTAGTGATGCTGCAATTACCATTTTAGATATATTAATAGATGAGTAAATACATCTTATTCATATCCATATTATTTTGTCTTAAAGGTTTTGCACAAAAAGAAGGGCAGATTTTTTGTGAAGGAGATAAAGATGAACCATTTTTCATGCTTTGGCAGGGAAAAAAAGTAATTCTATGGCAAAACACACATTATATTGAAAACTTTAAAGGGTTTAAAAAAATTAAAGATAAAACCTACTTAGAGTACGAACAAATTTGGGAAAATGGTTCGACTAATACACTATTATTACGTGAATCTAAAGGTATAGTCTATCAATACGAAACATGTTGCGAAGAAGAAACAATTCGCATGCCAAAAAACCCAAAACCAGGAATGACTTGGAAAACTGCTGATGGGTTAGCTAGTTATGAGATTGTTTCAGTGGACAAAGAATTAAAAACAAACGTTTGTAACTATAAAGGCTTGTTAGAGTTAAAGTTAATTCTACCCGATGTTACTTTTCACTTTTATTATTTAAAAGGTTATGGGTACGTTGGTGCCACAGTGTTTAACGAATTAATTTCTGAAGTTGTACCGCGACTAAAATAATTTTAATTGATGTTAACAACTTCCATTTTATAAACCCATAAATAATTGTATTTTTACCTTTTAAATGAAATCAATTTAATGGGTAAAATTATAGCTGTTGCTAATCAAAAAGGTGGTGTTGGTAAAACAACAACATCGGTTAATCTTGCCGCTTGTTTAGGCGCTTTAGAGAAAAAAGTGTTACTTATAGATGCCGATCCGCAAGCCAATGCGACTTCTGGTTTAGGAATTGATGTAGAGCAAGTTGAGATTGGTACTTACCAGTTACTGGAACATTCGGCAAGTGCAAAAGACGCTATTGTTAAAACCAGTTCTCCTAATTTAGATGTTATTCCTGCCCATATAGACTTAGTCGCTATCGAGATTGAACTGGTAGATATGGACGAAAGAGAATATATGCTTAAAAAAGCATTGGAGCCCATAATTAATGACTACGATTTTATTTTAATAGACTGTGCGCCTTCATTAGGCCTATTAACACTAAATGCTTTAACTGCATCAAATTCAGTTTTAATTCCTATACAGTGCGAATATTTTGCTTTGGAAGGTTTAGGTAAATTATTAAATACTATAAAAAGTGTTCAAAAAATTCATAATCCGCAATTAGATTATGAAGGTTTATTATTAACCATGTACGATAGCCGATTACGTTTATCTAACCAAGTGGTAGAAGAAGTACAAAAGCACTTTAGTGATATGGTATTTCAAACTATTATACAACGAAATGTACGTTTAAGCGAAGCGCCAAGTTATGGAGAAAGCATTATAAACTATGATGCTGCAAGTAAAGGAGCTGAAAATTATTTAAGCTTAGCGAAAGAAATTATTACTAAAAACGCTTAATTATGGCAAAAGCAGTAAAAAAACAGGCTCTAGGTAGAGGTTTGTCTGCATTATTAAAAGATCCAAGCAACGATATATCTTCAGTAAACGATAAAAATGCCGATAAAGTTATTGGTAATATTGTAGAATTAGAATTAGGTGATATTGAAATGAACCCATTTCAACCAAGAACCAGTTTTAATGAAGAATCGTTACGTGAATTAGCTTCATCTATAAAAGAGTTAGGCGTTATTCAACCTATAACCGTAAGAAAACTAGGTTTTAACAGTTACCAACTGGTTTCTGGAGAACGTCGTTTTCGTGCTAGTAAAAGTATTGGTTTAAAAACTATTCCTGCCTACATTCGTATTGCAAATGACCAAGAAAGTCTAGAAATGGCTTTAGTGGAAAATATCCAACGTCAGGATTTAGACCCTATAGAAATTGCATTGTCTTACCAGCGTTTAATAGACGAGATTCAGTTAACACAAGAGCAAATGAGCGAGCGAGTGGGAAAAAAACGTTCCACAATTGCTAACTATTTACGTTTATTAAAGCTAGATCCTATTATTCAAACCGGTATGAGAGATGGTTTTATCTCTATGGGTCACGGACGTGCCATAATTAATATTGAAGACCAAAGTGTACAATTAGATATTTACGAGAAAATATTAAGCAACAAACTATCTGTTAGAGACACAGAAGCTTTAGTTAAAAGTTATAATGCCACAGATAGTATAGAACTTCCTAAGAAAACAAAAGAAACTTCAGACTTACCTAAATACATAAAAAAAGGAATAAAAGAGTTTTCAGAATACTTTGGTCATAAAATTGACGTTAAAGTTTCATCTAATGGTAAAGGTAAAATCACGATTCCATTTCATTCAGAAGAAGATTTTAACCGTATAAAAAAACTCGTTGAGCGTGACCAATAAAATCATTTTTTTATGTTTTATTTTGAGTGGTTTTTATAGCCTAGCACAGAATGAAGATGCAAAAATAGTCACAGAAACTGAAGATGTTTTGGTGGTTAGTGACTCTACCGCATTTATTAAGAAAGAATACGATGCGCTTTCTCCTAGTAAAGCTGCCTTTTACTCTGCTGTGCTTCCTGGTTTAGGTCAGGCTTACAATAAAAAATATTGGAAAATTCCTATTGTATATGCCGCAATCGGTACAGGAATTTATTTTTATGTGACCAACAATAATCAATATAATGACGTTAGAGATGCCTATAAAAGGCGTTTAGCAGGTTTTCAAGATGATGAGTTTCAAGGTCAATTAACCGATGACGGACTTCTGGAGGCTCAAAAAACCTTGCGCCGAAATAAAGAATTATCCTTATTAATTACTTTTGGTTTATATGCATTAAATATTATTGATGCCAACGTAGATGCACACTTAATGCAATTTAATGTTAATGACGATTTAAGTTTTAAGCCACATTATAAGATTGAAGAATTTGATAATAAAGGCAGGTTTGGACTAACATTAAACTATCAATTTTAATTAATTTTTTAAATGAAAATAGCTTTACTAGGTTATGGAAAAATGGGTAAAACCATTGAAGCTCTAGCTATACAAAGAGGTCATACTATTGTTATAAAAACATCTCAAATTGATAATGTAGATATTACGCAAGCCGATGTTGCAATAGACTTTAGTATTCCAGAAGCCGCATTTCATAATATTTCTACATGTTTTAACAACAATATTCCTGTGGTTTCAGGTACGACTGGCTGGTTAAAACAATTTGATACCGCTGTAAATTTGTGTCACGAAAAAAAGGGTGCTTTTATTTACGCTTCTAACTTTAGTCTGGGCGTTAATTTGTTTTTTGAATTAAATTCTAAATTGGCTCAAATGATGTCACAGTTTGAAGATTATAAAGTGAATATAGAAGAAATTCATCACACACAAAAATTAGATGCGCCAAGCGGTACCGCTATTACTTTAGCCGAAGATATTATAACAAATCAAAAACATTATACCAAGTGGTCTTTGGAAGACGAAGCTAGAGCTTTACCTATTGAAGCTAAACGTATTGAAAATGTTCCTGGGACACATATAGTTACTTATAAAAGTGACATTGACACGATAACTATAGAGCATGAAGCACATAACAGAAACGGATTTGCTTTAGGCGCTATTGTAGCTGCGGAATGGCTAATTGGTAAACAAGGCGTTTATACCATGAAAGACGTGCTAAATTTAAGTTAACAACCAATATATTTGTAACAAAATACCATATTTACAGACTTACTGTAGCAGTTAAGTCAATCTATTAAAATATTATCTCATGAGTTTAGAAAGCTGGATCCTATTATTTTTCGTTATACAAGTATTACATGGCTTAGCCACCTTTAAACTTTATGTAAAAGCAGGAAGAAAATCTTGGGAAGCGTTTGTCCCTGTCTACAATGCGGTTATTTTAATGAAAATTATTAATAGACCTTGGTGGTGGACCATACTTTTATTTTTACCTATAGTTAATCTTATAATGTTCCCTGTTATTTGGGTAGAAATTGCAAGAAGTTTTGGGAAACACTCTACTACAGATACTATTTTAGCCATTGTAAGTTTAGGGTTTTACAGTTTTTATTTGAGCTATGCATTAGATTTAACTTATATTGAAGACAGAGATTTAAAACCAAGAACAGATGCTGGTGACTGGATAAGCTCTATTTTATTTGCTATTGTAGCAGCTACAATTGTACACACCTATTTTATTCAACCCTTTGTAATACCTACATCTTCTTTAGAAAAAACACTTTTAGTGGGCGATTTTCTTTTTGTAAGTAAATTTCATTACGGTGCAAGAACACCTCAAACAGCAGTTGCATTACCAATGGTACACGATGCTATACCCGGGACAACTATTCCGTCTTACCTAGAAAAACCACAATTACCTAAATTTAGATTTCCAGGATTTCAAGATATTAAACGTAATGATATTGTAGTTTTTAACTGGCCTGTAGATACGTTAGTAGATATTACCAATCCGTATGGGGAAGTAAAAAATAAACCGTTAGATAAAAAATCTAATTATGTAAAACGTTGTGTTGGTTTACCGGGAGATTCTTTAGAAATAAAAAATGGTTTCGTTTATATTAATGGAAAACAAAATAATCTTCCGGATCGTGCTAAGCTTCAATTTTTCTATACAGTTGTTTTAAAGAATGGTGTTTCACAAGCTTTTATAGATCAATATAAAATTACTGAGTACAGTCGTGTTTTTCAAATGAAAAAATCCATGTATGAAGATGAAAGACTTCAAAATTACTTCAAAACCAATAACCTTAATTTAAAAACGGTTAGTGATGATGGTGAAACTATTGCTTTTACTGGAAATGTATCTCAAGAGGTTTATGATAAATTAAATCTAGACTTTTCTGATAAAGCATTAAATGTAAATCTTACTGAGGATTTAGCCAAAAAACTTAAAAATAACCCGAACGTTATTTCTGTAACTAAAGATTTAGCTTCTGGTGCAGATTCGGAGATTTTCCCTAAGTCACCTGACTATAGTTTCAACCGTGATTTTTTTGGTCCTATTTATATACCACAAGCAGGAAAAACAGTTCAACTTAACCTGGATGTTTTACCACTTTATCAACGTATTATTTCTGTTTATGAAGAAAATGATTTAAAAGTAAACGGTAATCAAATTATTATAAATGGGAAATCAGCAACCAGTTATACCTTTAAGATGGATTATTACTGGATGATGGGTGACAACAGACATAACTCTCAAGACGCAAGAGCTTGGGGATTTGTACCTCAAGACCATATTGTAGGAAAACCTGTAATGGTTTGGATGAGCTGGGATAGTAATGCTACCGGATTAAATAAAATTAGATGGGAACGTTTGTTTACCACTGTTGGCGGTAATGGAAAACCAACCTCTTACTTGGTTGTCGTATTACTTCTTATTGCCAGCTATATAGCATATTCAAAATTTAAAAAGAGAAAGAAAAAACATTAAATACTAATCATGAAAAAAATTAGCTTAATTATAGTTTTAACTTTCGTGTTTCAAAGCATTTATGCTCAGACAGGGAATTATTTCGGAGTTAATTCAGGTTTAACTGTTTCAAATTTTAGAGGGAACGAAGAAGCAGAAAAAAATGAAATTGGATTAAATTATTTATTAGGAATAAATTTAGAAATTGGAATAGTTAAAAACTTAAGTATTTCTGCATCTATTAATTTCCACAATAAAAGTGTCTATCGAGATTTAAAAGAAAACCCTTTACGGGACGAAAACAATGTCATTATTTCTAATGGATTTGAACGTCAAAAGACAACAATTAATTATTTTTCTTTTCCTATAATGGCAAAATATAATTTTGGTTCAAATCATGATTATTTTATTAATGGAGGTGTTTTTATCGATTCATTAAATGACATTTCTGCTCGTATAGATGGTGAAAATGTATCGGACCGAGGAAGCGAGCAATTTTTGCAACCTGTAGATTTTGGAGTTGCTTTTGGGATAGGTAAAGGATTTAAATTTGAAAATGGAAATCGCTTAAATTTAGAATTTAGAAACCACTTAGGTCTAATAAATATAAGTAAAATTGAAGGCGAAGAACTATATACAAATTCATTTTTCTTACAAATTCAATATCAATTTAAATTGAAAAAACATTCTACTAATTCTTAGATAATTTATTTTTGAATAGTTTACTCACTCCTACTCCATTTCCTAACTGTTCCAGTTTTGCCGTAATAGCTCAATCTGATTCAGTTACATTTGAAATGTGTGATAACTTTCAGAAACAAACCTACAGAAATCGTTTTCACATATATGGCGCTAATGGTAAGCTTCAGCTAAATATACCTGTCATTTATTCTCAAAAAAACAGAACACTTTACAAGGATATTAAAATTTTTAATACTGAAAAATGGCAGACAAATCATTGGAAATCATTTGAATCGGCTTACAAAACTTCGCCATTTTTCGAATTTTACGAAGATGAATTAAAGCCGTTATATTCGAAGACTTTTGAGAATTTAATGGATTTTAATCTTGCAAGTATTCAGGTTATTTGTGAATGTCTTCAATTAGACCTTAAAACTTCTAAAACTACTCGTTTTGAAAAAGAAATCGATACTAAAACAGATTACAGATTTCTAGCAGAGCGAAACTCTAAAGGCTTTGATTTAGCACCTTACCATCAGGTTTTTGCTGAAAAACACGGCTACATAAATAATTTAAGTATTTTAGATCTATTATTTAATGAAGGTCCAAATGCCTTAATATATTTAGAATCTCAACAGTTACCTCATGCTCCGACTTAGCATCCATTATGGTATTCATTTTTTCCTACCACTAGGAATTGCTTTATTTTTTTATAAACCTAAATTTTTAAAAGTCTATTTTATTTTTCTCTTAGGATTCTTAATAGATTTAGATCATTTGGTAGCCACACCAGTTTTTAGTCCAGACCGTTGTAGTATTAATTATCATTTTTTACATAGTTACTTAGCAATTTCTATTTACATATTAGCCATATTTTGGGAAAAAACCAGACTAATTGGAATAGGTTTAGTTTGTCATATCATTGCAGATACAACAGATTGTATGTTATTAAACTCTGGTTTCTAAAAAAATTAGAATGATAAGCTGGTTTTTATAGGATAATGATCCGATAATTGGACATCATAAGTTCTATAATTATTAACTGTAAAAGCTTCATCCACTAAGATAAAATCAATTCTTAAAGGGAAAAATTTGAAATTAAAAGTTCTACCGAATCCGTTTCCTGACTGTTTAAAAGTATCTTTCATCTCTCCTTTAATACTTCGATAAACATATGAAAACGCTGTATTGTTAAAATCTCCAGAAATGATGGTTTTGTATTTACATTGCGCTTTATGCAGTAAAAAAAGTTCCGATTGAAACTGCTGCATTTTAAAAGTTTTACCCACACCCATAAACACTTCTTCCGACTCGGAAGTGGTTAAGTCTTCAACTTTCTTATCGATTTTTAAAGATTGTAAGTGTATGTTATATACACGAATCGTATCTTTTTTAACAACTACATCGGCAAATATGGCATTATTGGCTGTCTCCGGAAATTCTACAGATCCCGAATTTACAATGGGAAATTTAGAAAATATAGCTTGGCCATATTTTATTTTATTCCCCTTAATACTTTCATATTTATATTTATAACTAGATAAATCAACTTCTTTTGTGGGATGATATTCCTGAATACACAATACATCCGGTTGCTCTTTTTTAATAAACGCCTCAATTTTTTTCTGAGTGCCTTCTTCTGGAATCCAATCATATAAGTCGAATAAACGTACATTATAATTCATCACGCTTAAACTCTTTGAAGAAGGTTTCTTATCTGAATTTGAAAATTTATATAGTGAGCCAAACAAAAACACACCAAACGCTACAACCACTAAAGATAAAATCATTTGCCGCTTAATTTTAACTAGCCAATACACAAAAAACAACACATTTAAGAGCATTAATAGTGGTAAGCCTAAACTTAAGACAGAAAGGATTGCGAAATTTTTTGGAGGCATTAGAGGCAAAAAATAAGCCAATAGCAATACAAACGCCACAATAGAATTAGCGATAAAAAGTATTTTGTCTATAAAATTTAAATTTTTCAAATGCTCTATATTATTTCAACATAAATTACTTAAAACCAAACACTCATTTCCCTGCTCTAAATAAAAAATCTTTTTCAGCTTTGGTTAAGCTATCATAACCACTTTTACTAATCTTATCTAAAATGGTATCTATTTGTTTTTGTTTATTTAAATCTTTAAACTCTTTTTGAGCAAGCGTATCTTTCGATTTGTTTTTATACACGGTTTTAAATTGATGTGTTTTTTTAGAACTAAACCAACCTGAAACAGTGTCCATAAATCTGCCAAACCCAGCTCCAATATCTGTACCTTGTGCTAATTGCTTAGCATATACAAAACCTAAAAGAGCACCGCCTAAATGTGCCAGGTTTCCACCAGCATTGTTTCCCATAATACCTATTAAGTCTATAACAACTATTGCTATACCTATATAATAAAGTTTAATATTAAATGTAAAAAAACGTACCTCTTGGTTTGGCATGTAAGTACATAAAAAAATAAGTAAGGCACGAACTGCTGCAGAAGCTCCAATTAAATAAGCCGAAGTAGCAAATACTTGCGGAAAAAGATTGTATCCTAATAAAAATAACACACCTCCAGATAAAGCTCCAAGAAAATAAATATTAAGTGCCGTCTTTATATTGAATAAATTTAAAAACATGCGCCCAATAAAATAAAGCCAAAGCATATTAAATAAAAGGTGTAAAAAATCGTAATGTAAAAAGGCATATGTTAATATACTCCAAGGTTGAATTATTGTCTCTGAAAATGTACTTTCCAAACGCAGCCATTTCAATACCGGCAATAAAACCGGTTTAAAAAGTAAAACGACTACAAAAATAGCCGTGTTTATAACTATGAGTTTATCTAAACCATTTAAACGCTGATATTTATATTTTAGATCTTCTAAAAATGCCATTAATCTGCACGGTATTTATTAAAACTATTTTTTTTCCAGTACCACATAATTATAAAACCAACAAGTGCTCCACCAACGTGAGCCAAGTAGGCTGTATTACTTGGACTAAAAAATGACTGTCCTGAAAACGCTGAAATGATGTCTAAAAGTATAATACCAGGAATAAAATATTTTGCCTTAACAGGAACAGGAAAGAATATAAGCATTAATTCTGCATTAGGGTTCATAACCCCAAATGCTGCAAGTATTCCCATAATACATCCCGATGCACCAACCATAGAACCATTAAAGATAGTAAAAGCTTTTTGTAACTCGCTTAACTGTTCTCCAGATATGGTACTTGGCACCTTGTTTTCTGTAATCATCTGGATAATATCAGACCTGTTAAACCCAGATTCCATTATACCATTTACAGTGCTTGTAAAATCAAAATAATTAAATCCTACCTGAAATAAAACAGCGCCTAAACCAGCAGAAAAATAAATAAATAAAAATTTATTTCTACCTAAGTTTGCTTCAACCGCGCTACCGAACATCCATAACGCAAACATATTAAAAGCAATATGCATAAAACCGCCATGCATAAACATATGGGTAACAATTTGCCAGAATTGAAATTTTTCACTTTCTGGAAAGTATAATGCAAACCATTCATAAAATAAATTTCCACCACCAATACTAATAGTTCCTACAAAAAATAGAACATTAATTATAATTAGGTGCTTAACAGTATCTGTAATACGCATCATAATTTATACAAATTTTTTATCCAGTTCATCTACCGTCATAGTAATAAACGTGTTTCTATTACTTGGTGAAATTGCAGGTTCTTTGCAAGCAAATAAACTATTGACTAAGTGTTCCTGCTCGGTATGATTTAATTTTTGTCCATTTTTAATAGATAAGCTTTTTGCTAAAGACTTCGCTATTAAGTCGGTTACACTAAAATTAGCATCCGGAACTTCATTTTCAACATCACTTACTAATTGTTCCAATAGAATAGACACTTCACTTTCTGGGACACTTACAGGTACTCCTGTAATCTCCACTGATTCTTTTGTGATGGCTTGAAAAATAAATCCAGTGTACTCTAAATCTTGTTTTAGTTGTTTTATAACCTCTATGTCTTGTTTAGAGAAATGAAGCACCAACGGAAACAAGAGTTGTTGACTCATGGCTTCCTTTACCGTGATATGCTTTAAAAAATCTTCATACAAAACACGTTGGTGTGCTTTATTTTGATCGATTAATAACATACCTGATTTTATAGTGCTTATAATATATTTATTGTTAAGCTGATAGGTACTGTACGTAATTTCATCTTTAACCGTTTCGTTATAAATTGAAATTTTTTCAGGTTCACTCTCAAATTCTACTGCACTAAATTGATTGGCAGTATCATTACTTTTGGATTCTAAACCCACATACAAACTTTCCCACTGCGCTGAAGGCTCTTTTTTGAAAGAGTTTTTATGAGTTGGAGCATTGTTTGCAATCGTTTGTTTTTCAGCTGAAAAAGGATTAAAACCTCTATCTACTTCCACTTTAGGATGATGAACTTTAGTTGTATTGTAAGCGGTATCTAAATTTGAATCTCTTTCAAAGTCCAAAACTGGTGCAATATTGAATTGCCCCAAACTATGCTTTACTGCAGAACGTAAGATAGCGTATAGTGTTTGCTCGTCGTCAAACTTAATTTCGGTTTTAGTAGGATGAATGTTAATATCTATACTTTGCGGATTAACCTCTAAGTATAAAAAATAAGTAGCATGGTAGCCTTCTTTTAATAACCCTTGATATGCTGCAGCAATAGCATGGTTTAAGTAGGCACTTTTTATAAACCTATCATTCACGAAAAAGTATTGTTCTCCTCTCGTTTTTTTAGAGTATTCAGGCTTACCTACAAATCCGGAAATTTTAACAATTTCGGTAGTTTCATCTACCGGAACTAATTTTTCATTGGTTTTATTACCAAAAACATTTACAATACGTTGTCTGTAATTACTTACTGGTAAATTAAACAATTCACTACCATTATGATAGAGTGCAAATCCAATATTAGGATGTGCTAAAACAACCCGATGAAACTCATCAATAATATGGCGCAACTCAACTGCATTCGATTTTAAGAAATTACGACGTGCAGGAATATTAAAAAATAAATTTTTAACTGCTATACTTGTTCCCTTTGGCGTAACAACAACCTCTTGAGAAGTGACCTGGCTACCTTCTATTACAATACAAGTTCCTACTTCTTGAGAATCTTGTTTGGTTTTAAGTTCTACATGGGCAATTGCAGCAATACTTGCTAAAGCCTCACCTCTAAATCCTTTAGTATTTAAAAGAAATAAATCTTCTGCCGATTTAATTTTGGACGTGGCATGACGCTCGAAACTTAGTCGTGCATCGGTATCGCTCATCCCAACACCATCATCTATAACCTGAATAAGCGTTTTTCCAGCTTCTTTTACAAGAAGTTTTATAAAAGTCGCCTTAGCGTCTATAGCATTTTCTAAAAGTTCTTTAACCACAGATGCTGGTCGTTGCACGACTTCTCCTGCTGCAATCTGGTTAGCAACGTGGTCTGGTAATAATTGTATAATATCTGCCATATTAGTTTTTGAAGAATATGGAAAGGTCAAAATCTATAATAAATAAAGCTACGAGAAGTAAGACTAAAAATATAATAAGAAAACGTTTGGCACTGGCTTTATCTGTATTATTTTTATAATCTTCTATTGCACGATTTAATTTTTGTCTAAAATTAGGCGCATCACCAACGGTTGTTCTAAAGTCATCAAACTTATGTTTTATTTCATAAGGATTTCCATCTCCTTTATAAAAACGAGGCTCGTAACTAAATTTTTTATTTTTTCTGCGTTTTAAAAGTCCCATAACATTTTAATTTATTTTAGATTCTAAAATATACATGGCTATTATTACCACAATTAGTAAGCCAATTAAAAAAATTAGCGTAGAAACTTTAGTTTTACTGCGTTTTGGTTGTCTTTTTAGCTCTTCTGCTAATTTCTTTTTAAAAGATTCTTGTTCGCTTTGCTCTGACTTAGAGAAGCGGGACTGGTAATTAAATTGTCTGTTCTTTTTAGGTTGGAACATAATTAAAACATAGAAAGCTTAAACACCAAAAATACTTAATTTAGCTAGGATTACAGGTAGTAAACTCTTAAAAATTGTTAACAAAAAAGCCAAATACAAAGGTATTTGGCTTTTAGAATTTATTTTTAAGGAGGTTTTAAATCTTTTGTCTTAAATCTGCCATTTTAATAGCAACTACAGCCGCTTCTGTACCTTTATTACCATGCTTTCCTCCACTTCTATCTATAGCTTGCTGTTCAGTATCATCTGTTAATACACAAAAAATCACAGGTGTTTCATTTAAAACATTTAAATCTTTTATGCCTTGAGTAACACCATCGCAAACAAAATCGAAATGCTTCGTTTCTCCTTTTATAACACTTCCAATAACTATTACTGCGTTAACATGCTGTTGTTGCATTTTTTTAGCACCATAAATTAACTCAAAACTACCCGGAACATCCCATTTTATAATATTTTCGGGTTTTACGCCATGTTCTAAAAGCGTGTTTTTAGCGCCGTTATAAAGACCTTCTGTAATGTGTGTATTCCATTCTGAAACAACAATCCCAAACCGAAAGTTCTTCGCGTCTGGGATTGTTGTCTTATCGTATTCTGATAAATTAGTTGTTGCCATAATTAGTTTTTCATTGCCTGAGCTTTTCCTAAAAACACATCAACGTTACTTGACTCTGTTGCATTAGGATAATCATTTTTTAACTGCTCAAATAAAGAAATAGCTTCATCTGTTTTACCTAAATCTAATGCCATTATACCTGCTTTATACATGTAAGTTGGAGTCGTATAGTCATTAGTTCTTAACTTATAGGCTTGCTTATAATAATCCAAAGCATCTTCTTTTTGGTTTAACTGAGCAAATGCATCTCCAATAGCGCCTTTAGATAATGGAGCTAAAACTTCATCTTCACTTTCAAACTGAGTTAAATGCTCTACTGCTTCTTTATACTTTTTAGTGTTTAAATAAGCCATTCCTGCATAGTAATGAGCTAAATTTCCAGCATCTGTACTACCATATTCGTTAGCTACATCTAACATTCCTAACTTCCCGTTATTCCCTTTTAAAGACAAATTAAATAAAGAGTCTTTAGCACTACCTGTTGCAGCAACTGCTTCATTAAAATAAGTTTGAGATAAATACATATCGTTCATCGCTTCAGCCTGTTGTGGCTTAGCAACAAATTGATTGTAACCTATGTATCCCAATACCACTAATGCTACCACACCAATAATAATAAATATATATTTCTGGTTTTTTTCTACAAACTCCTCTGCTTTGTTAGCACCTTCGTCTAAGGAATTAAATACCTCTGCAGTGGTAGAATCTTCCGCATTGATAATTTCGTCTTCTGAAGATATTTCTGCCTCTACTTGTTTTTTCTGCTTGTAACCTCTTTTATTATATGTTGCCATAGTTGTTTTATTAATGCGCACAAAAATATAATTTTTCTGCATATAAAAAAGCCTATTTATTGCATATTTTTCAATAATTTGCAGTTCTATTTCTAGAAAGCACTACAATACTAAATACTGTAATTATATTTTTTAATGATATTAAAAACACTTTCCGTTTTAAATTATAAAAATTTTGATTCTAAAACATTTAATTTCGATACAAAGATTAACTGCTTTGTCGGGAATAATGGTGTGGGCAAAACAAATGTTTTAGATGCTATCTACCACCTTTCATTTGGTAAAAGTTACTTTAATCCAATTGCCAAACAAAATATAAAACATGATGAAGATTTTTATGTGGTTAATGGTGACTACGAGAAACATGAGCAAATTGAAAAAATAGTAGTTAGTCTTAAAAAAGGACAAAAAAAAATTATTAAACGCAACAATAAGATTTACGATAAACTAAGTAACCATATTGGTTTTTTACCTTTAGTTATTATTTCTCCCGCCGATAGAGATTTAATTACAGATGGAAGTGAAACGCGTCGTAAATTTATGGACAATGTTATTTCGCAAAGTGATAAGGTATATTTAGAAGCTTTAATTAAGTATAATAAGATTATTAGTCAACGTAACGCTTTATTAAAATATTTTGCACTAAATAACACCTATAATAAAGATACTATTAGTGTTTACAATGAACAGCTTGATAATTTTAGTGCCATTATATATAAAAAACGAAAGCAATTCATAGAGGTCTTTTCTCCTATCTTTCAGCAAAAACATCAAGCTATTACAAATAGGAAAGAGCAAGTAAGCTTAACTTACAGCAGTGATTTAGAACAAGAGTGTCTTTTAAACCTGTTAGAGCAGCATATTAATAAAGATAAAGCACTTCAATATACTAGTGTAGGAGTTCATAAAGATGATTTGATTTTTGAAATAGACCAACATCCAATAAAAAAGTTTGGTAGCCAAGGACAACAAAAATCTTATCTTATTGCTTTAAAGTTAGCTCAATTTGAATTTATAAAGCAACAAAGCGGTGATGTTCCTATTTTGCTATTAGATGATATCTTTGACAAATTAGACGAGCAACGCGTTACACAACTTTTAGATTTGGTAAATGAAGCTACTTTTGGACAGATATTTATAAGTGACACACACGCCGACCGAACAGAAAGAGCTGTGAAGCAAGTCCATCAATCCTATAAAATATTTAATTTATGAAAACGCTAAACTACCTCATTCTAGTTTTTATTTGTGTAAGTTGTGCTCAGAATCCAGAAAAACAATTACCTTATCTAAACGGCTATTGGGAAATAAAGGAAGCTACATCTAATGGGATAACCAAAACCTACACAATAAGTGAGTATGTAGATTACATAAAGGTAACTGACAGCCTTACTGGCTTTAAAAAGAAAGTAAAACCAACTTTTAAAAAAACGTTTATAGCCACAGACATTGAAGAAGAATTAAGAGTAATTATTGAAGATAACATAATTTACTTAAAATATAAAACACCATTTTCTGAACGAACAGAACAGGTGTTAGAATTAAGTAAAGACGAACTAAAAGTAAAAAATGATGATGACGCCGTTTATCTTTACAAAAGGTATGAACTTATAAAACTATAAACATGAGCAAGAGAAATAATGATATTTTAAAATTTTCTGAAGCACTTAGTGAGTTTGTAAGTGACCATAAATTAGATGAAGGCTTAGATAAAGTTAAAATTTATGATGCTTGGAAAACAGAAATGGGAAGTGGTGTGAACAACTATACCACCGCAATAGAGTTTAAGAGGGGCACTTTATACGTACAACTAAGTTCTAGTGTATTGCGAGAAGAGTTAAGTTATGGTAAAGAAAAAATTATTACTATGCTTAATGGAGCTATAGGTAAGCCCATAATTAGTAAACTTGTTTTAAGGTAATATTTTATTTTTTGTAAATAAATGTAAATTTTATACTTCGTTACATATTATAAACTATATTTGCAGTAATTACAAATTTAATATTTTTTAAAATGGCTCAAGGCACAGTAAAATTTTTCAATGATTCAAAAGGATTCGGTTTTATAACTGAAGAAGGATCAGACAAAGACCATTTCGTACACATCTCTGGATTAATCGACGAAGTTCGTGAAGGTGATGTTGTAGAATTCGACTTACAAGAAGGAAGAAAAGGTTTAAACGCAGTAAATGTAAAAGTAGTATAATTTATATATATTCTTTAAATCATTACAAAAAGCGGCTAATCAAATGATTAGCCGCTTTTATTTTGTCTAAACTTAAATAAATTAACCGTTTATATACAAACAAAAAAAAGCCTAAGTAAAACTTAGGCTTTTTTTATATTTTAAAAATATATTAGAACTGCTCTCTTCCTGAAAAATGGAATGCGCTTTCTATTGCTGCGTTTTCATCACTGTCACTTCCGTGTACTGCATTTTCTCCTATAGAGGCTGCATATAATTTACGAATAGTACCTTCGGCTGCATCTGCTGGATTAGTTGCTCCAATTAAAGTTCTAAAATCTTCAACTGCATTTTCTTTTTCTAAAATTGCTGCAACAATTGGTCCTCTTGTCATATACTCAACAAGTTCTCCAAAAAATGGACGCTCGTTATGAATTGCATAAAAAGACTCAGCATCTTGCTTAGTCATTTGTGTTAATTTTAATGCAACAATTCTAAATCCTGAGGCATTAATTTTTTCTAAAATAGCTCCAATGTGTCCTTTTTCAACAGCATCTGGCTTTAACATGGTGAATGTTCTATTCGTTGTCATTATATAAATTTTGGTGCAAAAGTAATTATTATTTAAGATTTAATACTAATTATAAAAGCTAAATTTTATTTTGCTGTTCTAACCAATCTTAATCCAAAAAAATCATATACCTGAGAAGGTTTAGTTCTAACTTTATTGGCTGGACGTAAAAAACTAATTTTACTATCCCAAGAACCACCTTTTACAACTCTATACTCACCATCTGTTGCTCCTTTAGGATTTTCCGCACTTGTAAGTTCTTTCTTAATATCATTATAATATTGTTCATCATATATATCCCAGCACCATTCCCAAACATTTCCATTCAAATCGTAAATACCTAACTCATTGGCATATTTTGTACCTACAGTATGCGGTCTTGCGTCACTATTTTCTTGATGCCAAGACATTCTGTCTGGTGTATTAGAACCAACATACAAAAATCCTTTAGATTTATTTCCGCCACGCGCAGCAAATTCCCACTCACTTTCGGTTGGCATTCTATATCCAGTTGCATCAAAATTACAATATGGGTACGAGCCACGACGTTTATAAGCTGGCTCTAAACCATGCTTCTCACTTAACCAGTTACAATACTCTATAGCATCGTCCCAAGTTATATTACTAATTGGAAAACTATCATCCCAACCCCATTTTGGAGTAGCTGGCATTTTAATTCCTTTGTCTTTTACATATGCTTTCCACTCCTCTACAGTAACTTCGTACTTAGACATGTAAAAAGAACTTACAGTGATTTTATTTTGAGGCTGCTCATCTTTTTCTGCAAAGCCATCACTATAAGGAGAACCTTGTAAAAAGGATCCACCTTCTACTAAAACCATTTCAGAGATTTGAAAATTAGAATCTTTTACACTTAAAAATAAGAATGAAATTGATAAAAAAAGTAAAATGTAATTTTTTTTCATAATGAATTAAATTTTTGTTAAAATTATTTTCAGGGCGCGAAATTAGTATAACTACATCGATATAGTAGCGCCAATTGTTAATAAATTTAAAGTTTTCGATGAACGTGTTAAAAACAAGGATGAAAAACATAAATTTGGAAAGATATTGATATCTTCGTACTATGATATTTAATAAAATAGAAGACTTTAAGCATGTTCTTAAAGCATCAAAACAAATTATAATTACAACGCACAAAAATCCAGATGGAGATGCAATTGGTTCATCTTTAGCTTTGCATTTATTTTTACAAAATATGGGACTTAACTCTAAAGTTATTGTTCCTAACGATTATCCAGAGTTTTTAAAATGGCTTCCTGGACAAGCTTCAATATTAAAATTTGAAGACGATAAAGAAACTTGTGCAAATTATATAAAAGAAGCCGATTTGATTTTTGCTTTGGACTATAATGCCTTTCATAGAACTGGAGATCTAGAGCCTTTTTTAGAAAACAGTTCTGCTAAAAAAGTCATGATTGACCATCACCAACAACCAGATGACTTTGCAAAATTTACATTTAGTAATCCTGAAATGAGCTCTACCTGTGAGATGATTTATCATTTTATATCAAGTTTGAATGAGTTAAAACTTATTAATAAAGAAATAGCTACATGCATTTATGTAGGTATCATGACCGATACAGGTTCGTTTAGATATAGATCGACTACTGCTACGACACATCACGTTATTGCAGAACTTATAAATAAAGGAGCAGATAATACTAAAATTCATAATAGTGTTTTTGATGCAAATAGTTTTAATAGGTTACAATTATTAGGTACTGCTTTAACTAATCTTAAGATATTACCAGAATATAATGCAGCTTATATTAGTTTATCTCAAAATGAATTGAATGAATTTGATTATAAAAAAGGAGATACTGAAGGTTTTGTAAATTACGCTCTATCAATAAATAAATGTGTCTTAGCTGCTATTTTTATCGAAGATGAAAAAAATAAAATTATCAAAATTTCGTTAAGATCAAAAGGTGATTTTTCGGTAAATGAATTATCTCGTAAACATTTTGAAGGCGGCGGACATAATAATGCTGCTGGAGGAAAAAGTAATGACTCTCTAGAAAAAACTATTGAAAGATTTATTAGTATATTGCCTGAGTATAAAACAGCACTACAAAATGAAGTTTAATTTTCTATATATATTATTAATCGTAGTAAGCTTCATGGGTTGTAAATCTCCAGAAGCTAGAAAACCTATTTCGGTAAAAACCGGCTCATTCATTGAAAATTCAGCTGAAAGAAATATAAGTTTAAATAAAAAAGAAAACGAGCTAATCGACCAAATCATTCAAAATGATTCTTTAAACGATTATATTTCTTCAAATTATGGGTTTTATTATTACTTTAATACAAAGGTAGATTCAACCTCATATTTACCTCAGTTTGGAGACATTATTAACTTTAACTATAACATAAAAAGTATTAATGGCGAAACTATTTATAGTAAAGACGAGATAAAAACTCAAAATTACGCTATGGATAAAGAAGAGATCTTTACTGGTTTAAGAGAAGGTTTAAAGCTTCTTAGCGAAGGAGAAACTGCTACATTTATATTTCCTTCTCAAAAAGCATTTGGGTATTATGGCGATGAAAATAAAATTGGCACTAATATTCCTTTAATTTGTAAAGTTTCTGTAAATAAAATAACTAAAAATCAACAATAAATTCAAATGAAAAAAAATTCACTTAAACACTTTTTTAAACTTTTAATGCTAACTATTTTAGCTGGTTTAACTAATGCCTCATGCCAAGGAAAATATCCTAAATTAGAAGACGGAATGTATGCGGAGATTGTTACCAATAAGGGTACGATGGTAGCAGAGTTACATTTTGAGCAAACCCCAACTACGGTTGCAAACTTTGTATCTTTAGCAGAAGGAACAAACACTAAGGTTGATACTGCATATACAAATAAGAAATTTTATAATGGAACTACCTTTCACAGAGTAATGGATAAATTTATGATTCAAGGTGGAGATCCAACAGGTACTGGAGCAGGATCTCCTGGATACCGGTTTGGAGATGAGTTTGTAGATAGTTTGAAACATGATAAACCAGGAATCCTTTCTATGGCTAATAGTGGTCCTAAAACTAATGGTAGTCAGTTTTTTATTACTGAAGTACCTACGCCTCATTTAAATAACAAACATACTGTTTTTGGTGAATTGGTTGTTGGTTTAGATGTTCAAGATTCCATTTCTAACGTAAAAGTTGGAGCTGGTTCTAAACCAATTGATTCTGTGGTTATTAAAGAGGTTAATATTATTAGAAAAGGGAAAGCAGCGAAAAAGTTTGATGCACCTAAAGTTTTTGAAAATCACTTTATTCAATTAGAAGAAGAGAAAAAAGCGTTACAAGCTTTATTAGAAAAAGCAAAAACAGAGTTTATTCAAAAAAATAACGCTGCAAACGGAGAAGTTAAAAAGTTAGAATCTGGCTTAGTAATGATTTTTACTAAAAAAGGTGAAGGTGTAAAACCAACTCCTCAAGATCAAGTTTTAATTGACTACGCTGGATATTTAGAAGATGGAACTTTATTTGATACCAGTATGGCTGAAGTTGCTAAAAACAATGGTAAGTACGATGAAGTAAGAGATCAAAAAGGGATGTATGTACCTTTTCCTATGATTTACAACCAAAGTGCACGTTTAGTACCAGGATTTAGAGAAGCAATGCTTAATATGAATGTGGGAGACGAAGCGCGTATATTTATCCCGTCTTTCTTAGCTTATGGTGAGCGTGGCGCAGGTGGCGGACTTATTCCACCAAACGCTAACTTAATATTTGATCTTAAAATTGTAGATACTGTTAAGAAATAAACTATCAATCTTATTTAAAAAAAAGGCTACCATTTTGGTAGCCTTTTTTATGTACTTAATAGTGATTTTTCTAAATAATTTCAGCACTTAAACCTGCAGTTAACAAAGCAATACATTGAGGTTTTAAATCCTTAAGAGCTCCAGTTTTTACCGTGCACTGTCCTTTATAATGCACCAAAAGAGCACATTGTTCAGCTTGTTCTGAGGTATGGTGACAGACAAGCATTAAAGTTTCAATGACGTGATCAAAGGTGTTTACATCATCATTAAAAAGAACAATTTCATGCTCTTTAACGACTTGCTCTTTAGTTATCGTTTCTGTCTTTGTAATTTCTTTGGTACTCATAATATTTAATTATATGTAAACTCTAACGCGACCCAATTATTTCTTTCGTATCGGTTAGATTCTTTCAAGTGAAACAATTCGCATTCTTTTGCAATAAAAGGAATGTCATCTTTATAAAAACCACTTAAAAATAAGCTTCCGTTTTCATTTAAACAATCAGCATAAGTTTTTATATCTTGTAAAAGAATATTTCTATTAATGTTGGCAATTATCACATCAAAATTTTTACCTTCTAAAAGTTGAGCTTCACCTTCTAAAACGGTAATGTTTTTACAATTATTGCGTTCTACATTTTCTAAACTGTTTAAATAACACCAGTTATCAATATCTATAGCTTCCAAACGTATAGCTCCGCGCATTTCGGCTAAAATAGCCAAAACACCTGTACCACAACCCATATCTAAAACCGATTTATCCTTGAAATCGTAATTTAAGATATGTTGAATCATCATGTGAGTAGTTTCATGATGACCAGTACCAAAGCTCATTTTTGGTTCAATAACAATATCATATTCTGTGTCGAACTTTTCATGAAAAGGGGCTCTTACTGCACATCTATTATCTACCACAATCGGATTAAAATTTTTCTCCCATTCTTCATTCCAATTGGTCTGCTCAATATTTTCAAAAGTAAAAGTTATTTCAAACTCCTTTGATTTTAAAATTTCAACAGAGTCTAAGATCTGTTCATTCCATTCCTCTTTCTGGATATATGCAGTAACGCCAGATTCGGTTTCTACAAAACTTTCAAAACCTGTATAACCTAATTCTGCAATTAAAATTTCGACGCCTGGCTCTAATGGTTTTACTGTAAAATAATAACCAATATATGTGATATTTGACATTTTATATAATTTAGCTTTTGCTCTCTAATTTAAAATGCGTTAACAATAGCAAAAAAATCGTCAGCATTTAATGCGGCTCCACCAATTAATCCACCGTCTACATCTGGCTTAGAAAAAATTTCTTTAGCATTATTTGGCTTCACACTACCACCATATAAAATAGACATTTGATCTGCTACATCTTCACCATACTTATCGTTTAATGTTTTACGAATAAATTTATGCATATCCTGAGCTTGTTCCGGACTTGCTGTTTCTCCAGTACCTATAGCCCAAACGGGCTCATAAGCCAACACGATATTTTTAAAAGCGGATGCGTCTAGATGAAATAATGCATTTTTAATTTGTGAGGCCACAACACTTTCTTCATTTCCAGATTTACGATCTGCCAATTCTTCACCAAAACAAAATATAACTCTTAAGTTAGCAGCAAATGCAGCATCTACCTTTTTGGCTAATATATCGTCGGTTTCTCCAAAATAAGCTCGACGCTCACTATGACCAAGAATAACTGTTTTTACACCAACACTCTCTAACATACTTGCACTTACTTCTCCTGTATATGCGCCATGTTCTGCAAAATGCATGTTTTGAGCTATAACTTCTACCGGATGATCCTTTAAAGTTTCAAAAGCAGAGTATAAATTTGTAAAAGATGGTGCTATCATTACCTCTGCATCCGACGAGATGTTTTGGTGTTTTAAAGCTGTAATTAGGTCTTGAGTCTGAGCAAGATTGTTATTCATTTTCCAATTTCCTGCGACAATGTGTTTTCTCATAATAATGCGTTTTTAATTTTTGGGGTTTGTATGTTTTTAGAATAAAAGACTTTTATTCTTTGGTTTTTATCAACTACTAAATATCTTGGAATCCAATCCAGATTAAGAAAGGATCCTAATTTACCTTTCCAACCTGAAGATAAAAAATAGTGTTGTCCTTTTATATTGTGTTTTTTTATCCCTTTTTTCCAGCTCTCCGTAGTTTTATCTAAAGATAAAAATACAAATTCTACATTGGGATGTTCTGCTTGTAATGCTTTTACTTTTGGTAAACTTTTTAAACAATCTCCACACCATGAAGCCCACACATCTATAACAATTGTTTTTCCTTTGTGCTTATTTAATATATCTTGAAAAGTTACTTTTTCATTTAACTTATCAATAAGAACATCTTCCAAAGCTTCAGTAGAAAATTGTAAGGGATCTTCCTGAGACTTACAGCAAAAGATTAAACATAAGAAAAATACTATAATTAGGTTTTGTTTCATTTCAAATTTTTTAAGATTCCAACTTTACCTTAGGATCTAATAGCGTATAAATAACATCTACCAATATATTTATAATTATAAATAAAGTGGCAATTACTAATACAGCTCCCATAATTACGGGTAAATCTAAGGTATTTAGAGCATTTACAATTTCTTTTCCTAAACCATTCCATCCAAAAATATATTCCACAAAAACAGCGCCAGCAAGCATAGAAGCGAACCATCCAGAAATAGCTGTTACCACAGGATTTAAAGCATTTTTAATAGCATGTTTTTTTATGATTTGAAACTCACTTAAACCTTTAGCTCTCGCGGTTCTAATATAATCTTGGCTTAAAACTTCCAACAAAGAATTTCGCATAAGCTGGATAATAACCGCTAAAGGTCTGATGCCCAAAACAATTGCTGGCAATATGAGGTTTTTAATTTTTAAATGGGTTTGCTCTCCATAATCGTCCAACTCATATAAACTACCTGTCATTTCTAAATTAGTATACTTGTGTAACACATAACCAAATAACCATGCAAACAGTATGGCACTAAAAAAGGAAGGTACACTCATCCCTAAAGTACTTAAAACCTGAATGGCCTTATCTGTAAAACTATCTTTTTTAAGTGCAGATACTACCCCTAAAATTAAACCAATACAAAGAGCAATACCTATGGCAGATATCGCTAATACAAATGTATTTGGTAGGGTTTCCCCTAAGACCTTACTCACTTTTTTGCCTTGCTTTGTAAACGACTCTCTTAAATAAGGAAATTTAAGCACTGTTATGATGTTGCCAATGGAAAACAGAGAAAAAGCAGTGTACTTGTTAGGACTTAAATACGTGTAGTCTTCCTGTTTTGTAGAGTGAAATGAGACAGGAGATAAATCATTTAAATAATAGACATACTGAACAGACAGTGGTTGGTCAAAACCATACTTCTTTTTTACAGCATTAAGCTGTTCGCTGTCCTCATTTTGACCTAACATCATCTGTGCTGGATCGCCAGGCAATACATTAAACAATAAAAATATTACCGTTATTACTCCAAACAAAGTAAGTATGGCATATCCTATTTTATGTACTAAATATCTAAACAGCGGATTTTATTTTTTAGGTTTTAGAGTGATCTCTACTCTATTAATTTTAGTATTATCAGTTGTGCTTAGAGTATCTTTAACAACATTCATAGACTCTATAGTTTCTGTATCTAAAGCATCTACCGCTTCTTTAGTTGAAACTTCATTATTTATAAAATAACGTGTTTCTAGCTGGTCTGAGTCTATAATTTCTTCTGAAGGTAATTTATTTTCTTCTGGTGTAACTTTAGGAATATTTAAATCTTCAAGATCATTATAATGTGCTTTTTGTGTAACTGTTCCTTTTTCAAGCATAACAACACCTGGATTTGCTCTTACAATAGTTTTACCAACTTTCTCATCGCACAAATAAAACTTAAAGTTTAATTTGAAACTGTCTGTTATGCTTTGTTTTAAATCTTCACCCGAAGCCGTAACACCAATAACCGTATATCCGTTTGCAATTGCTTTATCTGTGAAGGTTTTAATTGCTTTTAAGCCTTCAGCATTTGCAGCATTTAAATTATAAGACACTACCATAACCAAATGTTCTTTCTCCAAGAAATAGTCGGTTAAATCTTCCTCTTGACTTTCAATTGAAAAATCGAAAATTTTTGGTTCTGTACCTTCAGATATTACTTTCTTCTCATAAGAGACATACTCACCATTTACTTTAGGGTAACTTCCATCTGTAACAAATTGCTTTTCTTCACCATTTACATTAAATGTCCAAGTCCACTCAGACACTTCTTTTGGAGCATCTTCTGGAACAGTCATATTTGCTTTAATGTTATCTCCTATTTTATAAGCTCTAAAATCCCAAACTGGTAAATGTTCTAACACATAATACCCAAAACCTAAACTGAATAAAAAGCCGAATAAGGCTAAAACTGTTGTTGCTAATGGGTTAAACAATGGTTTTATGTATTTTAAACCAACTACTAAGACCAAAATTAACACCAATAAAATAAGGTCTTTGGTAAAACTTTGCCAAGGTGTTAGTTTAAGGAAGTCTCCAAAACAACCACAATCTTTTACTTTATCAAAATAAGCCGCATAAAAGGTTAGAAAAGTAAAAAACACAATCATAGCTAAAAGGCTATAGACCGTAAATTTTGATTTATAACCTATTAATAAAAATACGCCTAATACAACTTCTAGCACCACAACAATAACAGAAATCCCTAAAGCATACGGCATTAAGAATGGTAAGTCTAAAACCTCGGCACTAAAATATTCCTGTAATTTATAAGAAAAACCTAATGGGTCATTAAGCTTTATCATTCCTGAAAAAATGAATAAAATGCCTACAAAAATACGACATAGAGCTACTAGAAATTTCATGGGATCTTTTTTTAATATTAAAACTAACTGCTTTGGTTTTCTAAATGGATCATGGCAAAAACCGCATAATTTATCATGTCCTGATAATTAGCATCAATACCTTCACTGACTATGGTTTTTCCTTGATTATCTTCAATTTGTTTTACCCGTAATAATTTTTGCAAAATTAAATCGGTTAAACTACTTACTCTCATATCGCGCCAAGCTTCGCCGTAATCATGGTTTTTATCCATCATAAGTTGTTTAGTTTCTGCTAACTTTTTATCGTATAACTGCGTTGCTTCTTCCAATTCTAAATCTGGTTGCTCAACAACACCTTTTTCAATTTGAATAAGTGCCATAATACAATAATTTATAATGCCTATAAATTCAGAATCTTGACTTTCATTTATTTTTTGCACTTCATTTTGTTGTAAACCTCTTATGCGTTGCGCTTTTATAAATATTTGATCGGTTAAACTTGGTAGTCTTAATATACGCCAGGCACTACCATAATCACTCATCTTATTAGTAAACAAGTTACGACATTTAGAAATGATGGTATCGTATTGTTTTGAGGTATTTTGCATAAAAAGCTTCTTTTTTGTGTAAATTTCGCTTAAATAACTTAAAGTTCAAAGTTTAAGGATTAAAGTTTAATTTATATGCCTTAATTTTGAAAAGCGCAGAGCACAATTTCAGTAAAAAGTTATGACCCTTAATTGTAAGCAAACTCTTATCGATTTAAGTACTCCAAAAATTATGGGTATTTTAAATGTAACTCCGGATTCGTTTTACGATGGTGGACAATATAAAGATGAAGATGCTATTTTACAACAAGTTGAAAACATGTTAACCAATGGTGCTACTTTTATAGATGTTGGTGCATACAGTTCCAGACCAAATGCCGATTTTGTAACAGAAGTTGAAGAATTAAACCGATTAACACCTATAATAAAGCTTTTAGTTAAACAGTTTCCTGAAATTATCATTTCGGTTGATACTTTTAGGAGTGAAGTTGCTAAACAAGCTGTAAAACATGGCGCTGCCTTAATTAATGATATTTCGGCAGGAGAACTAGACAAACTTATGCTAGATACCATTGCTAAATTACAAGTTCCTTATATTATGATGCATATGCGCGGGACACCACAAACCATGCAACAACAAACGGATTATAGAGATTTAATAAATGACATATTGTTTTATTTTTCAGAAAAGATTCAAAAAGCAAGACAGTTAGGGATAAATGATCTTATTATAGATCCTGGTTTTGGTTTTGCTAAAACCACAGAACAAAATTTTGAGCTTTTGGAAAAGTTAAAGCTGTTTAATATACTAGACCTGCCTATACTTGCTGGAGTTTCTAGAAAATCCATGATTTATAAAAGCTTACAAACCACAGCAAAAGAAGCTTTAAATGGCACAACCGCATTACACATGGTGGCATTGCAAAATGGAGCCAAATTACTTAGGGTACACGATGTTAAGGAAGCTGTAGAGTGTGTAAAATTATATAATCTCTTAAAAGATTAATTATTAAACTATATTCGTTTTATAAACTATTAATATGAAATTAGACATTTTAGAAAACATCCTTAATTTATCAATTATAGACTTTATAGATGTCGCTCTAGTGGCCATATTATTGTATTATGTCTATAAACTGGTAAAAGGAACTGTTGCTATCAATATTTTTATTGGAATTGTAATGGTTTATGTCATTTGGAAAATTACTCAGGCTTTACAAATGCAGCTCTTAAGTAATATTCTTGGAGGTTTTATAAGTGTTGGTATGTTTGCATTAATTGTGGTCTTCCAGCAGGAAATTAGAAAATTTTTATTAATGCTTGGGTCTACCAATTTTGGAAGTCGAAGAAATTTTTTAAAACAACTTAAGTTTTTAAAAACGGAGACTAAGATTAGTACAGACGTTAATATTTTATTATCCGCTTGTGAAAAAATGAGCGCTTCTAAAACCGGTGCCTTAATTGTTATTGAACGGAACAATAGTTTAGATTTCTTAGTTGAAACAGGCGATAAAATGAATATAAAAGTTACCCAACCTATTATAGAAAGTATTTTCTTTAAAAATAGCCCTTTACATGATGGCGCCATTATAATTGAAGGAAATACAGTTAAAGCCACACGTGTTATTTTACCCGTAAATAATGAAAAAACCATTCCACAACGTTTTGGTTTACGTCATAGAGCGGCGGTTGGAATTACAGATAGAACAGATGCTATTGCGCTTGCTGTAAGTGAAGAAACCGGACAAATTTCATGTTTTAGAGATGGCGAATTTGTAAATTTTGATACGACTGAAGAATTAATAGACATAATTAAAAGCGACCTCATATAATTCTAAGCTCTTTAGTGATTCACAATGAATCTACTATTCAAGCTCTGAAACATTTCCATTTAAAAACTGGGCATCATAAAGGTTTCTATAATAACCACTTTCTTTAGATAAAAGCTCATCATGTGTACCTTGCTCCATGATTTCTCCTGCATCCATAACAATAATCTTATCTGCTTTTTTAACTGTTGCTAAACGGTGCGCAATAATGATAGATGTACGGTCTTTAGTAATTTTTTCTGTTGCAGTTTGTATTAACTGTTCCGAATAAGAATCTACCGATGAGGTGGCTTCATCTAACACCAAAATACTTGGGTTAGTTACATAAGCACGTAAAAATGAAATCAGTTGACGTTGACCAGAAGATAACATCACGCCACGCTCTTTTACGTTATATTGATAACCATTAGGCAAACTCATTATAAATTCATGGACTCCAATACTTTTAGCTGCAGCTTCAACATCCTGTTGCGTAATCTCTGGATTTTTTAAAGTGATATTGTTTAAAATAGTATCTGCAAACAAAAATACATCTTGTAAAACCACCGCAATTTGTTGTCTTAAACTAGTTAAAGTCACTTCATTAATAGGCTGATTATCAATTTTAATCTGGCCACTTTCAATATCATAAAAACGGTTTAATAAATTTATAATGGTACTTTTTCCTGCGCCTGTAGCTCCAACTATGGCTACGGTTTCGCCTTCTTTCACATTAAAACTAATACCGCGTAACACAGGTTCATCTTTTACATAGCTAAACACTACGTTATCAAACGAAATATCGCCTTTAAAAGATGCCACATTAACTTTACCTACATTATCTATTTGAGATTTGGTATCTAAGATTTTAAAAACACGATTGGCTGCCACCATTCCCATTTGTAGCGTATTAAACTTATCGGCAATCTGTCTTAGAGGTCTAAATAATTTAGGAATCATCACCACAAACGCAAATAATATTCCCGGAGTTGCCGTATCGTTTGCAATAACATTTAGTCCGCCATACCAAACGACTAATCCTAAGGTTATAGATGATAAAAATTCGGCTATTGGAAAAAATATAGAGTTATACCACACCGTTTTTAACCAGGCTTTTTTATGCCGATTATTAATTTCATAGAATTTTTTAGCTTCGGTTTGTTCTCTTGTAAACAGTTGAAGAATTTTCATACCCGTAACCCGTTCTTGTACAAACGAGTTTAAATTAGAGACTTCATTTCGCACTTCTTCAAAAGCACGTTTCATATATTTTTGAAAAATACGCGTAGCGTATAATACTAACGGTAAGGTGACAAATACAATTAAACTTAATTCCCAATCCAGATAAAGCATATAGAAAGAAATACCCAGCATGATGGTTAAATCTTTAGAAATATCAAATAAAGATTCTCCAAAAACAGCTCCAATTCGTTCCATATCGGTTACTGTTCTCGTAATTAAAACACCTACCGAAGAATTATCGAAATAAGTCATTTTAAAACTTAATACGTAATGAAATAATTTATCACGAATGTCTTTAATCATGTTATGCCCCAACCAAGATGAGTAAAACGAAAATAAAAACTGAAATAACGCTTCAATAATAGTTAATCCTAACATTAAAAGAATAAAAAACAAAAAGCCGTTTTCATCTTTTAAAACAATTTTTTGATCTACTGTATATTTTAATAAATGAGGAACCGCGATACTTAAGGCTGCCAGAATAAGTACCAAAACCAATAAACCATAAAAGAGTGGTCGGTATGGTTTTGTAAAATCGAATAAACGTTTAAAAAGTTTAACGTCTAAAATACTATCTTTTTTATCGCTCATTTAAATATATATCTTCGGGATATGTAACTTGTGTTAAATATAAACCATGTGCAGGTACCGAATAACCTGCTTCACTTCTATTTTTACTTTCAATTATTGTTAAAACATCATTTACAGAACTTTTACCAATACCCACGTTAATTAAGGTACCAACAATTGCTCTAACCATATTTCTTAAAAATCGGTCTGCAGTAATTTTAAAGTGTAATTCGTTGTCTACCTCAACCCATTTTGCTTCGGTTATGGTGCAATTATAAGTATGTACGTCGGAATTCGATTTAGAAAAACATTCAAAATCTTTGGTGCCTAATAGCAATTCTGCTGCTTTGTTCATCTCAGAAACATTTAAGTCTGGTTTAAAACAATAGGCATAATTTACATTAAACGAATTTTTTTTAGTCGACAACCTATAAACATAAGACCGTGATGTTGCGTGAAATCTTGCATGTGCATCATCTTTTACCTTAAACAAAGCTTCAATAACAATATCTTTTGGCAAAAACGCATTTAATTTATAAACGGTTTCTTCTTCATTTAGAGAGTTTTCAATATCAAAATGTGCAAAAATCTGACTGGCATGAACACCTGCATCTGTACGACCTGCACCTACTATAGCTATTGGTTGTCTCAAGATAGTTTTTAAAGCCTGCTCTACGGTTTCCTGAACAGAAATGGCATTAGGTTGGGTTTGCCAACCGTGATACTGTTTCCCAAAGTATGAAAGCTCTAAAAAATATCTCAAACTAATTACTACTTTTGTGTTTTACAAGGCCACAAATATAAGGCCTTTTAATTTTTAGTTTTCACAATAAAGTCTTAATGAAAAAAATTCTTCTGCTTTCCGATACGCATAGCTATATAGATGATGCTATTTTAAAACATGTTAATTCGGTAGACGAAGTTTGGCATGCTGGAGATATTGGAGATTTTAGCGTAATAGACGCTATCAAAACATTAAAACCTTTAAAAGCCGTTTATGGAAATATAGATGATGCCAAAATGCGTGCAGAATATCCGGAACATTTGGTATTTAAATGTGAAGATGTTCAAGTTTATATGACTCATATTGGCGGATATCCTCCAAAGTACAATAACCGATCTAGACCAGTAATAACCCAAGAAAAACCCAAATTATATATTTGCGGTCACTCACATATTTTAAAGGTTATGCCAGATAAAAAACTTGGATTAATCCATATGAATCCTGGTGCAGTAGGCAAACATGGTTTTCATAAAGTTAGAACCATGCTAAAATTTTGTATTAATGACAGCAATATTGAACAACTTGAAGTAGTCGAGTTTCAAAACAGATACTAAGTAGCGTTTTGTTTTTGGCATAAAATTGGTATATTCTATAATATAAAATTTCTATTTTTAGCTTATGAAATCATTTACACTTATTATAATTTGTAGTCTCTTTTGTTATAGCAATCTTATAACAGCACAAACACAACTCTTAGATACAGAAACCAAATATCCTGTTGCATTTGCAACCGTTTCTTTTGGAAATGGTAATGGGTTGTTTGCAGACGATGAAGGTATATTTCTTTTTACCAAGAAATTATATGCCGATATAGATACGCTATACATCTCTGCTTTAGGTTATAAAGATTTAAAATTACCTACTCAGGATTTACCAAAAACCATTTATTTAGAAACTTTTGCAGATGAACTTGAAGAAGTTTCTATTACCGCATTACCAAAAGGGAAAATTAAAATTGAAGAAGAAGAACCTGTTTTTCATGATGATTATCATAAGTGTTGGTTACCAACTATAGAATCTGAAATTGCGGTTTATTTTCCTAATCCTTCCCAACAAACCAAACGCATCACCGAAGTGTATATTCCTATAAAAACCGAAGCTAAGGATTGGCGTACCAGAAACAGAAAAAATACACCTAAAAAAGAGTTTTCCACCTTATTTCGAGTGCAATTTTATAAAAATAAGGATGGTTTTCCTGGAGAAGCATTAACCTATGCTAAAATGGTTTTTGTAGCAACCGAAAAAAATGAAGAATTCTACACCTTAGACATAACAGATCAAAACATTTTTATCCCAAAAGACGGTATCTTTATTTCGGCACAGGTTTTAGGCTTTACAGACGATAAAGGTAAATTATTGCCTAATAAAAAATATCAAGAAGTTAAAACCCGTCGCGGGATTGTAAAAGTATCTACTACATTTAGACCATTATTACCGTTTACAGACCAAATTCCTGAAAAACGCACCTTTGTAAAACGCATCTTTTTAAATGATGGGAATTGGATATTATTTGATAAGAAAAACATCTCAAATTCTAATTTATTGGCAACCGGTATGAATAATTACGGGATTGGATATAAAGCCAAAGTTTACTACGAAAATTAATTTTATAAAGTCTAAAATATCTAAGCTAAAAAATGTACTTTTAGTAGCTTAAATAAGCTTTTACGTTACCTATGACAGAGATCGATTTAGAAAAAGAAAATGCTGCAATTACCAAAGCCTATAAAGAATTACTTAGGGTAAGTTATCAATCTCTTAGCGATGATGATAAAAAACTTATTCGTAAAGCTTTTGAAGTTGCAGTAGAAGCACATAAAGACCAGCGTCGTAAAAGTGGAGAAGCTTATATATTTCATCCCATTGCAGTTGCAAAAATTGTAGCTCAGGAAATTGGTCTGGACGCGACCTCTATTGCTGCTGCTCTATTGCATGATGTGGTTGAAGATAATGAAGACTACACTGTAGAAACTATTGAAGAACTTTTTAACCCGACCATTGCAAAAATAGTAGATGGACTAACTAAAATTTCAAACCTACAACAAGACAAAGATGTGTCTTTACAGGCTGAGAATTTTAGAAAAATGCTTTTAACTTTAAATGATGATGTACGTGTTATCATTATTAAAATTGCAGACCGTTTACATAATATGCTTACTATGGATTCAATGCGTCCAGATAAGCAGGAAAAAATAGCTAGTGAAACACTATATATTTATGCGCCACTTGCACACAGAATTGGGTTGTATAATATCAAAACCCAGTTAGAAGACTTAGGTTTAAAATATACAGAGCCAGAAATCTATAACTCAATTTTAGGGCAATTAGAAGACAGTAAGGAAGAACAAGACTTATATATTGAAACATTTAACAACATAATTAAAACATCTTTAGATGAAGAAAATTTAAATTATGTTATAAAAGGAAGACCGAAGTCTATTTTTTCTATTAAGCGGAAAATGGACAAACAAGGTGTTTCTTTTGATGAAGTGTACGATAAATTTGCGGTAAGAATAATTTATAAATCTCAACCTAAAGACGAAAAATTCTTAGCCTGGAAAATATATTCGATAGTTACAGATCACTTCATCCCAAATCCTATTAGATTAAGAGATTGGATTTCTTCACCTAAATCTACAGGTTACGAAGCGCTGCATATTACCGTTATGGGACCAAAAGGTCGTTGGGTTGAAGTACAAATCCGAAGTGAACGCATGAATGAAATTGCCGAAAAAGGTTATGCGGCTCACTATAAATACAAAAATGCAGACGATAAAGAGGATAATTTAGACTTATGGATTAACCGTTTACAAGAGGCACTAGAAAACAGTAGTACGAATGCTGTAGATTTTGTAGAGCAGTTTAAATTAAACCTATACTCCAAAGAAATTTTTGTCTTCACGCCGCAAGGTGATTTAAAATCCTTACCAAAAGGCGCTACTCCACTAGATTTTGCTTTTAGTATTCATACCCAAATAGGTATGAAAACACGTGGGGTTAAAGTCAATGGTAAACTTGTTCCGCTTAGCACAGAACTTAAGAGTGGTGACCAAGTTGAAGTAATTACGTCAGACAATGCTAAGCCAACATCAAACTGGTTAAATTATGTATCTACCTCGAGAGCAAAAAGTAAAATAAAGTCGCTTCTAAAAGAGGAGAAAAAACAAATTGCTGAAGAAGGTAAAGAAATTTTAAGACGAAAATTAAAACAGCTTAAAATAACTTTAAATGAAAAGTCTGTTAATGAAATGGTTAACCATTTCAAACTTAAAACCAGTTTAGATTTATTTTACCGCGTTGGTATAAGTACTATTGACAGTACAATGTTAAAGGAATATGCAGCTTCAAGAAGTAACGCATTAGTGTCTTTCTTAAAAAATAAAATTACCCGAAAAAACACAGTTGCTAATCCAGATTTAGATAAAGATGAAGTAACAGACAAGTATGATCTACTGGTTTTTGGTAAAGAAGAAGAAAAACTGGATTATAAAATTGCAAATTGTTGTAGCCCAATTCCTGGAGATTCTGTTTTTGGATTTATTACCATTAATGATGGTGTAAAAGTTCACAAAAAGAGTTGTCCAAATGCAGTAAGTCTGCAATCTAATTATGCCTATAGAATTATTTCAGCAAAATGGATAGATTCTTCTCAACAGGAGTTTACAGCACAAATTAAAATATCTGGTATAGATACGGTTGGACTTTTAAATGAGATTACAAAAGTAATTTCGTCTAACATGCATGTTAATATGAATGGTATTAGTTTTCAAAGTGAAGACGGGTTTGTGTCTGGTAAAATTAATGTGATTGTAAAAAATAAAAACATGCTTAAAAAACTAATTGATAATCTTAAAAAAATTAATGGGATTCATAAGGTAAATAGAGTCTAAAAATTATGTAAATTTGCAAACGCAATTATGAGCGATACGACTACATTAAAAAATCAGGATATTGTAAAAAACGTTTTTACAAAGTTTTTAGAAGACAAAGGTCATCGTAAAACGCCAGAACGTTACGCTATTCTTCAAGAGATATACGAAAGTGAAGAACACTTCGATATTGAGTCTTTATACATTAAAATGAAAAATAAAAAGTATCGCGTTAGCCGTGCTACTTTATACAATACTATAGAATTACTTTTAGAATGTGCTTTAGTACGCAAACATCAGTTTGGTCAGAGTCAGGCGCACTATGAAAAATCATATTTCGATAAACAACACGATCACGTTATTTTAACAGACACTGGAGAGGTTATTGAATTTTGTGATCCCCGAATACAAACCATAAAAAAAACCATAGAAGAGGTTTTCAATATCAATATAACCAATCATTCATTATATTTTTACGGTCACCGTAAAGACACTAAATAACTTACAAATGGCAGTAGACTTACTACTAGGATTACAATGGGGCGACGAAGGAAAAGGTAAAATCGTCGATGTTTTAACTTCAAAATACAAAATTATTGCACGTTTCCAAGGTGGACCAAATGCTGGTCATACATTGGTTTTCAACGGTAAAAAGCATGTTTTACACACGATTCCTTCTGGAATTTTTCATGAGGAGGCTATTAACCTTGTGGGTAATGGTGTGGTTATTGACCCGGTTATTTTTAAAAATGAATTAACGAAACTGGACGAACAAGGCGTTAATTACAAGAAAAATTTATTAATTTCTCGTAAAGCGCATATCATTTTGCCAACTCACCGCTTATTAGACGCAGCAAGTGAAACGTCTAAGGGTAAAGCTAAAATTGGTTCAACTTTAAAAGGTATTGGACCAACTTATATGGATAAAACCGGTAGAAATGGTTTACGTGTTGGAGATTTAGAATTAAGCGATTGGAAAGAAAAATATCGTGCTTTAGCCGATAAGCATGAGTCTATGATTGCATTTTACGATGTAAAAATAGATTATAATTTAGAAGAATTAGAAACAGAATTTTTTGCAGCGGTTAAAACTTTAAAAGAATTAACCTTTATAGATTCTGAAGAATTTATCTTCCAAGCTCAAAAAGCTGGAGACTCAATTTTAGCAGAAGGTGCTCAAGGCTCGCTTTTAGATATCGATTTTGGAACTTATCCATTTGTAACCTCAAGTAACACAACAGCTGCAGGAGCTTGTACAGGATTAGGTATTGCACCAAATAAAATTGGAGATGTTTTTGGAATATTTAAAGCTTACACAACTCGTGTTGGTTCTGGTCCATTTCCAACTGAACTTTTTGATAAGAATGGTGAAGATATGGCTCGAATTGGTAACGAATTTGGAGCTACCACTGGAAGACCAAGACGTTGTGGTTGGTTAGATTTAGTTGCGCTACGCTACGCATGTCAGGTTAATGGAGTAACTCAATTAATGATGATGAAAGCCGATGTACTTTCTGGTTTCGAAACCTTAAAAGTATGTACGTCTTATAATTATAAAGGTCAGGAAATTTCTCACTTACCTTATAATATTGAACCAGAAAATGTAGAGCCTATTTATTCAGATTTTAAAGGATGGAGCCAAGATTTAACAGAAATGTCTGATGCTTCTACATTACCTAAAGAATTAAATGATTATATAGAATTCTTAGAGAAAGAATTAGAAATTCCTATTACTATTGTTTCAGTTGGACCAGATAGAAAACAAACTATTTTTAGATCTTAACTTGATTTCATACATCATATCAAAACCTGCTTTTAGTTTCTATGGGCAGGTTTTTTTGTATTAAAACAAGACTCTAAACAATACCAAAACATTATTATCGTTATTTTTGACACAAATATGTATACTTTGAAACAGTTTAAAACCTATATACTTCTTTTTCTCTTATTTTGCTTTTCTGCTAATAATGGTTTAGCTCAAGAACGTAAAAGAATTGAAATTAAAGACTCCGGAGCTTTTGGAGAAAGAGATGAAGAAAATTTTCCCGGAGCTAGTATTTTAACAAGAAGTAATCAAGGCCAAGTACATATTTATCACGATGGCATAGACATGTTTTGTGACAAAGCCATATTTTATGGTAAAGAAGACTTTATAGAAGCTTATGGAAACGTTAACATGCAACAAGGCGATAGTATAAATCTAACGTCTAAATATGCAGAATATAGCGGGAAAACCAAATTAGCCTATGCTAGTGGGAATGTTGTTTTAACCGAGCCTAATTCAAGATTAACTACAGATACCTTATATTTTAATCGTGAAAAACAGGAAGCTTTTTATAAGTCTGGTGGTACTGTAGTTAGAGATACTTCTGGAACCATTACCAGTCGTATAGGACGTTACTACATGAATGACAAAAAATACCGCTTTTTAAATCGGGTAAAACTCGTAAACCCAAAATATGTTTTAAACACTAGACAACTGGATTTCTATTCTGAAAGTGGTTATGCGTATACTTATGGGCCATCTACCATTGTTGGAGAAACCAGTAAAATTTATAGCGAACGTGGTTTTTATAATACTAAAAATGACACGGGTTATTTTACCAAAAATGCTAAAATAGATTACGACAACCGAGAAATTACTGGAGACAGCTTATATTTTGACAGAGCCAAAGACTTTGCATCGGCAACCAATAATATTGTGGTTACAGACACCACAAACAATAGCATCGTAAAAGGTCATTATGCCGAAGTTTATAAAGCTAAGGATTCTGTTTTTATTACACGTCGTGCTTTGGCAATTACAGTCCAAGAAAATGATAGCATTTATATTCATGCCGACACCTTAATGGTTACAGGTAAAGAAAATAAACGTATTACCAGAGGTTTTAAAAATGTAAAATTGTTTAAATCCGACTTAAGTGGTAAAGCCGATTCTATTCATGTTAACCACCAAACCGGATTAACTCAATTAATCACCATAAATAATGGGATTGTAGATGCCTTTACAAAAACTAAGAAACCCATTTTATGGCATATAAAAAGTCAAATGACTGGCGATACTATTCATATTCAGTCCAATCCTAAAACAGAGAAAGTGGACTCGCTCATCGTTTTTAAAAACGCCTTTCTCATCAGTAAAGATTCTGTGTTGGATTATGCCTATAATCAAATTAAAGGACAACGTCTCATTGGAACTTTTAATGAAAATAATGATTTGGATAAAGTCGATATTTTGAAAAATGCTGAATCGATTTTTTATGCCACCAATGAAGATGGAGAACTTATTGGGATAGATAAAGGGTATTCAGCCAACTTACTCTTAACCTTCGAGGATGGAGACATATTAACCTTTACACGTATTTTAAACCCTGATGCAGAATTAACTCCAGAACCTGACATGCCCGAGAAAGAGCGTATTTTACAAGGTTTTGAATGGCGTGAAACCGAAAGACCTTTAAGTGTTGAAGATTTATTTAGCGAAGACGCTCCCGTAGACTTACCTAAAATTGAAGGCTTAAAAGACGCAGTAGAAGGCGAAGAGTTTTTTGATGAAGCACTTTTAAAACGTGTTGAAGATGCTAATAAATTTGCTGAAGATAAAGAACTAATTAAAGAAGATGAAGTTGGGAAAGCCTCACGCGCCATACCAGAGAAACCTCTGTTAATCGATATTATTGAAGCGGACAAAGCGCTGGATAGTCTACCTAAAAAACCTGTTTTAAAAACAGTAAAGCCTAAAAAATAAGAAAATCCATTAATGACAGAAGATTTTTTTAAGTACCAAGCTCAAACTACACCTCACCCCTTAGCTTTAGAAATTTCTCATGCTAAAGGCAGTTATATTTACACCTCAAATGGAGAGCGACATCTCGATTTTGTAGCAGGTGTCTCTGCTTGTAGTTTAGGTCACTCTCACCCTAAAGTGGTTGAAGCCATAAAAAAACAAGTGGATAGCTATATGCATGTGATGGTGTATGGGGAATATATCCAAAAACCTGCGGTAGATCTTACAAAATATATAGCAAAGCACTCTCCTGAAAACTTAAACCAAACCTATTTGGTCAACTCCGGAACTGAGGCAATTGAAGGTGCTCTAAAACTAGCGCGTCGTGCTACTAGAAGAAGTCAGATTATAGCCGCACACAACGCCTATCACGGTAATACTATGGGATCTTTAAGTTTAATGGATTTTGAAGAGCGTAAAAATCCGTTTAGACCATTACTTCCCGATGTAAGCCATATTACCTTTAACTATTTACCTCATCTTAAACATATTACAGAAAAAACTGCTTGTGTTATTTTAGAAACTATTCAAGGTGGAGCAGGCTTTATTCAACCTGAAAATAACTATTTAGCACGCATAAAAAAGAAATGCGAAGAAGTTGGTGCACTACTAATTTTAGATGAAATCCAGCCAGGTATAGGACGTACAGGAAAATTATATGGCTTTGAGCATTATAACGTGATTCCCGACATTGTTGTTACAGGCAAAGGACTTGGTGGCGGATTACCCATAGGAGCTTTTACAGCATCGGAAGAGTTAATGAGCTTATTAAAAGACAAACCCAAATTAGGTCACATCACAACGTTTGGAGGAAATCCTGTGATTGCTTCAGCTGCGTTAGCTACACTAAAAGAAGTTTGCGAAAGTGACTTAATGGCAGAAGCTTTGGAGAAAGAATTATTTATAAGAACACATTTAAAACATCCGCTAATTTCAGAGATTAGAGGTAAAGGATTAATGCTTGCTGCCTTAGTACCTTCCGCAGACATAGCAACAGAAGTCATTTTAAAAGCAAAAGAAAAAGGATTAATCTTATTCTGGTTATTATTCGAAACAAAAGCAATTCGCATAACACCGCCATTAACCATTTCAAATGATGAGCTCTTAGAAGGTATTGGCATTATTATTGAAATATTAAATACTATAGACTCTAAATAAATAGTATTAAAGTCCTTAAAACCAATCAAAAGGAAGTAAAAAATGGGGTTTTGTTTATTACTTTGTTAAAAACATTTAAGCAAATACGCCACTAGAACCTAAATACACTCTATTTTTAAGATTGTAATTAATTCTCATGCATATGGAATTTAGTCAGGAAGAACCTAATAACAAAATTTCGATTTCAAAATTCGAATCGATGTTAAAAACCAATAGTTTATTGTTTTTTGACTCTGAAGAATTTGAAAACATTATACATCATTATCTTAACAATGGTAAAGTTGCATTAGCTAAAAAAGCTATTAAAATGGGACTTGACCAACATCCAACCTCTACTAACTTAAAGTTGTTTCAAATAGAAGTATATATTTTTGAAGATAATCTTGTTAAGGCAAATAAATTATTAGACGATTTACATGATTTAGAACCGTCTAACGAAGAAGTCTATATTCAAAAAGCTAATTTACTATCTAAAGAAGATAAGCACGAAGAAGCTATAAAATTTTTACTTAAAGCAATTGAGTTAAGTGAAGAAGAAGCAGATATTTATTCACTAATTGGAATGGAGTATTTATTCTTGGAGCAATTTGAAAATGCAAGAGAATATTTTATGAAATGTTTGGACTTAGATGAATTTGACTATGCCTCACTTTACAACATTATGTATTGTTTTGAATATTTAGAACAAGTTGAACCGGCTATTGAGTTTTTAAATAATTATTTAAATACAAACCCATATTGTGAAGTTGCTTGGCATCAATTAGGAAAACAATATTACCAGTTAAAAGATTACCCTAAAGCATTGGCAGCATATGATTACGCAATTATATCGGACGATACATTTCTAGGAGCTTATATGGAAAAAGGTAAAGTTTTGGAGCGATTAGGCCATATAAATGAAGCGCTTGAAAATTACACTATTACCTTAGAGCTAGACGATCCAACATCTTACGCGCTATTGCGTGTAGCCAATTGTCATGAAAAATTAGGCAATAAAAAATTAGCTTTAGACTATTATTATAAAACAGTTAATGAAGATCCTTTATTAGATAAAGGCTGGTTAGCAATTACCAAATTTTACTTTAGAGCTAAAAATTACCAGAAAGCACTCTATTATATTAATAAAGCTATAGAAATTGATGCTGAAAATATTGCATATTGGAAACTCTATGCCCGTATAAATCATAAACTTAGTTTTCTTGAAGAGGCAGAACGCGGTTACAAAAAAACATTAGAATTAGGTAATTACGAACTGTCAACCTGGTTAATAAGAACAGATATTTTAATAGAACTTGGAGAACCAGAAGCAGCAATGTATAACTTGTTGCAGGCTATGGAATTTTATCCTGAGAACGCAGAAATAGAATTTAGACTTGCTGGTATTTATTTTTTGTTAAATGAAAACGAAAAAGCAACTTATCACCTAACGAATGCGATTCGTTTTGATGCTGAACATATTATAATTATCGATGAATTATTTCCTTCAGTAGCAAAATCTCCATTTTACATCAATGCGCTAAAAAAGTTTAAATTGGCATAATCACTTTTTTATATTTTGCATACCTTTAGGTTTTAAAAACCTTTACATGCAAAGACATTTTAAAGATTATCTTATAATTAGTTTAAAGGGCATCGCTATGGGTGCTGCAGATGCTGTACCTGGAGTTTCTGGCGGTACTATTGCATTTATCTCTGGTATATATGAAGAACTTATTGCCACCATTAGTAATATAAATTTAAAATTACTAAAAACCTTTAAAAATGAAGGGTTATCTGCTTTTTGGAAACAATTAAACGGTAACTTTCTTTTAGCCTTACTTACTGGTATTCTTATAAGCTTTGTTTCTTTTATGCGTTTAGCTAAATACCTTATAGAAAACAAGCCTATTCTTATTTGGTCCTTTTTTTTTGGTTTAATAATAGCTAGTATTATTTATGTAGCTAAACAAATTAAAGTTTGGCGTCCGGTAACCTTTATTATGCTAATAATTGGAGCTTTCTTAGCCTATTATATAACGATATTACCTAGCCTTGGTAGTAGTACTAACGCTTATTTTTTATTTATAGCTGGTGCAATTGCCATTTGCGCTATGATACTACCAGGGATTTCTGGATCTTTTATATTAGTAATTTTAGGTGCCTATAAAACATTAAGTGATGCTTTTCATGATTTCGATATAAAAAAAATTACATTGTTTGCTTCTGGTGCTTTAGTTGGATTATTGAGTTTTAGTCATATTTTAAAATGGTTATTTAAGAATTATGAAAATACTACCCTCGCACTTCTCACTGGGTTCATCTTTGGTTCATTAAATAAAATATGGCCATGGAAAGAAACCGTTTCTGTCTTAAATGAACATTCAGGAAATACCATTTCCTTTTCTGAAGTCTCAAATTTGGGCACTTTAGCAATCTATCAAAAAAACATGGAAGATTTTGATACTTATAAAACGGTTTTGGAACAGAGTGTATTACCTTCCACATACGCTCAAATTAATGGAGGCATTTCATCAGAATTAGGTATTGCCATAGTTTTAATGATTTCCGGTTTTTTAACTATATTCATTTTAGAAAAGCTAGGTCGTAGAGCATCATAAATGGAAAAAACTCATAGCATAAAACACCAAACCATCTTAATTCTTAAAGGATTAGCTATGGGTGCCGCAAATAAGGTTCCAGGCGTCTCAGGTGGTGTAGTGGCGTTTGTTGCAGGTTTTTATGAAGAATTTATTTTTTCGCTTCAAAGATTTAATGCACATGCTTTTCGATTACTTTTAAAAAAAGAATTTTCTGCTTTTTATAAATATGTAAATGGTAAGTTTTTATCTCTTTTGTTTTTGGGAATGCTGATTAGTTATTTTAGTGTTTCAAAATTATTAGACTACTGGATAAAGCATTACGAAGTATATGTTTGGAGTGTATTTTTTGGGATGATTATTGGATCCATTTTCTATATCGCTAAAGATTTTAAGGACTGGAAAATAACAACATATTCTGCTGTTGCCATAGGAATTATTTTAGGGGTAAGTATCAGTTTTCTGGATCCTGCTACAGAAAATGATAATTTATTTTTTGTTTTTCTATGTGGTATCATTTCAGTTTCAGGCATGACACTACCGGGGTTTTCTGGCTCTTTCATATTAATTCTTTTAGGAAATTATGTTTTACTCTTAGTCGACTCTGTTAATGCTTTGTTTGATACAGTTTATGAGCTTCTAAGCGGAGACTTTTCATTTTACAAAGATCTATACAGAGTGAAAATGTTAAAAATTTTGGTGGTATTTACCTTTGGATCTCTGGTAGGTTTGGTAACTTTTTCACACGTACTAAACTACATACTAAAACATTACAAAAGTGTCACAACAGCATCCATCTTAGGTTTCATTATAGGGTCTTTAGGAGTGGTTTGGCCATTTAAATTTGCAATTTTTAAAACCGACTCGCTAAAAAATACGTTAATAGATAGTAAAGGGCAACCAATTATAATTAATTATGAAAGGTATTTACCCGAACTTAATCCTGAAACGTTTATAGCCATAGTATTTATAATACTTGGTGCAGTAATAGTTTTAGGTTTAGGTTATGTAGAATTAAAACTAAAACCAACCATGAACAACTTTGGCTTAATTGGCAAGGACATTTCCTACTCATTTTCTGAATTATACTTCACAGAAAAATTTAAAAATTCAGATATAAAAAACACAAAGTATAAAACTTTTGATATCGAAAATATCGATAATATTAAAGAACTTATTAGTAATGAAAATTTAAGTGGCTTAAATGTTACTATACCTTATAAACAAGAAATTTTACCATTCTTAGACCAACTTAATAGTACATCAGCGCAAATTGGAGCGGTAAATTGTATTAAAGTGATGAAAAATGGTACATTAAAAGGATATAATACCGATTATTACGGGTTTAAAGATTCTTTGAAACCATATTTACAGAAACACCACACGCATGCACTTATTTTAGGAACCGGTGGTGCAAGTAAAGCTGTTGCTTATGCCTTAGATCGTTTAAATATTAAATATAAGTTTGTTTCTAGAAAGCCTACTCAAGGCCAATTAAACTATACAAATATTACTGCAGATGTTATTTTAAAACATACATTAATTATAAATTGTACCCCATTAGGTACTTATCCTAATATAACTGCTTGTCCAAATATTCCCTATTTTAATATTACCCGAAGACATCTTATGTACGACTTAATTTATAATCCTGAGGTAAGCGCATTTTTAGCAAAAGGACAATCTCAAGGGGCAACTATTGTAAATGGTGGTGAAATGTTGAGAATACAAGCTGAAAAATCTTGGGAAATTTGGAATAGATAAACGAATTAGCATTCTTGCTTTGTAAATTTCTTTGTTAATACTATATTTAAGGTCTAAAATATAGTACTAACTAAATAAGACTAACATGTCCGAGAAAGATAACCTGCAAGATGCAGATGGAAACGAATTAGAAAACGCAGTAGCTCAAGAAAACACACAAAATTCTGACGACTTAATTAATGAAATTGATTCTTCAAATGCAGAAGATGCAGAAGATGAAGGTGTTAACGAACGTCATAATATTGAAGATAAAGACTACGATAGTTTATCTCTAGACGAGTTAGTTCTTATTTTAGAAGATCTGGTTAAGAATTATAAAATTCAAGCCATAAAAAAACATGTTCAAGACATTAAAACAGCTTTTGATTCTAAATTTAATGACTTATTAGAGGAAAAAAAAGAAGAATTTCTTGCAAATGGTGGTAATGAAATAGACTTTCATTATTCTACACCATTAAAGAAAAGTTTTAATACAGCTTATAAAGAATACCGCCAGAAAACTCAAACCTATTATAAAAATCTTGAACGCAACTTAAAAGATAATTTAAGTAAACGTTTAGAAATTATTGAGTCTATAAAAGAAGTTACTGAAAATGACAGCGACATGAATGCTAAGTATAAAGCATTTAAAGACCTTCAAGACCAATGGAAAAATGCTGGACCAATTCCTAGAGATAAATATAACAACGCTTGGAATAGCTATCATTTTAATGTAGAGCGTTTTTATGATTTACTACACTTAGATAGAGACTTAAGAGATAAAGATTTTGAGCATAATTTAGATAAGAAATTAAAAATTATAGCTCGTGCTGAAGAATTGGCTCAAGATGATAATAGCAACAGAGCGTTTAGAGAATTACAAAATTTACACAAACTTTGGAAAGAGGATTTAGGTCCTGTAGCAAGAGAACATCGTGAAACTATTTGGGAAAGCTTTAAAGCAGTATCACAAAAAATAAACGATAAACGTCAAGAGTATTTTAAAAAACAAGACGAATTATATCTTCAAAATTTAGAAAACAAAAACGCTATAATTGCTAAAATTGAAGACATCGCTAAAGACCAAGTAAGTTCTCACAAAGCTTGGCAAGCAAAAATTAAAGAAGTAGAAGCTTTAAGAGAAGAATTTTTTAAAGCTGGAAAAGTTCCTATTAAAGTTAATGAAGCAACTTGGGATAAATTTAAACAAGCTGTAAGAGAATTTAATAAGCATAAAAATAATTTTTACAAGAGTTTAAAAAATGAACAATTAGAGAATCTTGCTAAAAAACAAGAATTAGTAGCAATTGCAGAAGCAAATAAAATGAATGATGATTTTGCTGCTACGACACCTCTAATGAAAAAAATACAAAGTGATTGGCGTAATATAGGTCATGTACCAAGAAAGGATAGCGACAAAATCTGGAAAAAATTTAAAAGTGCCTGTAACGCCTATTTTGATAGACTAAAAGCAGAAAGTAATAAGTCTTCTGAAGCTGAAGAAAAAGCACTTAAAGAAAAAGAAACACTTTTAAAAGAAGTCAAAGCTCATACGCTTTCCGGAGATCAAAAAGCCGATTTAGCTACCATTAAAAATTACATAGAGCAATGGAAAAATATTGGTCGAGTTCCTCGTAACAAACGCCAAGTAGAAAGTGATTTTAGTACCGTTTTAGATAAATTATTTAATACGTTAGATATTAATAAGTCTGAAGCTGAAATGATTAAATTTGAGACTAAAATTCAAGATTTCGCTACAGCTAGCGATTCTAGATTATTAGACAATGAACAAAATTTCATAAGAAAGAAAATAGATGAAATTAGTGGAGAGATTAATCAGTTAGAAAACAATTTACAGTTTTTTAGTAATGTAGATAGTAATAATCCGCTAGTTAAAGATGTACATAAAAACATTGCAAAACACAAAGAAGGTCTTAGTATTTGGGAAGAGAAGTATAAAACCATAAAACAATTAAGAGCAGAAAACGAAGCTTCTAATGAAGAATAGATTCTAGTATATGCTACAAAAAAAGCCTTTAAAACATTATTTAAAGGCTTTTTTTATTTATAAGCTTCAACTTCTACTCTTCTGCTTTGAGTTGATTCACAAAACTCTCAAATTCTTCTTTAAATTCAACATATTTATCGCCCGTAGCTGGACCGTTAAAACCAGTCTGAATTTTACGAACTTTACCTTTTTTATCTATAAAAATAGTTGTTGGATAACTTAAAACCTGATTTAGCATAGGCAGTTTATCGTTAGCTTTTTCTTTACTAGAAGAACCTACTTGCGCCAATAAAATAGGATAAGTAATCCCTAAACGGTCCTTTAATCGTTTAATGTTATTAAAGGCTTTTTCTTCAGTTTTAACATACTCAAAAGCTAAACCAATAATCTCTAAACCATTGTTATTGGTTTTATAATAATCTGCTAAATATCTGCTTTCATCTAAACAATTAGGACACCAAGTTCCCATAATTTGTAACAAAACCACTTTATTTTTAAAACGCTCATCATTCAAAGAAACCATATTTCCGGTTTCGTCTGGGAAAGAAAACTCAATAGTTTCATAACCATCTTTTAAATACGTTAAACTGTTTTCATCTGGTAATTCGTAAGCCTCATTTTTTTTAGCAATAAAAGGCTCATTCCAATGGTTTCCAGAGTAAAACTGTCCTTTAAGTTGTTCTCCATTTACTGTACCTTTAAAAAAGAATGCATGTGCACCATCAAACGTAGACAGCTCAAACTCATTACCATTCATAACACCTTCTAAAAATCTATAGTCTCCAGTTGTAGTTCTAAAAGTCCCTGTAATTTTTTGTCCGTTTTGCTTAAATATACCTTTTGCCATATATTGGCCTTCTGTACTCTCTGGACTAAAAGTGGTTTCCCAAACACCTTCTAATGACTGTGTCGCTGCTTTTTCTTCTTCAAAACGATTAGTGTTTGAGCTTGCGGAAAACGCCATAACACGTTCTTTTTCAGGCATAACAAAAGCACCTGTCAATTTATCTTCATCTATCTTTGCTTTAATAAAACCTTCAAAAACAGGCAGTTTAATAAAAACCGAATCATTTTCGTAAGTAATTTCATCAACTGTAATTACCTCTTCAGCATTATAAACCTCCAAAGTAGAATCGTTTAACACTTTAAACAAAAACGGCAAATTTAAAGAGTCGTTTACTTTTAATTCTCCTCTATACGTCGTTTCTAACAAACGGTTTTCGGTCATGCTTGTTTCTAGATTTTCTTTAGCAGATTCCTTACATGCGCTTAACACAAATACTGCAAACAGAATATATAAGTATTTCATTTTTATAAAGTTTTTTTAATTCATCGAAATAACGATAAAATACTTACAAATAAAAGAAACTTTCAATTTTATACCGCTCAAACAATTATTATATTTGCGGTCTTAAAGTTAGTAAACATGAAAATTTCTTATAATTGGCTTAAACAATTTATTCAAACAGATTGGGATACAGATGCTACCAGTGAACTTTTAACCGATTTAGGTTTAGAAGTTGAAGGTGTTGCCAATTACCAAAGTGTAAAAGGTGGTTTGGAAGGTGTTGTTGTAGGTGAAGTTTTAACTTGCGAACAGCATTCTAATGCCGATAAATTAAAAGTAACCACTGTAAACATTGGAACAGACGAACCTTTACAAATTGTTTGCGGAGCTCCTAATGTTGCTGTCGGACAAAAAGTACCTGTTGCGACTATTGGCACAACACTTTATACTGAAGAAGGTGAAGCTTGGACCATAAAAAACGGCAAAATTAGAGGTGAAGAAAGTCATGGTATGATTTGCGCCGAAGACGAATTAGGTCTAGGTAAATCTCATGATGGCATTATGGTATTAGCTGAAGATGTGAAAGTAGGTACTAAATGTGCAGACCTTTTTAAAATTGAAAATGACCAGGTTTTTGAAATTGGCTTAACACCTAACCGTGCAGATGCCATGAGTCATTTTGGTACTGCAAGAGATTTAAAAGCTGGTTTATTGGCAAAAGGCGTAAATATAGAATTAATTACACCATCGGTAAGTGCTTATCAGGTCGATAGTAGAACTTTAAAAATAGATGTTGATGTTCTGGATAAAGAAAAAGCACCTAGATATTGTGGTGTTACTATTTCTAACTTAAAAGTCTCAGATTCTCCAGAGTGGCTTCAAAATCGATTAAAAGCTATTGGATTGGCACCTATAAATAATGTGGTAGATGCAACTAATTACGTGCTACATGATTTAGGGCAACCTTTACATGCGTTTGATGCGTCAAAAATTACAGGTCAGAAAATAGAAGTTAAAACCTTAGCACAAGGCACGAAATTTACAACTTTAGATGGTGTTGAACGTGAATTAGATCAGGAAGATTTAATGATATGTGATGCCGAAAAACCATTATGTATTGCAGGCGTATTTGGTGGTTTAAATTCTGGTGTTACAGCTGAAACTACAAGCATCTTTTTAGAAAGTGCGTATTTTAATCCGGTAAGTGTACGTAAAACGGCTAAAAGACATGCATTAAATACAGATGCTTCATTTCGTTTTGAGCGAGGCATTGACCCAAATATTACCGAATATGCCTTAAAACGTGCTGCACTACTTATTAAAGAATTAGCAGGCGGAGAAATTTCTAGTGAATTAACAGATATTTACACCAATAAAATTGAAGATTTTCAGGTAAGATTAAGTTTTGAAAACACTAATAAATTAATTGGTCAGGAAATACCTAGAGAAACTATAAAATCTATTTTGACTTCTTTAGAAATTAAAATTAATAACGTCACGGAAACAGGTTTAGGCTTAACCATTCCTGCCTACAGAAATGATGTGACCCGTGAAGCAGATGTGATTGAGGAAATTTTACGTGTTTATGGCTATAATAACATTGAGACGACTTCTAAGTTAAATGCTTCTATAGCAAACTCTTCACGTTTTGACGATCATAAAATTCAGAATATTATTGGTAATCATTTAGCTGGAATCGGCTTTTACGAGATGATGGCTAATTCATTAACCACACCAAATTATATTTCTTTAAGCAAGCTTTTAAAGGAAGAGCATAATATTACCATGCTAAATCCTTTAAGCAATGATTTATCGGTATTAAGACAATCTTTATTATTTTCTGGATTAGAAGCTGTAAGACATAACAGTAATAGAAAAAATAGCGATTTAAAGTTTTTTGAATTTGGTAAAACCTACCATAATTTTGGAGACAAACGAGAAGAATTTAAACACTTATCCTTACTAATTACAGGAAACAAAACTGTAGAAAATTGGAATTCTCCAAAAAGTGAAACCGACTTTTTCTATATTAAAGGTGTTATTTCTTTAATTCTTGAACGTTTAGGTATAAATCGTTATAACGCTAAACCTGTAACTCAAGATATTTTTACAGATGGGCAAGCCTATTATTTAGGTAAAACTGAAATTGTACAATTTGGTGCAGTAAAAAAACAAATTCTTAAACATTTTGATATTAGCAAGCCTTTATATTATGCCGATTTTAATTGGGATAATATTCTTGAAATAGCAAAACGCAATAAAATAAAGTTCACAGATATTCCTAAATATCCTGAATCTAGAAGAGACTTTGCTTTACTTTTAGATGAAGCGGTAAGTTTTGAAGACATTTACACCATTGCTAAACAAACAGAAAAACAACTTTTAAAAGACGTTAATTTATTTGATGTTTATGAAGGTAAAAATCTTCCTGATGGTAAGAAAAGTTACGCAGTTAGCTTTACGTTTAGAGATGAACACAAAACATTAACCGATAAGCAGGTAGATAAAGTAATGTCTAAACTGCAAGATAATTTTACAACTAAATTAAAAGCTGAATTACGATAATGGAAACAAAACCGCAACGACCTCAAAATAAATGGGATTTAATTATTGGTCTATTTTTAATTGGTTTTGGGAGTTATCGTTTATACCAACATTATATGCTTGGTGCTGAATATGAAACATACAGAATTGTACTAACATTTGGATTTATTGGGTTTGGATTTTATAACCTATACAAATTTTTTACAGCTCCAAAACATTAAAATTGTTTAATGTTCAATTTTAATACTCTTGATAAAATAAGGCTTTAGAAACACATTGTTTTTAAAGCCTTAAACAAAATAGACTAAAAAGTTAAAGTCTTGTTTTTAAGGAGAATATCTGTTATTTTTAATTTAAAAATTACAGCTATGGCTTTACAACCAGTTAACTTAGAAACCCAATTAGCAAGACAGCAATCTAAAGAAACATCAAATTTATTAGAACAAGTTGAAGCTATTTTAAAAGCAGACACAGCTAAGGAACTTCAAATTAGTAAAACTCTACAATCCGGTGGTAAGCTTTCAAAAGAAAACCATTTCAATTTTGATTTACTTGAAACCAAAAACATCTATCATATTAATAGTATAAAGTCTATTTGTATAGATTACAGGTTACGATTTTTAGATACTAAATACTTTAAAAATGAATTTCCATTAGAAGCTATTCAAAAAATAAAGTATTTAGAAAAATCTCATAATACCAAGCTTTCCGGATTTAAAATTATAGCGCCTGCAAAATTATTTAAATTAGAAAATGCAGACGATCCACTTCTGTTTGCTCCAATAGGTAATGGTTATTATTATTTAATCCATAAATGGGGAAATGATTTGCATCCACTACGAAAACTAAGTATGCTTCCATTTAAAAATTTAGAGAATGTTTTAATTTCTGCCTTATTATTAAGTTTCTTGATAACTTATATATTTAATTATAAAATTTTAAATAGCGACACGCAAAGTGCTCAATTTATAATTCTATTTTTATTCATGTTTAAATCGGTGGTTGGCGTTACCATTTTTTACGCGTTTTCTCAGGGAAAAAATGTTAGTAGTGCTAATTGGAACAGTAAATATTATAACGCTTAGTTAAATTTTAATTAAATAAAGTATTGTATTTAGCTGATTTGATTAACTTATACTATAAAATAGATGAATTATGTCAGAATCAAATTATACTTTAGTTTATACAGGCCATTTTTTAGTTGTTCAACAAATGGTGAATGCGTTAAAGGAAATTAATATAAGTCCTATAGTAAAGGACGAAACAGAGTCTGGTAGACTCGCAGGTTTTGGTACTGCACTAGCAGGAACCGGAACTCAAGAACTCTACGTACATAATGATGAATTATCTCAAGCTAAAACCATTATAGAAGGAATTAAAAGTTCTCTTGAAAAGTCATAAAAAAAGCCCGAACATGTGTTTCGGGCTTTTTTTATAACTATAGATAAGAGTTTAAGCGTACATGGTTTGTCTTAACTCCTTAATTTTCTTATCCTGCATATACTCATCAAAAGTAGTATAACGGTCTATAACACCATTAGGAGTAAGCTCTACAACTCTATTTGCGACAGTTTGTGCAAATTCGTGGTCATGAGTTGTAAACAACACTGTCCCTTTAAAGTTTTTTAATGAATTATTAAATGCTGTAATACTTTCTAAATCTAAATGGTTTGTAGGTTCATCTAGCATTAAAACGTTAGCTCTGGTCATCATCATTCGAGATAACATACAACGCACCTTTTCTCCTCCAGACAACACATTACATTTTTTTAGTGCTTCTTCACCACTAAAAATCATTTTTCCTAAAAACCCACGTATATGAACCTCTTCACGTTCCTCTTCAGTTTGAGCCCACTGGCGTAGCCAATCTACTAATGTTAAGGATTCATCTGTAAAAAACGAACTATTATCTAGAGGTAAATACGACTGTGTTGTAGTAACGCCCCAAGCAAATTCTCCAGAATCTGCTTTTTGATTATTATTTAAAATTTCATAAAAAGCAGTTGTTGCTCTTGAATCTCTAGAATATAGGACAACCTTATCTCCTTTTGCTAAATTTAAATCGATATTTTTAAATAATACCTCTCCATCTAACGAAGCCGATAAACCTTCAACATTTAAAATCTGATCTCCAGCTTCTCTATCTCTATCAAAAATAATAGCAGGATAACGTCGACTGGTACGTCTTATATCTTCAATATTTAACTTGTCTATCATCTTCTTTCTACTGGTAGCCTGTTTACTTTTTGCTACATTGGCAGAGAAACGACGAATAAATTCCTCAAGTTCTTTTTTCTTTTCTTCAGCTTTTTTATTTTGTTGCGCATGTTGTCTTGCAGCTAACTGAGAAGACTCATACCAGAAAGTATAATTTCCTGAATAATGGTTAATTTTAGCAAAGTCAATATCCGAAATGTGAGTACATACCGCGTCTAAAAAGTGTCTGTCGTGAGAAACCACAATCACACAATTTTCATAATTAGCAAGGAAATTTTCTAACCAGTTAATAGTTTCATAATCAAGATCGTTTGTAGGCTCATCCATAATTAACACATCTGGATTTCCAAATAAAGCTTGTGCCAATAAAACACGTACTTTTTGTTTACCATCCAAGTCGCCCATTAATGTGTAATGATACTCTTCTTTAATACCAAGATTAGATAGCATGGAAGCAGCATCACTGTCTGCATTCCAACCGTTCATTTCTTCAAATTGAACCTGAAGCTCTCCGATTTTTTCTGCATTTTCATCGGTATAATCCGCGTATAATGCGTCTATTTCAGACTTTAGTTTATATAAAGGTTTATTTCCTTTTAAAACGGTTTCTAAAACAGTGTCTTCATCATGCTTGTTGTGGTCTTGTGTTAAAACCGACATACGTTTACCCGGTTCTAAATGAACATGACCAGATGTTGGCTCAATTTGTCCAGAAATAATCTTTAAAAAAGTAGATTTTCCAGCACCATTTGCCCCAATAATCCCATAACAATTACCATTATTAAAGGTTGTATTGACTTCATCAAAAAGGACGCGTTTACCAAATTGAACAGATAGATTTGAAACTGATAACATAAATATTGTGTCGTGTTTTTTCTTAATTAAAATTCTCTTTAGATCATTTATTTAAAAAATAAAAAGAATTAAAAAAATATGAAATTATAAATTTGCTGCAAAAGTAGAAAAAACATACTGAATTGTATGCATAAATTAGTGTAAACTAAGATTTAACAGCGCTTTAACAACATAAAAACTTGTAAAAATTAAATTTGTAATAGAATTTTAAACCCAGATATGACTCTTAGACCTCTACTCTACTTACTTCTCCTATTTCCTCTTTTATTTACTTGTAGTAAAGAAAATGAGAAACGCAGTGAAAACACCTATTTTGGAGGAACCATAAAAAACAAAAACTCTAATCAAATAACTTTAAGAGATTATAAAAACACAATTATAGATACATTTAGTTTGGATGCGACAGGAAGTTTTTTGCATCAATTTAAAAATTTTGAACCAGGTCTATACAATTTTTTTGATGGTAGAGAAGCGCAGTCTGTTTTTATACAAAAAGGAGATAGTTTAATATTTAGATTAAATACTATAGACTTTGATGAGTCCTTAACATTCACAGGTATTGGTAGTAAAGAAAATAACTTTCTTATCAACCAATTTTTAGAAAATGAAAAAGAAGAAGAAGTTTTTTTAAAGTTTAGTCAGTTACCATGTAATACCTTTAGAGATAAAATTGATAGTATCCGGGATAAAAAATTAAGCCGATTAAAACAGTTTAGCTCAAAAAACAATACTAGTGAAGATTTTAATGCTTTGGCGACTGCAACTATAAATTTCCAAAACTATTTTAGTAAAGAGTTTTATCCATTTGCACGACTTGACAAAGATGAGATTGAAGTTTTAAATGGTTTAGATGCTACTTTTTTTGACTATAGAAAAGACATTAATTATAATAATGAAAAAATTCAAAATTATTACCCTTATAAAACGTTTTTAAGATTTCATTTTAACACATTAGCTTTACAAGAGCATTTTAGTCATTCAAAAGATTCTACTTATAATAACACATCTCTTCATTATAATTTAGATCGTTTTAAACTTATTGACCAAAAAATATCATTCCAACCAATAAAAAATGATATTTCTTATTATTATATGATACGTTATCTAAACGATTCTAAAAACGTTGAGGATTTTGACCAAATGCTAACTGCATTTAAAAGGATTAATACTAACCCAGACAATATAGACAAGGCTGCTAAAATTATTAACTCCTACAAACGTCTTAAACCAGGTCTGCAATTACCAGAGTTAACAATAATTAACAAGCTGGATGAAGAAGAATTGTTAAGCTCCGAAATTACAAAGCCTACTGTTTTATATTTTTGGACGGCAAATAATAAATACCATTTAATTGATTCGCATAAAAAGGCAGCCGAATTAATGCAAAAATATCCTGAGGTTAAATTTATAGCAATAAATACCGATAATATTTCAAGTAAAAAGCAAGCTGCTATATTACAACAAAACGGCTTGACACAATACAACGAATTTCACTTTAAAAACCCTTTAAATGCTAAAGATCTTTTAGCTATTAAACCTATTAATAATGTGTTTTTAGTCGATAAAAATGCTAAAATCATTAACCCAAAAGCCAATATGTTTTCGGTAGATTTTGAGCAGCAACTTGTTGAACTATTAAATCATTAAGTAATCAATATTTTTAATATTTAAACAAAAAGAGCTTCAATAAAATTGAAGCTCTTTTTGTACTATGATCAATAATATAATTTTATTGATTAGCTTTTTTATGATCTTCTAAAAATTTAGCTAAACCAATATCTGTTAGTGGATGCTTAAGTAAGCCTTCTATAGCACTTAATGGACCAGTCATAACATCTGCACCTAATTTTGCACAGTCTATAATATGCATGGTGTGACGTACTGAAGCAGCTAAAATTTCTGTTTGAAATCCGTAATTATCATAAATATGACGAATTTCTGCTATTAAATTAAGTCCATCTGTAGAAATATCATCCAAACGACCAATAAAAGGAGATACATAAGTTGCACCTGCTTTTGCTGCCAGTAGTGCTTGGCCCGGAGAAAAAACCAGAGTAACATTGGTTTTTATTCCTCTATCGCTAAAATATTTACAGGCTTTAATACCATCTTTTATCATTGGTAGTTTTACTACAATTTGGTCATTTAACTCCGCTAACGCTTCGCCTTCTTTAACCATGCCCTCAAAATCTGTTGCAATTACTTCAGCACTAACATCGCCTTCCACAATTTTACAAATGTCGACGTAATGTTTTAAAATATTATCATGCCCTGTAATGCCTTCTTTGGCCATTAAGGATGGATTTGTGGTTACACCATCTAAAATCCCCATATTTTGAGCTTCTTTTATCTGGTCTAAGTTTGCGGTGTCTATAAAAAATTTCATGTTAATATGTTTTTATGAGAATATAAAATTACAATTTATAATGGTTAATAAGCATTTTTTCATATACTTTATCTGGTAAAATAAATTTCAAAATTATAGAAGCTTTCTGCATAAAAGCTCCAACTTTATAATGCGTTTTAGGGTTTTTGGTGGTTATTATGCTTTCAATACTTTTTGCTACTTGTAAAGGGTTATTTGCCTTATTGACATCTTCATCTACTGCTTTTAGTACTTTGGAATAAGGCCTATAGTAGGGCGAATCTGTTAAAATTGGTGCATGAAAACGTCCCGCAGCAATATTAGTGGCAAAATCACCAGGTGCAAGATTTGCCATTTTTATATTAAAATCTTTTAACTCTATACGGTACGCTTCGGTTAATAACTCTAGAGCTCCTTTACTTGCACTATAAACACCCCGATAAGGCAACCCCATATATCCAGCTATAGAAGTAATGTTAATTATTAAACCAGAGTTTTGTAAGCGCATTTGTGGTAACACTGCATTTATAACACGCATGGGACCAAAACAGTTCACCTCAAAATTATGCTGTATCTGTTCTTCCGGAATTTCTTCCAAAGGTCCTGTAATTCCAACACCTGCATTATTAATTAAAACATCAATAGCACCTTCAATTTGAATAACCCCTTGAATGGCTTTTTGTATTGAAGTAGACTCTTTAACATCTAAAGCAACCAATTTAATTTTAGAATCTGGATAGCTGGAAGGGTTTCGGCTTGTTCCATAAACTTTGTAATTCCTATCATGTAAATATTCACCAATAGATTTTCCTATTCCAGAAGAACCACCTGTTATTAAAACGACTTTAGACCTCATATTAGATAATTTTATAATAGCGCAAAATTAATAAGGTTTTAGACAGAAATACGTATAAATAAAAAAAGATTTAAAAACAGAACCGTTTTCAAATCTTTATATATTGTTTTAGCTAAAGCTAAATTTAAGACACAAAAAAAGGCAAGCTACCTACATCACACCGCTACGACCATTTACCTTTGCTTCGTTCCCGACCTGGAGGATTCAACAGGAGCTGGTTGTGTAGGACTTGCCGGTTGCAAATATACAACCTTTTAATATTTTCACAATGATTTTTTAAAGTGAATTTTAATAAATACCTTGCTATTTATATACTTATTATTATGCAACTTTATAAATCACTTACAATCATAATTTTAGCCCTAGTATTACAGTCTTGTGGCGAATCAAATTCAAATAAAAAAAGCGACTTTGCCCTTCAAACAAACGCTAAAAATGAAACAATTGCCATTAATGAACTTTTAGAACTTTCTATTAAAAACCCTAAAAATCATACAATATCGGGTACTATTTTTTTACTAGATGGCAAAACTATCGAAAAAAGTACCGCTTTAACTAGTTTTAAATTAGGTTTACATACTGTAGAGGCTCACGTTTCTTATGAAGATGAACTTGACACCTTAAAAACAAATATTACCATTTTAAATGATGCTGCTCCAAAAGTTTTAAAATTTGAAATTATTAACACTTATCCACATGACATCACTTCTTATACGCAAGGATTAGAATTTAAGAATGGGGTTTTATACGAAAGTACTGGGCAATACGGAGAGTCCAAATTAAGAAAATTAGATTATAAAACTGGAGAAGTCCTTAAAACCATAGATCTAGATCAAGCTTATTTTGGTGAAGGGTTAACAATTCTAAATGATAATATTTACCAGTTAACTTGGCAAAAAGGAAAAGGGTTTATATATGATTTAGAAACTCTAGAACGCAAAAACAGTTTTAATTACGGTAAGAGTAAAGAAGGTTGGGGTCTTTGTAATGATGGTACTAAGCTTTATAAAAGTGATGGCACAGAAAAAATATGGACATTAAATGCCGAAAATTTAGTTGAAGAAGATTATATCCAGATTTATACTAATAAAGGTAAAATTGGTGCTTTAAATGAATTAGAATGGATTGATGGTGAGATTTATGGAAATATTTATCAACGTGATGGTGTGGTTATTGTAAATCCTAAAAACGGAGCTACCAAAGCCATTATAGATTTTACATCGCTTAAAAACAAAGTGACCAAGCATGAAGGTTTAGATGTTTTAAATGGCATTGCTTACAATCCAGAGACCAAAACTATTTTTGTTACCGGTAAACGCTGGGATAAATTATTTGAAGTTAAAATTATTGAATAAGTTTTAAGCCCAAATAGAGTTATTCAAATTTAGATGAAAGAATTCACTTCAAATATAACAGTTCAACCAGAACATATAGACTACCTACAACATGTTAACAATATCCAATATGTTAGTTGGGTACAAGATATCGCTATTGCACATTGGGAAGATGCAGTAACGCCAACTATAAACAAAAATTACTTCTGGGTTTTACTAGAACATCATATTACATATAAAAAGCCAGGTTTTTTAAACGACGTTATAGAAGTTAAGACCTATATAAAGGAAAATAGCGGTGTAACCTCAAAAAGAATTGTGGAGTTTTATAATAAAAAAACACAAACACTTTTAGCCAGCTCGATTACTACCTGGTGTTTATTCAATCAAATCACTAAAAAACCAAACCGAATTACTCCAGAGATTATGAATTGTTTCAAATAAAATAATATTTACTTTTTTAAAAAGTTATATTTGTAAGTACCCTTAGGTTTTACATTTATGAAACGATTGCTATACATTTCTTTTTTTACCTCATTTATTTTACTTTGGAGCTCTTGCCGAAAAGATTTTGAGTTTGCACCAAGTTCTGGAAATCTTCAATTTTCTAAAACAACGGTTTACTTAGACACAATATTTGCAAATATTGGTTCTAGTACTTACAATTTAAAGGTTTACAATCCTAGTGGAGATGATATTTCTATTCCAACCATAAGGTTAGCCAATGGAGAAAGTTCTGGTTACCGATTAAATGTAGATGGTGTTCCTGGAAAAAGCTTTGAAAATGTAGAGCTTTTAGCAAAAGACAGCTTATTTATTTTTGTAGAAACAACATTTGACACGTCTCAAAACCCTTTACCTGCTACCGAATTTTTATATACAGACCAAATTCTTTTTGACTCTGGATCTAATCTACAGCAAGTGGATCTGGTTACTTTGGTTAAAGACGCGGTATTTATTTTTCCAGATAGAGATGCTAATAATATAGTTGAAACCCTAACTTTAAATGTAAATGGAGAAGTTTTGGAAACCGAAATTGAAGGTCGAGAACTTGACCCTACAGAATTAACGTTTACAAATGAAAAACCTTATGTAATTTATGGGTATGCTGCAGTTCCTAATGGACAAACGCTAACAATAAACGCTGGAGCTCGTGTGCATTTTCATGCCAATTCAGGCATTTTAGTATCGGAAAATGCGACCTTAAATGCAAATGGCGCCCATAGTTTAGATCAAGAAAATTTAGAAAATGAAATTATCTTTGAGGGCGACCGCTTAGAACCTGGCTTTAGCGATGTAGCTGGACAATGGGGAACACTATGGTTTTTTGAAAATAGTGTTAATAATACCATTAATTACGCCACTATTAAAAACGCAACTGTGGCTATTTTAAGTGATGAAAATGCTGACGCACCAAATGACAAGCTTACCATAACAAACACTCAGATTTACAATTCTAGTAATTTTGGAATTTTAGGAAGAAACACCTCTATTAGAGCTGAAAATTTAGTTATAAACAATTCTGGTCAATCCAGCTTTGCTGCCACACTTGGCGGAAAATATAATGTTACTCACAGTACTATTGGTAACTATTGGACAAATAGCTCCAGACAATTACCCGCACTTCTAATTAATAACTTTTTAGAAACAAATACTTCTATATTTTTAGCAGACTTAACTGAAGCGAACTTTAATAACTGTATTATTTATGGTAACGATACAGCAGAGTTTATTGTAGATGAGTTACAAGACGACAGCAATAGTGTAACTTTTAATTTTAAATTTACCAATTGTCTAATTAAATTCCCTGTAAATGACACTAGTTTTAGTGGTGCTAATTATGTTTTTTCTAATACATCGCTTTACGAAGGAAATATATATAATTTTGACCCACAGTTTAGAAACACTGAAAAAAACCAAATGATTATTAGCACGACTTCTCCAGCGATTAATCAAGGAAATGCTACTTTTGCCACTCAGGTGCCACAAGATATCTTAACAAATGACAGAACAGCTGCTCCAGATCTAGGAGCTTATCAAAACTCTGATTTTTAAGAAATTAGTCTTTAATAAATTTAAGGTATTTTGTCTGATTAGAGTTTTGAGTAGTAATTTTTAACATATAAATGCCTTTTTCCAAGCTACTAATATTTAATGCTTCATTTTTTAACTGCTTATTATCAACAGTCATAACATTTTGACCTAAAATACTAAAAACAGAAATTTGGCTTTCTTCAGCTAAACCTTTAATAAAAAGATTATCAGTTGCTGGATTAGGAAACAAGCTTAATGCTTTAGAAGAAAAGTCTTGAGTAGATAAAATACTAGTATTTTCTATAATAGTTACGGTTTGGTTTGAAGCGATATTATTATATATATCTACAACACCACTTAACCAGGTTACTTTTATATAATCAACTTGTGTAGCTTGTCCAAGTCCAAAAATTTCAGTAGAAGCGTTTTGAGCAATATAACCTTCACCATTTAAAGTGTATCTATACTGCTTTTCTCCATTAATAGAAATTTCAATTTTTGAACCTACACCATCACGATTACTTAAAGTGCCTTGTAGTTTAACTTTAAGAAAATTGTTAGACGTTACAGATTCATTCTTCCAAAGTAAAATATTATTATTATTTGCATTATTTACCACAATATCAGACAAACCGTCATTATTAAAATCGCCAATAGCATTTGAAAAACTTTCTAAATTATCTCCAGAAAATCCACAATTTGTAGTTAATGTAAATGTATTATTTGCATTATTAAGGTAAAATGCAGCAGACGGTAAACTTGGGTTAGAACCATCTAAAGAACCACTTACGTATAAATCTAAATCGGCATCATTTTCAGCATCTAAAAAAACAGAGCCCCAAGCAATACTGTTAAATGTAGTTCCGGTAGCAGAAGCAATATTTGTAAAGGTTTCATCTCCATTATTTCTTAAAAACACATTACCATTTGGTGTGTTGGTAACATAAATATCTAAAAAACCATCACTATCAAAATCATCTATAGTAGTAGACATAGCGTCTATTGAAATCCCTGCTCCAGAAACTGTACTTACATCTGTAAAAGTCCCGTCTCCATTATTTTTATATAATATATTTGGATAAATTACCCGATCGTTAGCGATATAAATATCCTGAAAGCCATCATTATTATAATCGAAAAAAGCAGAACAAAAAGAAAGTACCGAGTACTCTCCTATTCCAGAGCTATTTGAAACATTAGTAAAGGTGTTATTTCCATTATTTTTAAAAAGCATATTAGGATTAACACCACTAGAGTCTCTGTTAGATAAGAAAACGTCTAAAAATCCATCGTTATTATAATCTCCCCAAGACGCTCCGTTTGTAAAGATATTCGCTGTAGGTAAACCTGTTGTATTGGTAATATCCGTAAAATTAAAACTACCGTCATTAATATATAACTTATTCCCAACGACATTACTAGCTACAAACAAATCTTTATCACCATCATTATCTATGTCTACCCAATTAATTTGTTTATGCTGAGAGGTATTTGCAGGTATATTTAACGCTTGTAGTTGAAACGAATTACCCATGTTTTTATAAAAAAAAATAGGTTGTCCTGTTTCTGTACCTAAAGTTATATCATCTAAACCATCGTTATCAAAATCTTGAAAAGAAACACCACTTCCATATTGAGAATCTCCTGTAGAGATTTGCATATTCATATCTACAGCTCTATTAACAAAATTAACTTGTGCTTGCGTAACTAATCCAAATAAAAACAAAATATAAAATTGCTTCATAATTAAGTATTTATTTAAATGTAGGTTTAATTACTAAATCTTTCAATAAAATTCGATAAAGTTCAATTTTAATCTGATGAAATCATATATAAAAAAAGAGCCTCAAAAAATGAGGCTCTTTTAACATTATATAATGATATAATTATTCTTTAGATAAATATACCGATGAAGCTCCTGATAAATCGTTATCAACAATTGGAGTTAAATTTCCTCCTGCTGAAACATTACTAAAAGCTAAAATCTTTCCATTTGCAGCTTCTGCTATATATACAATTCCAGTAGAACCGTCGAATGCTACATCTACAGGGTTACCTAACATTGTATTAGAACCAGCTACTCTTACTTGATTTCCTGCAATTAATAAAGTTCCTCCATCTGCAACAGCTGCAACTTTAGATTCAAAATCAGCAATAACGTGGAATCCACCATCAGCTTCTGCACCAGCAACTCCTACTGTAGCAATATCTGTCATAATTCCAGTTCCTGTTGAAGCATCAAATGTAATACCGTGAGTTCTTGTAATTCCTTCTATTGTAATTCTCTTTGAAGGAGCTACAGTTGCATCTACTGTATTAGCTGCTAAAAAGTTATTAAAAACTGCTAAATCACCTGTTTTATCAACAACTACATAAAAATCGTCACCTACAAAAACTCCACTCCATACATCAAATGCAACAGACACTACATTACGTAGTGTGAACGAATTACCGCTCTTTTGATAAATGTAAAATTCTCCATCTGCAGTAGCATCCAATCCATCTGGATTGCTATTTGCAACAACATAAAAATTCCCCTTTACTGTAACTTCTCTTGGAGAAGACATATCTGCTGTAGAACTAAAGTCCGAAACAACAGCAACACCACTATTATTTATGTTGATACTATTATAGGCATCTAAACTATTAGTGTTTCTGTTAGCAACCACTGCTAGGTCCGTACTTGCATCATAGTATACACCATCTGCATTAGCATTTGCTGTTATAAAAGTTTTAGTTGTTATATTATTTAAATCTGTTAAATTGTAATTCACAATTGAACTTCCTCCATTACTCGTGGCAAATAATCTTGTTTGCGCAGTAACTCCTGGAGTTGGTGTACCCACTACTACTGTTGCATCATCGTCATCACTACATGAAACGAATGCCAATGCTGTAAATAATACAGCTCCTAAAAATTTTGTTTTGTTTTTCATAATACTTGTTTTTAATTGATTTGTTAGTCTATGTACGTAATGGTTTATTTGTAGGTTTTAATGGTTTAAAGCTTTAACAGCATTTTAACTTTCCTACATAACCTCTACGCAATATGGATAATCATTTTATATAAAACAGAATTACTTTGTGACTTTATAACGTATTTAACATAAATTATTAAAGTTTTATTAAAAAAATCTAATTAAGAATATTTTTCAATTTTTCCTTTAACACCTTTAAAAAAAGATTTTAAGTAAGCCATATCTTTTTCAAAATTATTAGTAAGATAATAAGGTTCAGAAATATGGTTAACCTTGTTTTCAAAATCTAATGTAAACATAATAATAGGGACATTTGCTTTTTGAGCAATGTAATAGAAGCCTGTTTTCCAGTCGGAAACTTTTTTTCGTGTACCTTCTGGCGCTAATGTTAATCGAAATTCTTCTTTGTTTTTGAATAATTTAGATATCGCCTCTACTTTATTTTGACCAGATGTTCGGTCTAAGGCAATACCACCAACCATTTTAAAATAATAACCAAACGGCCAAGTAAATAGTTCTTTTTTGGCAACAAAGTTGGTTTTAACCCCAATGATTTTTCTTAGATAAAGACCAATAAAAAAATCTGAATAACTAGTGTGAGGTGCAGAAATAATTACAGCCTTTTTTACGGTATCTTTTGAAAAGTTTAAATTTCCCGTATATCTCCAGCCTAAAATTTTAAAATAAATAATCCGAGCTAACCATCTCATATTACATTTTCTGGTATAAAGCTCTTAGCTTATCTCTTGTAATTACAGACTTCCAATTAGCTCCTATTGCATTTTCCCATAAAGGTTCTAAACTTAACGCAACGGTTATCATAGTATCAAATTCCTCATTAGACAATTGACTACAAATACCTTGAGGTAAATTAATACGATGCTTTGCTTTCATCGCCTTAAATGTTTTAACACCTTCAGGATAAAATTCTTCTAAATGATCGAATACAATACAGTTTCCAATACCGTGTTTTATTCCTAAAAGAAACCCTAAACCATAACTTAAAGCATGAGCTACACCAACTTGAGAGTAAGCAATGCTCATACCACCATGCCAACTTGCCATCATTAATTGGTCTTGAGCTTCTTCTTCTGTCAACTCATCGCCTAAAAATATAGCTTCACAAAGCTCTAACGCTTTTTCTCCATAAGTTCTGCTAAATGCATTTAGGTAAGTTCCATTTAAAGATTCAATACAATGAACAAAACAATCCATACCAGTGTAAAACCACTGATCTTTAGGAACATTTTTAGTAAGCTCTGGATCCAATACTACTTGGTCAAATGGCGTAAAGTCACTATTTATACCTAGTTTTAATTTTGGACCAGTTAAAATTGTAGTTCGAGACACCTCTGCTCCTGTTCCAGAAATAGTTGGAATACCTACATGAAATATTCCTGGATTTTTAATTAAATCCCAGCCTTGGTATTTTGAAGATTCTCCATCATTGGTAAGCATAAGGGACACTGCTTTAGCAATATCTAAAGTGCTACCGCCACCAATACCAATTATTCCAGATGGCTTTAACGCAAAATCTAACACTATTTGTTCTACTAAGGCATCAATTTGAGAAGTTTTAGGTTCTTCAACCGTAGAAACATAAATAATTTTATCGTTGTATGATAATGGAATGCGCGAACACAGCCAGGCATCTCCCTTAAAAATATCGTCTACAAAAAATATAAATGGTGCTTCCGTATTTAATCGTTTAGGTTCCAAAATATCACCTAATTGATTAAAACTACCTCTTCCAAAGACAACTTTGGACACCATTGGAAAATTCTTATAATTCATTTATATTTTAATATCTCGATAAAAATATCGTTTTTTTTATTAATCTAATAATTCTAATAATTCATTTATGCTTTTTAATGTCAAGTATTTCTTACTCATTTCGGTATTTACCTGAGCCTCTTCATGTTGCCAAGTGGTATGAAATGGAATATGAATTGCATTTGCATTTATATGAATTAATGGTAACACATCTGATTTTAGAGAATTTCCTATCATTAAAAACTCTGAAGGATGAATCTCTAAGTGATTTAGTACTTTTTTATAGTTTTCTTCCTTCTTATCACTTACCACCTCTATATGATGAAAATACTCTAACAAATTAGATTTTTCTAGTTTTCTTTCTTGATCCAGTAAATCTCCTTTGGTAATCACAATAAGCTTAAACTTATTACTTAATTTTTTCAAGGTATTTTCTACATCTGGTAGCAATTCAACTTCTTGATTAAGCATACGCTTTCCTATATTAAGAATGTGAGCTATTGTTTTATTTGAAATACTGAAATTAGAAAGTTCTAACGCCATTTCGACCATAGAAAGTGTAAAACCCTTGACACCATAACCATAAGTTGGCAGATTTTCTATTTCCTTTTTAAAAAGTTCTTGATCAATTTTATTTTTTGTTTCAAACTGACTTAATAATTCTGCAAATTCCTCTTCAGCGTCACGAAAGTAAGTTTCATTAACCCATAGAGTATCGTCTGCATCAAAACCTATAACTTTAATATGTTGGTACGTTGTATTCAAATACTCCAAATCTTATTTCCAAATTTTTTTAGCGCGTTCTAAATCTTCTGGTGTATCAATTTCAACACCTTGAACATGAGTTTCTACCATTTTTATACGTTTTCCGTATTCTAAATAACGGATACATTCTATTTTTTCTGATGCCTCAAGCATTAACATTGGCAAATTATAGAAGTCCATAATGGCTTGCTTACGAAAAGCGTACACACCTTTATGTTTAAAATATTGCGTTTCTACTTCTGTATCTCTCGGATAAGGAATTGGACTTCTAGAGAAATAAAGCGCAAAATTGTTTTGATCTGTAATAACTTTTACCGTATTAGGGTTTTTTATTTCGTCCTCGTCTGTGATATGCACCATTAAAGATGCTAAGTCTACTTGTTTAGAAGTATCATCTTTAAAAACTTGTATTAATTTTTTAAGAGATTCTACTTCTGTAAATGGCTCATCGCCCTGTACGTTTATAACTATATCTATATCTAAATCTTCAACAGCTTCTGCTATTCGATCGCTTCCACAGTCATGTTCTTTTTTACTCATCATGACTTTACCTCCAACAGACTTAATTTCGTTGAAAATGATAGTACTATCCGTAACAACAATAACATCATCAAACAAATTAGTATTTACTGTAGCTTGATAAGTTCTAGTAATTACCGGCTTACCGTTTAAATCCTGCATTAACTTACCAGGAAACCTACTGGCACTATATCTGGCAGGTATCATTGCTATTATTTTCATTATCGAAATTTTTTAAAACCGTATTCAAAAATAAGATTTTATATGTGGCAAATTGTTAATTCCTGTTTAAAATCTTTTAATCATCAACAAAGAAATCATTTTTAAAACCTATAAGATACAGTTTTTCTTTTGCTCGAGTAATGGCGGTATATAACCATCTTAAATAATCTCTATCTATTCCATTTGGTAAATAGGGTTGCTCTACAAATACGGTGTTCCACTGTCCACCTTGGGACTTATGACAAGTAATAGCGTAAGAAAATTTAACCTGTAAAGCGTTAAAGTGCTTATTACTTTTAATTTTTAAAAAACGCTTATAATTACTGCTTTCATCTTTATAATCTTCTTGTACTTTTTGATAGAGTTGGTTTGACTCTTCATACGTTAGCGAAGCGGACTCTGAACTTATAGTATCCAGTAGCAATACAGTTTCAAAGGGTTTCATTTTTGGATAATCTACCATTCTTATTTTAACTTCTGCAAATTTAAATCCGTACAATTCTGTAATGCTAAATATTTCAAGAATTTCAACAATATCACCATTAGCAATAAAACCAGCTTCCGTACTAGGCTTAATCCAGAAGTAATTATTTTTTACAACCATTAAATAATCTCCAGAAGAAATTTCATGTTCATTAAACAAAATACGTTCCCTAATTTGCTTATTATAAAGATTAGCACGTTTATTACTTCGTACAATAATTGTTGTGTCTTCATAACCTAAATTACTGTAAGCATCATTAATGGCATCCATAATCTCGTAACCATCTACTAATCTAACTACATCACTAGCTCCAGAAATATTAAATTTAAAACTATCGAAAAAATGACCTGCAAGTGTCTCTCTCAACTCTGTAGCATTTAATAAAATCCCTGAATCTAATCCTTGTCTTACAACCTCAGTAAGTTCTATTTTTTTAACGTCCTTATTATAATTTAAAGCCAAAGTATTTTCGTCTAAAGCAGGACTTAAATCTAATTTTACTGGTGGTAATTGCGCTGTATCTCCAATTAACAATAATTTACAGTTATGTCCTTGGTATACATACTGCATTAAATCATCTAACAAAGAACCATTTTCAAAAAGTTTTGAGTCGCCAGGTGTATCTGGAATCATACTGGCCTCATCCACAATAAAAACGGTGTTTTTATGCTTATTGGGTTGTAATACAAATTTGACACCGCCGTTTTTTTCTTTTTTTGGGAAATAAATTTTTTTGTGTATTGTAAAAGCTTCCTTTTTGGAGTAATTTGAAATTACTTTAGCTGCCCTACCTGTTGGAGCCATTAAAACAGAGCTATATTTTGCTTTCCATAAATTTTTAACAATAGTACCTATTACAGTAGTTTTACCAGTACCGGCATAACCTTTTAATAAAAACAGTTGATTTTTTGACTTATCGAAAATAAATTGAGACAAATGCAGAAGTAATTCACTTTGTGTTTGCGTAGGAGAAAACGGAAAGTCCTGTTTAATAAGCACATAGAATTCTTGACTCGTCATATAATCCGGTTAAATTTGATAGGAATGTAAATATAAATTGAATTTAACGGATTTTAGGTTTTTACGAATAAAAAAAAATTGTAGATTTGTTGAAACATAAATAAATTTAAAAGATGATTCTATACATTATTCTTGCTATTGTTTTAACAATTGCTATAGTTTGGTTAATTGATAAATTTGTTCCTAATAAACTAAGACCAGTTGTGCATATTGTTTTATGGGCTGTTATTATTGCATTAGGTTACTTTACCTACATGTCGGTTTACGAGGAAATTAAATTTAATGAAATAAAAGAAGAGCGATATGCCAAAGCTATTGAAAAATTAATAGACATTAGAGATTCTGAATTAGCTTATAAAGAAGTAAATGGAAAGTTTACAAAAAGCTATGACAGTTTAATTAAATTTATTGAAACAGGAAAATTCACATTAACTCAAAGAAGAGATTCTAGTATTGTTGATGAAGAATTAACAAAACGTTACGGTGGTGTTACCACTTATAAAGAAATTGTTTTAGTAGATACACTAGGTTATGCATCTGTTAAAGACTCTTTATTTAAAAGTTCAAATCGTTATAAAACAATGATGAATGTTCCTTTTGCTAAAGAAGGCACAAAATTTAAATTAGATGCTGGATATTTAACTACTTCTGATACAAAAATCCCAGTATTTGAAGCTTCTGTTAAGAAGAGAAAAATATTACATGACCAACCTAACGATTTAATTTTAAAAGAAAACCAAGTTATATCTGTAGAAGGTGTAAATGGAGATGCAATTAAAGTTGGATCTATGGATGAAGTTAAAACTATAGGTAACTGGCCAAAAACTTATGGCAGTAACGAATAATACAGAACATATTAATAACAATAAAGTATTGTCCATTCAAATTAATTTGAGTGGACTTTCTTTTTGTGTACTAGATAAAGATTCTAATCAAATAACTCATATTGAAAATGTAGTATTTGATGATTTTAAAAATCCAGAATCTCTTTTAGAAGCCACTCAAAATGTTTTCGACAATCACGCTATATTAAGAGATTCGTTTACAGATGTTATTGTATTACATCAAAATAATTGGTCTACCCTAGTTCCTTCTTCTATTTTTAATAAAGATTGTGTCGCCGATTATTTAAAATTCAACACTAAAATTTTAGCAACAGATCTCGTTGAAGTTGACCCATTAAATTATTTAGAATTACAGTGTGTTTATATTCCTTTTACAAACATTAATAATTACATATTTGATAAATTTGGAAGCTTTACATTTATGCATTCTTCTAGCATTCTTGTAGATAAACTTTCAGTTTTAGAGAAAAATAATACCTCTAAACAGGTTTATGTTAACATTTCAAATTATCAGTTTGATCTAATTATTTTTGAGGCTGAAAAACTTTTATTCTTCAATCATTTTGAATACCAAACACCTGAAGACATCTTGTATTATGTACTATTTACATTTGAACAACTTCAGCTTAATCCAGAGCTTATTCAAGTAAAACTATTAGGACATGTTAATACTGATGATGCTGTTTATCACATAATTTATAAATACATAAGACATGTGAGTTTACTAGAACTTGATTTTAATTATACCTTTAAGCAAGAAATAACTCATAAACATCGTTATTTTAACCTAATTAGTGCATTGTCATGAGAATAATATCGGGCGAATTCAAAGGAAGACGTTTAACAGCTCCAAAAAAGCTTCCTGTTAGACCAACTACAGACATGGCAAAAGAAGCCTTGTTTAACATTATAAACAACACGTATTATTTTGATGATATTAGTGTGTTAGATTTATTTTCTGGCACTGGAAATATTAGCTATGAGTTTGCATCAAGAGGCACACAAGATATTACCGCTGTAGATGAAAACTTTGGATGCATCAAATTTATTAATGAAACATCCGATGTTTTTGAAATGTCTATTAATACAGTTAAAAGTGATGTTTATAAATTTTTAGAACAAAACAACAAAACGTATGATGTTATCTTTGCCGATCCACCTTATGATTTTACTTTAGAACAATTTTCTAAAATACCAGAACTGGTTTTTAACCAAAATTTACTTGCAGAAAATGGTGTTTTAATTGTTGAACATAGCAAATACACTAAATTAGACACTTTAGAGTATTTTAATTACAGTAAAATTTATGGTGGAAATTGCTTCAGTTTTTTTTCCAAAAAAGATGACGCATAATTTTTCGGCACAAAAAATGCATTAGTTGCTAAAACAACCTTTATATGAAACACTTATTATTTCTTTTCACTTTAATTTTATCTACTCAAGCATTTTCTCAAAATAATGCTCTTACTTTTGGAGAAGATTTAACCTTTTCAGCATCCTATAATATGTCTGGAGTACTTACTGAGGTTGCACAAGTAAAAATGGAAACCAGTAAATTAAACACAAATTCTGGTGAGTTAATGCGTTTAAAAGTTACAGCAACTACATACAGCAGTTTTGACAGTTATTTTAAAATAAGAGATTTGTATGAAAGTTATGTGAATCCTAAAACTATAAAACCTTACTTATATAACAGAGAAATTGATGAAGGCGGACATTACAAATTTGTAAAATATAATTTTGATTACAGTTCTCGAACTGTCAAAGCGCTACTAAGAAAAAAATCTAAAAATTTTGAAAGTGGTTTTTGGGATCAAAACTTTAATAATAGCTTTAGTAATAATACCAGAGACATTATCTCTACTCTTTATTACCTAAGAACATTAGATATTAAGAAAGCACCCATTGGTGCAAGTGACACTTTTATCGTGTTATTTGATAATAAAGAGGTTAAATGCAGTTTTAAGTTATTAGCAAAAGAAACTATTAATACAGCATTAGGAAGTAAATTGTGTTATAAATTAGCTATAAATGTTTCTGGTACAAGTATTTTTAAAGGAAACAACGATAATTTAATTTGGTTAACTGCAGATGAAAATAAAATACCTGTTTATGCTAAGTTTAAAATTGCTGTAGGAAACGGAGAATTAAAAATAAAATCCGCAAACGGTTTAAAAAACTAAACTATTTATGAAAAAAACACTTATAATCTTAGGCTTAATTTCTGCAATTTTAAGTGCTGTGTTGTCTGTACTTCCAGTTTTCAAACTTGCTATATTTCCAGGTATTCTAGCACTTTTATGTGGTATTGGCGCTTTAATTCTTGCAAAAAAACAAGTATCGTCTACTCAAACTATACAACTTATTTTCTTAATTGTAATACTTTCATTTTCTCTAAGTTTATATAAAACTATTTTTACTAAAGTTGAAGTAGGAAATACAGAAGATTTAGAACAACGTGAAGTTGAAAAAGTTGAAGAAGCTAAAGAAGAGCTTTTAAATATTGAAATAACAGAGTAAATATTTGTTAAAACAAACCTAAACCAAATGCTAAAACCTTAAATAAAACTTAATTTTATAGCATAAAATCAATGATTCCAATTTATATGAAAAAACTAATCGCAGTAGTATTGACTTCAGGATTACTTTATGCCTGTGGAAGCACTCAAAATGGTGCAGACACAACTAGCAAAGAGAGTTCCGAAACAAACATGAATGATAATGATGTTGTAACTTATGCAAACACCATTACCAAAGAAGAATTAAAAGCCTCACTTTACACTTATGCTTCCGATGAATTTGAAGGAAGAGAAACTGGTGAACCAGGACAAAAGAAAGCTGTAAATTTTTTAAAAGAATATTACGAAAGTTTTGGAGTACCTGCTGCCAAAGCAGATGGAAATTATTTCCAAACTGTAGAGTTGCAGGTAATGGACGTACCAACAATCACTATGTCAGTTAATGGAGAAACTTTTAAAAATATAGATGATTATGTATCGGTTTCAAATTCTAAAACTGGTGTTTTAAACGCTAATGAATTTGTTTATGCAGGATTCGGTATTAGTGACGAGGCTTATGATAGTTATAAAAATTTAGATGTTAAAGATAAAGTAGTTTTAATTAAATCTGGAGAGCCTAAAAATGAATCAGGTATATATACTATAACAGGAACCACAGAAGCTTCTAAATGGTCAAATTTTAGACAAGAATTTGCAAATAAAAGAGATGCAGCTTTAGAGAATGGAGCAAAAGCAGTTTTATTTTATTATCCACAAGTATATGCTATGGCAGCTAACAGATTTGGAACAACTAGCGGAAGAATGTCTCTTGTTGAAGAAGGTGAAAGCACATACTACTTTCTAATTAACACTAAACTGGCAGAAGCTTTAGTAAAAGATATTACTACAAATAATACATCTAAAACAGTTCCAGCAACTATCAATCTAGATTTCAAAAGCAATGCTAAGCCAATACAATCTGAAAATGTAGCGGCCTATATTAAAGGAAGCGAAAAACCAGACGAAGTTATTGTTATTTCTGCACACTTAGATCATGAAGGTATAAAAGACGGAAAAGTTTATAACGGAGCAGACGACGATGGTTCTGGTACTGTAGCTGTTCTTGAGATTGCAGAAGCATTTGCTAAGGCTAAAGCAGACGGAAAAGGACCAAAACGCTCTATCCTGTTCTTAAACGTAACAGGTGAAGAAAAAGGTTTATTAGGTTCACAATACTATACCGATATTGATCCAATTTTCCCATTAGCAAATACTGTAGCCGATTTAAATATCGATATGATTGGTCGTACAGACCCAAAAAGAGAAAGCACTAATCGTAACTACCTATATTTAATTGGTAGCGATAAATTAAGTACAGACTTGCATAACATTTCTGAAGAAGCTAACAAAAAATACATGAATATCGAGTTAGACTACACCTTTAACGATGAGAATGATCCTAATCGTTTTTACTACAGAAGTGACCACTACAACTTTGCAAAAAACAACATTCCTGTTATATTTTATTTTAATGGAACACATGATGACTATCACCAACCAAGTGATACGCCAGATAAAATTCAATATGATTTATTAGAAAACCGTACGCGTTTAATTTTTTATACCGCATGGGAAATTGCTAATCGTGAAGACCGTTTAGTTGTAGATAAAGCAAATTAATAATTCTTTATTAGAACATTTATTTTGTATAGATGTAAATAAAAATTTGTTTGAAACACAATCGGACAAAGAAAACCTCAAATTCAATATAAAGAATTTGAGGTTTTTTTATATTTATAAAAACTAAACTCATGAAAAAAGTAACTTCTGTAGAAGAGTATATCGAAAACAATTCACATTATAAAACAGAATTAGAAACTTTAAGAGCCCTTTTGCTGTCCACTCAATTAATGGAACATATAAAGTGGAACGCTCCGGTTTACAGCTTAAACAATAAAAATGTAGTTGGTCTAGGCGCCTTTAAAAATCACTTTTGTTTATGGTTTTTTAATGGTGTTTTCTTAAAAGATAAAGCCAATATATTATACAACGCACAAGAAGAGAAAACGAAAGCATTACGACAAGTTCGTTTTAATAGTGCTGATGACGTTAACTTAGCACTTATTAAAAGTTATATTGATGAAGCCATAAAAAATCAGGAATTAGGTAAAGAACTAAAGCCTAAAAGAACCACTACTAAAAAAGCGCAACCAAAAGAGTTAAAGGACGCTTTAAGCAATAATGAAGAGCTGCAAAAAGCTTTTGAAAAATTATCTCAAAGCAAACAAAATGAATATTGTGACCATATAGTTTCTGCCAAACGAGAAGCCACAAAACAAAGCCGGTTAGAAAAAATTATACCGCAAATTCTTAATGGAGAAGGTTTACATGATAAATACAAAAACTGTTAAATACAAAAAACGCTTTAAAATTTAATTTTAAAGCGTTTTCTATAATTTTTAAACAAGTAGTAATTAAGACTTAGCTTCTGGTTTATTTAGCGATTTACTCAATTCCATAGAAATGGCAGAACGATCGTACTTTAACTTTCCAGACATTGTTTCAATAATACAACTGTTGTCCTTATCGTAAAGCTCGGCTACTTTTCCATGTAAACCACTTTTTAATATCACTTTATCGCCACGTTTTAATTCCGCAGCAAACTTTTTTTCATTTTTAGCTTTCTTCATCTGCGGTGCTATCATAAAAAGATAAACCACAGCAAACATTGCTATAATTGGTAAAAACTGTTGAATGCTGTCCATTACTTAGAAACTGGCATTTGCATTGGTGTAGCTGCTCCCTTTTGTGGTGCATTTGGATCTGGCTTAACAAAAGCTTTTATCTTAACTACTTCGCTTCCTGTTTCAGTATTTGCTGTAACTGTAATTGCTTTCATAGTGTTACCATTTCCTTTACCGTTAAATTTAACTGTAAATTTATCAGACTCACCTGGAGCTAAAGGCTCTTTAGACCAATCTTGAGGTACTGTACATCCACATGTACTTTTGATGTTTGTTACAACTAAAGGTGATTTACCTGTGTTTGTATAGCTAAAAACAGTTTCAACTGGAGTACCGTCCATTATTTCTCCAAAATCATGCTCCATTTTATCAAAGGTAATTACAGGAAAATCTCCAGCTTGAGCATCTCTTTCAGCAGCTTCAGCTACATTATTATCATCAATTTTAGATGCTGCATCGTCTTTACAAGACGTAAAAGCCATTAAACAAACTGCGCTTAACACTAAAAATACTTTTTTCATTTTATTTATTTTTTAATTAATTGAACTGTAAAAATAATAATATTTTTGTTTACATCAAGCCTCTTCCTATTTTATTTAGCTTTCCTTCGGCTTGATATTCTTTAACAATTTTATCTAAAATACCATTTATAAAAATGCTACTCTTTGGTGTAGAGTATTCTTTTGCAATTTCTAAATACTCATTTATAGTTACTTTTGTTGGTATAGAAGGGAATTTTTGTATTTCGCACAGTGCCATACTAATAAGTACTTTATCTATAGCTGCAATACGATCGGCATCCCAGTTTTTCGTTTTAGCTCCAATCTCTACTTTTAAAGCATTTTGATTTAATAATGTGCGTTTAAATAAGTTTATAGCATACTCTTTATCTTCAGTATCCTTATAAAGTCTTGGAGTAAAGTGTACATCTGGAGAGTCTACTTTTACTTTTTTAAGTAATTTTACAATAGCTGTGTTAACAATAGGCAAATCATCTAACCATGTTAAATTTTTATCTTCTAAATAGTCGTATAACTTATCATTTGGCGCTACAATTTCTTTAAAGAAGTCAACAACAAAAAGCTTATCTTCTTTAAAGCTACTTGTTTTGGTTTTCATATATTCTTTGTAGACATCACTAGTTATTAAAGCGCTATATATTATATCAACATATTCTCCGTCTAAATCCCAATGGTTTACTTTTAAATTCTCTTGTTTCAATTTAAAAGCCACATTGTTTTTTAGCGCAGTTAAAACCTCATTGGAAACAAATTTCAAATTTGGATTTTTCTCTTCATTAGACGCAAAGTGCTTGGCTTTATCTTTATCCAATTGTAATGCTGCCTTTTCTTGAACTTTAACCATTAACGACAGCATCAATACGTAAAGTTCATACATACTATCAATACTATTCATTAAAAATTTCTGGTCTTTAGTAAAATCATCACTCTCGCTTCCACTAAAAGCGTAAAGAACCTGCATAACTTTAATTCTAATGTGTCTTCTATTTAACATCTTTTCAAAGATCTTTTTTTAGTAAAAAAAGCGATAGTAAATCACTATCGCTTTGCAAAAATAATACTTTAATTAGTGTTTACTAACGGTTTTCTTTTTTTCTTTCTTCAATTCTATTTTTTGCAATACTTAAAGCAGCTTCTAAAGTAGTTACTTTATCTGCCTCTGCAGAATTTAAGATTTCCAAAGTTGTATTATAAATATTTTCAGTTTTACGCATAATTTCAGCTTTACCGTAGTTTTCTAATTCTGCGTACACATTTATAATTCCACCAGCATTAATTAAAAAATCTGGAGCATAAACTATACCTCTATTTTTTAAAATTCTACCGTGAAATAATTCATTTGCCAACTGGTTATTTGCAGCACCTGCAATAATTTTTGCTTGAATTTTATTTACTGTTAAATCATTTATAGTTGCTCCTAATGCACATGGTGCATAAATATCTACAGGTTCTGTATAAATATTATTTCCAGTATAGATTTCTGCACCATACTTAGCTTTTACAGCTTCTAAACGCTCCTCATTAATATCAGAAATAATTACTTTAGCTCCATCGTTGGTTAGGTGCTCGACAAGACTTTCTCCAACGTGTCCGATACCTTGAACAATCACCGATTTATTTTCTAAATCGTCTGAACCAAATTTAAATTTTGCAGCAGCTTTCATTCCCATAAAAACGCCATAAGCGGTAATTGGTGATGGATTTCCTGCGCCTCCTTTAGATTCTGATATTCCAGTAACGTATGGTGTAACTTCTCTTACAGTATCCATATCGCTAGTTTCCATACCTACATCTTCAGCTGTAATGTACTTACCACTTAAAGAGTGAACAAATTCACCAAAGCGACGCATTAATTCTGGTGTTTTTTGAGTTTTGGCATCTCCAATAATTACGGCTTTTCCTCCTCCAAGATTTAAACCTGTAATAGCAGACTTATAAGTCATACCTCGAGATAGTCGAAGCACATCATTTAAAGCTTCATATTCATTGCTATACTGCCACATTCTGGTGCCTCCTAAAGCTGGTCCAAGAACCGTATTATGAATACCTATAATTGCTTTTAAACCTGTATCTTTGTCATTACAAAAAACAATTTGTTCATGGTCATCAAAAGACAGTTGTCCAAAAACAGGATCCATATTTGTTAATTCATTTGGAGTTAAAACCTCTAAACTCATACTTAGTGCATATTAAAGTTAAATTATTTATAAACTTACATTATTTGAAAAAAATGTACGCAAAATTAAAGTAATATTACTTTTTACACAAAAAAATGCATCTTAAAATAAGATATTGTTAATATAATTTTTTAATGAAAGAGTTACAATACCTCAATAAATTTTTTAAAACCTACAAAAAGCAGTTAATTCTTGGAATCTTAATTACTGCTATTTCTAAATTATTCACCGTTTTTGTACCTAAATTAATTGGTAGCACTGTAGATGTTATAGACCGCTATTTGAAGTCCGATGTAAAAGACATTGCCATATTTAAAGCAGAACTTTTACAAAATATTCTTTTAATTATTGGAACAGCCATTATTACAGGAATTATGACATTTTATATGAGACAATACATTATTAATATGTCCCGCTATATTGAGTTTGATTTAAAAAATGAAATTTATAAGCAATACCAGAAACTGTCATTAAATTTTTATAAGAAAAATAGAACCGGAGATTTAATGAACCGGATTAGTGAAGATGTTAGCCAAGTAAGGATGTATACTGGTCCAGCAATTATGTATAGTATTAATACAATCACCCTATTTTTAGTAGCATTAATCTTTATGTTTAAAGCAGCACCTACTCTTACATTATATACCATAATACCTTTACCCATTCTATCTCTTTTAATCTATAAAATTAGTAAAGAGATTCATAAACGAAGTACAATAGTACAGCAATACCTTTCGAAGCTTTCCACATTTAGCCAAGAAACCTTTAGTGGGATTTCTGTTATTAAAGCTTACCATATCGAAAACCACACTTTAACGGACTTTACAGAACTTTCAAAAGAAAGTAAAGAGAAACAAATAAGTTTAGTACAAATACAAGCGTTCTTTTTTCCTTTAATGATGTTATTAATTGGAATAAGTAATATTATCGTTATTTATATAGGTGGAAAACAGTACATGAATAATGAAATTTCTCTCGGTACTATTACAGAGTTTATTATCTATGTAAATTTACTAACCTGGCCAGTTGCTACGGTTGGTTGGGTAACTTCTATTATACAACAAGCGGAAGCCTCTCAAAAACGAATTAATGAATTTTTACAGGTGGAACCTGAAATTAAAAACACCACAAAATTATCCACTCCAATTGACGGTGATATCTCTTTTAAAAATGTAACCTTTACATATGACGACACTAATATTACTGCTTTAAAAGATATTAGTTTCGATTTAAAAAAAGGTGAAACACTTGCTATTATTGGCAAAACAGGTTCTGGAAAATCTACCATATTAGATTTGGTAAGTAGATTGTATGATACTAACCAAGGGGAAGTCTTAATAGACTCTAAAAATATAGCAGATTTAAACCTTTATGACCTTAGAGAGCATATAGGCTACGTCCCACAAGACGCCTTCTTGTTTAGCGATACTATAAATAACAATGTTAAATTTGGTAAAGAAAACGCTACAGAAGCCGAAGTTGTTGAAGCGGCTAAAAACGCTTATGTGCATAAAAACATCATCAATTTTAAGGATGGTTATGATACTATTTTAGGAGAACGAGGAATTACCCTTTCTGGTGGACAAAAACAACGCATCTCTATTGCCAGAGCTATAATTAAATCTCCTAAACTGTTGTTGTTTGACGATTGTTTGTCGGCTGTAGATACGGAAACCGAAGAAAAAATCTTAAACAATCTTAAAGAACTAACCACGGCAACAACCACCATTATTGTAACACATAGAATCTCTTCAGCTAAAAATGCCGATCAAATTATTGTATTAGATCATGGTCGTATTGCCGAAAAAGGAACTCATAAAGAGCTTACAAAAGCAGGCGGTTATTACCATAAGTTATACGAGAAGCAACTTAGCGAAAAAGATTCTTAGTCGATTTTCAAGGAAATTATTGTTTACTGTATTTTTTTTTTAGATTTTTGATTAAACTTATAAAACAATTTTTACGATGAGTAACCATGAGATGATGGAGAAAGAGGAAATTTATTCAAAAGTATTACGTGCAGGAAGACGTACTTATTTTTTTGATGTGAGAGCCACAAAAGCTGGTGATTATTATTTAACCATTACTGAAAGTAAAAAATTTACTAATGACGATGGTTCATTTCATTATAAAAAGCATAAAATCTATTTATACAAAGAAGATTTCACTGAGTTTAATGAAATTTTAAAAGAAATGACTGACTACGTTATTTCTGAAAAAGGAGATGAAGTGATTAGTGAAAGACATCAAAAAGATTACAAAAAAGAATCTGATGTGGATAGTCCTGAAGCAACTACCTCAGCAAACACTACAACAAGCCGATTTACAGATGTAGATTTTGACGACATCTAATTCTAAACCATTATAACTTCAAAAGCGTTTCAATTTAAACTGAAACGCTTTTTTTATGACACTACTGTTCCGTTTGGAACTTTAAACTCAGGATTTAAAATAGTCACCTCAGCACCATTAACAGCTCCTAGAATTAAGCACTCACTCATAAAATTTGCTATTTGCTTTTTAGGAAAATTAACAACCGCCAAAACCTGTTGGTGTAATAAATCGTCTTCCTTATATAGAACAGTTAATTGAGCAGATGTCTTTAATACCCCAAGAGTTCCAAAATCTACATAAATTTGAAAAGCTGGCTTTTTAGCCTTTTCAAATTTTTCAACTTTTACCACTGTACCCACACGAATATCTACTTTTTTAAAGTCTTCAAATGTTATAGAAGTTTTCATGAACCTTTTATATTTGTACAACTAAATATAATAATTTCCATAATATGAAGTCTGTTTTGTTCATCGCTTTAATTCTTTTCACAACAAGTGGTATAGCACAAACCAAAATAGAAGTAGAAAAACGCATCCCTGCAGATTCTGTCCCAGAAAACGCACAACATTTTATTAAAAAACATTTTAAAGCCAAACGTCTAAAATGGTATTTTGAAAAAAATCAAAATCATTCCAGCTTTGAAGCTAAATTTTGTGAGTTTAAAAAACATATTAGTGTAGAGTTTTCGACCGATGGTACTCTTGAAGATGTTGAAGTTCAAATAAGATTTAAACAACTAGAAAAACAATTAGAAACTAAAATTAAACAAACTTTAGGAGAAGAGTTTAGTAACTTTAGAATCTTAAAAACACAGCTTCATTTTCGCAAATATCATCCCGAACAACTCCAATTGTTTTTTGAAACAAATACGGTTCCCAAGGACTGTTTTTTAGAGTTAATTATTTTAGGAAAAACAGAGACTTCTAAAAATCGGTATGAGATTTTAATAAATTCTAATGGCGAAAAAGTTTCAATGCAACAACTCAAAGAACAGAACCAATTATTTTTGCAGTTTTAAAATGAAAAGCTTTTTACTATATATATTATTTATAAGTTTATCTATTGGTCAACTCATTTCACAAGAGCGTTTACAAGGGGGTACCTTACCTGCGCTAACCATTTCTAAAGAGTTGAAAAAAGACTGGCAATTAACTTCAAAAATTGAAAACAGACTTTTCTTTTATGATAACTCTGGTCTAGAAAAAAAAACCGGTTTAGACTACATCCATACTGATGCTGCTTTTATTGGCTCTAAAAAAGTTGGCTTAAGTAATCAGTTATCGGCAGGTTTTCAATTTCGGTTTGGTACTGTTATTGAAAAAAGGAGTATTCAGCAGTTTAATATGGTCATAGATTATTATAGTTTTCAGCTTGCTCACCGCTTTGCTGCAGATCAGACATTTGCTCCAAACACTCCAGACAGTTATCGTTTTAGGTATCGCTTCACTTATAATAAACCATTAAGTGGTAACGTCATAAACCCAAAAGAATTCTACATTAAAATAGGTTTTGAAAGTCTTTTCATTTTAGAAGAAGACACTCAAGATTTAGAATTTCGAGCCACACCAACCATAGGCTATAATTTTAAAAGTTCTAATAAAATAGAATTAGGTCTGGATTACAGAACCGACGGAATTTTAATTCAACCTAGCAGACAACGTTATTTTGTGGTTTTGAATTATTATGTGAAAATTTAACAAACAATCTTATTTTTTATTAAAGCGTTAAAATTATAAACTTTTTATATTTGCTTTTTTATTTTAAAACGTATGAAGTCAGCTATTCTTTTTGTCATTTTCCTTTTCACAGTAGTTCAATTTAGTCAAGCTCAACCTAATGAGGGAAAGTTTATAGATATAAATTTAGGATATGGAAATACCTTTTCTCTTTATGAAGATGTACCAACAACAGCCAACGGGTTATTTGTACAAGGAGAATATGTCATAGGTATTTCTAGGTGGTTTGGTATAAGACCATATGTAGGTTATATTTCTACCAATTTTGATGATGATAAAGAATTTTTCAACCCTGCCTTTCCTGCATCTAGGATAAATATGTCCGCATTTTTTACTGGTGGAAAATTTAGGTTGGTTTTACCAATTCCTTATGTAGCTCCTTTTATAGAATCTGGAATAGGACTTTCATTTGGAAGTGTAGAAACTGTAAATCAATTTGAAAACGTAAATAAAAATGGTGCTTTTTTACATATCCCTGTTTCTCTAGGGTTAGCTTTAGGAAAAAGACATAATTTTGAACTTGCCATAAAATATCTAATCTATACAAATATTGATGTTGCCAATGGTGCTGCAACTATCGGTTTTAGTATTCCTTTAGAAAAAGAGGCGCAATAATTTATATTTCTCTAATACCTTAACAATTCTACAAGAATTTAGCATTCATATATTCTGTAAATTAGCATATAATTTACTGCCTACATGAAATTTACTGTAAAATCAGAATTTAAACCAACCGGAGACCAGCCCAATGCCATAAAACAATTGGTGGATGGTATAAATCAAAAAGAAAAATATCAAACACTTTTAGGCGTTACAGGTTCTGGAAAAACATTTACGATAGCTAATGTTATTGAAAAAGTGCAAAAGCCCACATTGGTTTTAGCTCATAATAAAACTTTAGCCGCTCAACTGTACAGTGAGTTTAAACAGTTTTTTCCAGATAATGCAGTCGAGTATTTTGTAAGTTATTACGACTATTATCAGCCCGAAGCCTTTATACCTAGTTCTGGAGTTTATATTGAAAAAGATTTAAGTATAAATGAAGAAATTGAAAAGCTTCGTTTAAGCACTACATCTTCCCTACTTTCTGGTCGTCGCGATGTTATTGTGGTGGCTTCAGTGTCATGTTTATATGGTATAGGTAACCCGATAGAATTTCAAAAAAATGTAATTTCTATAGAACGAGATCAGGAAATTTCTAGAACCCAATTATTACATAACCTAGTGCAAAGTCTTTATTCTAGAACAGAAGCCGATTTTAAACATGGTAATTTCAGAATAAAAGGTGATACTATAGATGTGTTCCCGAGTTATGCAGATGATGCTTTTAGGATTCATTTTTTTGGAGACGAAATTGAAATGATAGAACAGTTTGACGTTCAAACCAATGAAGTTATAGAAGAATATGACCGTTTGAATATCTATCCGGCAAATATGTTTGTAACTTCTCCAGACATCTTAAAAGGTGCTATTAGAGAAATTCAGGATGACTTAGTCAAACAACATGATTATTTTAAAGACATTGGTAAACATCTTGAAGCGAAACGTTTAAAAGAACGTACCGAGTTTGATTTAGAAATGATTCGTGAATTAGGCTATTGTTCTGGTATTGAAAATTATTCGAGATATTTAGATGGTAGACAACCAGGGACAAGACCATTCTGTTTATTAGATTATTTCCCTGACGATTATTTAATGGTGGTGGACGAAAGTCACGTTACCGTTTCTCAAGTTCATGCCATGTATGGTGGAGATTATAGTCGTAAGGTTAATCTTGTGGATTATGGATTTCGATTACCCGCTGCTATGGATAACAGACCTTTAAAATTTGAAGAGTTTGAAGCTTTACAAAATCAAGTGATATATGTTTCTGCAACGCCTGCAGATTATGAGCTGGAAAAAACCGATGGAGTTTATGTTGAGCAGGTTATTCGTCCTACTGGCTTATTAGATCCGGTCATTGAAGTACGCCCAAGTTTAAATCAGATAGATGATTTAATTGAAGAAATGCAGCAACGCATTGAAAAAGACGAACGTATTTTAGTCACTACACTTACCAAACGTATGGCAGAAGAATTAACCAAATACTTAAGCCGAATAAATATCCGTGTAAACTATATTCACAGTGATGTAGATACTTTAGAGCGTGTACAAATTATGCAGGATTTACGAAAAGGAATTTATGATGTCTTAGTTGGTGTTAACTTATTGCGTGAAGGTTTGGATTTACCGGAAGTATCCTTAGTTGCCATTTTAGATGCCGATAAAGAAGGTTTTTTACGTAGCAATCGTTCCCTTACTCAAACCGTTGGACGTGCAGCAAGAAACCTAAATGGTAAAGCTATTATGTATGCCGATAAGATTACCAACAGTATGCAAAAAACCATAGATGAGACTGAGTACAGAAGAGAAAAACAAATCAAATACAATACAGAGCATAACTTAATTCCTATGGCACTTAATAAGAGCTTGGACAGTGTTTTGTCTAAAAACTCTGTAAGTACAGGTCATTACGAATTAGAGGCATTAAAAGCTGCAGAACCGGAAAGCGAATATCTAAGTAAGCCTGAATTAGAGAAGAAAATTCGTGAAAACCGAAAAGAAATGGAGAAAGCTGCAAAAGCACTAGATTTTATGGTGGCTGCACAACTACGAGATAAGATTAAAGGCTATCAGGAAAAACTTGAGAGCTTAAAATCATAGATGTGATTGACGTTAGTTTTTGGTTGTTGGTTATTTATGCTGAAATTAAATTTGATGTCAGTTCGAGTGTTTTAATTTGAAGCGATAGCGGAAAATTAAAAGGTATCGAGAACCTATAAAATTGAAATTTATTTATCTTTACCGTTATGACAAATAATGACATTTTTAAAAAATTACGAGTAGCACATAAATTAAAAGATCAGGACATTATTGATATTTTAAAACTTGTTGATTTTAGAGTTTCTAAAAGTGAATTAAATGCTTTATTTCAGCGTGAAGATCATCCTAACTACGTGGAATGTGGCGATCAGATTTTACGTAATTTTTTAAATGGACTAATTATTCATTTAAGAGGACCAATGCCTAAAAAGGGTGAAAAACCTAAAAGAACGGATCAACCTTTAGGTTCGAATGCCAAAAATTTATATAAAAATCAATCAGAAGATTTAACTAAAGAAGGAAAGCCTTTTAAACCGGAATTTAAAAACTACGGAAAGAAAAAGAGTTAGAAATTATATTTCACAAACAAAAAAAGCAACCCAAAAAGGTTGCTTTTTTATATTATAAAATTAAAAGCTTAAGCTAATACCGCTTGTACTTTATCTGCTGCTTCTTGAAACTCTGTTGCCGACATTACATCTAAACCAGAATTGTCAATTAACTCTTTTGCAATATCTGCGTTTGTTCCTTGTAAACGAACAATAATTGGCACTTTAATAGCGTCTCCCATATTTTTATAAGCATCTACTACACCTTGTGCCACACGGTCACAACGTACAATACCACCAAAAATATTAATTAAGATCGCTTTTACTCCATCATCTTTTAATATAATACGGAATGCTTCTTCTACACGTTTTGCATCTGCTGTACCACCAACATCTAAAAAGTTTGCTGGCTCTCCACCTGCTTGCTTAATTAAATCCATAGTTGCCATAGCTAAACCAGCTCCATTTACCATACAACCAACATTTCCGTCTAGGTCTACATAGTTTAACCCTAAAGCTCCAGCTTCAACTTCAATCGGGCTTTCTTCACGTAAGTCACGTAATTCTGCTAAATCTTTATGTCTGTATAACGCATTCGCATCTAATGTTACTTTAGCATCTACAGCCATGATTTTATCATCACTTGTTTTTAAAACCGGATTAATTTCAAATAAAGACGAATCTGATTTTACATAAGCCGTATATAAAGACGTTACGAATTTGGTCATTTCTTTAAATGCTACACCTGATAATCCTAAATTAAAAGCAATTTTTCTAGCTTGGAAAGGTAAAATTCCTGTTGAAGGATCTATTTCTTCTGTAAAAATTAAATGTGGTGTTTCTTCAGCAACTGTTTCGATATCCATTCCACCTTCTGTAGAATACATAATCATATTACGACCTGTACCTCTATTTAGTAATACAGACATATAATATTCTTCTGGCTCATTATCTCCAGGATAGTACACATCTTCTGCAACTAATACCTGGTGTACACGCTTACCTTCCGCAGAAGTTTGAGGTGTTACCAAATCCATACCTATAATCTGACCTGCAATAGTTTTAACTTCATCAAGGTTTTTAGCTAATTTAACTCCGCCACCTTTACCACGTCCACCTGCGTGAACCTGTGCTTTAATAACGTGCCAACCCGTTCCTGTGTCTTCGGTTAACTTTTTAGCTGCAGTTACTGCTTCATCAGCATTTTGAGCAACAATACCTCTTTGGATACGTACACCATAACTGCTTAATAATTCTTTTCCTTGATACTCGTGTAAATTCATCTTTAAATAGATTTATGTGTTGTGTTCTCTTAACGAAAAAACTCTAAAAATTTTGATAAACAAAAGTAAATAATCGGTTTTACTTACCCTAATATTTAATTATTAAAATAAGTTTAATAAAAGAAAAGGTTTTAATTGTTATATAATTAACAATATGTTATAAATATGTCTAATTTTACTATAAACCCATTGGCTTACATATAAAACTGATAATTTTGACAAAAAAAATTATGTCTTACAGTCAATTATTAGAAATAGCAAATACTTACGGGAGTCCAACATATGTTTATGATGCTGCGTTAATTGAAAAACAATACCAACGCCTTACAAGCGCATTTCAATCGGTAAAATCTTTAAAAATAAACTATGCTGTGAAAGCATTATCTAATGTAAGTATATTAAAACTTATGAAATCATTTGGAGCTGGTTTAGATACGGTTTCTATACAAGAAGTACAGCTAGGTTTACATGCTGGTTTTAAAGCTCAGGAAATTATTTTTACACCAAATGGAGTCTCTTTGCATGAAATTGAAACAGCTGCACAACTTGGGGTACAGATAAACATAGATAATCTTTCCATATTGGAGCAGTTTGGTACCAAACACCCCAATACGCCAGTTTGTATCCGTATTAATCCTCATGTTATGGCTGGTGGCAACACCAATATCTCGGTAGGTCATATTGACAGTAAATTTGGTATTTCTATTCATCAAATTCCACATATTTTACGCATTATAGAAAACACTAAAATGACTATAAATGGGATCCATATGCATACAGGAAGCGATATTTTGGATATTGACGTATTTTTATATGCTAGTGAAATATTATTTAATACCGCTTTACATTTTAAAAACTTAGAGTTTATAGATTTTGGCTCTGGTTTTAAAGTGCCGTATCACAAAAATGACATTGAAACAGATATTGAAGAATTAGGCGAGAAACTATCACTTCGTTTTAACGAATTTTGTAAAAATTATGGCAAAGAATTGACTTTAGCATTTGAACCTGGAAAATTTTTAGTTAGTGAAGCTGGCTGCTTTTTAGCAAAAGTAAATGCTGTAAAACAAACGACCTCAACAGTTTTTGCCCAAGTAGACTCTGGCTTCAATCACCTAATAAGACCAATGCTTTATGGTTCCAGCCACGATATTGTTAATATTTCTAACCCAAATGGTCGTGAACGCTTTTATAGTGTGGTTGGTTATATTTGTGAGACAGATACTTTTGCTAACAATAGACGCATTAATGAAATTAATGAAGATGACATCTTGTGTTTTAAAAATGCTGGAGCTTACTGTTACTCTATGGCTAGCAACTATAATTCAAGATATAGACCTGCTGAAGTTTTAATTTATGAAGGTCAAGCTCATTTGATTAGGGAACGCGAAAGATTTGAAGATTTAATAAAACACCAAGTCGAGGTGGATTTTGGAACTATTAAACCCTTAGAAACCGTTAATGTGTTATAATTTTACAAGTCTCTTAACAAGACCATAACTTAAATTAAATTATCTTTAAAATAAAAGTTATGTCTAAAAAACCACATTTCCAGTCTCACTCCGCTCCTGCAGATATGCATGATGACGGTGTTTATTTTAATAAAAACTTAAAAGCAAAAAAGGACGCTAAAAACCGTACAGAGCAACAAATTAAAAATGAAAAAACAAAAAATAAAGATGCCGTACGAACACACAGCACTAATATTGACCATAATAATTTAACTCACGACGAAAAATCTAAGGATTAGAATTATTCTAATTAATTTTATTTTCTGACTGTACCCATAAAGTGATTTACTTTTGGGTTAATCGGGTTTTCAGAACTTCGTCTGTTAGATGAAATTTGTCCACAGTGCCAAATAGCATCTGAAATTGGACCGTTAATAGCGTTCCAAAATGGAATTTTGTTATCTCCAAAAATGATAAACATTGTACTTAAATCTTCTGTTTCTCTTAAAACTTCAGAAGCCTTTTTTAGATTACTTAAAGTTTGTTCCCTTAAATCTAAATACGACAAATTTACCTCTTCATTTTTATTTGGTGAATAAAGAGTTGCATTCAACACAATTTTTGATAAATCGTAGATGTGTTGAATTGTTTCTAATGTAGTTCTAGCTTCTTCATTTGGTTTATACTTTAAATCGGCAACAGATAAATTTTCAGTAGCATGATAAAATCGAAATCCTAAAGCCTCAACTTGTCTAGCTGCAACTGTTCCTGCTGTGTATTTTTGAGGATGTTCTGGCAGTTCATAAAATGGCAGCTTGCTATCTTGAGCACTTATACTACTTACACTTAATAAAATTAAAAGAATGATTAGGTTTTTCATATTAAATTACCGGAATTAGTTAAAAGCTGGAATACTTTATTAATATCTTTTTCTTGAAAATCGGATAAATCTATTTCTTCAGGTTGCTGTCTGTAATGAAACGAAATTACACCATTAGTTACACTGATAGTTTCTAAATATTTAAATTGAAAAGTGCGCTCTTGTAAAATATTTCTGTTTAATCGGATGGTTATACCTTTTTTGTTATAGCTTACATAGTGCTTATACCATAACGTTTGAGTAAAATGTAAAGCTATAATTGCATAGGCTAAAACTTTACAAAGTTTGTTTAGTTTTGAATACTCAACGTCTAAAATTTCAAAGTAACTTATAAATAGTAATGTAATAGCAATAGCCAATGGAATTGCTTGAGTTAATGTATTTAATTTATGAAATTTAAACTGCTTCAAACCATTTACTTCTTTAAAGGCTTTTCTTCTTTAATAGTTTTAATTCCATAAGTATCTATCAAATATACTAAACTGGTCATTGTTGCTGCACCAAGCTCCAATTCTCTTTTATTTACCGCATCAAATGTATCATTTTCAGCATGATGGTAATCGAAATATCTTTGAGAGTCTGGTCTTAAACCCGCTAATACATTAGTTTCTGTTTTTAATGGTCCTACGTCTGCACCACTTCCTCCTTTTTCAAAATAATGAATTAAATAAGGCTTAAATAAATATTGCCAACTTAATATTTGATTATAATTTGCCTGATCACAATCGAAACTAAAGCCTCTTGGTGTAAAACCTCCTGAATCACTTTCTAATGCAAAAATGTGTTTTTCATTATTTTGCTTAGCGACTTGAGCATATTTGTTTCCTCCACGTAACCCATTTTCCTCATTCATAAAAAGCACTACACGAATACTTCTTTTTGGCTTAATATTACTTTCTTTTAATAACCTTAAGACATCCATAGATTGTACTACTCCTGCACCATCGTCATGAGAACCATCTCCTAAATCCCAAGAGTCTAAATGTCCGCCTACCAAAATATATTCATTCGGAAATTGACTTCCTGTAATTTCTCCTATGACATTGTAAGACTGTACATCTTCTAATTGCTCGCAGCTTTGTTTGAAATAAAACTGAAGATTTTTATTCGTTTTTAAAGCTTTAGATAATTTATTAGCATCATTAGTACTAATTGCTGCTGAAGGAATACGCTGATGATTTGGTAAATCGCCATAAGACATGCTTCCAGTGTGAGGAAAATCGTCTTCGCGTAAATTCATTGAACGTACAATAACGCCAACTGCTCCGTATTTTGCCGCTTCCATCGCTCCAGAATATCTCTGATTGACACAACCGCCATACGCGTTAAAAGTTTGTATAAGATCGGCTTGCATTGGACGATTAAAAAATACTATTTTCCCCTTAATATTATCAGTACCTAAGGTTTCCAATTCTTCAAAATTTTGAACTTCTACGACTTGAGCTTCAACACCAAGATTTGGCGTTGGAATAGAACCTCCTAAAGCACAAATATTAACATTTACAATATCCGAACCTATTTGAAAATAAGCTTCTTCCTTTTCTCCTCTTACCCATTTTGGCACCATAACAGGTTGTAACCAGACTTTATCCAATCCTAATTTTTCTAACTCAGCTTTGGTGTATTGTACCGCTTTTTCTGCATTTTCTGAGCCTGAAAGTCTTCCTCCTATAGCGTTAGATAAATGATCTAACCACTGGTAACTCTGTCCATTAGTTAAAGATTGTGTATAAATGGTTCTGATTTTCTCTTTGTCTGTTTGTGCATGTAAGACTACTGTAAAAGAAGTAAGTAGAAGTAATGTAAATAATTTCATAAGTCTTATTGAATATGTTTAAAGATACTATTAAAATTAAAAAAACCTTAAAATTACTTTAAGGTTTTGTATTCTTTGCGTTAGCGGTTGTAATGGCATCCTTTTTTTGCTTTAATAAATGGCAAAAAAAGATAGAATGGAAAACGCCGTTGTTTGTTTTTAGCGATAGCGGTAAACAAACAAAAACGCCCAAAAAATTAAACTTCGTTATTTAACTGTGATTTGTACAACTCTATATTTGCTTTGGTTTCTGCATCTAGCTCCGGTTCCTTAATATCTTTATATTCGCTTAAACGGTCTAAAAGGATATTTGCAACAATAACTCGTGCTGCTTCTTTAGAGTCGGCTGGTATGCTATACCATGGCGCATGATCTTTTGAGGTTTGATTTAAAACGTCTTGGTAACATTGTTGATATGAATCCCAAAGTTTTCGTTCTTTTAAATCTCCAGCAGAAAACTTCCAATTTTTTTCTTTTTTATCTAGGCGGCGTAACAATCTGTTTTTTTGCTCGTCTTTAGAAAGGTTTAAAAAGAATTTAAATATTATAGTGCCATTTTCTGCAATGTGCTTTTCAAAATTATTGATTTGTTCAAAACGTTTTGTCCAGAATTTTGGTGTAATATCTCCAACATTTTTAATTTCCGGCAAATCTTCATTTAAAATGTATCCTGGATGTACGCGAGTAACCAAAACATTTTCGTAATGTGTTCTATTAAACACACCAAATTTCCCCTTTTCTGGTAAAGCGATATAATGACGCCATAAGTAGTCGTGATTTAATTCCAGTTCGGTTGGTACTTTGAAGCTGTGTACCACAACGCCACGTGCGTTAAAATCTTTAAACACTTCACGGATTAAACTATCTTTACCTGCGGTATCCATACCTTGAATACATATAAGCACTGCATATTTGCCGTGTGCATATAGCGTATCCTGTAATTCGCCCAGTTTTTTACGAACGGTTTTAAGTTCTTTTTTTAATTTTTTCTCATTAACCTCAAAGGTGGGCTTTGTTCTTAGTTCATTTATTTTGACTTGAGAACTTATTTTATAGTCTGATAAATTCATATAACATTTTTAATCAATTTCGTCTTCTTCATCTTCATTAACGGTTAGCGGGTGATCTGTAATCCCTAAACCTATAATTTTTATTATACTAACTACTGTATTATATAACATTAACACAACTACTATTAAACCACCGCTTAAGATTGCTGATAAGCCCAAACTAATATAATATATAATTGAATACCATGAATGAGGAACGTTTTCTGCTTCTGTTACAGGAATATTCATCAACTGAAAAACAATCATAGCAGCAACAAAAACAATGGTATCTATTTTTGCAATTAATAAAACGTGTTTATAATGCTCTTTGTTTAATTTAGAATTAGAACTTGAACTTATACTTAGCAAAGTTAGTAGTAACGCCAAAATAGTGGCTGAACCTAAAACAATCGTATTACAAAGTGCATTAATTCCTGGTAATGAAGATGTTATTAAAGACTTAGCTTCATAACCACTAATATTTCCTAAACCATAAGCGCCTAAACCAATTATTAAACTAGCTAGAACACCTCCAAAAAGTGCACGTTTATTATATACCGATAGTTTTAATTTCATATGTTATTTACTTGCAAATAATTTAACATCTTGCTCGCTAACTTCCTTGTTTCCTAAAATTAATAAACGTTCAACCACATTACGAAGCTCTCTAATATTACCTGTCCAATCATATTCTTGAAGTAATTTTACAGCTTTATCACTAAACGTCTTTAATGCAGTACCTTGCTCTTCGGCTATTTTTTTTGCAAAGTGACTTATTAATTCTGGGATATCATCTCTACGATCGTTTAATGCCGGAACTTTAACAAGAATAACTGCTAAACGATGGTATAAATCTTCACGAAAACGACCTTCTTCAATTTCAGTTTTTAAATCTTTATTAGTGGCAGCCACCACACGTACATCTACCTTAATATCTTTATCACTACCCACACGTTGGACGCGACTTTCTTGGAGTGCTCGCAATACTTTAGCCTGAGCTGATAGACTCATATCTCCTATCTCATCTAAAAAAATGGTTCCTTTATTAGCAGCTTCAAATTTACCTGCGCGATCTTTTGCTGCGCTTGTAAAAGCCCCTTTTACATGACCAAACAATTCACTTTCAATTAATTCACTTGGTATTGCAGCACAGTTTACTTCAATCATTGGTCCTTTTGAGCGTGTACTTTTTTCGTGTAACCAATGTGCAACCAACTCTTTCCCAGTTCCATTTGGTCCTGTTATTAAAACACGTGCTTCTGTTGGTGCAACTTTCTCAATCATATCCTTAATTTGAGCAATTGCATCACTTTTACCAACCATCTCGTATTTTCTAGAGACTTTCTTTTTAAGGAGTTTATTTTCTACAACTAGTTCCTTTCTGTCTAAAGCATTACGTACAGTATTTAATAAACGGTTTAAATCTGGCGGCTTTGAAATATAGTCAAAAGCTCCTAAACGCATGGTGTTTACTGCTGTATCTAGGTCGCCATGACCTGAGATCATTACAAACGGAATTTCTGGTTTTACTTTTTTTATAGCTTCCAAAACCTCAACACCATCCATTTTTGGCATTTTTATGTCACAAAGTACTAAATCGTAATCTTCTTTTTTAATTTTTTCTGCACCTTCTAAGCCATCTTCAGCTTCATCGACTTGATAAGTATCACTTTCTTCTGATAAGATTTTAACTAAAACTCTACGAATTGCAGCTTCATCTTCTATTACTAATATTTTTGCCATTATATTTTAAATTTAAGTCCAGTTCTTAGATAAACAGATGGTTGGTCTTCAAACGTATATATATCTTCTCTATCATTATCTCTTAATCTGTGATCATTAGATATCGTGTATGCAAGATATGCATAATACAATAAGTGGTCTGTAAAATAGTGCTCATAACCTACACCTCCTAATATGGTTGTCATAGAAATGTGTTCTGCTAATTTATTATCTACTATTAGATTTTTTTGAATATTAGCATGAAAATTATCTAAAGTCACAAAAGTTTGCACATGATTTTTATCGTCTATTTTATAACGAACATTTGTTTTTGGCACACCTAAGGTGTAAGTCCAATTTGGATGAAACTCCTTATAGTAATTAATAATAGGCAATGGAAAATCTCTACCTGGAGTTGTTGTATAGTTTAAACCTAAAATTAAACGACTTGGCTTTTCTACATCTTCTTTTCTGGTTCGGTCTCTAATTGCATAAACATTTGCTACATATATATAATCATCACTTACCATTTTACCCACAAAATTAGACGCTAGTCTTAGTCCTGCGTTTCCGGCATAAATCCAATCTCCTTCAGTTCTATGGACATAGCCTAAAGTAGCTTCAATTCTTTGAATGTTCTCTAAGTCTTTGGTTTCAAAAGGTATATTATTATTAAACTCTAAATTTGTAGTTCTATAATCTCCACTCACAACAAAATAATCGTTTTCATTAATTTTTAATGGAAGTTGAAAAAATCCTCGAAAGCGTTGGATACTATTTTTGGAGTTGTTGTTTGGAATATTTAAATATTCAACTCTTAACAAGTCGCTAGTTTGTGCTGTTAAATGCATAGCAAAACAAACTACACACACCATCATAATTTTTTTAAATAATTTCATAATTATTTGAAGTTTGGGGTTGATTAATCTTTAGTTAAGTCGTTATTAAAGTTTTTAGTTTGAAATACATGAACATCTCTTTGTGGGAAAGGAATAGTTACATTATGTTCTCTAAAAAGTTTATCTATTTTAAATCTAATATCACTTTTTGGGTTATTGGCCTGAAAACTATCGTCTATAGTAAATACCAATTTAAAATCTAAAGAGCTATCACCAAAATTGGTAAAAAACACAGTAGGCTCTGGTACTGCGATAACATCTTCCTGCTCATTAGCAGCTTGCAACAACAATTTTTTTACCAATTGCACATCGCTACCATAAGCCACACCAACCTCAACACTTTCACGAGTTAATGTACCGTTTTGAGTCCAATTATACAGACTATTGGTTAAGTATAAATGGTTTGGTATAACTAGAACCTTATTATCTATAGTAACTGCTCTGGTAGTTCTTAACTTAATTTCTATAACGCGTCCAACCTTATCTTCAATTTCTATAATATCACCTACATGAACAGATTGGTCTACTAATATAAAAACCCCAGATATAATATCTTGAAACAAAGTTTGCAAAGCTAGACCAATACCTATTAATAATGCTGCAGAAGCAGCAAAAACTGCGGTTACAGAGATTCCTATGGAATGCAATGTTCCAAGAAATATAATAAGATATATTAACCATCTAAAATAACCATAAACGACTCCAAATTTATCTTTGTCTTCTTCTGGCAAGCTTTTAGTTATAAGTCTGTAAACAACTTTTAAAACTATTGAAGCAATAAATATGACTGTAACTAATAAAACTACATTCCAAAGGGTTATTGAGATCTTATCTGTAAAATAATATTCTTTACTCATTACTTCAGAAAACTTAGTCCATAAAGAACTTTCAGCAATAGTTTCACCTATTACTTCTACTTTCTCCTCTAATTTTTCAACAACTTTTTCCTGCATAATTAATATTTAATCCACTTAACTAATTCTTTATAACTTGGTTTTTTACCATACATTAAAATCCCTATTCTGTAAATTTTTGCTGCAAACCAAACCATTACTAAAAAGGTTCCGATTACAATTAACAAAGACAAAATTTGCTGCCACATTGGAACGCCAAATGGAATACGCATAAGCATGACTACAGGTGACGTAAAAGGTATAAACGAAAATATAGTAGATACAGTTCCGTGCGGATTCTCTATAACCGTAAAAAACCCAATGTAAACCGCTAAAATTAGTGGTAATAACACCGGAAGCATAAACTGCTGCGTATCGGTTTCATTATCTACAGCTGCACCAATAGATGCGTAAATAGAACTATAAAGTAGATAACCAGATATAAAAAATAATAAAAAAGCAATAACTAAATTAGCTAAAGGCAAATGATAAAATGCTGTCATAACCTCTCCGACCTGCATTTGAACATCGTTATTTTGCATGGCCTGATTTGCTAAAACCTGTTGAGGAGCTTGAGTTTGCGAAAAATCTATATTAAAAATAGCCGACACTAAAACCAATAGTACAGAACCTAGACCTATCCAGATTACAAATTGTGTAATACCCGCTAAAGAAGTTCCTATAATTTTACCTAATAATAATTGAGTTGGTTTAACTGAAGAAATAATAACTTCGATAATACGACTTGTCTTTTCTTCAATAACGCTTCTCATAATCATGTTTCCATAAATGATTATAAACATGAATAATAAATATCCTGCTGCACCTCCAAAACCAAGTTTTAAAAAGCCTTCAATTTTAGAAGATTTTTGACCAGAAAAATTCTCTTGAGCAATGGTAATATTGACTTGAGAATCCTTTATGGCTGAAATATCAATAGCTCTTTTTGTATAATTTAGTTGAGTTAATTTTTTTTCAATTAAACGCTCCAAGTCTGAAATAACACTAATACTTGGTGTATCATCCGAAAAAAACTGGACATTGGTTTGATTTTCATTTAAATTTGAAATAACTAATAAACCGTAATAATCTGAAGATTTTGTAAGATCTTTAGCTATAGAAAGTTCTGCATTATTTAATTGATGGTATTTATAAGTATCATTAGATTTAAAATCACTTGAAAATAAACCCGTTTGATCCAAAACTGAAATATCTTTAACCTTATCATTATTTACCTGTGAAAGAAAAGCAACAACAGTAAATAATCCAATAAACAATAATGGACTCAAAACTGTCATAATTATAAATGACTTATTTCTAACTTTTGTTAGATATTCTCTTTTTATAATAAGTGGCAAATGGTTCATTTAACTTTGATTTACCGTTTGAATAAATATATCATTAGCAGAAGGTATCTGCTCCTTAAAATATGAAACTTCTCCTATAGAAATTAAATACTGCAATAAATCGTTAGCCGATTGGTTATGCTGTAATTGAACACTAAATTTTAACTCTTCATTTAAAGTCTTAAAATGGGCATCGTTTACATTAAACTTAGAGTGAAAATCTAACTCATTATAGGAATTAGTAGGATTTATTCCAACTTGAAAGGTATTGGTTTTGTATTGACGCTTTATATCTAATAGATTTCCATCTATTAACTTATTAGACTTATGTAATAAAGCTATATCATCGCACAATTCCTCAACAGATTCCATTCTATGTGTGGAGAAAATAATTGTAGCGCCATCTTCACGCAAGCGCAGGATTTGATCTTTTATAAGATTTGCATTTACAGGGTCAAAACCTGAAAAGGGCTCATCAAAAATTAAAAGCTTAGGCTCGTGTAACACAGTTACAATAAACTGTATCTTTTGTGCCATACCTTTTGACAACTCTTGAATTTTCTTGTCCCACCAGTCTCCGATTTCTAATCGTTCAAACCATATTTTTAAGCGCTTTTTCGCTTCTGTTTTACTAAGTCCTTTTAATTGAGCTAGATAAATGGCTTGCTCACCAACTTTCATGGATTTATATAATCCTCGTTCTTCTGGCAAATAACCTATATTTCTAATATGGTGAGGTTTTAAACTTTCGCCATCTAAAAAAACCTCGCCCGAGTCGGGCATAGTAATTTGATTTATAATTCTAATTAAAGTCGTTTTCCCTGCTCCATTAGGTCCAAGCAGCCCAAATATTTGCCCTTTATCTATGGATAAAGACACATTATTTAAAGCTGTATAATTTCCAAAAGTCTTAGAAACTTCTTTAACTTGAAGTAATTTATTCATTATGGGGTTTGGATGATTAGTTCGTAAATATAGAAAATGTTAAAATGTAACGATTTACTATTATGAATAATTTAATACAATTTAATTGAAGTGTATTTTAACAAAATTATTGTTACAAACACATCCAAAAAACAAAACCCACCCTTAAAAAAATTAAGGATGGGAAAAAATTGCTATGAAAAAGAAAAATTACCATTAGTGTTATCTAATGATATTCAAATATACTATTTTTTATCAAACAAGGTATAAATCATGCCTAAAAAGTTAAACAAAACCTAAATTTTAACGTATTACGGTATATTTTTAATGTTTTTAAGAAAACATATCTTTTACTTTTTCAAAAAATGATTTGTCCGATTGTTCTGGTTTTGGAGAAAAATGCTCGTCTTCTCTCATACTTTCAAAAAACTCTTTTTGCTCTTTGCTTAATGTTTTTGGTGTCCAAACATTAACATGAACTAAAAGGTCTCCTTGTCCATAACCATTAATACTAGGAATACCTTTACCTTTTAAGCGCAAAATTTTACCAGACTGTAAGCCTTGTTCTATTTTAATTCTTACTTTTCCAGTAACGGTTTCTATTTCTTGTGATGCTCCTAAAACTGCATCTGGCAAACTCACATATAAATCGTAATGTAAATTATCTCCTTCTCGTTGTAGCTTTGGATGTTCCTGTTCTTGTATAACCACTAATAAATCTCCAGAAATACCATTTCCTGGCGCAGCATTTCCTTTTCCGGATACTTTTAATTGCATGCCATCTACTACACCTGCAGGTATTTTAACTGAAATAGTTTCTTCCTCAGTTATTAAACCTTGTGTATCTGCATTTGCTGGTTTTTTATCAATTATCTGTCCTGCACCTTGACAAGTATGACAAGGAGCTGCCGTTTGCATACGACCAAGGATTGTGTTTTGGATTTTAGTTACCTGACCAGCACCGTTACAAGTTGTACATGTTTTATATGTTGTACCTTTTGCTTGAACTTTTCGTTTTACTTTAAGCTTTTTTTCTACTCCTTTAGCAACCTCTTCCAATGTTAAACTAACTCTAACTCTAAGGTTACTTCCTTTAACGGTTCGTTGTCTTTGTCCGCCTCCAAAGCCAGAGAAACCGCCACCAAAGCCACCACCAAATATATCACCAAATTGACTGAAGATATCATCCATATTCATTCCGCCACCACCAAAGCCGCCTTGTCCACCTTCAAATGCTTGATGGCCGAACTGATCGTATCTTGCCTTCTTGTTTTCATCGCTTAAAACCTCATAAGCTTCAGCAGCTTCTTTAAATTTAGTTTCTGCTTCAGCATCATCAGGATTTTTATCAGGATGAAATTCTATAGCTTTTTTACGATAAGCTTTTTTAATTTCAGCAGGTGTAGCGCCTTTACTAATACCTAATATGTCATAATAATCTTTCTTCATCGAAATAAGTTTAATGTATTATTGTCCTATAACCACTTTAGGAAAACGAATTACTTTTTCTCCAAGCTTGTACCCTTTTTCAACCACATCTATAATTTTCCCTTTCATATCATCTGTCGGGGCAGGTATTTGTGTTATAGCTTCATGGTTATCGGCATTAAAAACATCGCCTGCTTCTACTTTAATAGCTTCCAGACCTTTTTGCTCTAATGTTTTTAATAATTTTTGATAAATTAAAACCACTCCTTTACGTAGCTCTTCTGCTTCTTTATCATCCTCAATATGCATCAAAGCACGTTCAAAGTCGTCTAAAACTGGTAACATCGAGATCATAACATCCTGACTAGCGGTTTTAAACAACTCGATGCGTTCTTTGCTAGTTCGTCTTTTATAATTTTCAAATTCTGCAAACAGTCTTAAAAATTTATCTTTTTCTTTATCTAAATCCATCTGCAACTGTTCTTCAGGACTAAGTGTTTCTTCAGTTGTTTCCGCTTCTTTTTTTATATTTTCCTCTTGATTTTCAACTTCATTTAAAACCTCTTCTAGTTGATCTTCAATTGCTTTTTCTTCTTTATTAGTACTCATAAATCCAAATGATTTGTTTAATCGAATTTTAATTTGCAAAAGTACTGCCATTTATATTAAAATGTCAAAATGTCACAGAATAAATTTTAAGTTTTTTTTTAGATAATTTCAGCTTTGTGTATTTACTTTTGGTATCAAACATAAAACATTAAAAAAATGAAAAAACAACTATTAAATATTGTGACTATTTTAGCTATTACAGCTGTATTCACGTCGTGTAAAGACAATGTCAAAGAAGCTGAAACCACAGAAGAACAAATGGTTGAAGAAGTTGCGATGACTGCAGACTATAATGCTGTTGCAGATAAGTCTATGGTAATTTGGAAAGCCAATAAAATTGTTGGTGGTCATGAAGGAACTATAAATTTAGCAAATGGTATGGCTCAAATAAAAGATGACAAGTTAGTAGGTGGTAAATTTGTATTTGACATTAAATCTTTAAAATGTACAGATATTCCTGCTGAAGATGAAGCAAACGGAAAACTAGTTGGGCATTTATTAAGCCCAGACTTTTTTAATGCGGAAGTACATGATACTGCTACCTTTGAAATTACTAGTGTTGAAAACAGTACTATTAGTGGTAACTTAACCTTAAAAGGAATTACTAAAAATGTTACTTTTCCAGCAAATGTAAATATGGAAAATGATATGGTTATGATTACAAGCGACACTTTTAAAATTGATAGAACAAAGTGGGACATCAATTATAATTCAGGATCTGTTATGGATGCTAAAGCTTTAGGCGATAAAATGATTAAAGATGATGTAGAACTTAAAATTGATGTTGTTGCTAAAAAAGCGTAAATAATTAATTAGTCAAAACAGAAAAGCATCGACCATTCGATGCTTTTTTATTTAATTATAATTTGTTTTAAATTGTAATACAATACCCTTAATGATTTATTAAATTTGCTTTGAAATAAATTTTATGAAAGAAGAACAAGTTATCTTGGTTAACGAACTTGACGAACAGATTGGTTTAATGCCTAAAATGGAAGCACATGAAAAAGCATTATTACATAGAGCTTTTTCTGTTTTTATTTTTAATGACAAAAATGAATTAATGTTACAACAACGTGCATTAACCAAATACCACTCTCCAGGATTATGGACCAACACTTGTTGTAGTCATCAAAGAGAAGGAGAAAGCAATATAGAAGCTGGCACAAGACGTTTACAGGAAGAAATGGGGTTTACTACAGATTTAAGAGACACCATCTCATTTATATATAAAGCACCTTTTGATAATGGCTTAACGGAACATGAATTTGACCATATTCTATTAGGTCACTACAATGAAGAACCAAAATTAAATAAGGAAGAAGCTCACGCCTATAAATGGGTAAGCTTAGACGAAGTAAAAAAAGATATAAATACAAATCCTGAAATTTATACCGCTTGGTTTAAAATCATTTTTGATAAATTTTACGATTATATAAACATTACCGATGAAAGTAACCGTTAGTAGACGCGCACATTTTAATGCTGCACACAGACTGTATCGCAAAGATTGGTCTGACCAAAAAAACGACGCTGTATTTGGGTTATGTAATAATCCAAATTATCATGGTCATAATTATGAATTAATTGCCAGCGTGACTGGAGAAATTGATCCTGAGACAGGTTTTGTTATTGATGTAAAAGTTTTAAAAGATTATATTAAAAGTGAAATTGAAGACGCTTTTGATCATAAAAACTTAAATTTAGATGTTCCTGAGTTTAAAGATTTAAATCCAACCGCAGAAAATATAGTAGTTGTTATTTACAATAAACTTAAGGCTAAATTAGATCAACAATTAGACTTAGAAGTGACTTTATTTGAAACTCCAAGAAATTTTGTAAAATACGCAGGAAAATAAGATTATAATTTATAAATAAAAATTACTTTTGCACTAATAAAATTTTGACTATTTATGGCTAATAAAAGAGAATTAAAAAAAGACATTAATTACGTATTAGGTGATATTATTGAAGCAGTTTATGTATGGGAATACACCAACACTGAAAAAAGTACTAAAGAAAGCGAGGCAATTATTGATGATGCTATCGTAATTTTTGATGATTTAATTGTTAAAGTAAACGATAAATCTGTAGAAAACAAGAAAGCACACTTCAAAGCTATTAAAAATGAACTTGAAGAAAAAGGTCGCGGATTAATTGACCGAATAAATGCATTAAAATAATTAAAAAAAATGTTGCAGATATTAAAAAACATTTTAAATTTGCAACCGTTTTGCCGATGTAGCTCAGCTGGCTAGAGCAGCTGATTTGTAATCAGCAGGTCGTGGGTTCGAGTCCCTCCATCGGCTCTTAAAAAGCTCCTCAATATTGAGGAGCTTTTTTATGCCTATAATTTACTTAAGAATTGTAAATACAAATGGATAATTTGGTGTTTCATCATTATTAACCTTCATAGCGTTTATAATCGGAAAAATAATAGAACTAATTCCCAAAACAATAAACCCTAAAAGACCTAATCCGAAAAGTAAAATAAGTGGAATGCACAAAAGCACATAAATAATTAGACTTATTTGGAAATTTATAATTTCCTTAGCTTGTTGGTCTAATTGGTAAACCTTATCTTTTTGTGTAAGCCAAATAATTAAAGGCACGATTAAACTTCCAAAGCCTGTAATTAAAATTATTAACTGACTTAAATGAGTTAATACTAATAGTTGTTTATCTTCTTTCATAATAATTGGATTTATTTATAAGACGATAAAAAAATAAGTTTGTTACAAAAAAATGCCCCAAAAATTTGAGGCATTTTTTTTAAATATTTATTAATTAAGCTTTTAACTTAACTTGAGCTTTTCTATTTGCTTCTATTTTAGAAGTATCAAAACCAGAAAATCGTTTCATATAATGTTTAATAGAAGATCCAAAAGCATCACTAAAACCTTGAGCTCCATAACTTCTTAGCCATTTTTTTACGCTACCCGCACCACCAAGATGGGCTGCTGCAAGTATTCCAGATTCAGTAACTTTAACACCATTTATGGTTTTACCCGCAAACCGCTTAATATCATGTCTTAATATCCACTTATTACGTGCTGTAAAAGCATAAAAAGCCTCTTCCTGTAGTTTAGGTGTTTTTAAAAACACAGTCGGATCTGTTATCCCTAAAGCTTGTAATGTAGTTAATCCAAATTGGTATTTTCCTAAATAACCAAATTCATTAACAATAAAATAATTCCCTCTAGACTCTTTAAATCCTAATGCTTCTTTAAAAGCTATTAAAGATTTCCCCAACTTAGGTGAATATGCTTTAACATTCTCCTCTCTGCTGTCATTATATTCTCGACATAAATTATAATCTAATAACATGTCTTTTGTTGAATAAAAAGCCATTTCATTGTCTTGGGTACTTACAAATTGTGGTTTAGTTTGTACCGAAACATATATTAAACCAATAATTGTAATACTTAATACTATAAACTGTAATGTATTTTTTTTCATAACCTTAATCTTTAAGTAAAACTTAAATTTGAGCGTGCAAATATACGCAAAATTATGAAATATTGATTATCAGATAGTTAAGTAAAAGTTAAAAATAAAAAGCATGCCATTTTAGCCTGCTATCATTGGTAAATTCCAAAGTTGGTAATGGTACTTTTACAACATTAATGACTGAAAAGAGTGTTTTAAGAAAAGCAGATTGGGTTTCAATACGTTCTAAATCTACATCAAAACTTAAATAAAACTGTCTAAACCTATTTTGATTTATATGTGGTAATGTTTCACTTCTTCCGGAAAGCATACCACTTGCTCCATAACCTACGGCTACATTCAACCATTTGGGCAAATTACTTTGCTTAAAAAACGAATGAGGATTTATAGAAAGCCAATAGGTTTGACCATTATAATCTTTTAAAAACTCCTCATTCAAACCATTCCCAAGCTTGTTTGGTCTTTGTGGTGCAAATCTTGTTCTATGAAATGAGTATTTTAACTTGATTCGCTGCTCCTTCCAAAGCAATTCTTGTCCTACAAATAGTCCTGCTCCAGAAACATTTGCTGCCATATCCGACCATGAAAAACCCCACTCTGCAGAAAAACCATCCATAACTTCTACAGCAGTTAAAAAGCCTAAACTTAAACTAGCACCATAAACTAGTTGCTTATTTTTATTAGCTCCTGCCCACTCAAAACTTTGAGCTCCCAATCGGCTAAGTTGATAAGCTGAAAAGGTATGACCTAACTTATCCATTTGCAACCACTCATCACTATCATTTATGGTATGGAATTTACTTTTTGGATAATTGGCGTACCAAAGCTGGTTTAAACCAATTAAGCTTACTCCAACTAAAGAACCTTCAGTAACTAAAACTGCTTTAAAACGTCCTTTGTGTAATGAATCACTTGGTTTTAAAAATGAATTTAAACCAGTTTGAGACCAACTTAATTGAAAAGCACAACAGAGAATTAGAAATTTATAATATTTCAAGTTTATCGATTTATACCCATTTTATTTATCCAACGTACATATTCATTCTTATTACGGTTATGCTGTGCTAGAGTTTTAGCAAACTTATGGTATCCAAAATTTTCTACGTTAGCAACAAAATACAAATAGTCGTGTTTTTCCGCGTTTAAAACTGCATCAACAGCAGAGACATCTGGCATGGTAATAGGTCCTGGTGGTAATCCGCCATATTTATAGGTGTTGTAAGGTGAATCTATTTCAAGGTCTTTATAAAGCACTCGCTTTATAACCATATCAAAATTATTAGCTTCTTTCTTTTTAGCGTAAATGACTGTAGGATCTGCTTGAAGCGGCATACCCAAACGCAAGCGATTTAAATAAACTCCTGCAACTCGTGGTCGTTCGTCTACTTTAGCGGTTTCTTTATGAACAATACTAGCTAATGCAACCACTTCATTTTTTGATAAATTTATAGCTTTCGCATTTTTTAATCTTGATGGAGTCCAAAATGCTTCATATTCTTTTAGCATACGACTTCTTATAGTTTCTGCTGAGCTATTCCAGAAAAACTCGTAACTATTAGGCACATACATACTAATCGCTGTTTCATTTGTAAAATTATGTTTAGCCAAAAATTTTGGATCTTCCATAACCGTTAAAAGCTCTAAACTATCAACATCTAATTGTTGAGCTAACCGACCTGCTAAATTCTCTAAACGTTCTTGATTATTAAATGAAATATTTAAAGGCATATTTTTACTACGAATAGAGTTAATAATGTCGTTATTATTCATCCCTTTTCGTATAATATAACGTCCTGATTTTACATTATATTTATATTTCTTTTGCTCTGCTAAAGCATCAAAAGTCTTTATATCTTTCAGTAAAGGCTCTATCTGAAGCTTTACATCTTCGTAAGTATCATTCTTAGAGATTAAAACATAAGCTTCTTCATTATTAAAACTTGTGTTAGGCTGAAACATAGTGTTATAAACATAATAAGAACAGTAACCGGCTATAACAAGACCAATTAAGGCAATTGCCAATAAGATTTTTTTAATATACATGATTAATTAGTTGATATAAATATTCGTCTTTATAAATATTATTAATACATATCCAGTCTTTTTTAGTACCGATACGTTGAAAATTAAATTGTTCAAAAAGTTTAATGCTAGACGTGTTTTCTTCTGAAATATTGCAAAATAACTGATGTAAATTAAGCTGTTTAAAACTGTAATCTATAATCATTTGGAGTGCTGCTTTACCAAAACCTTTAGCTCGACTACTTTCGTCATAAATTAAAACCCCAACTCCAGCGCGTTTATGATGCGGATCAAAATCAAACAAGTCTATTAAGCCCACAGTTCTGTCGCTATTATCGCAAATAACCAGACGAAGCTGCTTCACTTCAAAAATATCCTTATGCGCATTATCTAAGTACTCTTGGATTAAAAAACGAGAATATGGTGTAATTGTATTACTAACTTCCCAAACCGATTCGTCATTTTCTATATCGTATATAAAATCTAAGTCCTCTGGCTCTAATGCTCTTAAATAACAATGTTCACTTTTTAATGTTCGCATAAAAATTCACCTTTGAAAACCTGAACCGCAGGACCATTTAAATATATGTTAGTATAAATATTTTCATTTTCATCAAAAGAGACACTTAAATCTCCACCTTTAACCTTTAATTGCACCTGCTGTGTAGTTGTTAAATTACTTTTATGTGCCGCAATTGCTACTGCTGTTACACCTGTTCCACAAGCTAGTGTTTCATCTTCCACCCCGCGCTCATAAGTTCTCACTTTAAAAGTATCTGAATTGATTTGTGTTACAAAGTTAATATTACTTCCTCCTTGAGAAATATACAAATCGGAATAACGAATAGCACTGCCCTGTTTTTTTACATCTATTTGTTCTACATCGTCTACAAAAACTACATGGTGCGGAGATCCTGTATCTAAAAACATGTAATCGTCTTGCTGTCTAATTTGGTTTACATCTATCATTCCCAAAGACACAATGTCATTTTTAATACTAGCTTTATGCATTCCATCTACTGCTACAAACACAGTTTCTGATTTTATAATTTTAAGGAATTTTGCAAAAGCAACAATACACCTACCACCATTTCCACACATGGTACTTTCTCTTCCATCAGAATTAAAATACACCATTTTAAAATCGGCTTGATCCGTATCTTCTAAAAGTATTAAACCGTCTGCTCCAACACCAAATCGTCTGTCACATATTTTCGAGATAAGTTTGGTATCATTTTTGGAAAATACTTTTAACCTGTTATCTATTAAAACAAAATCGTTTCCGGCGCCTTGATATTTATAGAATGTCTGCAACATTTTTTGTTTTTTTAGAACACAAATATAAGGTTATTTATTGATGTTAAATAGGCGTTAAAGTTATAATAAAGCCTCAATAAATAATTAATTTTAATCGTTAAACTAATAACTCAAAACTATCAAAACAATGAAAAAATTATTAAGCTTGGTTTTAGTTTCGGTATTAGGTGGCGCTATTGCGCTAGGAAGCTACAAAACCTTTTTTGAAAAAGACATACCTGTTTATATAACAGAAAACAAAGACACTACTCCTTTAGTAAAAACCAATTACAACTCAAACCTGAGTGCTTTAGAACAAACAGATTTTACAATTGCCGCAGAAAAAACAATACATACTGTTGTACACGTTAAAAATGTTACGATGAGTACAGGAAATCCAACTCTTGCAGATTTAATGTATGGAAGAATGCCCACTAGAAAACAACTAGGGACTGGAAGTGGTGTAATTATTTCTCCAGATGGTTATATAATTACAAATAACCATGTTATTGAAGGCAGCGAACAGCTTAGTGTAACTTTAAATAATAACAAAACTTATAATGCAGAAATTATTGGAACAGATGCTAAGACAGACATTGCCCTTTTAAAAATAAATGCAAATGAGGAACTACCTTATACCACTTTTGCAGATAGTGATTCTGTTAAAATTGGCGAATGGGTTTTAGCTGTTGGTAATCCATTTAATTTAACCTCAACAGTTACTGCTGGTATTGTAAGTGCAAAATCTAGAGATTTATCTGGAAACAATAGTCAATCTTTTATCCAAACAGATGCAGCTGTAAACCCTGGGAATTCTGGAGGAGCTTTGGTAAACACCAATGGAGATTTAATAGGTATTAACACAGCTATTTCATCTCAAACAGGTTCTTACATTGGCTATTCATTTGCTGTACCAAGTAATATTGCAAAAAAAGTTGTGCAAGATATCATGGAGTTTGGAAATGTTCAGAATGGTATTTTAGGTATTTCTGGAGGCATTTTAACTAGCAAAACAGCAGATGATTTAAATGTAAGATTTACTGAAGGATTTTACGTTAGCCAAGTAGAAGATGACTCTGGAGCTAAAAATGCAGGTTTAAAAGAAGGTGATATTATTAAAAAAATTGATAATGTAAAAATTACAAAATTTAGTGATTTATTTGGCTACTTGTCTACTAAAAGTCCTAAAGATGTTGTTAATGTTACTTACACCAGAGACGGAAATACAAAGACTGTTGATGTTACTTTAACCAAAAGTAACGCTTATGTTTTAGAGCAAATAGGTGTTTTAAGAAATGCTAAAAAAGAAGATTTACAAAAATTCAAATTAAGTTATGGCGTAAAGATTTCGGACTTAGATAGAAATAATGAACGTACCTTAAAACAATATTATGGTATAAATGAAGGTCACATTATTACTAAAATAAACAATGTTAAGATAAATACTATAGAAGACGTTAGAGCTATTGTAGAAAACAGAGCTGTTAACGAACCTCTAATAATAGAAATTGTAAATAATAAAGGTGAAGCTGAACGCTACAGGCTATAAAGCTTTTATTTTAAAAACAGAAAAAACCAGGTTTTCACCTGGTTTTTTCTGTTTTAATCCTCTACATAGTCTGGGAAATGCTTTAAAATAATGGCTTCTAAATAATCATCTTGCAATGGTTTACTGTAATACCCCTTAAGACTTTTATACTGACTCGTTTTATTAATATCGCGAGGATCCTGACTGTTGCTTAACATGGTTAGGACTATTTCACCTTTATGGGCAATGTCTAATTTTTCGTAATGTTCTAAAAATTCCCAACCATTCATTCCTGGCATATTAATATCTAAAAATATTAAAGTTGGCTGTGGGTATTCTCCATTTAATTCTGTAATTAAATATTCAAGAGCTTCTTCCCCACTATAGGTTACTTTAATATTATCACTTATTCCAAGCTTAGTAATTTTTCTTTTGTGATAAAAATTATCAGATTCCGAATCGTCTATTAATAGAACAGTTTTTAGTTTTCTTTTTAGTTTCATTTTTATTTCTGTAGTGTAAAATTAAACGTTGTACTTTCTCCATGGGTAGATTCTACCCAGATTTCACCATGATGCATTTCTACAATTTTTTTACAAAATGCCAGTCCAATACCTTGACCTTCATAATCTTTAGCGCTATGTAAACGACTAAACATATCAAAGATTTTGTATAGATGCTCTTCTTTAATACCTATACCATTATCGGTTATTTTAAATTTATAATGTGTTGATTCTTCTTCAAAAGAAATATTAATAATTGGAGCAATGTCTGGCTTTCTAAATTTAATAGCATTAGAGATAATATTTTGAAATAATTGGGTTATCTCAACTTTATACGCCTCTACAACAGGTAAACTATCAGCGTTTATTGTAATATTTTCCTCTTCAATAGTAGCCTGAAAATTAGCTTTTATTTCATTTAAACAAAGGTTTAAGTCTACTTTTTCCTTCTCTCCACTCGTACCAAGACGAGAAAAATTTAACAATCCGGATATTAATTTTCGCATTCTATCCAGAGCTCCATCTATAAAACCAAAATACATCCGTGCATCATCATCCAATTTGTCCTCATAATCTTCTTCAAAAATTTCGACATAATTTGAAACAGTTCTTAGTGGTTCTTGTAAATCGTGAGACGCCACATAAGCAAAATGATCTAATTGTTCATTTTTAACTTTTAATGAATCAATAAGTAATTTATTTTTAAGCATTGCCCGGTCTTTTTCTTTATTGGCTACACGTAAATGCTCGACATAATTATTTAATTGATTATTTGACTCCTCCAAAGAGCGTTTAGTAGAAACCAAATCGTTTAATACAGGCCTTATTTTAGTTATAAGATTAATTAAACTTATTAAAATAATTAAAAACGCTAAAATTATTAACGTTATAGAGATATAATTCCAGACATGATAATTAGTTTTCTTGTCCAATAGATTAATTTCTAAATTTCGCCTAATATCATTAGTTAAGGATTTTATATCCTTCATATAATACAGCCCTAAATCGCTTTCTACAATAAGTAAGCTGGTTGCTTCATTACCAGATTTAGTTAATCTAATGGTTTTATCAAGTTCCTTAAACTTTAAGGATATTATACTATCTAATTTATCTATTTTAGAGATTGGGATTCTTACATCATAATCATTCTTATTATATAGTGTTAACTCTCGTAATAATTTTAAATAATCTTTTCTAGCTGTTGTATATGGTTGTAGATATATTTTATTATTTGTCAACAAATAACCACGCTGACTACTTTCTGCTCTAGAGATTATGTATTGTATCTCTAATACCTTATTTGAGAGTTGGTTTGAAACTAATAGTTCTTCTCGAGATTTATCGGTTTTGTAATAAGAAATCCCCATTAAAATTACCGTTGTAAATAAGGCTCCAATTAAAATGACAATGTTATTTATACCTAAGCTTTTACTTGTTTTAATCAATGTATATGTGTTAAATATTTCCCTAAAAGTATCACTAATAATTGTAAAGTATATGGCATTTTATTTTAACTTTAACAAAAAAATACATTTATGCAAATCCCAAAATATTTAAACTTCTTGGTTGTAGAAGATCTTGTTTCAGATTCGTTTTTATTACAAAGACAATTAAAAAAGCTAAGTAGTGACCCAGAAGTGCGTTTTGTAGATAGTAAATTATCTTTAATTAATGCTTTAAAAACATATATTCCCGATTTTGTTTTAACCGATTTTAACTTAATTGGAATGGATGCTTTTGATGTTATAAAAATTGTGAAAGAATACAACAGTAAAATTCCTGTTATAGTAATTTCTGGACATTTAAAAAATGAAGAAAATGAAACGCAATTAATTGAAGCAGGTGCTGAAGGATTTTTCTTAAAAGATCCTATAAACAATTTAAATGAAAGACTTTCTACATTATTAACGAGCTTATTGTTAGAAAAGAAGGATTTATTAGAAAAAATAGCTAGAGAGCGACAAAAACACGAGCATACAGCGTCTGAAAAAGATTTTCTTAGAGAATTTAGTGAAAAAGAAAAAAAAGAATCTAACTTTTTTGACAGCTTAGTTAACTTATTCTCAAGAAATTCCAAATAGTTTTACTTTATATATATCTTTTTTCAAAAAAACATCTTTAATATTTTAAAGATGTTTTTTTTATCATTTTTTGCTTTACGAAAACGTTTGAAATATATACTTTTGCATCAAATTTAACACAACTAAATTTTTTACTTATGTCATTAAATGAAACTTACGAAAGCGAATTAGCGTTTCAAGCCGATAGACGTCGTGCAACAGTAGAGTTTATTAAAATTATTAGCGATTTATGGTACGACAAGTCTATAGAGCTGGTTTTATTTAGAAATCAGTTAATAGACCGTAACGTAAGTGATATTTTAAACCTACACGAATACGCGGGAGAATTTGTTCAAAAACCAATTTCTGTTTTTGACACTGTTGAAATAGCACAAGCTATAAAAATGATTGATATTCCGCCAGCTAAACTGGACATAGGGAAATTAACTTATGAGTATCATTTAGAAGAAAGTAAGTATAGCAATGCAATGGACTTTATTGCAAACCGCCTTAAAAACGGAAAAGAAAAAGCAGCTATTAAACCTAAAGATGTTGTTCTTTATGGTTTTGGTAGGATTGGACGTTTAGTTGCAAGAGAATTAATGACTAAGACAGGTAAAGGTAGTCAGTTACGATTAAGAGCAATTGTAATACGCGGAAAATCTGATGCAGTAATTTTGGAAAAAAGAGCAGCTTTATTAAGAAATGACTCTGTTCATGGTGATTTTTCGGGAACTGTTTCTGTAGATGTAAAAAATAATGCTCTAATAATAAACGGAACTACCGTAAGAATTATTAATGCAAACCAGCCAGAAGATATAGATTATACTACTTATGGCATTAATGATGCATTAATTATTGATAATACAGGTGTTTTTAGAGATAAAGAAGCCTTAACGCGTTTAAAAAATTCTAAAGGCGCAAGTAAAGTATTACTAACCGCACCTGGAAAAGGTATCCCAAATATTGTTTATGGTGTAAACCATTTGGAAAACAATCCAGATGAGATTGATATATTTTCTGCTGCTTCTTGTACTACCAATGCCATTACACCAGTATTAAAAGCTGTAGATGATACTTTTGGAGTTAAGAGCGGACATTTAGAAACTATTCACGCTTACACTAACGACCAGAATTTAGTAGATAATTTTCATTCTAAATACCGTCGTGGACGTGCAGCCGCATTAAACATGGTTATTACAGAAACTGGAGCTGGTAGTGCAGTAAGTAAAGCCCTACCAACATTTGAAGGTAAATTAACCAGTAATGCTATTCGTGTTCCTGTACCAAATGGTTCTCTTGCTATTTTAAATCTAGAGTTAGATAAAAAATGTTCTGTAGACAGCATGAATGCTACTCTAAAAAAATATGCTTTAGAAGGTGATTTGGTAGAGCAAATAAAGTATGAATTAAGTGATGAATTAGTAAGTAGCGATATTGTTGGTTCTTCTGCACCTTCAATATATGATAGCAAGGCAACCATTGTTAGAAAAGATGGTAAAAATGCTATTTTATATGTTTGGTATGATAATGAGTATGGCTATAGCCATCAAGTGATTCGATTAGCTAAACATATTGCAAAAGTAAAGCGTTATACTTACTACTAATCGATTAAATAAGTTAAAAATTGAAAGCCTCATAACATTGAGGCTTTTTTTTATAATTTTACAAAAAAAATGACGTTACCCTTAAATAGTAAAGCAAATCAAAGCCATTTTATGAAACCTACTTACAAACTATTTTTAATTTTAACTATCCTACTTTCCAATTCTTTTTTATTTGCACAGGATAAAACTCAAGACACTGAAGAGCTTTCTCTGGAAACCAGTAATGTAAGCGGTCAATTTGAATTTGTTATTAAAGAATCTAACGGATGGAAAGATGGTTCTGGTAAATACTATGAAGTTGTAAAAAGAAGACATTTAGAAACCTTAAAAGCTCACACTTTAGACACCTTAAAATTACTTAAGTCGGAAATTAAAAAGTCTAAAATAGAAATTGAACGTCAAAACCGAGAAATAAAAGCACTTAAAACTAATTTAACTTCAACTAAAAATGATTTGTCTGAAACGACTGAAGAAAAAGACAATATAAATTTTTTAGGAATTCAGATGAGTAAAGCTGGTTATAGCACTATGTTTTTTGTAATTATAGCATTACTTATTGCTCTTTGCCTATTTTTCGCCTTTCAATTTAAACGAAGCAACGCCGTAACTAAAGAAGCTAAAGACAAGCTTTTAGAAGTGGAAACAGAATATGAAGACCATAGACGAAATGCAGTTGAGCGAGAACAAAAAGTAAGGCGACAACTTCAAGATGAAATTAATAAAAATAAAGGAAAATAAATTTTAAACAGCTTCAACAAATTGAAGCTGTTTTTTTTTAATGCGGCAATTTGTTTTTAATAACGCCATAAGTAAACGCGCCCAACAAAGCTCCTAAAAACAAAATTACAATACTTAATAATCCTGACCCTAATAATGCATAGATAGGTCCAGGACAAGCACCTCCTAGTGCCCAGCCTAAACCAAAAATAATTCCACCAATTAAATAGTTTTTAAACCCTTTCGGTTTATTTTTAATAGTAATGGATTGTCCCTTGACGTCTTTTTGTTTTTTCAATAAGAAAGTCGCTATAATCCCTAAGACAACAGCTGAACCAATTACACCGTACATATGAAAGCTATCAAATTGAAACATTTCATATATTCTAAACCAAGAAGCCACTTCAGATTTTATAAGTGTTATTCCAAAAAGAATCCCCAAACCTAAATAAGCGATATAATATTTCATTTTAAAAAATTAAAGGCATGATAATGTGAACCATAATTAATCCACCTATAAAAAACCCAATTACAGCAATTAAAGAAGGTAATTGCAAATTACTAAGTCCCGAAATGGCATGTCCAGATGTACAGCCACCTGCATATCTTGCTCCAAAACCCACAAGAAATCCTGCCAGTAAAATAATTACAAATCCTTTTAAACTAAAGAGTGCATCGGTACTAAATAATTCTTCTGGTAAAAAACTTTTGTTTACACTTTCAAAACCTATTGTCTGTAGCTTTTCTACAGATTGAGAGCTAATTTGTGGTGCTTCTACCTGTAAAAAATAAAAAGCAATAATACCTCCTAAGAAAACACCAAAAATTAAAGTAAGACTCCACAGGTTTGCTTTCCAGTCTATTTTAAAAGCATTGGAAATTTTCCCAGCTCCTGCCATACTACAAATGGTATTTAAATTAGAGCTCATCCCAAAACTTTTGCCTAATTTAATCATCATAAATAGCACAAAAGCAATAATGGGTCCTGCAACATACCAAGCCCATGGTGTATAAATAAGCTCCATTATTGAAATTTTTTTAGAGTTTGAATTAATTCAGCCTTTTGTACTAAACCAGATTGCCGCCACACCTGCTCTCCATTTTTATACAACATAAACGTAGGAACACCTCGCACTTGAAAACGAGTGGCAATATTTTGATTTTTATCTATATTTATTTTAATAATAGAAACAGCGTCGCCCAACTCTTTTTTAACCTCTTCCAGAATAGGCATCATGGTTTGACAAGGCCCACACCAATCGGCATAAAAGTCTACCAAAACAGGCTGCTCTTTATTTATTAATTCTGAAAATGTACTCATAACATCACTTAGATTTATAAGGTTTTACTTTAAGGTTGAAGGACACGCGTTTTCGACTAAAGGTATATCGGAATTTCTAATATGGCTCATGCCACCTGCAACATCTATTAAATTATGAATACCACGACTTTTTAATATTGAAGAAGCAATAACCGACCTGTATCCACCAGCACAGTGTATATAAAAGTCTTTTTCTTTAGGAAATTTACTTAAATGTGTGTTTAAATTATCTAAAGGTGTTAATTCTGCACCATCTACGTGCACCGATAGGTATTCGCCTTCTTTACGAACATCAAATACAGGAATTGCATCGTTTTTTAAACGATTAGAAAATTCATCTGCAGAAATAGAAGTCATCGCATCCACTTCTTTACCACTTGCTTTCCAAGCTTCAAAACCACCTTTTAAGTAACCTAAAACATTATCAAAACCTACTCGAGACAGTCGGGTAATGGCTTCTTCTTCCATACCTTCATCGACTACCAATAACAATGGCTGATTCACATCGGCAATTAGTGCGCCAACCCAAGGAGCAAAACCACCTTTTAAACCTATAAAAATAGAACGTGGGATAAAGCCTTTTACAAAATCGTTTTGATGTCTAACATCTAATACTAAAGCTTCCGTTTGTTCTGCTAAAGCTTCAAAATCTTCAGGATTTAAAGCGTTGTTAGATTTTACAATCACGTCTTCTAAATTAGCATAACCTTCCTTATTCATTTTCACATTAAGCGGGAAGTATTTTGGTGGCTCCTGTAAACCTTCAGTCACTTCTTTTATAAATTCGGCTTTGGTCATATCTGCCCGCAAAGCATAATTCATTTTTTTCTGATTACCTAAAGTGTCGACAGTTTCCTTCATCATATTTTTTCCACAAGCGGAACCAGCACCATGACCTGGATAAACAATAACCTCATCTTCTAAAGGCATAATTTTTTCTCTTAAACTCTCAAAAGATAAACCCGCCAGATCTTCCATAGTCATATCTGCCGCTTTTTGTGCCAGATCTGGTCGACCAACATCTCCTAAAAACAAGGTATCTCCACTAAAAATAGCATGATTTTTGCCATTTTCATCTTTTAGCAAGTATGTTGTACTTTCCATTGTATGACCCGGAGTATGTAGTGCCACAATGGTAACGTCTCCTAATTTAAATTCCTCGTTATCTTTAGCAATTAGGGCTTCAAATTTTGGTTTTGCAGTAGGTCCATAAACAATCTTAGCGCCCGTTTTTTCTGCTAACGTAATGTGACCGCTAACAAAATCGGCATGAAAATGCGTTTCAAAAATATATTTAATCTTAGCATGATTACTTTCTGCTTTGTCAATATAATTATCGACTTCACGTAAGGGATCTATTATAGCTACTTCACCATTACTTTCTATATAATAAGCGCCTTGCGCCAAACATCCTGTATATATTTGTTCTACTATCATAACTCTTCTATTATTATTTACAAATTTAAGGAACTAATTTGAATACAAAAGAATCAACTCTCTTCTTATGATGTCCTTTTTATTTTAAGATAATTTAAGCTCTATCTTCTTGTCTTCTCTTAGCTGGATGCTGTTGAAAGCAATCTTTTAACATCTTATAAATTTCTGGATGTTTCCTTTTAAATAATCTGGGACGCTCAAAAAAATATTCTGATGCTACTGCAAAAAACTCAGCCTGATTAGTTGTTGCATAAGTTCTAATGTCAGATTTATTATTGTTAATATCTTCCATTTCTTTATGCATAAGCTCCAACCATGGCTCTATATATTCCCGTTTCATAATAGCTTCTGGAATTCCATCGGTCTGGTCATCGGTCTTATCTATTAAATGAACAAATTCATGAATTGGTGTATTCCGTTTATCGGTTTCATTTTTAAAGGATTGTCTTATGGCACGTTTGGATAAAATCATTTGCTTTTCAAATTGACCAGTTCCGACCATACCTAATATTTGACGTTTTTCGGACTTTGAAGAAAATTGCAAATCATGATTAAACGTATCTGGATAGACAATTACACCACTTAAATTGTTATAATACCATTCTTTAAAACCAAAAACCGGTATAATTGCGCTAGAAGCAATTAAAATTTTATCTAAATCTTCAATTTCGGTTTTAACACCTTCAATATGGACTTCACTTAAAAAAAGCATAATCCGTTTTTTAAATCTTTTTTTCTCTCTAGATTTTAAGTCGTTATAGAACTTTACGTGTTGTTCTAACAATGCATTCCAATGTTCGGGAAAAGCTTCTACTTTAGGCCGCTTTAATTTTGAGAATCCTAAAACTGCCAAAATAAGCAGTCCTAAAAATAGAATAGCATAAATCATAGTTTAATTTTTTTTGCAAAATAACCACATTCATTGTAATTAAGAATTTAGTTTCTAAAAAGATTAACACTAAAAAAAATTACGCCTTATATTTGAAACTTAAAATGAAAATAGCATGCTAAAAGCGGTATTATTTGATATGGATGGTGTTATTGTAGACACAGAACCTTTACACCATAAAGCCTACCATTTAATGTTTAAGGATTATAGTATTGAAGTTAATAAGGAGTTGTACGAAAGTTTTACTGGCCAATCTACAATTAACGTCTGTAAGAAACTGGTAGAACATTTTAAGCTAAATGAAGACCCAGAACAATTAGTGTTATGTAAGCGCAATCACTTTAATGGCTTATTTGATTATGACGAAAGTTTACAACTTTTACCTGGGGTTTTAGATCTTATCCAAAACTATAATAAAAATGGATTAACTCTAGTTTTAGCTTCTTCTGCGTCTATGGGAACTATTAACAAAGTATTTACACGTTTTGAACTGGACCAGTATTTTGTCGCCAAATTAAGTGGTGCCGATTTAAAAGCTTCGAAACCTCATCCAGAAATTTTTATAAAAGCAGCACAAGCTGCAAAACATCCACCAGAACATTGCATGGTAATAGAAGATTCTACAAATGGACTTAAAGCTGCAATTGGAGCAAATGTATTTTGTGTTGGCTACGATAGCTTAAACTCTAAAAATCAAGACTATAGCATTGCAGATTTAAAAATAAATGATTTTAAAGCGATTCATTTTGAAAAAATTAAGGATATTTTAAATTAATTTCTACCTGAAATTTAGCTAATTTTCATAACTTTAAGGATAATTAATTTAATTCCAACCCTATGAAAACTATTTTAGTACCTACAGATTTTTCGGACACTGCTAATCATGCTCTTAAAGTCGCTGCACAACTTTCAAAAAAACATAATTGTAAATTAGTTTTATTACACATGCTAGAAATTGCAAAACATTTGTTACCAGATAACATGATTGCTTCTAACGATGTGCAACCTGTTCACAGCACGCATAGTAATGATTTACCTGAAGCTCTTTTTTATATGAAATTAGCTCAAAAACGTTTTGAAGAAGTTAGAGAATTACCTTTTATGGAAGGTGTAGAATACGAAGAAGCGGTACAAAATCACTTAGATTTTAAGGGTGTAATTACCTCTGCAAATAAATTTAATACGGATTTAATTGTTATGGGGTCTCATGGAACAAGTGGTTTAGAAGAGATATTCGTAGGATCAAATACAGAAAAAATTGTAAGACATTCTAATATTCCGGTTTTAGTTATTAAGGAAGAAATGGCTTCAAATTTCTCATTAGACAATGTAGTTTTTGCTTCAGATTTTACAGAAGAAGCTGTAGAGCCATTTATTAATGCTTGTCAACTATTTGAAACTCTTGGATCAAAAGTAAAACTAGTTTATGTAAATACACCAGGTGATTACTTTAGTAACTCAACTGAAATGAGAGATCGTGTTAAAACATTTTTAAATGCTACACAAAAACAAAATTTAATTGAAGATGTTTCTTTCGTTTCAGATTATACTGTTGAAAAAGGAGTTATTAATTTTGCTAATCAAAATAACGTTGACGCAATTGCAGTAGCGACACATGGTAGAACTGGAATTTCACATTTCTTTTCAGGAAGTATTTCAGAAGATATTGCAAATCACGCTATCAAACCAGTTATTACTTTTAGAATCAACTCATAATATTATATTTTACTAAAAAAAAAGCGTGCTAATATATTTAGCACGCTTTTTTTGTAGAAATAATACAAAGTGCCTATTTACAACAGTTTTTAAACCCTTATTGACTCATAAGAAACCTTAAACTTCATTTTTAAATGTAATTTTAAGATACAATTAACTTTAATTTATTCTTATGAAATTAAAATTACGTTTTATCCTAGCTCTTTTTTTTACGCTTTGGATTTCTACAGGATTTTCTCAAGGCTTGGATGCTTTGTTCCCAACAAATCTTGCAAACCATACTGCTCAAATTAGTGGAGACTGGGATAATACTTCTACATGGGGTAGTTCCGGCGTGCCTGGAGAAGGTGCGATTATCTATATACCAAATGGAATAACTGTAAATTATAATAGTACTGTTAGTGGAAACCCTCACCTATTTATAATAAGAGTTGATGGTACACTAAATATTTCGCAGCCTGACCCGACAAAAACAACACGTATGAGGTTTGACACAATGTTTACAGGAATGATGTCTAATTTAAATATTATTGCAAACAGTACTTCAACTGGACAGGTTATTATTGACATTAACCCTTTTGACATAATGGGAAATCCTGTTAGAAATACTTGGACTAATGCACAAAAAAATCATTTTACAGATAATGCTCCTGTAAAACAATATACCTACACTGTAACAGGTGACGATAGATATGACACACTTGATGAAGCCAACAATAGTACGGACCCATTAACAGTTTCAAGAACCTTAAGTGCTACATTAAATTCTGGTGTGGGTGTACTAGGACGTTACCAATGGGATCCAAAACAAGTTTCTTTAGGTATCATGACTATGGGAAATGTTAATATCGATGGATTAGAAAAAACAAATATGGTAAAATTAGGAGCCGATGCTCTTAGTGGTTCTAATACCGTACAACTATCTTCCATTCCGTCTAACTGGACCAATAACGATGACATTATAATTACTAGTGGTGGAAATGACGACGCTACTAATAATGGTGAGGATTTAGTTAAACTAAGTTCTAATGTTACGGGTACAACACTAAATTTATCCACATCTTTAAATAAAAATCATGAAGGACGAAATGCGCCTAATTTAGGTCAAACACTACATTGTTATGCAGGTAATTTAACTAGAAGCATAACTATTAAGTCTCCATTTACTACTAATGTTGATGAGCGCGGACATATCATGGCCATGAATATGGGTAATAATCCAAATGTTAGTATTAAAAATGCTTTATTTCTTAGATTAGGAAGAACTGATAAATCTAGACCTACAGACGATTTTTATTTTGGATCTTGGTTAGCTCCAGGAGCACCTATTTCTAAAGTTTCTACTCTGGGTATGGAGTGTGCACAAATGATTGCTGCTGCTCCAGATGAAATAACAAATAGTAGAGGACGCTATTCAATACACTTACACAAAATGGGAGCAAGTTCTACTAGTCCTATGGCAATAATAAAAGGTAATGTAGTTTGGGATAACCCTGGTTGGGGAATAACGCATCACGATTCTCACGCAGATATCTCCAAAAATGTAGTCTATAATGTTATAGGTGCTGGTATTGTTTCTGAAACTGGTAGTGAAACAGGCTTATGGGCAGATAACTTAGTAACTAATGTGCAAGCTGGCTATAATGGCGATGTTTATGAAAGCTCATTATATTATGATGACATTTTGTTTTCAGGTGTAGGTTTAGGTATGAAAGGTCGAGCCGTTTTATGTAAAAATAATGTTGTAACAAACGCTCGGTTTGGAATTCGTGTCATTAATTTCAATAATTCTATAAGTAATTTAGATCGTGTTGACGCACAAGCTTTAGCCGTTTCAAGACCTGGATATGAAGTGGATAATTTTCCTTTAAATAGAAATGGTTATAGTAAGTATGGAGATGGGGTTTTACCTTTGGAAGCTTCCTTGATTATGGAAAACACCACAATAATAGATTGTAATAATGCTATGAAATCTATTGAAAGAGATATGGGTGTTAATCATGAATCGCGTTCTGTTTTTGACGGCTTTATAGCGTGGGGTATCCGAAGTGGATTAGGTATTACCTATCAAGCAGATTATTCTTACAAGGATGTTTATATCTCAGGAGATGGTACAAATAACACTTTAGGAATTGACTTATGGAAACACTCGCATAATCAATCTTTTGAAAATATTACATTAGCAGATTTAACTTACGGAATTAAAGTCTCTAAATTAGTACTCAATAATAACACTTCTAGTACAACAATTGGACCTAAAGTAAGGAATAATGGATTTACACCGTGGTTGTTTGTAGATTTTAATTATTCAGATAACGTTACAAATTTATATGAATTAGAAATAGACAACCCTTCTACAGATCCGTCCTACCAATATGAACAATGTACAGACAACACTATTATTTTACCTAGTTCAGAATTTAGTGCAAGAGAAACGACTTTTACATTAAAAAATGATCCTACTCTAGATTATAATAGTACAGGTGAAACTGCTTTAAGATTTAACGTTGATGGATATATAACGGATGATTTTGGAGTGTATGACATGGGTGTACAACAATCTTTAGCTCAAGGCGATTTAAGACTGGGTTATCCTGAACGTATTTACCAATTTGCTTCACAAGCCAAATTTATTGAATATTTAAACGCTAACGGCGTTTATAAAGATGAAGCTAATGGCGACCAACTATATTTTATTATTAATGAAAGTCTACCAAACAGAAGAACATTTAATTATACTACTTTCCCGGTTAGAGTTAAAATTTTAAATGCTCCTTCTACAGCTCCATTCTCAAACCCTCAAGTAGAAACACCTAGTGCTTTGGCGCCTAAAAATGAGCTAATTAGTGTTAATGCTGTTGTATCCCAAAGTAGTACTGCCCCAAACACAAATTACAACGATGGTTTTTCTGTTGAGGGCAACAAACCAGTTAACTATATAGCACAAAACGCTGTAGACGGAAACAACAATGGTCGTATTAATGTAAATTACTATCAAAGAGATTTAGTACCTTTTGTTGGTAGTCAATCAAAAACACAGGCTCAATTTCAACCATGGTATGAGTTAGATTTTGGTGAAATGAAAACTATTGAATCTTTTGATTTATGGAATACTGTAGATTTACCTGCAAACGGACAGGATGAGGAATCCGTTTCAAGCGGATTTAATAACTTCTATGTTTTTATTTCGGACACACCATTTTCAAGTATGAGTGCCCAAGATACTGCAACGCTTATTTCTGAGTCTGATTATGCCTATTATCATACTGGAGGAACAAAGAGAAAAGTTTCTCAAGATGGTCTTTCAGTAGTTGGTAGATATATGAGAATACAATCTAATAAAACTTCTAATACTGCTGTTTTAAAATTTGCAGAAATAGAAGTTGTTGGAAGTACATTTTTGGGTACTTTATCTACAAACGATATACAGGTTGGTCATTTATTTAAAGTGTATCCAAATCCAACTAGTAGTAATGTTACTGTAGATTTAGGAAATACTTATAAAAATATAGATTTGAAAATAACTAATATGTTAGGACAAGAAGTATTTAAAACCAAACGCCAGAACAGCACTAAGATTAATCTAAATATAGTAGGAAGTACTGGAATTTATTTCTTACATATTAAAGCAGATGATGAGAGTAAAATAATAAAACTCATAAAGCGATAAATATAAATATCCACCAAAAAAAAGGTATTGATTATGATCAATACCTTTTTTTATTTTAAAACTATTATTTTTTTAATTAGAGGATTTTATTTCTTTTATATACGCATCTAAAGCTTTACCGTATTTAGTGTTTTTCACATCTTTAGATAAAGACATATTTATAGTATCTAATAGTGATACCTTAGCGTCGTAAATTTCTGTAAGGGCCAAATAAGGAGCAACAATACTATTTTTATTCGCTAAAGCAAAATTAGCTGTGTATAAATACTTACGCTTTGTCTGTCCTTTTAATTTCTTATTCGCAACCAAGTAAGCTAAAGTATCTTTTTTTAATTGAGCATCTAAATTAGATTTTATAAACTCTAAATTTTGATCTTTAAAAAGCGACATCATTTTAAGATAATCTTCCAAAACCTCTTGATCTTTAGAACCTTTAATCTGAGCATCAAATCCGAAATTATTTAGAGTGGTATTAATTGTTGTAACACCATTATAACCCATAAACGTGATTCGGTTTTCTTTATTGACACTTTTATCTAACTCGATATAAAAAGCTTCAGGCTCTTCAAGTTCTGAAGACAATTGGAACTTATAATCGTCTCCAATTTTCGTTGAATCTACTATAACAATACTAGAATCATTTGCTTTTTTTAAATAAACGGTCCCTTTTTTTAATCCAAGAATGGAACCTTTTACCTGCATTTCTTTTTTATCTGAATTACAAGATAAAACACATAGTGCCAGTACACCAAAAAATAACTGTTTCATAAAACTTAATTAAGGGCGCAAATATCTTATTAAAAATTTAAATATGCTAACTAACCTACAGAAACGATTCGCATTAATTCTGCACATAATAATGCTCCATAAGTCCCAACAACATAACCAAATACAGCCAGAAGTGCTCCAACAGTTGCTAAACTAGGATGAAATGCTGCTGCAACTACAGGTGCCGAAGCTGCACCACCTACGTTAGCTTGACTACCAACCGCAAGAAAAAAGTATGGTGCTTTAATTAATTTTGCAACTACAATTAAAAGCAAAGCGTGTATAGTCATCCAAACTAATCCAATTAATATTAATCCAGGATTTTCAAATAATTTCCCAAGGTCCATTTTCATCCCTATGGTAGCTACCAGAATGTAGATAAACACACTTCCTATTTTACTAGCTCCTGCGCCTTCATAACTTTTTGCTTTTGTAAAAGACAGTGCAATTCCAATAATGGTTGAAATGGTAATTAACCAGAAAAAACCACTACCAAATGAAGATAAAGCACTTTTTGGGTTTTTAACCGCTTCAAAATTATCACTTAAAAAAGTAGAAATTACATCCGACCCATAATGCGCAATCCCAACCGATACAAATGCAATCATTAAAATAATCATTAAATCCGTTACACTTGGATTTCTAGTTGTTTTTGCCGCAAAGTGCTGAACTTTTTCCTGTAATGCATTAATAGCTGTGTTATCAGCTTTTAGCCAATTATCTATTTGTTTACGTTTACCAATTCCGAATAGTAAAACAGCCATCCATAAATTTGCCACAACAATATCTATTAACACCATGCCACCATATAATTCCTGATTAAACTCATAAATTTCTAACATTGCAGCTTGGTTAGCTCCTCCTCCAATCCAACTTCCCGCTAGAGTTGCTAAACCACGCCAAACAGCATCAAAACCTGCTCCTCCAACAGTTTCTGGAGAAAATGTAGAAATTAGTAATATGGCTAAAGGTCCACCAATAACAATACCTATTGTCCCTGTTAAAAACATAATCAAGGCTTTGGGTCCAAGATTAAAAATGGCTTTCAAGTCTATACTAATAGTCATTAATATTAGAGCTGCAGGCAGTAAATAACGACTTGCTATAAAATAAGTTTGTGACGTTTCGGCAGAAATTATACCTAAAGAATTAAATATTGCAGGTAAAAAATAGCACATTAACAGTGCTGGCACATATTTATAAAACTTCGGAAAAAAACCTTTTTTAAGATTTTCTGTATAAAAGACTATACCTAAGCAAAGCATTAAGATACCAAAAACTATGGCATCATTAGTAAAAAAAGGTTCTGTAGACATATTTTATATTTATTTTACTGCAAAATAAACAATATTAACAAACATTAAAACTATTAATTTGTTTTTGGCACAGCATTTGCTTATTATAAAATGTAATTAATTACGATGACGATAGTTAGTGTGTGGTTACCTAATTATTTGAGTACTAATTACATATTTTTGGTTGGTTAGTATGAAAATGCCTCACACTTGTGAGGCATTTTCTATTTACATTCATTATAATTTATTTTATAAATTGGGTAAGTTCATTTAGTAATCCTTCCGCTAATTTTCTTCCAGATTCATTATAAGATTTAGAATTCTCTAAATCATCTCCTTCAATAGTTACTAAAACATGATTCATATTTTCTATAATTTTTAAAGTTGAAGATTTTGCCGCTTCATGTAATAGTTTTGCTTCAGCTTCAGAAACCTGTAAATCTTTCGTTCCATTAATAATTAAAATTGGCATCTCTAGTTTTGCAATTTCCGTTTGCGGATTGTATTTCATCCAGTTTCGAATAAATGGTTGTACATCTAAATTAAATATGCTTGATAATGCAATAGGATAATCCTTTGTTGTCTTCCCTTCTTTTAAAACATCAAAAATTCGAATCGTATCATCTTTAAACATTGGTGCAGTTTTTATAACCTGTTCGGTAATAACCATATCTATAGATTGCCCAGCTCCTGCTAAGGAGATAAAACCATCTGCTCTATCTCTTGCTGCTAATAAACCAACAAGACTTCCTTGGCTATGCCCTATTATATATATTCTATTGTACGCGTCTGAGTTCCTAAAGTACTCTACCACAGAAATAGCATCGGTTACAAAGTCATCAAACATCATGTTTTTATCGACATTACCTTTTCGTATTTGTTTTACAATACGTTTATCGTATCTAAATGTAGCAATATCTTGCTTGGTTAAACCAACTGCCAACTTTTTTAAATTGTTTGTTTTTAAAAAATTCTGATTTCCATCACGGTCTGTAGGTCCAGATCCTGCAATTATTATGGCTAGATTAGGTTTAGCTACCCCATTTGGTAAAAGTAATGTACCGTTAATAAACTTATTAACTTCTATTTCCTGATCTGTAAAACTAGGGTTGTCTTGAGCTATTGCAAACTGAGATCCGATTAGAAAAACTATTGCGTAAAAAAATGTTTTCATAGATATAAATATTTACATAACATTTACAAATTAAATGCCATACTTGTAAGACTATAAATTTAGTTAATAATTCTGAAAGTTAAGTTTATTCTTGAACCAACCTCTTTTTTAGTTTTAGCAATTTGATGTAAGTAGTGATGCTGTGTTTCCCCTTTCATAAGAAGTAAACTTCCAGAAGTTAGTTCGATTTTATATTTATGTAATTTATTGGTTTTATGTTTTAAATGAAAAAAACGAGACGCTCCAAAGCTAACCGAAGCAATTACAGGATTTACACCTAATTCTTTTTCATTATCTGAATGCCAACCATTACTATCTTTCCCATTGCGATATAAATTGGCCAAGCAAGTGGTAAATTTTGTTTTTGTAAATGCTTCAACTTTAGATTTTATATGTTTTACCACATCTGGAAATGGTTTTGGAGTCATAGTAATATTAGAATAACTATAAGGCTTGTCATTATCGGCCATTAATGAAGTCAGTCTGGGCTGTAAATGTGTTTTACCAAATAGTTTAATTTCATCCTGTTGCCATTCTATTTCTTCAAATAGCATTTTAAATAAATTAAGACTCTCTTCTTCTGAAAAAAATTTTTGGACATATAAAATGTCTGAGTCTGGAAGATTTAATTTGAAAGGCTCATTAAACATAATTACAGTGGTAAATACCAGTAAGCCCAATACATTAATCCAAATTGAAGCGGAATCCTTAGTATTAAAATCCATTTCGGAATTCCTGCAGCTGCTTTTTTACCACTTAACATATAAAAATGAACTAGTAGGAAAATAGTTAACATTAAAATAACACCGTAAATAGCTAAAGTTTTTAAGACTGGTATGATTAGCGCAAACCCTAATAGAATCTCTGCAACACCACTAAAAAACACTAAAGATTTTGGGTTTGGCAAGTATTTAGGCATAATGCGTAAATAAGCTTTAGGTTTTATAAAATGCATAATGCCCGCAAAGATGTACATTGCAGCCATAAGATATAAGTGCCAAGGATAGTGCATTAAAAAATTATTTCTTTAAATTTAAACTTTTAAATCTTCACTATGAAAAATTACTGCTTCATTTTTATATTATTCATCACACAATGGTGTTTTGCTCAACTACCAGAAGGCTTTGTTTATGCTAAAAGTATTATACCGGATTTGGTTGAAGAATTGCGTTATTGCACTGAAAATAATTTTGTTGGTGAAGCTATTGACGGATATGAAAAGCCCGTAATTATTATGACCTTACAAACGGCTCATGCATTAAAAAAAGTACAAGAAGATTTAAAAAAAGAAGGTTTAGGTATAAAAGTGTTTGATGCTTACCGTCCGCAACAAGCCGTAAATCATTTTGTAAGATGGGCTAAAGTAGAACACGATACAGTAATGAAACAAACCTATTACCCAGACGTTAAAAAAAGAAATTTAATCCCGGCAGGTTATATTGCTTCAAAATCCAGGCATAGTAGTGGTAGCACTTTAGATGTTACTATTATAAATTTATCAACTGGCGAAGAGTTAGACATGGGCTCTCCATATGATTTTTTCGGGCAAAAGTCTTGGGTTAAAGCACCTCATCTAGATAAAGAACATCGTAAAAATAGAGATGTCTTACAAAAAGTAATGGCAAAACACGGCTTTAGAAACTATATGCAGGAATGGTGGCATTTCACGCTACGCGGAGAACCTTTTAAAAATAAATATTTTGACTTTATTGTTCGTTAGCAGTTAGCAGTTAGCAGTTAGCAGTTAGCAGTTAGCAGTTAGCAGTTAGCAGTTAGCATCAAATTCTTTTAAGAATTTGATGCTTTTTTATTTTTTCCTACTAATCACTCAACTGTAGACTGTGGACTGCTAACTGCAGACTGAAGACTGTGGACTATTTCTTCACTATAGATTTTGTTTCATATCTTAAAAACTGATCACCAAAAAGTACATCATCTATAAAACGTTTAATATAAAACTGCTGATAATAAAAATAAGTATCACCTTGAGTGTGTGTTCCATCCTTAATGGTAAATAACTGACAGGTGCCACCAATACGCTCTATATATTTGGCAATACTTTGTGAGCCAAATAACATTAGCCAACCTGTTGAATTTGGAGGACAGTTACGATGAGAACCAGTAGCGTAAGGCACTGTAGCATCTTTATCGCCGTGAAATAGAAACATAGGTATCCTGTTTTCTTTGGTAATTAAGTTTAAATCCATTAGCGCTCCAGCTCCAGAAATTAATCCTGCATATTTAAAATCTATAGGTAAATCTATAGGTTCTGTTTTTAGCTGATTTTTATTAAAGTAAGCGGCATGCAAAACACTCTCACCTCCAGCACTAGTTCCTGCTAAAAATATTTGTCTTTTATTTATTTTTAAACTATCGCTTTGTTTTAATAAAAAGCTTGTAGCCTGCCAGATCTGATTAGATACAATTTGTATAGCTTTTACCTTCTCACTGGTAATTCCATTACAACCATAATCTTTATCCTGCATGTAAAGTGTGTAGTCTATACTCGCTGTCACTACATTTTGTTCAGCTAAAAATTTACCTAAACTAGAACCATCTTTTCGATCTCTATCAGAAAACCCTCCGCCATGAACATAAATAACTAAAGGAGATAAAAACTTATCTTCTTTGGCTTTCTTAGGTAAATAAATATCCATTTTAAGTTTTTCTAAAGGTGTATCTATATAAGTTACAGTTTCTTTAGATTGAGAAAATAAATTTGAAAATGAAAACATAGTCAAGATAATTAGTGCTAAATATTTTAATCGAAGCATATGGCTTATTGAATTTTTAAATTTTGAATGCGTTGAAACAACGTTGGGTGCGAATAATGCATAAATACATAAGCCTTATGCGGTGTTAAATTACTCAAACTATTTTTAGACAATTTTTTTAAAGAGGAGATTAATGGTTCGGTTTTATAAGTGTTTTTTGCATAATCATCTGCTTGGTATTCAAATTTACGCGAAAATAAATTCATAATTAAACCTGTAACTTCCGAAATAGGGCTGTATAAAATTCCGAAGACAATTAACCCAATATGGAAACTTGGCTGAGAGACGTTTAAAGCTTCAGCAAATAAAGGATGACTTATAAACAATGACAAAATATAAAGTGTCATACCGGTTAAAAGTATCGAAGCACATAAATTAAATATAATATGCTTGCGCTTGTAGTGTCCTACTTCATGAGCTAAAACAGCAACTATTTCATCATCTTCTAAATCGTTTATTAAGGTGTCATACAATGTAATTCGTTTTTGAGAACCAAAGCCTGAAAAATATGCATTGGCTTTTGTGCTTCGTTTTGATCCATTTATAACAAAAATATTATCTAGCGTAAACCCTACAGTTTTAGCATAATCTGAAATAGCTGTGCGTAAACTACCTTCTTCTAATGGCGTTTGTTTATTAAAAATTGGGACAATTAATTTACTATAAAATAAATTCATGAATAAGGTAAATACTGCTACAAGAATCCATGTGTAAATCCAGAATTGTTCTGGGAACTGATAGTAGAAAGCTGTTACTGCCGCTAAAACCAATCCGCCCACTACTATAGTTAAAAATAAACCTTTTAATTTATCTATAAAAAAAGTACGCTTTGTGGTTTTGTTAAACCCAAATTTTTCTTCTATTACAAAAGTTCTATAATATGAAAATGGTGTGGTTAGCAAATCGCTACCTATCATAATAACTCCAAAGAATACTAATGTAATTAAAATGGGATGTGAAGTTACACTTCTAGCCCACTCATCTACCCAAGCAAATCCATTAAAAAAGAAAAAGCATAAGGTTAAGAGTAATGAAAATGAAGATGACAATAATCCAAATTTAAAGTTGGCACTTTTATAGCGTTGAGATTTTTCATAGTCCTCTTTATCATAAACGTCTTTTAGTTCTTGAGGTAATTCGTCGTTAAAATGCTTTGCATTTAAGACATCCAAAACCGTATCAATTATAAAATCGATTACTAAAATGGCAATTAAAATAAAAAATAGTGTGTTTGAATTCATGAAATGGTTTTAAGCGATAAAATTATTAAATTAACATACATAAAAGATAGCCTTACAGTTTTACAAGCTGCGTTGCCTAACCGCCTCAAAAACTAAAATACCAGCAGCCACAGAAACATTCATAGAATCTATTTTACCTTGCATAGGGATACTAATGTTTTCTTTACTTGCATCACGCCAGTCTTGAGATAAACCTGTAGCTTCTGTACCAACTACTATGGCGCTTGCTATTTTATAATCTGGATGTGTATAATTTATAGATTCTTGCAAAATTGCACTATAAATGTTTATGTTGTTAGTATTTAAGAAACTTATAACGTCTTCGGTAGAACCGGTTGCAATAGTATTACTAAAAACACAACCTACACTAGAACGCACAATATTTGGGTTATATAAATCTGTTTTGGGATTAGCAATTATTACAGCATCCACATTGGCAGCATCTGCAGTTCTTAATAAGGCACCTATATTCCCTGGTTTTTCTGGAGCTTCTGCTACTAAAACTAATGGATTTTTTGTTTTAAATTGTAATTGATCTAGCGTGTGCGATTGCGACTTTAAAACTGCCAAAACACCTTCAGTTGTTGTGCGGTAAGCTATTTTAGTATAAACATCTTTTGAAACTTCAATACATTTATAATCTTCAACATCAATCGTTTTTAAATGTTCAAAAGGAAACAAGTCTTCATAAAACAACACATGTACAACTTCATAACCGCAAGACAATGCAAGTTGCAATTCACGTACACCTTCCACGACAAACTCGCCACTTTTCTTTCGTGCGCGCGATTTTTCTTTTAAGGTAACGATGTGTTTTATTAGGTCGTTATGATGGCTAGATATCTGTTTCATAGTGTAAAAATAATGTAAATCTTGTAATTATAAATTTATTATGTCGACCAAAGCATCTTACAAATCAAATTCAAAAATAAATCATGAAAAAACTAATTATTCTGGCAATTACATTAAGTCTATTTAATTGTAAAACAGATCAAAACAAAGAAGTTGAAAAAACCATTAATTATGAGCAAGAAACTTTGGATGTAACCACTTCGGTATATCCAGAAAACATGTCTAGTATTTTTGCGGCACATGGTGGTCTTGATGTATGGAATACCTATAAAAGCTTATCCTTTACAATGAAAAAACCAACTGGAGATGAGTTAACTGTAACCGATTTAAAAAACAGACGTAGTTATATTGAAACGAATAATTTCCAGCTTGGATATGACGGTGAAACAGTTTGGTTAGAAGAACATGGCGATTTTAAATATGAAGGTAAGCCAGAATTTTATTATAATTTAATGTTTTACTTCTACGCCATGCCATTTGTATTGGCAGATGACGGCATTACTTATGAAAACACTAATGAGTTAGAGTTTGAAGGAAAAAGTTATCCTGGTATAAAAATTTCTTATGCTAATGATGTTGGAGCTTCTCCTGAAGATGAATACATCTTATATTTTGATACAGACACTAAAAAGATGGCGTGGTTAGGATATACGGTTACTTATTTCACCAAAGAGAAAAGTAAAGACTGGCATTTTATACGCTATACCGATTGGCAAATGGTAAATGGTTTAATTTTACCAAAAACATTAAGCTGGTATAATGCTGAAGGTTTTAAAGTTTTAGATAAACGTAATGACTTAGAGTTTACAGAAGTTAAATTATCCAAAACTACAGAAGCAGCATCTATATTTAAAAAACCAATGAGTCATTAAATTACGTAAGTAAATTACCCTGCAAAATAGAGAATTATATATCCCTTTTTTTGCTCCAGATTTCATAAAGCCCTAAAGCACAACTTTAGGGCTTTATTTATGGCTAAATCGATATTTTACGAAAAGAAAAGTAGCTACGGACAAAGCTCCAAAAATAGAAAATCCAACAAATAATGGTAAAGCCGATGTTTTTACAAAACTTCCAATATAATTTGCTATAGGTACTGCCATTACTGTTGAGACAAACCCGTTTATAGCAGCTCCTATTCCTGCAATATGTCCTAAAGGTTCCATTGCCAGACTTCGTAAATTTCCGAATAAAAATCCTACCGAAAAAAATTGCATTAAAAAGAAGCCTATTAATACTGCTAGTGGTGGATTATTTCCTGACGAAAACAAAACAATATATAATAAAGAAATTGAAAAGTAAGCCACAGCTGCATAAAATGCCATGTTAAAAGCACCAAACCGCATTACAAAACGACTGTTGCTAAACGTAGCAAAACCTACTGCAAAAGCTGTACTTGCAAACACGTATGGAAACAAATCTCCCAACTGGTATTGCACTTGGAAAATATGTTGTGAGGTACTTAAGTACACCATAAATGATCCCGTTATAAAGCCCGAAACTAAGGTAAACGCAACAGCAGACCTGTGTTTTAAAAACTCTTTTGTTCCGGTTATAAAAATAGCTGGCTTAAATTTTATACGCTTAGAAATTACTAGTGTTTCTGGCTGTCTTCTCCAAAACCACACTACAATAGCCAAACCAAAGAGTAAATTAAAATTAAAAATGGCTTTCCAATTAAAAAAGTCAAGAATAAGCTGTCCTAAGGTTGGCGCCACTATAGGTATAAGAATAAAAAACATGACGACAATAGACAAGGTTTTCGCCATAAAATCGCCACTAAAAGAATCTCTAATTATGGCAATTGCAATTGTTCTTGGAGAAGACAAGCCAATACCTTGCAGGATGCGTCCAAAAATCATCATTTCAAAACTTTTAGTGGTAACACAACAAATGCTTCCTATAACAAAAATGCTAAAACCAATATAAACCATTGGTTTACGACCAAAACTGTCTGATAAAGGTCCAAAAATTAATTGCCCAAAACCCAAGCCTAAAAAAATCATCGTAATTAAAAGCTGATATTCACTAGTATTAGTTACTCCTAGCGAATTACCAATCTCTGGTAAAGCAGGCAATAAAGCATCTATAGATAAAGCGACTATAGACATTAAAGAGGCCATTATAGCTATAAATTCAAATTTTACTGGACTTGCTTTTTGCATCTGGCAAAAGTAGATATAAAAAAAAAGAGGCTATTATTTATAACCTCAATTTATTGTTAAACTTAACTGTTTAAATTAACGTTTGTAGAGCGGTGTTCTTTTGGCTAAATAATTTAATGTGATTTTATAAGCATCTGTAGTTTGCCAAAATGACATATGATCTTTAGTAAAAACATTTTCACCTTTATCTGTATAAACATTCATTGTGATGTTGGTTGAATAATTTTGAATTGAGGAGCTAGAAGATGATGTACTACTTTTACTTTTACCATTACTCCATATATCACCAATAATATTTCCGTTTCTATCTACTTTAGCTTTTGTATTGGTTGAAGTAGTTTTTGAGTTTGAAAAATTTGATACACTAGTCCTTTCTATAGACACTAAGCCTTGAACGATATATTCTACATTCAAAATATTACAAATCTCACCCATTGTAAAACCATCTATGTTATTATTATTAACGCCTGCTTTAGCCAATAATGCATTTGTAGTTAAAGGATCTTGAAATTTTAAAACGGCAGCCTTCTTTTTAAATATAGTATAGGTCTCTTGCTGTATTTTTTTTGTCATTAAATCGTTACTAGTTTCTTTATCCTTTATATAACCAAATGGTAAAATAGCAACTTTATTATGGTGTTCTTCTAAATTTACATCATGTTTTTCTTCCTTATTAAAAAATTGGATTCGACCTGAAGCAAAAGTGATTTTTTTAATATCACCTATACTAACCTCATACTCTAGAGATTCATTCTCGTATATAAATTCTATAGTTGTGTCATTTATTTTGATGACTTTACCTTTCATTTCTTCACCGTCCGTTTTTAATATTACATCAGACTGTGCACATAAAACTGTTGAAAATGAAATAAAAAAAACAGTAATAAAAAATTTTAGTAATTTTAAAAACTTCATAATTTTAAAGTGTTTGATTTGAGTTTATAAATATAAAACTTAATAACAAAACTCAGAAATTGTTAACATCTCATTTTTTTTATTGAATTTTGCACAGTATGATACATTTAAATTCTCTAATAAATTATATAAACGATATAGTTAATCTCACAGCTGAAGAAGTTTCTATTTTAAACAACTTTGTTACAGAACGTAAGTATCTTAAAAATCAGTTTATCATTCAGCAAGGAGATGTATGCAAAACAGAATCGTTTATAGTGAGTGGTTGTACCAAAACATTTTATTCTAATGAAAATGGACAAGAGCACATTATTATGTTTTCGATAGAAAATTGGTGGACTGCAGATATTGGTAGCTTTGTGTCCCAAACTCCAGCCGATTTTAATGTACAATGTTTGGAAGACACTACCGTTATTCAATTTCATTATGATACCATAGAAGTCCTTTTTGAAAAAGTTCCGAAACTTGAGCGGTTTTTCAGAAAAATTATTGAGCGTGCATTTGTGGCTTCCCAAAAACGATTAATTAGAAATTTAAGCTTAACTGCTAAAGAACGTTACCTTCATTTTAAAAATGCTTATCCCGAAATAGAACAACGTATTCCACAATACATGATTGCCTCTTATTTAGGGATCACTAAAGAGTTTTTTAGTAAAATGAAGAATAGCTTGGTTTAGATTGTTGAATTGTTAGATAAATAATTTATATTAAATCAACCATACTGTATTTAAGGAAATTTAAATTTGGTGTTATAGATAATCAAATGTTTAAAACTCAATACTTAATAACGCTTTTGTTGTTTAGCTTTAATTTTGGCGAAGCTCAAAGTAGTATGCCTTCTAATTTTATTCCTGAAGGCTATGTGGAGTCTGAAACTTATTTTGGAGATCTAAATAATGACAAAATAGACGATTGTATTTTAGTCATTAAAGAAACAGACACATCAGCTATTGTTACTAATAGATTTGGCAACAAGGTAGATAGAAATAGGCGAGGTATAATTGTATTATTTAAATACAAAAACGGTTACCAACTAGCAAGTAAAAACTCCAGCTGTTTTTATTCTGAAAATGAAGATGGAGGCAATTATTATCCACCAGAATTATGGCTAGAAATAAAAAATGGCACCTTACAAATTCATTTTGGACATGGTAGATATGGTTTTTGGTACTATACCTTTCGTTTTCAAAATTCCGGATTTGAATTAATTGGTTATAATGCCGTTACTAGTCGTGGTCCTATTACACTAAGAGAATTCAGTATTAATTTTTTAACTAAACAGAAATTAATCAAACAAAACACTAATGAAGATCTTGAAGGACAAGCTGAATCCTTTGAGGAAACTTGGCACACTATTGAAATAGAAAAACTTATTAAACTATCTGATATAAATGATTTTGAAGAATTAGATTTATCTCAGTATTAAAATAGTAAAACTCAAATCATACATTTACTATAAAAACAAGATGAGTAAATGATGTACTTAAAATTAATCTACATTAACTTCATTTAATAATCTATATTATTTTTTTTCGTTAGGATTAGATTCATCTTTGTATCAACATAAAAACAAAAACAATCTTATTATGAAACATTTAATTAAATCGACACTTGTATTAGCTGTTGTGGCATTTGCTTCACTATCATTTACAGCTTTAAATGAAACAAAACCTGTAAAAACTTCAGAAAGTACGGTAACTTGGAAAGGTTATAAGGTGACAGGCTCTCATGAAGGAACTATTGCTTTAAAATCTGGCTCTTTAGAATTTAAAAACAATACTCTTGCTGGTGGGTCTTTTGTTATTGATATGACTTCTATAAATACAACAGATTTAGAAGGTGATATGAAAAACAACTTAGATGGTCATTTAAAATCTGATGATTTTTTTGGAGTAAAAAATTTCCCAGAAGCTCAATTAGTGATTACTAAAGTTACACCTTCTGGTAAAAATGCTTATGCAGTGGAAGGTAATTTAACCATTAAGGGTAAAACTAACGCTCAAAAATTCACCATGTCTGTATATGGTAACAAAGCCACTGCAAATTTAAAAGTAGACCGTACTAAATACGACGTGAAATATGGTTCTTCTAGCTTTTTTGACGGGTTAAAAGATAAAGCTATTTACGACGATTTCGATTTAAATGTTGATCTAGTTTTTTAAAACTATATAGTTATAAAATTAAAAGCGATTCTGTAAAGAGTCGCTTTTTTAATTTACAATCATATAGAGAACCGCATTTAGCGGTGTATCTTTGTAAAAACTTTCAGCATTTAAAATGAAACATCTTCAAGATAAATCTCCTAATAAAAAAAATAAAACAGTTAATCTAAAAACAGCCTTTAAAACCATTATTTGGCCTAGACGTAAGTTGGTTTTTATTGGCTTATTATTAATTGTTATAAGAAGTTTGTCGGGTTTAATTTTACCATGGCAAAGTAAAGTTTTGCTAGATCAAGTAGTCCCAAACAAAGACACTGCCCAATTATATCAACTTATTGCTATTGTAATAACTGCTATTACCATACAAGCCATTAGTTCTTTTCTCCTAACCCGTATTTTAAGTGTGCAGGCTCAATATTTAATAAGTGAGTTACGAGCACAAGTTCAAAAAAAAGTAATGGCTTTACCTATTCGTTTTTTTGACAATACCAAATCTGGAGCATTAGTCTCTCGAATTATGAGCGATGTGGAAGGTGTTCGTAATTTAATTGGAACTGGTTTGGTACAATTAGTTGGCGGGTCGTTTACTGCAGTTGTTTCTTTAATTATTTTAATAAAACTTAACGCTTGGATGACACTTTTTGTATTTGTGCCACTATCTATTTTTGCCTTTATTGCTTTAAAAGCTTTTAAATACATAAGACCTATTTTTAGAAAACGTGGTAAAATTAATGCTGAAGTAAAAGGACGTTTAACCGAAACTTTAGCAGGTATAAGAGTTATTAAAGCCTTTAATGCAGAAGCTCAGGAAGAAAAAGTGTTTGAGAAAGGTGTAGATGAATTGTACCAAAACGTTAAAAAGAGTTTAACTGCAACAGCATTAATGACCAGCTCATCTACCTTTTTAATTGGTGTGGCTACCACAGGAATTATGGGGATTGGTGGTTATTATATGATGCAAGACCAAATGACATCTGGAGATTTTCTGTTCTTTACTTTAGTTCTTGGGTTTATGATTGCCCCTATTGTGCAAATGAGTAATATTGGTAGTCAATTAACTGAAGCCTTAGCGGGATTAGATAGAACTGAAGAGTTGATGCAAATTGCTACAGAAGAAGATGATAAAAACCGTACAGAGACACTAAAACAGTTTAGAGGTAACTTAGAATTTAAAGACGTTACGTTCGCCTATGAAGAAGATAAAAATGTACTCCATAACATCAGCTTTACAGCACCAAGTGGTTCTGTGGTTGCTTTAGTGGGAAGTTCTGGTTCTGGAAAATCTACAATTGCTGGCTTATCTGCTACGTTTTTAAATCCTAAAAGCGGTAAAATAACTATTGATGGTGTAGATATTACTAAAGTAAAACTCAATAGCTTTAGAAAGCATTTAGGTGTGGTATTACAAGATGAATTTTTGTTTGAGGGTAGTATAAAAGAAAACATTATGTTTCCTAGACCTAATGCAAGCCAAGAAGAATTACAACATGCTGTAAATGCCGCTTATGTCAACGAATTTACGGACCGTTTTGATAAAGGCTTAGATACATTGATTGGAGAACGTGGCGTAAAACTTTCTGGTGGACAACGACAGCGTATTGCCATAGCCAGAGCAATTTTGGCAGATCCTAAACTGATTATTTTAGATGAAGCAACATCTAATTTAGATACGGAAAGTGAAGGTTTAATTCAAAAAAGTTTATCGGAATTAACCAAAGACAGAACTACTATCGTAATTGCACACCGATTAAGTACTATTAAAAAAGCAGACCAGATTTTAGTCATTGAAAACGGTAAAATTGCAGAGCGTGGCAACCACAATGAACTTATCGCTCAAGAAGGTCGTTATTATGATTTATATACCTATCAGGCAAAGATTTAAATGTCTTCGCCTTTTTTAAACTTTGCTTTTATATAAGCAAATGCATCAGAAATATTTTTGAACAGATGCTCCTCTGCAACTAAATCTGCGATTATATCTATAGACTTTAATTTATCTAAAGGTTGTTCTTGCAAATTAACAAATAACACTTGTACACCTCTTTTTTCTAAATCGAAAACTATATCTTCCAGAGCATAAAGTCCAGATTGGTCAATTAAAGGCACCTTGTCCATTCGGATAATTAATACTTTAATTTTAGGATCTATTAAAGCAATTTGGGTTTTTAAATGTGCTGTAAAACCAAAAAATAATGGTCCGTTTAAATGTTTAATTAAAATTTGATCTTTAAATGAGTTATAAAAAGGTAATTCATCTTGCCAAGGTTTCTCGTCTTCTAAACTTTCCATTTTTTCTGAGATAATTCCTTTTTCACCTAAGTCACTGGCTTTTTTCATAAATAAAATAGAAGCTAAAGCTACACCTATACCAACAGCTTGTATTAAACTCCCAAATGTAGTAACTAATAATACTAAAATAAGCACAACTGCGTCCGCTTTTGGCACTCTAAACAAGTGTTTCAGACCTTTAATATCTATTATTTTAAACCCAATTGGAATTAATAATCCGGCTAAAACAGAAAGCGGAATATATGCTGCAAGAGAACCTAAACCGAACAAAACAGCTAATAAAAATAAGCCATGTATAATTCCTGAAAGGCGAGTTTTTCCTCCTCCATTAATATTAACAACTGTCCCTTTAGTCGCTCCAGCTCCAGGAATACCACCAAAAATAGCTGCAAGCATATTTCCTATACCTTGCCCTATTAATTCTCTGTTACTATTATGCTTGGTTTTAGTCATATTATCTGCAATTACAGAGGTTAATAAGGAATCTATGCTTCCTAAAACAGCAAGAACCGCCGCATATTCTATAATTATTGGATAAGACTCTGGTACAATATTACTAAACATAGTTCCTATTTGAAGATTAGGAATTCCCGATGGAATTTCTCCAATAATTGGCACATCCCAGCCTAGTAAATAACCTGCCAAAGCAGCAACTACTAAAGCCACTAACGCACTTGGAATCGCTTTCGTGATAAGAGGGAAGACATAATAAATTACTATGGTTAAAGCTCCTAATGCCAATGCATATACATTAAAATCATTAAAAAGCCTAGGAAAGTCTTGAATGACAGAAATGGTAGACTTAGCCGAAGTAAGGCCTGCAAAAGGAAACAGTTGTAAGATAATAATTATTAACCCAACACCGCTCATAAACCCTGAAACTACTGAGTATGGAAAATACTTTACATAACCTGCAATATTTATAAGTCCAAAAACAATTTGTAAAAGCCCACCAAATAAAAAGCTTAGAAGTATAATTCCCATTGCAGCTTCTAAACTACCAGTAATCTCAATAGCTGCAGCTACTAAAGCAGCTGCTACAACAGTCATTGGTCCTGTAGGTCCACTCGCTTGAGTTTGAGTACCGCCAAAAAGTGCCGCAAATATTCCTACCATAATGGCACCATAAAGTCCTGCAGTAGCTCCCAATCCCGACTGTACTCCAAATGCAAGTGCTAATGGTAAAGCGACCACACCTGCAACCAGGCCACCTGTAAAATCGCCTTTAATATTACTAAAATCAAATAATTTTGATGCCATATTTATAGGTTTTAGGTGTTTTTTTAATTTTGAAAATTTTTTGATGCCACATTTTCGACAAAAAGAATTAGCTCTTTTTCTTTTTGAGTTCCAATTAAAAAGCGTTTTCCGCTATGTAGTTCTATAGCTAATCCTTTAGAGCCTTTTACATTATAAACAGTACCGTATTTGGTCCATAATCTAATACCCCAACCACCAACAAATCCATAGTCCACCACTTGGGCATGCTTAACATCTTTCCAAGAAACTGTTCGGTTAACAAATGGAATAAATTTAAAGTGAATAGTGTGTTGGTCTATTTTAGTTTCCAGTTTGAATATATAAAATAGTACCATTAAACCTATTAGTAAAGTTGCAGTTGCAATTAAGCCTGAGTTTGACATAGGTTTATTGCCATATGGACCATTATCTAAAATAATCTGTTGAAGGATTGCATACATAGGAATGCAGCAAACAGCAATTAATATTAGCCAAAGCCACCATTGGTTAAATTTTTGTATTTCTGTAAAATTAGTCTTCATCTATGGTTTGGTTTTTCTTAAATATCCCCACTAATTTACCTAAATAATTATAAACAAACTTATTGGTCTTCACATAATGAAAAGAAATAAAGCAAACGACCACCATAAACATTATAGCACCCAAAACAGCTTCGGTTGGGGTTAGCGACTTATAGAAAAAACTCTTTAGACCAAAACCGGTATAGCTTCCGTAGATAATAATAAAATGGATAATATAAATCGACAGTGTTTTTTGACCTATTTTGGTAATAATAGATTGTTTAAGAAAAGGCTCTGCTCCAAAAAATAAAGCAAATATGACCAACACATTTCCTAATCTAGAAAACAAATAATTGTAGTTACCACTGTCTGCAAATAATTGGATATCTGTCCACATTGTTAATTGTCTTAAAAAAGGAGTAGAAGCAAAAATAAATAGCAATCCAAGTATTAAAAATAATCCGGTTGTAACTAGTCTAAATTGTTTTGCATTCTGATATTTATGCATAAGCGCAGCAATAAACCCACCATAAGCTACATAACCAAACCAAGGAATCATGGTAAATACAGAGCCATTACTTTTTGAGAGATAATTACTTAAAAACAATGGTAGCTCTGGAAAACTTATAGTTCTGTAAAGCGGTTCTGTTAAAAATATAATGGTTCCTAAAATTAAAAAAAACGGCGCTAAAAGAGTTTTGCTTTTTCCTAAAAGCCAGTAAAACCCAATAATAAGAATTAAAGATAATCCAATGCACTGCAAGACATCTATGACTAAAAAATAAGTGTCAAAATAGCCAAATAACCAAGCTATAAAGTTGATACGTAAGGAATATCCAACTAGAATAAGCATAAGTCCACGACTTAAACCTTTTTTTATACGCTTTTGAGTGTCCCCTTTTTCTTTCGCTTTAAATAATAAATAGCAAAACACTAAACCTGTAATGGTATAAAATGTAGGCGCAGTAATCCCTCTAAAATAGTTCCAAGTTGCGTAAAAAGGATTCTCTAAATTTCTGTAAATAGGATCTATCAGTGAGTCTATAAAGTGACCTTGCAACATCATTAAAATGGCAAATGCTCTAACAGCATCAAGAAAGTAAAGCCTTTTTGTTATCAAAATCTATCGGATATTTTAGAATTGGCTTTTTAAAACCAAATGAAATGATTAAGCGTATGTAAAAGTATGAAAAAATTAATCTTATTAGTACTCTGCTTTGCTTTTGTAAAGAGTTATGCTCAAAAAATTGACGAAAATGCTTCGTTTAGAAGCCTGCAAACGTCATCGTATTTTAAATTTAATTACGATAACGATTATTTTGCTAACAGAGATCGAGATTATACACAAGGCTATAGTTTCAGTTTAAGTAAAGACTGGCTTAAAAAAAACCCCATAAATTCCCTATTTATAAACTTTAAAAATACACGAGAGAATTATGCTTTAACATTAGAGCATATTGGATTTACACCAGATAATTATGTTTCTGAAGCTATACAGTTTGGCGACAGACCATTTTCGGCATCTATACTATTAAAATCTATTAAAACAGCTGTAGAACAAGATAAAAAAATGCGTTTTGTTTCTGCTTTTAGTTTTGGATTAATTGGACCTGGAGCGTTTGGAAAGGAAATGCAGGTTGGTATACACGAACTTACAGGAAATAAAATTCCTATGGGATGGCAAAATCAAATTAAAAACGATGTGGTTTTAAACTATAAATTTACAGCCGAAAAAGAACTGTTACGTTATAAGAATCTTCTTGCTATTCAAGGCTATTCGACTTTGCAATTAGGTACTTTATTTACAAATGTCTCTTTAGGAAGTTCTATAACCGTTGGATTAATAAACAATCCTTATCTAGAATTTGCTAATCAAAAAGGGTTTAAAATCTATGCTTTTATACAGCCAGAACTTACGGCTATAGCTTACGATGCTACCTTGCAAGGTGGTTTGGTTAATACTTCAAGCCCTTATACTATTAACTCGGGACAAATAGAGCGTTTAACGATGCAAAATAATTATGGAATTGTCTTACAAACCAATGGTTTTTATCTGGAGTACAGTAGGGTTATCTTAAGCAAACAGTTTGAAACCGATGGTGTTTCAAAATGGGGCGGAATTAAATTAGGTTTTAAGATTTAGAATGTGCTTTCTGTAAAGCTCTTAATTTTTTAATAATAGCTTGACTACCTTCAGTATTCGATAAGTCTTTACCTGCATACTCTGCACTCATCCAGCCTTTAAATCCGTGTTTTAATACCTCTGCAGTACAAAAATCGTAATTAACATCTGTAATTGTGCCATCCATTTTTACCTCACGTGCTTTGGCACTAACTCCTGTGGTAAATGGTGCCAAATCTAAAATCCCTTGTGTTTCGTCATACCAACGTCTTGGTCTAGCATTAAAACCTCCCATAAAAAAATTACCAAAATCTAAAAATAATCCCAAGTTACTATGGTTGGTTAATTCAATTAACATATTTAGCCATGCTCCGTTACTTGATGGATGACCATGATTTTCAACCGTCAACTTAATTCCTGTCTTGTCGGCAAATTCACTTAATTCTGCCAAAGATTCCGCACATTGATTTAATTGTTGTAAATAAGTTCCTGATCCAAATGGATTCACCCGGATATGTTCACAATTTAATTCTTTAGCGGCTTCAATCCAGCGTTTATGGTCTTCAACAGATTGTTTCCGCTTCAGTTGATCTAAATCTCCTATTTTAGTTTGTGTGTCTGCCATCATACAAACCAATTGAATGCCTTCATTTTTAGCCATTTTAGAAAAATGTCTCTGCCATTTTTTATCGTCTCGCTTGCTATACATCATTGTAGACACTAGGTCTACTCCACTCACTCCAAGTTCCTGAGCTTTATATATTATATCTGTATTTTTCATAGAACCTTGCAATACAGCATCGGGATTATGCTCCAAATTATGTTTAAATAATTTGTAGTTTTCTCTGCCTTTACCAAAAATCTCCGTTTCAAAAGCCCATTGTGATATTGATATTTTAAAAGGCTTTTCTGTTTCTATTTCTGTGGAATTGAATAAAGGCTGAACAGCTATATTTGGAAATGCTAATGCAGATGATGCTAATGCAGATGTGGTTAAAAATGTTCTACGTTTCATAACTAAAAAATATGTTTAAATATACTATTAGAACCTACAAGACCATAATATTATTTAATTTTTATTTAAATTGAAGTGTTTTAAATTCTACATATGAGTCAATATCACATTAAAAATTTACAGGAATACCTTCAAGTTTATAAAAAATCTATTGATGAACCTGAAACCTTTTGGGCAGAAATAGCTGAAGAACAGTTTATCTGGCATAAAAAATGGAATAAGGTGTTAAGCTGGGATTTTACAAAACCAGAGGTTAAATGGTTTGAAGGCGCACAATTAAATATCACAGAAAATTGTCTGGACAGACATCTTATAACCAGAGCCAATAAAACGGCTATCATTTTTGAACCCAATCATCCCAACGAAAAAGCACAACATATTACCTATGCTGCACTTTATGAACAGGTGTGTAAAATGGCTAATGTTTTAAAGGCTAAAGGTGTGCAAAAAGGTGACCGCGTCTGTATTTATTTACCTATGATTCCTGAACTTACAGTTGCTATTTTAGCTTGTGCTAGAATTGGTGCAGTACATTCTGTAGTTTTTGCAGGGTTTTCGGCAACTGCATTAGCGACTCGTATTAACGACTGTAACTGTAAAATGATGATTACCAGCGATGGATCTTTCAGAGGTGCAAAAACATTGAATTTAAAACAGATTGTAGATGATGCTTTAGTGAATTGTAAAGATTTAGAAACGGTTTTAGTCGTAAAACGAACTGGAGAAGAAGTCCAAATGGAGATTGAAAGAGATTTCTGGTTAGAAGAACTTTTAAATGAAGCTTCTCCTATTTGTCCTGCGGAAATTATGGCTGCAGAAGACCCCTTATTTATACTTTATACGTCTGGCTCTACCGGAAAACCAAAAGGGATGCTACATACCACTGCAGGATATATGGTTTATACCGCATATACATTTAAAAATGTGTTTCAATATGAAGAAAATGATGTGTATTGGTGTACAGCAGATGTAGGTTGGATTACCGGACATAGTTATATTATATATGGACCATTATGCAATGGAGCAACTTCTGTAATGTTTGAAGGTGTGCCTAGTTTTCCAGATTATAGTCGCTTCTGGCAAATTGTTGAAAAACACAACGTCAATCAATTTTATACAGCTCCAACAGCCATTAGAGCATTAGCTAAAGAAGGAAAAAATTATGTTGAAGTTTTTAAACTGAAAAGCCTTAAAGTAATTGGTACGGTTGGTGAACCGATAAATGAAGAAGCCTGGAAATGGTATAACGAGTATGTAGGTAAACACAAATGTCCTGTTGTAGATACTTGGTTTCAAACCGAAACAGGTGGAATTATGATTACTCCAATTCCCTATGTAACGCCAACTAAACCTACTTTTGCGACCTTACCTTTTATTGGTGTACAATTGGCTTTAATGGACGACGAAGGTAAAGAATTTAAAGGAAATCAGGTAGCTGGAAGATTAACCATAAAATTCCCTTGGCCGAGTATGGCACGAAGCATTTGGGGCGACCATGAACGCTATAAAAACACTTACTTTTCAACTTTTAAAAATCAATACTTTACAGGAGACGGCGCATTAAGAGATGCTACGGGGTTTTATAGGATTACTGGTCGTGTGGATGATATTATAATAGTTTCAGGGCATAATTTAGGTACCGCTCCTATTGAAGATGCTATAAATGAACACGAATATATTGCAGAAAGTGCCGTAGTTGGTTTCCCTCATGAGGTTAAAGGAAATGCATTGTATGGTTTTATCACATTAAAAGAAACACCACCAAACTTTAATTTAGAAGCTCTTGAGAAGCAAATTAATACGCTTATTGCTACACACATTGGACCTATAGCTAAATTAGATAAAATTCAGTTTACCGAAGGTTTACCAAAAACCAGAAGTGGTAAAATTATGCGGCGTATTCTAAGAAAAATTGCCGAAAATAAAATCGACGAACTTGGAGACATCAGCACTTTATTAAATCCGGATTGTGTAGATTCTATTATTGAAAATAGATTGGTTTAAACTAAAAAAGCATCAAACTTTCATTTGATGCTTTTTTTAGTTCTTTAATATAGAAGTTTATTGTTGCACAATAATAAATTCACTTCTTCGGTTAAGCTGATGTTGTTGTTCGGTACATTCTACGCCATTAGAACATTCGTTTACTAATTTGCTCTCTCCATAACCATCTCCTGTTAAACGATTTTTATCGATTCCCTTACTAATAATGTAGTTCAATGTCGATTTATTTCTTCTTTTAGACAATGCATCATTGTAAGCATCATTAGCACGACTATCGGTATGAGAACGCACATCAATTTTTAGGTTAGAATATTTTTCCATAACAGCGATTACTTTTTGTAATTCAATTTCTGCATCTGGTCTAATATTAGACTTATCGAAATCAAAATAAATAGGATTTAAGCCTAGTGCATTATTTAAATCATCTCCTAAACCAACTTGAGTAACGCCTAAGTTGTTACCTAACTTAATCGTTTCAACATCTTTAAAAACTCTTCCGTTTTCATTAGTACTTGCAAACGGTTTTTCTTTAGTTTCAAAATTATCTTTTTCATAACGAATTGCGTACTGTGTAGAGCGCTCTTCTAATGGTAAAGTATATTTTCCTTCATCGTTAGTTGTAACAGTTGTTATAACGTTGCCTTCATCATCTATTAAAGAAACCGTTACTCCTTCAACAGGTTCTTCTGTGGTTTCATTTAAAACTTCACCTTCAATAGTTTGTTCAAATGGAAATACTAAAGATCTATTCTCTACAAAACTATAGATATCATCATCACCTTTTCCTTCTGCTCTATTTGAGGCAAAATAGCCTTTTTTAGTGTCTGCATTTATAATAAATGTAAAGTCATCTGCAATGCCATTTACAGGCGCTCCTACATTGTATGTTTCACTAAAATCATTTTCAGAATAAATTTCTGCAACAAAAACATCTAAACCACCCAAACCTGGATGTCCGTCTGATGCAAAATATAAACGGTTATCTGCACTTACAAATGGAAAAGTTTCTCTAGATTCTGTATTAATACCTTCTCCTAAATTAACTGGTGTTCCGTAAGAATCTCCATCTATAGTAACCATATACAAATCTGAAGCTCCCATGCCACCTTCCATATCGCTCGCAAAATATAATATACTTTCATCCACACTTAAAGCAGGATGAGCTACAGAATAATTATCCCCATTAAAAGGTAACTCTGTTACAGTCCATTTATCGTCTTCAGATTTAACTCCTTTGTATAACTTTAAACGGTTAACTCCTTCATTATCTGATTTTAATTTTTTATCTGTATAATTATTACGTGTAAAATACACTGTTTTTCCATCTTTTGTGAATACAGATGAAGACTCGTGGAATTTAGAATTAATGGTGTTGTCAAAATTATCAATAGCTTTCTCTCCTGAATCTTTACCCACATGAACTACAAATAGATCTGAAAACGGTTGATTGTTCCACGTATGTATTCTATGTGTTGCTGTACCTCTATCTCTATTGGTTGAAATAACTAATTCCTCACCATAAAACGAAGGTGCATAATCTGATAAATCTGAATTAAAATCTTCATTCTTTAAAGTGAAACGTCCAGAATTCTTCTCAATTTCCTTTAAATAATTTCTTTCATTTATAAAGATTTCAGCTCGCTCATCTTCTTGTTTAGTTTTAGAAAACTCCATCATAATCTGGTCAGACTTCTCGTAATTCTTTAAAGATTTTAAAGTCAAACCATATCTATACATGTATTCTGGTTTAGTTGAAGCGCCTTCTAATTTGTAAAGTTCTTCGTACCATTTTTCGGCATTTACATAATCGCCATTAAAGTAATAGGAATCCCCTAATTTCTGAAATAAGTCTGCCGACTGATATCCTTTTTCATAAACTTCGATATAAGCTTCTCTGGCATCTATAAAAGAATAGTTATCGAATTTCTCATTTGCTTTTTTTAATTGTCTCTCTTGCGCGTTAGCAACTACTGCTCCAATTAATAAAAACGTATATATACTATATTTTAAAACCTGTTTAATCATATCTAAGTTGTATTAAAAGAATCTTGGGGAAATCATTTTATCGTTACGTTTAAATAACTCGTATCTTAAAAACACTTCGAAAGAACCATCATTATAACGTTGAAGCTCTGTAGTTTCTCTATCGTAAGCAAAACCTAACATTAACTCATCAGAGATTTGAAATCCTAATTGTGCACTTAATGCAGCACTCCATCTGTAAGCCAATCCGGCAGTAAATCTATCATTAAATAAAAAGTTTGCCGATAAATCTGCCTGTAACGGAGCTCCTGCAACACCTTTAAATAATACTGCAGGTTTAAAATCGATATCTTCACTTAGTTCAAAAACTCTACCTGCAATTAAATACAGATTGATACGCTCTTTAGCTGTTGCAAAAGATCCTAAATCTGGCGAATTTTCGTCAAAATGTTCGGTTTCTAAAATATTAGGAGCACTTAAACCTAAGTAGAATTTATCGGTATAATAGTATAATCCTAATCCAAACTGAGGAGAAAATTTATTATCTATATTAACCTGAGAACCTGCATCATTTACGTTGTATGGACCTCGAATAGCTCTTTGCGTATCAATATCTAGAAAATGTCCACCACCTTTTAATCCGAAAGCCAGTTGTCCTTCTTCACCGGTTTTAATGGTGTAGCTAAAATCGATATCAATATACGTTTCGCTTGTAATAAATATTCTGTCGTTAGTTACGTTTAATCCAATTCCTACTTTTTCACTTAAAGGAGAGTGCATAGAAGCTGTAAATGTATCTGGTGCACCATCTAAACCAACCCATTGCGTTCTATATAAACCTACAAAACTAAACACATCTCTAGAGCCTGCATAAGCTGGATTCACACTTAATGTATTGTACATATATTGTGTATACTGAGCATCTTGTTGCGCTTGTACGTTGAAAAAGCAAAATCCTAAGACAAGTCCTAAAAAGAATTTTATACTATTTTTTTTCATAATTGATGATTAATATTTCAGAGGGCTTATAAAAAACCCTCTGAATTAAAGTTGTTTTTATCTTCTGTTGATGTAAAGTGGTCCAGCTTTCTTAACTGTGTTTCCTGAATTGTTAACATATTCAAGAACATAGTAGTAAGTACCTACTGGAAGTTGTTTATTCTTCTCAATGGTTACTCGACCATTAGACTCTCCTGTAAAGAAGTTATTGTTAAGTCCATATCCACGTGTTTCGAATACTAACACACCCCATCTATTATAGATTTTAACTGTGTTATTTGGATATTTATCTAAACCTCTAATTACGAATACATCATTTAATCCATCACCGTCACCTGGTGTCATGATATCGAATACTTCTACACCATCATCTGCATTTGGATCTCCATTATTCACTTCAATGTAATCTGGGATATCATTATCGTTAACATCTCCTAATTCATCTCCATTTAATATGCCATCTCCATCGCAGTCTAATTCTAACCATTCGTCACTTACAGTAGATAAATCTTGATCTTCTACATTAAAGTCACAAGGATCGTTTGGATCTGTTCCATTTGGACCTGGAGTTCCGTCACCATCTGGATCGATTTCAACACCATTTGGAACACCATCTCCGTCACAATCTGCATCTAAGAATGGTCCGCTTGGAATCTCTGTAATATCAATTACATTAAAGTCACATGGATCATTTGGATCTGTTCCATTAGTACCTTCCGTTCCATCTAATACACCATCGCCATCCGTATCTGGATTATTTGGATCTGTAGTATTACCATTTGGATTATCTGGTGTTGCCGGATCATCTACTCCTGTAATTTCTTCAGAGTCATTTAATCCATCATTATCACAATCTACTCCTGCCGTAATTGGCTCTGTAATATCAATAACGTTATAATCACATGGATCATTTGGATCTGTTCCGTTGGTACCTTCTGTTCCATCTAATACACCATCTCCATCCGTATCTGGGTTATTTGGATCTGTAGTATTACCATTTGGATTATCTGGTGTTGCCGGATCATCTACTCCTGTAATTTCCTCAGAATCATTTAATCCATCACCATCACAATCTACTCCTGCCGTAATTGGCTCGGTAATATCTATAACGTTATAATCACATGGATCATTTGGATCTGTACCGTTTGTACCTTCTGTTCCATCTAATACACCATCTCCATCTGTATCTGGATTGTTTGGATCTGTAGTATTACCATTTGGATTATCTGGTGTTGCTGGATCATCTACTCCTGTAATTTCCTCAGAATCATTTAATCCATCACCATCACAATCTACTCCTGCCGTGATTGGTGCTGAAATATCACCTACATTATAATCACATGGATCTCCTGGATCAGTTGCTGTTCCTCCATTAGGTGGATTTAATTCATCTCCATTTGTAACACCATCTCCATCACAATCTGCATTTGCAAAAATTGGGTTAGATGTCTCTCCATCTGTAATTACACCACTACTATCTGAACATGGATCTAAAGGATCTGATGTTCCTGCTGGCACGGCTGTTGTACTTGGATCGTCTACGCCTGTAGTTTCCTCACAATCTGTTAAACCATCGCCATCAGTATCTACTGGACTTGGACATGCTAACACCGTAATTGTTACTGTTGCTGTTGTACATACTGGTGTACCACTTGCATCATTACATACTTCATAAACTACGGTTACAACTGTTCCTGCTTCACCTGGTAGTGGTGTGTAATCTAAGGTTCCCGTTGTTGGATCAAAAGTTACTGTGCCACCTGCTGTTCCGCCTGTTTGTGTAATAGTCGTCGTTCCGCCATTTGTTGGATCTGAGTTATCTAAATAATCATCATTTCCTAAAATGTCTATCGTCGTTGTACTTCCTACAGCTACTGTTCCTGTATCATCTGCTGCTGTTGGTACCGTTGGATTAGGATCTGTGCCATTTGAGTTTCCATCGCCATCACAATCGCCGCCTGGTACTGCTAATGGGTTTGGATCACATGGGTTATTTGGATCTGATGTTCCTGCTGGTACTGC
>NZ_PXOQ01000014.1 GCF_003008425.1 Aurantibacter aestuarii | reverse complement strand
GTTGTACGCAATTTGCGCTACTAATAAAAAAACTAACTGAACTTGGGAATTGTTTGCGAATTATACAGATTACCTGACTTTGAAATTGAGGAATTAAAAAAACTCAAAATTGACGATGCGGAAGAATATCTTGATGAAAAATTTGCTTGGGTTGATTCAGAATATCACAAGCAAAACGACACGGTATTTTCTATGGATAAGGGTTGGGGAATTACACGATTTTTAATTCAGCAATGTGACAACTCGCCGAATAAGATTTTAGCGAAATTAAATGAGCGATTTATAAAATCAGACGACGTTAAGCTGATTAACAAAGAATTGGAATTAATTGGAATTGAGGATTTGAAAAATACCTATGACCAAGAAAAGCTAATTGAAAATCACGTTTATCACGCCAAATATGAAGTCAATTGGGACTACATTAATAATTGGCATCTGAAATTATATAAATCTGGATTTAAAAAAGCATCGGAATTGAATAACGGAATTGCAATAAATTATAATTGAATGAATAAAAAACTGCGTACAACAATGTATAACCGCAATTACGGCGGATTCGACTACGTCCGAATCCACTCGGAATTGCTAAGGTCAGTTCTAAACCGAAAATTAACGCATATAAACCCGTAACTGACGGTTATACGAGACCGTTGTAAAACATTTGACCAAGTCAAGAAAATGCAGGATGCAATCAAAAATAGAATTCCAATTCACGTCGATTTACAGCCAAATCGTGACGAATTGTATTCTGGAATTTGTTTAAAATCAAATGACAAAATCTTTATTTTCATTTGCTTCAATGACGAAACTAAAGAATTTGATGGTTATGCAATTATCAGAAATTACGAAATTTACAAATATCGAGAATGGAACGAAGAAGAATTAAGTGAAATAGAAAATAACAATTATGCTGAATATATCGGAAAATTGCCACTCGGAAAAATGAACAATATGTTCGAATGTTTATCGGAATTGAAAAACGAAAAATTGATTGCGCTATTTAAAGAATCTGATGACGATTCATATTTTGTAGGTCGGATTAAAAACCTATCGGAAAATAAAGTGGAATTAAAATTACTGAATGAAGATGCGGAATGGATTGGGAATGAAAAAATCAAAATTGAAGAAATTACTTATATCGGATTTCGGACGAGTTATGAAAAAGAGTTACTGAACAAAAACACTGGACAATGATGCTCATTTCTAAAATATCCTTAATTATAAGTCTAATTGGAATTTCTATTGCTATTTACTTCCAATATGATTTATTTGTCGGATACCAAACCGCAACCGGAAAGACACAAGCATTATATGGAATTAAACATCTAATGCAACTCAATTACGTTTTTATTGGAATAACTTCTTTCATATTATCAATCATTTCAATTTTTAAAAAGGAGAACTTGAAGACAATAATCTTAACCTTAAGTCTATCTATATTGTCAATATTACTTTTGGTTTTGGAAATATGGAAATTATTCCTGTGATAAAAACGTTTTACAACAAAGTATAAAATTAATGGCTGGTTCTAGCCTACTTGGAAAATTCCTGCGGAATTTTCCACTGGCAAGTATTTGTTTACTAAATTAGTGCTTAACAACGCCAATAATCTTATACATAAACGTTGTATGCAATTTGAACAAACTAAATCTATAATTTGACGGACAGCTCAAAAAAACGACTTAAAGTACTTGAATACTCATTAACCTTGGAATTAATGGCTAGTTTTTCACTAGCTTTTCTTCTGGATATTGATATTGAATATGACAAAATAAAAGAATCGAAGTCATTAGGAAATTCTTCATCTGCATTGAGTTTTAATCAGAAAGTAAACTTACTTCTTGATAATAAGTCAATTACAAAGGATGAAAAATTAAAACTTGAGTCCTTTATGAATATTAGGAATCAATTTATACATAATAAAGACGCTGTCTCTTATACCAAAGCAGTTTCTAATATTTCAGGTCTTGAAAATAGACTTAAAAGAATTTATCCAGACTTTTTTAAAGAGATAGAATTAGAAGAATCAATAGATAATTGTGTTACAGAATTATACAATGATAGCTTAAGCATATTAGGCGATTTTAAGGGAGGAAGAGAATCAAAATTAATAATGCAATCCGAAAGAGATATTTATGTAAAAAAATATAAAATCTTAAAGGAAATAATGGAATCTGAAATTGATGAAGTGAATGATTTTATAAAAAAACAGGAATCTGAATTTATTAAAAAAGATGATTTAGTCGGAATGATTGGTTTATTAAAATATCAAATAATTGTGAAAACTAATCAAGAATATCTAAAAGAAGAATAAAAACTGCATACAACACCGGCTATAGTTCATTGCTTCTGACTTTCCTCTCGGAAAGTCCTCGCAAATTTGCTATCTTCGGTTTGCGGCGGAAAATCCTCGCGGATTTTCACGCAACGAAACCATAGCCAAACCGTTGTAAACAATTTAAGAAATCCAGAAACTATGAGCTATGATTTAATGGTTTTTAATCCTCAAAAAGCGCCGAAATCTGAGCCTGAATTTTTGGAATGGTATGACCAACAAACTGAATGGGAAGAAAATCACTCTTATGACGACCCAAAAATTACTTCGATTGAATTGAGGAATTGGTTTATGGAAATGATAGCTGAATTTCCTGCAATGAATGGACCTCACTCACCTGCTGACCTTGATGACCGAATTGACGATGAAGAAATAACCGATTATAGCGTTGGAAAAGATGTAATTTACTCAGCATTTAGATGGTCGATGGCTGAAAGAGCATATCCAAAAATGTTGGAATTGGCAAAAAAACATAAAGTCGGATTTTATGACGCGAGTGGAGATGGAAATATTTTGTTTCCAAATGAAAACGGAATATTAGAATCAATTAATAAAAAAGCGGAATCGAAACCTTGGTGGAAATTCTGGTAATATAAAACTAAATAGATATGAAAACAGAATTAGGCAATATCGGTGTAATTTACCCAAATGAAGAATCAGCTCAAACTCGAAAATTTCAAATTAGAACTGATGGAGATATTTTACACTTTGACTTTATCGACCCAAAAATTGATACAGGAGGTTTCTATTTAGAAAAAGACCAAGTTAAACTATTAGTTGATACTCTAAATGTTATTCTTAAAAATAAATTGATGGAATAAAAACTGTTTACAACAACGTGTATAGCTCATTGCTAATCAGTTGATTAAACCAAAGTTAAGGCATATTTGGAAAGTCGCCAAATTTTTAAATTTGACGATTTCCAACAAAAAAGATAAATAGTAAAATTTAAAAATCTGGCTTGTGGCTCAACCGAAAAATAATCGCTAATTTACACGCAACGAGCCATACACAAGACCGTTGGCAAACATTTAAAGCAAGACTAAATGAAAATAACTTTTGACTCTAATACTTGGAGAAAAATAGCAACACCTCAAAACTTCCCAAAAGACCCTTTAACGGAAATCTATTTTAAAATTAATCAGTCTATTAAATCGGGAAAAATAGAAGCTTACTTAAGTGAAACAATCTTTACTTTAGAGGCTATTAAACGAGTAGAAAGAAAAGATTTTTTTAAAAAATACACGCCAAAGAAAACATATAATATTTCTGAAAAAGACGATATTGTGAATATTTCAAGTTCAATTGCCCCAAATCCTGAACTTCACCCAGGAAATAACGAGTTTCTGAATGAGCACTTAAATGACGCTTTAAATATTGGCTTTAAAGTAGTAAACATTCCACGAATAGGAACAGCAACAAACCCAGACCTTGAAGGAAAGAAAATTAATTTAGAAAACTCTGATTTTGAAAAAATGGCTCAAGTTTCTGGTCGAATTGAGGAATTAAAAGCTGGCCTGTATGATATTACAAAGATTGGAGAAAAATATTACCCACACAGTTGGTTTATTGGTGTAGGTAAAGCACCTGATTCTGAAAACCATCAAATTGCATCAGCAGTTGCAGAATGGGCAGATGGCGATTCTGTAGCAGTTCACATTGCTCTTAATGGAGATTATTTCTGCACGAATGATAACGCTAAAAAAGCTGGTTCAAACTCTGTATTAAGTCAAAAAAATACTGAAATTTTAAACAATGAATTTAATTTTAAAAAAATCAGTCCATTAGAACTTTCTGAATTAATAAAATAAAAAACGATTTGCCAACAACATATATAATTTATTGCTAGTTCTAGCCTACTTACGAAAATCCTCGCGGATTTTCTATTCGGTTTTTATTTACTAAATTCAGTGCTTGAAACACGCAACAAATCATATATAAAAACGTTGTACGCAAGCTGAAAGAAAAATTCTGAACTCAAATGAAAGCTGAAGATTTTATTAAAAAACTAACTGAAAAAAGTGGCGAACGCTCGAAAAAGGACGTACTGAAATTTTTCAAAGAAGACGATAATGAAACTGATGCTATAGGAGTGAAATTCGGAACAGTTTTTAAGTTGGCCAAAGAATTCACCGATTTACCCTTAACCGAAATAAATAATCTTCTCGATAGCAAATATTACGAAATCCGAATGGGAGCTGTCAGCATTATGGACTTTCAAGCAAAAAAGAAATCAACGAGTGAAGAACGTAGAAAAGAATTATATGAACTTTATCTTAATCGACACGACCGATTGAATAATTGGGATTTTGTTGACAGAGGAGCATATAATATTATTGGGGAATATTTGGTTGACAAACCTAAAAACAAATTGTACGAATTAGCTAAATCTAAAAATCCTTGGGAACGCAGAACTGCTATTGTTTCAACTTATGCCTTTATCAAAAAAGGGCAGATAGACGACACTTTTAAAATTGCAGAGATTTTAGTTGACGATGAACACGAATTGATTAATAAAGCGGTTGGAAGTTGGATAAGAGAAGCAGGAAAAAAAGACCAAAAGAAGCTGAAATCGTTTTTGGACAAGCACGCTAAAACTATGCCGAGAGTAACTTTGAGATATGCAATTGAAAAATTTGACGAACCAACAAGACAGAAATATTTGAACAAAGGAAAATGAAAAGCCAGCGTACAACAATGGCTATAAGTAATTGCTTGTTCTCGCCTACTTCTGAAAATCCTCGCGGATTTTCAGCTTGGTGTGTACTTGTAAAGTTAAGCGCTAAATCACGCAACTACTCATAGCCGAGACCGTTCTACGCAATTTGACCAAACCATCAAAAATTGAAATTAATAGAAAAAATATCGAGTTGGATTTATCCAAAAAAGGAAATTGATTTTGACAATCGGGAATTTGAATTCTGTATAGTCGGAAATATAATAGACGAGCATTTATGGGGAGAAGAAAAAATTATAAAAAAAGGGAGTAAACAATTTCGACCTGGAGCGAAAGTATACTGTATGCCTGAATTTGGAGGAATGGCACACGAATCAATACGTGTATTAGGGAAACCTAGAAAACAAAAACGCCTGATTAATATTATAATAAATACTCGTCTGATTAAGAATTTTAGAACACAAAAAGTTTATAATCCGAAAATTCAATCTGAAATTGGAAGTCATCACTTTTATTGGACTAATAGACGTTCTGAATCTGAAATGAAAAATCTGAATGAAATGGTTGAATATTTGAACACGTTGACAGAAGAAATAAAAACTGCGTAGAACAGCGTGTATAATTCATTGCTAGTACTAGCCTACTTACGAAAATCCTCGCGGATTTTCTATTCGGTTTATATTTGCTAATTTAGTTGCTGAAATACGCAACGAAATCATACACAAACACGTTGTGCATAATTTGAAATACTAATGAAAAAATTACTCATACTTATTTTATTATTCGGTTTTCATTCTCTTATTGCACAATCAATAGAACAAGATACTTTAGTTAATATTGGAGGGTATAATCTTCATTTTAATATAATCAAAGGTGAAGGCATTCCTATACTTTTTGAATCAGGCGCTGGTGATGATGGAACGGTATGGAACGATTTACTTAAACCCATACATAATATAACTGGAACGACGCTTATCACATATGACAGAGCTGGTTTTGGAAAAAGTGAGATAAATCCAGCAATTCAAACAGATGAAGGTCATGACATTATTCAAGGAATTGAAGAACTTGAGTTAGCCTTGAATAAGTTAGGTTATGGCAATGATATAATTATAGTTTCACATTCTTACGGTGGTTTTTATGCAACTCTGTTTTCTGCGAGAAATCCAGGAAAAGTGAAATATAATATTCGCATAGACTCTAATCTCGTAGGGTGGTACACTGATGAAATTCTTAAAAAAATTGAAAGTGAAAATGTGCCACCTAAAACAGATGAGACTCTTGGCATTTATTATTTGGTTAGGAATTATGCCAATACTGTAAGGCAAATGAGAACAATTGAATTCCCATCTAATATACCTGTAATTGATATTTGGTCGCCAATTCAAAGACATCATACAGACGAGGAATGGAAATTACTCATCGAAACACATGAGGAATTTGTTAATACTGAAATTAATCGCGAAGGAATTGTAGCTAAAGGAAGCGGACATTATATTTTCAAAGACAATCCAAATCTTGTGATTAGTGCAATTGTTAAGGGCTACACCAAAACGTTGACTAATAATGAAGAAAAATTGAATGTAGTGTCCAAATACCTTGATTGGAACATTAAGGAATCTATTAACAACAAAGAATTGGAAAAAAATTAAACTATGCACAACATTGGCTATAAGTAATTGCTTGTTCTCGCCTACTTCTGAAAATCCTTGCGGATTTTCAGTTTGGTGCGTACTTGCAAAGTTAAGTGCTAAACCACGCAACTACTCATAGCCGAGACCGTTGTGCATAATTTAAACTATCGATTTGGAAAGATTTATAATTTTTGTTGAAGGGCTAGAACTCGAAGAGAACTTTACTTATACTTTTTGTAATGGTTTTATGCTTTGCCACTTTAGTAAAATAGAAGATGAAAAAACAGCCAAATTATTAGAGACATTCACAAAACATACGGACTATTATATTTTATTCAAAGAACTTCATAAAGAAAACATCAATCCAGATATAATTGATGAAGCAAGAGACATATTAGATATTATCTCAATTCATCTAAGAGATTTTGAAGCTTTATATATTTCAGCAGCTTCCAGTTATGCTGTCTCTAATATTCCGAGAATGCGAAGTCTAGGAATTAGAACTAAAATTGACTCAGAAATATTGGAATTAGCCAATCATCAACTAACTAGACTCAATGCGTTTGAACCTAAAAATAAAAATAAACTTCGTGTATCTCTTAGATTTCTAAATAAGTCTAAAGACCGAACTAAAATAGACACGTCAATTGACCACGCCATTTTTATCAGAGTAGCAATGGAGAATATTTTTGGCTCACCATATAATAAAATAAGAAATACTGTCTCTGAAAGGGCACCAATTCTATTAACCGAATTCAACGAATCCGAATTAATTTCTGGATTTAAAAGATTCTATGACCAGACCTCTAAAGCAATACACACAGGAATAGTTCCTAAAAAACCAATAAAAAGTAGAGATAAGAAAGTGATTATTGGTGGAAAAAGAATGTATGATTTACTTGCATTATCCGTGAGCAGATTATTAGAAAATGGCTTTCCAGATTGGGATGCCCATAAACTTTCATTTAGACAAAGATTGAAAATAAAGATTATAAAATTTATTGAAGAAAAATTTTGATTAAGACAATAGTGAAATGATTAAAAACTATGCACAACAATGGCTATAAGTAATTGCTTGTTCTCGCCTACTTTGGAAATTCCTGCGGAATTTCCAACTTGGTGTGTACTTGCAAAGTTAAATGCTAAACCACGCAACTACTCATAGCCGAGACCGTTGTGCACAAGCTAAAAAACTGAATGAATATTAAAATAGGTCTTCTAATATTAACAATAGTTCTCTCTATAATTTTAGCTTCCATTTATGGAATAATTCATAACCAGATTTCTTATTCGATATCTGAAGAATATTTCACCGTTTTTAAATTTGAACAATTTGGTTTATGGGAAAATGGTTATGGAGATGAAAGGTTAAAAGTCTCGTTAGTTGGTGGTTTATCAACTTGGTGGTTCGGACTGATTTTCGGAATTGTAAATGGATTAATCGGACTTACACAAAGCACTATAAAAACAATGAGAAAAAGCATTATTGGCGCTATGTTTCGGATTTTTATTTTTGCTATTTTATTGGGTTTAATCGGAGTTTTAGTTGGATTTTTTATAATCCCCAAATTAAATATTGACTGGAATATCCCAACTGACTTGTTTGACCGACAAAGTTTTTTGACAGCTGGAACAATGCATACATTTAGCTATGTTGGTGGAATTATTGGAATAATATGCGGAATTAAATATCAATTAAAAATAAAAAAAGCCCGTGCACAACACAGTATATAAAAAATTGCTAGTTTTAGCTTAACCAATGTTAGTTGCTTTGTTTGCTAGCTTCTGATTTTCCTTCGGAAAATCCTCGCACACAAACTCGCAACTTTCCATATACAACAACGTTGTGCGTAATATGAAAAACTGAATGGATTGTGAAAAAATAGATATGATTAAATTAATACTTCCAGCAATTCTCACCATTCTCGGAAACATAATTTTTTACTTATGGATAAAAAAACGTGTTGACCGTTAAATTGAACAATACAAAATAACTTACAGCGGAATTTTTAGGGAAAAAATAGACATCTATCGAGAAATTCTGGACAAGTCTTACCGAATAAAACTTCTGATTAATCGCTATCATTTGACTGGAGACGAAAAAATGGGTGCTGATTTTATCAAAGAAATTGAGGAATTTATAAACTTTTACCTAAAAAATCAACCATTCCTTTCTGAAAATATGCTTGACAAGCTAAAAAAAATACGCGCGGAATTTCAATTTATTTTTGACAATTCTTATCAATATTATTCCTTATCAAAAGTGAGCGGAATTCCTAAAGAAATGCGAACTGAAATGACTTTGAAATTCTTTGAGGCAGGAAATAAATTTAAAACTGATAATCCATTTAACGAATTAGAAACTGTAATCATTAAAGAAATGAGAGCGGATTTAAAAACTGACAACTTTGAAAAATAAAATACTACGCACAACAACGGCTATAGTTCATTGCTTCTGACTTTCCTCTCGGAAAGTCCTCGCAAATTTGCTATC
>NZ_PXOQ01000013.1:406-1275 GCF_003008425.1 Aurantibacter aestuarii | reverse complement strand
GTGCAGGTGCGGCACGCCTCGACGCTGCCACTCCGTGATCCAGTGGAGCCGGACCATACCGGCACGCCGCTGGCGCTCAATCCACCGCTTCCGCAGCTTCGTCCAGTCCTGGGCCGATGCGGGACAGTCTCGAAGCGTGAGAGTGAGGGCGACGCCTGCCCCTGTTAGCTCGGTCTCGCGCACGCTCATCAGGAACTGCGTGTTCCGGCGCGTGGCCCCTAAGCTCCACCCCTCGACGTCGCCGCGCTTCATCCGGGTATGGTCATTCCGTCCGGGCGCTACACCGCCCTTACCGCCGTGGCGGTACACTGTCACTACTGGCATCGGTCCTATCCCGTGCTGGTCATGACCCCGAGCGTTGGCGCGCTGCGGGGTTCTTTTTTGCTCGGCTCCCTTTCCCTCTTCCGGCCCCTATGGGCGTTCTGGGCTGCCACCGAACAGCCACAGCGTACCCCGGTGCGTGCCGTTATGTAACTACTAATCAAGGCGGCACCCACCGGCCCGGCTACGGCGTCCCTTGGCGGCTTCATGCGCGGGCGTGCGGCCCGTCCCGGCCCCACCGTCGCATAACGCTCCGTTGTGGCCAGTACGGTCCTCCTACAGCGGTTTGCAGGCGCGACGTACCGGCGCAGGCGGCCATAGGGCGTCGCCGCGACCGATTAGCCAGGTACATCGACCGACACGACAGCCAGAGCGTCACCGTAGGGGCTGTGCCCCTACACCCCCTTTTCCCCAGTGCAGGATAGGGAACGCGGCAGCTGGAAATTACGACCCGCCGAAGAGCACTTCGCCGGTGTCCAGGTCAACGATCGTGCAGCCCCGATCAGCGAGGTTGGCCAGCATCCGCAGCTGCACCGGCTCGGCCGGCA
>NZ_PXOQ01000013.1:0-324 GCF_003008425.1 Aurantibacter aestuarii | reverse complement strand
CGACAGCTCGGGTTCCGGCGACCGGAAGCTCCCACGCGCGTAGAGGATGCGCCTGCGGTCCCCTGCTGCCCGTGCATCGGCCAGCCGCCATCCCCGGACCATGCGCCGCATCCAGTACCAGCCTGCATCGCCCTGGGCGCCCTGTAGGCCGAACTTCCGGGGCGCATCGAGGGGCCAATCGCCGGAGTGACCCCAGACGCGGCCGGTCTTGCGGAGCCACGCCTCGGGGATGTTCTCGTTGTTGCGCTGGTAGTGCTTCACCCCGCGGGCGGCGTGCTTCGACAGGTACTGAAACCAGCCGATCGGGCCGTCGATCACCTTGGC
>NZ_PXOQ01000012.1:0-27500 GCF_003008425.1 Aurantibacter aestuarii | reverse complement strand
GCAATTACTAAGTAAACGCCTGCTCTTCCACCACTAGTAATCCAATTTTTTGTACCATTTAACAGATAATGGTCTCCTTTATCAATTGCAGTTGTGGCTTGCGAAGTAGCATCACTACCAGCTTCAGGCTCACTTAAACAAAAAGCACCAACAGTTTCTCCGCTAGCTAATTTTGGTAAGTATTTTTGTTTCTGTTCTTCTGTTCCATAATTCTCTAAACCATAACATACCAAAGAATTATTTACAGATACAATCACAGAAGCAGATGCATCAATTTTTGATAATTCTTCCATAATTAAAACGTATGAAATAGTATCCATTCCACTTCCACCATATTTAGGATCTACCATTATTCCCATAAAGCCTAAATCTCCCATTTTTTTGACTAGTTCGTGTGGGAATTGTTGCTTTTCATCTCTTTCGATAACTCCTGGTAGTAATTCTGTTCTTGCGAATTCACGAGCAGCGTCGCGAACCATAATATGCTCTTCTGTTAGATTAAAATTCATAATGCTTATGCGTTGATAATTCAATAATTTTGTACCCCAAATATACTTTATAATTGTCATTTATTCAATAGGGTTTATTATTTTTACTCGGTATGATTGAAAAAAACTACAACGTTTTAGCTGTTATGTCGGGTACTTCACTTGATGGAGTTGATTTAGCCTACATAAATATCTATAAAAAAGAACATTGGAAATATAATTTTCTACAAGTAGAAACGATTGCATACTCTGATTTTTGGAAGTCTGAGCTAAAAAAACTGATTAAAACAGATTATAAGTCTTTAAAAAAAATAGATAAAAGATATACAAAGTTATTAGGTAAACTAATTTTAATTTTTATTAAAAAGCATAATATAAATAGTATTGATGTGCTTTGTAGTCATGGTCACACTGCTCTGCATCAACCTGAAAATAAATTAACCTACCAAATAGGTAATTTACCTGAAATAGCTACAATAACTCAACTTAAAACCGTTTGTGATTTTAGAGTCCAAGATGTAGCTTTAGGTGGTCAAGGAGCTCCATTGGTTCCTATAGGAGATTTATTACTATTTTACAATTATGATGCTTGTATTAATTTAGGCGGTTTTTCTAATATATCAAAAACTATTTTATACGAGAGAGTCGCTTATGATATTTGTCCTGTAAATATTGTACTTAACCATTTCATTTCAAAAATTAATTTAGATTATGATGTTGATGGTGCTATTGCGTCATCAGGAGTTGTGTGTTATGACTTATTTTATGAATTAAATGAACTTCACTTTTATAAACATTCTAATCCTAAATCTTTAGGTTTAGAATGGGTGAATAACATTTTTTTACCAATAATTGAAACTTATGACTTGAGTTTGGAAAATATCTTATGTACACTAGTAGAGCATGCCGCTTATCAAATTTCTTTACATATTAAAGATTTAAAATCAGCATTATTTACTGGTGGCGGTGTTTACAACAAATATTTAATGTCTCGTATCCGTTCATTTACCAAGACAGAAGTAATTATCCCCGATGCTAATCTCATTGAATTTAAAGAGGCCTTAATTTTTGGCTTATTAGGAGTTTTAAAACTTGAAAATGAAGTAAATTGTTTGGCGTCCGTAACAGGAGCTGTAAAAAACCATTCATCAGGAAAAATCTATTTACCGAGCTAATAAATTTTTACAAAAACTTAACAATTAAATCTGAGTTTCTAAGTGTATTGAATTCTTAGTTTTTTATATTTGTTAGGATATTTTAAAATTCACTCAAATGACTCAGTTATAACTATTCTAGTAATTATTTAACCAAACCCTTTTTTAAAATAATTATTATAGAATATACACATGAAAGATTTACTTAAAATTTACGAAAATAAAGAGCCAGAAATTGTTTTTCATTGGAGAGACCAAGAAACAGATGCAGAAGGCTGGACCGTTATAAATTCATTACGTGGTGGTGCTGCAGGTGGAGGAACAAGAATGAGAAAAGGACTTAATAAAAATGAGGTCTTATCTTTAGCTAAAACTATGGAAGTGAAATTTACAGTTTCTGGACCAGTAATTGGTGGTGCAAAATCTGGAATTAACTTCGATCCTAATGATCCTAGGAAACGAGGTGTTTTAGAACGCTGGTATAAAGCAGTAACCCCTTTGTTAAAGCATTATTATGGAACTGGAGGAGATTTAAACGTCGATGCAGACAAGGATGTTATTCCAATTACTGAAAGTTGTGGTGTTTGGCATCCTCAAGAAGGTATTTTTAATGGGCATTTCAAGCCTACAGAGGCAGACAAAATAAATAGAATCGGGCAATTGCGTCAAGGTGTTATTAAAGTTATAGAGGATAAGAAGTTTTCACCCGATTTATCTAGGAAATATACAGTAGCAGATATGTTAACTGGATATGGTGTTGCCGAAGCTGTAAAACACTATTATGATATTTATGGTGGGCATATTAAAGGGAAAAGAGCAATAGTTCAAGGTTTTGGAAATGTTGGTTCTGCAGCTGCTTATTATTTAACTCAACTAGGAGCCAAGGTTGTAGGAATTATTGACCGTGATGGAGGATTAATTAATGAGAATGGATTTACGATGTCTGAAATGACAGATTTATTTTTATCAAAAGATGGAAATAAGTTGAATTCAAACGAAATGATTCCTTTTGAAGAAATTAATTCAAAAATTTGGAATTTACCGGCTGAAATATTTGTTCCAGCAGCAGCTTCAAGATTAGTTTCTCAAGAACAAGTCCAACAAATGATAGATACAGGATTAGAAGTAATATCTCCAGGAGCAAATGTTCCGTTTGCAGACAAAGAGATCTTTTTCGGACCTATTATGGAGTACACAGATAATCATCTAAGTTTATTACCAGACTTTATATCAAATTGCGGAATAGCAAGAGTCTTTGCCTACTTGATGGAGTCTAAAATTGACTTGCCTATGCAAGATGAAGCTATCTTTAATGATACTTCAAATACTATTAAAAAAGCACTTCAAAACACGTTTAAAATGAGTGCGTCAAAAACTAAAATTTGTTCAACAGCATTTGAAAATGCTTTAAAGCAATTAGTTTAATTTTACAACCCAATAAAAATATATGGAAACAATAATTATAGTAGTATTTGTTTTAGGTTATTTGGCAATAACATTAGAACATAGTATAAAAGTAGATAAGCTTGTCCCGGCTTTAGTTATGATGGCTATTAGTTGGGCTTTAATTTCGTTAGGGATTGATTCTTTTCCTAATTGGTTTGACTCGGCTAAACATGCATTAGTTGATAATTTTCCTGGTCTAGCTCATGAAGCTAAAATGGAATTAATGGAAGAAACATTACTTCATCATTTAGGTAAGACGGCAGAGATTTTGGTGTTTCTTTTAGGAGCAATGACTATCGTTGAAATTATAGATTATTTCGATGGATTTTCTACTATTAAGAACTTTATTAAGACTAAAAAGAAAAGTAAGATTTTATGGATATTTTGTTTTTTAGCTTTTATTCTTTCAGCTATTATAGATAATTTAACGGCTACTATTGTTTTAATTTCCATATTACAGAAAATTGTTAAAGATAGAGATGTTCGAATCTGGTATGCGGGTTTAATTATTATAGCGGCTAATGCTGGTGGTGCTTTTTCACCTATAGGAGATGTTACTACGACTATGTTATGGATTGCAAACAAAGTTTCTACAGGACATTTATTTGGTTATTTATTAGTACCATCATTAGTATGTATGTTAGTTCCAACATTTATAGCATCGTTCTTACCAGCTTTTAAAGGTTATTTAGCTGAAGAAGATCAAGGGGAAATTAATAAACCTAAGAGTAGGTTTAGTGCTGTAATGCTTTATTTAGGTTTGGCTGCAATAATTTTTGTACCAATTTTTAAAGTAGCAACTCATTTACCACCTTACGTAGGGATGATGTTATCTTTAGGTATTGTAGCTATTTTTGCTGAATATTTCAGTTCTTCAAAATTTAGTTTGACAGAGCCCCATGGAGGTGAAAGTGATGCTCACGCCAAGCATAGTCCAGTTCATAAATCATTATCTAAGATAGAATTACCAAGTATTTTATTTTTCTTAGGAATTTTAATGGCAGTCGCAGCTTTAGAATCTTTGGGTGTGTTATTTGGTTTTGCATCTTCTCTGCAAGATAATATACCAATGTTGGGAACAGAGTTACATCATGCAGGAGTATCTGACCTTGTAGTAATCCTATTAGGTATTGGATCAGCAGTTATTGATAATGTTCCTCTAGTAGCAGCGAGTTTAGGTATGTTTTCTGTACCTATGGATAATGAACTATGGCATTTTATAGCATATGCTGCTGGAACAGGTGGAAGTATGTTGGTTATAGGTTCTGCAGCTGGTGTTGTTGCTATGGGTATGGAGAAAATTGATTTTTTCTGGTATTTCAAGAAGATTTCATGGTTAGCACTTATAGGTTTTTTAGCAGGAACATTAGTGTTTTTCTTTACTAGAACTTTATTTTAATCATACGAATTTTTTAAAACTAACGTTATTCTTTAAATACAACCTTTAATTTATGTTAAGCACAATTTTCCAAGAACAAGTTGCAGATGCAACCAATACAGTAGCAGAAGGTGAACCAGTAGAAAAGACACTGTCTGTAATAGAGTTAATCACAACAGGAGGAACTGCAGGTATTATAATTATTACGCTACTATTTGTATTGTTAATTATGGCTTGTTACATTTATTTTGAACGAATTTTTGCCATTAAAGATGCCTCAAAGATTGATGCTAACTTTATGAATCAGATTAAAGATTATGTTTCTAATGGAAAATTAGAGTCCGCACAAAATTTATGTAGTACTGCAAATACGCCAGTTTCAAGACTAATTGGTAAAGGAATTACTAGAATTGGAAAACCTTTAGAGGACATTAATACAGCAATAGAAAATGCCGGACGTTTAGAAATTTATAACCTTGAGAAAAACGTAAGTGTATTAGCAACAATTTCAGGCGCAGCACCAATGATTGGGTTTTTAGGGACAGTAATAGGTATGATATTATCTATTTTTGAGATTGCAAATTCTGGAGGTTCTATAGATATTAAGACGCTTGCAGATGGACTTTATACAGCCATGACCACTACAGTAGCTGGTTTAATTGTTGGTATTGTAGCTTATGTAGCTTATAATCATTTAGTAGTAAAAACAGATAAGATGGTTTACCAAATGGAAGCTAATTCACTAGAATTTTTAGATCTTTTAAACGAACCAAGCTAATATGCGATTAAGAGGACGAAATAAAGTAACCCCAGAATTCAATATGTCGTCTATGACGGATATTGTTTTCCTTCTGTTAATATTTTTTATGATAGCATCAACATTAGTTTCTGCGGAAGCTATAGATCTATTGTTGCCCAAATCATCTAGTAAAACTACTCAAACCAAGAGTGTTTCTGTTAGTGTAGATAAAGATGTTAACTACTACATAGATATGCAACAGGTGGAAAAAGATAATTTAGAAACTGAGTTATTAGCAAAATTAGGAACTCAAGAAGAACCAGTAATAACCATTCGCTCAGATCAAGATGTAGAAATGAAACATGTGGTATTTATCATGGATATTGCAAACAAAAATAAAATAAAGTCAACTCTAGCAGTACAATCAAAATAAAATGGCTTAGAAATTGATATGTATAAATAAATATATTTTTACATGAAATATTTAGAAACGGAGCACGAAAAGAAATCAGCACGACTAACAGCGTTAATCACGCTTATAATCGTGCTGTTGTTGTTTTTTGTAGCCTCACCACCTTACACAGATCCACCAGAGGAGTATGGTGTTGCTATTAATTTTGGTAGTCCTGCAAATGCAGAATCTGTTTCTGAACCTACTCCCAGAACTTCTCCTAAAGAAGTAAAAACGGAAGATATAAAGAAAGTAGAGGAAAAAAAGGTTGAGCAACCACAAGAAGAAATTATAGAGAAAGCTAAAGAGAAAGCGGAACAAGATTTACTAACTCAAGAGAATGAAGAAGCTTTAGCTATTAAAAAAGCTAAGGAACAAGCAGAAAAAGAAGCTAAAGAAGAACAACAAGCAAAGGATAAAGCAAGAGAAGCTCTTGAAAAACAAAAAGCAGCTGAACAAAAAGCCGCTCAAGAAGCTAAAGCAAAAGCAGATGCTATAGCAAAAGCAGCAGCAGATAAAGCTGCTAGAGAAAAAGCAAATTCTATTGGTAATAATAATACCAAAAATGATGGTGGAAGTGGTGATAATAATGGCTCTTTTAGAGCAAAAGAATCTGCTCCAATATATCCTGGTTGTGAAGGCGTTGCAATTAGTAGTCGAAAGCAATGTATGAGCGAAAAAATAGCACAGTTTTTGTCTGATAGGTTTAATAAAGAAATTGCAGGTAATGTTGGTTTAACAGGTGTGCAAAGTATTAAAATTGCATTTAGTGTTAATGAGAATGGAAATGTAGTTTCTGTTAGAGCTATAGCTAATCATCCAAAATTAGTTGAAGAAGCTAAACGAGTAATATCACAATTACCAGAAATGAAACCAGCTATGCAAAATGGCAAAGCTACATCATATCCGTATAGTTTACCAGTAGCCATTCAAACAGGAAAATAATTGTTTTATTTACTAAGATTGTAATTAAATATCATGAAATATCTAAATACAAAACATAAAAGAAATTCAGCAAGTCTAACAGCGCTTATTATGCTGTTAATTTTGTTGCTTTTATTTTTTGTGGCTTCACCGCCTTTTATGGATCCTCCTGAAGAGTATGGTGTTGCAGTTAATTTTGGGACCTCTAACGTTGGGAGTGGCGATGTTCAACCTAATGAGCCTATAAAATCAGAAGCCAATAATAGCGAAAAACAGTTTAATGAATCTTCAAAAAGCAATCCGGAAGAGGTTGTTAAACCAGAAGAAGTTCAAAAAGAAGCGGCTGCAGCACCTCAAGAAAAACTTTTAACTCAGGATACTCAAGAGGCTTTAGAAATAAAAAGACAAAAAGAAATTGCCGATGCTAAAGCTAAATCAGAAGCAGATGCCAAAGCTAAAGCTAAGGCTGAAGCTGAAAAAATAGCGAAAGCCAAGGCTGAGGCAGCAGAAAAAAAACGTAAAGAGGAAGCCGATAAAAAAGCAAAACTTGACGCCATGATGGGCGGATTAAATAAATCTGATGGATCTACTAATGGAGGAGAAGGTAATGACAATAAGGCTGGAGATAAAGGGCAATTAGATGGCGACCCATATGCTTCAAGCTATTTTGGAGATCCTGGTACAGGTTCTGGCGGAGTAGGTTACGGTTTAAATGGACGTGGTACACCAACAAAACAGGTGTATAAACAAGATTGTAATGAATCCGGTTTAGTGGTAGTTCAAATTGAAGTAGACAGAAATGGGAATGTAGTAAAAGCTACACCTGGATATAAAGGCACAGAAAATACAGCTGCGTGTTTATTAGAACCAGCAAAAAGAATTGCTTTATCACATAAATGGAAACCAGATCCCAAAGCGCCTATAAGACAAATTGGTTTTGTATCTATAAACTTTAAATTAGGTCAATAGTTTGAAGACCTATCAAGATACTATTAATTGGATGTTTCAACAGCTTCCTATGTATCAAAAACAAGGTAGCTCTGCTTATAAAAAGGATTTAAGCAATACTTTGGCATTGGTAAATCATTTAAATCATCCTGAGCACTTGTTTAAATCTATTCATGTTGCAGGTACAAATGGTAAAGGGTCCTGCAGTCACATGTTAGCTTCTATACTTCAAGAAGCAGGATATAAAGTCGGACTTTACACTTCACCTCATTTAAAAGATTTTAGAGAGCGTATTAAAATAAATGGAAATGAAATTTCTGAAGATTATATTGTAGATTTTATAAGTCAAAACAGAACGTTTTTTGAAACACATCAATTGTCTTTTTTTGAAATGACTGTAGGCTTAGCCTTCTCCTATTTTGCAGAGAATAAGGTGGATGTCGCTATTATTGAGGTCGGTCTTGGAGGACGTTTAGACTCTACTAATGTTATTAAACCAGAAGCTTGTTTAATCACTAATATAGGCTTAGATCACACTCAATTTTTAGGGGAAACCTTAGCTGAAATCGCGGCAGAAAAAACTGGAATTATTAAAGCAAATACTCCTGTAATTATAAGTGAAACCCATACTGAAACAGAGCATATATTTTTAGAGAAGGCTAGACAGCTCAACGCAGAAATAGTATTTGCTGATCAAAAGCAATTAATTAATTACCAAACAGATTTATTAGGGAACTATCAATTAAAAAATAAGCAAGCGGTTTATTATACTATAAAAAGTTTAAGTAACAAATTTAAGGTTTCTGAAAAAGATTTTAAGAATGGTTTTCTTAATGTTGTTAAAAACACAAATCTTTTAGGACGTTGGCAAATATTACATAATCAACCAAAAGTGATTTGTGATACAGCCCATAATGCAGAAGGTCTAAGTCTTACAATGCAACAATTGAGTAATGAGGTTTTTAAGACCTTAAGAATTGTGTTTGGTGTTGTAAGTGATAAAGACTTAAATAGTATTGCACATATTCTTCCAAAAGAAGCTGTATATTATTTTTGCCAACCCGATATACCTAGAGCTATGGATGCTAGAGACTTATTTAATAAAATGACTCATTTTGGCTTTAAAGGTTATTGCAAATCATCTGTAAATGAAGCGTATCAAATGGCTTTAAAGGATGCCTCACTAAAAGATGTTATATATATAGGTGGTAGTACTTTTGTTGTAGCAGAAGTAGTTTAATTACTTCCTATAATGCTTCTTGTAATAATCAGCATAAAGATCATTAATATGTGGTAACTCGTTTACCGTTATTTTTTCAAACGTTATGGGTTGATAATTTTTTAGTAATTTTCTTTTTTTCGAATCTTTATTAATTGTTTCAAAAGCATTAACTGTAATTTTTTTTGGTAAATCATTCGTCAAACTTCCAATTTCATAGAGCGAAGAGATTCCCGTATTCTCCTTAAAGTGTGAAAAATAAGTATTAACGAAACGCTCACCGTAATAAAAAGCCAGAGTATCTTTTTTTCTAATTTCAATGAAAGTTGATTCATTTTTAGGAATATAAATAGTTTGGTCAATACCATTTATTAGTTTAAATAGTATTAAATCTGAATTGGTTTTGTTTTCTATTAAAGTATTTTGTTGATTATTTACTGAATTTGAAAACTCTAAATCATTATAAGTCTTTTCATAAGGGTTAGAAAATGGTACGAGTTCATCTTCTCCAACCTCAAAATTATCAACAGGTTTAGCATCCTTAATCGTTAAACCATATAAAAAACGAATATGTGTTTCTAACTTATACTTTGTTTTTAAAGCCTGTTGCCTATCAAATTTTTCTTTCTCTTTCTTAAGCTCTAATAAGTCTTTGTCTTGTATTGTCTTTTCTCTTAAATATTCAGACAAATAAAATATACCAATACAAAATCCAAAAGCTACTATAAATATAAAAACCAAACTTAAATACCCTTTTTTCATATATCTTTAAAATTTAACAGATTTAATTTATTTCAAAAGTAATTGATATTCAACAGTATTAATAATTTTTAAAATTATTTATGGAAAAAACTTTCAAAAAAGTTTTGTAGATTTAAAATAGGTCTTATATTTGCACTCGCAACAAGTTAGGGCGACTAGCTCAGTTGGTTCAGAGCACTTGGTTTACACCCAAGGGGTCAGGGGTTCGAATCCCTTGTCGCCCACAAAAAAAATCCGAAACATATGTTTCGGATTTTTTTTATTTTATAATATTTTCAGTATTCGCTCTAATGCCATTCCTCTTGATCCTTTTACTAAAATTGTCCTTTTTTCAGGTAGATTTAAATTTATATATTCTTCTAAATCTTTATACTCTTTAAAGAATTTAAATTCCTTAAAATTGCTTTTGTGTTTGTAAAAGTTTCCTCCCACAAATAAGGCATCTTTAAACTGAAGTGATTTAACCAAATTAATAATAAAAAGGTGTTCTTTCCAAGCTTCATCTCCAAGCTCAAACATGTCTCCCAAAATTAAATAATTATGGCTACTGTTCTGTTTACTTAAATTATGTAATACTGCCTCCATGCTACTAGGATTAGCGTTATAGGCATCTAATATGATTTTATTCGTTTTTATTTGAATTAATTGTGAACGGTTGTTTGAGGGAACATAACTTTCTATGCCTTTTTTTATAAGTTTTTTAGGGACTTTAAAATAAGTACCAATACAAATGGCAGAAGCGATATTGTTGAAATTATATATTCCTATAAGATTTGATTTTATGTTTAAATAATCGTATTCAATTTCTAAAAATGGCTGTATATTTTTTAATGTTACTAAAACATCAGCTGGATTATTATTCTGTCCAAAGGTAAAGCGCTTAGAATTTATGGTTAACTCGTTTTGCTTGGAATCATCTAAGTTCGTTATAACTGTTTGGTTATTTTGTTTTAGATAAGTATAAAGTTCAGACTTTCCTTTTATTACACCTTCAACTCCACCAAATCCTTCTAAATGTGCTTTTCCGAAATTTGTAATATATCCCAAATTGGGTTGGGCAATAGTACATAAAAATTCTATTTCTTTTTGATGATTTGCACCCATCTCTACTATACCTATTTCTGTTTCTTCAGTCATTCTAAGTAGAGTAAGAGGTACTCCAATGTGATTATTTAAATTACCAATAGTAGCAATGGTTTTGTAGCTTTGAGAAATTACAGCATATATAAGCTCTTTAGTGGTTGTTTTACCATTACTACCTGTTAGTCCTATAATAGGTATATTTAAATAGTTTCTATGATATCTGGCTAGTTCCTGTAGTGTTTTTAAAACATCATCAACTAAAATATAATGAGTTGAATCTAATTCACTGGTAACATTCTTATCATCTATAATCACCTGTAAAGCACCATTTTCTAATGCTTTTTTTGCAAATGTATTACCATTAAAATTTTCTCCCCTTAAAGCAAAAAAAATCTCATTTTCTTTTACAACTCTGTTATCGGTACATATGCCATTAGATGTTAAGAATAATTGATGCAATTGTTGTATTTCCATAGAATAGGGTATAAAAAAAGTCCTAACATAAAGTTAGGACTTTTTAGTAATATGAGGATAACTTAAATTAGTTTTTTGTTTTGTTTTGTCCTTTTGATTTTGAACCAACTCTAGACATTGCGCATCTAAATCCAATATAGTCTGTTGCCATGTTTTGAGGGAAATAACGACGTTGTGCAGGATCTAACCAATACTCTCTGTCTTTCCATGAACCTCCTTTATAAACTCTTACTTCATCATTAATTAATGAAGTACGTTTGTTGTTCTTATCCCATTCTTTTGTCATAACTCCAGCAGAGTCAACTTCAATATTGTGCTTTGGTGAATTGTACATTTTTCTTGTAGCAGATTCTTTTTTGCTATCATCCATATTTTCATCATCAAAAGCACCTTCATTAAAATATCTTGAAGATTGTGTATCTCCATCTCTGAAGTTTCTGTTGTCAGATCTGTCAAAATTTGTTCTTAAATACGTTTCATTATCGTCTACAGGAACTGTTGCGATTTCACCTGGTAAATCTCTTGCAATAACTTTTCCGTTTGGTAGAGTATCGTAAACAATATCTTCTGTAGTTACAATTTTAACTGTACCATCTTCATTTAGTGCGTTTTTAGTGTAAACGTTACCTCTATAGTAGTTGAAATCATTAAATTCATCATCTACTATAGGTCTGTAAACATCAGCTACCCATTCAGCAACATTTCCAGCCATGTCGTATAAACCAAAATCATTAGGCTCATAAGATCTTACTTGCGCAGTAATGTCGGCACCATCATCAGACCATCCAGCAATTCCACCGTAATCTCCTTTACCTTGCTTGAAGTTAGCTAATTGATCTCCTCTTACTTGACGTTTTCCAGATCTAGTATAAGCTCCATCCCATGGGTATTTTTTACGTCCTCTATATACATTGTAGCTTCTTATTTCAGATAAACCTAAAGCAGCATATTCCCACTCAGCTTCAGAAGGTAATCTGTATTTTGGTGAAATTATACCAGTCTCACGAGTTGCGAAAACACTAATAGTATCTCCTTTAGCATTTGTTCTAATTTGTTTAGAACCTCTGCCTTGTGGTTTAATAATACTATCATTACCTCCATAAGTACTTGTAGGTGTAGCTATATAAGTATCTGTGCTAAAATTAGCTTCTGCAGTAGCTCCATACTGAGTGTCCTTCTCTAAATAACCTGCATCTTGTAAATATAATTCATTTACACGGTCGGTTCTCCAGTTTGCGTATTCTACAGCTTGAATCCAGCTTACTCCAACTACAGGATATCCTGAATATCCAGGGTGGCGTAAGTAATTGTTAGTCATTACTTCATTGTACCCTAAACGGTTTCTCCAAACTAAAGTATCTGGAATTGCTCCATTATAAATGTTTTTAAAGTTTTCTTCATCCGGAGGATAAACTAACTTCATCCAATCTAAGTATTCTAAATACATTAAATTAGTTACCTCAGTTTCATCCATGTAAAAAGATTGTACGTGTTGCTGTGTAGGTGTGTTATTCCAATCATGCATAACATCATCTTGAACTCTACCCATTGTAAAAGTTCCACCTTCAACAAATACAAGACCAGGAGCAGTTTCTTGCTCTTGGTATTTTGTGTTGTACTGAAAACCACCTTCCTTGGCGTTTATTTTCCAGCCTGTACCTTGAGAGACATTGGAGTCTTGCCCTCTTTTACATCCAAAAATTGCTAGCATTGATACCGTAAGTAATAGCAATTTTGAAGTTAATACGTTTTTCATATTCATAAAATTAAGTAGCTAAATAGTAATATTTTGGTCTTGCAATATAATAATTATAGATTATATTACAAGTGTTTTTGGTTTTTTTAGTTAAAAAAATGTGAACATTAAAAAAAAATAAATGTTTACTTAAATTTTGTAAGTATTTCAGTCTTTATCAGACTATTATACTTGTAGATAACGTTCTAGTTTTGGAATTATTTTGTAGTTTTGAAATTAAAACTTAAAATTTTAAAATTTCGTTAATACTAACGGATTCTTAAAAGCGTTAGAAGTTTATATGAAAAAGATTTTTACTTTACTTATATGCCTTTATGGTATAGCTGTTTATGCTCAAAATAAATCCTATACTATAAATTGGAGTGGCTCTAAGAGTTTACAAACCGAATCATTTACCGCAACAGTACCTTTTTTTAAAAATAAAAACAATTTTTCGTTTGATATGGATGAGGGATTGTTATTTACTCATGAGTTTAGTGTCAGTGCAGCTATAAACTCTAACACGGCTTCCATTACAAATATTCAGTATGCAACTATTTCAAAAGAAGAATTAAAAGATTTAATTTATTACAAAATTCCTTCAGATATTTCTTTTTCTTTAAATAACGCCATAGATCGTGGTAAGGTTAATGCGTTCTTAAAGCTATCGCCTATTATAAAAGAAGGTAATAGCTATAAGAAAGTAATTTCATTTTCTATAAACTATTCATCTTCTTCCAGTCTTGCTAGTAGTTTTTCAACTCAAGCGGTTACTAATTCGGTTTTAGCTACTGGTGAGTGGTTTAAATTTATAATTGATAAGTCTGGTGTTTACAAATTAGATAAAAATTTTCTAAACGGTTTGGGTATTAATACCAATAGTATTAACCCAAAGAATATTAAGATATATGGTAATGGAGGACACATGATCCCATATATAAACAGCGATATTCATCCCATAGATCCAACAGAAAATGCAATAAAAGTTATAGGTGAAAATGATGGTGTATTTAATGATGGTGATTATATATTATTTTATGCTGAAGGTCCGCGTGGATTTAATCAAATAAGTAATACTCATGAAAATATTTATAATACAGAAACTCAATACTATATAACAGTAAGTGCAGGAAATGGGAAACGCATCCAACCATTTATTCAACCAGCACAATCAGCTCAAGAAAATTTAACTGTATTTAGAGATTATCAATATCATGAAACTGATGAATTTAATTTAGCAGCAGTTGGAAGACGTTGGTTTGGAGATAAATTTGATATCGAAAACACTAAAGTTTTTCAGTTTAATTTTCCAGATCTGGTAAGTACAGATCCTATCGATGTTAAGGTTATTGCAGCTTCTGCTTCGGGTTCGCCAAGTAGCATGAAAATTTCGGTTAATGGAACTCAGCAATCTGTTTTAAATTTTCCAGGCCTAGCAGCCACAAATGGTTTGTTGGTTAATGAGGCTATATATAATGGTACTATTCCTGCATCTAACGATTTGGTAACGGTACAGCTGGAGCATAATAAACAAGGTAATCCTAGTAGTGAAGCCTTTATAGATTATATCACTGTTAAAGCAACTAGAACGCTAAGGTTTAACGGTACGCAATTTAGTTTTACACCTAATTATGCAAACCCTAATTCGACTACTGTTAATTTAACTTTAGATAATACGGCTCAGGTTCAAGAAGTATGGGAGGTTTCTGATCTATTTAATGTGAAGACGATTGTAAATCCTAATTTAAATCAAATGTCATTTAGGACTAATGTGACATCCGAACCTAAATTTAATATTGTTACCAATCAAAATTATTATTTGCCAAGGTATAGTTCTAATTCGAGAGTTTTTAATAGTAATATTAAAGGAACCATCTTTAAAAACAGTAATGGAGTTTTTCAGGATATAGATTACTTAATGTTGACCACAACCTCTCACTTAAGTCAAGCTAATCGTTTGGCTCAAATTAACAGAGATAAAAAAGGACTTAATGTAAAGGTGGTTACTGTAGAGTCTATTTATAATGAATTTAATTGTGGTAATCCAGACATTGCCGCAATTAGAAACTTGGTAAGATATGTTTATACCAATGCTAGTAATCCAAATAATCGATTAAAATATTTGTGTTTATTTGGAGATACTTCATACGACTACAAAGGTAGAATCTCTTCAAATTTATATAATTTACCAACATGGAACGCTTTAAGTAGTTTTAATTTAACTACATCGTTTATTTCAGATGACTTTTATGGCATGATGGACTTAGGAGAAGGAAACCTAAATACTTCAGATAGGTTAGATATAGCAGTTGGAAGAATTGTAGCAGATTCGCCTCTTAAGGCTAAACAAATGGTAGATAAAGTTGAAAAGCATTATTCTATTAATTCAATAGGGAGCTGGAGAAATAACGTATTGGTAGTTTCCGATGATGTTGATGTTGATTGGGAAAGAGTATTACAAAATACAACTGACCAGATAGGGAATGAGATTTCTCAGCAAAAACCCTTTATTAATGTAAAAAAAATACACTCCGATGCTTATCAACAACAAGCTACAGCAGGTGGAGACAGATATCCGGAAGTCAATAGTGCCATTTCTAATGAAGCAGAGAAAGGGGTATTAGTTGTAAACTATTTTGGTCATGGTGGTGAAGATGGTTTAGCTTCCGAGCGTATATATAATATTTCTGAAGTGGTTAATCTTCGTAACGTTTGCAAATATCATTGTTTTGTAACCGTAACATGTGAATATACTAAGTTCGATAACCCTTTAAGATTAACAGCTGGAGAGTTTACTTATTGGAATCCTGATGGCGGCGCAATAGCACTTATAACAACTACAAGACAAATATTTGTGCCGGTAGGTGTAGCAGTTAATGTGACTTTGGGAGAATATTTATATTCTTACAGTACAAACGATACCTTCGGGCCAAATGAGTATCCTTCTATAGCAGAAGCCTTAAGATTAACAAAAAATAATCCAAATGTATCTTCAACTCAACAGAAGTTGTTAATATTTGCTATTGGAGATCCAGCATTAGAATTGCCTATTCCACAACCTAATATAAAATTAACAAAGGTAAATGATGAGCCAATTGCCTCTCAAACAGAGCCACTAAAAGCTTTGGGTTATGCTAAAATTGAAGGTGAAGTGCAGAGTGAAAATGGGACTTTATTAAGTAACTATAATGGTATTCTTACAACAATAATATTTGATAAAAACGAGCAAAGGACCACTTTAGCAAACGATAATACGACATTTAACGGGAATGTGATTAAATTAGATTACGAAAATTTAGGACCTACCATTTATAGAGGTCAAGCAACTGTAACTAACGGGCGTTTTAGTTTTGATTTTATTGTTCCAAGAGATATCTCTGTTCCTGTTGGGAATGGACGAGTTAGTTTTTATGCTAATCAAGAAAACAGTTTAGATGATAAAACTGGCGCTAGTGTAGACGAGCTATTAATAGGAGGTATTAATTTAGATGCACCCGAGGATAATATTGGACCAGCTATAACCTTGCATATTAACGATAAATCCTTTGCGTCTGGAGGTATTACAAATACAGAGCCATTATTATTGGTTAGTCTTGAAGATGCAAACGGAATTAATACAGCAAGTGGTATTGGTCATGATATTACAGCTATTCTGGATGGTGATGAAGTAAACCCTTATGTGTTAAACGATTATTATTTAACAGAAGTAGACGACTATACAAAAGGAAGTTTAGAATTTAAGTTTAGAGATTTAGAACCTGGTTTACATACCTTAACGTTAAAAGCATGGGATGTTTACAACAACTCTTCCACGTCAGAAATCCAATTTGTAGTCTATGATGAAAATACAGAACTGGTAATTGATAAAGTTTTAAATTATCCTAATCCATTTATTAATTATACAGAGTTTTGGTTTACTCATAATAGCTCAGAACCATTAGATATTTCGGTTCAAATCTTTACCGTTTCTGGTAAAATAGTTAGAACATTAAATGGTCAAACGACATCAGATAACTGTTGTAATCAAGGTGGAGCGACACTTTCAAGGGATATAGTATGGGATGGAAGAGATGACTTTGGCGATAAAATAGGAAAAGGAACTTATATTTATAAAATAAAAGTACATTCTAAGACGTTAAATAAAACGGTAGAAAAAATAGAGAAACTTGTAATACTTCAATAATAATTTATATTTGCTAACAAAAAAACTTTTATGAAAGTAAACATCTTACTAATTGTCCTTATGGTATGGGCAACAAACACTATAGCTCAAACCACTATTATTCCAGATCAGGACTCACGTACGATTACTACAGGTATTCCTTTTGCGCTTATAGCACCAGACGCTAGAGCTGCAGGTATGGGAGACATGGGAGTAGCAACATCATCAGATGCTTTTTCACAAGCATGGAATCCTGCAAAATATGCCTTTAACACCTCTAAGTCTGGAGTGTCTTTAAGTTACACGCCTTATTTGAGTAAATTAGTAAATGATATTGGTTTAGCTTACCTAAGTTATTTCAATAGAATTAATGAAAACAGTGCTTTTGGTGCTAGTTTTAGATATTTTTCTTTAGGAGAAATTGAATTCATTACCGAAGAACAAGCCAATTCTCAAAATCCAGTAGGAACTATTCAAAAACCAAATGAGTTTACATTTGATGTGTCTTATGGTTTGCGACTAAGTGAGCGTTTTTCTATGGCAGTTGCTTTACGTTATTTACGTTCAGATTTAAAACTACAGACCGAAAATACCGATGCCAAAGCAGCGAGTTCTTTTGGTACCGATATAACTGGTTACTACCAGTCTGAAGAAGAGGCGTACAGTGATTTTAATGGACGCTGGAGAGGTGGTTTTGCAATCCAGAATTTAGGGCCTAAATTTAAGTATGATGAAGCAGGACAAGAAAATTTTCAGCCTACAACCTTACGTTTAGGAGGAGGATTTGACTTTATTTTTGACCAATATAATAAGTTAGGAGTTACTGTCGAGGTGGCTAAACTTTTAGTACCAACACCACCTGTTACAGGGAGAGAGTTTAATTATACCGATACTAATGGTAATGGTGTATATGACCCGGAAAACGGAACTGATGCTTCAGATACGGATGTATTAGGAAATGAGACTAATCCAGGTGAGACCATTATTTTAGAAGGACAAGATCCAGATGTAGGTTTTATTTCTGGGGTTTTTCAATCTTTTGGAGATGCTCCAGGAGGATTTAAAGAAGAATTACAAGAGTTTACCTATGCAATTGGTGCAGAATATTTATATAAGGATGCATTTGCCTTACGTTTAGGTTACTTTAATGAGCATGAAACTAAAGGTGCAAGAAAATTCTTCGCTTTAGGTGCTGGTTTCAAATATAATGTAATTAATATGGATTTATCTTATTTGTTTTCATCATCTAAAGTGCAGAGTCCATTAGAAAATACTTTACGTTTTTCATTAACGTTTAATTTAGGACAAGGAACATATTCAGAATATTAATATTTTAAAACATTTAAAAAAAAACTATTGAACTTTCAATAGTTTTTTTTTGCCTTATATTTAACCTATGCAAAAAATTACAATACAGTCAGATTTTACGGTTTTCGAGACTCTTAATGAGCTTGACCAAGAGATACAAAATTTATTTAATCATGCAGAAAAAGCAAGACAAAAGGCTTACGCACCTTATTCTAATTTTTTGGTAGGTTGTGCTCTTTTATTGGATAATGGCGAAATTATAACAGGTAGTAACCAAGAAAATGCAAGTTATCCATCGGGCTTGTGTGCAGAGCGTACTGCAATTTATTATGCTGGTGCAAAATACCCTGAGGCCAAGGTTGTAAAAATGACAATTATTGCAGGATCAATTAATCAAGTTACGGCTAGTCCAATACCGCCATGTGGTGCGTGCAGACAAGCAGTTTTTGAATATGAATTTAAGCAGAAAACTCCAATTGAAATTTACTTTAAAGGTGAAGAAGGACAGATTCTAAAATCAGATTCTTTAGAAAACATGTTGCCTTTAACATTTAATAGTAAGTATCTATAACGTTTTCGTAAGTTTTTTTGAATAAAAATAGTAATACTATAGCATTTCGGTTTTTTCGTTATTATCTAAAGTGTTACTTTTGTGAAACTGTACAAATAATAAATAATACCAATGCAAGAAGTTACCAAAGACACCTATATTAAATGGTATGAGGATATGTTATTCTGGAGAAAGTTTGAAGACAAACTGGCTGCCGTATATATTCAACAAAAAGTAAGAGGATTTTTACATCTTTATAACGGACAAGAAGCCGTATTAGCAGGCGCTTTACATGCTATGGACTTGACCAAAGATAAAATGATTACGGCTTATAGAAATCACGTACAACCAATAGGTATGGGTGTAGATCCAAAACGTGTAATGGCAGAACTTTACGGTAAAGCCACAGGAACTTCTAAAGGTTTAGGTGGTTCTATGCATATTTTCTCTAAAGAACACCGCTTTTATGGAGGACATGGTATCGTAGGAGGACAAATTCCTTTAGGTGCAGGTATTGCATTTGGAGATAAGTATCATAATGTAGATGGTGTTACCTTATGTTGTTTTGGAGATGGAGCAGCAAGACAAGGGTCTTTACATGAAACGTTTAACTTAGCCATGTTATGGAAATTACCAGTGGTATTTGTTTGTGAAAACAACGGGTATGCAATGGGAACTTCTGTAGAGCGTACAGCTAACCATACAGACATTTGGAAATTAGGATTAGGATATGAAATGCCTTGTGGTCCTGTAGATGGAATGAATCCAGTTAAAGTTGCCGAAGCTTTTGATGAAGCTATTTCTAGAGCACGACGCGGAGATGGACCAACCTTTTTAGAATTAAAAACATACCGTTATAGAGGACACTCTATGAGTGATGCGCAGCATTATAGAACTAAGGATGAAGTAGAAGAGTACAAGAAAATAGATCCAATTACTCAGGTTAAGGATATTATTCTTGAAAACAACTATTTAACGGAAGCTGAAATTAAAAAAATAGACAAGCGCGTTAAAGAAAAAGTAAGCGAATGTGAAAAATTTGCTGAAGAATCTCCATATCCAGAATTAAATGTTATGTACGATTCGGTTTACGAGCAAGAAGATTATCCATTTATAGATCACAAAATATAAGTTATGGCAGAAGTAATAAATATGCCACGATTAAGCGACACCATGGAAGAAGGTACAGTCGCTTCTTGGTTAAAAAAAGTAGGAGATAAAATTGAGGAAGGCGATATTTTAGCTGAAATTGAAACGGATAAAGCGACTATGGAGTTTGAGTCTTTTCACGAAGGGACTTTGTTACATATTGGCGTTCAAGAAGGTGAGACCACTAAAGTCGATGAGCTTTTGGCTATTATAGGTGAAGAAGGAGAAGATATTTCTGAGTATTTAAATGGTGGTTCGTCTAAAAAAGAAGAGTCTAATGAAGATGAAGTAACAGATAGTGCTTCTGAGAATAAAAAAGATGCTTCAGACGAAAAAGAATCTTCAGACGCTAAAGAAGAAACAAATTCTGAAGAACTTCCAGAAGGAGTTACTGTGGTAACTATGCCACGTTTAAGTGACACTATGGAAGAAGGAACTGTAGCTACATGGTTGAAAAAAGTAGGCGATATGGTCGAAGAAGGCGATATTTTAGCTGAAATTGAAACGGATAAAGCAACGATGGAGTTTGAATCGTTTCAATCTGGAACTTTATTACAAATAGGGTTGGAAGAAGGAGAATCGGCTAAGGTTGATGCTTTATTAGCTATTATAGGTCCTGAAGGAACCGATGTGTCTTCAATTGCTAAAAACTTTAAGACTGCAGGAACAGATTCAGATAAAAAGGAAAGCAAAAAAGAGGCATCTAAAAAAGAATCTTCTAAGGCTTCAGCACCAAAAGAAACTAAGTCAGAAAGTAAATCTAGTTCAGAATCAAAATCTGAGCATAACGTTTCAGGCCGAATTTTTGTATCGCCATTAGCTAAAAAAATGGCAGAAGAAAAAGGTTTAAATCTTTCTCAAGTAAAAGGTAGTGGAGAGAACGGTCGTATTGTTAAGCGTGATATAGAAAACTTTAGCCCTCAAGGTTCAGCAGCACAAGTTGGTAAATTTATAGCAACTGGTCAAGAAGATTTTGATGAGAAAACAAATTCTCAAATGCGTAAGGTTATTGCTAAACGTTTAGCAGAATCTAAATTTACCGCACCACATTACTATCTAAATGTGGAGTTTGATATGGAAAATGCTATGGCATTTAGAGTGCAATTTAACTCGGTTCCAGATACTAAAATATCTTTTAACGATATGATTGTAAAAGCTTGTGCATTAGCTTTAAAACAGCATCCACAAGTTAACTCGCAGTGGTTTGCAGACAAAATGCGTTTAAATAACCATGTACATATTGGTGTTGCAGTTGCTGTAGAAGATGGTTTAGTCGTGCCTGTTGTTAAGTTTGCAAACGAGCAAAGCTTACCACAAATTGGCGCAGCCGTTAAAGATTTTGCAGGAAGAGCTAGAAATAAAAAATTAACTCCTGCAGAAATGGAAGGTAGTACGTTTACAATTTCTAACTTAGGAATGTTTGGGATAGAGAGTTTTACCTCTATTATCAATCAGCCAAACTCTGCTATTTTATCTGTTGGAGCTATTGTAGAAAAGCCAGTAGTTAAAAACGGACAGCTTGTTGTTGGGCATACTATGAAGTTATGTTTAGCTTGCGACCATAGAACCGTAGATGGTGCAACAGGAGCACAGTTTTTACAAACCTTAAAGGGTTATATTGAAAACCCAATTACCATGTTAATGTAATTACAAGTTATTTAAAAAAAAAGCCAGCATTAAAAATGCTGGCTTTTTTTTTTAAATCTTAGACTTCTGTGTTTTCTGCAATGGTTTTGATACTTTCCAAAAGTTGAGGTAAATTTTGTTCCGAGTGCTGTTGGCTGTTTTCATTAGCAAAGCCCTCTTGACACCAAGTAAATTTTGTTTGTGTTACAGAAATAGATTCTAATATATAGGTGACTTTTGCATAGTTTTCTGGGCTATCCATTAAGCCAGAAAAACCACTCCAATAACTATAACTTAAAATTTCTTTAGGGATATGTTCCAAGATAACTCCTTTGTCTTTGTAAACATGTCCCTCATAATTGCCTTTAAAAATAATAGAACTTCCAACAGCCCAACTGGTAATAGTTTCCGTACCATATAAAAACATTTTAATTTTTTCAGGAGTTGTTAATACATTCCATACAGCATCTCTAGAACCAGAAATGTTTATGCTTTTAGATACTTTTAGTGCTTTGTTCATCTATGTTTTTCTAGATTTATTAATAATTGTAGTGTAAAATTGAGATTGTATCAATTGTTTTATATATGGGTTTATTAGGTTTTATTTCTCTATTATTTCTGTTTCTTCTTTCACAAAATACCTCACATAAATGAGTACTAGAACAGGGATTATAATCAATCCATTTATAAAATTTAATAGTGAAGCCCAACCAGTTAATTCATTTCCGCCTTGTGATATTAAAAGTAATTCGCCTAAAGGTCCATTTGAGAAGATGGTGTTATAGGTAAAATTCCAACCTAGATGTAGTCCAAAAGGTAAGATGATGGATTTTGTTTTTGAAAAAGCCAATGCCCAAGCGTAACCCATTAAACCAGTGCCAATAAAAACAAAAAGCATTCCCATTATATTTCCTAAAACTCCGTAAGAGAACCAATGATAAATACCGAAAGCAATAGCAGAAAGTAATATTCCTTTTTGTGAACTCATTTTTTGAATTATAATATACAATAACGCGCCACGAAAAATCAATTCTTCTGTCAATACAGATTTAACATCCCACCATATAGATTTTAAAATAATTTCGCTGGTACTATTTTCACTTAAAACCCAAATTGAAGATTTTAGGAAAATTTCTAGGTATTGGTTGTAAAAACAAAGTATCCCAGTAATTAAAAATCCAACCAGGAATTGTTTTAATCTTTTCTTTATAGGAAGCAGTCCAAGAGCTAATATAGTCTTCTTTTCAATTAGATATAGAATTAACCATGAAATGGTAATTAAGACTATTATTCCTAGCATAATGACTTTATCAAAAGTTAGTTGTTTTATATTGCAAATAAAAACCGAATAGCGAATTCGGCAATATTTTCAGAAGTAGGATAGTACAAGCCATTAATTATGTACGTTGTTACTTGCATTAGAATTTATTCAATAATTCGTGTTCGATAATCTTATCTATGTCTTTGTCTATATTTTCTTCAATTTTGAATTTATAAAGCATCCATTTATTTTTTGATTTATAATATTTAAAAATGAATTTCAAAGGTTGTCTTTCGTATTTGACTAAATACACAAAAACATTCAAATTCCCACCAATATGTTTATTTATTAGCTTCTCAAATCCCATATAATCACCTAAAGTAGTTTTGTATTCAAGCACTTCTGCTTTAATCTTATCTATTTCTTCTTTGTCATTAGCTAACCATTCATTTGTTTCGAAAATGAAATCAAATGCAGCATTTGTATCTCGCTTATACATTGCGAAAAATTCCGCTGTTAAAGCTTCTGAAGATTTACTGTATTGCCCATAGATTGTTGATGTATATAGTATAAGGCTAAATATTAGAATTATTTTTCTTATAGTATATTGTTTCGTGATTGTAGGTAACGGTCTCATTTATGAGTAGTTGCGTGGGTTAACGATTAACTTTTTAAAGTAGGCTAGAGCAAGCAATTACTTATAGCCATTGTTGTAAGTAGTTTTTATTTTATAGTAAAACTATTCATTATTTGATTCGAGACGTTTTTTATATTTTCATAATCTTCAGCTTTTGAAACCAAAGTCAGCGTAAATAAATTATTTTCAATGGGAATTGTATGAATTCTAGTAATAAAATTCATTCCACTTGTTTCTCCTGTGACTAATAATTTGTGATAGGGTATTCCTTTATCATTTATTATTTCTGTCAAAATAATTTTTGAATTATCAAGCATATTAGATACTTGATTTTCAATTATAGATTTAAGTTGTTCAATAGTCAACTCATTCTGTCCTAAATTTTGTTTAATTAAATTAATGTTTTCAACAAAATCTTTATCTGTTTCTGTATTTGGATAAACTAAAAAAGAAGAGCCTTCTTTTCCAGACTCATCTAAAATCCAGTTTAGAGGGTATTCAATCGAATATTCAGGATGGTCATATTTTTTTGATTTAACTTTTTGACCAAGCGTTAGCAAAGGTGTTAAAAACAATATTAGTAAAAATTTTTTCATTTGTGGTTAAATTACTTACAACGGTCTTGTGTATGGTTAGTTGCGTGTTTAAGCAACTAAATTAGTAAACAAATACGAACCCGAGAAAATTCCGAAGGAATTTTCCAAATAAGCACTTGCCAAAGCAATTAATTATACACGTTGTTGTGGTTAGTTTTTTTCTGTTCAAATTCATAACTAGTTATTCCACCAGAATCAGCTGCAAAAAGTAAAAACCAGCCTCCATTTTTAATTCCTCGTGTTAATATCAGATTACCATTTTCGTTATTTCCAATAATTGTTTTTCTTTCTTTAAGAAATAGCAAAGCAGGAATTGGAATTAATAAAAATTTCTTATTTATAGAAAAATAATCACCAACTATTTTTCCTTTGAATTCTATATTCTTTATTATTGAATCGTTTTCAATTAAACTTGCTTTTAATTCCGTTTCGCTTATAAGTTCAAGTTTTACGAATGAGTTTTCAGAAACTAATGTAGTGTCTCTCTTAAATGTTTTGTTATCTGCAAGAATATTCCAAAGCCCAATTTTATCATTATTATTAATTTGATTTTTATAAACACCATTTATTTTTTCAGTTGAGAATTTAGCTGATGAGTTTTCGTTCTCGCGAATCAATTTTTTTGTTGAAAAGCAACTTGTCAGTGCCAAGCAAGAAATCAGAAAGATAAGTTTTAATGTTTTCAGGATTATTTTTTTTTAAATTAACCACAACGGTCTGGTATAACCGTCAGTTACGGGTAAGTTAGCTATTATTTTCGGTTAGTCCCAAGCCTTAGCAATTCCGAGTGGATTCTGACGTAGTCGAATCCGCCGTAATTGCGGTTATACATTGTTGTACGCAGTTTTTTATTCATTTTTTACTAAATCCTTTGCGTTTTTAATTCCGCAACCAATCACAAAAATTCGAGTTCTCCAGTCATTCATTCCGCCATAAGGAATTTTGTCAGTCCAATATTCAATTCCACGTTTTTTCATTTCAGACAGTATTTGTTTGACTTCTTGGTCAGATTTATACATTCCAATATAATTCCGATTTGCGTGTTCGTCCGATTTTATTTTTTTAAGAGCATATTCAACAGCTTCTTTTTCGTTCGCAAAGTATTCCAAAGTCTGTTTATCTCCACGTTCTGTATAGAACCATTGAAAAAGTCCTCCATTATTTTCTAAACCAAAACCCTCATAAATAGCATTTCCATTAATGCTATAACTATTCATTGGATAGCAATTTTCCTTTAGCCATTTTTCTAATTCAACAACGGTTTTTATTTCGGTTTCGGTCATTTCTTAAATTGCGTACAACGGTTTGGTATAAGAAAAGTTGCGGTTTTGTCAGCGAGGATTTTCCGCAGGAAAATCAGAAGTTGGCAAAAAGAGCAACGTACTTAGGTTAAGCCTAAAACTAGCAATTTTTTTTATACTTTGTTGGCAGTAGTTTTTATTTTTCCCATAATTCCCTCATCCGTGTTTTTGTCAATAAATCCGCTTTCTAATCCAGACCTAATGTCAAAATTCTGATGTTCAATTATATTTTCTCCAAATTTGAATTTGTTCCGAATTTTTTAAGTCAAACACTTTGTCAAAATAAATCCAATTCGCTTTACTTTCAGACCAGGCTTTTCCGTAAAATGTAATTCTCGTATTTTCCCTAATTAATTTTTTCGCTAAACGTTTCAATTCAGCTGAACGAATTGAGTTAGAAAAGTCTGAGAAGTAATTCTCAAATTCTATTAATTTTTCTCCGATTTTAAATTCATAATCGAGGCTATCAACAACAAGTCTACTTAAAATTCCATTCAGTTCAGAAACAGATTGTAATGAATTCAAATTCCGATACAATGATTTTAGAACTTCATTGTCAGGATTCCGTTTAATTTCAGAATCTAATTCCAATAGTAATTTATCTTTTTCAGTTTTAAAGTTCGTCATTTCAAATTACTGCCAACGGTCTGGGCTATGGCAAGTAGGGCGGTCGGAAGGTACCGGCCATTCCGCCAAGCCCTTAGCCGAATCTTTTGCGTTCGTATTTATCTTCTTCTTCATAAATGCCGAATCCAAAAGATTCGGCGGTGTTCGAAAGTACACCCAAGCCAATGGGGATAGGACTTGACGCCCTATTTGCTATAGCCGTTGTTGCCATTAGTACTTTATTCATCTTTTGGCCATATTTTTTTAAATTCTACTGCGACTATGAGCATTTCTTCGGTCGGTTTTTTTCCGCTTTCTTTTAAAAAATTCTCAAAAAACTCCCAATGGGCTTTTTTCCATTTTTTCAAAGGTTCAATATCGGTTCCCATATCCAATTCCGCATATTCTTTGGAAATTTTTTTAAATGGGATTGTGTCCACGCTCACATTTTCTATTATCGCTTTTGCCTTTCCATTAAAGTCCGTTACGATTTGTTTTGTTCCGACACTTGGTAAATCCGCATTGTATTGTTCGTACAAGCTATAAAGTCCAGATGAGGCTCTCTTTTTTCCGGTCAGAGTTAATTCCGCCAATCGATTTGCGTCTACCTCGTTGTTATGGAAAAAGTCAGATTCAGGAATTTCGCCATTTTTGAATTCAGGGTTTGATTGGATAAAGTCGTTCCACATTTCAGAAGCTGATTGGTCAATTCCATTTTCCGTTTCAGTCGTTATTTCCGACTGATTGTCAGTTCCCATTTCAGTTTTATTTTTTGTTTCGTTTTTACAACCAACTAAAATCAAAAACAGGAAGATTGAAATGTGTCTCATAGTTTGTTCAGTATTAATGGCAACGGTCTCGTATAACCGTCAGTTACGGGTTTATATGCGTTAATTTTCGGTTTAGAACTGACCTTAGCAATTCCGAGTGGATTCGGACGTAGTCGAATCCGCCGTAATTGCGGTTATACATTGTTGTACGCAGTTTTTTATTCATTCAATTATAATTTATTGCAATTCCGTTATTCAATTCCGATGCTTTTTTAAATCCAGATTTATATAATTTCAGATGCCAATTATTAATGTAGTCCCAATTGACTTCATATTTGGCGTGATAAACGTGATTTTCAATTAGCTTTTCTTGGTCATAGGTATTTTTCAAATCCTCAATTCCAATTAATTCCAATTCTTTGTTAATCAGCTTAACGTCGTCTGATTTTATAAATCGCTCATTTAATTTCGCTAAAATCTTATTCGGCGAGTTGTCACATTGCTGAATTAAAAATCGTGTAATTCCCCAACCCTTATCCATAGAAAATACCGTGTCGTTTTGCTTGTGATATTCTGAATCAACCCAAGCAAATTTTTCATCAAGATATTCTTCCGCATCGTCAATTTTGAGTTTTTTTAATTCCTCAATTTCAAAGTCAGGTAATCTGTATAATTCGCAAACAATTCCCAAGTTCAGTTAGTTTTTTTATTAGTAGCGCAAATTGCGTACAAC
>NZ_PXOQ01000011.1:441-1556 GCF_003008425.1 Aurantibacter aestuarii | reverse complement strand
AGAGGGAAAAAATCATGTTTATTGATTCAGAAAAACGACTGAAACAACTTTCAGATGAGGCAAAGAAAAACACCGAGGATCTCGAAGAAGCAAAGAAGAATTCAAGGTTTACACAGGTATCCCCAAAAGGTTGGGAACGCGTTCGAGAGCTGCTGAAGGATAGCCAAGGCATATCAGCACTGAAGCTGTACTCATTTTTAGCGGAGCATATCGATCCTACGTGTGGCGCTGTCGTTGCGGATCAGCAATTCCTAGCTGAAAAACTTGGAGTTAGCAGAAGCACAATTATTCGTTGGCTCAATTACTTAGAATCAAAAAATGCATTAGTTAGAATCCCCGTTGCTGGTAAGGTTTGTGCGTATGCCCTCGATCCACATGAAGTCTGGAAGGGATACAACACTACGAAAAACCATGCAGCATTTGTCACTAAAACACTGGTCAACAAAGACGGTGATATTCAGCGCCGAATCATGGCCATGTTTTCAAATTGAGCCAGCGGCAGGCGGACAATCAGGGGCTACGTGTTAACGTTCTGACCATGATTGTCTATCCTGCATTGCTCTTTTGCCGCCTCAAAATCCCTTGCGTGTTTTTGCTCCCCGATCTCCAGAACGACCGAGCCGCCACGGTTCCGGCAGCGCCTTGAGCGCAACCGGAAACCGTCTGGGGAGAACCCCAGACCCCCATCGCTGTAACACCGACGGTCTACGACCACCTACCAACCGAGTGACTGCCTGTACCGTGCAAATGGGCTTTGCAGGGGGCTGGCGCGGTTCCTGGCGACCTGAAAGCCCCTGGCTAGGGGTATCGGCGCGCCTGACCTCCTGAAACGCTCTGTAAGCGTTTTTCGCGCCTTCCATGCCCTGACGGGCATTTAAACCCCGCCTCGTGCGTCTGAGAGCTTCTGAGCGCGTTTGAAGGGCTATCTGACGACTCATCCCCGAAAGAACAACAGCGGAATCACCGACAACATGCGAGAGGTGGCACCGCTCGCCGCAGCCCCAGCGACCGAACGTTAGTGAGCGAGTGGGCGAGGAAGCGGAAGAGAACCGGAAACCACATTGAGCACGTACGCACTGATACGGGGTGTCGGGGCGAAGCCCTGACCAGATGGC
>NZ_PXOQ01000011.1:0-415 GCF_003008425.1 Aurantibacter aestuarii | reverse complement strand
CGGGGTGTCGGGGCGAAGCCCTGACCAGATGGCAAACGGAATATCGTCGCGGGTGACGGTATTACATTTGCACATCCTGTCCCGATTTCTGCGGGGGTTAACGGTGAACGGACGGCAAAAAACGTGCAGGAGCTGTTGAACGTGAAAACCACGAAATCTGGCAAAAATCACGGCTGGCGAGGCTTGCAGAGGAGTAAGCCAGTATACACTCCGCTATCGCTACGTGACTGGGTCAGGGCTTCGCCCCGACACCCCCAAAGGGCGTTGCGTTGCGCGCAACACCCTTGCCTAGAATAGATCTTTTACGCCGATTTGTAAGTTGTTGTTTTTTTAGTGTGTTTTTTGTTTACCTGTCGCATCCAGGGTGACACAACGTTGTCGCATCCTGGATGCGACAACACGCAACAAGGTGTTG
>NZ_PXOQ01000010.1 GCF_003008425.1 Aurantibacter aestuarii | reverse complement strand
GATAGCAAATTTGCGAGGACTTTCCGAGAGGAAAGTCAGAAGCAATGAACTATAGCCGTTGTTGTGCGTAGTATTTTATTTTTCAAAGTTGTCAGTTTTTAAATCCGCTCTCATTTCTTTAATGATTACAGTTTCTAATTCGTTAAATGGATTATCAGTTTTAAATTTATTTCCTGCCTCAAAGAATTTCAAAGTCATTTCAGTTCGCATTTCTTTAGGAATTCCGCTCACTTTTGATAAGGAATAATATTGATAAGAATTGTCAAAAATAAATTGAAATTCCGCGCGTATTTTTTTTAGCTTGTCAAGCATATTTTCAGAAAGGAATGGTTGATTTTTTAGGTAAAAGTTTATAAATTCCTCAATTTCTTTGATAAAATCAGCACCCATTTTTTCGTCTCCAGTCAAATGATAGCGATTAATCAGAAGTTTTATTCGGTAAGACTTGTCCAGAATTTCTCGATAGATGTCTATTTTTTCCCTAAAAATTCCGCTGTAAGTTATTTTGTATTGTTCAATTTAACGGTCAACACGTTTTTTTATCCATAAGTAAAAAATTATGTTTCCGAGAATGGTGAGAATTGCTGGAAGTATTAATTTAATCATATCTATTTTTTCACAATCCATTCAGTTTTTCATATTACGCACAACGTTTTTGTATATGAGCTGTGGCGTGTCTCGACACAGACCACTCCAAATATAAACTATCTTTGGAAAATCCGCAGGATTTTCCAAGTGAGGACTGACCAAGCCATAGCTTATATACGGTGTTGGCACACGTTTTTTTTAAATCCGCCTCATAAAATCTCCATCTTTAACTATTCCAGTTAAATCAATTTTAAAATCCTCTTTGACTTTTTTAGCAAAATTAAATACGTCAACATTTTTTAACATTAAGATTTCCCTTGTCAAACGAGGATAGTATAAAGTTCCAAAATTCCCCATAGGAAAATAAATTCCGATTGCAGGATGAAAAGGATTACTTGATATAAGATAACTATATGAAAATGCACCTGTTTTCGCATCTCCAAACGGAATTGGAACTACTTGATTTGCCTGAACGACCATTGAGGTTGGTTGTCCAATTGAAACAGACATTTTCATTAAATATTCTAATCCATTTTTTGTTGTGTGGACTGTTATATGAAATCCGCCAATACTTTCTATTTTTCCACTTTTAACAACTTCTTCAAATGCATTTTCGTGAGCTTTCACTATTTGTTTTGGTTCTGTTCCTTTTAGGTTTGGAATAAACTCTCTTTGGTACATATTAAAACCAGAAGAATCGCCTATCCATTGACTTTGATTTGAAACATCAATTTTTCCCTCTGAAATCTTATAAAGTAACCCTTGATTCTCAATTGAAGCAATTAAAAAGTCAGTTTCAAAATTAGTTTCTTTATGAATTCCAAGTAGCTCTTTTTTTACTGTGCTAATATTAAAATTTGGAAGTTTATATAGCTCTTCGATTGCAGATTGCGCAGTTTCTACTCCACCAGCATATGATACAGAAATGTATGGATTTAGAATTATGGACTTTAATAATCCTGAAAAAACACTATTTCTATTCGAGGCAATTTTCGGATTTGTAATCTTGGAATCGCTATCAACTCTTAATGAATTTCCAATATTTTTTCCAATGATTAATGTCATTTCTCAAATGTGTGCCAACGTTGTTGTATATGGAAAGTTGCGTGTTTGTGTGCGAGGATTTTCCGAAGGAAAATCAGAAGCTAGTAAACAAAGCAACTAACATTGGTTAAGCTAAAACTAGCAATTTTTTATATACGGTGTTGCCATTAGTTTTTTATTCCGTTTATGAATTTTTCTAATTCCGTTTCGCTCAAAGAGTTTTGTTCATCATCCACAATATAAAATGTCAAAACGTAATCATTAATTTCCAAGTTTAAAATCCGCAAACGAGACAATATCTCTGAATTAGTACTTTTACTTTTATAAGCAAACCAATAATTTTCCGAAATCGAGCCGTTAATTCCATTCGTAACAACTCTTTTAACGCTTACTCTCCGATTGTTTTTCGATTCCAAAACATATTCCGCCCACATTAATTCATATTTCGTGATGCTCCGAATATTTAGATTTGTATTTCCTTTCAGGTCATTAACATTGAAAAGGTAACAGGCTATAATTGGTCGATTATTTTCTTTGTCCGAAAGAGTGAAAATTGGCTCGAAAAGTTCTTTTTCAAATCCTTCTCTGTCCTTTTTACTTAATTCCAAATTTTTAGGGAATTCATAGTCGGATATAAAATTCCGAAATTCCGATTTATCCGCAACAGTAAATTTGTCCGATAGTTCAATTCCGATTCCTATTTTCTCAATTTCAATTCGATTATTTGATACCTTAACTTTAGGTTCAAAATCAATTTTTCGATTTTTAATTTCTTTCGTAAGGTTCATTTTCAAATTAATGGCAACGGTCTTGTATATGAAAAGTAGCGGATTTTAAAGCGCTAACTTTTCAGATTAACAGTGACCATAAATCTATAAAAATCAATTTTGTTAAAGCACCAAAACCGCTATTTTTTATATACGTTGTTGTGTTTTCGTACTTTTTCCGTGTTGTTGATTGCGTTGGCAAAGACATACTCTTTTACAATTTGTGGGTTGTGTGGTGGCTGCAGCGAATTGTAAATGTGTATGGCTTTATGCGTTTGGCAATTCCAATTTATATACATATATTTGCATACTATAATTAGCGTAATGGACGACAGAAAATCACAAGTTAAAAACTCAAATAAAAAAGACCTAAAACTATTAAGTTTCTTTAGTGGTGCAATGGGTTTGGATATTGGTTTACATAAAGTTGGCTTTAAAACTTTATTAGCTTGTGAGATTGATAAATCAAGTCGTGAAACCATTGTTGCAAATAATCCTAAAATTGGACTTATTGGTGACATTAGAAATTATTCTACTGAAGAAATTTTAGAATATGCAGGATTGGAAAATAGAGAAGAAGTAGATTTAATAGTAGGTGGACCACCTTGTCAAGCTTTTAGTTCAGCTGGAAATAGAAGGGGATTAGCAGATGAAAGAGGAAATGTATTTCTGAAATTTATTGAAGTAATTGAGAATATTCAGCCAAAATTCGCAGTAATTGAAAACGTAAGAGGTTTGTTGTCTGCAACTTACTCTATAGATTTAAAAGAAGAAGAAGAGATTTTCTTGGCTCCAGAGTTGAAAGAACTTAAAGGTGCGACAATGTATTATATCTATAATAGGTTACGTGATGCAGGATACCAACTTTCTTTTAATTTATATAACTCTGCCAATTATGGAACTCCACAAAGTCGAGAAAGAGTTATTATAGTCTGTTCAAGAGTGAACGATTATGTACCTTATTTAAAGCCAACTCACTCAAAAGATGGTGAATTTGGATTAAAAAAATGGAAAGTTTTAAAGTCTGCTTTAAAAGGTTTGAATGGTAATAATAATGAATTCATCAAATTTCCAGAGAAACGCTTAAAATATTATCGCTTACTAAAAGCTGGTGAAAATTGGCGCAATCTAACTGAAGAGTTACAAAAAGAAGCACTTGGAAAATCGTACTATTTAGGTGGTGGTAAAACGGGTTTCTTTAGAAGACTTTCTTGGGATAAACCATCTCCTACACTTGTCACGCATCCTGCTATGCCTGCAACTGATTTAGGTCATCCAGAAGAAGATAGACCATTGAGTGTATTAGAGTACAAGAGAATTCAAGAATTTCCTGATGAATGGGAAATAAAAGGAAGTTTGATTAATAAATATAAGCAAATTGGCAATGCAGTTCCAGTAAGTGTTGGTAAAGCAATTGGCCAACTTATAATTTCTTTATCGAAGAATAAAAAAGTGGAAAATATTCCAAATTTTAAATATTCTCGTTACTTGAATACATCAAGCGAATCTTTTGTTTTAGATTTTGAAAAAAGAGCAAGAAAGCTAATCGAGGAAAAGGAAAAAAATCAACTATCGTTATTTTGATTGTTATTCCCATAAAAAGGGCTGTCCTCTTCTAAAAAAATTGAGCCTGGATTATTTGTAACTGCATTTCGAACAAATGTTTTGAATGACTCTTCATCAAGATGTTCAACTTCATTTTGAATACCTATTAATTCGTTTAAAGCACTCCAATTTGTAGCTCCAGTTTTGGAAAATCTTCTAAACCACTTTTTAATAGGTGTTCCGTCTCTTACAGTTTTGCTCGAACTGTTTTCGCTATTATCACTATTTTTTACTTGAAGTAATTGGTCATCAACATTACAGAAGTCAATGCTTTTCATAGTCTCGCCCCAACAGCAATGCCAACCTTGAGAAATTAATTCTTCAGCAATATATTCTTCAAGAAAACCTCCTGCAATATTTTCTGCTGACATTGATAACCTATGACCATATTTGATATTTTCAAGGTCGTCTTCAGTAGTATGATTTACTCTTGACGAAATAATTTCATCTAAAATTGGGTCGTGTTGCGTTCCTATTGGGTTACTTGTTCTTTGAGATGGTCTATTGTCATAACCTTTTAGAAATTTATTAGTCCATTTTTTCATAAAATCGGTAGCATCTTCTCCAGCTTTTATATTAATGGTACAAGACCATTCAGGCAGCTCAATTACTCTGTTTGCTACTACCATTAATGAATCATTAATTCTTTCTCCAGCTTCTGTTCTGACTATATCAAGTAGCTCTTCTTTATTTAGATTATTAAATGTTGATAATGATTTTCTTGGCATAAAACTAATTGATTAGATTATTAATTTTTACTTCTAAAGCATTAGCAATCTTTTCAATGTTAATGAGAGTGATATTTTTTTCTGCTCGCTCAATCATACCAATATAAGTCCTGTGTAAATCAGCTATGTGAGCCAACTCTTCTTGTGAGAGTCCTTTTTCTTTGCGTATTTCACGAACTCTTTCTCCAAATTTTATCAGTATTTTTTGTTTTGAATCCATTGCTAACTAAAGTATGCAAAGCTAACTTTAGTATTCATCTTAAACAACAGACTATAGTTAGCATTCAGATTCAGCGTTGGGAAATTTTAGCTCTTTTGGTTTTTAGAGCGTTGGAATTGTGTGTGGAAAAACCGAAAGTGCTAAAATATGCGGCTGGTTCAGTATGAAACACAACGGCTCGTATAACCGTCAGTTACGGGTTGATATGCGTTAAAATTCGGTTTAGCACTGTCGTTAGCAATTCCGAGTGGATTCGGACGTAGTCGAATCCGCCGTAATTGCGGTTATACATTGTTACCCACCGTTTTTATTCGGTTATTAATTTTGTTTCATATAGAGTTAGTGGTTGTTCAATTCCGTCATCAACTATTTTTCCACGTACTCTTATTTTGTTCAAATCAAGTATTCTTTGTTCGTCTTTTTTATTTGTGAACAAGATAATTATTTCTCGTTTTTGCTCTTTAAAGTCAACTTTAGACTTTAAATATTTATGTCCGCCATCAGCACCAGTCGATTGTATTTTATAATCGGTTAATTCAATTTCAAAATCTTCTGTTTTCTCAAATAAATTCCAATAGTTTTCAAAAGTGTCTTTAGTAATTTCCGAAGTATCAAATTCATTTTTAAAATCAGTAAATACTAAATTGCTGTCAGTCCAAAAACCATAATTCTTTTTGTACGGCATTTTTAGAATTATACGTCCGTCTTTATCCATTCCAATTTCACGTTTTGGAATTCCAGTTTCGTTGTCAAGTTCAACAATCCACGTTTCCACAAAGTCGATTTTTTCTTCAAAGTCAGGATTAGCTTTTGGAATAATCGTACTCAAAATGCCAATCAAAGCTTTTTTGAAATTCCGCTTAAACTTCCCGTCAGCTTGAGTTTTGTACTCGCTTTTCGGCATTTTGAATTGTATGTACGATGTTTTTTTCAAATGGTGGGTAACGGTCTGGTGTATGGCTCGTTGCGTGTAAATTAGCGATTAATTTTCGGTTGAGCCACAAGCCAGATTTTTAAATTTTACTATTTATCTTTTCTATTGGAAATTGTCAAATTTAAAAATTTGGCGACTTTCCAAATATGCCTTAACTTTGGATTAAGAAACTGATTAGCAATGAGCTATACACATTGTTGTGAGCAGTGCTTTATTCGTTTGCTAATTCCTTACTTATGATTTCAATAAACTTTTCATTCCACTTTTTATAGTCGTGTCCTCCATCAAATTCATTAATTTCAGCAGATAAACTCAATTCGTTATATTTTGTCCTTAAGAAGTCCGCATCCTCTTTAAGAAAGAAAGGTTCTTCACTACCATACTCTAAATAAAGTTTAGGATAATTTACGTTAGGTTTCCAATTATTAGTTTGAATATCTCCACCAAATGTTGAGAAACAAAGGTATGTTCCAATAATATCTGGATGACTATTTAACATACTTAATCCAAAACCTGCACCATTAGAAACGCCATAAAAGTATCTGTTTTCTTTGTTCAGTTTTTGGTCAAATTTATTTTCTATGTGAGGTATTAATTCATCAGTAAAGTACTTCATATGGTTTTCGAATCTTTTTGCAAGTTTTGGGCTATGAGTGTCGGAATAATATTGATTGACATATTCAAAATATCTGTATGCCAAATACAATTTGTCACCATTTCCTTTTGTTCCACTACTGTCAGCAATTTTTTTGTTCGAAAAACTTTTAATTAAAATTGTAGGTTTAATAATGTTATTTTGGATTAAGGAATCCAATGTTTTTTGATAAAAACTATATTCTTTAATTTCATTGCCATCTGTTGAGTATATAATCGGATATCTTTTGGTCTTATCAAACCCTTTTGGTAGATAGATATTATGTTTACGGAATTCATTCAGAGACTTGCTATAAATTGAGTCTGTGAAGTATTCAGATTTCGAATTTGATGTCGATTTTTTAGATTGACAAGAAATTATTGACAAACCAACAATTCCAATTACTGCTATTCTGATTTTTCTCATTGATTGGTTTTTCGCATTGCTCACAACGGTTTTGTGTATGGTTAGTTGCGTGTTTCAGCAACTAATTTAGTAAACAAAAACGAACGCGAGAAAATTCCGAAGGAATTTTCCAAATAGGCAACGACCAAAGCAATTAATTATACACGTTGTTAGCAAACGTATTTTGTTCATTTTCAATATGCTAATTCGAGTACAATTATTTTTCTATTCAGTTTGTCGTTCAAATCAATGTTATAATTCAACATAACATTCGCAGTCGATTCAGGGAATAAAAATCCAGCACTTTTCTTTGTCTCATAGAATTCTTTGTGAAATTCGCTTTTCTCTTTTATTGATTCCAATGCTTGTAAAAACTTTCCAATATAATTGAAATCAGGTGAATTCAATTCTCGTTTTATTATAGAGTCATAATGAACTTCGGATATGTTTTCTCCAGAACTTCGGGAATAAGTATATTCAATAGTTCCGTCAGGATTTGTGTATTTATATCTCGATTTAACATACGGAAAAGGACTTTTTAAAAAAGGTAAAGAATCCGATTCTATTTTGTCAAAAGTGCTATTCTTTAAAATCCAAACTGAATCTGGAAATTCGTACATTTCAAGTCGTAAGTCACTGGATTTAAATTTGTTCCTTGCCTTTTGGGATATGCTTTTCCAATTTTTGGTTTTTTCATCACGTAATTCGGTCAAAAATTGTCGATAGGCATTTTCTGTGTCCAATTTCGGATATTGTCTTTTTAAAAAGTCATTCTCAAAATCGGAAACGAGAAAGTTTAAAGTAGCAACATTTTGAATTCCTAGAACTTTGTCAAATTCAGAAGTTTGTTTTTCAGGTTTTTTGTCCGCACAACTTATTATTAGCAATAAAAATATGAATGGTAGAAGTATTTTTGTTGGTCTGGTCATATGTTTGCTAACGGTCTCGGCTATGAGTAGTTGCGTGATTTAGCAATTAACTTTGCAAGTACGCACCAAACTGAAAATCCGCGAGGATTTTCAGAAGTAGGCGAGAACAAGCAATTACTTATAGCCATTGTTGTAAAACGTTTTTATTTAGTATTTTATGATTAAATTCAATTCGTTAAATTCCATTTCTTTCTTTTGACTTTTATTATCAAATTCAAGAGTTAAATGATTTCGTTGTCCATTTTTGAATTTAATATTTTCACAACTCTTAAAATAGGTCTTAAATTCTTTCTCGTCCTTATTAGATGGCATTTCAAATTCCGTATGAGTTAGTTTTCGTATTCCATTTTTGTGATTTGTTGGTTCATTATGGACTTTTTTTTCGCCACGATATGGAAGTCTGAAAGTCCAAGGTAAATTTGCATTTTTTTCGTTGGTAATTATGTCAATTGACATTCCTTTTGGAAAATAATTCGGCTGATAAATCTGGCTTTGCTCAAAAAGCTTGTCAGTCAATTTTGAGTTGACTAAGCACAAGCCAAAAGGTGAAAAGTGATTTTTATGAAATTGTGAACGTTCCCAAAGTTTTGTTTTAGAAGTCAAGTCACTTCGTATTTCGGCTTCGTCAATGACCCACAGAACTTCGAGAAAAAAATTCTCAAAATAAAATTTTCGATTCGTTGTTCCTTGTCCTGGGTGAATGCGATTACTTCCTTCGGTCAAACCAAACTCAACTAATTTGTCGGCTTCTTTTCCGTCATTATTTGAAAATATAAATATGTGGTCAATTTCCATATTTGTTGATTCGGTCAAATGTTTTACAACTTGTTATATGTGGATAAATATACACTTTTTTCAATCTTATTTTCCGGATATAAGGAACTTTTGTTCTTCATTTTGAGTTTTTTCTAATTTTTCTATAGCAGTATCTAGAGGACTTTTTATATCTAATAAATCTTTTTTAGCAACATGAGTGTAGATCATTGTAGTTTCAGGCTTGGCATGTCCTAATAGTTCTTGAATGTGTCTTAGTCCAACACCATTTTCTAATAAATGTGTCGCAAAACTATGTCTTAAAGTATGTGGGCTTATTGGTCTTCTTATGCCAGCTTTCATTTTTGATTTTGTTAAAAACTTTCTAATACTACTAGAGCTGTATTTTCCCTCTTTAGGTCCTTCAATAAAATATTTTTTTGGGTTATAGCTTGTTAAATAATTTCTTAAAAGAGGTAAAAAACTTTCAGCTAAAGTGACATAACGGTCTTTTCTTCCTTTTCCATCCTTTACAACAATTTGCCTTCTATCTATAAACAAGTCTTCTAATTTTAAATTTATAATCTCGCTAATACGTAAGCCACATGAGTAAATTAAAGCAATAATTGCTCTATGTTTTAGGTTTGTTGTTACTGCAATTAATTTAATAACTTCTTCTTGCGAAAGTACAATAGGTAGTTTTTTTGATTTTTTTGGTCTCGATAAATGCAACTCACTTATTTGTATTGTGGGATAAAATTTAATAAACCATTTTAGAGCACTTGTAAATTGACGTTGTGTATTTACACTGTACTTTTGTGTGCATTTGTATTCATTAAAAAGCTCTACATCTCTAGAGTTTAACTCTTTTATTTGTTTTTGGTTATGAAATTCAATAAAGTCAGCAATTAGGTAAGTATATGTATCGACAGTACTTTTGCTAAATCGTTTTCCTTTTAGATATTTATAAAAATTGTTTAATGTATTTTTTTGTTCATCGTTTAGGTTACGACTTTTCTTTTTAGAAGATTGTTCATTCTTAATAATAGGCTTATCAAATAACTCGTTTGATTTGATATTTGCATGACCTTTAAAAACCTTAAATATTAATTTTAATTGTGTCGGGGTGTTTTTTACATGCCAGCAACTATGTGTTTTACTCCATTTAGCCTTTAACTCTTTTTTAGAAATATTAATCAAGGTTTCATTGTAGGGAAAAATCAAACATATATTATTTTGATTTTTGTGTTTTAAATGTCTTAAAGAAATATTGGGAAAAGTATTCATAGTTTATAAACTAAAATGAAAATTGCAAAAAAGTATAGTTTATTTCTCATAGAAAAATAACTAATATCGATTTTCCCATAAGTTGGCTCATATTGTATCATATTAGTTGTATACATATAAAAATACTTATTTATATGATAAATTGTAGTGATATAGGGATTTTTTTTGATTATGTAGTTGAAGTTCGTAAATTCAAAAGATGTAAGTAATTTACTTATTTGTAAAGGATAAAATCCGTTATTAAAAAAAACTCCATATATAAGTAAAATTATAATATATTTATTCAAAATTTAATGTTTAATCCAAACATCAAACTCAAAAAAATACTGCATACGAAAGTGCATACGGTTTTGAATATGATTTAAATATAAGTCAATGATAAACAGAGTATTATATTTCTATTAGTCGAACTTATAACCCGAAGGTCACTGGTTCGAGTCCAGTTCTCGCTACTAATTATTTGAAAACCACTGTAAATACAGTGGTTTTCATTATTTTAGCAAAATAGGCGCCACAAAAACGCCACAAAACAAATTATAAACCATTTTTTACACAATTTGAATAATTGAGTAAAAAAAAAATGGAAACTTCTCAAAAAAAGATTTGTTTAATTGACTACTTACCAGCTGAATTAAAAGAAAACAAACGCTGGGAAATTGTTTACTACGTAAAAAACCCTTTTACAGAAAAGCTTGAGCGTAAGCAAGTGCGCGTAAAACCTCTAAAAAACAAGACGGAAAGACGTAAAATTGCTCGAAGAATGATTGTTGAGTTGAATAAAAGACTAGAGCGAGGCTTTAATCCTTTTATTAATGAAACTGAGCATAAAGGATTTAATAAGTTTATAGATGTTTCTAAAATATTTATAAAACGTATTGAAATTGAAGTGAAAAATGGAGATAAGAGAATAGATACTTTAAGATCTTATCGTTCATTCTTAAATAACATCAACAATTATATTATTGAATGTGGAAATGAAAATATGTTTGTTGTGAAATTTGATGCGGATTTTGTAAATGAATTCTTAGATGTAATCTATTATGACCGTGAAAATTCAGCTAGAACAAGAAATAATTATCTCCATTTTATAAAAACGTTTAGTGATTGGCTTATTAGAAATAGTTATATAAGTAAAAATCCTTGTTTAAGAATTGAAACCATGACTACTAAAACAAAAACTAGAGTGGTTATTCCTGATGACTTACGTAAAGAAATATTTAAATATTTAAAAAAACTTAATTACGGTTATTATGTCATGTGTTTGACTTGTTATTATTGTTTAATCCGTAGGACAGAAATGACAAAATTAAAGGTTAGCGATATAGTATTAAAAAATGGTATTATTTACGTTGATAAAGAAACTGCCAAAAACAAAAAAAGTCAGCCTGTTACGATTCCAGATGCTTTAATTCCAATTTTGGTAGAACATTTAAAAAATGCAAAACAAACAGATTATTTATTTAGTTCAAATTTTGATGTTGGTAAAACTCAATTAAAACCAAAAAAAATTAGTGATGAATGGGATAAAATGAGGTCAAATTTTAAATTGGAAAATAAATACCAATGGTATAGTTTAAAAGATACTGGAATTACCAATTTATTAAAAGCTGGAGTTCCATTAATTTCGGTTCGAGATCAAGCTCGTCATCATAGTAGTTTGCAAACTGATGCATACACTCCAAAAGAAATTTTAAAAGCGAATGAGAATATTAGAAATGCTGAAATAAATTAAAAAAATTAATTTAGAAATTGAAATTCTATTTTTTTGGTAACTTGGTAACCTGTATACGTAAAACATTGAAAAACAGTAAATTATCACGGTTACCAAGAGGGGTTACCATAGGTTTCCAGACGGTAACATTTTAAATAAAGTTTGGTAACCAGTACTCAAAACAAACAAAACCAACAATTTTATATTGTTTTCTTACATTCCAAAAATAATTTTATAGTCGAATGAAAATTTTTGAAAAGTGGAAATAAATTAAAATAAATTAATTTAGAAATTAAAATTCTATTTTTTTGGTAACTTGGTAACCTCCATGTGTAAACTATTGAAAAACAGTTAAATAAGGTGGTTACCAAGATGAGTTACCGTTGGTTTCCAGACGGTAACAATTTAAATAAAGTTTGGTAACCAGCACTAAAAACGAACAAAAACTACAATTTTCCTCTATTTTAATTTTTCCTAATCACAAGTTAATTTTTATATTTTTTGGTTTTAAAGGTCATTTGGTTTTCCTGAATAACTTTGTTTAAACCAAATGATTTTACTTCTATTAGTGTTGGAATACAATTCTGGAGTTTAATTATAGAAGTATGTTGTGAAATTTTAGGTGTGATATTAGTTTAAACTATAAATTGATGTTTAATTCTAAAATACCTTAAAAATTATGGAAAATCCCTTTGAAATAATAATGAACAGACTTGATGAAATAGAAGTATTAATAAACAAAATAAAAGTTAATGAAATTGAAAAAAAAGAGTTGTTGACAATTAAAGAAGTTGCCGATTTTTTAAAATTAACCGTACCAACAATCTATGGTTATACGCATAGAAATTTAATACCCTATATTAAAAAAGGAAGAAAACTTTATTTTTATAAAAATGAAATAGAAGAGTGGTTGATGGAAGGGAAAAAATCCTCAACAAGAGAATTAAATATTAGAGTAAATAAATATTTAATGGGAATCTAAATTGTTTGAAATTTCATTTGATAACTAACATTTCAACTAATCCACTCAACAACAAGAGTTTAAAGTGTAAATAGTAAAATTTTTGCTAATTATATTTAATAATTTTGCTATATGATGAGTTAATTCCACCTATGGCAATTCTAGCCTGTGTGTAAGGAATTAGCTCATTTTTTTTATTTATATGGTTGTAAGCTATTATATTTAAACAACCAACAACCAACAACCAACAACCAACAACCAACAACCAACAACCAACAACCATAGTTTCAATTTAATATAGTCTTTTAGTAAATGAACAACCATTTTAAATGAAGAGCTGAAATTTAATAAAATGACTCAAACTAAGTAGAGTTAATTGTAGTATTAGATTTGAATAAGTCTTTTTATATCCTATATTTATCTTTTTATAAAACATTCTTTTGATTCTCCAAAATATTGTAGAGAATAAAGAATGTAATTCTATTTATATTTTATGACAAAAGAACAGCAAATAGAAGAAGAATTAATCAAAAGATTATCTGATTTAAAATATAATTATCGTACAGATATAAGAACTAAAGAAGCTTTAGAGTTAAACTTTAGAGAAAAGTTTGAAGCGTTGAATAGGGTTAAGTTAACAGATACTGAATTTGAGAAATTACTAACTGAAATCATAAATCCAGATGTATTTAAATCTTCTAATCATTTAAGAAAAAGAAATACATTTATTAGAGAGGATGATACACCTTTACATTACACCTTAGTTAATATAAAAGATTGGTGTAAAAATGAATATGAAGTTATTAATCAGCTTCGTATGAATACAGAAAGTAGCAATCATAGATACGATGTTGTTTTATTAATAAATGGTGTTCCCGTTGTACAAATAGAACTAAAAACCTTAGAAATTAGTCCTAATCGTGCAATGCAACAAATAGTTGACTATAAAAATGATATAGGAAACGGTTATACCAACTCGTTGATGTGCTTTATGCAATTGTTCATAGTCAGTAATAAAACCAGAACCTTTTATTTTTCTAACAATAACAACAAACATTTTGCTTTTAATGCAGATGAGCAGTTTTTACCTGTCTATACTTTAGCAAAAGAAGACAATTCTAAAATAAACCACTTAGACGATTTTACAGATAAATTTTTATCCAAATGTACGTTAGGTGAAATGATTAGTCGCTATATGGTTTTAGTAGAAACCGAACAGAAAATATTGGTAATGCGACCATATCAAATATATGCAGTAAAGGCTATTGTAGATTGTATAGAGCAAGATAGAGGAAACGGATATATTTGGCATACTACAGGAAGTGGTAAAACGCTAACTTCTTTTAAGGCTTCTACACTTTTAAAAGATAATGATGATATTGAAAAATGTTTGTTTGTAGTCGATAGAAAAGATTTAGATAGACAGACTAGGGAAGAATTTAATAAATTTCAAGAAGGTAGTGTAGAAGAAAACACCAATACAAAAACATTGGTAAAAAGAATGTTGTCTACAGATTACGCAGATAAAGTAATTGTTACAACCATTCAAAAATTAGGTTTAGCGTTAGATACTAAAAACGATAAAAATTATATAGAACATTTAGAACCTTTAAAAGATAAGCGAGTAGTATTTATTTTTGATGAGTGCCACCGTTCACAGTTTGGAGAAAACCATAAAGCTATTGTAGAGTTCTTTCCAAAAGCACAACTATTTGGGTTTACAGGAACACCTATTTTTGAAGAAAATGCAACTTATAAAACTATTGAAGGAGAAACAGCATCTTACAAAACTACAGAAGATGTTTTTCAAAAAGAATTACACGCATATACCATTACCAATGCAATAGAAGATAAAAATGTATTACGTTTTCATATCGACTATTTTAAACCAGAAGAAAAAGTAACGGTAGGTGATGATTTACATAAGTTAGCGGTTACAAAAGCGATATTAGAGAAACACGATAAAGCAACACATTACAAGCGTTTCAATGCAGTATTGGCTACTGCTTCTATAAATGATGCTATTCAGTATTACCAAACGTTTAAAAAACTACAATCAGAAAAATTAGCCGAAGATGAAGATTATAAGCCTTTACAAATAGCCTGTGTATTTTCACCACCAGCAGAAGGCAATAAAGATGTTCAGCAATTACAAGAGGATTTACCGCAAGAAAAAGCAGATAATGCAGTAGAACCTAATAAAAAGAAAGAAGCTTTAGCTACTATTATTGCAGATTACAATAAGCAATACAATACAAACCATAGAATAGCAGATTTCGATTTATATTATCAAGATGTTCAGCAACGTATAAAAGACCAAAAATATACAAATGCAGATTATCCTCACAAAAGTAAAATTGATGTGATGATAGTAGTAGATATGTTACTAACTGGTTTTGATTCTAAGTATTTAAATACGTTGTATGTGGATAAAAATTTAAAGTATCACGGTTTAATACAAGCCTATTCTCGTACTAATAGAGTTATAAATGATACAAAGCCTTATGGTAATATTTTAGTGTTTAGAGACCAAGAAGAAGACGTTAATAAAGCAATGATGCGTTTCTCTGGAGCTAAAATAGAAAAGGCTAAAGAAATTTGGTTGGTAGATGCAGCGCCTAAAGTAATAGAAAAATATAAAGAGGCAGTAGAACAATTAAACCAATTTATGGAGGCTAAAGGACTAGACTGTTCGCCTTCAGAAGTAAGTAATTTAAAAGGAGATGAAGCACGTGCAGGTTTTATAAATGCCTTTAAAGAAATACAACGTTACAAAACACAACTAGACCAATATACAGATTTAGAAGAAGAACAAACTGAAGTGATTGAAGCATTATTACCAACAGACGATTTGCGTTCATTTAAATCAGTATATATAGATACAGCTAAACGTTTACAAGCAGCACAAAACAAACAAGGAGATAAAGTACCAGAAGATGTACAGCAATTAGATTTTGAATTTGTATTATTTTCTTCTGCGGTGATAGATTATGATTATATCATTGGTTTAATAGCAAAATACACTCAAGACAAACCGACTAAGCATAAAATGACACGTGAAGAATTAATAAATCTATTAGGTTCTAGTTCCAATTTAATGGACGAACGTGAAGATATTATTGCTTACATAAATACTTTAGAGGTTGGTAATGGTTTAGATGAAAAAGACATACGTCAGGGGTATCAAAAATTTAAAGATGAAAAATCAGCAAAAGAAATACAAACTATTGCAGATAAGCACAATCTCACAGAAGAAAGTCTAAATGATTTTATAAATGAAATTATGAACCGTATGATTTTTGATGGTGAAAAACTAACCGATTTATTAGAACCTTTAGAATTAGGTTGGAAAGACCGAAGAGTAAAAGAATTGTCTTTAATGGAAGACTTAGTCCCATTATTAAATAAATTAGCCCAAGGGCGTGAAATAGCAGGATTAAACGCTTATGAATAAAGAAAAAAAAGATAATATTTTACCTGTATTACGTTTTCCTGATTTTAAAAATGAATGGACGATTGAAAATTTGGGTTCGTTAGCCGATAATTTAAGCAACAGAAGAATACCGATAACAAGTAATAAAAGAGAAAAAGGTGATATTCCTTATTATGGTGCATCTGGAGTTATTGATTATGTAAAAGATTTCATCTTTGATGAAGAATTATTATTAATTTCTGAAGATGGTGCTAATTTACTGGATAGAAATTACCCAATAGCATATTCAATCTCTGGTAAAACTTGGGTAAATAATCACGCACACGTTCTCAAGTTTGAAAACAAATCAACAGAAATTCTAGTTCAGAAATATATCAATTCGAAAAGTATTGAAGAATATTTAACTGGTAAAGCACAACCCAAGTTAAATAGAAAAAACTTAGAAAGAATAAGAATCCCTCTTGCAAAAGACCCAAAAGAACAACAAAAAATAGCCAATTGTTTATCTTCATTAGATAATCTAATAACAGCAGAAACCGAAAAACTAGAACTACTAAAAGACCATAAAAAAGGCTTGTTACAACAGTTATTTCCTGCTAAAGGAGAAACCAAACCACTATACCGTTTTCCAGAGTTTAAAAATGATGGAGATTGGATTGAAACAACTTTAGGAAATTGTCTTGATTATTTACAGCCTACACCTTATTTGGTTAGTAGTACTGATTATGATGATAAGTTTGAAACACCTGTATTAACAGCAGGTAAAACTTTTATTTTGGGTTATACAAATGAGCAGGAAGGTATATTTAATAAAAATCTTCCTATTATTATTTTTGATGATTTCACAACAGCAACAAAGTTTGTAGATTTTCCTTTTAAAGCTAAATCTTCAGCAATGAAAATTTTGTTATCTAAAGGAGATAATAATATTAAATTTTTATTTGAGACTATTCAAAACTTAAAATTTGAAGTAAGTACACATAAAAGGCATTGGATTTCTGTCTACTCTAAACTTGATATTTTAAAACCAAAAGACCCTAAAGAACAACAAAAAATTGCTGATTGTTTTTCTAGTGCGGATGATTTAATAAAAGCACAAAAAATAAAAATAAAAAACTTGAAAAATCACAAAAAAGGTTTGATGCAGCAATTGTTTCCTAATGTAAATTGTTTATAATTATGGAAGCAATACAGCAAATAGAAAAAGAGGTTTATCAAAAAAGCATTTTTAACAAGCCAAATAAAAAGGAGTTTGACCGTTTTTATAAAGTGATTTTAGAAGCAAATTATGTTTATGATAATCAAGAGTTAGTTTACAATTTAAAAGATGATTTAACTGACGAAGAGATAGCTAATATTATTTTTATCCTTAAATCTGTAGGTTTTTTACCTTTTGAATCTTTAGATGAAATAAGTCGATATATTAGAACTCTTGAAAATAAATACTTTTTGTTTTTTGCTTATAATGGTACAGGTAAAACCAGATTATCAATGAGTTTTAAAGACGAAGCTAAAAAAAATGGTAATGCTGACACTTTATACTTTAATGCGTTTACAGAAGATTTATTTACTTGGGATAATGATTTGGATAAAGATGAACAAAGAGTTTTACTTTTGAATAAGCATTCAGAGTTTTTTGGTAGTAGAGATGTTTCAAGTTCTGATGGTAAAAGACTAATTGAAACACTAGATATTGATAATAAAATACGTGTTTTATTAAATAGATATGCTGACTTTAATTTTTTAACTCTATTTGATTACGAAAAAGCAGACGAAAATGATGATAATTTGTATTGGGCTGTTAAATTTATACGTGAAGAAATAGTTGATGGTACTGCTGAAAATATTGAATTTATTAAAGTATCAAGAGGTGAGGAAAATATATTTATTTGGTGTTTTTTCTTAGCTATTTGTCAATTAGCAATTGATGGAGAGGAAAATTATAATTGGGTGAAATATATTTACATTGATGATCCTATTTCTTCATTAGACGATAATAATACTATTGCTGTAGCAAGTCATTTATCTCAGATGCTTAAAAAGGAAGGAAATAATATTAAAACAATAATTTCTTCACATCACACCTTGTTTTTTAATGTAATGTGTAATGAATTAAAGAAGGCTAATAGATATTTTTTAAGTAAACTTGGTGAGTCAAATTATACATTAACCAATACAACAGACACACCTTTTTTTCATCACGTTTCATTGATAAAAGACTTGCGTAACGCAATTGAGTCAGGGGTATTGTACACATATCATTTTAATATATTAAGAAGTGTATTAGAAAAGACAGCTTCATTTCACGGCTTTAAATTCTTTTCTGATTGTATTAGACCACTAGAAGATGATGAAGATAAAGTTCTTTATACAAGAATGGTAAATATATTAAGTCACGGTAATTATTCTTTATATGAACCAAGAGAAATGTTGCCAGAAAACAAAAAATATTTCAAACAAATATTTAAAGATTTTATTACAAATTATCAGTTTAATCCTGTAATAATACCAGCTCTTACAGAAGAACAAAATTAATTATGACAGCAAAACAAAAACAAGAACAATTAGGAAAAGCACTTTGGGATATAGCTAATGATTTAAGAGGAGCAATGAATGCAGACGATTTTCGTGATTATATGCTATCATTTCTCTTTTTACGTTACTTATCAGATAATTATGAGGGTTCAGTAAAAAAAGAATTAGGTTCAGATTACCCTAAGTTAGATGAACAAGATAAACGCACACCGCTTTCAGTTTGGTATGAAGCTAATCCAAATGATATAGAGCCTTTTGAAAAACAAATGCGTAGAAAAGTACATTATGTTATAGAACCTAAATATTTATGGAATAGTATTTCGGAATTAGCGCGTACTCAAAATGAAGATTTATTACGTGACCTTCAAAAAGGGTTTAAACATATCGAAAATGATTCGTTTGAAAGTTCTTTTAAAGGGTTATTCTCAGAAATCAATTTAGATTCAGAAAAGCTTGGTAAAACGTACACAGAAAGAAATAAGAAACTGTGTAAAATAATACAAAAAATATCAGAAGGTATTGCCGATTTTTCAACAGATAGTGATACGCTAGGAGATGCTTACGAGTATTTAATTGGCGAATTTGCAGCAGGTTCAGGAAAAAAGGCAGGTGAGTTTTACACGCCGCAACAATTATCTACAATCCTATCAGAAATTGTAACCTTAGATAGTCAAAACCCAAAAGCAGGGAAAAAGAAAAAACTTAATAGAGTACTAGATTTTGCTTGTGGTTCAGGTTCTTTACTTTTAAATGTAAAAGACAAAATAGAAAAAGGAGGCGGTACAATTAGTAGAATTTACGGTCAAGAAAAAAACATAACAACATACAACTTAGCACGTATGAATATGTTGTTACATGGAGTAAAAGATTCAGAATTTGAAATATTTCACGGTGATACCTTAAAAAACGAATGGGATTTATTGAATGAAATGAATCCAGCTAAGAAAACAACTTTTGATGCCATTGTAGCAAATCCACCATTTAGTTTACGTTGGGATGCATCTGAAGCAATGGGTGAAAATTTTCGTTTTAAAAATTACGGTTTAGCACCTAAATCAGCAGCAGATTTTGCGTTCTTATTACATGGTTTACACTTCTTAAGTGATGAAGGTACAATGGCTATTATTTTGCCTCACGGTGTTTTGTTTAGAGGAGGTGCAGAACAACGTATTAGAGAAAAATTATTAAAAGACGGTAATATTGATACAGTAATTGGTTTGCCTTCAAATCTATTCTTTTCAACAGGTATTCCTGTATGTATATTAGTAATAAAAAAATGTAAAAAAGAAGATGATGTTTTGTTTATAAATGCGAGTGAGCATTATAAAAAAGAAAAACGTCAAAATACTTTACGTGATGGAACAGTAGATGGTGTAATAAATCCTAAAGAGCCTAATGATATTCAAGAAATAGTAGATACTTATCAAAATAGACCAGAAAAAATAGAGCGCTTTGCTCGTAGAGTCTCTATGGCAGAAATTGAAAAAAATGATTTCAACCTAAATATATCACGTTACGTAAGTACAGCAAAACCACAACCAATCATCGACTTAAAAGAGGTTAACACTAATATAGTAGATATTGAAAAAAGAATAAAAGCAAGTAGAGAGGAACATAATACTTATTTAAAAGAATTAGGTTTAAATACAATATAATTGATCTTAATTATAATAAACGAAATGATATAAATAATTAAGAATTCACTACTTCAAAAAAGTAAAGTCTTTTTAAAACTACGGATGATGAGAGTATTAAAAAACAATATAAAAAAACTGAAACGGCTCAAAATAAAAAAGGCTTTCAATAAATAAGGAATTTTTATTGGACTTTTTTTCGTGATGCTAATACTTGTAATAATTATATGGTTAACAGAATAAATGACAATTTAGTTTTTAAAGAGTTATTAGACATTTTTACATATCAATCTAAAAATTTTCAAAATCAAGAAATTATCAATCGTGGGTTTGTTTGTTCACGAATTAAAAAAGGGAAAGTGCTATTCGTTGGTATAAACCCATCTTATCCTTCTGGCTCAAAAATAGAAAGTTTTCAATACAGCATTGATAACGCAGTAACCGAATACCCGAAACACTATTCCAAATTTTCTGAACTAATTAACGATACCGAGTTTAGTGAAAGTTGGACATATATTGATTTATTTCAATTCAGAGAAACTGACCAAAAAAAAGTATCCGATTTTGCAAAAAACGACCCTCAATTTTTGGTTAGTCAATTAAGATTAACTCATAAAATGATATTTGAGATAAATCCCGAACTTATTATTGTTTGCAACAGTGGTGCGTCCGACTTTTTTGGGATTAATAAATGGAAAAATACGAAAGGTTGGCTGAATGTTTGGTTTGGTTATGATTTTGAATTTGATGAAAATTTAGGAGTGGATATTATCAAATCTAAAAACGAAAATAGTATTTTACCAATGCAAAATGAGTTTCTATTTGGAACACCAGTTTTATTTACGAGTACTCTAACTTATATGTCAAAATTTGACAAAAGAAGATTAAAATGGCAGATAAATAGAATTGCGAAAAATGGAAGTTTAAATAAATATCGCACAAAATAACTGTGGGTAACAATGTATATAGCTCATAGCTAATTAGTTGCTTAATTCCAAGTTAACGCAAATTTGCAAGTCCGCCAAATTTTTTAATTTGGCTCGCTCTTAACCGATAAATAATCGCTAATTTACACATTACGAGCCATATACAAGACCGAAGAATGTTTAAAAAGTAAAAAAAAAATTTAATGATTGGAGTAGGCTGAAAGACAAGTTTTAAAAGGAGTTTTTTAAGGAGAAGTATTAAACTTAAAATTATTTGTTTTTTAATCCATCAACTTCTCCAAAGCCTTCAATTCAACTCCTAAATCATTAAACATATTTAAGATACTACTAATTTTAAGTTCTCGTTCGTCATATTCTTGAGTGTTGATGCTACAAGTAAACTCCCACAATTCTAGAACTTCATCCATAGCAAGGTAGTACGGTTGGTAAGACGTATTATCAGAGACCAACAACAACGTTGGTTCTGTTGTTGTTTGTTTATATACACGCTTGTAGACCATACCATCATTAAGAGTAATTAAAACGTATGTTTTACCGCTTATGATGTCATTTCTATCTTCTATAAAACGACCAACAACAAAAGAGCCATCTTTCATAGGCAACATAGAATCTCCTTTTATAGGAAAAGCACGATGCTTACCAGTGGGTAAAAAAGGTAATTTTATTTTTTGAAGCTGCTCTATATATTCAGGATCATCATAACCGTTAAGATATCCTGCGGAAGCTTTAACAGGAACAACTTCAATTAAGTTTTCGCCATCTTCATCAACACTTATTGGAAATAACACACGTTGGTTGCCCACTTCAATAAATGAAGAATTTGTTGCTTTGGTCAAATCATTTCTTAAGAGAATATCTACAGGTAATTTGAAATAATCTGATAGCTTGATCAACATTTCAATGGTTGGTGCAGATCGTCCTTCTTCATAAGAACTTATGCGTGATCTGGTAACACCAAGGTCTTCAGATAACACCTCTTGTGTTAATCCTTTTAGATGTCTTAAATGACGAATATTTTTAGATATAAATTTCATAATGCTACAAATATAAGCAATAAATGCTATAAAATGTAGCTAGTTTTGTAATATGAATAAAAACATTTTACATCTCGATTTAGACACCTTTTTTGTGTCATGTGAACGCCTGATTGATAGTCGTTTACAGAAAAGACCGTTGTTGGTCGGTGGTACTGGAGATAGAGGTGTTGTTGCTGCTTGCAGTTATGAAACTAGACGTTTTGGTGTTCATTCTGGTATGCCAATGCAACTAGCAAGACGATTATGTCCTGAAGCTGTTGTTATTCGTGGAAATTCTTCAATTTATACCAAACAATCCCATCTCGTTACCGAAATTATTAAAGAACGTGTACCTGTTTTTGAAAAAGCGAGTATTGATGAATTTTATGCCGATTTAAGTGGTATGGATAAATTTTTTGGTAGCTATAAATATGCATCGGAATTAAGAGAAACCATTATAAAAGAAACAGGTTTGCCAATTTCATTTGGTTTATCAGTAAATAAAATTGTCTCTAAAGTGGCAACAGGAGAGGCAAAACCTAACAACCAACTTAGAATAGATCCTGGTTTTGAAAAATCTTTTTTAGCACCATTATCTATTAAAAAAATTCCATCAGTAGGAGAGAAGACCTATCAAGTTCTAAGAAATTTGGGTGTAGATAGAGTAGGAGTTGTACAAAATATGCCAGTTGAAATGCTTGTAAGTGCATTAGGTGTAAATGGTCGTACCATTTGGAAACGTGCTAATGGTATTGATAATCCGCCTTTAATTCCTTTTTACGAACGAAAGTCCATTTCTACAGAACGTACTTTTAATAAAGATACTATTGATATTACGAAACTTAGAACGACCATTTTTGCTATGGCAGAAAGTTTAGCATATCAGTTACGAAGAGGCGACAAATTATCGTCTTGTATAAGTGTAAAGATTCGATATTCCGATTTTAATACTTATACTAAACAACTTAAAATTCCATATACCAGTGCAGATCATGTTATTATTCCGAAAGTCTTGGAGTTGTTTAATAGCTTATATCAAAGACGCTTATTAATTCGATTAGTAGGAGTTAAATTAAGTCATTTAGTAACAGGAAATTATCAAATTAATTTATTTGATGATACAGAGGAAATGTTAAGTCTTTACAATGCAATGGATCATATTAGAAATAAATATGGTGAATTAAGTATTCAAAAAGCAGCTTCTATTGGAGCTAAAACTATTGGACGCTTTCAAAATCCTTTTAATGGTGAACCACCAGTTTTGTTAGCTCATAGAAAACAGTAATGTATATCAACTGTCATTCATATTACTCATTAAAATTCGGAACATTTTCTGAAGTAGATTTACTGTTGTTGGCAAAAAACAACAACGTTGTTGCTTTGGCGTTAACAGACATCAACAACACTTCTGCTTGCTTAAATTTCGTCCGAAAAGCTAAAGAATACGGTATAAAACCCATTTTAGGAATCGATTTTAGAAATGGAGCGCAACAACAGTTTGTGTGCTTAGCAACAAACAACGTTGGTTTTCAAGAGTTAAATGTTTTTCTATCCAAACATCTTCATCATAAAAAGAAAATACCAAGCATAGCACCAGATTTTAAAAATGCAATAATTGTTTATCCTTTTGAAAAAGTATTGCAACTAGAAAAAAAGGAATTTAAAACCAATGAATATATTGGAGTATCTGTTGAAGAATTAAGAAAATTACGTTTTTCAGTCTATAAAGATTTCAAGGATAAATTAGTGATTCAACAACAAGTAACAGTTAGAGAAAAACGAGATTTTAATGCGCACAGATTATTAAGAGCGATAGATAATAATATATTACTAAGTAAACTTCAAAAAACAGAAGAATGTAAAGAAACAGATGTGATGTATTCTGTGGATGAGTTAGAACATCATTTTAAAGATTTTCCTCATATAATTGAAAACACAAAACGAATTATTGAAAGGTGTTCTATTAATTTCAGTTTTGGAAAAGAGCGCATTACACAAAATCAAAGTCTTTATTTAAACTCAAAAGAAGAAGATTTTCAGCTTTTAAAACAACTTTGTAAAGAGAAAATACACAATCGTTATGAGAATCCGACAGATAAGGTAAAAGAGCGTTTAAGGGTTGAATTAGAGACTATTTATAAAATGGATTTCGTGTCGTATTTTCTAATTAATTACGATATCATTTCCTATTCAAAAAGTCAAGATTTTATTCATGTTGGTCGAGGTAGTGGTGCAAATAGTATTGTGGCTTATATAATTGGAATAACCGATGTAGATCCTATAGAATTAGATCTTTATTTTGAACGATTTATAAATCCGTATAGAGCTTCACCACCAGATTTTGATATCGATTTTTCTTGGAAAGAACGTGAAGATATTACCCAATATATTTTTAAACGATTTACCAACGTTGCATTGTTGGCAGTTTATAACACTTTTAAATACAAAGCAGTTATAAGAGAATTAGGAAAAGTTTTTGGTTTGCCAAAAGAAGAAATTGATAAGTTAAGCCGAGATAGAAAGCAATTAGGTCAACTAGATGAAATGGCTTCTTTAGTTATAAAATATGGTAAGCTAATTGAAGGATTTCCAAATTATGTAAGTGTTCATTCTTGTGGAATTTTAATTTTAGACAAACCTATTCATTATTATTCGGCAACCGATATGCCACCAAAAGGCTTTCCAACAGTTCAGTTTGATATGATAATTGCGGAAGATGTTGGCATTTTTAAGTTTGATATTCTTGGTCAACGTGGTTTAGCAAAAATTAAAGATGCGTTAGAAATTATCAAAGAAAATCGTCCAGACTTACCGCCAATAGACATTACACAGGTTGAAAAATTTAAAAAGGATCCTAAAATAAATCAACTACTAAAAAGAGGTAAAGCAATCGGAGCTTACTATGTGGAATCTCCAGCTATGCGAGGACTTATGCAAAAATTACAAACTCAAGATTATATAGGTTTAGTTGCAGCAAGTTCCATCATTAGACCTGGCGTATCAGGTTCAGGAATGAAGCAAGAATTTATAATAAGACAACGATATCCTGAAAAGAGAAAAGAAGCGAATCCTATTTTATTAAAAATTATGCCTGAAACCTATGGAATTATGGTTTATCAGGAAGATGTTTTAAAAGTGGCTAATCAGTTTGCAGGATTAACTTTAGGTGAAGCAGACGTGCTTAGAAGAGGTATGAGTGGTAAGTATAGATCTAGATCTGAATTTTTAGCGGTAGAAGAGAAGTTCATTACTAATTGTCGTAAAAAAGGCTATGAGGAAGCCTTAATTTTTGAAGTTTGGAATCAAATAAAAAGTTTTGCAGGTTATGCTTTTGCAAAAGGTCATTCCGCTTCTTATGCGGTAGAGAGTTACCAGAGTTTATTTCTAAAATGCTATTATCCTTTAGAGTTTATGGTGGCAGTTTTAAATAATGGTGGTGGCTTTTATAGTGCAGAGCATTATATTCATGAAACCAAAATGTGTGGTGGCATTATTCATCCGCCTTGTATAAATACAAGTGATCATGCCAACATTATTAAGGGTAAAAATATCTATTTAGGTTTAGGTTATTTAAAAAGTTTAGAGTATTTAGTCATCCAGCGCATATTAACAGAAAGACAGCTATATGGTAAGTTTTTATCTTTAAGTGATTTTATTGATAGAGTCGTTATAAGTATAGAGCAACTAACTATTTTAATAAGAATAAATGCCTTCAGGTTTACAGGAATTTCAAAAGTTGAATTGCTTTGGCAAGCGATATTTAAACTAAATGTATCAAAAGCGAAAACCGCTCAATCTAAATTATTTAAAATAGAGCATAAGCAGTTTAACCTTCCAAAAATAGAAACAAATACAATTGAAGATGCTTATGATCAAATGGAATTATTAGGATTTCCATTAATAGATTATTTTGATTTGATTAATGAAGATTTAGAGCCAAGTGTTTTAGTAAAACAGTTTAAAAACCAAGTCAACCAAAACGTTTTAATGTATGGCGTTTTAGTTAATACAAGATTCCATAAAGCGTCTAATGGTAAACTATTAAGATTTTGTACTTTTATAGATAAGGAAGGAAATTATTTTGATACAGTACATTTTACAAAAGTAGTTGATAAATGTCCTATTAATGGTTTAGGAGTTTATGCTTGCTATGGTAAAGTAACAGAATCCTTTGGTTTTTGTAGTTTAGACATTATTTGGTCAAGAAAACTAGCTTTAAAACCAGATCCTAGAGGTGTTTAATTGAATAATGAATTATGTGTTTTCATACTAGTACCACACAAAAAGTAAAAAAGTTAGAGACTCATTTTCAAACTAAAATAAGTGATGAAAATTTGCGACCTATTTTTGATAAACCAAACTATCATTTAAACGGTTTCTCACATCCCAATATGTTAGTTATTCCACAACAAAAAAGTGAGGTTTTAGCTCCAGCAGTTTGGGGTATTGTTCCATCAAACAAATCCTCAAATGAAATTAAATCTTATTACAAAGAAGCTGTTCGTTATGGCGCAGGCTTAAATGCACGATCTGAAAAGATTTTTAGTCATTTTCTATACAAAGAAGCTGTCATGGAAAAACGCTGTATTATACCAGTTTCTGGCTTTTTTGAACCGCATGAATTTAAAAGTAAAAAATATCCTTTTCACTTTAAGCATAAAGAGGACGAACCATTAGCTTTGGCAGGATTATATACAGTAATTGATACCTACATTACTTTTACAATATTAACTAAAAGTGCTTCGCCTTTATTTGCTAAAATCCACAATAAAAAAGAACGACAACCTTTAATTTTAGATAAGAATTTATGTATCGATTGGTTATCTCCCAACTTAAACGAAAAAGCTATATCCGAGCTAATTAATTTTAATTATCCAGAAGAACTTATAGAAACTTATACCGTTAGTAAGGATTTGTTTAGTCCTAAAGTTGATAGTAATGTGCCTAGTATTTTAAATGAAGTGGAATATAGTGTGCTGAAATTTTAAATTGGATTTGCATTTTAAGTTCCAATTTTTTTGTCAACCTAAACCAATCTTTTTTAGTTTCTCTTGCCAATAACCCGTATATTCAATTTGGTACAAATAAGGATATTGAAGATTATTTATATCAATAAAATTGTGGTAATTCTTTTCTACTATATTTAGAAGTGTTTTATAATTCGATTTATCGTAAACAACTTTTCCATTTGAAATTAAAATTTTATTAGTAGTAATTCCATAGGTTATTATATCCAATGTAGTTCTAATAGCAAATTCTTCAATTTTACTTTCTCGCAAAGAGAATTTTATAATATCATCTATAAATTCTATTTCAGATAAATAAAATAAGGTTGCGAGTTGATAAATTAGATGTGGATGATTATTGTATTCTTCTTTTAAAAACATTCCTAATTTAATTTTATATGAATTTTATTCAATATTTTTAACTTTTATGGGTCTTTAGCAACTCATTTTGTTTCAATTTTTTTCATTTAATAATATTACATAACGACCTCTATTGCGCGGAGTTCCTTGAATTAGTATCTACTTTCGCAAATATCCACCAAATTGAAAACTGTTAGGGTTCTCAGGAGTGATAAAGTAGATGCAATTTCTTAAAGTCAATGTTTTAGCAAGATTTATTTGAAACAATTATTTGAGAACTGTTTAATTCTTTTTATTGTTAAAACTTGATTAAGATATATTTCTTCAATGATTTCTTGATATTCTTTTTCGCTAAAAACTTCCAATACTGTTTCATTTACCTTAAATGGTAATATCCCAATAGATCTAAAGGTAGAATCATCTTTATCGTGCTTAAAATCATAATAATTATAATAAATAGTTCCGTCTGTAATCTTAAATTCATATTTGAATTCAACCATTCCAGCAAAATCAGATGAATTGTTAATGTAATAAGGATATCGCCATTGACTTTTTATATATTCAAAGTCATTAGAGATGTTCTTATGTTTTGAGTTTTCCTTTACTCCAACTGTGGTAGGTGAGTTCAGTATACAATTTAAAATGTTCTTTTTTGGTGTATTAATACTGTCAAGTTCAATTTTCCCTTGAGCAATTAAATTTCCGTTATGATCAGTAGATAATTTAACTTTTTTAAGTGTTGCTCTTTCATCAAATTTATTTACCTCGGAAATATTAATTAGGTGACTTGCTAAATATAACTTTCCTTTAAACTCTGAGGCGTAAAATGTGAAATGAGTAAACTTTTTATGCTCAATTTCACCTTGAATCGCAAAAATATTTGTATCTATTTTTGTCTCTTCTGAATCTACAATTTTAAAATTAGCCTTTAGCAAGTCCAATTTAAATATGGTAGTTTTTGCATTTAAACTGAAAAAACTAAGTCCATAGGTTGATGATATGATGTTAGTATAATTTTCATTGATGTTTTTGATGCCAGAATCAATTTCTTCTTTTTCTAGCTTAACCTCAGCTTCTGTTTTAAATTTTTCAATAATTGCTTCTTTAGGCAAGATTAATGAATAAAAAGACACTGAGTCGTTTTTAATAATTGCTTTAGCTAAATCTTTTCCCAAAATTTCAAAATTCCTTTCTTGACAGTAAGTGTAGCTCATCACAAAGAAGAAAGTTATCTGGAAAATATATTTCATAAAGTTTTTTTAAATTTTAAAACTAATTAGTTGTAAAAATTCCTATGTGTTATTTCGATAATAAACATAAGAAATTGGGCTCACATGCTATTAATTTTTCTAATCAAGATTTTATATATACGTTTATGGTTAATTAGCTTACCTAAAATCTAATTAGGATATTATTTAATTATTTTTAAATTTTCATTAAATCTTAATGTTTTTTATAGACGGGTTACCAATCTATTGTCGATTGGTAACCGATTGGTAACCATTTTGGTAACCTTGTAATTTATTGGTAATTAGTTATTTATATATTTAGTTACCAAGTTACCAATTTTCAGTATAAATAGAATAAAATAAAATTATATATTAGTAAAATAGAGTTTTCTGTGTTGGTAATTCTTGTTTTTAAAAATTACGATTAAATCAAAATTTAGAGTAAATAATTGTAGAGTCAATTATAGTCTAGGTTTACAGAAATAAAAATTAAGTTTTTTCGCCACAAAAACGCCACAAATGATAGTAAAAAATAGGTTTCAAATAATTTAAACTGTCTCGTTATCAGTTTTTTATGTTTTGATATAATTGGTCATAAAGTCCAGTTCTCGCTACTAAGTAAAGCTTCACAAAACTGTGAAGCTTTTTTTATGTCCATAGATTAGATGAGTTGTTACAATACTGGTTTTACGTTTAAATCTAATAAAGTCAAAAACCAATAGCAATTAAATTTCGTAAATACCTTGTAAGTTTCTATATTGACCATATTATTTTTAGATAGAAATAGTGAAAAAAACCAACAGCCTAAAATCAATTTTATTAAAAACAGTTTTTGTTTTTATGTCTGTGATGTATCTGCTAAGTCCATTGCAGACTGAGGTGTATAGTTTTTTTCATGAAATTTCACACCAGCTAGAATCTAAATTTAATCGTTCAAAATCACATCAACATCACACTCAAAATGAAATAAATCATCATCATAATTTTTCGACTTTAGAGGCTGCTGTTACAAGCGAGCATCATCATGATGATGGAATAGAAACCAGTCATTCGCATCAAATTCTTTCGTTTTTAAATGCTGTGTTTAATACAGATGAGTCGGCTAACAATTCCGAGAAATTACTTGTCGAAACAAAATTAGATAAGCACATTATTCCTATAACAGTTATAAATCCAGAAGAATTACCTTCAATTACAACATTAAAAATTTGGTTTTACGCTTTAAAAATAGACCAAATGGGTTTTGATGTCAATACGCCTCCTCCCAAAACATATTTCATTTAAAGTATTTTCTTTTACAAACCTATAATGAAGGTTTGTAATTCTCTTTTGTGTTATACCCTTAAATTTTTTGGGTGTGATTTAATGCATTTCATTTTAATAAATGAAAGGTTAGAGAAGTGCTTATACTTTATAGTTTTAAAACATTAATCAAACCTCGTTTTGATTATAAAAAACCATTTACCAATTAAAAAACTAAAAAATGAAATATAATTTACTCGCATTTATGATGCTTTTTTCGAGCGTAATCTATGCTCAAAACTTTAAAGGAACCGTAGTTAACGAAAAACAAAAACCACTAGAAGATGTGGGGATATTTAATCAAAATACTGGACAGCACGGTCATACAGATGCCACAGGTTTTTTTACCTTACCAAGAACATCTGTAGGAGATTCGGTTTACTTCTCCAACCTAGGATATAAAACCGATTTAGTTGTAATTACAAGTAATAACTTAAATTCTAAGTTTACTATGGTCATGACAGAATCTAGTATTTCTTTAGATCAGGTTATTTTAGTGTCAGAATCTGATTTGCTTAGTCGTATTGTAGATGTAGACGTGCAAACCAATCCAGTGCAATCTTCACAAGAGATTTTACGTAAAGTTCCTGGATTAATTATTGGTCAGCATGCCGGAGGAGGAAAAGCAGAACAAATATTTTTACGAGGTTTTGATATAGATCACGGAACAGATGTGGCGATTAGTGTAGACGGAATGCCAGTTAATATGGTGAGTCATGCACACGGTCAGGGTTATGCCGATTTACACTTTGTAATTCCAGAAACTATTGAAAATGTAAACTTTGGAAAAGGACCATATTACGCCGATAAAGGTAACTTTAATACTGCAGGTTTTGTGGATTTAAGATTACGCAAAACTTTAGATAAAAGTCTAATTTCTTTTGAAGCTGGCCAATTTAATACCACACGTCTTTTAGGAATGTTTAATGTGTTGGATTCAAAAAATAGTAATGCTTATTTAGCCTCAGAAATTTACTTAACAGATGGAGCTTTCGATTCGCCACAAGATTTTAACCGTATAAATATTATGGGGCGATATAATTTTAATTTGCCTGGTAGTCAGGAATTAAATGTAACAGCTTCTCACTTTCAAAGTAAATGGGACGCTTCGGGTCAAATTCCTCAAAGAGCTGTAGACCAAGGATTAATTGGTCGTTTTGGAGCTATAGATGATACTGAAGGTGGACAAACCAGCAGAACAAACCTTATGGCAAACCACACAAAAATTATAGACGATAATCAGTTGGTTAAAACTAGAGCATTTGTATCTCACTATGACTTTGAGTTGTTTTCTAACTTTACCTTCTTTCTAGAAGATCCAATTAATGGAGACCAGATTAAACAAAAAGAAGACCGTATTATTGTAGGTGCAGAAACTGCGTATGAAAGAAAAAATATAAACGTAGGAGAGAATGGGCAGTTTAAATATCAATCTGGTGTTGGTTTTAGATATGACAATGCCGATAACATTGAGCTGGCTAATACTTTAAACCGAAAAACTACTTTAAATACGGTTGCTTTAGGCGACGTAGATGAAGTGAATACGTATGGATTTTTAAATGCAGAATACAGAACAGGAAAATGGACATTTAATCCTGCGCTACGTTTAGATTATTTTAGATTTGATTATTTAAATAAACTTACCGAAACTTATGATAATCAAAGTGAATCTAAGGTAGCGTTTAGTCCAAAGATGAATACGATTTATTCCGTAAATCAGAACTGGCAACTGTTTTTAAAATCAGGAATAGGGTTTCACTCTAACGACTCTCGTGTGGTTGTAGCAAATGATGGTAAAGATATTTTACCGGCAGCTTATGGTGTAGACTTCGGAACCATTATTAAACCAACTTCAAAACTAGCACTTAATGCAACACTTTGGACTTTATTTTTAGAACAAGAGTTTGTATATGTTGGAGATGCAGGAATTGTTGAGCCTAGTGGTAAAACAAGACGTTATGGGGCAGAAGTTGGTGCGCGTTACCAAGCTTTAGATTGGTTATACCTGTATACAGATGTTAACTTTACTAACGCGAGAAGTACGGAAGAGGCAGATGGAGAAGATTTTATTCCATTAGCGCCAGATTTTACGTCTTCTGGAGGAATTTTAGTGGATGGTTTAGGCAGTTTCTCAGGAGGTTTAACTTATCGCTTAATTGGAGACCGACCAGCTAATGAAGACAATTCTATTAATGCGGAAGGATATTTTGTAACAGATTTAAACTTAAACTACAAAGTAAATAATTGGACGTATAGTGTTATTGTAGAAAATTTATTTGATACAGAATGGAATGAAACTCAGTTTGCAACAGAAAGTCGTTTGTTTAATGAGACAGAATCTACGGAAGAAATTCATTTTACACCAGGAATACCATTTTATGTAAGAGGGAAAGTCTCGGTGAGGTTTTAATCTATTCTCACTTTAAAATTACAAACCTGAACGTTTAAATAATGTTCAGGTTTTTTTATGCCCAAACTTAGCGTTAGATTAAATGTTAAGATTTATTGTATATTGTAAAGGTCTAACCAACTAAAAAAACATATGAAAACACCTTTGTTTTTCCTATGCGTACTTTCTATATCTATAAGTTTCGCTCAGGACATTCCCGAGAAAATTCCTGCATTTCCAGATTATTTCAATCAGCATAAAGACACTATAAGTCATTACCTTAAAGCTTATAATTCTAATTCTGTTTTAAAATCTCTTAAAAAAGAAACGATTTATTCTGGTGAAAAACTATCGAGTGAGGAGCTTAGCTTTAATAAGAATGGAATTAAAATTAATAAAGATGGGTTGCCCGTAACAAAACGTATAGATTCATCGGTTGAAAACACCTCAATAAAAATTTATACACCTTTAAACAAGAATGAGGAAGACTATAGAGTTACTGATGGTGAAGGTTATGTGTTGGCGGAAGAATATAAGTACAATTCAGATCAACTATTGGAGGTCTATGTAAAATATCTTGAAGACACATCTTACGATGTGATAACTTATGTGTACAATAAACATCAACAGCTTGTCGAAAAAACAACGAAGTGCTTTCATGGGGTTTCCGAAGATAGTTATGGTAGAGTTTATTTAAAAGATGAACCCACAACAACCATTATAGAAACAGGTGTTTATAAAAAAGGACGATTAGTTAAACTGTTTAAAGAGGAAATGGTAAATGAATTTCAATACCATTATATAGAACAAACAGAACATCAGATAGAATACGGAAAAAATAATTTGCCAAAAGTCGTATATAAAAATGTCGTTTTAGAAGATAAAGATGCAAAAAAAGCGACTAAGCACACTTATAAATTAAAATTAGACTACACTCCAAAACATCATTTACATACAGCAACAGTTTATGATAAAGATGAAACAGAGAAAGAGAAAGTTTTATACACTTATAGTAATAACAGATTAAAAAAAATAACCATTACGCCATCTGAAAACAATAGTGTAGGTGAATGCCATATTGTTTATAATAAAAATAACTCTATCACAACTATTAATTTAAAATTAAACGAAAATGAATCTGAGATTTATATTTACGAATATCACTAACTTTCATATGTTTTGTTTTTTAGAATTAGATATAGAAGAATAGATATTTATAATTCAAAAAAAATTAAAGCATTAAATAATTAAAAGAAACTATAAATTAAATTTTTAAAGATGAAAATCAAACTTGCAGCCAATTATTCAAAACTTATTTTTCTAATTATTTTTTTGTTTCCATTTATTTTTTACGGACAAACGTTATTACCACCTGTCAATCATTGTAAAGATTTGAAAGAAAAAAATGAGAATTATGGATCTGGGGATAATGGATTCTCCTATTGTAATATTAAATCCTCAACGACTTATTCAAGATGTATGTGCGAGTATGAAGATAACTTGAAAGCATATAAAGAAGAAACTGATAGAATTAAAAAAGAGTATATTAAATTAAATCAAGAATTTGTTCAACTGTATAGTAAAGCAGATTCAAAATTAGGAGAAGGATTATATATTTATACAGGTATTGAGGATAGTGAAAATTTTGAAGATGATAAAGTTGATGCAAGTATTTTGTTTTCTGAAGCTGAAGCTGCAATTGAAGAAGCTAGAAGACTAGCTTACCGTTTGGGTGTTTTATGCCCTAAAGTTTATGTTAATTGTACAGATAATTTATCTAAGCTGTCAAAAACTAATGACGCTATAAGAGAAGCTATTTATGACTTAAGTATTGTTGAGAGAAAAAAACAGATCAAAATAAAATTGAGTAATTCTGGCTCAAAAAAAAATAATAATAAAGACAAAGTACAAGAACAAGAAAAAGAAGAGGAAGAAGAACAAGAAGAAGAAAAAAAGACTTATGATCAATTAAGAGCTGAATACACATATAAAGCAGGTAGTTTATATAAACAGCTTCAGAACAATAAAATGAGTTTAAGTCAAAGAAAAAAAATAGTCGATGAACTCAAGGTTTATGAGGAGTATTTAACACCTAAACAAAAAGAGACACTCCAAACTCAAAAAACAGAAAATGCTTTAGCAGATACGTTTGTTGCATTGAGTAATATAAAAATTAATGAAGAAAGAGTGAGTAGAAAAAATTTAAAAGTGAAATATAAAAATAACAGTTTTAATAGTTATCAATTTGGTTTTGAATTCGCAAACGCATGGAAACTCTTTTTTTTGTCAGTTTATATAAATGGAGTATATAGTTCGATAAACGGTTGGGAGTATAATGAAGATTTAGATTTAGAAGATCTGAAAAGTGGAGACTTAATTTATACTACTGGAGATGGAGATGATGAGTTTTTTAAGAGAAATGAAAATATACAGTCTTTTGGAGGAGGTTTAGAGTTATCTATGGGTGTGCGAATAGATTTGTCAAACAAAACGGCAATTACGCCTTATGGTATTGGAGAGTTAGCTATAGGAACTAAAAGTTACTCTAGTATTGGTTTTGGAGGAGGCTTGCAATTTGAAATTGGAAGATTTACTTTCGGAGCAGAATATATGTCCTCTACCTATAATTTTAGAGTGTTAGGTGGTTCTATAAATGAATCATTGCCTCCAGATGTAATTCCTCTAACAAATTTAAATTTTAAAAACAATGATGTTATTGAAAGAGAATGGTTGAATTCAACAACAAATAATGACATCACTATTTACAGAAGTAATTATGATAAAGAAGAGAAATTTGAATATACAAAACCTAAACTTGGCTATTTTACATTTTCACTTGCTTTTAGTCTTTAAAATAAAAAAAAACTATGAAAAATTTATTTAAAATAATATTATTTACATTTTCAATTATTGCTAGTTCTCAAGAAATAGTGTTTAATGAACCACAATTTCCAGCTCCAGAAAAGGAATTGCTTTATTTTAATCAAGAGGATTTTGTTTTTGATACAAATAGTTATAACGGACCTATTTCAAAAATTGACAGAATTTATACCGAGTATAATTCATCAGGGCAGGCTTTGGGTACAAATACAGAAATTAATCAACCTACAAAAAAGTTTATAAGCAATAAAAAAATAAGTAAACAACCAATTTTAGATGTTTTAGGTGTTTCGTCTGTAGAAAAAATAAAAAGACGACAGTTTAGGTTGTTCGTATTTGATAGTTTAGATTATATAAGTTATTATTATAAATTAAAAAATGGAGTTATTGTAAATAAATCTGATGAATTTAATGTGATGACATCATACCTTTATGATGATAAAGGAAGATTAATTAAGAAAATAATTGACCATGACTATGATGGAGAAAATATAGAGATAGCGACTTATAACTCCAAAGGTCAAATTATAGAGTTTAAAAGTTTTGATACCAGAGATGGTTTGTCTGTTTATGAAAAACACTACACTTATAATAACCTTAATTTATTAATAGAATTAAAAGAAGAAGAAGCCTATTACTCTATTCCTTGGTTTGAAATTGAGGAAGAAACTAAAAAGCCAATTGTAATTACAGAATTTGATTATAAAAAGTACCTTGCAGATGATAGACAGGTATTTGAAAAGAAGATAGAATTTAAGTACGACATAAACCATCAACTTATAGAGGCCAAGCAAAGCCATAATGTTTATTCTAAAGATGGTACAGCTTATTATAATCCAGAAGATTATTACAACTTTAATTATAACATTAGTTATGGTAAAAATAAATTATATATAGACGCAAGTTTACCTTCAAAACGATTTTACGAATATACGTTTGACGATTATAAAAATCCTATAAACATAAAATCCTATGTAGTTACCAATTCGGGTAAATGGCTCCATAAAGAAACGATTTTAAACATTACTTATAAATAATTTTTTTAAGATGAAGCTCTTAAACCTATCATAAAATGTCGTACAACTTGAAGTCTTTTTAATTTATAGCCTTATATTAAACTTCAATTTTAGAATGTTTCTATGTTTTCAAGAGCACTGTGCGGTTATAAATTTCATTCAGCTAAAAAACTATGTTTGTTAGTCTGGCTATGTTGTTTTAATAATATGGTATTTGCTCAAGAAGTTCAATTGCCCATAGCTCAGAAAGAAACGGAAGATACAGAGCATTATCTGGATGAGGCAGAATTTACTGGAGCAGATGGACCTTATATTATAAAAGATACGCTATACCGCATTACCAGAAATCATCAGTTTTTAAAAGAAATCAATTTTAATAGAGATTCTTTGTTGGTTGAGGTCGATAACCAAGATAAAGACGAATTTCATGTGGCTTTAAAAACCAATTACGTCATTCCTGAAAGTATATATAAATCATCAAATCAAATGATGGTAATTGCAGATATTGAAGGAAAATACAATGCGTTTGCAAGTTTTTTATATAGCAATAATATCATAGATCAAAACCATAATTGGATTTATAACGATGGGAAACTCGTTCTAGTGGGCGACTTTGTAGACAGAGGTGTAAACGTTACTCAAGTATTATGGCTTATTTATAAATTGGAACAACAAGCAGAACTTTGCGGCGGACAAGTACATTTTATTTTAGGAAACCATGAGGTCTTAAATTTTCAAGGGAAACATCGTTACAACCGTTTAAAATATATTAAAGCAGCACTGAAAATTAGTGGGACTTCTAATAAAGAAGAAGCTGTGAAATACATGTATTCCGAAGTTTCTGAACTTGGTAAATGGTTAGCTTCAAAAAATGTGATTGAAAGAATTGGAGATTATATATTTGTTCATGCAGGCTTGAGTCCGGAACTTTTGGACTATCAATTAAGTCTTGAAGAGATTAATACTAAAGCCCGTTCTCAGTTTCATATACAAACGCCAAAATCTAAAAAAGAATTATCTGAAGCTGAAATATTTATTTATGGTTCTAAAGGTCCTTTTTGGTATCGTGGCTTAGTTGTAGATCATTTTAAATATCCACAAATAACACAAGAAAAACTCGATGAGCTGTTATTGTACTATAAAGCCAAAAAAGTGGTGATTGGTCATACCGTAGTTAACACCATTTCGTCTTCGTATGATGGTAAAGTCATACGTGTAGATGTTTTACATGGCGCCGACAAGTTCTCTGGTAGAACCAAAGGACTGTTAATAGAAAATGGTATTGAATATATCGTTAACGATTTGGGTGAAAAAATGCTATTGGAATAGGCTATAACTGTTCAACATACGTATCCAGATACTTTAATTTGTCTTGAACCCATTCCGTTAAATAGTTATAATCATCCTGATTACTGGTTTTTTTAGGCCAAACTAAAGCTTCACGCTCGTAAATTTTATGTGCAGTAAATTCTGAATAATAGTTTTCAAAACGAGATATAATTGCCTTTTCAGCTAAGGTAGACTCTCGCAAAGTTTTCCAACGCTCTTTTAGTTTTGTTTTATACTCATTAGGATTTACGGCAAGTAATCGGTCGAACAAATTATTGCTAAATGTACGGTCTGTAACCGTATATTTTTCAGCATTTTGCACCAACCCAAAAGAACTATCCAAATCCCATGGTACAAAAAAGTAAGGCTCATTTGAATTGTATTTGGCTAAATAATAATTTTTACCAAAATTATCTACTGCTCCAATAGTATTAATAAATAAATAATAATCTATAGCATTATTTATGTGAATGTCTTTAGAAATGTTAGAGCTAAAATTGGCGTCAGACTGGTTAACAACCACATCTAAAACCTTTGCTAAATCATCCCAGTGCGAATCGTAATCGATTACAGGATACTCCATTCTAAATCCTACATAATGCGGGAATGCATTATTAAACTCGCCAGCCACTTTAAAATCTGGTCCACCAGCATAAGAGTTGGCTTTAAATAGTTCGCCTCTAACAACATTGTCTTTATTTTTTTTAAGTTTTAATTGTTTACGGTCTACAGATTCAGACATAGCATACACACCATTATAACGTCCGTTTACAAATACTTCCGCATATGTAGACCTGTAAGTACTTTTAGCATCGGGTTCTTCATTTAAATAATAAGGTTTATGCATTTCAGTCCATAATTCTGAAGCTACTTGGGCTCTCACCTTTAAAGGTTCATTATAAAGTGCATCTAAAATTAAATCATCATCATCTCTAAGACCTTCAAACTTTAAATCTTTTTTTTCTTTTGAAATGGTGTCGTTCCAGAATTCGATGTCATAAGATTTTTTAGGAAACGTCAACGATAAATTACCGCGCTGGCGAATACCCATAGCAGAAGATATTGCCTTGTCTTGATAAAAATATCTAAAGTTCGCTCCAAATTTTTTATCGCTATTAAGTGTTGTTGTGTCAAGTTCAACTTGTATAATAGGCAATTTGGTTACGTAAAGTTTGTAATCTGTACCATTTGCATTGACTTTATAAGATTGCTCGTAAGATAGTTTGGTGTTGCTAGATACCATTTTATAATTACTATCAAAAACAAGTTCGGAGACGTTTTGACCTATAGAAAGTGACGCATCCAAATCTGGAACATGCCAAACAATTAGCTTGTTGGTTTGATCAATCCCGTAACTGTCTTTTTCTGCAGTAACAGATTGGCTGCAGGCACTATTAAAAACGAAGCAGAATAGAATAGAGACTAGAGAGAACTTATGTTGCTTTAAACGCATGTTAATACTAAATTTTAATTTTTTTGAAAGATAATTAAATTTGAGCTTTAACCGTCCCTTACTTACCGCGAAAACATTAATTTATTTGTTTTAAAATAGAGTTTACAAAAATTAAAAGTCTGGAATATAGATTTTAGGATGATAAAATTTAGCCAACGTGTTAACATATCTCGTTAAAAATTTTAACCTTTGGGTTACATGTCGTAAAATGATGTGTTTTTAAGCATTTAAACTTCAAATTAGTAAAATATAAATCAAGAATTGAACGATTCTAAATCTAATACAAAAACGACCAAAACCCCAAAACAAAAATTTTTAAGGGTATTAAAAATACTAGGCAAAACGCTTCTGGTTATTTTACTCTTGTTTTTTGCTGTGGTTCTTTTTATACGTAGTCCGTTTGGACAAAACATTATTGTAAATAAAGCTACTAAGTATGTTTCCAATAAAACCAATACAATAGTTGAAGTTGAACATCTGTTTTTAACATTTGGAGGAAATTTACAAATTGACGGTTTGTATTTAGAAGATCAAAAAGGCGATACTTTAGTGTATTCCAAATCTCTGGAAGCTAACTTACCACTTTGGTCCATGATTCGTGGTGGAAGTGTTGGCGTAGATGCAGTAGAGTGGGACGGATTACGTGCCAATATTATAAGAAAAGATACAACAAATGGGTTTAATTTTGATTTTTTATTGAAGGCATTAACCCCAGCACCTAATCCAAATACGCCTGTAGATACTACAGCAAATCAGCCCTTAACTATTATTTTAGGAGATTTTGATTTGAAAAATATAGATGTGGTTTATAACGATGCGGTTACGGGTATTGATAGCCAATTCAAATTTGATGCGCTTCAATTAAATATGGAAGAAAGCAATCTGGAAACCATGGATTTTAAAGCTTCCAAATTTGAGTTAACTAATGCAAAAATCAAATTTTTCCAGAAACCAGTGTCTATAGATCCTAATGCAGAGGAAACGCCTTTACCCAAATTAGCTGTAGAAGAATTAACCCTAAAAAATGTATTTGCAGATTATAAGTCTGAAGCTGATAAGATTGCAGCCACTCTAGATATTTCCAATTTATATACCGAATTACCTCAAGTTAATCTAGCTGAAAGCATTTTTGAAATTGATAAATTAGATTTAAAAAATTCGGTCATCGCAATTCAAACAGAAACGGAAGATGCTTCAACCAAAACAAATGTTGATTCTAACACCGGTTTTGAATGGCCAGCTTTAAAGTTTGTAGCTAAAAATCTAAACCTTGAAAATAATAAGATTAGTTATACTGTAAATAATCAACAACCTAAACAGGATTATTTCAATCCTGAGGCTTTGGTATTTACAAATCTTAATTTAAAAGGAAACGCAGAACTATCAAAAAATAAAAAAGGGGTTTTAAATTTAGAAGCGTTAAGTTTTAATGAAGGCTCAGGTTTGAATCTTAAAAATGCATCTCTAAATTTTAATATAGACAATACTAATTTAAGTATTACCGATTTAAAACTTAAACTTAATAATAACACTTTAAATGGAGATGTAGATTTAAATTATCAATCTATCGCTTCATTTATAGAACGTCCCGAAAATGCTAAAATAGATTTAAGCCTTCCTGTTTTTAAAGTAGATTTAAATGAAGTGTTTAAATTTCAACCAGATTTAAAAAACAATCCTTACTTAAAAACCTTAAGTCAAAGACCACTTACCGGAACTGTTAATGCTAATGGCGTCTTGTCAAATATCACCCTAAAAAACACTTATGTCAATTGGGGCAATTCTACTCAAATTACTGCAACGGGATCTATTTTAAATGCTACTAGTCCGGAAGATTTAGCTTTAAATATTTCCAATTATTCAGCAAAAACCATCAAATCTGATCTAGTAAAATTTGTAAACGAAAAAGAGTTAGGTATATCACTTCCTAAAAATATTTCTATTGCAGGGAATTTAAATGGACGTCTGGACAATTTAATGACCAACACAAAACTATCAACATCACAAGGAGTTGCAACTATAAACGGAAGTTTCAAAAACACAAATACAATCGCGTTCGATGCTAAAATTAGTATAGAAGATTATAAATTAAGCGAGCTGTTACAAAATAATACTTTGGGTAATTTAAGCGTGACTTTAGATGCCAAAGGAAACGGTAAAACTATAAATAATCTGGATGCTAATGTAGAAGCTGTAGTCTCTAAGTTTGGATATAACAATTACGCTATAAACGATTTAAAACTAACAGGTGCTATAAGAAACGGTAAAGGAAATGTGGTGTCAAATTACAAAGACGAGGCAATTAACCTAAATTTAAATGCAGATGTTTTATTAGATTCTATTGCGCCAGAAGCCAAAATTAATTTGGATTTAATTGGAGCGAATTTGGAAGGTTTGGGATTAGCAAATCGAGACATACGAACAGGTTTAAAACTTACAGCAAATTTTAAAGGCAATGCAGAAACTTATAAGTTTGATGCAAACGTAGATGATGCAGTAGTAGTTTACGATAATAACACATATCTGGTTGGATCTATTCAAGCCGATGGATTTGTGAAACCAGACACCACTTCTGTTAGATTTTACAATAAGTTGGTAGATTTAGATTTACAATCTAATACAGATCCAGAAAGTTTTGTTACAGCTTTGCAAGATCATATCTATAGTTATTTCTATAGAGATGCCATAGTACAAGACAGTATTATTAAACCAGTTAATTTAATTTTAAAAGGACATATTACCCAGTCACCACTACTAAATGAGGTGTTTTTAGTAAATGTAAAAGATTTAGATACCATCTCTATAGATGTCGATTTTAAGCAAGCCGAACGTAAACTAATAGCAAATGTTACCGCGCCTCATATAAATTATAGCGATACAGAACTGGATAGTCTAAATTTTAGTTTGAATACAAATAAAACCGATTTAAATTTTGACTTTGGTTTTAAAGCTTTAAAAGGAGGTCCTATAGATATCCAACGCACTCGAATTTCTGGTGAACAGAAAAATAATGAAATGCTATTGGCTATTCAAGCGTATAACAAAGAAGAGAAGTTAATAAATGTCAATTCAAAAATAACAGGAACAAGAAACGAATTGATTTTTAAAGTTCAGCCTGAAGGCTTAACGTTTAATCAGGAACCTTGGACTATTCCAGATTCTAATGAAATGGTTTATAGTGAAAACCGTTTAAAATTTACCGACTTTAAAATTAGTAACGGTTCTCAATCTGTCGAGATTACAGATAACTTAAAAAACATAACAAAAGAGCACATTGCATTAGACTTCAGGGATTTCAATTTGGGTGATTTTTTAAGTTATTTTAACACTGAAAAAACTTTAGCTAGTGGAGCCATAAATGGTGACTTTGTGCTCGAAGAGCCTTTTCAAAATACGGGAATACTGGCAGATATCGAAATCTCTAAGTTAGAAGTATTAAAAGCTAACTTAGGAGTTTTGGCCTTAACAGGAAGATCTCTTGGTGGTAACAGTTATGCTTTTAATTCGACTTTAAAAGGCGGTGATGTTACTTTAGATTTGGTGGGCGATTATATTGCAAATAGCACAGGCGCAAAATTAGATTTAAATTTAGATATTAAGGAATTTAAAATGATTGCCTTAGAAAAGTTTTCTCAAGGTTATTTAAAAAATACTTCTGGAAACTTTTCAGGGCAATTTAAATTAAACGGGACCACAACAAACCCTAGTTATCAAGGACAATTAAATTTTAATAATGCTAATTTTAACATAGCCATGTTTAATGCAGCATTTAAATTTGAAAATGAATCACTTTTAGTAAACAATGAGGGATTGACGCTTAATGATTTTACAATTAAAGATGTGGATAATAACAGCTTAGTTTTATCTGGTAACATTGGGACAGAAAGCTTTATTAATCCAACTTTTAATCTAAGTTTAACAGCAGAGAATTTTCAGGTTCTAGATGCTACAAAAGAAGATAATGATTATTTGTATGGTAAAGCAAGTTTTGATGCGCAAGGTATGCTTACAGGAGACTTGCAAATTCCCATATTAGATGCTAATGTTACAGTTGGATCAGAAACCGATGTTACTTATGTTATGCCTTCTGCAACAGTAAATGTAGAAAATAGAGATGGTGTAGTTGTTTTTGTAAATCGAGAAAATCCAGACGCTATTTTAACTCAGGTGGAAGAGCAAACCGCAACCATAAAAGGTTTTGACATTAAAACATTTTTGAAGATTGGAAATAAGGCTACAGTAACAATTATTATAGATAAAGAAACTAGAGATTACTTTAAAGTTGCAGGAAATGGAGAGTTTAATTTCTTGATGAAACCTAATGGTCGTATGGATTTAGTAGGTACTTATAATGTAAATACAGGTTTATATGAAATGAATTTGTATAATTTGGTTAACCGAAAATTTGAAATAGCACCTGGAAGTAAAGTTACTTGGTCTGGAGACCCATTTGATGCGGAGCTTGATATTCGTGCCATTTACAATCTAAAAGCTTCGGCATCATCACTTATGGCACCACAGCTTTCTGGAGCAGATGCTGCTGTAAGAAGTAAATACAAACAAGTCTTACCTTTTTATGTGTATTTAAATATTGATGGTGAGTTAATGTCGCCAAAAATTGCCTTTCAGTTAGATATGCCCGAAAACGAACAAGGTGCTATAGGTGGTCAGGTTTATGGACGTGTTCAGCAGGTTAATCAGCAGGAAGATGAACTAAATCGTCAAGTGTTTTCACTGCTTGTTTTAAATCGTTTTTATCCAGAGCCAGGAAGCGATGGAAGTAATGGAGGATTTGCAACAGTTGCCAGAGATAATTTAAACGACGCGGTTTCAGATCAGTTAAATACATTTTCAAATAAAATATTGGGAGAATCTAGTTTTGAGCTGGATTTTGGATTAGATAGTTATACCGATTATCAAGGAAACGCTCCCGAAGAGCGCACACAATTAAATGTAGCTGCTCAAAAAAGATTATTTAACGATCGGTTAATTGTTAGAGTTGGTAGTGAAGTTGATTTGCAAGGTAGTAGTTCTACAGGAGAAGAAACTCCTCTAATTGGAAATGTAAGTTTAGAATATCTATTAACTAAAAACGGACGTTATAAATTAAAAGGTTTTAGACGAAATGAGTTTGAAAATGTCATTGATGGACAAACCATTGTAAGTGGGATAGGAATTATTTTCACCCAAGAATTCAATAAGTTTAGTGAGCTTTGGGATGCTATTATAAAAGGCGAAACTAAAGAAGAAAAAGCAGAGCGAAAACGTTTGGAAAAAGAACAGGAATTAAAAGAGAATGAAATGATAGATCCAAACAAAGAAGAATTAAATAAAGAATAGTCTTAAAGTACATGAAATATTTAAAAGGTTTTAATTTGAATTGGCTTTCATATATATTGGTGGCAAATCTTGTTGTAGTTCTTGTACAGTCTTGTGCGGTTAAAAAATATATACCTGAAGGCGAATTATTATACACTGGAGCAGAAATTGAAATTAAAGCAGATAGTAGTGTAAAGCAGCCACAAGATTTGAAAGCGATTTTAGAAGCTGCTACAACACCAAAGCCCAATTCAACATTCTTAGGTATGCGTCCTGGCTTACATTATTACTATGTTAATCAGAAAGAAAAACCTGGTTTTTTAAATAGATGGCTGTATAAAAAGTTTGGAGAAGAACCTGTTTATAAAAGCGATGTACAGTCTTATGAGGTAGAAGATGTTCTAAAAAATAAGTTAGAAAATAACGGTTTTTTTTATAGCACAGCTAATAGCACATTTACAGATAATGAGGATGCTAAAGAATCTTTTGTAACTTATAGTGTAAGCGTGCCAACCCCATATCTTATAGAGTCATATCAGGTAGATTCTATGCCCGAACCTCTTTACAGCCAAATTAAACAAAGTGTAGAAAGTTCTCAATTTAAGAAAGGCATTAGGTTTGATTTACAAAGTTTAAAATTAGAAAGAGAGCGTTTGGATGGAATTTTAAAAAAAAGAGGTTATTTTAATTTTAATTCAGATTTTTTAATATTTGAAGCCGATAGCAATCAATACGCAAATAAACGCATAGACTTATTTTTAAAGCTTAAAAATGATGTGCCAGAAAAAGCCATTATACCATATCGTATAAGGAATCTTAATATTTATCCAGATTATGAGTTGCCAAAAGATTCTAAAGTTTCCGATAATGAGCGATATGATAATAAAAACTATATTCAGGATCCTCAATTTTTTAGAGCAGATCGATTAAATCCATTTATTACACTAGAAGAAGGTCAGCTTTATAATCCACAAACATCAAAAAATACAGCACGAAGATTATCTACAATCGGAGCTTACAAGTATGTTAACATTCAATACAAAGAAATAGATTCTTCCGCTTCAGATGGAATAGGCTATTTAGATGCCGACATTTTTTTGTCTCCATTAAATAAAAGAGCAGTAAGAGCAGAGTTGCAGGCAGTAACAAAGTCCAACAGTTTTGCAGGTCCAGGAATTATTTTAACATTTAGTAATCGCAACCTATTTAAAGGTGGAGAAACTTTAAATATCAGTTTAAAGTCTGCTTACGAAACCCAAATAGCTAGCGGTAATCAATCAGGATTAAGTAGTTTGGAGCTTGGAGCTAAGGCGGAATTAATTTTTCCAAGAGTCTTATTTCCTATAAAAATTAGCGATAATTATTTTGAGTACGCTATACCTAAAACCAGAATGTCTTTAGGGTTTGATTACTTAAACCGTACAAAATTATACAGTTTATTATCTGCGAATGCCCGCTTTGGTTACGTTTGGGATGCTAATCGCTATGTTACACATGCTGTAAATCCTATTTCTACAAACTATACCAGACTATCTAACACTACAGATGAGTTTCAAAGAATTCTAGATGAAAATCCTTTTTTACAACGAAGTTTTGATCAAGAATTTATATCTGGTTTAACCTATTCATTTACATATAATGAAATGGTTAATACTAAAAAAAAGCACCAGATTTTTGCCAACTTTAATTTCGATGTGGCTGGAAATAGTATCAGTTTATTTGGAAAAGAAGGTGCGCCAAATGGAGCAAAAGAAATTTTTGGTCTCGAATATGCACAATTTGCAAAAGCAGATGTAGATTTTCATTATCATTTCAATTTTGGCAAGGAACAAAAAATCGCAACTCGTCTTTTTGCTGGATATGGTTTAGCTTATGGTAACTCAGATATATTGCCTTTCACGAAGCAGTATTTTTCAGGAGGGCCATATAGCGTGAGAGCTTTTAGAATACGATCATTAGGACCAGGGACTTATAATGAGTTAGGGACAGATGAAGGTACTTTTTTTGATCAGACAGGAAATATCAGACTAGAGGCAAATATAGAGTACCGTTTTCCAGTATATGGATTTTTAAAAGGAGCAATTTTTGCAGATGCTGGAAATGTTTGGAACTCTAAAGAAAATCCTAGTTTACCTGGTGGTAAATTTTCTAATAATTTTATAAACGAATTAGGTATGGGAACAGGAATAGGTGCCCGTATAGATGTTCAGGGATTTGTTATTCGTTTAGATTTAGCAGCACCTTTTCATGATCCGTCATTACCTGAAGGAGAGCGTTTAGATTTTAAATTCGATGAACCAATTCTAAATTTTGCAATTGGCTATCCTTTCTAAAATGAAAATTTCATTATTCTTTAGTTTAAATTTTTACATTGGATAAAAATTTAAAATAAAATCCATCGATTTCAAAAATAGAATTGGTGCTCTTAGCTGCCTATTTTATATTTTTATTTCCAATCTTCGACGAAGGGCATAAAAAATAGTTGAAACACGTAATTTTCGTTTGTATTTTAAGTTGATAATTGAGTTATTTAACAATATTTTAATACTTCTTAATATTAATTATTGTTCGATATGCAAAAAAAATACATTTTTCTTACCTTTTTTCTTATTTTATTACAATTTAGTTTTTCTCAAGCTAATTATTCAGAAAGCCAAATACGTGGCTTTATAGAAGAAGTTTACGCAAGTCAATCAGAAGATTTAGTTTTTCAAAATCCAGAAAGACACAAAGTAATTAATATGTTTTTTTCAAACATTAATATTGAATTACGCAATGATATCGATATTAATAAAAAGTTTGATAATTATTTAGACTTACCATTAAATAATAAATATAATCCTCAACTACAAAAGGACAACATATTTTCTATTCAATCCTTTAATCCTTTAAAGTATAAGGCCCCGATGTTTCCTCAAAAATCTAAAATTTACAGATTAGGAAATACTCAATATTTACTTATTATCAATCCACTTAAATAATTCAGAGATGATTAAAAAAATACTTTTTCTGTTAGCTTTAGTGTTAACCAATTATTCTTTTGCTCAGACTTACACCATGGGTGATGTAACTACAGGTTCTGGTGTGCAAACAACATGCTCTGGAACATTTGTGGATTCTGGAGGTGCAGGAGGAAACTACTCTGCGGGTGAGTCTTTTGAAGTTACTTTCTGTCCTTCAACACCTGGAAATTACATTCAATTTGATTTTTCAAGTTTTAATGTAGAAGGAGAACCATTCGATTTTTTAACTTTTTATGAGGGAATAGGAACTGGAGGAACCGTAATTGGTGTTTATGGTGACAATGACCCACCAGATATCGGTGCGTGTGCTGGTGGAACTTTTATAGCATCAAGTGATCCATCAGGTTGTATAACAGTAGTATTCGAGTCTGATAGTTCAGTTCAACTAGATGGTTGGGAAGCCACTATAAGTTGTACAACCACTCCAGGAGGAGATACAATTCCAGGCGGTGTGACTCCACCAGCTAACTCAGTTTGTGGAGGATCTGGAGCATTCTGCGCAGACGCTGGAGCGTTAGAATTTCCTAATACAACCGATGCAGATTGTGTACCTGATGCACCTGCAGAAGTAGTAACAAATTCATGTTTAGGCTCTGCACCTAATCCAGCTTGGTATTTTATAGAAGTTGGAACTTCAGGTGATATTATTGTAGAAATTGAGCAGACTACCGGGCCAGGGGGAACGGGTACCGGATTGGATGTAGATTTTGCGGTTTGGGGACCATTCACGCAACCATCAGATGCGTGCTTAGATTTTACAGCTAATACACCTATAGACTGTAGCTATAGTTTTGCTGCAATAGAGACGGCAGATATTATAGGAGCTCAGGCTGGGGAATTTTATATGTTTTTAGTCACAAATTTTGATGGAGACGAGGGGTTTATCACCCTTACTCAAACAAATTCAGGAAACCCAGGTGCAGGTACTACAGATTGCTGTCCTGTAATTTCTGCAATTGAGCCATCAGTTTGTGGTGCGTCAGATGGAGCTATATACATTGAGTTACTTCAGCCTAATACAGCTTACACAATTACCTATAATGATCCGGCACCACAATCGTATTCTGGTACTTCTGATGCTAATGGGATTTTAACTATTCCTAATTTGCCAGCAGGAAATTACACTACGGTAGATACAGGTACAGCAGGATGTACACCAAGAGATATTGTTATTTCAGACCCAGCATCTGGGACTTTTAATGGTGTAACATCAAATGGAACTATTTGTGCTGGTCAAAACGCAGTTTTTGACTTAAGTGGTCCTCCAAATGCTATTGTATCATATAATATTAATGGTGGTGCTACTCAAACAGTTACACTGGATGCATCAGGAAATGCAACTGTTACCGTAACAGCGCCAATTACTGATCAAACAATTAATGTCATTTCAATGGATGAAGGTGGTTGTGTTTCTGCTTTATCTGTTTCAGAAACCGTTATTGTCTCTCCAGGTCCAACTGCAGATGCTTCAGCTGTAGCTTCACCAATTTGTGATGATGGTACAAACGCTCAATTTATTATTACAGGTACACCAAACGCTACTGTAGAATATAATATAAATGGCGGGGCCACTCAAACAATTACATTGGATGCATCAGGAAATGCTACTGTTACGGTGACGTCACCAGTAACAAATCAAACAATAAATTTAACTCAAGTATCAATTGTGGGAGCTCCTATTGTAGGTAATGGTTTGTCAGGTTCTGGAGCAATAAATTCCGCAAATGCTTCGGGTCCAATCTTGCCAATAGGTTCAACCCTAGATGCAACTAATTCAGCTCAAATAGCAAATGGAGCAGATACAACTCTAACATTAGTTTTAGAAGATATTGTTCCAGTTGGAACTTCTATAATTTTATCTGTGGCTCAGGATATAGCAGCAGGAGATATGACTATTTCAGATGGTGTTAATACTATAAACTTTAATACAGGTCCTATAGACGTTTCCCAACAAATTAATTTTGTTACGGGTGTGGCAACTAATACGCTTACATTTAACCGTTTAGCAGGTAGGTTATGGATTGACGGGGTAGAGTATACCTTACCTGTATCAAGTTGTACTGTGCCTTTAACAGATTCTGAAACAGTTATAGTTAACACCACACCAACTGCAGATGCACCAGCCGATGTTACAGCATGTGACAGTTATGTATTACCGGCTTTAAGTGCAGGCAATACATATTACACAGGGTCAGGCGGCACAGGAACGGTAATCGCATCAGGAACCAGTATTACGACAACCCAAACAATTTACGTTTATGCAGAAACAGGAACTACACCAAACTGTACAGATGAGAATAGTTTTGTAGTAACGATAAACGCTACACCAACCGCAGATGCACCAGCCGATGTTACGGCATGTGACAGTTATGTGTTACCAGCCTTAAATGCAGGTAATACGTATTACACAGGATCAGGCGGCACAGGAACAGTAATTGCATCAGGAACCAGTATTACGACAACCCAAACAATTTACGTTTATGCAGAATCAGGAACTACACCAAACTGTACAGATGAGAATAGTTTTGTAGTAACAATAAACACCAC
>NZ_PXOQ01000009.1:7500-898524 GCF_003008425.1 Aurantibacter aestuarii | reverse complement strand
GTAGTCGAATCCGCCGTAATTGCGGTTATACATTGTTGTACGCAGTTTTTTATTCATTCAATTATAATTTATTGCAATTCCGTTATTCAATTCCGATGCTTTTTTAAATCCAGATTTATATAATTTCAGATGCCAATTATTAATGTAGTCCCAATTGACTTCATATTTGGCGTGATAAACGTGATTTTCAATTAGCTTTTCTTGGTCATAGGTATTTTTCAAATCCTCAATTCCAATTAATTCCAATTCTTTGTTAATCAGCTTAACGTCGTCTGATTTTATAAATCGCTCATTTAATTTCGCTAAAATCTTATTCGGCGAGTTGTCACATTGCTGAATTAAAAATCGTGTAATTCCCCAACCCTTATCCATAGAAAATACCGTGTCGTTTTGCTTGTGATATTCTGAATCAACCCAAGCAAATTTTTCATCAAGATATTCTTCCGCATCGTCAATTTTGAGTTTTTTTAATTCCTCAATTTCAAAGTCAGGTAATCTGTATAATTCGCAAACAATTCCCAAGTTCAGTTAGTTTTTTTATTAGTAGCGCAAATTGCGTACAACTCGTTATATCATAACTTTTATTCCCAATATCCCTTAAATAGATCGAAATATCAGTAATTTTTTAATTAATTTAATTTTTTGCTATAACGCTTGTAAAGTTCGGTTTGGTGGGTTTCTAAGCTAACATTTCTACCTTGTATAAATACTTGCTCTAAAATATTGGTACGCATGTCTAAAGCATCACCTTGACTTATAAATAAGGTTGCATCTTTACCAACTTCTAAAGAACCTGTAAAACTATCAATCCCCAAAATTTTAGCTGTATTTAATGTAATTAAACTTAATGCGGTTTCTTTATCTAAGCCATATGCAGCACAAGTTCCTGCTAAAAAAGGAAGATTTCGAGTATTCATACGTTCCATATCTCCAGCATTTTCCAAACCAACTAAAACACCAGAAGTAACTAATTGGTTAGCTAATTTAAATGGCAAATCGTAATCGTCATCCGAGTTATTTGGTCTTGAATGCACACGTTGTAATAATACAGGTATGTTTTTTTCTTTAAGTTTATTAATTAACATATTAGCTTCATAGCCGCCAACAATCACCATTTTTTTAATGTTTTGATTTTCTGCAAATGTTATAGCATCTGCTATTTCTTTTTCATAGTCGGCATGTACATAAAGTGTTCGGTTACCGTTTGTAAGTTCTAAAAGTGCATCAAATGGTTGGTGAGAATTAGAGCTGCTATTCTCTTTATAGGCTTTAGCTTCAGCAAAAAAATGGGTAAGCTTATCTAATTCTTCTTTATAATTTTTGTTTTCTTTTAATGTGTTTGGTTCTCCTAACCACCAGCGACCTCTAGAGTAAGTGTTTGGCCAGTTCAAATGTATTCCATCGTTTTCTTTAATAACAGCATCTTCCCAATTCCAGGCATCTAATTGTACCACGCTTGAAGTACCAGAAATACGTCCGCCTCTTGGGGTTATTTGCGCCATTAAAACACCATTAGGTCGCATAGATTCTACCACTTTACTTTCTGTATTATAAGCAATAATACTTCTAATGTGTGGGTTCATAGCACCAACTTCATCGGCATCACGGGTTGCTCTTACGGCATCAATTTCTGTTAAACCTAAAGTGGAATTTGGCGCAATAAAACCTGGGTAAATATGTTTTCCTTCAGCTTTAATGATGATGCCTATTCGCGCAATTCTCATATTAGCACTACCTACAAACGTAAGTTTACCATTATCGAACATTATTAAAGAGTTTTCAATAACTTGACCGTTTCCAAGATGGGCAGTTGCACCTTCAATTGAAATTGGACCACTTTGTTTTGGAGCGGGAGTTTGTTGGGCGTTTGTAATAACACCAGAGATTAAAAACAGAAGTATAAATAAATTTTTCATGTAATGTGTTTTTGTGTTGAAATAAAGAAATTTAGTGTTGGTCTATAGAATCGCAGTGTAACAATTCTTTTTCCTTCTTTTCAATAGGCTTTGTTTTTAAACCTTTATTTTTTGCTTGTAACATTAAAGTGGTTAATTCATTTTTCTCTTTTTGAACCTCTTCTCTTAATTGTTTGTCAGTTTCTATATCAAAATAAACAGCACCATCAATAATGGTTTTTTCAGCCTTAGTGTAAATAGACATTGGGTGACCAGACCATAAGACCACATCGGCATCTTTACCAACTTTTAAACTTCCTACACGGTCGTCTAAATGTAATAATTTTGCAGGATTAAGAGTTACAAATTTCCATGCTTCCTCTTCGCTAATACCACCATATTTAACGCTTTTAGCAGCTTCTTGGTTTAATCGGCGAGACATTTCAGCATCATCACTATTAATAGCAACGGTAACACCAGCATTATGCATAATGGCAGCGTTATAAGGAATGGCATCGTTTACTTCAAATTTATAAGCCCACCAGTCGCTAAAGGTCGATCCACCAACACCATGTTCTACCATTTTATCGGCTACTTTATAACCTTCTAAAATATGAGTGAACGTATTAATATTAAAGTTGAATTGTTCAGCAACTTTCATAAGCATATTTATTTCACTTTGTACGTAAGAGTGACAGCTTATAAAACGCTCTTTATTTAAAATTTCGGCAAGCGTTTCTAACTCAAGATCTTTACGATATGGTTTTCCGCTTTTCTTTAGAGCATCATATTCTTTAGCGCGTTGGAAATAGTTAATATACACTTGCTCCACGCCCATTCTGGTTTGCGGGAAACGTGTGGTATTAAAATCGCCCCAATTACTTTGCTTAACATTTTCTCCTAAAGCAAATTTTATAAATTTAGGACTGTTTTTGTAAATTAACTGGTCTGCGGTTTGTCCCCATTTTAGTTTTATAATTGCCGAACGACCACCAATTGGGTTAGCAGAACCGTGTAAAATTTGAATACTGGTTACACCACCTGCTAAGTTTCTGTAAATGTCAATATCTTCTGCATCTACAACGTCTTCAATAGTTACTTCTGCGGTACTGTTATGTCCAGATTCATTAACACTAGTTGTAGCAATATGAGAATGTTCGTCTATAATTCCTGCTGTTATATGTTTTCCGGTAGCATCTACAACCATAGCATTACCAGCAGAAAGATTTTTACCTATTTTAGAGATTTTACCATCTTTAATTAAAACGTCTGTTTGTTCTAAAACACCATCTTGTTCGTTGGTCCAAACAGTTGCATTTTTAAATAATATGGTTTGTTGTTTAGGCGTTTCTTTTGGTCCAAAAGCGAGGTTAGGGTAGGTTACAGGATAAATTTTAGGTGTTTCCTCAGCCTTGTCTTCTTCCTTTTTAACATCAATTTGTTCTTCGGAATTATTTTTTACGGCATTAAAGCTAGATGTTTTACCATTTGGGTAAAACACCTTGCCTGAAAAATTAGACGGATTTTTTACTTGAGATACCAAACGGATAAATTCTTGTTTGATTGAATCTTTAGTCGTGAATACTAGTTGTAACCAGTCGTCATTAAACTTAACGGTTGCATCGTAACTATCTTCTTCTGTAGTTATTTCAGCTTTTAATTTTTCAACTTCACCAGAAATCTTTAAAGTATAATTTGCGCCATCCATAGTTAGAGCATAGTCTGCTCGCATATCGGTAATGTCCATAGCATTTATTTCAGACTTATGACCATTAACCCAATTCTGATATAGAACTGTTTTTTTGTCAAATATCTCTCCAGACATAATTAGAAAGTTGGCGTAAGCCCCAGGTTTTAAATGACCTAACTCATTAGATTTGCCAATAATACGTGCAGGAACTGTTGTTAAGGCTTCTAATGCTTTAGTTTTATCTAAGCCATAAGCAATTGCTTGCATTAAATTAGTGTGGAAAGTTTCTGTCTTTTTTAAATCGTATGTTGTTAAAGCAAATGGGACATTATTTTCACTTAATACTTTTGGGTTGCTAGGTGCCTGATTCCACATACGCATATCCTCTAAACTCACAGATCTTGCTAATAAAGGATCTTCCATGTCATAAGCTTCCGGAAAATTAATTGGAATTATAAAGTTTGCATTTGTGTTTTTTATGTTTTCAATAAGCTCAAACTCATCACCGCCACCTAAAAATACATACTGTGTATTAAATCCATCTCCAATTTTATCTAAGCGTAGCGCATTATTCTTACTACCAGCATTAAAAAACTGGACTTCATTTTTATTCGCTAAAAACGCTTCCAAAGCACGGTCTTTAACTTTCATATTTCCTTTAGCATACCACTGTGCATCCAGATTAACTTGTCTAAGTAAAGCGAATGCACCCATTAAAGAAGTAGGATAACTTTGGTTGGAAGTCTTACTTTTACTGGTACCATAAAACAGACCTAAATGGTCGTCTAAAATACGTTTTGAATTATCTTCATCATTTGTTAAAGCAACTAAAAGTCCAGAACCCTGTATAATACCATCATTGACATGTGATGTTACAACTCCAAATCCAGCTTTTCTAAGTGCTTCTGCCTTAGAGGCATCGTATTTAAAAAAATCTATTGCGTTTACATCTGGTCTAATATGGTCATTCCAGTAATAACCTTCACGAGAAGCGTCGTATTGCGGTGTGTAATTAGAACTTCCTGCGTTAGGAATGCCATCAATACCAAAATCTGAATAAATATCTATAAAAGACGGATAAACAGATTTTCCAGCCAAATCAATAACAATACTGTTTTTAGGTATGGAAACATTTTTTCCGCTTGAGACCACTTTACCATCTTTTATAACTAGTGTTCCATTTTCCACCACTTGTGTTGGTGTTATAAAGAGCTTAGCATTTGTAAGTACCGTGTAATTTGAAGTGTTTGTTTTTACACCATCATTTTTTGGAATGTAATCCTGTGCTTGAGCTGTATAACTTAAAAAAAGTAATCCAGCAAGAACGAGTTTTTTTATCATATTGAAAGTTTAAAGCGCCTTAAAGATATTGTTTTATTTTTTGGAGATGAAATAATTAACATACAAAGCAACCACATAACTGTAACTATCCATTCCTTTTTCCTGATTGTTAGCTTTTAAATAACTGTTGTAAGTTTCTCTAAATAAAGGCTCAGTGATGTTTTTGTGAGATGCCCAGAAATTACTTACTTCCTGGTAATTCTTGTATATTCCAGGGTTTATTTTTGTACTCACATTTTCGTACAAGCTCGGGTCTCTCCTGTAAAGTTCTCCCAAACAATGTCTTAAAGCAAAAGTATAACCGGAATATTTGAAATAAGGGTCTGGATTATTTACAGAAGCTAAAAATCCTATAAAATTAGCTTCGTTTTCTGCAGCATAGCCTAATTGATGCGCAATTTCGTGAGCGCAAGTGGTCGGGAATTTATATACCGGAATACAGGCATTTACTTGTGCCTCATTGGTTAATGGATTTAAATAACCACTAAAACCCATAAGGGTTAAAGGATAACTTAACAGAGATTTTTTTAGGCTAGTAGGTGTATATTTTAAATGTGGGTGTGTTTTTTCTAAAACTTTATAGCCTGTTGGTGTCTTAGACATCACATCGGCTTTAGTTAACTTAAAAAGAACCATGGATGTATCATTAGGAGCTAATTGCAGATGATAAAAATTAGATTTTTCTATTAAAATTTTTGTGGTTTCAATTAATTCTTCAGTGGAATAATCGGCTTTTAAATTTAGATTTTCATGTAAGGGTTTTCGGTAATAATTCATTGCCCAAAACAAATGAAATGTAAAATAAATTATTGTAGTAACAGCAAAAACATCAATAATCCAATTTTTAGTGTCTTTATAAATTCTTTTAAAATTTAAAAAAAACCAACGTGTTAAATAGATGATACTAAGGGTGTAAAAAACATCACCAAAAGAAAATGGAAGCCATCCAAAACTAAAACGGAAACAATAAGAAAGGATGGGGTACAGACCATTACTATAATAAGTTTCTATAAATTCAGGATATTGGCCTAAGTATTTAATAATAAAATAGAGTGGAAGTAGAGCTACCGCAATACCCAGTTTTTTATGTTGCTGCATAACTCAAAAATAAGTAAATCATTATAGAAATCATACCATATTAATTACCTTTGGAGTATTAAAATATAAATTATAATGAGTAAAGACGTAAGAGCATTAGAACCAAAAGCGCTTTGGAATAAATTTGCAGACTTGAACGAAGTACCAAGACCTTCAAAAAAAGAAGAACGTGTTATCCAGTTTATGAAGGATTTTGGAACAAATTTAGGATTGGAAGTCATAGAAGATGAGGTTGGAAATGTCATTATAAGAAAACCAGCTACAGCTGGAATGGAAAACAGAAAAACCATAGTGATGCAATCGCATTTGGATATGGTACATCAAAAAAATAATGACACAACCTTTGATTTTGATATACAAGGTATTGAAATGTATGTAGATGGCGATTGGGTAAGAGCAAAAGGCACTACACTAGGAGCAGACAACGGTCTAGGTGTTGCCACTATTATGGCAGTTTTAGAAAGTGAACATATCCAACATCCTGCAATTGAAGCTTTGTTTACCATAGATGAAGAAACTGGAATGACAGGAGCAAAAGGTTTAAAAGGCGGACTCCTTACTGGTGATATACTTTTAAATTTAGACACAGAAGAAGATGACGAAATTGGAGTAGGTTGTGCTGGTGGAATAGATGTTACGGCTAGAAGAACTTATAAAGAAGAAGAAACTCCAGAATTTAAATTAGGTTATAAAGTAACCGTAAAAGGTTTGCAAGGAGGTCATTCTGGAATGGATATTATTAAAGGATTAGGAAACGCCAATAAAATTATGAATCGCGTTTTATTTGATGGGTTTGAAAATTTTGGTTTAAGAATTTCTGAAATTGATGGAGGAAGTTTACGTAACGCTATTCCTAGAGAAAGTAATGCAATTGTAGCTATAGATGCTGTTCATAAAGATGCTTTTGAAAATGAAATGGATGCATTGGCGACTCTAATTAAAACAGAAAACAAAACACTAGAGCCAAATTTAAATATTAGTGTTGAGTCTTGCGAATTACCTGAAAAAATTATGGATTTAGGCGTTCAAGAAGGACTAACACGAGCTCTGTATGCTGCACTAAATGGCGTTTATAGAATGAGTGCTGATATTGAAGGATTAGTGGAAACTTCTAACAATATTGCGCGTGTAATCGTAAAAGATGGTGAAATAAAAATTGGATGTTTAACTAGAAGTTCAGTAGAAAGTGCTAAGATGGATTTAGCTAATGCACTTCGTGCTACTTTTGAGTTAACTGGTTGTGAAGTTGAATTTTCTGGAGACTATCCGGGATGGACACCAAATATGGATGCTTCTATTCTTAAAGTATTGTCTTCATTATACGAAAAATTAAATGGAGAAAAGGCTCACGTAGCAGCATGCCATGCTGGGCTAGAATGTGGTATTTTAGGACAAAATTATCCAGATATGGAAATGATTAGTTTTGGACCAACCATTCGTGGCGCACATTCTCCAGATGAACGTGCTAGTATTTCTTCAGCTCAAAGATACTGGAAATTTGTATTAGAAATTTTAAAGGAAATACCTAAGAAATAATAGATTTTTAAATAAACAAAAAGCGCCTTTTCTATTATGAAGAGGCGCTTTTCTTATATATTCTATTTAGGTTTTTCTATAAATTAAAACCTAAAGTTAATGTGATGTTTGACGTAGTGTTATTAATGTTAGCTCTGTCTGTTAAACCCACATTATATAAACTTTGGTTTCTGTCTTGTTGTGCTCTATCGTAGGCTAAATCTAGTTTTGTGTTTCCAAAATTATAACCTAAGCCTAAAGAGAATCCTGTCAAGTCACCTACAATTTCATCATCTTCATACGGGCTTTGCTCATAGCGATAACCTCCACGTAAGCTAAATTGATTAATAATATATTCACCACCTAATCTTAACGAGGTAGCGGTTGTTAAAGTGTTAGACATAAACTGGTTTAAATCTGAAAAATAGGTTTCATTTTCAGGCTTAAATTTAGTCTTACTATAATCTTTTACAGAATAATCTAAACTAATTAATCCTTTTTCGCCAAAAACGTATGCAAAACTACTAGTTAATTTAGCAGGTGTTTGTAGTCTGTAAGTAGGGAATAATGTAATTACATTGGGATCTGTTATTTTTACGACATTTTCACCACCATCATCTCTTAGCGTTTCAACATATTGTGTGGTTTCATCTTCTAAAGTATACCATGTAGGAGATTCGTAACTTAATCCAACTCGCAATCCATCAGTCACCTTAGCAATGGTTCCTAACTGAAAAGAAAATCCAGTTCCAATTGTTCTTAAAGTATTTTCAAAAACAGCTTGTTTAACTATGGAGCCGTCATTATTGTTAGATTCAAATAGGAACGTACGTTTTTCAAAATTCAAAAAATGAGAATTAAGATTTAATCCGAAATATATATTGTCATTATATTGTGTTGCAGCATTAAAGGCTAATTTACCATTATAACCAGTAGAGTTATAAGCGTACTGTTGACGGTAGTTTCCTCCAGAAATGTTACTAGTATATCCTGTGTTATCATCATCAAACGTGTCGGGTTCTAAAATGAAAGAATCATAGCCCAAAAAAGCTTGTTGGTGATCAAAACCAAAAGCATTTCCTATTTCTGTGTATGCATCTCCAGTTGATTCTCCAGGAAAAGCAGAAATTTCATCTAACCTTAAGCCTTGAGCGTAATTTAGAAAATAATTTCCTATCGTGTTATTTCCATTAGTTCCAGTAGCATTCCATTCATTCTCAAAATTGCCAATCTGATCATACGCTAAACTCAAGCTGAATTTTTTAAATTTAGCACCTTCTTTATAATTTCTAAATATAAAAACACCACCAACTTGACTTAAATCTATGGTATTAGATTTTCTGGTATTAAATTCTCCAAAATAATTAGTTTCGCTAGTGTTTCTATTTGAGTTTAAAGTAAAAGAGGCAAAACTATTGTTAAAGACAGCAGAACCCGCAGGGTTAACATTAACGGCACTTAAGTCGCCTCCTAAGGCTCCAAAAGCTCCACTCATGGCTCTAAATCTGGCAGAACCTTCTATAGAAGTGTTTGAATAGCGTACAGCATCATTGATATCTTGAGCATTTACTAAAACTCCTGTAAAAAGCGCAAATAATAATATAGTTATCTTTTTCATTTTGTTTTTAATTTATCTAGGTCTTCTTGACGAGCTACTACTGCTACTTCTTGGACTACTATACGAACTGTTAGATCTTGGTGTAGAGTAACTTCTTGGAGTACTACTTCTAGGTGTTGTAGCTCTTGGTGTTGAACTTCTAGGAGTACTTGTTCTAGGAGTACTCGTTCTAGGTGTACTTGTTCTTGGTGTATTTTTTGTAGGTGTATTATATCTTGGAGAGCTAGTTCTCGGTTGATTACTAGAGTTATTTACCCTAGGTCTTGTTGAAGATTCTGTTCTTCCTCTAGGTTGTGAATTAATACGCGTTCCATTAGAAGTTGTAGAACCTCTTCTATTTAAAAGACTACTACTTCTTGAATTTGGAGCATAATTTCTATTTAGATATCCATTGCTGCTGCCTCGTCTTGATGTACTGTAGGCGTAATTATTTCTGAAACCATTATATCCATAGTAAGGATTACCATAAAAACCATAGCCATATCCATAAAATGGGTGTAGACCGCCATAATAACCACCATAAAAACCAGAGTTCCATCCCCAATTATTCCAACCCCAGCTATTCCAGCCCCAGTTATTCCAGCCCCAGTTATTCCAGCCATAGCCGTAGTTCCAACCAAATGGTCTGTTCCAGCCCCAGTTATTCCAACCGTTGTAAGGATAACCCCAGCCCCAATTATTCCAACCACTATCATATACATTAATATTTACTTGGCTAGAGTTGTCTCCCCAGCCTGCGTTTTGGTTAGAATTAATGTTAGACTGACTTTCATAGGAATCGACATCTGTAAATACAGGGTCAACGTCTTCAGTGCTTTCGACTTCTAGAGCTTTTTCTCTAAAATAATTGCTGTAGTAATTAGAATTAGGTTCTTCTTGGTATGAAACGTCTTCAATTACAACGTACTCAGGTTCATCTTCTGAATAAATTCCATCGGATGTAGATCCTACATATTGGTAAGAGCCGCATGATGAAAGCATAATAAGTGAAAAACAGGCAAAAACAAATGCGCTGTTTAATTTGAGTTGTGTATAATTTTTCATAACCGTTTGTTTTTATTGTCGAACATAACAAAAATTACTTAGTTTTGTACGAACTTTAATAATATTTAACTAGATCACAATATTTGTGCCAAACCCCTGTATATGAGCAAAAAATTGACGAGTAGGACAGAAGATTATTCAAAATGGTATAACGAGTTAGTCGTTAAGGCTAATTTAGCTGAAAATTCAGCTGTAAGAGGCTGCATGGTTATAAAACCTTATGGTTACGCAATTTGGGAAAAAATGCAGGCTGAGTTAGATCGTATGTTTAAGGAAACTGGGCATGAAAATGCTTATTTCCCTCTTTTTGTACCTAAAAGTTTGTTTGAAGCTGAAGAAAAAAATGCCGAAGGTTTTGCAAAAGAGTGTGCAGTAGTGACACATTACAGACTTCAAAACGACCCTGATAATCCAGGGAAATTACGTGTAGATCCTAATGCAAAACTTGAAGAAGAGTTAGTGGTAAGACCTACAAGTGAAGCTATTATCTGGAATACTTACAAAGGTTGGATTGAATCTTACAGAGATTTACCATTGTTAATAAATCAATGGGCAAATGTAGTACGTTGGGAAATGCGTACACGTTTATTTTTAAGAACAGCAGAGTTTTTATGGCAAGAAGGACATACAGCACATGCAACAAAAGCTGAAGCTATTCAAGAAGCAGAATTAATGAATGATGTTTATGCAACATTTGCTCAGGATTTTATGGCCATACCAGTTATAAAAGGTAGAAAAACAGAAAGCGAACGTTTTGCAGGAGCAGACGAGACTTATTGTATTGAAGCTTTAATGCAAGACGGCAAGGCTTTACAAGCAGGAACGTCTCATTTTTTAGGGCAGAATTTTGCTAAAGCATTTGATGTAAAATTTGCAAATAAGGAAGGGAAACAAGATTATGTATGGGCTACATCTTGGGGGGTTTCAACAAGACTTATGGGAGCCTTAATAATGACGCATAGTGATGACTTAGGTCTGGTGTTACCTCCTAACTTAGCACCACATCAAGTAGTTATTGTGCCTATCTTTAAAAATGAGGAGCAATTTGAAGCGATACAGGATAAAGTAAATATTATTAGTAAAGAGTTGAGAGCAGCAGGAGTATCTGTTAAGTTTGATAAAAGAGATACTTTACGTCCTGGTGCTAAGTTTGCTCAGCACGAATTACAAGGAGTTCCATTACGATTAGCAATAGGCGCTAGAGATTTGGAAAACGGCACCGTAGAATTGGCTCGTAGAGATACGCTTACTAAAGAAACAGTAGATATTTCAACACTAACAGAAAAAGTGACTGGACTTTTAAAAGATATTCAGAAAACTCTTTTTGATAAAGCTTTAAATTATAGAAACAGTCATATTACTGAAGTTAATTCTTTTGAAGAATTTAAAGAGGTTTTGGAAACTAAAGGAGGATTCATTTCAGCACATTGGGATGGTACTATAGAAACAGAGAACAAAATAAAAGAGCTTACAAAAGCGACAACACGTTGTATTCCAGATAGTTTTAAAGCAGAAGAAGGTGTTTGTATATATTCTGGGAAACCATCTAAAACACGTGTTTTATTTGCAAAAGCATATTAATTTCATTTTTTTTAATTTAAGTATTGCAAAAGTGAAAATTAGTTCTATCTTTGCACCCGCAATCACAAAATAATTTGATTGAAAGTTCTGAGGAAAAAATTTGTAAAGTAAAATTTTCGTTTTATATTTGCACCTCATTAAAATAATGGCCCGTTCGTCTATCGGCTAGGACGCATGGTTTTCATCCATGTAAGAGGGGTTCGATTCCCCTACGGGCTACAATTTTTTAAACAAAAAAGTATAATGGCAAATCATAAGTCAGCATTAAAAAGAATTAGAAGTAACGAGGCTAAACGTCTTAGAAACAGATATCAGCATAAAACAACTCGTAATGCTGTAAAGCGTTTCCGTGAATTAACGGATAAGAAAGAGGCTGAAACTCTTTTTCCAACTGTTGTTTCTATGTTAGATAAACTAGCTAAGAAAAATGTTATTCATGCTAATAAAGCAGCTAATTTAAAATCTAGCTTAGCAAAACACGTTGCTACTTTATAGTTTTAAATTTATCACATTATTTAAAACCCTTTCATTAAATTGAAAGGGTTTTTTTGTTTCTAAGTGTAACTAATCACAATTATAAATTCATTAATAAATCTGGTTAATATTCCATAAGATTTGAGTAATAATTTCTTAAATTTGCGACTCACAAAAAACCATAAACACCATTTACTTTGAAAAATCCAAAAGCTCTCAAACTGGTAGATAAAATTATATCTAATATTAATGCCAAAGGAATTGAAAATGATACATTAATTGAAGATATTAAAGCGCTTAGAGCTTATGCTATTGAGGAGGAGCAACCTTTAGTGGTAAAAGTTTTAAGATTGACTTATGAACACATAGAAGCAAACGGTACCTTTTTAATCCCTATGCTAGAAGATGATGCTTTTGATGAAGATGTTGAAGAGGTTGCGACTACAGAGTTAAATCCGGTTGAAAGTTTACAGTATGTTATTATGTTGACAAAGAATTTAGTCAACAAATCTAATATTTCAGATTTAAGAGAATACAAGCAAATGCTGCTTGATTATTAAGAAAGATTTAAACCGAATAAAAAAAGCCTGAAACAATTAAGTTTCAGGCTTTTTTTATATTGATTTCTAAAATTAACCATTCATAGAAATTAGAAACTCTTCGTTATTTCTAGTTTGTTTAAAACGTTCATTAATAAACTCCATAGCCTCAACAGGATTCATGTCGGCTAAATACTTTCTCATAACCCACATACGCTGTACATTATTTTCGTCTAAAAGTAAATCATCTCTACGAGTACTCGATGAGGTTAGGTCAATAGCTGGGAATATACGACGATTGGCAATTTTACGATCCAATTGTAATTCCATATTACCAGTACCTTTAAACTCTTCAAAGATTACTTCATCCATCTTAGACCCAGTCTCTGTAAGAGCAGTAGCAATAATGGTTAAAGATCCTCCATTTTCGATATTACGAGCTGCTCCAAAAAAACGTTTTGGTTTGTGTAAAGCATTGGCATCTACACCTCCCGAAAGTATTTTTCCAGATGCAGGTTGCACGGTGTTGTATGCACGTGCTAAACGTGTAATGGAATCTAATAAAATTACTACATCATGTCCGCATTCTACTAATCTTTTAGCTTTTTCTAAGACAATATTGGCAATTTTAACGTGTTCATGAGCTTCTTTGTCAAATGTAGAAGCAATAACTTCGCCTCTTACATTACGTTGCATATCTGTAACTTCTTCAGGGCGCTCATCAATTAATAAAATCATTTGATACACCTCTGGGTGATTTGCAGCAATTGCATTAGCTACATCTTTAAGGAGCATCGTTTTACCAGTTTTAGGTTGTGATACAATCATACCACGTTGTCCTTTTCCAATTGGGGAAAACAAGTCCATAATTCGTGTAGAAATGGTACTTTGTTTCTCTGCAATATTAAATTTCTCTTGAGGAAATAAAGGCGTTAAATGTTCAAAAGCTACACGGTCTCTAACCACATTAGGGTTTTGGCCATTAATTTTACTTACCTTAATTAAAGGGAAATATTTTTCACCTTCTTTTGGTGGTCTAACCTGTCCTAAAACAGTATCTCCAGTTTTTAGTCCAAATAAACGTATTTGAGACTGTGAAACGTAAATATCGTCTGGAGAAGATAAATAGTTATAATCTGAACTTCTTAGGAAACCATAGCCATCTTGCATGATGTCAAGGACTCCTTCACTTTCAATAATAGCATCAAACTCATAATCTGGTTCTCTGTAGCGGTTACGGGTATCCTTGTTACCGTTTTGCTTGTGGCTATTATTATTATTATTATTATTTCTGTTAGTGTTTTTAGAACTAACTTCTTTTTTAGCTTTTGGATGCTGTGGCTGATTGGTTTTTGGTTTATCCGCTGTTGGATTTGGTTTTTCTACTTCTTTTTTAGTACTTGCAGGTTTTTTTGCTGTACTAGGTTTAGGAGCAGCACTTTTGTCTGGTGCTCCAACTTTAGCTTTTTGAGACGAAGTGTTCTCAGACGGATGGTCTGTTTTTTGAACTCTTGCTCTTTTTGGTTTTGTTGTTTTTGAAGCTGAGTTGTTTTTAGGAGTTTCTTTCTTAATTGTATCCTCCGCGACTTCAATAACTTTTTTAGGGTTTGCAGCCTGATAGTCGAGAATTTGGTAAACTAAATCTAGTTTCTTTAAGGTTTTGTATTTAGGAACTTTTAGTTTACTTGCAATTTCCTGTAATTCAGGAAGTTTTAATGCTTTTAGTTGTGAGATTTCAAACATCTATGTTTAATTAACTTGATAATATGAATTTATAAGATTATTTTTTGAAGACAATCAAAAAAAATAATTTTGAAGATTTAAAAACGTGTAAGCTAATGTGTTGCACGTTCTTATTGCAATTATACAACTTTATTTTTAGTTATTACATTATTTTATAAAAAAGAAGTGATACATTTGTACTTGTAAAATTAAAATAATATTAATGTTACAGCGTATACAAACGATTTATCTTTTATTGGTAGCAATAGTTTCTAGTGGTCTAATATTTGTATTTAATTTGTGGAAAAATGAAGATGAATTGGTTTTTGCAATAGATAAGCCAATAATATTTTCTGCTTTTTTGAGTATCGCTTTATTGGCAATTATTACCATATTTAAATTTAAAGATAGAAAATCTCAGTTTGTACTGGGACGACTAAATATCATATTAAACTTAATTTTACTAGGATTTTTCGTTTACCAATCGCTAAATTTATCTGGAGAAACTATGGTTTCTGAGAAAGGTATTGGGATGCTTCTTCCATTTGTTTCTATCGTTTTATTAGTGTTAGCTAATAAAGCCATCAAAAAGGATGAAGATCTTGTAAAATCTGTAGATAGGTTGCGTTAAACCTTATATCTTAGTAGTATTAGTGCGTTAAAAACCCCATTTTTATGGGGTTTTTTTAGTTTTAGACTTTAAGATTATATTTGTTACATACTTATGACACAATATTTAAAATCTCATTTACCTGAAGCATCCTATACAAGGGTTTTAACATTGTTGGACAAGGATAATTTGGATGTTATTATAAAAAATGAACGTAAGACGCGTCATGGTGACTACAGGAAACTTCCAAATGGAAGACATCAAATTTCAATAAACAACAATTTAAATACGTATCGTTTTTTAATGACCCTTATTCATGAGATTGCCCATTATGAAGCCTTTAAAAAATATGGTAGAGCTATAAAACCACATGGTATAGAGTGGAAACATACATTTCAGCATTTAATGTTGCCCTTTATCAACCCAGAGGTTTTTCCAAATCATTTACTTCCATTACTAGCAAGGCATTTTAAAAATCCCAAAGCTAGTAGTGATTCTGATATAACACTGTCTGCAGCATTAAAAAAATATGATCCACCAACTCATCTTGTTTTTGTTAGTCATCTGGCTCCAGGAACTGTATTTAAAATGAAAAATGAGCGTATGTTTACTAGAGGACAGGTGCGTAGAACACGTATTGAGTGTATAGAAATTAATACTAAGAGAACGTATTTGTTTCATCCAAATGCAGAAGTAGAAGTACTTCGAGCTGGAGTTTAAAAATATATTTAAAATAAAATAGTCTGCAGTTAAATTAATATATTGCAACAATAGAAAAAACGCATTTAATGAATAGTAATTATTACGCTATAATAATGGCAGGCGGTGTCGGATCTCGGTTTTGGCCTGTAAGTACGGAATCTTTTCCTAAGCAATTTCATGATATGTTAGGTACTGGAGATACACTTATACAGAAAACGTTTAAAAGGTTATCCAAAGTTATACCAAAACAGAATATTTATATTTTAACAAATCAGCAATACAATAGTCTGGTGTTAGAACAACTTTCTGAAATTTCTGAAGAGCAAGTAGTTTTAGAGCCTGCAATGCGAAACACGGCACCTTGTATTTTATATGCCTCTTTAAAGATTAAAAAGAAAAATCCAAATGCATTAGTGTTAGTAGCACCAAGTGATCATTGGATTGAGAATGAAAACTTATTTGTAAAAGATGTTGAACAATCTTTTCAGTTTTGTGAAAATACAGATGCGTTAATGACATTGGGAATTACCCCTACATTTCCAAATACTGGTTTTGGCTATATAGAATTTAATAAGGAAGAAACAAGACCGATTAAAAAAGTAAATCAGTTTAGGGAAAAACCAGATTATAAAACGGCTCAAAGCTTTTTGTCTAAAGGAAACTTTTTATGGAATGCTGGTATATTTGTGTGGTCTGTAGATTCTGTTTTAAAAGCATTTGAAACCAACCAGATTGATTTATTTAATTTGTTTAATAATGCTTTTGATGTGTATAATACCGAAGAAGAAGCTAAATTTATTGAAGAACAATATCATAAGGCAGAAAATATTTCTGTAGATTATGCTATTTTAGAAACTTCGCCTAATGTCTATGTTTTACCAGCTACTTTTGATTGGAATGATCTTGGTACTTGGGGTAGTTTATACGATAAATTGGATAAAGATTATAACCGCAACGCAGTAGTTAATGCAAAAACATTAACTCATAACGCTCAAGGTAATATGATTAGAACTTCAAAGCAAAAAGTAGTTGTGGTAGATGGGATAAGTAATTATATTATAGTAGATAAAGAAGACGTATTACTTATTTATCCAAAAGCTAAAGAACAAGATATAAAAAAGGTTTTACAAGATGTGAAATCTGAATTTGGAGAGCATTTAGGTTAACCACTAATGTTTTGATATATGGAAGAACAAAAACCAGCTAACAAAGAAAATAAGTTTAATTTTTCGGAAGAAGACAAACAGAATCAGACTGAAAGCAACAAGGCAGCTGTAAAAAAAGATGCAGCAGGACTTTTTGCTAGTATTTCTAGATTCTTAAGTGAATTATTAGACTTCAGGGATGATACGGATAGAGACGCCACTATTTTAGCTATCAAAGCCGATATTCCCTTTAAAGGAGCTACCGCTTGGATTTTAGTGTGTTCAATATTTGTAGCGTCAATTGGTTTAAATGCCAATTCTACCGCTGTGGTTATTGGAGCCATGTTAATTTCTCCTCTTATGGGACCTATATTAGGAATGGGGTTATCCTTGGCTATAAATGATATTGACACGCTTAAAAAATCTTTAATCAACTTAGCTACAATGATTGTGTTAAGTTTATTAACCGCATTTTTATTTTTTAAATTATTTCCATTAAGTGAAGAAACATCCGAGCTATTTGCGCGAACAAGACCAGATATTCGGGATGTTTTAATTGCCTTTTTTGGAGGTGCAGCATTAATGATTGCCAGAACGAAGAAAGGTACAATTGCCTCAGTAATTTTTGGAGTAGCTATTGCTACCGCATTAATGCCACCATTATGTACTGCAGGTTACGGCTTGGCAAATAATATGGCTTACTTCTGGGGAGCGATGTATTTATTTACCATTAATACTATTTTTATTGGTCTAGCAGCTTTTGTGGTTTTAAAAGTTTTACGCTTTCCTATGCTTAAATATGCTAATTCTAAAAAGCGTAAGCGTATTGCACAATTGGCATCTTTGGTTGCAATTGTTGTTATGATTCCGGCTATTTGGACTTTTATAAATGTTTTAACAGAAACCAAATACCAACGTGATTATAAAAACTTTATGAAAAATGAAGTTAAATCTAATGATGATTTATGGCTGCAAAGAGACACTTTAGATATGCAAGAAAAACAAATTAAACTGTTTTTTAATGGTAGTGTTTCTAAAGAAATGATGACAAGTTTAAATAACGACTTAAAAGATTATGAGAATATCCAAAATTTTAAATTGGTTATTAATAGTAATGATACAAGAAGCGCAGATTTAATTATGACAATGTATGATAAAGCTACAATAGACTTGGAGCAAAAAGATATTTTAATTGGTGGTTTACAAAGTAAAATGGATAGTTTAGAGCGTACGATTTCTCGCCTAAAATCTTCTCAGGCAAATCCCGCTTATTTTAAAGATGTGGCAAAGGATGCTAAAATTAAATTTTCTAACCTAGAGTCATTTGGATATGCAACAATGCTAGAAACAAAGGATTTTAATAAGCTTGATACAATAACTTTAGCAAAAGTTAAATGGAATAACCGTTTAAAAGATAGTTTATTAATTAAAACAGAAACTGATTTAAAAGCTTGGTTAACAGATCGATTAAAAGCTAAAAATGTTGTAATTAAACGTGATTAATGTGTTTTTTTAGAATCATTTTCAATGTAAACAGAACGAACTTTCTTAAATAAATTTGAGGAGTAAACGAAGTCAGTAACGGCTTCGTTTTCTGTTTTAAAGATATTGTGTTTAGAACCTTCCCATTCTTTTAAACCATTTTTTAAAAAAATAATTTTCTCGCCAATTTCCATTACAGAATTCATATCGTGAGAATTTATTACAGTAGTAATATTATATTCCTGAGTAATTTCTTGAATTAAATTATCTATAACCATTGAGGTCTTAGGATCTAATCCAGAATTAGGTTCATCACAAAATAAATACTTAGGGTTATTTACAATAGCACGAGCAATTGCAACACGTTTTTGCATACCACCTGAAGCTTCACTAGGCATTTTATTATGAGCATCGCTTAAGTTAACCCGGTTTAATACGGTATCTACGCGATCTCTCATCTCACTTTTACTTTGTTTGGTAAACATTCTGAGAGGAAACATCACATTTTCAGCAATCGTCATTGAATCAAAAAGTGCGCTTCCTTGAAATACCATGCCTATTTTTGCTCGCATATTCCGTTTTTCATCTTCACTTAATTTAGCAAAAATACTACCATCGTAAGCAATACTGCCTTCTTCATAATTAAACAAGCCTAATAAACATTTTAAAAAAACGGTTTTACCAGAACCACTTTGTCCTATAATTAAGTTCGTTTTTCCGGTTTCAAACGTGGTTGTAATTCCTTTTAAAACCTTAGTATCTCCAAACGACTTTTGTAAATCTTTAACTTCTATCATCTTAACTTAAAAGTATTTGGGTTAATACATAGTTTAATAAAATAATGGTTACACTAGTCCAAACAAAAGACGTTGTACTCGCTTGTCCTACCTCTAAAGCGCCACCTTTCATAAAATAACCATGAAAAGATGGTACTGTAGCCAAAATAAATGCAAAAACAAAAGTTTTAATAAAGGCATAAACAATATGAAATGGAATAAAATCGAGTTGCACACCTGTAATAAAATCTTCATAAGTGGAGTATCCTCCAAAAACACATGCCGCTAAACCACCCATAATACCTAAAAACATCGCAATAGAAATAATAAATGGATATAGGGTAAGAGCTATAAATTTTGGAAATACTAAATAGTTAATAGAATTAATCCCCATAACCTCTAAAGCGTCAATTTGCTCTGTTACACGCATAGTACCTATACTAGAAGTTATAAAAGAGCCTACTTTACCTGCCATAATAATAGAAATAAAAGTAGGGGCAAATTCTAATATAATAGATTGTCTTGTAGCAAAACCAACTAAAGATTTTGGTATTAGAGGATTGTCTATATTTAATGCGGTTTGAATAGTTATAACTCCTCCCACAAAAAATGCGATAAATGAAACAATACCAATAGATCCAATAATTAAATCATCAATGTCTTTTAATATTAAACGTCTCATTACCGACCACTTGGTTGGTTTTCGAAACATTTCTACAACCATTAAGAAGTAGGAACCTATTTGTTTAAGATAATGCATAAGTATTTAATTAGTGCTAAAGTATAAAATTCTTAATGGTATTTAACTATAATATCACATCGAAAACACATTATTTAAGTATTTTTGAAAATATTATTTTATAATTATGATACGTATACTTTTTTCTATTATACTTCTTTTAAGCTTTGATGGAGTCGCTTCAAATCCGAATACGCTTAAACTCCAGTTTAGTGATACTGTAAAATTAGCAAAACCAAAATTAGTTATAGGAATTGTAGTAGACCAAATGCGCTACGATTATTTAACACGATTTTATAATAAATATGGTGAAGGTGGTTTTAAAAAACTTATGTTAAAGGGTTTTAATTGTAAAAACAATCATTACAACTATGTGCCTACTTATACCGGACCTGGTCATGCATCAATTTTTACGGGAGCTACTCCAAAAACACATGCTATAATTGGAAATAATTGGCATGATAAGTTTTTGAATGAGTATGTGTACTGCGCAGGAGATGAAACCATAAACTCTGTAGGAACTTTAAATAAAGCAGGTAAAATGTCACCATCTCGAATGAAGACAAGTACCTTTGGAGATGAAAATAGATTGTTTACTCAATTTAAAGGAAAAACAATAGGAGTTTCCTTAAAGGATAGAGGAGCTATTTTGCCAGCAGGTCATGCCGCTAATGCAGCATATTGGTTTCATGGTAGAGACGAAGGGCTTTTTATTTCTAGTTCATACTACTTTAATGAGTTGCCAGAATGGGTTAATCAATTCAATAAATCTGGAAGAGTAAAGGATTATTTAACTATTTGGGATACATTCTATGACATTAAATCCTATACTGAAAGTGGCGAAGATTTAAATACTTTTGAAGGTGGTTTTCCAGGTAAGAAAACAGCAACTTTTCCTTACGATTTAAAGTCTTTAAGTGGAAATGCCAGTGATGTAGATATAATTAAATCTACGCCTTTTGGAAATAGTTTGCTAACGGATTTTGCAATTGAAGCAATTAAAAATGAAAATCTTGGAAAAGATGATTTTACTGATGTATTAACCGTAAGCTATTCGAGTACCGACTATATTGGTCATAATTTTGGAGTAAATTCAAAAGAAATAGAGGATACCTATATTCGATTAGATAAGGATATAGAACGGTTTTTAAATTATTTAGATAAAAGCATAGGTAAAAACAATTACACATTGTTTCTTACCTCAGACCATGGCGCTATTGATGTACCAAATTATTTAAAAAGTAAAAAAATTCCTGCGGGATATATAGAAGACGATAGTTTAAAGAGAAAACTAAATCAGTTTTTAATAGAAAGGTTTAATTTTTCGGGTTTAATTACTAATATTAGTAACGATCAGATTTTCTTAAATCGACAAGAGATATTAGACTACAATCTAAATTTTGAAGCTATTCAAAATGCTATAGTTGAAGAGTTAATGAATTTTGACTTTATCTATAAATCTTATACGTCAAAGAGTATTAGAGAAGGTGCTTTTAAAAATAATTTAGAGTATTTATTGCAAAATGGTTATAATCAAAAATATTCTGGAGATGTAATTTATGTAACACAGCCTAATTATATTAGTTATGGACCAACAGGATCTACGCATGGTTCAGCCTTAAATTACGACACACATGTCCCTTTACTTTTTTATGGATTTGGTATTGTTTCCGGTGAGACATTTCAAAAAACTGAAATAACCGATATTGCTCCAACAATTTCAGCTCTATTAGGGATTAGTTTTCCTAATGGAAGCTCTACACATGTTTTAGATTTTGTGTTAAAAAGTAATTAGTTTTTTTACAAGTTAAACTTTTTATTAATTGCTTTTTCAGTAAAAATTAATATTAGGGCAACAGTCGTTAAGAGAAGTACCATACTTAAAATTAATCCAAGAGGTTCTTCAATTGTAAACATACAACCTATAACACTACTTAAACAAAGCACTAAACCAAGTTTTATTAATAATTTAGCACTATATATTTGAGCAAAATCCCATTGCTCTTGATTTTTCATGGATTTTGGAGTTCTATAACCGTAAAGTGCGTTTATATTTTTGGGAGGAAAATAATACATAATTATACCAGTAGCACAAAAAATAGCACCTGTAATTAAGGGCATAATTAATAGAGTATCTAAGTTCATTTTATTTACGGTATAAAAAATAGTTGTCAACTAATTCAATATAAGCTTTTTTAGCTTCATTACTATCGACGCTTTGAATTTGAAATAAAGCATTTGTTTTAAAGGCATTTATAATTTGCTTTTTACTACTAGGTCTATTATAATTGTTTGTAGCCTTTTTATAATAGGCATAAAGTCGCAATAGTAAGTCTGCAGGATAAGGTTCCTTATAATTATTGATGCGTTCTACCGCAAGTTCAAAAGCTTTATTTAATTCTTCATCTGTCATTGTAAAGATGCAATAATACTTTCTCCTCCTTTTACTTTTTGATTAAGAGAAACGTCTAATTTTGTACCTAAAGGTAAATATAAATCTACACGAGAACCAAATTTTATAAATCCTGAATCTGTTCCTTGAATAACTTTATCTTCCGTAGTAGCATAATTTACAATACGTTTGGCTAAAGCACCAGCAATTTGACGGTATAGTACCGCCCCAAAAGTTTCGTTCTCTACAACAACCGTAGTTCGCTCATTTTCAGTACTTGCTTTTGGGTGCCAAGCTACTAGATATTTTCCTGGATGATATTTACTATAGGTTACTTTTCCGCTTATTGGATATCTAGTAACATGTACATTAATTGGAGACATAAATACACTTACCTGTAATCGCTTATCTTTAAAAAATTCAGGTTCATATACTTCTTCAATAACAACTACTTTTCCATCTACAGGAGAAGTTACTGTTTTTTCACTTAGCTGCGTATTTCTTTTAGGATTTCTAAAAAACTGTAAGATTATAATAAGAAATAATCCTAAGATAGCAAATATGGGCCATCTCAACCAATTGTTAACTACGTAATAATCTGTAATTAAGTAAAAGCCAATAACTAGAATAAATGTTACAGCAATAATTTTATAGCCTTCTTTATGAAACATGTCTTAAAATTCTTAAAAATAAATAGATAAATGGTGCGGCAAATATAATACTATCTAATCGATCTAAAAGCCCTCCATGTCCAGGCATTATAGTACCGCTATCTTTTACATTGGCCTGTCTTTTAAACTTGGATTCTATAAGGTCACCTAAAGTTCCGGTTGTGCTTACAATAATACTTAAAATAAGCCAGCTATTAAAAGAAACATCATATGTATATAATGAAATAAAGAAACTTGCAACACAAGCAAAAAAAACACCACCTAAAAAGCCTTCTACTGTTTTTTTTGGAGATACAGATGGGAATAATTTTTGTTTACCAAAATTCTTACCAACAAAGTAAGCTGCGGTGTCATTGATCCATATTAAAATGAATGAACCTAATAAAATAGAAACATCAAAAAAACCATCGTATTTGGTAATAAGTGGTAAAAATACAAATGCACTTGAAAGATAGAATGTGGTAAGAATGTATTTTTTAAATTCAAATAGTGGAATGGTCTTTTCTGAAAACAAATCTTTGATTAAAAATAACAACACAAAAATAGTAATAACTTGAAGGATTTGAGTGGCAACATCTAATCCGTATGTAGAGTTTACAAAAATTTTCCAGTATCCAAAAACAAAATAAATAATGGTAAAAATTAAGTATGGTGACCAATGACTTAATTGAACCAGTTTTTTAAACTCTGAAATACATATAAGACCAAATACAAAAAAAATTAAAATAAGAGTGTGCTCATTTAAAAAAGAGAGAAGTAGTAAAGCAATGTAAACTAAACCAGAAAAGCCTCGAAGAAGTGTTTCTTTCATCTTTTAAAGATCTTCTTGTAATAATAAATACACATTTTTAATATGACTACCGTAAGTTAAAAAGTCTTTTTCATCTCCAGACTCATTTTCTTTGAAGTTTTGAATAGTGGTTATATTAGAAGGTATTCTAGGCTTGTTTTTATTTTTGATATCGGTTAAACCATCGCCAATATTTTTAACAATTTGGCTGGTTTTTGCAATAACTATAATGTTTTTAGGGTATTCATGTAATTTAATTTCAGCAATTTGATTAGATGAAATTAATAAGGCGCCAACTTCTGCTACTAATGCTTCAACATTTGTAACAAAAAATTCTGCCTGATTTATTTTTTTTGTGTAGTTTAATTTAAAAGAAGATAAAAACTCATTTAATTCTGGTTTTTTAATATAGCAAGAAGCTTTTTTCCAGTTGTTTTCATCTAAAATACATTTAAAATTAGAAAGTACTTCACTTTCGTCCGAACAGTATAAAAATTTACCGCCATTTTCTTTAAACTCAATCATGAATTTCTCATCTATTGGCAGCTCTATTTTGGGCATGTGTTTGCCTCTTTCCTGATTTTGAGAGTCTTTTTCCTTTTTTGTTTTAGAACCAAATAGTTTATTAAAAATACTCATTAAGGGTTTTTAAGTAAAATTTGAGAAATATGGTTAACTCAAATATAAAAAAATCTCAGATTAACATAGTGTTAATCTGAGATTTTTAATGAAATTTTATATAAAAAAATTATTCTTCTTCCTTTTCTTCTAAAACCTCTACTGGATTATTGTTCTTAAAGGGGCTTTTTCCAAATAATTCTTCCAAATCATCTTTAAAAATAACTTCACGTTCAATAAGACGTTCGGCTAAAAGTTTTAGAATGTCTTTCTTAGATTCTAAAAGGTCAATAGCTCTTTGATATTGAGTTTCGATTATATTTTTAATTTCATTATCAATAAGTTCAGCTGTTTTTTCGCTGTAAGGTTTTACAAACCCACTTTCACCAGCTGGATCATAAAAAGTAACATTACCCACTTTTTCATTTAAACCGTATATCATAACCATAGCTTTAGCTTTTTTGGTTACGCTTTCTAAATCGCTTAATGCACCAGTAGAAATTTTACCAAAAATTAATTTTTCGGCAGCTCTACCACCCATAGTTACACAAATTTCATCTAAAAATTTCTCTGTACGGGTAATAAATTTTTCTTCAGGTAAATACCAAGCGGCTCCAAGGGAACGACCACGCGGTACGATAGTTACTTTAACTAAAGGATCTGCATGTTCTAAAAACCAACTAACTGTAGCATGACCTGCTTCGTGATAAGCAATAGTTTTCTTTTCTTCAACAGAAAATAAATTACTCCGTTTTTCTAATCCACCAACAATTCGATCTACTGCATCTAAGAAGTCTTGTTTTTCAACTGCTTTTTTATCTTTTCTCGCTGCAATTAAAGCCGCTTCATTACATAAATTGGCAATATCTGCTCCTGAAAAGCCTGGCGTTTGTTTAGATAAGAAACTTACGTCTAAGCCTTCGGCTTTCTTAAGTGGTTTTAAATGTACTTCAAAAATAGCTTTACGCTCTGTTAAATTTGGTAAATCTACATGAATTTGACGGTCAAAACGACCTGCTCTCATTAATGCTTTATCTAATACATCTGCACGGTTAGTAGCAGCTAAAACAATAACATTTGTTTTAGTGCCAAAACCATCCATTTCAGTTAATAACTGGTTTAGCGTATTCTCTCTTTCATCATTACTACCTGACATTGCATTTTTACCACGCGCACGCCCAATAGCATCAATTTCATCTATAAAAATAATAGCAGGAGATTTTTCTTTAGCTTGTTTAAATAAATCTCTAACTCGAGAAGCTCCAACACCCACAAACATTTCAACAAAATCCGATCCAGATAATGAGAAAAAAGGCACTTTGGCTTCTCCTGCAACCGCTTTTGCTAATAAGGTTTTACCAGTTCCTGGAGGTCCTACTAGCAAGGCGCCTTTAGGTATTTTACCACCAAGATTAGTGTATTTTTCTGGATTTTTAAGAAAATCTACAATTTCCTGAACTTCTTCTTTTGCACCTTCTAAACCTGCTACGTCTTTAAAAGTAGTTTTAACGTCTGTCTTTTCGTCAAATAGTTTAGCTTTAGACTTACCAATGTTAAATATCTGTCCTCCAGCACCACCGCCGCCACCGCCGGACATACGTTTCATGATAAAAATCCAAACAGCTACTAAAATAATTATTGGTAATAGACTTAAGAACAAATCGCCAAAAGTACTGCTCTCGGTTTTGAAACCAACTTCTGGTTTTTGTTGTAAGTCCTTAGAGACATTATCAAGTTCATTTTCAAAATTTTGAAGATCTCCAAACTCAAAAGTATAATTAGGGATATTACCACCAGGTAAATTGAAATTATTAGGTTTCCCTTTCTCGTGAATTTTTTTCTGTTCAGCCTCGGTGGTTAGGTAAACTTGTGCCACCCGGGTATTTTTAATAATAACCACTTTGGCTACATCTCCATTTCTAACAAATTCAAAAAATTGAGAAGGAGTTGTTTTTGTAGCGTCTCCAATGCTACTTCCAAAAACTTGTATTGCTATAAAAACCAACAGTAATCCGCCATATATCCAATAGGGATTAAATTTAGGTTTTTTTGGTTGTACAGGTTTATTTTTTTTATCTACCATGTAATTGTTTAATAATTTGTTTCTATTACAGTTGTTTTTGCATCGCCCCAAAGACCTTCGATATCATAATATTCACGAATATGTTTTTGAAAAACATGTACCACAACGTTTACATAGTCCATTAAAACCCATTCGCCATTATTTTCACCTTCTACGTGCCAAGGTTTATCTTTTATGGCTTTACTTACTTTTTTTTGTATGGAACTTACAATAGCATTTACTTGTGTATTAGAGGTTCCTTCACAAATAATAAAATAGTCGCAAACTGTATTTTCTAGTTCTCTTAAATCTAAAAGGTTAATTTCCTTCCCTTTAACATCTTCTATGCCGCTAATAATATGCGCGATTAAGTCGTCAGAATTGTTTTTATTTTTACTCATTAAAGTGATTAATTATTGCAAAGTTATTATTTTAGCTTTGCGGGCTTCTAAAAAAAATCATAAAGATTTTGTGTGCAAAGATAATTCTTTTTTATGCGTATAATCAAACTTAATGCCACTCATTCTACTAACGATTATTTGCGCGAATTGTCTGCTAAGCAATCTTGTGATGATTTTACGGTGGTTGTTTCCAAATATCAAACAAAAGGTAAGGGGCAAATGGGAAGTGAATGGCATTCTGAAAGCGGTAAAAACCTTACTTTTAGTGTCTATAAGACCCATTTAAATATTGATATCGATAATGCATTTGTTCTAAGTATGGTAAGTGCTTTAGCAGTTTACAAGAGCTTATGTATTTTAGATTTAAAACAAGTACAAATTAAATGGCCAAACGACATTTTGGCAGAAAAAAAGAAAGTAAGTGGCATTTTAATTGAGAATTCTATAAGTCAAACCTCAATTAACTCTTCAATAATTGGTATAGGAATTAATGTAAATCAATTAAATTTTAATTATCTACCTCAAGCATCTTCTTTAAAACAATTAACAGGTAAAACATATTTTTTAGATGAAGTTTTACTTAATGTTATTCAAAATTTAAAATATTATTTTGAAAGGCTAAAAAATGAAGGAGCTAAAACCATTTTAAAAGATTATAACGCCGTACTTTTTAGAAAAGAAAAACCTTCGATGTTTGAAGTCGAAGGTTCTAAATATGTTGGAATTATAAAAAAAGTTTCTTTAGATGGACAACTTTTTATAGAGTTTGAAGATCAAGTGATAAAATCATTTAATCTTAAAGAAGTCAAATTAATTTACTAAACTGCTTTTGGCATATTTTCGGCTAAAGTATCTATAAATTTAGAAATAGGCCCTTTAATCATCATTGCCATCATGGCATTAAATTCTCCAGCAAATAAAAGTTGGACTTCGCTGTTATTGGCTTCTAATTCTGTAATATTTGCTGTTAAAGAGAAATCTAATTTTCCACCAGCAGCGCCTAAAACGATTTGAGATGGTTCTTTTGTTTCCTTACGTTTTAAAACAATTTCAGGCATGCCTTTTAAAGCAAATAAAAATTTATCGTTATCTAAAACTTCAAATTTGCTTATGTTTTCTGGCATTAAGGCTTTAAAATTTTCAACATTGTTTAAAAAGTTGAAAGTTTCTTGAGCCGACTTATTTACTATCGTTTTTTTTGATTCTAATTTCATTTATTTGTTTTTTCGGTATATATCAATTAGCATTCCATTCTGCCGGATTGGCGTTCCAGTCGGATAAAGTTTGCAAATCCGATTTCGAAATGTAATTGGTTTCTAAGGCTTGACTTAATAAATCTTCGTAGTTACTCATAGTATGTAATTCAATATGAGCATCTTCAAAATTCTTCTTAGCAACCTCAAAGCCATAAGAAAAAATAGCAACCATACCTTTTACATTTAATTTAGCAGCTTTTAAAGCATCTACCGCAGCAAGACTACTTTTACCTGTACTTATTAAATCTTCAATGACCACTACATTTTGTCCGCTTTCAGCAAAACCTTCAATCTGGTTTTGTCTACCATGCTTTTTAGCTTCTGGACGCACATAAATAAACGGAATTCCTAAATACTCGGCTACAAGTATCCCAATACCAATAGCACCTGTTGCAACACCTGCTATAACGTCTGGTCTACCGTATTTCTGTTCAATAAATTTCGCCATTTCCTCTCTAATATAATTTCTAATAATAGGAAATGATAACACAATTCTATTATCGCAGTATATTGGAGACTTCCATCCGCTAGCCCATGTAAATGGTTGGTTTGGCTGTAGCTTTATAGCATTAACTTGCAACAAAGCTTTAGCGGTTTCTCGAGAACTATTCTTATCTACTGTCATACTACAAAATTACACTATAATTTAAATTTTGAAGAATTTTTAGCTGAATTTAATAAATAATCGTTCTCTAGTATTTTTTTTAATACTTTTATCGCTTCATATAAAAATAGCTTGTATGCATTTTGTATTTGTTAACGATAAACCTATTATTTTAACGACTAAAGTTGAAAAAGAAACCGACTTTAAAAATTTTTTACTTAAAGATGTTAGTATTAAAAGGGTTTTAAGAACTCTGAAAAAAAAACAATACAATTCTGTCCGATTAATCCATCATAACGAAAAGACCTTACTTAAACATTTTTGCAAAAAATTGCCAAATGTAATTGCAGGAGGCGGAATGGTAAAAAATAAAGCAGGTGAAACTTTATTTATTTACAGAAAGCGCAAGTGGGATTTACCTAAGGGAAAGGCTGAAAAAAAAGAAACAATAGAGGAAACCGCTATTCGAGAGGTTGAAGAAGAAACAGGCGTTAAAAATCTTAAAATAGTTGATAAGTTAGCAGTGACTTATCATGTTTTTAGAAAGAGAGGAAAACATAGATTGAAAATTACCCATTGGTACAATATGACTTCAGATTATACTGGTAAACTTAACCCACAACAAAATGAAGGAATCACCAAAGTAGAGTGGTTAGAGGAAGCTGAGGTTGTTAAAGCTATGAAGAATAGTTATGCTAATATTAAGCTGTTATTTAACTAAAATAGGCACTTATACCACTTAGAATACTTTGTGTTGCGTAAGATGCCAAAATAAGCCCCATAATTTTACTAATAACTGTAATTCCATAGCTACCTATGGCTTTTTGGACATGGTTTGCTATTAATAATATTAATGCTGTTAAAATGATTACCCCTAGAACAAGTAGGGTCGTAAAAAACTGTTGTTGGATGGTAAAGATATGATTGTCTGTCATTAATACAACTGCCATTATAGCTCCAGGTGAAGCAATTGAAGGTATTGCAATAGGGAAAATAGTAACATGTTTATAATCTGTAATATGGTTTTTTTCCTGTTCTGGTTTCCCGTCTCCAAAAACCATAGTAAGAGCAAATAAAAATAAAATAATACCTCCAGAAATTTGAAACGCTTGTAATGAGATTTGCATACCTTCCAGAATAAGTTGACCTATTACTATAAAAAATAATAAAATTAAAAAGGCAATAGTAGCAGCTCTTAATGCAATTTTTCGTTTATGAAATTTATCAAATTTCTTTGTGGCCTCTAAATAAACTGGAACTGACCCAATTGGGTCTATTACCGCAATTAAAAAGAAAAATGTAGTTAAAATCTCCTTCATATTCTATTTTATTCTTACTCCTTGGGTTGTGAAAGATAAGCCTTGTTGTGCCATGGTAGAGCTCATTATGGCTTCAAATAACGGGTCGTTGGACGTTCTTTCTTTATGCCATTCAAATATAAAGTTTGATCCAGTTCCACCTTTAGAATCATTTTCTTCAATTACAATTTCTATAGTTTCTAACGGCTTTAAGTATATCGATTTAGAAATATAAGATTCAATTTTATCTCCATGCGTATTAAAATAGTCTGCTCTGGACATAAAAATGGTATCTGTTTCACTCACATTTCTTAAGCTAACCAACGTGGTTAGATCATGTGTTTTATTTTTACTAAAACTATAAATTTGTGGATAGATAGATAAATAGGTTTTGCCTGTTTCTAAACTATTAGATAGAGGTAGCTTAATCTCGTGTTTTACCCAATCAACTTTTTCTATAGTTATAGTTTTTTTTTCTTTGTTGCAGCTTAAGAGTAACAAAAAAATAAATAATGATTTTATTAATAGTTTCATGTGTGTTGATTTTTTAGAAATATATAAGAATTATTTTAAACTATTTTGTTAATTATTTCGTCTTATTTCTCAATCCTATAAATAGGATAGGTCATGTGAGCGTTTTCATAATTTGGGCTCTGTTTGTGAAGCCAATCGAGTTGTTCATACCAGTTTTCTGCGAATTTCTGATCATTTATTTTTTTTGATTCAAATTCATTTTTTAATTCTGGGTCACTACTTAACAGTTCAACAGCTTTATCTTCCCAAACATAAGGTGAAAAACCTTCTTTTTGTTGTAAAATAGTATCGAAAAAATTCCAGTTAAAAAAAGAATCAGGAGCTTGTGGCTCTAGTGTTTCTAAAACATATCTTACAGCTGTTTGATTCGTAAAAACTAACAAATCCCCTTTTTTAAATGCAAGCGTTTTATTAAGGCTATTAACTTTAGTGTTATAATGTAAATAGTGACCTTCGTATGGCGAATTCCTAGTTTCATAGCTTTTAATTTTATATTGGCTAACTTCAATAAGTGTATCTTTTTTTAGCACTTCATACTGCACCTTATTTAAGTCTAACAACTCTACAATATCATGCCAGCCTTGAGGTATAATATATGCTTCTGGAATTGTTATTTCATTACTTGATACAAAGTAGTTTTGATAAACTACAGGCTTTGTGAATGGTTTATTTGGGTCGTATTTAAGGCGTTTTTGCCCGGTTATTTCACTGTCGATAAATTCACCTTCAAATCCTTTAAACTGTATAGTAGTGTGTCTAGTAGTGTCTATTTTCCAGTCTAATGCGTATGATTTCGAAGTTTTGTAAAATGAACTCTGTTGTTTTTTAAGGTCTATAATTTTTAAATAATCTGCTTCAGAAATTTCTATCATACTCTGCATTAATTCATATGTCCCTAAAACTCTTTGTTTGTATGGTTTTAGCATATGGGTTTCAACCATCATTCCAAGTGTGTGAAACAATGTGGTGTAACCTGTGGAATAACGTGGGTAATCCATAAATTGAGAAAAACCTTTTTCAGGGACACTATTAAAAACATTAACATATGGTGTAATATCCCAATCCTTTTCCTTTAATTTTTGCTCTAAACCTGGCATGAGATTTTTATGTAAATAATTTCCTAAAACACCATTAAGTTTATTATGTTGTGTAAATAAGTGGGTTAAGGTATATTGGTAATCGGCTCCATTACTTACGTGATTATCAATAAAAAGTTCTGGTTCAATGGAGTGAAATAACTTTGCGAAACTTTTTGCATTTTCAGTATCACATTTTATAAAATCACGATTTAAATCGAAGTTTCTGGCATTTCCTCTAAACCCATAAGCTTTTGGTCCATTTTGATTGGTTCTTGTAGAGCTATTTCTATTTAAACTACCACCAACATTATAAACAGGTATAGTTACTAGTTCATTATGTTTTGGAGCCTTTATTTTACCTTGTAAGATGTCTCTAAAAAGCATCATTGTAGCATCAATTCCGTCGCTTTCACCGGGATGAATTCCATTATTGATAAGTAATGTCACCAACTCATCAGAAGTTTCTTTTGGTTTTAAACTTACTGCGTGTAGAGGTTTTCCTGAGTCTGTTAAGCCAATAGAGTCTATAGTAACATTAGGGTAAGTAGAAGCTAATGCCTTATAAAAAGAAATTATTTCTTCATAAGTAGCAGTTTCAAGACCGTTACTTTTTTCAAAACGTGTTGTAAAATCAAACTTAGAACTCTCTTTCTTATTTTGACAAGCGATTATGAGTAATACTAAAATATATATACTTTTTTTCATCTAAAACGGTTTAGTGGAATCGGTTAAACACAAATATACATATATCCATTTGTGAATCTTTTAATTAAGCGTACTTTTGCATCTTCATTTATTTAAAAGATTATGACAGAATTTATTCGTAAAATCGTGCCAAATGCTAAAGATGATGTACTGGCAGGTATTACTGTTTCTTTAGCTATGATTCCAGAGGTTGTTGCGTTTGCATTTGTGGCTCAAATTGATCCTCTAATGGCACTTTCCGGAGCTTTTATTATAGGTTTAATTGCAGCAATATTTGGTGGACGTCCAGGTCTTATCTCTGGAGCTGCAGGTGCAGTAGCTGTTATTTTTGTAACTATGATTGCAGATGGACATACGAAAGGTATGTTATTTGACCAGCCTGTGGAAAACATGGGGTTCTTTTATTTAATGGCTTGTGTTATTTTAATGGGTTTAATTCAAATCTTTGCTGGAGTTTTTAAGTTGGGCCGATTTGTGCGGTTGATACCACATCCTGTAATGATGGGATTTGTAAATGGTTTGGCTATTGTTATATTCTGGGCACAAGTTAAAATGTTTTCGCATAAATCGTTACAAGTGTCTTCTGATGGCGTTAAAGAGTATGTAAGTACTTTTATGCAAGGAATTGAGCTTTATATTATGATAGGTCTAGTGGCGTTAACTATGGCAGTTATCTGGTTGTTACCAAGAATTACTACTAAAATCCCTGCTGCTTTAACAGCTATATTTATTACAACGTTGGTTGTTGTTGGCTTAGATTTAAATGTGTCTACTGTTGGATCTTATATTATTGAAGGTGGCGGAACGGGTTTAAAAGGCGAATTTCCAACACCAAACTTAGAGTTGTGGCAAAATTTGCCATTTAATTTAGATACGCTTCAATTTATATTGCCATATGCATTTTTGGCAGCATCTGTAGGTTTAATAGAGTCTTTAATGACTATGAATTTGGTAGATGAATTGACTGAAAGTAGAGGAGATGGCAATAGAGAATGTATTGCACAAGGTGCTGGTAATATGGTGTCTGGTCTTTTTGGAGGCACTGGAGGTTGTGGTATGATAGGTCAAACGGTTATTAATATTAATGCGGGCGGACGCGGAAGGTTATCTGGTATTATGATGGCAGTAACCTTATTAACTTTTATTTTGTTTACTGATAAATTAATAGAACAAGTTCCTATTGCTGCATTAATTGGAGTTATGTTTATGATGGTTATAGAAACTTTTGCGTGGTCTAGTTTTAGAATTATGCGTAAAATCCCTAAAAGCGATGCAGCAGTATTAATTATTGTTTCTGCGGTTACAGTTATATTCGATTTAGCAATTGCTGTTTTTGTAGGTGTTATTATTTCTGCTTTGGTATTTGCTTGGGAAAATGCAAAAAAAATTAGAGCAAGAAAACGAATTAAAGATGACGGAACTAAAGTTTATGAAATTTGGGGACCACTTTTTTTCGGAAGTATTCAAGCTTTTAATGATAAATTTGATGTTAAAAATGATCCAGTTAAAGTGGAAATAGATTTTGTAGAGTCACGTATTAGTGATCATTCTGCTTTAGAGGCTATATTTAATCTGGTAGAGAAGTATGAATCAGAAAATAAACAAATCAAATTAAAGCATTTAAGTGAGGATTGTAAAGCTCTTCTTTATAAGGCAAGTCCAAAATTTAGAAGTGTTATTGTTGAAGATGTAGACGATCCAAGATACTATTTAGCGGCAAATCCGGAAGATTTTCCTAAATCGTTAAAAGAGTATAAATTTTAAATAAAAAACCCTAACTAAATTTAGTTAGGGTTTTTTTTGTGACCTCGACAGGATTCAAACCTGTAACCTCTTGAGCCGTAATCAAGTGCGCTATTCAGTTGCGCCACGAGGCCTTTTTTTGTGAGTGCAAATATAAATATATTTTGCATTAAGCTCAAAGAATAATTATATTTTTTTATTTTTAATCTATGAAAGACTTATTACACCTTATTCAAGACGTGCCAGATTTTCCTAAAAAAGGAATTGTATTTAAAGATATTACGCCATTATTAAAAGATCATTCTGCGGTTAATACATGTTTAGAATATTTTATAAAAGCACTTGAAGGTGTTAAAATTGATAAGGTTGTAGGCATAGAGTCTAGAGGATTTTTATTTGGAATGTTATTAGCACAACGCTTAGGTGTAGGGTTTGTTCCAATTAGAAAACCCGGAAAACTACCTGGAAAAGTCTTGTCTGAAAATTATAACCTTGAATATGGTACAGATGCTTTAGAAATACATGAAAATGCTATTGCGCCTGGAGAAAAAGTGTTAATTCATGACGATGTTCTGGCTACTGGTGGCACAGCAAAAGCAGCTTGTAATTTAGTAGAGCGTTTAAATGCCGAGGTGGTTGCAGTAAATTTTTTAATAGAATTAACCTTTTTAGATGGTGCAAAGCAATTAAGCCCTTATAGTAGCCATTCTATTTTCAGATTTTAATCCAATGCATTTTTAGTTACATAAACACGCCAGCCAAATAAAGCTAATTGTAGCTTAGATGCTTTGGTTAAATCTACACGTCTTTTACTAAGACTTGGTAGAATGGCCTTATTAATTTGTGCTAAAACCTTAAAAAAATATTTTTTCATGTCACTTTTACTTTATACAAAATTAGAGTAAAACTTATTCTAGAACTAAGTTTTACATTAATTTATCCAATTAAACTTAAAATTAATTCGACAATAAAAGTAATAAGTGCAATCATGGTTTTTAATTTTTAGAGATTAAACATTTTAACTATACGCCCAATATATCAAAGTCTATTCTTCTGCAATTATAAAAAACTAATTATCTGTAAAATTAACTATGAATATATAAGTTAATAAACGTAAGTTGTTGTAGTATTTTTAATTTATCCTATATTTTTATTTGTAATTGAAACTGTATATTCGTTATTTGTAATAAAATGTAACAATTGAAGGTGTTTTTTAGACTTGTTTTTTTTATACAAGGCTCAGTTCATTTAAAAATGTGCTTTTTTGTTACTTTTTGTTTCAATACAAAGATTTAACGAATTAATTTCCTGCCACTTAATGGAAAACCAATATCTTTGAAAAAAAAATGATGAAATTATATTTAGTACTTTGTTTTTCAATATTTACCTCAATTATATGTGCACAAAATATTGTAATTAACGAATTGGACTGTGATAGTCCAGGTTTTGATGATAAAGAATTTATTGAGTTAAAATCTGATGTTCCAAATCTCGCTTTAGACGGTTATGTTTTAGTGTTTTTCAACGGTTCTTCGTCTGGGGGAAATACTAGTTATTTTACAATAGATTTGGATGGTGGAGTAACAGACTCTAATGGCTTATTTGTTATTGCAAGCGATAAACTAACTCCATTTCCTCAAATGCTTATTTCAGAAAGTGTTATTCAAAACGGAGCGGACGCTGTGGGGTTGTATGTTGGAAGTTTTTTTGATTTTCCAAACGGAACATTAGCAACACAAAACAACTTAGTGGATGCAATGGTCTATGGGACCAATGATCCTGAAGCAACAGGTTTATTAGCCTTGTTGGGTGAAACAACTCAATATAATGATAATGGAACAACCTCTAATCCTAAATCTATTCAGCGTTATGTAGATGGGATGGGTAACGAAACTTTTGCGGCAGCTACACCAACACCACGTCAAAATAATGATGACACGTCTCCTCTTAAGGCTTTGGAAATTTCTACAACAGCTTTACAGTTCGACGAGGGTACTAGTTTTGATATTACATTTTCAACTTTAGCACCATTAAGTTCCGACTATAATTTTGATTTTACTTTGTCTAATGGCGATTTTGATACTTCGGATTTTACTGGTAATTTAAATTTAACTCTACCGGCAGGTCAAACTTCTGTGTCAACAACCATCACTTTAGTAGACGATACTTTAGATGAAGGAGATGAAGAACTAAAAATTGTTTTTGGTAATCTACCAGATCCTTTAATCCCTTTTAACAATTTTATCATAGTTAGAGTTGTAGATAATGATTTTGTGGTTGCGCCATATGGTACGCCAGTAAACCCTACTTATGGTATTGTTGCAAGCACACAGCCAGCAGGTTATTATGATAGTATTGATGGATTATCTGGTGCTGCTTTAGAACAAGCCATTCAGGATATAATTGCAGATCCATCAATTGTAAGAGCGCAAACATATAATGATGTGATTGATATTTTAGCAGAAGCAGATATAAGTCCAGAAAATAGTAATAAGGTTTGGTTAGTTTATACAGAACAAAGCCGTCCTATTTTAGATTATCAAACAGGCTCTACAAGTACTGGGAAATGGAATAGGGAGCATACGTTTCCGAGATCATTAGCTGGTTATTTTAGTATAGAGGCTGACGAAATTCGTGATGGTAGAGATATATTCTGGACAACAAAAGCAGATTCTTTACGTCATGGCAATAGTGATGCACATGCTTTAAGAGCAGCAGATGGCCCAGAAAACAGTAGTCGTAATAATCAACATTATGGTGAGTATAACGGACCAATGGGAAATCAAGGAAGTTTTAAGGGTGACGTTGCTCGAAGTGTTTTGTTTTTGCAACTAAGATATAATGGATTAAGTGTGGTTAACGGGTTTCCTTCTGTTTCAGGGCAAATGGGAGACTTAACTACTTTATTAGACTGGCATAGAAATGATCCACCTGACGATTTTGAGATGAATAGAAATAATGTAGTGTATACATGGCAATTCAATAGAAATCCATTAATTGATATGCCTGACTTAGTAGAATATATATGGGGAAATAATGTAGGTGATGTCTGGAATAACTCTTTAAGTACGCCTACTTTTGAAAAAGACAATTTCGTTATGTATCCTAATCCAGCTTCAGATAAACTCTATATTTCAGGTTTGCAATCTCAAGCTAAAATAACTATTTATTCAACTGAAGGGCGAAAAGTTCTTTCTAAGAATTTCAGTGTTAACGATAGAGTTGTGAACTTAAATTTAAGTAGTGGTTTGTATCTTGTTAATATTAGTACTGAAAAAACTAATATAACTAAGAAATTACAAGTTAAATAAACTTTTTAATATATTTAAAAGTCCGTAGATGTAATTGTCTACGGATTTTTTTGTGATTGCTTTTAAGGTAAATGTGCATATTTAATTAATTATATTCGCATAAAATTTAGAAAATGGAAAGTATAGGGTTTTTAATTTTAGGATTTATATTATTAGTTATTGGTGGAGAATTTTTGGTGCGTTCATCGGTTGGACTGTCTTTTAAACTAAATATTTCAAAAATTGTTATAGGAATGACTGTGGTGTCTTTTGCGACATCTGCTCCAGAGTTATTGGTAAGTTTACAAGCGGCTCTAAGTGGTTCTCCTGCTATTGCAATTAATAATGTTGTGGGTTCTAATATAGCTAATATTGGTCTGGTTTTAGGAATTACAGCTGTTGTAGGTTCTATTGCAGTAGATAAATCGTTTTATCAGGTTAATTGGCCTGTTATGATGGTGTTTTCTGGAGCATTATATTATTTTCTTCAAAATGACGGGCAATTAAGTCAGGTAGAAGGAATTATTCTTTTTGTGTCTTTAATTATTTTTGTTGTTTATATCGTAAAATTTCAGAAACAACCTTTAGAAGCAGAAGAGGTAGATGGGGCGTTAGCAGTAGTGTCAAATTTTAAAATAGTAATTTGGTTACTTATTGGAGCTTCAGCTTTGTACTTTGGTAGTGAGTGGCTGGTAAGAGGTGCTACAGACTTAGCTGTAGATTTAGGAGTTAGTGAAGCTGTTATTGGGGTTACTATGATTGCTATTGGAACTAGTGTTCCAGAACTTGCAGCTTCTGTAATTGCAGCAGCTAAAAAAGAAAAAGCTATATCTTTAGGTAACTTAATAGGTTCTAATATATTTAATATAGGTTCTGTATTGGGTTTAACTTCTATTATAAAACCTATTCAAGTTACAGAAGCTACAATTTTATCACGAGATATTTTCTGGATGATTTTATTTGCAGCTCTTGTTTTAATTTTGGCATTACTGCCATTAAAACATCAAATTAATAAATATAAAGGGTTCTTTCTGGTTGTGGTGTATGGTGTTTTTATTTTCTTAGTATTTAAAAACTAAAGCCATATTGGTTAAACTTTAATAAAAAAAGCACTTTCAATTTGTTGAAAGTGCTTTTTTAGTATGTAGTACTAACTAAAATTTATTAATTAGTGAATGTTTGCAGACTTAACAGTTTTAACAATACGTCCCGCAACTTTATATGGATCTGCATTAGAAGCAGGTCTTCTGTCTTCTAACCAACCTTTCCAGTTTTTCTCTACTGTAATAATTGGAATTCTAATAGATGCACCACGATCTGAGATACCATAGCTAAAGTCATCTATAGAAGCTGTTTCGTGCTTACCAGTTAAACGTTGGTCGTTAAACTCTCCGTATACTTCAATATGTTCTTTAACTACAGGTCTAAATGCTTCACAAATTTTCTCGTAAGTTTCTCGAGAACCACAAGTTCTTAAAACTTCGTTAGAGAAATTAGCGTGCATTCCAGATCCATTCCAATCTGTATCCCCTAAAGGTTTTGGATGGTATTCAATGTAATAACCATATTTTTCAGTAAGACGGTCTAGTAAATAACGTGCAACCCAAATTTCATCACCAGCTTTTTTTGCGCCTTTAGCAAATAATTGAAATTCCCACTGTCCAGAAGCAACTTCTTGATTAATACCTTCAAAATTTAAACCAGCATCAATACATAAATCCGCATGCTCTTCAACTAAATTACGTCCGTGGGTGTTTCTACCACCAACAGAGCAATAGTACATACCTTGTGGAGCAGGATAACCACCAATAGGGAATCCTAAAGGTAATTGTGTTTTCTTGTCCATAATAAAGTATTCTTGCTCAAAACCAAACCAGAAATCATTATCATCGTCATCTATTGTTGCTCTTCCGTTAGATACATGAGGTGTTCCGTCCGAATTTAAAACCTCTGTCATAACTAGAAACGCATCTCTACGTGCAGGATCTGGATAAATAGCAACTGGTTTAAGTAAACAATCAGAATTGTCGCCCATTGCTTGTCTAGTAGAACTACCGTCAAAAGACCACATAGGACATTCTTCAAGCGTTCCATTAAAGTCTTCTACAACTTTGGTTTTACTTCTCATGTTTTGAGTTGGTTTGTACCCATCTAACCAGATATATTCTAATTTAGTTTTAGCCATAATATAGTTTACAATTAAAAATTAATTTCTATGCAAATATAGAGTATATCGAAAAGCCCTAAAAAAAATAGGGTAAAAATTTTGATTAATTGTAAGAATGGGTTTGTATCCCTTAATAAATTAGGGTTATTAGGTATTTATTGTAATATCTTTTTATTTTTACATTCAAAAATATAGGGTATGTCAAATTTAAGATTTAATACGATAAGTAAGGTTCATGACCGTAAGCCTTTAAAACACAAATCAATAAAAAAAAGGTCTGCACATTTCGGGGAATATGTGTTTAGTCCAAATGTCATGCGCCAATATGTTTCTGAGGATATATTGGATGAAGTTGTTGATGCTATATATAATAAACGTAAAATAAATGGTAATGCAGCCGATTTGATTGCCTTAGGAATGAAAGAATGGGCAATCTCTAAAGGTGTTACGCATTATTCGCATTGGTTTCAGCCTTTAAGTGGTACTACAGCAGAAAAGCATGATGGATTTTTGGATCTTTTAGAAAATGGGATGGCTATAGAGCAGTTTCAAGGTAGTCAACTTATTCAACAGGAACCTGAGGCGGCTAGTTTCCCAAATGTAAGTTCTCGTAGTACGTTTGAGGCTAGGGGTTATTCTGCATGGGATCCATCTTCTCCAGCTTTTATATATGGTTCTACCTTATGTATTCCTACTATATTTGTGTCGTTTAATGGAGAAGCTTTAGACTACAAAACTCCTTTGTTGCGATCAATTAATATATTAAATGAAGCGTCTGTAGCAGTTTGTAAATATTTTGATAAAAATGTAAAACACGTTAAAGCTCAACTAGGCTGGGAGCAAGAATTTTATTTAATAGATCGGGCATTATTTAATTCTAGGCCAGATTTGGTATTAACAGGTCGAACTCTTGTGGGGCAGTCTGCAGCTAAGGGGCACCAAATTAATGATAACTATTTTGGGACCATTCCAAATAGAGTAATGGTGTTTTTAAAAGAGCTTGAAGATGAATGTACGCTGTTAGGGGTACCTCTAAAAACAAGGCATAATGAAGCGGCACCAAATCAATTTGAAATAGCACCAATATTTGAAGAAGCTAATCTTTCGATAGATCATAATTCACTTTTAATGGATGTGATGGATAGAATTTCTGAACGGCATTTTTTTAAGGTTTTATTCCATGAAAAACCATTTGATTACTTAAACGGTTCAGGTAAGCATAATAATTGGAGTTTAAGTACAGATACTGGAATTAATTTATTAAAACCAGGAAAAACTCCAATGGGAAATCTTCAGTTTTTAGCTTTTTTTATAAATACCATAAAAGCTGTTAACACCTATGAGTCATTACTAAGAGCATCAATTACTTCAGCAAGCAACGATTTAAGGTTAGGGCGGGATGAAGCACCACCAAATATTATATCTGTTTTTATAGGTGAAAAACTTAGCAAGGTTCTTCAGCAATTAGAAAAAGTATCAAAAGGGAAGTTGTCTCCAGATGAAAAAACCGATTTAAAATTGAATATTATTGGTCGAATTCCGGAAATTCTTTTAGATAATACCGATAGAAATAGAACATCACCTTTTGCATTTACAGGAAATAAATTCGAATTTAGGGCTGTAGGCTCCAAAACTAACTGTGCAAACCCTATTACGGTACTTAATACTATTGTAGCAAATCAATTACTAGAATTTAAGACTGAGGTTGATTTGTTAATTAGTAAAAAAGATTTACCTAAAGATGATGCTATTTTTAATGTATTAAGAGATTACATTAAAAGTTCAAAACATATTTTATATGAAGGAAATAGCTACAGTGAGCATTGGGTAAAAGAAGCTAAAAAACGAGGCTTAAGTCACGCATTAAATACACCAGAAGCATTAAAGGCAATGTTAACCCAATCTCATGTGGCTTTGTTTGAAAAGTATCAAGTGTTAAATAAGGTAGAGGTAAATGCTAGGTATACTATCGAATTGGAAGATTATATAAAAAGGGTTCAAATAGAAGGTCGTGTATTATCGGAACTTGTATTTAACCATATTATTCCTTCTGCAATCAATTATCAAAATGTTTTATTAAAGAATGTTGAAATCTTAAAAAGTATTTATAATGATGATTTTATATTACATGGAAAATCTCAACTGGAATTAATAGAGGCTATTTCTAAATACATTAGGCTAATAAAAACCGAAACAGATATTATGGTTCAGGCTAGAAAGAAAGCAAATGTTGTGGATGTTTTACAAAATAAAGCTATTATGTATTGTAATTCTGTTAGAACAATGTTTGAAAATATACGCTATAACTGTGATAAATTAGAGTTAATTGTAGACGATAATTTTTGGTCATTACCAAAATACAGAGAGTTATTATATACCAAATAAATCCTTTCGTTTTTAATAAGATTAAATATATTTGCAAGTGTAAAACCCACAATTATGAGCCAGGAAGTAAGTAAAAGATATGCGCAACGAGGTGTTTCGGCATCTAAAGAAGAAGTGCATAATGCTATTAAAAATATAGACAAAGGTTTATTTCCTAAAGCGTTCTGTAAAATTGTTCCAGATTATTTAACTAATGATGATGATTATTGTCTAATCATGCACGCAGATGGAGCAGGTACAAAATCTTCTTTGGCATATATGTACTGGAAGGAAACCGGAGACTTATCGGTTTGGAAAGGTATTGCTCAAGATGCCTTAATTATGAATATTGACGATTTGTTATGTGTTGGTGCTACAGATAACATCATGTTGTCTTCAACAATTGGTAGAAATAAAAATAATATTCCAGGTGAAGTGCTTTCGGCTATTATTAATGGAACAGAAGAGTTAATTGAAGATTTAAAAAAATTCGGTGTTACTATTCATTCTACAGGAGGCGAAACTGCCGATGTTGGAGATTTGGTTAGAACCATTATTGTAGATTCTACTGTAACGGCTCGCATTAAACGAAGTGATGTTGTAGATAACGCTAACATAAAAGCAGGAGATGTTATTGTTGGTTTAGAAAGTTTCGGTCAAGCGACTTACGAGTCGGGATATAATGGAGGAATGGGCTCTAACGGTTTAACTTCTGCACGACACGATGTATTTCATAAGTATTTAGCTGAAAAGTATCCTGAAAGTTATGATGCTGCGGTACCAGAAGACTTAGTGTATTCCGGTCAAGTAAAATTAACCGATAATGTTGAAAATGCGCCTATAGATGCTGGTAAATTAGTGTTATCTCCAACAAGAACCTATGCGCCAATTATAAAAGAGGTTTTGGCTCAATATAATAGTGACAAAGTTCATGGTATGGTACACTGTTCCGGTGGTGCCCAAACTAAAATCCTTCATTTTATAGATAATTTACATATTGTTAAAGATAATATGTTTAATGTGCCGCCATTATTCAAACTTATACAAGAACAATCTAAAACCGATTGGAAAGAAATGTATCAAGTATTTAATTGTGGTCATAGAATGGAGTTATATGTATCTCCAGATATTGCAGAGCAAATTATCAAAATTTCAAAATCTTATAATGTTAATGCTCAAGTAATTGGTCGTGTAGAAGCATCGGAAGCTAAAAAGCTTACAATAGAAAGCGAATTTGGAACGTTTAATTACGCATAAACGTTTTTTTTGCATGAAATTATTAAGATTTTTTATAGTTCTACTTGTGCTTTGTAGCACTCTAAATGCACAGCAAAACTCTGTTATTATAACTAAAAAGCCATTACCAGATTCCTTAAAACCTTGGAAAATTAAACATAAAGTTGGTGTTGATTTAAGTGAGGTAACTTTTGTGAACTGGAGTGCAGGTGGTAGTAATTCAATTTCTGCCTTAACTAATATTGTGAGTTCGGTTTCTTACAGAAAAGAAAGAGTATCTTGGGTAAATAGGGCGGTGCTAAGACTAGGAGGTAATAAACAAGAAGGTCAACGTATTAGAAAAACCGATGATGTTGTAGAGTTGTCTTCAAATTTTGGATTTCAAAAAGACTCCTTGTCTAACTGGTATTATTCGAGTCGTTTTAATGCAAAAACACAGATTTTAGATGGTTATAATTATCCTAATCGTGAAAAGCGTATTTCTAAATTTTTTGCTCCAGGATATGTTTTTGTTGGTTTAGGTGCAGAATATGGAAGAAACATTGAGGAATTTTCTTTATACCTTTCTCCGCTAACCTATAAAGGTACGTTTGTGTTAGATGAAGCATTGTCTAATGCAGGTGCTTTTGGTGTTGATAAAGCAGTTTTGGACAGTCAAGGAAATGTTATAAAAGATGGTGAGCGTGTAAGGTCTGAAATAGGTATACTGCTTCAAGGTACCTATGAAACCAATTTATTTGAAAATATCGATTTAAGGTCGCAAGTAGAGTTGTATACGGACTATTTGAATAGCTTCGGAAATGTAGATATTGACTGGGAATTTTTATTAGATTTTAAGGTCAATAGTTATGTAAAAGCAGGCTTGGGCTCTCATTTAATTTACGATGATGATATCGATGCTTTTGAAGAAAAAGATGGAGAGCAAATCAATAAAGGTCCTAAAATTCAATGGAAACAGATTTTGGGTATAGGAGTGGTTGTGGTATTTTAATTTATAATTACTAGAAATACTGCAAATCTTTTAGTTCATTTTCAGAGTTTATAAGTTTCATATTTCCTTTGTCTAAAAAATACAGTGTATCACTTAACCTCAAAATAGGCCTAAATATATGATCGGATATAAGTATAGCTTTATGTTGTTTCTCTTCATTAAAAAGTGATTCAAATTTTTCAACATATAAAGGTGATAGATGATTAAATGGTTCATCTAAAATTATGAAATTAGTGTTACTTTTAAGTATTAGATAAATTTCTATAATTCTGCGTTCGCCACCAGATAACCGACTTACGTTGTTATTGTGCTCAATTTTTAAATCGGGAAAATCCTTGGTAAATAATTCCAGACTTACCTCATAAAGTTTAAAAGCATTTTTTATAGAAATGTGTTTAGGAAGTAATTGTGTCTGCGGTAAGTAGGCTATTCTTTTTGAAATGTATAGAGGCTTCGTGCAAACTTTTTGGTTAACTTTAATATGTTGGTTCTGGGCTTTTTTGTTTCCAAAAAGAACGTTAAACAAACTGCTTTTACCACTACCGTTTCTTCCTAATAAACCTGTGATTTTACCTGTTTCAACCCTAAGATAAACACTGTTTAGTACTTTTTTTAATCCATATGTAAGTTCTATGCTATCTGCTTCAATGATCATAAAATAATGGATAAAATAAATAGTAGTGTACTTAAGGAGCTATCTAAAAAGTAGATACCTAATATAATTTGCCATGGTTGTATTCCTATATTTTGATAAAAAACAAAAGCAGATTTTTTATTGGTTTCATTAATAAGATACCAGATAAAAAAGGTTAGAAATAATTTTAATACTAAGATTAAAAATAAATTGGTGTTTAAACCTAATAATAGGATAGTTATTAATACAGATACTAAAATAGCGGGTTTATAAAAAATAAAAATAGCAGAAATTAATTTAGTCATAGTACTATAACTTGCAAACTTTAGGAATAGTGCAATAGGTTTATAAATATATGGTAAATTCATAAATTATCGTATTTTTGTTTATTCAATTTAGAAGATAAATGTTAGAGAAATTACAGATTGTTAAACAGCGTTTTGATGAGGTGAGTGACTTAATCATTCAACCAGATATTATATCAGATCAAAAGCGTTATGTGCAATTAAATAAGGAATATAAAGACTTGAACGCTTTAATGAAAAAGCGTGAAGAATATATAGAAGCGACAAATAATTTAGCCGAAGCTGAAGAGATTATTTCAGATGGTAGCGATGCCGAAATGGTGGATATGGCAAAAATGCAATATGATGAAGCTAAAGAAACTATTCCAAGATTAGAGGAAGAAATTCGTTTTATGCTTATTCCTAAAGATCCAACCGATGCTAAAAATGCGGTGGTAGAATTACGTGCCGGTACTGGTGGAGATGAAGCAAGTATTTTTGCAGGCGATTTATTTAGGATGTACACCAAGTATTGCGAAGGTAAGGGCTGGAAAGTTGATACGGTAGATTTTAGTGAAGGAACAAATGGCGGATTTAAAGAAATCCAATTTGAAGTTTCTGGCGAAGATGTATATGGTACTTTAAAATTTGAAGCTGGTGTACATCGTGTACAACGTGTGCCACAAACCGAAACTCAAGGACGTGTGCATACTAGTGCGGCAACCTGTATGGTGTTTCCAGAGGCTGAAGAATTTGATATTGAAATTAACCCAAAAGAAGTAAGAATAGATTTTTTCTGTTCTTCGGGTCCGGGTGGTCAGTCGGTAAATACAACGTATTCTGCAGTGCGTTTAACACACATTCCAACAGGTTTAGTGGCGCAATGTCAGGATCAAAAATCGCAGCATAAAAACAAAGAAAAAGCTTTTAAAGTGTTACGTTCAAGATTATACGATTTGGAGCTGGCTAAAAAGCAGGAAGAAGATGCAGCAATTAGAGGCTCACAGGTTACGTCTGGAGACCGTAGTGCTAAAATTAGAACCTATAACTATCCGCAAGGTCGTGTAACAGACCATAGAATTGGTTTAACTTTATACGATTTGCCAAATATTGTAAATGGTGATATTCAAAAAATTATAGACGAATTACAGTTGGCAGATAATACAGAAAAATTAAAAGCTAACGATAACGTTATGTAATAAATTGGCCTCTCTATGTAGAGGCTTTTTTCATTTAAAAAAATAAAATGACCACACAAGAACTTGTAGCACAAATAAAAGCCAAGCAATCTTTTTTATGTATTGGTTTGGATGTCGATTTAGATAAAATACCAGTAAGTTTATTACTTGAAGACGATCCTATTTTTGCATTTAATAAGGCTATTATAGATGCCACACACCATTTATGTGTAGCTTATAAGCCAAACACTGCTTTTTATGAAGCTTATGGTTTAAAAGGTTGGCAGTCTTTACAACGTACTATTGCTTATCTAAATGAAACTTATCCAGAGATTTTCACAATCGCAGATGCAAAACGTGGGGATATTGGAAATACGAGTACCATGTATGCTAAAGCTTTTTTTGAAGATTTAGAGTTTGATAGTGTTACGGTTGCACCTTATATGGGTAAAGATTCCGTAGAGCCATTTTTAGCCTTTAAAGATAAGCACACTATTTTGTTGGCGTTAACCTCAAATCAAGGGGCTTTTGATTTTCAAACACAAGCACTTCAGCAAAAAGCAGAGTTATACAAAACCGTTTTGGAAACCTCTAAAACTTGGGAAAATTCAGAACATTTAATGTATGTGGTTGGAGCTACAAAAGCCGAATTCTTCAAGGATATTCGCGCTATAGTTCCAGATAGTTTTTTATTGGTTCCTGGCGTAGGTGCACAAGGCGGCAACTTACAGGATGTTTGCAAATATGGTTTAAATAGTCAAGTGGGATTATTAATTAATTCTTCACGAGGCGTTATATACGCTTCAAATGAAGATGATTTTGCCGAAAAAGCAAAAGATAAAGCAGAGGAGCTTCAGCAGCAAATGGCAGAAATTCTACAAAATAATTAATATGCGTATTGTAAGTTTAGTACCATCTCAAACCGAACTTTTGCATGATTTAGGTTTAGAGGATCAAATTGTGGGTATCACCAAGTTTTGCGTACATCCGTATCATTACAAATCGGTAAAAACAATGGTTGGTGGGACTAAACAGATTAAAATTGAAAAAATAAAGGCATTAAACCCCGATATTATCCTTTGTAATAAGGAAGAAAATACCAAAGAAATTGTAGAAGCTTGTCAGGATATTTGCGAAGTGCATGTGTCCGAACTATATACTATTGAAGATACTCTAAAATTAATATCATATTATGGAGAACGCTTCAATAAACGCACTAATGCTGAAGCTATAAATGAAAAAATTAAGTATAAACTTCAGGATTTTAAAAAATTTATAGCAGATAAACCTAAAATTAAAGTAGCTTATTTTATATGGAGAAAACCTTGGATGGTTGCTGCAAAAAATACGTTTATAGATTATATGCTAACACTTAATAGGTTTGAAAATATCTATGGAAACTTAGAGCGTTATCCGGAAGTCGATATTACCAAAATCCAGCAAGAAGGCGACCCAGAAATAGTAATGCTATCTAGTGAGCCTTATCCGTTTAAAGATGAACATGCATTTGAAATTGGGCGTGTGGCGCACAACCCCAAAACTATTTTTGTAGATGGCGAACTATTTTCATGGTACGGATCAAGGCTTTTAAAGGCGTTCGACTATTTTAAATTACTTAGAGAACGGATCTAAGTAGTTTAAACGATTTAATTTATTTAAAACTTTAATCGCTTTGTATTCACAATAATCACTTAAAGCAGAGTCTGTCTGTCTAAAGTTGTAAGCCTGCTCCATTAAAATTTTGTGTTTGTAATTAAGCTTGGTCTTAAAAGATTTTAAATGCTGGTTTTGCATAGTGTTCTATTTAGAACATTAAATATACACAAAATATTGATACATAGATAGTTAAATAAATCAAAAAAACCACTTAAATAATAAGTGGTTTAATTTTTTACTAACTAATTCTATATAAAGAATACAAATACCTAAAGCAAAATTAGTTTAAAAGGACTTTAAGTGTGTTAAGCCTCTATTATCAAATAGTTAAGTTTAACTTTAATCTTGTAATGCAAACACTTTTTTTAGTAAGTCTGTTGTTCGTGAGCTTAATTGGGTTCTAATATCTTTTTCTTCAACAGCAATCATTCTATAAACACCTTTTAAAGCTTCTCCAGTAACATAATTGGTTAAATCTGGGTTAACATCAGTCGTAAAAGGAATGGCATTATATCTAGTAATCAAATTACTCCAAATATCATCTGCGCCTACTTTGCTAAATGATTTTTTTATAACAGGCTCAAAACTAGCAAATAACTGAGTTTCTGTATTTAATTTTAAATAATTGGTTGCTGCATCATCTGGACCCAATAAAATACCCTTAGCGTCTGCAAATGAAATATTTTTTACAGCATTAACAAAAATCGGAGTAGCTGTTCCAACAGCATCCTCTGCAGCACGATTTAAAACTTTTAAGCCCTCATCAGCTAAACTACTAAGACCTATATCTCTTAGTGCTTTGTCAACTTTTTGTAATTCTTCAGGCAATAAAATTTTAACTAATTCATTTCTGTAAAAACCGTCGGTTTGAGTTAGTTTGGTTACTTGTTTATCAATTCCAAAATCTAAAGCCTGGCGTAAACCATTTGCCATTTCTGTAGGTGTAATTCCTGTTCCTTGTGGAAGTGTGTCTATAACTTGTTGTAATTCGTTACAAGAAGTTAATACGAATAAAACTACGACAGTACATATTTTTTTAATCATAATGAGAGGTTTTTTACTTTTATGCCTCTAAAATAATTAAACAATTTAACTGAAGCACTATTGTTAACACGGATTTATTTAAAAAACGGATTAAAGTAATTTTTTAGCCTTAATCATTTGTAATTTTTAATGTAGGTTTTTTGATAAATCCGTAAATTGCACCAACTAAATCGATATTTTTTTACGAATGGAACAAATTAAACCTTATAAGCCTAAACATAAAGTAAGAATTGTAACTGCGGCAGCATTATTTGATGGTCATGATGCGTCAATAAACATCATGAGACGAATTATACAGTCAACTGGTGTTGAGGTAATTCACTTAGGTCATGATAGAAGTGTTGAAGAGGTTGTTAATACAGCAATTCAGGAAGATGTTAATGCTATTTGCTTAACATCATATCAAGGTGGACATAATGAGTATTTCAAATACATGTTCGATTTATTAAAAGAACGTGGCGCTGGACACATCAAGATTTTTGGTGGTGGTGGCGGTGTTATCCTTCCAACGGAGATTAAAGAGTTAATGGATTATGGAATTACCAGAATATATTCTCCAGACGATGGTCGCGCTATGGGATTACAAGGGATGATTAATGATCTTGTGAAAACTTCAGACTTTGCAATTGGTGATAAACTTGATGTAAAGGTTGAAGATTTAGCAAGTAAAACACCTAAGTCTATTGCTCGCGTTATTTCTTCTGCCGAAAATTTCCCAGAAGTTGCAAAAGCTACCCTAGATAAAATTCATATAAAAAATAAAAATTCTAAAACTCCTGTACTTGGAATTACAGGAACTGGAGGCGCAGGTAAGTCTAGTTTAGTAGATGAATTAGTACGTCGTTTTTTAATAGATTTTCCAGAAAAAACTATTGGTTTAGTCTCTGTAGATCCATCTAAACGTAAAACTGGTGGTGCTTTATTAGGTGATCGTATTCGTATGAATGCGATTAACAATAAACGCGTATATATGCGTAGTTTGGCAACACGTCAATCTAATTTAGCCTTATCAAAATATGTTAACGAAGCTGTTGAGGTTTTAAAAGCAGCAGAATTTGACCTTATTATATTAGAAACTTCAGGTATTGGACAATCTGATACCGAAATTATGGAGCACAGTGATGTGGCATTATATGTAATGACACCAGAATTTGGTGCTGCCACACAATTAGAAAAAATCGACATGCTTGATTTTGCCGATTTAGTAGCTATTAATAAATTTGATAAACGTGGTTCTTTGGATGCTTTGCGTGATGTAAAGAAACAGTACATGCGTAATAATAATCTTTGGGATATACCACAAGATCAATTACCAGTTTTTGGTACGATAGCTTCGCAGTTTAACGATCCAGGAATGAATACGCTTTATAAAGCGATTATGGATAAGTTGGTTGAAAAAACAGCGACGGAATTAGACTCTACTTTTGTGATTTCTAAAGAAATGAGCGAAAAGATTTTTGTTATTCCACCAAGTAGAACACGTTATTTATCTGAAATTGCAGAAAATAACCGTACATACGACGATACGGCTACGAAACAAGTTGAAGTTGCTCAAAAATTATACGGTATTTTTAAAACAATAGAATCTGTTTTAGATACGACACCAAAGTTAGATAAAGCAGGTATTGACACGAAGTCTGTAAGTTCGTGCGCAGTCGAGAGTAAAGACTTTGTAAAAATGCTGTTAGGAGAATTCGACAGAGTTAAACTAAACTTAGACCCATATAATTGGGAAGTTATTACAGGTTGGGACGAAAAAGTAAATAAGTATAAAAACCCTATTTATTCATTTAAAGTAAGGGATAAAGAAATTAAAATTGAAACGCATTCAGAGTCTTTATCACATTTACAAATTCCAAAAGTTGCTTTACCAAAGTATAGAGCTTGGGGAGATATTTTAAAATGGTGTTTGCAAGAAAATGTTCCGGGAGAATTCCCTTATACTTCTGGATTATATCCTTTTAAACGTACCGGAGAAGATCCAGCACGTATGTTTGCAGGTGAAGGTGGACCGGAAAGAACCAACCGCCGTTTTCATTATGTAAGTGCAGGTTTACCAGCAAAACGTTTATCTACCGCATTCGATAGTGTAACGCTTTACGGTAACGATCCAGATTTACGTCCAGATATTTACGGTAAAATTGGAAACGCAGGGGTATCTATTTGTTGTTTAGACGATGCTAAAAAATTATATTCTGGTTTCGATTTAGCACACGTTTTAACTTCAGTGTCTATGACCATTAATGGTCCAGCACCAATGTTATTAGGTTTCTTTATGAATGCTGCTATAGACCAACAATGTGAATTATACATTAAGGGGCATTGCTTAGAAAAAGAAGTGGAAGCTAAAATAGCTAAAATCTATAAATCTAAAGGCGTAGAACGACCAACTTATAATGGTGCTTTACCTGAAGGAAATAACGGGTTAGGTTTATTTCTTTTAGGCGTTACTGGAGACCAAGTGTTACCGGCAGATGTTTATGCAGATATTAAAAAGAATACTATTGCTCAGGTTCGTGGTACGGTACAAGCAGATATTTTAAAAGAAGACCAGGCGCAAAACACCTGTATTTTCTCTACCGAATTCGCACTGCGATTAATGGGTGATGTGCAAGAATATTTTATCGAGAATAATGTACGTAATTTTTATTCAGTATCTATTTCTGGATATCATATTGCAGAAGCTGGAGCCAATCCAATTACACAATTAGCCTTGACTTTATCTAACGGTTTCACATATGTAGAGTATTACTTAAGTCGCGGAATGGATATTAACAAATTCGGACCAAACTTATCGTTCTTTTTCTCTAACGGTATAGATCCAGAATATGCCGTAATAGGTCGTGTAGCTCGTAAAATTTGGGCTAAAGCCATGAAGAATAAATACGGAGCAAATGCCAGAGCGCAAATGCTTAAATATCATATTCAAACGTCTGGACGTAGTTTACACGCTCAGGAAATCGATTTTAATGATATTCGTACTACATTACAAGCATTATATGCGATTTACGATAACTGTAACTCGTTACACACCAATGCTTACGATGAAGCTATTACAACGCCAACCGAAGAATCGGTGCGTCGTGCTATGGCCATTCAGTTAATTATTAACAAAGAATTAGGGTTAAACAAAAATGAAAATCCAATTCAAGGTTCTTTTATTATTGAAGAATTAACCGATTTAGTAGAGGAAGCCGTTTTATTAGAGTTTGATAGAATTACGGAACGTGGAGGCGTTTTAGGAGCAATGGAAACCATGTATCAACGTTCTAAAATCCAAGAAGAAAGTTTGTATTATGAAACCTTAAAACATAATGGCGATTTCCCAATTGTTGGTGTAAATACCTTCTTAAGTAGTAAAGGTTCTCCAACGGTTGTTCCTGCGGAAGTAATTAGAGCTACGGAAGAAGAGAAACAATTTCAGATTAAAACATTAGAAAACCTTCATAAGTCTAATGATACAGATGCTTTACTAAAAGAATTACAACGAAAAGCCATTCATAACGAGAATATTTTTGAAGCTTTAATGGATGTGTGTAAAGTGTGTTCTTTAGGTCAAATAACCGATGCGTTATTTGAGGTTGGCGGTCAGTATAGACGTAATATGTAAAAAATAAACCCCCAAATAACAACTATTTTGGGGTTTGTTTTTCTTAAAAAAGTGATTAGTTCTTAATCATTTTTTTGTTAATAGTAACTTTGTCGGTTTCAATAATTACCAAATATGTGCCAGCATTTAAGTTAGAAACATTTAGTTTTTCTTTAAACGTATTAGTCTTTAACACTAATTTACCTTCTAAATTATATACTTTTAAATTATTTATTTTTATAGTATTTGGTGTGCTTATAAATAAATTATCTTCAACAGGATTTGGATAAATTTTTAAAGTTTTAAGCGCAATATCTTCAACACCTAATGTACCACTTACTTCAAATTCATCTACTGCCCAAAGCGACCAATTACCATCTGCATTTAACACTCTAATATATAAATAATGAAATCCATCTGCTAAAGCTCCCGTAGTTGGGACAACCAAATTAGTGTCAATATCGTCTCCAGAAACCGTTAATGCAGTTCCATTGCCTATGCCAGGATCTGCATCTATAAAAAATTCTGCAGCAGTTATATTGGCGGTGTTAGTATCTGGAGTAGGAAAAACTCTAAAAGTTCTATGCTCATAAATACTGTAAATATTATTGGCATTTTTAACTCTTAAAAAAGCTCTGTGTGTGCCTACTGGTAATGCAGAGGTGTTTAACGTAATCACTTCATCTATATCGGCTGCATCGGTTACATCTAACACAAATCCGTTACCAACACCAGGATCGGTATTAAAGAAGTATTCCACTTCTACAATATCTGCAGCGTTATTATCTGGAGTAGGATAGACTCTAAAAGTTTTGTGTTCATAAATACTATACGTATCATCAGCATTTTTAACTCTTACAAAAGCTCTATGCGTGCCAACAGGTAAAGATGAGGTATTCAATGTAATCACTTCATCTATATTGGCTGCATCAGTTACATCTAACACAAATCCGTTTCCAACACCAGGATCGGTATTAAAGAAGTATTCCATTTCTACTATATCTGCGGTGTTATTGTCTGGTGTAGGATAAATTCTAAAGGTCTTATGTTCATACAAACCAATAGTACCGTCTTGTTTAATCGTTCTAATAAATAATCTGTGCGTCCCTTCTGTTAATCCAGATGTCGAAATACTAAAGCTACTATTAATAATTTCTGCATCCGGATTAATATCTAAAGGTGTTGCAAGCCCCAGTCCAGGATCGTTGTCAAAAAAATATTCAATTAAATCGATATCATCTTGAGCTGAACCAAAGGATGTAAAAAGTAGAACTATTAAACTAAAAAAAATAGTTTTCATAGGTTCTAGGTTTTTAGTTGGTTTTGTTAGCGTTTGCTTTTAAATTAACATCAAGGTTTTGACCAGCCATAATCATATTATTAACCACAGTCATTTCAGAAATATATGGTAATAAGGTTGGGTAACCTCTCATATCAAAATCGTAAGTGCCATTAAATAAGCCAATAGTATTACCATCTGTTCCAAGAGATCCAGAACCAATGGTATAATCGTTAGCTACGTTAAAAGTTGGGTTGTTTACTGGTATAGAAGTAAACTGTGGGTTGGTATTATTAAAATTACCAGATCCATTTAGAGCAGCTAGAGTAATACCACTATAACTAAAAGATAAACAATTATTAAAAGTAATTGGTGTTCCACCAGACCACCAGTTTGTTCCATTAAAAGTACCAGTGCTTACAAAAACATTATTTTGGGCAACTAAGTCTATTGGATTTGAAAATATTGATAAAGTATTATTAAGAGCAAAATAAATTACATTATTATTAAAAATGGTTGAGCTGTTTAAATTTTGAATCCCGTTATTATTTGTAGAGTCAAAAAAATTGTGAGTTATAGTAATATTAGTAGCATTTGCAGGGTTGGCATTTAAACCTAATGCGGTTAATATAATATTTCCTTGTATGGAAATGTTATTTGTTATTGCAGAATTTAATGTAACACCAGTAGTTCTATTATTTTCAATTTTAATATTAGATCTTGTTCCAGAAAATACAATTCCAGATCCGGTAATGTCTAAGCCAGATACTGTTACATTATCTGCTACAATACCAATACCATTAAAAGAAGCATTTCTACCGCTGTTCAATTCTGGTTCGTGTCCAATGCCATAAACAGTTATTTCTTTTGTAATATTTACAGAGCCATATGCAGTGATAGATGGTTGTACGTAAATAATGTCCCCATTAACAGCTGCAGTTTGTGCATCGTTAAAGTTGTTAAATACATCTGCAGGAGTAGTGTCTACAACAGGGTTGTTGTCTACAATTAAAATGTTTTGTGCAAAGCTTACTTCAATAGTTAAGCAGCTTAAAATGCAAAATAATAAAGTTTTCATAAGGCTTAATGTTTAAGAATGTATTTACAAATTTATCCTCAAAACGCATAGTTTGAAATAGGGCAGTTGACGTATATTTAACTTTAATAAAAATTAAAACACGACAAAAAGACATGTGATTTTAGTAGTAAAACGACATTATGACATAAAGCATTAGCATTTTTTATCATAAAAACTATAATAAGGCATAATTTTCTGTTTGGTATTTATTTTGTCTATTATCTATTAAATCAACAAAAGATTTTAAAATAAAATAATGTTTAATTAAAAAATTTATTATTATGAGTAATTTAGTAACTGTTCCTCATAATGGAACAATAGCAAACAAAACGAAAAATAATTTTACAAACTTATCGCACTGGTTTGACGATATGTTAAATCGTGATATTCCATCTGTTTTTAATCATTTAGATTATGAAATGCCTAAAGTGAATATTAAGGAAAATGCTGAGGCTTTTACAGTAGAATTGGCGGTGCCAGGTTTTGATAAGAAAGACTTTAAGTTAGATTTAGATCATAAAGTGTTGTCTATATCTGCCGAAATTAAGGAAGAAACCGAAAATAAGGAAGAGAATTATAGTCGAAAAGAATTTGGTTATGCGTCTTTTAAAAGAACATTTACTTTACCAGATTCTGTGGATGATGAGGCTATAAACGCTAGTTATAAAGATGGAGTATTAAGTATTTTGCTACCTAAAAAAGAAGAGGCAAAACAAAAGCCTGTTCGTAGTATTAAAATTACATAATTTACTTTACAGATTTTTAGTTTGAAAGTGTAATTCGATTTTAAAACATCCAATTACACTTTTTTAATTTAAAACAGCAATCGATGTTAAAAAAAAATGAAGTTAAATATCACGTTTTAAGTTATACTCATTAAAATGCCTGAATCTTTTTATATAAGTAGTTTAGGTGGGTTTAAGATATTAATTACATTATAATAAATACAAAATTCATATCTTGCAACAAATTGTAAAAGCACTTAAACTCTTTAAGTGCTTTTTAAATTTAAAACTATGTCCTTTAAAAAACTTCATCCAACGCTAAAAAATGTTTTAGAATCTAAGAACATTACAAGCTATGCACCATTTCAGAAAAAAATCATACCGCATATAAAAGCAGGTAAAAGTGTTTATGGTATTGGTCCAAAAGGAGCAGGAAAAACAACCGCATTAATTATGGGGGTTTTACAGAAATTGAAATGTGAAGCTTTTGAAGATGAAGACTCTCCAAGATGCATTATTGTGGTAAAAGACAAGCAAGCTACATGGGATTTAGCTGAACGTTTTGAAGAATATACAAAGCATACCAATCTTAGGGTTTACAAAGCTTATTCAGAATATGATTTAGAAAAACAACGTGAAGAAGTCTATCATGGAGTAGATGTTTTAATTGTAACCCCAAAACGATTAAATAAACTGTATTACCAGAATAGTCTACATATGGGAGAATTGTTGTTGTTCTGCGTATATGATGCGGAGTTTTTAAATCGAAACAACTACCATAACGATATTTTACGTTTGTCGGAAAGTGTTAGTAATAAATGCAAATTTGTAATTCTTGCAGATGCTATGCACAAAAAAATCGAAAACTATCGAGAAACATTTATGTTCAATGCAGAAGTGGTTAAAACGAAAACGGTTGTTTCAGAAGAAAATTAAAGCGTTAAAAACCACGTACGCTGTAACTTTCTAAACTTTTTAAGTTCTTGTCTTAATATAGGAATGTAATCTTTACCGTTGCTATTACAGCGTTCAAGTTTCTTGCAGCTTACATACAATTTGTTAGTTAACTGTTTAACTAAATTGGCATGTTTGTATTTGTTATCGGAAAATGAAGCCATCTCAGCTTTTAAAATATGTGGTGCCAAAGCATTGGAGTAGGTAATAATATCCCCAGAAAAATACACATTAATATCCTCGACACCATCTTGGTTTAACGCAGCAAGATCTTCTCCTAAATAATGTGATATGGAAGACGATAGATTAAAAATATCTAAAGCTTTCCTATACATAGGAGAATTCGATAAATGTGTAGGTGCGTACATAGTTATTTAAGGCAAACAGTTTTATCAAAATTACTAACAAGTTTAAAAAAATGTATTTAAGATTTAAATTAAAAACATATATTTACTTTAATAATTAAATATATTAATAAGTTTTTGTTTAAATACTATGGTAGATACGATAAGCTGGAACATACTCAAAATTTTGCAAAAGAACGCCAGAACTTCAAGTTCGGAAATTGGTAGACAAGTTGGTATTAGCTCACCAGCTGTTACAGAACGTATAAAAAAGATGGAGGATGCAGGAATAATAGAAAGTTACCATACAACTGTGTCTCCTTTTGAAGTCGGTTATCAGCTTAAAGCAATTATAAACCTTAGAGCTTTTATGGGGAAGCTAAAACCTTTTCTGGAGAAAGTAAAAACTTATGATGAGGTAGTTAATTGCTACAGAATAACTGGTAATGAAAATATTGTTATGGAAGTGGTTTTAAGAAATCAGAAGCATTTAGAATCTTTTATAGATCAATTAATTGTTTATGGCGAAACAAAAACTCAAATTGTGTTATCTCATGTAGTCAAAAATAATTCTATAAAAAAAATGTCCTAAAAGTAAGTCGCTTTAATACAATTTGTAACTTTATAAAAAACCAATTTTATGAAACACTCGTTATACATTTTAATTATAGTTTTACTTTGTTTTAATTGTAAAAATTATGAGGCAGAACAAGAAATTTCAGCAGAAACTAAAGAACTTAGTTACGTAGAACAGCATTATAATAAAAAAGAAGTCGAAATATCTATGCGCGATGGTATAAAATTATATACCACCATTTATTCTCCTAAAGATACCACTAAAACTTATCCAATTTTAATGATGCGTACGCCATATAGTTCAAAACCTTATGGAAAAGATGAATTGAAGGAAAAAATAGGTCCTAATGAGCATTTAATGAAAGAAGGCAATATTATTGTGTATCAGGATGTTCGTGGTCGTTGGAAAAGTGAAGGTGTTTATGATAATATGCGCGCTTATATTCCCAATAAAACGGGAAATCAAACCGATGAATCTTCTGATACTTACGATACCATAGATTGGTTAGTAAATAATGTAAAAAACAATAATGGTCGTGTGGGAACTTGGGGGATTTCTTATCCGGGTTATTACGCAACCTATTCTACTATAGATGCGCATCCGGCTTTAAAAGCAGCGTCGCCTCAAGCTTGTATTGGCGATTTCTTTTTTGACGATTTTCATCACAACGGTGCATTTATGCTAAGTTATTTTAGAGCGATTTCGCTTTTTGGAACTGAAAAGAATAAACCTACCGATTCTACTTGGTATAAAACGCCAGATTTGGGAACACAGGATCAATACCAATTCTTTTTAGATGCAGGACCACTTAGTAATTTGAATCATTTTTTTCAATATAAAAACCCTGATGGCAGTAGTGTTTCAAAATCTAATGAAATAGATGATGTGTTTTGGAAAGAAATAATAGAACATCCTAATTATGATAGCTTATGGAAGCCAAAAGGATTAATTCAGCATTTAAAAACTATTAAATCTAGCGTGGCAACAATGATTGTTGGTGGTTTTTTTGATGCAGAAGATTTATACGGACCATTAGAAACTTATAAAACTATAGAAAAACACAATCCTAATAATTATAATACACTTGTGTTTGGACCCTGGGATCATGGACGATGGGCAAAAACCGATGTTAAAAATTATGTTGGAAATTATTATTTTGGAGATTCTATTTCTTTAAATTTTCAAAAAGAAGTGGAGACTAAATTCTTCAATCATTTTCTAAAAGGTAAAGGCGATAAAAATTCTGGTCTTCCAGAAGCTTATGTGTTCGATTCTGGTAAAAAACAATGGAGTAGTTACACAGAATGGCCACCTAAAAATATGGTGAAGCATCATATGTTTTTAAATGAAAATCAGGACTTGTCACAAACCAAAAAAGGAAGTACTAAAGAAGTGTTCGTTAGTAATTTAAAAAAACCAGTACCTTATTCTGAAGACATTAAAACCGTTTTTACCCCTCGAAAGTATATGACAGACGACCAGCGTTTTGCTGCAAGACGACCAGATGTATTAGTGTTTGAAACCGACGTTTTAAAAGAAGATTTAACTTTAGCTGGAGATATTTTAGCTAGCCTTAAAGTTTCCACTACAGGAACCGATGCCGATTGGATTGTAAAAGTTATAGATGTACATCCTAGTGATATTGCAGAGCAGGAGGAAGGCATGCAAGACCATTTAAAGCTAAGCAATTACCATATGATGGTAAGAAGTGAAGTAATGCGTGGCCGATTTAGAAATAGTTTTGAACATCCAGAACCATTTGTGCCAAATCAAAAAACCGAAGTTAATATTAAACTTCAAGATGTGTATCATACCATTAAAGCAGGGCACAAGTTGCAAATACAAGTGCAAAGTACCTGGTTTCCTTTAATCGATTTAAATCCGCAAACTTTTGTGCCTAATATTTATAAAGCCCAAGAAAAAGATTTTAAAAACCAAACACATACTTTGTATAACGATTCTAAAATCGAGTTTTCAGTGTTGAAGTAAGTTTAATTTACTTTTATTCATAAAATACTTGTAAGTCATTGATTTATAGTAAAATACTAAAAATGAAATCCAAGCTTTCCGCTTTATTAATATTCATGATTTGCATGTCGTGTTACGGACAAGACTTATCTAGGAAGTATCCTGATATTTATAAAGAAGTTAGTTTTATTGATAAAAATAAATCTTTAAAAAAAGTATTTATTAAAAATCCAAAATTTTTGGAGCAGTCTGCTGATGGAGGATTAAGTTTAACTGGATATATAGATAATGAAGAAAAAGTTAGAAAAATAGAAGTTATAATATATTTATCCAACGGAGTACAAGAATACTCTTTCTATTTAAAAAATGAATTATTATTTCTTGTATCGGATAAGTTTAAACAATTCTTATGGGATAAAGAACTAAATGAATTTAATTACAAGAAATTTGATGGTGGATATAGTGGTATATACGTATTTCATGACAAGAAATTAATAGATTTACAGAGTCTTGGCCATAATAGGTTTGAAGACGATACAATAGACATTGAAGAAGTATTTCTAAAAGAGTTAAACTTATATTTAGGGTCTATCAATCGTCAAATAAAGACTGAGTGATTTTTTTTAATATTCATTTTGCTCTTCTTCTTAAAAACATAAAAACCAGCATACACACGAAGCCTAAAAAAGCCATAATGTACCAAGTTGTTTCAAAATTAAACAGGCTTACCAAATCCATACCTGTTTTGTGACCAAATATATGTCCTGCAGAAAAAGCAATAGAGAACAACGCCATATATTCACCTTGGTTTCCTTTTTTAGCGCGTTCTAATGCAAAAGCATTGGCAAAAGGAAAGGCAATCATTTCTCCAACAGTCATTAAAAACATTCCAACTATTAAAATACCAGACCAGCCAGTTAAATTTATAACTACAAAACTGAGCAAAGTTAATAGAGCACCAAATGCAATTAAATTAAGTTTAGTAAAGGTTTTATGTTCTAGCCACTTAATTAAAGGCATTTCAAATATGAAAATAAACAGGCCATTAAATCCTAAAAGTAAACCAATTTCATATTCGGTTAAACCATGAATATCTTTATAGTAAATTGGCATGGTTGAAAAATACTGTAAAAAGACAATTCCAAACAACACTAAACCAACCAAAAACCATAAAAAAGAAAAATCTTTGTAGGCGGAATCGGGATGCAAAACCTTAATACCATCCTGTATACGTGCTTTTTTAGGATTTAAAACTTGTATAAATAATAAAGTGGCTAGTATACAAGTTAAACCATCTACCCAAAACAATCCGTTGTAGCCAATTTGTGAGATAATTAATCCGCCAATAGCTGGTCCTGCAGAAAATCCTAAATTTATGGCTAAACGTATTAAAGTTACGCTACGGGTTTTGTTTTCAGGTTTACTGTAAGTACTTAAGGCTACAAACATAGCAGGTCTAAAACTATCCGCAATCATCATTAAAATAAAAATACCAAGACACAAAGTGATAAAAGTGTTTAAAAATTGTATACCAATAAAAAGTAATCCAGAGATAAAAAGACTGTAAGTCATTACTTTATAAAAGCCAATTTTATCGGTAAGTTTTCCTCCAATCCAAGAACCTAAAACAGAACCTAAACCAAAAGACGCCATAATCCAGCCCACTTGCTTGTAGCTAAATCCTAAATCTTCTCTTAAATAAAGCGACAAGAAAGGAATAACCATAGTACCTGCTCTATTTATAAAAGTTACTAAAGCTAGCCACCAAACCTCTTTAGATAAGCCCTTAAAAGTATTTATGTATGTTGTAGTTATTGATTTCATGTACTAATTAATCTGTTTATAAAAGTAAAACGTCCAACAATTAAGTTGGACGTTTTAAGATTGATTTCTATAATATCTATATTAAAAAAACAAATACATACGTCCGCTTAAAAGCGAAACTCTCGATTTACAAAAGGTTGTGACGTATGAAAATGTCATGATTTTAAATATTTTGTATAAACATAAGTAATTATTATTATATTTTTACAAAACAACATTTATTTACTATGAAATACCTAATTCTACCGATAATTGTACTTTTTACAAGCTTGAGTTGTGCTCAAAAGAAAGAACCAATACTTGGAGAAACGAGCTACCAGAAGTCTCAAAATGCGAAATTTAAAGACGCTTCAGAATCTCCTTTAACGGCGAAGGATTTAAAAACTTTCAAAGCTTTAGATTTTTATGGTTTTAATGAAGATTTTAAAGTGGAAGCAGAGTTGAAGCCAACTCCAAATTCAGAATACTTTGAAATGCAAACTTCTACGGGTAGAACGCCGCTTTATAGAGTTTACGGCGTGCTTCATTTTAAAATAAAAGGGAAACCTTACCAGCTTAATGTGTATCAAAATAAAGAATTATTAACTACAGAAGGTTATGAGGATTACTTGTTCTTACCATTTATAGATGAAACCAATGGAGACACCACTTATGGTGGCGGACGCTATATTGAATTAAGAATTCCAGCATCTAATATGTTAATCTTAGATTTCAATGAAGCTTTTAATCCGTATTGCGCTTATAACCCTAAATATTCTTGTCCGGTTGTGCCATTAGAGAATAGTTTAGATTTAAAAGTAGAAGCAGGAGTAAAGGCGTTTAAAAAACACTAAATATCGTTTATTCTAAAATATGGATAAGCAGACATGCCATGTTCATGAGCGTCCAAACCATCAACTTCTTCGGCTCTAGAAACTCTTAAACCAATAGTTTTCTTTAAAAGAATTAATATGATAAATGACGTAATTAAACAGAAAACTGCAACACAACCTACACCAAGTAACTGGTTAAAAAATTGGCTTAAACTTGCCAATTCTCCAAATATACCAACAGCTAACGTACCCCATATACCACAACATAAATGTACAGAAATAGCTCCAACAGGATCGTCTAATTTTAATTTATCGAATAAGCTTATTGCAAAAACAACAATACCGCCAGCAATAAAGCCAACACATATAGCATCGGTAACCGACATCACATCTGCTCCTGCGGTAACACCAACTAAACCACCAAGAATACCATTTAAAAGCATCGATAAATCGTTTTCTTTATATTTAATTAAGCCTATAATTGCAGCTCCCAAACCACCGCCAGCAGCAGCTAAACAAGTGGTTACTAAAGTTAAAGAAGTAGCTCCCGGATTTGCAGACAATACTGATCCGCCATTAAAACCAAACCATCCAAACCAAAGTAAAAATACACCAGCAGTAGCTAATGGTACGTTGTGTCCAGGAATGACACCAATTCCTTTTTTTGTAAATTTTCCAATTCTTGCTCCTAATAGCCATACTGCAACTACAGCAGCCCAACCACCAACAGAATGTACAATTGTAGAACCAGCAAAATCATAAAAACCTAATGCTTCTAGAAATCCACCGCCCCATTTCCACATACCAACTAAAGGATAAACCACACCTACATAGACTATAGAAAAAATTATAAATGCAGAAAGTTTCATTCGCTCTGCAACTGCACCAGAAACAATAGTTGCTGCGGTTGCGGCAAACATGGCCTGAAATAAAAACTCTGTCCAATAGGTATATTGTCCATTATAATATTCTGCTGTTAAGCCATTTTCAGGGATATTAACGCCAAATCCTGCAAAACCAGCAAACATTCCGGAAAAGTATTCTCCAGGATACATTAAACTAAAACCAATAAAAGTATAGCTTAGAAGCCCAATAATAATTACCATAACATTTTTAAACAAAATATTTATGGTGTTTTTAGATCTGGTTAAACCTATTTCTAATAATGAAAAGCCTAAGTGCATTATAAACACTAAAGCAATGCATATCATCATCCAAAGATTATTTGTTGTAAATAAAGCTTCATTCATGAGTTCTAAATATTTTATTGCAATTAATTTAAGGTTTTAGCACCTGTTTCTTTGGTGCGTATTCTGTAGGCTTCTTCAATAGGAGAAACGAAAATTTTACCATCACCAACTTCTCCAGTAAAGGCATGTTTTAAAATAGTGTCTATGGTTATTTGTAAAAAATCATCGGAAACGACTATAGATAAATATCGTCTTGGAATTGAAGTTGTGCTATAGGAAACCCCACGATACACATGTCCTTTTTCTTCGTTACCAACTCCAGTAACATCCCAATAAGTAAAAAAATTAACTTCTATCTCATGAAGAGCCTCTTTGACCTCTTCAAATTGCGATTTTCTAATGATGGCTTCTATTTTTTTCATCTTTAATTAATGTATCTCGACAATAAAAGTAACATTAAAAAAACGAGAAATTTAAAAAAATGAAGAAGCCTGAAAATTTTTATGAAAATGAAAATTTCATGTATGCAAAATTAATAATCTTATAAATTTAGTGTGTTATTTGGTTAAATATAACCCAAGAAATACAGCGGAAAAGCCAATAACTAAGCTAGCAATGGTATATAGCGCAAAATTGTAAAACTCGCCAAATTTTAAAAGAGATACATTTTCATAAGCAAAGGAAGAAAAGGTTGTGAATCCGCCACAAAAACCAGTCGCTAATATAAGAATGTGGTGTTCTTTTAAAAAAGACTGTTGCTTTAGACCATATCCAATAATTAAGCCAATAAGAAGGCAGCCTATGCAGTTGACCAAAAAAGTGCCTAATGGAAATTGCTGTGTGTTATATAGTTTACCTATAAGAAATCGAAGCACACTACCTAAACCACCACCTAAAAAAACCAGAAAAACCTGTTTCATAATGCTTAGTTAAGCTGGATAAAGATTTCCGTTTTAAGATTTGCTGGGTTAATTGTGTTTTCTGGAGAATTTAAATAGCTTTCAATAGCAATGCCATCTACTTTTGGCTCTAAGTTGTATTGTTTAATATACTCGTAAGATTTGTCCCAAGCTTCTTTTAAATTAACATAGTCTCCAGTAAGAGTTGTTTTTAATGCTTTAAAAGGTTCTAACTGACCTGTTAAAATCGTGGCATCGGTTGTTACAACTTTACTAGAAGTTGGTAAGGCACAAGAAAATAAAACACTGTTGTTTTCCATATCCCAGTTGTGATATATAATAAAAAGATTTCCAGAAGTGTTTATATTGTTGGTTGTTACAAAAGCCCGTAAATGAGATATCATTTGCTTCATTTTAGGCTTCATACCATCTATAGAAGTTGCAGTACTGTTATATAAATAGAAGCCGCCACTGTGTTCTGTAACCCCATTTACTTTAATGTTGTAGGCGCGCATGTTAGATGTTACAGTGCTATCTAGCTTAAATAATCCACGCTCAAAGTCTGGAGCTGTATTTTCTTCAATACTACCATTAAAAGCGGTATACATTTTAGTCATAAAATCTTGTTTTCCAGACATTTTCCAGGTTACTTCAGTTTTATTCCCTAAAGTTTTGAAATTCCATTTTATGGAAGCATTACTTTCAAAAGGTTTAAAAAATTCTATTTTCTGAGTAATACTATCAAACTCATAAGCACTTAATGTAGTCATTTTTCCTTCTCCTAAAACTTCTCCATTCCAAGAGTAACTACTGTTTTTACCTTTTTCTATGGTGTTATAAGTCAAGGTGGCATTTTTATCTTGCTCTAACCAAGGAGAAAATTTTGGCCATTCTTTATAGGTGTTAACCATGTCAAAAACCAATTCTTTTGGAGCGTTTATGACTTTTGTTCTTTCAAAACTATAAGAGCTTGGTTGTACGGCAATATAAATGGCTCCTGCAATACAAGTAATTAAGACAATAAAAAAAAAATATTTAAGAATTTTCATGGTGGTTTGGTTTTATTTAAAAATGACTTTTATAGCAACAATTAAACCTATAAATCCAATAAAGGCTAATAAAACCCATAATGAACCTTTAAAATGATGTTTGTGTAATTTTAAATCTTTTCGGTACATAAATCCAATAATAATAGCAAATACTATTGCGAATAATACACCAAAAACAATTTGACCTTTACTAAACATATAAAGCGGCTTAATTCTATAAAAGTTATTATCTTTCAAAAATAAACAATTTGTAACTAATTATAGATTAATATGAAAGATAAAATTGATGCTGTAAAAGCGTTTCATACCGCATTCAAGATAGGTCATAAAGAAATCCCTCAAGCCGATTTAGGAGTAGCAAAAAATAAGCTACGTTTCGATTTGATGAAAGAGGAAAATGAAGAATATTTAGAAGCTGCAAATAATAATGATTTGGTTGAAGTTGCAGATGCTTTAGGCGATATGTTGTATATTTTATGTGGAACCATTATAGAGCATGGTTTGCAGTATAAAATTGAAGAAGTGTTTAATGAAATACAACGCAGTAATATGAGTAAATTAGGTCAAGATGGCGAGCCAATTTACCGAGAAGACGGTAAGGTTTTAAAAGGACCTAACTATTTTAGACCCAATATTAAAGATATTATTAACTCATAAAAAAAAAGCCTCAATCGAGGCTTTTTTTTATTTTTATTTGGTCACTTTATGTCTCCACTGGTGTTTGTCTTCAGCCAAATTGTATTGTATATCGTTTAAAGCTTTTTTGAAGAACGACGAGTAATTATTATCCGTTAGAGCTGGTAATTCAAACTTAAAGTCTCCATGTTTAAAACCTAATATAGGATTAATTACCGCAGCTGTTCCAGATCCAAAAATTTCTTTTAAACTTCCGTTATTTGCAGCTTCCTTAATTTCTGCAACAGAAACGGGTCTTACTTCAGTAGCTATATTGTTGTCTTTTGCAAGCTGTAAGACACTTTTTCTCGTAATTCCATCTAAAATTCGGTCACTGGTAGGAGCCGTAATTAAAGTATCATTTACTCTAAAAAAGATGTTCATTGTACCGGCTTCTTCTAAATACTCATGGGTATTAGCATCGGTCCAGATAATTTGTTGGTAACCTTCCTTATGTGCAAGGCTAGTTGGGTAAAATTGTGCACCGTAATTACCTGCTGCTTTAGCATAACCCACGCCACCATTGGCAGAGCGACTATACTCCTCAGCAAAAATAACTCTTACTTCACCTGCGTAATACGATTTTGCGGGAGAACAAATAATCATAAATTTATATTCTTCAGCTGGTGATGCAGAAATAGCTGGTTGAGTTGCGATAACAAAAGGTCTTATGTATAACGAATTTCCTTTTCCAGTTTTAATCCATTCTTTTTCTAAAAGTAATAATTGTTCTAAACCTTCAAAAAAGAATTCTTTTGGGAATTCAGGAATAGCTAAACGATGAGCCGATTTGTTTATTCGATCAAAATTATCTTCAGGTCTAAATAAAAAGATATCATCATTTTCATCTTTATAAGCTTTCATCCCTTCAAATACCGCTTGTCCATAGTGAAACACTCTTGCAGATGGATCTAAACTTATAGGTCCGTATTCCGAAATCGTCGGGTTTACCCATTCACCATTCACATAATCACAACTAAACATATGGTCTGTAAAGACCTTACCGAATGGTAATTCGTTAAAGTTAACGTGGTCAATTTTTGAGTTTTTTACAGAATTTATAGTTAGTTTTGTCATTGTAAATTTTTAAGATTACTTTTTTGCAAAAATACGTTTTTAGTATAGTTTTATCCTTAAATTTATTTTAAAATTATTAATTATTAATCAAAATAAAACCATTGTGTTATGAAATATGCATATATACTGTTATTAATTGCTTTTTTCTCATGTAAAAATGAAACAAGCCAAGCTCAAAATACCGATGAAGTTTCTGAATCTGAAGTGGAAAGTTCTAAATATAAATCTTTTGGTGCTTTAATAACAGATGAAAACGTCTTAGAGACAGAAAAACTTGCGGCTAATTATTCAGATTTAAAATTAAATGATACCATTAACCTTAAAGCTAAGGTAAAAGTATTAGATGTATGCCAAGCTAAAGGTTGTTGGATGATTGTAGATTTAGGAAATGATGAGACCGCTAGGGTAAAATTTAAAGATTATGCGTTCTTTATGCCAAAAGATATTAAAGGTCAAGAGGTTATTATAAATGGTAAAGCATTCGTAAATGAAATGCCTGTTGATGAGTTAAAACATTATGCAGAAGATGCGGGCAAATCTGAAGAAGAAATCGCAGCAATTACTACTCCAGAACGTACGTTTTCATTTGAAGCTGATGGGGTTTTATTGGAAAAGTAACTTTTGGACACTCCTAAAATTGAACTAACAAAGGATGGCTCTAATACCTTGGTTCATCCAAAGTATAATGCACATTACCACTCAACTGCGGGTGCAATAATAGAGTCAGATTTTGTTTATATTAAGTCTGGGTTAGATTTTTTTATAGAATCGACTCAGACGAATTCAGTCTCTGTTTTAGAAATAGGATTTGGTTCTGGTTTAAATGCCATAAACACTTACCGGTATGCAATGGAACATGAGGTGTTTGTGGAATATATTGGTGTTGAAAAATATCCAATAAGTCTTGAAGTTGTTCAACAGCTAAATTTTCTGAATTTTTTTTCAATAGAAGATAAAGAGAAGGTTTTTATAGAAATGCATCAGTCTATAGAAAATAAGAACCTAAATTTTTCAGAATTTTTCAATTTTAAAAAAAGTTTTCAAGATTTTTCAACTATCAATTCATTAAACCAGTATGATGTCATTTATTTCGACGCATTCGCTCCTAACGACCAACCTGAGTTGTGGACTGAAAATTTATTCTCAAAAATGTATGCAAGTTTAAAACCTAATGGCGTTTTAGTAACGTATTGTGCGCAAGGTCATGCCAGACGCGCCATGCAAGCAGCAGGTTTTAGTGTAAAACGCATTCCAGGTCCACCAAGCAAAAGACATATTACTAGAGCTGTAAAAATTTAAGAGTTTTTTAAGTTAAACCTTACTTAATTAGGCGTTTTTATTAGCTACAGCAAGGTATATTTGTAAAAAAAACGCATGAAAATTTTAATCACTGGAGCTACAGGACTTGTAGGGTCTGAAATTGTAAACCAATGTCATCAATTGGGTTATTCAGTTAATTATTTATCCAGAGATAAAAATAATTTAAAAAACCAACCTAACTACCAAGGATTCCATTGGGATATCTCAAAAAAAGAAATAGATTCTGCTTGTGTTAAGGACGTTAATGCTATTATACATTTAGCAGGTGCTCCAATATCCGAACGTTGGACTAAAAGTTATAAACAGACCATTTTAGACAGTCGTATTGAGTCTGCAAAACTTTTATATCAACTTCTGGAAGACACACCTAACCAAGTTGAGCATTTTATAAGCGCAAGTGCTATTGGTATTTACCCAAGTTCATTAATGAATTTTTATACCGAAGATTATGAGCATACTAGTTCTAGTTTTTTAGGTGAAGTTGTAGAAGCGTGGGAACATGCAGCCAACCAGTTTGAAGCATTAAATATAAGTGTCTCTAAAATACGTACAGGTTTAGTTTTAGACAAAAATGAAGGCGCATTGCCTGCAATTGCAAAACCAGTGATGTTTGGATTAGGTGCACCTTTAGGTACAGGTAAACAGTGGCAATCATGGATACATGTTAAAGATTTAGCATCCATTTACATGTACGTTTTAAATAATGAGTTAGAAGGTGTTTATAATGGTGTAGCTCCAACACCAGAGAGTAATAAAGATTTAACCGAGTGGGTCGCTAAAGTTTTAGAAAAACCTTTTTTTATGCCCAAAGTCCCTAAGTTTATATTAAAGCTGTTTTTAGGTGAAATGCATATCATCGTCATAGAAAGTCAACGAGTAAGTTCTCAAAAAATAGAAGATGAAGGTTTTAATTTTGAATTTTATAAACTACCTGCGGCGCTTATAGACATTTACAAATAATTTAACTTAATACCAACGTTTCTTTTTCTTTTTAGAATTTTCGCTCTTACGTCCTTTTTTATATTTACTCTTGTTTGGGTTTTTGTGGACTTCTTTTTTAGCTGAAGGATCTAATGGATATGGATGATTATCTATAACATCTAATTGTACATGAATAAGCTGTTGGATGTGTTTTAGATAGTCTTTTTCATCTGCAGAGCACAAAGAATAGGCATTACCTGTATTTCCAGCACGAGCAGTTCGACCAATTCTATGAACATAAGTTTCTGGCTTACTTGGTAAATCAAAATTAACAACTGCATCCAAATGATCTATATCAATACCTCTTGCGGCAACGTCGGTTGCAATAAGAATATTGGTTTCTTTTTTCTTAAAACTATTTAAGGCATTTTGACGGTCACTTTGAGACTTATCGCCATGTAAACTAGATACATTAAAACCATTTTTTAATAATGTTTCTTCCAGTTTATTAACCCCATACTTAGTACGTCTAAAAATAATAATTTGTCCTTTAATAGAATTTCTAAGCACATGTAAACACAGTTCGATTTTATCTTTTTTAGGTACATAAAATAAAAACTGATTAACGTCTTTTGAGGTTGAAGAATTTTGAGAAACTTCAATGCGTTCCGGGTTTTTTAAAATAGAATTAGCAAGTTGTTCTACCTTAAAAGGAATAGTGGCCGAAAATAGCAGCGTTTGTTTGGTCTTAGGACATAAGCGTTCAATTTTTGAAACATCATCAAAAAATCCCATATCCAGCATCAAATCGGCTTCATCTAATACTAAAGTTTCGACATAGTCTAAATTGATAGCATCCTGTTTGTGTAAGTCTAATAATCGTCCTGGTGTAGCAATTAAAATATCAATTCCTTTTTTTAAAATCTCTTTTTGAGGATCTACAGAAGTTCCACCAAAAATTACCGTACTGGTTAAATTTGTAAATTCGGTATACGTTTTAAAATTTTCAGCAATCTGGACTGCCAATTCTCTAGTAGGACTTACCACTAAAGCTTTTATTTTTTTGCCTTTTTTTGAAGCGACCTGCTGGTCATATAAAGATTGAATAATGGGTAATGCAAAAGCAGCTGTTTTACCAGTTCCGGTTTGTGCAGAGATAATCCCATCTTTTTTAGCTAAAACGAACGGAATGGTTTTTTCTTGTACCAATGTCGGGTTGTCGTATCCTGCATTAGCAACAGCTCTTAAAATGGGTTTATTTAATTTTAAATCTTTAAATGACATTGGATTATAATTTATGCAAAGGTAGTTTAATTACAGCCACTTTTTTCGTTTAAAATAGTAAAGCATGCCTATAAAGATAAGAATCATAAGTCCCCAAATATAGAAATACCCATTTTTAAGCTGAAGTTCTGGGATATATTCAAAATTCATCCCATAAATACCAGCAATAAAGGTTAAAGGAATAAAAATGGTAGCGATAATAGTTAACACTTTCATGACTTCATTCATTTTATTGCTAATGTTAGTCATATACATATCCATTAAACTCCAAATCATCTCTCTGTAAATTTCAATAGTTTCAGAAATCTGGATGACATGGTCGTAAACATCGCTAAAGTATCGTTGTGTTTTTTCTTCAATTAAAGAACTTTCACTTTTTTCGATACGATTAATTATTTCCCTAAGCGGAAATATAGCACGTCTTATTTTTAAAATTTCTCGTTTTAGGGTCTGGATTTCATTGGTAATTTCTTCTTCTCTAATACCTTCAAATAATTGATCTTCCAATTCTTCAACTTTATTACCCATAGTTTCAATTATAGCATAATAATGGTCCACAATACTATCTATTAAAGCGTAAAGTAAATAATCCGAGCCATGTTGTCTTACGCGACCTTTCCCGTTTCTTATTCGATCTCTTAGCATATCAAATACATCACCTTCAGCTTCCTGAAACGTAAGGACATAATTTTTGCCAAGAATAAAGCTTATTTGTTCATTAACAATCTGTTCATCAGCATCATAATACATCATTTGAGCAACCAAAAAGATATAATCATTATAGTCGTCTATTTTAGGACGCTGCGAGGTATTAACAATATCTTCTAAAACCAGCGGATGCAAATTATAATGGTCTCCAAGTTTTTCAATTTCAGTAATATGATTTAAGCCATTTAAATTAATCCAACTTATCGAGTCCGTTTGTTTATATTTAAATACATCTTCAACTGTAGCTAATTCTTTTTCTATAACTTGATCTGGCGTATAATCAAACGACTCTATAAATAATTTAGTCTTTTCTTTTTCACCTGTATATATAAGTGTACCAGGTGCCTGACCTAATTGTTTTTTATAATGTGTCGTTCTTTTTTTTCCTTTACGTTTTGGCATAACTAAAAGCTTATTCAAAAAAATCTTCTAAAATCGCATCTTTCTCAATTAAAGATACTGGTTTTTGTAAAATTAAATTATTAGGATAGGTTACAAGGTTTCCGTCGTCTAATCGTAAATGAAGCTGAAAAGCTCTAATGTCTTCAATAATTGCTTCAATAGGAAAATCTTTATCATGAATTTTTATTTTATCTCCAACCTTATAAGGAAACGAGAAAAACATAATAATTCCAGAAGTAACGTTACTTAGGATAGACCAAATAGCAAACAAACCAATACCGATAACTGCAAAAATAGAAGAAAATAACACTGACATTTCTTTAAGTTCTGCACCAAATATAAAAGCTTCAATCACTAAAAAAATAAGTAATAAAGTAGCTGTTACGTATCTGGAAATTAATCGGTTTCGGGCATCGTTAATTCCGCTTTTTCGTCCTAGCTTATAAATAGAAAATCGGAATGTTATTCTTAGAATAAGAAAAAAGATAAATAAAATCAATGATTTTATAAGAGGTATTTTATACTCTAATAAAAAGTCCAGCATAGGTTATTGTAATTGTAAGATTTCTCTAAAATGTAAGTCGTTGTTACTGTTTTTATTCCAGTAATTAGATTTTATAGTCGTTTTTAGTTTGCCTGTACTTGTTTTGTTGTCAACAACTTCTTCCCAACTTTCTATGATATATGGAAAATTTTCGGAAAAATTAATTGTAAGTTTTCTGTTGATTTCTAAGTAGGTTATGCTATATGAATTATTCTTTAGTTCTGCTGTAGCTTTATAAGCTTGTAAAGGTTTATGGTAAAGATTTAAGTATTCTAATGAAGGAATAAGTTCAAAAGATCCTGTAGGTAGTGATTTTGGATCTATTCGTAATTGCGCCCAAAGTTCATTTTCTAATACAGTTTTTTCAAGAGTAAATTTTTGGTCTGCTTCACCTTCAAAATAGGAGTGAGACATCACCTCAAATTGTTTGCGGTTATTAAGTTGAGTGTAAGTTTGTCCACACCACTCTTGTACAGAAGCAGTTGCTTTTAAAGCAAACGAGTTATTTCCTACTGGATAAAACACACTCTGCATAATGGAGTACGGATAGATACCAGTTAAAAAGTTTTTAGTGGAATTTAATTTAAGTACTGGAATATTTTCAGGGTTACTTTTATTTGATTTGACCTGTTTATTCTTCAAAAAAGGTTCGGTCACGTAAATTAATACTGCACTACCAGTTCTTTTTTCGCCATAACGATACTGCTCTAGGTCGTAAGACGAAATTTCGGCTTCTCCAGCGTACCAGTAATCTTTAAATTGTTGGGTTAGTGGTTTTGGCTCGTCGAATGTTTCTGGATTATTAGGTTTTAAATCTTCTTCGGTAATTATCGGTTCTTGACTTTGTTCTTCTTTTTTGCAGCCAGAACATAGTATAAGACTACAAAATATAATACCAAGTAAATATTTCATTTTAAATAATTTTATAGTGAAATTACGTATTTACAAGCTTAAATCTAAGTCCTTTAACGTTTCATAAACAAGATGGGTAGGTAACCCCATCACATTAAAATAAGAACCTTCTATATGTGTTACCGCTATATTTCCAATCCAGTCTTGTATGCCGTAAGCTCCAGCCTTATCTAATACTTTATAATTTTTTATATAAAACCAGATTTCTTCTTCACTAAGTGTTTTAAATGTTACGTTAGTAATAGCATGAACTGTTTTTTGAGCAGCACCTTTTTTAAAATTAACAGAGGTAATCACTTCATGAGTGGCATTGCTTAAAGATTTCAGCATTACAAAAGCTTCATCATTATTTCTGGGTTTACCTAAAGCAGTACCATTATGCCAGACAATTGTGTCACTAGTAATTAAAAGTTCATTTTCGCTTAACTCGTCTTTAAAAGGAATGGCTTTTAGTTGTGCTAAATAATCGCTAATTTGAGAATGCACCAAAGTATCTGGATAAATTTCTTCAATAGGTTTTAAACGCACCTCAAAAGGTATGTGTAAATCTTTAAAAAACTGCTGTCTTCTTGGAGAAGCTGAAGCTAAAATAATCTTGTAGTTTGTTAATTTTTCTTTAAGCATTTAGTTTAAGATATATTTAAACAAAAACATAGAGCAAATACCGGTTAGCATAGTTATTTTTAAGATAAGACTTACCAGAGTAAACTCCTTTTTCTGTTTAGCTGAAAATAGTTTTATAGTACAGTAAATTAAAGGTGCTACTACTAAGATAAGCATATATACAATAACAAATGTGTTTTTATAAAAATAGCTAGATAAATAATAGGTCACTGCAGCTATTGCTACTAAACATAAACCAAAACCTATTTTTGCTGTTCGTCCTTGTCCTAAAATTATAGGTAGTGTTTTCATACCTTGACTATAATCTCCATTAACATCTTCAATATCTTTAACAAGTTCTCTTATAAAATTGATAAAAAAAGCAAATACACTATAATCTACTAATACCGAAAACATGGTTTTTTGGAAGGCTTTATTCTGCTCTGTTATGGCAGGCATTAAATCGAATATGCCTATAATAATTAAACTTAAAGCTACTAAAAAAGATACCGTAAGATTCCCAACAACAGCAATTGGCTTTAAAGTGTTGGAATAAATATAGAGTAACCCTGCCGAAAGTACAAATAGGCTAAAAAAGCTATTTTTGTCTATGCTATTAGCAACATACATACCCAAACCAACACCGGCTAAGGTTAAAATCATATACAAATTATAAGCAAAATTTTTAGAAACACGTTTACCAATTAAAACCTTATCAGGTTTATTTATGGTGTCTGTAGCCACATCTTGGATATCATTAAAAATATAGCCAGCAGCTGCTATGCACAAAGTTGAAAACATTAATAGAGTGAACTGTAATCCATTAAGTGTTGTGAAAGCGTCAAAAGCGTCAAATAATACGTATTTAATAACGTATTGAACAAACGCTATAATAATTAAATTTTTAAAACGAATAAGTTTTAGAATAGCCATAAGTTTATTTTAAAAGGTCCATTTGTGTTGTACTTTTAACACTTGCTCGATAATTTCTCTTACGCAGCCTTTTCCTCCATTTTTATGAGAAATATAATGAGAAATAGCTTTTACTTCTGGCACAGCATCTTGTGGGCAACAAGCTAAACCTACTTGTTTCATAACTTCTATATCCATAATATCATCTCCCACATAAACAATTTCATTGGTGTTTATGTTTTCAGATTTTAGGTAGTCGTTATAAATATCTATTTTGTTTTGAGCATTCAAATATACTGCCTGCACACCAAGACCTTCAAGTCTGGATTTAACTCCTGCATTAGTTCCTGCAGAAATGATACAAACCTTAAACCCTTTTTTTATGGCAGTTTTAAGTCCAAAACCGTCTTTTACATTCATGGTTCTTAGAAGTTCTCCTTTCTCTGAAATTTGAATATCACCATTGGTTAAAACACCATCTACATCAAAAATAAATGTGGTAATATCATGCATTAATTCTTTATAACTTTTAGCGCTGTCCATAGGTGTTTTTAATAGATTTGGTCATGATGTCGTATATGGCTTTATGTGTAGAATTATCTAAAGCTTTAAGTTGTTTTTTTATGGTTTTTTTATCGCCTCGTTTAGCAGGTCCGGTCTGCGCTCTATAAGGTGAAACGGTTTCGATTTTACGAGCAGTTTCTTTAATTAATGGTTTTAAAATATCAAATTCAGCCGAATCTTTTTCGCAAATTTCATGTGCAATACGATAAATATGGTTGGTAAAGTTATTTGCAAAAACCGCCGCAAGATGCAATGCTTTGCGTTGATCGCTATTTACTTTATGAACTTTACAACCTAAGGCAATACCTAATTCTTTTAAAAATTTATAGTCTGGTTTATGTAAGGCTTCAATGCAAATAGGAACTTCAGTAAAATCTAAGTCAACATCTTTAGAAAAGGTTTGTAGCGGATAAAAAACACCGCGTTTATGCTTCATATCTAAATCATATAAACTAGCACTTCCAGAAGTATGAACCACTAAACGATCGGAAAAAGGTAAAGCGCTAGAAAGTTCTGAAATAGCATCATCACTTACCGCAATAATATAAAGATCTGTTTCTTTTAAGTCTTCTAAACAATCCGTAATTTTAAGCTTGGTCTTATAGCGTTCAATAGGTTTTAACGTGCGGTTATACCATTGCTTAACCAATACTTGGTCTGTGTTGTTAAATATTTTGTATAAATGAGTGGCCACATTTCCTGCGCCTATTAAAGTCACTGTAATCATAAGGCTAAAATAGCTAAGATTATAAAGATAGCAAATACAAAAAGCTATATTTGTTATTATGAAGCAGGATATTAAAAACAGAGAGGATATTGCTCGTTTAGTTTTTAAATTTTATGAAAAACTAAAACAGGATGAAGTTTTGGGACCCATTTTTTGTGGAATGATTTCAGATTGGGATAGTCATTTAAAACATCTTACTACGTTTTGGGAAAGCTCGTTGTTTATGACCAAAAAAAACACACAACGCTACGCTAATAATCCTATTGAAGCTCATATTAAAGTAGATAAATTTACAATAATACAATTAACGAAAAGCATTTTGGAATCTGGTTGAATTACTGGTTTCAAACAATAGATGAACTTTTTGAAGGAGAAATTGCTAATAATGCCAAACGACGCGCCCGTAAAATGGCAAGTTTTATACATATCAAACTTTTTGAAGCTCGGGAGTACTAACTAGGTTTGTAAGAAGATAATGAATTTGCAGCTTTGTCTATATATTTAACATAATATTCCTTGTTTTTATACAAAATTAAACCAACAAAAACCGCTATCTTTGCAGTCAAAATTTAAGGCGATTTACAATGCAAAATAAGCTGGCTAAAATTCTATTTTCTACCCGATTAACTTCTATACTTTTCCTTGTTTTTGCCATAGCTATGGCAGTAGGTACTATTTTAGACCGAAACATGGATACCTCACCAACACCATACACAAGACAATTAATTTATAATGCCTGGTGGTTTGAGGCTATTATGGTCTTTTTTGTAATTAATTTTGTGGGTAACGTCTTTCGCTTCCGTTTGTATAAAAAAGAAAAATGGGCGACTTTTATTCTTCATTTTGCTTTTATCTTCATCTTAATTGGGGCATTTATTACGCGATATGTAGGTTTTGAAGGGATGATGCCAATTCGTGAGGGAAATACAGAAAATGTATTTCTATCTCAAAAAACTTATGTGTCTGGTTATATTAATGGGGATTATGAAATTAATGGCGTAGCACAACGTAGACCTTTTAATGAGGAAGTAGATTTTTCAGGCAGATTAGATAACGATTTTGAATTAAATACCACTTACGGAGATACAGCAGTAAAAATTGAGATCGATAAATTTATTGTTGGAGCAGAAAAAGATATTGTTCCCGACGAAACCGGAGAAGCTTATTTAAAAATCGTTGAAGCAGGAAATGGAGCACCTCATAACCATTTTTTAAAAGAAGGCGAAGTTCAAAGTATTCATAATGTATTAATAGCGTTAAATAAACCAACAGATGGCGCTATAAATATAACAAATTCCGAAACCGGGCAACTGACTATAAATTCTCCTTTTGAAGGCGAATATTTGCAAATGGCAACCATGAATCAAGGTCAACTATATAAAGATAGTTTGCAGCCTTTAATGTTGCGTTCTCGTTATGTTATAGGCGATATGCAAATGGTGTTTCCTAAACCTGTGGTTAAAGGTAAGTTTGACATAGTCCAAAAATCAAAACTTTTAAAAAACGATGAAGATGGATTGGTTTTAAATGTAACCGCTAATAACGAAACTAAAAAGGTGCAATTGTTAGGAGGAAAGGGCACAAATAATGCCTATGAGACTGTTGAGGTTGGAGGTTTAAGTGTAGATGTAAAATATGGCGCAAAAGTTTTAGAATTGCCTTTTAGTATTAAATTAAACGATTTTGAAGCAGAGAAATATCCTGGAACTGAAAAAGGGTATGCTTCATTTGCCAGTAAGGTGACTATTTTAGACGAAGATAAAGGCGATTTTGATTATAAAATATTTATGAATAACGTTTTAGATCATCGCGGCTACCGCTTCTTTCAATCTGGTTTTGATCCGGATGAAAAAGGAACTATTTTATCTGTAAATCATGATCAATGGGGAACTTGGGTAACCTACTTAGGTTATTTTCTACTGTATTTCGGCTTAATGGCTATTTTGTTTGATAAGAAAACCCGTTTTGCAGATTTAACCCGCCATTTAGAGAAAGTGAAATCTCAAAAGAAAGCTTTATTAACACTGCTTTTCGTAGCGCTTTCTTTTGGATTGCAAGCTCAGGAGCAACATTCGGAGAATGACGGTCACGACCACTCTGTAAAACGAGAAACACGACAAGCACCAACAAAACAACAAATAGATTCTGTGCTAAAAGCCAATGTGGCACCCGTTGAGGTTGCCGATGCTTTTGGGCGTTTGGTCATTCAGGATGTTGGTGGACGTATGATGCCGGTAGACACTTATGCATCAGAATTATTACGTAAATTAAGTAAAAGTGATACTTATGAAGGTTTAACAGCAAACCAAGTGTATTTAAGTATTCATGAAAGTCCAATGTTGTGGTACAACGTGCCAATTATTTATTTAAAACCTAAAAAAGGAGATTCTATTCGTAAAATTATAGGCGTACCAAAATCTCAAAAATATGTAACACTTTTAGATTTCTTTGGAGAAGATTTTAAATATAAATTAGACCCTTATCTAGACGAAGCAACTTCGGCTCAGGTAAAAAGCGGTATTCAAAAAGAATTTGTAGAAACAAATGAGCGAGTTAATTTAATCTCTAATGTTATTGAAGGTCGTTCTATAAAAATATATCCTGTTCCTAACGACGATAATAACAAGTGGATTTCACCTTTTGAATATCAAAAAGAAGGGTACAGGGAAAAAATAAACGATACCATTTATGGTAATTATATTACTTCTAGCTTCGACTATTATTTATATAACCTAAATCAAGATAAGCAAACTAAAGATTTTTCGAAGTCTAATAAATTACTTCAGGAGTTTACAAATCTTCAGAATAAATTAGGTGAAGAGGTGATGCTTTCAGAAGATAAAATTAATGCTGAAATTCTTTATAATAAGTACGATATCTTTAAAAAGCTATTCAGCTGGTACATGTACGCGGGTACTTTACTATTTATAATTTTAATTATTCAGATTTTTAAAGACCAGAGTAAAGGACTAAAAATTACAGTTAAAGTGTTTAAGGTCATTATTCTTTTACTTTTTATATTACATACTTTAGGTTTAATAGCTCGTTGGTATATTTCTGGACATGCCCCATGGAGTGATGCTTACGAGTCTATGATATATGTGGCTTGGGCAACCATGTTTTTTGGTTTGGCTTTTGGTCGTAAAAGTGATTTAACCATTGCTTCTACCGCATTTGTAACAGCTATGATATTAATGATTGCACATTGGAATTGGATGGATCCTGCTATTGCTAACTTACAGCCCGTTTTAAATAGTTATTGGTTAATGATTCATGTTGCGGTAATTGTTGCCAGTTATGGACCATTTACTTTGGCTATGATTTTAGGAGCGGTTAGCTTAATATTAATGACATTAACCAACGAGAAGAACAAAAAGAAAATGCTTCTTAATATTAAAGAGCTTACTATTATAAACGAAATGGCACTAACCGTAGGTCTGGTCATGTTAACCATTGGAAACTTTTTAGGAGGACAATGGGCTAATGAAAGCTGGGGTAGATACTGGGGTTGGGATCCAAAAGAAACTTGGGCGCTTATTAGTATTATGCTTTATGCATTTGTTATACATATGCGTTTAGTACCTGGTTTAAGAGGACGTTGGTTATTTAACTTAATGTCTATTATCACCTTCGGAAGTATTTTAATGACGTATTTTGGGGTTAATTTTTATCTTTCAGGACTACATAGCTATGCTAGTGGAGACCAAATATTAAGTTTTCAATTTATTGCTATTACTTTAGGGATAATTGCTATTTTAAGTCTTTTTTCTTATCTCAAATATGCCAAATATTATAAGAAATAATTAAAACGCTAGAAATAAACCTAATAGCGTTAGCATAATAAATTTGGTTTTTATATATTAACATAATATTAACACTCGTAATGAATTACATAAAAAGAATTGGACTGATTAATTTAATCATGCTTTTACTTTGTTTGGTAATTATTTTATTTGCCGAATATCTGTTTCTAAAAGGAGAAGAAATACATGCCATTTTTGTAGGTCTTTGGGCTCCAACTTTATTAGCAGTTTTAATTTATTTTAGACTTGTAAATAATGGAAAGTAATACACTAATATTTTGGTTTTCTATTATTGTATTTGTTTTTGTTCTAATATGGGCTATAGCAATGGTTCGTTTTTATAATAAAACAAATAGAAATAATTAAAGGTAATTATCTATTGAGCTCATATTTATATGAGTATTACGTTTTGCACGATATTTTCTATGAAATTTTTAAAAGAATTTAAAGAGTTTGCCGTTAAGGGAAACATGATAGATATGGCGATTGGTATTATAATCGGCGCATCTTTTAATAAAGTTATTGATGTTTTAGTAAAGAAAGTTTTTTTACCTCCATTATCGTTAATGACCAATGGTCTTAATTATGAAAATAAACGATACATTCTTAGAGAAGCTGTTAAAACAGCAGAAGGTAAAGTGACCACAGAAGAAGTTGCTATTTATTACGGAGAATTGTTTGAGGTGGTTTTAGACTTTATAATAGTTGGTTTTACAGTCTTTCTGGTTGTTAAAGCAATGAATAAACTTAAGGATAAATCAAACGATGCTAAAGATCCTACGGTTAAAACTCCAAAAGATATAGAATTGTTAAGCAACCTTAACGATTTAATGGAAGAGCAGAATGCACTATTAAAGAAAGTAAGTAAAGATTAATGGCAAAAAAAGGCAGTGCAAAAAACACAAAAAATAAAGCTTTACACTCTAAGTTAATGGCAAGAAAAATTAACAAAAAGAAAGCTGAAGAAGCGTTAAGGAAACAACGTTTAAAAGAAATCATACAAAAAGCAAAAGAGCGCGAATAGCGCTCTTTTTGTTTATAATTTAATTAAGTTTTTTTCAAGATTTAAGTCATCTAATACTTGATTGGTAAAACTATAATGTCCTTTTTTAGTAATTATTTTAAATCGTTCATTTTTCATACGAGATAACACATCTAAAAATCGCCATTTGGATTTTAAAAGTTTCGTCTCATCATTCTTAATGCCGAGTTCAAAATAATATTTTTTAGAACGCCTATAAGCTGTAATGTCTGGTGTTACAACAATATCGCTTCCTTTTTTAAGAAAGGATTTTGGAGAATCAAAACCGTCTAAATCGGCTTTAATTTTTTCATAACCCAAATGTTCTAAATGGTTAATACTTTGTTCTAATAAGTCTTTATGTTCTGCTTTTTGTGATTGTACCATAATTTGTAAGATACAAAAAATAACTACTAATTTTAGTTAAGGCTGTGTTAAAGCTTTAAATTAGAGTGTTTTGAGTTAAATTTATAAGGCTTTAACTTCGTTTTAATCTCAGCAGAGTTGAATTAAAATTAAGTATCTTTACCCTATTATCAAATAAGTAAATGAAAGATTCAAAATTAGGTACAAATACAATATGTACTCATGTTGGAGAAATTAAAGACGAGCAATTTAAAGGTGCAGTTTCTCCCATATACATGTCAACATCTTATGAGTTTTTAGATGTAGACCTTAAACGTTATCCACGTTATTTTAATACGCCAAATCAAACCCACTTAGCTCAAAAAATAGCTGCTTTAGAGCATACAGAAGCGGCATTAATATTTAGCTCTGGTATGGCAGCTTTAAGTCATATGTTTTTAGCATTCTTAAAATCTGGAGACCATATTGTTTTACAAAACACTATTTATGGTGGTACTTTAAACTTTGTAAAAGAAGAATTCTCTAAATTGAATATCCAATATACATTTACGGATGGCTATGAGGTTAAAGATTTTAAAAATGCCATTCAACCAAATACCAAATTAATTCATATAGAAACACCTTCTAATCCATTACTAACGGTTACAGATATAAAAGGTGTTGCATCTTTAGCAAAGAAGCATAATATTCTTACCAGTATAGACAACACCTTTGCTAGTCCTATAAACCAAACTCCAATGGATTTTGGGGTTGATATTGTGATGCATTCTGCTACAAAATATCTTGGTGGACATAGCGATATTTCTGCAGGAGCTATAGCATCTAGTCAAAAACATATAGATACCATCTGGAACACCTCTAAAAATTTTGGTGGTAACTTAAGTGACCAAACCGTTTGGTTATTAGAGCGAAGTATGAAAACTTTAGGCTTACGTGTTAAAGCACAAACTAAAAACGCCTTGAAAATGGCAAAATGGCTAAATAAACAGAGTTTTGTGGATAAAGTATATTATCCAGGATTAAAAACGCATCCTCAGTATAAGCTTGCAAAGTCACAAATGAAAGGTTTTGGAGCTATGTTGTCTTTTGAATTAACTAAAGAGTTTGAATCTTTAGACTTTCAAAAAAAATTAAAACTTATAAAATCGTCTATGAGTTTGGCAGGTGTAGAGAGTACGTTACTTTCCCCAGCCTTAACTTCACATTCGCTTTTAACTGAAGCAGAACGAAAAAAAACAGGAATTAGCGACCGGTTAATTCGCTTCTCAGTAGGCATTGAAGATATAGCCGATTTAAAACAAGATATTTTACAAGCAGTAACATCTAAATAATACATAGAAAACTTTGAACACAAACAATCCGCATATCAACAATTACGATTTACAACGTTTAGCAAAACTTACTCCAAAATTAAAGGATTACATATTTGTTAATCAATATAAAGTAGAAACTATTGATTTTGCTAATCCCGAAGCAGTTAAGACCTTAAATAAGGCCTTAATAAAATCCTATTATGATATCGATTATTGGGAATTTTCTAATGCGCATTTATGCCCGCCAATACCTAGTCGTGTAGATTACCTTCATGAAATTAATGATGTTTTAAAAATAAACAAGCTTAACGATAAAGCTACAGTTTTAGATATTGGTACAGGTGCAACATTAATTTACCCATTACTGGGTCAAAAAGCATTTGGCTGGAATTTTATTGCAACAGATACAGATAAGGACTCTTTAAAGAATGCGACTAAAATTATTGAAAAAAATAAACTAGGTCATGCCATTTCTTTAAGAACTCAAGATAATCCGGCTCATATTTTACAAAATGTTTTAAAACCAGAGGAGAAAGTGACCGTTGCTATTAGTAATCCGCCTTTTTATAAAGATGAAGCTTCTGCCATAAAAGCAACACAAAAAAAGTGGCGTGGTCTTAAATTAGATCCAAATACGGGTAGAAATTTTAGTGGTAAAGCAAACGAACTTTGGTATGATGGAGGCGAAAAAGCCTTTATTCAAAATTATATTTACGACAGTAGTTTAATTAAAACAAACGTGGCATGGTTTACAACTTTAGTTTCAGACAAAGATCTGCTTAGACCAATGAAAGTCGTTTTAAAAAAGTATGAACCTGAACAAGTAAAGGTTATTAAAATGACTTTAGGAAAAAAAACAAGTCATATGTTATTATGGACCTATTTAAAGGAAGACGCGTTAAATTCATTTAAACTATAAGACATGAAATTAGATATTTTGGCATTTGGAGCTCATCCAGACGATGTAGAGTTAGGCTGTGGAGGTACTCTAGCTAAAGAAATAGCTAACGGAAAAAGAGTTGGAATCATAGACTTAACAAAAGGTGAGTTAGGAACAAGAGGTACAGAGTTTACTCGTAAAGAAGAAGCAGCAAATGCGGCCAAGATTTTAGGAGTTCAAGTAAGAGAGAATTTAGGTTTTGCAGATGGCTTTTTTGTAAATGATAAAACACATCAGCTTGAAATCATTAAAATGCTAAGAAAGTACCAACCAGAAATTGTACTTTGTAATGCTATTGATGACCGACATATCGATCATGGAAAAGGCAGTAAACTAGTAAGTGATGCTTGTTTTTTAAGTGGTTTAGTAAAAATTGAAACTACACTTAATGCAAAGCGCCAAGATAAATGGCGTCCAAAACAAGTATATCATTATATTCAGTGGAAAACTATTGAACCAGATTTTGTAGTGGATATCTCATCTTATATAGATGTTAAAATGCAAAGTGTGATGGCTTATAAAACTCAGTTTTATGATCCAGAAAATAAAGAAGCAGAAACACCAATTACGAGCAAGAATTTTTTAGACAGTATAAAATACCGAGCAAATGACTTGGGTAGATTAATTAATAGCGATTATGCAGAAGGGTTTACTGCAGAACGTTATGTGGCTGTAGAGAGTTTATTTAATTTAAAATAAAAAAATATAAAAAAATGTTTGTGATTTTTACTAAATCAATTACATTTGCACTCGCACTATTTTAGGTGTTAAAATGGTGGTTGTAGCTCAGCTGGTTAGAGCATCGGTTTGTGGTACCGAGGGTCGCGGGTTCGAATCCCGTCTTCCACCCAAAAGAACAAAGCTTCTCTATTTTTAGAGAAGCTTTTTTTTGTGAGCTTTAGTGAGTTTTCTTTAATGATTTTGCTAGAAAGCCTCCAGCAAAAGCCATAGGCATATAAGCTAGAAGTAAATCTACCGCTTTAAACCAAGTTGGAGCTGGTAGCATCATATTTACTATAATTCCTCCAATAAAAAATAAGGTACCTATAACAAGTGCAAACCTTACTTTATATTTTAAAACTATTAATGCTGTTATAAATGCACCAACAAGTGTACCTACAGCGTGTGCTAAGAAAGGAAAAATAAAATGTTTTGAACTTAAACTAGGCATAACATTAGTTAATGCTTCTAGATTATTAGTGTCTACATTAGGAATAGGGTAGATGTAATATCCTAGCTGCACTAAGGCCATATTTACTATGCTTCCTGCAAACCAGCCTAACACCACAGCTAGAATATTTCTAAGTGTATTATTCATGTTTATAATTATTTGTTGCAGCTAATTCTGCTATTTTACAAATTACTTGTGTGGCCTTAATCATGCTTTCTACAGGAACATATTCGTAACGTCCGTGAAAATTATGTCCTCCAGCAAAAATATTAGGACAAGGTAAGCCCATATAGCTTAACTGGGATCCATCGGTACCACCTCTAATAGCTTTAATAAGAGGTTTTATGTCTAATTGTAACATAGCTTCTTCTGCTAAATCTACAATATGCATAACAGGTTTTACTTTTTCTTTCATGTTATAATATTGGTCTTTTATAACAATTGTAACAACTTCACGCTCATACTGCGCATTAATTTCTGCTGTTAAATTAAGCATGGCTTCTTTTCTTGCTTCAAAATGATCTTTATCGTGATCTCTTATGATATATTCTAAAGTTGTTTCGTCTACTTCGCCTTTAATAGCATAAAGATGAAAGAAACCTTCATATCCACTAGTATGCTCTGGAGTTTCTAACCTAGGTAAAGAGTTTAAAAATTCACTTGCTATGTACATAGAGTTCACCATTTTACCTTTGGCATATCCAGGATGTACAATTTTACCTTTAACTTTTACAACAGCTCCTGCCGCATTAAAATTTTCATATTCTAACTCTCCAATTTGGCTACCGTCCATTGTATAAGCCCAATCTGCACCAAATTTTTCAACGTCAAATTTATGAGCTCCACGCCCAATTTCTTCATCTGGAGTAAAACCAACTCTAATTTTACCATGCTTAATTTCTGGATGCTGTATTAAATACTCCATTGCAGATACAATTTCTGTAATTCCTGCTTTATCATCTGCACCAAGCAAAGTCGTACCATCTGTGGTAATTAAGGTTTGTCCTTTATAAAGAAGTAAATCTTCAAAGTAATCTGGAGATAAAATGATGTTCTCATCTTTATTTAAAATAATATCTTCGCCATTATAATTTTCTACAATCTGTGGTTTTACATCTTTGCCAGTAAAATCTGGGGTCGTATCAAAATGAGAAATAAAGCCAATAGTAGGAACTTCATTCTCTACATTACTTGGTAAAGTTGCCATTATATAGGCATTTTCGTCTATGGTTACATCAGACATACCTATTTGCTTTAGTTCATCCACTAAAGCATTAGCTAAATCCCATTGTTTAGCCGAACTTGGTGTTGTACTGCTATTTGGGTCTGCTTCCGTATCTACAGTGACATAACTAATAAATCTTTTTATAATGTGTTCTTTAGAAATCATATTGAGAGAAAGTTTTAAAGTATAAAAATACAATTTTAAAGGTTTTTATCTTTTTTAATTGTCCAATTTTTTAAAGCGTAGTATTTTTGCATAAACATAAAACGATGTATAAAGCGTTAATACGACCTATTTTATTTTCTTTCGATCCTGAAAAAGTACATCATTTCACCTTTTCTCTAATTAAGAATTTATCAAAAATACCAGGGATTTCTGCATTATTAAAAACACTTTATAAAGTTGAAGATCCACGTCTAGAGCGACAACTTTTTGGCTTAACTTTTAAAAACCCTGTTGGATTAGCGGCAGGATTCGATAAAAATGCAGTGCTTTACAATGAATTGGCGCATTTCGGCTTTGGTTTTATTGAAATTGGTACTGTAACACCAAAAGCACAAGGAGGAAACCCTAAAAAGCGTTTATTCAGATTAAAGGACGATAAGGGCATTATTAACCGAATGGGTTTTAACAATAATGGATTGGAGACGGCTATTAAGCAACTTAAAAAGAATAAAGGTCATCTAATAATTGGCGGTAATATTGGTAAAAACACACAAACCACTCCAGAAAACTACACTGCAGATTATTTAGAATGTTTTAATGCGTTGCATCCTTATGTAGATTATTTTGTTTTAAATGTAAGCTGTCCTAATGTAGGAAGTCACGCTAAACTAAATGATAAGGACTATTTAATTGAGCTTATACAAACAGTACAAAAAGCAAATAATACATTTAGTCAACAAAAGCCTATTTTACTTAAAATAGCACCAGATTTAAACGACACACAATTAGATGAAATTATTGAGTTAGTAATGCAAACCAATTTGGATGGTGTGATTGCTAGTAATACTTCTACAGATAGAAAAGATTTAAAAGCAAGTGAATCTCGTTTACAAGAAATAGGCAATGGGGGGTTAAGTGGACAGCCCATTAAAAATAAAAGTACACGAGTAATTAGTTACCTGTCTGAAAAAAGTAACAAGGCATTTCCAATAATTGGAGTAGGAGGCATTCACAGTGCCAAAGATGCTTTAGAAAAAATAAATGCTGGAGCAGATTTGGTTCAGGTTTATACTGGATTTATTTATGAAGGACCACAACTTATAAAAGATATTAATAAAGCGTTATTAAACCGATAATTTTAAATAAAAATTTACTGGTTGTTGCAATCAAAGCATTTTTGTAACGGACTAATTAAATTTAAATCTTCACATCCTTTAAGTGGCTCTTCTATTAGACCTTTTTTATCTATATGAGCTTTAAAGGTTTTAGCATAGGATACAATTTGATTTCTTCTGCTTTTTATCTTCTCAATTAGTGTATTGGCATCTAAATCTCTAAATGTTTTAGGCCAAATTTTAAAAGCATTTTCAATAATTTCATCAGTTAACTCTCTTTGAAGAATTTGAGCTTGAGTAATAAAAATTTTCTCTGATGTGTTTTGTAAAAAATATCGGTCATTTGGTTCCACCAATGCAGGAACATAGTTAATCTGTTTTTCAAAAGCCTGTAAGTCGCTCACAACAAAACGGTTGGAAATAATAGATGGAATTACACCATCTACATAAAAAAAAGCATTATCTCTGTCTGCAGCTAAAGCTTTAGCGACGAGTTTATCGGATTCTTCTACTAAAACCCAACCCCATTGTTTAGCATGTCTATCCCAATCGCCAATTATAAAATCAAACAGTCTACTTTTAATAAAAAACGCTTTATCTATACTTACGTTACTCATGTGTTTCTGTTTGAGTTCTAGTAAATCATCTGTTTCCACAACACTTTTTACATTTTCTAAATGTGTGAAATTTTTATTTTCGGTTTCAAATTCAAGCAGGTATAACTTATTACCGAATTCATCATTATAGGTATTTAAACCATTCTGCTTTGGTACAAAATAGAGTTGTGGTTGCGTATTAAGAAGTCCAATTTGGCTTGACAGATTAGCTACAATCAAGGCTGCATAAGGATGTTGAGCAGAAATGCCATCTATAACAATATTACTTAAGCCTATTTTTTTTGCAAAGTCTGGAACTAAAGGTTGTGGGAATTTATTTACACTTCTAAGAGAATACACAAAGGAATCTTTAGAACTAAGTTTAAGAGATTTAGTTTGTTTTCCACCTCCTTTTTTTATAGGAGTCAAACCATTTCCATAACTATTCATATTTAGAACAGGCACTTTTATAGGTGTTTCCCATGCTTTTCTGTAATGACGACCTTGCATAAATTTTTTAAAGCTATTGGCTTGATATTGTGTCGTAGCCACTACAGTTATGCTATCTAAATCGAGTACATGTGTTTCATTTAAATTGATACTAACTGGTCTTGAGAATTGTGGAAATTTATTTACAGTGTAGAGAGAAGCGTAGACAGCTACTACAAAAGTTAGTATAAATATAAGTAAGACGTATTTAATATATTTCAAGACTGGTTTGGTTTGTTTCTCAAATATAAGCGTTGCCTATGAGTTTAGCTGTTAATGAAAATTTAAAAAAGCAGTATTTTTTTCTTAATTTATAGTAATTTCACATTTTGAACTTTTCCAAAATCCAATAACATGAATTTTGAGATTCTAGTCTCATTTATAATAGCAACTTCTGCCTTAGCATTCTCTCCAGGTCCAGACAACATTTATGTTATGATGCAAAGTATAGTTCATGGAAAAAAGTATGGTATAGCAACAGTTGGAGGTTTAATTACGGGTTGTTTGGTACATACAACTTTTGTAGCATTTGGAATGTCAATAATAATTAAAGAACAATTATGGTTATTTACTGTAATAAAATGGTGTGGTGCCATTTATCTTATTTATTTGGCTTATAAAGTGTATAAAAGTTCTTCAAATTTAGTTTTAAATAACAATAATATTCCTCGAAAAACAATGAGTCAATTATTTAAGCAGGGGTTTGTAATGAATGTATTAAACCCAAAAGTATCATTGTTTTTTTTATCTTTTTTTCCGGCTTTTTTGTTTAGTAAATCTTTAAACACCATATATCAGTTTTATGTGTTAGGGTTTTTATTTATGATTACGTCTTTTATTATTTTTGTGGGCTTAGCTTTGTTAGCAGGAAGCATTTCAACATATATTAAACAAAATAATTCTATTGGTTTGATTTTGAAATGGTTGCAAATTCTTGTTTTTATAGCAATTGCTCTTTACTTAATTCTGAGTTAAATTAAAATTTAGAAAACGTTTTCGTAAGCTAATCAAATTACTATATTTGATGTCATGAAACCAGAGGTAAAAATTATTGAATGCCCACGTGATGCTATGCAAGGTATAAAGCAATTTATACCTACTGCACAAAAGGTACAATATATCCAATCTTTACTTCGTGTAGGTTTTGATACCATAGATTTTGGTAGCTTTGTTTCTCCAAAAGCCATTCCTCAAATGGTCGATACTGCAGAAGTTTTATCTCAATTGGATTTGAGCACTACAAAAAGTAAATTACTAGCCATAATAGCCAATACTAGAGGTGCACAGGAGGCTTGTAAGCATAAAGAAATTCAATATTTAGGCTTCCCGTTTTCAATTTCAGAAAATTTCCAAATGCGTAACACACATAAAACCATTGCGCAATCAATTATTACTCTTCAGGAAATTTTAAATTTAGCCGAGCAGCATAATAAAGAAGTTGTAGTTTATATTTCTATGGGTTTTGGAAACCCTTATGGTGATCCGTGGGATGTAGATATTGTAGGTGATTGGACTGAGCGCTTAAGTAAAATGGGCGTTAAAATTTTGTCTTTAAGCGATACGATTGGTAGTTCAAACCCAGAAAATATCTCATACTTATTTTCTAATTTAATCCCTCAATATTCTAAAATTGAGTTTGGAGCCCATTTACACACAACTCCCGATACTTGGTTTGAAAAAATTGATGCTGCTTATACTTCAGGTTGTTTAAGATATGATGGTGCCATACAAGGTTTTGGAGGTTGTCCTATGGCTAAAGATGAATTAACTGGTAACATGCCAACCGAAAAAGTATTATCTTATTTAACTACAAAAAAGAGGAATACTTTAAATGCCATGAGCTTTGAAAGTTCTTATAACGAAGCTTCTAAAATTTTTAATACTTACCATTAATCCTTATTGCTATTTTATCAAATTGTTAAATTATTGAGCTTAACTACCCTAAATTCAATTAGTTAAATTTTTTATTTAAAATTAATCTAAATAAACTTTGTGTAAAGTTAAATTGCTTCTTATTTTTGCTGTCAGAAATAACAAACTATTTATAATAAGTCTAAATAAAAGCAACTTACCAAAATGAAAAAATTAGTATTAAGTTTATTTGTAGCCTCTTCAATCCTTTCATGTTCAAGTGACGATGATGCTTCCTTTGTACCACAAACCAATAATGGGGTTACAGCTCCACCAACATATCAATTTTCAAGAAACAATCAAACTTCTGTGAGTTACTCTGGTCAAAGTACCCGTATTGCTATGGCAGAAGAGTTAACTTCGGCATTATTAGTAGAAACTAATACAGAAGCAAGTTTATTAAGTATGTTCGATCATCAGGCAGGAAATTCTGATTTCTCTGATGCTACTTTGAATGCTTCCGATAAAAATATTAAAAGCAAAATAGCAGCTTCTAACGATTTTTTTGCTGCAAACACAACCTTGTCTAATACTATAAAAACTGATTTTGAAACTTGGATTTCTAGCCAGGCTAATACTGTATTTCCTAATTGGAACACCAATGCATCTGCAGGAGTAGCTGGACAGTTACAACAAGCAGGTGGCGGGTCTATTCGCTATTTGGATGCTAAGGGAATCGAATTAAACCAAGTAATCTCTAAAGGAATTATTGGAGGTTTAATGATAGATCAAATGTTAAACAATTATTTAAGTTCTAGTGTTTTAGATGCGGGGACTAATGTGGCCGATAATAATGCGGGAGTTTTAGAGTCTGGAAAGAACTATACTACTATGGAGCACAAATGGGATGAAGCATTTGGATATTTATATGGAGCAGAATTAGATGCTGAAACTCCAGTTTTAGGCGTGGATAGTTTTTTAAATGAATATTTAGAGCGTATGGAGTCTGATGCAGACTTTACAGGTATAGCCACAAATATTTACAATGCTTTTAAGTTAGGTCGTGCGGCAATTGTTGCAAAAGATTATACCGTAAGAGACCAACAAGCTCAAATTATTAGAGCTGAAATTTCTAAAATTCCAGCAGTTAGAGCTGTTTATTACTTACAAAGCACTAAAACGTCATTAGCAGCAAACGATCCTGCAAGAGCATTTCATGCTTTATCTGAAGGTTTTGGGTTTATTTATAGTTTACAATTTACAAGAGAACCAAATACACAAGAGGCGTACTTTAATAATACTGAAGTAAATGCCTTTTTAGCGCAATTAACTACAGGTAACGGGTTTTGGGAAGTAACTCCAGCAACCTTGGATAGTTTATCTCAAACTATCGCAGATAGATTCGGATTTACTGTGGCAGAAGCCTTATAAATAAAGATGTGTTAGTCGGATAATAGCAACTGTTTATATTTGTTTGTAAACGGTTGCTTAATTATCTTTGCACACTGAAAAAGAAAACTTTAAAGACTTTTAATATGTTAAAAAAAATTGCAGGTTTAAGCTTTGTTTTTGCGCTAGTATTAGCGTGTTCATCTAGTGATGATGATTCTTCGTCAAGTTCTAATGGAGACGGTTTTGACCGCTCCACATTATTGGTTAACTGGGCAGATAATATTATCATTCCGGCTTATACGGATTTGGAAGCTAAGTTATCTACCTTAAAAACAGACAAAGATGTATTTGTAGCAACTCCTAATCAAGCTAATTTAGAGACTTTACGTGCCTCATGGTTAGAAGCTTATAAAGTGTACCAGTCGGTAGATATGTTTTATGTAGGAAAGGCTGAAGAAATTCAGTATAACCTGCAAATGAATATTTATCCAACCACTGTTGCAGATATTGAAAACAATATTAGTATTGGTTCTTACGATTTGACTTCTGTAAATAATCAAGATGCAGTTGGTTTTCCGGCAGTAGATTATTTATTATATGGTGTTGCAGCAGATGATGCTTCAATAGTGGCTAAATATGCAGATGTAAACTATCAAAATTATTTATCTGATGTAATCAATCGAATGCAGTTATTAACGGAAACCGTTTTAAATGACTGGACAAGCAATTACCGTGATTCATTTGTTGCACAAACAGGAAATAGCTCTACAAGTTCTGTTAACAAAATTGTTAATGATTACGTTAATTATTACGAGAGAGATTTAAGAAAAGCAAAAATAGGTACACCAGCAGGCGTATTTTCTGCGGGAGCTACTTTTAGCGATAAAGTAGAAGGTTTTTATTCTAAAATTTATTCAAAAGTATTATTAGATGAAGCTTTAAATGCTACACAAGATTTCTTTAACGGTGAAGCTTACAACAGTACTTCTACTGGAACCAGCTTCGTGTCTTACTTAAGTTTTCTAGGAAGAACAGATTTGTCTGAAACGATAAATACTCGTTTTAATAACGCACGTACTACATTTCAAAATTTAGATGCTAATTTAGCTTCTCAAGTGGAGACAGATAATACTAAAATGACTCAGACTTACGATGCTTTACAATTAGCAGTGGTGTCTTTAAAAGTGGACATGATGGGTGCTTTTCAAATAAGCTTAGATTCTGGATATCAAGATAACGATGGTGATTAATTCGTCATACAATTATTAAAAATACTCTAACTCTTTGGTTAGAGTTTTTTTTTGCATGAAAGAACAAATTAGAACATATTTAAATACACAAACCAATGCAGCACCACTTGTAGTGTTTAGATTGCTATTTGGTTTAATGATGTGTTTAAGTATTGTGCGCTTCTGGGCAAATGGTTGGATAGATTTACTATATATACAGCCAGAATTTCATTTTTCGTATTATGGATTTGAATGGGTTAAACCACTAGGGAATTTCACCTATGTTATTTTTATTATTTGTGGTTTATCGTCGTTTTGTGTAGCACTTGGTTTAAAATATAGATGGGCTATTATTACTTTTTTCTTAAGCTTTACCTATATAGAGCTTATGGATAAAACCACCTATTTAAATCATTATTACTTTATAAGTATTTTAAGTTTTTTAATGATTTTTTTACCGGCTAACGCTAGGTTTTCTATAGACAGTTACTGGGCAAAAAAAAAATATTTAAAAGTGCCAAATTGGACTATAGATAGTATAAAACTATTACTAGGATTGGTTTATTTCTATGCAGGTTTAGCTAAACTTAACAGCGACTGGTTATTTAAAGCTATGCCATTAAAAATATGGTTACCATCTAAGTACGATTTACCATTTATAGGAGAACATTTCATGCATCAAGATTGGTTTCATTATGCTATGAGCTGGAGTGGTATGTTGTACGACTTAAGTATTCCTTTTTTACTACTTTATAAAAAAACAAGACCTTTTGCATTTATACTTGTTGTCATATTTCACGTTTTTACAAGAGTGTTGTTTCCTATCGGGATGTTTCCATTTATTATGATTGTTTCTACGTTGATCTTTTTTGAAGCAAACTTTCATTTAAAAATTATAGCACTAATAAAACGACTATTGCTTCAAAAAGAAACATTAAAACTTCAACACTTAGAGCACTATTCGCTAAAAAATAAAAAAATACTTATTTCCATAGTGTCTGTTTTTTTTGTGTTTCAATTGGTGGTTCCGTTTCGTTATTTGGCATATCCAAATGAATTATTTTGGACCGAAGAAGGTTATCGCTTTTCATGGCGCGTCATGCTTATGGAAAAAAATGCATTAACGACCTTTAAAATTGTAAATGCTAAAAGTGGGTCGTATTTTTACGTCGATAATTCAGATTTTTTAACGGCGTTTCAAGAAAAGCAAATGAGCAGTCAACCCGATTTTATACTAGAATATGCTCATTTTTTGGGAGATCACTTTAAAAGTCAAGGTCATCAAAACATAGAAGTTTATGCCGAGTCTTACGTGTCTTTAAACGGAAGACCGAGTCAGCCCTATATTAATACAACAGTAAATCTGTATAAAGAAAACGAATCATTTAAACCTAAAAACTGGTTATTACCATTTAACGATGCAATTAAAGGACTTTAAATTTTTAATTTTATTTTTTATAGCCATTTCGGGTTACGCACAACAAACGGTAAGCGGGACTGTGGTTTTTAGAGAAACCAACAAGCCAATTTCTGGTGTTAAGGTGTACGATAAATCTTCTGGTGTTTTAGCTGAAACTAATACAGATGGTTTTTATCAATTTGAAACCACTAAGGAATTAATCACATTAGTATTTTTTTCATTTGAATATCAAGTTGAAGAAATTTCAATAAACACAAAAAATACATCTATTGTAAATGTGACATTATTGGATTTGTCTGAAACACTTTCCGAAGTTGAAATTACTGCACGAAAAGAAAAAGTCTTTGAGTTAAAACGATTAAGAGACGTGGAAGGCACGTCTATTTTTGCGGGTAAAAAAACAGAAGTGGTTTTAGTGGAGCAGTCTATGGCTAATTTAGCTTCTAATAATGCCAGACAAATCTACGCACAAGTTGCAGGATTAAATATTTACCAGAATGACGATGCCGGCTTACAGTTAAATATTGGAGGTCGTGGTTTAGACCCTAATCGTACCGCAAATTTTAATACTAGACAAAATGGGTACGATATTAGTGCAGATGTGCTAGGTTACCCAGAAAGTTATTACGCAACTGCAGCTGAAGGTTTGGAGGAAATTCAAGTCATTCGTGGTGCGGCATCTTTACAGTATGGAACCCAGTTTGGAGGTTTAATAAACTTTAAAACCAAAACTCCTAACCAAGATAAGGCGTTAGATATTACGTTAAGAAACACTTTAGGTAGCTTTGGTTTATATACCAATTTTACCAGTCTTAGTGGTACAAAAGGAAAATTAAGTTATTATACATTTTTCAATTACAAGAAAGGAGATGGTTTTAGACCTAATAGCGAGTTTGAATCTAAAAATGTGTTTACGCACTTAGGTTATCAAATTTCAGATCAAACGAAAATTGAAGGTGAGGTTACTTATTTACGCTATTTAGCACAGCAAGCTGGTGGGTTAACAGATCGACAATTTAATAACAATCCATTGCAAAGCAATCGTGCTAGAAACTGGTTTCAAGTGGACTGGTTGTTGTATAATCTAAAATTGGCGCACCAATTTTCAGAAAACACCAATTTTACTTTTAATTTCTTCGGCTTAAATGCATCACGATATGCGTTGGGTTACAGAGTAAACCGTGTAGATCAAGAAGATCCTGGCAATGAACGCGACTTAATTAAGGGCGATTATAATAATTTCGGTTTTGAGTCCCGACTGTTAAGTAAATATCAATTGTTTAATAAAGATGCCACTTTTTTAATTGGTACCAAGTTTTATAAAGCGAATAATAAAGAGCAACAAGGTCCAGGAAGTGCTAGCTTTCAACCTGATTTTGATTTTGCTACGGAAACATTTCCAAATTACCCAAACCAGTCACAATTTGATTTGCCAAATTTAAATGTATCTGTATTTGGTGAAAATATTTTATATCTGTCTGATAAATTTTCGGTAACACCAGGATTTAGGTTTGAATATATTAAGACTGAAAGTGAAGGTGCTTTTCAAAATATAAATACAGATAATGCTGGAAATGTTATTTTTCAGGAAACGGTAGAAAATAATAAAACATTTGACCGTTCATTTGTACTTTTAGGTTTAGGACTAAGTTATAAACCAAGTTCTAATTTTGAAACCTATGCTAATATCTCACAAAATTACCGTTCAGTCACATTTTCAGATATTAATATAACCAATCCATCATTTCAAATAGATCCAAATATAACCGATGAAAGAGGTTTTACAGCCGATGTTGGATTACGTGGAAATCTTAAAAATTATGTGTCTTACGACGCTAATATTTTTGGCTTATTTTATAATGATCGTATTGGTTTTACACAACAAGTTAATTCTTTTGGTCGTATTGTAAGTGAGCGTGGTAATGTGGGAGATGCAGTTATTTACGGATTAGAGTCTTTAGTAGATTTTAATCTGAAGAAGATTATTGGTTTAGGAAACAATTTTAGGTTTAATTATTTTGCAAATACCTCTGTAATTCAATCAGAATACACAGCAAGCGAACAAAATGGTATAGAAGGTAATCGTGTAGAGTTTGTGCCGGAATTAAACCTGAAAACCGGCTTAAGATTTGGCTATAAAAACGTGTTGTTTAACATACAATACTCTTATTTATCACAGCAATTTACAGATGCCACCAACTCTAAGGAAGCCGATTTAAGCGGAGTTGTTGGTGAGATTCCAGAATATGATATTTTAGATTTGTCTTTAAGTTACAGTTACAAACACTTTAAGCTAGAAACAGGTATTAACAACGTTTTAGATAACAGTTATTTTACAAGACGAGCAACAGGTTATCCTGGTCCGGGAATAATTCCATCGGCGCCAAGAAACTATTATGTCACTTTACAGATAAAGATTTAAAGTTCTCTTAAACTTAATACATTAAAATAGTGTATATTTGCATGCAATTATAACAGTAATTGCAACATGACTGCACACGAGAATAAAATTGTAGGCGAAGGATTGACATACGACGATGTATTATTAGTTCCTGCGTTTTCCGAAGTACTTCCAAGAGAAGTAAATATTCAAACCAAATTTACTAGAAATATTACCATTAACGTTCCTATCGTTTCCGCTGCTATGGATACGGTAACCGAAAGTGCTATGGCTATTGCTATTGCTCGTGAAGGAGGAATAGGAGTGTTACATAAAAATATGACTATAGAGCAACAAGCTCTAGAAGTACGTAAAGTAAAACGTGCTGAAAGTGGTATGATTATAGATCCAGTTACTTTACCATTAACCGCTACAGTTAACGATGCTAAACAAGCCATGCGTGAGCATAGTATTGGTGGTATTCCAGTTGTAGACGACCAAGGATTACTAAAAGGTATAGTAACCAATCGTGACTTGCGTTTCGAGCATGAAAATACACGTGCTATTGTAGAAGTGATGACTAAAGAAAATTTAGTTACTGCTGCAGTAGGTACTTCTTTAAAAGATGCTGAAGCTATTTTACAAGAAAATAAAATTGAAAAACTTTTAATCGTAAACGATAATAACAAACTGGAAGGTTTAATTACGTTTAGAGATATTACCAAATTAACTCAAAAACCTATAGCTAATAAAGATACTTATGGTAGACTTCGTGTGGCAGCAGCCTTAGGCGTTACCGGAGATGCAGTTGAAAGAGCAGAAGCACTGGTTAACTCTGGTGTAGACGCTGTTATTATTGATACGGCACATGGACATACCAAAGGAGTAGTTTCTGTATTAAAAGCTGTAAAAGCGAAATTTCCAGATTTAGATGTGGTCGTTGGTAATATTGCTACTGCAGAAGCAGCAAAATATTTAGTTGAAGCAGGAGCAGACGCAGTTAAGGTAGGTATTGGTCCAGGTTCTATATGTACAACTAGAGTAGTGGCAGGAGTAGGTTTTCCTCAATTCTCTGCAGTATTAGAAGTGGCTGCAGCCATAAAAGGTTCTGGAGTGCCAGTAATTGCAGATGGTGGAATACGATATACAGGAGATATCCCTAAAGCCATAGCGGCAGGAGCAGATACGGTCATGTTAGGATCATTATTTGCAGGAACAAAAGAATCTCCAGGCGAAACGATTATTTACGAAGGACGAAAGTTTAAGTCATATCGAGGAATGGGGTCTGTTGAAGCTATGAAACAAGGTAGTAAAGATCGCTATTTCCAAGATGTGGAAGACGATATTAAAAAACTGGTTCCAGAAGGTATTGTAGGTCGTGTACCTTATAAAGGTGATTTATTTGAGAGTATTCACCAGTTTATTGGCGGTTTAAGAGCTGGTATGGGCTATTGTGGTGCTAAAGATGTTGCAACACTTAAAGACACTGGTCGTTTTGTTAAAATTACGGCAAGTGGTATAAACGAGTCTCATCCTCATGATGTTACCATTACTAAAGAATCTCCAAATTATTCGAGATAGTTGATATAAAGTAAAAATTAAAAATGCCCAACTCTAATTTAGAATTGGGCATTTTTTAAAATTGAAAATCTTACCAGTTTTCAATTTCGTTTTTTAATTCTTCTTTTGTTTTACCGTATTTCTCTTGAACCTTACCAGCTAACTTATCAAAGTCGCCTTCAGCTTCAGTATATTCGTCGTTGGTAATATCTCCATATTTTTGTTTAAAATCACCTTTAATCTGTTTCCATTTTCCTTTAAATTGATCCTTGTTCATAATAGTAAATTTTTGAGGTTAATAATTTTGTCTTATTTATAAGTTACTAATAAAGAACTACTTAAAATAATTATGGTTTCACATTTAGCAGTATTTTAAAAGAATATTAAACATAATTAACATAAGTTATAAACGGATGTTAAAATTTTTAACTATTTATTTAATGTAATAAAAGTGATTAGCTAAAGAAATAGAAGTTTTAGAGTTAAAGTTGCTTTTTTAAAATCTTAATAATTCGCATATATTCAACATCTGCCAAATTCCAGTAATATAAGTTAGCATCGGTAGTGTTAGTAAATTGTACAACGACTGCATCTAAATCTGTATGATATTTGGCAATACTTTGATAGCCTGGAACCCACCCTTTATGTTCAAATTCATATAAAGTAGCGTAAAGTTCTTTTTCATTTGCATCAAATAAACTACCAGAGTTTAATGCTCTTAAAAAAATACCAGTATCTTCAATAGTAGAAACCATACCAATATCATCTGTTTTTAAATCATATTCATATCCAATATGATAACCACTCATAACTCGATTTAAATTCACTTTCTTAATAGACTCAAACGTGTTCTTTAAATCTAACCGATCAAGAATTTCTTTTTGAATAAATTCAAAGTATGGATAGCCCAGTTCTTTATTAATTATTTCAGTAAGCAACACATAATTTGTGTTACTATATTCATAACTACTATCTGGTTCAAAATTTGCAGGCAAGTCTAATATAAGATTAAGCTTTTCAGTATTTGTTGCTTTTGGATTAGCCCAATAATTTTTGGTGTCTGTAAAGTTTGGAATTCCACTTCTATGTTGCACTAACATTTTTAAGGTGATTATGTTGGCATTTTCAATGTGCTTAGACACTTCGGGGAGATAATCTGCTAATGTTTTTTCTAATGAGAGTTTATTATTGTAAACTAGTTTTGTAATAGCAGCTGCTATATAGAGTTTGTTTATGCTTGCAATTTTAAATAAGGCATTGGGTTTTGCTGGTATTTTATTCTTCTTATCATGCCAACCTGCAGTATAATATTTTGGAGGTTTGTTAGGTAGATCTACATAAATTAATATACCATCAAATCCATTAGATACAGCTTCTTCTGCTTGTTCCTGTATTGTGTTTGGTAACGGTAATATCCAAGCCTTAACTACTATCCAAGGAACAAAAAATAGTGAAATTATTGTTCCTGAAATTAATAGTATTTTAAATATTAATTTAGCTTTTTGTTTTTTCAAAATATGGAGTTGAAATTTTTAATAAATAAATAGTGTTTTGTAACAAAATTTTAAACTCATCAAAATTAATTTAAACTCTTAAGAAAAAAAAACGCCAAGTTTCATTTCAAACTTGGCGTTTTAATATAATTATAAATTATTTTAGAATTGTGCCGGTATTAAAACTTTCTCAGAAATATATATAATTCCATTTATAGTTTGAATTCCTTTATTTATAATGGTAATATCAGTATTTCCAGCACCATCTGTAATAGTTGCATCTATGCCTGTAGAAGTAGAGGTAAAAATGGTAATATCTTCTCCTTGTAAAGTTGGTTTAGTTAGCGAACCGTTTGCTGTAATTTCAGTATATACAATATTATCATCTTTAACTACATGGTGTAATAAAATATTAGTGATTTGACTTTCATTAAAAGTTGAAGTATCAACTGCATTTAATGCTGAGTTATTTGGAGCAAATAAGGTGAAATCTGGATTTAAGCCGTCTAAATTATTATCTAATAATCGGTTTAATATTTCTTCGAAATCTGTATTTGGAGCATCATTTGTCATGGTTTGAATCAATACATTAAACTCAGGATTTGCAGTTAACATGTCATATACAGTAGGTAAAGTTAATAGTGCATCTATTTCATGAATAACACCAGTTTCTGTAACAATCTCATCACTTGCAAAATTTGCAAGACCATTAATGCTGTTAGCTAAATTAATATTATAATAAATATCTAATTTTTCATTTAATGGTCCATTTGCATTTGATTTAATGTAACCAGATTCGTTAAATTCTATTTCAGATCTTAATACTTGATTATTAATTACATGATTTAAAAGAATATTTTCTAATAAACCTACGGGAACATCATTTATGCTATTGTAAGAGTTTGCCGTTAAAAAGGCTTCAAATGCTGTATTATTTGGAGCCAAAACGGTAAATATATTAGCATCTAAAACTGTTTTTAAATCTGTTAGTTCTAAAGCATTATTTAAAATTGAAAATTGATTGGAACTGCTAATAGTTCCTGTAAGAGTTTGATTTGAAGGTTCTGGAGTATTGTTGACAACAGTAACTGCATCATCATCACTTGAACAACTCGTCATTAAAAATAGAAAGGCAAAAAAGTAATTTAAATATTTCATGGTTTTTTATTTTAAATATACCACCTTGTAATTAGTGATACCATCAAAATAATGTTAAAATGAATATTTTAATTATGAATTTAATATAATATTAGTAAAATCATTAAATATTTAACAGAAATTAAGAAGATTTGAATTTCTTTTGAGCATTTTAGCGCTTTAATGTAAAATGTCCTGTATATGTAGTGCCGTTTGTTCTGGTAATTATATACCAATAATCATTTGTAGGCATTGGGTTTGCATTAAACGTGCCGTCCCAACCTGAACCAAAAGGGGCAACTTGCTTTAATAATTTACCATAACGATCAAAAATTTTAATATCTAAATCGATATTAGAATTTTTAGAAATTCCAAGAGGTTTCCAGAAATCATTAAAACCATCTCCATTAGGTGTAAAAAACTGTGGGAATCCTAATATATAGATAGTTTGTTGTGCAAAACCGCAGCCATTCTTTTCTCTTACATAAGCTATATGAATGCCAGGAGACACATTTGTAAATACATTTGAGTTTTGATATAACAAATTGGGATTGTCTAATGCAAATTCAAAATCTCCATTATTTTCCAGATTAATGGTTACCGTATTATTTTCAGTTAACTCTGTGAAATCAACAGAACTTATTATAGGTGCATTTATTGGATTAACGGTAATAGTTTGGGTTGCTATACATTGATTGCTGTTTGTAACTTCAAAAGTGTAAATACCAGCCATATTTGCATTTAGCGTTGTGCTGGTTTCATTTAATAAAGTGCTATTTAAAAACCATTGATAACTATAATTAGATTGTGGGTTAATAACCTCTCCTGTTAGTGTTATAGAGTCCGGAAAATTGGTCTCACAATAGGATGTGGTATAATCTGCTTCTACTTCTGGGCGTTCTAGCACCATTAAATTTGCAGGAGAAATCGCAAAACAGTTGTTAGAAGTATCATTTACCTTTACAAAAATGGTTTGAAAATTTGCGGTAGTATTCGTGAAATTAACATTAAGTTGATTAGTTCCATTTAATGCATCTGTTTCTGTTGCAAAAAACCGCACGGTAGCATTTGGAGGAATTTGTGATTGTATGTCTGTGGTAATCGTGTTTAAATCGAAAGTGGTAAAACCATCTATAACATCATCTTCACAAACTGAAACATCTGAAATATTTAAACTGTTATTTGAAGTGCCTAAAGTAATTGATGCAATAGTACTACAGTTTGTAAGTTGGCTTGTAACTAAAGCGTAAATAGTCTGATTTGCACTAGTATTAGTATAAGTATTAGGGTTCGTAATTTCATCAATACCATTTTCGGCATCTGTTGGATTTAAATAGAAGTTAATTATACTATCAGCTTGATCTGTTATAATATCACTTTCATAACTGTATAAATTGTAAGTTGTGATTCCATCTTGATTGGCATCACATTCAAAGACATTAATATTATTTACTGTTGGTAAATTTGCGTACTCTACAACAATTTCACCTTCAGAAATACAGGTATTGTTTAAAGTGACCTCTACGCTATAAATTCCATTATCTACCACAGTGTAGGTGCTATTTATAGCACCAGTAATTGGAACCCCATTTTTAAACCATTGGTAGGCTACAGCATTGGTTTGAAAAGCATCTAATTGTAATGTTTCTGTACCGCATAATGCTGTTCTATTTTCTAATAATCTATCAGGACCTAAATTAGAGCTTAATTTAAAACTTCCAGCTTCTAAAAATACAGCAGAATCAAATCTAAAATTTTGTTCGTCTGCAATAACGAGCTTAACATGGTAGGTTTGATTTGGGATAGTTGTTGCAGTAGCAGTTAAAATTTTTGTCTGTCCATTAAAATTTATAGGAGCAGAACTGTTGTTAAAAGTGTCAAAAAAAGCTTCATTTATAGCAGAACATCCATTAGGAATTTCCGGGTGTACTGTAGTAACTTTTACGGGCGTATTAGTGCCTGGTACAAGAGCTATGTTTTGATAAGTTGTAGAACCTATTGGACGAATTAAAAAACCAAATAAATCTGAGAAATTACACGTGTTTGGATTATTTTCTTGGTACTCTTCTGAAGCAAAAATATAACGAAAGCTAATTTCGTTAGCAATAGAAGTGAAGTCAAACTCTAATATTGTGGCATTTAAAGTGTTGGTTTCCTGTAAAGCAATTTCTAAATCGGTATCTCCAGTCCAATTATTTCCATCGTCGTCACTTAAATTGTCGTTTGGACCTTGAACGTTAGATAATCGTCCTGTGCTTAAAACTATACCACTCTGAAAAGGAAAACTGGTTCCTGTTGCATCAAAATAACCATAACTACGTTCTGAGTCTCCAAAATCGCCGCTTACAGCATTTGTAACTACCACATTTTCTATACAATTACTGTCTATAAGAATGTCTTCTATAAGTTGCTGAGGTGTAAACGCTTGCGAGTCGGTTAACACATTTTGCGATAAGACACAAAATGGTAGCATTAAAAATAGAATTTTAGTAATCTGCTTCATTTTTCGTAATTGGAGTGCAAAGGTAACCAACTACCGAATGTTAATTCTAAAATAAAACGTTAAAAACTTAATGCTTTAAAGCAAAATGACCTTTTACTTCAAATTCAATTCCATCCTTTTTTACTAAAGCTAAAAACCAGTAGTCACTTCCAGGCATTAAATAGCCATTATAAAAACCGTTCCAACCAGGAGAATTATGTAATAAAGTTTTTAATAACTTACCATAGCGGTCAAAAATATAAACTATGGTACCATTTAATTGTTCAACTCCAGTAATATGCCAAGTATCATTATAACCGTCTCCATTTGGTGTAAAAAATAGTGGAGCATCTATTACAATGACTTCTTTTGTAACCGAATTACACCCTAATTGATCTATAACTGTAATAATGTGAGCTCCATGGGACACATCATTAAATACATTGGAAGTTTGTGGTAATCCACCATCTAATTGATATAAATAATCGCCAATTCCAGAAACTTCAATAGTTATAGAATTAGGGTCTGCAAAATCTACGGTTTGAGTAAACTCTATAGTTGCGGCTTCAGACTCTATAACATCAAACGAATCTGTTGTAGAACAACCTTGAGCAGTTGTAACAGTTAATGTATAGGAGCCAATAGAGTTAATTTCTATTTGAGCTGTCGTTTCGTTTGTAGACCATAAATAAGTATCTGTAGAAAAGCCAGTGTCGGCATTTATAACTAATGGTAAATTATCTAAACAAAGCGGTTTGTCATCAAGTTCTACTACAGGTTTTCTGTTTACAATAGTACTAAAAGTGGTCGTATTATAACAACCTGTTGTATTATTTTCAATTCTAATAAAATACACTTGGTTATGCTCTGAAACAACATTTAAATCTGTTATAGCATTGGTGTTATCATCTGCATCTTGTTGCGAGTTAAAATAATTAACGCTGAAGTTGGCAGGGTTTTGTGCGCCAAGTATAGCAGGAGTTTGAATACTTAAGTCAAATGGTTCCATAAAATCATAATCCGTATCACAAGTCACTAAGTTGTTTACGATTCCCACTGAAGGTCTTGGGTTGACTTGTAGATTAAAACTAGTTATATTAAAGCAATCACTACCAGAGAAATTAGCCCTAACGAACAAAGTAGTATTTGTAGCGCTATAGGTAAATGGATTACTTAATGGATTATTTTGAGTGGTCGCATCATTTTGGGAAGCATAAAACTCTAACACAACATTCGTTTGAGTATTTATTAAAGCTTCTGTGATGTCGTTAAAATCGAAAGTAGACGCAGTATTGTCGCAAGTTTCAAAATTTAAGTTAGTTTCTAACGTTGGAGGCACTTCTACATTTAAAACCAGTTCTACAGTGTCGAAGCATGTTGTTGATGTATTTAGAATTTGAATGATAACCGTTTGCGGGTTAGAGATATTAGTATAATTAGTCACATTTGCAGTAGGAATTTGATTGGTATTATTATCAAAATCTGTTTGAGAAGGGAAATAGTTTACTTCAATATCATCTTGTCTTACACCTAAATCAGAAAGTACTTCATCTTCAACAGCTGTTAAGTCAAATTGAGCTATTCCATCAGTATTAGTGTCGCAAACTGTTAATGGAGCAGGAGTAACTCCAGAAGGTATCGGGTTTACAAGAATTTCAAAATTATCTACTCCATCACATATAGTACCGTTATCTATATTAAAATATAAGGTTTGTGGATTTTGTGTATTGGTGAAATTTGTAATGTCCGGTATAGGGTTGACTGTGTCAATAGCGTCTTGCTCAGTAAAATAATAAGTAATAGTTAAGTTTTGAGAAGATCCTTGTTGAAGTACAGTTGAAAAGTTAGATAAATCAAAAGTGGCAATGCCGTCATTCGAAGCATCATCACAAGTGCCAAAATTTCCAAAAGCGGTGTTATAAATAGGGATTTGACCAATATTAATTTCAAAATCTCCAACGGTTGCACAGCTAGGATCGTTTATGTTTTCAACTCGAACAAATATTGTTTCTACTGCGTTTGAAGTCTGATAAGCTATTGTTTTATCAATTAAATCGGCAGTCATTCCATTGGCAGGATCATAATTGTCTGCACCCGACTGAGAAGAAAAGTAAAAGACTTGAATGCCGGTTTGAGCTCCTAAAATTTCGGCATCTTTTTCCATTTCAAAAAAGAATTCACCTTGAGTGTCCCCAGGATTTAAACAAACAACATAGTCTTCAATAGTTGGAACTACAGGTTTAGGGTTTACTATAATTTCAAAAGATTGGACATCAAAACAACCTGTACTTGCGTTTTCAACACGAGCAAATAAAGTGGTTGAGCTTGTGTTATATGCTGTTGGTGTGGTTATAGCATTTGTTGCACTTTCTGCATCTAGATTATTTGTGTAAAATGTGAAATTTAATCCAGCACCATTATTTATTTCAGGGATTACGGTTTCTAAATCTATCACAGCATCGCTGGTACCATCTGCATTACATCTATAAATAATATTTGCAGGATTTAAGCTTGGTGCTGGTAGAAAATTAATTAATAACTCTTCTATAGCAATACATCCTGTAAGTTGGTTTGTAACTGTAACAAAAAAGCTTTGTGGATTGCTAACTGGGAAAATAACTTGAGAAGTTCCATATTGGTTAGTGTCGTCTTCCGCGTCTTGTAGTGTTGGAAAAAAAGTATAATTAAAAGTCCCAGAAGATGTAACTTCCGAATCTAAATAGGGTTCGAAATCCGTGAAATTGACAGGGACTTCAGATAAGTCGTCATCATTATCACAATAATCTTGAGCTGTTAAAGGGTTTACTGCAACACCATCAAAAATGATAAGTGTAATATTATTATTATAAGAACAAGTAGGACCTACACGATCTAGTCTTACAAATATTGTGGTGTCACCATTAATAATATAAGGTACTGTTTGGTCAATTTCTGGTTCAGAAGGATTAGTTACAGGGTCATTTTCATAAAACAATACTGTAGTATCATCGACATCATTTAAAATAAATCCTGCAATAGTTGTTAAATCAAATTCTACCATACCGTCAAAATCATTATCACACTCACCATATTCCACAGGACTAGCAGGTGTAATTATAAAGTCTGTACCTGTATAAAGTAAAAAGGTATGTAATTCTATAGGATGAATGGTTGCGCAACCAGATGCATCGTCTACGACTCTAATATAAACGAGTTGTTCTTCAGGAATTATATTGGTGTAATTAGTTGGGTCTGGAATTGGATTATTGCCTGTATTGGCATCTGGTAAATTTTCATGATAGGTTACTGTAACGCCTGTTAATCCACCTAAAATATCAGCCTCAACACTTGTAATATCGAATGCTGCAAAATCTGCTTCAAACATACAAGCATCAATTTGTTGTACTTCGGTATTAATAACAGGGTTGTCATTTTCAATAAGCTCTACATCTCCCGTATCGAAACATCCTGCACTTGTAGTTACTCTAATATAAACAATTTCTGGGGTTGAAGCAGGTGTGTAAGGAAAGGTTAATGGATTATTTCCCGATTGAGCGTCTCCAGGTGTATTATGATAAGTTACCAAAAAATTAGGATTCATGCCAGTAATAGCATCATCTAAAACTGGTAAAAAAGCACCTCCATCATTGGCGCAAATTGTAAATGGATCTGTTGGGTCTGTAATTATAGGAAATTCATTTACTATTAAGTTAAAGGTAGATACATATATACAGCCTTGACTATTTACAGCTCTAATAAATATAAGTTCTGGACTTGTGTTATTAGTGTAATTATTTGGATTTGGAATAGGTGAATTTCCAGAAATGGCATCAGCGTTTGTAGAATGATAGCTTATGGTATATGTTTCAGGTTGTGGTAAATTTGAAGTCATCTGCGTTTCAGCAGAAGAAAAATCAAAAACTTCAAGCCCATCGTTAGTAGGGTCATCACATAATGCTAAATCCGATAAAATAGGGCCAGTTTCAATATTATTTAAATTTACAACAACAGAATCCGAAAAAGTACAAGTGCTACCATTTAAAGGTATAGAGACAGTAATTTCGTAGGTTCCTGACTGATTAACTGAAACTATAGGCATATCGTTTAATGATGGTAATGCCGTACCATTTAATGTCCAGGTGTAACTTGCGTTTGAGTTTAATACAGTCCCATCTAAAGAAGCGGCGTCATTACAGGTAAAAATATCAGGACCTAAGTCCACTGTATTATCAAAACTATTGGCTTGGATAAATACCGCAGAATCAAAAAACTGGTCTCGAGCATCGGCAATAATAAGTTTAATAGTATAGGTAACGTTTGCTGTAACTGCAGCAGATGCTGTTAATACGGTCGTTCTGCCATTATAATTGGTGTCTCCAATATTAAAACCTTCAAAATATTGCTCATTAACAGCAGCACAACCTGCATCGTTTCCGCTGGGAAGTATTTCATTATGAATGGTTGTGGTATTTACAGGTGTGGTTGTTCCCGGAATTAAAGCGATATTTACGAATGGATTAGTTGTACCGGTTTCTTTTATTAAAAAAGCAAATCCATCAGAATATTCGCAAGGATTATTGCCAAAATATTCTTCGGATGCTAAAATATAATTAAACTCAACTAAATCAGTTCCAGAAATAAAATCAAATTGAATAGACGTTGCATTTATAAAAGTCTCAGAGCTTCCTAATGCAGTATTTAAGTCGGGATCATTTCCCCAAGAGGCACTTCCAGAATTTAGAGCAGAGGTAATTGTTGTGTTTCCGGCTTCATTAACATCTCCCGTAGTTAATATAATACCACTTTCAAAAGGAAAATTGGAATTAGCGCGATTAAACAAGCCAAAGCTATCTAAATTATTTACAGAACCATTTACAGAAGAACTGATATTACTAATCTCTACACAGCCACTAGCTAAATTATTCTGTATTAAATCCTGAAGAGAATTTGAACTATCTGTAGTGATTTGTTGTCCTATAGAAAAGTTACTCGAGAAAAAAAGTATTGTTATTACTATAAATTTAATATGTTTTAAAAACTTACTCATAAATATTTTAATGTCTGTACAAATTTATTGCTTTTTATGTTAACAACCTTTATCTATTAAGGTAAACCCATCCTGTTAATTGCTTTTCAGGGCTGTTATTTACATTTAACACATAGTAATAAGTGCCAACAGGTAAAATTTTACCTTTATTTATACCACGGTTAGAAGTTCCATCCCAAGGTTGATTTTGAGATCCAATAAAAGTAAGCGTGCCATAACGATTATAGATATATAAATCATAAACTGGATTGTTATTATTGTAAAAATTAATATTCAATATATCATTTAAGCCATCATTGTTTGGAGAAATTCCTGTTGAAACAAATGGAGGACAGTTATCTATTTGAAGGGTTATAGTAATAATATCAAAACAAGAAGTGTTTTCTGCTAAAACATAAATAACTTCAGGGAAAAATTGACTACTGTAATTGGTAATATTTAAAATTTCATTTTGCTGTAGATTTAAATCTTCTAAGGATTCAAAATAAGAAAAAGATAGATAGCTGTTTTGAAGTGTAGGTGTTAATGCGTCTTCTAAATTAAAATAATAGACATTGGTTGTTTCTATACATGTTTCAAAGAGGTTAAGTGGAATAATCATTGGTGCAGGAAACAATACTACATTATCTTGAGCAGAATTATTAGTTTCCAGTATTTCTAAAACATTACCATTTCCAGCACCATCATCATCAACAACAATAGTTAAAGTAAAATCTAATGGAATTTGATCTGGTACTATATAAGTTTCCTGATGTGTTTCAAAATCTCCAATATTAATACTATTAAAGGTTTGAGACTGTCCAATTAATGTACTGTTAGCATAAATGGCAATCGCTGTTTGAGCAGGAAGTGCTTCTGTAGAATTAAAATTAGTAATATCATAGATTAATGAAACTTCTCTAGTATTACAAGCCACATCAACATTCAAATTTTCTACTGAGGCATCCGGAACCTGACTGTTTAAAACGGTAATAATATTATTTAAAATAATTAAATCTGCTCTATAGAAACCATTACTGTCAAATCCACCAGTGGTTAGCTTTATTGTAGCTTGTGTATCTCCAACATTTATGTTGTTTTCTATATCATACACATCTAAATCCATATTAAATAAGGTATTACTATTGCTAAAGGTATTTGTGCCATTAAATGCATTATCTGAATTATTTAATGGAGGATTAGATAAGATATTATCGTTAATTAGAAGGCTTTCTCCAAAATTTAATGCATTGTCACCTTCCCAAGCTAAAAATCCAATTTTTGCATCTTGGTTATCTAACACATTTAAATTATCTATAATGATTTCTTTTTCTGGAACAAATCGATTAATAATATCTAAACCCACAAAAAGATTTACTTGGTTTAGTGGTAAATTATCGTTTCTATAAATAATATAAATACTCCAGCCAGCAAAATTAGTTCGGTTTCCACAATAAGTGGTGTTAGGTGTCAACACATTAGAGACATCTAAATTTGAAAGTGTATAATTGGTGTTACCTTCAGAAAGTACAAAGGACGTAATATCTGCAACACAAGAAAAATAGGGTAGAGATGAAGTTGGAGATTCGTTATAGAACACATTAAAAGTTTGTTCGGAAGTGAAATCTTGATTGTTTAATGTAATGGTTTCATCTCCCATTCCAGAACCTGCCCAAAATAAATAAGCAGCAATTATTTCGTTTGCGGGATCTAAATTTAAGTCGGCTGAAGATGAGCTTAACAACTGACAAAAACTTCCATCTAAATTATTTTCTGCAGGGTTTAAAGTGTTTCCTATAGCTGTATAGTCGTAACGCCCGTTATATTGTTGGAAGCTCGTAATTTCTTGTGCGAAAAAAACTCCTGAATATAAAAAAAATAGAAAAAATAATTTTTTAAGCATTTTAAAGATATAAGATGCTTAAATATAATGCTTTATCTTTTTAAAGTGAAATTATTTTTATAAACTCTTCCATCTTCTAAAGTTACCATAAACCAATAGTCGTTAGTAGGCATAGGTATTCCGTTATAAGTGCCATCCCAACCTGGACCAGTAGGATTAATTCGGGTTAATAATTTTCCGTAGCGATCAAAAATATAAATTTCTGCATCTGCCTGAAAAATTTCGTTTACACCATTAACTTGCCAAAAGTCGTTAAATCCATCGTTATTTGGTGTAAAGAAATTAGGAAAACCAATTACAGATATAGTTTGCTCTGCAATTCCACAATTATTCTTGATATCCTTAACCATAACGGTATAGATTCCAGCAGGGATATAATAAAATAAACCTGTTTCCTGGTATCCGTAAAAATCTCCATTTTGATTTAATAAGCCATACTCGTAAGTACCGCTACCAGTTACACTAACGTCAACAACATTATTTAAACTATTACCATCATTTACATAAATAGGTTGAGTAATTACTGCAATATCTGATGCTTCTATTGTTATTGTCTTGGATTTTTGGCAACCTGTATTAGGGTTAATAACCGTAACGGTATATACCCCAACTTGGTTTACTTCTATAGAAGGTGTTGTTTCTCCGGTAGTCCAACTAAAATCAAAATTATTAGGGTCTCCAATTAAACCACTGTCTAATGTTTGTGTAATAGGAAATTCATTTAAACAATAATAAATTAGCTCATCATCATCTAATTGTGGTCTAGGATTAACTGTTAAAGTTATTTCATTAATACCAAAACAGTCATTACCACTTTCTGCTCTCGCATAAATAATTTGATTGTATGGAGTTGTATTGGTATAACTTAATGGTAATGGATTGTTTTCTAAAACAGCATCATCTAAAGTCTCATAATAATTTAAAGTAATACCACCTGGTAAACCATTTAAAATTATACTTGTAAAACTATTTAAATCAAACGTATTCATACCGTCTTCAGAACCCAATTCATCACAAACTTCTGGAGCAGTATAATCACTAATTTGAGTGTTGCTAATTTCTAAATTAATTTCAGCTATTTTTTTACAACCAGTAGAGTCATTTGTCACAACTGCGTAAACAGTTTCATTTGGTAAGGTATTGGTGTAGTTTTCTGCAGAGATTGGCGAAGTTTCAGCATTTGCATTATTTAAAGTGTCATAAAAAATAATTGTGCTGGTAGTACTACTATTTGTAATTTCATCAAAAGCCTCATTTAAATTAAATTGAGTAATTCCATCTGAAACGCCATCTTCGTCACACTGTTTTAAAGTAACATTATTTGCTGTAGGTACTGGATTAATAGTAACTTGAAAAGAAGCGGTTTCATAACAGTCTTCATTTAAATTGTTTTCAATTCTAACATATAATGTCTGATTAAATGGTGTTGTGTTGTAATAAGAGTTACCCAAATTTCCAGAATCGTTAATGGCTCCATTTTCATCTATGTGATAGGTAATAGTAAATTCTGAAGCGTTTTGTGATCCTAAAATGGAAGCATTAAATGCAGATAGGTTTATTGTAGTTTGTCCATTAGCATCATCTCCGTCAGAAGTATCATCACAAGCTTCAAAATTAGCTAATGAAACTATTTCTGGAGTATCGTAAACCCCAATTTGAAATTGTGTTAACGCAAAGCAATCTGGGTTTCCTATATTTTGAACTCTAGCATATATAGTTTGAGGTACACTTGTATTTTGATACGTGCCTATTATAGGATTAGTGTTGTTATTGGCATTTACTTGATTTGTAAAATATAATACTTGATAAATGTTTGGATCTTGACCATTTAAAATGAATGAATCTTGAACAGTTAAATCAAAATTAGCTAAATCATCGTCATTATCATCACAAATAAAGTAAGGGTTTGGAGTTGAGGCAATTGGTATATCATAATAAGTTACAATAGCCTGACCTTCTAAAACATTACAGTCCCCATTTGTGTTACCAATTATAACCTTATAGGTGCCTGCTTCAGTTACTGTTAATTCATTTTGTGGTGTTGGTGTTGGAAGTAGTATGTCATTTTGATACCACTCATAAACACCATTAGGTACTACTTCTGCCTCTAAAGTATAAGAATCTCCAGTACATAAAGGAAGATTAATGTCAGAGGTCATATTGTTAGGAGTAATGTCTATACTTTCTTTAAAGAAAGAAGCTATAAATGGCGGTAAACCCTGTCTTGATAAATTATTTAGTGGTATGGCAGCGTGCAAATAATTTGAAGCGAAACCCAATTCATTTGGATTATTTATAACACTTAATGAAGGTAAGCCTGTATCATAAGAACTGCTCATAGATCTATAGATTTTTCCGTCTGGACCTAATTGTAGACTACTTCTATAAAGATTTCTTTCATCTAATACAACTTGACTATTTGAAACATTAGCAGCATTAACATCGAATTGAGTCAACGAAGATAAATGGTTCGCTGCATTGTTGTTATCGGATGGGCTTGAACTAAAAAAATCATTTGAGGCAGCCACATAAAGAAATCTATTATTTGGAGAAAATTCTACACCATAAGGTTTATTATAACTAGAAGTAAAAGAAAGAATTTCTAAATTGCTAAATTGTCCTGTATTAACATCAAAGTCTAGAAGTAATAATCCCGATCCTATGTTTGCACTTGCTGCTTTGGTTCCATCAGGTGAGAATTTTAAATTTCCACGTAATTCACTTATATTTATATTAGTAAATACACTTTTAACTGCTAGTGGGTTCACTCCTGTATTTGAAATTTCAAAAGAATGAAAGGTGTTCATTTGACTTACATTTGTTCCGCTGACACTTGAAAACGCAGAGACCCATATATTTCCAGTATTGCAATCCTGTAGAACAGCAGAAACTTTTTCAGCACAAGCTTGTATTAAATTAAAGTTTTTTTGGATAACGACACCAAGTCCATTATCACCTGTCATATCTACAGTAGAGTAGTTAAGGCCTAAAACCCCTTGATTAGACCCTACAGTGAATATATAGTATATATTTGGATCTCCTGGTTTAGGTACAATAATTGCAGACTGAGAACTAGATTGATCCCCTTTTAATCCATTACCATTTTGCATTACTGTATGTGCAGCATTATAAACAGTTTTTCCGTCTGTATACATTAAAAGCTGTCCGCTTTCATTTGATATTGATGTGCAGCCCTCAATAGTAGAGAGTTGTCCATTATTCAAATTTGTAATATTATTATTTGCATCAAAATTAATTCCCGCATTGTTACCAAAATACCAATTGGAAGCTTGTTGCTGTGCAGTAATATTAGTGGCAAGGAGTAATAATGTAAAAACTATAAAGTAGGTCAATCTCATCATGTAACAAAGATATTACAAAAAATAGAATGAGTATTCGACTAAATGTTAAATTATAAGCATTATAAGTCTCTTTTTTGCAGCAGTGTATAGGATAAAATTGTAAAAATGCTAATCCAACCGACAACGATTAATAATTCATGAAAATGTACAGCATAGTCAAATGAATATTTTTCTCCAACTTGTTTTGCAAGTTCTTTTGCGGCACCTAAACGAGTTATTGGTTCCTTTATAAGATTTGACATAGACTCTAATGGGAAAAACTGCGTAATAGACTCCCAGTTATTTTTGGTAGCTTCAATTTCAAATCTTAAAAACCCGTAAGCTATTTTTTCACCTACAAACCACACAAACAAAAAACCTAAAGCAAATGCCGAACGTTTAATTAATATGCCTAAGAATAAGCAAAAGGAGAAAAAACCAACTAGTTTTATAAAAAATGCTATTAAATATTCTAAATCTGAAAAAACATGATAGGGTTCCGTAATACTTGAAAAACTATAACCTAATAGTAATGATATGATGAATACAAAAATTGTTGAAATTAATGAGAATACTATTACAGTTAGGAATTTTGAAGCAATAAACTCTTTTTTACTTAACCCATCAATAAGATTCTGCTTTATGGTTTTATTACTGTATTCGTTAGCCATCATTGAAACTATAACAACCGCCAAAAAGAATTTTAATGAGGCTGCGACGTAGGTGTTAAAATGCCATATATATGGAAAATTGAAAATTCCTTGTTCGGCTAAGTGAAATTTAATTGGACCAATATTAAATTTTATCGATGCAATTAAAGCAATACAAGCTAATAAAATAAAATAAGCTAATATTAATACTTTGCTAGCTCGGTTATTCCAAAGCTTTATAAATTCTATATGTAATAAACGTATCATCAATGGTCTGTTTTATTGGTTAGTTGTAAAAATTGCTCTTCTAGACTTTCTTTTCGTTTAACTAAGTGTGTTAAGGTAATACCTTGTTGAAATAAAAACTCATTTAAGTCTTTTGCCGATAATTCGTCTTCTAAATAAGCTGTTAATAAATCATCAGTAATTTTTATGTTTTTAATAACTTGATGCTGTTCTAAACACTGAGCTAAAGCTTCTAAGTTTTCGCTTTTTAATTCAAAAAAACCATTAGTAGAAATCATTTCATCTACTCGACCAGTATATAAATTTTCTCCTTTTCTTAGTACCACCACATGTGAGCAAACCTTTTCAACTTCATCAAGTAAGTGAGAAGCCAATAAAATTGTAGTTCCAAGCCCAGCAATTTTTCTAATAATGTCTCTTATCTGGTGTATTCCTTGTGGATCTAACCCATTTGTTGGCTCATCTAAAATTAAAATTTCAGGATCATTTAGCAGTGCAGACGCTATTGCCAAACGCTGTTTCATTCCTAAAGAAAAGGTTTTAAATTTACTGTCCTTACGTTCTAATAGCCCAACTAACTCAAGTTTTTCATTAATTTTTGACTCATCTATATTTTTAATTTTACAAACGAGTCTTAGGTTTTTATAAGCGGACATATATGGGTAAAAGTTAGGGCGCTCAATGATGGCTCCTACTTTTTTTAAGGCTTCATGGGTTGTAATAGTTCCATCAAACCAACTATATGTACCTCCAGATTTGTTTACAACGTTTAAAACGATACCTAAAGTAGTCGATTTTCCGCTACCGTTTGGCCCTAAAATCCCATAAACATGACCTTTATTTATGGTAAAAGAAAGGTTGTTTACAGCCTTAAGTTTACCGTAGTTTTTCGATAAATTGTTAATGCTAAGAATAGTGTCCAAAATAAATTTGATGTTTTGTGGTTTAATGGTTCGACGATAAACTGTCATAATTGTTACAGCTTTTTTGATTTATGTTGAATTCTTGTAGACAATGTTTATATTTACCTTAAAATTTTTTTATGACTATGAAGTTGAAATTATTGTTAAGCCTTATTCTATTTGGAGTTTTATTTAATTGTGAGAGCGATGAAAATACAGATATCTTAAATCAAAGAGATACAAAGGTATATGATTTGGGTTCTGTTTCGGATCCTGCAATAACTGGTTTTGCAACTTTTATTGAAAACACAAATGGAACAGTAACAATAGAATTAGAATTGTCTAATACTATTGAAGGTGAAATGCACCCTGCACACCTACATTTCAATACTGCTGCTGAAACAGGAGCCATAGCCTTAACACTTGGCACTGTAAGTGGAATTTCAGGAAAAAGTACAGTAACTGTAAGTGCTTTAGATGATGGAACTCCAATTGACTATAATACTTTAAGAAATTTTGATGGTTACATTAATGTGCACCAAAGTGAAAGCGATTTGAATACTTTAGTTGCTCAGGGCGATATTGGTCAAAATGATTTAACAGGAGAAGTAAAGTTTTATAATCTTAGTGAGGTTGATTTATCGGGGATAAGTGGCACAGCTAATTTTTTTGAAAGAAATAATGGAGAAGCTTTAGCTGTTTTAGAGTTGCAGGGAACAATTGTTGGCACAAGTTATTTAGCAAATTTGAGAGAAAATGATGTAGTTACAACTGGCTCTATTACATTTACTTTTAATGATGTTAATGGAGAAACTGGTTTAAGTATAACTAATTTATCAAACTTGGATGGAACAACAGAATTCTTTGGTTTTGATGATTTACTAGAATATAATGGTCATATCAATATTCAGGAACCTGATAACACCATGGCTATTGTTGCCACAACAAATATTGGAAGTAATGAAGGTGTTTTTATACCTCAAACCATAAGTTACGATGTTACGAATGTGGATGATACGGCATACATATTTAATGGAAATGGACTAATGGATGCGCAAAATCCAAACCTAACATTTATAAGAGGAAACACTTATATTCTTAATTTAAATGTTACAGGAGAGCCTTTTTATATTAAAACTATTCAAGGTAATGGAATAGCAGACAGTTATAATGATGGTGTTTCTGGAAATGGTAATGAAACTGGAACACTTGAGTTTATCGTACCAGATAATGCACCAGACAATTTATTTTATAATAGTGAGTTTAGCTCTACAATGACCGGATCAATATCTATTACTAATTAGTAGATAAGTTTAAAAAAAATCCCCAAAAATAATTTTGGGGATTTTTTTATTTAATTCCAATTTTCATCAAAATCTAGATTATCATAATCTTCAACGTCAAAATCATCATCATAGTCGTCTAAATCAAAATCATCATCTTCTGCTTCAAACACTTTATCTGGAGCAGCATCAGGAATTTGACCATGAACAAACATTAAATTTGGATAGTCTATTCCAGCTTCTTCATCTACTATTTCAGCTAATTCCACAAAGAAAGTCCACATGCTTAAAAAATCATAAATATAAATAAGCTTGGTTTGTTTTTTATGAACCGTATCATCTAAAATACTTTCATTCATTAGTCTTACAGAGTCCATACTGTCACTTACGTCAAACAAAGAAATTTCTTCACCTTGAGTCCAGTCGTCGTCACTTAAATAAAAGGACGCCATTTCAGAACCATCAAATCCAAAAGCCTGAACAATACTATTATGTAAATCCTCTAAGGTATCGGTCATTCTAATTTCGATATCTCTAAAAATATCTTCTTTGGTGTCATTATCTAATATAACTCTAAATCTGTATATCATAAATTATGAATTTTTTTGATTGGCAAATATACTATTGTTACTTCTTTTTTTAAGCGATTTTCTCTTTTTTAGATCGGCATTCCAAAAAGATATAAAACTGTACTCCAATAAGCATGCTAGCCAATACTAAATGTATAGGTTGAGATAAATATGGAAAATGGAAGTAATACATGGCAATACCTGTGGCCACTTCAGCAAGAATTAAAACCAAAACAAAGTATAACTTGTTATATCCTAAAAAACGGGTTCTGTTTAAGTAAAGTAGCGCTAGATTAATAAGTAAAACAATAGCAGAAAATGTGCGATGAATGTAAAATTTAAAATCTGGCTGATCAAGCCAAAGTGTTTTATTGTAACCAATAGATTTTATTTGTTCATCAACATCTTGGCGTATTTGTGTACCTAAAACAATTTGAATTAAGGATAACGCAATAGCAATTACAATTAATGTCTTAAACGACTTATCATATTTATGTAATTTGAAGGTTTTTTTTGAGGCATAAATAAGGTAAAGTATAAATGCTACAATAACCAATGCCATAACCATATGTATAGTAATTTTATATGGGGCTAAATTAGAATCAACTACAGTTTTACCTAACCAGGCTTGAAAAGCCATACCAAAAACTGTAAGTATGGAGATTATAGTAATCCATTTATTTTTACGCCAGAACCAGAATGAAATAAAAGTAAATATTAATATTGGTATGCCAGAAAGTGCTCCAATTAATCTATTTACATATTCCACCCAGGTATGGGTTGGATTATAAATGGCATAGTCGTGTTTAGTGTAAGTATCCCAATTTGTAGTATTGATTTTTTCGGATGATTTAAAATTTGATTTAGCAACTAATAACGATTCGTTTTCAACAATAATAATACCTTTCTGGTAATCGTGATTTGGTTTAAATTCTAGTTCTTCTGCAGAAGTTGGTGGGACATAATAGCCAAAACACTTAGGCCAGTCTGGGCAACCCATTCCAGAGCCTGTCATTCTTACCACAGCACCCGCAACAATTACAAGGTAGATAAGTACTAAAGCCGTTTTAGCAATATTTCTGAAATAACGTTTCATACGTTTAATTTATTGAGCCGTTAAACCTAATTCTTTCCCTTTTTTTAGCATGAGCTGAAATGCTGCGTCATGCTCGTTTGGAATATCTCCTTCTAAAATAGCTTCTTTTATGGCTTCTTTAATCTGACCTATTTCTCTGGATGGTTTTATATTAAAGGTAGCCATAATTTCTTCACCAGAAACAGGTGGTTGAAAATTTCTTATACTATCTTTTTCTTCAACTTCTATAATTTTTTCTCTAACAATTTTAAAGTTGTTATGATACTTGTTGAATTTTTTAGGATTTTTAGTCGTAATGTCGGCTTCACAAAGCGTCATTAAATCATCCACATAATCTCCTGCATCAAACACCAAACGTCTAACTGCAGAATCTGTAACTATATCTTGTGCTAGAACTATGGGTCTTGAGCTCATATAAACCATTTTCTGGACAAACTTCATCTTATCATTTAAAGGCATTTTTAAGCGTTTAAACAATTGATAGACCATTTTTGAACCTTCAAACTCGTGGCTGTGAAATGTCCAACCCACTTTTTTACTGAATTTTTTTGTGGGAGCTTTCCCAATATCGTGTAGTAAAGCCGCCCATCGAAGCCAAAGATTATCAGTATTTTGTGCTATGTTATCTACTACTTCTAAGGTATGATAAAAATTATCTTTATGTTTCTGTCCTTCAACTTCGTCTATGCCTTTTAAAGCAGTTAATTCTGGTAAAATATATTCTAATAAGCCTGTTTGCTCAAGATGTAAAAATCCAATAGAAGGCACTTTGCTTTCAAGAATTTTATGTAACTCCACCACAATACGCTCATTGGTTATAATCTTAATACGCTCGCTGTTTTTTGAAATAGCCTCTAAAGAGTTTTTTTCAATTGTAAAATCCAGTTGTGTAGCAAAACGTATAGCACGCATCATACGTAATGGATCGTCGCTATAGGTAATATCTGGATTTAGTGGAGTACGGATTAGTTTCGACTTTAAATCTGCAATCCCATTAAACGGATCTAATAAATCCCCAAAAGTGTTTTCATTTAAACTTAGGGCTAGCGCATTTATAGTAAAATCTCTTCGATTCTGGTCGTCTTGAAGTGTCCCATTTTCGACAACAGGATTTCGGCTATCTTCATTATAAGATTCTTTACGCGCTCCAACAAATTCGACCTCAATATCTTTATACTTAAGCATAGCGGTCCCATAAGTTTTAAATATCTGTACATTTGGGCGCTCAGGAAGTAGTTTTGCAACTGCTTTGGCTAAGTTTATTCCGCTGCCAACTGCAACTATATCAATGTCTTTAGCACTTCCTCTTTGTAATAAATAATCTCTAACAAAGCCACCAATAACATAGCTTTCTATATTTAATTGTTGTGCAGCTTGCGTAATATATTTAAAAATAGAATGTTGTAAAGCGTCTTTATGGTTCATTGATACTATTTATAATAGAGCTTTTTAAGCTCTTATTACTGTAATTGTTCCATCAAGTTCTAGTTTTAGAATTTGAGATGGGGAATTGTTTTGATTTACAGACAAATTTACGACATAGTCTACACCTTTTAAAATTTGCTCACTAATTTCATCAAATGTTTTTGGAGTAGCTTCCCCCGAAATATTAGCGGAAGTAGACACAATAGGTTTGCCAAATGCAGTAATAAGCTCATGAGCAAATCCTTGTGTTACAATTCTTATTGCTATGCTGTTGTCTTGAGAGATTAAATTAGAGGCTAGACCAATGGGTTGGTTGTAAATAATAGTTGTTGGTTTAATGACGTTTTTTAAAAGCTCTAAAGCTTCGTTTGGAACATGCTTTATATATTTTTTTAGCATAGCCACATCATTTACCAAACAGATTAATGCTTTGCTGTCATCACGTTGTTTTAAAGTGTAAATTTTTTTTACAGCAGTTTCGTTGGTCGCATCGCAACCTATACCATAGACCGTATCCGTAGGGTATAGTAGAGTTTTTTGGTTTAGTAAAATGGTTTTAGCCTTAGAAATCATACAATATGCAATGTAAAAGCGAAATTAAAATTATATTTGTTAGAATTATAGTTAAATGTTATTAGCTTTTTAAAATTATGAATTTATCGGTTGTAATGCCTGTTTTTAATGCTGAAAAATACTTGAAAGAATCTATTGAAAGTATTTTAAACCAAACCTATCAGGATTTTGAATTTTTAATTTTAAATGATTGTTCTACAGATGGTAGTTTAGACATTATTAATGATTTTGCAGCACAAGATAGTAGAATACAGGTTTTTGATTTTAAAGAAAATAAAAAGCCTGCCTTTATTCGTTCTTTTGCGGTTAAAGAAGCTAAAACTCATCTTATAGCATTTGCAGATGCAGATGATGTGTATTTGCCTAAACGTTTTGAAACTCAGGTTAATTATATGCAAACACATCCGGAAATAGATATTTGCGGAACTTGGTTTAAATTATTTGGAACCTCTATTGAATCACAGATTATAAAACACAAACCGGAAAACCAGCAAATAAAAGCTCGTTTTTTGGTAGACAGTCATATTGGTTTTCCAACTGCTATAGTTAGGAAAAAAGTTTTTGAGACTATTTCTTTTGATAAAAGTTATTTTCCTATAGAAGATTATGAGTTTTTAGCCAAAGCTACAAAACAATATACTTTTTATAATCTACAAAAAGTACTTGTAAATTACAGGTGGCACGATACTAATGTTAGCCATACAGCAAACACCAAACTTGAAAGTTTACATTTTAAAGTAAGACACAAGTTATTTAATTTACTATTTGAAAAACAGTATACTTTCTCAGAAAGCCTTATTTATTTATATGCTTTAAAATATCAAACTCAATTAGAAAATATTAAATTGATTGACGTTTTAAAAGCAGGTAAAGAAATTTTAGATTATGAAATGAATTTAGAATTTCGAAATGAGTTAGAAATTATAATTAATGAGGCCCGAGAAGTTTACTTGTTTAAATCAAAAAAAATAGATTTTCAAGTAATTACATTTCTTAAAAAATCATGTAAACCTTTCTACAATTCATTAGACTTTAAATTTAAAAAACGTTTGTACAAGAAGATGATTAAGAATTTTTTGTAGTAAATATCGCTTTTAATTTATGCTTCAATTTTTTAGTAAAAGAAATTTTCTTTTTTCTCTCTTCATAAGCTAAATATTTAAAAAACATATTTTCAAAATTGGTGTAATATTTTGAATATATATCATGATGCTTTAAAAAAATTTTAAGTCTATTTATGGCTCTGATGTTGTTGGACTTGTCTGCTTGGTCTGTAGCAGAAGTTAAAAATTCAGTTTTTCTGTACAGAAAAAGTTCTTCATTAATTTTTATGACATTTCCTCCATTTTTTAAAATAGAAATCCATAAATCCCAGTCCTCATAGTGAGTTAATTCGGTATCAAAGCCGTTTGCATTTATAAAATCATTTCTTCTAATTACCGCACTTATGTATATAATATTATCTTTTAAAAAATCTCTAAAATTAGTATAAACAGGTAGATTCCAAAGTTCTGTACACCTGCCAAACATTCTAGCGTCGGTGTAAACAATTTTAGTGTCTGGAAGGTCAAACTTCTGAATGCATTTTTCTATATAACTAGGTTTAATAAGATCATCTGCATCTAAAAAAATTAAAAATTCTCCCTTTGCTTTTCTTGCACCATTATTTCTGGCAATTGAAACGCCTGAGTTTTCTTGTTTTAAATATGTCAAGTTTTGCTTATCAAATGTAGCTCCGATAATTTCGTGGAGTTCAACTCTAGAGCCATCATCTACAAGAATTATTTCTATAAATTTATAGGTCTGGTTTAAAACAGATTCTATAGTCTCTTTAATGGTAGTTTCATTATTGTAATAAGGGATGATAACGGAAACTAACGAATTCATAATAAAAATTTTGGTTTAAAAATATTAGAATTAATATCTTTTTTATTCTATTGTTAAGCTTAATAATTTTAATATTGTATAGTTAGATAGTTTTGCAATAAATTATATGGATAAAGTTAATTATAATTTTCACGATTTTGATTTTTTCGAAGGGTTAAACTTTAAGTTTAACTTAAAAATTAGTTCAAATCCAAAAGTATCGATAATTATTCCTGTTTACAATCAAATTCTCTATACATTAAATTGTCTTTGGTCATTAAAAACAGAGTTAAAATGTATCGATTCAGAAATTATTATTATTAACGATAATAGTACAGATAATACTCTTGAATTATTAGAAAAAATAGCAGGATTAAAAATTATAAATAATAGACAGAATTTAGGTTTTTTAAAAAACATTAATTTAGGAATTCAATCGTCTGTAGGAGAATATATATTGTTATTGAATAATGATGTAATTGTATTTCCTAATTTGTTACAAGAGTTATTAAGTACCTTTTCAAAGTTTAATAATGTTGGAGCTGTAGGTAGTAAAGCTATGCATCCCACAAATATTATTTTAGAGGCTGGCTCTGTAATATTTAAAAATGGTGTAACAACAAATTTAGGTAGAGGTCATAAGCCAGATTCGCCATTCGATCAATCTTTAAAATTAGTAGATTATTGTTCTGGTTATTGTCTTTTACTTAAACGATTTTTTCCAGATCAAACTTTGGTACAATTAGACGAAAAATTTTTACCTGCCTATTACGAAGAAACAGATTTGTGCATCACTTTAAAACATAAATTTAAAAAACATATTATTTACAATCCGTTTGCAGAATTAGTTCATTTTGAAAGCATCTCATATACAGCAGAAAAAAATGATAAAAAAGCAATGTTATTGAAAAAAAATAGATTTCAATTCCTTGCAAAATGGAAAAAAGAATTAGAACAATACTTGCCAGAAACTAGATATTCATATCATTCCTTAGCAAAAAACTACCTTACAGTAGGAAAAGTTTATTTATCAGATAAGATAAATGATAGCCTAGTAAACTCACTTATTAAAAATCACGATATCGCTTCGAGGCAAGTGTTTTTGGTCTTGAAAAAAGAATTAGATGCTAAACTCATGGAACGCTTAAGAAGAATTGGTGTAGAAGTGGTTTATCCTCATCTAAATTCTAAAAACAAGCCTATTTCATATTTTAAATTAATAAAGCAATTTGCAAAAACTAAAAATTTAATAATTACTTCAAATCTATTTTATAAATTGGTAATATCAATTGTTAGATTGAAACGATAAACTATGAAACTTCTTTATTTCTATCCAGAAAATCCATTAAGTCATAACCAAGGAAATAACTTAAGAGCTTATCAATTGCTTCAATATTTTAAGTTTAAAGGGTTTCAAGTAGATTTTGTAGCTCAAGAGTCTCATATTAAGAATGCATTTACATTAAATGATATTGAAACGCTAACAAAAAATAATTTAATTAGACGAGGGACACTCTTAAAAAGAAGAAAACGTTCAGGTCTTAAATATGCATTCTCCAGAATTGTCCTATTGTATAAAAGTCTATTTAACAATTATAAAAAAGTGTTCGACCGAATTCGCTTTGGGCAAATTAAAGATCTTAAGACCTTTATTGCAAAGGAAAGTTACGATATTGTAATTATTTCGTACGCGTATAATTACAGACTTATAGATGAGATTGATTTTGGAAAAGCTATAAAAATTTTGGATACACATGACTTTTTATCAGCACAATTCAATAGGCCAGATTTATTCAATAAAGAAATTTCAATTGCTAATTTGTTTGACTATGTTTGGAGTATATCTATAGAAGAAGATTTTTTGTATTCTCAGTTTTTAAATAAAAAATCATATCTAATTCCACATGCTAATAAAATAAATAAATGCGAAACTACTATAAAAAGTGAAATTGATGTTATTTATGTTGCTAGTAAAAATCATCATAACATAGTTGCCATCAATTGGTTTATGGATTCTGTATTACCCTTACTCAATCCAAATATTAATATCACAATTATTGGTAAAATTACAGAAGTAGTTAAAGCTTCCAACAATGTAATTTGTGTACCATTTGCAGAGCAATTAGAACCATTTTATCAGCAATCTAAAATTGCTATTTGTCCAATGTTTACAGGTACTGGACTAAAAATAAAAGTAGTAGAGGCACTGTCCTTTGGTCTACCTGTTGTTTGTAATAAACGCGGTGTTGATGGTTTACTAAACAAGACATCAAATGGTTGTCTTGTAACCAACAAGGCTAATGAATTTGCAGATTATATTAATAGACTTATGGACAATCAAGACTTTTATGATAAAAATAAAACGGAAGCAGTTTCATTTTATAATCAAACATTAAGTACTTCAAGCGTTTATAAACAATTAGATACCTTTTTTGAAGATGCTATATAAAAAAATTAAAACCTATTTTAAAAATCTAAAACTCAAGAAAAAACTCATAAAACAAGAAGCTTTTTTTAAGCTTGAAGATTATACATTTAAATCTCATAATGTTTTAATTGTAGATGAAATTATTCCTGAATATAATAAAGATTCTGGCTCTCGCCGTTTAACAGAAATAATAAAACTGCTTATAAAAAATGACGTTGGAGTTTTCTTATTAGCAGATTTAAAGCAATACAAATACCATAGCACCTACATAAATTATTTTAAATCATTAGGCGTTAACGTTTATGAACCTAAAGTAGAAGCTAATAAATTAGTAACAAAAGAACTATTTATAAAAAAAATAGCTTTTAAATTAAATACAGCTTGGTTGCATCGCCCTAATATTTTTTATACATATCATGATTTAATTAAAACCTGTAACCCAAACACAAAATTAGTTTTTGATATGGTTGATTTTCACTATGTTAGATTTATGCGTGAATTTGAACTTTCTAAAAATAAGTATAGTAAATCCGAAGCTAATAAGTTTTTAAAAATTGAATTGGATAATTGCAAAAAAGCAGACGCCATAATTGCTATCTCAAATACCGATAAAGTTCTACTAGAAAAACATTTTGAACAAAAAGAAAAAGTATTGGTACTGAGTAATATACATAATTATATTTCAGAAAATAAGTATTTTAAACCTTTTGAAAAGCGTAGAGATTTGCTGTTTATTGGTGGCTTTAAACATGAGCCAAATATAGATGCTGTTAAATTTTTATTTGAAGAAATTATGCCTTTAGTTTGGAAAAGCCATCCCGATATTAAAATTAATATTGTTGGAAGCACTATAACCAATCAAATAAAATCTTATCAGTCACCTAACTTTAATATAATGGGTTTTGTAGATGATATTGATACTATTATAAATTCATCACGTGTTTTTGTTGCTCCATTACGTTTTGGAGCTGGTATTAAAGGTAAAATAGGACAAAGTTTAGAACATGGCTTGCCACTTGCTACTACAGATGTAGGAGAAGAAGGTTTTGAGTTTGGTAGTGTTAGATCAAAAATGGTGGCTAATAACGCTAAGGATTTTGCTCAGCTAATTTTAAATTTATACGAAAACAAGCAAAGCTGGGAAGAAGTAAGTTCAAAATGTGAAGACATTCTAAAACCATTTTCCCTTATAGAAACTGAAAAAACGCTACTGCAAATAATTAATTCTTAACGCGTAAACTATAAGCTAATCCATTTCCACCTTTGGCAACTATGGCAAATGGTTGACCGTATTTTTTTGGTTTAGCTAGTGCTTTCATACCATATTTAAAAAATAATATGGTTTGTATAGTTTTGTAATACCAATAACTATAGTTTTTTTGGATAACATATAAGTATGCGATAGTAAACTCTACTTTCATTTTTACATTAACAGAACTCTTACCAAGATGATGTAAAAAAATACCATCAGGATAAAAAACAGTTTGGTATCCAGATTTTCTAAGTCGTTCCCCAATATCCATCTCTTCGTAGTATAAGAAAATGTTAGTGTCAAATCCTCCACAAGCCTTGTAGGCTTCAGTTTTAAAAAACATAAATGCACCAGAGACCAAATCTACTTCAAAAGGTGTTTTTAAATCACTTTGATGTAATTTAGAGTAATAGGAGTATGGCTTAGGTTGTTTAAATAATTGATATGAAATACCTTGAAATTGTCTGTAACTATATATAAAAGGTTTATGATTACTATTTATTTGAGGTAAGCCAAGACATCCAATTTTTGAGTCTGTTTTTATATAATTTAAAAGTTTTAGTAAAGAGTTTTCAAGAAACTCTACATCGTTATTTACAAAAGCTAAATATTTTCCTTTGCTAAATTGATAGCCTAAAGAGTTTCCTCCGCCAAACCCTAAATTTATTTTGCTTTCAATTAACTTAACAGTATAATTTTCAATTCCATTTTTTAAGTCTTGTAGCTCAGATGTCTTTGAATTATTATCAACTACAATAATTTCATAAGTTAGACTTTTAGTATATTTGATAATAGTTTCAATACACTTTAACGTATAACTAGAAGAGTTATAGTTAATAATTATTATAGAAACATCCATGATATCTATTTTTTTCAAAATTAAATAAAATTAAATAGATGTTAGTATAATAGTATGATATAAGTTTTATATGAATAAAATACATGTTGGTTTTTTAGTATCTTATGATTATGAGTTATTAAAAAAAGCAATTCCTTTCGTTTATAACCATTCAGATAAGATATTTTTGGCATTAGATGCAAATTTTAACACTTGGAAAGGTGAGCAGTTTGTTATTGAAGATTCTTTTTTTGATTGGTTAAAAAGTTATGATAAACACTCTAAAATAATTATTTATAGAGATGACTTTTATATTCCTGGTTTAAGCTCTATGCAATGTGAGGTAAGAGAACGGAAATTATTAAGTGAAAAAATGGGTTTAGAAAACTGGTGTATTCAATTAGATGCAGATGAATACTTTATTAATTTTAATGAATTTACAAAGTATTTACTAACCCAAAACAAACTTTTAAATTCTAAAAAAGGCATTCAAATAGCTGTTTTTCTTTATAATATTTATAAAAAAGTAGACGAAGGATTTCTTGTGGTTTCAAAACCTACCCGAGTTTTGGTTACCACGAATAAACCAGAGTTTAAAGTGGGGCGTAAATGTAAACAGCAAATTATTTATAAGCCTTTTGTAGTACTTCATGAATGTTTATCTAGAACAGAAGAAGAGTTAAAGCAAAAGCTAGATAACTGGGGTCATGATACTCAAGTTAATAGTGGTTTTATGGAAAAATGGAAATCGGTTAACGCTTCCAATTATAAACAAATGCAAGATTTTTTTTATATAGAACCAGAAAAATGGAAATCCTTAGAATTAATAAAAGCTAAAAATATAGAGGATTTAAGTGAGACACTAAACTATGAAGAGATTCTACCTAGTAAAAGCTATATTTTTGGTAAAAATTTTGGGCAGTGGTTTAAATTTTTATTTAAGTAATAAACTTTTATAAACCTGTATATATTCTTTAGCTGTTTTACTCCAAGAAAAACTTTGTGCATATGTTTTTATTGCTTCACTTTTAAGTAATTGGTTGGATTGAAAATTGTCTAAACTTTTTATAACTAATTCAGCCATATATTTAGGTTCAAAATGTTCCCAATAATAAGCGTGTGGACCTCCAACTTCAGGTAATGCACTTTTGTTGGATAGAATAACTGGTTTTCCAAATTGCATAGCTTCTATTGGCGGTAATCCAAACCCTTCCCTTAATGAAGGAAATACAAACGCAGTACAATTTTTATAATGAAACCACTTATCTTCTTCACTAATCTTTCCTGTTATAATAACACGTTCTTGGAGATTTAGGGCTTCAATTAATTGTCGACACTTATCGGCATAAGTAGTAGTGTTTTTACCAGCTAAAAGCAAGGTGAAATCAGGTAAATGCACAAGCATTTCAATTAAGGTATGAATATTTTTTTTCTCTAAAAATTCCCCTATAAAAAACAAATATTTTCCTTTTATAGCATGCTCGGGTTCATGCGTTTCTACTAATTTATTACTAATATTTGCACTGCCATTATAGATCACATACTCTTTAACGTTAGGAACATTAAAGTATTTATGTGTCATCGATTTAGCGTAATTAGAAATATAAGTAATTGCATTGGTACGAGCCAACTTATTTTCAAAGCGTTTTTTATGTTTCTCTAATTTTTCGCCGGTCATTTCTTCCATAAAATTGACATCATGCACTGTAAGTAGATATGGAATGTTGTGATAAGGCTCAATTTTTGTATTTTGATTTAGAGAATGCCATAAGTCATATTTTTTTCTAATTCTAAACCATTTTTTGCGGTAAATAGATTTATAAGACTTATGCTTAAAATCGTTTAAAATTTTTTTAGAAAAAGATGATTTTCTAGAACTCATTACCGTAAATTCTAAATCATCATTTTGTTTTAAAATTTCTATATGTAATGCCTCAATAAGCTGTTTATTATATTGACCTAATCCAAAATATAAGTTATTTATATTATGAGATTCTAGAAAGATGTGTGGCATACTTGAAATTTTAAACAAAATAAATAAAACTTTAAGAATTACAGAGAGGTTCACTTAAATATCTTCAATAAATTGTAATTTTGAATTTATGAAACGTGAAATCCATTCTAAATACCTTAATAAGTCTTCACATTTAGACAATTTTGTTATAAATTTTTCTACCCAAGGAGAATCTTTTGGTAATCAAGACCGGAATAGTTTGAAGTTATTTAATTTAGACGGAGAAATTCTAAATGTAAAATCTTTTAAGGTACCTAATGTTATTAATAAAGTAGCATATCGGTTTTTAAGAAAAAGTAAAGCTGAGCGTTCTTATAACTATGCAAATAAGCTTATTGATCTAAACATCGGTACACCTCAACCTGTTGCTTTTTATGAGTTTAAGTCGGCTTTTTTCTTTGGAAAGAGTTACTATATTAGTCATCAAATAGATTGTGATATTACATTTAGAGAATTAACTAAAGATTTTAATATTCCAAACCATGAAGCTATTTTGAGAGCTTTTACACGTTTTACCTACAAACTTCACGAAAACAATGTAAACTTTCTAGATCATTCGCCAGGAAACACACTTATTAATTTTAATAACGGAAATTACGAGTTTTATTTAGTGGACTTAAATAGAATGAATTTCAAACCACTTTCTTTTAATGAACGTATTAAAAATTTTTCAAAATTAGCAGTACACCAATCTATTATTGAGGTCATGAGCGATGAGTATGCAAAATGTATTAATGAAGATTATGATAAAGTATTTCAATTAATGTGGAAATACACTAACAATTTTCAAGAAAAATATCACAGAAAGCGTCGTTTAAAGAAAAAAATAAAATTTTGGAAAAAATAATTAACTTCTGTTTTTTCTTAATAACCACAGCTTAACATAACGCATAAAAACCACATAGGCTTGTATATAGCCAATGGTAAATCCAACAAACCCATCACGAAAACCACTTTGGACAATATAATGTTTAAAAAAACCCCAAAACGGTTTTAACACCAAATGGTAAGGTGTTATTTTTCCTGTTTTTAGATCATAAACCTTGGCTTGTTGCGTTGCATACCTATTCATTTTTTGTATAAAAGCATCAAAATTTTTATAGGTATTATGAGATAATTTGTGTTTTAATTTTCCAGTAGTTCCAGTGCAAATAATTTCTTCGTGCACAAAAATATCTTCGTATCTAGAATATTTTTTATCAAACAAGCGAATTACAGCATCATTTCGCCAACCACTATAATGCACTCTTTGTCCCATAAAATGATTAATGCGCTTTATCCAAAATGCTTTTTCTTTAATTTCTTTTTGCTGTAAAACAGATATAATTTCTTTTTTAAGTTCTGGTGTAACCCGTTCATCTGCATCTACTAACAATATCCAATCATGTTTTGCTTGCGGAATAGCCCAATTTTTTTGTGCGGCATGGTAATCGAAAGTTCTTTGTAAAATTTTTGCACCTAAATTCATTGCTTTTTCTACAGTACCATCTGTACTAAAACTATCAACTACCAATATTTCATCTGCAAAACTAACCGAAGCAATTACAGCTTCAATATTGTTTACTTCATTTTTTGTAGGTATTAATGCAGTTAATTGGTGTGCCATAATAAATAATTTAGAATCTAAAAACTAATAGGCATTTGCTTTAAGCAACTTTAGATGTGTTTTTAATTTTCTAAAAAAGGAAATATTTCTTTTTGAAGGTACTTTATGGTCTTTTAAATAAGTTACGACTGCTTCTACCATTCGTTTAGCCGATTGACCGTCTTGATAAGGATGGTAATTTTCTATAATATTTGTTCTGTTTTTTGAAAAAACATCTTCCAATAAAGTTTTATCTATTAATGCATTTAAATTATTATACTCTAAGCTATTTTCCCAAATTATATTAGACGAAATATTTTTAAATGTTATTACGGGTTTATCAAGTAACATAAATTCATATATTACAGAAGAAGTATCACTTATTAAAACATCTGAAATTAATAAAAATTTGGTAATATCTTTTTCTTCTTGAAAGAGTATATTATTTGTGCTTTTAGCTAATTTTTTATAAGTATCTATCCATTCTTTTGCCATTAATGGATGAAATTTTAATAAAATTAGAAAGTTCTTTTTTTTTGCTAAATTTTTAATTTCATTAATTAAGAAAGGAGCAGAGGTTAATTTTGGTGAAAATGTTGGGGCATATAAAAGTATTGTATTTGCATTGTAGGTTGTAAGTAATTCCTTTTTATATGCATGGTACTTATCTTTTTGTTTCCCATAAATATCTAATTTAGGCCAACCTGTTTCTATAACATCAAAATCGTTATGTGTTTTTTTTAACTCATTAAACTTTTTAGTAAAATAAGGACCTTGAGTTAGATATAAGTCGAAATAATTACGGATTCTAAAATGGCCTTTTTTTTCTCCAGCCAAACCATGGAAAATTTGAGTTTTTAAACCTCTTAAAAAGTAAGGCACCTCATTTCCTGGAGCAAAAATTACCTCTGGATTATATGATTTTATTTTAAGTATGGAACTCGTGTATTGATCTTGTTTAAACGGGAAATCTGCACTTATTTTTGGTGCTACATACCATAAAAAATCATAATTTAAATTTTGTAGTTCCTTTTTTATGGGTTCTAAAATGGCAAAAGCGTAGTTATTTAGACAAAAAAGTACAAATTTCATTTTTTAAAATAATTTGTTTACTGCAGCTAAATCTTCAACAAAATCAACTTCCATACAATTGTATTTTGAAATGTCTATAGCGCTTAATTTTAAATTATCCTTCTCTATGGCGAGTTCTAAACCTTTTTCAAAATAATCATTCGCATCACATTGTTCTAGTCTCTCAATAAAATACTTAATGTCTTTAGAGGCAATGTAATTAATACCTACAGCTTCACCTAATCCATTTTCTACTTCTTTAGATAGCGCATTTACATAACCATTTTTTAAGGTATACTTAACTTCTTCTTCAGCTACTCTATTTGTATTAACTGCAACAAACGAAGTATTCTCTTGTATTGCTGGTTGTAGTATACTTAATAATTTTTGATCAAAAACAACGTCTCCGTTAAACCATAAAACAGATTCGTCCTTATGTTTCTTTAAGGCTTTTAATAAACTTTTTGAGGTGTTTGTAATGTCAAAAAAAGGATTGTATATATAAGTAAGTTCTGGGAACCGTTCCATTATAATATCTTTTTTAAAGCCTACCACTACAGAAATGGAATCTACATCAAAATAAGCTGAAATATTATCTATTTGCGTTTGCATGATGGTTTTTCCATTATTAAGAGGTGTCAAAGGTTTTGGAAAAGGATTCCCTAATCGCGATCCAATACCTGCAGCAAGGATAATTATTTTCATAAAGATATAGTCTTTTTATTTGCTAATGCTCAAATATATGTCTATTAAATTAGTAAAAAAAATAAACCTTATTACTAATCTTAACTAAATAGGGTACTATTATTTTCACTAATTTATCTTGGTGTTCTAGAATTAATCGGTATTTAATTAAATTCTTTATTCATATACTTTAGTATATAACAATTAATCGTTTTAATTTAAATCCTTATAAAGGGATGTGTTAAAGTAAAATGAGAAGTGAGTATTATAGAGATTAAATGGTATATATTAATCTTCATGTATAAAGGTTTTACATAAAACTTTACAGCACTTACACAGCCGAATTAAATTTTCTAACAATACAAATAAGTTATAAATACAACCTGAATATATATATTATTTCTTTTTTAACTTTGAAAAAATCGCTATACATAGAAATTTATTTAATTTTGATACTTAGTTAACTTGTTATATGAAAATGATAAATATATCTGCTAAACATTATATAGGAGAAGGAGATATTAGAACTTGCTACGAACATCCAGAAAACAAATTTTTATGTATCAAGATACCTAAGCCACATGTTAAGGAAGAGTATACAAATAAAGAGTTGCGGTATTTTAAAAAAATTAAAAAGCACACCAAAAATGATTCTTCTTTTTATTCAGATTATAGAGGTGAAGTATCTACAAATTTGGGAATAGGACAAACTTTTGATTTGATTAGAGATGAGTCTACAGGTAAGATTTCGAAAACTTTAGAATTTTATTTGTTACAAAACCAACAAACTATCCCAATTTTAGAATTAGAAAAGGCTTTGTCTGTTTTAAAAGACCAAATGTTAAAGTATAAAGTTTTTACAAGAGATTTAAGAGCTAGAAATATTTGTTGTAAAAAACTAAATGAAAATAAAATTGAATTAGTAATAATTGACGGTTTAGGTCATTCTGATTTTTTTCCTTTTGCAGATTACGTTACTTATTTTTCCAAAAGAAAATTAATTAGATCTTACCATAGATGGCATTTCAATACTATTCAAGATCAAATAAATTTTTTAAAAATTTAGATTTTAATTGTATTCAAAAATTCATTTAAAGATTCTAAAAATAAATCTGGTTTAAATCTATTATAATAATAACCACTATCTTTTTTTGCTGCTTTTAGATCATATGTTTCGTAATCATTTAAATGCACTGCACTGTGTATCTTAGATTCTACTGCTCCAAACCAATTCTTTTTAATAATATAGGGTGAGAAAATTGTAAATGTAGGTGTATTTAATGCTTTGGCCATATTGATAGCTCCACCTTCGTTACCTATCATAGCATCGCAACACCAGGTTAATGCCAAAAATTCTCTTAAGGTTTTTCCATATAAATTAAAATAGATACAGTTTTTTGTTTGAGGCTTACATAAATTAAAAATGTTTTTTGCTTCGGTAATTTGTGAAGGTATGTAATTAAACAGCAACTGTGCATTTGGTTGTGTCTCACAAATAAAATCTAACACATTTGCCATAAAATGTATAGGGTAGGTTTTAGAATTATTACTTCCTAAAACACTAATCATATATAAGGGGTTTGTTTTAGAAATTTCAAACTGCTCTAGAAGTTTTCTTGCATTATTTTTTTCTATTTCGGTTAAATATATTTTTGGAGAAAGTGTTGTGTCGGGATTAATACCTAAAGGTTGTAACAATTTTAGTCTATTCTCTCTAGCTAAACTGATGTTAAAACTAGGTGTTTTACTTCGTGAAATAGTATTGGTATACAAACATTTAGTATACCATTTTCTATATGATATACGCTGCTTTGCTGCACTAAAAAAAGTGGTTAAAGCACTTGTGGTGACCGAATAAACATCAATAACAATTGTGTAATTCTCCGATCTAATTTGGTTTAAAAAACGCCAAAATAATATCTTATTTTGGCGTATGTTGGGCGAAAGTATAATACTATTATCTATGTAAGGATTATTTTCAATAACCGCTAGAGTATTGGACTCAACCAAATAATCTAATTGAGCTTCGGGAAAATGCTTACGTAATGCTTCAAATAAAATTGTACTTGTAAGCACATCTCCAATCATTTTTTGCTGTATTATTAAAACCTTCATAAGTGTTCTTTGCGAAAATTATACCGCTACATTATACTCACGTAACGCATCGTTAAGCGATGTTTTTTTATTGGTACTTTCTTTTCGTTTACCAATAATTAAAGCACAAGGTACTTGGTAGTCTCCCGCAGGAAATGTTTTAGTATAACTTCCAGGAATTACAACAGAACGTGCAGGAACAACACCTTTGGTTTCAACAGGTGTATCTCCAGTAACGTCTATAATTTTAGTACTCATAGTAAGGACCACATTAGCTCCAAGAACGGCTTCTTTTTCAACTCTAACACCTTCAACTACAATACAACGTGAACCTATAAAAGCGCCATCTTCAATAATAACCGGAGCAGCTTGTAAAGGTTCTAAAACGCCACCAATACCAACGCCACCAGACAAATGCACGTTTTTACCTATTTGTGCACAGCTACCTACAGTAGCCCAAGTATCAACCATAGTACCTTCATCTACATAAGCACCAATATTCACATAACTAGGCATTAAAATAGTTCCGGCAGAAATGTATGCACCGTGACGCGCAACTGCATTAGGTACCACACGAATACCTCTTTCAGCATAATTTCGTTTTAATGGGATTTTATCATGATACTCAAAAATACCAGCTTCTAGAGTTTCCATTTTTTGAATAGGAAAATACATGACTACCGCTTTTTTAACCCATTCATTAACTTGCCAGCCATCTGTTACAGGTTCTGCCACACGTAATTCTCCCGCGTCTAATAAATCTACCACCTTTCTAATGGCATTTTGTGTTTCAGTTTGGTCTAATAAATCTCGGTTATCCCAAGCAGCTTCAATAGTATGTTGTAAATATTTCATAATATGTTGTTTTTATTCTCGCGCATGCGGGAATCTTTTTAAAGTCTATTTTATTTCTGTTATTAATTCAGCGAAAGCGAAAATCAATTAGTTTTCTAACCACTAACCTCTAACCACTGTAATCATTGAAATTATGGCGTTCCCTAACGGTCGCGCTTTCGGCAGTCGCTTTTTTTGCTATACCTAAAAGATTAAAAAACCTTTCAGGAATACAAAAAAGAGCTCCAACAAAGCCTCAATCGCTAACGCAAATATAAAAAGCCAAATTTAAAATGGGTACAATTATTTAAGCATTACGAATATAAACCTTAAATTTGCACTCGTTTCTATAAAACAATAGATAGTAAAATAGTATGGCACGTATATTAGCAATAGATTTTGGGAAAGTTCGTACAGGTTTAGCAGTAACCGACGAGCTTAAAATTATTGCATCGGGTTTAACCACAGTAGCAACTAAAGAGGTTATAGACTATTTAAAGGACTATACCGCAAAACATGAGGTCGAATTATTTCTGGTAGGCGAGCCTAAGCAAATGGATTATACGCCAAGCGAAAGTGAGTCTTTAATTCTTCCCTTTATTGGCAGATTAAAACATGCCTTTCCAGAGATGCCAATAAAACGTGTAGACGAACGTTTTACCTCTAAAATGGCTGCCCAAACCATGATAGATAGCGGACTAAAGAAAAAGCAACGCAAAAATAAAGCCTTGCTGGACGAAATTAGTGCCACCATAATTTTACAAAGTTACCTTTACAATTTATAAATAAAAGTACATGATATTACCAGTAGTAGCCTATGGCGATCCTGTTTTAAAGAAAAAAGCAGTAGAAATTACACCAGAATACCCCAATTTAAAAGCATTAATAGAAAATATGTACGATACCATGTATGGTGCTTATGGTGTTGGCTTAGCTGCGCCACAAATTGGCTTAAGTATTCGTCTATTTCTAGTAGATGCGTCACCTTTTGCAGACGATGAAATTTTAGGTGAAGAAGAGCAAAATTTTTTAAAGAATTTTAAACATACCTTCATTAACCCAGTTATTTTAGAAGAATCTGGAGACGAGTGGGCATTTAACGAAGGTTGTTTAAGTATTCCAGAAGTGCGTGAAGACGTGTTTAGAAAACCAAATATTAAAGTGCAATATCAGGATGAAGATTTTAACACCAAGACTATGGAATTGTCTGGTCTGGCAGCACGAGTGTTTCAGCATGAGTACGACCATATAGAAGGTGTTTTGTTTACCGATAAATTATCATCACTTAAAAAACGTTTAATAAAAGGAAAGCTTGCCAACATTTCAAAAGGAAAAGTAGATGTAGATTACCGTATGAAGTTTCCTCTGGCTAAAAAGAAGCGTTAAAAATTTGCATAACCGTTGTAAACCTTTCATATTTGCAACCTTTAAAAAACTAAATTATGGCATTAGATAAAGTATTATCCATTTCTGGAAAACCAGGTTTATATAAATTAGTCACTCAAACACGTTCTGGTTTTTTAGCAGAATCGTTAACCGATAACAAACGTATTTCTGTTGGTATCCAACAAAACGTAAGTATTTTAAGTGAAATTGCTATTTATACCTTAAGTGAAGAAGTGCCTTTAAAGAGTGTTTTTAAGAAAATTTCTGATAAAGAAAATGGTAAAGAAACCAGTATAAGTCATAAAGCACCAAAGGTAGAGTTAGAAGAATATTTCTTTGACGTTTTACCAGATTATGATGAAGATCGTGTGTATGCAAGTGATATTAAAAAAGTAATTTCTTGGTATAACTTACTTCAAAAAAATAATTTGTTAGAATTTGAAGACGAGAAAAAGCCTGCTAAAAAAGCAAAAGCCTCTAAAAAAGCGGCTTCAAAAGAAGAGGAGTAGATGTAGCAATGTAATAATTTAATAATGTAACAATTATTAAATTAGGTTACTCTTGTCACTTCGAGTGATTTTAGACGATAGGAAAAAATAGTATCAAGAAGCCACAAAAGCCTGACCTTTAACCATATAAAATGGTCCGTTCGAACGCAGTCGAGAACTAAAATAAATTCAATCATAAAAAACATCCAGCCATTTGCTGGATGTTTTGTTTTAAGTACTTTTATAACAGCAAATACAACACCATGAATAGCAGAGCAGAGCAATTAAAAGCATTTGATAGATTATTAACCATTATGGACGAGTTGCGTGAGCAATGTCCGTGGGATAAAAAACAAACTATGGAAAGCTTACGTCATTTAACCATAGAAGAAACCTATGAGTTAGGCGATGCTATTTTGGATAAGGATTTAAATGAAGTTAAAAAAGAACTGGGCGACGTTTTGTTACACCTGGTGTTTTACGCTAAAATTGGTAGCGAAACTAAAGATTTTGATATTGCCGATGTTTGTAACAGTATTTGCGAGAAATTGATCCATCGTCATCCACATATTTATGGCGATGTTAAGGTAAAAGATGAAGTCGAAGTAAAACGCAACTGGGAACAGATCAAATTAAAAGAAGGCAAAGGAAAAACGAGTGTGCTAGAAGGCGTTCCTAAAAGCTTACCAGCATTGGTAAAAGCCAACCGCATACAAGATAAAGTGGCAGGTGTGGGTTTTGACTGGGAACAACCCGAACAAGTTTGGGAAAAAGTAGAAGAGGAGCTACAAGAGTTTAAAGATGAAGTTAAAACCAACGATGCCGATAAAATGGAAAGCGAGTTTGGCGACGTACTATTTTCTTTAGTAAACTACGCGCGTTTTAAAAACATAAACCCAGAAAATGCTTTAGAGCGTACCAATAAAAAATTCACGAAACGTTTCCAGTATTTAGAGGAAAAAGCCAAGTCTTTAAACAAAAACTTAAAAGACATGACACTTGCTGAAATGGATGTGTTTTGGGAGGAAGCCAAAACGCAGTAATTGGAAAATTTGATAAAATTTTCAAATACACAAGTATTTTGGGAAGAAGCCAAGCAAATTTAGATTTTTAGGTTTTTGTTTAACGTCTCGGTTATGAATAGTTGCGATGGCTAGGTCTAACTTAGCAAAAAGAAACCGAACCAGAGGAAAATCCGTAGGATTTTTCGAGTACACACAAACCAAGCAATTGATTACATACGTTTTTGTGGGTAGTTTTTATTCTAATATTTTCCGCAACGTTTTTTTATTAAATTCAATTAAAAACTCTTTTGTAAATAAAGGGTTATAACCATATAATTCGTAATCAGTAGCGGCTGAAATCCCCAGACATGCACGAACAGTACGGTAATAATTCTCGCCTATTAATTTCTCGTTCTCAAAATAAAATTCAGTAAAGGATGACAAATCTGTTAAAATCGGACTTTTTTCTTCGGTCTTAATTGAAATTAACTCGTTATTTTCAAAATAGTAATTAATTATTAATTGACTATTCGAGAAGAAATTTATAGTCTTTATTTTATCACCAAGATCATAGATTTGAACTTTAACAGAATCAACAGTGATTTTTTTTATTTCTTTTGTTTCTGTTGAGATTGAATCAATTTTGTGTGTTTTTATTTCAAGTTTTCTAAGCTTTAAGCTATCTACTTGTCCATAAACAGTAGTAGATAGAAATATTCCGAAAAATATAGTTAATAAATTATTCATTATTCTCAAATTACACACAACGACTTGATATGAAATCGTTTTAATTTTTTAGTTCTGATGTTAAACGAAGTTAGACTAAAAAAATGACAAACTCAAACAACGTTATTTTTAAAAACCTTCCTAAACCGTAGAGGCAATTCATCTTTTATGGTTACTAATGCTTTAGTAAATGGATGAATAAATTCTAAACTATAGGCATGTAAATACATACCTTTTCCGTTTAAAATTAAATGTGGTAAGCCATAATCTTTATCGCCTAAAATGGGATTGCCTAGTTCTGCACAGTGTTTGCGGAGTTGGTGCTTTCGTCCAGTTTCTGGAGCTAAGTTTACAAGATTTAAAAGCTTAAAACGTTCCGAATTAACACGGTCTAAAATATTATAATGAGAAATGGCTTTTTTGCCATCTATATCAGAAGCAATTATACCTTCTTTTGGCATGTTACCAATGGTAATGGCATAATAGTTTTTTTGAATGTTTTTGGTTTTAAAAAGTGTATTTAAAGCAATAATACTTTGCTTGGTTTTACCAATTAACAACACACCTGTAGTGGCATAATCTAAACGATGTACAGGTTGTGGTTTGGTCGCATCAGGTTGTGTGCTTCGGTTTAAGTTTTGCTCTAAAGCGTTGGTAACGGTTTTAAATTTGTTGCCACTTACTAAAAGTCCTGCGGGTTTTCTAATTACGGCTAAATAATCGTCCTCAAAAACAACATCTAGGTTTTGTATAAATTGCTTTTTCTGTGTTGTAGGTTCTAATGCTGTAAGTGTAATGTTTTCGCCTCCATAAATATAGGTTGCTGTGGTAGCTATTTGCCCATTAACGGTAATTAAACCTTTTTTTATGGCTTTTTTTAATGCCGATTTGGTAAAAGCCAACTCAAAAATACCAACACCATAGTCCTGCAACCTTTTTGGCAGATTTTGTGGTGTGGCAATATGTGTTTGTGTTTTAATAAGATATATATTTATACGCTTAATAAACCAAATTCTTGCAATTCCAAAATAGGTTTAGAAAACCAGAATAATTCAAAATTTTCAAATTGGGTTTCAAAGTCTGCTTTTAACTGAGCAAACGTTATTAATTTTTGGTTGGTTGGTTGAAGTGCTTCTAATTGATTTACCAACCATAAACCTTCAGCTTCATTTAAAGTAATGTCTAGTCGTTCTAATTTATCATGAAATTGTAAAGAAACCAATTGGTTAGTAAAGCCTTTTTTTGTTTTGGTAAATCTTTCAACTAATGGCTCATGACCTAACCAAATTATTTTGGCGTTTGGTTTCATTTGAAACTGAGGTTGTTCCGCTAGGCAATCTTCAATATAAAATGGTGTAATAGTAGTTCTTGGTATTTTAAAATCGAACCAATCCTGCAAATCCAAATCAAAACCAATACCGTGCATGTAATTAAATAAAGATTTTTTTAATCCGTAACTAAATTTACTATGGTCTATACCAGTTTGGTCGCTAAAATCTACATCGTTATTAGCAAAGCTAATGTCTTTATAATGTGGCGTAACACCATAAGCATCTGGGTTTTTGCCAATTGGACTATGTGTGGTTAATGCAAATTGGTGCCAGAATCCGGATTGGATAATACCAAGCTCGAATAACTGTCGCACCATTTCCAGACTATCTATAGTTTCTTGTTCGGTTTGTGTGGGATAGCCATACATTAAATACGAGTGAACCATAATATTCGCTACGGTAAAATGTCTGGTTACTTGTGCGACTTGTTCTACACTTACGCCTTTATCTATAAGTTGTAATAATCGGTCGGAAGCAACTTCGAGTCCGCCAGAAACTGCAATACAACCAGAAGCTTTTAATAACAAACATAAATCTTGGGTAAAGTTTTTTTCAAAACGAATATTTGTCCACCAAGTAACCACCAATTCACGTTTTAAAATCTCTAATGCTAAGGCTTTCATTAATGCTGGAGGAGCGGCTTCATCTACAAAATGAAAACCATTTTCGCCAGTTTGTGCAATTAATTGCTCCATGCGATCCACCAATAATTTAGCAGCAATGGGTTCATAAATTTTGATATAGTCTAAACTGATATCGCAAAATGTGCATTTTCCCCAATAACAGCCATGTGCCATAGTAAGTTTATTCCAGCGACCATCGCTCCATAAACTGTGCATGGGATTGGCAATTTCTATAACCGAAATATATTGGTCGAGTTTTAAATCGGAATAGTCTGGCGTGCCAATGTCGGCTTGTTTATAATCGGCTTTTGGGCTATTATTTTTATAAACAACTTCGTTATTTTCTTTAAGAAATGTACGTTTTAAGGTTGTTTCGACTGAGTTAGACGTGATATGTTGGTATAATAATTCTATAGGTAGTTCGCCATCATCTAAGGTAATAAAATCAAAAAATTCAAATACACGCGTTTCAGTAAGATCACGCAATTCGGTATTTGGAAAACCGCCACCTAAAGAGATTTTAATATTTGGGTAGTTCGCTTTTATGTATTGCGCACAACGAAACGCGCTATATAAATTACCAGGAAATGGTACAGAAATACATACTAATTTGGGTTGTGTTTGTTGTAGCTGATGTTCCAGAAGTTGAATACTAATCTTATCTATAAAGGTATAATCCTGTTGAAGTGTGTTATATAAATCGTCAAACGCATTGGCGCTTTGTCCTAAGCGTTCTGCATATCGGGAAAACCCGAAATTCTCATCGATACATTCTTTAATAAAATCTGATAAATCTTCTAATAAAAGCGTAGCTAAATGTTTGGCTTTATCCTGTAATCCCATAGATCCAAAAGCCCAATCCATATCGTCTAACTGCTCAAAACGTGATGCTCTGGGTAAAAAATTATCGGTACAAATTTGTCTGGCAAATGTGGGGTTTTTGCCTTGTAAAAAAGCAATAACCTGATTAAGCGGTTTTAAATACTCATGCCTTAAAGTATAAATACGCTGCGCATTTTCTGAGCTTATGGTATTTTTCTCGAAAGCAATTTTAAAAACGTTTTCAAAGGTTTTTTTAGTGAATAGCTCTAAAATAACTTCAATACCTAAATCCATTTGGTATGCCGAAATGTTTTTAGTATTTAAAAAGCCTTTTAAATAAGCAGTTGCCGGATATGGTGTATTTAACTGAGTAAATGGAGGCGTTATAAGAAGCAAGTCTTTCACTATAAAAAACAATTTTAAACAAAGATAGTAGTTAAATTACGATATGCTTAATTTTTATAAGATGAAGTTATATAAAGAAAAAGCCATTTCAACTCAATGAAATGGCTTTTTAAAAACTATGGTGTTCTTATAATTATTTTAATAACTCATAACTGCGTTTTACAAAGTCGCTTAACTCTTTACCTTTAAGCAATCCTTGACTTAAACGTGCTAAATCTAAACTTTGGTTAATTAAACGCTCCTGATTTTCTTTTTCTGTAGTATTTAAAATTTCACTTACTAGTTCAGAATTGGTATTCACCACAAGATTATACATTTCTGGCATGTTACCCATTCCAAACATACCACCACCGCCGCCAGATGCTTGCATCTCTTTCATACGACGCATAAATTCTGGTTGTGTAATCATAAATGGTGTAGCATCACTATCCATAGATTCTAGTTGCACCATAAACTTTTCTTGTGGAATAGCTGCTTTTAAAACCTCTTCTAAAGCTTTAGTTTGTTCTTCATCTAACTTAGAAACTTTGGTTTCGTCTTTAGCAATTAACTTGTCTATATGGTCTGCATCTACACGTGCAAAAGAAATATTTTCTTTAGTACTTTCTAATTTTTGCATTAAGTGCGATACAATTGGAGAATCTAATAATAACACTTCATAACCTTTAGCTTTAGCAGCTTCTATATAGCTGTGTTGCTCATCTTTATTGCTAGCATAAAGAATAATTGTTTTGCCATCCTTATCGGTTTGGTTGGCTTTAATTTTATTAATTAATTCTTCGTAAGTAAAATAAGTGTCATCTACGGTTGGATATAATGCAAATGCATCAGCTTTTTCAAAGAATTTTTCTTCGGAAAGCATTCCGTACTCAATTACAATTTTAATATCGTTCCATTTCGCTTCAAAATCTTCACGGCTATTATTAAATAACAACTTTAATTTATCGGCAACCTTACGAGTAATGTAAGATGAAATCTTTTTAACAGCGCCATCTGCCTGTAAGTAAGAACGAGATACGTTTAAAGGAATATCTGGAGAATCAATAACACCACGAAGCATAGTTAAAAATTCTGGAACAATGCCTTCTACATTGTCGGTAACAAATACTTGATTTTGGTATAGCTGAATTTTATCTTTCTGCATATTCATATCGTTTGTCATCTTAGGGAAATATAAAATCCCCGTCAAATTAAACGGATAATCCACATTTAAATGAATATTGAATAATGGCTCCTCAAATTGCATTGGGTACAATTCGCGGTAAAAATTGGTGTAATCTTCGCCTTCTAATTCTGTTGGTTGCTTAGTCCACGCAGGATTAGGGTTGTTTATAATATTATCTACAGTGATTTTACGGTGCGGTTCTTTAGTTTCCTTTCCGTCTTTATCTGTTATTGTAGCTGGTTCGTGCTCTGGATCGTTTATTTCTTTAGTTCCAAACTTAATTGGAACAGGCATAAACTTATTGTACTTAGTTAAAAGCTCACGTATACGTGCTTCTTCTAAAAACTCGGTAGAATCTTCAGCAATGTGTAAAATAATTTCTGTACCTCTATCGGTTTTATCGGCTTCTTCTAAAGTAAATTCAGGAGAGCCATCGCAAGTCCAATGTGCGGCTTTTGTACCTTCTTTATGAGATTTTGTAATGATTTCTACTTTTTCAGCCACCATAAATGCCGAGTAAAAACCTAAACCAAAATGTCCAATAATTCCAGAATCTTTAGCGGAATCTTTATACTTATCTAAAAATTCTTCAGCTCCAGAAAAAGCAACCTGATTAATGTATTTTTCAACTTCTTCAGCCGTCATACCTAATCCTTGGTCTATGATATGAAGTTTTTTACCTTCTTTATCTATTTTAACCTCAATGATTGGGTTGCCATATTCGGCTTTACTTTCACCAATAGTAGTTAAATGTTTTAATTTTAAGGTAGCGTCCGTACCATTACTAATTAGCTCACGTAAAAATATTTCGTGATCACTGTAAAGAAACTTTTTAATTAAAGGGAAAATGTTTTCTACAGATACATTAATTTTTCCTTGTGCCATAATACGTATTTGTTTTTATAAGTAATCCTGCGTTTGCAAGATACTGTTGTTGTTAAATTAATTTTATTCTGTTTATGAGAGTGACAACAAAAATGCCAATAGCGAAGAAGTGACAAAGTGACATTTTTATAGGAATTATGCACGCATAGTAAATGTAGACTGAAATCTTAAGAGCTATGTATTAAATAGCTAATTTCGTTAGACTAATATTTTAAGAGAACTATGTACAATTCAAAAATTATAGGTTTAGGTAAATATGTGCCAGACAATGTGGTTACCAATGAAGATTTATCGAAACTTATGGATACTAATGACGAGTGGATTACCGAAAGAACAGGTATTAAAGAACGTCGTTGGGTAAAAGAAGGTAGCGGAGATACAACAGCCACTATGGGTGTTAAAGCCGCAAAACAGGCTATTGAACGTTCTGGATTAGATAAGGATGATATCGATTTTATCATATTTGCAACTTTAAGTCCAGATATGTATTTTCCTGGTCCTGGTGTACAAGTACAACATGCTTTAAATATTAAAACAGTTGGTGCTTTAGATGTACGTAACCAATGCTCTGGCTTTGTTTACGCTATTTCTGTTGCCGATAACTTTATAAAAACCGGGATGTATAAAAATATTCTGGTGATTGGTAGTGAGTTACATTCTCATGGTTTAGACAAAACCACTAGAGGTAGAGGTGTTAGCGTGATTTTTGGTGATGGAGCAGGAGCAGCAGTGTTAACACGAGAAGAAGATAGCAGTAAAGGTATTTTAAGCACGCATTTACATTCGGAAGGCGAACATGCTGAAGAATTGGTGTTAGTAGCTCCAGGTATGGGTAAACGTTGGGTAAACGATATTTTAGCCGATAATGATCCAGAAGATGAAAGTTATTATCCACATATGAATGGACAATTTGTATTTAAAAACGCAGTAGTTCGTTTTAGTGAAGTCATTATGGAAGGTTTAACTAAAAATAATTTAGCAAAAGAAGCTATAGATATGCTTATTCCACATCAAGCTAACTTGCGTATTGCACAATTTATTCAGAAAAAGTTTGATTTAAGCGATGACCAAGTGTTTAATAACATCCAGAAATATGGAAATACTACCGCAGCATCTATTCCAATTGCTTTATGTGAAGCTTGGGAAGAAGGAAAAATTAAAGAAGGCGACCATGTGGTTTTAGCCGCTTTTGGTTCTGGATTTACCTGGGGAAGTGTAATTATAAAATGGTAAAACCTTAGAAAAACTTATAAATTAAAAAATCCGATACAGCTCTTGTATCGGATTTTTTTCGATTAACACTTGGTTAATTAAATTTTTAGCAGGTTATTTAGAAGACTAATTCAAAAGATCTGTAATATTTATTATTTCAAGTTGTTACTATTAAGACGCTGTTTTTTGAATTTTATTACTCTGATTATCAGACTTTAACATTATTTAACGTTTCTGTTTAAGTTCTTTTCAAAAAGCTTAAATAAATTTAACCTGAAAAAAATAATTATGAATAAGAAAACTTTAGTTATAGGCGCATCTACAAACCCAAACCGCTATTCTAACCGAGCTATTAAAGCTTTAAGAGGGAAAAATATAGAAACTGTTGCAATTGGTCTGCGTGACGGAGAAGTAGCAGATGTACAAATAAATACAAACCTTAAATCTTATGAAGATATTGACAGCGTAACCTTATACTTAAATCCTAAACGACAGGTAGAGTATTACGACTACATAATATCTTTAAGTCCTAAAAGAGTTATTTTTAATCCGGGAACCGAAAATTTTGAATTTTATAAAATTTTAGAAAATGCAAATATAGAGGTAGAGGTGGCGTGTACATTAGTGTTATTAGCTACTCAACAATATTAATTAGGTGTAATATCTATTGGTGATTGTTTTTTTTGACCAATTAATAATAGACCAATAAACGTGAAAAGACCATTTACAATTAATATTTCAAACCCTATTTTATAGCCATTAAATAGCATTTCAGAGTTGGCATTTAAAATGTAAGATACTATTGGGGCAATTAATGCAATTACCCAAACCCATTTATCTTTAATGTGTTTTTTGGTGAATATTCCAAAAGCAAATAACCCTAATAATGGTCCATAGGTGTAACCTGCTGCTTTAAATAATTCCCAGATCACAGAAACATCGGTAAAAATAAAATTAAAGGCAATAATGACTAAAGCCAGTAAAACGCTAAATCCTATGTGAGTTTGTTTTCTAATACGTTTACGTTTTTGTTCTTCTTTAGTCTCTATATCTATAATATCTATGCAAAAAGAGGTTGTAAGTGAAGCTAAAGCAGAATCTGCACTACTATAAGCAGCAGCAATTAGGCCCAAAAGAAAAAATGCAGAAGTAACCACACCAATTTCAGGAAGCATAGCTATGGTTGGAAATAAATCGTCTTTAGTAGCGGTAATACCATTTTGTGAAGCATAAACCGTTAGCAATAAACCTAAAGCTAAGAATAGCAAGTTCACAAAAACCAGAATAAAACTAAAACTAATCATGTTTTTTTGAGCTTCTTTTAAGTTTTTACAGGTCAAGTTCTTTTGCATCATATCTTGATCCAAACCAGTCATAGTAATGGTTATAAACATTCCCGCTAAAAAACTTTTTATAAAAAACTGGGGATTATTATGATCTTCAAAAAAGAAAATTTTGCTCATGTCACTTTCCGATACAGTAGTATAAACCTGAGAAAAACTATTTAAGTCTAATGCATTGGCTAAAAAAACAATAGTAACTACAACAGAAATAAGCATGAAAAGGGTTTGTAAAGTGTCGGTAAAAATGATGGTTTTTATGCCGCCTTTAAAAGTGTAAAGCCAAATTAAACCAATTGTAATAAGAACAGTAATTGTAAACGGGATTTCTAATGGATCAAACACTAATAATTGTAACACTTTTGCTACTAAAAACAAGCGAAATGAAGCACCAACCACACGACTTATTAAAAAAGCAATAGCTCCGGTTTTATAGCTGGTATTCCCAAAACGCTCATTTAAATAAGTATAAATAGAAGTTAAATTAAGTTTGTAATAAATGGGTAAAAGTACATAGGCAATTACCAGATAACCTACAAAATAGCCTAGTACAATCTGAAAGTACCCAAACTGATTAGCTTCTACTGCACCAGGAACCGATATGAAAGTTACTCCAGATAATGATGCGCCAATCATCCCAAAAGCAACTAAATACCAAGGAGCAGATTTATTAGCTTTAAAAAAGGCATCGTTACTGTCTTCTTTTCCTGTGAAATATGAGATAGCTATTAAAACAATAAAGTATATAGCAATTAAACCTATAATTTGAAGTGGCGTCATTTTCAATTTAATTTGTATGCCGAAAATACAAATCTTAAATCATAATTTGTATTTCATAAGCATATTTAAATGTAGTAAATTTGTACATATGGAATTTTCATCAAAACTATTAGAAAACGCAGTTAATCAGGTGTCACAATTACCGGGAATAGGTAAGCGTACGGCTTTAAGACTGGTGTTACACTTATTACGTCAGCCTGCAGAGCAAACCAATCAATTGGTACAATCGCTTGGTAAAATGCGCAACGAATTAAAGTTTTGTAAATCCTGCCATAATATAAGCGATGTCGATTTGTGTGAGATTTGCTCTAGCCACAAGCGTGATAAAGATATTATCTGTGTGGTGGAAGATGTACGTGATGTCATGGCAATAGAAAACACGAGTAGTTTTAAAGGCTTATATCATGTTTTAGGTGGTAAAATATCACCAATGGATGGCATAGGTCCGCACGATTTAAACATCAATTCTCTTATAGAAAAAGTCAAAACCAATCAGGTAAAGGAGCTTATTTTTGCATTAAGTCCAACTATAGAAGGCGACACCACAAATTTTTATATTTTTAAACAAATTAAAGAATATAATGTCGAGACGTCTACTATAGCAAGAGGCATTTCGGTAGGAGACGAGTTAGAATATGCAGATGAAATTACCTTAGGACGAAGTATTTTAAATCGTATTCCGTTTGAAAATTCTTTAAAAGCTTAAAGAATGAAACTTTCGGTAGTTATATTAAATTATAATGTGAAACATTTTCTACAACTCTGTTTGCAAAGTGTGGAAGCTGCTATACAACCTATTGAAGCCGAAATTATTGTAATAGATAACAATTCGTCGGACGATAGCCGACTGATGGTCGATAAAAACTTTCAAAATGTAAAATGGATTCAGAACCATGAAAATGTAGGTTTTTCAAAAGCCAATAATCAAGCGGTTAAAGAAGCAAAAGCAGAATATATTTGTATTCTTAATCCTGATACGGTTATTGCAGAAGATACGTTTACAACACTATTAGCGTTTGCAGAATCTAAAGAAAATTTAGGAATTATTGGTTGCCAGCTTATAGATGGAACTGGTAAATATCTCCCAGAAAGCAAACGAAACATTCCTACGCTACAAGTAGCAACAAAGAAAATTCTGGGTTTTTCTAAAACCTATTATGCCAATCATTTAGAAAAAGACCAGATTGGAGAAGTTTCAGTGTTTGTTGGTGCATTTATGCTTTTAAAACGCTCTGTTTATAATAAAGTAAGTGGTTTTGACGAGCAATACTTTATGTATGGAGAAGATATAGATTTATCTTACCGCGTTGAAAAAGCAGGTTACACTAACTATTATTATGGTAAAACTACCGCCATACACTTTAAAGGTGAAAGCACCTTAAAAGATCAAACCTATGCAAAACGGTTTTATGGCGCCATGCAAATTTTTTATAAAACGCATTTTAAAAGAAATATCTTCTTTAATAGTCTTGTGTTTGGAGCAACTCATATATTACCTTTGCTATCCAAACCCAAAGAACACATGGTATCCCATAAGGTTGAATCATACCAGTTAGTTTCAAATAAGATTTACCCTAAACTTCAAAAGACTTTAAATACAAATCTAGAACTAAGTGATGTATTTAATGAAAAATCAGAACAAGTAGAATATATTTTAGATGCCAACTGGCTTAGTTTTGCTCAAATTATTGGGATTATAAAAAATTCTAAAAAAAATAAAAAATCAAGTTTTAAGATTTTACCGAAAAAGACTAATTTTATCCTCGGAAGCGATTCTTCTCAAAACAGAGGTGAGGTTATTCACTTTTGAAAGAGTAATAAAATAGAAATTAATAAACATGATGTAATTTAATCGTCATTTTTTTATTAATTTTGTAAATCATAACCTAAAAACAAGGTATAAATTATTAATATGGCAAGATTTGAACTTAAATTACCAAAAATGGGCGAGAGCGTTGCAGAAGCTACGATAACGTCTTGGTTAAAAGAAGTTGGAGATACAATTGAAGCAGATGAGGCAGTTTTAGAAATTGCTACAGATAAAGTAGATAGTGAAGTACCAAGTGAAGTTGATGGTGTTTTAGTAGAACGTTTATTTGAGGCTGATGATGTTGTTCAAGTAGGTCAAACCATAGCAATAATAGAAACTGAAGGTGGCGAAGAAACTTCAGCCCCAGCAGCTAAAGAGACATCTCAAGAAGCACCAAAAGAGGTTAAACAAGTAGAGCAAACAGTTACAGAAGCTAAAGCATCAGTAACTGTAGAAAGTTCAGAAGATCGTTTTTATTCGCCATTAGTTAAAAATATGGCTAAGGAAGAAGGTATTTCTCAGCAGGAATTAGACGCTATTTCCGGAACCGGAAAAGATGGACGTGTTACTAAGGACGATATGTTATCATATCTTAAAAACCGAGGTGTTGCTCAAACGCAAACTACAGCACAACCTGCACAAAAACAATTGGTTTCAGAACCTAAAAAAGAAGCATCAGCGAAAGCTCAAGCTCCAATTCAGTTAAGTGAAGGCGATGAGATTATTGAAATGTCTCGTATGGGTAAACTTATTGCTCACCATATGGTAGAGTCGGTTCAAACTAGTGCACACGTGCAAAGTTTTATTGAAGCTGATGTAACTAACATCTGGAATTGGAGAAACAAAGTAAAATCTGGTTTTGCAAAACGTGAAGGAGAAAACTTAACGTTTACACCAATCTTTATGGAAGCTATAGCTAAAGCCTTACGTGAGCATCCTATGATGAACATTTCTGTAAGTAGTGGTGGCGATAAAATAATTAAGAAGAAAAATATTAACCTTGGTATGGCAGCTGCTTTACCAGACGGTAATTTAATTGTACCAGTTATAAAAAATGCCGATCAGCTTAACTTAGTTGGTATGACTAAACAAGTTAACGATTTGGCAGGTCGAGCTAGAGAAAACAAATTAAAACCAGACGATATCCAAGGTGGAACTTATACCGTAACCAATGTTGGTACCTTTGGTAGTATCATGGGAACCCCAATTATTAATCAGCCACAAGTAGGTATTTTAGCATTAGGAGCTATACGTAAAGTTCCTGCGGTTATTGAAACTCCAGATGGCGATTTTATTGGGATTCGTTATAAAATGTATATGTCACACTCTTACGACCATCGTGTTGTAAATGGCGCATTAGGCGGACAATTTGTAAAAACCATAAAAGAATACTTAGAAAGCTGGGATGTAAATAGAGAAATCTAAAATAATCTAGTAATAAAAATCAAAGCTCAGCTTATGTTGGGCTTTTTTTATACAATTAATTTGGGCGTTTCTTTTAGGTTTTCTGCAAGAAAAAACTTGCAGAAAATCCAAAAATCAGGCTGTGCGCTATATCTTTTTTAGGTATTCACCATAAAAAAGGATGCCGCTTCCATCCTTAACGCAAATCAGTTTTCAATTATCAGTGCTCAGTTATCAATTATCAATATATTTATTAAAATCAAATTTGTTCTTCATTTAAAATGGTTGTCACTTCGAGTGATTTTCGACCTTAGGAGAACATCGTATCGAGAAGCGCACAAAAAATTTTTAATATTGCTATTTCAAAATCGTAAATCAAAAATCTTCAATCGTAAATCATAATCCTTACCTTTGTAGTATAAAACCAAAACATGCAGCTAAAGCTTACAAAACCTATGTGTTTCTTCGACTTGGAAACCACAGGAGTAAATATTACATCAGACCGAATTGTAGAAATATCCATTTTAAAAGTGTTTCCAAATGGCAAGGAAGAACGTCATACCTGGAAAGTAAATCCGGAAATGCCAATCCCACCAGAAACCACAGCGGTTCATGGTATTAGTGATGAAGATGTAAAAGATGCACCAACCTTTAAGCAATTAGCTAAAGACATCCACAACTTAATAAAAGATTCAGATTTGGCAGGTTTTAATTCCAACCGATTTGATATTCCGCTTCTGGCAGAAGAAATGTTACGAGTAGATATGGATTTTGATATGAAATCTCGTGTAGCAGTAGATGTACAGACTATTTTTCATAAAAAAGAACAACGTACGTTAAGTGCAGCTTATAAGTTTTATTGTAATGAAAGTCTAGAAAATGCCCATAGTGCAGAAGCCGATACAGTTGCAACTTACGAGGTGCTTAAAGCTCAGCTCGACAAATATGACGACTTAGAAAATGATGCTAAATTTTTAGCAGAATTTAGTTCGCGTAAAAAGTTTGCAGATTTTGCAGGTTTTCTAATTTATAATAAAGAAGGACAGGAATGTTTTAGTTTTGGAAAACATAAAGGTAAATTAGTAACCGATGTTTTAGAACAAGAACCAGGCTATTTTGGATGGATTTTAAATGCCGATTTCCCATTATACACTAAAAAAGTACTAACGGCTATTAAGTTAAAGTCATTTAATAATAAGTTGTAAATAATAACATCTTTTTTTAATAATCCAACAACCTAGTAAGAAATGAAACTCATCTGCATCGGAAGAAATTATACAGAACATATAAAGGAACTTAATAACGAGAAGCCAACAGATCCGGTTATTTTTATTAAGCCAGACACGGCTATTTTATTAAAAAAGCAACCGTTTTTTATCCCAGATTTTTCAGACGATGTGCATCATGAAGTTGAGGTTTTGGTAAAAATTAATAAAGTAGGAAAACATATAGCTAAAAAATTTGCACATAAATATTATGACGAGATTAGTGTTGGTATAGATTTTACAGCGCGAGATCTTCAGTCTCATTTAAAAGCTAAAGGCTTACCGTGGGAAAAAGCAAAGTCTTTTGATGGCGCAGCAGTAATAGGAGAGTGGATGCCAAAAACAGAATTTAAAGATGTAAATAATTTAAATTTCAGTCTTAAAAAGAATGCTGAAATTGTTCAAAATGGTCAAACCAGTCACATGCTCTATAAAATCGATGAGATTATCGAATATGTATCGAAATATTTCACTTTAAAAATTGGAGACATTATATTTACAGGAACACCTGCGGGAGTTTCAAAAGTAAATCCAAATGACCAATTAGAAGGTTATTTAGAACAACATCAATTATTTTCAATAAAAGTTAAGTAATGGCGTCCTTTTACAGTTTAGATAAGGTTAATGATATAGCAGATAATGATTCTGACTTTATAAAAGTTTTAGTACAAACTTTTTTAGAGGAAATACCAGAAGATTTAGAACAGCTTTCATCTGCTGTAGAGAGTAATAATAAAGAAGCTGCCTATCAAGTTGCTCATAAAATGAAACCAACAATTGAGTTGTTTGGTTTAAATTATTTTGATGAGTTGCTAACCATTCAAAACTGGGGCAATAAAACCAATACGGTAGCACAAGTTAATTCAGAATTATCTAAGGTTCAGCAATCTGTAACTAATGCTTCTACAGAACTTCGAAAAGACTTCAACTTATAATGCAAGCAGAAATTATTACTATAGGAGACGAAATTCTTATAGGTCAAATTGTCGATACTAATTCGGCATATATAGGTCAGCAATTAAATAAAATAGGGGTTTCTGTTTATCAGATTACGTCTATTCAAGACGATAAGCAACATATTTTACAAGCTTTAAAAGCTGCTGAAAAAAACGCAGATATTGTCATTATTACTGGAGGCTTAGGACCAACAAAAGACGATATTACAAAGCATACACTTACCGAGTATTTTGAAGATACTTTAGTTCAAAATGATGAAGTTCTTAAACATGTAGAGGACTTATTTGCAAAATATATAAGTACGCCTATATCAAATTTAAACAGAATGCAGGCTTTAGTACCTTCTAAATGTGAGGTGTTAATGAATGAGTATGGAACAGCACCAGGAATGTGGTTAGAAAAGAACCAAACCGTATTTGTATCGCTTCCTGGAGTACCTTACGAAATGAAGCAACTCATTTCTAACAAAGTTTTACCTAAAATCCAGCAGAAATTTAAACGCCCACACATTTTACATCGTACCATATTAACTTATGGTTTGGGTGAAAGTGCTATTGCAGAACGTATAGAACATTGGGAAACTAATCTGCCAGAAGATATTAAGTTAGCGTATTTGCCAAGTTTGGGAAAAGTACGTTTACGTTTATCTACTAAAGGTTTTGATGTTAATGTTATTGAAGATAATATTCAAAACCAATTAAAAATCTTAATGCCTTTTATTGAGGATATTTTTGTGAGTTTTGAAGACGATTTCGATTCTTTAGAACAAGTTGTCGCTAAAGAACTGGTTAATCAAAATAAAACCATAGCATTTGCCGAGAGTTGTACCGGTGGTAAAATTACAGAAATGTTTACCAGAAATTCTGGAGCCTCTCAATACTTAAAAGGAAGTATTATGTGTTATGCCACGCAATCTAAAATAGATCTATTAGAGGTTTCAGTAGAAACTATAAACAGGTTTTCTGTGGTTAGTGAACCTGTCGCTAAAGAAATGGCAGAGCAAACCCGAAAAAAATTTAAAAGTGACATTGCGGTTTCTACTACAGGAAACGCAGGACCCACAAAAGGCGATTCCAATGTTGAGGTAGGTACGGTTTGCGTAGCCATAGCAACAGAAACAGGTACAGAAACCTATACGTTTCATATGGGAAATATGCGCGAAAAAGTCATAAATAAAACCGCTAATAAGGTTTTAGAATTATTACAAAAAGATTTTTTAAAAAATTAATGTCATTTAAGGTTGTTATAATATAAAATATTAATATATTTGCACCTCGAATTTTAATAACATTTTAAAGTTATATATCATGTCAAGAGTTTGTGAACTTACTGGAAAGAAGGCAATGGTTGGAAACAACGTGTCTCACGCAATGAATAAAACAAAACGTACTTTTGGTGCTAATTTAATCAAAAAACGTTTCTTTATTCCGGAAGAGGATAAGTGGGTAACTTTAAAAGTGTCTACATCTGCATTAAAGACCATTAACAAGATTGGTATTTCTGCTATGTTAAAGGAAGCTAAGTCTAAAGGGTTTTTAAAAAAATAATTTTTAAAGGTCTACATTAAAGCATTATAAAATGGCAAAAAAAGGAAATAGAGTACAGGTAATATTAGAATGTACGGAGCACAAGGAGTCTGGAAAACCAGGAACTTCTCGTTATATTACAACTAAAAACAAAAAGAATACGCCAGATAGAATGGAGATTAAAAAATTTAATCCTATCCTTAAGCGTATGACTGTTCATAAAGAAATTAAATAATTCATATACCTTACGGTAATTGACAAAACATAGTAGTTATGGCTAAGAAAACGGTAGCAACATTACAGACCTCATCAAAAAGATTAACTAAAGCAATCAAAATGGTAAAATCTCCAAAAACTGGAGCTTACGTATTTGTAGAGTCTATTATGGCTCCAGAATTAGTATCAGATTTTTTTAAGAAAGACTAATTCATTAGTAATCATTAATATACAAAGCTGCTTTCTATTTGGAAAGCAGCTTTTTGTATTATATTTGTTCAAAATTAAACTGACAATCTTTCCTCTTTACATTTAAGGCTCAAAAATTGTTAGTGTATTTTGGCGTTACTCTACTACGCTGCGCTTCGTAGAGTCAGGCTTTCGCAACTCGCTTTAAAACATAAATAAGATTTATGTTTTAAGAGCTCAAACAAATTGCTTAATCCTTAACGCACTAATAACAAACCAGCAAATACATAAACGTATGAGTTTTTTTAAAAAAATTTTTTCTTCCGATAAAAAGGAAACACTAGACAAAGGTTTAGAGAAAACAAGCACTTCCTTTTTAGGTAAGTTAAGTAAAGCAGTCGCAGGTAAATCTAAAGTAGACGACGACGTCTTAGATAATTTAGAAGAAGTTTTGGTGTCTAGTGATGTAGGTGTAAACACCACATTAAAAGTTATAGAGCGTATAGAAGCTCGTGTAGCTAAAGATAAATATTTGGGAACTAGTGAGCTTAATCAAATTTTAAGAGAAGAAATTGCAGCGCTTTTAAGCGAAACCAATTCTGGAGAAGCAACCGATTATACCATCCCAAAATTACCTGCACAAGACAATGGAACAAAAACACCTTATGTTTTAATGGTTGTTGGAGTAAATGGTGTTGGTAAAACTACAACCATAGGAAAATTAGCATACCAATTTAAAAAGCAAGGCTTAAACGTCGTTTTAGGTGCGGCAGATACTTTTAGAGCGGCAGCAATAGACCAATTACAAGTTTGGGCAGACCGTGTAGATGTGCCAATGGTACGTCAAGATATGGGAAGTGACCCTGCTAGTGTAGCGTTTGATGCCCTAAAAAGTGGCGTCTCTCAAAATGCAGATGTCATCATTATAGATACTGCAGGACGTTTACACAATAAAGTTAATTTAATGAACGAGCTAACCAAAGTTAAACGAGTGATGCAAAAAGTGATTGCAGATGCGCCACATGATGTGTTATTGGTTTTAGATGGCTCAACAGGACAAAATGCATTCGAGCAAGCTAAACAGTTTACAGCAGCTACAGAGGTAACTAGTTTAGCAGTGACTAAGTTAGACGGAACGGCAAAAGGTGGCGTTGTAATAGGAATTAGTGATCAGTTTCAAATCCCTGTAAAATATATTGGTGTTGGAGAAGGTATTGAAGATTTACAAGTATTTAATAAATATGAGTTTGTAGATAGTTTCTTTAAATAAAATACTAATCAAAAAACAAAAAGCTCAGAGTTTCCTCTGAGCTTTTTGTTTTAAACGGTTCGTATAAAAAAATCCCAGGATTTAAATCTTGGGATTTTTACTAATTTATTATTTTATAATTTTACTGTTTAATAATTTTTTTGGTTATTATTTTACTGTTGGCGCCTTCTAGAGTTATAATATAAACACCTTTAGCTAAGAAGTTTAAGTTTACAGTTTTACCTTTTAATGGTTTTTTGTAAGCCACTTTTCCAGTTAATGTGTAAACGGTTACCATTCCATTTTTAAAGCTTTCTGTAAGGTTACTAAAAGTCACAACATCTTTAAATGGATTAGGATATACTTTCAAAATATCTACGTCTTTAATTTTCTCTGTAGATAAGGTAGAAGGATCCATTGTATATTCGATATGTAAAACCGGATGACGTGAGGCATCAGAGTTATTTAAAGAATATGCTCTTCTAATGTTGCTTCCTGCTCCAGATAAGGTAGCACCTGTTCCTTCAATTTTTATACCCATCGCATTTCCAGGATTCCAGCTAGTTTGAGACACTATATTTTGAATGGTTGTCGCTAGATTTGGAGTTCTTTGTGCTGCTAAAGCTTCATCTGTATTCCAAGCTGGAACACTCCAATTTATTGCCTGATAATACGTTCTACCAGTTCCAGTTACATTAGTAGTAGTGTTACTTTCATAATCTACGGTATTCGTACTATTTTCAACAAAAACTTGTAAGTCAACTGTAGAAGAATGTGTAGATTTTGCCTTAAACTGAATATAAGCATTTGTAATTTGAGCGCCATTTGGGATATTTAAGGTATTAAATCGTAATCCAATTTTTTGGTAACCTTGGCTGTCATAAGAATCGTATACTAACTCTAAGTCACTACTGTCATTATAAACAGAACCATCACTTTCTTTTTGCTCCACATCATTATCTACGGTCTGGTCAATTGTAGCAGAATACGTACCAACATAAATTTTAATGGTTTCAGAGTTACTTAAGTTGTCATTATCATAAGCAATAGTTTGGATGTCATGCTCTCCATTAGCAAATGAGTAATTTATTTGGTAAGGTGCGGTAGCGTCTGCTGCTTGTAAAACGCCACCAATATAAAATTCTACATAAGAAATGGTACCGTCTGCATCATTAGCATTTGCACTAACTATAACATTGTTGCCATCTGCAAGATATTCATTGTTGTTTTGAGAAGTTATATTCACAACTGGTGCTTGCAGAGCAGAGTTTAAAATAGTAACTATAGCTCCATTTGAAGGATTCCATACATTAACCCCTGCTGGTAAAGCACAACCGTCATTATTACCGTTCTCACTAACCGAATCTGCATTGTCTATGGCAATCGTTTTTACTTCAATTTTATTGGTAGACACACAAACCCATTTAAATTGGTTAAAAGATCCAAAATCTCTAGACCAGCTTTTTTCGTCATCACTAGCTCTTAAAGGTGCGCCCCAGCAACCTTCACCAACATATACGGTACCAAAATTATCATCTCTTTCAAAACCTTCTTCACAATTAGTACCAGAAGCACAAGGTTTAATTGGCCAAGTAGTTTTTACGGTATGAGAATCCGATTCGTAAACCAATTTCACATCCTGATCAAAAAATAGTTGAGCCCAGTTATTATATTCATCTGTGCCTTCACTTTTATTTGAAACATGTGGTCTCATAGGTTTATGGTATTGCGCCGATTTCCAAATAGCATTATCGTTTTGTAATTGTGATGCTAACCATGCGCCTTGTATTCCTCCAGCTGTTATTTCAGAATTTAGGGTATATAAAGAATATAAGTTTGCTCCAAATGTTATGTTGTAATATGCATCGGAATTTGGACAGTTGAATAAGTTGTAAATTCTACTGTTATTATATTCATGATTTCCTCTTGCGGGAATAATAGGAAACATTCTTCCATCTGCAGCAATGGTTAATTGCCAGTCGTCAAACCAATCTTGCCATTCACCATCGGTATCTCCATTAGTCATATCTCCACCAAAAAATATTGCAGTTGGTTTTAATTTTGCAACCATTTTATTGGCATTTTGTCTTGGCGTTCTATTATTTCTAGAATCTCCACCAGAAATAAACGACATGGTATCATTAGTGTTTGGGGCAGTTCTAAACCAATAGCGTGAACTAGTGCCTTCAGAATCTTTAATTACAAAGTAGTAATTGGTATTTGGTGTTAAACCGGATAGTTTAGCAAATTGATTGTTCATACCTTTATCGGTTACTGTTCTGTCTACCGTTTTAGAATTTGAATAATTTGACCAGGTGGTTCCGTGATCTGTTGTACCATAATATACAGTAGCATTAGTTCCACTAATTTGTTCCCATCCAATCATCATTGTAGAAGACGGATTGTCTGTAAACATAATGCGGTAACGTCGTGTGTTAGAAAAAGCAGAAAGCCCTACAAACAACATTAAAAGAAGTGTAATTTTTTTCATTTTGAGTTTATAATTTTGGTTTTAGTTGTTCCAAATATATATAGGGATTTATCTTACTTACATACCAAAATGTTAAGCTTAATCATTTCTTAAAGAAGTGCTTATAAAGTTTACTTTTAGTTAAACTGCCTTAACATTCAGGTAACTTTATCTGTTGTAGTTTTACATAATTTTTAAATAGTTATGAGTCAGCAATTAGTATTAAACGTTTTAAAATGGACCTGTTTTTTCATCTTTGCAGGAAGAGCTTATCAGTTTTTATTTTGGGATGCACCGTTTAGAAGTGTGCTTTGGGATCAAGATTTATTAAGTCCTATTGTAGAAGGCATTTTTAATATTCCATGGAAAGATTATGTAACTTCATTACAACATGATAGCTATATTCAAAACAGTATTAGGCTTAATGGTGTATTTTATGCACTATGCGCTTTTTTATCTTTGATAGTTCAACAAAACAGTTCAAAAATTGTAAAAGGAATAATTTTTTCTGGTGGTACTTTGCTAGTTATTCTTGCTTTATTACAAACAAAAAGTAAATTTTATGTATTTGCAATGTTTTTTGAGCATGCTATACAATTTGGATCTCCTTTTTTATTACTTTTTTACTTGAAGCATTTTTCAGTTACAAGACTCATACAACCTTTAAAATTAATGATCGCTTTAACGTTTTTATGTCATGGACTTTACGCCTTAGGGTACTTTTTCCCCTTACCAGCCAACTTTGTAACTATGACCATGAACATTTTAGGCACCGATGAACCAACAACTAAAACATTACTGTTTGTAGCTGCACTATTGGATTTTGTAATAGTAATAGGTATTTATATGCCTCAGCTTACTAAATATGTATTAGCATATGCCGTATTTTGGGGTTTTATTACTGCATTTGCAAGAATTTGGAGCGAACTAGTTTATTCTTCAGCATTAATAACAATCCATCAAACGCTTTACGAAACAATTTTTAGATTATCTCACGGCTTGATACCTCTATTATATTATATAATTTTAAAGAAAACTCAACAAGAAACTTACAAACCACTAATTAATAATCGCATTAATTCTAGCCCACAAGTCACTGTCAAAAGTACTTAAAGCAAAGCTATCTTCATCTGCCGCTTGCCCCATTCTAATAATTACAAGGTCGCGACTTGGGTAGATATATATTTTTTGTTCATTTTTTCCAAGCGCACAATACACATCAGTTGGAGCATTTGGTATTAATTCACCAGTAAATTCAAATTGCGTTTGTGGTAAATGGTAGCTTTCTTTTCCATTTAACCACCATAAATAACCATAAGCCTCATTAATGGGTTGGGAAGTTGTAGTCGCTTCATTTAAAAAAGCTTCAGAAATAATTTTGTTCCCGTCCCAAACACCTTTTTCAGACATAAGTAAACCAAAACGTGCCATGCTTCTGGTAGTACTCCAATAGACATTAGAGTTTCCAAAGAAGTTCCACATACCCGTCATACCAATTTTATTTTTCAGTGCCGTGTTAAAATAACTTTCCCAACTTTGACTAGAGGCTTGCGCTACCACATCTTGAAGTTTTACATACACATTGTGGTAAGCCCAGCGAGAACCAGCATCTGCAATGTATTGCAAATTACTTGGTGAGTAATCGTCACCTAGCGTATCGTCCAAACCAGAGGTCATAGTTAATAGATGTTTACATGTAATTAAGTCTTCTTTTTCAGTTGGTGCACTGGTCCAACCTAAACCAATATAGTCCGATACTTTATGGTTGATGTTTAATAAACCTTCGTCTTGAGCAATACCAACAGTAGCAGTGGTTAATGTTTTACCAGCACTTGCCCAATACCAAGGTGTAGAAACGTTGTGGTTATTCATATAATATTCTACAACGATTTTTCCTTTATGTAAAATGATAAAGCTTTTGGAGTTTTTTTCTTCTAAAAAGCTTTCTAAATCATTAAGATTAGAGGTGTTCCAATTTAAACTTTCGGGCGTTTTGGTTTGCCATTCTGAAGAATTATTAGGTGGAAAGTATGTGTTTTCTTCAGTAGTTGGAATGCTTTCTTGAGCTACTAAGTCGTCTGAATTACAACTGGTCATGAAACTTATGGAAGCAAAAAGTATATATAGGTATCTCATAATTTTAAGGTTTACATCTAAGACCACGATAATTAAAAATAGTTTAATCAAAAATAGAATTTTCAATTGCAGAAACTGTAAATCAAATTCTCCAAATTCTGAAATTAGAATTCATATATCGTAAATCCTAAATCATTATGTATCTTTGCAGTCCAAATAAAACGTATGAGAACTAAAACACTAAAAAAGAACAAGATAAACGTTATTACACTTGGTTGTAGCAAAAATGTTTATGATAGTGAAGTGTTAATGGGACAGCTTAAAGCCAATGGTAAAGAAGTGGTTCATGAAGAGGAAGGAAATGTAGTGGTTATAAATACCTGCGGATTTATAAATAACGCCAAAGAAGAAAGTGTAAACACCATTTTGGAGTATATGCAAAAAAAGGAAGATGGCGAAGTTGATAAAGTATTTGTAACAGGTTGTTTAAGTGAGCGTTATAAGCCGGATTTACAAAAAGAAATACCTAATGTAGACCAGTATTTTGGAACTACAGAATTACCAGGGTTGCTAAAAGCTTTAGGAGCCGATTATAAGCATGAGTTGATAGGAGAACGCTTAACTACAACCCCTAAAAATTACGCTTATTTGAAAATTGCAGAAGGTTGCGATAGACCTTGTAGTTTTTGTGCAATTCCTTTAATGCGTGGTAAACATAAAAGTACACCAATAGAACATTTAGTTACAGAAGCTGAAAAATTAGCAGCTAATGGTGTAAAAGAGTTGATATTAATTGCCCAAGATTTAACCTATTACGGATTAGATTTATATAAAAAGCGAAATTTAGCCGAATTATTAGAAAACTTAGTTAAAGTCGAAGGAATTGAGTGGATACGTTTACACTATGCCTTTCCAACAGGTTTCCCAATGGACGTGTTAGACGTTATGAAGCGTGAACCAAAAGTTTGTAATTATTTAGATATTCCTTTACAGCATATTTCAGATAATATTCTAAAAAGTATGCGTCGAGGAACTACTCAGGAAAAAACGACTAAACTTTTAAAAGAGTTTAGAAAAGCGGTGCCAGAAATGACTATTCGTACCACACTTATTGTGGGATATCCAGGCGAGACTGAAGAAGATTTTCAAACCCTAAAACAATGGGTTAAAGATATGAGATTTGAGCGTTTAGGTTGTTTTACCTATTCTCACGAGGAAAATACACATGCTTATAATTTAGAGGATGATGTGCCACAAGACGTAAAACAGCAGCGAGCAAATGAAATTATGGAAATTCAATCTCAAATTTCTTGGGAATTGAATCAAGAGAAAATAGGTAAGGAATTTAAAGTTGTTATTGACCGTAAAGAAGGTAATTACTTTGTTGGTCGTACCGAATTTGATAGCCCAGATGTGGATAATGAAGTGTTAATAGATGCCAAAGAAACCTATTTAAAAACAGGCGACTATTATACCGTTAAAGTAACCGAAGCAGAAGATTTTGATTTGTATGCTGAAGTAAGTAAATAAACTTTTACGTAGGATATAAACTTAAAAACACCTTAACTATATACAATAAGTTAAGGTGTTTTTTTAGCTTGAAACGGACTAATTCTTAAGCTTTATTTAATTGTTTACTAATTTTTTTAATGGCACTTTCTATAGATTTTTCTGGTTCTATAATATTATAAGCTCCCCAAAAATTAGGATCGGAAAACCCACTAGCTTTTTCTTCTAGAATAACATTAGTTTTTAGTTTTTCTCTATTGGCTATTTTATAGGTGTCATTAAATTCCCAATTGGTTATTGCCATTTCACTTTGTAACGAATAACGTTTACTAAACCAGTCATTTTTCCACTTGACTTTAAATTCTAAAAAAATATTACTATAGGTGTAATACCATTTTCCATCTTTAGAACTGTAATTAACAAGGTATCTAGCTTCTGTTGGTAACACAATAGCTCCATTAGGTTTTCTTCTAACAAATAGCTCACTTGCTTTGTCTTCCTGTTCTAGGTTTAATTGGTATGAGGCACGTGTTAAAGCATTTGTTTCAGCATCAATATACAATTGCCCGTAATAAAGTGGTTCTGTAACTGTTTGATTTTGTTTAAAATTAACTACATAAACCAATTTGCCATTAATTTCAGTGGAATTATTGAAATTGAATAGGTATTGATTGATGTTATCGTAAGAAAATATAAATTCTGAATATTTAATAACATCTGTATGTAAAGCGCTAAAAGGTCCACCTTGTAATTTAAATGCTAAGGTATCCAAGCGGTTGTAATCTACATTTTTTCGTGCTTTAACAATAGAAATTTGGTCTTGCTTACTAGAGTTGTAAGGTTCTTTTTTAATCTTTAATACGGCTTCAGATAGTGAAGCATTACGATTTCTTTTTTTTATGGTTTCTCTATAGAATCCAGTCATTACAGCATTTCCGTTTAAGTAATTACTGCCTTTTAAACTTAATGTTTTTAGTACAAGATCCTTAGCGTTTTTTGGTCGGTTAACTTCTATAGTTGCAAGTTCTAATGTGCTACTTTTAAGAGAAATAACATTATTTTTTTCGCTTAAATTTATGAGTTCAATTTTTTTTGTTTCATACCCTAAATAAGACACATTAAGCCATTTGGAATTCTGATTAATAGGGACTTTAATAATAAACTCACCGTTTTTGTTAGTAACGGTACTAATATTGGTGTTTTCTATATTTAAAGCAGCTAAGTGCAGAGCATCTTCGTTTTTAGAATCTACGACAATTCCAGAATAAGACGTAAAATCTTGGGCTGTTATAAAAAAACTGATCGAAAAAAATAAAATAACCATTAGGCTATTTTTTGGAGATGTGAATAATGTTTTCATAACGTTTCTTTTTCTTAAAGATAAGATTATTAGTTGTTTAACTGCTTATTTTTTATGTTAAATTTAAGATTTTCATAGGGTTAAAGATTAGTATATTTACAGTCTATCTAAAAAATATGATTAAAACACATATTCCTTATAACGAAACAGGTTACTTTTCAAATTTGATGAAGGATTATTTAGACGAAAAAAAATCATTACAATCGTTTTATCATAGATTTCCTCATTTAGAAAATTTTAAGTTTCAAATTGAAGAAAAATCAAAACTTTATACAGCATCTCAACGACAACAACTGGTATCCTCTCTAAAAAAACAATATACAAAAGTTGAAAACTCTGTCGAGGTTACACAAAATATTGAACTGCTAGCGTTAGAAAATACATTCACCGTAACCACTGGACATCAGCTAAATTTATTTACAGGACCTTTATATTTCTTATATAAAATTATCTCAACCATAAATCTTACTTTAGAACTTAAAAATAGATATCCTGAAAATAATTTTGTGCCTATATACTGGATGGCTACAGAAGATCATGATTTTGAAGAAATTAATTACTTCAATTTTAAAGGAAAAAAAGTACAATGGAACACAGAGACTTCTGGAGTAGTGGGCGATTTAAACACCGCTGGGTTAGAGCAGGTTTTTGAATTATTTTCGGGCCACTTGGGAGTAGGAGACAATGCTGAACAATTAAAAGAATGGTTTAAAGAAGCGTATTTAAATCACTCAAATTTGTCGGACGCTACTTTTTACTTAGCCCATACACTTTTTAAACATTACGGCTTACTTATTCTAGACGCCAACACTAAGGCATTAAAAACCGAATTTATACCTTACATAAAACAAGAGTGTTTTAAACAGACCTCTTTCAACAACATTAAAAAAACAAATAAAGATTTAGAGCGTTTAAACTATACTATTCAAGTTAATCCGCGTGAAATAAATTTTTTTTATATAACCTCTGGCTTAAGAGAACGTATAGTTTATCAAGATAAAACGTATTTTGTTTTAAATACAGAAATTAGTTTTAGTAAGGAAGAGTTAACCAAGGAAATTGAAAATTTTCCGGAACGTTTTTCTCCAAATGTGGTAATGAGACCTTTATATCAAGAAGTTATTTTACCAAACCTGTGTTATATTGGTGGAGGAGGAGAACTGGCTTACTGGCTTCAATTAAAAGAGAATTTCAAACTATTTTCGGTGCCTTTCCCTATTTTGTTATTAAGAAATTCTGCCTTAGTACAAACTAAGCGTCAATTTGAAAAGACCACAAATCTCAATGTGGATACTAAAGATTTGTTTTTAAAACAAATTCATTTAGAAGAAAAGGTCATTAATACAATCTCAAAAATAAATATCGATTTTAGTGCACAGAAAGAGATGTTATCTCAGCAATTTGAAATGCTATACCAAATTGCAGAGCAAACCGATGCTTCTTTTAAAGGAGCAGTAGGCGCACAGGAACGAAAACAAATAAAAGGCTTGGAGCATCTGGAAAAACGACTGTTAAAAGCTCAAAAACGAAAATTAAAAGACCATTTAAATAGGGTTAAAACTTTGCAAAATGAATTATTTCCAAACCAAAGTTTACAAGAACGTCAGGTTAATTTTTCTGAATTATACTTGGAATATGGTGACCAGCTTATCCCAAAACTGATTAAAAATTTAAAGCCATTAGAGTTAGAATTTACGGTGTTAACATTTTAGTTAAAAACTAATCCTTAATTCTTAGTTAGTTTAAGAGCAATTATTATTTTTGCGTATGCAACACGACAAGGTACTCATATTAGATTTCGGATCGCAATACACACAACTAATTGCGCGCAGAGTTAGAGAGCTTAACATCTATTCTGAAATACATCCATTTAACAAAATTCCTCAAAACTTAAACGACTATAAAGCGGTTATACTTTCTGGTAGCCCGATGTCTGTAAGATCCGCAGAAGCATTTCATCCAGATTTAAAAGGAATTAGAGGCGAGAAACCCTTATTAGCGGTATGTTACGGTGCTCAATATTTAGCTCATTTTTCTGGAGGCGAGGTAGCAGAGTCTAACACACGCGAATATGGACGTGCAAACTTAAGCTTTATTCAGGACGATTTATTTTTTGAAAATATTACTGTAGGAAGTCAGGTTTGGATGAGTCATAGTGATACCATAAAAACATTACCAACAAACGGTAAACTTTTAGCAAGTACACATGATGTGCAAAATGCTGCATACAAAATTGAAGGTGAAGAAACGTTTGCTATTCAATTTCATCCTGAAGTATATCATTCTACTGACGGAAAACAGTTACTTGAAAATTTTCTCGTTAAAATAGCAAAGGTTACACCAGATTGGACACCAAATGCATTTGTAGAAGAAACGGTTGAAGAACTACAGGCTAAATTAGGTAATGACAAAGTAGTTTTAGGACTTTCTGGAGGTGTAGACTCTTCTGTAGCGGCAATGTTATTACATAAAGCGATTGGTAAAAACCTCTACTGCATATTTGTTAATAACGGTTTACTCCGTAAAAATGAATTTACCGATGTGCTGGAACAGTATAAAGGTATGGGCTTAAACGTAAAAGGTGTAGATGCTTCGGCACGCTTTTTGGATGCCTTAGCAGGAAAGAGCGACCCAGAAGACAAACGTAAAGCTATAGGTCGTGTGTTCATTGAGGTATTTGATGATGAAGCCAACCAATTAAAAGATGTTAAATGGTTAGCACAAGGTACCATTTATCCAGATGTTATTGAAAGTGTTTCGGCTACGGGCGGACCTAGTGCAACAATTAAGAGTCATCATAACGTTGGTGGATTACCAGACTTTATGAAACTTAAAATTGTAGAGCCATTAAGAGCTTTATTTAAGGATGAAGTAAGACGTGTTGGTGCTTCTATGGATATGGACGCTACCTTATTAGGTCGTCATCCATTTCCTGGACCTGGTTTGGCAATTCGTATTTTGGGCGATATTACTGCCGAAAAAGTTCGTATTTTACAAGAAGTTGATGCGGTATTTATAAATGGATTACGCGATTGGGGTCTGTATGACAAGGTTTGGCAGGCAGGAGCAATATTATTACCGGTTAATAGTGTTGGTGTTATGGGAGATGAGCGTACGTATGAAAAATGTGTCGCTTTAAGAGCTGTAGAAAGTACCGATGGAATGACTGCAGACTGGGTAAATTTACCATATGAGTTTTTACAAAAAACTTCAAATGACATAATTAATAAAGTAAAAGGAGTTAACAGAGTAGTTTACGATATTAGTTCTAAGCCGCCTGCAACAATAGAATGGGAATAAATCTTAAATAAATTTAAATGTATAAGAAAATGTCAAAATCATAATAAAACTAAAAGATTTTGGCATTTTTAGACTTAAATAATAATAGAATGATGATTAAATATGTTTTGAAAAGCATTTGTGCACTGGTTTTTATTTTGACGTTTCAATTGAATGCTCAGGAGTTTTTAACGCATAAGGTTGAAGAAGGAGATACGGTTGAAGCTTTATCTAAAAAATATAAAGTAAGTGCCAATCAGATTTACGATTTAAACCCAGATTCTAAAAAAGGATTAAAAGTAAAATCGGTTTTAATAATTCCAAATGTTAAGGCAGTTAAGAGTAACGCTGTTAAGGTTACTCAAAACTTAGAGAAATTTACGACTCATAAAGTTCAGCGAAAAGAAACCTTATACAGCCTGTCTAAACAGTATAACACTACAGAGGAAGCTATTAAAAAATACAATTCTTTTTTATATGCTAACGAATTGAAGAAAGGGGACGAGTTAAAAATTCCATTATTTAAGACAGAAGTAAAAAATGAAGTAAAGAGTGAAATTATTTCTGAAGTAAAACCAGCAATCATAACAGATAGTGTATTGCCAAATGGTAAATACCGCGTTAAAAAAAGTGAAGGGAAATGGCGTATAGCAAAAAACTTTGGAATAACGGTTGAGGAGTTAGAAGCTTTAAATCCGCAATTGGTTGATGGTTTAAAAGAAAATGACATTATTAATGTACCTAAAATTAAAAACACAGAAATCCCAAGTACTACTACAGTAGCTATTAAAACCTATACTGTGCTTCCTGCAGAAGGGTTCTTTAGACTTTCTCAAAAACTAGGTTTATCTCAAGAGCAACTGGAGACTTTAAACCCTGGGTTAAAAGAAACAGGTTTAAAAGAAGGTATGGTATTAAATCTAGGAGCTGAAAAAGTAAAGCCAACCAATGAAATGATTTTAGTAGAAAATCAAGCCACTAATTTAGGAAGTGATATCTCTAATAAAGACAGAAAGAAAATAGCAATTGTTTTACCGTTTAGACTAAATACTATTCAAACCGACTCGTTAAGTTTAGCTAAAAACAAGCTAGAAAATGATAAACTTTTGACTATAGCTTTAGACTTTTATGCAGGAGCAGAAATGGCTTTAGATTCATTAAAAAAAATGAATGTAAAATTAGATGTTAAGGTTTATGATACTAACAACAGAGAAAGTAACTCGCTGGATATAGCTAATGAGTTACTAGAAAATGAAACGGATGTAGTTATAGGACCATTAATGACAAAGAATTTTGATGCCTTAGCTTCAAAATTATCTTTAAGTAACATCCCAGTTTTTTCCCCATTAACAAAAGAAGTTGCATTTAGTTCTAATGTTTTTCAAACTAGACCTAACGAAAGCTTTTTAGAACAAAAAATCATTAACTATATTAAAAAAGATTCTACTGCACATATCGTGATACTTCACGATTCTAAGCATGAAGCTGTGGCAAAACGATTAGAAAAAGCATTTCCGAATGCTAAAGTATTAACTACTAATCGAAATAAGAAAAATGGAAGTGATCAATTTTTTATCTATGAAGCTACATTATCTAATGCACTAAACACTGGAAAAAATTATGTTTTTCTGGAAACAGAAGAAGAAGGGTTCGTGTCTAACGTTACAAGTATATTAAATTCTAAAAATAACCAAACAAATTTAGATATCGTGTTAGCCACAACCAATATGAATGAGGCTTTTCAAAGCGATAATGTATCAAACGCACAATTGTCAAGGTTACGTTTAATGTACCCTAGTATTGCAAAAATGTTTAAGTCAAGTTCTGCTACAGGTTTTTATAAAAATTATGAAGCCAAGTATAATGAAACTCCAAGTTCTTATGCAGTAAGAGGATTCGATTTAACTATGGATGTAGTTTTACGATTATTATCTAACACATCTGTGTACGATAATGCTAAGAACAATATCTTAACTGAGTATTTAGAAAATAAATTTATGTATAGTGAACTGAAAACAGGAGGTTTTCAAAACAATGCGGTGTATTTAGTTAACTATAATGATTTGAATATTGAAGAAGTTCAAGAATAAAAAATAATATGTCATTAAAAGCCTTTTTTATTTCTATAATTTGTTTTAGTCTTTTTCAGCAAGACTCAGAAATTATTTGGCGTAATGACTTAGCGTTATCCTGGGACAATTTTAATGGACGACCAGACTTAAACTCTACAGCTGCTGCGGTAACTGCTTCAGGTATAAGTTATAATTATTCGGTAAGTAGGGTTGGAGATCGTGTTGTTGGTTTTGATGCTATGGTTATTAGTCACTTTTACCCAGAAAAATCATGGTGTAAAAAGGATCAAATCAATGAGCATATCTTGCGTCATGAGCAATTTCATTTTAATATTACAGAATTACATTCACGATTGCTACGCAAGCAGTTGTCTTTACTTAAACCAAATCCAGAATTAATTAGTCAAATTACTACAGCATACAAAACTGTAAACGAGGATTTAGCAAAGTTTCAAAATAAATACGATGAAGCGTCTGACTATTCTAGAAATTATGAAGCTCAAAAAAAATGGGAGCTTATAGTTGAAGAACAATTGGAAGCTTTAAAAGATTTTGCTTTATAATGAATTTTTCCAAGGAAGATCATCAGTTTTTAATACAACTGGCTCATACCAAAATGCCATTTGGAAAATATGAAGGAAGGTTTTTAATTGACCTACCAGAATATTATGTAGTGTGGTATTTTAATAAAGGTTTTCCTGAAAATAAATTAGGAAAAATGCTAAATATGGTTCATATGCTAAAAATGAATGGTTTAGAAGATTTAATCCGAAATATTAAAAAAAATTTCAAACCATAATAAAATGTATTCTTAACCCGAATTTCTCATTAGGAATTCGTAATTTTGCATGCGTTAAAAACGCATGATGGCAACACAAACGAAATACATATTTGTTACTGGTGGAGTAACATCTTCTCTTGGTAAAGGTATTATAGCAGCTTCTTTAGCTAAACTTTTACAGGCGCAAGGTTATAGAACAACAATCCAAAAATTAGATCCTTACATTAATATCGATCCGGGTACATTAAATCCTTACGAGCATGGCGAATGTTATGTTACGGAAGATGGTGCAGAGACCGATTTGGACTTAGGGCATTATGAGCGATTTTTAAACGTACCTACCAGTCAGGCTAATAACGTAACCACAGGTCGGATCTACCAAAGTGTTATTGACAAAGAACGTCGTGGCGAATTTTTAGGAAAAACCGTTCAAGTTATTCCTCATATTACCGATGAAATAAAAAACCGAATCCAGATTTTAGGAAATTCTGGAGAATACGATATCGTTATTACCGAGATAGGTGGAACTGTTGGAGATATAGAATCATTACCATATGTAGAAGCGGTAAGACAGTTAAAATGGGATTTAGGAGAGCATAATGCTTTAGTTATTCACTTAACATTAATTCCTTACTTATCTGCAGCGGGCGAATTAAAAACCAAACCTACACAACACAGTGTTAAAACCTTAATGGAAAGCGGTGTTCAAGCCGATATTTTGGTGTGTAGAACTGAACATGAATTACCTGAAGAAATTAGAACAAAATTAGCACGTTTTTGTAACGTAAGAGAAGAAGCAATTATACAATCTATAGATGCTTCTACCATTTACGATGTGCCTAATTTAATGTTAGACCAAGGTTTAGATAAAGTGGTTTTAAAAAGTTTAGATTTAAAAAGCGATGTGCCAAATTTAGACAGATGGAACCAGTTTTTACAACGTCATAAAAATCCAAAAACCACTATAACTATTGGTTTAATTGGTAAATATGTAGAGTTACAAGATTCTTACAAGTCTATTTTAGAAGCTTTTATTCATGCAGGCGCAGAAAATGAAGTAAGCGTAAATGTAGAATCTGTACATTCCGAGCATTTAGATCCTAAATCTGTAAAAGATAAATTATCGCATCTAGATGCGGTTTTGGTCGCTCCAGGTTTTGGAGAACGCGGTATAGAAGGAAAAATAGAGGCAATTAAGTATGTTCGAGAAAACAATATTCCGTTTTTAGGGATTTGTTTAGGTATGCAAATGGCAGTTATAGAATTTTCAAGAAATGTTTTAGGCTTGAAAGATGCTAATTCCGTAGAAATGAACCCAGAGACCTCTCATCCTGTAATTAACTTAATGGAAGAGCAAAAAAATGTAGTTAATAAAGGCGGAACAATGCGTTTAGGAGCTTGGTCATGTAAACTTGAAGTAAATTCTATTGCCAACAGCGTTTATAATTCTGAATTAATTTCCGAGCGACACAGACATCGTTTTGAATTTAATAATGCTTACAAAGAGCAAATTGAAACAGCTGGAATGAAAGCTACAGGTTATAATCCAGATACAAAACTGGTAGAAATTGTTGAGGTGCAAAATCATCCTTGGTTTGTTGGTGTGCAATATCACCCAGAATATAAGAGTACTGTTGCTAATCCGCACCCATTATTTGTGGCATTTGTTAAAGCAGCACTAGACTATAACCAGAGTAAATAATGTCATAATGACATTATTTTAATGAATGGACACATTTTTGAAAACAACTTTTAGACTTATTTAAAGTCTTAACATAAGAATATGGAAGAAAAAAAGATAGACACAAAATCGATTATAGGTTTTGTATTAATTTTCGGAATTTTATTATTTATGATGTGGCAAAACCAGCCAACTCCTGAAGAATTAGCCGAAAAAGAAAAACAAGAACAAGTTGCTAAACAAAAAGAAGCAGCAAAACAGGAATTAACATCGGTAAAAGAAGCTGAACAAATTTCTGAACAACTTCCAGAAAACGATTCTTTAAAAACACTTGCTTTACAAAACAAATTAGGTGCATTCGCCTATGGAGCAAATGCTAAAGAAGAATTAATTACTGTAGAAAATGAGGTGCTTTCTTTAAAGTTTAATACTAAAGGTGCATATTTAGCCGAGGTTAAATTAAAGAAACACACCAACTTTAATGATGGTAATATTTTTCTTGTTAAAGACAATAACTCTTCATTTAATTTAAATTTTGGAACTACAGATAACCGAATTTTAAATACCAAAGACGTCAATTTTGCACCAAAAGTGTTTAAAAATGGAGAAAACACAATTGTTTCTTTTAAGTTAAACGTTTCAGATTCTAAATTTTTAGAGTATAAATATGTTTTAAAACCTAATGACTATATGTTAGATTTTAGCATTAATTCTATTGGTTTAGATCAGGTTATTAATAGTTCTAAAGAGGTAGATTTAGAATGGACTTTAAAAACAATAAGTCATGATCAAAGTGTATCTTATGAAAATAGATATACCAGATTAACCTATTCTTATGATGATGGTGAAATAGACAAATTATCGGCTACTGGAGAAGATGAAGAAATTGAGCAAGACGTCAAATGGTTATCATTTCGTCAGCATTTCTTCAGTTCTATTTTAGTTGCAGACCAGCCATTTAATAAAATGACATTAGCGTCAAGAGACCTGGTTAAAAATGAAGAAATTGATACCTTGTTTACCAAGCAATATGCTGCAAAATCTGTTTTAGATTTAAAGAGTAATAATTTAGCTAGTAATTTTCAATTATATTTTGGGCCAACAGACAGTAAAATATTATCTCAGTATGAGAACGATTTAGAAGAAAGTATTCCTTACGGTTGGGGTATTTTTGGATGGATTAATAAATTCTTATTTATTCCGTTATTCGATTTATTAAGCGGATTTTTACCTTATGGTATTGCTATTATTGTAATGACTGTTTTAATTAAACTGGCTATGTCATTTGTACAATACAAACAGTATTTATCGCAAATGAAAATGAAAATTCTGAAGCCGGAATTAGACGCTATTCGTGAGAAATATAAAAACAATAAGCTAAAAGCACAGCAAGAAACTATGGCGCTGCAAAGCAAAGCAGGCGCAAGTCCGCTTGCGGGCTGTTTACCAGCATTAATACAAATGCCAGTGTTTTATGCCTTATTTACCTTTTTCCCTGTAGCATTCGCATTAAGACAAAAAAAGTTCCTTTGGGCAGACGATTTATCGTCTTACGATGTGGTAGCAGAGTTGCCATTTAATATACCATTATATGGAGACCATGTAAGTTTATTCCCAATATTGGCAGCAATAGCTATTTTCTTTTACATGAAGTTAACGACTGGGCAACAACAAATGCAGGCACCGCAACAAGAAGGTATGCCAGATATGACAAAAATCATGAAGTACATGATTTATTTTGCGCCTATTATGATGTTAATTTTCTTCAATAATTATGCGTCTGGTTTAAGTTTATATTATTTCATCTCTAACTTAATTAGTATTGGTATTTTGTTAGTAATTAAAAACTTAATTTTAGACGAAGATAAAATCCTTGCTAAGATTGAAGTGAATAAATCGAAACCTAAAAAAGAGAATCGTTTTCAAAAGAAAATGAAAGAAATGATGGAAGAAGCTGAAAAGCAAAAAAATCTTCAGAATCAAAAGAAAAAATAAATTTTAGATAATTTTATAAAAAAAGCTGCCTTAATTTAAATTTTGGCAGTTTTTTTGTAAAATAGAAATTGTAATAAAACGTTAGCTATTTATGAAATCACTTTTAATACTATTTAGTTTCTTATGTACCATGTTACTTTCTGCACAAGAATTTAATCAAATGGACGAAAATGGTAAACGTCATGGTAAATGGCAAAAAACCTTTGATAATTCTGAAATTTTAAGATATGAAGGACAGTTTAATCACGGTAAACCTGTTGGTGAGTTTAAATTTTATGAAGCTATTAATAATAAGCCCGTTCTTGTGGCTAAGCGTGTTTTTAATGAAACAGATGATTTGGCTCAGGTGACCTTTTATACAGCTAAAGGAAATGTTATGGGCGAAGGTAAAATGCGAGATAAAACCTATATAGGTGAGTGGAAATACTATCATAAAGACTCTAAACAGTTAATGTCTCAGGAATTTTATAATAATGATGGGAAATTAGATGGTATGAAAACAGTTTACTATTTATCTGGGTCTATTGCAGAAACGACCAATTATGTTAATGGTAGTCTGCAAGGCGAGAGTATAGCTTATTCTGAAAAAGGAAAAATTTTAAGAGTTGAAACTTATAAAGATAATATGTTTCATGGCTTATATAAAACTTACGATTTAAAAGGAAACTTACTTAGTGAAGGTAATTATTCTAATGATTTGCGTAAAGGTATCTGGAAATTTTACAAAGACGGAAAACTGGTTGAAGAAAAAGACTTAACCAGAAAATCTAAAAATCCTTATAAGAAAGAGAAAAAATAATTAGTTCTTAGAATATGATTACGAGCTTTTATTGTTATTAATAAAAGCTCGTTTTTATTTACAGCTATAGTATAATCTTCTATTGGAAAAATTAAAAATCTTATCTTTGCAACTTAGTTATAAAAAATGAAAAAAAGAGTTATTGTCGGGCTTTCAGGTGGTGTAGATTCTAGTGTAGCAGCCTATTTGCTAAAAGAACAAGGTTATGAAGTTATTGGCCTCTTTATGAAAAACTGGCATGATGATACAGTAACCATATCGGACGAATGTCCTTGGTTAGACGATAGTAATGATGCCATGTTAGTGACTCAAAAACTAAATATTCCTTTTCAAACAGTCGATTTAAGCGAACAGTATAAAGAACGTATTGTGGACTATATGTTTAACGAGTATGAAAAAGGACGTACACCTAATCCGGATGTTTTATGTAATAGAGAAATTAAGTTTGATGTGTTTATGAAAATTGCATTAGAACTTGGTGCCGACTTTGTCGCTACTGGTCATTATTGTCGTAAAACTGAGACAGAAGTGAATGGCGAAAAAATATACCAGTTAAAAGGCGGATTAGATAAAAATAAAGACCAATCTTATTTTTTATGTCAATTATCACAAGACCAATTAGCTAAGGCTTTATTTCCTGTGGGCGAATTACTTAAACCAGAAGTTAGGGCAATTGCAGCAAAAGCCGATTTAATTACGGCCGATAAAAAAGATTCTCAAGGCTTATGTTTTATTGGTAAAGTGAGGTTGCCAGAGTTTCTTCAACAAAAGTTAAAAGCCAAAAAAGGAGAAATTGTTGAAATATCAGATCAGTTTGAAGCTTATTACAGACCATTACCTCAATTTAGTTCTAAGTTAGAGGAGTTGGCTTATCGTGCTAACCGAATTGCTTATAAAAAAGAAGATGGAAAAGTTGTTGGAGAACATCAGGGCGCTCATTATTTTACAAAAGGACAACGTAAAGGTTTAGGTGTTGGAGGTACAAAAGAACCTTTATTTGTTATTGAAACAGACGTAGAAGATAATATTATCTATACTGGACAAGGCAAGAACCATAAAGGTTTATATAATAATGTAGTATTTGTGAAACCAGATGAAATACACTGGATTCGTGAAGATTTAAAACTTAAAAACGGTGAAAGTTTAAACGTAAAAGCAAGAATTAGATACCGCCAGACTTTAGAAAATGCTACGCTTTTTCAAACTGAAAAAGGATTATTTGTAGAATTTGAAGCCCAACAATCGGCTATTACCGAAGGTCAGTTTGTAGCCTGGTATCATGAAGATGAACTTTTAGGTTCTGGTGTTATGAGTTAATTTGAATTTTAAAAGAACAACAAAATGGAAAATAGTATAACTAAACTCTTCAATATAAAATATCCAATTATACAAGCAGGTATGATCTGGAATAGTGGTTGGAAATTAGCTTCCGCAGCTAGTAATTCGGGGATTTTAGGGCTTATTGGAGCGGGAAGTATGTATCCAGATGTGTTAAGAGAACATATTCAAAAGTGTAAAGAAGCGACCAATAAACCTTTTGGTGTAAATGTTCCTATGTTATATCCTAACATAGAGGAGATTATGAATATTATTGTTGAAGAAGAGGTTAAGATTGTATTTACTTCAGCAGGAAATCCTAAAACCTGGACCAAATGGTTACAAGATAAAGGGATTACTGTAGTTCATGTGGTAAGTAGTTTAAAATTTGCTTTAAAAGCACAAGATGCAGGTGTAGATGCTGTGGTTGCTGAAGGTTTTGAAGCTGGAGGACATAATGGTCGTGATGAAACTACAACATTAACATTAATCCCCATGGTAGCAGAGCAAATTAAAATACCTCTTATTGCGGCTGGAGGCATTGCTACTGGACGTGGTATGTTGGCGTGTATGATTTTAGGAGCAAATGGTGTGCAAATAGGAAGTCGTTTTGTAGCAAGTACAGAAAGTTCTGCTCACGAGGCCTTTAAAAAAGTAGTTGTAGACGCTAAGGAAGGCGATACACAACTGACTTTAAAAGAATTGGCGCCAGTAAGATTGGTTAAAAATAAATTTTTTAACGACGTACAGGAGTTATATAAAACAGCACCAAGTGTTGAAGACTTGATACAATTATTAGGTCGCGCTAGAGCTAAAAAAGGTATGTTTGAAGGCGATTTAGAAGAAGGTGAACTTGAAATAGGGCAAATAGCAGGATTAATTCATGATGTTAAACCTGTAGCAGATATTGTACAAGAAATTGTCGAAGAATTTGAGCAGGTTAAAGCAGAAATAATTTTGTTGTAAAGTGCAAATTATAAAAAAAAGCAAGCTGTTTAGCTTGCTTTTTTTTATAAATATCATATTGTGTAGTTTTAAATAATAGTATTTTTGCCTCATGCAATTAAAAAATTATACGAAAGAGTTTCAATACAATTGGCAATTGGCGGCACCTGTTATTTTAGGTATGTTGGGGCATACTTTTGTGAGTTTTGTTGACAATATTATGGTGGGGCAACTTGGGACTGCAGAATTAGCAGCCGTATCCTTAGGCAATAGTTTTATGTTTATTGCTATGTCTATAGGTATTGGTTTTTCTACAGCAATTACGCCATTAATTGCAGAAGCAGACTCAAGTAAAAATTTTGCTGAAGGTAAATCAGGGTTTAAACACGGTTTATTTTTGTGTACAGTCTTAGGATTTAGCTTATATCTCGTATTATATTTTGCAAAACCTTTAATGTTTTTAATGAATCAACCTATAGAAGTAGTTGAACTAGCGATTCCATATTTGGATTTAGTTGCTTTTTCTTTAGTACCACTAATTATTTTTCAAGGTTTTAAACAGTTTAGTGATGGGCTATCTTTAACTAAATACCCTATGTACGCTACATTATTAGCTAACATTGTAAACATTGCATTAAATTATGTTTTAATTTTTGGTAAGTTAGGATTTCCGGAGATGGGGATTGTTGGAGCTGCTTATGGAACATTAATTTCACGTTTTGTTATGTTGTGGCATTTATGGTTTTTACTGAAGAAAAAAAAGAAGTCCACAAAATATGTAACCAATATTAAGTTTTTCAGTTTAAAAAAAGCAAAGCTTAAAAAAATTATAAGTTTAGGAATGCCAAGTGCTATGCAAATGTTTTTTGAAGTTGGTATTTTTACATCGGCTATTTGGTTAAGCGGTTTATTGGGTAAAAACCCTCAAGCAGCCAATCAAATAGCATTAAACTTAAGTTCTATGACTTTTATGGTTGCTATGGGGTTAAGTGTAGCAGCAATGATAAGAGTAGGAAACCAAAAAGGATTACGAAACTTTATAGATTTAAGACGAATTGCAGTTTCTATATTCTTTTTTGGATTTATTCTAGCAGTAGTTTTTGGAGTGTCATTTGCTATTTTCAATGTTGCTTTACCCAAACTTTATGTAGATTTTAATGATCTTGTTAATTTAAAAGATAATATGGAAGTTGTAGCAATAGCATCTAAATTATTATTAGCAGCTGCTGTGTTTCAAATTAGTGATAGTTTACAAGTTATTGTATTAGGCGCATTAAGAGGTTTACAAGATGTAAAAATACCTACCATAATTACATTTATTTCTTATTGGATCATTGGTTTTCCTATAAGCTGGTATTTTGGTAAAGCAGATATGTATGGAAGTTTTGGTATTTGGTTGGGTTTACTCGCGGGACTAACTACTGCGGCGGTATTGTTGTTTATTCGATTTAATTATTTAACAAAACGCTTAATTTACTCTAGTAATAATTAACTTTGACTTAATATACAGAATTAATTAAAAACATAATAGATACATAACTATATGGAATTACCAAAATTTATATTAGGAGATAACACCGATTTTCCTAGTGCGATATTTGTTATTCATACTGATTTTCCTCGATTTATAATTAACCTAGAAGATGATGAGGTAGAATGGTTGGAAGATTTTGACGCAGAAGATGAGAAAGAACTTGAGCTTGAAATGGAAGGCTTGATTGAGCAGGCTACTGCATTTTATGATAGAGAAGTGGCTCGTTATGACGACTAAACCTTTAATTTAATTTTAAGAATTCTATAATCTCTTTTTTTTACTTTTGTGCAACTATGATTGACCAATTAATACAGCAAGACCAAGAATTATTTTTGTTTTTAAACAATTTAGGTAACGAATATTGGGATGCTTTTTGGTTAACCTATACTGCAAAATTACACTGGATTCCTTTTTATGCTATTCTAGCTTATTTAATGTTTAAAAAATATAACACGAAAATGTTTGTGTTAACATTAGTGCTTATAGTTTTTATGATAACTTTTACAGACCAGGTAACCAATTTATTTAAATCTGGTTTTGCAAGACCAAGACCTTGTCATCAAGATGGCGTTGCAGAATTAATGCGACTTGTAAAATCGAGATGTGGAGGTGCTTATGGTTATTTTTCAGGACATTCAAGTAATTCTATGGCGGTAGCAATTTTTTCTGGACTAATGTTACGCTATAAATATAAGTATTTAATAGTAGTGCTTATTATTTGGGCTTTGTGTATGGGTTACAGTCGTATATATATTGGTGTTCACTATCCCTTAGACGTAGTTTCTGGAGCTTTATTTGGAGGTTTTTCAGGCTTTATGTTTTATAAACTGAATAAATATCTACATAGTCGATTTACACTTGTTAAAAAACAATCTTAATCTTGTTTCGTAATAGTATAAGTTATTTTATTTCTTTTCATCCAAAGATAGATAAAACAAAATATTAGAGAAGTTCCTAAACGATTGCTAATACCAAATTTGGAATAGCCTTTTATTCTTCTATAATGCGGAATTTCTATTGCTTTTACGCTTACATTTTGAAGCATGACCAAGGCTGGTAAAAAGCGGTGAGCTCCTTTATAAAAAGGAATTTTTTTTGCCACATTGGTTTTTATGACTTTAAGAGGGCAATTTGTGTCTTTTAAACCATCTTTTGTGAACCAGTTTCTTACTGTATTTGCAATTTTAGAGCTTATTTTTTTAATAAAAGAATCTTGTCGATTAACTCGAATACCTGTTATAAAATCATATTCCGGAAGAAATGAAAGCAACAGATTAAAATCTTCTGGTTTCGTTTGCAAATCTGCGTCAATATAACCTAAGTATTCTGTTTTAGTATGATCTATTCCTGCTTTAAGTGCTGTACTTAATCCGCGGTTGTTTTCTAAAGAAATGTATTGAAATACCTTGTAAGATTCACTGTAAGATTGAATAAGATTTAAGCTTTCATCCGATGAACCGTCATTTATAAACAATACCATTGTAGGTAAAGCCGCTATTTTTAAATAATCTAACAAGGCGTTTTTTAAATCGTCTAAAGCTTCTGCCTCATTATATACCGGAACAAGAATGGTAAACATTAAATTTCTTTTGAACTGTAATATAATTGTAATAAATCTCTAGCCGCAGTAAATGGTGAAATTTTTGAGTTTTCAATTTGCAGGATTCGTTTTTGTAACTCAATCTCTATATTTGAATTAGAGTAGAATTCTTGTTTTAATGCATCGTTTATGGTTTGTAAAAACCAGTATGTATTCTGCTCTTTTCGCTTGTCACTAAAGGAATTATTTTCTTTAGTTTGGGAGATATATAATTTGACAACGTTCCAAATGTCACTTATCCCTTCATTTTTTAACGCGCTACATAGTACCACTTTGGGTTGCCATCTTGAAACTTTTAACGGATACAGATGTAATGCTCTATTAAATTCTACTTTTGCAAGTTTAGCGGCTTTTAAATTATCACCATCTGCTTTATTTATAGCTATGGTATCTGCCATTTCCATAATACCTCGTTTAATACCTTGTAACTCGTCACCAGCTCCAGCAAGCTTTAATAATAGAAAGAAGTCTACCATGCTGTGTACAGCGGTTTCACTTTGTCCAACTCCAACGGTTTCAACAATAATAACATCATAACCAGCAGCTTCGCATAAAACAATACTTTCTCTGGTATGTTGTGCAACACCACCAAGTGAATCTCCGGAAGCTGAAGGTCGAATAAAAGCGTTTTCGTTTTTTACTAAATCTTCCATTCGGGTTTTATCTCCTAAAATGCTACCTTTTGTAATAGAACTACTTGGGTCTACTGCCAAAACCGCAACTCTATGATTTTTAGTAGTAAGATAATTACCTAAAGCTTCAATAAAAGTACTTTTTCCAACACCAGGAACACCAGTTATACCAATTCGGATAGAATTACCAGAATGAGGTAAACAGTTATTTATAATGTGATTTGCTGTTTTTAGGTGTAAGTTATTTTTGCTTTCTACAAGAGTAATTGCTTGACTTAAAGCGGTAATATTACCAGCTAAAATTTGACGAACTAGATGTTCAGGATTTGTTTTTTTTGCTCGCTTTTCTTTTATTTTTTGTATAGCAGCGCTGCTTGTTGTTTCGGGAGACACAAGTGGTTTTTTTTCTTCTAAAGCAGATTTTTTATTTGGTTTCAAAAAACAATCTATTTACCGATTTAAAGTTAAGAAAACTAACTCGCTTCATATAAAAGTTGGTCTAATATTTTAATGGCACCTCAATTTTAGTAGTGTCCCAAGCCATAGTTAAAAATAAATTGTCTGTACTATTATCAAAAGCAATAGTAAATTGCTCTACGGTAGTATCTATTTTACTAACATTTGCTTCGTAGGTAAGGACATCAAATTCACCTTCTCGCATAGGTTTCATCGTTTCATCTACACCCCAAGGATACATTTTAGAATTAAATATTACTGTCCATGAGGTATCTTTAGGAATTGTCCATAACGAATATTTACCTTTTTTTAAAGTTTGTCCACCAATTTCTAAATCCAAATTAGTTTCAAAAGTCGTAGCTTCGTTAGCTCCAGTACGCCAAACTTGATTGTAAGGCACTAAAGCACCAAAAACATCTCGATTTCTTTTACTTGGACGATTATAAAATACTTCAAGCTCTAAACCTTCTACTTCAAAAGCAACTGTTTTTTTTGGACTTAAAGGATTGCTGAATAGGCCACCACTAAAGTAAGAATAGCCAAAAACAGCTAAAGCAATTATAAAAAGAATAATAATAATACGTTTCATATGATTTGTTGGTAGAGTTCTTTCAAAGATACTTTAAAGTGTTAAATTTGAATGTTGTTAATATGATAAAACTTTCATAAAAATCTGTTAGCTTTAATTACATTTATCTGGTAAATTTTATAAAAATGTCCACTATTTTTTCATCGTCTGCAAAAGAATTTCAAAATCCTGTCAAAGTTATAGACGCTTCAATTTCTATAGACCAATATGTACCCATCGATCTTTCTATAGCTAATACAGATTTAAAGCATTTTAACATTGAAGATTCTTCTGAGTGGGAAATTTATATCAACCATTTTTTAAAAGAACGCCATAAAAAAGTGGCTTATGGTGGGTATTTAGAACGTAGAGCCTTGTACGACAGAAGTACTTATTTTAATACAGAAGATAAATCTAAACAACGCTGTGTACATTTAGGATTAGATCTATGGGTTAAAGCAGGAACTTCTGTTTTAGCCGCTTTTGACGGTAAAGTCCATAGTTTTAAAAACAATACTAATTTTGGAGATTATGGGCCGACTATTATTTTAGAACATGAATTAAACAACGAAACATTTTATACACTTTATGGTCATTTAAGTTTAAATTCTATAAGCTCACTTAAAGTAGGAAAGACCTTTAAAAAACAAGAACCAATTGCAGTTTTAGGTGATGCCTCTATAAATGGAGATTATGCGCCGCATTTACACTTTCAACTAATTAAAGATTTACAAGGGAATTTTGGAGATTATCCAGGTGTTTCTAGTCTTGAAAATCTCGACTTTTATAAGAAAAATTGTCCCGACCCAAAGCTTATTTTAGGGCTAAGCTAATCTTTTAGGAAGCTATTAAATACATTAAGTTTGCTAGAAGAGCTATTTGACTAACAAACACTAAAATAGACAGTCTATCTTTTAGCTTAAACGAAATTAATCCAATAAGAAACACCAATAACGGAACTATTAAACCCGTTAAAATTCTAAGAGAGTAAGTTTCGGAGCGTTGCGTTTTTAAATTTTGATAAGCGTTGACTTTATTAAATAAATACGACGTACTGATTATAAGTGAATCTCCAACATTGGACGTTTCATAAAACGTGTCACTACAATTAAATACAAACCGAGATGTTTTTATAGATTTAGAAACGTGAGAGTTTCCTCCTGCATTATGGTAGCTTTCAAAATGAGTTGTTTTTTTAACTATAGAATCTTTAATAGTATTACTAGAATATATAAAGTCACTTAAAATTATCAATGCTAAAAATAGGCAGAGATAATTTAAAATTTTAATAAAACCTTTCATAAACTTGTATTTAAGCTTCAATAATATCCTTATATTCAATAAAAAAGTCTTCAAAAAGGCTCATGTTTTTATTAAAAAATTCCATGACATCGCGCCATGTATTCTTATTATGAATGGATACTTTATGGTCTAATTTAACTTCAATTCTGGAAATTTCTTTTTTATTATCTAAAATATAAATTTCATGATAAACGGCATCTGGTAAAAATTCGCTTTGTAAAATAGACTTTAAGCTTTCTAATTTTCCCCAATATGTAATACGGTGCTCTAAATCGTCTTCTAAATCTAAAACCACTGCAGCTTCACGATTATTAAAATGAAATTTAAAACTAAAGCCTTTTAACTTGGTGTTATATAAAATCCATTTTCTTGGAAAAGATTTACCAAAACTGGTCCAAAACTCTTCTCTTAATAAGCGCGATTCCTCCTTGCTAAACATGTTTTAAATTTTACAAATTATAGTTTAATTAGATAAAATAAGCTAAAATAACAGCCGCAATAATGGTCATAAGTTTAGTGAAATTAAATTTATGTCCTTCATTACTTTCAAATAAAATAGTGGTGGAAATATGTAGAAAAATACCAATAACCAATGCCGAAATTTCATAATAATACGTATCGAAAAAGCTAAAGTTTTTAGATAAAAACACACCTAAAGGCGTCATTAATGCAAACAAAATTAAGAAAATAATACTTTTTGTTTTGCCTAAACTGGAGGTTATAAAAAAGGTTGTTAAAATAATGGCAATAGGTAATTTATGAATAATTATTCCATATAATAAATTGTTGTGAGCTTCAATAGGAATACCTTCCAATATGCTATGTATACTTAAACTTATAAAAAGTAACCAAGGAAAATGTGTAGAAGTTTTATGTAAATGTACATGACCATGTTCTGCGCCTTTCGAAAAAAACTCTAGAATTATCTGAAATAAAATTCCAATCATTATAAATAAACCAATGCGTTTATTTTGCATACTAAACACTTCTGGCAAAAAGTCGAAAACGGTTACAGATAATAAAAAAGCACCAGAAAACGCTAACAATAATTTTAGGTGCTTAGGTTGCTTAGGCTTTAAAATAATTACCACTAAATAACCTAAAACAACTGCAAGAATGGGAAATAAAATATTCTGCATTTATTTAAAAATCATAATTAAACGTTCGGACGTTTTATTTTTAAACTTGTTTAATTTATAGTCTCCAAATATGTCCAATAAGTAAACTCCAGCTTTTTCAAACAAATGTTCAAAATGTTTTAGACTTAGTGCTTTAACGCGCTCTTGGAAATGGTAGTCTTTACCATCGCTAGTAAAATTAATATCTTTAATTATAAAATCGTTCTCAACACGGCGTTTTAGATGAAATGAAATGTCTTCTACAACTTTAACTTCTTCTGGCACGAGATGCGCTATGACATATTCCGTATTCATAAAATCAATCACACCAAACCCGTATTCATTTAAGTTTTTATGAATAGCTTTTATAGTGTTTAGATTATCCTCTTCCTTATCAAAATACCCAAAACTGGTAAACAAATTAAATACCGCATCAAATTCTCCATCATAAGGCTCGCACATATTATGTACTTCGAATTTAAGGGTTTCGTTTTCAAATTGTTTAGCATAATTAATACTATTTTGGCTTAAATCGACCCCAAGCACATTGTAACCTAAAGTATTTAGAAATACAGAATGTCTTCCTTTACCACAAGCCAAATCCATAATAGTACCATGTTCTGGCATATTTAAGTATTCGGTTAAATTAGTCATAAAATCCTGAGCCTCAGAGTAGTCTCGGTCTTTATAAAGAATATGGTAAAATGGTGTGTCAAACCAAGAGGTATACCAAGTAGAAGATGTTTCAGTCATGTTTTTTATTTGATGGTTTCTTTTTAAGCTCATTAAATCGCTTAAAAAGTCAGGCTTTACGCAAGTCGCTTTTTTAAAAGGGTTTTAAGAACCCATTTAAAAAGAGCTTCAACAATTGCTTCAATCCTTAACCTGTTACAGATTACTACAAAATTTGTGTAAAAATAGCGTATTTTTGCATGTAATTAGACGTAAAACATGGAGAATAATTTCACAATGGTTGCAAAAACCTTATTTGGTTTTGAAGATTTATTAGAAAGAGAATTAAGACAATTAGGAGCAGCAAATCTTAAAAAAGGCGTAAGGAGTGTTTCTTTTGAAGGCGATAAAGGTTTTATGTATAAGGCTAATTTAGCCTTGCGTACCGCAATAAAAATTCTAAAACCTATACATAGCTTTAAAATAAAGACAGAGCAGGATTTGTACGACCAGATTTACAAAATGCCTTGGGAGCAGTACATGAAAAATGCGGGTACTCTAGCAGTAAGCTCAACGTTAAACTCCAACGTGTTTACCCATTCGCAATACATATCTTTAAAAACAAAAGATGCTATTGTCGATAGATTTAGAGACCAAACCGGAGAACGACCTAATGTGGATTTACGTTTTCCAGATTTGAAAATTAACATACATATAGACCGCAATGTTTGTAATGTGAGTTTAGATACCTCTGGAGAGTCTTTACATAAGCGTGGTTATAAAACGGCTACAAATATAGCTCCAATTAATGAAGTCTTGGCAGCTGGACTAATTATGTTGTCTGGCTGGGACGGACAAAGTGATTTTATGGATCCTATGTGTGGTAGTGGAACAATGTTGGTCGAAGCGGCTATGATAGCTTGTAATATACCTCCAAATTTAATGCGTAAAGAATTTGCATTCGAGCGTTGGGCAGATTGGGATGTGGAGTTGTTTGAAAAAATAGAAGAATCCTTATTAAAGAAAACCAGAGATTTTCATCATAGAATTTTAGGGTTTGATAAATCTCCAAGCGCTGTGGCTAAAGCTATAGAAAATACCAAATCGGCTCATTTAGACGAATTTATTACAATAAAACACGAAGATTTTTTCAAAACCCAAAAAGGAGGAGACAAACATTTACAGATGGTCTTTAATCCGCCATACGGAGAGCGATTAGATATTGATATGGAAAATTTCTACAAGAATATAGGCGACACATTAAAACAAAATTATCCAGGTACCACAGCATGGTTTATTACCTCTAATTTAGAAGCCTTTAAACATGTAGGATTAAGACCTTCTCGTAAAATAAAATTATTTAATGCTAAACTAGAATCTAAACTAGTGAAGTACGATATTTATGAAGGTAGTAAAAAAGCTAAGTTTCAGGATTAAGCCATTTACTTTTTATATACGGGTATTCTGTACGATATAGAGTATCCAAAACCTGCACCAATTTTTGCACCTTCAAAGACTTTGTTAAATCCTGGGATATATAAGTTTGCAAAGTTATCTGGTTGGTCTTCGCTAACTAAATGTTTTAGTTGTGCGTTAACACCTAAGTATAAATTTGTAAATACTTCAGCCTTAATACCAAATTGAACTTCAACCCAGATAGCAGATAAGTTATCAAAATTACGTTCTGTGGTGTTAGCTGGAGTAGGTTGCCAATACGGATATACCGTATATGCTGTACTTTCATTTATAGTTTGTGTAAAGTTGGAATAACCTACTCTAAAACCAGCATAAATCATGTTATCTAAAGGGAACAGGTTATCATGCATATTATAGTCTAAACCCGCTTTTAAATAGTTTCCTTTTGTGGTCACATCAAGATAATCCGATTCAAAATCTTTTTGCTCACTACCAATTTCTCCAGCAATAAAAAACTTTTTGGAAAATCTATAATCTGCTAAAATTTCAAAACCAGAATAGTTATCGCTAAACGCGGTTCTAGCCAATTTGGCCATGTCTACACCAACTCTAATACCATATTTTAGTTCTTTTTTTGGTAAAGAGTCTGTTTTTACTTCTTGTTCTATGTCGTTTTGTGAGATTAACGACCCGCTAGAAAGTAATAAACTAGTGAAAAAGGTTATAATGCGTAATCGTTTCATCTCTAATAATTAAGTTGTCAATTGAAGGTTCGGTTAATAAAATCCAGTTATCGGCATCAGGTTCAACCATAATAGATACGTTTTCATATTGAACTTTATAACCGCAAGCTGGCGAAACATAAATTTCTTTAACCACATATTTTATGGTAATGATATCCGAATTAGCCAATTCTATATCGTCATTAGGGTCGTTAGGAGTACCATTATCATCAACTTCATTAAAATCTTTAATTAATTCATATTGAGTTGTAATTTCAATATTAGGTACATCAATCTTTAAGGGTAAAAGCACTTCAGCAACATCTACAGAATTATAGCCAGTCAAGACAGCTTCATTCCCCACACCTTGGACTAATAAATTATTAACCGTTTTTAAATTCTCCTGTACAACTATATCTTTAAAATTAACCACCATTCTTGGTGTAGTTAGAGTGGTGTTGGCACAAATATCATCCTTTTCACAGTTAGTAACTATAAATAGAGAACAGAGAATAAGTAAGATGCTTTTTAAAACTCTCATTTTAGTTGCGTTTTTCCAAAAGTACAATATTTTCTACATGAAATGTTTGTGGAAACATATCTACAGGTTGCATACGGGTGACTTTATAATTAGCGTCCATTAAAGCTAAATCTCTTGCTTGCGTAGCACTGTTACAGCTTACATAGACTACTTTTTGAGGCGCAATATTTAAAATTTGCTGTACGACATCTTTATGCATTCCATCTCTTGGTGGATCAGTAATGATTAAATCTGGATGACCATGTGTGTTTATAAATTCTTGATTAAAGACATTTTTCATATCTCCTACAAAAAACTCACAATTCGTAATATTATTGCGTTCCGCATTTTCTTTGGCAGCCATAATAGCATCCGGAACAGCTTCTACACCAATGACTTTTTTTGCTTTTTTGGAAACAAATTGGGCAATGGTTCCAGTACCTGTATATAGGTCGTAAACTAATTCTTCGCCAGTTAAACCAGCAAAATCACGGGTTAATTTATAAAGTTCATAGGCTTGGTTAGAGTTGGTCTGGTAAAATGATTTGGCATTAATTTTAAAAGTTAGACCTTCCATTTCTTCAAAAATGTGGTCTTCACCTTTATAGCGAATAACTTCTTGGTCGTAAATGGTATCATTTGCCTTCTCATTTACAACATATTGTAGAGAAGTGACTTCAGGAAATGTTTCTGCAATGTAATTTAAAAGAAGTTCTCTTTTAGTTTTATCGTCTTTAAAAAACTGAACTAAAACCATAATCTCTCCCGTAGAAGAGGTTCTTATCATCATGGTGCGCAATAAACCCGTCTGGTTTCTGGTATTAAAAAACTCAAGGTTATTTTCTATTGCAAAAGCTTTTACCGCATTTCTTATGGCATTTGAAGGATCGGCTTGAAGATGACATTTTTTAACATCTAAAATTTTGTCCCACATTCCTGGTATATGAAAACCAAGAGCATTTTTATCGCCTAAGTCTTCATTACTATTAATTTCGTCAAGAGTAAGCCATCTGGAATCGCTAAAAGAAAATTCCATTTTATTTCTATAGAAATATTGTTCTTTTGAAGGTAAAATAGGAGTAACTTCAGGTAACTCAATATGGCCAATTCGGGTTAAGTGATTCACCACTTCTTTTTGTTTATAAAAAAGTTGATGTTCATAGCCCATGTTTTGCCATTTACAACCACCACAAGTACCAAAATGTTCACATTCCGGCTCTACACGTTTATCACTTAATTTATGAAATATGGTTGCTTTACCTTCGTAGTATGCGGTACGTTTTTTAAAAGTTTGTACATCTACAACATCTCCGGGTACTGCATTAGGTAGAAATATGACTTTACCATCTGGAGCTTTAGCAACAGTTTTGCCTTTAGCACCAGCGTCTATAACTTCTACTTCTGTAAAAACCTGCTTTCTGTTTTTTTTTCTCGCCATGTTGCAAATGTAGTTTTTTTTAAGTTTTGACATAAAAAAAACCTCTTTAAAGAAATGAATCTTTTACAGAGGTTTTGTGTTGGTTAAACTATTATAATTATCTAAGTGCAAATATAGAACACGTGTTCATCTTAAAAAATACCTAATTTTATGTATTTTTTAGTTTTTAATTAGCTTTTTGATAAGTTGATATTTTTCAAATTGAATAGTTAAAATGTATAAACCACCTTGTAGTTGATCTAAATTAATGGTTTCTAAAGTTTCATTTGTTCTATATACAATTTTCCCATTTAGGTCTGAGACTGTTATGTTTTTTATATTTTCTTTTGTTTTAATATGAACCAAATTTTCAAAAGGGTTAGGGTAAATTGTTACTTGATCTTCGAAAACAACTTCAGAAACATTTAAGGAACAATTTGTAGAAAAAGTGGTAGTTGCATCTTTAAACCAAATACCATTTGTAACATTTGAATTAGCCTGAGTTACATTGTCAACTTGTACACAGGTTAAATTAGGATTGTCTCTTAGCTCTAAATTAATTAATGCAGTATTGTTACTGTTATTAAGATTTAAAGCTAAAAGATTATTATTTCTTACTCTAAACGTATTTAAATTAATATTTAACGAAGCATCTAATTCTGTTAAATTATTATCTGCTAATTCTACAAAATCTAGTGCAGTGTATGTCCCTATATTAAAATTAGGTATTCCACTATTATTAGCTCTTAAAAAGACAAAATTAGGAGCGGATGTAGGTAAAATAAACGTATTAAGATTTAATAAATCACTTGCATTAAGAGCAATAAGGTTAGTGTTATTGCTCAAATTTAGAACATTCAAGTTTAATCCGTCAATAAATATATCTTGAACTTGTAATGTGTTTGCAAAATTTAAATTTGTTATGTCACTAAAAGCAACATCAATTTGAGTTAAGCTAGTATATCCTGATAAGTTTAATGTATTGATTGGGTTATTTCTTAAATTAAAATTGGTAATAATTCCTTCATTATTGAAGCTTATAGTACTTATTTGATTATTGTCTCCGTAAAGCTGAGTAAAGTTTGGGTTATTACTTAAATCTAAACCTGTAAGCTGATTTCCTGAACAAGACAAAAGCTGTAATAAAGAAAGTGTTGATAGGTCTACAGAGCTAATGTTATTGTTCGCAAATCTTAAATCGTCAATATTTATGAAAGCTTCAATACCAGTAAGAGATGAAATATTGTTATTATCTACGTTTAAAGTTGTAACTGCTTCAGCTTGAGATCTAAAAATGTTTCCATTTAGTCCATTGGTGTCAATATTTAAATCTATAAGTGCCTGCTCAAAATTTGCATCTGGAATAAAGACTAAATCTTGAAATAAACAATCTGAACTAAAATTTTGCCCAGCATCTTTAAGTGTGAAATTTGCATTTGCAAAAGCAACATCATCAACCTCAATACAAGTTAAACTTGGGTTATTTCTGGTGTCGTAATTAGTAATGGAATTAGTGTTTCCGTTTCTTAAGTTTAATTGTGATAGATTATTACCTTCAAACAACACTACTTCTAAAGCATTATGATTGCTAAAATCCATTGGTCCAGAGATATCATTATTATTTAAATCTATTTCTCTCAGTGCTAAATTATTACTAAGATTAATTCCAGTAATAACATTATCAGAAAGTTGTAAGATTTCAAGATTTGGATTTTGAGATAGATTAAAAGTAGAATCTCCAATATTACTAGCACCTAATTCAATTAACATGGTTTGACTGTTTAAATCTAAAGGTCCAATATTGGGGTTTTGATTAATAAACAGGTATTGTAGATTAGTATTAACGGAAAGATCTAAACCATTTAACTGGTTGTTGGTAGCATAAAGTCTCTCTAAATCTACACTATTAGTTAAATTAAGACTTACAATATTATTAGCATCGCAACCAAATTCTCTTAAGTTTAATGGTCCAATATTAATTCCTGTTAAGTTATTATCTCCTACATACAGGACTTTTAATAATAGATTGTTGTTTATATTTAAGGTGTTTAGGTTATTATTAGACACATCTAAGTAATCCAACTCGTTCATAGTGCTAACATTAATAACAGAAAGGTTATTACTAGAAATATTTAAACCCCTAAGATTAACAAACTCTTCTAAACCGGTTGGATCTGAAATATTTAAACTGTTTAAGTCTAAAAAATATGTACCTAAAGCTTCAGTAATAAGTATCGTATCGTCTAATACTCCAGATTGATCAATTCCTAAATTGATTAACTCTTGTTCTAAATTATCATCAGGAACAAATACGGAACCTGGAGACATACTGCAGTTGGTTTGATAAGACTGATTAGGTCCTTTTAACCAATTGTTATTTGCTTCGTTAGCATAAGCGATGTTAATGTCATCTACCGTTATACAACTTAGGTTTGGATTATCTCCTGTGTAAAGGTTGACAAGATTAGCATTATTTCCATTGGCTACGTTTACACTCGTAAAGTCATTTTGAAACAAATCGACAACTCTTAAATTTGGGAATCCTGATAAATCCAAATTACCAGAAAGTTGTGCAATTCCAGCATAAAAATCTTCTAAAAGCAAGGCATTAGAAATGTCTATAGTTGAAATTCCCGTATCATTAATACCCAATCTTCTTAAAGCTGTATTAGTTGACACATCCAAACTTGTTAGGCTTAAATTTTGTCCTACAAATAAAATATCTAAAGCCGTAAGACCTGTAACATTAACCGACGTTAAATTAAATCCAGCATCTGTATCTTGTAGGTCTAACAAGAATAAATTACTAAAAGGCGTTGCATCAAAAGTTGTAATCCTGTTTTGATATAACGAAATACGTTCTAAAAGTATGTTATTAGATAAGTCTATTAAAGCTATATCATTATTTCCTAAAAATAAAAATCTTAGGTTAGGGTTATTACTTAAATCTATAACGTTTAATTGATTATCTCTAGCAAATAAAAACTCTAAGTTAGAATTGTTAGTGACATCTAAATTATTAATTCCTATGCCATCAGCAAATAAAATCTCTAAGTTTGGAAGTATAGAAACATCTATACCATTGGTTAGTGGGTTATTACTAATTCTTAAGTCAGTAAGACTTGTTTTATTTGATACATCTATTTCTGTAATATTATTATTTTGAAGATTTAGTGTCGTTAAATTTGTAAAAGCTTCTAATCCTCTTAAGTCTGTAATATTTCTATTACTCGCATTAATACTTGTTGTTGCTAAAATATCGCTTTCAAGAACGTCACCTGTTAATCCGTTAGAGTCTATATTTAAATCTATAAGTGTTTGTTCAAAATTTAAATCGGTTACAATAGTAGAGTCAGGATTAAAAACTTCAACATAGTTTAAATTATCTATATAGAACTGACTTTCTGGTGAGCCTCCATAAAAGTCTATACCTCCTAAAACCGTATTGTCATTATTAAATGGAGTAACAATAGTATTTACTACAGTATTGTTAATTTTTAATTGGTGACTTTTATTATCCACATTAAAGTACAGTTCTACAGTAAACCATGCGTCATGCGGAAAATTAAAGGTAATACCAGTGTCTGCTATATTTCCAATTCCAGGATTTAAATTATTCTGATTAAAATTAAAACCACCATTTATAAAACTAGTACCCATTTGTCCACTTCCGCCATTTGCGTTTAGTGTCGACTGAATATTAAAATAAGCACTTTTGTTGGTTGGCACATACATTTGAAATGTTAAGGACCATTTTCCAGACGCTTTGTTTCCTAAATTCAAAATAGCATCTCTGTTTGTGTCTATTAATCCCGATTGTGATCCTTGAAATGAAAATGCGTTATTTACGTTTATTGATGTCGCAGCACTATAATCTCCAAAGTAAGTATTCCATAACGATGGGTTTTGATTCGTCATATTTCCGGTTGGATAGCTTTCAAATGTTTCCGAAAATTGCGCGGTTACATTTAGGCTAAAAGCTAAAATGATTAGTAAAGTAAAATTAGTTTTCATGAAGTTGTTTTTTTAAACACCTGTTTATTAGTTATTTAAGTGTGTTGATTTAACAGATATAAAATTAAGGAAGATAATAGGCTTATGAAATACCTAATTTTATGTATTTTTTGTAACTTACTATCCCAACTGAAAACCAAATTAATTGAAACTTAATTTTTTATATTTTTTATTCCTCTTATTTACTGTTCAACTGTGTGTAAGTCAGAATATTAAAGAATTAGATACACTAACTGTTAATATTTTAGGACAAAAAGAAGGCTTACTTCAACTTAATGTAAAAGGATTAGCTTTAGACGATTTAGGTTATTTGTGGGCAGGTACCGAAGATGGATTGCATCGCTTTAATAGTTATAAATTTAAGCCCTATTTGCATAATCCGTCCGATTCTTTAAGTATTAAAGATGATCATATTAGAGATTTATTATTTACAAATGATACTTTATGGATTGCAACAAATACTAAGGGTATAAATGGATACATTCCTTCAAAAAAATCTTTTTTTAATCTAAAGGTTGATATTGATAATGAAAAATTACAGCGAGCTTATAAAATTTTCAGTATTAATAAAACATATTTATTATTTGGTGCACAAGACCACTTTATAATTTTTAACAGAAAAAGAAACACACACCAAACTTTTAAGCTTCCTGTTTTTGATGTTGAAAATTCAGTAAATGGAATTTATTTAGAAAACAGTAATAACATTTTATTGGCCACTAATTTTGGTGTTTTAAATTTTAATCTAACCCAAAATAAATTAACCTCAAACGCTTCCTTTAATAAAGAGATTTATAACTGCGCAACTCAACTTAAAAATAACATTTTTTTTGGTACAGAAAGCGGTTTCTACATAAAAAACAACAACGATAATAGCAGTAGATTTTATACATTGAAAGCTAAAGTAAAAGCGTTTCATAAATTAGATGATAAGGTGCTTTTAATAGGAACTTCAAATGGGGTTTATTCATATAATGTTGCAACTCAAAATATAAAAAAAGTACTTTTTAAAACACAAGAAGATATCTTATTTAATAAAATAAGTGTAGAATCATTTCTAGATGATAATAAAGGTAATTTATGGATAGGAACTGAAGGCGAAGGATTGTTACATTTTAACGAGTTCCAAGAAAAATTTAAAACTTTACGCCTGGTTTTAGATGGTTATAGTTCCTCAAATAAAATTAGTTCTTTTCAATTTTTAAAAGATAATCCTGAAAGTCTATATATTGGTGCTTCTAGTGATTTATTAAAATATAATCCCATAAATAAATCCTTTAAACAATATAATTTAATGGGAGAACCATTAATTTATACAATAGCGAAAGATTATAATGGCACTATTTGGGCCGGAGGTTTTACAAGTGGACTTTTAAAACATAATCGTAAAACTGATACGTTTGAAGAAATGATTTCAACATCCGATAAGCTTTCCGATAGAGATGTTATTGAAATTCTTCCTATTAATAAAAATGAATTATTGGTAGCAACATGGTCTGGTGGTTTATACCGCTACTTAATACAAGAAAATAAATTTATTTCTTTTCTTCTAAATGGACTAAGTGTTAATAGAGCTCGATGCTCATATAAGGATTCAAAATCTAATATCTGGTTAGGTACAGATGATGGCGTTTTTAAAATACAACCCGATGGTTCCATAAAAACATATACAGAAAACACAAAGCATTTTAACCTTAGTAGTAATAGAATTTTTTCTATCACGGAGGATTTAAGTGGCGCTATATGGTTTGGCACAAGTGTGGGATTAACAAAACTTACTAAAACAGAAACAACATTATTTTATAAACAAAAAGGTTTACCTAATGACTTTATTTATAGCATTTTAGTAGATCAAAATAATCAACTTTGGGTGAGTACTAATTTTGGACTTTCAGTTTTTAATCAAGAATCAAATAATTTTACAAACTATACAAAGAACGATGGTTTACAAAATAATGAGTTTAATGGTAAAGCAGGTTATAAAGACAAAAATGGGTTGTTTTATTTTGGTGGCGTAGATGGCGTAAATATTTTTGATCCTACCAGTATAATAAAGAATCCTCATGCTCCTAAAGTATATATAGAACAAGTAGATTTGTTTAATGAGCCAATAGAGAAAAATATACTTTTTTTAAATGACTTGTCATTTAAGAGTAACGAAAATGTAATTAGTTTCAATTATTCAGCTCTAAATTTTATGAACCCAGAAAAGGTCAACTATAGCTATCGTTTGATTGGGTTTGATAAAGATTGGAGAAGTGTAACTAAAGACAAATCGACTACTTATACCAATTTAGACCCAGGAGAATACGAATTTCAAATTAAGGCTACTAACGATAATGGAATCTGGAGTAAACATATAGACAAGCTTTCATTAACTATAATTCCGCCGTGGTATCAAACTGTTTGGTTTAAAATCACATTAGTTTTGGCAATACTGTCGACCTTACTTTTTATTTACTTTTTAAAAACGAGACAATTAAAATCCGATAAATTAAAGTTAGAATTAATTGTTAAAGAACGTACAAGAGAAATTTCCAAAAAACAAGATGCCTTAGAATTAGCTTATTCAGAATCTGAAAGCCAAAAGGAAAATATAAAATTCTTAATGAGAGAATTGAGACATCGTGTTAAAAATAATTTACAAATTATTTCAAGTTTACTTAATATTCAATCCTACCATTTAAAAGATGAAACTGCAAAAAATGCATTAAAAGTTGCTAAAAATAGGATTTTAACAATCTCTCATTTAGAGGATAAAATTGCCGTAAATCATGAAAAAGTTAATATTAAGCTATTTACCGAAGAGCTTTGTGAAAATATTATGGCTACATTATCAGATGAGAATAATATTAATTTTAATATGGTTTATAATTGTGCGAACGTAGAAATGGAAGGGCTCAATACAACCCTATTTGGGTTAATTATTAATGAAATTATTACAAACACTGTAAAACATGCTTTTCCAAAATATAAAGAAGATAATTTTTTAAAAATTAATATTTATAACCATAAAAATCATATAGAATTAGTAACTGAAGACAATGGAGTAGGCTATAATACATCTAAAATTAATGATGATTCTTTAGGGTTAGATTTAATCCATGATATGGTAAGCCAATTAAATGGTAAAATAATCACTAAATCTAACCGAGGTGTTACACATCATGTTACTGTTCCAAAACAAATAATAACTTAATTATGTTGCATATTTTATTAATTGAAGATGAGTTAATAATTGCTAAAGATTTAAAAATGACTTTAGAAAAGCAAAAATTTTCTAAAGTTGATGTTTCAAAAAATGAAGAAGAAGCTATAACGTTTTTTACATCAAATACATACGATATTATTATAACCGATATTAATCTAAACTCTAAAAAAGACGGTATTGAAATTATATCACATTTTAATACAATTAAGAAAATACCTGTGGTGTATTTAACCGCTTATTCCGATGATGATATCATAAAAAGAGCAGAAGCAACCAGCCCTTTTGCTTATATATTAAAACCATTTAATGAGTCTCAATTAAAAGCCACAATAAATTTAGCTCTATTAAATTTTAAAAAGAGAGACCAAGCTTCTAAAGGTTTAATAGATAACTCAGATAAAATCGCCTTACTAACCAAACGAGAAAAGCAGGTGCTTGTTACGTTGTCTAATGGTAACTCCAGTAAAGAGATTGCAGAGGTTTTAAACATTTCTAATCAAACAGTAGAAAAGCATAAACAAAACATAAGAGAGAAGTTAAATTTGCGCACAGTTGCAGAAATGATTAACTTTACCATGACATCAAGACTATACAAACTAAAATAGTCTTTTAGGGGTGATTTCTCTCCCACGCTGAATTTTCGAGCTTTCGAAAGGATAAAGGTATAGAAGGAATGGCTACTTTATAACTTAAAAAAATTAAAAAAAAATGGCTGTTTTAGACCAATTAACGTCGCAGGATGCGATGGATTTAGAAAACAAATATGGAGCCCACAATTATCACCCCTTACCGGTCGTGTTAAGTAAAGGTGATGGTGTTTATGTTTGGGATGTAGAAGGAAAAAAATATTATGACTTTTTATCTGCTTACTCGGCAGTAAATCAAGGACATTGTCACCCAAAAATTGTTGGGGCAATGGTGGATCAAGCAAAACAATTAACATTAACTTCTCGAGCATTTTATAATGATATGCTAGGGAAATTTGAAAAATATGCTTCCGAGTTTTTTCACTTTGATAAGTTATTGCCAATGAATACGGGTGCAGAAGCAGTAGAAACGGCTTTAAAAATTTGTAGAAAATGGGCTTACGAAGTAAAAGGAATCGATGAGAATGAAGCTGAAATAATAGTTTGCCAAAATAATTTTCACGGTAGGACAACAACGATTATTTCTTTTTCTAACGATCCTGTAGCACGTAAAAACTTTGGGCCTTATACCAATGGATTTATTAAAATTGAATACGATAATTTACAAGCCTTACAACATACTTTAGAAAATAATAAAAATGTTGCAGGATTTTTAGTAGAGCCTATTCAGGGAGAAGCCGGAGTTTATGTGCCAAGTGAAGACTATTTATCTAAAGCAAAAGCATTATGTGAAAAACATAATGTACTTTTTATTGCCGATGAGGTACAAACAGGAATAGCAAGAACAGGACGTTTGTTAGCCACTTGTGGAAACTGTAACTGTGAAAATAAAAACTGTTCAGGAACACCTGAAGTAAAACCAGATATTTTAATTTTAGGTAAAGCATTGTCAGGAGGAGCATATCCTGTTAGTGCAGTTTTGGCGAACAACCCTATAATGAATGTTATTAAACCAGGAAACCACGGAAGTACTTTTGGCGGTAATCCTGTCGCTGCAGCGGTCGCTATGGCAGCGTTAGATGTGGTTAAAGACGAAAATTTAGCTCAAAAAGCGTTTGATTTAGGTAATCTTTTTAGAGCGGAATTAAATAAATATATAGAAACTACAGAGCTGGTAAGTTTAGTAAGAGGTAAAGGTTTATTAAATGCTATTGTTATTAATGATGATGAAGACAGTGAAACTGCTTGGAATATTTGTATGGCATTAAGAGATAATGGTTTACTGGCTAAGCCTACTCATGGAAATATCATTAGATTTGCGCCACCTTTAGTAATGACAGAACAGGAGTTATTAGACTGTGTTCAAATTATTATTTCAACATTAAAACAATTTGAATAATTAAGCATTTAGTGAAAATAAAAAAATCGACCTATTGGTCGATTTTTTTTGTTTATAGGATAGACAGAGCTTAGTTGCCACTATTTTTTTGATATTCTTCCATAAGTATTCTGGATTGTTCCATAATGGCATCCCAGTCATTTGTACTTAGTACATAAATAACTCTTATAACCATAATAACGTTTATAATTAATACTAAAAGTGCAATAATTTTGGCAGTATTCATAGCATTAATATCGCCTTCATAATCGTCTGGATTTAATTGTGCATCTTTTACTTTAGTATGTGCAATATAAAATGCTGGAGCAGACAAAAAGATACCGCTTCCTGCAATACAGCAACACAACAAGCCAATAATAGATAAAACGTAGACTAAGGTTGGATTTAAAGATTTTTTCATTTTAGAGAATTAGTTTTATGATATAGTTTATAAAAATAGTTGAAATGGTTAATATAGCTATAGTATTTATGCTTTTTTGAACTTTTAATTTTTTGAATATCGTTTTTAAAAATATAAGTATTAGTAATATTAATAAAAAATATATAGCAGGGTACATTAAGAATGCCTTGTAAAATTCTTTATAATACAAAAGTAAAACAGATCTTTGTAGTCCACAGCCGGGACAAGTTATGTTTAGTATTTGTTTGCTAATACATGGTAACATTTGTAGGTCGTCAATTATAAAAAAAATAGCCTTAAATAAAATATATACTATTTTATTTAAGGCTATCATGACTAAAGTAATTAGTCTTAAAAACTAGTTCTTGTTACCAATTACTAGTTTTTTACTTGTTGAAGCACCGCTTTCAAAATCTACCTTAACAATATAAACACCATCGCTTAAATTACTTGTAGAAACTTCAAATCGTTGTTTCGTGTTCATTTCTAAACTTTTAAATATTTGTTTACCAGTAACATCATAAAGTGCTACATTAGATACATCTAATCTGTTAGGGTTTAATATATTAAGGGTTTGTACGTTATTATTTTGATAGATGTTAAAATCATTTAATTCATTTTCAATAACACTTAACACTTGCTCGTTGTTTTTAAATGTAATCTCAAATCTACTTGAATAATCTCCTGCAGGTAAAGACATTTGGTGGTCGTTAGTGGCAATGTTAAAATATTCATCTGTATTTAAATCGTGCAAATAGATAGGCTGATTAGCTTCAAAATTTTGAACATCTTTTAATCCAAAATTAATAACTTGGTCTGTAGCTAATTTTAATGCAAATGGAATTTTCATATCAACATCATAAGCATCTGCAATACTATTAAGTTTTCTATTTACATTAAAGAAATATGCATCTGTTGAGTTAACAGGAGAAACACGTGTTTCATAGCCGTAATCTTTCCCAGGTGTTAAATGATCACCAAAAGTATGAATTAATTGTCTTTTTACTTTTTGATTAATAAAAGTTACATTAAATCTAAATCTTTTATATTCTGCAGGCATTATAGAATAACCTTGTGCATTATACTGGATTAAATTTTCTGCACCAAAGTTAGTAGCACTTAATGAACTATTAGAATTTGAAGATCTTGCTGTAGTAGATGTAGGGTCACTACGTTTTACATAATTTCTGTGTGAATTTCTGAATATTAGTTGATCAGACCCAACCATTAATGAGTCACCTTGTACGAAAAAACCTTGACTTATTGAAATATAACGTTGTCCTGGGTTTGTATAATTTCCAGTTGCAGGAGTTGGACTATTTCCTGTGATATCTGCATTTTGAATTGCAGGGTCAGGTTTAGTTTCAACCGTTCCAGCAGCATTTATTGTGTAGGTTGCATATGCATATTGATACGCTAACAGATTGTGAGAGCCATTACCATTGTGAATGTAATAGTATAAAGTTCCATCCTCTAATTTACCTGCGTTAGCTGGCTCATGTATAAAGTCAAGAGCATCTAAAGCACTTGGGTATGGATTACCAGCTAAAGTAAATTGTGCAGGATTAACATCAATTAAAACATCTGCACTATTAGGTAAACCTCTAAAGTCTAAACTGTTATTAATATCGGTAACATAAGCACCTTTCATTAAAAAACCATAACCAGGGTCTATCGTAGTAGTTAAATCACCTAACCAATCCCAGTCTGCATAAACTGAACCAGGTAAAAAAGCCCACAACCAATATTTAGCCATTTCTGATGTAGCCGCAGCATTATTTGGAGTGTAACCATTAACAAAATTAAGCCCACCAGTTTCTATAAAACCATTTGCTGCAGTACCTTCAGAAGCTAACATAAACTCACTTGGGTTTCCAGTCTGTCCAACAGGTAGCGCCCAAGCATTATAACTGTAAAAATCATTTTTAACAGGCTCTAGCTGACTTAAATCTCCATCTCCAGAATTTGCAATTGTTTGATTCCCTTGTATTAATTGCGCTTCATTACGTAAATAAAAATTGGTTGTAGTTTCTTGAAGGTTAACATTGTTTTCTACAAAAACAATCTCATCATCAACATAAATGTAAGCATTATTTCTAACGTTAAGTTGAGCATAAGATATACTCAAACAAAAAAGAAAGGATAGTAGTAAGGTAATTTTTCTCATAGTAAAAAAATTGATAATCATACAAATTTAAAATAAATTTAAAATGTAAAAATCATTAATAATAATAAATATAAACAAATTGCTGTTAATTACTTAATTAAGAAGCTTAAATTTGTTTCTAAAACCTGTTTTTTAGTTAAAATGCATATTTTATCTTTAAACGGTAATTGAATTTTAGTGTATATGAATTTTATTTTTTACTATTTAGCAATTTTTATTGGCTTGTGTTTGCTTTTAAATGATAGTTTTTTTGGACTTGTCTATTTCAAAATTATAGGATTAATTTTAGTAATGTTTTCGGTTTACAAGTTACAATCTAAAATACCGTGTAAAACAGATGAGACTAAGGTCTTAAATTCAATAGAAGAAGATGAAAATATTTAAAAAAGGAGATATTATTGAGGTTTTAGACGATGCTATTATTGGTCAAATTACGTCTATTAAAAATGATACGGTTTATATTATTTCTGAGGATGGTTTTGAACTTAATTTTAAGATTAATGAAATTATAAAAAGACCTAAACCATTAGATGACAATGCTTTTTTTGATTATGATTCTTTTAACGAGGTTTTAAAAGAAAAGTCCGAAACAAAACGAAAAAACACTGTTGTATCTCGTAAAAAAGAGCGTTATGAGCCAACTATGGAAGTCGATCTTCATATTCATCATCTTGTTGCTAATGAAAGATTCTTAACAGCTCATGATAAGAAAACTATTCAGTTAGATACAGCACAGCATAAGTTAGAATTTGCAATGAAAAAAAACTTACAGAAAATCGTATTTATTCATGGTGTTGGTGAAGGCGTTCTTAAAATGGAATTAGAATATTTATTTGGACGCTATGACAATATTAAATACTATGATGCCGACTATAAAAAATACGGTTTAGGAGCTACAGAAGTCTATATTTTTCAAAGTAAATCTTAGTTTAAAATTCTGGTTTGTAAATACGTGTTCTAGTGGTTTCTCCACTATTTAAAGTTCCAAAATCCAATTCGGTATATTGAATATTTGGGAACGTAATATTAAAAAACTTTAAAGCAACTGTAAAGGTTTGTGTAATGATATGATCTCTATATTCCATAGTTGTAACACTTTCAAATACAGCATTATTTAAATAATCTGGACCTATTGTAGCGGTAGAAATATCATCAGTTGGGTTTAAATTTTGTGTAAATTGTTCTTCATTAATTGTTAAAACGCCATCACCATCGTCATCATTATCTAAATAATTAGGAATATTATCTTCATTACTATTGGTGTTAAGTGCCAAGCTTAAAGGGTTGGCTAGACTTGCATCAAAATTTACTTCTTCGTTTATGGTTAATACGTTATCTCCATCATCATCTGGATCTAAATAATTAGGTAAGCCATCACCATCGGTATCATCATCATTTAAATCGCCGTTACCGTTAAGGTCTTCAAATTCTGCAGGAATACCATCATTATCATCTTCAAATAAACTAATCGTAAAAGCAGCTTCGCCAGAGCTAGATGTAAAGTCTTGTGTAATTACAATGTTTGTTGGAGGTACATCGTTACAAAAAATATTATTTGGTGCTGCATCATAACTTCTAAAAGTTAAAATATTTGAACTACCTACAGTAATACTTGCAGGCGTTGGGTTTACTAAATTTACAAGTGGCGGATTAGTGTCACTTGCAGGTTCTGTTTGTAATAAATCTTCTAAACTAATTGCTGGACTTGTTATTTGAAAGGATAGAGTTTCATTTGGATTAGTTTTTACTTTATATAGAACTAATTCTCCACAAGCCTCAAATGTATCACCAAACTCTAAAGTTTCTGTAATAATATCTCCATCATTACATGAGAATAGAAGTAAAGCACTAATTATAAACCACTTTTTCATAATACATTAAGTTTGAAACAAAAATAAAAGATTTGATTGATTAATATAAGCTTATGTAAATTAATTTTATTTAAGTTATTTTTGTCGAATTACTTAATAAAACCCAAAAAAATACTAGTTAATGAGAACTGTTTATTTTGATAGCGCTGCAACCACACAATTAAGACCGGAAGTAGTTACTGCTATGACAAGTGTGCTTTTAGAAAATTATGGAAATGCTTCTTCAACACATAGTGTTGGTAGAAGCGCAAAATCTTTAATAGAGAGCGCACGTAAAACGGTTGCAAAGTATTTAAACACTACTCCTGCAGAAATTATTTTCACTTCTGGTGGTACAGAAGCAGATAATCTGGTCCTTAACAGTGCCGTTAGAGATTTAGGAGTAAAAACAATTATTACTTCTAGAATAGAGCACCACGCAGTTTTATATTCAGTAAATCAACTTCATAAGGAATTTGGTACTAATATACTGTATGTTAATTTAGATGATTGTGGTCATGTAGATTACGAACACTTGGAAGAGCTACTAAAAGCTAATAAAGATGTTTTAGTGAGTTTAATGCACATTAATAATGAAATAGGTAATATTTTAGATATTAAGCGTGTAGGCGATTTATGTAAAGCGAATAATGCTTTATTTCATAGCGACACAGTACAATCTGTCGGGCATTTTGAAATGGATTTACAAGCTATTAATGTCGATTTCTTAGCTGTTTCCGCTCATAAATTTCATGGACCAAAAGGCGTAGGTTTTGCATACGTTAAGAAAAGTTCTGGTATTAAACCCTTAATTTTTGGAGGTGAACAGGAGCGTGGTTTGCGTGCAGGAACCGAGTCTGTTCACAATATTGTAGGTTTAGAAAAGGCATTACAAATGTCTTACGATAATCTGGACCAAGAACGTGAATATGTAAAATCTTTAAAAAGATATTTTATAGAGACTTTAAGTGAAGCTATTCCGGATGCAGAATTTAATGGTAATTGTGCTTGTTTTGAAAATAGCACTTATACCTTAATTAATGTATGCTTACCAGTTGCTCCCGAAAAGGCACCAATGATGTTGTTTCAAATGGATTTAAAAGGGATTGCCTGTTCTAAAGGTAGTGCCTGCCAAAGTGGTAGTACTAAAGGCTCGCATGTGTTATCGCAAATTTTAACAGAGGAACAGATGAAAAAACCTTCGTTACGATTTTCATTTTCAAAATTTAATACAAAAGCAGATATCGATTATGCTGTAAGCGAATTAAAAGCTATTGTAGCCATGTAACACATGTTAAACCATACCACTTATTTACACGACACCTCTACCCAATGGGTTACTTTTGTTCATGGAGCAGGAGGCAGCAGTAGTATTTGGTTTAAGCAAATTAGAGCTTTTAAAAAGGAGTTTAATGTCCTTATGTTAGATTTAAGAGGTCATGGTAACAGTAAACCAAAACTTAAAGACACTTTTAAAACCAAATATACTTTTGATGCTATTACTAATGATATTTTAGAATTATTGGATTTTCTTGATATTCAAAAATCTCATTTTGTAGGCATATCCTTAGGTACAATTTTAATTAGAAATCTCGCCGAAAAATATCCCAACCGCGTGCAAAGTATGATTATGGGTGGCGCAATCATGAAACTAGATTTGCGCTCTCAAATACTCATGAAATTGGGTGTTATTTTTAAATCTGTGGTACCTTATATGTTGTTATATAAGTTTTTTGCATTTATTATTATGCCTCGTAAAAATCATAAAACTTCACGATCTCTTTTTGTAAATGAGGCTAAGAAAATGTATCAGAAAGAGTTTATTCGTTGGTTTAAATTAACCTCAGAAATTAATCCTTTACTGCGTTTTTTTAGAGCAAAAGATATTAAAATTCCTACTTTATATGTTATGGGAGAACAAGACCACTTGTTTCTACCTTCTATAAAAAAAATGGTTCATCAGCATGTTAAATCCAGCTTGTATGTTATTAAAAACTGTGGACATGTGGTTAATGTGGATGAGCCAGAGATATTTAATTTACAATCTATAACATTTATAAAATCACTTTAAGAATAACTTTTTCTAAAGTTTTTTTCAACCGAAAAATCAACCAGTTTCATAAAGTTGGAGTGTACATCTAAGTTGATATTTAAATCTAAAGTTTCAATAACTTTTAAAATGCCTTCAGCGTTAAATTGCAAATCTGGTATTGACACATATTTTTCAAATAAAACCCCAATACTTTTATAGTAAAGCGTTTCGAACGGGTTAAGATGTTCTGGTTTTTTTGAGGTAAACTCGAAGGAATTAATTCTAAAAGATTTTAATACGTGACCTACATAATCTTTGTGTAAAATTTGTTTTGGATTAACAATATTAAGTTCCGTAATTTCTGGATGTAAAACGGCATGAATAACTGTTTTTGCTACAAAATCTACCGGTACAATATTAAGACCGCTTTTTTTGTCTATCCAGATTCTAAAATGCTCTTTACAATGCTGTGCATATTTATTTAAAAACATTGGCCAGCTATAAAACACATCAAATTTTGGAGTTTCAAAAAAAGGAGGCTCTATTAATCTCCCACAAACAATACTTGGTCTTAAAATTTGAGAAATAATCTGATGTGATTTACAAAATTGCTTTACATAAGTTTCACTTTCATATTTAGATGCTTCGTAAGGGTTTCTAAATTGATTTATAGTGTGGTTTTCAATAAAATCGTCAACTTTATCTTTTTGAATACCAAATGAATAAGCGGTGCTGATGTAAATAAATCTTTTAATTTCTCTTTTAAATGTGTGAAGTAAATGCTTGGTCACTTCAAAATTTTGTTCATTTACAAGATTCTCGGTATCGCCAGAAGGCATTAAATTTGTAGAACCAGCGCAATGAATAATGCTGTCTATTTGTAAGGCTTTAAAATGATGAAGCTGAAGTGTTTTTAAGTCACTATCAATTACCGTAATTTTTGATATTAATTCTTCAGGTGAAAACGAATTTAAATTTGAAGGTTTATTAGAATCATTTAAAATTTGAAGCAAGCGGTCTTTTGCGGTATGTTGATTGGCTCTAATGACGACATATAAATGATTGATCTTAGAAGTAGTCAATGCGGTATGTAGCCACTCAAATAAGATGTGACTACCAACAATACCTGTAGCTCCCGTGAGTAAGCAATTCATCCAGTTTATTTATTTTGTAGTGCTTCAATTTTATCTAAAACTTGTTGAGCTTCCAGTTGTTTTTGGTCACTAGCACTTCGGTTTGTTTTAGACAATTTAAAAGCTTCCTCTAGTAGCTTTTTATGTTGTAGCTCTAATTTTTCAAGTTCTGTTTTCTTTTTAAATAGTCCAAACATATTTTTTTAGTAAAGATACGATGCTTTAGTTTAGCTTATTTAAAATTTAAATGAAGATTCTTAAATTTAAAAATTAACCAAAAAACACTTCGTGTAAATAGCGTCCAGGGAAAAAAGTAAATCCGCCAGCAATAATTAATGCTCCAAAGTATAAAAGAATCATTTTTCGTTTATGCACCTTAACATCACCTCTTCTTATAGCGGTATATGCGGTAGGAATTGTGTAAATGGTTAGAACGCTAAATAAATGAATATATCCAAAATGATTTAAAAATACGGGTCCCACATGGGCTTTCATAAATAGAGTTACTACAGCTGTAAAGAGCATAAGTATCATATAAATTCGCCCCAATGTTTTGTGTAAATTAGTTCCTTTTCTTAATATTAAATTTAAGGTCCCTAATACAAATGAAGGAACTACAGAGTATAAATGAATAAACATTAACGTTTCATAACTCATTTTAAAAACTCATAGTGACTTTAACATTAAACACACGCGGACTTAAAAAATTAGGTATGGCAAACTGACGCTTACTGTACACATCTCTAACCCAAGTATTGGTAATTGAATTTTGATTATTAAAAATATTAAAAATCTCAAATCCAAAATTTAAGTTTTTAAAAGGTTTTCTCCAACCGCTATCAAATTGTTTGTTTTCGTCAACCACGACAAATAACAATCCTACATCGGCACGTTTGTAACTTGGTAGTCGGTTTTGATACTCGTAGGCATCGGCATAACTTGGTGATCCACCTGGTAAACCAGAATTATAAACCAAATTTAAATACATTTTAAAATTTGGTAAGCTTGGAACATAATCCTGAAATAGCGCCGCAAATTTAAAACGTTGGTCGGTTGGTCTTGCTATAAAACCTCTGTTATTACGATTTTCTTCGGTCTTTAAATATCCTAAACTAAACCAACTTTCTGTACCTGGAACAAATTCTCCATTTAATCTTAAATCTAGTCCATAAGCATACGCTTCAGTGTCGTTTGTTGCATTATAACGGATTCGTACATTTTCAACAGAATATGGATTTACATCGGTTATTCCTTTATAATAAGCTTCACTAGTTAATTTAAATGGTCTATCCCATAAATTAAAACTGTAATCATTTCCTATAACAATATGAAACGATTTTTGAGCTTTTACATTAGGATTTACCACACCATTTTGAGCACGTAATTCTCTATAAAATGGAGGTTGATAATACAGTCCGGTCCCTATACGAAATAGCATGTCTTTTTTCCAATCTGGTTTAATTGCAAACTGTGCTCTTGGACTAAAAACGGTTTGTGTAACGCTATTAGATAATTCATCATTTACACTCCAATTATGTACTCTAACTCCTGCATTATACCAAACCTCATGCTCACCAATAAAAGAACGTTTACTCCATTGTAAATAACTTTGCAGTCTGTTAATTATGGTATTATTTCTTGCTCTTACATTTTGAAAGGCTACTATTGGGGCGTTATCTGGCGAGTAAGGTTGGTCGTTAAACCCTCCGGAACTTGGCGGATTTATTGAAAAACCAACGGAATCGATGATTTCATATTCTACAAGTCGGTCTCTTATATCTTCATTGGTGAATTTTACAGACCATTTAAATTCATTTTCATCGATAGTGTATGTTCCTTTTTGTTCGATAGTAGAAATTAATGCGTCTAAATCGTTACGACCATGATTTAGCTGAGAGCCTAAACCTACGCTAAATTCGACCTCACCTAAATCTTCATCTCCAATATTACTGTTTACTTCACCTAAAGCATACCTTGCTAAAATGTCAAAGTATTCTTCCTCTGAAGTATGATATGTTGAGGCGATTAATTTTAAATTTAAGTCATCATTTACATTATAGCTTCCTTGTAATGCTCCAAATAAGGTTTGGTAGCGGTCTTTTTCCTGACCTTCGTAATCCACAATTAAGGCTAGCGGATTGTCAAGAGTTCCAAAATTGGTTTGTCTGGATTCTGGTTCGTAATCGTATTTATTTAATGAAGCATTACCTAAAAAGCTCAATTCAAATTTTGAATTAAATTGATAAGTTAAATAGGTTTGTCCATCTACAAAAACCGGTCTGTAATTGGTTTCGGTTTGTTTAGCTTCAACAAAAAGACTATTGTCTCTGTAACGTAAGCCAGTGATACTTGTAAACTTCCCATTTTTACTTGCAGTAGCAACACTTGTATTTGCGCCTAATAAACTTAAATCTACAGTCGCTTCAAAAGCAACAGGTTTTTTATAAGTGATGTCTAAAACAGAAGATAATTTATCGCCATATTTTGCCTGAAATCCACCTGCTGAAAATTCAACATTGCTAACCAAATCACTATTTACAAAACTAAAACCTTCCTGTTGTCCCGAACGTATTAAAAAAGGTCTGTATACTTCAATACCATTAACATACACTAAGTTTTCATCAAAATTTCCACCTCTAACAGAATATTGTGTACTTAATTCATTATTTGAATTAACGCCAGGTAGCGTCATTAAAATATTTTCTACACCTGCATTAGCGCCAGGGATTTTACGAAGTAGAGCAGGAGCAATGGTTACTATTCCTTCAACATCTTTACGCTTTTTCCCGTTAATGGTAACAGTAGAAATTTGCTCGATGTCTACTTTCATTACCGGGTTAAACTCAAATTGTTCTCCTGGTTCTAAAAGAAAGTTAGCAGAAACGTTTTTATGAGATATATGTGAAAAGGTGATGTTAAAGGTTTCGTTAGCAGCAACATCTAGCTTGTAAAAACCATTTTCGTTAGATTGTGTGCCATTTCCGTTAGACGAAATATTAACACCTTCTATAGGTTGGTTAAATTCATCTAAAATCACACCTTTTATACTCGCATTTTGAGCTAAAGTCACATTAGCAACTAATAAAAGGCAAAAACTTGTAAAAAAATAGATTGTTTTCAAAAAGCTAAATTTTATTTTCTAAAAAATGTTGCTTCAAATGTACTGCTATTTCCTACATTATCTGTAACGATTAATTTTAATTTATTTTCAGTGTCTGTAACTTTATTATCATCAAAAAAATGAACTAATTTTTTGGTTTTATAGTCATACTCCATTAAAATAAACTTACCATTTACGGTCGCTCTATAATTGCCAACGCCAGTGGTAGCATCATTTATTTTTAATTCTAGCGTTTTATGGTTGCTTATCCATTTTCCATCACTAAAATTTAAAGGTGTTATACTTGGTTTATCCTTATCAAAAGCAACAGTATAACTTCCTAAAGTTTTTGTTTTAGTATAAATAATATCGCCAATACGTTTGGTTGAGGAATAACTTGGAAATTTATTCCAGCCTACAAGTTCTGCAATATATAAACCATCGACATCTTTATCTTTATAGTTTGAAATATCAAAAGAAACAGTAATGTAATTAGTTAACGCTTTGTTTTTTGGTGTTATAGAAACCGTATCACCACTAACTTTAAAATCTAGAGTTACGTCTTTGTAAAATGTATATTTTGGAATAGTTACCGAGATGTGGTTAGCTTTTAACTCTGTAATTTCATCACGCTTAATAAACTTGTTTGTTTTTGATATTTCTTCTTTTATAATATTAGTTGATTTCTCGGGTGTAATATTCAAGCTTATTTCAGAACTATTACCATCATAATCGCTTACGTTCACCTTATAAATATGAGCATTATTTTCGGTTACATTAATAATACCATCTTTTAGGGTAGACTTGTAGAGGCTTAAGGGATTATTTAAATCTTTATATAGTTTTTGAATGCGCTTCTTTTTATCATAGTAATGCTCAAAGTCTATATATTGATTAATATGTTTTGATTCGTCAAAAGAAAAGCGTTCAAAATTTATTTTATAATTAGGGACTCCATTATAAGTGGTTTCAATTTTAAAAACACCATTATTATTATAAGCTAAATCGTGTTGGTCTGTACTTTCTATACCAAAACCTATTTGTCCGTATGCGGTTATATTTGCAGCTTTATAGCTTCCTGTTTTAAGTTTCGTAAGTCTTATTTTTTGCTTAGAATTAAAACCGTTTACATGAGAAGTGTCATTTAAGGGATAGGCGTAAAACCCATCAATTTCCGGAGATTTACTGTCTTTTACTGTTAAACCAAACAGCATTGGATTTATTATGCGCTCTTCGTTATCTCTAATTTCAAAATGCAAATGTGGACCACCAGAACCACCTGTGTTTCCAGATAATGCAATTAAGTCTCCTTGTTTTAAAACAAGTTCTGTTGGTGTAGGAAATAATTCAATCTCATAAGTTTCCTTTTCGTATTGTTTATTTTTAATGTAAGTTTCAATTTCACCAGAAAAATCTTTTAAATGACCATAAACGGTTGTGTAGCCATTAGGATGCGTAATGTAAATAGCTTTTCCGTAACCATAATGAGATAATTTAATGCGGCTTACATAACCATCTGCACTAGAATAGATGTTTAAACCCTCACGACCTTGTGTTTTAATATCCAAACCAGAGTGAAAATGATTGGAGCGTAATTCTCCAAATGAACCAGAAAGTACAATATCTATGTCAAGCGGGTTTTTAAAATAGTCTTTAGGATATATATCTTGTGCGTTTAAGCTGATAAAAAAAAGACAAAAAAATAGGGGCATATATCTCATAAAAATCAAATCATTAAATATTTGGGAATAGAATGAACACTCAATTTATTTACAATAGATATACCAAAGTATTGAAAACAAAGCAATTTCAAAAATTAAATAAAATATATAATAAAACAATTGTTAATTTAACTTAGTTCTTATAACTTTGTGTGATAAGTATAGTTGTAAATGGGACAGATTGAAGACCAATTGAATCTTCTTGAAAATAAAATGCTTAAGCTTTTTAAAAAGCATAGCATTTTAAAACAAGAAAATCAATTGCTAAAGCAAAATTTGCAAGAATTTCAGTCTAATTTAACCCACACGCAAGATGAAGTTTTACACTGGAAACAACAGTTTGAAACTTTAAAAGTTGCAAATGCTATGCTTGGCAGTGACGATAATAAAAGAGAAACAAAACTCAAAATAAACGCTTTAATTCGGGAAATAGATTATTGTATTAGTCAACTTTCAGAATAAATAAAAGCATAATTATGGCAGAATCGTTAAAAATAAAATTATCTATCGCAAATAGAGTTTATCCTTTAACGATACATCCAAATCAAGAAGAAGGCTTGCGTAAAGCTGCCAAACAAATTGATGCCATGATTACACAGTTTGAGAAAAGTTATTCAGTCCAGGATAAACAAGATGTATTAGCCATGTGCGCCTTACAATTTGCCAACCAGGTTGAACAACATAGCATAAATAAAGTAAATGTAAATGTTGAAGTAATTGACAAACTTCAAGCTTTAAATGAAAGTTTAGACAAGCATTTAGATTTATAACGTTCATTACATAATAAGGTTACTGCCTACATTAATTATTTTTTTTGATAAACTCAACGTTAATGCTCTTAAAAAGGGTGAGTTTTAATTGTAAAAGCAAGCTGTTAGTGCCAGTTTATTCTGGTATTTAGGACAGATCCTTGATCAATTAGTTAGCCCTAAACTTGTTTTAAGGAGTTTATACAAAACATAAAATTAGTGTAGGCTTTTTTTATATATAAATTTTAATCATGGATAACACAATTTTATTTTCAATTATTGGCGTCTTTTTAGGCGTTATTATTGGTTTCATTATAGCAAAAGTACTTGAGAAAAATAATGCTTCGAAGCTTATTAAAAATGCTAAAAAATCTGCAAGTGCTATTTTAAAAGAAGCAAAATCTGAAGGAGAGTCAATAAAAAAAGACAAAATTCTTCAAGCAAAAGAGAAATTTATAGAGTTAAAGTCTGAGCATGAAAAAGTTATTTCTGCTAAAGACAAAAAAATGGCAGAATCTGAAAAGAGAACCAGAGATAAAGAATCTCAGGTTTCAAGTGAGCTGTCAAGAAATGCAAAATTAAATAGTGATTTAGAAGCTAAATTACAATCATACGAAGATAAATTAGCTCATTTAGAGCGTAAACAGGAAGAAGTAGATCGCTTGCATAAGAGCCAAGTAGAGCAATTAGAGGTTATTTCATCCTTATCTGCAGAAGAAGCCAAAGCTCAATTGGTAGAGTCACTTCGTAATGAAGCTAAGAGTGATGCTATGGCATATGTACGTGATAAAGCAGAAGAAGCTAAATTAACGGCGCAACAAGATGCTAAGAAAATAATTATAAACACCATTCAACGTATTGGTACAGAAGAAGCAGTAGACAATTGTGTTTCAGTATTTAATATTGAAAGTGATGATGTTAAAGGACGAATTATTGGTCGTGAAGGACGAAATATACGTGCTTTAGAAGCTGCGACAGGTGTGGAGATTATTGTTGATGATACACCAGAAGCTATTATTCTATCGTGTTTTGACTCGGTAAGACGTGAAGTAGCTCGTTTGTCCTTACATAAATTAGTTACCGACGGAAGAATTCACCCTGCACGTATTGAGGAAATAGTAAATAAAACTCAAAAGCAAATAGAACAAGAGATTATTGAGGTTGGTAAACGTACTGTTATAGATTTAGGAATTCATGGATTACATCCTGAATTAATAAAAATGGTTGGTCGTATGAAGTATCGTTCTTCTTATGGTCAAAATCTATTACAACACTCTAGAGAAGTTGCTAAATTATGTGGTGTAATGGCTGCAGAGTTAGGTTTAAACCCAAAATTAGCTAAGAGAGCTGGTTTACTGCACGATATTGGTAAAGTACCAGATGCTGAGGCGGATATGGAAACTCCTCACGCTATTTTAGGTATGCAGTGGGCAGAGAAATTTGGAGAAAAAGAAGAAGTTTGTAATGCTATTGGTGCTCACCACGATGAAATTGAAATGACATCATTACTATCTCCAGTTATTCAAGTGTGTGATGCTATATCTGGAGCAAGACCAGGAGCAAGACGTCAGGTTTTAGACTCTTACATACAACGTTTAAAAGATTTGGAAGCAATCGCATTTGGATTTAATGGTGTTAAAAAAGCATATGCTATTCAGGCAGGTCGTGAATTACGAGTTATAGTAGAAAGCGAAAAGGTAACCGACCAAAATGCATCGGATTTATCTTTCGAAATTTCTCAAAAAATTCAAACAGATATGACTTATCCAGGACAAGTTAAAGTAACTGTAATACGAGAAACCAGAGCTGTTAATATTGCTAAATAATCAGTAAGCAGTCTCCAGTAAGCTGTCTTTAGTAGGCAGTTTGCAGTCAATAAATTTATAGTAAAAACCTCAAATTGAAATTCAATTTGAGGTTTTTTAGTTTTACTAGTTACTATCTACGCGGATGGAAACTATTTATAGCTTCGTGTAAATGTGTTCGGTCCATGTGCATGTATATTTCTGTTGTTGTAATACTTTCATGTCCCAGCATTTGTTGTATAGCTCTTAAATCGGCGCCATTTTCTAGAAGGTGTGTGGCAAATGAGTGTCTAAAAGTATGTGGAGAAATGGTTTTATCTAAGCTTATTTTTGTAGCCAATTGTTTAATAATGGTAAAAATCATAGCTCGGGTTAGTTTCTTACCTCTTCTATTAAGAAATAATACATCAGTATAGTCTTCATGAATTTTTAAATGGTTTCTGGTGTAGGTTTTATAAAACTCTATATATTTTATAGTATGGTCAATAATAGGTACAAAACGTTGTTTATCACCCTTACCTGTAACTCTTATAAAGCCCTCTTTAAAAAATAAATCCGAAAGTTTTAAATTAATTAATTCGCTTACACGTAAGCCACATCCATATAAAGTTTCTAAAATGGCTCGGTTTCGTTCACCTTCTTGTTTACTTAAATCTATAGCTTCAATAAGTTGATTAATCTCAACTTCAGATAAGGTGTCAGGTAATTTCCTTCCAACTTTAGGAGATTCTAAAGTTTCAATAGGATTGTCTGCTCTGTAGTCTTCAAACACTAAAAAATTAAAAAACCCTTTTAAACCAGAAATTACTCTAGACTGACTTCTTGCATTTAATTCTTTAGAAATACTATAAATAAATTGAGTTAATTCGTCTTTTGTAATATATAAAGGACTTGTTGTAATATGGTTAGTTTCTAAGTATAGAATTAGTTTCTTTAGGTCTAATTGATAACTGTCTATGGTATTTTGTGATAATCCACGCTCAATTTTTAGGTATGATAAATAATCTTTAAGTAAGTTAGTCCATGTCATAGCTGGTAAATTTAAACAATTTCAATTTTATTAAAACGTTAATAATTTGATATTAATTACATTTAAGTTGCTTAAAAACAGAACATTATGTAGTTTATTTTAATATTTTGATGTTTTTTTGATAAAAAATAGGATTTTGAAAAGAAATAATTTTTATGTTTGCATTATAAATCAACAATTAAAATTTAAAACAAATGAAAAAATTATTATTAAGTGCAGCTGTGGCTTTAATGGCAATTACAGCAAACGCTCAAGACTCAGGAATGACTTTCGGTGCTAAAGCTGGATTAAATGTTGCTACTATTGGTGGAGATGTTGAAGATGCTTCTTCTAGAATTTCTTTCCATGTTGGTGGTTATGCTGAATTTATGGTTTCTGATAAATTTTCAGTTCAACCAGAGTTAGTATATTCTTCTCAAGGAACTCAAGAAGAATACAAAGAGTCTTTTGAGTCTAATGGAGTAGTATTTGATGGTGAGTACGAAGATAAATTAAAATTAGATTACATTAACTTACCAGTTATGGCTAAGTTTTATGTTACTGAAGGATTTAGTTTAGAGGCTGGACCACAAGTAGGTTTTTTAATTGGAGCTAATGTTGAAAGTGAAGGAACTGAAAGTGTTACTTTTGGAGGAAGTACTGAAACTGAATCTTTTTCTGAAGAGGTAGATGTGAAAGATTCTTTTAAAGGAATTGATTTTGCTGTTGGTGTTGGTGCTGGTTACAAATTAGACGGTGGATTAAACTTTGCGGTACGTTACAACTTAGGTTTATCTAATATCTATGAAGATTCAGGTGATTTCAAAGCTCAAAACAATGTATTCCAATTTTCAGTAGGATACTCTTTCTAATTAGAAAATTAAAATATAAAGAACCCGAAACGAAAGTTTCGGGTTTTTTTATGAGCTAACCTTTTAATCATTATTTTCGCAAAAAATATATAATTATAAAAAAATGAAAAAAATAATATTAAACCTATCCTTATTATTTAGTTTACTAATTGTAAATGCTCAAGATGATGTTTCAAACTCAACGACAAATGTTAGTTTTGGAATTAAAGCAGGCTTAAATTTAGCAGATTTATCTGGTGAAGATATAGCTGAAAGTTCTTCAAAATTAGGGTTTCACATTGGTGGTGTTGCAGAGATAATGATATCAGATAAATTTTCAATTCAACCAGAATTGATTTTTTCTCAACAAGGAACAGAATCTACTGAAAAAGAATCTGGAACTTTTGAAGGAGGATCATTTTCTATAGAAGAAGAGACAATATTAAAATTAAACTATTTGAATTTACCTGTTCTAGCTAAGTTTTATGTTGTAGATGGTTTTAGTTTAGAAGCAGGGCCTCAAGTAGGCTTTTTATTATCAGCAGATTTGGAATATGATTATCGAGAAACTGTAACTTTTGACGGAGAGACTATTACAGATACGGAATCAGCAAAAGCAACTGTAAAGAATGAATTTAAAGGGATTGATTTTGGATTGGGCTTTGGCGCTAATTTCAAATTAAATATGGGTTTAAACTTTGGTTTACGCTATAATTTAGGTTTAACTTCTATTGCAGAAGATGATGAGGACGGAGAAGCGTTTGACGTAAAAAATAATGTTTTACAATTTTCAGTAGGATACTCTTTCTAATTAGAAAAGTTCAATAGATATTTAAAAACCCGAAACTTTTGTTTCGGGTTTTTTTATGACCTAACCTTTTAATTATTATTTTCGCACCAAAATTAAGAAATCAACTATTTTAAAATTTAAAACAAATGAAAAAAATAACTTTTCTAGTTGTATTGATGTGTTTTCCATATCTTATTAATGCTCAAAAGGAGACTTCAGCTCCTTTATCAGTACTTGGAGGTCTTAAAGGTGGATTAAATGTTGCTACTATCGCAGGAGAAGGTGATTCTGATGTTACTTCAAGAATATCATTTCATCTTGGTTTTTTTGCGGAATTTCCTGTGTCATCAAAATTTTCTTTTCAACCGGAACTATTATTTTCTTCACAAGGTGCAAGAGAAAATACATTTATACAGACCAATATTAACGGATTCCCAACATTTGCCAAGTCTGACATTATTTTAAGATTAAATTATATTAACGTTCCTGTACTAGCAAAATACTATTTAGCTGATAGATTTAGTATAGAAGTTGGTCCTCAGGTTGGGTTTTTAATTACTGCTAGAGCAGAGTTTGAAAATGAAGATGAACAATTTACTATTAAAGGGGAGGATAGTGTAATTGACAATTTTAAAACCATAGATTTTGGAGCTGTATTTGGTCTTGGATTTAAAGTAACTGAAAAAGTGAATTTTTCAATCCGATATAATTTAGGATTATCCAATATTTATAAAGGAGAAGAATTAAATGAAGATGCAAGTGAAATAGAATTTAGAAATAGAGTATTTCAATTCTCTCTAGGGTTTAATTTTTAATACAATTTAAAAACCCGAAACATTCGTTTCGGGTTTTTTTATGTTTAAAGTTTTGTACTTTTACTTCAAGCTAATACACATGAAAAAAATTATTATAATAAACGGACCTAATATTAATTTATTAGGCAAGCGTGAGCCAGAAATATATGGTCATGACACTTTTGAAGAGGTATTTCAGAAATTAAAAGGGGAGTTTACTAATATTGAGTTAGAACATTTTCAATCTAACATTGAAGGAGAATTAATAGATAAAATACAAAATGTTGGTTTCTCCTACGATGGTATTATTCTTAATGCTGCTGCCTATACGCACACATCAATTGGAATTGGAGATGCCATAAAGGCAATTAGTACACCTGTTGTAGAAGTACATATATCTAACACGTTTTCCAGAGAAGCATTTAGACATCAATCCTACATTTCTCCAAATGCTAAAGGAGTTATTTTGGGTTTTGGTTTACAAAGTTATGAATTGGCTTTACATAGTTTTATTACATCTTAAAGCTTAAAAAAAAAGTAATTTTTAAATAATTTATATAAAAAATGCGGTTTAGTTATCTAAACCGCATTTTTTATAAAATTATTGATTAATTCTACAAATGAATCACTTCATCATAAGCATCTGCTACAGCTTCCATAACCGCTTCACTCATAGTTGGATGCGGATGTACAGCTTTAAGTACTTCATGACCTGTAGTTTCAAGTTTACGACCTAAAACAGCTTCAGCAATCATATCTGTCACGCCAGCACCAATCATGTGGCAACCTAACCATTCACCATATTTGGCATCAAAAATAACTTTTACAAAACCATCTTTGGTACCTGCAGCACTTGCTTTACCAGATGCTGAAAATGGAAATTTACCAACTTTAATCTCGTAACCTTTATCTTTTGCTTGTTGCTCTGTTAAACCAACACTTGCAATTTCTGGAGAAGCATAAGTACAACCAGGAATGTTTCCATAGTCTAAAGCTTCAACGTTATGTCCAGCAATTTTTTCAACACATAAAATACCTTCAGCAGAAGCTACATGAGCCAAAGCTTGTCCAGGAGTAACATCTCCAATAGCATAATAACCAGGAATGTTAGTTTGATAATAGTTGTTTACTAGAATTTTGTCTCTGTCCACTGCAATACCAACATCTTCTAAACCAATACCTTCAATATTTGTTTTAATACCAACAGCACTTAAAACCAAATCAGCTTCTAAAACTTCTTCACCTTTTTTAGTTTTAACCGTCGCTTTAACTCCAGAACCAGAAGTGTCCACTTTAGTTACTTCGGCAGAAGTCATCACGTTTATACCACTTTTCTTAAACGATTTTTCCATTTGTTTAGAAACGTCAACATCTTCAACAGGAACAATACGATCTAAATATTCCACTACAGTCACTTCAGTTCCCATAGCATTGTAGAAATAAGCAAACTCTACTCCAATAGCACCAGAGCCAACCACAATCATTTTCTTAGGTTGTTTCTTTAAAGTCATAGCTTGTCTGTAACCAATTACTTTTTCGCCATCTTGAGGTAAACTAGGTAACTCTCTAGAACGCGCACCAGTAGCAATAATGATATGGTCTGCACTATATTCTTTACCATCAACGTCTACTTTTTTTCCAGGCTTAACCTTTCCAAAACCATTAATAACGTCAATTTTATTTTTTTTCATTAAAAACTGAACACCTTTACTCATGCCTTCAGCTACGTTACGACTTCTGTTTACAACAGCGTCAAAATTTTTGTCATATTCCTTAACCACTAATCCATAATCGTTAGCATGTTTTAAATATTCAAAAACCTGAGCCGATTTTAATAAGGCTTTTGTAGGAATACAACCCCAATTTAAACAAACACCACCAAGACTTTCTTTTTCTATAACAGCGGTTTTTAATCCTAATTGCGAAGCACGAATAGCAGTAACATAACCACCAGGACCACTTCCAAGAACTATAACATCGTATTTACTCATTATATATGTATTTCGTATTTAACAAGCTACGAATTTACGAAAGAATGCTTAAAATATAGAGTGGAAATACTGTTTTTTTATGGCGTGCCCTAAAGGTCGTGCTTTCCGCAGTCGCTTTTTGCTGTGGCTTAGGCGCCATCACAGCAAAAGAGCTCCAACAATGCGTCATCACTCACGCAGTTATCAGTTGTCAGTAATCAGTTATCGGTTAACAGTAGTTAATATTTACAAGGTATTATTTTTTAGCCAACAACCAACAACCAACAACCAATAGCTAAGAGCTAAAAGTCAACAACAAACAACTAAATATTACTTTTTAAATTCAATACTGGCCGAGTTTACACAAAAACGTGTGCCTGTTTCGGTAGGTCCGTCATTAAACACATGACCTAAATGTCCGCCACAATTGGCGCATACAATTTCTGTTCGAATCATTCCATGAGATTTATCTAAAATATGCTCGACTTTACCCTTTATAGCTTCGTCAAAACTAGGCCATCCACAAGACGACTCAAACTTGCTTGAGCTCTCAAAAAGAGCTTCGTTACAACCCGCACATTTGTAAGTTCCATCCTCAAAATGCAAATTATATTTTCCAGTATGTGGCATCTCTGTACCTTGTTGTCTTAAAACGCGGTACTGCTCATTGCTTAATTGCTCACGCCACTCTGCATCTGTTTTTTTTATATTATAATCTTTCATGGTTTTATTTTTCTGGAACAAAATCTAAAGCAACACCATTTATACAATGTCTTTTACCTGTAGTTTTGGTAGGACCGTCATCAAACACGTGGCCTAAATGCCCACCACAAGTAGCACAATGTTCTTCAACTCTAGTATATCCAATTTTTTTATCGGTAGAGTAAGCTACATTTCCTTCAATCGCTCTGTCAAAACTTGGCCATCCTGTTCCAGAATCAAATTTATGTTCGCTTTTAAATAAAGGAGTTTTGCAGGCAGCACAGACAAATGTACCTTTTCGTTTTTCTTCATTTAAAGGACTAGAAAAAGGACGCTCTGTACCAGCTTGTCTTAAAACATTATACTCTTCAGGACTTAACTCAGCTTTCCACTCTTCACTGGTTTTAGTAACTTCAAATGTAGTTGAGTTTTCATTTTTAGTTTGTTGTGCTTCACTTTTACAGCTAAAGGCAAATAGGAAAATAGTTATTAATAGAATAGGTTTCATAAAATTTTTATTTTAAAATTAATATAATAAATAGGTTGCCGTTATAAATTAAGACAATATTAACCTACAATAGTATAAGTCGTTAAATTAATGTAAACCTTAATTATAGACTAGACTTTATTTTCTACATTTATAAAAAATTAAATATTATGAAATTAAATAAACTAACCTTAACACTTGTAATGCTAGCTGTTTTTTTCAGTTGTTCAGAAAACCCTTTTACTGGAAAGAAAACTTTAGCATTAGTACCAAATTCACAACTTTTTCCAACATCATTCGCTCAGTACAACCAGTTTCTTGGAGAAAATAGAGTTGTTAATAATACTACCGAAGCAGAAATGATTACTCGAGTAGGGCAACGTATTGCTATTGCTGCAGAACGATGGTTAACTGCAAATGGTCAACCCGGATATTTAAATGATTATAAGTGGGAATACAATTTAGTACAAGATGATGCTGTTAATGCATGGTGTATGCCAGGTGGAAAAATAGTGTTTTACACGGGGATTTTACCAGTTGCTCAAAATGAAACAGCAATTGCTGCAATTATGGGGCATGAGGTTGCTCACGCTTTAGCAAATCATGGTCAGCAACGTATGAGTGCTGGAATGGTGCAACAATTGGGAGCAGTAGCAGGAAATGTACTAATACAAGACGAGCAAAAAGCTGCATTATTTAATCAAGCTTATGGTGTTGGTTCTCAAGTTGGCGTCATGTTACCTTTTAGTAGAAGTCATGAAACAGAAGCTGACCGTATTGGGTTATATTTAATGGCTATTGCAGGATACAATCCAGATGAAGCAGCTCAACTTTGGGTAAGAATGGGACAAGCTAGCGGAGGACAAGCCCCACCAGAGTTTTTAAGTACACACCCATCTAATCAAACAAGAATAAATAATTTAAAACAATTAGCTCCAAATGCAAAAGCTGAAGCTAAAAAATTTGGTGTGACTCAATTTAGACCAATTGGAAAATATTAATACAGATATAAAATAAATTAGTTATTTTCGAAGCTGAACTAATTAATGTGCAGCTTTTTTTATGCAAACACTTCAAAAAGGAGATAAGAAATTATTAAATGCTTGGGCATTTTACGATTGGGCTAATTCAGTGTATACTTTAACTATAGCTTCTTCTATATTCCCCATATTTTATTCGGCCTTATTTTTAGATCGTATTAAAGTTGTTTCTGTTTTTGGATTTGAATTTAAAAACACAGCACTCATCACCTTTGTGACAGCATTTACCTTTTTAGTGGTTGCAATAACATCTCCAATATTATCCGGAATAGCCGACTATGTTGGTAACAAAAAAAATTTTATGAAATTCTTTTGTTATGTAGGAGGTTTGGGATGTATAGGGTTGTATTTTTTTGGTATAGAATCTCATGAAATTTACTATAGCCTATTATTCTATTTTATGGGGCTTATAGGCTATTGGGGAAGTTTGGTGTTTTATAATTCTTATTTACCAGACATAGCGTTTCCAGAACAGCAGGATCGTATTAGTGCAAAAGGTTTTAGTTTAGGCTACATTGGTAGTGTTTTACTTCTTATTATAAACCTAATTATGGTAATGACTGCACCGGATGGAGAAAAAATAAGCATGATGAAATATTCTTTTGTTATGGTTGGAATCTGGTGGATTGGGTTTAGTCAGTATTCATTCAAAATTTTACCTAAAGGCACTTCAAAAGGAAAAAAAATAACTAAACAGGTTTTGTTTAATGGTTTTAATGAATTAAAACTCGTGTGGAAAGAGCTTCAGCAAAATTTAAAACTAAAACGCTACTTGTCTGCGTTTTTTGTGTTTAGTATGGCGGTTCAAACGATTATGTTGGTAGCTGTTTATTTTGGAGAAGAAGAAATTGCTTGGGGAACAGATGAGGCTAAAACGACTGGATTAATCGGGAGCATTCTAATCATTCAACTTATCGCGATTGTAGGAGCGGTATTAACTTCAAGAGCATCTAGTAAGTTTGGAAATATAAAAACACTAATTGCTGTTAATGCCATTTGGATGTGTTTATGTGTATATGCTTACTTCATGATTACGCCTCTCCAATTCTACATTGCAGCAGGACTTGTAGGACTTGTTATGGGTGGTATTCAATCTTTAGCACGTTCTACCTATTCTAAATTTTTACCAGAAACAAAAGATACAACGTCTTATTTTAGCTTTTACGATGTTGCAGAGAAAATAGGGATAGTTATAGGAATGCTTATATATGGAACTATAGACCAAATTACAGGAAGTATGCGAAATGCCATACTGTTTTTAGTTGTTTTTTTTATAGTTGGTATTATTATGTTGTTTAGAGTGCCAAAAAATTAGTATGTTTGTTAAAATAAACCATTTTAGAAATGAAGAAATACTGTTTTTACCTATTTACTATCCTTACGGTTTTTGCATTTAACTCTTGTGACAATGAGCCATTAGAGGGATTTGACTTATCTAACCCAAATTCTCAAAACAATGGAAATATAAATAATACTCAAACTGGAATTTTCCAAGTAGATTTTGATTCTCAAACTTTTGTAGCAGACCAAATTTCCGCTACAAGAACTGATGAAGTAATAAATATTTCAGGTTTAAGAGGTGCAAACGGTGAACTAGTAACTTTAACCATACAGGGTACTACCACTGGTACATATGACTTAGGAGTTCAAAATGGCTTAACTTTAAGTGGTGGTTCTTATGTAGAACCAAATAATCAAGGATTTGGCACTTGGGTTTCAGTAACAGATGGCGTCCAATCTCAAGGACAAGTTACAATCACATCTATTGATGAAGTAAATAATAAAATGTCAGGCTCATTTGAATTTACTGGAAATAATTATTCTACAGGTACTGCTCAAACAAAAGCCTTTACAAATGGTATATTTACAGATGTTTTATTTCAGGATGGTGTAGGAAGTTCTAATAATTCAAATACATTTTTTGCAAAATTAGATGGTGTAGAATTTGTAGAAGATGCTGCAAATGCTATTTTGTCTAATTTTTCAGGTCAACAAATACTTACTATTAATGGATTTAAGAATAATGGCGAATCGTTATCATTATCAATTGATGGTGATATTGCACCTGGTACATATTCTTTTGACGGTTTTGGTAATTTTACTAATACAGGTCAATACGTTGGAGATGATCCTTCCGAAGTTTATAATGCAAATGGAACATTTACAATAATTTCACACGATACAACTAACAACACAATTAGCGGAACTTTTTCATTTATAGCAGAAGAATTCCCTCAAGTTCCTGGATCGGTTAACATAGATGTTACCGAAGGTGCTTTTTCTGTTACTTATTAAAGCTTAAAAATAAAAGTTTAAAACCCGCAAATTGCGGGTTTTTTTATGCCATAAAACGTCTGTGGCATATATATTGAACTACTAAGTAATACAAGTATTTATTAATAAAACATCCTCCAAAGTGCATAATATAAATGACACTTTGGCTCAAATATATCTATGAAAAAATCAGATTTTTTAACACTTGACAGTTTGTCACTCCAAGATTTTGATGGAAATTCAGAATTAATACCATTAATGACGCCAGAAGATGAAGCCGCTATCAATAATGAAGAGCTTCCGGAATCTTTACCAATACTATCCTTAAGAAATACCGTGTTGTTTCCAGGAGTAGTTATTCCAATTACAGCTGGAAGAGATAAGTCCATTAAACTTATAAACGATGCTAATAAAGGCTCTAAAGTTATTGGCGTAGTTGCCCAAAAAGATGAAACTATAGAAGATCCTTCAGCAAAAGAATTACATCATGTAGGTACTGTAGCTCGTATTTTAAAAGTTTTAAAAATGCCCGATGGTAATACTACTGTTATTATTCAGGGTAAAAAACGTTTTGCTTTAGACCAAGTTGTTCAAGAAGAACCTTACATTAGAGCAACAGTTAAGGAAGTTGAAAGTGTCAATCCAAAAAAGGATAAAGAGTTTAGGGCAATCATAGAAACTATTAAGGAAATTTCACTTCAAATTATAAAGGAAAGCCCTAATATTCCTAGTGAGGCTTCATTTGCTATTAAAAATATTGAAAGTGATGGTTTTTTAATCAGTTTCATTTCGTCTAACATGAATTTAACTGTTCCTGAAAAACAAAAATTACTTCAAATTGGAAACTTAAAAGAAAGAGCTTTAGAAACTCTACGTTTTTTAAATATTGAAGTGCAAAAATTAACTTTGAAAAACGATATTCAGTCCAAAGTCCAGACGGACATGAATAAACAGCAACGTGAGTATTTCTTAAATCAGCAATTAAAAACCATTCAGGAAGAATTAGGTGGTGTTAATAACGACCAAGAGCTGGAAGAAATGAAAACGCGTGCTAAATCTAAAAAGTGGAACGAAAAGGTGGCGAAGCATTTTAATAAAGAAATTGCCAAGCTTCAGCGTATGAATCCGCAGGTTGCAGACTATTCGATTCAACGTAATTATTTAGATTTATTTCTGGACTTACCATGGAACGAGTTTAGTAAAGATAAGTTCGACTTAAAACGTGCTATGAAAATTCTGGACCGTGACCATTATGGTTTAGATGATGTAAAGAAACGTATTATTGAATACTTGGCAGTTTTAAAATTGCGTAACGATATGAAATCGCCTATTTTATGTCTATATGGACCTCCTGGAGTAGGTAAAACGTCTTTAGGAAAATCTATAGCAGAAGCTTTAGGTCGTGAATATGTAAGAATCTCTTTAGGAGGTTTAAGAGACGAAGCGGAAATTAGAGGGCACCGAAAAACCTATATAGGTGCTATGCCAGGACGTATTATCCAAAGTCTTAAGAAAGCAGGAACGTCTAATCCGGTATTTGTTTTAGATGAAATTGATAAGTTGTCTAATTCAAATCAAGGAGACCCATCTTCTGCAATGCTAGAAGTTTTAGATCCAGAGCAAAATAAAGAATTTCATGATAACTTTTTAGAGATGGGTTACGACTTGTCTAAGGTTATGTTTGTTGCAACATCTAATAGTTTAAACACCATACAGCCGGCTTTACGTGACCGTATGGAAATTATAAATGTTACTGGCTATACTATTGAAGAAAAAGTAGAAATTGCTAAACAGCACCTATTACCAAAGCAAATAGAAGAGCATGGTTTAAAAGCAAAAGATATTAAAATAGCTAAACCACAACTAGAAAAAATTGTAGAAGGTTATACGCGAGAATCTGGAGTAAGAGGTTTAGAAAAGCAAATTGCTAAAATGGTGCGTTACGCAGCAAAAAATATAGCAATGGACGAAGCGTATAACGTGAAAATTACTAATGATGATATTGTTGAAATTTTAGGTAGTCCTAAATTACAACGTGATAAATATGAGAATAATGATGTGGCTGGTGTAGTTACAGGTTTAGCATGGACTAGTGTTGGAGGCGATATTTTATTTATAGAATCTATTTTATCTAAAGGAAAAGGAAATTTATCTATAACTGGTAACTTAGGAAAAGTAATGAAAGAGTCTGCTACCATTGCAATGGAGTACATTAAATCTAATGCAGACGAGTTTGGGATAGAATCGGGAATTTTTGATAAATATAATGTACATATTCATGTACCAGAAGGCGCAACACCTAAGGATGGACCAAGTGCAGGGGTAACCATGTTAACGTCTTTAGTCTCTTTATTTACTCAAAAGAAAGTGAAAAAGAGTCTTGCAATGACAGGGGAAATCACTTTAAGAGGTAAAGTTTTACCAGTTGGAGGTATTAAAGAAAAGATTCTAGCAGCTAAACGTGCACGGATTAAAGAAATACTATTGTGTGAAGATAATAGAAGAGATATTGAGGAGATTAAACCAGAATATTTAAAAGGCTTAACGTTTCATTATGTTTCCGATATGAAAGATGTCATAAAATTAGCCATTACTAATAAAAAAGTAAGTAATTTTAAAAGCATAAAATAAAACGTAAAAAATAAATCTATCTTTAATCCGTTCTAAGATAGATTTATTTACTTTGCGCCTGCATGAAAATAGTTTACTTTTTTGTTATTGGGTTTTTACTTTCTGGAGTTGCGGTTGCGCAGTTAGGAGGGAATTCAACCTATCAATTTCTTAATCTGGTGTCGTCTCCAAGACAAGCCGCTTTAGGAGGTAAAGTACTTACAAATGTAGACTACGACGTTACTCAAGCCTTATATAATCCATCGACCATTAATATTAATATGGATAATCAGCTTGCGGTTAACTATAGTAATTATTTAGGAGATATTTCATATGGTACGGCTGCTTACGCCTATACCTGGGATAGACGTACTCAGACTTTTCACGCAGGAATGACTTATGTAAATTACGGACAATTTGATGGTTATGACGAAAATGGCCTTGCTACCGGTGAGTTTACAGGAAATGAAGCAGCATTATCTTTAGGCTATGCTTGGCAAATTGGCTATTCCGATTTCTATGCAGGAACCAATGTAAAACTTATTACATCCAGCTTAGAGCAATACAGTTCTTTTGGTGCAGCAACCGACTTAGGATTGCTTTATATAGATGAGCGTCTAGAGTTTCAAGCAACTCTTGTGGTGAGAAACTTAGGAACCCAAATTACAACCTATGCAGGACTTAAAGAGACTTTGCCATTGGAAATTAATTTGGGGTTGTCACAAACTTTAGAGAATTTACCTTTACGTTGGCATCTTACCTTTGAGAATCTTCAACAGTGGCCTATTGGCGAGCCTAATCCAGCTCGTATTGAAACCGATTTAGAAGGTAATATTGAAGAAGATAAGGTGGGCTTTCTAGGTCAGGTTATAAGGCATACTATTTTGGGAGCAGAATTGTTTCCAGATAAAGGTTTTAATATCCGATTGGGTTATAACTTTAGAAGAGCAGAAGAATTACGTATTAATGATCAAAGAAACTTTTCAGGGATTTCAGCCGGTTTTGCAGTGAAAATTAATAAACTTAAGTTTAGTTATACCCATGCACGTTATGCGGCAGCATCAAATGTAAGTTTCTTTGGTTTGCAAATAGATTTAAGAGAATGAAAAAAATTACCATAGCTATAGATGGGTTTTCATCTACAGGAAAAAGTACAGTTGCCAAACAATTAGCAAAACATTTAGGTTATGTTTATGTAGATTCTGGTGCTATGTATAGAGCTGTAACTTATTTTGCTATGCAGCATAATTATATTTCTTCTGAAGCATTTGATGTTGAAGCTCTTGTAGAGAAATTGGACGATATTACGATTTCGTTTCAGTTTAATTCAGATAAAGGTTTTGCAGAAGTTTATTTAAACGGAAAAAATATAGAACACGATATAAGGACTTTAGAAGTTTCTAAATTTGTAAGTAAAGTTGCGGCTATTCCAGAAGTTCGTTATTTGTTGGTCAAACAACAGCAAAAAATGGGGCAAGATAAAGGCGTGGTTATGGACGGTCGAGATATTGGTACAGTAGTATTTCCTAACGCAGAACTTAAAATATTTATGACTGCGTCTGCACAAACCAGAGCGCAGCGTCGTTTTGATGAGCTTATAGAGCGAGGTGATGAAGTAGAGTTTGACGAAGTACTAAAAAATGTTCAGGAACGCGATTATATAGATTCTCATAGAGAAGATTCCCCTTTAATTAAAGCTGCAGATGCTACAGAAATTGATAATTCTCACCTTACACGTGAGGAACAATTTGCGAAAGTGTTACATATAGCTACAATTACTATAGACGGATTGAAGTAGGAGGTCTTTAGTTTAAATATGCAATACTAATAAATATTTTGACAATGAAATTGATAATAAAAATAACAATATTATTTTTTTGTATTATTTTAATTAGCTGTAATAATAAAGAAACCAATATTAAAAAGTCAGAAAATATAAATTTTTCTGTCACAAAAGATATCTCTGCCTTTAATCCAAATAATAATAGGGGAAATAAAAATAATAGATATGTTTATATCCTAGATTCTCTTCTTGATTATACTAATTTAGTTAAGGTTGGTGAAAAGAATAACCCTTTTGAAAATGACACTTTGATTTGGTTTAATATATACAGTTCCAAATCTAAACGATTATTAGAGGAAAGAGAAATTTTTTTTTCAGATAAAAAAGCACCTCAAATTAACCAGTATATTACTTATGACTCAAATGGGAATATACTTAAAGATAGGAGTTACTTCGTTGATTTACATATAAGTGATACATTAAATTTAGGGAAGAGTATTCATAGCTTAGAATATGTAGGTAAAGTTGATGAAAATAGAACTTTATTAGCGGCTCATATTGAAAACAGTTATGATAATGTTAAGCGTATTGATTCTTTTCGGGGCAATGAAGAAACAAATAAAGTTCGATTTTGGATAAATTTAGATTCGTCTGGAGAAAAAATAATAAAAGGGTTTGTGTCTCAACAGCACATAAAAAAAACTGAGATAGATGATAGTACTAGTAAGCTAACTGTGTACTATAAAAGAATACTATTTAACAAAAAAGTTTACATGAAAATAGTCGATAGTTTAGATTAGTAAAGCATAAGTTGAAAAATTTCATAATACTGTGTTAACAATTTTTTTAGTTTGTGCTAAAAACTGTAAGTATAGTGAAATCAATAAATGGGTTAGTGACAATCAATTTCTTTTTACTTACTGCTATGCTGTCTTTGAGTTGTATAAATGAAAGAAAGTTAAAAATGAATTTCTAACAAACCAAATTATATTTTAATTTTTAATACGATAAGAAAAATCCCATTTGAAAACATTCAACTGGGATTTTTTAGATTTCGTTTAACATAAAACCTCTAACAATTACATATTCGGAATCACTAATTCTTGATCTGGGTGAATAACGTTAGGATCTTTTAAGATGTTTGTGTTAGCTTCAAAAATAGCCTTGTATTTCATTGGGTCACCATAATAATGCTTAGCAATCTTACTTAAACTTTCACCTTTCTCAACGGTGTGTCTAGCATAAATAGATTCGTCAGCAACTCTAATATCTGCCTGTACATCTGTTGGGTTTTCTCCGCCAGCAGCTTTTATTTGGTCCCATAATAAATTTTTCTCGTAAGGAGTTGCAGCGGTACCTTTTATCTTTAAAACACCATTTTCTTCTGAAACATCTCCATTTTGAATATTTAATTTTTCTCCTAAGTCTAATACTTTTTGATATTTTGCTTTTACTGCCATAATTTGATATGTTTTTGATTGTTAATAGGCTTAAATATACCATTTTTCAGTAAAAAGAAATGAGGTTAATCGCTAAATAAAACTTAAAGTTTAAAAAAGAATGATTTTCAATACGTTACCTGTTGTCTGTTTTAATAATTTATAGTATTTTTGCAGTCCTTTTAACGGCAAATGATTTTTTAAAAGGAATTGAACTAAAAACTATTTTTAACACTTCTGTGTGTCAGTCGTTTAAATAAATCTAAACACTCAGAATACAAAATTTTAATCAGCAAACAAACATGGCTGAAAACAAAAACAACGCTGAAGTTGAAGCAACTGAAGCAAAAGCAACTCAAGCTCCAGTAGTATCTGAAGCTCAAGCAAACCCTGAAAAATTCTTAAAAGAGTTTAACTGGCACAATTACCAAGAAGGTATTGATGAGGTTGAAGATTCTCAGTTAAAAGAATTTGAAAAGTTAGTATCAGAAAATTTCGTTGACACTTTAGATGACGAAGTTGTAGAAGGAACTGTAATTCATATTACAGATCGTGATGCAATTATTGATATTAACGCTAAATCTGAAGGTGTAATTTCGTTAAACGAATTCCGTTACAACCCAGATTTAAAAGTTGGCGATAAAGTAGAAGTATTAATTGATGTGCGTGAAGATGCAACAGGACAATTAGTATTATCTCATCGTAAAGCTAGAGTTATCAAAGCTTGGGATCGTGTTATTAAAGCAAATGAAACTGGCGAAATCGTAAATGGTTTTGTTAAGTGTCGTACAAAAGGTGGTATGATTGTAGACGTATTTGGTATTGAAGCATTCTTACCAGGTTCTCAAATTGACGTTAAGCCAATTAGAGATTATGACGTTTACGTAAATAAAACAATGGAATTTAAAGTAGTGAAAATTAATCACGAATTTAAAAACGTTGTGGTTTCTCATAAAGCACTTATTGAAGCTGATATCGAGGAGCAGAAAAAAGAAATTATTGGTCAATTAGAGAAAGGTCAAGTTTTAGAAGGTGTGGTTAAAAACATTACTTCTTACGGTGTATTCATCGATCTTGGTGGTGTAGACGGATTAGTTCACATTACAGATTTATCTTGGTCTCGTATCAACCATCCAAATGAGATTGTTGAGTTAGACCAGAAGTTAAACGTTGTAATTTTAGATTTCGACGAAAACAAATCAAGAATCCAATTAGGTCTTAAGCAATTATCTAAGCACCCATGGGATGCATTAGGAGAAACTGTTGCTGTAGGAGATAAAGTAAAAGGTAAAGTAGTTGTAATTGCAGATTACGGTGCATTTATTGAAGTAGCAGATGGTGTTGAAGGTTTAGTTCACGTTTCTGAAATGTCTTGGTCAACACACTTACGTTCGGCTAACGATTTCGTAAATGTTGGAGATGAAGTTGAAGCAGTAATTCTAACTTTAGATCGTGAAGATCGTAAGATGTCTTTAGGTATCAAACAACTTCACCCAGATCCATGGACAGATATTACATCTAAGTATCCAGTAGGTTCTAAGCATACAGGTATTGTACGTAACTTTACAAACTTTGGTGTTTTTGTTGAATTAGAAGAAGGTATTGATGGATTAATTTACATCTCAGACTTATCTTGGACTAAGAAAATCAAGCATCCATCAGAATTCTGTAACGTTGGTGATAAATTAGATGTAGTGGTATTAGAATTAGATGTTGAAGGACGTAAATTATCTTTAGGTCACAAACAAACGACTTCTAACCCATGGGATAAGTATGAAACTGAATTTGCAGTTGGTACTAAACATACAGCTGAATTAACAGATGTTGTAGATAAAGGTGCTACTATCGAGTTTAACGAGGATATCGTTGCTTTTGTTCCTTCTCGTCACTTAGAGAAAGAAGATGGTAAGCAAATTAAGAAAGGTGAAACTGCTGAATTTGTTATTATTGAATTTAATAAAGAATTTAAGCGTGTAGTAGCTTCTCATACAGCTATCTTTAAAGCAGAAGAAATGCAAAACGTAAAAGCAGCAGCTAAAAAAGCTGAAGCTCAAGCAGCAGAAGCAAAACCTACATTAGGAGACGCTAATGATGCATTACAAGCATTAAAAGATAAAATGGACGGTAAGAAATAATCGTACCGCATCTGTCTAGGCAGAAATCTTTTTAACTATAAATGAAAAACCTCTCGGAAACGAGAGGTTTTTTTATAAATGATAACTGAGAATAATATAAATTATCAAATTGTTATCTATAATTTTTTCACTTACATTTGTAAAACAAACAGGTTAGAAAAATTATGAGCCAAAAAGTGTTACTTAATGCATCAGAAATTACTATTATTCTTCATCGATTAGCCTGTCAATTAATCGAAAATCATAACGATTTCAGTAACACGGTTCTTATTGGTTTACAACCAAGAGGAAAGTTTCTAGCCAATAGAATTGCCTCTATTTTAAAAGAAGATTATCAAATTTCAGACTTAAAATTAGGGCACTTAGATATTACTTTTTTCCGTGATGATTTCCGAAGAACAAGTAAACCTTTAGAAGCCAACAAAACACAAATAGATTTTTTAGTTGAAGATAAAAAAGTTGTATTTATAGATGACGTGTTATACACAGGTAGAAGTATTAATGCAGCATTAACAGCAATCCAATCTTTTGGAAGGCCTAAAGAAGTGGAGCTATTAACTTTAATAGATAGACGATTTAGTAGGCACCTACCTATACAACCAAACTATAGAGGGCGACAAGTAGATGCTATAACAGGAGAGAAAGTAAAAGTCAACTGGATCGAGAATGAAAATGAAGATGCGGTTTATTTGGTGAAAAATTAAATTTATAAGAATTAAAAACTTAAGGTATTGATTAAATAGCTAATAGCTAATAGCTAGAAGCCAAAAGTAAAAAAAATGAACGAACTAAGTGTAAACCACTTGCTAGGCATAAAATACATCACAAAAAGTGACATCGATTTAATTTTTGAAACCGCAGATCACTTTAAGGAAGTCATTAATCGCCCGATAAAAAAAGTGCCTTCCCTAAGAGATGTTACTATTGCTAATTTATTTTTTGAAAATTCAACAAGAACAAAACTATCATTCGAGTTAGCTGAAAAACGTCTTTCTGCAGATGTTATTAATTTTTCAGCAGCACAATCATCGGTTAAAAAAGGAGAAACTTTAATAGATACTGTAAATAATATTTTGTCTATGAAAGTGGATATGGTAGTTATGCGCCATCCAAATCCAGGAGCTGGAGTTTTCTTGTCTAAGCATATTAAGGCAGCTATAGTTAACGCAGGAGATGGAGCGCATGAACATCCAACACAAGCTTTATTAGACTCTTTTTCTATTAGAGAGCGCTTAGGAGAGGTCGCGGGTAAAAATGTAGTTATTGTTGGTGATATTTTGCATAGCCGTGTGGCTTTGTCTAATATCTATGCATTAAAACTGCAAGGAGCAAATGTTATGGTCTGTGGACCAAATACTTTAATTCCTCAACACATTCATAAACTAGGAGTTAAAGTCGAGCACGATTTGCGTAAAGCCTTAAACTGGTGCGATGTGGCAAACATGCTTCGAGTTCAAAATGAGCGTATGGCTATCAGTTACTTTCCATCTACAAGAGAATATACCCAACAATATGGAGTTAATAAAAACTTACTAGATTCATTAGATAAAGAAATTGTTATTATGCACCCAGGACCAATTAATCGTGGTGTAGAAATCACGAGTGATGTGGCCGATTCTGGACAATCTATAATTTTAGATCAGGTTCAAAATGGAGTAGCTGTAAGAATGGCAGTTATTTACCTATTAGCTTCCAAAATAAAAAACTAATTATGATTATAAATACCAACGAAAATACTTCAATTATAACTCAAGAAAAAGCAACTATAATTGAACTTGTTAAAAAAATTGAAGCTCTTTATCCAAAGTTCAAAAACCAGAATATTATAGTTCATTTAACTAGCATTAAATCTATCGTATTGGAAGATATTATTGAGTTTTTACAAATATCTAATCAACATAGAGCAAAAAAACATTCCTTTGTTATTGTTACCGAAAGTTTTGATTCTAGTAAGTCTCCAGATGAAATTGTTGTGGTACCAAGCCTTCAAGAAGCTTATGATATTATAGAAATGGAAGATATGGAGCGTGATTTAGGATTTTAATCATGTAATTTCTTTCTATAATAGCCCTTTTTTACCAACAAAATGAAATTAAATATATTAGGTTGCTACAGTGCAACGCCCCGAACTTTTACAAACCCTACAGCTCAAGTTTTAGAAATAAATAATCATTTGTTTTTAATTGATTGTGGAGAAGGTACGCAAGTACAATTGCGAAGACATAAAATAAAGTTCAACCGAATAAAACATATATTTATTTCTCATTTACATGGAGACCATTGTTTTGGTTTGGTGGGTTTAATTTCTACATTTCGACTACTTGGTAGAGAAGCCGATTTGCACATTTATGCGCCAAAAGGTTTAAAAGAATCTATATTACTTCAGCTAAAACTAGGTAATTCATGGACTAATTATAACTTGATATTTCATGAGCTCACTAATAATAAAAGTGAATTGATTTTTGAAGATGAAAAGGTTACTGTAGAGACCATTCCTTTGGATCATAGAGTTTATACTAACGGATTTTTGTTTAGAGAAAAAGAAGGCGATAGAAAGTTAGATATGAACGCCGTTTTAAACGAAGGTATAGACGTAGCTTATTACAGAAAACTTAAACAAGGAGCAGATGTTCCTAACTTGAAAGGTGTAATAGTACGTAATGAGTTAATGACTAAACCAGCCGCTCCACCAAAAAGTTATGCGTTTTGTAGTGATACGGCTTACAATGAATCCATTATTCCGCTAATCTCAAGCGTTACTGCGCTTTATCATGAGTCTACATTCTTAGATCAGCATATAGAACTTGCAGCACCAACAAAACATTCTACAGCCAAACAAGCTGCTGCAATTGCCAAGCTGGCAAATGTTGAGCAGTTAATTTTAGGCCATTATTCTACAAGATATGATAATTTAGATGCTTTTAAAGAAGAAGCAGAGACCATCTATTCTCCAGTTTATCTTGCAGATGACGGTAAGGTTTTCGATATCTAGCGGAATACAAAAAACTTTGTTAAGACTTGCTTAATGCTATATAAAACCTAAAAAAAAGGTTTAATTTTATAGTATGGAAAAAGATTTAGGTGATTACAGAAAATCATACGAATATGGTGAATTATTACTCGATAATACGCCAGAAAAGCCATTAGAGCTTTTTACAACTTGGTTTAATGAAGTAGACCAGAGATTTAAAGATACCGAAACCAATGCAATGACAATTTCTACTATTGGCACAGATGGTTTTCCTAAAAGTAGAATTGTATTATTAAAAAAATTTTCTGATGAAGGTTTTATATTTTACACCAATTATAAAAGTGAAAAAGGTAGAGCTATAAAAGTAAATTCGAAGGTATGCTTATCTTTTTTTTGGGAAAAAGCAGAGCGTCAGGTTATTATTAAAGGTGAGGTGTCTAAAATATCTGAAGCAGAAAGTGATGCTTATTTTCAATCTAGACCAAAAGGTAGTCAATTAGGAGCAGTGGTATCTCACCAAAGTGAGCCCATAGAAACTCGAGAATTACTAGAAAATCAGTTGAAGCAATTGGAGCAAGCATATAGCTCTAAACCTGTAGAACGACCAAAAGTTTGGGGAGGCTATATTGTAAAACCAATATCTGTAGAATTCTGGCAAGGTCGACCAAATCGATTACATGACAGAATTTTATTTAAGCTTCAAGACCATAAAACATGGTCTAAAACCCGATTACAACCTTAATATGAAAACACTTATCCTAATTAGACATGCAAAATCTTCATGGAAACATGATCTTCCAGATCATAAGCGCCCTTTAAAAAAAAGAGGTAGAACAGATGCCGCATTAATGGCGAAGCATTTAAAAGAATCGGATTTTTTAAAACCTGATAAAATTGTTATTAGTGATGCAGAACGGGCCAAACAAACCAGTGAAATTTTTATTAAGCATCTAGATTGGTCATCTGTAAACACTTATTTAAACAATGATTTATACGATTTTTCTGGAGAATTAGCTTTTAATGTTATTACATCCACTCCAAATGATATAAATACATTAGTTATCTTCGGGCATAATCCAACATTTACTTTATTAGCCAGTCAATTAGGATCTAAATTTATAGATAATATCCCAACTTCGGGTTTAGTTCAAATTCAATTTGAACAAGACAATTGGAGCAAGGTTAAGAAAGGGTTAACAATCAGAACATTATATCCTAAATCTTTAAAATAAACCAAATTAAAATATATTTGTTTTTCAAAATCAAACCATGACCAAAACACATAATAGTTATTTAAATCGTGAAATAAGCTGGTTACAGTTTAACGGAAGAGTATTACAAGAAGCGGGAGATAAAACCGTACCACTTATAGAGCGTATGCGTTTTCTAGGAATTTTTTCTAATAATTTAGATGAATTTTTTAAAGTGCGATATGCTACTGTCAAACGTATAGATTATGCAGGTAAAGCAGGGAAAAGTGAGTTAGGTGGCGTAACAGCTTCAGAATTATTGGAGTTAATTACAAAAATTGTAATTAAACAACAGACCGATAGCTTAAAAATTTTAAGTGCTATTGAAAATGAATTAGAACAGGAAGATATATTCATTATTAAAGAAGATGAACTAGACCAAAATCAAACCGAGTTTTTAAAAGATTATTTCATTAAGAAAATTAGTCCTGCACTTGTGACTATTATTTTAAATGAAGATATCGATCTTCCAAATCTTAAGGATAGTGCGGCTTATTTAGCAATAAATATGCACTTAAAAACAGGCAAGCATCAATATGCGCTTATTGAGATTTCTAAAAATATGGACCGTTTTATCGTGTTACCTCAAAAAGATGGTAAAGACTATATTATAATGGTCGATGATGTGTTAAGGCTTTGTTTAAATGATATTTTTAGCATATTCGATTATAAAAAAATATCGGCGCATATGATTAAAATCACTCGAGATGCAGAATTAGATTTGGAGAGTGATTTAAGTAAGAGTTTTATGGAAAAAATAAGCGATAGTGTTAAGGAGCGCCAAGAAGGCGAACCGGTACGTTTCGTTTATGATAAAACCATCGCTAAAGATACTTTGCAATTTTTTATTCATAAAATGGGGATTGATTCCACCGACAGTAGAATTCCTGGTGGAAGATATCATAATCGTAGAGATTATATGAGTTTTCCTAGTTTAGGAAGAACCAATTTGCTTTATGAAAAAATAGAACCATTACCTGTAAAAGGTTTGAGTCTTGAAACAAGTATTTTTGAAGCGATAGACAAAAAGGATTATTTCTTATATACACCATACCATACCTTTTCTTACGTAGTTAAATTCTTAAGAGAAGCGGCTTTAGACCCTAAAGTGAAGTCTATAAAAATAACTATTTATAGATTAGCAGAAATTTCTCAAGTGGCAAGTTCTCTAATAAACGCTGCAAAAAACGGTAAAAAAGTTACGGTTTCTATGGAAATTCAAGCACGTTTTGATGAGCAAGCAAATATTGAGTATGCAGAACAAATGCAACGTGAAGGTGTTAATCTAATTTTTGGAGTTCAAGGCTTAAAAGTTCACAGTAAAATGTGTGTGATAGAGCGAGAAGAAGATGGAAAATTAAAACGTTATGGCTTTGTAAGTACGGGTAATTTTAATGAGTCAACCGCGCGTGTTTATACGGATTTCACGCTGTTTACATCACATTCTAAAATCCTAAAGGATATAAATAAAGTTTTTAATTTCTTTGAAGTTAACTATAAGATATACCGTTATAAACATATTGTAACCTCGCCTCATTATACTAAAAATACCTTTTATAAACTTATAGATAAAGAAATCGAAAATAAAAAGGCTGGTAAACCAGCTTACATTCGATTAAAAATGAATAGTATTTCAAGCTATAAAATGATAGATAAGCTTTATGAGGCAAGTCGTGCTGGAGTTCAAATTCAAATGATTGTGCGTGGTATTTGTTGTTTAGTTCCTGGAGTTAAGGGCATGAGTGAAAACATAGAGGTTATAAGTATAGTCGATAAATTTTTAGAGCACACCAGAACTTATATTTTCTGTAACGATAACGACCCTAAAATATATATTTCTTCAGCAGACTGGATGACTCGAAATATTGAAAATAGGGTAGAAGTAAGTTGTCCTATTTACGCCGAGTCTATTAAAAAACAATTATTAACTATATTTGATCTTTGCTGGAATGATAATGTGAAGGCAAGAATTATAAATCAGGCAGGAAATAATTCCTATAAAAAAGATAAAAAACCAAAATTAAGGTCTCAATTTGAAACCTATAATGTTTTGCAAGCACATTTAAATGACCAATAATATGCTTAACATAAAAAAATATGCCGCTATAGATATAGGGTCTAACGCGGTACGTTTATTAATTTCTAATATTGTTGAATTTAAAGGTAAACCAACACAGTTTAAAAAGAGTTCTTTAGTACGAGTGCCAATTCGACTTGGAGAAGATGTCTTTGTAAAAGGCAAAATTTCTAAAGAAAACAGTGAACGTATGGTAAATACAATGACAGCTTTTAAACTACTGATGAAGTCTCATCGAGTGGTTAAATATAAAGCTTGTGCAACATCTGCAATGCGTGAAGCAAAAAATGGACATGATTTAGCTAAAATTATAGCTAAAGAAACCAATATACACATAGACATTATAGATGGTGAGGAAGAAGCAACTATTATTGCAGCTACAGATTTGAATGCCTATATAGAATTAGATAAAACCTATTTATATGTAGATGTTGGAGGTGGAAGTACGGAGTTTTCTATTATTCATAAAGGGGAAAAAATAGATTCTAAATCTTTTAAAATAGGAACTGTTCGTTTATTAAAAGATATTGTTTCTAGTGAATCTTGGAAAGAGTTGGAAGTTTGGATAAACGAAAAAACTAAAAGTTATCAAAACATTGCGGTGATTGGTTCTGGAGGAAATATTAATAAAATATTTAAACTCTCTGGAAAACAGCAAAGTAAACCTTTAACTTATTTTTATTTAAGCTCTTATTATAAAATGCTTCAGGAATATTCTTATGAAGAACGTATTTATAATCTAGATTTAAACCAAGATAGAGCCGATGTAATTATACCTGCATGCCGGATTTATTTATCTGCAATGAAATGGAGTAATGCAAAAAACATCTATGTTCCGAAGATAGGATTGTCTGATGGTATCATAAAAAGTATATACAACAATACGGTTTCTAGCCATTCAAAGATAAATTAAGCGCTTTGTCTATTAGTATATGCATCTTATCAAAAAAAAAATTATATTAGCTACTTATAATTTTAATGTAATTTAAATCCAGATGAAAAAAAATTTACTTTTTGTTTTTTTACTTTTAAGTATCACAAGCACTTTTGCTCAGGAAAATCTTTTTGGTGCTAGAGTAGGTCTAAACGTTACAAACTTAGATTTTAGTCCAGAAGTTCCAGAAGGGGTTTTAAACGCGCACAGAAATGGGTTTGCAATTGGTTTTGTTGCCGATTATGGTATTTCTAAAAAGTTTTCTATAATGCCTGAGATTCAATTTTCAGCTGAAGGTGCTAAAGATGATGGATTACGTTTAGATTATATCCAATTACCAGTTCTGTTTAGTTACAAAATTTGTGACCAAATTGCTTTAGGTGTTGGTCCACAAGTAAGTTTAAAAGCACACGATTATGAAGATGGTTTCCAAAATATAGTTTACGCAGGTATTGCTGGATTAACTTATATGATTACAGATGTATTTTTTGTAGATGCTCGTTTTTCTTATGGCTTAACAAATGTTTTTGATGATGAAACAGGATTAGATGCTATAAATAAAAATCTTCAGTTTGGATTTGGTTTAAAAATGTAATCCACGCTTAACAATAAAAAAAAGTCCAACACAGCATGTGTTGGACTTTTTTTTTATTGTATATATAATTATCGTATTCTTCTAATCTACTTGTAATTTCTGCTGTTTTACAATAAAATTAAACGCTAATTCTTCTAATCTTTTAGAATTAATTGTACCGTTCCAAACCCCGTGTTTTTTATTCTCTAAAGGGTAAAAGGCATGCGGAATTTCAAAGTTCTTGTATATTGAGTTTAATACTTCTGCATGACTAAATGGTACTATGGGGTCTAACGTTCCATGCGCAGTAAATAATGCTGGAGCATTCTTACTTAATCTATTAACGTTATATGATTTTTCCAATCCATCTAAAGCAATTTTAGAGCCCCAAAGATTAATTAAGGTTTTAATCTGGTAGGTTTCGTCTATATGTGTTGTATGTAAGGTAGAATCTTGTGTAATGGTTAATTCATCTCTAAAATCTTCCAGGTTAGAGATACTTAAAGCAATTGCGGTCATAGCACCCGCAGAAGCGCCACCAACAGTAATGTAATTGGTGTTAATATGATAATCTTTAGCATGTGCAACTACCCACCTTAAAGCGGCTTTAGCATCTCTAACTGCTGGATAAATAGCTAAAAATTGATTTGCTTTAGAACTGGGAACTTCTTTAGCTGTATGAATCCATTCTTTGGGAACTGTTCCTTTATGTTTTTTTAATCTGTAATCTATCGAAACAAAAACCCAGCCTCTAGAGGTATAATAGTGGGCTAAATTTACAACCGCTTCTTGAGTTTTAGATCCGCCAGAAAATCCACCGCCATGAATGAACATATAAACTGGTCTATTTGTAGTTTGATTGTCGGGTTTATAGACATCCAGTTTAAGTGGAAGTACAGAAGCATCTGGACTATTGATATCTTTATGTACTAATCCTTCAGCATAAACAATATCTTCATCAATAAGTACCTTGTAAGTTGGTTTAGATGTTAGTTTGGGTGAATTATTATTTATCTGCAGAAAGTGTTCAGTTTGACTGCATAAAACAATAAGCGCAGCACACAAATAAAAAAAATAGATTTTCATTTAAATTTCTTTTGGTCTATAGTTAAGACCACGAAAATTGATTATGGTTTAATTAAACCCTAATATTATCCGTGGATAGACTCGCTCTTGCTTAAATCTTTCATAATTTCAGCTTCAAAAGTCAACAAGTCTTGCCATTTCTGGTCTACTTCTTTGCGGTCGCCATATTGTCTTGCAAAACCTAAAAACATGGTATAATGATTTGCTTCGCTTACCATAAGTTTACGGTAAAACTCTGCAAGTTCTTTATCTTTTAGTTGCTCACTTAATAATCTAAAGCGTTCACAGCTTCTGGCTTCAATTAAAGCAGCATAAAGCAATCTGTGCACCAATTGTGTCGTTCTGCTACCGCCTTTTGGAAAAAAGGTAACTAGTTTTAAAACATAGTCGTCACGTCTATCTCTACCTAAGGTCCAGCCATGTTCTAAAATTTTATCGTGTACCATTTTAAAATGACTAATTTCTTCTTTAACTAAAGCGGTCATTTCGGTCACTAAATCGCTATATTCTGGGAAACTTACAATAAATGAAATGGCAGTACTAGCAGCTTTTTGTTCGCAAAAGGCATGGTCTGTTAAAATATCTTCCACATTTTTCTCTACGATATTTACCCATCTTGGATCTGTTGGTAACTTAAGGCCTAACATTTTTATAGCGTCTTCCATAGTTTAAAATTATAGTTCTACAAATATAAATTCATCTTTCAATGGAGTAATCATTACTGTAGTAGAAAACATAGTTTTAGGATTAAAAAAATCCATCAAAATACAAGGTACATCTGGGTAATATTTATCAAGTTTTTCTGTCCAGACATTTCTTAAATAGAAATTTTCTAACTCTAATTGACTTAAATGTTCAGTAATTATAGGATCCTTAATTGAGAAAGATTTATCAAATATAATTTCATTATTAAGTGAAACTTTAATATCTGTATTGGTATCCTTAAAAACATTAATTTGATCCTTTTTTTCTACTTTAATACTTCTGTCCTTAACTGTGTATTGTTTTATATAAACATGATATCCATTAGAGAAAATTGTATCCGTAACTTTTTCAGAATAGCTTTCAGGAATATAAGTAATATTTGTGTTTGACGACTTTTGTTGATTGAATGCTGCTAAACTCGTTTTTTTATGATCTTTCAATCGATCACGACCATCACAATTTAAAAACGTGCAAATAATACTTATTAATAACCCAAAAGATAAAATAGACTTCATGTTAAAGTACGTTGTTTATTAAACCGTTAAGTTACAAATCTAAATCGAAGGTAGATCTTAAAAAATCGATTGCTGGATTTTTTTCTTTTAACTTCTCGTATTTTTCTTGCGGTGTATAGGCAAATTTAGTTTGTAAGACTTCATTAATAGTAATATTAAAGCCTATACTGTAATTATTTAATTGTTTTCGTAAAAAGTTTAAAATTTCGAAAGAATTACGTTCTAATTCAATTTTATTGGTTTCATTAGGAAAGGTTAAATGAATTGTTGCGCCGTCTAATTTGGGTTGATCCATATTAAGAATAGAGGCCAGATTCATTTGTCTGTTGTCTTCTGTAATTTTTAGAATAGCTTTCCAAGCTTCTAAAAAAGCTTCTTCTGTAAACGCATCTGTTGGTAAATCTTCTTCATCTACCACCACATCCATTTGCTTTATTTGATGCTCTTTTTTAGCGCGAATACTTTTTAAAGACAAACCTGAAGTTTTCTTTCCTGATAAATCTAAAGGAACTCTCGGTTTTGGCGGATTTTCCTTAACGGGTTCCGAAGTTTTAAGCTTGTTTGCTGTTTCTTGAGCTATTTCTTGCTTTGGTTGCTGAGTATTTTCCTTTTGTTCTGTTGAAACAGCTGGATTTACTTTAATAGGCTCTATACCTTTTGCTCTAAAAAATGAAGGAGATATTATGTAGCGGCTAAGCTTTTTTTTTTAGCAGAATCGTGCGTTAAAGACGCTAGTTGCATTAAACAAAGCTCTACTAATAAACGCTGATTTTTACTGCTCTTATATTTCAAATCGGTTGCATTAGCCAAATCTATACCTTGAATTAAAACATCCTGACTTGCTTTTTGGGCTTGTTGCGCGTACTTCTCTTTAGTTTGTTCGCCTACTTCTAATAAAGCAATAGTTTCTGGAGATTGGCACACTAAAAGATCTCTAAAATGTGAAGCCAAACCTGCAATATAATGGTGACCATCAAATCCTTTAGATAAGATGTCATTAAATTGAACCAATAAATCTGGAATTTTGTTTTCTAAGATATAATCGGTAGAGGTAAAGTAGGTTTCATAATCTAGAACGTTTAAGTTCTCTGTTACGGCTTGTCTGGTTAAGTTTTTACCTGAAAAACTTACCACACGATCAAAAATAGATAAAGCATCTCGCATAGCGCCATCTGCCTTTTGAGCTATAATATGTAGAGCATCATCTTCGGCAGTAATACCTTGTTCTTCAGCAATATATTTTAAATAATTTTTAGCGTCGGTAACGGTAATTCGTTTAAAATCGAAAATCTGGCAACGCGATAAAATGGTTGGGATAATTTTATGCTTTTCGGTGGTCGCTAAAATAAAAATACAATGTTTTGGTGGCTCTTCTAACGTCTTTAAAAAGGCGTTAAAAGCAGCTTGAGACAGCATGTGCACCTCATCTATAATATACACCTTGTATTTTCCAACTTGTGGTGGTATACGCACTTGGTCGGTTAAATTTCTAATATCGTCTACCGAGTTATTAGAAGCTGCATCCAACTCAAAAATATTAAAAGCAAAATCTTCATCTGCTTCATCATGACCTTCGGCATTAATCATTTTAGCCAGAATACGCGCGCAGCTGGTTTTACCAACACCACGTGGACCTGTAAATAATAAAGCTTGTGCTAAATGATTATTTTCAATAGCATTTAACAACGTATTTGTAATAGCATCTTGACCAACAACATCCTTAAAGGTTTGTGGTCTGTATTTACGTGCCGATACTACAAAATGTTCCAAATGCTAATTTATTTTGTTATCACAAATTTAGAAAAACAAAGCTCAATTTAGTAATTAAATTGAGCTTTGTTTTTATGGAGTTATTAACAGAAGGTTATTTTAAAGTTTTCTTTAGATTTTCTAAGTCTTTCTTAGATATTTCTTTTGAAAACAAATCAAAAACATTTCCATTAGGATTGCCAAAACTGATGGTGCTCATATTTTTCATGTCATTAAAAAACACTAATTGTTGTCCTGTGCTAGCAGTTCTGATACTGTCAGAGTAAAGAATTACAATGTTGTCATCGTTATCTAAAACAGCTTTGTAAATTTCTTCTTTGGTTACAATTTTATAATCAAATTTATAAAAATCTTTAAAATACGTTTTATTTTTTTCGGATAAAGACGTTTCATTTATATAAAGAATTTTGCTTTCTAGCTTTTTTATATTCTCTTTTTGTTCTAAAAGTGCTTTGGCCATCATAGCTTTAGCTTCTTTCATTTTTATTTTTTTTGTATTAGATGGTATGTTTAAAAATGATATTAGTCTATTTTGAAAATCTTGTATAAGAATATAGTATTCTGCTTTATCAGAGTTTTTATCAAGTTTAAAGTCTATTGGGTAAACACTAATTTTTTTGCCTTTTGAATCAAAACCTATTAAATTTAAATTTGAAAATTTTTGTGATGATTCAAATCTTGTTTCTCCACTTCCAGAATTAACCTTTGGTAAGCCTCCATTTGAACTAAACATACTGCTACCTGTGGTAGATCCATTTTCTTGTCTCAAAAAAGCATATGTGCTATTTTTATTTTTATAAAGCGTTCTAAATTCTTCATAAGATATAAATGCAATATCTTTGTTTATTGTCCATTCACTTTCTATTGCTTCTTTAAGCATAGTGTTATATTGTAAATTACTTTCTTTAGTTTCTTTTTTGAAAACTACTTTTAATGGTCTTGACGTAAGATCTTTTGTGTTTTTAATTAATTTTTGAACAGCTTTTCCTTGTGCAAAACCTGAAGTAGTTGTTAATAATAAAAATGCTAAAATTGAATAAATTGTTTTCATTTGATTGTTTTAAAATTTTAAAAGTCGCAAATTTAATAGATTTTAAGCTTTAATAGCTATAAAAGATTACTTTTGTAGCTTAAAGCAGGTCGCCTTATCGCATCTTAGTTTTAAGATGAGGAAAGTCCGAACACCAAAGTGTAAGCATAGTGGTTAACAGCCACCAGTCGTGAGGCTAGGAAAAGTGCAACAGAAAGTATGTACAGGTCATGCTGTAGTGAAACCAGGTAAACTCTATGTGGTGCAATCTCATGTAAATTAACGTTTGAACGTACACGCGTGATGTTAAAGGGTAGAGAGCTAGAGTGTTATGGTAACATAACATGTAGATAAATGATAAGGGCTCTTTTTAAGAGTACAGAATTCGGCTTATAGATCTGCTTTTTTTTAAGTCTACAGTACTCAGTCTTCAGTTGGCAGTTCCCAGTCTAGAGTACAATTGTTAGTTATTTTTAGTGTTTTATTTGTTAGTCGTGTGTTTAAATTTAAACTTTACTAAACCCTAAACCCTATCCATGAATACTTCCGTGTGTTCCGTAATTTTTAATTAAATCTGCTTCAAAAGTCACTAATTCCTGCCAACGTTTTTCAACATCTATACCTTTTCCATATTTTCGGGCTAAAGTGATAAAAGTCGTGTAATGTCCAGCTTCACTTACCATCAATTCGTAATAGAATTGAGATAACTCTTCATCTTCAATATGTTTGTGGAGTAATTTAAAGCGTTCACAGCTTCGTGCCTCAATCATTGCTGAAAATAATAAACGATCTACCATACTTTGTAAGCGATTTCCACCTTTATTCATAAACTTGTAAAGCTCATTTACATAATGGTCTTTGCGCTCGCGACCTAATTTGTATCCTCTAGCTTTAATTTGCTTACAAACACGCTGGAAATGCTCTAATTCTTCTTGTGCCAACTCGGTAAGTTCTTCAACCAAATCTTCATGTTCAGAATTTAAAGTAATTATAGTTATGGCGTTGGTGGCTGCTTTTTGTTCGCACCAAGCATGATCACTTAAAATTTCTTCTAAATCTTGTTCTGCTATTTTCGCCCAACGTGGGTCGGTATCTAATTTGAGGTGAAGCATTTTGACAATTAACTTTATGCAAATACACGGTTTTATTTTATAATATAAAATTTAATGATAAAAAAAGCGCTTAAAACTATATTAAGCGCTTTTTTGCATGATAAGTAAGTAGGTTTACTTATTTATTTTCTTCTATTAATTTTAAAACTAAGAGTTCAAGTTTTTCAATACGATTTTTAAGTGTTTCGTTTTCTTTTTTAGAATCTTCTAATTTTTGATTTAATTCAGAAATATATAAGAAATTTTCTTCTATTTTTTCTAGGTTTTTAATTGAAGTTTCACCTAAATCAATAGCCATACCATTAGCTTTAATCTCTTCAAAAGATTTTACATTTGGTAAATGTCCATTTTCTTTTACAAATATAATGGCTTCTCTTAGCTTAGTAAATTTATACTCTGAATTTATAGTAGAACTTCCATTAAAATAGTTTTCGAAAACATAATCTGGATACGTGTTTGTAGGCGTGCTAAAACCAGCTGTAGCTCTTACATTACCGCCAACAGTTAAGGTGTGTGTTAACCCTGATGTAGTATTTACATTAATACCAACTCTGTTGGTGTTAAAATTACCACCAATTAAAGGTGAGTTAGTACTTGTATTTTCAATATATAATAGATTGCTTTCTGTGGTTAATAAATCTCCCGCAAACGCACCTAAGAAAATATTATTAGAGCCTGTAGTTAAAAGGCTTCCAGATCTGTTTCCTAATGATAAGTTATTTGAACCCGAAGAAACCAAGTGTAAACTTCGTTCTCCCATTGCAATATTGTGAGAACCAGAATTTATCTCAGATAATGAAGAGGTACCAATTCCAATATTGTGAGATGAAGCACCTGTAGCCACACCGCCAGATCGAGTACTACCCATAGAAAAAGCTCCAATGCCAATATTATATTCTGCATTATCCATATAAACACCAGATTGGAAACCTAGAACCGTATTATAATTACCATTCACCATATCACTTAAAGTAAAACGACCTACAGCAACGTTTCTACCATTAAAAGTTCCAAGCTTTTCCAGACTTTGATCTCCAATAGCTACATTATTTGAAGCAGTTGTAATGTCCCTTAGTGCATTTCTACCAATTGCAACATTTTGTTCACCTGTAGTTAAGTTATATAAGGAATAGTAACCAATAGCTGTGTTTCTTCTTGCAGTTGTCATGTTTCTGCCAGTAAATGCTCCAACAAGTGTATTTCTGGTTCCCGATGTTATTGGATAACCAGCTGCATATCCCATAGCAGTATTATAGGTATTTGTTCCGGTTTGGAATTCTCCAAGAGCAAAATCTCCTAGCGAAGTGTTTCTATAAAGGTTAGGAGTATATAACGTACCAAAAGTTTTTATTCGTAGTTGCTCTGTGTTATTGGTTCTAAAAGATAAATCTTGAGCGTCTGTTGTGCCTAAAAAATTAGTACCTGCGGTTGTTCCAGCATTACCAACTATTGACCAATCTGTACTAGTGGCAGCTAGTGGTTGTTGAATTATGTTACCTACATTATCTACTGCTAAAAGTGATGTTGCGGTTCCAGTAAATGTTGTAGCAGTTGTATATTCGTTAAGTTGAACTTGACCATTTGACTTAAAAGTCGTAGTTAAATTGTCTACAGGTAAAATCTGAATATCTGATGAAGGATGAGTCGTTCTAATAAGTAAATCATTTTCTCCAGTTCCTGTCGAAACAGCGCCAGTATTTCCTTCTAATTGAATACTCGCAGTAACAGCTCCTCCATCTTGAATCAGTTGTATTTCAGGGTTGTTGTCTTCAGCACCATTCCCTGTGTCTGCTTCAATAATAATTTTAGCATCTCCAGAGCTTGCTATGTCTAAATTAGCATCTGGGGTGTTGTCTCCAATTCCTACATTTCCATTGGTGAAAATATTATCAGTAATATTAGTAGGAGCAGCTGTTGTCCCTTCTGCATACCAATCTGCGTCACTTCCTCCAGCGGAAGGGTTAGCCCAAGTTACATTACCAGTCGCGTCTGTAACCATTATTTGACCATTTGTACCTCTTGTAGATGGTAAGATATATTCATTGCCTACCGCAGTACCTATCGATACTCTACCTAAAAAATAACCAGCAAAAGAATTTGCTTTAGTTACTTGAGAATATAGTCCATAATGTATGCCTCCAGCAGAAGGATGGATGTAAGAAAAATACCCATATTTATTTCCATTTCCTGTGTTTTCATCTAGCGGGAAATTAGTAAATACACCATATCTATTACCATTACCTTGAACTTCTACTTGGTTAAATATGCCAAATACATTGGCATTATTAATATTTCCGGAACCGTATGTGGTATTGTCAAACGCAATAAAATCTCCGCTTGTTGTATGGTTACCAGAGGAAAGCGATAGTGTGTTTTTTATCCCGAAATGACTGGTTGTTCCAGATGCAGTTCTATTTCCCATGAAAACCTCATTTAAAATTCCTGTCACTTGTGATGAATGATCGACATTTGGGCCATAAGTTTGGAAATAACCACCATACCTTCTTCCTGAGCCAGCAGATGAAATATTAGATCTTAAGCCATATTTCCAACCTGAAGTATTTGTGTTATTTACAAAGTAGCCCGAGTAACTACCTAAAGTGCCTAAGTTAGATTCTAAAATACTTCTTAGGCCATAATTGTTTGTAGTATTTGTATTAGGTGTATTGAGAAATAGTCTTGCACTTGGATAGGTTCCACCAACTAAAAGATTTCCATTGTCTTTCTCAATTCTTACATTTTCTGTATTATTTGTTTTAAAAACTAAATCTTGTGCATCTGTTGTACCTATAAAATTTGTACCAGGAATAGTTCCTGAATTGCCTAGTAATTCCCAAGAGTTTGAAGCTTCAGAGCCTATACGAATCCATATTGTGCCATTCCAATAATAAAAACCAGGAGTAACATCGGATATCGAAGCTGTATTATAAATAATTTCTGAAACGGTTAATGTCTGTACTGTAGTATTATCTGTTGTACTGGTAAGCGCAATTCTAGGAATAATTAATCCTTCATTATTACTAACTATTTCTAAAGAACCACTTGGTGTTACTGTGCCAATACCAACTTGAGCAAAGGAAACACTAGATATGATAAGGATTAAATGTAAAATTTTTTTCATCTGACTTTAGGCTTTTAAATTATTTCTTCAAATTTATAAGTGACTCAGATAAATACAGTTTTAAGTATATAACATTTTTATACTTTTATTCTTTAATTATATACTATATTTATACTTTTTACAACTGTATATTTTTTTATGTGTTTGAGAATTAGTCTTTTATTTTTTTTTGGTTTGAATTTGTGCTTAATGGCTCAAAATGATGAAAATATTATTCAGTTGTTTGAGAGTTTGAATAAATCAAACTCTAATTTACATAAGGAAAGTGCTATTTCAAGAATAGAAAATGGGAAATACAACCTGTCAGATTCATTAAAATTAGAATTAGAGTATCATAAGGCAGAGCTACTTTATCTAAATAGTAATTATGAGGAATCTTTTAAGAAAATTGTTAAGCTAATTAAATTATTTAATCAAAAAAATTACGATTCAAGAGTATTTGTTTTAAGCTTATTAAAAGTTAAAAATCTTTATAAACTAAATAGGCTTGAAGAGGCATTAACTTTAATGTTTGAGCTTGAAAACGAGAACATCAAAGATAAGTCAGAGTTTTATGTTCTTTTAGGCTCGATTTATTACACATATAACGATATAAATAATTCTTTAAAATACAATATAAAGGCAGAAACTGAAGCTTTAAAATATAATAATTATGATGCTTTAGTTAAAATTTACAACCTTTTTGCTGTAAACTACGCGTTTAATAAAGATTTTAATAATGCCATTACTTATTACAATAAAAGTCTTGACCTTAGTAAGAAGACAAATAATGATTTAGCAACTTTAATGATTTTAAATAATTCTAGTATTTATTATACAGAGCTAGGTAATTATGAAAAAGCTTTAGAGGTTTTGAATGAAGCTGATAAATTTAAAATAAACTCAAATAATAAATTTTTAAACACTAAAAACCTGTTACTGCGAGCTGAAAATTTATATTTTTTAAAAAAATATAATGAAGCTAGTCAAATTAACGAAAATGTAATAAGGCAAAGTATACTATTAAAAAATGATGACTTATTGAGTTCTGGCTTAACACTTAAAGCGGACATTTTAAGTGCGGAATCTAAATATGTTGAGGCTATTAAATACTATAATGAGGCTTTAGAATTGGGTGTTTTAATGAATAAAGACGTTTTAAACTCTGAGAATTATTTAAAAATATCTAATCTATATGAAGTTACTGGTAATCCTACCCAAGCACTTCAATATTTTAAAAAATATTCTGTTTTGAAAGAGAAAATAGATGTCCAAAAAAATGCTGATGAATTAAAACAAATTGAAATAAGAAATAATTTAAATGATTATAAGCAACGGTTAAGTTTAAAAAATAAAGAAATAGAATTATTAAACCTTAAAGATTCAAAAAATAAGTTTAGAAACTATTTATACATTTTTCTAATTTTAGGACTTATATTTTTTATTTACAGGCAATTAAGGCTTAAAGCTATAAATAAAAAGAATACCGAATATCAAAAAGAAATCTCGCGATTAAAAGAAATTAATTTAAATAATAAAATTTCTTTTGCAAATAATCAAATGACAGATTTTTCAATTCAAATTATAGAACAAAGCAAGCTTTTAGAAGTACTAAAAAAAAGATTATCATCTTTAAAATCAACTTATAAATCTAATGGCGACTTTAAAGAATTAAGTTTTATGGTTAACGAAGCTTTAGCTGTAAATACTGAAAAAATAAAATTAAATAAAGAAGTAGATAATACAATTGGTGATTTTTTATATAACTTAAAATCAAAATACCCTATACTAAACGAAAAAGAGATTCAAATTATATCTTACTTAAGATTAAACTACAAGTCCAAACAAATTGCGACTCTTCTAAGTATTAACACTCAAACAGTAAATAATTACAGAGCTTCTATTAGGTCTAAATTAAATTTAAAAAAAGGACAAAAATTAAATCAGTTTTTACAAAAAATCTAACTAATATAATTCCAGATGTTTTTATACTTACCCATTTGTTTATAGGTATTTAATATAACTTTATTACTTTCTAAGGCTAAACTAGGGTCATTATTTAAAATTTTCTTGGCATGAAAACGAGCTAATTCCAACAAATCTTTGTCTTTAACCATATCTGCAATTCGTAAATTTAAAATCCCGCTTTGTTGTTTTCCCATAATGTCGCCAGGTCCACGCAGGTTTAAATCCACTTCAGCAATTTCAAAACCATCATTGGTTCTAACCATAGTTTGTAGTCTGGTTTTACTGTCTTCACTTAATTTATGGCTCGTCATTAAAATACAATAACTTTGTTCGCTACCTCGACCCACACGACCCCTTAATTGGTGAAGTTGAGATAAGCCAAAACGTTCCGCACTTTCAATAATCATAACACTGGCATTGGGCACATTTACACCAACTTCTATTACGGTAGTTGCAACCATAATTTGGGTCTCTCCTTTAACAAAACGTTGCATCTCAAATTCCTTATCGGCAGGTTTCATTTTACCGTGCACAATTGAGATTTGAAACTCCGGCATTGGGAAATCTCGAGCAATACTTTCGTAGCCATCCATAAGGTCTTTATAGTCCATAGATTCGCTTTCTTGAATAAGCGGATAAACCACATAAACTTGTCGCCCTTTTTTGATTTCTTGACGAATAAAATTAAAGACTTTTAAGCGGTTATTGTCAAAACGATGAACCGTTTTTATAGGTTGTCTTCCGGCTGGTAATTCGTCTATCATAGAGATGTCTAAATCGCCGTAAACAGACATGGCTAAAGTACGCGGAATTGGCGTTGCAGTCATGACTAAAACATGTGGCGGATTAGTATTTTTTTTCCACAATTTACTACGTTGTTCTACACCAAAACGATGCTGCTCATCTATAATAGCAAGACCTAAATTTTTAAATTTAACCTTATCTTCAAGTAAAGCATGAGTACCAATTAAAATTTGTAAATCTCCGCTTTCTAAAGCCTCATGAATGGTTTTTCGTTTTGAAGTTTTACTTGAGCCTGTAAGTAGTTCTATTCTGATATTGAGTGGCTTACATAGTTCCAATAATCCATTGTAATGTTGTACTGACAAAATTTCAGTAGGCGCCATTAAACAGGCTTGAAAACCGTTATCTAAAGCCATTAACATGGTCATTAAGGCCACAATGGTTTTACCGGATCCCACGTCACCTTGAAGCAATCTGTTCATTTGAGCATTGCTTCCTAAGTCGTTTCTAATTTCTTTTAAAACGCGCTTCTGCGCACCTGTTAATTCGAAAGGTAAATGTTGGGTAAAAAAGGTATTAAAATAAGTGCCAATTTCAGTAAAAGGAAAGCCTTTTATTTTAGATTTATGAATTAAATTCTTAAGAATTAATTGCAGCTGAATATAAAATAATTCTTCAAATTTTAATCGGAATTGAGCCTTAGAAAGTAGCTCGGAATTTTTAGGAAAATGAATGTTAAAAAGGGCTTCAGATTTTGTAATTAATTTTAAATCTGAACGTAAATTTTCGGGTAAAGTTTCGCTAAATTTTCCTTTCGTTTCTAAAAATAATTGCTGCATTATTTTAGTAATAACTCGATTGGAAATACCGCGATTTGATAATTTTTCTGTGGACGGATAAATGGCTTGCATAGCACTTCGTAATCCGTTTTCATGTTCGCTTAATAATTCAATTTCTGGATGTGGCATACTGTGCTTATTTGCAAACACATTTGTTTTTCCAAACACCACATAATCGGTATTTAATTTTAAGCTTTCTTTTATCCATTTGGCACCTCTAAACCAAACCAGTTCCATACTACCTGTCTGGTCTGTAAATGTAGCAACCAGACGTTTTGCTCTTCCAGTACCTACATCTTGAAATTTTATAATGCGTCCTATAACTTGGATTTCGGCATTGGAATTAACCAATTCATTTATTTTAAAATATTTGGTCCGATCGAGATAACGGTTAGGAAATAAATTGAGTAAATCCTGAAACGTAGCAATTCCCAGTTCCTTTTTAAGTAAGGTCGCCCTGCTGGAACCTACGCCTTTTAAGTAATCTATAGGAGTTTGAAGATTTATACTCATAAGACGAATTTAAATGTTTTCAACTAATTAATAAAGGCTTTTTAAAGTGATTTTTTCCTAATTGACAATCTTACTTTATTAAAACTTTAATTAATCTTGACTTGATGTATCTTAAAAATGTATTTTGGCTTGTAAGTTGATTGGTTCTAATTATGAAAATGTATTTTACACTATGTACTTTCTTAATCGCATCTGCGGTTTTTTCTCAACAAACTAAAGTTGTGGACTTTAAAACAATTTCAGCAGAGTTGTCTTTTCAGCCCAAAAAAGCTTTAGTAGAAGGTGTTGCAACAATTTCTTTTGAAGTGTTACAACCAACAGATTCTGTTTTTATCGATGCTAAAAAAATGGAAATTACTCAGGTGTATAATGAAAATAAAAAAGTTGATTTCGAGTATAACAACCAGCAAATCATCTACAAAACTAATTTTAAAGTAGGTAAGACGTATACGTTAATCATTAATTACAAAGCTCATCCTACAAAAGCGCTATATTTTATAGACTGGAATAAAGATGAAACACATGCAGAATATCATCCGCAACTATGGACCCAAGGTCAAGGAAAATATACAAGCAATTGGTTGCCAAGTATAGATGATATGAATGATAAAATAGTGTTCGATTTAAAAATAGACTTTAATAAGGATTTTGAAGTTATTGCAAATGGTAAATTATCTACTAAAGAAACCAATGGATCTACAACATCATGGCATTATAAAATGAATCAACCTATGTCCAGTTATTTGGTGGCTTTGGCTATTGGAAAGTATGGCTCGTTTGCAGAAAGCTCAAAAAGTGGAATCCCGCTTCAGTTTTATTATTATTCTGAAGATTCACTAAAAACAGAATCTACTTACAGATACTCTAAACAATTATTTGATGGTTTAGAAAAAGAGATAGGTGTGGCTTATCCTTGGCAGAATTATAAACAGGTTCCCGTAAAAGATTTTTTGTATTCAGGGATGGAAAACACCAGTTGCACTATTTTTTCTGATGCTTTTGTGGTGGACGATATAGAGTTTAATGATAATAATTATGTCAATGTTAATGCACACGAACTGGCGCATCAATGGTTTGGAGATTTAGTAACCGAAACTTCTGGTACGCACCATTGGTTGCAAGAAGGATTTGCGACCTATTATGCGTTGTTAGCCGAAAAAGAGATTTTTGGAGAAGATTATTATTATGATCAGTTGTATAAGTATTCGCAAGAATTACTTGAGCAGGATCTTGTAGGACAAAGCACTGCATTACTCAATCCTAATTCCAGTAGTGTAACTTTTTATAAAAAAGGAGCTTGGGCTTTGCATATGCTTAGAGAAAAGGTTGGAGATGTAGCCTTTAGGACCGCAGTAAAAACCTATTTAAATACTTATAAGTTTAAAAATGTTGAGACTAAAAATTTTATAGCTGAAGTGGAGCGAGCTTCAAATAAAAATTTAGATGAATTTGTAAAATCATGGTTGGAAGATCAAACACTTCAATTTGAAGCTATGGAGGAGAGTTTGAATAAAAGTAATTTTTATCAAGAGTTTCAAAAAACAGATTGTGAAGTTAAAAATGGCAAGTGTAAAGATTGGTTACGCGCGCCAATTTCTGATATAGCCAAAACTCGAATTATTAATCAGCAACCAGAATTAGTTTTTGAAGAAACTTTTTCAAATTCATTAAAAACAAGACAAGCTATAGCGTTTACATTACAAAAAATCCCAGAACATTTAAAGTTGGAATTTGAAACTTTATTAAACGATGCGTCCTACTTAACTAAAGAAGCTGCACTATATAAATTGTGGGTGAATTTCCCGGAAGACCGTTTTAAATACTTAGACCAAACCAAAGCGGTTATTGGTGATAATACCAAAAACGTACGTTTACTTTGGTTAATTTTAGCACTTAATACGGTAGATTATAATAATGAAGATAAATCGGCTTATTTTAGAGAGTTAGTAGCATATACGAGTCCTATTTATCCTTTTTACGTAAGACAAGCTGCATTTATGTATCTTAGAGATTTAAATGCTATTACAGATGAAGTGTTAAGTCATTTAAAAGAAGCAACCAAACATCATAACTGGCGATTTAAAAATTTCGCACAACAATTATTAGAATCACAAACCAACAAAAAAGAGTAAATTGAGAGCATTAGTAATTTCAGGAGGCGGTAGTAAAGGCGCTTTTGCAGGTGGCGTTGCCCAATATTTAATAGAGCAAGAAAAACGGGATTACGATATGTATTTGGGGACTTCTACAGGAAGTTTATTAGTACCTCATCTTGCTGTAAATGATATTGGTAAGTTATATGATATTTATACCAATGTTAATCAAAAATCTATTTTTAGTATCAACCCATTTAAGGTTAGGAAAAAGGGCGATAGGGAATATGTTACCATAAACTACTTTAACTCTTTAATACAGTTTATAAAAAAGAAACGCACCTTTGGAGAAAGTAAAGCACTAAGACGAAACATTAAAAAGAATTTTACAAAACAAGAATATGACAAAATTAGAGCCACCAAAGAAGATGTTGTGGTTACCGTTACTAATTTGTCAATGAATAGAACCGAGTACAAATCTATAAAAGATTATAGTTATGAAGAGTTTTGTGAATGGATCTGGATTTCGTGTAATTACATTCCATTTATGTCTTTAGTGATCAAAGATGGCTACGAGTATGCCGATGGAGGATTAGGATGTGTCATCCCAATTAGAGAAGCCATTTTAAGAGGCGCTACAGAGGTAGATGCTATTATTTTAGAAAGTGAAGATTTAAGCTACAGTAAAATATTAGGTAAAAATCCATTCTCTTTAATGATTAGTCTTTTTGGGCATTTAATGGATCAGGTTGAAAAAGGAGATATAGCAATAGGAAAATTAGCAGCTAAATATAGAAATGTTAAGCTTAATTTATATTATACCCCAACCAAACTAACAGAAAATTCTTTAATTTTTAATAAGCATTTAATGGAGCAATGGTGGCAACAAGGTTATGAATATGCAGAGTCAAAACACAGTGAAGGACAAACTATGGACCAAAGTCCAAATATTGAAACCATTCGATAAAATTTGAGTTTTTCAAGTTTAAAACTTGAAAGTGATAAATTATCTTTACCAACAACCAACAACCAACAACTACATTACCACAATTTACTAACCTCATTTCTTATATAAGACAATGCGACTAATGTAGGTGAGGGTTTTTCTACCATTTCGGTTAAAACAGCTTCTCTTAATTGATTTGCTGTGGTTACTTTCTCGCTAATATTAGCTTTTCTAATAGTTTTAATCACACCATTTTTTGAGGTGTTTATAACACTCCAGCAATCGTCTGTAAGATAGATTTGTTGTGCAAGATTATGTTCAAACTCCTGCTCAATATTTTGTATCAATAAGTTTTCATAACCTTTAGAATCTTCAGTAATAGGGCTTACTCTTAAAAGTAAATTATTAGGAGAAATGCGTTCTAAGTATAAACTCATACGCTCATAAGCCTGAAGTCTTACAGGTAAACTTTCTTTAGTCGTTTCAAGATGTTTTAAACTTAAATTGTCATGTTCTCTACGGCTTTTTTCATTTTTAAAAAACTGTTGTAATAACACATAAGCTAAAACGCCTGTAATTAGCGCTGGTACAGTAAAATATAATAGGTTTAGTAAAGTAGAATTCATGCTTTTAAATTTTATGTAAACTTAAATGCTTTTCATAAAATGTACAAGAAGGTTGGATTAAATTTTAGTGCTATTTAATTCCAATTTAGTTGATTTATGCCTTTTTAACCTATCAAATCTACCTTTAAACCATTAATTTATTAGTTTTTATTTTTTTGAATTACCTTAATAAAAACAAACCAAATTATTATGAAAAAATTAAACACACTTAAGCTTTTGCTTATCGCCTTGTTATTTACATTAGGCTGCTCGTCTGACGATGATGCTGCTTTAAATAACACAAACAACACAGACAACTCTACAGCGACACCTGTAAACCAAGGTTCGGATATACAAAGGACTTTTTTAGGAAAGGTCTCAGATGATTCTGGAAATAGCGTCTCTGGTGCTCAGGTATCTATCGGTAGCACAAGTGTTATGACGGATTCTCGAGGGGTTTTTATTATTGATGATGCAACCGTTAAATCGAAACAAGCTTATATTAAAGTTTTAAAAAACGGGTATTATCAAGCGTTAAAAACCACAGTTCCTACTGAAGGAATCAATAAAATAGCAATAACTCTAATTACTAGAACACCAGATGTCACAATTACTTCAGGTGCTAGTAGTGAGGTGACCTTGCCTAATGGAACCAAAGTGACTTTTGACGGTAATTTTAGTGATAGTTCAGGCAATTCCTATACTGGTAATGTGAATGTCTCTATGTATTATTTAGATGCTGGAGATCCAGATTTAGAATCTAAAATGCCAGGGAATCTTCAGGCAGAAAATGCAAATAATTCTGAAGGTGTTTTGGCAACTTATGGGATGTTGAATGTAGAATTAACAGGAGATTCAGGTCAAGATTTAAACTTAGCTACCGGAAGTGTTGCTCAAATTGAAGTGCCAATACATTCGACTATTTCTGCGAGTGCACCAGCAGCCATTCCTTTATGGCATTTTGATGAAACAAAAGGGTATTGGGTTGAAGAAGGTTTTGCTACAAAAACAGGAAACACCTACGTGGGAGATGTATCTCATTTTTCGTGGTGGAATTGTGACGCATTTTTTCCTACAACCGATTTATGTATGACAGTCTTAGATGTAACTTCTGGTCTATCTTTATCTGACGTAACTGTGACTTTAACATTCTCAGGAAATACATTTCCGAGACAAGGAATCTCTAATGCCAATGGACAAATTTGTGGCTTGGTACCAAGCAATGAAGTTATTTCTGTTAATGTGTTAGATACTTGTGGGAATTCCATTTTCACTTCAAGCATTGGTCCTTTTACAGGTACAGGAAATACAACAACCATTTCTGTTCCATCAGGTTCGGTAACCGCTACAAATGTAATTGGAGATTTTTATGACTGTAGTAATAATCCTATTACAAATGGTTATGTAGAATTGGTTTATGGGTCAAGTGTTTCGTATCAATATATCACAGATGGGTCAATAGATATTAATACAGTCGTGTGTAACAGCAATAATAGTTTTACACTAGAAGGTGTCGATTATGATGCGCTTCAATCTACTGGAATTTTAAATCACACCTTTACAACACCGGTAACAAACGTGGGAAGTATTATTTCTTGTAATACGGTAGATGAATTTATTACATTTCAGTTAAATAGTGATCCTGTAGAAATTTATGTTCAAGCCGATAGTTATGATACTGGAACAAATGGGTTTTCTATAATTGGATTAGGTAATGGTCAAACTACAGAGATAAATTTTAGTTTAAATGCAAACAGTCCAGGAATATACGATTATGCCACAAGTAGTATAAATTTTTATGAAAATTCGGTAGCTCAGTTCGTTATACAAACGTTTGAAATTAATATATCGGCGTTTGGAGCAAATGTTAACGATTATATAGATTTTACATATAATGGGACGTTATTGGATACCACAACCAATACCACACATAATGTCTCAGGTTCGGTCCATGTGAAACGAGATTTTTAAAGAGATTAAAATTTTAAAATTTAAAAAAACGACCCTAATAGGTCGTTTTTTTATTTATGTCACTTGTTTTAGTATTAACAATAGTTTAACGGCTTATATTTCATAAGTAGGTTAAAAATCTTATCATATGGTTTAATCATTTAAAAACAGATATGTATAAGGAAATTGTAGTTATTAAAGTTGGTACAAACGTAATGACCAATAAAGATAACAGAATTATAAGACCTTTATTAAGAAATTTGGTAAAACAGGTTGCAGAGCTGTATGAGCGAGATATTATATGTGTGCTCGTGTCTTCAGGTTCCGTAATTGCTGGAAAAGAAGTATTAGGAAAATCTAATATTGAGGACGATACTATTCGTAGACAAGTGTATTCAGCAATTGGGCAACCTCGTATGATGCGTCTTTATTATAATATTTTTCACGATTATGGGCTAAAATGTGCACAGGTATTACCAACTAAGCGAGATTTTAACCCTGGTGTTCACAGACAAAACATGATTAATTGTTATTTAGGCTTAATGTCGGAAGGCGTTATTCCTATTGCAAATGAAGATGATGCTGTTTCAGTAACAATGTCTATGTTCTCAGATAATGATGAGTTGGCTTGTCTTGTGGCGCAACTTTTAAATGCCGATAAATTAATCATTTTAACAGATATAGATGGTTTGTATACCGGTCATCCCGATTCAGACTCTAGTGAGCTTATTAAAAATGTAGATTTAGACCAGGACGTGAATAAGTACATTCAGAAAAATGAAAAAGGCGAAGCCGAAGGTCGTGGAGGTATGGGATCAAAACTTAACTATGCCAAAGAAGCTGCCGCTAAAAATATACCTACATACATAGCGAATGGAAAAACTGATAATGTAATTATAGACATTATTGAAGGTAAAAACGTAGGAACAAAAGTATCATTATAAATAAAAGAGAAAAAACGATTATGAAGTTATTAAATACCACAACAAAAAATAATGTATTACAAAGTATGATGCGTATACTGGATACACATAGAGAGGAATTGCTAGAAGCCAATCAAAAAGATTTGGATGCATTTACCAAGGAAGACCAGGCAATGTATGATAGACTAGTAGTAGATAATAAAAAAATAGATGGAATGATTGAGGCGGTTAGACAGGTTGCTTCTCAGAAAGATCCTGTAGGTAAAGTCATCTCAGAAAAACATTTAGATAATGGTCTGGAAATTTTAAATAAAACCTCACCATTTGGAACAATAATGATTATTTATGAATCTCGACCAGATGTGACTATAGAAGCTGCTGTTTTAGCCTTTAAAGCAAATAGTAAAATATTATTAAAAGGTGGGAAAGAAGCTATACATAGTAATAAAGTATTGGTAAGTTTCTGGCATAAAGCTTTAAGCGAGCATAATTTGGAGCATGATTATATTAAGCTATTAACTCTAAATAGGGAACAAACACAAGCTTTTTTAAAAGAGCCTACAGAGCCTTTAGATTTAATTGTGCCTCGTGGCGGGGAGCGTCTTATTGCTTTTGTAAAAGAACATGCTATTTGTGCTGTTTTGGTAAGCGGTAGAGGTAATAATTTTTTATATGTAGATACTGAGGCAGATTGGACTATGAGTTTAGAGGTAATAAAAAACGCTAAAACCGATAAGATTTCGGCTTGTAATGCATTAGATAAAATTTTAATTAATGAGTCTATTGATGGGTTTGAAGATAAATTACAAGAACTTACAACGCTATTAAAATCTCAAAATGTTACAATTTTGGGAGATAAAAGTGTTGCTAGTAAATTTGATGAAGTTGAGGAGATTAAAGACAAATCGATTTGGTACGAAGAATTTTTAGCCTTAAAATGTTGTATTGCTACAGTAAAATCAACAGAAGAAGCCATTTCAAAAATAAACACCTATTCTGGTGGTCATTCTTCAACCATAATGACTAATAATAAAGAAACAGGATTGTCGTTTATGGAGCAAGTAGACAGTGCAGCGGTATATCAAAATGCATCAACACGTTTTACAGATGGAGGTGCTATGGGTGTAGGTGCAGAGCTTGCTATAAGTACAGACAAATTACACCATAGAGGTCCTTTAGGTTTGGAACAGTTAGTGACCAATAAATATTATGTTTTTGGAAACGGACAAGTTAGAGTTTAAAACCAGATTCATTAAAAAAAAGCGTAATCAATTTAAGATTACGCTTTTTTTATAAATTAATTTTTTCCACCTAAATGATGGCAGTCTTTTAAACTTTGCATCCCATTAAATGGAACTTCTACTTTAGAGTAGTGGTAGGTTCCACTCAATTCTTTAGATAAATTATGGTCATCTACATTTACTTCGATATCATCCATAGTAAATTGGCACGGATGTTCATAACCTGCAGCATGGGTAATTTCTAAAAATTCTTTTCTAAATGTTTTAAAATACTGGGCTAAACGTTCAGATTTTAAAGGAATATCAATTCCACGTTGTAACCATTTGTTTTGTGTAGCAACACCACTTGGACATCGGTTAGTATGGCAAACCTGAGCCTGGATACAACCAATACTCATCATGGCTTCTCTGGCTACGTTTATACAGTCGGCACCCATAGCAAAAGCCATAGCAGCTTTGGCAGGAAAGCCTAATTTCCCACTACCAATAAATACAATACGCTCTGTTAATTCATAACTTTTAAATAATCTATATAAGTCTCCAAATGCATATACCCATGGTAAACTTACATGATCTGCAAAACTTGGTGGTGCAGCACCTGTTCCTCCTTCACCGCCATCAACTGTAATAAAATCTGGACCTTTACCAGTTTGTTTCATTAATATAGCCAATTCTTCCCATTGGTCTAGTTTACCAATAGCAGCTTTGATGCCTACAGGTAATCCTGTTTCTTTAGCTATGGCTTCTATAAAATCAACCATTTCAGGAATTGTGTTAAATGCTTTGTGGTTTGGTGGAGATAATACGGTTTTACCAACTTCAACACCTCTAATATCTGCAATTTCCTGACTTATTTTTTCACCAGGTAATACGCCACCTTTTCCTGGTTTGGCACCTTGAGATAATTTAATTTCAATAGCACGTATGTAAGGATTTTCAGCAACCAGCTGTTTCATTTTTTCCATGGAAAAATTGCCATCTTCTGTCCTAACTCCAAAATATCCAGTTCCAAAGTGAAACACAATATCACCACCATTTTTATGATAGGGAGATAAACCACCTTCTCCAGTATTATGATAAGCACCTGCAATTTTAACGCCTTTATTTAACGATTCTACAGCTTTTGCTGAGAGTGAACCATAACTTATAGCAGATACATTTATAATCGATTTAGGTCTATAAGGCCTTTTACGATTGTTAAATTCTCCCATTACTTTAGCACAAGGTAAAAAAGCATAATCTTCTTTATTGGGATGGAAATCATCCACTTTATACGGAAACATAGCATTATTTACAAATAAGTGCTGGTGTGAATAAATGTCTCTGTCGGTACCAAATCCTTCATAATTATTTTCACCCTTAGAAGAGGCATAAACCCAGCCACGTTCTATACGGTTAAAAGGTAATTCTTCTCTGTTGTTAGCTACTAAATACTGTCTTAACTCAGGTCCAATACTCTCTAAAATATATCTTATATGTCCAACAACTGGGTAATTATGACTAATAGTATGTTTTCGTTGAAATATATCTCTTACTGCAATTATAAATAGAATGATTAGAATCCATGCCCACCATGGTATAGATATTAAAAAACTGGAAATATTCATGTTTTTGTTCGTTTAATAAAAAAAGGATAATAATTTCAATATTAATGTTTTAACTATTCGGTTTTATCGTTATATTGCAGAAAAAATACGTTAATACGATGATAAAAAACTATTCTAGATTCTTCATTTTTATGTTGTTGGTTTTGTTTTGTTCCGCTTCTACACTAGCGCAAAGCAAAGTAAAAGGTTCAAAATACTTAGAGCCAATTAAAAAATATTTATCTCAAAGTAAATATAAACTTTCAGAAAGCGATATTCAAAATTTTTATGTTGATAGTGAATATTTATCCAAAAAAACACAAATTACACATGTTTTTTTGGGTCAAAAACATCAAGGTATAGAGGTTTTTAATGCTATTTCAAGTATAGCTATTAAAGATAATCAGGTTTTTTATGTGGGTAGTGCTCTTGTCTCTAATGTTGCAGAAAAGATTAATACTGTAACACCATCAATTTCTCAAGTGGAAGCTATAAATATTGTGGCTTCAAAATTTAATACACCTCAGATATTAAATCCTAAATTATTAAATTCTGAAGATAACACTTATGTTTATGATAAATCAAATTTGTTTTTTAAAGACATTCCGGTCCAGTTGGTTTACACTAATGTAAATGGAGAATTAAAATTATCTTGGGATTTAAGTCTATATACTTTAGATGCTCAACACAATTGGAATGCTAGGGTAGATGCTGTAACAGGAGAAATTTTACAATCAAGTGACTATGTTATAAGTTGTGATTTTGGACCAGGAGAGCACAAGCATGATGAAACTCATAATGTTTTACCAGTTAAAGAAACTAATACATTTAATTTGTTTAAAACGAAGTCTACTACAAGTGTAGGTGGTGCAGAATATAATGTTTATGAATTACCTGCTGAAAGTCCAAATACAGACCCAAGAACTTTAGTTGTAGATCCTGAAAATATTGTAGCTTCTCCATTTGGGTGGCATGATACCGACGGTATTTCTGGACCAGAATTTACAATTACCAGAGGTAATAATGTTCATGCTTATGAAGATAGTAATGGTAGTAATTCAAGTTCTGGAAATGAACCTAATGGTGGAGCTGCACTTTCATTTAATTTTCCAATTAATTTAAATTTAGCACCGGTTAACTATCGTGCAGCAGCAACTGTAAACTTATTTTATGTAAGCAATATGATGCATGATATCTACTATAATTATGGATTTGATGAGGCTGCAGGAAATTTTCAGGAAAATAATTATGGAAATGGTGGAATTGGTGGAGACTATGCCATAGTTGAAGCACAAGATGGAAGTGGAACAAATAATGCTAATTTTTCAACACCTGCAGATGGTGGAAATGGAAGAATGCAAATGTTTTTATGGACAACCGCTAATCCAAACAGAGATGGAGATTTAGATAACAATATTGTAGCTCACGAATACGGTCATGGTATATCAATCCGATTAGGTGGTGGACCAAACAATAGTAGTTGTCTATCTGGACAAGAACAACAAGGTGAAGGTTGGGCAGACTGGGTTGGACTAGTAATTACTATGAAACCTTCGGACGTTGCAACTACAAACAGAAGTATTGCTAACTACTCAAGAAACTTGCCACAAGGAATTAGACCATATTATTATACAACAAATATGGCTGTAAATCCTCATACCTATGACGATATTAAAGTAGAGTCTGTTCCACATGGTGTAGGTTCTGTTTGGTGTGCTATGCTATGGGATTTAACTTGGGCATATATTGATAAATATGGTTTTGACCCTGATGTATATAATGGTAATGGCGGAAATAATAAAGTTATGCAATTGGTTCTGGATGGTTTAAAACTACAGCCTTGTGGTTCTGGTTTTGTAGATTCTAGAGATGCGCTTTTAGCAGCAGACGTAGCTTTAACAGGAGGACAAGATCAATGTTTAATATGGGAAGTATTTGCAAGAAGAGGTTTAGGAGTATCTGCTATTCAAGGAACTTCTGGATCAAGAGCGGATGGAACAGAAGCTTTTGACATGCCAGCGTCTAGTATCTTGGCAGAAATAACAAATGATACTTGTGGTTCTTCTGCAGTTAATTTATTATTTGCTAATTTCGACGCAAATTCAATTTCACAGTTCGATTATACATACACTGTAGATGGAGGAGCTCCAATAGCAGGAACTTATTCTAATAATATCGCAAGTTGTAGTGTTTCTCCAGCATCCGCATTTGACTACGGAAATTTAACTCCTGGGACTCATGAGATTGTTGTGACAGGAACAAATCCAGTTTCTGCACCTAAATCATTTATAGTAAATGTAAATGCAATTGGTCAGAATAATGTGGTTAATACATTTGAAAATGCTGGTGATGTACTTGTGGCATATGATGAAATTGGAAATGGAGCTACTTGGGAAAGAGGTGCTGCAGCAGGTATGATATTAAATGGAGCAGCAGCGAATAATTCTACGGTATATGCAACTAATTTAGATGGTATTCATGGAGATCAAAATAAGTTCTATTTATTATCTAGATGTTATGATTTATCAAATTTAGTAAATGCAACCGTTCAGTTTGATTTAGGTTTTGATATTGAACCAGATTGGGATATTTTATTTTTAGAATACTCTACAAATAATGGTTCAACTTGGAATGTGCTTGGAGACGCTACAGATCCAGATTGGTACAATAGTAGTAGATTACCAAATGGAACAGATTGCTTTAATTGTATAGGGAAACAATGGACAGGAGATGGAATTTCTCCTAGTTCACATTCTGCTGGTGGACAAAACAGAGCTTTACACACCTTTAGTTACCCATTATCTGCTTTTGATACCTCAGGATCAGCAGAAACAAACATGGTATTTAGATTTGTGTATCAAGCGGATGAAGCGTATGCAGATGAAGGCGCAATCATTGATAACTTTGTGGTAAGTGGTACATTATCAGTTGAAGATAATCAATTTGATAAACTTGCAATTTTTCCTAATCCTACAAATGGTAATGTCACTATTACAAGCGGAAGCTCATTAAAAGACGCTAAAGTTAATCTTGTTGATGTTATGGGAAGAAATTTAATTAATAGTGCTAACCTACAAAGAGTTAATAATGATAAAATAACTTTAAATATTAGTAATTTATCTGTCGGTACTTACTTTTTGATTTTAGAGGACGAAACACGCAGAAGCGTGAAACAGATTGTTAAGTATTAATTACTAGACAATAATAAAATTAAAAGCAGCGATTTTTATCGCTGCTTTTTTTATTTTGAATTGCTAGATAAATATTTCATAATTTATTGTTTTATTTGGTGATGCTCGATATATTTAATATATGAATAAATTTATACGTAAAACTTTATCAATCATAACCGTTTCATTGGTTGTTGTAATTGCTTTATACGTAAGTCTTTCAATATACATCACGCATAAAATTGAGGATGGTTTAAGAAATCTTCCATTACATATTCAACTTGATTATAAACAAATCGAAATTGATTTATTAAGTGCTTCAGCAGAATTAGACAGTGTAAGCCTGCAATTAAACAGTCCAGATTTGAGCACTAAACTTCTTTCGGCTACACTAAAAACTATAAAAATAGAAGGTGTTAGTTATAGGGATTTAATTTATAATAGAAAATTATCTATTACCGATTTAAAGATGAATTCTCCTAAAGTAGTCCAGTATAACTCAAAACTAAAAAAAATAAAATCTGATTCTTTAAATAAGTCAGACGAAAGTAAAAAACCTGTTAAAATTTATTTAGAACAACTGTCTTTAACCAATGGGTCTTTCAAAAAATACGATTCACTTCATAATATTAATACATCTGCAAAATCCTTAAACATTTTTTTTAATAAGATTAATTATAATGCAAAGGATAATAAAAAATCTATTCCATTTAATTTTAAATCTTTTCGTATTGAAGGGGAATCTTTAATGGCTCAAACCAGTGAATTTGAAATTTTAAATGTGGAAAATTTTAAAATTACAGATAAAATTTTTCAGATGAATAATGGAACATTCCAAACAAAATATTCAAGAAAGGAGCTTAATAACCATATTTCAAAAGAACGAGATCATTTCTTAATTGCTTTTAGTGCTATTAATGCAAAAAAGTATGTGTTAAAAGGATTAGATTCTAATGCTATAAGTTTAAAAATACCAGAAATAAGATTAGAAAAAATGGATGCAACAATTTATAGGAATAAATTAAAGGCAGACGACTTAACTCACAAAAAACTGTATAGCGAACAACTTAGATATATAAAACATCAATTAGCTATAGATTCTATCTTAATATCAGATTCCAAAATTACTTATGCTGAGAAGGTTAAAGTTGGTGCTCAACCTGGAGAAATTTATTTTAAAAATTTAAATGCAACTATAGCGAATTTAGGAAACAATTATCCTAAAGAAAAAGCTGTTGAAATTAAAGTAAATACCACCTTTATGAAATCAACACAGCTAAAAGTTGACTGGTCTTTTAATGTAAATGATAAGAATGATAGATTTCTTTTTAAAGCCGGTTTTGGTGCATTGCCAGCAGAAGATTTAAATCCTTTTGTTACTCCAAACTTAAGTATTGGTTTAGAAGGTGTTTTAGAAGAAACCTATTTTACAATTGGCGGCGATAAAAGGCGTAGTGCTATAGATTTTAAAACACGCTATGAAAATTTTAAAGTAGACTTACTTGACCGAGAAACTAAAAAAGAAAAAAAGTTTTTATCTAATATTTTAAATTTATTTATAGCTAAAGATAGCAAAGAGAATAAAAATAATTTTAGATGGTCTGACGTTAAGGATGTGGAACGTGATCCTACTAAATCTGTGTTTAATTTTATTTGGTTAAATGCTCGTAAAGGTCTTTTAGGAGCTATGGCGGGTAATGGAAAAAAATAGGCTTGTTTAAAACTTCTAAATATATCGTTTAGTAAACACACGAGTAATGCTTATTTTTACACCTCAATAAAAAAGAGCTCTTTTGGAAAAATATTTAAGTCAGTTAAACGAAGCACAATATGCACCAACCGTTCAGGTTAATGGTCCCATGATAGTTATTGCAGGCGCAGGTTCTGGTAAAACTCGTGTGTTAACTTATCGTATTGCCTATTTAATGCATAAAGGGGTCGATTCGTTTAATATTTTAGCCTTAACCTTTACCAATAAAGCAGCTCGCGAAATGAAAGAGCGTATTGGCCAGATTGTAGGAGAAAGTGAAGCTAAAAACTTGTGGATGGGGACTTTTCACTCGGTTTTTGCACGTATTCTTAGAGTGGAAGGACATCATTTAGGTTTTCCAAGTAACTTTACTATTTATGATACTCAGGATTCCCAAAAACTCTTGGGCTCTATTATAAAAGAAATGGGTTTAGATAAAGACATTTATAAAACCAAACAGTGTTATTCCCGCATTTCTTCTTATAAAAATAATTTAATTACTGTTAAGGCTTATTTTAAAAACCCAGAACTTATGGAAGCCGATGCTATGGCAAGGCGACCTAAAATGGGTGAAATCTATCAAGAATATGTAGACCGCTGTTTTAAAGCTGGAGCTATGGATTTTGATGATTTATTATTAAGAACCAATGAGTTATTAACGCGTTTTCCGCAGGTTTTAGCAAAATATCAAGATAAGTTTAGATATATATTGGTAGACGAGTATCAAGATACCAACCACTCTCAATACCTAATTGTTAGAGCGTTAGCCGATAAGTTTCAGAATATATGTGTCGTGGGAGACGATGCTCAAAGTATTTACGCCTTTCGTGGTGCAAATATTAGTAATATTTTAAACTTTCAAAAAGATTATGACGATGTTAAAGAGTATCGCTTAGAACAAAACTACCGTTCTACTAAAAACATTGTAAATGCCGCCAATTCTGTCATTGAAAAGAATAAAACAAAACTTGAAAAAATTGTCTGGACGGCGAATGATGAAGGTGGAAAAATAAAAGTACACCGTAGTCTAACCGATGGTGATGAAGGTCGTTTTGTAGCTAGTACTATTTGGGATACTAAAATGAACGAGCAGCTTAAAAACAGTGAATTTGCTATTTTATATCGTACCAATTCTCAATCCCGAGCAATGGAGGACGCCTTACGAAAACGTGATATCCCGTATAGAATATATGGCGGACTGTCGTTTTATCAGCGTAAGGAAATTAAAGATGTTCTTTCTTACTTAAGACTTATTATAAACCCTAAAGATGAAGAAGCTCTTAAACGAGTGATTAATTACCCTGCAAGAGGTATAGGTCAAACAACGGTAGATCGTCTTACGGTTGCGGCAAATGGCTATAAACGTTCAATTTTTGAAGTGATTCAGAATATAGATAAGGTGGATATTGGCATTAATTCTGGTGCAAAGAATAAATTGAGAGATTTCGGTTTGTTAATCGAATCGTTTCAGGTTATGAATGAAACGGCTAATGCATTTGAATTGGCAGAACATGTGGTAAAAGTCACTGGTTTAGTTAAAGAAATTAATAAAGACGGGACACCTGAAGGCGTTGCAAAACTTGAAAATGTTGAAGAACTTTTAAATGGTATTAAAGATTTCGTAGAAGGCCAAGAAGAAGTAGTAGACTCCAGAGGTTCTTTACCAGAGTTTTTGGAAGATGTGGCTTTAGCAACCGATTTGGATAATGATAAAGGCGATGATGATCGTGTGGCATTAATGACCATTCACTTATCTAAAGGACTAGAATTCAATCATTTATTCATTGTGGGATTGGAAGAAGATTTATTTCCAAGTGCCATGAGTATGAATACCAGAAGCGAACTGGAAGAGGAAAGAAGATTATTTTATGTAGCATTAACAAGAGCTGAGAAACAAGCCTATTTAACATATGCCTTATCTCGTTACCGTTGGGGTAAGTTGGTAGATTCTGAGCCAAGTCGTTTTATAGAAGAAATAGATGACCAGTATCTAGAATACATCACACCAAAAGAAGAAATGCGTATAAATCCAATGCTATCTGCAGACATTTTTGGGGATGTAGAACCTAATAAAATAAGGTTTAAAAAAGCGGTCACGCCACAATTTAAAAAGAAAACCGAGCGATCGGTACCAGAGAAGTATCAGGCGGCAACACCCAAAAACCTAAAGAAAGTAAGTGCAGCAAAACAAGATGCATCTACAGCAGATGGACTGTTTGATACCAATTTGGTAGTTGGAAATATTGTAACCCATTTAAGGTTCGGAAAAGGTCAGGTCTTAAGCTTAGAAGGCAAAGGAACCGATACCAAAGCTGAAATTAAGTTTGATGTAGGTGGTACTAAAAAATTGCTATTACGTTTTGCAAAATTAAATGTTATAGGTTAGTTACATCGCAACTAACCCATAACATGTATCATGTGAATAAAATTAAATTATTTCTTTTTCTTTCCCTTACTTTTATTTTTGCTTTTACCTTTAGATTTGTTTTTTTTAGAGCTTACGTTGTTTTTTAATTGGTGAAACTCTGAAGAGCCTGGTTTTATACCTAATTCCTTAGCAATGTGACCCCAACCGTTATCTTTATCTCGGCGATATACTGTTAACACATTATCTATATTAGTTCGAGATATTCTACCTATTTCTAATGCTAGATAAATTTCACCAGGTACCATATTTAAACGTTGTCTCATATAGTCAATTTTAGATACAGGAGTGTTATAAGTTACACTTAAATTCGATTTATAAGTATCAAAATTTAAACTAGCTTGCGTATTGATAGTGTTTAAATCTCTATCCATTTGTACGATTCCTGTCCTAAATGAAATTTGTGCATTTATTGAAAAGGCACATAATAAAGCAAATGTAATTATCCAGTTTTTCATATCTATAAAGTTTAAATTCAACATAAAATATTAAGTTCATACTAATGAACAATTAATAAGTTATTATCTATTGTAGATTAACAGTAATTTATTCTTTAATTTAGAAAACTTTAATTATTAATCTTGTAAATGTCCAAATAAACGTTAAATTTTTGTGAGACTTAGGCTTTACCTATAAATTGAAAATGTTATGGCTGAATTAATACGAATTTACGAAGAGAATCCTAACCCAAAAGAAATAAAGAAAGTGGTTGAGGTTCTTAGAAAAGGAGGTTTGGTAATTTACCCAACAGATACCGTATATGGTCTGGGTTGCGATATTACCAATAGTAAAGCTTTAGAGCGTTTAGCTCAAGTAAAAGGCGTTAAGCTGGATAAAGCTAACTGGTCCTTTATTTGTCATGATTTAAGTAATCTTAGCGATTATACCAAGCAAATCGAATCTTCCACCTTTAAAATACTTAAAAAAGCATTACCCGGACCTTATACATTTATTTTACCTGGGTCAAAAAGTTTACCAAGCGTATTTAAAAAGAAAAAGGAAGTCGGTATTCGTGTACCAAATAACAATATCATCTTAGAACTGGTAAAACTTTTAGGAAATCCTATAGTTTCCACATCTATACGAGATGAAGACACGATTTTAGAATATACCACAGATCCAGAACTTATTCACGAAAAATGGGACAAACTAGTCGACGTTGTTATAGATGGCGGCTATGGAGACAATCAGGCCTCTACTATAATCGATTTTTCAAACGGAACTCCAGAGGTGTTACGTGAAGGAAAAGGTTCTCTAGATATTCTTTAATCATTTTAACCAATTATCACTTTAGAATTTAAAACACTTAATGAAAGACGTAAAAATAACACACAAAAAGGCAACTTATCCCGTTTCAGAAAAATTAAATGAATATTTGCTTGAATATAACAGGAACACTAGATTGCCAATTTTTTACGACGATTTATTACGTTTTGAAGGTTCTATAGTTGTGTACGATAAAGAAGATAACGATACACTTTGGATTAGAGTTTTCTACAATCAATTTGAACGAGAAGAAATAGATCAAAGTTTAAAACGCGTTTATTCTAGTTTAAATTCAGATGGAAGTGAAGCTATAACAAAATATTTAAATGTAGATGCAATAGATTTTTGCACGTTTGGAAATTCTAAACCTTTTCGTATAAAAATAAGGAATATCTTAAATGATAATTACACTTATTTTTATGTAAAAACAGCCGATGCTTCTAGGATTTACGGATTAGAGCTAGAGCAAATGCTGTCTCCAGATCAGTTAAATTTTTTAGTATATAAAGATACTTTAATCGAAGAACACATTGCCGGGATTCCAGGAGACGTATTTATAGAAAATTATTTAGATGATTGTATTCCTTCAGAAAAAACACAAATAGCCAAAGAGTTTGTCAAGTTTAACGAGCGTTGTTTAATACGATTATTGGGCGATATGCGCTCTTATAATTATGTAATTATCCCAACGCATGATTTTGATCACGTTGTGTATAAAATTAGAGCTATAGACTTTGACCAGCAGTGTTATGAAGGTAAATTAAAGGTGTATCGTCCTCAATTTTTTAAAGAAAACACCAAAATGGTCAACTTGGTAAAAGAAAAAATTGACTTGGAATCTATTGAGCAATATCAGATAGAGGAGCGCTCTATTGTTGCCAGACGTATGTTAAGTTATAAAAAACGCTTAAAAAAGCTTTTAAATTGTATGTCTGAAGACACGATTTCTACACCAGCTCATATGGAGCAACTTCGCGAAGAAATTTATAATTACACCTTAGATTTAGGCATTCGAAAAAGTACCAATATGGGGGAAATTGTTACCAATGTCCTAGAGTTTGTCAAGAGAAACTATGAGGATGTGAATATGAAAAACTTTTTATAGGGCAAATAACTTACAATACGGGTTTAAATTTAAAATCAATTGTAGCTTCATCACTACTTACTTCCGCATTTAAGATATTGTTTTGTTTCCAGTACTTAATTTTTTTTGGGAAATCATGTTTTATATTTTCAACAACAAACGTGCTATCTGTGTAGCTCGTTTCTTTAAAGCTTACAGCATCATTTTGACCAGGCGTTTTTACGGATAATTCCCAAACACCATTTTTTTCTTTAAGAGTCATCTGTTCTTCCCAAACCGTATCTTTTTGTTCTAAAATAAATCCATGACCATTATAAGTAGCATCTGTTTTAGTCCAGATTTCAAAGGTTTGTTTCAAGCTGTCGTTGCTGTCACGTTCCCATTTTCCTAACAACCAATCGTAGTTTTTTTCTAAAACCATCTGTTTAGATTCTTGTTTATTATTGTTTTTACATGCAAATATTAATAAGCTAAGAAAAAGGATCAAAAGGGCTGTTTTTTTCATGATTTTGTCAAAATAGAACTTTTTATAATTAAATGGTTTCATTTTTTAGTTCTGTTGTTTAACGAATTTACTTTAAAAAAGTATCATATCAAAAAGCATAAATTTTATAACAAAAAAACCGCCAAAACTCTAAAGTTTTGGCGGTTTCAAATTGAAATTAAAAAGTATCTAATTATTTAGAAAGGCTTTTCATTTCATTTTCTATCATGTTGTAAAATTGATCAATTTTTGGTAAAATTAAAATCTTAGTTCTACGGTTTGTAGCTCTGTTTTCAGCAGTATCGTTAGATACTAATGGCACGTAACTACTACGTCCAGCTGCAATAAGCTTCTCTGGTGCAACACCTAAGTCTTGTAAAGCTCTTACAATAGAAGTACTACGCTTAACACTTAAATCCCAGTTGTCTTGTAATACACCACCAGACTTGTATGGTACGTTGTCTGTATGTCCTTCTACCATCGCTTCAAAGTTTGGCTTACCGTTAATAACAGTAGCTACTTTCTTTAAAATTTCTTTTGCACGATCTGTAATATTGTAGCTTCCAGATTTAAATAATAATTTATCCGATAATGAGATAAATACTACACTTTTCTCTACGTTAATTTCAATATCCTCATCGTTAAGACCAACTTCTTTCTTTAAACTACTAACTAAAGCTAAAGTCACACTATCCTTTTTAGTTAAGGCGTCTTGTAAACGAGAGATTTTTAAGTCTTTCTCTTTTAAGCTTTCTAAAGATTTTTCTAAGTTAGAAGCACCTTTAGAGGTTAAAACCGTCATATCCTTAGTGCTTTGTATTAAGTCTTGGTTAGTTGCTTTTAAATCGGCTAAACGCTTCTCAAGCTCTTTACCTCTTGCACTTAAGGCAGCTTCATCGGCTAAACATTTGTTTAACTTTACAGTAGTAGAGTTTAATAAGTCTTTAGTTTCTTTGTGTTTGGCTTCTAAAGCTGCGTACTCTTTTTTAGAGACACAAGATGCCAGTACTAGAGCTGAAAAGCCCAATAACATTATTTTTTTCATAATTGATTTTCGTTTTTGTTTAGACCAAAATTAGAAGAACTTAAGGCTTAAACACAATGTTTAACAAAACTTTTGCTAAAATGTTAAAATTGAGAAAAATGCTTTTTACCTCTTATAAAATAAGTCCAGACAATAGATGAGCTGTGGTAATATTTTTTTTTCTGTGGAAGTGTTTTTCGTAAATTTAAATAATGAGGTAAAGCATGATAAAACGAAAAATGAGCTTTTAAAATTGCAAGAAAATGAGCAAATTTAAAAGTTACTAAAAATCTAATTCCAGCTATACCATCTAAAATTAATCGGCAAAAAATAATGATAAAAATAGGTCCTGAAGCATTTTTAGTTAATGTAAATAAGCTATTTCTAAAATTTAGATACGTTTTTTTTGGATTTGACGCATGTAGTGTCGCTCCACCAACATGGTAAACTATAGACTGTGTAACGCAACTTGATTTGTAACCCATATTAAATGCTCTCCAGCATAAATCAATCTCTTCAAAATGTGCAAAATAATGTTCATCAAAACCTTGAAGGCTTTCAAAAACAGATTTTCTAATAAATAAACAAGCTCCCGAAGCCCAGAATATAGTGCTAGTTTGGTATTGATTTTGATCGGCTTCTACGGTATTAAAAACCCGACCACGACAGTACGGGAAACCCAACTGGTCAATAAAGCCACCTGCGGCTCCTGCATATTCAAAGTGTGTTTTTTGTTTATAATCAATAATTTTTGGTTGAATTATTGCTGTGTCAGGAGAATTATCAAAAGTCTTTATAATGGGTTGTAGCCAGCCTTTAGTAACTTCTACATCGCTATTTAATAAACAAAACACATCTTCATTTACTTGCTTTAAAGCGTCATTATAACCTTTAGCATAACCACCATTAATTTTGTTTTGTATTATTTTAACCTCTGGAAAGTTTGAAGATACGTAAGCTATAGATTGGTCTGTAGAAGCATTATCGGCAACATAGATAGTGGCTTCTTTAGAATTATTAATTACCGAAGGTAAAAACTGCTCTAAAAGCGCTTTACCATTCCAGTTTAATATAACCACAGCTAATGTCAAAATAGATAAGATGTTTAAATGTATTGCAAATTAATAGCTTAATTTGGGTAAAGCTTCTAAAAAAGTATATTTTTTTTCTTTAAAATCCATTTCGCAATAATAATGGTTTAGTCCATTAGTAATCATTAAATAAGTTGCATTTAAAGCCATATTATATTGTGCAATCTGGTCAAACGTGGTCTGATTAATTGTAATCTTAGGTGCTTTACATTCCACAATAAGAAAAATAGTACCGTTTGGGTAAAACACAATAATGTCATAACGTTTTTTTAAACCATTAATGACTAGTTCTTTTTCAACATTAATAAGTGATTTTGGAATGTTTAATTCTTGGATCAAATACTGTACACAATGTTGTCTAACCCATTCTTCAGGTTGAAGAATTACAAACTTTTTACGAATCTCATCAAAGATAGAGACATTATTTTCGCTATTTTTGAAACGAAAAGTATATTGAGGAAATTGTAGTGATTGCACATTGCAAAAGTAATCAACTCTATTCTTATAAGAAAATAGATTATTTCGAATATTTTTTAACAAAAAAGAAAATATCAATTTTGGAGGACGTTAAAAAGATTGTAACCGATATTAAGCAAGGAGATATTAAACCTATTTATTTTTTAATGGGTGAGGAGCCTTATTATATCGATAAGATTTCCCAGTATATCGAACAAACTGTCCTTAGCGAAGAAGAACGCGGTTTTAACCAGATGGTTATGTACGGTCGTGACGTTACCATAGACGATATTGTAGGGCAAGCTAAACGCTTTCCAATGATGGCAGAGTATCAGGTTATTATTGTAAAGGAGGCTCAGGATTTATCAAGAACTATAGATCAATTGGCAGACTATGCAAAAAAACCGCAATTAACCACAGTTTTAGTCATTTGTTATAAATACAAAAAACTAGACAAACGTAAAGCATCTTACAAGGCAATTAAAAAAGCGGGAGTTATTTTTGAAGGTAAAAAACTATATGATAATCAGGTTCCTGATTGGATAGGTCGTGTATTGGCTTCAAAAAAATACACCATTACTCCAAAAGCGTCACTAATGTTAGTAGAGTTTTTAGGGACTGATTTGGCAAAAATAAATAATGAACTAGAAAAATTACAAATTGTATTACCTGAAGGTACAGAAATTTCTCCAGAGCATATTGAAGAAAATATAGGTATTAGTAAGGATTATAATAATTTTGAGCTAAGAAAAGCTATAGGTGCCAAGGATAAATTAAAAGCATTTAAAATTGTTACTTACTTTGCAAACAACCCTAAAGATAATCCTATGGTTGTGACGGTATCTTTATTATTTAGTTACTTTACACAGCTTCTAAAACTTCATGGATTAAAGGATAAAAATCCACGAAACGTCGCTTCTGCAATTGGTGTAAATCCATACTTTGTAAATGAATTTATTACGGCATCAAAAAATTACCCGATGCGTCAGGTTAGTCAAATCATTTCTACCATAAGAGAATTTGACCTAAAGAGTAAAGGTGTTAATGCCAATGCTACACCTCAAGGTGATTTATTAAAAGAACTTATGGTTAAAATCATGAAGTAATAGCGTTAATTTTTTTAACGTATTTACAGGTAATTTAACACATAAAAGATTTCTCTTAACACTTCATATTAAAGTGAGGTTAAACTGATTTGTTTTTTTGTAAATGCTTCGTTTCTAATGTAATTTAGTTTCAAATCAAAAAAAACTATAAAGAAATGGAAAATTTAGAAAAGAAAACAGTAGCAATTTTAGCAACAAACGGATTTGAAGAAAGTGAATTATTCGAGCCAAAAAATGCTTTAGAAAAAGCTGGTGCAGAGGTTCATATTATTTCTTTAGAAAAAGACGATATTAAATCTTGGAAAGATGGAAATTGGGGAACATCGTTAAAAGTAGATAAAACAGTAGATGAAGTTTCTCAAACTGACTATAATGCATTAGTGTTACCAGGAGGAGTGATGAATCCAGATTTATTGCGTGTAAATGATGAGGCCATTAGATTTACAAAATCATTTTTTACTGCAAAGAAGCCTGTAGCAGCAATATGCCACGCGCCATGGTTATTAGCAGAAGCCGATGTGTTACAAGGAAGAAAAATTACTTCATATAAATCCATTAAAAGAGATTTAGTTAATGCTGGAGCAAAATGGGAAGATAGTGAAGTTGTTGTGGATGAAGGTTTAGTAACTAGTAGAAACCCAAACGATTTACCAGCATTTTGCAGCAAAATTGTAGAAGAAGTTTATGAAGGTAAGCATGATATGCAAACTGCATAATTTACTATTATGGCAAAACAAAAAGAAAGCTCTTCAAGAATAAAAAATGAAGCCCAGTACGAAGCTCTTAGAGATAAGGGCTACAGCAAAGAAAAAGCTGCCAGAATTGCAAATACTGAAAATTCTGGGGTAAAAGGAGGAAAGGCTTCGCCTTACGAAGAGCGAACAAAAAAAGAACTTTACCAGCAAGCTCAAGATATTGGCATTGATGGTAGAAGTAAAATGTCTAAAAACGAATTAATTCACGCATTACGAAACAATTAGTTGTGTTTATGGTTTGTTTTTAAGAAAGCAGTCAGCAATAAGTTGGCTGCTTTTTTTATGTTAATTCTTCTAAAAGAATCGTATAATCGTATTGCAAATCTTCATGCAGAGCGGTTATTTTTTTTGCTATAAACTCGTTATTCCGATTGTAAATTGATAGTAATGCAGAGCTTTTATGAATGCTTGGTTTTAATTGTTTTAATTTCTTAGAGAAATAAAGTAACAACTGTACTTCAGTATCTTTTTGTTTGCTGTATTTAATATATTTTTTGGTTAGCTTTAAAATTTTTCGAACACTTTTTTTAATGTAATAGTAATTGTTTGTGCCAATGTTTTCAAAACCATCGTCTATAAATGTTTTAACTTGTTCTACATAAGCACTTTCATCTTCTTGTTCAAATAACAAATAAGTAAGAAGTTCTTTATTTTCAACTTTATAAGCAGCTAGCCTCAAACATAACTTTTGTAATTCTTCAGAAGATTTATGTTTTAATTCTTTCCTAATGGTTACTATAGAGGCTGCTTTCATACACGTAATTAAATTTTATGATTTTCTTAGGTTTTGTTTATCAATGGTTTAACACAATTCCATAGCATAAAAAAGTAAATTTAGTAAAAATATTACAGGTCTGCTTAAAGAGTAAACATTTAAGCGGTCTATAAATTTCGTTAATAAAATACTATGATTATGAGAGCAAAATTAACACAAACACCTACGAATTATAAGCCGCATGATGAAGTTTCTTTTTTAAAGTGGTACACTAATATTAAAAGAAAAGCAAAACATTCATACTTAAATTTTAACAATCATGCCATTTATTACCAACAGGAACAGTAAAGAAGAAGTAGATCTATTTTATGAAGATTATGGAGAAGGACAACCCGTTATATTAATTCATGGTTGGCCACTTAGTCGTAAGTCTTGGGAACAACAAGTTTGGAAGATTGTAGAGTCTGGTTATAGGTGTATTTCTTATGACCGAAGAGGTTTTGGAACTTCATCTGCAGCTTGGACAGGCTACGATTATTCGACTTTAACAAGCGATTTAAATGAAATTATTATACAGTTAGATCTTAAAAACGTAGTTCTTGTAGGTTTCTCTATGGGTGGAGGAGAAGTTGTTCGTTATTTTACAGAATATGGTTCTACCAGAATAGATAAAGCGGTATTAATAAGTAGTATTATTCCGCTAGTTAAACAAAAGGACGATAATCCTTCAGGTGTCCCAGAAAGAGATTTAGATGGGATTATTACCGCTTTACAAAATGACAGAGTCGGATTTTTAAAAGATTTTTCTAAGGGCTTTTATAATTTTGATGAATTGAGTAAAGTAAGTAGAATAAGTCAGGCTCAATTAGATTATGATTTTATGATAGCTTCTTTTGCATCGCCACAAGCTACTATTGAAGCAGCTAAAGCATGGATGCATACAGATTTTAGAGATGAATTAAAAAATGTAAATGTTCCCACTTTAATTGTCCATGGTAAAGCAGATCAAACTGTACCAATTGAAACTTCTGCAAATCAGGCTGCAAAAGGAATTAAAAATGCAACATATATTAAAATAGATAATGCGCCGCATGGTTTAAATGTTACACATCCCGATGAGTTAAATAAAGTACTTTTAAATTTTTTGAATAGTTAATAAAGAGGATATTCAAATAAAAAAAAACACGCTAATTCCTTAGCGTGTTTTTTTTTATTAATCCAATAAGTATGTTTTATCTCAATTTAGGAAATGCTCCAGGATTTACTTCATGAAACACGGCATAAATAGCTTCAAAAACATCTTCTACATTTGGTTTAGAGAAATAATCTCCATCTGTACCATACGCAGGTCTGTGTTCTTTGGCAGTAAGCGTTAAAGGTTTACTGTCTAAATGTTTATAAGCATTTTGGGTATTTAGAATTTTATCTAATATAAAAGCACTTGCACCACCAGAAACATCTTCGTCAATCACTATTAATCGATTGGTTTTGGCTACACTTTTCACGATATCATGATTGATATCAAAAGGTAATAAACTCTGCACATCAATAAGTTCAATATCTATACCTACTTGTTGTAGTTCTTTAGCAGCTTCCTCAATAATTCTTAGTGTAGAACCATAAGAAACAATTGTTATATCTGTTCCTTCTTTAATGGTTTCTACCACACCAATTGGTGTTTTATAGTCACCAGAATTAGTAGGCATTTTTTCTTTTAAACGGTAACCATTTAAACACTCCACTACAATTGCAGGCTCATCACTTTGTAAAAGTGTATTGTAGAATCCAGCAGCTTTTGTCATGTTTCTAGGCACTAAGACGTGTACACCACGCACTAAATTAATAATTCCGCCCATTTGTGAGCCTGAATGCCAAATACCTTCCAGTCTGTGTCCACGGGTTCTAATAATTAAAGGTGCTTTTTGTTTCCCTTTTGTTCTATAACGTAGGGTTGCCAGATCATCACTTATAATTTGTAGTGCATATAAAATATAATCTAAATATTGAATTTCGGCAATTGGACGTAATCCACGCATTGCCATACCAATACCTTGGCCTAAAATAGTAGCTTCACGTATACCAGCATCTGCCACACGTAATTCGCCATACTTTTCTTGTAAGCCTTCTAAGCCTTGATTAACATCACCAATATTTCCTGCATCTTCTCCAAACACTAAAGTTTCTGGATACTTACTAAAAATAGCGTCAAAATTTTCTCTAATAACGACACGTCCGTCTACCATTTCAGAATCTTCATTAAACTCTGGTAAAACTTCTTTTACACTAGTAACATTGGTTTCGGTTTCGTTATATAATTCTGATGAGTATTCAGGTTGAATCTTACTAAAATAACTGTTAATCCACTCTTGAAGCTCCTGTTTTTCGGCAATCTGTTCTTTTACAATAAAACGAAGCACTTTACGAGCTGTAGAAAGAATGTCTTTTCTAAAAAGTTCTTTTTGGGCTTCCAAAGTATCAACTAGAGGTGTGATAAATACTTTATTTTCACTTGCGTTTGCAACAGATTTAAGAATTTTTACAGCGTTATCTCTTTCTTCTAAAATTGGATTAAGGTAGTTAGACCAAGCTGCTTTTTTCCCGTCTCGAACTTCTTTTTTAATCGTTTTATCTATAGCGTCTAATTCTTCTTCGGTAGCCAGACTATTGGCTAAAATAAACTCACGAAATTTAACATTACAGTCAAATTCACGTTCCCAATTTAAACGGTCTTCATCTTTATAACGCTCGTGAGAACCAGAAGTCGAATGACCTTGTGGTTGTGTTAATTCATCTACATGTATTAAAACCGGTACATGCTCTTTTCTAGCAATCTCACCAGCCTTTTCATAGGTTTCAACTAACGTTGGATAATCCCAACCTTTAACTTTTAGTATTTCATATCCATTTGCTTCATCATCTCTTTGAAAGCCACTTAGGATCTCAGAAATATTTTCTTTAGTAGTTTGGTGTCTTGCGTGAACAGAAATCCCATAATCGTCATCCCAAACACTCATAACCATAGGAACTTGTAATACTCCTGCTGCGTTAATGGTTTCAAAAAATAAACCTTCACTTGTACTGGCGTTTCCAATAGTTCCCCATGCTACTTCGTTTCCTTTATCAGAAAACTTTTCAGTATCAATACCTTCTACGTTTCTATATATTTTTGAAGCTTGTGCTAAACCTAATAAACGTGGCATTTGTCCCGCAGTAGGAGAGATATCGGCACTCGAGTTTTTCTGATTTTTCAGATTTTTCCAGTTTCCATTTTCATCTAAACTATGGGTTCCAAAATGTCCACCCATTTGGCGTCCACCAGACATAGGTTCCTGTTCTAAATTGGTATTGGCGTATAAACCAGCAAAAAACTGCTCAATATTTAATTGCCCAATAGCCATCATGAATGTTTGATCACGATAGTAGCCAGAACGAAAATCGCCATTTTTAAATGCTTTTGCTAAAGCTAATTGAGGAACCTCTTTACCGTCTCCAAAAATACCAAACTTAGCTTTACCTGTTAAAACTTCTCGACGTCCTAAGAGACTACATTCTCTACTGGTTACAGCAAGTTTATAATCGTTAATAACTTCATTTTTAAAGTCGTTAAAAGATAAGTTGTCCTTCTGTTTGGTTTTTGCCTGCATTTAAAAAAAGTTTAGTACACAAATTTAGTAAATTAAACTTGTAACTACAACGTTATAAAAACCTAAATAATTATTAATTTATCAATAAAAAGAGTTATTTACTGCATATTGTTTTAAATAATGCAAAAAATAACCATTTTGGTAAGAATTGTTTAAGTTGGATTTGTACTTTAAATCACAAAAACATTAAGTATAATATTAGTTTTTATAGAATTACTACCTGTTTAACTTATTGCTCGAGATATGCAATGAGTTTCATTAAGGATTTTTCGTTGGCAGGAATGAAAAAAATCATTAATGAAAGGTATTTAGGATTATTTTTATATCCTATTCCATAAGATTTTACACTAATATAACCATCTTCTAAATCTGAGAAATAAATTACATTATAAAAATCCTTAGCATCAGCTTTCATGAACTCTGGGAAATTTGGTGTCAATTCTGCTTGAAGTGTGATAAGTTTTTTTGGAACATAATTAATGATATGAGTTACAATTGTAGTACTGTCACCAATTTTACCTAGTGGATTGTAATTGGTTTTGATGAATCCACCTACTTTTAAATTTATCTCTGCAAGAGGAACTGCCCAACTTTCCCAACCTTTTTTTGTGGTATAGGCGTTCCAAACTTCTTGTATAGAAGCTTTTACTTTAAATTCCTGAATTAATACCAATTCTGGTGTTTTAGTAGAGTCTATGGTGGATGTAATTCTTGATTCTTGAGTAAATGCAATAGAATTAAAAATTAAAAAAAGGAGTAAAGTAAGCTTATGTTTCATAATATTAAATGAGTTAATGTTATGTTGAAAATTATAGAACAACTCTTTATTAGTAATACTAAGTACGTTAAAAAACTATGTTATTACTAAATAAATATACGCTTTTTTAAACTGTTGGTTTAGGCTTTATTTTTTTCCTAACTAATTAATACCATCTGCGCGTAAATAAACCTAATAAGGTTTTAGGAGATAAAGTAACTATAAACCGAATGCGTTCGCCATAATTATTCTCTCCAATTTCCCAACCTAAGTTGGAGTACACTGGAAAATAAAGTTCGAAGTAATCTTCAACTAAATTTAAACGTATCCCAGAATCGTAAACAAATGTTGGATCCTCAAAATGGTTGTCTACAAAACCAACATCGCCATAAGCCATGATGTAGCGCCATATGGTTAAACTCGAATTTGCAGTAGCAATCCATTGGTTGGCAAATGGTGTGTTTAACTTAGATTTAAAGCCTCCTTCCGAAACTATAATTTGTTGGCTAAGTAAGCCTGTTTCTTCACTTCGGCCTAAATAATTATAATCGAATAAATAATCGGTTGGTCTGTCTAAAGCAAAACTAAAAAAGTCCGAATCTTGAAATGTGCGGTTGTAAAGAAATGAACCGGCAAACAAACGTACATTAAATTGTCTATTATTTTCACTTAGCTTTCTGTATTCCAATGTTGCGGAAACTTTACCAAAATCTTTTGCTAGTTGCAAATCTGTATTCCATGAAAAAAAGTTTTTTAAATTAGGATCAGATTCACCATAACTCGCATTAAAGACACTATATTTTGGTTCACCATCAGTTTCAAATTCTCCTGTAGGGTCAACTTCACGAGAAACAGTTACATGTCTAAAGACCAAACGACGCCTGTAATTATCACGATAATCGTCTTTATTTCTAAAGTTAAAACTTATGTAAGGATTATAACTGTAATAGGATAGGTTAGGAGCATAGTTAAAATATTCACCAGAAAAGCCAAAACGAGTATAGAAGTTATCGTTATCTTCAGTTATTAAATTATAAATTAATGAACCACTACCAACAATTTGTTTACTTTTAAAACCATACTGCGGTGTTAAACGATACAGAAAGCGTTTGCTTAAAATAGTTTTGTTATACAACTTTAAACCTAAGGCTACACCATCATAAAAATTATAATCTATTTCAGGCATAAAAAAGACCTGATTGTAATTTGGGTCTTCTATATCTTTAAATAAACGAAATTGTAATGGCTTATTAAACCAGCTATTTAGAGATTCCCAGTTATTCCTAGTGTTAAACTCTGGTATAGTATTGTCAAAGTTTAAGGCAAAATGATCTTGGTTTTCATTTGGAATATAAAAAGTCTTTGTTCCAGAAAACCCTTCAAGCCAAGATTTACTTACAATACTATCATTTTTTATGGTGTAAAATGAAATAGGCATTTTAGATGTGCGTAAGTTCCTTATAGTTACTTTTAAAGAATCTCCTTTGACATCGACATCTTTTATTTTATAATCTATCTTGTTGTTAGTAGCGATATACTCGTTAAAAAACCAGCTTTGGTCTTTGGTGGAAGCATCATGAATATAATTTTTAAACAGCTCTGTATCTACAGGTTTTAATTTTTCGGTTTTTACAAAACGCTCAATAGCATTATCTACAGTTTGATTACCTTCATATTCATTTAAATACTTTAAACCAACACCAGCTTTATATTTATTAGAGATGTTCTTATTAAATTTAAGTAAAGAATCTTTAGCCATCGTTAATGGTTGGTCCAGAGCTTGTCTAGCCATGTGCATATATAAAAAGTTATACTGCTCATTAAATTTTAAATCGGATGCATGAAAAGCTCTTACGCCCCAAAAATCGGCTAAGGCTCCTAATATTTTAGTATTTGGGTAATAATCGTCTACATACTTCATTAAGTAGTAGGTTTGTATGCCATCTAAAATCCACTGATCTTTTCTAGGGTTTATTAGAAGTGTATTTTCTAAATAATTACGTAAGGATGTTTTTAAAATTTTTAATTCGTACTGAAAATTATCTGGAAAAGGTCTTATAAAATCGGGTAATAAATTTAAACCATAAATAGGTTCTTTTTTATAATCTATGTAGGATAATAGAAGATTTTTATGTGGATAATCGCCTAAATTATTACTAAGATACTGTGCAACCTTATCGTTTATGATAGCAATTTCTTCGACTGGTAAATCTTCAGTATCCAGATTGGATTGGATGTTGTAAAAATCGGTTTCAGTGGTATAAAATTCGTCCGTTTTAACCAGAGAGAATTTAGTATTTAAACGGTTTTCTCCTTTAAGTTGAAGGGTTTTTAATCCATTATTTTCTATTTCTTTAACAGGGTTTAATTCTGAAATAGCTTTAAACTGAGCTGGGAAAGTAGCGTTAAAAGTTATATTGTATGGGTATGTGTATTGATCGTCTAAATCCTTATTACTGAAATACTGCCAAGTCCCATTATAAACCGCAGGAACAATATACCAATGTCTTAGGTGAAACTCTCCGTTGCCGTTAATTCCATAACGGGTAAATTTATCATTTTGTATTTGAAGTGTATACTCCAAATGTAATTGATATGATGAATTAGGAAGTACAGGATTTTTTAAAGTGACTTTAATGATGTCAATTTGTGGATCTAAACGCTCAAAATTTAATACCATTTCATTTTGCGAAATAGTATTTAGGTCTGTAAAACCTCTATCATCATCTTTAGCAAAATGAAACGTGTTTTTAAATTCTTCTGCAAATCTCACTGCTAATGGAGAATTTTTATCGGAATAACTATGGGTCCAGTCTTGAAGATAAATAACTTGTAGCGTATCTTTAGACGTGTTTGTAAACTCAATATCCTGCTGGATACTAACTGTTTTTAATTGCGCATTAAATACGGCATCTATTTGAATTGAGTTTTGGCTTGAAGCTGTTAAACAAAACCCTAGACTAAAAAGTACTACTAAATATAGATGTTTCAATGCGTTTTTATGAAGTTTTAATGTGATGATTATTCTATTTACGATAATAGTTTATGCTTAGTTTTAAATGAACTAAAAAACTAAGCATAAAGCTAAAGCTTCTAAAAAGATAGATGCTATTAGTAACGAAACGTTGCGTGGATTATTTTAGAAATTTGGACTTAAATCTGCAGAATCATAAAATTCATTTAAAATATCTACGACTTCATCTTCAGTATCTACTAGATGGATTAAATCTATATCCTTAGCACTAATATTTTCAAATTTTGCCAATAAGGTATCTTTAATCCAATCCATAAGCCCTTTCCAGAATTCTGTACCAACCAAAATAATAGGAAATTTATCAATTTTATGAGTTTGTATCAGGGTAATAGCTTCAAATAGTTCATCTAAAGTTCCAAAACCTCCTGGCATAACCACAAAGCCTTGTGAGTATTTAACAAACATCACTTTACGGACAAAGAAATAGTCAAAATCTAAACTTTTACCTTTATCTATATAAGGGTTGTCGTGCTGCTCGAAAGGTAAATCGATATTAAGACCAACCGAAGTTCCTCCTCCTAGATGTGCACCTTTATTTCCTGCTTCCATAATACCAGGTCCACCACCAGTAATAACGCCGTAACCGGCTTCAACAATTTTAGTGGCCATTTTCTCGGCAAGAATATAATTTGGATGATCTGGCTTGGTACGTGCAGACCCGAAAATTGAAACACAGGGACCGATAGAACTCATTTTTTCAAATCCATTAACAAATTCTCCCATTATTTTAAATAATGCCCAAGAATCGTTTGTTTTTATTTCGTTCCAGCCTTTATGGTGTTGTTCTGCTCTCATGTATTGTAATAAAATTTAATAATTGTAAAACTGTTTATAACAGCCCATAAATATAAGGTAAATATTAAGATTGATATGAAATATTGAGAAAATAATCCTTTGATTTAAAGCCAAAAAAAAAGCAAACCAATAAAGGTTTGCTTTAATTAATTTTGTTTTAAATTTCTATAATGGTCGTTTACCAGATATAATGTTATATAGAATTACAATAACAGCAATTACTAATAAAATGTGAATCAAGCTATTAGTTCCTAATCCAGCAACAATACCTAATTGGCCTAAAAGCCAAACAACAATACAAATAACGGCTACAAGCCAAAGAATACCTCTCATAATAGTTTAGTTTTGGTTAATTATTTTAAAAGTACTCATAAATTTGATGACTTGCGTTAAACAAAACGTAAGATTATGTTATAAAATTCCCAATTTTTTAAGAATTCAGTTCTAATTTAAGAAATCTAGCTGTGTGACTGGTCTTGTGTTTAGCTACTTCTTCAGGTGTTCCTTTAGCAATAATTTCTCCACCGCCTTTTCCACCTTCAGGACCCACATCTATAATGTAATCTACAGTTTTAATCACATCAAGATTGTGTTCAATAATTAAAACGGTATTTCCTTTATCGGCCAACTTATTCAACACTAGCATTAATACTCTAATATCTTCAAAATGAAGTCCAGTAGTTGGTTCATCTAAAATATAAAAGGTATTACCCGTATCACGTTTGCTTAATTCTGTTGCCAATTTAATACGCTGGGCTTCTCCACCAGAAAGCGTGGTGCTTTGCTGTCCTAAAGTAATATAACCCAAACCAACGTCTTGAATGGTTTTTAATTTCCTATAAATTTTAGGGATGTTTTCAAAAAAGGCGACACCTTCATCAATCGTCATGTTTAGCACATCGCTAATACTTTTGCCTTTATAACGAATTTCTAAAGTTTCACGATTAAAACGTTTTCCTTGGCAGGTTTCACATTCCACATACACATCTGGAAGAAAATTCATTTCAATAACCCGTAAACCGCCACCTTGGCAAGTTTCGCAACGTCCGCCTTTTACGTTAAAACTAAAACGTCCAGGTTTGTAACCACGAATCATGGCTTCTGGGACTTTAGCAAATAGACTTCTTATTTCGTCAAAAGTTTTTGTGTAGGTTGCAGGATTACTTCGTGGGGTTCTCCCAATAGGCGATTGATTAATATCGATAACTTTATCGATGTGTTCCAATCCTTTTATGCTTTTATATGGCATAGGTTTTTTTACGCCATTAAAATAATGCGCGTTTAGAATTGGATAAAGTGTTTCGTTTATTAAAGTACTTTTTCCACTTCCAGAAACACCCGTGACGCCAATCATCTGGCCTAAAGGTAATTTTATAGAGACATTTTTTAAGTTGTTTCCTGTACAACCTTTCAACTCTAAGAAGTTTCCGTTTCCTTTACGGCGTTCTGCAGGAATTTCAATTTTCTTTTTGCCGGTAATATAATCGGCAGTTAAAGTATTTTCTTTAACTAAATCTCCGGGTTTTCCTTCAGAAATAATTTGTCCGCCATGTTTTCCTGCTCGTGGACCAATATCTATCACATGATCGGCACGTTCTATCATGTCTTTATCGTGTTCTACCACAATAACCGAGTTGCCTATATCCCGTAGCGACTCTAAAGAGTTGATGAGTTTTTCATTATCGCGCTGGTGTAAACCAATACTTGGCTCATCTAAAATATAAAGTACACCAACCAGTTGTGAACCTATTTGTGTGGCTAAACGAATACGTTGCGCTTCTCCACCAGAAAGCGATTTAGAGCTTCGGTTTAAGGATAGATAATTCAAACCTACATCTAGTAAAAACTGAAGTCTGGCATTAATTTCCTTAATGACTTCTTCGGCTATTTTTAATTGATTTTTCTCTAAATGTTTGGGTAGATTCTTAAACCAATCGGCTAAATCTACTATATCGGCATTGGCTAATTCGGCTATATTTTTTTTATTAACTTTAAAGTATAACGATTCCTTGCGTAAACGTGAACCTTGACATTCTGGACATTCAATTTTGTCCATATACTCTTTAGCCCAACGTTTTAATGAGGTTGATTCTGCAGTTTCGTACTGACTTTCAATAAAATTAGCAACACCTTCAAAATCTATTTTATAATCTCTGGAAACTCCTAAAGCTTTGCTGTTAACGGTAAATTTTTCATTTCCGCCAAATAGAATGATTTGTTTAGCTTCTTTAGGAATGTCTTTAAAGGCATCGGTTAATTTAAAATCGTAACGTGTGGCAATCGTTTCCAGTTGTTTAAATATCCAGGTTTGTTTAGCTTCTCCTAATGGTGCTAAAGCGCCTTTTTTAATGGAAAGACTTTCATCTGGAACAATTTTATGTTCGTTTACTTGATATAAGGTTCCAATACCATTACAATTTGGGCAGGCTCCTTTTGGTGAGTTAAAAGAAAAGTTATTAGGTTCTGGGTTTGGATACGAAATCCCGGAACTTGGACACATTAAATTACGGCTAAAGTAGCGCGCTTCTTGAGTGTCTTGGTCTATAACCATAAGCACATCATCGCCATGGTACATCGCGGTATTAATACTTTCGTTTAAACGTTTATGGTTATCTTTAGTGTCATCTATAACCAAGCGGTCAATAACAATTTCGATATCGTGCATTTTGTAGCGGTCTAGCTTCATGCCTTTTACGATATCTTTTATCTCTCCATCGGCACGAACTTTTACAAAGCCTTGTTTGGCAATTTGCTCAAACAACTCGCGATAATGTCCTTTTCTTGAGCGAATAACGGGTGCTAAAATATTAATACGCTTGCCTTTATAACTTTCTGTGATAAGTTCTTTAATTTTCTCATCGTTATAGCTCACCATTTTTTCTCCCGTATTATAACTGTAAGCATCACTTGCACGTGCAAACAACAGACGCAGGAAATCATAAATTTCTGTAATAGTTCCTACGGTAGAGCGTGGCGATTTGCTGGTGGTTTTTTGTTCTATAGCAATTACGGGCGATAGACCATCAATTTTATCTACATCTGGTCGTTCTAAACCACCTAAAAACTGTCTGGCATACGCCGAAAAGGTTTCAATATAACGACGCTGACCTTCCGCATAAATGGTGTCGAAAGCTAAAGAGGACTTCCCAGATCCTGAAAGTCCAGTAATAACCACTAATTTTTCACGAGGAATCGTGACATCTATATTTTTTAAGTTATGGGCTCTTGCGCCTTTAACTTCAATGTTTTCTTCAAAATTTGTCATAGCAAAGCAAAGCTGTAAAGATAAGTCTTTATATGCGCATTTTGAAATGGATTTCTGTTAGAGTTTTGTTATTTATTGAGATTTAAGTGCTTAAAAATTTACAGTGAATGGAATAAATGATAATTAGAAACAGCTATCAACCTTAATGTGTTTACAGCTGTTTTTTGAAGTTTCGTTTAACGGTTTGGTATAAGAATAGTAGGGCTGAAAAAGAGCACAAAACATTCGATTGACTATGAGTCGAATTTTTAAATTACTATATTTATCTTTCTCTAAAAATATAGCTAAAATTAAAAATTTGGCAACAGCACAAATATGCTCATACCATTCGTTTGATCCAATAATTGCCCTATTGTTTTTATACGATGTTAGCAAATGTTATTTTATCTATACTCTATTTTTAATTGTTTATTGGACTTTTTGATTAGCTTAATATCATCTTTAAGAGATTTTTTTTTCGATTCAGAAACTATAAGCTTTCTAAGTGACACAAGATTTTGTAGACTTTCTGGAAAAGTTTTGATATATGTGTTTTCTATATTTAGTACTGTTAAGTTTTGTAAGTTACCCAAATCTTCTGGTAAATGACTTATTAGGTTATTACTGATATTTAATTCGATTAAACTTGACATATTCTCTATTCCCAAAGGAAGAACAGAAATAGAATTTTTTGAAATATCTAAAATTTTTAATTTTTTCAAATTATATATATATTTTATGCTTTCCAAACTTTCTTCAGTTTCGCCTAACAAGTTATCTCTTAACTTTAAGATTTCAAGATTTGTTATTTCCTGAATATTCTGAGGAATTATTTTAAAACGATTTCCATTTAAATAAATTGACTTTAATTTATTCAAACCATTTAAGTTTTTTGGTAAGTTTGCCAACTTATTCCATTCCAAATTTAAAATCTCAAGTTCGCTTAAATTTCCTATTGATTCAGGTAAAGTAGATATACTCAAAGCCGCAAGATGAAGTTGTTTTAATTTTTTTAACTTGTCAATGTCCTCTGGTAGATTAGGCATATAATTATGATATAATAAAAGATATTCTAAATTCGAAAGTGTCAATATAGATTTTGGAAAAGATGTCAGTTTATTATCATATAAGCTAAGGTGAATTAGTTTAGTTAAGTTTCCAACACTTTCAGGAATACTTGTTAATTGACTATGTGTTACAGATAATTTTTTTAAGTTAGTCATATAGCCTATTCCAATCGGTAGAGTTTTTTCATTCCTAGAAACTTCAATTATAATATCAGTCTCGAAGGGATTTGTTATATTAAAAAAATCTCTCAGTTCTATTTCAATTCTTTCCATTATCCAATCTTCATTGTTTGGTTCAGCATCAATAGCTAATTCTAAAAAATAAACAGCTTTTTGATTTAGCTCTGGTCTCTTACTAATTTTTTTTCTTTTATAAGCATCAAAGTAATCTTTACCGCTTAACCCCTTTTTTGATTTTGAAACTGGTTTTGATATTTTAGCTTTTTCACAAGCATAATCATCAACAATTATCTTATAAGCATTATCAATCATACATTTAGCATATTCGTATTGGGCTAAATGATAATCTTCATTGTCTTTTTTTACAGCATACATAGCTGCTTGTTCGTGTTGGTTTTTTATAGGCTCAAATTTGTCAATAATTTCCTGTGATAACTTTTTCAGTTCTTGTTGTTTTTCGTTTTCAAGTTTTTCTTGAGCTTTTTTTCTTTCTTTTTCTATACTTGATTGAGATAAAGCTGTTAACCCAGCACCAAGAATACCTCCAGCTATAGCTTGTTTTTCATTTTGAGCTGAATTTACAAGATTTTGAGTAGCTGCAACACCTTGATTTAGAGCGTCTTGTTTTCTTATAGCGTAAGCTTTATTTATTTGCTGAGCCTTACTTCTTGCCTCACTTATAATTGAAGAGGCATTTACACTTTTAATATTAGTGAGTGACGATATTTTAGATTGAAAATCTCTTTCTTTTGCCCAGCTATCAGAAATTTTATTAAATGTTTGCGTTAAGTCTTCTGCCAACTTTTGATTTAGCTCTTGCTGCTTTAAAAATTGCTCATTTTGGCTATCTATAAAACCCTTTGCGCCTGAACTATTTGTGTTTTTTGACTTAGAATTACTAGTTTTATCTAAAGTCTTATTTTTAGAATTTGATTCTGATTTTTTATCAATATTACGTTCATCACCAATATCGCTACACAACTGCAATTTACTAGCAAAACGATCTTGTATATAAGCATCTACCGAAACTACTGTTCCAGGAAGACTTTTAATTTCATTAACTTTTTGCTGAGTTATAAAAGCCTGTCCAGCAATATTTGTTGCTTTTGGTGTGGCATCTGGATCATCAGTTTGAAGTGCAATTTGTGAACTTTTGTAAATAGGGTGAGATTTTACTGCTTTTAATATAGCAGCATTAACTTCTTGCCACCAATAATTATCTCTTGGTATACATAATTCTTGAGGTGGAAAATAGGCTGCGTAAAAATGATATTGTAATTGTTTACCCTCACTATTAGTTCCAATAATTGAAGTCCAACCGCCAATGCCAGTTTTATCTTTTACTCCTGACTTAGAATAACATTCACATTTTGTTTGTTGTGAAAAGGAAATTGAAAAGAAACAAAATATAACGAAAAATGTTAAATGGTATTTCATAAATTTAAAAATTTAATCTATAAAAATAGATATTTTTAAATTATATGACAATAGCTAAAATTAGGTATTTTTTAAAATGTATTAACTCAAGTTAAAAGAAGTTAGTTTAAAAAATAACAAATTCAAACGCTTGAATTATTTCTGTTTTTTCGTCTTAAGATTAGAAATTTCTAACCCAAATACCCCTAATTTATGAAATGTTGATAACTCTGCGCCTGTTTCGGTAGTTTTCCAATCGCTCCAAGATGCAGGAAAGCCTTGTATGGGTAAAATGCTGGTCCACATTTGGAAGCTTTTAGGTTTGTTGTTTTTATCTAAATGCCACAAGTAAGAATCCCCAGGTGTGTTGCCACCAGAAGTGTAGTTTACTAATAATCCGCTTTCTCCAGCATCATTTGTTGCAATACTTCGAGAGGTACCTTTATCAAACACTTTATAAGGTGCTACCAACCAAAAAGTGTCATTATTAAAATAGCCTAATGCTTTAGCGATAATCTCTTGTTTTTCTAAGCCATTATAAGCTTGGTTTCTTACAAAAACTTTAGAATTTTTAGTGTGCTTTAAATCTAAATTAACTTGATAACTTTTCCAATAGACTTCACAGGTTTGGTTGGTTTTATTCCATTTATAGTGGTGCCGATTAGAAAATGTAAATTCAATATAGTCTGTATTTTTGTAAGCCTCATAATTTAAAGCGTCCAGCATTTTTAGAGCCAATGCATCTGCTTCAGGACTTGGTTTTGAAACTGGTAATGGTTCATTATACTTAAAATACACATAACCAAACAAAAGCGCAGTAGGTAAGGTGAAGAATATAATGACTCCAAGACTAATTTTCAGGATTTTTTTAAGCTTCATTTATATTGTCTTTTCAAAAATTGTTTTCACTAAATCTTTATGTTTTTTAGTTGTGAAATTGCGTAAATCTTCAAAAAATAAGGTAAACTCGGCTTCAAATTCATTATAAAACTCTTGCAATTCATTTATGGCTAAATTCATTTGAGAACGGTTTTTTGTGCGCCGGTTCATACCTTCTAAAACTTTTTGAATGCCTTCAATAGAACGATAACTTAACAGCCAGTTATCACTTATCATATATGGCATAAACTGTTGTATACGCTTTGGAAGTATATCAAAATGAGCTTCCAGGTTATCATAAAAATCATCTATAAAAACCTCTAAAGGTATCTCAGAATAATTGTTCCAGTTTTTTGCTAAAAAATGATCGTATAAAATATCTACTATAACACCAGAATAATGTCCGTAATTTTCGTGTAAACGTTTGGTGCTAAGACGCACAGTTTGATGCGCATCGGTATACGTATCGATATGGCGGTGTAATAAAATGCCTACCTGTATGGCTTTAGGATATTTTTTATAATTTTTACCACGAATACTATCCGAAATAAAATTGCCTATAGCGACTTTATTGTTGTTATTGGATAAGTAAATGTGTGCTAAAAAGTTCATAAGTCGAATTTACAAATTCATAACTTAGTATTCCAAATTAAGAATATTATATTTGTTATTATTCAAATTAAAAATTAACGAACTTACAGTTATGACACTTATAAAATCAATTTCAGGAATTCGTGGTACCATTGGCGGAAGCGTAGGAGAAAATTTAACACCAATAGATGCGGTTAAATTTGCAAGTGCTTACGGAACTTGGCTTAAACAACAATTAAAAAAAGGCAGTTACCGCGTGGTTGTTGGACGAGATGCGCGTTTAAGTGGTGAAATGATTCAGAACTTAGTTATGCATACCTTAGTAGGTTTAGGAATTAAAGTAATTGATTTAGGATTGTCTACCACACCAACGGTGGAATTGGCAGTACCATTAGAACATGCCGATGGAGGCATTATTTTAACCGCTAGTCATAACCCAAAACAATGGAATGCGCTTAAATTATTAGATGCGAAAGGTGAATTTTTAAATGCTGAAGAAGGCGCTAAAATTTTAAAGATTGCCGAAAGTGATGAGATGTCGTTCGCAGAGGTAGATGATTTAGGCGAAATTATGACCAATGATGCGTATATCGATATCCATATTGATGAGGTTTTAGAATTATCTTTAGTTAATAAAAAAGCGATTGAATCCTGTAATTTTAAGGTGGTTGTTGATGGTGTAAATAGTACCGGAGGAATTGCCATTCCTTTATTATTAGAAGCTTTAGGTGTTGAACCTATAAAATTATATTGTGACCCGACAGGTCATTTCCCTCATAATCCAGAACCTTTAAAAGAACATTTAGGCGACTTGTCTGCCGAAGTTAAAAAGCATAATGCCGATTTTGGTATTGTAGTAGATCCAGACGTGGATCGTTTGGCTTTTATGGACGAAAATGGCGAAATGTTTGGCGAAGAATATACTTTGGTGGCTTGTGCCGATTATGTATTGAGTAAAACACCAGGAAACACGGTAAGTAACATGAGTTCTACTAGAGCGTTGCGCGACGTGACCGAAAAGCATGGCGGTACTTACGAAGCGAGTGCTGTTGGTGAAGTAAATGTGGTTAACTTAATGAAAAAGAATAAGGCTGTTATTGGTGGCGAAGGTAATGGAGGTATTATTTATCCAGATTCGCATTACGGTCGTGACGCTTTAGTTGGTGTAGCTTTATTTTTAAGTTTATTGGCTGAAAAGAAAATGGCGGTAAGCGATTTAAGAAAAACTTACACCAGTTACTTTATGAGTAAAAAGAAAATTGAATTAACCCCAAGTCTTGATGTAGATGCCATTTTAAAAGCAATGGAAGAGCGCTATAAAAATGAAGACTTAACTACAATAGATGGTGTTAAAATAGATTTTTCTGAAAGCTGGGCACATTTAAGAAAGAGTAATACAGAACCTATTATTAGAATTTATACAGAAGCAAAATCTCAAGAAGAAGCCGATGCTTTAGCAGATCAAATTATTGGAGAGATTTCTGAGGTTGCTGGGTTGTAGTTGTTAGTGCTTAGTTGTTAGAGGATAGAATTTTCTAAATTATTTGTATCATGTAATTATATAAATTAGTGTATAGAATTTTAACATTAATATTTTTACTTCTTTTCGCAGGTTTAGGATTTTCTCAAAATGGAAAATTGCTTTCGAAAAACTTAGTTGATCTCTCTAAAACACCTATTTGGAATAAAATTTCTGAAAACAATGTATTAAAAGCTGATTTTGAGCATTTAAAAAGTCTAGATTTTTATTTTATTACTTATGAAAGTGATGGGCTGCAAGTTAATGGTTTATTAATCGAGCCAAAGAAAGTAGGTAAATATCCAGTTGTAATTTTTAATCGTGGTGGAAATAGAGATTTTGGAAGATTAACTGTTTCAACAATGATTATGTACACGTCCAAATTAGCTAATCAAGGATATGTTATAATTGGTAGTAACTATCGTAAAAATGATGAATTCGGAGGAATAGAAATAAATGACGTGTTGAATTTGACCGAAACCGTAAAAGAAATTGAAAAAGCCGACTCTAATTGTATAGGAATGTTTGGTTGGTCTAGAGGAGGAATGATGACCTATTTAGCTCTTCAGAAATCAGATAAAATAAAAACTGCAATTATTGGTAATGGACCAACAGATTTGTTTGGTATAATAGCAGATAGACCAGAAATGGAATCTAAAGTTATTGCCGAGTGTGTGCCAAACTATTCGGAAAATAAAGAAAATGAATTGAAAAAACGTTCTGCAGTTTACTGGGGTGATCGATTAGATAAAAAGAGTAGTCTTTTAATTTTGTGTGGAACTAATGACAAAAGAGTAAACCCTAACCAAGCCGATAAAATTTCTGATAAACTAGAAGAAATTAATTATGATTTTGAATTGATAAAGTTTGAAACTGACCACTATTTTACAGAATATAAATCGGAACTTAATGAGCTGGTAATAAGATGGTTTAACAAACGATTAAAGACTTAAAAGTAAAATATTGACATAGAAGTGATTTAAACTAATTCTATAAAATTTGCAAAAACGATAGAAGTGGCAGCTTTTGTAAAATTGCTTTAAAATTTTACAAAACTATAACGGATAGCGTGGTGGCTTGCCATTTGCCCTTACTAAAATTATTTGATTTCGCGTTCTACCGCTATAGGCTCAGCATTTCTATGTTTCCAGCGTTTATGAGTCCATAAATAATATTGTGGAGCCTCATAAATTTGTTGTTCTGCGAGTTTTAAAAAACTATCGGTAATACTATGTTTTTCTAATGATTTAGGATCTTCTGTAATGGTTTTAAAAGTACACTCGTAATAACCTCGTTTAATACGTTCTACTCCAAAAAATACAACTGCCATATTCAGTTTTGTCGCAATAGCCTCAGCACCTGTGTGCACAGGAACTTTAATACCCATAAAGTTTTGCCAGTAGGCCGCTTTGTTAATTTTAGGCGATTGGTCACTTACAAAACCACTAATGGTACGCTCGCCATTTCTTGTAGCTTGTAATAAGGTCGGTATAGTTTCTTTGGTAGAAATTAGATGACTGTTGTATTTGGCTCTAACACCTTTAAAAAGCTTATCAAAATACTTGTTGGCTAAAGGTTTATAAACAGCAAAGCCTTTACTGTCTTTATGGACATAACTTTGCATAATAAAAATCCATTCCCAACTACCATAGTGGCTGCACATTAAAATAATACTTTTGTTTTTTTCTTCTAGTTTGTTTATTAGTTCAATATTTGTAAACTTAAAATGTTTTTTCATGGTCTCTTCCGAGATGGTAATAGACTTAATAGCCTCTACCATCATATCACACAAATGGTGATAGAATTTTGTCATGATTTGTTTTTTTTCGGCTTCTGATTTTTCAGGAAACACTAAGGTTAAATTCTCATAAACCACCTGTTTTCTGTAACCAAAGATTTTATAGATAAAAAAGTATAAAATATCTGAAACGATGTATAATAACCTAAAAGGTAATATAGAAATTAACCATAAAATAGGATATAATAAACGATAAGCTACTAATTGCATTTAAAAAGTCATTTGTGTGCTACAAATATATAGTATATTTGAATTTATTTGGATATTCTATGGGTAATATAAGTATCGTAACAGCAATTTTAATTGCAGCAAATGGATTAATTTCCTACAAAGGTTTTAATGATTACAGTTTTTTTGAAAAATATAAATTTCACGTTGGAGCTATAAAAAATGGTGAAAAAATAAGAGCTTTTAGTTCGGCTTTTTTACATATAGACTTACAACATTTTATATTTAATATGTTGTCTCTATATTTTTTTGCTCCAGTTGTTATAAATTATTTAGGTAATGCTGGTTTTATAGGTGTGTATGTAGGTAGTTTGTTATTAGGGAGCACTTTGTCATATTACTTTCATAAAAACGAATATCATTACACTGCTGTTGGTGCCAGTGGAGCAGTTATGGGTGTTGTGTATTCGGCTATTTTGCTACAGCCAGATATGAGTTTATTTTTGTTTTTTATACCCATACCAATACCAGCTTATATTTTTGGAGTTGGCTATTTGTTATATTCTATTTATGGTATGAAAGCAAAAAACGATAATATTGGTCATGATGCCCATTTTGGTGGTGCTATTGGAGGTTATATAATTACCTTAATTTTATTACCAGCTCTTATACAAGTTAATTTAACGATGGTTATTGTTTTGGCTATCCCCATTTTAATTCTTTTTTTATTAAAAAAAACAGGAAAAATATAATATGTAAAAACTACTAATTTAAAAATGTTTTTATCTGAATAGCAGCTTGTGAGGATTTAGCGTCACCTTGAAGTAATTGATACAAATTGCGACCTTCCTCAAGACTTATTTCATAATTAAAAATTAAGTTTCCTAATAATGTTGTTACAAAAACATTACTCGGGTGTTTCTTTATGAATGCGATATCAGTATTTATTTTTTCACGAAGAAGGCTGTCTGCAACTAATTTAGCTTTGTTGAACTCAGCTTTATCAATCGTTTCATCAAGTACTGTTGCTTTTTTATTTATTGAAACCAAAGCTTCATTAATACTTTTGATTTCGTGATTGTAAATATTTGAAAGACTATACACACTGCTACCTGTAATTGCAGATTGACTAATGTCGTAATTATCTAGAATAATCTGGATAGATTCGTTTGTAAGTGTAAAACTATAGGCTCTATTTCCATTTTTAAATTTTAGATGCCTTAAATCTGGATGCTTAATTACACCTTCAAACATTTCTGTTTCAGAATCAATAATAACAGAGTCTATTATAACCTTTTTTCTTTCTTCAATTTTAATCAGATACAACATCTTATTAAAATTTTCTTTTTTAATATTTACAATTTTAATTGTATAACCATCATTTTCCTTTTCTTTACATCCAGAAATACATATAGATAGTAAAAAAAGCAGAATTACATTTTTCATTGTTTTTTTTTCAAATATACCGAATTTTATAAATTTATAGAATGAATTACTCAGATACTATAGTCGCATTAGCAACTGCAAGTGGTGCAGGAGCAGTTGCAATTATAAGAATTTCAGGAAGTGATGCAACTACTATTGCAGATGGTGTTTTTAGATCTGTTACTAAAAATAAATCATTACTTAAACAAAACTCACATACATTACATTTAGGACATATTGTAGACGAAAAGCGAATTATAGATGAGGTTTTAGTCTCTATATTTAAAAACCCAAAATCTTATACAGGTGAAGATGTTGTAGAGATTCAATGTCACGGATCTATTTACATTCAGCAGGAAATTATACAATTATTATTACGTAAAGGTTGCCGAATGGCAGATGCAGGAGAATTTACTCTACGCGCTTTTTTAAATGGTAAATTAGATTTAAGTCAGGCAGAAGCAGTTGCCGATTTAATTTCTAGCGATAATGAAGCTTCTCATCAAATTGCCATGCAACAAATGCGTGGCGGATTTTCTTCTGAAATAGCCAAACTTAGAGAAGAACTTTTAAATTTTGCTTCTTTAATTGAGCTGGAACTAGACTTTGCTGAAGAAGATGTCGAGTTTGCTGACAGAACACAATTTCGAGACCTAATTGAGCGTATAACTTTCGTTTTAAAACGATTAATAGACAGTTTTGCAGTTGGAAACGTGATTAAAAACGGAATTCCCGTTGCAATTGTAGGCGAACCTAATGTAGGGAAAAGCACACTTTTGAATGCACTTTTAAATGAAGAACGTGCCATAGTAAGTGATATTGCAGGAACTACAAGAGATACTATTGAAGACGAACTGATTATTGAAGGTATTGGTTTTCGATTTATAGATACGGCAGGAATAAGAGATACTAAAGATGTTGTAGAAGGGATTGGAATTAAAAAAACTTTTGAAAAAATAGAACAAGCACAAGTGGTATTATACTTATTTGATGCCGTTCAGTTTGTAGATAATCCCGAAGCTTTTATTGTTGAAATTGAAAAGATTAAAAACAAATATCCATTAAAGCCATTATTGATTGTTCCTAATAAGATTGATAAGATTTCTGATGAAGGCGTTTCAAATTTGAAATCCGTTTTGGACACTATTAAAAATTCTAAATACATTTTGCTATCTGCTAAACAAAGTATAGGAGTAGACGACTTAAAAAATCAGTTGTTAAGTTTTGTAAACACCGGAGCCTTAAGAAACAATGAAACTATTGTAACCAATACCAGACATTACGATGCGCTCTTAAAAGCGTTTGAGAACATTAAAAAAGTGCAATACGGTTTAGTCTCTAATTTATCAAGTGATTTAATGGCTATAGATATTCGAGAAGCCTTATATCATTTTGGGCTTATCACTGGTCAAGTGTCTAATGATGAGTTACTTGGTAATATTTTCGCCAACTTCTGTATTGGCAAGTAACAAGAATTTATATTTTAAGATTTTTTCTGGTAAATGCTACCATTAAATTTTATAGTGTATTGCTCTGTTTTTTCTGTGGTTTTTTCGTCACAATCACCTATGTCCGACACAAAATTTGTTGTGTGTGTTAGGGTTTGTTTTAGCTCAAAATCAAAATAACCGTTGGTCATTTTTTCGCTGATTGAAAGCGTATTTTTCTGGTTATTAAATTCACCTTCACACGAACCATTCCATTCACCTGTATTTTCTTCAAGGCTAAAATTAGATAAGATTTTTTTTAGAGATTGTTCATTTTTAACAAATAATGAAAGTGTTTGGTGGTAATAAGGATTAACTCTTGAAGAACCAAAATAATGTACTCTTACACCAAAAGCTTTAGTGCTCTTGTCTATAGGATAAGGTACAGCATCTATGGCTAATTGATCTAATCTAATCGCATCCGAAACCCAAGTGTTGGTCTTATAACTCTCAAAATAGGTATGGGTTATTTGATTTGTGTCGTTTTTATAAATAACAATATGTGTGTTTAACGTAAAAAATTCTTCAGCTTCTTCAACAATTTCTGGAAGTACAATAATGGTTTCATTATTATGTTTTAAAAATTGACTTGAAATAAGCTCTTCTTTTAGATTTTCTGGGTCTAAATTTAATTGAGAAATCGCATTACTTATAATTAATTCTTTATTGGTTATGATTTTAATTTTCCCTTCGGAAGTTATTTTAAAAACATCACTACTTTCGTGACCTTCATCTGTCCATTCGATATTTTTAATAGTTATTTTATCTTTTTCTAATTTTGAAGTGGTTTTAAAAAAACCTTCGGCAATTTCATCGTAAGCAATTATTTTATAATCTATAATTTGACCATCCAAATTATAATTAATTAAAGTCGTTTCCATTTCATAGTCACCTTTTTTTACGGTTAAAACTGTAGTGTAAAAATCTTTAGAATAGTCTAAACGATATCCAGAACTTAATTTAAAATTATAACCAGTTTTATACCAATTGCTATAAATTAATGGCAGTTTAAAAGCTTCAGCATTAATGGGATTTGTGTTTTGTATTTCACTAAAACTATCAAAAGAAGTTTCTTCTGTTAAGGGTAATGTTTTTAATGGTAATTGGGTAAATACATTTTCAAAATTAGGAATTTTACCTAAAGATTTCGCAGAAACCAGATGCTCAACAAAGTCTAAAAACTCAGGATCGCCAGCAGGACGCATGCTATCCATTTTCCATTTAATTTCAAGCCGTTCATCTTTTAAAAACTCAGGATTTTTTTGGTTATAGATTAATGCTACCGATTCGTTATCTTTTTTAACTATAAACAAAAAATCATCATAATTATCATTAAACTCAACAAATTGAACAGTATCGGTATAAACTGCTCCAACCTCTATATTTTCCCCAATACGCAAATGGCTTGTTTTATATAGCTTAGGAATACTTTGAGCAGTTTTTTGGGTTTCAGTCTGTGTATTAACTTGAGTTTCTTTCTTACAGTTTGTAAAAATAACAGTAACCAAAAGTAGAATGTTGATATAACAAAAACGTTTCATTAGTTCAATTTATAAGTTTTTAAATTGCAAATTGTATCTTTTTTTATAAAAATACCTTCTTCGAACCAGTTAAGCTCTCCACAAACCTTATCAGCTTGTTCTGTTGTGTTTATATAGTAAAATTCAGTTATTCTATAATCACGATACATTCCTAGTTCTTCTGAAACAAATCCGCCTAAATCTTCTTCATGATCTATAAAATAACCAGTTCCTGCTTCTCCTATAAAACCAAAAGTTCTTCCGCCATATTCGTAAAAATAAATGGCATTTTCTCTTGTATATGATAGCTTTTTCCCTTTTAAATGTTTAGAACTACTATGTTCTTTAATTTTGTAAAGGATAGCTTGATATAACTTTTCTCTACCTTTAACGGGGTTTTTTACAATGTATAAATTTGAATATATTTTAGATGGAATAAACTCCATGTAAGAAAAAAAAACTTTTTTAATTATAAAGCATGAAATAATTGTAAAAGATAAAATTGTAAACCATTTTTTTCTTAAGGGTTTAAGGAATATCCATCTTAAAAATTTATAAATAGTATAAGTTGTAAGTAATAGAAAGCAAAAACCAATGATTAAAAAGATTATAAACATAAGCCATTAAATAATATCAATAACCTTTTCTAAAACGTAATGTGTTATAATTACTAAAAAGCAAATTACAAGAAATATAAAAATTCTTAAAATATACCATTTAATATTCTTTAATGGTTTTATATTGAAGAATATGATGTCGGTTATTATAAATAGTAAAGCGATAATACCTCCTAAAATAAGACCAACATACCACAAACCAAAGAATAAAAATTGATTAAATAAATAATCAATTGTATTAAGGCTTGCGGTATTTATGGTATAATTTAAAACGAATTTCATATATATTACACCAACTAAAAGTGAGGCTAAAGTCCAAAATATATAATAGAAAAATCGTTTAAGTATCATAAGTCATTTTTTAGCAAACTACTCTTTTTAGTTCTGCTTCAATTTCATTAAATGCTTTTTTTTGTGTAGGTTCTAAAACTATTGCTTTTATTTTACCTGTAATAATTTCAATTGGGTTTTGGTACGCTTTTTTGCTTTTACCAAAATAAGCTTGCATGACTTTATTAGGAATAACATGATTAAGTTTTAAAGTATTTTCATTTAAATAAAACAATTTAACGGCATGCATATTGTTCTTTTTTAAAACAAGGCATTGTGCCATTTGTCCATTGTTATCCAGTCTATTTTCCCAAATATCATATTCTTTAGTACAGTTATAATTTGTATTTGTTTTTAGTAAACTAAACAGTTGATCAAGTGAATTGTATTGCTTATTAATTGTAATTAAATTTTCCATTTGATTTAGTTTTTAAGTAAAAAACTAACCATCCCAAAAGATGGCTAGTTGATTTGTTTTAAATTTTATATTATTCGAAAGCTCTTACTGCTCTAACACTTCTTGAGTTAATTGGTAAAACTCCATTTGGACTGTCAAGAACAAGATTATATAAATAAACACTTTCATTTGTGCTATCAATTTTAGAACTAGTCCATAATTGATCCGGCAAAATAGTTCCGCCATTATTTGAAGAAACTGTATTTATAATGGTTTTGTTGGTATTCATTTCTGCTACTTCATCTACACTTGGTAAAAACCAATCTGTAAAACCACCACCGTTAAATGCTTTTGCAATTCCAGCTGCATAGGTCGTTTGGTCTCCTCCTTCATGAGCAATAATTGTGTTTGTGTTAGATAAGCCAGTGCCTAAATTAATACTTGTTCCAGGCGCAGTTGTTGCTGGACCTGTTGGATTGTCCCATCTTACTCCTGAAGTTTGATCACTAATTGCGCAAACCAAACCTTTAGAGTCATCTGTTGGGTCAATCCAAAAAATGACTCCTCCATGATTATAATCGCCAATTTCGTTTATATTTTCCAAATTTATAGTTACTGTTGCTGTATTTGCAGTTGTTGTTGATGAAACTATAGCTGTAACTGTGGAATTTGTTTCAAAATCAAATAATGAAGCATCTAGAACTGTTATTTCTCCTGTAGCTGCATCAATTTCTAACGCACCAGCAGGCATTTGCGATGTTAAGCTAAAGCTTGCCGTACCAATTGCATTACTTTCTATGGTACCGATAGATTGTCCAGCTAAAGGGTTTTCATTAATTGAAGCTTCAAAATTTGAAATAGTCATTGTATTCTGTGGCTCTGTCAAAGTATCGTCGTCACTACTACAATTGAATAAAGTGACTATAATTGCAAAAGTAATTGCAGTTTTAATTTTAAAAATGTTTTTCATGATTTCTATAGGTATTAATTAATAATCTAAATTGATTAGTTCCTCGGCTAAAGTATAATAAAAGCTAAAAGTAGTTCCGCCATTTTTAGGTTGGAGCATCACGATGTATTGTGCTTTAGTGACATCACCATTGTCAGGATACTTAATAGACGCAATATGCAGTCTAGGTGATTCTATATTCTTTTCTTTGGTAAGTTGTGACTTAGATTTTTCAACTAAACTGCCTAATTTTTTCAAATTAATGGTTTCGTTTAATTTAAACATAAAGTCGGAAGCTTTTGTGCCTTCAGGAATTTCTATACTTACGTTAGAACTTTGAGTCCAATTGTCTTGCGTGTTACTCCATTCCTCCATTTGTAAAGAACTTGGATTTTCTGTAACGGTTACGCTTATAATGTTTCCAATAGATTCGTTATAGGTAATGGATAAATCTGTAAAGTAAGCGTCATTTCCAAATTTGCTTTTAATTTCATTTTCAATTTCGGCAAATCCTGAAGCTGTAGCTTCTTGCTTAGAAGCACCGCCAGAACAAGACATTAAACATAATGTCAATAGTAATAGGAATGTTGTGGTTTTAAAATTTTTCATGTTGCTAGTTTTAATTCATACGATAAAACTAGGCTGATTACTGTTAGTATGAAATACCAAATCTATATCCGATTGGTTTCAATCGATATTCGTAAAGGTTTAATACATTTCTGATTTTATAAACGTATTATGTTTTGTTCCAATTGAACAAAGAGGAGATAAAGTTTTCTTTTTTTCTATAAGACACAGGTATTTTTGTGCCATTTTTTAAGTGAATTATACCTGATTTATCATACTTATCTACAAACTTCATGTTAATCATGAAAGATTGGTGAGGTCTTTGAAAATTAGCATTTAGTAAACGCTCTTCAAACTCTTTAAGGGTTTTTGAGACTACATGTTTATTGCCATCACAACAATAAAATGTGGTATAACCTTTATCGGATTCGCAATAAATAAGCTCGTCTAGATTTATAACCTGATAACTATCGTGAAAAGATAAAATAATATGATCACCTTCATTATTAAAAATTTGTTTGGCCTTAGCAATAAGAGGTTTTTGATCGCTTGTAGTTAATTTTTTAACCTTTTTTAAAGCTATGGTAAGTTCTTCAACATCTACAGGTTTTAGTAAATAATCTACCGCGCCAACTTTTAATGCTTTTAGCGCATGTTCTTCATAAGCTGTAATAAAGATGATTTTAAAATCGATGTCATTTATTTTCTCTAAAAAATCGAAAGCCGTGCCGTCTAATAAATTAATATCTAAAAACACTAACTCGGGTTTACAAGTCTTAGTGACCACTAATGCTTCTTCAACCGATTCGCATTCACCTATAACATCTACATCTACATCAATAGAAGCAAGGAGTTCTATTAAAGCTTTTCGTATATAAATTTTATCTTCAACAATTATAGATTTCATTACTATTACGCTTTAGTATATGGAATATTTATGGTGATTTTTGTTCCTTTTTCATCATACTTTTTCCGGTCTTCAATAGCTATGGAAGCATCCATTTTAAAATCTTTAGACAGGTATTTTAAACGTTCTGAAGTAATTTTTGTGGCTAAGGATTTTTTATTTTGATTAATGTTTCGCTCACTAGAATCTATTCCAATACCATTATCTAAAATACAGCAAATTAGTTTTGCACCTTCTAATTTAAGATGAATTTCTACCACAGCATTTTCTTTATGATTTTTAAAGGCATGTTCTATTGCGTTTTCAACAAAAGGTTGAATCAACATTGGTGGTATTTTAATAGTATTAGTATCTATAGTGCTATCTACATTTAATTTGAAGTTAATGTTTTCATTTTCTATAGTTTGAAGAGAAAGGTAGTTGTCTACCGCTTCTAATTCTTTTGAAAGTAAAACCGTCTTATCTCTGGAATTTTCTAAAGTAATACGCAACAATTTTGAAAATTTAGATAAATAACTTACCGATTTAGAAGCTTCTTTATTTAAAATCATGCCTTGTAATACAGACAGAGAATTAAAAATAAAATGCGGTGTCATTTGTGTACGTAACAGTTTTTGTTCGGTTATAATGTTTTGTGTTTTAGCTTTTGAATTTCTTAATTTTAAATAGAAAATGATACTTCCTAAAAGTATGGCAACCGTTAAAAAACTAATAATACCAAGCAGTAAATTGCGTTGTGTTTTTGCTAAATCTTTAGAGGTTGTTTCAACAGTTTTAGTAAGTTTTACTTCTCTTTTTTCGGCAGCATCTAGTTCTTTTTCGTATTTATATTCGTATTCTAATTGAGTTATTTTTTTAATATTATCTTCATTTAAAATACTGTCACTTAAAACTTTAAATTGTTGGTAACTCTCGAAAGCTTTTTTAAAGTCTCCTTTGTTTTTGTATATCCTAGAGAATAAACTATAGGCATTTTTTTTATGAGTTAAGTATTTATATTCTTCAGAAACTTCTGCCAGCTTTTTAGTGTTTAACAATGCTAAATTAAAGTTTTTCATTTCAAAATAAGTTTCAGCTAAACCTTGATAGGAATCGGCTAAATCATAAGAATAGTTATTTGCTAAGTTTATGGTTTTAGATTCTTCAAAATAGCTTAATGCTTCAGGAAACTTTTCAATTTCCAGATAGATAAACCCTAAACCATTAAGAGCCGTTACTAAATTCACATCATCTTCAATCTCTCTACTTAACTTAACAGATGCGTTATAATTACTTATAGCCTTATCATATTCGTTATTGTCAAAATAAACGCCTGCGATGTTATTTTTTAAAGCAGTTACATTTTTAACATTAAACTGTGCATTATTTATGGAAAGTGCTTTATTATAAAAATTTAAAGCTTTTTCGTTATCATTTTGTTGTCTGTATAAGTTTCCAATATTTATATGCGATTGAAAAATGCCTATAGAATCATTAATACGTTCTGCTATTTGGAGTGATTTATTATGGTAGTCCAGAGAAACTGGATAATTGCCTTGCTCATAGTACAAACTAGCAATAGAATTTAAGCTGTTTAGAATGCCTAAAGAGTCCTTATTCTTCTTGTTGATTTCCAATGCATAATCAAAATTTTCTAAAGCTTTTTCATATTCTCCAGTATGTCTATAAATAATACCTATATTATATAAGTATTTATGAATCATTTTACTGTCATTTCTTTTTTCTGCAATACGCATTGCTTTTTTGTACGCGTTTAAAGAGTTTTTAAATTCTCCCTTATAAGAGTATAGGACGCCCATTGCATTATTACATTTCTCTAAACCTTTTAAATCGTTTAAAGTAGTGTAGAGCTCTTTTGATTTGCCATAATTTTTAAGTGCTTCATTAAAATTTGCTTGCTCTGTATAAATAACAGCTTTAATATAATAGCTGTGAGCTAAAAATTTAGCAACACCTAGCTCATTGGCAAGTTTTAAAGATTCGTCTATATATTCAATAGCTTTTGGCGGATTGTTCCTATAATGTTGAAAAGCTAAAAGGTTAAGTAAGTTTACTCGTGTAGTATCTTGCTTTTGATGTGATTTTAATTCAGTCTTTAAGCTATCAATTATAACAGTTTGAGAACATAAATATTGAAAAGCTAAAAGAAAAATTACTGTAAGTGCACTTTTTAGATTGTGAGAAGAATAAAATAGCTGCATTAATTTTGGTTTGGTTGTACTCAAATTTAAGTTTTTTATCTATGAATTGCTCAAAAGTTTTTCAGAAATGGACATTTTTATATTTATTTTTTATGATAAGAATATAATTAATACCTAATAAAACAATGGAGTAGGAGCGCATGCTTTTGTGTTTGTAATTTTTAAAAAAAGTATGTGAATTGTAAACCTTATGCGAGGTTTGTTTATATAATTATTATGCTAATATTTATTAATATAGCAGTTACGTTAATAAAATGTAAAACTTTAATTTAAAGTTGTTTTACCCTTAGATTTCGTTTTACATTTGCGCAAAAAATAGTAATTATGAAAAGAGAAGTTAGAGTATTTGTTTTACAGCTAAGTTTTTTATTAATAGGCGCATTATTAATCTGTGCTTGTTTATAATAAAAATCTTATTTAAAATAAAGTTCAACTTTTAAAGTCTAATTTCGATTAGACTTTTTTTATATTTTAAAACCATGTGTATTAATATTTAATAGGATGACTATAGAAGATATTACCGGAACTTTTCAAATTAAAGGCACCAACCAAGATAGTACGAATTTGAATTATAAAGGAGAATTAACATTGACCTTAGATGCCACAAATAGAATAGAAGCTAAATGGCTTATAAATAACGAGCAGGAACAATATGGTACTGGGTTTTTTAAGAATCAAATTCTCGTCATTAATTTTAATTATAAAAATGACCTAAATAAAGTTTTTAAAGGTGTTGCTGTTTATAAATGTCTAACTAAAGATGTGTTTGAAGGATTTTGGAGTGAAAAACATGGTGATCCTATGTTTTTAGGTACGGAAACTTGCTTTAGAATTGGTGGATGTACGACCAAATTGAATTGATTAGCGGCTTTTTATAAGTAAATAAGCAGATTGAATACTTAATGATGATCCTGAGGATACAGATCCATTTAAATGGATCTCATAAGGTGTTATACCTGCATTCCAGTTTCTCCATCCAGTATCTATAACTCCATTTGTTCCAGAAAGTGGAAAATCTGTAAAGGTTCCAGCTCCTAAAATATTAGTAGATAAAATCCCGTTATCAGCTCTTACTCTTAAGGTTGGAATGCTTCCTGCTTTATTAGTATAATAGACTATCATTCTTACTTCTAAACTTCCTAAAGCGCTAAATACAGTAGGTATAACACCTAAATCAAAATTAGGTAAATCTGTATTTGCTCCTGTATTATTCATAATATATGGTGTACTTGAAGTAAACATTTGCAAATGAGTGTAAGGATCTACAATATTATTTTGAGTTTGCCAATTAGCAATTCCTGAACCGTTAGTAAGTATGATATTATTTGATGCCCCATCAGCTATAGGAATTTCATATGCTTCATTAATTTCAATAACTCCAGTTTTCCAAATTTCTATTGCATTATTACTTACAATACTGTTACCATTTCCAATAACGAATACTCTGTCTGCTGAGTGATTTTCATTATGGCTATCCATATCATCATTTGATGGATCTGCATCATCTTCATTTTGATTAAATCGGGGATATTGTTTAGCATAAGTTCCAAAAGCAATTTCCCCTACAGATTCGGCAATATTATTATCTCCTGAAGCCCAACCACTTCTACCTTTTGTGTTGTTATTGCTACCAAAAGAAATTGAGTTATTCTGTGTTGAAAAATTACTGGTTCCTGTTACAAATGAAGAGTTTTGTCTTGCTTCACTTAAATAGCCAAAAGCACTAGCATTGGTCCCTTGAGTATTGGTTGCAGTCTCATTATTTGCAGCAAAACCTCTACCAGATCTGGTTTCAATATCGAATCCAAAACCAAAAGAATAATTTCTACTTTCATTTGCAGAAAAAGTAGGACCTAAAGTGCTTCCTGCCTTGAAAGCTGCATTTCGTGGATTAAAAAACAATCGCGTTCCTGCACCAGATTCTTCAGAATCTATATTGACTCCTGACCCAAATGTTCCAGTTATATATAAACCGTCCGTTGCTGTTATTTTTACAGCAGATGCATCAGCAAAAATTAGTCGTCCGTTTCCTGGTCCTCCTGAATCATACGCTTTATCTAATGTGCTTGGGTTTTGAAATTTAGTCCATTGTAATCCGTTATAATAATAATAACCAACCCCATTACCATTTAATACAGATGCATTTGTATTCCATATAATTAATCCTATTTCCGGAGTATTTATAGGGGTCGTAGTATTGAAGACTGAAATAAGATTAATTCTAGGTATCAGTAACCCTTTATCAGTAGAAGTTACATCTAAAATAACACTATCGTCAATATCTGTAGTATTAATTCCTACTTTATTTTGAGCATTAAGGTTTAAAGATATGGTTATAGTCGCTAATGCAATGTAAAATTTAAAAGTAAAGTTCATAACAATGCGATATTATTGAGCACGTACTAATAAATAGACGTTTTCTATTGTGAAATTTCCCGTTGTAGTAGCTTGTAATGCTAGTTCGTAAGGAGTAATATTTCCAGCATTCCAGTTTAACCATCCACTTTGGGCAATACCGCCAGTAGTAGTTCCTGTAAATGTTTTAGCATCTGTAAAAGTTATTGGAAAAATGGTGTTTACGCCATCTCTAGCTCTTAATCTAAACTGTGAAGTTCCTGTTGAAGCCGTATAACGTATTACCAATTTAACCTGTAAATTACCATTGGTATCATAGATAGAAGGAACAATTCCACTTTCAACTCCAGGGATTAAAGTTGTGGTAGAACTTGTAAGGTTGTAGGTTGTATTTGTTGCAAATAAAGTTAAGGAAACGATTGCTGAGTTATTAGCATCTCTCCAACTAACATTTCCAGCACCGTCGGTAACTAAGGTTTGTCCATTATTTCCATCTGTAGTAGGTAGTGTATATGCTTCATTTATCCTTACTCTACCATCTTTAAAAACTTCTAAAGCATTTTTTCTAGTAGTTGTAGAAGTACCTATTCCAATTGCTAAAGCCCTGTCTGTAGAAAAAAATTGTGTATTACTGTTTACATTAGACAAAGTACCAATAGTAGCATAGTTTCCTAATACTACTTCAGTAAAAGAATTAGCGACATTAGATTGGCCAAAAGCAACCGAATTATTACCTAATGCACTAGAGCCTGAGCCTCCAACAAACGAATTTTCACCAAAAGCAGTGTTACCTGCACCCGTAGAGAAACTAGTTAAACCACTAGAAATATTGTCTCTACCAAAGCTAGCAGAATTATTTCCAGAAGCAATATTTCCATCATTAACCGCAAAAGACATCGCTCCAGATGCAATATTATTTCTGTTTGCAGCAAATGAATAGTTACCTACATTTGCATCGTTCCATTGTGCGCCATTTACGAATCCAGCTCTAAAGGCAGCTTTTCTTGGATTAAAAAACATCCGTGTTCCCGCACCTGATTCCTCAATAGTTGTTCCAGATCCAAAGGTTCCTGTTACAAAGAAACCATCAGTACCAGCAATTTTTACAGCTCCAGCATCTGCGGTAATGATGCGTCCAGCACCAGCACCTGTTTCATCATATGCCTGATCTAAGGTATTATTTTGCTTAGTTATTGGTAACCAACGGGTACCCAAAAAATAATAAAAACCAATACCAGTACCACCAATAGTTGAGGCGTTTGTGTTCCAAACCAATAAACCATCTGTAGGGTTAGGTATTGTAGCTGTGGCTACAGAAATATCCGTGACATCATTTAAGCTTACGCGAGGCACTAAGACTCCTTTGTCAGTACTAGTAATATCTAGTATAGCAGATGGATCAGGAGTGGTAGTTCCTATACCTACTTGACTTAAACAAATTAAGCTAGATAAGCTAAAAATTAAAATTAATAAGTTCGATTTCATAAAATAATTTAGGAGGAATAAATTAAAACGTAAGTAGTTTAAAATGAAATCAGAATAAAAAAAGAGTCACTTTTTGGGGGGAAGTGACTCTTTATAAATTTATTCTTTGACTAATTTTTTTGTCGTAGAGGAATTATTCTGATCTACAATTTTGACTAAATAAACACCAGTTGTTAAAGTTGATATATTTAGTTTGCCATTAGTTAATTGCTTTGACTTTATTACTTGTTTACCTGTAATGTCAAAAACAGTTACTTGAGATATAACACTAGGATTAGAAAAGTTTAATTCGCTATTTGCAGGATTTGGATATAATGTAAACCCTGAAGTCTTATCAAAACTATCTACACTTAATGAAGGCTCATTATAAAATTCTATAAAATCGAATACAATAATACCATTTGAAGCATCTGTATTTCCAGCATTTCTTATTAAAATCTCTGTTAATTCTACTTTATCTACAAACTCTGTATTATTTAAAGGAATTACAACAGTTCCTGTTCCGTTAGGAGTAATAGTTTCATTTACATAATTATCACCACCGCTAATAGCATTAGTGTGTTTAACTCTTATAACCGTATTAGTTGTATTATTTGTATAAGTAATTCTACAAGCATTAACATTCCAAGTTGTTGGAGCTAAAGCACAGTTGTACGTTATTTTTGGAGTACCTCCAGTAATTTCAATCGAAATGTCATCACCACTAACAGTTTCAATAGCATTTCCATTAGCTGTCCAATTTGCAAGTTCTGCATCGGTATCAAAATTTAAATCTGGCGCCGGAGTTACTGGATTAAATGTAGCTGTTACGGTAGCATCAACAGTTCCTACAGTATAGTTAAAAGGATTCATATTACCAGAAGGAACACCATTTACAACCCACTCGTTAAATGTAAAGTTAGCACAAGCCGGAGTTGCAGTAAACTCTACCATGTCTCCTGTATTATAACAACCTTGAGGGGCAGTTATAACATTTGTACCTGCACCATCTGTTGCAGCAATTACTTCTTGACCTGCACATGGAACTTTTACCCAAGTTACATTATCAATAAAATAAGTTACAGGTGTTGCAACACCATTAGGCCTTCCAAAAAAACGTATGTTCATTTGATCTGCAGTTAACCCTGTGAAAGTTTCTGTATGCGATTCCCAAGTATTATCTGCCGCGATAGTAATATCAGTCCCGTTAATTCCAGTACCTTGAAATAGAGCAGGTCTTATAACTGTTCCAGAAGTACCTTTAACATCAAATGATAAAGTATAGTCACCTGGACCATCGTATGGAGCAACATTAGGGTTTGTATTTACACGGTTATTATTTGCCGTACTTTGAAATTCTAATGCTCCACCAGGATTACCTTCTGCAGCATTCCAGACAGGAGTTGTGTTATTCCCAACCCAACCGCTAATATCTGCATCAAAAGTACCATTGGTTAATGGCGCATTTTGGGCGTTAATTGTAAAAATTGCAACTAAAAAAGCTGCTAAAAATGTAATTTTTCTCATAATTGATCGGTTTTTAATTAAAATTATTCTTTTGCTTTCCCTTTTTTACGGGCTTTTTTCTGTTCTTTCGTTAAAATTTCTTGATAAAGAATTTTACCATATTTTTTATGAATATCTTTAATATCCTCTTTAGAACTATTTGCTTTTTTTGCAGCTCTAACTTCTTTAAGTTTATTAAATTCTATTTTGAAAACTTCTTCTTTTTGACTTTCTGAAAGAGATTGACTAGCATCTCCATCCATTATTTCTTGATTAAGTTTCTCAATTTTTTCATTTATTTTTTCTTTCATTTTATCAGACTGAGCTAAACTAATTGCTGATAGTCCAAAAACTAATAAAAGGGTAAAAAGTACTTTTTTCATTGTATTATTTATTTAATTAATTATTATTTATATAGAGTCTACTCTAAAATTATCTAATCTCCATTGTGTTTTTGAAAACGTGTTATCAATAGTTTGTTTTACTCTCACAGAGATATAAAAAGAACCAGTAGAAGTAATATTCATACTTTTTCTTTTATATACATTTGTACCAAACCCATCATTATTCATATCTGCTGCAGTTTCACTGCCTATAACTGTCCAATCTGCTTCATTCCATGGATTTGCAGGGTTGTAAGTTTGTGAATAATAAAAGGTAACATTAGCGTTGTTAAAATTTGGAGCTTGGCTATACGCTATATCTACTTGAAAATTAGAATTTCCAGTATAAGCCATTTGTGGTGTAATGACGACATTATCAATTTCACCTGGGCCATCTTGTGTAATATTATAAAAGACTACTAAACCTGTATCAGATGTTTGTGTTACATCATTAACATCTGCATATTTACCTGCATTGTTATTATACTTAAATAGTTTGTTGTCCGGAAGATTTTGGGTCGCTAAAACTTCAGCTGAAAAATTGGCGGCATCCAAGTCTGCTACTGTTTCAAATGTTTCTAAATAGTTAAAAGGCACAAAATCATTATCTGTTATATTAATAGTATGTTGTGCGTTTGGTCCCACGATTGCACCACCCGTAACATTTGTAATATTTACAATAACAGTTTCATTTTGCTCAATGGAAGTATCATCTACAATAGATATACTTACATTACCAGTGGTTGTTCCAGTAGGAATTGTAAAGTTGTAAGGATTTGCTGTACTACCTGAGAAATTGAAATCGGTATTATTAGCTGTACCACTTGTGGTTAATTCTATGTCGGTACTTGCGGTTGTAGCATAAGATAATGTGTAAGCAATATTTACAGTACCAGCATCTTCATTATACGTTGCAGACGCCATATCAAAATTTAATAATGGAAATGGAGGTGCCTCATCATTATTTATTTCAATTGTATTTTGTAATGTAGATCCTAATAAAAGATTTCCGGTTACTTCACTTATAGTATAAACTACTGTCTTATTATTATCAAAAGTGGTATTGTCAATTGCTGAAATGTCAAAACTTGCAGAAGTAGCGCCAGCTGGAACTGTTAAAACAAAATCTGATGAAGTTTGACCTGCAATAGTATAGTCAGTTCCAAAAACAGCATCACCAGAAGCTGTTAATGTAATTGTACCTCCAAAAGAACTTTCATTTATAAATGGCATATTAATTGTCGTCGCTGTTGTTGCATTCTCTTGAATAGTTGTATTTGCATTTGCGAAATTTACCACTCCAATTGATGGTGCTTCATCATCTAAAATTGAGAACGTTAAGGTGTTTGATTCTCCTACAGCTAAAGCACCAGATACACCAGTAATTGTAATAGTAAGTGTTTTGGTACCTTCTAATATGCTATTGTCTAAAGGTTGTATATTAAAAGAGCCTACTAAGCCTTGTTTTTCTATAGATAAACTAAATTCATCGCTTCCTAGATTGGTTGTATAGTCTGTACCGTAAGTAGCACCTGAAATACTTACATTTATACTACCTCCATTATGATTGAATGTGTCAATTCCAATGTTTACATTCAATGGAGCTGTTGCATTTTCTACTTCAAATAAATTAGTATTTGTAAATTCTACAGTACCAGTCCCATCAATAGTTTCATCATCTTCCTCGCAAGAAATTGTAAAAGCTAAAAGAAGTGATAGGATGAAAAGGAATTTTAATTTCATAATTACAACGTTATAGTTAAAGCAATAAAGTTCACATTTTAATGTGAATTAGTGGTTGGTTTATTGTCAGATAGGGTTTAAAAATCGTAAAACCCTTTAAAATAGTTTAATTTAAAGGCTTTATTTTAAGAATTTAAAAAAAATAAATGATATTATTTTAATTCTTCAGATTTATTTTTAGCATATCAGAGGTTTTAAAACCTATTCTTTCTGCAACAACATAAAGATATTTATGGGTTGCTGTATTAGAAATGGGACTAGTATATAATTGCCAATTTAAATCATAATCGAACTTTATATCTGGATTATCTGAAAACAAATAAGCTATAGAAGAACCATCAGTTTGATTTGTTAGGTGTATTAATTGATTCCTTTGTGATATTTTCACGGGAGACGTTATAGGTTGTTCATTTTTAGGCCACATAGTTTCAACCACTTCGGCTTCAAACATTTTACCTAAATCTGGAGACACTTCCTGTTGATCTTTTAATTGCAGCCTCATTTCCTTTAATACCGCATTGTATTCTGATTTTTGTGCAAGATTATTTAAATTATGTGGATCTTTCGAAACATCATAAAGTTCTTCAACAGTTTTGGTATTAAACCATATTTCCTGGGTTTTGTTAAGTTCACCTTCCGTTTTTAATTCTAAAAACTTAGGCATCATAGAAATATTTTTTCTATAACCAACATCTTTATATTTCGGTTTTTCTGGATAATCATTTTTAAGATATAAAAAATCTTTAGTTCTTATTGCCCTTATGCGGTCTGTAAACTCATCAAAACGGTCAGAACTTGCAAACACATAGTCTCTTTGCTTATTATGTTTATAGATACCTAAAAAAGCCTGCCCTTCTAAATGCTTTGGTGCTTTTATTCCTGCTAAACTTAGCATGGTTGGTGCTAGATCTACAAAAGAGATTAATTCATCTGTTCTACCTTTATTTCCATTTGGATGTTTTACCATAAAAGGTACTTTTAATCCAGAATCGTAAATCTCGCGTTTTTGACGAGGTAACGGGCCGCCATGATCACTATAAAAAAAGATTATTGTGTTTTCATATAAACCATCTGCTTTTAACTGATTAATAAATTCTCCCACTTCCGCATCCATTAATTCTACATTGCTATAATGTCTTGCAATTGTTTTTCTTGTTTCTAAATTATCTGGTAGGTATGGAGGTACAGTTACATCTTCTGGGTTTACAGTTAGAGGTAAATCGTTGTTTTTCCAAAGCTGACTTTCATGCGTCGTGTTAATATTGAAAACGGAAAAGAATGGTTTTCCTATTGGAGTATTTCTCCAATGCGCTTTTGGGTTATTTTCATCCCATGCCGTTATTGGCGCAGCAAATTGGTAATCGGTTTTTTGGTTATTAGTACAATAATAACCAGCAGCTCTTAAATATTCGGTATAACATTTAACATGTGGTGGAATAACGGCAGAATATTGAGGAATAGGTTCATTATTTAAATCTAAACGTCCTGTTTCTTCTTTATTTTGGTATTCACGTTTTCCCCATGACATGACATCATTACCTGTACGCATGTGCATGGTACCTATACTGGTTGGGTACATTCCCGTAATAATTGAAGAACGTGTAGGAGCACACACACCAACGACTGCAAATGCATTATCATAAATCATACTTTCTTTTGCTAAAGCATCTAAATTTGGTGTTTTAGCCGTATAGTCTCCATAAAATGAAAGCGTAGGACTAATATCTTCTGTAACAATCCAAACAATGTTAGGTTGTTCCGATGGTTTATTTATATTTTGATTTTTAGAGGTATTCTGAGCATTACAGCCAAATAGTAGAATTGCTAATAAAGTTATAAGACCTAAGTGTTTCATTGTAAACTTATTTTTTTAATTCGATTTTTATAATGCCTCGTTGTCTTGGTTTTAAATTGAATTGACCTTTTACAAGCTCACCATTATGCACGAAAGAATATTCATAATCGCCATAAAAACCTGCACCTTTAGCAAAACCTTCAGCATCTGTTTGACCGTTTAAATTGGTTTTCCATTCGCCATGAACCAAATCGAAATAGGCTTTGCCCATAACACCTAGCTCTCCATTAGGTTTAAAAATATCGACTTTCTTTTTTTCATTTTCAGTATAACCCCAAAATAGGAATTCAACCACACTCGGGTGACTAAAGGCTGCAATTAAAAAATCTCGAGTATATTGCTCACGAATTTCTGGGTCTTGTATGTCCATTGTAAACTCAGAAATACTAATTTGTTTACCCAAGGTGGCGTAGAAAGCTAAAATTTCTAGCACACGCTCTGGAGAGGTTAAATCGCTACCTATATGGCTCTGTATACCAATCCCTTGAACCAATCCTCCAGTGTTTTCATCTATACGCTTTATAAAATCATAATACCATTGTTGTTTTTTGGTATCTAGACCGCCTTTACTTATTATTCCATATTCGTTAATAAATCTATAGGTGTTTGGCTGCATTTCTTTAGCCATTCTAAACCCTTCATATAAAATATCTTCCGAGCCAGTTATATTTTGAAGGTCTTTATTGGTATAACATTCATTCACGACATCCCAATGAGAGACTTTTCCTTTAGTAGCATCTAAAATACCTGAAACATGCGATTTTACAAGTTCTTTGACTTTTTCCGGATTATCTTGATTGGCTTTAACTTCTGCTGTTAAATATCTAAAACCTGGCCAAATAAGAACATGACCTTTGGTTTGAATGTTGTCCTTTTTTAGAATATCCATTGCCTCCAAAGTACGTTGCCTATTTTTTTCACGACTCCAAGATTTTATTTTTAAATCATTTTCAAATACAGCAAGACTAAAGGCTTTTTTAAAGTTTTTATACTTAAAATTATCTTCCACAACATCATCTGCGTTAACGGCAGCACCAAAAGGAAATAAATGTTTATTAAGTTTTATATTAATCTCTTTATTTGCTACGGGTTTCCCATTTTCAGTAAGTTGAATAATAAAATTTCCTTTTCTAATGGTTTCGATACGCTTTTTGGCTTCCTGGCGCCATAAGGCATCAGGTTCCATACCTTGATAGGTTATTTTTGTTTTTGGTAAGTCTGAAGTGTTTGTGCTCTCTGGAAAAACCTCGAAAGCAATGTCTTTTATTAAGAACGATTGTTCTCTAAAACCAAATTGCATCACTAAGGCTAAATCATCTTTTTTAATATATTGGTTGGCTTCAAAAGGAATATAATAGGTTTGCCACTCTGATGAGATACTTTGTGTGGATTCTATATTTCCTTTATAATCTTCTGTTTGTTTTAGTATCCACAGCATTTTTGCTTCTCCTGTTTCTAAACTTGCAGTTTCCGTTTTCGCCTTATAAGAGAGTAAAAACACAGTGCCTTTTCTGTAATTAGATTTTAGCAAAGGAATGTTTGCTGATAAGTTATAAATGAATTTTGGTTCTTGTTTAGTTTCAAATAAAAATTGAAACTCATTATTTTCTAACTCTATTTTTGAAACTTCGCCATCTTCTTTTTTTAGACTTAAATAACCAATTTTATTGGTATTGATTATATTTTCTCCAACAGGCCTATTTTGAGCTTGACTATAACTGTAACTAAATAATATAAGGTAAATAAGGTATTTCATTTTTTTAATAAGGTGCTTTTAAAATTTAGCTTTCCAAGCGTTTAAAGATTTTAATAGTGTTGCGGTTTTTTCTGGTAATTGTGTGGCTAAATTATTAGTTTCTGAAGGATCTTCAGTTATGTTATAAAGTTCCACACGATTTTCTTTATACCAATGAATAAGTTTAAAATCGCCTTCCCGAATGGCAGAAGATTTGGTGTCTCCTGTATTTGTTGGTCTTGCTTTGCTTGAATGCCAATAAACAGTACGGTCGTTCCAGTTTTCTTTATTATTTAATACAGGTAAGAAACTTTTACCATTAGTATCTAAATTTTTATTAGCAGTAATGTCAAGTAGAGTAGGGAACACATCCATAAGCATGACTAATGATTTTTTCTCTTCTCTTGGAGCAAAATGTTTATTCCATTTAACTAGTAAGGGTACTTTTATACCACCATCGTATAACCAGCCTTTTCCAGCACGTAGTGGATAATTTGAGGTGGCTAGATGACGCTGATTAGTTCCGTCATTAGATAATCCGCCATGATCGGAAGAAAATATAACAATGGTGTTGTCTTCAATCTCTAAATCCTTTAATAGCTGCATCAGTTTCCCTACATTTTCGTCCATAGTTTCCACCATTGCAGCATAAGTAGCATTATCTTGACGCATTTTGGTTCTACCTGTACCTTCTTCAATATATTCAGGCTGATTCCCAAAATCAAAATTTTTAATTTCAGATTTATTACGGGCTATATCTTCGTCTTTGGCTTCTAACGGTTGGTGTACGGCATAAAATGAAAACATAGCCATAAAAGGTTTGTTTTTATCTGTGTTTTTAATGTATTTAGCCACATTATCGGTCATGACATCCATTAAATAATCACCTTCCTTACTCACATTATCGACATCTGGAACGTCTTCTTTTTTATTTTCTCCATTGCCTTTCTTTTCATTAAAAGGATATAAAAAACTTATTGGAGAACCTGCATGTCCTGCGGCGAAACTAAAATCATACCCAAAATCTTTTAGACTTTGCTCGTTTCCTAAATGCCATTTTCCAAAGTAAGCGGTTTGGTAGCCTGAAGCTTTAATGTTTTTTACAAAGTTTTTATTATCTGTAACGTTGTTCATTTCAAAACCATCATCTGGAACATCGCCATTTTGTACTGGATAATTTCCTGTCATCATAGCGTAACGTGACGGGACACAGCGCGGATAATTGGCATAAGCATTTTGAAATACAACAGATTCTTTTGCAAGATTATCAATATTAGGGGTTTGATAAATTTTAGAACCATTCATACTTAAATCATGATAACCTAAATCGTCCACATGAATAATTAAAATGTTTGGTTTTTTTGTTTCATCATTATTTTGAGATGAAGAAAGTGCAGATTTTTGTTGATTACAAGAACCAAGGAATATACTTAATGCGAAAAGAGGTAGTAGACTATTTAATTTCATAATAACATTTAAACGTTCTGAAAAAATTAATGTAATAGTGACTTGATGACTTCGTAAGCAGGTGTAGGGTTCATTTTAGCATCGTAAATAGAATGAAACATACCAGTTCCTTTTTTATAACGTTCGCCAACATCCCAAAGATTTAAGGTTACTTCACCGTTTTTACTTTTTTCAATTAAAACATCAGTGATAGCTTTATACACCCGTTTTTGTATTTGAAGTTCTGCTTCTGTTTGGTCTTTTAAGTTATCTTTTACCAGATAATCTAATTCTGTTACATGAAAAGCCAAGTCGTTGTTGTGAGCCCAATCTATTAAATGGGCTAATTTTTGCATGGTTTGCTCTGTGTTTTCAACAAAATCTTCTCGTTTTGCTCCTAAAAGTAAATGAGCTTGCCAACCAATACCATCTACACGGTAGCCTTTAGATCTTAGGTAAAGAACAGTTTCCTTTAATTTGTCCCACAGCACATCGTCTAATCCTGAATTCTGATTATAAACCAGTTTAATATTTGTGGCGTGTTGTGTAGCAACTTCAAAAGCTTTTAAAATATAAAGCGGATAACCATTTTTGTCTAAACCCATTTTTAACCATGGGTTTTCCCATTGGTCGGTTCCGGGTTTAGGACCAAACCATTCGCCATTTGCTAAAATGGTTTCATTTACGACATCCATCCAGACTACACTAGGCTCGTTATTAAATCGTTTAGCGAATGCAGTTGTAAATTCTATAAGATTTTTTTCTAGTTCTTGAGCTGTTCTTTTATCTGTTTTAGCCCATTTTGAAGCTTGTGGACTTATAGGTCCGTGTAATCTTAAAACTAGATTGTTTGTATTTGCAAAATTTATAAAATCATCTATTTCATCCCAGTTCCAGCTATTTGGTTTTGGATGAATTCGGCTTTGTTTAGCCGCATTTGCAGGTGTTAAGTATTTGAAATTTTGTAGAAATTTAGCTTCTTTATCGGTATTTAGCTCATGATGATTTAAAGTAGCTCCAACTAGAACACCATTAGTGATATAAGGTTTAAAATCTCTTTTTTCTTTAGCAACAGTAGTGTTGTAAACTTCCTTCTTGGATGTACAAGACGTACATGCTATAAGTCCAATAAAAAAAAGAGATTTTAAACGCATAGAATTATTTTTTTGATTTTTTATTAGTTTTCCCTTTATCCTTTGGCTTAAATATTTTAGTTTTTTCTGGAACTAAATATTCCTTTTTCCAGTCTTTTAATAACTGTAACAGTTGCGCTGTTTTAGCAGGTTCTTTTTCCGCAAGATTATTTTCTTCACCAACATCTTCTTTTAAGTTGTAAAGTTCTATTGCTTTAGTTTCTAAAAATTGGATTAATTTATAATCACCAGAACGTACCACAGCAGCTTTACTATCTCCTGTACTATGTGGTCTTGCCTTTTTAGAAATCCAAAATACGGTTCTGTCTCCCCAAGTTTCTTTACCCTTTAAAACTTGAGCATAACTTTTACCATCTACACCGGTTACATTTTGACCGGTAGTTAAATCTAAAAGTGTAGGGAAGATGTCCATACCTAGTACAATAGAAGAATTATCTACATGCGGTTTTAGGTGTTTATTCCATTTAATAAATAAAGGAACCCTTATTCCTCCTTCATATAAATGTCCTTTACCTGCTTTTAGCGGTAGATTTGTAGTTGCTAAATGTCTTTCTCCCTTATGACCATCGTTAGATAATCCTCCATGATCTGAAGAAAATACAATAATGGTATTATCATCTATATTCATTGATTTTAGTAAGTCTAAAAGGCGACCAACGTTTTCATCGACATTTTCTACCATTCCTGCGTAAGCAGCATCATCTTGACGCATTTTGCGGCGACCTTCACCTTCTTTAATGTATTCAGGTGTATTACCAAAGTCAATCTTTTTTAGCTGCTCTTTATTTCTCGCTTCATCTTCTGGTTTCGCTTCAATTGGAGTATGTACAGCATAATAGGCTAAAATGGCTAAAAAAGGTTCGTTTTTTGGATTATTTTTAATGAAATCCATAGTTGCGTTGGTAAGTAAATCCGATGCATAATCACCTTCTTTTCCGTCTTGTTCTAAATCTTCAACAGGTTCTTTAGCGGGTTTGCCGTTAGCTTGAGTGTTAAATGGGAAAAATCTTGAACCAATACCTCCAGATCTTCCTGCAGCATATGAATGCTTAAATCCGAATTTTTTAGGAGCACTATCACCTTCACCTAAATGCCATTTACCAACATACGACGTGTTGTAACCTGCAATGTTAAATTGTTTGATAAAGTTCTTCTCTTCCGGAATGCCACCGAGCCAACCTTTGTTTTCATTTACAGGGTAAGTACCAGTCATCATACCGTAACGTGATGGTGTACAGCGAGGATAACTACTGTAAGCATTTGTAAAATCTACAGACTCCTTAGCAAGCTGATCGATATTATTGGTGTTATACAACTGAGAACCTTTAATACTTAAATCATGATACCCTAAATCATCGGTATGAATAATTAAAATATTCGGTTTGGTTTGTGCATATAAATTTATAGCAAGCAAAAACAAGGTAAAAACAAATACTTTTTTCATAATTATAGTGTGTAAAATATTTTTTATTTAGACTCTTAATTGAGTTAAACGTTTAAGTTTATAAAAAAGAAAAGCGATAATTATTATTATCGCTTTTAATTATTTTATTGGGTTAAATGCGATTTTAATTTGGCTTTTAACTCATTTAAAACCTTTGTATATTTAGGGTCCTTGTTAAAATTTTTGGTTTCTAAAGGATCATTAACATAATCGTAAAGTTCTGTACCAACAATATTAGAACTGTTATAAGCTTGTGTGCTTCTGTATTCATTATCATGCCATTCTGTATAGCGGTAGTTTTCCGTTCTTACAGAATACCCCATACGTTTACCACGTGCGTATTGGTGATAAGCATAATCCATATTTACAGTTGTGTTTTTATCATTATCTAATAACGCAACTAAAGATTTTCCATCGGTTTGTGTACTTTGTTTTACACCTGCTAATTCAAAAACAGTAGGGAACAGGTCTACCAGATTAACTGGGTGACTACTTTTCTGATTCTTTTCAACACCAGGTCCAGCAAACATGAATGGAATACGTGTAGCTTGTTCAAAATTTGAATGTTTACACCATTCTGTATGATCTCCTAAATGGAATCCATGATCTCCCCATAATACAATTACAGTATTTTCTAAACTATTCGTTTTTTCCAGCTGATCTAATAATTTACCTAATTGTGCATCTATGTAAGATACACAAGCCATATAACCATGAATTAATTCTCTTTGTTTCGCTTCTGGTAACTTATCTCCAATGTTTAATTTATTATCGATATCACTAAAAGCTCTTAACTCACCAAACGAATGGTATGCAAATTCAGGAGTACCGTCTCCTAATTGTTGAAATTTAGCTAAATCGATTTTATCTCGGTCGTATAAATCCCAGTATTTCTTTGGAGCAACAAACGGTAAATGAGGTTTTTGGTAACCAACACCTAAAAACCAAGGTTTAGAACCTTTTTGTAATTGAGCTAATTTTTTCAAAGCGGTTTGTGTATATAAACCATCTTGGTAAGCTTCATCGCTCACATCTGTATTTTCAGTACTTGGCTTTAATCTTTTAAAAGCATAAGCTCTAAGTTTTCCGTTTTTATCAATACCTTTTTTCTTAGCTTCTTCTAATAATTCATCAAATTTAGCTTTAGTTTGCGGGTTTTGATAATATGAAAAAGCAGGTTCTCCGTATTTAGGATCATAATTGTCAGGTAATTTATGTGGGATACTCCAGCTTTTTCCATCATGTCCAGGAGCAGAAGAGCCTTTATGGTAAATTTTACCAACAGCAGTAGTCTCATATCCCTGAGAAATTAAATATTCTGGCATAGATACTAGGTCTGGAGCAGATTCTCTAAAGTCCGTATGTAAGTCCCAAACTTTGGTTTTATCGGGATTAGTTCCTGTCATTACACTTGCTCTAGATGGACCACAAACTGCATATTGTACATGTGCATTTGTAAACGTCATTCCCATTTTTGCTAAACGATCAAAATTAGGTGTCACCATTTGGGTTTCTCCATAATTTGATAATAATGGCTTTAAATCGTCAATTGCAATAAATAAAATATTCTTTTGAGATGTTGTTGAAGTCATTTTAACTTCTTCACTTGCATTTGAGGTTTTTTGGGCGTTACAGCTTATAAAAATACTTAATGCTAAGAGTGCTACTATTTGATTTATTCTTTTCATAGTTTATTCTTGTGTTAATACATCTCTTACCGATGTTTCATCATCTTTTTGATCAACAATAGAGCCAAAGTCTTTATCGGTAATCATTCTAAAATCTGCTAACGATTTATCGTTACCATTTTTAGCCATTAATGCCTTTAATTCATTTTTAAGTCTTGCAACCGTTTGCGCATAAGCTGGGTCTGCATAAACATTATGTAATTGCTCTGGGTCTTTATTTAAATCATATAATTCCCAAACATCAATATTATAGTAAAAATGAGCTAAAGTAAAGTCCTGAGTTCTAATCCCGTAATGTGGTTGTACGTGGTGCCAATAAGGAAATTCATAATAATGGTAATACATTCCTGTTTGCCAATCTGCAGGAGTCTCACCTTTTAAAACAGATTTAAAACTCTGACCATGCATTTTCTGGTCTGTTTTAATACCAGCAACATCTAATAGAGTAGGAGCAAAGTCTACATTAGTAATAATATCATTATTTACAGAACCTGGCTTAACCATTTTTGGATATTGAACTATAAATGGCATACGGATAGATTCTTCATAGATAAAACGCTTATCGAAAAAACCATGATCTCCAAGGTAGAAACCTTGATCTGACGTTAATACAATTATAGTATTATCTGTTAAATCGTTATCATCTAAATATTTAAGAACTCGACCAATATTATCGTCTACAGACTTAACACAAGCTAAATAATCTTTAATATAATTCTGGTAACGCCATTTTTTACCTTCTTCAGCAGTCATGCCATCAGGCTGAACAATTTCTCCAGGTTTAGCACCGTAGAAAGCCCATTTAATTCTATCAACACCTTTTAATCCTTCTGGTTCTTCTAGTTTCATATCTCTGCGCGAGAAATAATCCATAGTCATTTCAGTATCACCAGCAGTTAATTCACGACCTTTATAATCATCATTAAAAGTAGATGGATAAGGCATTTCGATATCATCCCAAAGCTTTTCATATTTTGTATCTGGTTCCCAAGGTCTGTGTGGAGCCTTATATTGTAACACCATTAAAAATGGGTCATTCTGCTTACGTCCGTTTTGTAGCCAGTCCATAGCAAAATCTGTACTTAAATTGGTAGAGTATCCTTTTTCTTTAACATCTTTACCATTTTCATTAAATACGGGATCCCAGTAGTGACCTTGTTGTCCTGCAGAATTATGATATTTAAATACATCAAAACCTTGAGGCTCGGTTCCTAAATGCCATTTCCCAAATAAACTAGTCTGATAGCCATTTTTTTGAAACTCTTGTGGAAAGGTCCATTTGGTTTCATCAAATTTCCCGCCACCTTCATTTTTATAGTAGCCATTTTCATTACTGTAATTTCCAGTAAGAATTGCAGCTCTAGAAGGTCCGCAAATAGCATTTGTACAAAGCACGTCGTTAAATAACATACCTTGTTTAGCCAAACGATCTATATTTGGAGTAGGAGCAATGTCTTTGTAAATTCCACCATAAGCACTAATGGCCTGCGTGGTTAAATCGTCTGCCATAATATAAATAATATTTGGCTTCTGCTGTGTTGTTACAGTCTCTTTTATTTCTTGCTTTTGAGCATCTACTTTTGCCTGCCCGCAAGCAGTTAAAAGTGTGGCGCTCAATATTAAAGCACTTATGTGTTTAATCATATTATTTTGCTTTTTCTAACATTAATAATGAAGGTGCAGAAATGGTGATTTTCTTTAAATCCTTATCTGCAGAAGAACTTCCAGTCATTATGGTAAAGTCTCCAGGTTCCACAACAAAGTTGTAATCTTTATCGTAAAAGGCTAAACTTTCAGCATTAATGGTAATAGTTACCGCTTTAGTCTCACCAGCTTTAATAGCGACTCTCTTATAACCTTTTAATTCTTTAACTGGTCTTGTGTATGAACTGATTTGATCATTAATGTATAATTGAACCACTTCTTCACCATCTACATTACTCTTATTAGTTACATTAACAGTAACATCTACCGTATCTTCTAAATTACTCAACGTATTTTTAGAAACTTTAGGCGCACTGTATTCAAATTTTGAAAAACTTAAACCGTATCCAAAAGGATGTAATGGTGTTTTTTTCTCGGTATTGTATTTATGAATGTATGCAGTAGGTTTGTGGTTATAGACCATTTGTAATTGGCCAACACTTCTAGGAATAGTTAATGGTAATTTTCCAGAAGGATTTGTTAATCCAAACATAATTTCTGCATTAGCCTGTCCTGCAAAAGCTCCACTTTCCCAAGTATTAATTACTGCAGCTGCGCGCTGCTCTAACCAAGGCTCTGCAATTGGACTACCAGAAACATAAACTACTATAACAGGTTTATTTAATTCAAACATTTTATCGGCAAGTTTCATCTGGTTTCCAGATAACTTAAGTGTTGCTCTATCAATATTTTCTCCAGTTGTTTTACGCTTCCAATCATGTCTGAAAGAGTTTTCTCCTAAAACCAATACAACCATGTCAGATGCTTGTGCTTTAGTGTAGGCTGCATCAATCTGCTCATCTGTAATTTCTTTAGAACGATCTCCAGAGTCGAAATAGTTAATTTTGTAGCCATTAGCTTCTCCTATAGACTTTAAACCTTCCACCATAGTGATTACATTTTCTTCAGGTTGAGGCGAAACCCAGTCACCTAAAGTGGTTTGATTATCACTATTAGGACCAGTAACAAATATGGTTTTACCTGTACCACTTTTAGATAACGGTAAGATATTTTTATCATTTTTTAATAGAACGATAGAACGTCTTGCTTGTTCTAATGCGTTTTGCTGGTGCGTTTTACTAAAATTAACTTTTTGAGCTTCTTTTTCTTTAACGAAAGGATTTTCGAATAAACCTAAACGAAACTTTGTTTCTAAAATCTTCGCACAAGCATAGTTAACACGTTCTTCACTTACTTTTCCTTCTTTAACCAATTCGATTAAGTGGTTGTCAAAAATAGGACCATGCATATTCATATCCATCCCTGCGTTTATAGAAAACTCGATAGATTGTTTAAAATCTTTAGCAACATGGTGCCAGATATCTATTCTAGAAATATCGTTCCAGTCACTTACATAAAACCCTTCAAAACCCCAACGATCTCTCATTAAGTCATTCATCATAAATTTATCCATGTGTCCTGGTAAACCAGCAACTTCATTGTGAGCAGCCATGATAGAAAATACATTAGCTTCTTTTACTGCACGACGATATGGTGGTAAGAATATTTCAAATAGAGTACGTTTAGAAACGTCTGTTGGCGATGCATTTAAGCCATTAATAGAAGAACTTCCTGCAATTAAGTGTTTAGCACAAGCAATAACTGTTTCATTACCACCAAAGTTTTTAGATTGCAAACCTAAAATGGTAGCAACACCCATATTACCAACTAAGAAAGGATCTTCTCCATAAGTTTCTCCGGTACGCCCCCAACGCGGGTCACGTAAAACATCAATATTTGGTGTAAAACTCCAGTGCATTCCATTAGCACGCATTTCTAAAGCAGTTTGACGAGAACCTTCTTTAATTAAATCGTCTGCAAATGTTGCTGCTTGAGAAATAGGGGATGGGTAAATAGTAGAACCACTAACCAATCCATTACCATGAATAGCATCAATACCTATTAATAACGGGATTTTTAATCTTGATTTTTGTGCTAAATGCTGTAGCTCGTTTGCCTCTTTAGCAGTAACAACATGTAAAAATGAACCCACTTTACCTTGTTCAGCTAATTTTCCAATATCACCAGAACGCATACCAGGATAAAAACCTAAAGCATCGTTTTTCTCTAATTCTTCTGGAGAAATTTTTGCTTCAGCCTCTTTCATGTGTTCCAAGCCTACGTATTGGCACATTTGATAGACCTTTTCTTCCAAAGTCATGCGAGACATTAAATCTTTTACACGATTATCAATACTTGCAGTAGGGTCTAAATAAGTTATAACTTCATTAGACGCTTTTTTTTGATTTAATCCGTTATTAGTTGTTCCACACATTAAAACAAGTGCGAAAAAAACAGCGGTAGTGATGTATTTTATCATTTAATTTCTTTTTTTATACGTTCTAATTAGTAGCCAGGGTTTTGATCTGCTTGAGATATTTGTGTGTTATTTGACAATTCTGTTGAAGGAATTGGCATTAACATATTTTTTACAGAAACCGGATAGATGTAGTCTTTACTATTATTTCCTCCAACATCTAACGTTGGATGGTTATTATGAGTATAGATTACTTCCTCCAAGAAATATTGGTATCCTCTACGTCTGGTATCAAACCATTCGTGATTTTCACCTAACATTTCATATTGTCTTTCTCTTAAAATACGAGTTCTGAATTCACTTTGTGTTAATCCTGCAAAGTCTGCTGGTTCTGCAGAAACTCCAGTAGCTGTAGTTCTTGCTCTGGCCAGTACTTCATTAACATAACCATAAGCTTCAGTTGTTGGCCCATTTAACTCATTTGTAATTTCAGCTAACATCAATAAGACATCAGCATAACGAAGCTTATAAAAGTTTCTTGATGTTGTAGATCCATTAAAATTAGGATCTAAATATTTTTTTAAAGCGGTAAAAGCATTTCCTCCTCCAGATTGTGTAGGGTAGATGTTTTGATTAGCACCATTAAATTTTGTATACGAATTAGCAAAAAATGTAGCCTCAATTCTAGGATCGTTAGGATATTGATTTACATGTTGATCGTAAACTTCCTTATTTGGACGAATTCTTCCAAAAGTATCATAGTCGTATAAATCTTTTAAAGTATAAGCTCTTATGACATCTGAATTTCTTTCTGCACCATTAGGACCATATTGGATTTCAAATATAGATTCTGAGTTATTCTCATTGCTTAAGTCAAATAATTCTGCATAAGTAGTGGTAAGTGAATACTCTCCAACTACCTGAATAGCTTCGTCGTAAGCTTGTTGCCATAATGCTAAGTCTCCAGATTCACTAGCTAAAGTTAAATATACTTTAGCTAAAAATGCATTCGCAGCAGTTTTTACTGGACGACCTTCTAAATATTCCCCAGGTCCTGGTAATAATGTTTTCGCTTTTTCAAAATCAGCAATTATTAACTCATACACTTCTTCTTTAGGACTTCTTGGAGTATTTAAATTATTAATATCCGAAGGAATCGTTTTTATAGGAACATCTCCGAAGTAACGAACCAAATCAAAATAGGTTGCAGCACGAATTAAATAAGCTTGTCCAAGAGCGAAATCTCGGTTAGGAAGCGTAGACGTTTCCATGTTTAAAATAATCGTATTTGCAACGTTAACGGTAGCATACATTTGTGGCCACATACGAGTTAACCAAGTATTGTTTGGTAAACAGTTTAGACTTGTAGCATCTTCACTTGCACCTTGATTGGAATAAAATTTTCCAGAAAGTGTAGTCGCAAGGTGATGTATAGAAGAACCATGGTAACCAGGAGCTGCAAAACTTTGATATAATCCTGTAACTGCAGTTTCTAAACCAGCTTCTGTAGCAAAAATTTGATCTTCTGTGTAAAATGTCTCTATGTCTTCATCTAAAAAATCGCTACAGCTTACTATAAATGAAGTTATTGTACATAAACCTAAAACTAATAAATATTTTTTCATAATCTTTTTTTTTAGAAACCAATGTTTAATGATACTGAAAATGATTTTTGATTTGGAAATGAATTCCAATCTAAACCAACTCTTCCTGGATCGAAAGCAAAACTATTTACTTCAGGATCAAATCCGCTGTAATCTGTAAAAAGTAATAAATTTTGTCCCGTTACAGAAACGTAAGCACTGTTGATAAATGATTTTTTATCTACTGGAATATTGTAACCTAAAGTCACATTAGATAGTCTTAAAAAACTACCATCTTCAATTAAACGATCTGTAAAACCTGTCTCATCAGCTAAATCGTAACCAACTCTTGGATATGATCCTTCTGGATTTGAAGGCGACCACGCATCATAATACGCTTCTCTTCTAACATTTGCAGATGAATTATCTGCATATGCTTCTCTAAGCAAGTTACCATTAGCTATATCATTTCCTTTAATACCATTAAATAGGGCACTTAGTGAGAAATTTTTATATTCAAAACTTGTACCAAAACCATAGTTATAGTCTGGGTTTGGATCTCCTATAATTGTTAAATCTGAATTATTTATTAAGCCATCACCATTTTGATCTATTAAATTAACGTCTCCTAATTGAGGTGCGTTTCCATTAAAACTACCTGCAGCAGCTAACTGTTCTGGAGTAGTAATAATTCCATCTGTTTCAAATCCGTAAAATAATCCAGGTGCTTCACCTTCAATAAATATGTTAGCTTCAGTTTTAAAATAGTTGCCACCAGAGACTTGAGAACCTAAGTAAGCACTATAGGTTTCAGTTCCAAAAGTTGATGGGTCAAAACCAATGTCACCTACTTTATTTCTATTAAATGAAATATTACCGTAGACATTCCATTTAAAATTATCGTTACTAATAATATCAGCATTTAAAGAAATTTCAATACCTCTATTGGTGATATCACCACGATTTACAAAGTAGTTTTCGTAACCGTTAGATGGTGCAATTTGTGCATTTAATAATAAATCTGAAATTTCTTTGTAATATACGTCTACAGTTCCCGTAATTCTATCGTTTGCTAATCCAAAATCAATTCCTGCATTATATTGACTCGTTGTTTCCCACGTTAGCGTTGGATTTTTAAGATTTTGAGGTACAATAGCTATTTGCGGATTATTCTCATCATCTGAATATGGTGTTTGTGTTAAATTAAATCGCGTAAGAGTACTGTACGGATCAATAGCTTGATTTCCTGTAAGTCCCCAACCTAATCTTAGTTTAGCATCAGAAATGAAGTTAGAGTTTTTTAAGAAACTTTCTTGTTTAGCCTTCCAAGCAAATGCAAATGCTGGAAAATAACCCCATTTATTTCCATCTGTAAATTTAGAACTTCCATCGGCTCTAAAAGTTGCGGTGAATAAATAGCGATTTTTAAATGTATAGTTAAATCGACCTAGGTAAGATAATAAAGACTCAGGCTCTGTATAATAAAATACTGGTTGTTGCACTTGTCCGGTTGTGATACCATCTGCTCTTAAGTCAGTTAACGGAAAGTCTGTAGCAGATGCAGTTGTAAATGTAGATTTACGTTGGTCTATAACAAAACCTACTGTACCATCAATTCTATGATTTCTATTAAAGCGGTGCTTAAACATTAATGTATTATCAATATTATATCTAAAACGATCTAAAGTACTTAAACCTGCTTCACCATTACTTAAAGATCCACGTCTTAATGCTGTACCATACCATATTTGTCTTTCTTTATGTCTGTAATCTGTACCTAAAGTAAATTTATAGGTAAATATTTTTGAAAGTTTATAGTTTAATTTTAAAGCTCCAAGTAAACGAGATTCTTTAGAAATATCGTCGTAATCGCTAATCCATGCTCTTGGGCCATCTAAACTGATATCGAAAAGGTCACCTTCAAAATTATCTACTTGACCTAAAAAAGGTGCTCCAGAAACTACCTGACGAATTAAGTTGTTATTAGTACCTCCTAAATTTTCTGTTCCTTTAGAAGAAGAGTTTTTTGTGTGAGCAGCAGAAACTTTTGCAGAAAGTGTCAATTTGCTAGTTAAATCATTATTAAAATTAGCATTAAAATCGGCTGCGTTAGAGAATGCGTTAGGCACGATACCCTCATTATTTAAGTATCCTGCGGCTATATAGTAATTTCCATTATCAGTTCCTCCAGATGCAGAGATTCTAAAATTTCTAGTAATTGCAGTTTTATAGGTGTCTTCAGACCAATCTACTTCCTCTAATCTTTCAATAGAATCTGCATTGTCAATCATAAACTGTTCACTATTTTCAAATCTTGCGATACTGCCATCAGGATATGTATAATATGAAGGAGAAAAACCTTGATTTGCTCGACCATCATTTTGATAATTAACATAACCATCTAAATCTAATACATCAATGTTATTTGTAATGTAACCTAATGTTGTTGTGTGTGAAAAATTAAATTTAGTTTCTCCCGCTTTTCCTTTTTTCGTCGTTATTAATACGACACCATTAGCACCTCTAGAACCATAAATTGCAGTTGCAGATGCATCTTTTAAGATCTCTATACTTTCAACATCTCTTGGGTTAATACCAGTAATACCACCTTGTGGTGCTAAATAACTATTTCCGCCAGATAATGGGTCTAAAGTGTCTTCTGTAGCAGAATCTACAATAATACCATCAATTACATATAAAGGTTCTGTATTTCCTGTTAAACTGTTTAAACCTCTAATTTTTATACTTGTAGGAGATCCAGGAGCTGTGTTTTGTTGAACTAACACACCTGCAGCTCTACCTTGTAATAAGGTTTCTACATTTTGAGAGGTTGCAACAATATCTTGTTTAGGTTTTACACTCGTAACGGCACCAGTTAAGTCACCTTTTTCTACTTGTCCGTATCCAATTACTACTATTTCATTTAATTGTTCTTCGTTAGGAGCTAAAACAATATTTAATTGTGTTTGTTTATCTACAACGATTTCTTGATTTTTGAAACCTAAGTAGCTTACAACAATAGTGCTAGGTCTATTTGACAATTCCAGTTCAAATTCCCCATCAATATTAGTAACTACGCCTTTAGTAGTCCCTTTAATAATTACTGAAGCTCCTGGTAATGGAAAGTTTGTGTCGTCAACCACTTTACCTTTTAAAGCTTGCTGAGAAAATATTACCATTGGAGCAATTAGTAATAACAGACAAATGTATTTTTTCATGTTGAGTTTATTAATTTATGCTAAACTATGTTTTTAGCACTATATAGTAGTTTTGAAAAGCATCAAAAAAGGTTTATTTATTGTCATAATTTATGAAATCATTAACAAAACACTATGATATTAACGACTTTAAGATTTTTAAAGACCTAAATATTAAGAATCCTAAAAAGGATTTATATTTTTAACAAAAGAAGTTTATCTTAAAGTTAAGCTTATTTTTTTAAACTACTTATGTATTGACTAGGAGTAATATTGTAGATTTTTTTAAAAGAAGTACTAAAGTATTTTGGATTTGAAAAACCAGATCTGTAGGCAACTTCCTTAATACTTAAATCGCCCTGAATTAATAAACTTTTAGCGTGTTTAAGTTTTGTGTGTATAATAAAGTCTTGAGGCGATAAATTAACTAAGTTTTTAAGCTTCATATATAATGAAGTTCTACTCATTCCAAAACTTTTAGATAAGTCGTGAACTGAAAATGAATTATTTTCGATATTGTCTAAAACAGTTTTTTCTAAGTTGTCTAAAAATTCCTTGTCTTGGTCGTTTTTAAATAACTCTGCATTATTAGATTCGTTATCATGAACATATTTTTGACGCAGTGTTTGCTGCCATTTGAATGTGTTTACAATTTTAAATAGTAAGAAATTTAAATCAATTGGCTTTTCTATGTATTCTGAAATTCCTGTTTTAATACTTTCTATCTTTTGAGATGAATTTTGCAAAACAGTTAACATGAATACAGGAATGTGGTTTAAATTGATGTCATCCTTTATATGTTTAGACATTTGCATACCATCCATTTCTGGCATAATTAAATCGGTAAGAATAAGATTAGGGAAAATAACAGATGCTTTTTCTAAACCTTCTTTACCATTTTTTGCTTCGTGTACTTGGAAATATTCACCAAGCGTATTGACTAAAAGTTCTCTTAATTCATCATTATCTTCTACAATCAATATCTGGTTATCACTAAAAGAATCAATACCATCTATATCTGCATGATTGCTTACAAAGGTTTGGATGGTTTGCGATTTAATATCTTCCTTATGTTTTAATTCTTGTTTTAAGTTTTTTAAAGTGATGTTAAAGACAGTTCCTTTATTTTCTTCACTTTTAAATTTAATACTACCTCCAGATTTTTCTAAAATACGCTTAACCATAACCAGACCCAAACCAGTTCCAGGTCTTTGGCTATTTATGACATTTCGGGCACGGTAATAGCGTTTTAAAATATATTTTTGCTGATCTTTAGGGATACCAATACCATCGTCGGATATTTCCAATTCAAGTTCATCTTGTTTATTTTTAAAAGAATGGATGGTAATCTGACCGTTTTCGTTACTGTATTTTATTGCATTAGAGATAATGTTAAGCAGGACTTTGTCTAACAGGTCTTTATCGTTGATAAAAAAGCCATCTTTCCAATCATTAGTGTAACTAATTTTAATATTTTTTTCCTTCGTAAGTGGTTCAAAATCATTAATAACCTGATCTATATGACTTTTTATATCAATCTCACTAATATGGTTGGATATATTCTCTTGAGAGGTAATTTTATGAAAATTAAGTAACTGCTCGAATAAAGAATTAATACGTTTAACGGTTGTTTTTACTCGTGTTTTTGATTCTTCGTTAGAATTTGACTGGTCTGTTATATTGTCTAAAGAAGATATTAAAATGGTAAGAGGTGTTTTTATTTCGTGGGTAATGTTGTTAAAAAACTCAATTTGCTCCTCGGCATTACGTTTATTAATTAAAAAACGTGCCAGATAAAAAGCAAGAATCACTAAAAGAATAAATGTAATAGTGTAAATGGCATAAGCTAAATTAGATTTCCAAAATGGAGTGGATATAATAATCTCTATGCGTCGTTCTTTTCCAAAATTACCATATTTGTTAACCGTTTTAACCTTAAACGTATAAGTTCCAGAGTTAAGATTAGTGTAAGTTGCTAAATTCGCTTCACTTGGAGCAGACCATTGGTTATTAAAGCCTTCTAATTTATAAGTGTATTTTAATTTGGAATTAATGCTGTGTGATACGCCTGTAAATTCAAATTGTATGGAATTTTCTTTGTGATTCAGATTAATTTTTTCGGTCTCGTTAATATGCTGATCTAAAATTCCAGATTTCGGATCTAAATTTTTATTAAATAATTTCAGATTTGTAAAAACAATATCTGGTGTATAATTAAATTCTTTTATTTTTTTAGGGTTAAAAATACTTACACCATCAATACCACCAAACGCAAATTTATTTGGCGCCAGTTTATTAAAACTTCCATAATTATATTCTGTACTGGCTAAACCATCATTTTTATCGTAAGTAGTTACTAAGGTGTCTTTGGTGCTAAGTTTTATATTTGCAAGACCTTTTGTAGTACTAATCCAATAGTTATTATAATTTTCTGCTAAAAAACCTTGTACAATGTCAGACGGTAAACCATCTTTCATTTTTAATTTTTTAAACGTTTTGTTGTCGGGTTTATAAAAAATTAAACCTTCACCGTTAGTTCCTAAAAGTAAATTGTTATTTTGATCTTCATAGACCACATTAATTGTAGAGTAGGCGAGTGTAGAGTTATTTGGAGCTATTTCAGAAATTCTGCTAATTTCACTTTTTTCATCATTTATAGCAAATAAACCTAGACGTCCGGCTACATAAATGAGTCCGTTTTTAGTCTGGGTAATATATCTAACTGCTCCTGTACTGTATTTCTTTAAGCTATTATCTGCTCTTATTACTGTTAAGTCTCCTTCAATACCACCAAACCAGAGGTTATTGTTGTCGTCTTTAAAAACCGCATAAACTTTTTTAAGAATGTTCTCGTTAGGGTATTTAGAATTTATGCTTTCACTGGATAAGCTGTTGATGTTTATTTTAAATACACCACTATTATATGTACCCACATACATATCGTCTTGGTCTGGCTGAATGGCCAATACAATATCGCTTAATGTCGTATTTTGATACTTAAAATTTGTAATATGTTTCCAGTTCTTAGTTTCTGGATAATAGATACTTATCCCTTGTTTAGTTCCAAACCATATATTTTTATTACGGTCTGTTGCAATTGCTCTGGTGAAATTAGAAGCAATGCTGTTAGGATTGTTTATTTTATGGGTAATTTGCTCGAATTGGCGTTGCTTTAAGTCGATGTAATTTAAGCCACCACCATAGGTTGCAATCCAAATAATATTTTCCTTACCAAGTTCAATATCATATACACCATTACTGTTAAGGGCTTTTGGATTATTGACATCTTCCACTAAATGATTAATTAATTCATTCCTTCTGTTAAGATGAATAATACCATTCCCGTCTGTTGCAATGTAGATGTTTTTACTGTCGTCTTCTATAATATCATAAATAGGATAAGAATTAGGAATTGGCAGATTAACTTTTTTAAGTTCGGCATTCTTTAGCTTAAATAAATCTCCGTTTTTAAAGCCCACATAAATTTGTTTTTTAAGCTCTTTAATAAAAAACACAGGAGACTTATAATCCTCAGATAAATTTTTAATGTTATTATTGGTTGTAGAATATCTTATTAATCCTTGATCTGTACCTAAATAAACCAAGTCGTTTTTTATAAAAACAGCATTTATATTATAGTTGTCTACAAGCTTTTTACTGGTATATGTGTCTTTATTTTTAATGAGCTGAAACAAACCGTTATAAGCACCAACCCAAATGCGATGTTCAGAATCTTCAGTAATAGACTTAACACTACCTATAGTATTTATACCTGTTGTGGTTAAACTTTCAAAAACATCTGTTTTCTTATTGTACAAACCAATTCCATTTTCATGACCAATCCACACATTTTGTTTAGAGTCCACAATAATTTTTGTGATTCGGTTTTTAGAAAAATTTACTAAACCATTATAAGTATTGTATTTTTGGTAGTTAGAAGAGTTATTTTTTAATACGCCTTCTTCAGTCGCCATCCATAAGTTACCTACGCTGTCTTGGGCAATACTGTAAATAATACTTTGGGAGTTGTTATAATCGTTTTCTAGTTGAAGAACATCAAACGAATTTTGGGCAAAACAAGTCATTGCGTTAATGCAAAAGAATAAAAGAATAAAATGTTTAATTGAACTCAAAATAATATCTTTGACTTATTCGTTTTTATATAAAGCGGAAAATTAATTAAATTAAAACAATCAAACCAATTGTTTATGAAAAATCCCCAAATAAAAATTAGTGTTCTATTTTTTTTAATTTTTTTTAGTAGTTGTAAAAATGAAGAAAACACTAACAAAGCTATTGATAACAATACGATTACAGAAACAGATGTTAAGTTAGATACACCTGAAGGCATGGTTTGGGTTGAAGCAAAATCTTTTTTAAGAGGCGCAAAAACAGGCGATAAATATGCTATGCCTAGAGAAAAACCTGCTCATCAAGTGACTGTGGATGGTTTTTTTATAGATATTACAGAAGTTACTAATGCAGAATACAAAAAATTTGTAAATGAAACGGGTTACGTTACAGTTGCAGAACGTGATATTGATTGGGAGGAGATGAAAAAAGAATTACCTCCAAACACACCAAAACCACATGATTCTATTTTGCAGCCTGGTAGTTTAATTTTTAATAAAAATGTAAAAGCTGTTGTTAGTATGGCTAACTTTTGGCAATGGTGGACTTGGAAAATAGGAGCCAACTGGAAACATCCATCTGGGCCCGATAGTTCTATTGAAGGAAAAGATAATTACCCAGTAGTTCATATTGCTTATGAAGATGCTATGGCGTACTGTAAATGGGCAAATAGACGTTTGCCAACCGAAGCAGAGTGGGAAAGTGCCGCACAAGGTTTAAATACCAATGCGATATTTACTTGGGGTAACAATCCGCAATTATTAAACGCTAATGCAAATACTTGGCAAGGTAAATTTCCAACTCAAAATATTAATGCAGATGGTTTTGAATACATTGCGCCAGTTAAAAGTTATCCGCCAAATAGTATTGGACTATATGATATGGCAGGAAATGTGTGGGAATTGACTAGTGATTATTTTAATGTCAATTATTATAACACGATAACTAATACGTCTAATATAAAGAACCCAAAAGGTGCAGAAAAATCTTTTTCGCCAGATAACCCTTATCAAACTGAATATGTTATGAAAGGTGGTTCTTTTTTATGTCACGACTCTTATTGTGCAAGTTTTAGAATTTCTGCACGTATGGGTAATGCGGTAGATTCTGGTTCAGACCATTTAGGGTTTAGAACCGTTGCTACACCAGAAATGTTAAAAAAATAAATAGGTTATTTTTTATAATCGGGATTAGGCTTTGGGGCTTCGTAACCTGTTTCAGTTTTCCACAATTCTAATCTTGATTTTAATTTGTTTACTATTTCTTGATTTTCTTTTGAAATCTCTTTGGTTTCATAAGGATCTTCATTTAGGTTATATAAAATGTATGTAGACGTTTCAACATCTTCAGTCATTTTATAACCATCCATTTGAATGACATTCACCCATTTTGAAGTAAATTCTTCACGTTTAATATTATAATTAGCATAATTGGTATATTCCCAAATTAAAGCGTCACGTTTAGTTTGAGAAGCTGTATTTAGTAGAATAGGAGTTAGGTCCTCGCCATCTAAAATATAATCTTCAGGCTTTACGGTTTGAGTTAAACCTAAAAGTGTAGGATAAATATCTACATGAATTATGGGTTCTTTAGATACTGATCCGGCTTTAATCTTATTTTTCCACTTAAAAATGTAAGGCACTCTAATGCCTCCTTCTAATGTTTGCCCTTTTACACCTTGATAGGGCTTATTAAATAAATTACTTTCGGTTTTATAATGTCCATTATCACTAGTAAATACAATAATGGTATCATCATCCAAATTTAAGTCGGTTAAGGTTTTTAGAAGCTGCCCAACACTGTCATCCAAACTTTTTATCATGGCTAATACCTTGATTTCATCCTTTCCAACCTCTGGATTTCCTTTTAATTTTTGTTTAAAGTGTGTCAAATATTCTGCTTTAGGCTCTAAAGGTTTATGTACTAAATAATAGGGTACATAAGCAAAAAATGGTTTGTTTTCGAAAGCTGATTTTTTTATGAAATTAATGGTGTTTTCTGTAATCACATCTGCCGAATACTGTGAGTTGTCTACATCATTTTGCTGTGGTGAGGTTTTAAAATTATAATGTCCAGTAATCTCATAACCTTCATCAAAACCTTGATTTTGAATTTGTAATTCATTTTTTCCTAAATGCCATTTTCCATAGGCTGCAGTGGTGTAATTATTGGCTTTTAGAGCTTCAGCAATAGTAATTTTATCTAAATTTAATCCAGCACCAGAGCCTTTAACTTTATTAATTTCTGGTGGTAAAAAGCGCATGGCTTCCAATGTTTTTTTATCGCTCTTGTAGCGGTCTGTTACTCTGTAAACTCTATGTCTTGGTACATATTGACCAGATAGTATTGAAGCTCGAGATGGCGCACAAGTAGGATCGTTAGAATAGCCATTTGTAAAATGCATGCCTTCACGATATAGTTGATCTATATGTGGTGACTCTACTAATGGGTTGCCATAACAGTTCAAAGCGTTTATGCCTAAATCGTCAGCCAGAATAAACAATACATTAGGTTGTTTTTGACTGGTTTTAACTAATTTTTGTTGTGCTTTACAATTAAACACCGCAAAGCATATAAAAAGACACAGTAAATTTCTCATTATTTTTTGTTTTTTAACCAAAATAGATTGTTCCAGATTTTAGGACCTTTATTTTTTAATGGTTCGCCTGGCGTGCTTCTGCCATCAAGAATCACTTTATTTAATGCAGTTGTTAATTCTTGAACTTTAGCCGAATAAGCTTCATTGTAAAACAGATTATTTTTTTCTGATGGGTCTTCGGCAATATTGATAAGATAACTGCTTCCTTTTTTAGGATTTAAATCCATTTTCCAGTCACCTTTTCTAATAGAAAAACGTCCTGCAAAATTGCTATATACTGAAGATTCTCTATTATATTTATTATTTCCTTTTAATAGAGGTAATATACTGTAACTATCTACACCTTGGTTTTTGTCAGTTTCAGCATGTAGTAAATCGGCGCAAGTAGCATATAAATCGCCCAATGAAATGGTCGTGTTATTTTTTGAATTAGGTTTTACGACGTTTTTCCATTGTACAATAAATGGTACTGTGTGTCCACCTTGGTGTAGCGATGCTTTTCTTCCTTTCAAATGTGCACTTGGTCTATGCTTATAAGTGTCTTCAAACTCCTCTGGAAAAGATGTTTTAGAAGCACCATTATCGGCTGTAAAAATAATTATAGTATTCTCTTCAATCCCTTTTTCCTTTAGAGCGGAAACAATTTGTCCAACAGTCCAATCTAATTCCTGTATAAAATCGCCATAAATACCTGCTTTACTTGTTCCAACAAACTCTTCTCTTGGGTAGACAGGTGTATGTGGTGCAGTTAAAGGTAGGTATAAAAAGAAGGGTTTTTCTTCTTTATAATTAGCAATATAATCAACCGATTTGTTGGTTAGATCCAACATAACTTGTTCTGCTTTAAAGTCTGGTGCTTTATCGCCTTTTCGTTTTAGTTTTTGTCCTCCAACCAAATCTTTTTTTCGTCCTCCAGGAAAATTTTTATCTTTTCCATCTGGTTTCATGGTTGCTGTAGGAATTGTGATAAGTTTATTATTTTCTGAATACACATAAGGCGGAAAATCGAGAGATGCATTTAATCCGAAAAAATAATCGAAACCACAATCTGTTGGTCCACCAGTAAATGGTTTGCTGTAATCTACTTTATCGCTAATGTCCTCTTTAAACTGGTAAGGATTTTTTGGATCCATTTCAAAAGTTTCTTCTGTTTTAAACTGCCAGTTCCAGCCTAAATGCCATTTACCAATCATAGCGGTTTCATAACCATTACGTTGTAATAATTTAGGTGCGGTATCTTTATCTTCTTCAATTAAAGCTTTAGAATAACCATCCAAAACTCGTCCTTTTAACTTGGTGCGCCAAGAATATTCTCCGGTCATAATACTATATCTGGAAGGCGTACATACTGAAGACGTTGTATGTGCATCTGTAAAAGTCATTCCATTATGGATTAACTTTTCTATATTTGGTGTATTCACTTTTGCTTCCGGATTTAAGCCAGAAACATCACCAATACCTAAGTCATCAGCAAGAATATAAACAATGTTTGGTTTTATGACGTGAGAGTTGGAGAGTGGCATATTTTCCTGTGCCATGCTTATAGAGCAGGATAAACTAAGCAGTAAAATTATAAATCCCTTCATATTTATTTTTTAATTATAAATTCATCAAATGCATCACCTGTAAAAGAGTTAATTCCTTTAAAAGACAAAGTTTTTTTATCTATAGAAATTAATCCAAAACTAGCCACATGTTCTGAATGAGCTACTATTGTACCATCATCACAATTTTTATTATTATTTGGATTAGGCTCCCATTTTTTATTAATTTTTCCACCAGCACCAATTGTAATAGAAATAAATTGGTTTTCTAAGTTTTCATAAATAGAATGATTATTTTGAGAGCTATCAATATTTCCATTAGCATCGTAAGGTTTTAAACGCTCATAGGTATGAGCATGACCATTTAATACCAAATCTACATTGTAAGAAGCAAAGACATCATAAAGACTAATAACATGCTCATAGTCCTGTTTATAAGTGCAGCTTTTACCGTTATGATGTAAATACACCACAATCCAATCGAATTTTCCTTTATTTTCAGACAGTGTTTTTTTTAACCAGACGGTTTGATGTTCATAATCATAAAAATTCCCATCTCGAGAATCTAAGCCTATAAATAAAGTATTAGCATAAGAGAACGTATAATAATATTCTTTGTTTGGTAAATTCCATTCCTTTTTAAAATTTTCGTCATGATTTACACTCAGCCAATCATGATTTCCTGCTACTGGATAAAAAGGAATGTTTTTAAATACGTCTTTGAAAGGTTTAAATAAATGGTTGTCATAATTTTTACTTTCTCCTTTGGGATACACAATATCACCTAAACCTAATCCAAAATCTGGTTTAATAGCTAACTCGGTAATTCTGTTAGCAGGTTCCATAGCAAAACTACCTTGTTCTTTAGCGCCAATATCTCCTAAGGCATAAAAACTAAAAGGAGAATTTTTGTCTTTAGGAGCAGTTTTAAAGTAATAATCTGTTCCACCAGCTAAAAGATGTCCGTTAGAATAAATAGAATAATTATAAATGGTATTTGGTTTTAAACCTGAAATAGCTACTTCATTAAACATAAACCCCTCATGAGGCGTTAAATAGCCTTTTATAATTGAATTGCTTTTTGTTGCTCTCTCGGTAATAGAAACATAACAGTTTTTTGCAATACCATTAGTTTTCCATGTAATGATGGTAGAATCTTTTCTTACTTTTTGCAAATAAGGCTCTCGTATCAAATCTGGCTTAATACCAATTACTTCTGTTATTGTAGTTTTTTCGGAATTTTTTTTTAATTGATTTGTAGAGTTGCAAGCCAAAAACAGAAGCGATAGAGTTCCAATAGAAATGGCAAATCTTTTTAAAATTGTAATATTGTTATTCATAAGCGTTAAATGCCGTGATTTGGATGTTTTTAGTCTTCTTTGTGGGGTTTAATCTCATTCCATAAATAGGTGTTCCGTTTAATTTAATTCTTAAACCTTCACCAATAGTTTCTCCTTGAAAAGCTGTACTCCATTGTCCTTTTGCATTTTTAGTTTCAATGGTAAACTCTCGTACACAATGAGATCGCATATTTTCACTCAATAGGATGGTTTTAACTTTTTTTGGAGATTTAAAGTCTAATGTTAAACTAGGTTCTTTATCGTCTCTTGCAGGTTCCCACCATTTTTTAAGATGAATTCCTTCGCTAAATACATTTCCTTTAGCATCGTAAATAACATCTCCTTTTTTATTTTCGTTAGAAAATGAAGATTCAGACACATTAAATTCTGTGTTTTCTAAAGGAATAGCTTTCCAAGTTTCGATACGCTCAAAATTTGATGGATCTTCAGCTAAAGTTAATTCAACAATATTATCCAAATTATTATTGAATTGAGTTTTATCAAAATGAAGGATTAATTTCCCATTTTTTATTTCATGATTTTTGAATCCATTTGTAATTCCTTTTGCAGTTAAGATTTTTGTAGGGAGAACAGGTAATTCAATAGCTGCTTCTGTAGTATTTCCTAATTTTTGTAAAACGTGAATATATAATTTGTTACCAATTTGAGTTGAAGAACCATAGTCGCCACCAATATAAATGCCTCGACGTGTATTTTTAATGGTATGGCCGTATGTTTTTATCCACTCACCAACTTTAAGAGCTTGCTTAGCTTCTTTTTCTACGAACTCACCTTTAGCATCTGGACCTAAATTCAATAATAAATTCCCACCATTTCCAGCAACTTGAATTAACATACTTAATACAGTTTCGTATGGTTTTACAGGTCCGTTTTTATGATATAACCATTTGTCTGTCATGGTTAAACAAGCTTCCCAATATCTGTGATGATCTACTGGACCTAAACTTTGTTCAGGAGTGTCATAATCACCTCGATCTTCTAGAGGCCATCCAAAACCAACACGTGCATTGCTTATAATACCGGGCTGCCATTTTTTTAAATCTTTTAAAATGTGGTATGAATCCCATTGCCAATATTTAGTAGCTAAATGGTCCCAAAACACGCCATCAATTCGACCATAATCTGTAAATAATTGCTTAACATGTTGTTTCATGTAAGGTAAATAATTCTCGTAATGCTTTTCACGAAGATTATCTGGGTGAACCCAATCGGGTTGAGAATAATACCAAAAAAGCTTTACATTTGCTTTATACGCAGCTTCTGCCAACTCTTTGCAAATATCTCTTGCAAAAGGTGTATTCATTATAGTATAATCGGAATTTTTAGCATCAAAAAAAGCGAAACCATCATGATGTTTTGCTGTAAATACAATATACTCTGCACCCCAATCTTTGACCTGCTGCATCCATTTATCGGCATCAAAATTTACAGGATCAAACTTTTTATATAAATTATCATAAACTTCTGGATTAACACCTTTGGTTGCTGGTTTTCCAGCTCCAGGACGTTCTCCATTTCGACCCCAACTTAATGCATCAGTCTCAAATAGAGCAGGACCCCAGTGTACAAAAACACCTAATTTAGCATCTTTAAACCACTGCATTTCTGCTTCCGTTGCATATAATTCTTTTTGCTGTTCTGCGGTAACATACATTGTAGAATCTTTAGCTGGAAATTCCCATTGTTTTTTATAGTTTTTATTTTGGGCAAATAGGCCTGTAGTTATTAGAATAATTGCTACTTTAAGAATTATGTGTTTCATTTAAACTTTTTTCTGTAGATATGACTTAAAAATAACTTAAAGGTTTATTACTCTAAGATTTTTTTTTGAAATTTGGATATAAAAGTAAACCTACTAATTTATTTGATTTGATGGGTTTGATTAGAGTTAAAAAAAGTAGATTTTAAGTGATAATTGTTTCATCTAGGGTTTAAATCGAATGCAAATAAATTTATTTTTAATTAGATTTTATGACACATACATATAAAGTAACCGGAATGACATGTAATGGATGTAAAGCTTCTGTGATAAAACATTTGAATGAACTTGAACAAGTCACTAGTGTTGACGTTAATTTAAAAGCCCAAGAAGCTAAAATAACCATGTCCTCACATATACCAACTAAAACACTTAAACAAGCATTACCAGAAAAATATACACTTTCAGAAAATCCTTCCGAAGAAAAAAATGTATTAAACAAAAGCGCATCACCTGTAGACATTTCCGAAGAAAAGTCGAAATTAGAACAGCTAAAACCTTTGTTACTTATCTTATTTTATATTGCAACAGCAAGTAATCTTATGCATTATAAAGCGTGGAATTTAAGCGATGTCATGCTGGATTTTATGGGGTTATTCTTTATCGTATTCAGTTTTTTTAAACTTTTAGATTTAAAAGGTTTTCCAGAATCTTTTAAAATGTACGATCCCTTAGCTAAAAAAATACCGGTATATGGTTGGATTTATCCGTTTCTAGAAACCGCTTTAGGAATCATGTTTTTAATGCGATTTCAAATAGATATAGCGCTTATAATTACATTAATCATATTAAGTATTACTACTATAGGCGTAACAAAAACACTATTAAACAAAAAATATATTCAATGTGCTTGTCTTGGAACTGCGCTAAAATTACCCATGACAGAAGCTACTTTTATAGAAAACGCCATTATGATAATTATGGCAATTATGATGTTAGTTTTTTAAATTGAATTGTTTCTAAATTTATGCCAAATATGGTCTTAAAATATTTTTAATATCTGAATTGTCGTTTTGTTTAATCAGGTAATCTTCAAGCTCATCTTCATGGTTAATTTGGCAGTCATTAGGAATAAAGCCATAACCTAAATAAACATTTTTTTTAATCCACACAAAAGCAGTTTCATCTGGATGACGTCCTTTTTCTTTAATGACTAGATCTTTAGTGCTGGTGGTTAATTCACAAATGGCATTAGAGACTTTATCATTGTAAGATTTTATGGACTCATTGTTTCTACAAATACCTTCACATGTAATTGCAAAATGAGAACACTGCGTAACATTTTCTTGTAAATGACAAAATTTTGGACATAATTTAAAACTACTACAAATCTTTTCTAATTCTAGTCTGGCTTCAGTTAAATTCTGAAATTTCAGAATGGGATTTGCAAACAGTTTACTATTATTTAATGCTAAATGAATGACACCATTTCTATCTACATAATTAAATAACGAAATTGTCTGTAATCTTTTTTTTGCAACGACATTAAATTTTGGAAAGTGTTTTTTAATAGCAAAATCTTCCATTAAAGAAGCAATTAATTCACTTCCAGAAGTTTCAAAATCTATAGCACCAGTATCACGACACATATCTAAACTTTTTTGTGCTTTACTGTAAAAATGACTAGTGACGCGTTTTTTTATATCTTTAGATTTACCAATATAGATTATTTCATTCTTTTTATTTCTGAAATAATAAATGCCTGGGGCATTAGGTAATTTATCATAATCTGTTTTAGGTAGATAAGATGGTAATGTTGCTTCCTTGGAGTTTTTATTTAAAAATTTAGTAAAAACTTCTTGAGCATTTTTTTGAATAAGTAATTTTTTAAATAAAATTACAGTCGCTTCGGCATCGCCACGAGCTCGATGTCTGTCCACTAAATTTATATCTAAAGATTTACATAATTTACCTAAACTGTAGGATTGAAAACCAGGCAGTAAAGTACGTGATAAACGCACGGTACAAAGTTTTTTCTTATTGAAAGGAATATTTAAAATATCAAACTCCTTCTTAATAACATTATAATCGAAATTTACATTATGCGCCACGAAGATACTGTCTTCTGTAATGTCTAGTATGTTTTGTGCAATGTCTTCAAAAATAGGCGCATCTGCTACAAGTTCATTATCTATACCTGTTAGCGCCGTAATATGATCTGGAATAAAAGTTAGAGGATTTACTAAAGAGGTAAATTCATCGACAATCTCTTCGCCATTAAATTTAAAAATTGAAATTTCTGTTATTTTATTACTTCTACCAGTAGTTTCAACATCAATAATGGTATAATTCATGTAACTTATTAATTTGTTGTCGCTTTTTTATTTATTGTAGATTTAATAATAATTTCCTGCGGTTCTAAAGCTTTATTTTCTAATCTATCTATAAGCGTTTTTGCAGCAATTTCTCCAATTTGAACTCCATTTTGGTCTATTGTAGAAAATTCTGGAGTAAGATAAGTCGCAACTTTCTCATCCATATATCCAATTAATGCAATTTCAGACGGAATAGAAAAATTGTTTTGTTTTACGGTTTTCAAAACTGCTAAAGAAGCAAATTCGTCTAAAGAGATAATAGCATCTATTTTTTTTGCTTTAAGGATGTTTGTTAGTTTATCGCTAATTAGATGTAATGGCTCCTCAACTATTAAGTCAAATTCTACTTGATTTAAGTGCGCTGAAAGTGCTTTTTTATAACCTTCAATTCTGTGTTTTATGACACTTAGATTGTTAATAGTAGTGGCAATAGCAATGTTTTTACGGTTGTTTTTAATTAAATCTACAGTAGCTTCATAGACGGAATCAAAATCGTTAACCATGACTTTGTCGCAAGTCATATTTTTAACAACACGATCAAACATTACAATAGGCTTATTAGTGTTTTTGAAGTGATTAAACTCTTGCTTTATTTGTGTTTCTTCAGCAACAGATAAAATAAATCCATCGACAATTCCATTAGACAATTTTTGTAAATTCTCTTTTTCATCTTCATAAGACTCATTTGTAATTCCAATAATAATATTATAAGGAGATTTAGCCACAACACTTTCAATTCCTAACAGTACTTTGGCAAAAAAATAGTTTTGTATGCTTGGTATTAAAACTGCAATTGTTTTTGTTTTTCCAGATTTTAAGTTAATGGCCAATTTATTAGGTTGGTAATTATGAAGTTTGGCTAATTCCTTAATTTTTGTTTTAGTAGCTTCACTAATCTCATGACTATCATTTAAGGCTTTAGAAATGGTAGAAATAGATACATCTAATATTTTAGCTAATTCTTTTAAGGTAATGTTGTTTTGACTCATAGGTTATAAGACTAAAATATAAATTTGAATTATAAAAATAAGGAAATTTTAAAGAAGTTGAGTTAAAAAAAAACCTCGAAAAGTAAATTTCGAGGTTTTAGCGGAGAAAGAGGGATTCGAACCCCCGGAGGTGTGACCCTCAACAGTTTTCAAGACTGCCGCATTCGACCACTCTGCCATTTCTCCTTGAGTGTCTCATTAGGTATTCCCTAAATGCGAGTGCAAATATAATATCCTTTTTTGATGTAATCAAACAAAAAATAGATTTTTTTAAAAATAATAATTTCTCAATTTTATGTGAATGCTTATGTTTAATCTATAGCGTTCATTATTTTTACAAAAAAAATAAATAATGAGTATCATTGATGCATTAAAAGTTAGATACGCTACTAAAAAGTTTAATTCTAGTAAAATTATTTCAGAAGAATTAATTTATCAACTTAAGGAAGCGTTTAATTTAACAGCAACTTCTTATGGATTACAACCTGTTAAGATGTTGGTTATAAAAAACAAGATTATTCAGGATCAGTTGGTTGCAGATTCAATGAATCAGTTGCAAGTTTCTCAAGCATCGCATGTTTTGGTCTTTTGTATAGAGACTAAAATTGATAAAGACTATATTAAAAATTATTTTGAACGTGTAAAATTAATTAGAGATACGCCAGATAGCATATTAAAAGGTTTTAGGGATTTTTTGATTGCAGACTTTAATACAAAGACACAAGAAGATATAGAGCAGTGGGCAACCAAGCAAGCCTATATTGCAATGGGAAATCTATTAACGGTTTGTGCAAGTTTAGGAATAGATGCTTGTCCTATGGAAGGTTTTTCCGCAGAAGCTTATGATAAACGATTTAACTTAGCTCAGAAAAATTTAAAATCGGTACTAGTTATGCCTATAGGTTTTAGAGCAGAAGATGATATGTTTGCTCATTTTAAGAAAGTGAGAAAGTCATTAAACGAAGTAATTATAGATATTAAATAATGTACAATGCCAGGATTTGAAAAGTTTAGCGATTTAGAGCGTAAGGAAGTAAATGATGTACTGGAAACAGGTATATTAATGCGTTATGGTTTTGATGGTATGCGTAATAATGTATTTAAAGCTAGAGACTTAGAAGCTGAAATACAAGAAAAATTTAATGTACAACACGCACAATTGGTTTCTAGTGGTACTGCAGCAGTTTCTGTAGCTATGGCATTGGCTGGCGTAGGAGCAGGAGACGAGGTTATTATGCCAACATTTACTTTTGTTGCTAGTTTTGAAGCTGTTTTGATGTTAGGAGCAACACCAGTTTTAGTGGATATAGACGATACATTAACACTTTGCCCCGATGCTGTTAAGAAGGCTATTACATCTAAAACTAAAGCAATTATGCCTGTGCATATGTGTGGTAGTATGGCTAATTTAAATGTATTACAAGAAATTTGTGAGTCAAATAATTTAACTCTAATTGAAGACGCATGTCAGGCAATTGGCGGCACCTACAATGGTAAGTATTTGGGCACTATTGGTGATGTTGGCTGTTTTTCATTTGACTTTGTGAAGACCGTAACTTGCGGAGAAGGCGGAGCAATTATTACAAATACTAAGGACTTAGCTATTAAAGCAGATTTATATCAGGACCATGGTCATGACCATATAGGAAATGATAGAGGCGCAGAAACACATCCCTATTTAGGCTATAATTTTAGAATTTCCGAATTGAATGCTGCGGTAGGTTTAGCTCAGTTTAAGCGTTTAGATGAATTTTTAGCACTTCAAAAGAAACATTATACTGTTTTAAGAGAGGAACTTAAACCCTTAAGTAACGTTCAATTTAGAACAGTTCCTGAAGGAGGCGAAGAAAGTTATGCTTTTTTAAACTTTTTTTTACCAACCTTAGATATCGCAAGAAGCGTAATGTCCGATTTTAAAGCTGAAGGTATTGATGCGTGTTTTCATTATTACGATAACAACTGGCATTATGTGCGTAAATGGGAACATTTAAAAGAAGCAAAAAGTTTATTTCCTTTATCAGATGCTGTAACAGAAGGATTATCTAAAATTTCGACTCAAGATTTTTCTAAATCCGACCACTTTATTGGTAGAAATATCTCCTGTTTAATAAAAATTGGTTGGACAGAAGAAGAAGTGAAGCTAAGAGCTCAGAAAATGAAAGCTATTATTGAAAAATTTTAATGATATATTTAAAGCAAATAATTTTTAATAAAAAAGGCAGATATTTAACTGCCTTTTTTATTCATCTATAACATCTTAATAGCCAACGTACTCTACAATTTCTAAACCATAGCCAATCATGCCAACACGTTTGGTTTGTTGTGAATTTGAGATAAGTTTTAATTTATGAATGTTCAAATCGTGTAAAATTTGAGCACCAATACCAAAATCTTTAGCATCCATAATAATTTCTGGCGCCTTCACGACTTCATTTGGTTTTTGTAATGCTTTAAGCTCTGTAATGCGTTGTAGTAAATTTATATTTTGAGATTCTTGGTTGATAAATAAAATAGCTCCTTTGCCAGCTTCATTAATAACCTTAAACATACTGTCTAATTTTTTATCGGCATTATTGGTTAAGGTTCCTAGAATGTCGTTATTAATTAAATTAGAATTTACTCGGGTTAAAATAGTTTCATTTGCCGTCCATTCGCCTTTAGTTAAAGCAATATGAACTTGATTATTAGTGGTTTGTTGGTAGGCACGAAGTCTAAATTGGCCAAATCGTGTTTCAATATTAAAGTCTTCCTTTTTTGTAATTAAAGAATCATGGTCCATTCTATAAGCTACTAAATCTTCGATAGAAACTATTTTTAAATCAAAGCGTTTGGCAACTTCCAGAAGTTGTGGTAAACGTGCCATAGTACCATCTTCATTCATGATTTCCACAATTACTCCAGCGGGTTGTAAACCAGCAAGACGCGCAAAATCTATAGCTGCTTCAGTGTGTCCTGTACGTCTTAAAACACCACCTTCTTTGGCTATTAATGGAAAAATATGTCCCGGACGTGCTAAATCAAAAGGTTTTGTCTCTGGATTAATTAAAGATTGAATAGTTAATGCTCTATCTCCAGCCGAAATACCTGTGGTTACTCCTTTACCTTTTAAATCTACAGAAACCGTAAAAGCCGTCTCCATATGATCGGTATTGTTGGTTACCATGGCATGTAAATCTAATTCTTTACAGCGTTTTTCTGTAAGCGGCGTGCAAATTAAACCTCGACCATGAGTTGCCATAAAGTTCACCATCTCTGGAGTCACCATTTCTGCAGCAGCTAAAAAATCGCCTTCATTTTCTCTATCTTCATCATCCACCACAATAATCACTTTACCTGCCTTAATGTCGTTTATAGCTTCTTGTATAGTATTTAATTGTGTTTTTTTCTCTGTAATTGTACTCATGATTTTCATATTTGTTGAACTATTTCTGAGAATTTTCAACGATTTTATTATTTACTTTATAAAAATAAGGATATGCTATTAAAGCTAAAATAATTTCAAAACTTGTTATTTCTTTTAATCCAATATATTTAAAATACTTATTTATATATTGAATCGATTTTAATGCAAAAATAATATAGACTATTAATGCGAAGAGGCTTAGCTGTAATCCCGAAAACCCTAAGGCTTCCAATTTGTTATTTTTTAAAATAAAATATGCCGGAACAACTATTATCGGGATAAAATAACTTACTAATGCTATCGTAGCGCTTATATTGTAGGCTTTAAATAATTTTATTGCCTTAGTAGTCTTTATCAATTCTTTATTAAATACTAATGTTTCTTTGTGTTCTCGCAACTCACTAATTTGATACTTTGTGTATCTAAGTTTTAAATAGGCTAATGGAAAAATTAAATATCCAAATAGTAGTGTAATAATTGATATAGAGGTTTCCTTTGATAGTTTTACATATTGATTTCTAAAAACTAAACTTTTTACAAAAGTTATAGTGTATATAATGAATGTAAGAGCGCTTAATTGTATACTAGATAGTGATAAAGCAGGTAATTCATTATTCTTAAATATAAAATAAAGAAGTAATAAAATAAGACTAGAACTATAACTAATAAGAGCAATTTTACAATTTACAGTGCTGTTACTATATTTTGATTTTGCCTTTATATAGGCCTCTTTGTCTAATTCATTTTTTAATAATGGCTTAGAGATATTATTTTTTTTAAATGAAATACCGAGCTTTTTCTTAATAGGCTCTATAATATGATCAAACTCAAAAATACCTCTATCTGCTGTTGCTCTTCGAGTTAAGAAAATACTTAAAGGAAACATAATTAATGTAGAAAACCACGCAGCAAGAACAGGATTTAAAGAGCCAGATTTAGCACTGTTTTCGGCAAATAGACCTATAAAATGATAGGTTAAAAATAAAACTATAGCAATTACAAGTGGCAAACCCATGCCGCCTTTTCTAATTAATGCGCCTAATGGAGCGCCAACAAAAAATAAAATGATACAAGCTGCAGCCAAAGCAAATTTTTTGTGCAAAGCAAGACCATGTTTATTTAAGTAATTCTGTTCTCCGGTATTAAATAATTTTTTATTTTCAATTATAGATGTTGTACTAGTTAAGGTGTTTATTGCATAATCTAAAATTTGAACTTGTTTTTTTGGTTCAAATACAGACAAGAGGTTTGAGGGCTTTTTTATGTTTAGATTATTAAGACTATCAATAGAAATATTTTGATTTAGACTTTCAACATTTGTACGTTTAAATACTGTTTGAGAAAATTCTTCATTATGCTTAATACGTTGTTTTTTTAATGAATCTATAGCATAATTTAAATCTAAAATATTAAGCATACTATATTTATCTGTAGTTTGTTTATCATCTAAATCAATATTATTTAGCTGTGATAAATCGATATTAGTAACGTACTTTTTAAAATAGGTTTTTGTAAATGGATATTTTCTTCGCTCCATTGGATTTTTTGGAGGTGTGTCGTCATAATAGTAACCATCAAAAAGAACTAGTTTTAGAATATTGGAATCTTCTGCACTTAATAATTCACCATTTTTAGCAATGGTGGTTTTATGGTTTGTAGAGCGATTAGAAGTTTTTTGATGGATAATAATATTTTTTAAAAACTGTCCGTTTTCTCCAGATTTCTCTTCAACCTTTATATTGAAATCATCTCCAATATTATTAAATTGACCTTCTGCAATAACCATTGCAGGTTTTAATTTGGCTATATTTTTTCTAAGATTATAACTTTCATACTCAGCCCAAGGAATTACATTATTACTAAAAAAGAATGTAATTAACGCCAGAAACCCTATAAATATACTTAAACTCATCATGGCTCTTTGCAACGAAATCCCTGTCGATTTCATAGCAGCAAACTCATAGTTTTCTGCAAAAGAACCAAACACCATTATAGATGATAATAGAATGGTAAGTGGTAAAATAAGTGGTATTAGAGTAGGAGTAATGTAAAACAAGAATTTTAGAACAGTTGCGATGTCTAAATCTTTTCCAGCCAACTCTTTAATATAAAGCCAAATAGCTTGTAATACAAAAATCAGCATGAGAATTACAAACACGCTGATAAAAGTTTTTAAGAAGGTTTTTAATATGTACCTGTCTAATATTTTCACTTAATGGTTAATCCAATTTATTAATATAGTAATCTGTGTACTTTGAACTGTCAAAGGTAAATAAGGATTTTGATAAAGCTTCGTTAGTTTTAAAAGAATTTACGGTTAAAGTGGTTTTTGTTCCATTTTTTCCAACTTCAATTAAATTATAGATGTGTTTTGTTTCATTATCTATTCCTAAAAGCACATATTTTATTTCTGATGAAGATTTTATTGGAGTTAATTTTACGTATTGGACCTTACGACCTTTGATATTTTGAATAATATCCATTTTATAAGTAAATCCTTTTTCGTAGAAAGAAAGCATTTTACTTGGGGTTATTGTATTTTCATCACTACTGTCTTCTGTAGAAATGGTAATTTCTTCATCTTCGGGAGAAATAGTGTATAATTTTTTTCCATCAAATATTCTGGTAATCCCTAAGATATTTAATTTGTACTTATTGCCTTCCATAACAACATCCCCACGGGTTTCCTGGTTTATGTTTTCTTTCAGGTTTTCAAGAACGTATTTAAAGTCTATACTAATATTTTTATAGCTTTTTGCTTTATTAGACACCTCGGTTAATAGTCCTTTTGCTTTGGCATCATTCTGTGCAAATAAAGCGGTTGTACTTAATAAGACTGTTAAAATTAAAATGATTTTTTTCATCTTTAAACTTAATTTTTTTCGTTTTCTAATAATTGATCTAATGCGACTAAATCCGGAACTAATACTTGTCTTGCTTTACTACCTTCAAATCCACCAACAATACCTGCTGCTTCTAGCTGGTCTATAATTCGTCCAGCTCTATTATAACCTAATTTTAATTTACGTTGTAATAAAGAGGCCGAACCTTGTTGTGCGGTTACAATAATTTCGCAAGCTTCTCTAAATAGTTTGTCTCGGTCTTCTATATCTATATCAATACCTGTGCCACTTTCTTCTCCAACATATTCTGGAAGTAGGTATGCATCCGGATAGGCTTTTTGATTACCAATGTAATCTACAATACTTTCAACTTCAGGAGTATCTACAAATGCACACTGTATACGAATCATATCATTACCTTGCGTATATAGCATATCTCCACGACCAATTAATTGGTCGGCACCACCAGCATCTAAAATAGTTCTAGAATCTATCTTACTGGATACTCTAAAGGCAATACGAGCTGGGAAATTGGCTTTTATAATACCTGTTATTACGTTTACAGACGGACGTTGGGTTGCAATAATTAAGTGTATACCAATAGCACGAGCTAATTGTGCTAAACGGGCAACAGGAGTTTCTACTTCTTTACCAGCAGTCATAATTAAATCAGCAAACTCATCGACTACCAACACTATGTATGGTAAATACTGATGACCTTCATTTGGATTTAATTTACGGTCTTTAAATTTCTTATTATACTCTGTTATGTTCCGACATAATGCATTTTTAAGCATTTCGTAACGGTTATCCATTTCTATACAAAGCGAATTAAGTGTATGGATCACTTTAGTGTTATCTGTAATAATTGCTTCGGCTTCATCTGGAAGTTTAGCTAAATAATGACGCTCAATTTTATTAAATAAGGTAAGCTCTACTTTTTTAGGATCTACCAGAACAAACTTTACTTCCGCGGGATGTTTTTTATAAAGTAATGAGGTTAAGACCGCATTTAAACCAACCGATTTACCTTGTCCTGTAGCTCCTGCCATTAGTAAGTGAGGCATTTTAGCTAAATCTATAACAAGAGTTTCATTACTAATGGTTTTACCAATAGCAATAGGTAATTGCATATCACTTTTTTGAAATTTTTGTGATGCAATTACAGATCGCATAGAAACTATTGTAGCATTTTTATTAGGCACTTCAATACCTATGGTCCCTTTTCCTGGAATTGGTGCTATAATTCGTATTCCTAAAGCTGATAGTGATAAGGCAATATCATCCTCCAGATTTTTTATTTTTGAAATTCTAATACCAGCTTCAGGTACAATTTCATAAAGAGTAACTGTAGGACCAATGGTAGCTTTAATGCTTGAAATCCCGATTTTATAGTTGTTTAAGGTTTCTACAATTCGGTTTTTATTATCTTCTAATTCTTCCTGATTAATTGTAACACCTTCATTATCATATTTTTTTAATAAGTCGAGTGGTGGAAATTTAAAATTACTTAATTCTAATTTCGGATCAAATTCGCCAAAATCGGCTACTAGTTTATCAGCAAGATTATTTGTTTCAGATTTCTCCTCCTGAATTTTTTCAACTTCTATATCTAATAAAGCTTCTTCATCTTCATTTTTAGGAATTTCTATTTCAAATTCGTCGGTAGAAGTGATGACTTGTTCAACTTTTGGACTTTCTTCAGATATCTGCTCTTCTTCAATTTGAAGTTTTTCAGCATCTTCAAGTTTACTTTCTAATATTTCATTTTCTTTAATATTGAAAGCCTCTTTTATCGCATCAGCTTCGTCTGTTAAAGTATTATCTACAGGAATAATATCGTCTTTTGCAGCGTCAAATTCTGAAGAGATATTGCTTTTAGCACGTTTAAATAAAGCAGCAATACTTTGTGGAGTTACTTTAAATCGAATGGCTAGATATGTAATTAATGCAAAAACTAGAAGCAATATGATGCCAACTTTGCCAATGTAAATTTGGAGATAATCGTTAATTTCATAACCAACAATACCACTCAAAATATCTTTTTTTGAGGTAAAAAAACCAAATAATATAGAAAACCAAAAAACAATGATAGTACCCCAGAACCATTGGTTTACGATACGTTGTTTTGGTGCATTAGTAAGTACAAAAACACCAGTTAAAAACATAAGCCAACAAAACATAAAAGAAGCTATACCAAACCCTTTAGCAATAAACAAATCACTTAACCAAGCGCCAGATTTGCTTAGCCAATTTTGTGATTCAATAGTTTTATTTCCAAATTCGTTAATAGTACTTTGATCTGCCTGACCTGTAAATAGAAAAGACACAAACGCTATAAAAAACAACAGACCTAAAATAACAAACAAACTACCTAAAATAAGTCTTTGCTGATTGTTTAATTTTAAACTTGGACGCTTAAATTTAAACTTAGGTGTTTTAGCCACTTTTGGTTTTTTTGTGCTTTTTTTAGGCATTAATGAAGTTTATTTTTTGATGAGTTGAAAATACTAAATAATAATTTAATTTTTTTTGATGGGTTTTTAAGTTAGATAATTTTAGGCAGGTATATAATTAAACCAATTATTACAGCAAAAACAGAAGCTATAAAAACGGCACCTGCAGCGACATCTTTTATTAAACCAATAGAGATATTAAAATTTGGATGTATAAAGTCTGCTATTTTCTCAATAGCCGTGTTTATGCCTTCAATACTTATAACTAAACTAATGGTTAATAATTGCAAAATCCATTCTGTAGAAGAGATATTAAAATAAAATCCTAAGCCACACATTACTATAGCTATTATAACTTGAACCTGTATGCTAGGCTCAAATCTTACTAATAAATACGCACCTTTTAAGGCATATTTAACACTTTTAATTCTATTTATTATAAAATTTCCTTCTCTGTTTTGCATGAGATATATTAATCTGGTAAAAATATAAATTTTAACTTGGCTTTACTTAAGTTTGCTGTCTAAATTTTAATGTTTATTTGGAATAAAACATAAAAAAAAGACCAAAATTGGTCTTTTTTTAAAACTTTAGACTCCAGTAAACTATAAGTTCGCAACAGCTTCTAAAGCAGCTTTATAGTTTGGTTCTTGAGCAATTTCTGGAACTTGTTCAGTATATACCACGTTTCCATCTTTATTAATTACCACAACAGCCCTAGATAATAATTCAGAAAAAGGAGTGTCTGCCATAGTAACGCCATAGTCTTTACCAAATTGTCCAGTTTTAAAATCTGATAAGGTTTCAACGTTATTTAAACCTTCTGCAGCACAGAAACGTGAAAATGCAAAAGGTAAATCTTTAGAAACACACAATACTTTTGTGTTTTCTAATTCACTAGCCTCTTTATTAAAATTTCTTACCGAAGTTGCACAAATGCCAGTATCTACACTCGGGAAAATATTTAGAATAACATGTTGTCCTTTATAATCTTTCAAACTTTTTTCAGATAAATCTGAATTGACCAATTTAAAGTCTGGTGCTTTAGAATTGTTTTTTGGTAATTCTCCAACTGTGTGTGCTGGTTCTCCTTTAAATGTTATAGTCGCCATAGATATATGAGTATTAAAATTCAAAGTAAAGTTAAGTCTAAAACCACCATTAAATCAAAAGTAAATCTTAAAAAAAATGTTGTTCGTGTTAATATCGTGTTAAAGAACGTATTAAAAAAAACCAACAGTCAAGCGTAAACGTTTATAGGGCATATTAACAACTTAAAATAAACTATTATGAACACATTAAAAGTATTAAAACAAGGATTATTAGTAGTGGCATTATCTACAGCAACTTTCGGTTTTGCACAAGATAAAATGATGGAAGAAAAAACTGTTATGGTTGGTGGAGCAGCCATGTATCCTTCTAAAAACATCGTTGAAAATGCTGTAAATTCTAAAGATCACACCACTTTAGTAGCAGCAGTTAAGGCAGCAGACTTAGTAGAGGTTTTATCAAGTAAAGGACCTTTTACTGTATTTGCTCCTACAAATGATGCCTTTGCAAAACTACCTGAAGGAACCGTAGAAACATTATTAAAGCCAGAGAACAAGACAACATTACAAGCTGTCTTAAAATATCATGTTGTTGCAGGAGATTATAAAGCTGCAGATTTAGTAAAAATGATTAAGAAAATGGATGGTAAAGCTGAATTGAAAACAGTTGCCGGAGGAACTTTAACGGCTTGGATGAAAGGTAAAGACGTTTATATTAATGATGAAAACGGAAATACTGCGAAAGTAACTATAGCGAATGTAAACCAGTCTAATGGTGTTATACATGTTATTGATAAGGTTGTTTTGCCGAAATCATAAATCTTAAAGAGTAACAATAGATATAGAAACACATGCTTTTTAGTATGTGTTTTTTTTATGAATAAATGTTATAGTATTAGTTCTATTGATAGTTTGATAATAATTTTCAATCTTTTTAAAAATATACAAGATGTGAAATGTGATAATTTTATATCTTATAAAATCTTACTAAAAATCAATTAAAATGGAAAATACATCTAATTCTAACACACCACACGGAAAAAACTTTGACATCAACGAAAGTTCAAAATGTCCCTTTTTAAGTGGAACCACAAATCAAACTGCTGGTGGAGGAACAAGTAATCGAGACTGGTGGCCAAATGAGTTAAAACTAAATACACTTAGACAGCATGCCTCAAAATCTAATCCTATGGGCGAAGATTTCAATTATGCTGAAGCCTTTAAGAGTTTAGATTATGAAGCTTTGAAAAAGGATTTAGTAGATTTTATGACAAATTCTCAAGAGTGGTGGCCTGCAGATTATGGACATTACGGGGGACTTATGATTCGTATGGCTTGGCATAGTGCTGGTACGTATAGAGTTGGAGATGGTAGAGGTGGAGCAGGTTCTGGAAACCAAAGATTTGCTCCTATTAATTCATGGCCAGATAATGGAAATTTAGATAAAGCAAGATTATTATTATGGCCAATTAAACAAAAATATGGTAATAAAATTTCATGGGCAGATTTAATGATTTTAGCAGGAAATTGCGCGTTAGAATCTATGGGCTTTCCAACATTTGGTTTTGCCGGAGGTCGTGAAGACGTTTGGGAACCTGAACAAGATATATATTGGGGTAGTGAAACAGAATGGGGCGCTAACGATAAAAGATATGAAAATGGAGATTTAGAAGATCCTTTAGCAGCCGTAATGATGGGATGGATTTATGTAAATCCAGAAGGTCCAAATGGTGTTCCAGATCCTATGGGTTCTGCTAAAAACGTAAGAGAAACTTTTGGTAGAATGGCAATGAACGACGAAGAAACCGTAGCACTTGTAGCAGGAGGACATACGTTTGGTAAAGCGCATGGTGCGGCAGATCCAAATAAATATGTAGGTAAAGAACCTCATGGAGCTTCTATTGAAGAAATGAGTACAGGTTGGAAAAATTCATTCCAAACCGGTAAATTAGAAGATACAATTACTAGTGGTATAGAAGGTGCATGGACACCAAACCCAACACAATGGGATGCCGATTATTTTGATGTGCTCTTAAACTACGATTGGGAATTAACTAAGAGTCCAGCAGGTGCGCACCAGTGGAAACCTACAGCTGCATCTAATGCCAAAATGGCTCCACGAGCAGGAAATCCAAATGCAACCCAGGAATTAATGATGACTACTGCAGATATTGCTTTAAAAACAGATCCGGCGTATTTAGAAATTTCAAAACGTTTTCATAAAGATCATAAAGCATTTGAAGACGCGTTTGCACGTGCTTGGTATAAATTAACTCATAGAGATTTAGGACCAATTTCTAGATATTTAGGACCAGAAGTCCCAAATGAAGAGCTGTTATGGCAAGATCCTATTCCTACAATGCATTATGCGTTAAGTGATGCGGAATTAGAATCACTTAAAGAGCGTATCTCAAATTCAGGTTTAAGTATTTCTCAGCTGGTTACTACGGCTTGGGCTTCTGCTTCAACATTTAGAGGTTCGGACAACAGAGGTGGAGCTAATGGTGCAAGAATTAGATTAGAGCCAGAACGAAGCTGGGAAGTTAACAATCCCAAGGAGTTAGATAAAGTTTTAAAAACTTTAGAAGAGATTAGAAGCGAATTTGAAGCTCGAATAACTATGGCAGATCTTATTGTGTTAGCGGGAAATGTAGGTGTAGAAAAAGCTTTAAAAAATAGTGGTTACCATATTGATGTTACATTTACACCAGGTAGAGGAGACGCTACACAAGAACAAACCGATGTGGAAGGTTTTGGCTATTTAGAACCTCTTGCAGATGGGTTTAGAAATTATATAAAACCTAATATGTCTATTGCTGCGGAAGAATTATTAATAGATAAAGCAAATTTACTAACACTTTCTATTCCAGAAATGACTGTTTTAGTTGGAGGTTTACGTGTGTTAGGGGCTAATTATGATGGTTCAAATCACGGAGTTTTTACAGACAACGTAGGTTATTTAACTAATGATTTCTTTAAGAATATTTTAGATTTCACTTATACATGGAAATCAACCTCTGATGATGATCATTATTTTGAAGGTAAAAACCGAAATACTGGAGAAGTTAAATTTAAAGGTACTCGTGCCGATTTAATATTTGGTTCTAATACTGAATTAAGAGCAGTAGCGGAAGTATATGGTGCTAACGATGGACAAGACCGTTTTGTAAAAGATTTTGTAGCGGCTTGGACTAAAGTAATGCATCTGGATCGATTCGATTTAAAATAATAAATTATTAAATGTTAAAATGGAACTTATAAGTTATATTATAGTTCCTTTTTTTATTTAAATGAAAGTTTATGAATACTGTTGAAAATTTATTTGAACGTATAAAAATAGGAAACACAACGCAATTAGAAGCGTTATTAGTAGCAAATACTGAATTAGTCAATGCTAAAGATGCAAGGGGTTTTACTCCTTTAATTTTTGCGACTTATTTTGATAATTTGGATGCTACGCAATGCTTGTTAAGGTTTAATGCGCCTATAAATGAAAGGGATGCCTCAGGGAATACCGCATTAATTGGAGTAAGTTTTAAGGGGAATTTAGAACTTGTAAAATTATTGCTTCAACACAATGCAGAAGTAAACCAAATAAACAACAATGGAACAACTGCCTTATCTTTTGCCGCACAGTATAATCAAATTGAAGTGGTGAAAACCTTATTAAATCATAAGGCAGATCAATCCATAAAAGACCATAATCATAAAACGGCTTTAGATTACGCCAGAGAAAAGAAATTTGAAGCTTTAGTTAATTTATTAAACTAAAAAAAAGTCACTTTGTAAAAAGTGACTTTTTTATTTATATTCAGGTTTACTATTTATCGATAGAGCCTAACACACGCTTCATAAAAGTGTTTAAGGCTTCTTTTTGCGGCGTACCTTCTTTAGTCATTTTTCTAACTTCTAAAGCACCATACATATTAGAAATTAATTCACCTATTACATCTAACTCTTCATCTTTTAAAGAAGATACTTCGGTTAAAGCTTCTAAGGTTTCAATGGTTTCTACAACATAATCTTCGTCATTATCTTCAATAAATTGCGTCAAATGTTTTATAACAGGTAATTTCATAGGTTTGTAACTTAAAAAATTAAATAACTTCGTTTACAAGGTCTTTTAAAACGTCAAATTTGTTGGTTTGTGTCTGATTTACAAATGCTCCATTTTTAAATGTAGCAAATGTAGGTAGATTGTCTACGTTAGCTAATTTTCTTGACTCAGGAAATTTTTCAGCATCAGCAATTACGAATGCAACAGATTCATTTTCCGTAGCTAATTTTTTAAACTTTGGTTTCATGATACGGCAGTTTCCACACCAAGTAGCAGAGTATTGAACCACTACAGTTTCGTTATCTTTAATAATTTGATCAAGGTGATCATTTTCTAATTCTTGTAACATAATAAATGGGTTTAAATTATAAATCCTCCCAAAAAGGAAAATTTGGAAGGATTTAAAACTATATATTAGTTATTTAGTTTAAGTGTTTTGCTAAATACTCAGCAGTACCTTTTGCGTTAGCTTGCATAGCCTCTTTTCCTTCTTCCCAGTTAGCAGGACATACTTCTCCTTTTTCCTGTACGTGAGTTAAAGCATCTACTATTCTTAAGTATTCGTTTACATTTCTACCTAAAGGCATGTTGTTAATACTTTCATGCTGAACAGTACCTTCTTCATCTATAATATAAGTCGCTCTGAAAGTTACATTGTCACCATCTACAGTTACAACACCAGTTTCTTCGTTATACTGCTCATTAGAAATATCTAAAATACCTAATGTAGAAGCTAAGTTACGGTTAGAATCTGCTAATAAAGGGTAAGTTATACCTTCAATACCTCCATTATCTTTTGATGCGCTTAACCACGCGAAGTGTACTTCAGCAGTATCACAAGATGCGCCAATTACAATAGTATTTCTTTTTTCAAATTCAGGTAAAGCTGCTTGGAAAGCATGTAATTCAGTTGGACAAACAAATGTAAAATCTTTAGGATACCAGAATAAAACTACTTTCTTCTTATTATTAATTGCTTCTTCAAGAACGTTTACTTTAAAAGTATCGCCCATTTCATTCATTGCGTTAACGCTTAAATTCGGGAATTTTTTTCCTACAAATGCCATAAATATGTGTTTAAATAATTAAAATTAAATTCAGTGCAAATATACAGTCCTTTTGGGGCTTTGCCTGTTAATAAAATTTTAAATATTTATGCAAGAATAAGTTTTGTTTATAGCAAATTTAGACCGCTACTTTTTTTGTGGTTAACTGTCTGATTTTGATGTTTAAAGCAGCAAATAGTAAGGTTGTAAATGGGCTTAACCAATTAAATACAGCATACACAAAATAGTCTGCTACACTTACACCTAAAACACCACTTTGATAGGCTCCACAAGTGTTCCATGGGATTAATACAGAAGTTACAGTACCAGAATCTTCTAATGTTCTACTTAAGTTCTCTGGAGCTAGGCCTTTATCTTGATAGGCTTTTTTAAACATTTTACCAGGAATTACAATAGCTAAGTACTGGTCACTAGCTATAGCGTTTAAACCTAAACAACTAATAACTGTACTTGCAAATAAACCGAATACAGAAGATGCTAATTTAAGCAACTCTTTAGTGATTTTGGCTAATGCACCAATTGCATCCATAATACCTCCAAAAACCATTGCACACAAAATAAGGTAAATGGTCCAAAGCATTCCATTCATCCCACCAGAACTAAAAAGTTCATTTAACTTTTCATTTTCTGTAGTAATATTTGTGTCTGTTAATATCGCATTAGAGATAGCAGTAAATTGACTATCAGCTAACTGTTCTAATACATCTGCCTGGAAAATCACACTAAATACTGCCGCTAAAACTACACCAGATAATAATGCTATAAGAGGTTTAGTTTTAAACAGAATTAAAATAATTACTACAGCAGGGACAATAAAAAGATAAGGACTAATATTAAAAGTAGTATCTATGGTTTGTAACAAACCAGTTATATCTGCATTACCTGTAGTGTCTATAGTCGCACTTAAAACAGAAAATACAATAAGAGTAACTATTAAAGTAGGCACCGTTGTAAAAGTCATGTATTTAATATGCGTAAACAAATCCGTTCCAGCCATAGCAGGAGCAAGATTTGTAGTATCACTTAAAGGAGACATTTTATCTCCAAAATAAGCTCCAGAAATAACTGCTCCAGCAATCATCCCAGGTGAAATCCCTAAAGCTGTACCTATTCCTATTAAGGCAATACCAACTGTTGCAGATGTAGTCCAAGAACTACCGGTAGCAATAGAGATGATGGCGGCTATAATAACTGATGCTGGTAAAAATATATCTGGATTTAAAACTTGTAAGCCATAATACACCATTGCAGGAATAATACCACTTATTAACCAGGTTCCAGCCAATGCACCAACTAAAAATAAAATCATGATGGGTACAAAAACACTGCGTAAATTTTCCCACACTTCTTTTAGCATATTTACAACAGTCACTTTATTAAAGAAGCCAACAGTTGCAGCTACTAAACCGCCTACTAATAATATAATTTGATTGGTATAATCTCCAAACCATAACTGATCTTCTACAAAGAAAATATTATAAGCTAATAAGCCCATTAAAATAACAACAGGAATTAAAGCTTCTAATAGATTTAATTCTTTATTGTTTATAATTTTCTGGTCTTGAATTTCTGTTTCAGAAAGGTTAGATTGGTCTTGCATGTAGTTAATTAATTGAAATGTAATGTTACGATTTTAAGCTAAGTTTTGCAAATAGAAAAGCCAGAATACAATTCTGGCATTTCTAACTCTTTTCTAATCAGTGTTTATAAAACACCAACAGATTTCATACACTCTTGCATCATCTTAAAGGTACGTTCAATATCGGCATCTAAACCAATACTAAAACGAATTAACCCATCACTTAAGCCCATTTCTTTTTGTTCGTTTTCAGGAATTTCAGAACTGGTAGAACTTCCTGGTGCGCTAAATAAAGTTTTATAAAATCCTAAACTAACTGCTAAGTAACCTAGATTTTTTTCTTGCATTAACTCCATTAAAGCATTGGCTTTGTCCAAAGAACCTACATCTATAGTTAGCATCCCGCCAAAGCCATACTTATCATTCATCATACTTTTAAACTGGTTATGTGATGGGTGCGATTTTAAACCAGGATAAACCGTTTTTAATCCTAAACCTTCAAATTTTTCAGCTAAAAAATGCGCATTTAGACTATGTTGCTGCATTCTAATATGTAATGTTCTTAAGTTTTTTAAAATTGAAGCAGCTCTAAGACTATCCATTGTAGAGCCTAAAAGCATACACGCGCCATCATTTACACTTCTTAATGCATTAATAAAGTCCTGTGTACCACAAATAACACCACCAACAGTATCACTAGATCCATTAATAAACTTTGTAAGGCTGTGTATAACCACATCTGCTCCTAATTTTGCAGGAGAAATACTTAATGGTGAAAAGGTATTATCTACAATTAATTTAAGATTGTGTTTTTTTGCTAATTCCGCTAATGCTTTAATATCTGCAACTTCTAACAATGGATTACTTACACTTTCGCAGTATAAAACTTTGGTGTTTTTAGTAATTGCAGCTTCTACAGCATCTAATTTAGTAATATCCACAAAAGAAGTCGATACATTAAAGCGTGGCATAAAGTTTTTAAGATAAGCATAGGTTCCACCATAAATCGTTCTGCTGGATACAATATGGTCTCCAGAACCGCATAATTGCATTAATACAGGTGTAATTGCACCCATACCAGAAGCGGTGACATTTGCAGTTTCTGTACCTTCCATAGCAGCTAAAGCTTCACCTAAATAAAGGTTAGAAGGTGTAGAATGTCTGGAATATAAATAACAACCATCTGCGTTCCCTTCAAAGGTATCGAACATGGTTTTAGCCGATAAAAAGGTATAGGTAGAGGAGTCTGAAATAGATGGGTTAACACCACCAAATTCTCCAAAGTATTGTAAATCTTGTATTTCGTTTGCAGGTTTAAATGCCATAATTAAAAAACTTTTAAGTATCAAATATCTGTTTTTGCAGAAGTATTTACAATGGTATATGTGAATTTTAGTTTTTATATCTATTAATATAATGTATATTAGATTAAAATTTAAACAATGAATAATAATTACGTTTTATTAACGAAAAATTTTCATACACATGGTATTGGATGCAATAGATAAAAATATTTTAAATCTGCTTCAGGAAGATAGCAAGCAAACCACGAAAGCACTTTCTAATCAGCTCAACCTTTCGGTTACTGCGGTATATGAGAGAATTCGAAAATTAGAATCAAATGGCTTTATCACAAATTATGTGGCGCTCATTTCAAAAGAAAAAATTAATAGGGGTTTTGTTACATTTTGTCATGTTAAATTAATTCAGCATACGCAGGATTATGTTATGAAATTTGAAAAGGAAATTGCTCAATTACCTGAAATTTTAGAATGTTATCATGTTAGTGGCGATTATGATTATTTAATTAAAGTCATTGTAAAAGATATGAAAGCTTTTAGAAAATTTATGGTTGAAAAATTAACCACTATTAACCACATAGGTAGTACACATAGTATGTTTGTTATAAATGAAGTAAAACAAACCCATGCCATTAATCTGGATTAAATTTTACAAATCTTTATATGCTATCAAATTACAAAATCGTACTTTTGTAATCGTTTAAAAAATTCAACAAAACACAATTTTATGAATTCATACGATGTTGCCATTATTGGCTCGGGACCTGGAGGATATGTAGCAGCTATTCGTTGCGCACAATTAGGCATGAAAACTGCCATTATAGAGAAATACAATACCCTTGGTGGTACTTGCCTTAATGTTGGTTGTATTCCTAGTAAAGCCTTACTAAGTTCTTCGCACCATTATGAAGAAGCAACAAAGCATTTTGAAGAGCATGGTATTGAAATACCAGGTGATGTTAAAGTGAACCTAGAAAAAATGATTGGTCGTAAACAAGCTGTAGTAGATCAAACTACAGGTGGGATTGATTATTTAATGAAAAAAAATAATATAGACGTTTATCAAGGATTAGGTAGCTTTAAAGACGCTACTCATATTACAATTAAGGGCGAAGATACTACAGAAATTGAAGCTAAAAAAACCATTATAGCAACAGGTTCTAAGCCTTCAAACTTACCATTTATCAATTTAGATAAAGAGCGTATTATTACCTCTACAGAAGCCTTAAAATTAAAAGAAATTCCAAAACATTTAATCATTATTGGTGGTGGTGTTATTGGTTTAGAATTAGGACAGGTTTACAGACGTTTAGGAGCAGAAGTTACTGTGGTAGAGTACATGGATCGTATTATCCCTACAATGGATGCAGGCTTATCTAAAGAGCTTAATAAAGTATTTAAGAAAGCAAAATGCACTATGAATGTGTCACATAAAGTGAAATCTGTAGAGCGTCAAGGTGATAAGGTTATAGTAAAAGCCGATAACAAAAAGGGTGAAGAAGTCGTTATGGAAGGTGATTATTGCCTAGTATCTGTTGGTCGTCGTCCTTACACAGATGGTTTAAATGCTGAAGCTGCTGGCGTTAAAATTAACGATCGCGGACAAATTGAAGTAAACGACCATTTACAAACTTCGGCTTCTAACATTTACGCTATTGGAGATGTGATTAAAGGAGCTATGTTAGCGCATAAAGCTGAGGAAGAAGGTGTATTTGTAGCCGAAACTATGGCGGGACAAAAACCACATATCGATTACAACTTAATTCCAGGTGTGGTTTACACATGGCCGGAAGTAGCAGCTGTTGGTAAAACCGAAGAAGAATTAAAAGAAAATAAAGTAGAGTATAAAGTAGGGCAGTTTCCATTTAGAGCTTTAGGACGCGCAAGAGCATCTGGAGATATTGATGGATTTGTTAAGATTTTAGCCGACAAGAAAACCGATGAGGTTTTAGGAGTGCATATGATTGGTGCACGTTGTGCCGATTTAATTGCTGAAGCTGTTGTTGCGATGGAGTACAAAGCATCTGCTGAAGATATTTCTAGAATGTCCCATGCACATCCAACATTTGCAGAAGCTGTTAAAGAAGCTGCTTTAGCGGCTACAGAAGATAGAGCATTACACGTTTAAACAAGATATTTACTATAGGTTAAAAGCGAGCTCTAAGGAGTTCGCTTTTTTTTATTTTTGCAGTTATGGAACAACTTACACTTACCACTCCAGCTTTATTATTTTCTGCTATTTCATTAATTATGCTGGCTTATACCAATCGCTTTTTGGCTTATGCAGCGATAGTTAGAGGCTTAAGAGATAAATATATAGAAAGTAAGGACGAGTCGCTTATTTTTCAAATTAAAAACATCAAGCAACGTTTAAATTTAACGCGTTGGATGCAAATTTTTGGAATTACAAGTTTATTGTTTTGTGTGTTAACCATGTTTTTAATTTACATAGAATTAAAGCTACTTGCAGTCTGGTGTTTTGGTTTTGGACTCGTGTTATTAATTGTGTCTCTGGCAATTTTAATTAAGGAAATTCAAATTTCTACACATGCTTTAAATGTACATTTAAGCGATATTGAAGCCTATCTTAAAAATAAATAAACTTAATTTAAGTTTACCTATTTTTCTATTTGCTATTAAATGTAAAATATAAAAACAACATTACTTAATAGGCCATGTAGATGTACTAATCAAAACATCTGTAAATGCACCCGATTATTTTTTGGAGGTTTTGGAAAACTGGAAAAATTTAGAAGATTAATTAATATGAAGTAGAGGAGATAAAAAGTCTAGAGCTTATAAGTCAACCTGATTAATTTCTACTTCATAGATTGAATTGAAAGCTTCAAAAACAGTTTCGGCCTCTTTTTTCCTAACAGATATATATACTTTACAATCCAATTCCAAAACTTGATTGGTGATATTAAGATTTCTTTCTTTAATAACCCGCATTACTTTATTCATGTTCTTGTAATCAAAAGCAATTTCGTAATCTACGTTTATGGTTTTTTTTACAATTTTTGAAGCATCTAAAGCCATTTGAGCGCCGGTTTTGTAGGCATTAATTAATCCGCCAACACCTAATTTAGTGCCTCCAAAATAACGAACTACGACAACCAAAATATTAGTAACCTCGTAAGATTGTATTTGTCCATAAATAGGCATTCCTGCAGAGTTGTTAGGCTCGCCATCATCATTAGCACGATAAGAAATATCTTCAGTACCTATCTGGTAAGCATAACAAAAGTGTCCGGCATTTTTATGCTGAAGTTTTAACTCTTCAAGATGAAGTTTAACTTCTTCTTCATTAGAAACGGGAAAAGCATAATTAAAAAATTTTGAACTTCGATCTTTAAAAAGTGTTTCTTCCGAAGCTTTTACAATAGTTTTATATACATCGCTTTCTTCCATACTAAGCAAAAGTAACTAATATGATAGACACTATAGCAACAGCAATACCAATCCAATTTTTAATTAAAAGTTTTTCTTTAAATAAAAGTAAGCCTACAAGTGTAGAGAGCATAACAATTGCTACATTATTAACGGTAAATATAGTCGAGCTTTCAAAGTTCTCAACATTTAAAGCTTTTAATACTGTGTAGATAGAGTAGTAGTTAACTATTCCTAAAATAATACCACCAATAACAGGTTTATAACTTAGTTCTATTTTATTGTTAAAAGATTTATAAGCTAAAAGTAATATACCAGTTATAGCTGCATATACAAACACAGTTGCCGAGAATACAGGAATCCCATTATCGGCTAAATAGGTGGTTTCTACATAACTAATGGACGTATCTATAACCCCAGATCCTAAAAATAAAATAAGTGGTAAAGTCAAATTTTTTAGCTGAAAATCCTCTTTATCTTTTGCTTTTACCGAAGCTAAAAATACGGCAACTAATGCCAGTATAATTCCAGCTCCTTTTTGGAAGTTTAAAGTTTCATTATACACAAAAAGTCCAAATACGACAGGGATAATGACACTCATTTTACTGGCAACAGAAGCTACCGACAGACCGTTTTTTTGAGCAGTAAGCGCCATAACATTAAAAATGCTAATAAATAAAACGCCTAAAATAATGGCGCCAATAAACCATTTACTAGACGTAATTTCTGTTACAGAAATAGGTTCCGAATAATTTAAAAAGCCAAAAATGCTAGCGGTAATATAATTAACTACAAGTGCTTGTAGCGTATTGATCTTAAAAAGCCCAAAACATTTAAAGATGATAAAAATAACTGTAGAGCATAAAATGCTAAGAAGTAAAAACATTAAAACAAATGAGTTTTAAGTTCAAATAAATTAATGACATCCTGGGTTTTTGGATCATTATTCCAAGTGAAAAAACCAAGATCTGCAGCTGCAGTAGTATTTTCTAGAGTATCATCTATAAATACACATTCTTCGGGATTTAAATTGTTTTCGGCTAAAACAAACTCAAAAATAGTAGCTTCAGGTTTTCTTAAATTTATTTCATGAGATAAATAAAAGTTATCAAAACATGATTTGAATTCTTCATAAAAAGACACATGCTCTTTTATAAAGTTAATATGAAGTTCGTTGGTATTGCTTAATAAAATAAGTTTGTACTTACCTTCAGCTTTAAGTTGTTTTATAAAGTCCAATCGGTATTTCGGAAAATCTTGAATCATAATATTCCAAGCATCGATAATTTGTTGTCTAGTGACGCCTTCAAAATTATCTTCGTAGAAATCGATAAACTCTTCAGTTTCAATAAGTCCTTGTTCGTAAAGTGTGTTTATAGCAATTAATTCTTCAGGAAATTCATCTAAACCAAACAACTGTAAAGCATGTTGGTTTGCGCCTACTTTATCTAAATTGATAAATACATCGCCAAAATCGAATATGATGGTTTTAATCATTTCTATAAGTTTTTATTGTTATAAATTTCTAAAGTGTCTTCTAAAATAACTTCTTTTGAAGCAATTTCTTCGTTAAAAACTGGTGCTTTTGTTCCTTTTTTAAAAGTAATAGTTCCCTTAAAAATGCGCGCTTCATCCCAAAGATTTTCATCTATAAAGGTTTGCAAGGTTTTTGTGCCACCTTCTATAATGATAGATGTTATATTTTTTTGATGTAACACCTCACAGATTTGTTGTGCAATAGCATTGGTTTTTGTCCAATCTATAGTATGTTTCGAAATGACAAGTGTTTCCGCTTCAGCATTAAAAACCGCTAAAGAGAGATCTAATTTTAAGTATTTATCTATTACCACACGAATGGGGTTTTGACCCGCATAATTTCTTGTGGTTAAACTAGGATTGTCTTGTAAAACTGTATTTGTACCAACTAAAATAGCTTGCTCTTCTCCGCGCCACTTATGTACTAAAGCTCGCGAGGTTTTATTTGTAATCCAAACGGGTTTTTGATCATCCTTGGTTTCGGGACTTAAAAATCCGTCACTACTTTGTGCCCATTTTAATATAATAAACGGTCGTTTTTTATTATGAAAGGTAAAAAAACGTTTGTGGTGTACTTTACATTCAGATTCTAAAATACCAACGGTTACCTTACAATTGGCTTCCAATAATTTTTTTATACCTTTTCCTGCCACTTGAGGATTATCGTCTACACAACCAATCACCACATTTTTAATGCCTTTAGCGATAATTAAATCGCTGCATGGTGGCGTTTTTCCGTAATGACTGCACGGTTCTAGAGTAACATATATGGTGCTTTCTGCTAATAAATCGTGGTTTTTAACACTGTTAATAGCGTTAACTTCAGCGTGATTGCCTCCATAAGTACTTGTAAATCCTTCACCTATAATCTTGTTTTGGTGTACAATAACAGCACCAACCATAGGATTTGGTCTGGTAAAGCCCAATCCATTCTTTGCGATTTGTAACGCACGGTTCATATAGGTTTGGTGAGTATTCATACTTAGAAATCTATTGTGATTTGTTCAGATTTATCGATAGTATAGGAATGCGAAAAACCAAAAACTTTATAATAAATGTCACCTTTATACTGTACTTTAATTTTTTTAGTAAGTAAACTACCTAAAAGACCACTTAAGTTTTTGTCACTATATAAACTGTCGGTAGGTATTTTTGCAGTAAGTGGAATAGAAAATTCTTGATTGGCAGGAACTTTAAAAGATTTTGAGGAAACGTGAGCTAATTCGTTATCGTTTACAAAAACCACCAAATCGTCAGTTTTAAGTTCGCCTTTTATATCGTTTGGGTTATTAAATCTGGCATTGGCAACTACGGTAATTTGTTTAGAGGTTGACTCGGTCACCCTAACATTTTCAATAGCAATAAATTGAGGTTTTTCATTAACGCTACAGCTTAGTATCGTTAAAAAGAGTGTTAATAATAAACCGATGTGTTTCATTTTAAAGCTGCTTAATAAGTGTATCTTCACGCTGTAAAATTAGTATTTATAAGTGAAGAATACCACCATAATAAGAGAAATTACAGCAGAAGACAATACTCAAATTGAAAAAGTGATTAGAGATTGTTTTCCAGAATTTGGTTTGCCTTTAGAGGGAACCGCTTATGCCGATCCTGAAACAAAGCAAATGTTTGAAAGTTACAGTGGAGCAAATGAAACCTATTTTGTAGTGGTTAAAGATGAAGATGTTTTAGGTGGAGCAGGGATAAAACCATTGGCAGGTTTAGAAGAATCGGTATGCGAATTACAAAAAATGTATTTCTCGCCAAAAGTGAGAGGTTTAGGTTTTGGTAAGTTGTTATTTCAAAAATGTTTGGATGAAGCAAAACGTTTAGGATATAAACAGGTTTATATAGAAACCATTCCGCAATTAGAAGCAGCCATTCATGTGTATAAGTCTTTCGGATTTAAACATTTAGAAGGACCAATGGGAAATACTGGTCATTACTCTTGTGGTATCTGGATGCTAAAAACACTTTAAACTCCATGAAGGTAAAAGAAATTGAACAACTGTTTCATAAAGAATTGGATGCTATTTATGGTAAAGATGAAGTACACCAGTTTTTCTACATGTGTATAGAATCGTTTTATAATTTATCGCGATTAGATTTAGCTTTAGACACAAATTTATCCATAACGACAGAAGAGCAACCACAAATAATGGAGGCATTAAATCATTTAAAAGCGGAAAAACCAATTCAGTATTTATTAGGTGAAACCGAGTTTTATGGGTTAACATTTAAGGTGACTGAAGATACTCTAATCCCAAGACCAGAAACCGAAGAATTAGTCGAGCTAATTTTAAACACCGCGAATTCTGAGTTTTCAAATCTAGATAAATTAAACTTTTTAGATATTGGAACAGGAACTGGCTGTGTAGCCATTTCATTAGCAAAACATATAGCTAAAGCTAAAGTTAATGCAATTGATGTATCTGAAGAAGCATTAAAAATTGCAAAATTAAACGCTATAAAGAATGAAGTTGAAGTCAACTTTATTCAGCAAAATATTTTAGATCACGTTGAAGCGTTATCTCACATAAATAAGCTTGGGAAATTAGATGTTATAGTTTCTAATCCGCCTTATGTACGTGAATTAGAAAAACAAGAAATTAAACCAAATGTTTTGGAAAACGAACCACATTTAGCCTTGTTTGTTTCTGATGAAGATCCGTTAGTTTTCTATAAAACCATTACAGAAATAGCCGAAAAACAATTAAAGCCAAATGGATTTTTGTTTTTTGAAATCAATCAATATCTTGGAAAAGAAATGAAGGCTTTAGTAGAAAGCTACGCTTTTAAAAATGTTGAGATTATTAAAGATGGCTTTGGAAATGATCGTATGCTGAAAGCTCAAAAAATAGATAAAACATAAATTTTAAAATTTTAAAAAAAATAGATTTATTGTTTCGTTTAAGTTTAAATCTAATTAATACAGTTAATTGTTTTTTTTGAAATTTAAATAAAAATTTAGAATTTTTCATAGCTTTTAATTATAAATTAAATATTATTAATAGATAATAACTATACAAATATAATATTAATCTATGATTATTTGATTAGTAATAGTTAAAATTTATAAACATTTTGTTGATAACTAAATTTTATTGAAAAAATGAAAAACATCGCCGTATTTTGTGGTTCAAGTTTAGGAACCGACAAAACCCTTATAGAAAACACCTATAATTTGGGTAAAACCTTAGCTAAAAACGATTATACCTTAGTTTATGGTGGTGCCAAAATTGGCTTAATGGGAACCGTAGCGCAAGCTTGTTTAGATCATAAAGGTAAAGTGATTGGTGTTATTCCTGAATTTTTACAAACCAGGGAAATTGTATCTCATGATTTAACCGAACTTATCACAACCAAAAACATGCACGATAGAAAAGTGATCATGTACGAAAAAAGCGATGGTTTTATTATCATTCCTGGCGGATTTGGTACCATGGATGAGTTTTTCGAGATTTCTACATGGGGGCAATTAGGCCTACATTCTAAACCCATTGGCATTTTAAACACCAATGGTTTTTACGATGATTTATTAAATCAAGGTCAGAAAATGGCAGATAAAGGTTTTTTAGCTCAAGCTAATTTTGATGCCATTTTGGTAAGTGATAATATTAGTGATTTACTTCAAAAAATGACTAATTTTAAGCCACTACCAAAACCAGAATGGTTAAATTTAGAACGATTATAAAAAAAATAATTTAAGAGTATCACAATATATTATAATGAAACCACAACAACAGATACAATCACTTCGCGAAGAATTACGTCAACATAACTACAATTATTACGTTTTAGATAATCCTACAATTGAAGATTATGAGTTTGATATAAAACTAAAACAACTTCAAGAATTGGAAGCGAAGCATCCAGAATTTTATGATGCACAATCGCCAACGTTACGTGTTGGAGGAGAAGTGACCAAAAATTTTGAAACCGTAATTCATGAGCATAGAATGTATTCCTTAGATAATTCGTATTCTTTAGAAGATTTACAAGATTGGGAAACACGAATTAGGAAAATGGTAGATGGAGACATTAGCTATACCTGCGAGCTTAAATATGATGGAGCTTCAATAAGTTTAACTTATGAAGATGGAAAGCTATTAAAAGCAGTAACGCGTGGCGATGGATTTCAAGGCGATAATGTAACCACTAATATAAAAACCATAAGATCTGTACCACTTAAACTTAAAGGCAATTATCCGCCAAAGTTTGATATTCGTGGCGAAATTGTATTGCCTTTCGATGGATTTCATAAAATGAATGAGGAACGCTTAGAAGCTGGCGAAGAACCGTACAGAAACCCTAGAAATACAGCTTCTGGAAGCTTAAAACTGCAAGATAGTGCAGAAGTAGCAAAACGTCCTTTAGAATGTTTATTATATAATCTTACAGGAAATAATTTAGGAATATCCACACAATTTGAAAGTTTAGAATTGGCAAGACAAATGGGTTTTAAAGTACCAGAAGCTTCAATTTTGGTAAACTCTATAGATGAGGTGTTTCAATTTATTTCAAAATGGGATAAAGAACGACATAACTTACCCTACGAAACCGATGGTGTTGTGGTTAAAGTGAATAGTCTTCAGCAACAAGAAGAATTAGGCTTTACAGCAAAAGCACCGCGCTGGGCTATGGCTTATAAGTTTAAAGCCGAGCAGGTGTCTACTAAATTAGAAAGTATATCATATCAAGTAGGAAGAACTGGTGCTATTACGCCAGTCGCTAATTTGCAACCTGTAGAATTAGCAGGAACTACGGTTAAACGTGCCAGTTTACATAATGCCGATCAAATTGAAAAATTAGATATTAGAGTAAACGACGAAGTTTTTGTAGAAAAAGGAGGCGAAATTATTCCAAAAATTATTGCAGTAGATTTGTCTCAAAGACCCCAAGACTCTCAACCAACACAATATATTTCACATTGCCCAGAATGTAATACCGAATTAGTAAGAATAGAAGGTGAAGCCAAACATTTTTGCCCTAATACCAATGGTTGTAACCCACAAATAATTGGTCGCATTCAACATTTTATTTCCAGAAAAGCAATGGATATAGATGGCTTAGGTGGCGAAACGGTAGCGTTATTGGTAAATAAAGGTTTAATTACAAGTTATGCCGACTTATACGATTTAAACGTAGAACATGTATTGCCTTTAGAGCGTATGGCTGAAAAAAGTGCAGAAAACTTAATAAATGGTATAGAAGCGTCAAAACAAATTCCGTTTGAGCGTGTCTTATTTGCTATAGGTATTCGTTATGTAGGTGAAACGGTCGCTAAAAAATTAGCAAAACATTATAAAACAATAAGTGCTATTAGTAATGCAAGTTTAGAAGATTTAGTTGCTGTAGATGAAATTGGTGTTAAAATAGCCGAAAGTGTTAAGTTGTTTTTTGAAGATTATGCTAATAAAGACATCATATCACGATTAATTTTATCTGGTGTGCAATTAGAAGTTTCAGCCGATGTGTTGGCCAATCAAACCGAAAAATTAAAAGGTGATATTGTAGTGGTTTCAGGTGTGTTTACACAAGTAACTAGAACAGAACTTAAAAAACTGATTGAAGATAATGGCGGCAAAGTATCGTCCTCAATTTCAGCTAAAACAAGTTATATCGTGGCAGGAGATAAAATGGGTCCAAGTAAATTAGAAAAAGCAGAAAAATTAGGTGTATTAGTCTTAAGTGAACAAGACTTTTTAGATAAATTAAAATAAGCTATTTTCGCAGTCGTATTATTGATTATGAAAAATAGAAGCTTAATAGCGTATAAATACATCATTCTCCTTTTAGGTTTAGCTTATGCGATAGGTTTTTATATGAAATGGGATTATATGGAAGCTTGTGCGAAAGCAACCTGTATCTTAGTATTTGCCTTATTTTATTTTAAACACTCTAAGCGTAAGCATATATTATTTGGTGGCGCCTTAGCCTTTTTTTCTATAACTGAAGTTCTTAAAATTTATTTTAAGTTTGATTATATTAAATTTTCAGTTTATACTAATATCACTGCAATTTTAGGCTACACTATGCTTATTTCTTATATATTTAGTCATCTAGAAGTTTATAAACTAATTAAAAAGTTTTGGCTTCATACTTTATTTCTAAGCATTATTAGTATATACATTATCTATAATTTAAATAGTATTATTTTTAATGGTCAGCAAATCTCTAAATTTAGTATTCATTATATTTCAGAAACAGTTTATAATGTTTGTATTCTAACTTTAATGAGCTTGTCTTTTTTAAACTTTTTATATCATGATAATAAGCGAAGTTTTTTGCTATTTATAATAAGTGTTTTCTTTTGTTTAGCAGAAATTATTCAGGTACCATTTCTGTTTTTGGCAGACCAATCTGCTTTACGTTTTGCTTATACACTATTTTATGTGGCAGGTTATTATTTTGTCTATTTATATATTACAACACGTTACAACAAACAGTTTAAAGTATTACATTAAAAGTTTAGGACTTCAAACCGAGAATTGTAAAAAGATTTCCGTAAATTTGAGACTTAGAACTTTAGGAGTAACTAATTGATTTAGTTTGAGAAACATCCTTAGAACCTGATAAAGTTAACACTTTCGTAGGGAAAAGTTATTTTTATGGAAATTATCCCATAAACCCATCTTTTCAGACTTAAATGGTTATCTCTTAAACTTAAAGTTCTTTATAAGTTTAAATTTTTGAAATGATAACAGTAACAGTCAACAATCAAAAAAAGGAAATTGATACAAATCACACACTAAATTCACTTTTAGAGTTGCTAAATCACGACTATAATGGTATTGCGGTTGCGATTAATCAATCTATAATTTCTAAACCAAATTGGGGAACTCATCAGGTTTTAGATGGCGACGACATACTTATTATTCAAGCAACACAAGGCGGATAATTAACACCATGTTTTTTATTCAATTTAAAATATAATTATAACATAACTGCTGTAAGCCAAGAGCGAATAGCCAATAGCAATTTATATGAAGAGCAAAGACACTGCACCAAAACAAGACGGAATTACGAGACAGCCGTTTCCTAATTCAAAAAAGATTTATGTAGAAGGTAAAATTCACCCACAAATTAAAGTGGCCATGCGTGAAATTTCTTTAAGTGACACGATAGATTCGATGACGAAAAAGAAAACACCTAACGAACCTGTAACTGTTTACGATACTTCAGGACCTTATACAGATCCTAATAAAAAAATCGATATTCACGCAGGAATTGAAAGAATTCGTGAACAATGGATTTTAGATCGTGGCGATGTAGAAGAATTAGATAGTTTTTCATCTAAATACTGTAACGAACGTTTAAACGATTCTAGTTTAGACCATATGCGTTTTAACTTAAAGCACAAACCTAAACGTGCCAAAAAAGGTCAAAATGTAACGCAATTACATTACGCTAAAAAAGGAATTATTACTCCAGAAATGGAATATATTGCGATTCGAGAAAATCAGCGAATCGACGAAATGACCGAGATTAGAAAGCAACACAAAGGAGAACACTTTGGAGCAGCTATTCCAGAAAAAATTACGGCAGAATTTGTCCGTTCGGAAGTTGCCAGAGGTCGCGCTGTTATCCCTTCTAATATTAATCACCCAGAAGCAGAACCTATGATTTTAGGTCGTAACTTCTTAGTAAAGATTAACGCAAATATTGGAAACTCTGCAGTAACTTCTTCAATAGAAGAAGAGGTAGAGAAAGCTGTATGGGCTTGTCGTTGGGGAGCCGATAATATTATGGACTTATCTACGGGAGAAAATATTCACGAAACACGTGAATGGATTATCCGTAACTCACCAGTACCAATTGGAACTGTGCCAATTTACCAAGCTTTAGAAAAAGTAAATGGAGTTGCAGAAGATTTAACTTGGGAAATTTTCCGTGATACATTAATAGAACAAGCCGAACAAGGTGTAGATTATTTTACTATTCACGCAGGAGTTTTACTGCGTTACGTGCCAATGACGGCTAACCGTGTCACAGGAATTGTATCTCGTGGAGGATCAATCATGGCTAAATGGTGTTTAGCACATCATAAAGAAAGTTTCTTATACACGCATTTCGAAGAAATCTGTGAGATTTTAAAATCTTACGACGTTGCGTTCTCTTTAGGAGATGGTTTACGTCCAGGATCTATTGCAGATGCAAACGATGAAGCGCAATTTGCCGAATTAGAGACGTTAGGAGAATTAACTCAAATTGCTCGTAAGCACGAAGTGCAATGTTTTATTGAAGGTCCAGGTCACGTGCCAATGCACATGATTAAAGAAAATATGGAAAAGCAAATTGAAGTTTGTGACGAAGCGCCATTTTACACATTAGGTCCTTTAACAACAGATATCGCACCAGGATACGACCATATTACTTCAGGAATTGGAGCAGCCATGATTGGTTGGTTTGGTTGTGCTATGCTTTGTTATGTTACACCAAAAGAACATTTAGGATTACCTAATAAAGAAGATGTACGTGTAGGAGTTGTGACTTATAAATTAGCGGCACATGCTGCTGATTTAGCCAAAGGTCATCCAGGAGCACAACATAGAGATAACGCCTTAAGTATGGCGCGTTTCGAATTTAGATGGTACGACCAGTTTAACTTAGGATTAGATCCAGAACGCGCGTTAGAATATCATGATGAAACATTACCAGCAGATGGCGCTAAAATTGCCCACTTCTGTTCAATGTGCGGACCAAAATTCTGTTCAATGAAAATTTCACAAGAAGTTCGTGATTTTGCAGCGGATAATAAAATTTCAGATGATAACGAAGTTCTTAAAAAAGGAATGGAAGAGAAGTCTGAAGAGTTTAAGAAAAAAGGTTCAGAAATTTATCTTTAAAATAATTTGGGAGTTCCCACGCTTTTCTTAGGAAAAGCGTGGTCGGGCTTTCCGTTACAATCTTTTGCGTATTCTCGATACAAATTTATATCGTTACCACGGCATGAATTTACTCGAATTGACAGCAAAAGGATTTTCACTGCAATCCCTAACTCAAACAACCAATCGTCATGCTGAATTCATTTCAGTATCATATAAAGAGAGTAAAGAAAAGGAAAGGTTAGTGAGAATCTGAAACAAGTTCAGATTGACGAAAGGAAGAAAAATTTCATAACCAATTGTCATGCTGAATTTATTTCAGCATCACATCCAAAAGTTTAATAGATTATGCAGTTAAGTTATATCTATATTTTAACAAATAAGTACAGAACTACATTTTATGTTGGTGTAACTTCTAATTTATTAAATAGAATAACAGAGCATCAAAATGGAACAGGTTCAGTTTTTACTAAGAAGTATAATTTAAAAGACTTAATTTATTTTGAAGAGTTTACAGATATTAATCAGGCAATTGCAAGAGAAAAACAAATTAAGAACTGGCGAAAAGACTGGAAATTTAATTTAATTAAGGAAACAAATCCAAAATTAGAGACTATAATCTTGTAGAATAGTGAGAATCTGAAACAAGTTCAGGTTGACGTAAGGAAGATAAATTTTACAATTAATCGTCATGCTGAATTTATTTCAGCATCACATAAAGAGAGGAAGTAATAATTATGAGTAATGAGAACCTGAAACAAGTTCAGGTTGACGTAAGGAAGGTAAATTTTACAATCAATCGTCATGCTGAATTTATTTCAGCATCGCATAAAGTAAAGGAAATAAAACGATAAATGATAGTACTAATATCACCAGAAACCGATATCCCAAACGAAATTGAAATACTTACAAAGTTATTTCAGGAAGGCTTGGACTATTATCATTTAAGAAAACCACAAAAAGATATTGTGGCTTATCGTACCTATTTAGATTCAATTGAAGCTTGTTATCATAATCGAATTGTCCTGCATCAGCATCACGAATTAATAAATGAATACAATTTAAAAGGCATCCATTTTCAAGAACAAAAGCGAATAGATCATATCGATAATCCTGGTCAGTATTTTAAAGGATTAAATATGTTTGGAAAAACAATTAGCTCTTCATTCCATGAAGCTAAAGATATAGAAGATTGCGAATTTGAGTTTGATTATCATTTGTTAAGTCCGGTATTTACATCAATCTCAAAACAATGCTATGAAGGACGCGGATTTAATGTTAATCACATCGATAAAACCATCATAGGAATGGGTGGAGTTACAGCGTTTAATCTAAACAAAATTGAACACCTTGGATTTAAAGGTGCAGGTATTTTAGGAGGAATTTGGAATAATGAACATCCAGTTGCTGTTTTTAAAAAAATGAAAGCATTTTACAACCAACCGTCATGCTGAATTTATTTCAGCATCGCATAAAGAGAATAAATAAGAGTTAAGAATATTGAGAATTTGAAACAAGTTTAGATTGACCTAAAGAAGATAAATTTTATAAACAATCGTCATGCTGAATTTATTTCAGCATCACACTTAAAAAAATATTAATTGAAGAAACATCAATACATACTATCTGTTGCAGGGTTCGATCCATCTAGTGGAGCTGGAATAACTTCAGACATAAAAACCTTTGAGGCGCATGGGCTTTATGGCTTATCGGTATGTACTGCGGTGACTGTTCAAAATGATATTCAATTTACAGAGTGTAAATGGATTGAGGCAGACTTCATTTTAAAACAAATCACTTCACTTTTCGAACGTTTTGAGATACCTACCGTAAAAATAGGTATTGTTCAATCCTGGAAGGTGTTAAAACAAATTGTATTCCTTTTAAAAGAATTGAATCCTAAAATAACTATTGTATTGGATCCAATAATTAAAGCAAGTGCAGGTTATGGTTTTCATACCAAAGAATCTCAAAGCGAGTTAGATGATATTTGGAGGTTTTGTACGGTAATTACACCAAATTACGATGAAATACAGCAGTTATATCCAGAAAAATCTGTAGAAAAAACAGTACAGCATATTTCTCGTTTAACCAACGTTTATTTAAAAGGTGGACATAGACCCGATAAAAAAGGTTTTGACGAATTATTTACAAATCAAGAGGTGTTTGAAATTCCACCAATTGCCGACAGTATTTTTGAAAAACACGGAAGCGGTTGTGTGTTATCTTCAACATTAGCCTTATATCTCGCAAAAGGAGAAACGTTAGTTAATGCTTCAATTAAAACAAAAACTTATGTGGAAGATTTTTTAAATAGTAACAAATCCCTATTAGGAACCCATAGTCTTCTAGCAGACCTAAATTCATTAAAGTCGAATACCTAGAAACTAACAACTTATAAAATGATACCAAAATTACATTACATATCACAAGGTAGTTCACCAAAAGCCCACATTGAGCATATTCAAAAGGCTTGTCAGAGTGGGGCAGAGTTAGTGCAATTGCGATTAAAAGATATTTCAGAAAAGAAAATTTTAAAAATAGCAGAAGAAGTTAGAGAAATTACGTCGCATTTTCAAACACGTCTAATTATAAACGATCACTATAAAATAGCAGTAAAAGTTAAAGCTGATGGTGTACATTTGGGTAAAACAGATACATGTCCGCTAATTGTTAGAAAGGCATTAACATCTTGGCAAATTATAGGAGGAACTGCTAACACTTTAGAAGATTGTCATACACTTTTAGATAAGCAAGTAAATTATATTGGTTTAGGTCCTTTAAGATATACAAGTACCAAACAAAACTTAAGTCCCGTATTAGGATTTGAAGGTTTTAAAAACATTTTTGAAAATTTAGTAACACCAACTCCAATTATAGCTATAGGAGGTATTGTTTTAGAAGATGTAAAACCACTGTTAGAAATAGGCTTAAGTGGTATTGCAGTTTCTGGCGAGATTACTAAAGATTTTAATAGTATAGCACAATTTCATAAAGCGTTAAATACAGGGAGCAATCATGCACAACGTTATGAATTTAAAACAGAAGAATAATTATAAAAAACAATACGTGTTTTTTAATACATAGTTTATAAAAAAATGAATATAAAAGATCATTTACAAATAGCAGATAAAACATTTACCTCACGTTTATTTACAGGTACAGGTAAGTTTAGCTCTAACGATGTCATGGCAGAAGCTATTTTAGCTTCTAAAAGTGAATTGGTTACTGTAGCATTAAAACGTGTAGATGTAGACAATGAGCAAGATAAAATGTTACAAAGCATAAAGCAGCCTCATATTAATTTGTTACCAAATACGTCAGGAGTTCGTGATGCTAAAGAAGCCATTTTTGCAGCTCAATTAGCTAGAGAAGCTTTAGAAACTAATTGGATTAAATTAGAAATTCATCCAGACCCTAAATATTTGTTACCAGATCCTATAGAAACTTTAAAAGCAGCGGAAGAATTAGTAAAATTAGGTTTTGTAGTAATGCCATATATACATGCAGATCCTGTTTTATGTAAACGTTTAGAAGATGTAGGAACGCAATGTGTTATGCCATTAGGAGCTCCAATAGGAACAAATAAAGGTTTAAAAACAGCAGACTTTTTAGAAATTATTATAGAGCAGAGTAACGTGCCTGTTATTGTAGATGCTGGTATTGGAAGTCCATCGCATGCGGCTTACGCAATGGAACTAGGAGCCGATGCTGTTTTAGTAAATACTGCAATAGCCGTATCGCAAAATCCAGTACAAATGGCACAAGCTTTTAAAATGGCTGTAGAAGCAGGAAGAATGGCTTTTAACGCCAAGTTAGGTTCGGTTAAAAAACATGCCGAAGCAAGTAGTCCGTTAACTTCTTTTTTAAATTAAAGAATCAACGGTTTAAAATTAATTAGTAATGAAATCGTTTAAATTAAAATAATTTAAATGATAGTAATTACGGAATAAGACATATGATGAATCATACTTTTCAAGATGTATTCGATACTTATAATTGGGACGAAACTTTAGCGAGTATTCAAAACAAAACAGCACAAGATGTTGAGCATGCTTTAGGTAAATCTAAACGAGATTTAGAAGATTTTAAAGCATTACTATCGCCAGCAGCTCAACCTTATTTAGAGCAAATGGCAGGTTTAAGTCAGGCAGCGACTAAAAAACGTTTTGGAAATACCATACAAATGTATGCGCCAATGTATTTGTCTAATGAGTGTCAGAATATTTGTACCTATTGCGGATTTAGTATGACCAATAAAATTCCACGTCGAACACTTAATGATGAAGAAATATTAAAAGAAGTTGCTTTTTTAAAAGCAAAAGGATTCGATCATATATTGTTAGTCACAGGTGAAGCTAATAGAACTGTTGGTGTTTCCTATTTAAAGAATGCTATCAAACTTATTAAGCAACATTTCTCTAATGTTACAATAGAGGTGCAACCTTTAGATCAAGAGGAATACGAATTGTTAATTGAAGAAGGTTTGTATGCGGTATTGGTATATCAGGAGACCTACCATAGAGACGAGTATAAAAAACATCATCCCAAAGGAAAAAAATCGAATTTTAATTACCGATTAGATACTGCCGATCGCTTAGGGAAAGCAGGGATTCATAAAATTGGTATTGGTGCTTTATTCGGGCTAGAAGACTGGAGAGCAGATGCTTTTTTTACAGCTTTACATTTACGTTATCTAGAAAAAAAGTATTGGAAAACTAAATATTCCATTTCATTTCCTCGTTTACGACCATTTAGCGGTGGTTTAGAGCCTAAAGTAGAAATGACCGATAAAGACTTGGTGCAAACCATTTGTGCATTTCGTTTATTAGACGAAGATGTCGAGTTATCTTTATCTACTAGAGAAAGCGAAGTGTTTAGAAACAATATTGTACACTTAGGCATAACGTCTATGAGTTCGGAATCTAAGACCAATCCTGGCGGTTATACTGTAGATCCTCAAACATTGGAACAATTTGAAACTTCTGATGAACGTTCGACCGAACAAGTGACCGATATGCTTAAAACTAACGGACTAGAGCCTGTGTGGAAAGATTGGGAAAGTTTTTCATAACCATATAGCCATTTATTGATGTCTCAATTATCTCAATTAGAAAAAGAATATTATAACCGACATATCATTTTAGATAACATTGGTTTAAAAGGTCAGGAGCAGTTAAAGCAAGCTAAAGTATTAGTAGTTGGAGCTGGTGGTTTAGGTTGTCCTGTCTTGCAGTATTTAGCAGCTGCGGGCATAGGAACAATTGGTATATTAGATGGAGATACAGTTTCGGTATCTAATTTACATCGTCAGATTTTATATACCATAAAAGATGTTGGCCAATCTAAAGCCGAAACTTCAGCAAAAAGATTACGGGAATTAAATCCTTACATAAAAATAAATGTTGAACATCAGTTTTTAGCTCCTAAAAATGCGATTGACTTATTTCAGCACTACGATATTATTGTCGATGGAACCGATAACTTCCAAACGCGATATTTAGCAAATGATGCTTCAGTAATAACTCGTAAACCCTTAGTGCTTGGTTCAATTTTTAAATTTGAAGGACAAGTAACTGTCTTTAACTACAACAATGGACCTACGTATAGATGTTTATATCCTAATCCACCAAAACCAGATGCTGTACCCAATTGTTCTCAAATTGGTGTTTTAGGTGTTTTACCTGGAATTATAGGCACTTATATGGCAAATGAAGTGTTAAAAATAGTATTAGGATTAGATGGTATTTTATCAGGAAAATTAATGTTATTTCATGCCGAACATTTAGGAACTCAAATTCTAGGTTATACTAAAACGGAAGCTTCTCAAGTCAACAGTTTATTAAATAATTATGATGCTTTTTGTGGGATTGAAACTGATAGCGCTGAGGTTCAAGTAAAGACATTGTCTTATGAAGAGATTCAAAAGTTACCTGAAGAGGTATTTTTTTTAGATGTAAAAACCGAAGAAGAACACAAATTAGAAACCATTTCTTCCATAAATATACCTCTACAAGATTTAGAACAGCATTTTGAAGGTTTACCAAAGGATAAAACTATTGTTGTATTCTGCAAATCTGGTATTAGGAGCAAGGAAGCTATTTCTAAATTAAAATCGCTTGGTTTAACTAATTCGTTTATTCGCTTAAAACAAGATTAAATTAAGTAACCCTAATGGTTTTTTGTTCTTTAATTACTTTCTTGTTATTAGAAAATACGAAATCAACTCGACCAACATTAACACCATAACAACCAACTTGGTTCACTAAAGTTTCTGTTCCGCCTGCATTTAAAACTTTAGTAGGTTCATCTAAAAACGTGTGGGTATGTCCTCCAATAATTAAATCGATATCTTTTGTTTTTTCTGCTAGAGTAATGTCACAAATTTTCTCGGGATTTTTAGAGTATTTATAACCTAAGTGAGATAAACAAATAATTAAATCACACTTTAAATCGTCTTTTAAAATGCGGGTTTGTTCCTGAGCAACTTCAACAGGATCTAAATACACAGTTTCTTTATAAAGTGTTTTATCAACCAAACCATCTAATTCAACACCAAGCCCAAAAACACCAATTTTAATATCATTTTTAATAAATACTTTATGCGGAAGTGTTTTACCATCCATAATGGTATTTTTAAAATCGTAGTTGGCCGAAATAAAATCGAAACTTGCATGTGGTAATTGAGCAAATAAGCCATCTATACCATTATCAAAATCATGATTGCCTATAGTTGCAGCATCATATTTAAGTTTACTCATTAATTTAAATTCCAATTCGCCACCATAATAATTAAAATATGGGGTACCTTGAAAAATATCTCCAGCATCTAATAATAAAGTATTCGGGTTTTCTTTTCTAATTTCGTCAATTAAAGTTGCACGTCTGGCAACACCACCAAGATTTGGATATTTTCCATCATCTGCAGGAAACGTATCGATATGACTATGAGTATCGTTGGTATGTAAAATGGTAATCTTTTTTTCTGAAACTGTATTAACGCAAGATTGTAATCCAAAACTACCAAAGGTAAGTAGGGAAGATGCGACTGCGGATTGTTTTATAAATTGTCTGCGTTTCATACTTAATTTATTTTAATAAATCGGTTATCAATTTTAGGTGAAATGGTATCGACTTTATTAAAATAGTCTATAAGTGCATTTCGTATTTTATAATCTGTGTTGTAAATAGTATCTGCTTTTTTAAAGAAATCCATTCGGTCTCCGCCCGAAGCCAGATAATCGCTAGTAGCTATGTAATACACTCTGTTTTCTAAAGGCTTTTTATTTATGAAAAGACTTTTTATTTTATTTGATTGATCTAATTGAATTTCAAAGTTTGATACAGGATGCGGCGTTTGTTCTGTTTTTAAATAATTTATTAAGGCATCCATTTGTGTTTTGTTAAGAGCTGCAACTACAATACTATTTTCAAAAGGCATCACTTCAAAAGCAGTTCTTGCCGATATGTTTCCTTTGGAAATGACAGACCTAATACCTCCATGGTTTAGTAAAACGCCGTCAATATTTTTTCCGGTTCTTGCTTTAAAAATAGGGTTACCTTCACTTAAGACCACGTCTGCCATAAAGTTACCTATGGCGGTATTCAGCTCACCATCTTTTTTAGAATAGGTTTCTGGAGCATAAGCTAAAGTACTATCCAGCGTTGTGTTTAAATGTGTTCTATAAGGTAAAATAAATGCTTCAATAGAATCGTTTTTTACTATAGAATCATTTATTGAAATGATTTCATAAGTTGCTTCGGTTTTCTCAAAAGCTTCTTTTTTGCAAGAAGTGTTAAATAATACACATAATAATAGAATATAGTTAAGTTTCATTAGTATAATTTAGGCTTTAATTAATGATGGTTTTATTACATTTGTGTTTAAGCACTAAAGGTAAATGATTTTAAAAGGTTTAAAAACTAAATCTATAGAAAAAGCAACTAAAAAAAGCATTTCAGATCGACAATTTCAGTCAGATTCTGGTGTTATTAAATCGGTTGGTGTAATTATTTCACAAAATGAATTTCAACTTACTGAAGTTGAGGTAAAAGCTTTATTTTCCTATTTACAAGTTCGAGATTTTAACCTTGTAAGCTATTCAAAAAAGGTAGAGAAAAACTCTAGAAATTCTTTAGTATCTCCAAAAAACTTTGGTTGGAATGGAGTTTTAAAAACCAAAGAATTAAAATCATTTTCAACTACTAATTTCGATGTTTTACTTGCTTTAACAGAAACAGTAGATCCTTTTTTTAAAGCTTTATTTGCTTTAACTGAAGCAAAATTTAAAATTTCTAATACAAATAAGCTAGAAGCAGTTGCCGATTTAACTATACAAACAACTGCGCAAAATCTAAACGTTTTAAAAACGGAATTACATAAATACTTAACTATTTTAAATAAAATATAGATCATGACAACACCATTTTTAGGAACAGGAATTGCAATAGTAACGCCATTTAACAAAGATAAATCGGTCGATTTTAAGGCGTTAGAACGTGTGGTTGAATTTAATATTAAGAATGGTGTAAATTATATAGTTATTTCTGGTACTACGGGAGAAAGTGGCACGATTACAGCTGCCGAGAAAAAAGATATAACAGCCTGCATAGTAAAAGCTACCAGTGGTCGTGTACCTTTAGTTTTGGGCATAGGCGGAAATAACACTACAAACGTAATAGAAGAAATAAAATCGACAGATTTTACTGGTATTAGCGCTATTTTATCTGTAGCTCCATATTACTCAAAGCCTACTCAGGAAGGTTTTTATCAGCATTTTAAGGCTATTTCAGATGTATCTCCAGTCGATATTATTCTTTATAATGTTCCAGGTAGAACTGCTAAAAATATGGACGCTCAAACCACTTTACGATTGGCAAGAGACTTTAAAAATGTGGTTGCAGTTAAGGAAGCTGGAAATAATATGGCTCAATATTATGAGTTGTTAAGAGATAAACCAGAAGATTTTGCTATAATTTCTGGGGACGACGATCTAGCTTTAGGTGTAACTCTGGCTGGTGGAGCAGGAGTGATATCTGTTATAGGTCAGGCTATGACTAAAGATTTTTGTGATATGATACAATTGGGTTTACAAGGAAAATCTAAAGAAGCCTACCAGTTACATTATAATTTAATGGAAATTATAAGTTTAATTTTTGCCGAGAACAATCCGTCTGGTATTAAAGCAGTATTAGAAGCAATGGATTTATGTAGTGATGAGGTTAGACTACCATTAGTTCCTGCAACTTCAAGTCTTAAAACACAAATAAATCAATTTTTAGAGAATTACTAATTTTGGGCAAAGTAGTAAAAGATCCAGGTTTTGGAAACAATTCAACCAGCTTTGCTGGTCGGATGATTAATAATGACGGAACGTTTAATATTAAAAGAGTAGGAACCAAAACCAGTATTTTACAAACCTATCATTATTTAATTCAAATTAAATGGACCTGGTTTTTTGTTCTGGCATTTTCAATGTTTATAGCAATAAATTTGGTTTTTGCTGCTATCTACCTACTTATTGGTGTAGAAAGTATAAGTGTAGCTCCAAGTAGTTTTTTCAGAAACTTAGCAAATGCTTTCTTTTTTTCAGTACAAACCTTTACCTCTTTAGGTTATGGTGCTTTTGCTCCTAATACTATTTCTAGTGGTTTTGTTTCTTCTTTAGAAGCTTTTGTTGGTTTAGCCATGTTTGCATTTTTAACAGGATTAATATATGGTCGGTTTTCAAAGCCTACACCAAATATTAGATTTTCAAAAAACATTGTGTTAAGAGAATTTAATCACACCAAAGCCATAATGTTTAGAGTCGTTAACAATCGAGCGTCGGTTATGATTAAGCCCAAAGTTACGGTAACATTGGCTTTAACTCGTTTAGATAATAATGCTCATTTTAAACGTGAATTTTTCGCTTTAAATTTAGAACGAGACGAAATTAGTTACTTACCTACAACATGGACTATTGTACATGAAATTAACGCTGAAAGTCCATTAAGTAAATTCTCATCTAAAGAACTGTTAGATCAAGATGGTGAGTTATTGGTTCTTATGACTTATTACGATGAATCTTTTAATCAGGAACTTCATCAAATGTATTCATACCAGTTGGAAGAGCTCTTATTAGACCATAAATTTACACAAGCTTATTATTATGATGATGATGGAAAAATGGTTTTAGATTTTAACTTATTTGATGAAGTAGAAAATTTAAACGTTAAATAAAATCTAATCCTTTATGAAGTTAGACCGTTTCGATTAGATTAGCACGAAATATTTATTTTTAAAATCCATAATAAAGGTGTATTTTTGCACCTTGTATTTTTTTTATGAAAAACATTTTTTACATAGCCTGTCTATTTTTAGTTTTAAGTTCTTGTAGCCAATACCAAAAAGCTCTAAAGTCTGAAGATGCTTCGGTTAAATACGATTTAGGAGTTAAGCTTTATGAAGAAGGAAAATATAAAAAAGCCAATAGACTTTTTGAACAAATTATTCCTAAGTATAGAGGGAAACCTCAAGCAGAAAAGTTAATGTATTTACATGCTAGTGCTTTTTATGAATTAGAGGATCACTATTTGGCGGCTTATCAATTTGAAACTTTTGCAACTGCTTATCCAAACAGTGAAAAGGCAGAAGAAGCTTCATATAAATCTGCAGAAAGCTATTATCAATTATCTCCAGTATTTTCTAAGGATCAAACAGAAACTTATAACGCTTTAGAAAAACTACAGTTGTTTGCAAATATATATCCAGAGTCTCAATATTTACCAAAAGTAAATGAATTGGTAAAAGAGTTGGATTTTAAATTAGAAAAAAAGGCGTTTGAGATTGCTAAGCAATACAATCATATATCAGACTACAAAGCCTCTATAAAGTCGTTTAATAATTTTTTAACGGATTTCCCAGGATCATCATTTAGAAATGATGCTATGCGTATAAGAGCAGAAGCAGCTTTTAGTCTTGCTGAAAAAAGTGTAGTTTGGAAACAGGAAGAACGTTTTATAGACGCACAGAAATATTACAATTTATATAAAAGTGCATATCCAAAATCTGAAAGTTCAGAAGAAACAGATATGAAACTGACTATAATAGAAGAGAATTTACAACAAATTAATAGCAATAAGCTAAAATAATAATTATGGATTTAAAGAAAATAGACGCGCCATTATCTACGACTACTTACGATAGAAATAAAGTAGACGCTAAAACAGATAATATTTACGAAGCTATATCTATAATTGCAAAGCGTTCTGAGCAAATTAATTCTGAAATAAAAAAGGAATTAATTGAAAAATTAGAAGAGTTTGCAACTTATAACGATAGCTTAGAAGAAGTTTTCGAAAATAAGGAACAAATTGAAGTTTCTAAATTTTATGAAAAATTACCTAAACCACATGCATTAGCTGTGCAAGAATGGTTAGATGGTAAAATTTACTACAGAAACACAGAAGAAAACCAAGACTAATCTATGTCAATTTTAAGCGGCAAAAATATATTACTTGGCGTAAGTGCTGGTATAGCTGCTTATAAATCGGCTTTTTTAGTTAGAGAACTTATAAAAGCAGGCGCAAACGTAAAAGTTGTTATGACGCCTGCTTCTAAAGATTTTGTTACACCTCTAACATTATCTACCTTATCAAAACATCCTGTAGAATCTCACTTCTACGAAAAAGAAAACGACAACGAACTTTGGAATAATCATGTCGAGCTTGGGCTTTGGGCAGATTTATTTGTAATAGCTCCTGCTACAGCAAACACCATGTCTAAAATGGCAAACGGTACTTGCGACAATTTGTTATTAGCCACCTACCTTTCTGCTAAATGTCCAGTTTATATTGCACCAGCAATGGATTTGGATATGTATAAACACCAAAGTACAACACAAACATTTAATACCTTAAAATCTTTTGGTAACACCATAATTGACTCAACATCTGGTGAGTTGGCAAGTGGTTTAGTAGGTAAAGGTCGTATGGCAGAGCCCGAAGATATTGTAGCGTTTATAGAGCAAGATATTTTAGCCCAATTACCATTAAAAGGAAAGGAAGTTTTAATAACAGCGGGTCCAACTTACGAGGCTATAGATCCAGTACGATTTATAGGAAACCATTCTAGTGGTAAAATGGGATTTGAGTTGGCTATTGCTGCTGCAAATTTAGGAGCAAACGTTACTCTGGTTACTGGACCAACCCATTTGACTATAGACCACAGTTTAATTAATGTTGTACCTGTCGTTTCAGCCCAAGATATGTTTGAAGCGGCTCATAGTTATTTTAAAACATCTCACATTGTTATTTGCGCTGCAGCAGTAGCCGACTATAAACCAAAATATGTTGCAGAAAATAAAATAAAAAAGAACGATGCGACGTTAACTTTAGAACTGGAGAAAACCAAAGATGTTTTAGCTTCATTAGGAGAAATTAAACAGCAACAATTTTTAGTAGGATTTGCTTTAGAAACTAATAATGAAGTTGAAAATGCAAAATCTAAATTAAAGCGAAAGAATTTAGACTTAATTGTATTAAATTCGTTAAACGATAAAGGTGCAGGATTTAAATTGGAAACTAATAAAATAAGTCTCATATTTAAAAATGAACGACTTAAAAATTTTCCTCTAAAATCTAAAACTGAAGTCGCAATAGATATTTTAAACGAAATAATTCCTTTTATTCATGCGTAATTTATGTCTTGTTATAATGTATTGTTTAGCATTTACTGTTGTTAAAGCACAAGATTTAAATGCCAACGTGGTTGTAAACGCACAACTTACGGGAAATGAAAATTTTCAAGTCTTTAAAACATTAGAAAAGCAGCTTACCGAATTTATAAATAATTCTAATTGGACAAGTAGAGAAACTAAACCTAATGAGCGTGTCAATTGTAATTTTGTAATTAATATTACAGAATACAGTAATAACTTTTATACAGCAACTTTACAAGTGCAATCCTCTCGACCTGTTTTTGGATCTACTTATACAACGTCATTATATAATGTAAATGATAAAGATTTTGCTTTTAGTTATAACGAATTTCAACAACTTATTTTTACACCAAACCAATACCAGTCTAATTTAGTCTCTGTTTTAGCTTTTCATATATATATGGTATTAGGTTTAGATGCCGATTCTTTTGCATCAAATGGAGGAGAGCCATACTTTAAGCAGGCACAAACTATTGTTAACTATTCTCAACAAGAAAATTTTGCAGGTTGGAAGCTGTCCGATGGATTACAAAGTCGTTTTATTCTTATAGACCATTTGTTGTCTCCTGCATTTTCAGACTTTAGAACAATTAATTACAACTATCACCGCTTAGGTTTGGACTTAATGAATGAAAACGTAAAAGAAGGTAAAGCACAAATAGCTAAAGCTCTTTTAGGTTTTAATTCTATAGCCAAAAACAGACCAAATTCATATTTAACCCGTGTGTTTTTCGATACGAAAGCAGAAGAAATTCAGCAGGTATTTAGTGAAGGTCCGACTGTAGAAATCGATGAGTTAACTACGGTTTTAAATCGCATTGCGCCAATGTATGCTAACAAATGGCGAAACATTCAATTTCAAAAATAAACAACGTTAATGTTACAAGCGCTAAGTATTAAAAATTACGCGTTAATTGAAACTTTACAGGTTAATTTTAATAGCGGTTTCACAACAATAACAGGAGAAACAGGAGCAGGTAAATCTATTTTACTTGGAGGTTTGTCTTTAATTTTAGGTAAACGAGCAGATTTAAGCAGTTTACGTGATAAAGAAAAGAAATGCGTCATAGAGGCCACTTTTAATATAGAAAACTACAATCTAAATCAATTTTTTAAAAAGGAAGATTTAGACTACGAATCCCAAACCATTATTAGACGAGAAATTTTACCATCGGGTAAAAGTCGTGCGTTTGTAAACGATTCTCCCGTTAATCTTTCAGTTTTACAAGAATTAGGAGATTTTTTAATAGATATACATTCGCAAAATGAAACACGTCAGCTTATTGACGAGTCTTTTCAATTTGGTGTTATTGATGCGTTAGCTAAAAATGCTTCAGAATTATTAAATTATAAATCGCTTCTAAAAAGCTATAAATCTCAGACCAATAGTCTTAAAGCATTAGAAGATAAAAAAGCTCAAGCCCTTAAGGATTACGATTATAATTTGTTTTTATTCAATGAATTAAATGAAATTAAATTAGAACACCTCAATCTTGAAGATTTAGAAGCTGAGTATGAAATGTTGAACAACGTAGAAGTTTTATTAGAGAAAGCTAAAGAGGTTAATGATTTAATTTCAGAAGATCAAATTGGCATTCAAAATAGTTTAACCCAATTAAAAAATGCGGTTAATAAGATAGCACAATTATCTACAAACTATAATACTGTATCTAAGCGAGTGGAAAGTGTTTTTATAGAATTTGATGATATTGTAAAAGAATTAGACCAGCTGCACGAAACTCTGGAAGTAGATCCAGAACGTTTAGATGTTATTAATAACCAACTTACTATAATTAATAATTTATTAAAAAAACATCAAGTAAATACCATTCAGGAACTTATAGAGATAAGAAATACTTTAGATGATAAAGTAGTTGAAACAGATGGACTAGAGCAAGAAATCAATAAACTTCAAAGTGCTATAGAAACTAATAAGGCTGAATTAAAAAGTAGTGCTAAAGTAGTTCATAACAATAGACAGAAAGCTATTCCTGTATTAGAGGAAAAATTAGTGAAAATTTTAGCAGACTTAGGAATGCCAAATGCCTCTTTTAATATTAAAGTTGCAGCTACAGAGCAATTTTACGCGAATGGGACAGATGAGTTACAATTTTTATTTTCTGCCAATAAAGGGATGGATTATAATGAGCTTAAAAAAGCAGCATCAGGTGGAGAATTAAGCCGTATTATGTTGGCAATAAAGGCTATAATGTCTCAGTATATAAAATTGCCTACCATTATGTTTGATGAGATTGATACCGGTGTTTCCGGAGAAATAGCTCATAAAATGGGAGATATTATGACTAAAATGAGTATTAATATGCAGGTATTTAGTATTACACATTTACCTCAAATAGCTTCCAAAGGAAAAGCGCATTTTAAAGTGTATAAAGAAACTGTTAGCGATACAACCATTACGAATTTAGTAGCTCTAAATCAAGAGCAGCGTGTAAATGAAATAGCTTTAATGTTAGGCGGAAATGATTTACAGGCTTCTGCAATTGCACATGCTAAGCAGTTATTAAATTAGAATTGCTTTACAATTCTTTATTAAATACTATATTTGTGATATTATCCAATTAAACTAAAAAATACTATATGTCTTATAACTTACTTAAAGGAAAAAAAGGAATCATTTTTGGCGCTTTAGATGCGAATTCTATAGCTTGGAAAACTGCAGAACGTGTGCATGAAGAAGGTGGAGAATTTGTATTAACTAATGCACCTATAGCAATGCGAATGGGACAAATTGATGAATTGGCTAAGAAAACTGGTTCTCAAATTATACCTGCGGATGCAACTTCATTAGAAGATTTAGAAAAGTTAGTCACAGAATCTATGGAAATCTTAGGCGGAAAAATAGATTTCGTTCTTCATTCTATCGGTATGTCTGTTAACGTAAGAAAAGGAAAAGCATATACAGATCAAAATTACGACTGGACACAAAAAGGAACCGATGTTTCTGCCATGTCTTTTCATAAAGTAATGCAAACCTTATATAAGCATGATGCTATGAACGAATGGGGAAGTATTGTTGCTTTATCTTATATGGCTGCACAACGTGTTTTTCCAGACTATAATGATATGGCCGATAATAAAGCGTATTTGGAGAGTATTGCTCGTAGTTTTGGATATTTTATGGGTAGAGATAAAAAAGTGAGAGTAAACACTATTTCTCAATCTCCTACACCAACTACAGCAGGGCAAGGCGTTAAGGGTTTTGACGGATTTATAGCTTATGCAGATAAAATGAGCCCATTAGGGAATGCAACTGCTTTAGATTGTGCTAATTATACGGTAAGTATGTTTAGTGATTTAACCAAGCGTGTGACCTTACAAAACTTATATAATGACGGCGGATTTAGTAATATGGGCGTAAGTGACTATATTATGGAGTCATTTATTGAAAATGAAGAGAAAAAATAAGGTTTAATAAATTTATACTAAAATGCCAAAACAACAGTTTTGGCATTTTTTTTGTATTTATAGGTATACCTGCTTCATTGAAACATAAAGTAAACAAGTAATTGTCCCTAAAAAGAAACAATAAGCAAAAAAAATCCGATTTAAATAAAATCGGATTTTTCTTGTTTAGCCTTCAAAACCATCATCGTCATCACGATTATTAGTTCTGGTTTGTTTTTTCTTCTGATTAAATCTGTAGGTAAAAGCTAAATTAAAACTTCGTTCTCTCCATTGGAACTCACTATCGCTTTCAAAAGTGGGTGTCGTTGTAAATTGTCTTCTAATTCGGCTATTAAAAACATCATTTATATTAAATGTTAATGATGCTTTCTCATTAAATAAATCCTTGCTAAAAGCTAAAGTTGCACTCAATAAACCTTCCGTTTTAGTTTGAGCATCTTCTCGTGGTCCACTATAAAAAACATTCGTTTGCCAATCTATACCATATGGTAACGTATATTTATTGTTTAAACGTGCAAACCAACTGTTATTTGTGTTTCCTAAGTTTAGTCCATTAGGTGTAATTCCTTCAGTTTTAGATTGAAAATAATTATAGTTTCCATTAATACGCCATTTTTTAGATGGACTATACGTTAACGTAAATTCAAATCCTAAACGATCTTCTGTAGCTAAGTTTATTGGAGTTCTTTGTATAACGGGTAAATCTTGCCCATTAACATTTACAACTTCGCCACTGTCAAAGCTCACAAATTCAAATCCATCGGTAGCGCGAGAGAAGTAAGTTGATCCATTTAAAGTAAATTTACCTAGTCGTTTTAAAAATCCTAAATCGAATTGACCAGAATAACTTGGATCTAAATCTGGATTACCTAAAAATACATTAGTAACACTGGAACGCGATGGAAATGGATTTATAAATCGGGATCTTGGACGTCTCAAACGTCTAGCATAACCTAAGGTTAGATTTGCTGTGTCATCAAACTCATAACTTAAATTTACGGTAGGGAATAATCCCGTATAATTCTTTTTTGCAAAATCGCCACTTGTCTTTTGGTCTATAGTAAACTGCGTGTTTTCTACTCTTAAACCTAAAAGGTAAGAGAATTTACCTAATTTACTTCCAAATTGCGTATATGCAGCATATAAATACTCTCTAAAATCTAAAATATTAGTAAGATTAGTTTGTAATTCGAAATTATTGGTGTCTTCATCTAAAAAACGGACTTGATAATCGGTTAAGGTGTTATTAAAATCGAATCTAAATCCTGCTTCAAACTGATGGTTGTCACCAATAGGTAAAACATAATCACTTTGTAGCAATATTTCAGTAGCGTCTTCGAACGTATTAACCTTTTCTTGTAAAATGTTGTTGACTAATACTTGAGAATCTTCATCTTCTGTATTGTCTTCATATTGAAAATCGAATGTTAACTTATGTCCAGACGTGTTAAAATCTTTAGTAAAATTTACACTGTATTGTATCAATTCATCATCCTCAAATTCTGGATCAAAACGTGTTGTTGTGTTTGTAAGAACGTTATTGCTATCAAATAGATTTAATACGTTAGTGTTATTGTCGTTACTGTTATTGTCTCTATAGAAAATTGATGTTGTTAAAGAGGCAGAATCTGTAATATACCACTCCACACCAAAATTAGCATTAATGCCTTTTCTAACGCGATCAAATGTTTCACGCTCTTTTAGAAAAGTATCTGGATTATCGGCTATTAAAACACCATTATCATCAAAATCCTGATTAAAATATCGGGTATCTGCACTGGTATTACCAGGACTTTCTCTGTAACTATATCCAGAATTAGTGAAAATATTAACATCACCAGTTCGGTAATTTAAATTTCCTGAAATACCTGCACTTGGGTTGTATCCAACATTTGTATTTATAGCACCATTTAAACCTTGTAGCTTGCTACGACGTAAAATAATATTTAAAATGCCTCCAGTGCCTTCAGAATTATATCTTGCAGAAGGTGATGTAATTACTTCAACACGCTCTATAGATTCTGCAGGTAATTGTCTTAAAGCATCTGTAGAGTTTAAACCAACTAAGCCTGAAGGTTTTCCGTTTATTAAAATAGTAACGTTCTCATTTCCTCTTAGTGCCACATTACCTTCAACATCTACTGAAACAGATGGGACATTATCTAAAACATCACTAACAGTTCCGCCTTTTACGGCTAAGTCTTTACCAACATTATAGATTTTTTTGTCTAATTTAATTTCAACAGTTGTTTTTTCGGCAATAATGCTTACTTCTTCTAAGCTTTCAAAATCTTCAGACAGTGTTTGATTTGGAAGTGTCTTAGACTCATTTAGAACTACATTATTAAGCGTTACGGTTTTGAAACCTATATATTCATACCTAATGTTATAAGTTCCGCTTTTTAAATCTATAGAATACTCACCATTTTCATTGGTTATACCTCCATTTATTTTAGAGGTATCTGAGGCATCTGTAAATACAATGGTTGCATATTCAAGAGGTGTTTTAGTATCCTTTTCTAGAATCTGACCTTTAATGGTGATGGTTTGAGCGCTAACAATAGCAGTAAATAAGAGTATTGCTACAGTAATAAATGTTTTAATCATGAGTTTTATTTTGCCTTAAGACGGCAAAACTAACCTATGGTTTAAGCGAAAGTCGTTAAAGCTTTGTTAATTAACTATTAAAGAATTTCATCAATTCGCTCAGTAGGTCTAGCAACCACAGCTTTACTACCATTAACAACAATAGGACGCTCTATAAGCTTAGGATTTTTTACCATAGCCTCGATAAGTTCTGCATCAGATAACGTTTTACTCTTAAAGTCGCTTTTCCAAATGGCTTCATTTTTACGAATGACTTCAATAGGTGCTATGTTTAATTTTGATAATACGTTTGTCAATTCATCAATTGTAAATGGATTGTCTAAGTATTTTATAATTTCAAATTCTGCATTTTTATCTTCTAAATAAGCAACGCCTAAACGGGACTTACTGCATCGGGGATTGTGGTATATTTTTATCATTTTTTTAATCATTATCTCTTCTTGCTTTTCTCCGTTCTTTGCGTTCTGCTTTTCTTTGAATGCGCTCTTGTTGTTTTTCAAAAGAGGTTTCTTTCTTTTTGAAAAAATCTAGAATTTTATCAAATCCGGTATCTTCTTTAAAATCTTCACAAGCTAATAAAAGCTCTTCGTTTTCAGTTAATTCTAAAAATTGTTCAGAATACAATTTTTTTAGAGTTTGGTCTTGTTCTAAAAAACGAAGTGTCCTCGCGATTAATGGTAATGCTAAGCTGCTACCAGCACCTAAACCCGAAGTAAAATGAAGTTTGGGAGAATCACATCCTACACGACTTACCATCACTAAACTAGGATTGTAGCCTACAAACCACGCATCTGTATAATCTTGTGATGTTCCTGTTTTGCCGGCTAAAGGCATTGTTACTTGATATTTGGTTCTTAAACTAGTACCTGTACCACGATTTATTGCATTTTGTAAAATTTCGTTTATCTGTTTCGCGGTGGTTTCATTTAAAACCGTTTTTGGTTCAACTTCTTTATGTTCGTATATAATTTCACCTTTAGCGGTTTCAATTTTTGTTATAGCGTAAGGAGTAACACTTTTACCATAATTTGCAAAACTACTGTAAGCACGAGCCACTTCGTAAATACTGGCATTGGCAGTTCCTAAAGCTAAGGATGGCTTATTCTCTAATTTCGAATTAAATTGAAGTCGGTTCCAAATGGTATCCAGCTGTACAAAACTAGTTTGCATAAATAAGTTTACGGTTGGTACATTTTTAGAATTTAGTAAAGCGCCTTGAAGAGAATATTTCCCTCCAAAAGTATTATCGGCGTTGGTTGGGCTCCAATTTTTATAATCTGATAGGGTTATTTTATCATTATCTAAATAATCGCAAGGTTGTTTTCCGTATTCTAAAGCTGTGGCATATAAAATAGGTTTAAAAGTTGAAGCGAGTTGGCGCTGAGCAAAAATCTGGTCGTATGCGTAGCGCTGGTGATTTATGCCACCCAAATACGTTTTTATAGCTCCTGTTTTTGGAGATAAAGCAATAAGTCCCGCATGTAATAATTTGTTTTCTAACAACAAGCTATCCTTAACAGAAATAGAATCTTGTTCTAGGCCACTCCATTTAAATATGGTTTGCTTGTGTTTTATCTGAGCAGAATCTAATGAAATCTTCATTTTCTTTAAATGTTGTTCTGCTATGTTATTTGATTGGTTTTGAAGAGTTCTACTGTTAGCCATTTGCTTATCAAACAGCTCCTGCATTATACTTAAATGCTCATAAAATGAGGTGTTGGCGTGCTCTTGTAACTTACTGTTTAAAGTTGTGGTTATTACAAGACCATCTTTTAACACATCATATGCTGTATTATTTGCAGTGTTTAAAGAATCTAAAATCTGTTTACTTTCTTTTTCTACAAATGCTATAAAGTGCCCGGACTTATTGTTGCTCTTTAAATTATTATAATTTAATTTTAATGGAAGTTTTATAAGAGAATCCGATTCTTTACGGGTTAGGTAACCATAATTAGCCATTTGATTTAAAATAACTCGACGTCTGCTTAAAGAATGATCTGGATTGAGATGCGGATTGTAATAGGTATTCGCTTTTAGAATACCAACTAAAGTTGCCGATTCTTCTACCGTTAAATCTTTGGTTTTTTTATTAAAATAACGAAGTGCAGCACTTTCAATGCCATAAATATTTTCTCCAAAAGAAACCGTATTTAAATATAGGGTTAAAATATCTTCTTTACTATAAATGCTTTCAATACGTTGCGCGATAATAATTTCCTTCGTTTTATTAACTGGCATACTCATAAAACCATATTCACTTCTGCCGGTCATATTTTTAGCCAACTGTTGCGAAATAGTACTTCCGCCACCAGAACGTTTGTTACCTAATAAAATAGATTTTATAAAAACACGAAACATACTTCTGGAATCTACACCAGAATGTTCAAAAAAACGGGCATCTTCGGTAGCTACTAAAGCATTAATTAAATGTTTAGGTAACTCCTTGTAAGTTGTGTTAGTTCGGTTTTTATTAAAAAATTTACCAATAATAACATCGTCCTCAGACTTTATAATGGAAGCAGTTTCATTTTTATAATTTAATAAATCCTGAGTGGTATATACTGGGCCAAACACATTATTTTTTACAGAAAAGTAAAAACCAGTAATCCCAATTACTACCAATAATAAAAGAATTGACGCGTATTTTAAGAATTTTATAAGCTTGGTTTTCATAATAAAAGTAAAGGCACAAAACTATATAAATTAAAAGTATAATTTATAAGCTTAACAAAGGTTTAGCATGTCAAAACGCCTTTAGTAAATCGCGGATGCGAAGTTTTTTAGAATAGTCGTATTCGTTAACATCTCTAACAAAACAATGTTCGCTTATGCTTTTATTTTTTACTTTCTCAGCTAAAATTTCAACTTTAAATGGACCGTATTCTTTGGCTTTTTTTATGTAGTAAAATTCGTGCTCATAAATTAGTTCTGTAGCTTTTTGAGCATATTTTTGATGAAGAAATTTTTGTACATCGTCGAAACTATTTAATTCATCAGAATAACTATTTTCATTAATAAAAAAAGCGCAATTATTGGTGTTATGATGATTTAATACTAAAATGTCATCATCTTTAAAATAGGCTTTTACAGTAATTATGCCATCTTCAGTAGTTATGGAAAATGTATTTTCGGTATCTATTTGCCATGAAGTTTTGCTGACGGCTTCATTTTCTGTAATAGTTAAAGTGTTTTCATCTTTAAAAACATAAACGGCTTTTTTATTAGCAATACCATTTACTAAAACCCACTGCTGATTTAAAAAAAGTTGATCATAATGCAATTGATAATCGAACGCTTGTAAATCTGGAAAAATGTCGAAAATGTATGACTGCATATTAATTTTTACAACTGTTTTTATTAGTAACGGTTTTTATTTTAAAATGTTATGATTATTTTTTATTAAAAATTTAAAATAGATTTTAAAGAACAACAGAAACAATATATAATTTAAATTAATTTATGGCACCTTATGACCTTGACATTCTACTAAAAGTGAAAACCAATCTTCTAATTCTAATGGTGTTTTTAGTGCGTCCTTTGCATTTAAAATACGCTGTTTATTTGTCGTGCCAATAACGGGAGAAACATTTGCTGGGTGCTTTAAAATCCATTTTAAAAGAATGCTATCTTCAGAGCTGTTATACTTATGAGTTAATTGTTTTAAAACAAGCTTTATTCGCTGAGTTTGTTCATTATCTTCTTTAAAAACAAATCCTAACGGACTCCAGCTCATTACATTAATGTTTTTTTGTAACATGTAATCTAATGTACCATCATGCATGGCTGTATGCTGCGTTAGAGAGAATTCAATCTGGTTAGATTCTAATGTAATTCTATTAGATAATAATTCCATTTGAGATGTAGTAAAATTGGAAACTCCAAACGCCTTAATTTTACCAGAATTTTTTAGAGCTGTTACTGCTTCGGCAATTTCATCGGGATGCATTAAAGGACTAGGTCTATGCAATAAAAAAGTATCTAAGTAATCTGTTTTTAAATTTTTTAGAGTTTGCTCTGCACTCCAAACGATATAATCTTTTGAATAGTTGTAATGTTTTATTGTATTATTTCTTGTTTGACCAACATATTGAATCCCACATTTTGAAATAAGGTGAAGTTTTTCACGAGGGATACCAGAAACAGCTAGAGCGCTTCCAAAACCTGCTTCTGTGGTGTAATCTCCATATATATCGGCGTGATCAAAGGTAGTTAGGTCGTTATCTACACAAAACTGTATGAGGTTACTTTGTTCCTTTAAAGAGAATTTTTTACCCCAATCTCCCCAAGACATGCAGCCTATAATTATTTTACTTGTTTCTTTAAAACTCATTGTTAATTTAGATTTAAACCAAAATAAGTTTATTTATCGAAACTATCAAACGTAATCTTAAACAAAAAAAAATCGTCCAATCATGTTTATAATTGAACGATTAAGTAAAAAATTAAAGCTAAACTATTAACGCTTTTTATTTTTATTTTTTTTGTTATAGTTTTTATCGCCTCGTGTTTTTGGTTTTTTATACTTGGCGGCAATTTTAAATTTGTAAGAACCTCCTAAGTTTTCTTTAGAGTTTTTAGCTTTCTTCTCATGGAAAGCAGGACCTGGAGCATCTTCATCTTTTTTTCTTTTGGTTGGATTATTATGTTCTTTTATTTGTGGTCGTTCTTCCTCAATTAATTCTGTAGAAATAGTTACTTCTTCAGGTATTTGAAGTTCGGGAATAACCATATTCATAAGGGTTTCAATTTTTTCTAAATGTTCCTGTTCTTTTTCAGTAGAAAAAATAATGGCTTCTCCTTTACGCTCTGCACGACCTGTACGACCAATTCTGTGCGTATAATTTTCTGGATAATCTGGTGTGTCAAAATTAATTACATGGCTCACATTATCAATATCTAAACCACGAGCCATTACATCTGTTGCTATTAAAACACGATTAAAACCTTCTCTAAATTGTTCTATACTTCTTAATCTATAATTTTGAGTTTTATTAGAATGGATTACACAAATTTCATCATTTAAAGTTTCTGCTAAATGATCAAATAAGCGATCTGCCATTTTTTTATGAGCTACAAAAACCAGTACTTTATTAAACACTTCTGTATCATTAAGTAAATGTTTTAATAGATTAAATTTGGTGTAATAATTAGGAACACTATACTTCGTTTGAGAAATATTTTCAAGAGGCGTTCCAGAAACAGCAATAGATATTTTTTCTGGGTTAATAAAGAAATCAGTAATTAGTGCATCCACATCTTCCGTCATGGTAGCCGAAAACATAATGTTTTGTCGACGTTCTGGAAGTATATCAAATATATTTAATAATTGATGTCTAAAACCAAGGTCAAGCATAACATCAACTTCATCTATAACTAATTTTTGTAAAGATTTTAATTGAAGTACGCGGCTTACAGCCAAATCGTACAATCGTCCTGGTGTGGCCACAATAATATCTTGTCCTTGTGCAACTGCCTGTTTTTGGGTATTTATATTTGTGCCTCCATAGACTCCTAATACACGAACATTTATGTACGCAGCCAATTTTTCAATTTCATTTACAACCTGAACTACTAATTCTCTAGTTGGTACTAAAATTAAAACTCGAGGGTTTTCTTGAGTAGAAAACTTTAAGTTTTTTAAAATAGGTAACATGTAGGCAAACGTTTTACCGGTACCAGTTTGTGCAATACCAACCATATCTTTACCGGAAGCTATAACACTAAAGGCTTCTGATTGTATAGGTGTTGGTGTATTGAAACCTAAATCGGATAAAGCGTTGTATAATGGGGTATTTAAATTTAAATCTAGAAAACTATTCACGTTGTAACGGTTTAAGCCACAAAATTACTATTATTAATTGGTTTAGACTAAATGGTTCATGTCTATTTCTATAACGTAACTTGCTGAGAAACTTTTATTTGATTCTAAAGTTAAAATACCTTCTTTAGTTTTAAACTCTTGATTAGTATTTACGCCATCTGCAATACCTAACCAAGGTTCAAGACATACATAGTTGGCTCCTGGTTTTGCCCAAATACCAAAATAATTAAAATCTGGAAAACTCATACTTAATACGTTTCCGTTCTTATGGTGTTTTAAACTTATTTTTTTTGAATTCAAGTTTTTAAATATTAAGGCATCTTTATTAAATAGAGCTTTGTTTAACTGTATAGTTTGTGGTGTTGTTAAAACAGCTTCAGTTTTTGTACTTACAAGTCCGTTAGTTAAATCTAGTAGATGAGTTTCTTCGGTTTCTGGTTGTTCAAATTCTAGAGAATAGTCTTCGTAAGTTTCATTTTTGTATAAGGGACATTTAAACGCTGGATGTCCACCAAGCGAAAAATAGAGTTGTTTTGAGTCTGAATTTTCAACCGTATAAGTTACCTTAAGTTGATTCTCATTTAGTGTATAAATAACTCGGTATTTAAAATGAAAAGGAAAGTGTTCTAAAGTCTTTGGATTGGACACAAGTTCATAAGTCAATTCATGTTCACTTTGTTGCGCCAGTTTTATATCTGAACTATGACGGATAAATCCATGTTTAGGAAGTGTATATTTTTTTCCTTCTAGAATATAGGTGTCATTTTTTAAGGCACCAACAATAGGGAAAAGGTTAGGGGCAAAATTTGGCCAAACCTTTGGGTTGGCATCCCACATAAACTCGGTGTTTTTATGTGTAGAACGTATACTACATAATTCTGCACCAATGGGATTAACTGTTATATTTAAAAGATTGTTTTTTAGATTATTCAAAATTCTCACTGTTTTTTACAAGATTTAAACTTTTCTCTTTATAAGTCTCATCAAATGTATCCCAAATGGTATCACATGGAAAAGCTTCAATTTTTCCTTCTTTATTATATATAGAATCTTTTAGTTGGACTATTAAAATATATTTTTCATCATAATTAGGGTAAGTCAAGATAACTGGTTGGTACATTTGGTTTTTAAATTGAAATGGTGTTTCAAAAATATAATCATCAGTAAACTCATCATTATCATATAAATATTGTTTGACTGATAGTTTTGTAAACTCAGTAGTTAAATAAGCTTCCGGAATTTCGTTAATTTCATTTCTGCTTTCGTACAGTTTTAGTATGCTTAATGGATTAGAAACACTATCTAATACTGCTTTTTTAATTGTATCCGAAACTTCTAAATTATGATTAATTTTTAACTTAAGCGCTGCTGATTTTATCCATGGATACGATTTTGAATTCAAAATTTTATTAAAAAAAGAATCAAATTCAGTGAGATTTACTTTTGTTGGTGGTAGTGCGGAAAAATAATTTAAATAAGTAGATGTTAGTTCTGTTTCTGGATAATCACTCTTATTAAGTTCTTCAAAATAGTTTTGAGCATCTTCTTCAAGGAATTTCAGTGGATTTTTATGATTTTGGGATATCACATTGTTTTTTAAACTATCGGTATTTAATGCTTCGGTAAATAAATCAAGGACGCTTGACCTATAAGGCTTGTGGTTTGCTAATTCCACTAATTTATCAAAATTTAAAAAAATTAATTTTGTAGAATCTCTGTATGGTGTTAATAGAGCGTAACTATAGGTCTCTTCAGAAATTGGAGTATGATTAAATAATAAATTATTATAGGTTTCTATATATTTATCTGGCTTATAGGATTGTATAGTATATAATATGTCCTGCTTATTCATAGCAGATGTAGTTTTATGTAAATACGTTTGATTTAGGTTTAATAAAGTTTCTTTATTATTAATTGTACTAAACTCATTGTTAACTTTACTTATTACTTCATTTTGAAATAGGGAATCTTTGTAGTTATATTTTAAAATTTTATGAAGTGTTTGAATTTCACTTTTATCGAAATAATAATAATCAAAAGCATTTAAAGCACTATATCTTTTTAAAGAGTCTTTATGTTTTAAATTTTTAAATATCTTTTTAGCTTTTAGATCATAAATAGAGTTGTGTTTTAATTTTTTTAAAGGTTTGTAACCACTTAAGAAATTATTGATGTTTTTATTTTCAATGGTTTCTTCACTGGGGTATACGGAGGCTAAAAAGTAGTAACCTTGGTCCAACCATAAGCGATGTTTACTCATTATACTGTCTTTAACAGTTGTTAATTCAAAATCTATAGCATTAATACCTTTAAATTTTGTGTGTTTTTTATGAGTTATTATTTCATCTGTAGACTCATATTCTTTTATTGTTTTCTCATAAAATACAGATAAAGTATCTGTTTTAAAATAAGGTTTTAGTTTTGAGTAATTTAAGAAATAAGCATTTCCTGTTAGTGTATCTATTGATGCGATTTCATTAGAACTTGATAAATACGAGTCTACAGCAGTTTCAGAGCTCTCTTTTTTAAATTTAGTGTAATTCTTATATTCAAAAAAATCTTCTTTTAAAGTTGTTAATTCTGCATTTTCAAAAGGAAGAAATTTAAAACTATTGAAAAACTTATGGTTAGCATCTGCTTTTTGATTGGAGTCAAGTTTTTGATGCATTAACAAGTACATTCGGTTTCCTCTAAAAACTACTTTAACTATGGCATGATATTTTTCTTTAATTAATAATTCGTATTCCTTTCCTGGTAAACCATTTATAAGTACATTTTTTGGCACAGATAAATGCGAGGCAGTTTGCAATAAAGTATTTTCCATTTCGTCATAGGCTACATTTAAATTTTCTAATCGGTACCCTAGGGGCAAATCATTATAGCGAAATAAAAAATTATCGTTACTCTCTTTGTCCGTAGACATAAATAATTTTAAATCATACACAAGAATTTCACCATCTTGGTTGAGTTCAGATTTTCTAGAAAAATCGGTATAATCACCAGGAACATTAACTGTAAAAGCACCTTCTTTACTAATAAATTTTTTCCAGTTATTATAATTGTCACGTTTTATTAAAGGATATGTTTTTAAAATATTAAATGAGTCGAAAAACTTTTTTGTATTAACATCTTCTAGAATAGATTCTTTGCCAAAAGCCCCGTAGAAATAAGTAATACCATTATTTGTTAGTATTCTTAAGATATAATATTCATGAGTTTCATTTTGTTCTGGTAATGTTTTTAATTGTAGCTTATAACCTTTAAGGTCTTTGTATTTAAAATCTATAATGGTATCATGAACAACATTATGTTTAGATTTAAAATTTTTTAAATAGTTAGTATAGAATTTTTCTTTATTTTCTGGGTCATAATTTTCACGGTCATCTACCGCAAAAAACATATATGAATGTCCACTTGCAATATTAATAGCGTAATTATAATCTAAACCTTTGGAAGTAGACGCTAAGTATCCAGGTACTTTAATGCTAAAAGCTAATGAGTCGTTTTTATAACTATTCCAATTAGCTAAGTTTTTATCTACTTTATAAGTTTTTGCTACACCTGTGAATTCTGCATTGACTTTAGTGACTTTATAGCCCATGTCACTTAATAATTTAATAATTCCTGTTTTACCAGGAAGATGCGCAACACCAACAGCAGCAAATAAAGTACTGTTTTTACTTATTAAAGCTATATTATTAGCCATCTCAGTATTACGTCTTGTAAGCTCTTTATTATAGCCTTTATTTTTTTCTAAATAGTTATTTACAGCTTCTAGATCTCCAGAAATATAGATTTTTTTTAATTTTTCTAAATATTCGTTATAAGATTTGGTATCATATTTTAAGTAGCTAAGAATATATTTTCGCTGTTTTTTAGCAGATAAACTGTCAAAACTCAAGTAATTGTTTTGATTCTCTAATCCTACAATAGTTTTTGACATTGTCCTTGCTTGAGACAATAAATGTAAATCTACAAAAACCTGATTATCATCTTTTTTTTTGTTCTCTTTTAATAATTGACTAATTAATGTTTCAACATCTGTAATATTAGAGTTTTCTATAGAGTCATTATTAACTTCAAAATATCTTTTTGCAACTTTTTTATATTCTTTGTCTTTTAAGACCGATTTAATTTTTAAATACCCAGGCGTTTTTCCATTTGTCATAGTTTTCACAAAACTCATTATTGAGTCTGGATGAATTTCTAATGCAAATTTCTCGCTTTGCTCTATTGCAGGAAGGACTTGATCACTAAAGTTAAATGCGCGTTTGTCTTCCACATGCATAGTACCAAAAAGATAGGAAGGCTCAGTTAGTCCATTTCCTTCTATTTTCCAAAGTAAAGAATAATCGTTAGTGTTTTGACTAAAAATAAGTTGAGCAAAAAATAAAATAAATAAGCTTGTATTTATAAAAAATTTTGAAGAAGAATTAGATGACATTTAAAATGGAATAAAAGTGAATTATTTGGCTAAAATAGTTAGATTCTTAATAAATTTGATGAAATAATTATTTCAGTTTATTGAGAACCCAAAAAACATATCAATTAAATAGTGTAAAAAACTTTAAAACTAGTTTACTAGCTTGGGCTCAACAATTTGAAACTGCACTTTGGTTAGATTCTAATCAATACCATCAAAAATATTCAAGTTTTGACGCTGTTTTGGCGGTAGAGGAGTTTACTAGTTTAAAAACCGATTACACTAATTCATTTGAGCAGTTAAAAGAGTATCAAAGCATTACAAATGATTGGATTTTTGGATATTTAAGTTACGATTTAAAAAATGATGTGGAATCATTACAATCTAAAAATACATCGGTTTTAGATTTTGCTGATTTATATTTTTTTCAACCCCAGAAACTTTTTTTAATTAAAGAAGACCTAGTCGAATTACATTATTTAAAAATGGTTGATGATGAGATTGATTCCGATTTTGAGGCTATCTTAAATTTTAACACAGATATTAAATCTTCTTTTGAAACCGATACGGTAAAAATTAAATTAACTTTAAGTAAAGACGATTATTTACAGCGGGTACAACAAATATTAAATCATATTCATCGAGGAGATATTTACGAAGCTAACTTTTGTCAGGAATTTTTTGCTGAAGACGTGCGAATTAACCCTTACGAAGTTTATAAAAAGTTAAATGCCATTTCAAATCCGCCATTTGCAGCTTTTTTTAAGCATCAGGATCAGTATGCGTTATGTGCATCTCCAGAGCGGTACTTAAAAAAAGATGGCGAAAAGTTAATATCTCAACCCATAAAAGGAACCGCAAAACGATCTAAAGACAAAACTAAAGACGACGCATTAAAACAACATTTAGAGGAAGATGTAAAAGAGCGAAGTGAAAATATTATGATTGTAGATTTGGTTCGTAACGACTTGTCATTAACCGCTCAAAAAAATAGTGTGCAGGTGGAAGAGTTATGTAAAATTTACACGTTTGACCAAGTCCACCAAATGGTTTCCACCGTGGTGTCAAAATTAAAACCAGATATTCACCCTATAGATGCTATAAAAACGACTTTTCCTATGGGAAGTATGACGGGTGCACCAAAAATATCTGCCATGCAAATTATAGAAGATCAAGAAGTGTCAAAACGTGGTTTGTATAGTGGCGCAATAGGTTATATTACACCAGAAAATAACTTCGATTTTAATGTCGTAATTCGCTCAATACTTTATAAGGCTTCAAAGCAGTATGTGTCCTATTCTGTAGGAAGTGCCATAACCGCAAAAAGTAATCCTGTTAAAGAATATGAGGAGTGTTTACTAAAGGCAAAAGCGATGCGACAAGCTTTAGAAAATTAATATATGTTTCAAGATTTTAAAACACATCTGTCTGAAAATTTTCCAATGGTATTTGGAAAACAGCTTTTAATTGCCATTTCTGGCGGTTTGGACAGTGTGGTGCTGGCAAAACTTTGCAAACAAGCAGATTTAAATTTTAGTTTGGTGCATTGTAATTTTTTATTACGTGGTGAAGAAAGCGATATGGACGAAGAATTTGTCAAACAATTAGCAGCCAATTTAAATGTCGAGATATTTACAAAAACATTTCATACCGATGTCTATGCGAAAAAACATAGAACTTCTATTCAGTTAGCAGCTAGAACTTTGCGTTACGATTGGTTTAAAGACTTATTGGCTGAAAAAAAATATGATTATGTGTTAACCGCTCATCATGCAGACGATAATTTAGAAACCCTGCTAATTAATTTATCCAGAGGTACTGGAATAGAAGGTTTAACAGGTATTCCGCCAGTTAATGACCAAATATTAAGACCATTACTACCATTTTCAAGACATCTTATTAAAAATTATGCAGAACAGCATTTCATTTCTTGGAGAGAAGATAGCAGTAATGCATCTAAAAAATATTTAAGAAATAAATTTCGACACGATGTTGTACCATTACTAAAGGAAATTAATCCAGATATACTTTACAGCTTAAACACTACCATTTCACATTTAAACGAAACTAAATCCATTGTAGAAGAAAGTGTAAAGGCGGTTTTAAAACGTGCTATTATTTCTGAAACAATCCACGAAACAGTTTACGCTATTTCAGAATTTAAAAAATTAGAGAACCCAAAAGCTTATCTATATGAAATTTTTAAAGCGTATGGATTTACAACAGTTACAGACATTCTAAATTTACTTGACACCATTTCTGGTAAAGTGGTTTACTCTAAGACGCATCAACTTTTAAAACATAAAGACACCTTAATTCTAAGTAAAATTGAAAAGCACTATTTTGAAACAGTTGAAGCTTCAGTAGATGCAGATAAAATCGCTACTCAACAAGGACTATTTAAATTAGAGTTGGTAAAAAATATTCCTGAAAATTTAGCTGAAATTCCTAATCATTCAATCTTTGTAGACAAAGACAAAATTGGGACAACATTAACTGTAAGGAAAAAAATAGAGGGCGACTACTTTTATCCTGCAGGAATGTTGGGTAAGAAAAAAGTAAGTAAATATTTTAAAGACCAAAAACTATCTTTGATAGACAAAGAAAAAACCTTAATATTGTGCAGTGACGATAAAATAGTCTGGGTTGTATGCCATAGATTAGACGACCGATTTAAGGTTTCAAAAGAAACAAAACACATTTTAAAAATAACCTATACACCATGAAGCAATTTATAGCTTTAATTATATTATTACTCGCTTTTACTTTTAGTAATGCCCAAGTTTTAAACCCTGTAAAGTGGAGTAGTAGTGTCGAAAAAATTTCAGAAACCGAGTATAACTTAGTATTTAAAGCCGATATAAAGGAACATTGGCATTTATACACGCAAAAAGAAATTGAAGGTGGTAATTTACCAACAGAATTTGTTTACGACTCTCTAGCCTCTATAAAAGATTTTAAACTTATTGGCAAAGCAACGGAAAGTGAATCTATTACCAGTTTTGATAAAGTTTTTGCTTTAGACTTGAATTTCTTTGAAGATAAAGCGGTTTTTAAACAAAAAATTGAAGTTTTAAACCAAGATTTAAAAACCATTGAAGCTGAAATTTTATACCAAGCGTGCGATGATGTAAGTTGTATTTATCCTTCAAAGCAATTTACCTTCACTCTTTCAGAAGCGACTGCGGTTAAAGAAGATGCTTCTCAGGCAGAAGTTTCAGAAGAAAAGGTAAAAGAGGACAAAACAAGTTTTGAAAACCAAACCACTACCGATGGTAGAAGTTTATGGAGTACCTTTTTTATAGCCTTTATTTTAGGGTTTGGAGTTTTATTAACACCTTGTGTTTTTCCTATGATTCCTATGACGGTTAGCTTTTTTACCAAGCAAAGTAAAGACAGATCTACAGGTATTAAAAATGCATTTTTATATGGTTTTTTCATTATTGTTATATACACGGCTTTAGGAACTATTGTATCAACTGTGTTTGGTAGTAATGCTATGTACGAATTTAGTACAGGCGTTATATTTAATACCATTATGTTTATAGTTTTGGTGCTATTTGCGTTCTCTTTTATGGGGGCTTTCGAAATTATGCTACCTAATAGTTTTATGAATAAAGTAGATTCTCAATCTAATCGTGGTGGTATTATAGGCATCTTTTTTATGGCATTAGCCTTAGCGGTAGTATCTTTTTCTTGTACATTTCCTATTGCAGGAACAGCATTGTTAGAAGCTGTTACGGTTGGTGGTATTGCTCCAATAATTAGTATGTTAGGTTTTTCTACAGCTATAGCCATTCCATTTGTTTTATTTGCTGTTTTTCCAGGATGGTTAAATGGATTGCCAAAATCTGGAGGTTGGTTAAATACGGTTAAAGTGGTTTTAGGTTTTCTAGAATTAGCTTTTGCATTCAAATTTTTATCCATGATAGATTTGGTTTTGGACTGGCACTTCTTAGAAAGAGAAGTATTTATAGCCATATGGATTGCCATTTTTGGAACTTTAGGTTTGTATTTATTAGGTAAAATAAAATTACCACACGATTCGCCTCTTGCCCATATTTCGGTAGGAAGATTAAGTTTAGCAATAATCGTTTTAGCATTCACGTTTTACATGATTCCTGGTCTTTGGGGAGCACCATTAAAATTAATCAGCGGATTTCCACCACCAATGAGCACTCATAGTGAATCGCCTTATGGAGTAGGCTTTACTAAAAAACAATTAGGTGTACCATTAACGACTACTAATACAAATTCTAAAACTTTACCAGAGCATGCTCATTATGGTCCAAACGATATTGTAGCTTTTCATGATTATGATAAAGGTATGGCTTACGCTAAAGAAATTGGTAAACCAGTCATGTTAGATTTTACAGGTTTAACCTGTGTAAATTGTCGTAAAATGGAAGAGCAAGTTTGGGTTGACGATAAAATTTTTAATATTTTAAATAATGATATTGTATTAATTTCCTTGTATGTGGACGATAGAACAAAGTTACCTCAATCGGAACAATATGAATCTGATTTAACAGGTAATACGATTAAAACTTACGGTCAAAAATGGTTAGAATATCAGCAGAAACGCTATAATACTAATGCTCAGCCTTTATATATTATTCAGGATTTGGAAGGAAACGACCTAAATGATCCAGTAGGCTATACACCAGATGCCAACCAATATCTAAAGTGGCTGGAAAGTGGTATTAATGCGTTTCAAAAAGACTAAAAATTTAAAAAAGCGAAACATAATAATTTCATTTTTTTAAATACTATTTAAAAATTCTTCAAGCTGAGTATTTTTATTTAAGCTACATTTTTTTCTAATATTGTAGCGGTAATTATGGATAGAATGTTCAGCTATCCCTAGTTGACTGGCTATTTGTTTCGTATTATAATTTAAACGAATTAATGTACAAACTTTAATTTCTTTCTCACTTAAATTTGGATAATTCTGTTTTAAATGAAGTAAAAACTGCTCAGAAGATTCGTTAACATCTGTATTTAGTTGAATTTTCTCATTGTTAAGAGAAATTTTAGAGTTGATATCAAAAGACAAGTCTTTAATTTCTTGGCTAATATCTTTTGAAATATCATTGTTATTACTGTTAAGTATAGAATTTAGACTATTTTTTAGTTTCATAAGTACAGTATTTTGATCTTGTATCTGAATAGCAAAATCAGTAACCTGACGACTTTTAAACTCTACTTCTTTTTTTAACTGGTCTTCCTTTAAAACATTTATTTCCCGCTCAAATGACTCGTTTTTTTTCTTCAATTTTAAAGTGTTGTATTGTCTTAAAGCCAAGAGAAGTAACAAGAGAATAGAAATGCCTAATAGCACAAACACAAAGGTCGATTTCTCAGATTGTAATTCTAGGAAATCAATTTTCTGATTTTGTAACTGTAAATCTTTTTTATATTGAGAAATGTCTAGCTTAGCTTGTAATGCAATTAAATCGTTACTTTTTATACGTTTCCCAATAGAGTCACTTAATTGTTTGTAGTCTTTATAATGTGTTAAGGCGAGGTCATGCTTATTCAACTTCTCGTAAACCTCAGAAAGCCTTAAATTGATTTCAGAAGACAGATCTTCATTTTTAGTAGCTATACTTTCTCTTAAAGCTTTTTTTAAAAATTGAACACTTTCTGGATAGTTGTTTTTTTTATCATAAATTTCTGCTATGGCCACTAAACAATAAGGGTAGAGGCGTGGCTGATTTGTTTCTTGAGTAAAAATAATAATCTCCTCCAATATGGTTTGTGCAATATCCAAATTATTTAATGCTATGTGCACACTGGCAATATTATAGTCTACAGATTTTCTGGTAAGCTCATCGGTATTAGTTTTTGTTATAAGCGCTTTACTTTCTAAAAGTTTGGCAAGAGCACTTTCATAATCTTCGTTTTGTATTTCTATAGTGGTAATATTATTATAAGCCGCACTTATAGCTCGATAGCTATTTGTTTTTTTACTATAGTCAAGAGAAGTATTGTAATACTCCAAAGCTTTGTTATAGTTTTTTAATTTGTTACTTAAATCACCTAGATTAAGATACACTGTAATAAGCGCAGTGCTGTCATTTTTCTTTAGACCACCTTCTAAAGCAGCATTATAATATTTTAAGGCATTTTCATAATCGTTAATGTCACTATATAATTCTCCAATTTTATTGTAATTGCTAATGCTAATCTCATTGTAGTCTATATTTTCTAAATATTTATAGGTTTCTTTAAAATCGTTTTTATTTAAATACAATTCCGCAAGTTGTATGTTTATAACAGTTTTTAGATTTGAATTTTTAGTTGTATTTAAAATCCTAATAGAATATTGAATTGCGGCATCAGTTTTATTTAGTTGTAAATAGTTAGAAACTTGTTTTTGATAGGACTCAATATTAATTTCATTTTGCAATAAGGTATTTGGGGTTATCACAATAGAGCATATTAAACTGTAATTTGCAACTGTACCTTCACTTTTTGAAAAAGCAAATACAATATTTAAAGTTACAACACTCAATATTGAGAACAAGAATCTTAAATTCATTTAAATACTAATTTTACCGATGAAATGCTAAAATAGGAATAAAAAAGGAGTTTTTTTATTGTAAATAGGATATAAAAAGGATTTGTAAATTGTATTTTTTTTAACAAATAAGATAGTTTTGGTTCATCCTAACTTAAACACATTATTGAAAGATGAAAAAAATTACTTACATCCTTTGTTTTTTAGGATTTGTTACTTCTTATGCTCAAGTAGGTATAGGTACGACAGATCCAAAAGCAACCTTAGATATTGTAGCTTCAGATCAAGCCAATCCAGCATCAGATGATGGTATTCTTGTTCCTCGAATCGATGCATTTCCTGCTACCAATCCAATTGTAGATCAAGATGCTATGATTGTTTACCTAACAACTTTGGATGGTACTAATACACCTGGATTTTACTACTGGAATAATGCAACAACAACTTGGTTACCATTTGGAGGCTCTAAAGATGCATGGGAGTTATTAGGTAATGCTGGAACAGACGACACTGTTAATTTTTTAGGGACAATTGATAATGAAGAATTAGTCTTTAAAACAAATAATACGGAGTTTGCTAGGTTAACCACTAAAGGTCAGTTTGAATTATCGGACGCCAATTCTAATATTTTTATTGGAAAACAAGCAGGTGAAAATGTAACTATTGGGAGAAGAAATATTTATTTAGGTAATAATGCAGGACTTTCAAGCGTATTTAATAGAGACAATATTGCAATAGGAGATGGTGCTGCCTCCACAAATATTTTAGGAAATAACTCTATCGCTATTGGTACAGATGCTCTTGAAAATTCTGATGAAAGTGATTTTTCTATTGCTATTGGTAGTGGTGCTTTAAATAACAGGTCTAAATCTTTTTATAATGTAGGAGTAGGACATAGAACACTAAGCTTAAGAGCTACAGGTGATAGAAATACAGCGATAGGTGCGGATGCAGGAAGAACGACTTCAGGAAGTAATAGTGTTTTTATTGGTTATTCTGCAGACGAAGAAAATGATGGAGGAAATAACGTAGTTATTGGAGCAGAAGCTGGTATACAAAGCCTTACAGCTTTTGAGCCAACAGGTAGAGTTTTAATTGGGCATCAAGTTTGGCAAAGCCAACCAGGTAATAATGTTTTGGCAATTGAAAATTCATCGAGTATAACACCTTTACTTTACGGAGAGTTTGATAATGATATTTTAAGAATTGGTGGTCAATTACAAATTGGTTCAAGTGATGATACAACACCAGGTTCAGTTTACGCATTCCCTACAACAGATGGAACAAGTGGACAAGTTCTTACAACAGATGGTGCTGGCGCTGTAACATGGCAAAATGGAGGAGCAGCATCTGCAGATGCGGACTGGTATGAAGAAGGTACTACCACAGCTCCAGATGATATAAATGATAATATGTTTACCCAAGGTAATGTAGGTATTGGTAATGTAACTCCAACAACAAATTTACACGTAACGGGAACAACAGTCCCAGCTGTAACAGGTGGAGTATTTACATTAGTCTCTCAAAATTTTGAAGCTTCAGCTGTAGGTGATGTAAGTGACACTTCTGGAAGTTTCCCTTATGAAAATAATGCAAGTTCTGGATGTTTAAGTGAAGATGGTTGGAGAATTAGTACTACAGACGCAAGTACTGCTGTGGCTAATTCTTGTACAACGTGTTCAGGAAATAGAGCTATTATAGATTTTTCAACTACTAATACAACTGGATGTCAGCAAGATAATACACTAGTAGTAGGTGTGTTTTCACCTACACAAACGGCTGTAGATGTTCAATTTAATTATGGTTACGATCAATTTAGAGCTGGTGACATTTTTAATGTGACACTTTATAATACGAGTAACCCTGCAAATTCAGTACAAGTGCTAAATTTAGCTCCTGGTGCAGATACTTTCAATGCAACATCTTCAACTACACAAACGGTTATTCCTGGTGATAATTACGAAATTAGAGTACGTTATAGAGCTAATTACAGTTATGGAGTAAGTGTTGATAATTTTTTAATTACTGAAACAGTTACTGCATCAGCAGGAAGTTATGTGTTTAGATTAGAAGATGGACAACAGCAAGATGGTTACGTATTGACTTCAGATGCAAATGGAAATGCGACTTGGGAAGCTCCAACTGGTTCAGGAGGAGGCACAGATGATCAAAATTTAACTTTAACCGGAAATACGTTATCAATCGAAAATGGTAATTCTGTAACCCTATCGGATGATTGGAAAACAACAGGTAATACAGGAACAAATTCAGCTACTAATTTTTTAGGAACAAACGATAATCAACCATTAGTCATAAGAACAAATAATATTGAAAGAACACGTATTACAACTAAAGGTCAAATAGAAGTTTTAAATACAGGTAAAAACACTTTTATAGGTCAAAATGCTGGTAATTTAACTCCGATAGCTACAAATCAATTTTCTGTATTCATAGGAGATAATGCCGGACAAAACCATACAGGTGGTAGCTTTAATAATTTTAATACTGCTGTAGGTAGTGAGGCTATGAGTACTAGTACAAATGGAGGTTTTAATACGGCACTAGGAGCTAGAACATTACAGCGAACAACTACAGGAAGTTATAATACTGTAGTAGGACAAATTGCAGGTCAAGCTATTACAACTGGATTTAACAACACAGCGATAGGACAAAGATCATTATATATAAATACAACTGGTAACGATAATACTGCAGTTGGTCAAGATGCTTTGGCTATTTTAAATGGTGGAAATGGAAATGTTGGATTAGGTCAAGCTGCTTTAGCTCAATTATCAGGTGGAAGTAATAATGTCGCTATTGGATTTGAAGCAGGGAATTCAACAACAGGTGTAAATAACAGTAGTAACTCGATTTACTTAGGAACTAATGCTGGTTATGATGTAAGATTAAGTAATGCATTATTTATAAATAATTCGAATTTACAAACTGCTCCAGATACCGAAACACCTTTAATTGGTGGAGATTTTACGGCTAAAAGAGTTGGTATAAATGTAGATATTTCTCCATTAACTAATTTAACTCATACACTTACCGTTAATGGTAGTGTTAAAGTTGAGACATTAATGAATTTAAAACCTAGTAATGAGCCAGCAGCTCCAGAAGAAGGAGATGTATATTATGACTCCGCTTTAAAGAAAGTTAGAGTTTGGACCGGTGCTACTTGGGAAAATTTAAATTAACCAAAACCCCTACTTACTTAGTTAATTTAAAAAGCGAGAATTTTGTTCTCGCTTTTTTTTGTGTCTATTTTTTAGTTACATTTAATCTACACTAATTCATATTTAATGCTTAAAAAAGTTTTTGGAAGTGCTGTGTTTGGAGTAGAAGCTACCACCATAATGGTCGAAGTTAATGTGGACAAAGGTATAGGCTATCATTTAGTCGGTTTACCCGATAATGCCATAAAAGAAAGTAATTTTAGAATAGCAGCAGCATTTCAAAATAATGGATATAAAATTCCAGGGAAAAAACTAATCATTAATATGTCTCCTGCCGATTTACGTAAAGAAGGCTCAGCATACGACCTAACCCTGGCATTGGGAATTTTAGCAGCATCAGACCAAATAAAATCTGAAGAGCTAGATAAGTATATTATTATGGGCGAGTTGTCTTTAGATGGTACATTGCAGCCCATAAAAGGAGCATTACCCATAGCAATTAAAGCAAAAGAAGAAGGATTTAAAGGTTTTATTTTACCAAGTCAAAATGCTAAGGAAGCAGCAATAGTGGATGGCTTGGAAGTTTATGGGATTGATAACATTAAACAGGTCATTGATTTTTTTAATACTGGTGATGTTTTAGAACAAACTATTATTAATACGAAAGAAGAATTTGAAAAAAACCTGAATTTTCCTGAATTCGATTTTAGCGATGTAAAAGGACAGGAAAGTATTAAACGCTGTATGGAAATTGCAGCAGCAGGCGGACATAATATTATTTTAATTGGTCCTCCAGGAGCAGGAAAAACCATGTTGGCAAAACGTTTACCAAGTATTTTGCCTCCTATGACTTTAAACGAAGCTTTAGAAACTACAAAAATACATTCCGTTGTTGGTCGTGTTAAAAACTCTGGATTATTATCTCAAAGACCTTTTAGGAGCCCACATCATACGATATCTAACGTCGCATTAGTTGGTGGCGGAAGTTATCCGCAGCCCGGTGAAATTTCCTTATCTCATAATGGTGTTTTGTTTTTAGATGAATTGCCTGAGTTTAAACGTGAAGTTTTGGAAGTTATGCGTCAACCTTTGGAAGACAGAGAAGTCACAATTTCCCGTGCAAAATTTACTGTAACCTATCCAAGTAGTTTTATGCTGGTAGCTAGTATGAATCCTAGTCCAAGTGGTTATTTTAACGATCCAGATGCGCCCGTAACTTCAAGTCCTGCTGAAATGCAGCGCTATTTAAGTAAAGTTTCTGGTCCCTTATTAGATCGAATTGATATTCATATCGAAGTAACGCCTGTACCTTTTGAAAAATTATCAAGTGAGCAAAAAGCAGAATCTTCTGTAGAAATTAGAAAACGGGTTACTAAAGCTAGAATGATTCAAACAAAACGTTTTGAAACTTCAGAACATGTGCATTATAATGCTCAAATGAGTGTAAAACAAATACGAGAATATTGTAAGTTAGACGATACGTCTCTAAATTTACTTAAAACCGCAATGGAACGTTTAAATCTTTCCGCAAGAGCTTACGACCGTATTTTAAAAGTTTCTAGAACTATTGCCGATTTAGATGAAAGTGAATCTATAACTGGAGCTCACATTAGTGAAGCTATTCAATATAGAAGTTTAGATAGAGAAGGTTGGTTGGGGTAAATTCATTTATCACTTAACAATAGTCAATTATAGGAATAAATAATTCTCCTTTTAAGAATCTAATAATCCATTATAACCACTTCAAAACTTTCTTCAACGTTTTTAACTTATCACCATAAGGTGCGTATCTAAAAGGTAAATCTAGCCAGGTTGCTTTTTTCACTACCGCTTTTTGATGCGAAAACGTGGTAAAGGAATGTTTCCCATGGTATGCGCCAATCCCACTTTCTCCAACGCCACCAAAAGGTAATCTATGGTTGGTAAATTGAATAATGGTATCGTTAATTACACCACCACCAAAAGAAAATTCATCCATCAGTTTTTTAGCTTTATCCATATTGCTTGAAAACACATAAAAAGCTAAAGGTTTGGCATAGGAATTTATAATTGATTGTAACTCATTTTCAGAAGTGTAAGAAATAACAGGTAAAATAGGACCAAAAATTTCATCTTGCATCACATCACTTTCTAAACTGCATTCGTCTAAAACCGTTGGTGCCAAATAATTGTCATTAATATTTTGTTGTCCACCAGTAATAATAGTTTCATTTTTTATTAAACCCGTAAGTCTTTCATAATGATCTTTATTAATAATTCGTGTATAATCTGGTGAGGTTTCAGGAGTTATTCCAAACGCAGCTTCAATTTCAGTTTTTATGGCTTTATAAAAAGCCTCTTTTTTACTGTGATGAATTAAGATATAATCTGGTGCAATACAAGTTTGTCCTGCATTTAAAAATTTACCCCAAACAATGCGTTTTGCAGTAAGTTGAATTTTTGCAGATTCGTCAATAATACAAGGGTTTTTTCCACCTAATTCTAAAGTCACTGGTGTTAAATGTGGTGCTGCTGCTTTTGCTACAATTTTGCCCACTTTTACACTACCCGTAAAAAAGATATAATCCCATTTCAAATCGAGTAGTTTTGAAGCTACATCTGCGTCACCTTCAACCACTATGGCATGTTCAGGTTGAAATACTTCAGAGACAATTCGTTTTAATAGAGCACTTGTTTTTGGGGTTAATTCACTTGGCTTTAAAATAACGGTATTTCCTGTAGCAATAGCATCAATTAGTGGAGCCATAGCCAATTGAAATGGATAATTCCACGGTGCTATAATTAGACAATTCCCATAGGGTTCGTTATAAATATATTCCGTAGATGGAAAATTCATAAGTGCAGGACGTATTTTTTCGGGTTTGCTCCATGATGCGATGTTTTTAATCATCAAATCCAGTTCCGATAGGACTACAGAAATTTCCGTAATATAAGTTTCAAAAACAGGCTTTTTAAAATCTTCTAATAAAGCAGTGGTAATTTCATTTTCGTTATTTAAAATGACTTCTTTTAGTTTTTTTAATGAAGTCAGCCTAAAATCGATATGTTTAGTTTGATGCGATTTAAAAAACTCCTTTTGATTTTGTAGTAATTCTTGAAACATAACTTTTTTTAATAAAGTTATGTAATTGAAATGAAAGCTTTACAGATTTAATATAAGTTTAGCTTTATAAATCAATAACTGTAATGCCCACTTATTTGAAAGTCGAAAAGACAGTCTTCTAAAACCTGACCCGCGCCAATATTATGCACAATTAGATAGCGTTTATTGTCTTTAGATTTTACAGGACTTACAATCCCAATGTGGGTTAAACCATTTCCAAGATTCCAGGATACGACATCTCCTGGTTGATAATCGGCTCCATTATTAGTTATAGATTTAGTAATTCCTTTTCTGGAAAAGAAGGTCATTAAATTTGGAACACGTCTATGGTCTATATTTTTATCTGTGCTTTTTAAGCCCCATAGTTTTGGGTAAAGTTTAAAATTTGCTTTCATGTCTTCATGAACTTCTTTTTGCAAATCTATACCAGTTTTTCTATATGCTCTAATAACCACATCGGTGCAAACGCCTTTATTTTCTGGAACATCGCCATTTGGATATGGAATAGAAAAATAACTTGGGTCGTAAACTACTTTTTGATGGGTTAATTCTAAAGCACAATTTGCTAAATCTAATTTACTTGAATCTTCTTGAGAAATACAATAATTAAAAATGAATAAAGCAGAAAATAGGACTAAAAAATTTTTCAAAATGACTAGGTGTTAAATGAATATAACTTACTAACGTATTATTACATATAAAAATTATAAACAAGCATTCCAGGTTGGGTCATTGGGTAAATCGGCAGTTATTTTAATAGCTTCGTTAGAAACTGGATGTATAAACTCTATATATCTGGCATGTAAACTAATGCTGGCATCTTTATTACTGCGGTCAAAACCATATTTTAAATCGCCTTTTATGGGACAGCCAATGTTAGATAATTGAACGCGAATTTGGTGGTGACGACCAGTTTCTAAATTAATTTCTAATAGAAAATAATTATCTAATTTTTTTAATATTTCGTAATGTAAAATAGCTTTTTTACTTTGAGAAACTTCTTTTGGGTAAGCGGCAGATTTATTGTTCTTCGGATTTTTTTTTAGCCAGTTTACAAGCGTGTCTTTTGTTTTTGGTGGTTGTTCTTTAACTAGTGCCCAATAGGTTTTTGAAATGTCTTTAGTTAAAAATAACTTATTTAGCCTAGGTAAAACTTTACTGGTCTTTGCAAAAATGACTAAACCAGTAGTTGGTCTGTCTAAGCGGTGTACAGTGCCCAAATACACATTACCAGGTTTGTTGTATTTATCTTTAATGTAATCTTTTACGACATCACTAAGTGGTTTATCACCGGTTTTATCACCTTGAACAATATCTCCTGCACGTTTGTTAACGGCAATAATGTGATTGTCTTCGTATATAACTTGAAGATTATCTTTAGTTGATAAGGTTTTTGAAGTCTTGATACTAGTATTTTATTTTTGCTTACTGCTTACTGCTTACTGCTTACTGCTTACTGCTTACTGCTTTAATACTGTTCCTCATCATTTGGAAAATCAACCGCTTTTACGTCGCTCACGTAATTTGAAATAGCATTGGTCATATCTTCATATAAATTCATATAACGTCTTAAAAAACGAGGATTAAATTCATGTGTCATACCAACCATATCATGTAATACTAAAACCTGACCATCAACTCCTGCACCTGCACCAATACCAATTACAGGAATAGATACACTTTGCGCCACTTCTTCAGCTAACTTTGCAGGAATTTTTTCAACAACTATAGCAAAACAACCCGCACGTTCTAGCATTAAAGCATCTTCCTTTAATTTCTCGGCTTCTTCATCTTCTTTTGCTCTTACGGTATAAGTTCCAAATTTATAGATGGATTGAGGCGTTAAACCTAAATGTCCCATAACAGGAATTCCAGCATTTAAAATACGTTTTATACTTTCTTTAATTTCTTTTCCGCCTTCTAATTTTACAGCGTGGCCACCAGATTCTTTCATTATACGAATGGCACTTCGTAATGCTTCTTTAGGATCACTTTGATAACTACCAAATGGTAGATCTACCACAACCAACGCACGTTCTACAGCTCTTACTACAGAAGCCGCATGGTAAATCATTTGATCCAGCGTTATAGGTAAGGTGGTTTCATGTCCCGCCATCACATTACTGGCAGAATCACCCACAAGAATGACATCTGTACCTGCGCCATCTACAATTTTTGCCATAGTATAGTCATAAGCGGTTAACATCGAAATTTTTTCGTTGTTTGCTTTCATATCGACTAAAGATTTGACAGTGATTCTTTTATATTGTTTTTTTGCTACAGACATGTATGGAGGTTTAATGATTTGATGTAAAAGTAACAAAACTTCAATAATACTTAAAAATATTTAGGCTTTTCACGTCATATTTTAAATTTCTGTTAACTTTGAGTAAATTCTATACCGATGAAATCACTTATTACCGTCTTTTTTTTAATGCTGAGTTTAGCAGGGTTTTCTCAAAACACTGAAGAAACTGAAATTAAACAAACCATCACTGCTTTTTTTGAAGCCTTTCATAAACAGGACTCTGTCGCTTTAAAAAAGTATGTAAGTAAAGAGATGACGCTGCAAAGTGTAATTAGTGATGCCCAAGGAGATGCAAAAATTAAAACGACCGAATTTTCGGCATTTTTAAAGTCTATTGTCGCAATACCAAAAGAAGTAAAATTTGATGAGCGCATTTTATCTGTAGCCGTTCAATCCGATGGATTAATGGCTAATGCTTGGACAGATTACGAGTTCTATATAAATGATAAGTTTTCTCATTGTGGCGTAAATTCATTTCAACTTGTAAAGGAAAACAAGGTTTGGAAAATATTTTACATCGTAGACACCAGACGCGCCGATTGTAAAAAATCTTAAAACTGAAAATAAATAAATGCTTGAAAGTCGCTAGAGTAGGACTGGTAACACACTACACTTACTATAACTGCATACGCTATTTTTAAATATACAGGACTTTTAAAATAGAATTGCTCTATACGTTCTTTTGTCTGTTCTGGTAGCCAATGTGCCAAATAACCTAAGCCCATTACAATAAAAACCAGTTTATAATGTACTAGTATAGCCCAAGCGTTCTGTAGATCCATATTTGTGGCGACTTGATTATACCAACGCTCAATATGGCTCATACTTTCGCCTCTAAAATAGATGCGTGTAAAGGTGATAAATATAAAGGTGACTAAAATTTTCCACCAGTCAAAATACCAAGCTTTTTTCTGTTCGTAAGGGCTAATTTTTCGCCATAATTTATAAACTACAATTCCCATTCCGTTTAAACCACCCCAGATTACAAATTTCCAAGATGCACCATGCCATAAACCACCAATTAGCATAGTTAAAAGTAAGTTGATATTTGTGTTGATGTAATTTTTAAAAGTTGAAATGTACTGACTTAAAATAAAAATTATAAGTACAATACTAGTTATAGTAATAAGTACAACAAAATTTTTAAATGCAATAACAACACCTATTAATATGATGCTTAAAATGATGTAAGACGCCATGCTTCCTCTTTTATTTCCTCCTAAAGGAATATATAAGTAGTCTTTTAACCAGGTAGATAATGAAATGTGCCAACGTTTCCAGAAATCGGCAGCGTTTATAGCTTTATAAGGTGAATTAAAGTTTTTAGGTAAGGTAAAGCCCATTAACAAAGCAAGTCCAATAGCAATGTCTGTATAGCCTGAAAAATCACCATAAATTTGAAGCGAATAACCAATCATTGCCATAACGTTTTCAAAGCCCGAATGCATTTCGGGAGCATCAAACACACGATCTAAAAATTGTCGGGCAATATAATCGGCAAAAATCATTTTTTTGACCAAACCTTTTAAAATTAGTAAGGTGCCCATATTAAAATGTGTGGCAGTTACGGCTCTTACTTTAGAAATTTGTGGCACAAAATGTTCTGCTCTTACAATAGGCCCAGCCACTAATTGCGGGAAGAAACTTACAAAAAAACCAAAGTCTAAAATAGACTTTAATGGTTTTAGTTTACCTCTATAAATATCTACACTATAGCTTATAGTTTGAAAGGTATAAAATGATATTCCTACCGGTAATATAATTTTATCTACGGTAAAATAATTTTGCTGGGAATAGGTGTTAGACCATTGTGCCAACCAGTTAATAACCTGATAATCGGTTTGAAATAGGTAATTAAAACTATCTGTAAAGAAGTAAGCATATTTAAAGTAACATAACACACTTAAATTAATAATGACACTGGTAGTTACCAATGCCAGCCTGATGTTCTTTTTAGTTTGTTTGTAAATAAGTCCACCTATTGCATAATCTACACAGGTACTAAATATTAAAATGCCAACAAATGCTCCACTGGTTTTATAATAGAATAACAGAGATATTAAAAGTAAATAGACATTTCTTAGCGCTATTTTTTTATAAATAAATGCGAAGATGAGATAGACACAAACAAAGAAAATCCAAAAATTGGCTTGTGTGAAAATTAACGGCGAATCTTCAGCAAATCTAAATATGTCGTAAATTCTATTCATTTAAAGTTTTAAAATGATGAAGTAGATCTTCAGGATTTCTATTAACCGATTTTGCCCAAGCATTCACTATAGCCGAAAATAATAAATCGGCTTTAATATAATAACCTTCATAAGTAAAATGCACTTTGTCACGTTGCATTAATTTTTGTCTGTACCATTTGTAAGAAGAACCGTAGCCACCCATAATATCATACAAATCCCAAACTGCCATATTATACTTTTTTGCTAAGTCTTTTATGACTTCTTGCTGTAATGCGGTATTAGGATTTTTATAGCGACGTTTGTAATAATCGTCATTAGGTACCGTTAACAAAATGGCACAATCCGGATTAACGCGTTGTATCATTTTAATAAAAGATTCAAAATAATAGCGGTAATCTTCTGAATCGAATTGGTCTTTAGGCATATAGGCATCATTTGTGCCAACTGAAATAATAAATAAGTCCGGACAATAAAGTTCTAATTGTTGTTCAAAATAATTTCCGCGGTCGTACAATTTGAAGCTTGCACCGTTTACACCAATAGAGGTGTATTCTATTCCCGAATTATCATTTAAAAACTCCATTCCCATCAGTAAAAATTCAGGATTTACAATGCTGGTATCTTTAATTTGAAGTTTTAATTCGGTTTCTGTTAAGGGTTTTTTAAATCGGAATTCCTTATACATCGCAACCGTGTTATAAGCTTCAGATAATAAAGATGAGGAGTCAACAACTTTAAGATTATAATCGTCTTTACTACAGTCGTAAAAAACTCTTAATTTATTAAACGTATATGGTTTTTTAGTTAAATTTCTATAGTTAGCTTTTACGCTAATCGTATCTGTAAAACTTCTAAAAGCAGCACTTATACCAGATAAACCCCAAGTAACGGTATCTTTTTTTATGGCGCAGCGGTAGCCTTGCCATTTTTCTTTATCTCGAGACTCAATCCTATAATTACTAGGGTTATTCGTATGTGCGATATGATATGGAAAAACAAATCCGCGTTGTCCCATAGACACTTCATTCATATTATGGAAATAGGTTCGGATTTTATTAGAATAAATATCAGCCTGAATATGCGAACCACCAATATGGAAAATATGTAATTTTTGTTTTTCGCCTTTATATACTCGATCTAACTTTTCGAAAAATTTATGAAAGGTTTTAGAGCTGTCGGCGTATTGTAGCGTATTGGCTTCAAAATTGATGAGACTTTTTTGCTTAGAGGTTAAGCTATCTAAAAGATAAGTCTGGCTAAAGGCAAAACTTGAGATAAATAAAAATATATAGTGTAGGTTAAATTTCATTAATTAGATTTTAAATCCATATACAAGGCCATAAAAAATAATTCTGAGATGACTTTTGTACCAGAATGAGTAAAATGGGTATAATCGCTACCTGCCAGTTTTTGGTCTACCCAGTGTTGCATAGAATTTTCCCCACCCATAGCATCAAACATGCTCCAATAAGCTATATTATTTTCATGACAGGTGCTTTCTAAAACAATGTTAAGATAGGGTAAGAGGTCGTAGGTTTTCATCTCACCATTTTCCATAGTGGTCATGTCCGACGGACCAATAAAAATTACAGAGGCATTATTGGTTTTACGTTTTACCCAATTGATATGATTTTTTAAATAACGGGCATAATTGGTAACAGACAATGAATCTTTTAAATAAGGAACCGTATTACCGCCATATTGAAAAATTAAAACTTTTGGATCCAAAGTTTTATACATTGCTGAAAAGTTTTCACTGTTAGCACTTGCAAATATAGTTCCCGAAGAACCTCTCATAGCTACGTTGTCTAACTGTATACCGCTTGTTCCATCTAAAGTAATCCCATAAACGTCAGGACTAATTTTTCCTTTAAATACAATGTTTAAATCATTTGGTGTAGTTCCAAATTTCAGTTTTAATTGGTGATATTTTCCGTCTTTGATTAAAGAGTCTTTTTTTATTAGAGCACCATCACTATAAACATCTACACCAACAGAAGTCAATAAATTACCATAATGTAGTGTTACGTAGGAATATGCTTTTAGCAATCGATAAGATTTACTACTTGGTTTAATCTTTATAGTTGCCGTACTTACACTCAAACTATCCAAGCTTTCTTTGTCGGTTGCATAATCTGGTGTAAAACGAGCCAAAGATGTAAATGCACCATATTTTTTATGATCAAATTTTTTCTTTATAGGGTCAAAACTAGCAAAACGCTCCCAATTTTCTGATGGTGTAATATCTACACTAATTTGTTGATAGGTTTGCACTACAGGAATAAATCCTAAGCCAGACCCACCATATAATTGTTGTAATCGGTTTCTAAGATATCCAGAAATACGGTCGCCTTCCAACTGCGAATCTCCATAATGTATAATTCGGCAATTTTCGCTTGTAAGTTGTGATTTTAAATTGCTAATAAACTCCTGCTTATTGGATGGATAGCTTATACGCCTCACTTTAGAGGTGTCAATCTTGGAAAAGTCGGGAATTATTGGTTTGAAATTTTCTTTTGAATCCTTCGGAATGGTATCTATGTCTACTACAACATCTCCAACATCGACTACAATAGATTCTATATTATTTACAATACTATCTATAGATTTTTTAGTTTCTTTAGAATTATTTTCTTCAGAAAAAAAGGACTGTGCTGTAGGATATTTAAGAGTATAGCTAAATACTTGAAAACCTTCTTTTTTAGAATCATTAGCATTACTCAAGAATAATAATCCTAAAAGGATTAATAGCGTAATGATAAAGTAAACACTAATTTTTAGTGGGTTAATATTCATTTTTTAGATGAAGGAATTTATATTCAAAAATAACTTTTTTAATTAATTAAAATAGAAATTTTATAAGTATTTCAAAGGGAAATTGATTTAACAATCCGACATAAATACGCCAATAGCCAAGCCACCTTCACTGGTTTCTTTGTATTTATTACTCATGTCTTTAGCGGTCTCCCACATAGTGGAAACGACTTTGTCTAAAGGCACTTTTACATTGTTATGATCTGTATCTAGAGCAAGCTCTGCAGCATTAATAGCTTTTATGGCTCCCATAGAGTTACGTTCTATACAAGGTATTTGTACCAAACCACCAATAGGGTCGCAGGTCATTCCTAAATGGTGTTCCATAGCAATTTCTGCAGCAATCATAACCTGTTCCGGTGTTCCACCTAAAAGTTCACATAAAGCTCCTGCTGCCATAGCAGAGGACACACCAATTTCTGCTTGGCAACCGCCCATAGCAGCACTAATAGTTGCTCCTTTTTTAAATATAGAGCCAATTTCACTTGCTACTAATAAAAACTGTTTGATATGTTTAAAATCGGCTTGATGATTTTCAATGGTTAAATAATACATTAGTACTGCAGGAATAACCCCAGCACTACCATTTGTAGGAGCGGTAACCACGCGTCCTAATGAAGCATTAACTTCATTAACACTTAGAGCATAGCAGCTAACCCATTTTAAAATTTGTCTAAACTTGACTTCTGTTTTTCTAATGGCAAATAACCATTCCTCTGGTGTATTATATGAAATACGATCTATTAATTTAGCGTGTGTATCAAATGCACGTCTACGAACATTGAGTCCGCCTGGTAAAAAACCTTCAGTATGACAACCTAAATACATGCATTCCAGCATAGTTTGCCAAATACGGTTAAGTTCAAAATCTATGGTGTCATCATCTCTTAAAGAACGTTCATTTTCAAGGACAATTTCCGAAATCAGTTTGTTTTCAGCATTACAAAAGGCCAAAAGTTCGGTTGCTTTATTTACAGGATAAGGGAATTCTTTTTTTAGCTCTACATTTTCTTTGTGTACAATACGTTCTTCTTTAACCACAAAACCACCACCAATAGAATAGAACGTAGAGTCATGAATTATACAATCATCTTTATAGGCTGTAAATTGAATTCCGTTAGAGTGAAAGTCCAAAAAGGTTTTATTAAATATAATGTCATTATCAAAACTGAATTTTATACGTTTTTCATTATTTAAAACCAGTTCATTATTGTTTTTTATGGCACTAATAGTTATGTCTATAATATCTGTTGGGATAGTCTCTGGGTTTTCTCCACATAAGCCAAGCACAGTGGCAATATCTGTAGCATGACCTTTACCAGTAAGCGACAACGAGCCGTATAAATTTACTTTAATCCGATCTACTTTTTTAAAGATATTTTCGGATTTAAGTTCGTGTAGCCAACGTTCGGCAGCACGCCAAGGTCCCAAAGTGTGAGAACTCGATGGGCCAACACCAATTTTAAGCATATCAAAAACAGAAATACATTCCATAATTTAAGAAAACGTTTTAGTAGGGCAAATATAACTTTTTTGATTGCATTAAACCGATTTTAAAGTTAAACTAAAAGTGACAAGGTGTCATACTTTTTTGAGTGGCATAATGATTGACAAATAGATAAGTGTAAAAATATTAATAACATCAATAATCTGTGAAAGCAGATTTTTTAAAACAAATAAAATTATGAGTAAGATTATTGGAATCGATTTAGGGACCACAAACTCTTGCGTTTCTGTAATGGAAGGTAACGAGCCAGTTGTAATCCCAAATGCAGAAGGTAAACGTACAACACCTTCAGTAATCGCTTTTGTAGAAGGCGGAGAAATTAAGGTTGGAGATCCTGCAAAGCGTCAGGCTGTAACTAACCCTACAAAAACAGTTTATTCTATTAAACGTTTTATGGGTAACAAATATTCTGAGTCTAAAAATGAAGCAGAACGCGTACCTTATAAAGTAGTTAAGGGAGATAATGATACACCTCGTGTAGATATTGATGGTCGTTTATATACGCCACAAGAGCTAAGTGCTATGATTCTTCAAAAAATGAAGAAAACAGCAGAGGATTACTTAGGACAAGATGTATCTGAAGCTGTAATTACAGTACCAGCATACTTTAACGATGCACAACGTCAAGCAACTAAAGAAGCTGGAGAAATTGCAGGTTTAAAAGTACGTCGTATTATTAATGAGCCAACAGCAGCAGCTTTAGCTTATGGTATGGACAAAAAAGGAACAGACCAAAAAATTGTTGTTTTTGACTTTGGAGGTGGAACACATGACGTGTCTATCTTAGAGTTAGGAGATGGTGTTTTTGAAGTATTAGCTACAGATGGAGACACGCACTTAGGAGGTGATGATGTAGATGATAAAATCATTAACTGGTTAGCAGACGAGTTTAAGGCTGAAGAGTCTATGGATTTACGTCAGGACCCAATGTCTTTACAACGTTTAAAGGAAGCTGCAGAGAAAGCGAAGATTGAATTATCATCATCTGAATCTACAGAAATTAATTTACCATATATTACGGCTACTGCAAGTGGGCCAAAACACTTGGTAAGAACTTTAACACGTTCTAAGTTTGAGCAGTTAATAGACGACTTAGTAAAACGTACTATCGAGCCTTGCCAATCGGCATTAAAAGCAGCAGGATTAACAAAGTCGGATATTGACCAAGTTATTTTAGTAGGTGGATCTACACGTATCCCAGCGGTACAAAAAGCAGTAGAGGCATTTTTTGGAAAAGCACCAAGTAAAGGTGTTAACCCAGACGAGGTAGTGTCTTTAGGAGCAGGAATTCAAGGTGGTGTATTAACAGGAGATGTTAAGGATGTATTATTATTAGACGTAACGCCATTATCTTTAGGTATTGAAACTATGGGTAATGTTATGACGAAGCTAATTGAAGCAAATACCACGATTCCTACTAAGAAATCTCAGGTATTCTCTACAGCAGCAGACAACCAACCATCGGTAGAGATTCACGTATTACAAGGTGAACGTGCTATGGCGGGAGATAATAAAACCATTGGTCGTTTCCATTTAGATGGATTACCACCAGCACAAAGAGGCGTACCTCAAATTGAAGTTACTTTCGATATTGATGCGAATGGTATTATTAAAGTATCGGCTACAGATAAAGCAACAGGAAAATCTCAAGATATTCGTATTGAAGCATCTTCAGGATTAACAGAAGAAGAAATCCAAAGGATGAAAGCTGATGCGGAAGCTAATGCTGAAGCAGATGCTAAAGCAGCAGAAAACGCTAAGAAATTAAATGAAGCAGATTCTATGATTTTCCAAACTGAAAATCAGTTAAAAGAATTTGGTGATAAATTATCTGAAGATAAGAAAGCGCCAATTGAAGAAGCTTTAGCAGAATTAAAAGCAGCTTACGAAACTAGAGATGTAGCGACTATAGAGCCAGCTTTAGAGAAAATTAATGAAGCTTGGAAAGTAGCTAGCGAGGAAATGTACAAAGCGCAAGCAGAAGCTCAAGGAGCAGGACAAGCTGGACCAACAGATGCTGGTGCAGGAGCTAAAGGTCAAGCAGCAAGCGATAGCGATGTTGAAGACGTAGATTTCGAAGAAGTGAAGTAAGCAGAGAACCAAAATTTCTTTAGAAGTTTTGTGTGAATCTCTCATGCTCACGCATGTGAGTATCATTTAAATATAAATTAAAAAACGCCATCAAGTAATTTGATGGCGTTTTTTTTAGTCAAATTGATAATGAACATGATTAAAAATAAATGTTTTTGTCAAACTATCAAATTGACTATCACTGTGCTTGAAATAAAGATTTCCTTCAAGTAATTTTTTATTTTCTTTTTTTAAATGCTCATACCTTTCTGTTGTCTTAAATTTTTTAAAATAGTTAGATTTTGCAGATAGATATTTTTTACGGCTAATTATTTTAAAACGACAAAGAATACCATCTTTAATCTCAAAAGCAGCATAAAAAGGATAGATATAATCTCCTAATTGTCTATCATAATTTAGTCTTTTTCCTTTAGGCAGAAGTTGTGTTATTGTTAAGTTTTCAATAAATTGAGGCTCACAAGTATTAAATACATCATTAAAAACAGATAAATAAATTATAGGCGCTTTACTATTATCTTTATAATCGAAAAATGATTCTATAAATATATCTATAACAAAAACTTTGCTATTTATAATTTCAAATTTTGCTAAATAACCTCTCCAAAGCGCTGTAGATGTAAATTCCGATTTAGGACGTAATTCAGGTTGTCTTAAAAATAAATCTTCTAAAGGATTCGTTTCTATTCGATATTCTACATTGTTATATATTAGTATATCTTTGGTTTGAATAGTATATATACTTGCATTTGAACTAATTGCAAATGAATTTCCTATTAGCACAAATAATATGATTTTAAAAGTTGTTGTTTTCAAAATTACTTTCTTGCGTTTAAATTAATTTTTCGGTTTGTAATTAGTTTGTCAAATGTAAAATAAATTATATTAGCCAACTAACAACTTTTTATGCCTTTTTCCATTTCCATTAAACCTAATTACCAACCCAAACGTTTAGCCGTAAAACTAAATGCAAAAGGCGAACAATTTGTAGTAAAAGGACATCCTTGGGTATTTTCGGACAATATTGTAAAAATTAATGACAATGCGCAGTCGGGAGATTTAGCGATTATTTTCGGGAAGAATAAAAACAGAGTCATTGGTTTAGGGTTGTACGATGCAAATTCTCCTATCCGTATAAAAATGCTTCATAGCAGCACGGAAAAAGCAGAGATAAATGCAGATTTTTTTCAACAAAAAATAGAGATTGCTTTTAAAAAGCGAGCAGATTTATTAAAAACGAATACCAATAGTTACCGCTTATTATTTGGAGAAAATGATGGTTTTCCGGGTTTAATCGCCGATGTGTATGCTGAGGTTTTGGTGGTTAAAATTTATTCTGAAATCTGGCTGCCTTATTTGCAATCTATCCTGCCAAGTTTACAAACGACATCAAATGTTAAAACAGTAGTTATTAGACTAAGCCGAAGTTTAGAGCAATCGAAAGCTCACGACTTAAAAAATGGTGAAGTAGTTTTTGGAACACTTGAGAATGAAGTGGTTAATTTTGTGGAACATGATGTCAACTTTTCTGCTAATGTGATTAAAGGTCATAAAACAGGCTATTTTTTAGACCATAGAGCTAATAGAAAGCAGGTAGGCGAGTGGAGTAAAGGCAAGACGGTTTTAGATGTCTTTTCATATGCTGGCGGATTTTCAGTACACGCCTTGTATAATGATGCTAAAGAAGTGACGAGCTTAGATATAAGCAAGCAAGCCTTAGAAATTGCGGTTGAAAACGGAAAGTTAAATACTTATAAAGGGATACATAAAACTATAGCAGGCGATGCGTTTGAAGAACTTAAAAAATTGATTAAAAACAAGGTGACTTTTGACGTGGTTGTGATAGATCCGCCAAGTTTTGCTAAGCAAGCTAGTGAAATTGATTTAGCAAAAAAGAAATATGCTCAATTAGCTGAGTTAGGTGAAAAATTAACCGCTAAAAATGGACTTTTAGTTTTAGCATCATGTTCGTCGCGAGTATTAAGTCAGGCATTTTTAGATATTAATAGTCAAACCTTAGCTAAAGTAAACAGACCTTATAAAGTAGAATTAAAAACACAACATGATTTAGATCATCCTATAGGTTTCCCAGAAGGAGCTTATCTTAAATGTGCTTATTACAGATTTCTGAATTAATTTTTTCCTTTTTACAGTAAAATACCAATCATTTTCCTATTTATCATATTAGCAAATTAAACGTTAAAATATTGAGAATTTAATTTTGCTATATTGTTTTAACGAGTAAATATGTTATTTATCGGCTTTTTTATTATGAATATTGTTTTATTGAGTGCATTTAGATGTATTCATTGTAAAACATATAAATTATGAAAAAAATTATTTTAATTGCTTTTATATTTGGTCTTTATAATGTAAAAGCGCAGGTAGGTATTGGAACTGTAGATATTCACGAATCTGCAATATTAGAAATTGTTTCTAACAATTCTGGTGTCTTATTCCCCAAAGTAGAATTAGCGTCTAAAGATGATATTTCAACAATACCTAATCCGGCAAACGGTTTAATGGTATATAATATGCAAAATAGCGGAACAGGTAAAATGACCGTTTTAAAAAACTGCATGTATATTTTTAATGGAGACACACAACTGTGGGAAGGATTTAATAATATGTCGGCTCATGAAATAGGCGATTTAAAACATAGTTTAGTAGTAAGTGATCATAATGGTTGGGTAAAACTAGATGGCAGAAGTTTGTCTGGATTATCTGCACAACAAATAACAGCAGCAAATTCCTTAGGCTTTACTACAAATCTACCAGACTTAACAGATAAACTTTTAAAGCAGAAAGGAGCTTTAGCTTCTACGGGAGGATCTAATACTACTGCAATTACTATTTCTCAAGCTAATTTACCAAACGTAAATTTTACGGGTGCCACAACAGATAATGGTATTCACAATCACGAAATTGCAGATATGGAAATAAGAACCTTAGATGTTGTTACAGGACTTTTAAGTGGATTGGGATTAACTTTTACAAATTTTAGTTTTTTTGGATATGACCCTAGTGAGACTATGTTTACTGAAGATGCAGGTTTGCATAACCACGCTGTTACTGTAAATTCTGGCGGTATAAATGAAGCTATTAATGTTAATACTGAAAATGCTTATTTCTCGGCAAATACTTTTGTTTATTTAGGTGAATAATTGTTATGCGTGCATAATATTTTTTATATTTGAATAAATAAAGAGTAGTATGCAAACCAGATTAACCCAACTATTAGACATTACTTATCCAGTCATTATGGCTCCTATGTTTTTGGTGTCTAATGTCGCTATGGTAAAAGAAGCTATGCAAGCAGGTATTGCAGGCTGTATCCCTGCCTTAAACTATAGAACTATAGATGAATTAAAGCTTGCTATAAAAGATCTTAAGGCAGCTAAGGTTAAAGGTGGTTCTTTTGGGTTTAATCTTATTGTAAATAAATCTAACATAAAATATAAAGAACAACTTCGCGTGTTGTGTGAAGAAGGTTGTGACTTTATTATTACTTCATTAGGTAGTCCAGAAGAAACTATTAAGCAGGCGCATAAAGCAGGAATAAAGGTTTTTTGTGATGTTACTGATTTACGTTTTGCTAAAAAGGTAGAACAACTTGGTGCGGACGCTGCTATTGCTGTAAATAACGAAGCTGGTGGGCATAGAGGTAATTTATCTCCACAAGAATTAACCAATCAATTGAGCGAAGCCTTAAGTATCCCTGTAATTTCTGCAGGCGGTGTAGGTTGTAAAGCAGATATTGATAAAATGATAAGTTATGGAGCAGAAGGTGCCTCAGTAGGAAGTCCATTTATTGCTTCAGTAGAAGCTAATGTAACCAATGAGTATAAACAAGCTTGTGTAGATTATGGTGCAAAAGATATTATCATGACAGAGCGTATTTCTGGAACACCTTGTACAGTTATTAATACACCTTACGTACAAAAAATTGGTACTAAAGCGACTTGGATAGAAAACCTTTTAAATAAAAGTAAAACTTTAAAAAAATGGGTTAAAATGATTCGTTTTTCTATAGGTATGAAAGCCACAGAAAACGCAGCAAAAAAAGCTACTTATAAAACAGTTTGGGTTGCAGGACCAAGTATTGAGCATACCAAAGCCATTTTACCTGTAAAAGAGATTGTAAAACATTTGGTAGATTAATTACTACAAGCTAAGTGCTATTTCTCTAATAAAACTAGTGTTTACCACATGCTTTCCTTCAAAAGCTGTAATTTTTAAGTGTTTACCAAAAAGCATTTCAGCTCTGTCTTTTTCGTAAGCAATACGCTCATCATTTAAATACTCGTCTTGTTTACCATACAAATGATGCACTGTCGCATCTAAAAAATTAAAATCATCTGGAACTAATTCTTTGGGTATGCCTCCAGATTGAATGATAACTTTCTTACATTTTAATTGCGCATATGCTAAATAACGCAATGCCACACTAACACCTTGTGAATACCCGAAAAGTACTAAGTTCTTATCTCTTGGTATGTTTTCTTCAGCTAAAACCGCATCGATATAGCTACACACATTATTAATTTCTGTATGTGTGTTGTTTTTAGTAAACCAACAAGCTCCAACATGTTTAAACGTTTTGTCTTGATAATATTTGTTTGGAGCTTGAAATGCAATGATGTAATTTTCTGTAGTATTTAAGTTTTTAAAATAATTTATAAAATACTGACTTAAATAGCCTAAACCATGACAAACCAGCCATACATTTTTAGTCTCTTTTGTTAATTTATTTAAATTCGTATACGAGTTGGTAGAAGTATAGGAGATTTCTTTTTCAGTAGAATTCATTTATGGTTTGTGTTTCGTATTTTTGTTTAAAAGTCAAAGATAAATGAAGTACAGCAAAGAAGAAACCCTTGCTATAGCAAATAAAGCTAGTAAAAATACCTTAATGGAAACTTTACAGATAGAAATGATTGATTATGGTGAAGATTTTTTATTAGCACGTATGCCTGTAACTCCAAGAGTACATCAACCTGATGGAGTTTTACATGGAGGTGCTACTGCAGCTCTGGCGGAAAGTGTTGGTAGTTTTGCGTCTCATATTTTTTTAGACTCAGAAAATTTAATGATTCGTGGTTTGGAAATAACAGCTAACCATCTTAAAAGTGTTCGTGAAGGATATATTTATGCTAAAGCAACTTTTATTCATAAAGGTAGAACTACCCAACTGTTAGATATTCGTGTAACTAATGATAAGGAAGAATTAATTTCAGTGTGTAAATTGTCAACCATTTCTTTACCAAAGCGTTCTTAAATGAGCACAGACGATTTTTTTAAAGTTGCAGAGAATCAATTTAAGGTTGCATTACCATTTGTAATCTATAGAACACCTTATACTAATACTATAAAAGGAATTTTTCAGGAAAATGATTTAGTCTACAATTCACAACATTTAGAGGAAAGTGGCTTTGTTTTTTCGCCTTTTAATTCTGAAAACAATACGGTCTTATTGCCTTTAGAACATTCAGAAATCCTTACTCTTGAAAATCCGGAAATTGTTTCACGCGTTACGACACCTAATAATAAAAAAGATACGTTTACAACAGAAGCAAAAACAGCACATATTAATTTGGTGTCAAAAGCACTTGAGGCTATTAAAAAAGATACTTTTAAAAAGGTTGTACTTTCTAGGAAAGAAACGGTTAGTCTAACGGAAACAAATCCTATCGTATTATTTCAGCGTTTATTAGCAAATTATTCATCTGCATTTGTGTATTGCTGGTATCACCCAAAAATAGGCTTATGGTTAGGAGCAACCCCAGAAACCTTGTTAAATGTTACTGGCAATAGATTTACAACCATGTCTTTAGCCGGTACTCAATCTTTTACAGAACAACCTGTATGGAAAGGCAAAGAAACTGAAGAACAACAGTTAGTTACCGATTTTATTATAGATAGTTTACAACCTCATGTGGAATCATTATCTGTAGGAAATACTGAAACGTTGCGAGCAGGACATTTGCTGCACTTGAGAACTAAAATTTCAGGAATACTTAAAACTAAACTTTCAACCATAGTTAAAGCATTACATCCAACTCCAGCGGTTTGTGGTTTGCCAAAGGAAATTACCAAACAGTTTATTTTAAATCATGAAAATTATAAACGGGAATTTTATACAGGTTTTTTGGGTGAATTAAATATTAAAGAAGATAAAAAACGGAATCCTAATCGTAGGAATGTTGAAAATAATGCGTACCACACTATAAAATCTATAACTCGTCTATATGTAAATTTAAGATGTATGCAATTAACAGATACTAAGGCTCATTTGTACGTTGGTGGTGGTATAACTAAAGATTCTAATCCAGAACATGAATTCCAGGAAACAGTTACAAAAGCAGAGACGATGAAAAAAGTTATTTTTTAAAGACTACTTATTTCCATAACTAAGTTTTGAGTTTACAGCAATAAATCTATAATTTTAAATGGAAAAGTTAGTAAGGACCATCATTACATTTTTCAGTGATGGTATCAAACAAACCTGTAAATATTTCGTATCTGGACGTAAAGGTTTTATAAAGTGTTTTCTCTATATGTTCCTGAAATATTATTTTTTTCATTGAAGATATAGAGTTTGACTTATTTTTGTTTTTAAAAGACTTTAAAAAATAAGCTTTAATATTTATATCATTACTATTTAATACTTCGGCAGCTGTTTTTACAAATCTATATAATTCAGAATCTAATAAATATTTAGGGTTGTTATAGGATTTTATTAGCGTCTTTTGGACATTTAATTTCATATCTATAGAGGTTAAGTTATCTCTAATAAATCGCTTCCAGTTTTCGCTTTTGTTGCTTAACTCCAACTTTAGATAGTTGTTTTTTAAATTTAAGTAATAGAATTCTAATTGCTCTATAAACTCTTGAGTTGTTTTGTTTTTGTTAATATGATTTTGATACGAAAATACCTTTTGCCTTTCAGATTCATAAATGTCAATAAGTTCTAAAACTTCTTCTAATTGATCTGTTTTTAATTCTGAATTTTTAAACAGGCCAGTAAAATCACAAGTTCCGATATTCCATGAGAAGGCTTTATTTTGTTGATAATAATTTTTTGAAAAATATGCAGCATTTTTGGTTAATGGTACTTTTTCACCATTTCCGAGGTAAAAGAATTTTGGAGATGTATGAGATACTCTTGTAAAAGTACGATTTAAATGCGCTGCTCCACAAGGTGTATTTTCAAAAGTTGTGACTTTATTGTCTTGAAATTGAAATACTATTGAACATTCATTTAGTTTTTCAGAAAGATATTTAGAAGTGAGGTCTGCAAGCTTAAGTTCTGTTAACAAACTTGTAATACTGTAAGATGGAGCAGCTTTACTAACACTAATATAAATAAGTAAAGAATCTATTGACTTTTGAATAATTAAAAGCTCTCCAACATCATGATTTTCTAAATCATTTCCAAAAACATACCTACCTGAAAGATCTAAAGATTTTTGAGCATTACTAATTTGTGTACTAAAAAATAGTAAAATAGCAGCAAAAAATAGTTTAAACTTCATTTGTTTTATAGGTTTATTATATCATCTAAGATGGAGTCAAATGTAGTTAATACAAACCAAATTGAAAATCCGCGAGGATTTTAGTAAGCAAGCTTGTACGAGCCATTAATTATACACGAAGTTACCACACGTTTTTTTAATTACATTCACTTTAGTAAGGACTAAAATTATCGTTATTACAATTACGAGTGGATTCGGACGTAGTCGAATCCGCCGTAATTGCGGTTATACATTGTTGTCCGCTGGCTTTTTTTCATTCCGCTACTAATTTCGTTTTGTTATTTTCCTTTTTAATTAAATATAATATTCTGCCGAAATATATTAAAAATGGAATTCCGCTTCCCAGTGTAATTGCAAATAGGAAATTATCATATTCCCAAGCTCCATAACAAACAAAAAGGAATGAAATAAGCATTAAAGACAGTCCGATATAAATCCAGTTCTTTTTGTTCAAAATATTCTTTGAAAACAATAGTGAAATTAAAATCAGTTTTCCAATTAAGGTAACCAAAGCAATTAAAATCAGACTGCTTTCAAAAGGGTATTCTTTCTGAAAATCAAATCCGTTTTTAATCAGAGTCGGAATACTTATAAATTCAAACATTACCATTATTCCATAACCGTGACCAGCAGGAACACTAATCAGAATTATTGAGTTCAGAATTATGGTTATTATTATTGCTCTTTTTATCAATTATAGTTCGGTTTTCAGCTTGCGTACAACGTGTTCGTGTATGATTAGTTGCGTTGGATAGAACTAAATTAGTAAAAGAAAACGAACTAAGGGTTAATCATTAATTTTCATAGTAAGTGATTGGTTAGCAATTAATTACACACGTTGTTATACCTAGTTTTGGTATTTAATTGTTCTATAGGTTTTATGAAATGGTTTTAAAGTGCCATCAGGACTTTTAACATTAACAATCAATTTTATCCAATTGCCTTTGTCATCATACGTATATTCAAATTCATGTATGAAAGGTTCTTTTTTATCTGTCAAAATCCAATACATCTTTGCGATATCTCCATTTTTATTTTTTGCAATTATATAATCTCTATTAAAGTTACCATTGACCTCTTCTTCAAGTTTGCCTTGATAATTAAAGTCCATTAAAATGAATTTACTGTTTGCATAATCATAGTTCACAGTTTGAAGTTTAGTGTAATCAGGTCCGACAATAGTATGCTCAATTGCTAATGGATTTTTTAAACTATCATATTTCACAATGTATCTCATATATGTTTCTCCAGATCCATTTATTTTTTCCTTTATCTTTTTAAAGTCTTCGTATGTATATTTTACTTTTGTTACATACCATTTTCCTCCATTATATTTTAAATTCCCTTCATAGTTAAGAATTCTATTCATTGAATCTAATTCGATAATTTCGTCAGCAATCAATTCACTATTTCTGTGTTTTTTCACAAGCATTTGATGATTAGCTTTAAATGTGAAAATACTTTTTTCAATCCATGTTTCTGAATCTGCGTAGGTTATGGTATCGTTTACAATTATTTCAGTTGGAGTTCCAAATTTTACATCATAAAGATTTCTATTTAAAACTCGTTCGTTTATTTCTGAATAGAATGTTGGTTCAGATTCTTGATGTTGTGAATATCCTATCGTGGAAATCAAAAGTAAGATTAGGAATTTGTTCATTTCTTAAATTAGGTACAACTCGTTACATCATAACTTTTATTAACGATATCCCGTAAATAGATCAGGATATCGTAATATTATTTTTACTGTTATCCCGTAAAGATAATTTTTTATTTCAGTAATAATTGTAGTCATAATTAATTTTATAATAAGTTGTAAAAACAAAAATTAAAATCATTAAACTTATTTTAAAAATTAATTAATAATGTAAAGGTTTTGTATTTTTACAACAGCTATGATATACTCTAAAATTCCTTTAGCACAAACAGTGGTGCAACTTTGTAAAGCCAAACAGATACAGCATATTGTATTGTCGCCAGGTAGCCGTAATGCACCATTAACTATTGGTTTTACACATGACCCTTACTTTAAATGTTATAGTATTGTAGACGAGCGCTGTGCTGCTTTTTTTGCACTTGGTATTGCCCAGCAACTGCAAGCACCTGTAGCGGTCGTTTGTACTTCAGGTAGTGCTCTTTTAAATTATTTTCCAGCTGTAGCAGAAGCTTTTTATAGTAACATCCCTTTAATAGTTTTAAGTGCAGATCGCCCAAAATACAAAGTAGGTATTGGTGATGGTCAAACCATTAACCAGAAAGATGTTTATGGCACTCATGTAGCTTATGCAGCGAATTTGAAAGACGACATCTCAACTAACAAAACATTTATAGAAGCAGAAAAAGAGCTTCCACTATATAAAAACTTAGAGCATAAATTAGAAAAAGCCCTGGGCTTACAGCAATCGGTTCAAGATTATAATGAACAGGAAATTAACAAGGCATTAAATACTGCTTTGATAGAAAAATTACCCATTCATATTAATTGTCCTTTTAACGAACCCTTATATGAAAGAGTACATAGCTTATCTTTAAAGGTTAATACTTTACAAACTCCAATTATAAATCCAGACTTCTCCCATTTTGATCAATTTAAAACGGATTGGCAGCTGTCATCAAAAAAAATAGTTCTGGTAGGTGTACTAGAACCTAATAGCATAGAAGAAGAGTATTTAAATGTTTTGGCAAACGACCCAAGTGTTCTTATTTTAACCGAAAGTACATCTAATATTTATCATGAAAAGACCATTCCTAGTATAGATAAATTAATTGGTGCTTTAACAGAGGCAGAATTTAAAATCTTACAGCCCGATTTACTAATTACATTTGGTGGATTAGTGGTTTCTAAAAAGATAAAACAATTTTTAAGAAGCTTCCCACCAAAGCAACATTACCATTTAGGTTTACATCAGGCTAATAACACGTTTTATATTTTAAACCACTGGTTTAAAATGCCGCTTTCGACGTTTTTTTCAACATGGAAACCTGATTATAAACCTTTAGAAAGCAATTACCAATCCTTTTGGCTTGAACAAATGGCTTCTAGACGCAAACACCATGCAGCTTACATGGCTAAAATTCCATTTACAGATTTTAAAGTTTTTAATAGCATTTTAAAAGCTCTGCCAAAAAATATTCAAATCCAATCTGCTAACAGTAGTATTATTAGATATTTACAACTTTTCGACTTTAAAAAAACACAACATATTTATTGTAATCGTGGTACAAGTGGTATAGATGGAAGTACCAGTACCGCTATTGGTGCGGCAATAACCACAAAAACGCCTACGCTTTGTATAACAGGAGATTTAAGTTTTTTATACGACAGCAATGCTTTATGGAATAATTACATCCCTAAAAATTTTAAAATTATTATAATAAATAATGGTGGTGGCGGAATTTTCAGAATTTTACCAGGTCATAAAAACACCGAAAATTTCGATACATATTTTGAAACCAAACATCAATTAGATGCACAACATCTGGCTAAAATGTTTCATTTTAATTATAATAAAGTAAGTAATGAAAACGAGTTAGAACAAAAATTGACTGTTTTTTTTAAGACTAATAATGAGCCTCAACTATTAGAAATATTTACACCAAGCCATTTAAATGATGATGTATTATTAAATTATTTTAAAGCTATCAAATAAAATTTTTTACACAAATCTTAAAGCCTTCAACTAAATAAATTTGTATCTTTAAGTTTCAATAATTAAAATAAAAAACAACTATTATGAGTAAACGCGACGAATTAATCACTAAATACGCTGCAGATTTAAAAGAAAAATGTGGCGTAAATCCAGACATGGACTTTTTAACTAAAGTGACAGTAGGATGTGGGCCATCTATTTACAATAAAGATTCTTCAACAGTTTCTGGGTCTGATGAAAAAGAATTGGCTACTGTAAAGAATAATTTTTTAATTAAGAAATTAGGACTTAAAGATAGTGCCGACTTAGATAAGGCGATTGATTCTGTAATGGAAACTTATGGACGTTCTAATAAGAATAAATACAGAGCTGTAGTTTATTATTTATTAGCAAAACACTTTAAAAAAGAAGCAGTTTACAAATAAAATAAACTGTTTAAACATATTTACTTTTAAGCGTTACATTTATGTAGCGCTTTTTTAGTTTAAAAATTTTAATGTAGTATTTTTGCATTATGATAAAAATAGGCGAATTCCAGAAGTTAGAAATATTAAGAGATACCGAGCCAGGTTTATACCTTGGTAATGGAGAAGGCGATGAAGTATTGTTACCTAACCGCTATGTGCCTGAAACCTTTAATATTGGTGACCTTATAGAGGTGTTTATCTATTTAGATAATGAAGAACGTTTAGTTGCAACGACCGATGAACCTTACATTATAAAGGGAGAGTTTGAAATGTTACGTTGTAATGAAGTAACTAAACATGGGGCTTTTTTAGATATGGGATTAGTTAAGGAATTGTTCTGCCCCTTTAAAGAACAAGCTTTTCCTATGAAAAAAGGCGGCTGGTATTTAGTGTATTGCTATTTAGATGAACAAAGTGAACGTTTAGTAGCTTCTAGTAAAACCAAAAGATTTTTAAATAATGTTGAGCTTACGGTTGAAGAATTTGAAGAAGTCGAAATTTTAGTATCTCACCCAAGTGATTTGGGAATGAATGTTATTATAAACGATAAACATTCTGGACTAATTTTTAAGGACGATTTATTCAAAGAAGTTCATGTTGGAGACCGATTAAAAGGTATTGTTAAGAAAATTAGACCAGGAAATAAAATAGATATCTCTTTAGATCAAATAGGTTATAGAAAAATTGAGCCTAATGCCCAAAAGGTATTAGATTATTTAAATGATAACTCTGGTTTTTCTCCTTTAAACGATAAATCTTCTCCTGAAGCTATAAAAGATGCTTTAGAAATGAGTAAAAAAACATTTAAAAAGGCAATTGGAGCTTTATATAAGGATAAAAAGATTTCGATTGACGAGAAAGGAATTAAACTAATAACGGTTTAATTCGCCTTCTTTAAAATATAACTTTTGGTATAATTATATGCGTCAATTAAACTTGTAAAACTAGGTATAGGATTATTTAAAAATCGTTTTTCTAATTCTAAATTATAAGCAGCTTTTAAACTATAATAGCATACCGTAAATATCATAATATTTGGTAAAGCTTGAGCAAATTTTGGATAATCTATCGCTTCTATAGAATAGGTATTAATCCGATTAGAGATAAACCCAATTTTTCGGTCTCCATAGAACGAATTAATTTTATTAATGATAACCTTTAGTTTTTTATAGGTAACATGCACGCCTTCTAATACTTCAAGAATCACTAAATCATTATAGAGATAGAGCTTTCCTATTTGCGAAGGATATACTTCCAAAACATCGTCTAATATATGTAGTTCTCGTAGTTTCATAAAAAAAGTCCTTACAAACATAAGTAAGGACTTTTCTAAGACTCTTGTAAAAATGTTAAATCTTAAAATTTTTCGATTACAGGTAGGTTTCTTCGGCTAAACTGAAGATTACTTGTAATTTTTCTTAATTTATTTCATATTAAGCTTTTTTGCAACTGTTTTAGGAATACCATCTTTGTGCAATAAAATAGAGATAGTTTTCATTCTAAAATAAGCTTCACTCATATAAATATAACCATTGTTTCCTGCATAGGTTGTTCCCCAAGAGTTTTTTACTTTAAAAAACAGTTGACCGTTCTGGTCTTTTAAAAACCCAGTAATATGCATTAAATGGTCGTCTGTTGTATTGTAATTTTCAAACTCTTGCTGTCTTAAATCTTGTGTAACATTAATCTCGGTTGTTAATGTCATTAGATCTTTTGTTGGCTCTGTTGGTAAAATAGCAATACCATCTTTAGAAGAGAAGGTTTTTTCGCTTACGTCGCAATCCAATTCTATAGTATAGCCATTTTTTAAGGCTTCAAGAGTAGTTTCAACTAACTCGTCTAAAGTGACGTTATAAAAACTACCATTAGAAAAATTATCAGGAATATTAAGTACAAAACTAGTGTAGTAGGGCGCATGATTAAAAGAGGTTAAACTTACATAGTGTTCTGGCTGTATTTTAAGTGAAGCCATAAAACTTTGCGGGGTATAAGTTTTGCCTTCATATAAGAAACTGGTTGTAGGCTCTCCTAATTTATCATTTAAAACTTTAGTTACAGGAGTTTTCCAATCTTTAATGTCTTTAGCAATATATTGGTCTAATATAGGTTTTAAAGAATCAACTAAATCGGCATGATTATGCTTAAATTCATTTTCCTTTAGTCCGGTATAAAATGTATTTGGAACAAAACCATTTTTGGCAACACTATTAATAACATCATGTCCTAATCCACCTTGACTAAACTGTAACTTGCCTTGTCTCATTACATAATTCCAGGCTTTATCGTCATAAGTGTGGCGTACATTAAACATTTCAGATAAATCTACCTTTTTTTTATTAATTCTCATAATTTCACTTTCTAAAAAAGATGATGCAGAGAAACTCCAGCAGGTACCAGTATTACCTTGACTAATAACGTCTGTAGTTTCTAAATCTACTATTGGTGTAAAAGTTCTTGTCTGTGAGAATGCAAACACTGTAACAAGACTAAAGGCAACAATTAAGCTATATTTTTTCATATTGAAAGAGCTATTTATTTAAAATGATTTATTTTTGATAAAAATACTAAAAATGGAACAACCAGACTGGAAAACAGCAAAAGAATACAAAGATATTACCTATAAAAAATCTAATGGAGTGGCTAGAATTGCATTTAATAGACCAGAAGTTAGAAATGCTTTTAGACCTCAAACCACTTCAGAAATTATTGACGCATTACAAGATGCTACTGTAGATGTTAGTATTGGAGTGGTATTAATTTCTGCAGAAGGACCAAGCCCAAAAGATGGTGTGTACAGTTTCTGTTCTGGTGGCGACCAGAATGCTCGTGGAGAGAAAGGTTATGTAGGAAATGATGGTTACCATAGATTAAATATTTTAGAGGCTCAACGATTAATTCGTTTTATGCCAAAAGCTGTTATTGCAGTAGTTCCAGGTTGGGCAGTTGGAGGCGGACATAGCTTGCATGTGGTTTGCGATTTAACCTTGGCGAGTAAAGAACACGCTATTTTTAAGCAAACGGATGCTGATGTTACCAGTTTTGACGGTGGTTATGGCTCGGCTTATTTAGCAAAAATGGTTGGGCAAAAGAAGGCACGAGAAATCTTTTTCTTAGGAAGAAACTATTCGGCACAAGAAGCTTTTGATATGGGTATGGTTAATGCGGTTATACCTCATGAAGAGTTAGAACAAACGGCTTATGAGTGGGCTCAGGAAATTTTAGCCAAATCGCCAACAAGTATAAAAATGTTAAAATATGCCATGAACTTAACAGATGATGGTATGGTAGGACAACAGGTTTTTGCTGGTGAAGCCACACGCTTAGCTTACATGACCGATGAAGCTAAAGAAGGACGAAATGCCTTTTTAGAAAAAAGAGCTCCTAATTTCGAAAAAAAATGGATTCCTAATTAGTGGTTAGTTTTTAGTGTTTAGGCTTTAACTTATGGGGGTTTTTCTCAGTTCAAGCCTTTTCAAAAACTAATTATTTATTTTAAAGAACCCAGAACCCAGAACCCAGAACCCAGAACCCAGAACCCAGAACCCAGAACCCAGAACCAAGAGCCAAAAGCCAAAAGCCAAAAGCCAAAAGCCAAAAGCATTAAAACAAATGACCAGAACCCAAACTTATATTAAAGCCGCAAGACCGCGAACCTTACCATTGTCGGTATCCGGGATTATTTTAGGAAGTTTTCTAGCGCACTTTATGGTCGATGGAGAAAAAAACTATCTTATTTTTATTTTGGCATTTTTAACTACGGTTGCCTTCCAAATTTTATCAAATTTTGCAAACGATTATGGAGATGGTATTAAGGGTACCGATGCCAACAGGATAGGAGAGCAGCGTATGGTTAGTTCTGGTTTAATTTCGTACAAGAACATGAAATTAGCCGTAATTATAACTAGTATTATTAGTTTAGTATTAGCTAGCATATTAATTTATGTCGCTTTTGGCGCAAGTAATTTTATATACTCGTTTTTCTTTTTCAGTTTAGGAATTTTAGCGGTATTAGCCGCTATTAAATACACAGTAGGTCGCAATGCCTATGGTTATTCTGGTTTTGGAGATGTATTTGTGTTTATTTTTTTTGGACTTGTAAGTGTTTGCGGCACGTATTTTCTATATACAAAATCTTTAAACTGGTTAATATTATTACCCGCAATTTCTATTGGCTTATTAAGTACAGCGGTTTTAAACTTAAATAACATGAGAGATATAAGGACCGATGCTGCAACCCATAAAAATACTTTAGCGCTTAAGTTGGGAGCTAAAAAGTCAAAACGTTATCACTATGCGTTAATAAGTATAGCACTTAAAACGGCTCTATTATTTATGGTAATTAGTTTTAACTCGTGGTATAGTCTATTAGGCTTGGTAGCTTTCATACCTTTAGTACTTCATCTTAAAACCGTTAAAACAATACTACAGCCTGAACATTTTGATCCAGAATTAAAAAAACTGGCCTTATCTACGGTGTTATTAGCACTATTAATTGGAGTAGGATATATATTGTAAAAATGATTAAAGCCAGCTATAAAAAACATATTCTAGAATTTAAACAACCAAGCGGGACTTCTCGCGGGGTTCTAAAAACAAAAGAAACCTGGTTTATCATTTTAGAAGATGAATCTGGACAAAAAGGTATTGGAGAATGTGGAATTTTAAGAGGCTTAAGTGTAGATGATAGACCAGATTTTGAACATCAGTTAAAACAAACTTGCGAAGCCATTAATAAAGGTTTTGAGGTATTATATAATGAAAACGAAGAATTTCCAAGTATACAAATAGGATTGGAAACTGCTTTTAAATCTTTACATAGCAAAAATCCATTTGAAATTTTTCCATCCAAATTTTCTCGTGGAGAGGCTCATATTCCTATAAATGGTTTAATATGGATGGGAACCGAAGCCTTCATGAAGCAACAAGTTCAGGATAAAATTGAAGCAGGTTTTAAGTGCATAAAAATGAAAATTGGAGCTATAGATTTTCATACAGAATTAAATTTACTTCAATCTATACGTAAAAACTTCAGCAAAAAAGATATTGAATTAAGGGTTGATGCGAATGGCGCATTTTTACCAAAAGACGCTTTGGAAAAACTTAAACGTTTATCAGACTTAGAGTTACATTCTATAGAACAACCCATAAAACAAGGTCAAATAGAAGATATGGCAAAATTGTGCGAGCAAACGCCATTACCAATAGCTTTAGATGAAGAATTAATTGGGGTTTTTGGTGTAACAAATCAGCAAAAACTACTACAAACCATTAAACCACAATATATTATTTTAAAACCAAGTTTTATAGGTGGTTTTAAAGGTAGCGACCAGTGGATTGATTTAGCAAAGGATAATAATTGCGGGTGGTGGATTACTAGTGCATTAGAGAGCAACGTTGGGCTAAATGCGATTTCGCAATATACCTTTACCAAAAATGTAAGCATGCCACAAGGTTTAGGCACTGGAAGTTTGTATACTAATAATATTACTTCACCTTTAGAAATTGTAAAAGGTGATATAACTTATGACCCTAAAATAAAATGGGATTTTAATTTTTAAAAAATGAATTACATTCAACAAGCTTATAAAGGTGATAATACATGGTGGAAAGTTTGGTTTACAACCTTACTAACCACAGGTATTTTTATATTAAATTTTGTGTTTTATCTTTTTACAACTGCAGAAGATTTAGAAGAAGCATATGATTTAATGAAACAAATGCCCACAAATATTTCTTTAATTGTAAACTTATTACCTTTTGCGGTTTTACTAGCATTGTTGTTTTTATGCGTTAAATTTTTACATGAACGTAGTCTGTTATCTTTAACCACAGTACGTAAAAAAGTAGATGTGAAGCGGATTTTAGTCTCTTTCTCGCTTATTGTTGTGTTTACTTTAGTAACCTTTTTAATTTCTTACAGTATAGATTCTTCAGAAATTGTATTTCAATTTCAACCAGTTAAATTTCTTATATTATTTATTATAAGTGTTTTGCTTTTTCCATTTCAAATTGGATTTGAAGAATATGTGTTTAGAGGTTACCTAATGCAGCAAATCGGGATTTTTGTAAAAAATAAATGGATGCCTTTAATTATAACCTCAGTACTTTTTGGTTTAGCACATAGCGCAAATCCAGAAGTTGCAGAGCTAGGGTTTGTGACAATGATTTTTTATATAGGTACAGGGTTACTTTTAGGTATTATGACTTTAATGGACGATGGTTTAGAACTTGCGTTAGGTTTTCATTTAGGAAATAATTTAATGGCTGCTTTACTTGTAACATCAGACTGGTCTGCTTTACAAACCGATGCAGTTTTTAGATATACTAGTGAGCAAGCCACTCAAACGTTAATGGAAATTTTAATACCAATTTTAGTATTTTATCCTGTGTTTTTAATCATTTTAGGTAAAATATATAAATGGTCGAACTGGAAAGAACGTTTATTTGGTAAGGTCACTAAACCACTCGTTTTAGAAGAAGATATACCTTTACAAGACCATACAAAAGAACTTTAAATTAGTGAAAGCAAATAGCTTACATAAGGCTTTTAAATTAGATAACGTTTCTTATACCAAGCAAAGTCTATTACAAAAAGCACAAAGCTTTATAGATAAATCTAACGATTTTGAAGCTGAAATTGGCCGATTTTTAATTGACTGGCTAGATGATAATGATACTCTAAAAGTGCAGACTTCTGGTTCTACCGGAGACCCCAAGAGCATTCATTTAAGCAAAGAAGCCATGAAAGCTTCTGCATTAGCAACCGGTACATATTTTAATTTAATTCCAGGACAAACAGCGTTGTTATGTTTGCCAGTTAGCTACATAGCTGGAAAAATGATGCTGGTTCGTGCGATGGTTTTAGGTTTGGAAATAGATACCATATTACCTAAAATAGATTTAGATTTAAGTTCTAAAGGATATGATTTTGTAGCAATGATTCCTTCTCAGGTCGATAAAAATAAAGATATTTTAAATCAGTTTTCTATCGTAATTGTTGGCGGTGGAAGTATTCCCCATAGCTTAAAACACGAATTACAGCAAATTAAAGCTTCTGTTTATGAAACATATGGAATGACAGAAACCATTACCCATATTGCTATTAAACCTTTAAATAAAGTAGATTACAAACCTTATTTTAAAATTTTACCAGACATAACCATTTCTCAAGATGAAAGAAATTGTTTGGTAATAGATGCTCCTAACATATCCAAGGAAACTATTATTACTAATGACGTTGTAAATTTATATTCTGACACCGAATTTGAATGGTTAGGTCGAGTAGATCATGTTATTAATTCTGGCGGTTTAAAACTTTTTCCTGAAAATATTGAAGCAAAATTAGAGCCTTATTTAGACGTGCCTTTTTTTATAGCCTCACAACCTAATTCTACTTTTGGAGAAGAAGTTATTTTAATTATAGAAGGAGAAACATTTCCAATAGATTCTCATGTATATAAAGACCTTAATAAAGCAGAAATTCCAAAACACGTTTATTTTGTACCAGGATTTGTAGAAACTGCTTCCGGTAAAATTCAACGCCAACAAACCTTAAACTTATTGTCTTAGATCGTTTACTTGCCATTTAAGCAGCTACACTCATTTCTTATTTTATAACAACAGCTTTGGTTATAGTTTTACCGTAAACTTAAAAACCAAAGCATATGAAAACACTAGCATTACTTACAATAATATCTCTTTTTGGGATTTCAACTTCTTTAGCTCAAGAAATTACAGTTAATGGTATCGTTTCAGATGAAAGAAATATTCCATTACCATCTGCAACCATTATTATTAAAGGAACTACAATTGGTATAAGTACTGATTTTGATGGTGTTTTTGAAATTAAAGCTTCCGTAGGTGATACACTTCAATTTAATTATGTGGGTTATAAAAGTGTAGAAAAAATAGTGACTTCTAATCCTCAAATGAATGTCTCTTTACATCCCGATGTGCATTTAGAGGAAGTTGTTGTAACAGCATTAGGTATTAAGCGTAGTAAAACTTCCGTAGTAGAAGCGCTATCTGGTAAAGCTTCAGGGTTGGCAGTTTCGAGTGATGATACCTTTAAAAAAATAAGTAAATCTGTTTATAATGCTCAAATAAATCATAGTCAGTTAACTGCAGGAGAAATAAATGATTTAAAAAAATGGAATGAATGGAAAGACCTACTTAAAGAAGAACAGTTTTTTAATTTAAAAACTAAATGGGGTTTTGGTTTAACTGATAAGATTGAAGTACATGTTTTAAATGAAATAAAACAACCAGTATCTAATGTTTTAGTTAAGTTATTTAATGACGATTTACAGCTTATAATGGCAGCACGAACAGATATAAATGGTAAAACAGTCCTGTTTAAAGATGTATTTGAAGAAGAAGCTAACACCTGTTATACCATACAAATGATAGAAAACGGACGTGTTATAGGCAAACGATTACTAGGAGACGAAACTAAAATAGAGTTTACCAGTAAAACTCAAAACAATGCCAATGCAGTAGATATTATGTTTACAATTGACGCTACAGGTTCTATGGGAGATGAAATAAATTATTTAAAAGCAGAATTAGCAAATATTATAAATAGAGTAGATGCTTCAATTAAACAAAAACGATTGGCACTTACATTTTATAGAGATTTTGGAGATGCTTATGTAACTAAAGCTTTTAATTTTTCTGTAGATATCTCAAAAATCCAAAAGAATTTAATGATGCAGAATGCAGGTGGAGGCGGAGATTATGAAGAAGCGGTAGAGGAAGCTTTAAAAGTTTCTTTAAATCAGGATTGGAATACAAACTCTAATGCTAAACTTCTTTTTTTATTGCTGGACGCACCACCACATTTTACACAAGAAAATGTCGTGTTAATAAAAAAAGAAATTCAATTGGCTCAAGAAAAAGGTATTAAAATTATACCTATTGTAGCTAGTGGAGCTAATAAAGATGTTGAGTTTTTAATGCGTTTCTTTAGCGTTTCAACCAATGGAACGTATGTATTTCTAACAGATGATAGCGGGATTGGAAACAAGCACTTAAAAGCTAGTACAAAAGACTTTAAAGTTGAAAAGTTAAATGATTTAATTGTACGACTTATTGAAACCTATAGTGTCGTAAAAGTTTAATTTTAACTAATAAACTCACCATTTATCATCACCTTATCAATACAGTTTTCACCAAAAGCGTAAGGTAAATAATGGAAACTCGGGATGGCTTTGGTAAGTATAATGTTGGCTTTTTTTCCAATTGTTATACTTCCTAAGTCATTACTATAGTCCATAGCATACGCCCCATTTAATGTTGCGGCATTAATAGCTTCTTCAGGTGTTAATTTCATTTTTATGCAAGCTGTACTAACTACAAAATTCATATTTCCACTTGGTGTTGAGCCGGGATTAAAGTCGGTAGCCAAAGCTAATGGTAAACCAGCATCAATTAGTGCTCTTCCAGGTGTGTATGGAATACTTAAAAAATAAGAGCATGAAGGCAAAGCAACAGGCATGGTATTAGAATTTTTTAAAGCTTCAATATCATTTTCATTTAATTCTTCTAAATGATCGACACTTAAAGCCTTGTGTTTTACTGCTAATGCAACGCCACCAAACGCATTAAATTGATTAACATGTATTTTTGGTGTTAATCCGTATTTTTTTCCTTCAGTTAAAATGAAGTCGGTATCGTCCAAATCAAAATAGCCTTTTTCACAAAAAATATCGATATAATCTGCAAGTTGTTCATCTTTAATTTTTGGAAGCATTTTAGTAGCGATTTCATTTAAATAGCCTTGTTTATTGTCTTTAAAGTGTTTTGGTACCGCATGCGCCCCAAGAAACGTGGCTTTAATAGCTATTTTTAAATCGGTTTTTAGTCGCTTAATTACACGAAGCATTTTCAGTTCGGCGTTTACCGTTAAGCCATAACCAGACTTTATTTCTATAGCACCCGTACCTAAAGCCATCAATTGTTTAACACGTGCCAAAGATTGTTTGTATAAATCGTCTTCCGTCGTATTTTGAAGTTGTTCCGCAGAATTTAAAATACCACCACCACGATTAGCAATTTCCTCATAACTTAAGCCATTTATGCGATCTACAAATTCTTGTACGCGATTACCAGCATATACCACATGAGTATGAGAATCGCACCAAGTAGGCATAACTATTTTTCCTGTGGCATCTATAATAGTATCGGCTTTTGTAGAGCGACAGTCTGCCATAGGCCCAAAATCTTTTATACTATCATTTTCAATGAGTAAATAGGCATTTTCTATAAATGGTAAGGTTTTCATGTCCTTACCAGAAACTTTTAAAAGTCCTTTTTCTCTTACTTGTATAAGTTGTTTGATATGTATAAATAGTGTTGTCATAGTTTCAAAAATACAGAAAAAATCCTGTAAGGTTAAGTGAACTTTACAGGATTTTTTAGTTGATATTATTGGTTAGGTTAGTTTAAACTTCCAACCATGTCTTCAGGTTTCACCCATTCATCATAGTCTTCAGCTGTAACATAGCCTAAGTTTATAGCTTCTTCTTTAAGAGTAGTGCCATTAGCGTGAGCTGTATTTGCTATTTCAGCAGCTTTATAATAACCTATTTTAGTATTTAGAGCAGTAACAAGCATTAAAGAATTGTTTAATAATTGTTTAATGACTTGATGGTTTGGTTCGATACCTGCAGCACAGTGCTCCTCAAAGCTTAAACAAGCATCACCAATAAGTTGAGCCGATTGTAAAATATTAGCTGCCATCATAGGTTTAAATACATTTAACTCATAATGTCCTTGGGTTCCACCAACAGTAATGGCTACATCGTTACCCATAACCTGAGCACAAACCATAGTTAAAGCTTCACATTGCGTTGGGTTTACTTTTCCTGGCATAATAGAACTTCCTGGCTCGTTTGCAGGAATAATAATTTCTCCAATACCACTTCTAGGTCCAGAAGCCATCATTCTAATATCGTTAGCTATTTTATTTAAAGAAACAGCCAGTTGTTTTAATGCACCATGAGATTCTACAATAGCATCATGAGCAGCTAAAGCTTCAAATTTATTAGGAGCTGTTATAAATGGTAAATTTGTAAATTTCGCTATATATTCTGCAACTAAAACATCGTATCCTTTAGGCGTGTTTAATCCTGTTCCAACCGCAGTTCCGCCTAAAGCCAATTCACTTAAATGACTTAAGGTATTTTCTAAAGCTTTAAGTCCGTGATCCAATTGGGACACATATCCAGAAAACTCTTGTCCTAAAGTAAGTGGAGTAGCATCCATTAAGTGAGTCCTTCCAATTTTTACTACATTCTTAAATTCTTGTGCTTTATCATTAAGCGTATTTCTTAATTTTATAACGCCAGGAATCGTAGTTTCTACTATTTTTTTATAAGCTGCAATATGCATTCCTGTAGGAAAGGTATCGTTAGACGATTGTGATTTGTTCACATCATCATTTGGAGCAATTACTTTTTCTCCTTCACCAACCACACGTCCTGCTAATTGCTGCGCTCTGTTGGCAATGACTTCGTTTACATTCATGTTACTTTGTGTACCAGAACCGGTTTGCCAAATCACTAAAGGAAATTCGTTATCATGTTTGCCATCTAAAATTTCGTCACAAGCTTTCGATATTAAATCTCTTTTTTCTTCATCTAAAACACCTAATTCACAATTGGTATACGCTGCTGCTTTTTTTAAATAAGCAAAGCCATAAACCACTTCTAATGGCATAGAAGCTGCTCCGCCAATTTTAAAATTATTTCTTGAGCGTTCAGTTTGTGCGCCCCAAAGCTTATCTGCAGGTACTTTTACATCACCCATTGTATCTTTTTCAATTCTAAATGCCATAGTATTATTTGTGTATATTTATAGCTACGAATTTAAGAAATTTAGATAAATTGACACCTAAATATTAACTTAATTGTTATATATCCTTACAGTTTACTTGAATGAGGTAAAGTGTTGAAAAATTATTGATTAAGTTCGCAAAATAAACTAACCACATGAGTTCAAATCAAGAAATTGTTAAGGTAAGTTCGTTACCATTTAAAGACGTTATAAAAGATTTTTCTGAAGCATTTAATGTAGAATTAAAACAGGTTTGTAGTGAATATTACATTAACCTACCAGATTCTGTTGGAGAGGGCGAAATTAGAGGGATAAATTTTAGCAATGGTTTAGGATTAATTATTTATAGATGCACGTTTAATAAGGATTGTGAAATTCGTTTTACAAAAGATGATATTCACCCAATAAAATATTTATATACAGTTGATGGTCCTATAGAGCACGAGTTTTCATCAGAAAGCAATACTCATATTTTAAAGAAAAACAAATGTGCTATGGTTGCCAGTAGTAATAATGGCGGACATGTATTAAGGTTTAAAAAAGATGAACCTTCTTATTTGGTGAGCTTAGAAATAGACAGAAAGAAATTTATTGAAAGTAGTTTATGTGAATTGGAAGACCTATCTCCAATGCTAAAAGATTTAATTATAGACCAGAAAGCCTTAAAATCGTTTTATCATGAAGGTTATTATGGATTGGCTTTTTTAAATCTTTTTAATTCTATTGATTTATTTACCGATAAAAAACTGGTTAGAAAACTATTTTTAGAAAGTAAAGCTTTAGATATTTTTGTAAATCAGATTGAATTATTTGAAGACGATTTTTTATCTAATGAACAAAGTAGAATATTTAGAACCAACGAAATTGAAATTATTGAGAAAACAGGAGAATATATTATAAATAATCTTTCTGAAGATTTAAAAGTTAGTGATCTTGCTCAAAAATTTGGCTTAAACAAAAATAAGCTTCAGCAAGGATTTAGATATTTTTATAGTATGTCTGTAAAAGAATATGTCATTCACCACAGGTTGGTAGAAGCATCTAAATTGATAAGAAAAACGGAATTATCTATCTCTGAAATAGCAGATAAAGTAGGCTTCTCTAATAAAAGCCACTTTAGTAAATCGTTTAAAAACTTTTTTAAACTATCACCAAACGAACTTCGTGACTAAGCAGATTGGTTAACCAAATGAAAGTTTAAACGATTTGAACTTGTCATAAGGTTATTTTTTTGTAGCAGCAGTAAATTAAATAACTCTTGGTTTTGATTAGATTGAGAAATTAACTCATCGTAATCTTTAATAGCTTTAGCATATGAGTTATTAATATATGTTATAGTGTCTCCTAGAGTACTTTTATTATGTAAATCCGTTAGATTAATCCAGAAAATTGGCTCTATAGAAATTTTTTCTTCTTCAAAAGTTAGATGAGAAATTTTTAAATTTAAATAGGCGTCTTCAAGTTCTGTTATAGCAGCAATTTTCCCTTGAATTTGCTCTCTTAAATCATTCTTTAAAATAGGATATTTATCGCCTTCAGCAAAAGCACTTATAACATCTTTAAAATTAATATTCTGTAAAATTAAATTTTCTAGTAATTCGCTATTAGACTTCATAAGACTCAACTTTTTTTCAAAGTTATTTTAATACTTAGCATTTTTTGAGCTCAATCGGGTATATAATTAACACAAAATATTTGATGAGAATAATAGTTAATTATTCAAAAGTGTTAAATTAATTTTTGAAATTGTTATACACTTTCATAAAAAGTAGATAATTTTATCCTTCGATAAGTATGAAACTAATTGATGCAGACAACAGATACCTTTAATATTCTTAGAACATTATCCCTTCAATTTAATTCTCCTTTAAGCGAAACTAAAGAGGGATGTTTTTTAAACGTTGATAATCAGGAGCTTAACGGAAGTTTTAAAGCAGTAAAGCTTTTTCCTGGTTTAGAAATTTTAACTATTGATGCGCACATCAAAAATGGATTTAAAATTGATAATTTTTTTAATTTAACAGAAGCATTACATTTTGTGTTTTGTTTTGAAGGAAGTATTTCTCATAAATTTTCATCAGAAAATGAAAAGAAGGAAATTCATAGATTACAAAATGTTATTTTAGGTGGTAATGACTACTATTCAAGTCAATTTTACTTTAAGGATCAATCCATGGTTAGAATGAGTATTATCTCAATTACCAGTCAAATTATTGACTATACCAATTTTGTAAAAACAAGCCGTTTATCTCATTTACTTAAAGATTTAATTGCTAATGTAGACCGTAGTAAAAGCTATGCTTATTTTGGAGAAATTAGTTTAGATTGTAGTAAGTATTTTAAGCAAATTATAAATAACGATTTAATAGGTCTGGCAAACAGACTTGTATTTGAAGCTTCTGTTTTTAAAATGCTATCTGCTCAATTTAAAAGTTATAATTCTAGCGAATTTAATACTGATTCTAAAGAGTCTAAGCTTAATCAAACGGAACGTTCAAAAATTATAGCTTTAAGTGAATATATTACCAACAATTTATCATCAACATTAACTATATCAGAGTTAGAAAAAGTAAGTGGTTTAAATCAAAAGAAAATACAATTAGGATTTAGATTGTTTTTTGATGAAAGTGTAAATAAATTTATAACCAATTTAAGAATATTAAAATCCAAAGAACTTATTGAAACGACCGACTTATCAATGTCCGAAATTGTTTACAATATTGGTTTTAATAGTCGCAGTTATTTTTCAAAGATTTTTGCCAAGCGGTATGGTTTATTGCCCACAGAATACAAGAAACACCACCATTTAACACATCCAACGTTTGAATATTGTTATTATTCTAAAGCAAGTTCAAAAATTAATGCAGAAGATATTTCTGATATTATTGAAGTATCTCGTATTAATAATTTAAAAAAGGGAATTAATGGCTGTTTAATTTATCATGATTCTTATTTCTTTCAAATATTAGAGGGACCAAAAGATGATATTTTAAAATTAATGAAAAAAATTTCTAAAGATGACAGGCATAAAAATGTGATAAAACTTTATGAAGGTGTTAAGGCTGGCCGATATTTTAAAGAATGGAGTATGGCACTTATAGATAATAGTCCTTCATTTTTTAAAGACCAAAAAGCAATTAAATTTTTAAATCCAGAAATTTCTTTAGACTTATTAAAACACAAAGGATTGAGTGCCTCTCATTTTTGGGAGAAAACAAGAAATCATTTGTTGGTTGAGCAAGTCAATAAATAGCAACAATCTCTAGTATAATAAAACCGTCTAAAACATATTGTTTTAGACGGTTTTGCATTATAACAATATTATAACATCCTATTTTTGATAAAAACCAACAATAGACATAGTTTTGCAGTAAATAAAAATATATTATGAAAGTTTTAGTAATTGGCGGAGGAAACATGGGATATACTTATGCCAAAGGTATGAGTAAATCTAGTTTAATTGATGGAGAAATTTTAATTTATGATGCATCTGAAGTGCAAACCATTAAATTAAAAAAGAAAAAATTATTTAAGGTTTGTAACAATTTACAAAAAGCAGTAGAAGAAGTAGACGTTATTTTTTTAGTGGTTAAACCTTATCATGCAATGGATTTGTTTGACACTATGAAAAGTTCTGTAAACCAAAGCCAGATTGTTGTGTCATTAATGGCAGGTGTATCTATAGAAGCTATCCAAAGCGGTTTAGGAATAAATAAAGTGGTAAGAGCAATGCCTAATTTACCAGCAAAAGTAGGTTTGGGAATGACGTCTTATACTCCAAGTGAAGAGGTAAGCCGAATAGAACTATTAACCATCTCTAAGTTATTAGATACGACTGGTGAAGCTATTTATGTTGAAAATGAAATGTTTATAGATAAAAGCACAGGAATTAGCGGTAGTGGACCAGCTTATGTATTTTATTTTATGGAAAGCATGATGCAAGCCGCTTTAAAAATGGGGTTTTCACAAAATGACAGTAAAGTCCTAGTTACTCAAACTTTTGAAGGAGCGGTAAAATTATTTAAAGAAAGCGATTTAAGCCCAACGGGTTGGATGAATCGTGTGGCGAGTAAAGGAGGAACAACAAGAGCAGCTTTGGACTCTATGAAAGAAAACAAAGTGGAAGAGTTAATTAAAGATGCTGCATTTGCTGCTTTTGATAGAGCAGTAGAGATGAGTGGGAAATATTAAAATAAAAAATCGTTGGAACTTTTACCAATATTATATATTTGCTGGAAAATTAAAAACCAATCATGAAGCAACTATTATTCTTTTTATTTTTTCCGATAATTCTAATATCTCAAAATACTTTTGAACCAGGATACTTTATTAATGCAGAAGGTGTTAAAAATGTAGGTTTAATTAAAAATTTAGATTGGAAATATAACCCAACCGAAATTAGATTTAAATCTGATTTAAATTCAGATAATGAGATAATTAGCTTTGAAAATATTCAATCGTTCACTATAGGTAATTTAACTTTTAAAAAAGCGGAAGTGCTCATAGACCATTCATCTGAGCTAGTCAATAATCTAACCAAAAATAAGGAGCCTAATTTTAAAAAAGAGACTGTTTTATTAAAATTAATTTCTAAGGGCAATATAAACTTGTATCAATTTAAAGATTCTAAAAAAAATAGATTTTTTTATGATAAAAATGACTCTATAGAACAGTTAGTTTTTAAACCTTATTTAAATGCTGAAAATCAAATTTTAAAAAATGATTACTACAAATCACAATTGCTAACTCTTTTAAATTGTGACAAAATTAAGACAGAAGATATCCAAACTTTAAAATATGAATTATACAGTTTTAAAAAAATATTTAATACGTATAATAACTGTGACAATGAGAATTTTGTAGATGTAGAAAAAGAGTCTAACAAAGGAAAAATATCATTATCTCCAAAAATCGCTTTAAACAAATCAAACTTTTCTATTTCTACAGAAGAAGTTTCAATTTTAAATTTAGACACTGATAATGAAATTTATCTAAGTTATGGAATTGAATTTGAATATGTTTTTGGTTTTAATAATGATAAATGGTCGTTTTATATCTTTCCATATTATGAGAAACTTGAAGAAAATGTAAGCAATGAAAGATTTGAGAATATAAAAATAAATTACAGTGCTATTGTTTCAAGAATTGGGTTTAAACATTATATGTTTTTAAATGTTAATTCAAAAATATCGCTTAATGCCGCACTAAATTTTACTTTTACCAATAATTCTGATTCTAAAATAATTTATTCCGAATCACTAACACAACAATTATTTATTGATCCAGGAAATTTTTATAGTCTTGGTGCAGGATATACATTTAATAATAAGTTTACGGTTGAGCTAAACTATGAACTTGGTAAAAAATTAATTCAAGCTAGAAGTGTTAATTCAAAATTTAATAATCTATCTCTAGGATTAAGTTATAATTTATTTTAGTAGAATATTGTATTAAAAAAAGCAATGTTTTATATTTGCAGAGTTATCAATTAATAAGACACACGAATTATGTTCGAATTTGACCAATATTTAGGATTTTTAGCATTTTTAACCATTTTAACCATTGGTTTTTGGTTATTAATCTTTTTAGCAACTTTTGTAGTGCCATATTGGATTGGCGGTTCTTTAATTGAACGTGTAAAAGAAATCATGGAAGAACGTAAGGCTAAGCAGAATAAAGCTTAATACGTCACTAATAATAAATTTAAAAGGAATGCATAAGCATTCCTTTTTTTATGTGTAAAAAAACGCTTCAGGTAATTTGAAGCGTTTTTGTGTTTTATAGCGAAGAAAATTATTCTTTCATATTATGGTAAACGTTTTGTACATCATCATCTTCTTCCAATCGTTCTAATAATTTTTCAACATCTGCTTGTTGCTCTTCAGTTAACTCGGTTAAAACTTGTGGAATACGTTCAAAACCGGAAGATAAAATTTCTATTTCACGACGCTCTAATTCAGATTGTAATGCTCCAAAACTTTCGAAAGGTGCATAAATAATAATGCCATCTTCATCGTTAAAGACTTCTTCAGCACCAAAATCTATAAGTTCTAATTCTAATTCTTCAGGATCTAAGCCTTCAGCATTTACTCTAAAATTACAGGTATGATCAAACATGAAAACCACAGAACCCGAAGTTCCAAGACTTCCATCACATTTATTAAAACAAGCTCTTACATTAGCTACAGTTCTGGTATTATTATCTGTTGCTGTTTCTACAAGTATGGCTATTCCATGAGGTGCATAACCTTCAAAAATTACTTCTTTATAATCACCCTGACCTTTTTCGCTAGCTTTCTTAATAGCACGTTCTACATTGTCTTTAGGCATATTTACAGCCTTAGCATTTTGTATAACCGCTCTTAATCTGGAGTTAGAATCTGGATCTGGTCCACCTTCTTTAACAGCCATAACAATATCTTTTCCAATACGAGTAAATGCTTTACTCATAGCAGACCAACGTTTCATTTTACGTGCTTTTCTAAACTCAAAAGCTCTTCCCATAGTGATGTGTTTTATCGCCTAAGCGTGTGTTTTCTTATTACTAGTTCAAAATTATGTTTTTTTGTTTAAATAGCAAATTAATCGTTAGGGATATGGCGACTTAAAAAAGATTGTTTAGAGTCCTCGTAATCGTTAAAAATACGTTGCTTATTATTATTTAAGTTCTGATTGGTTTTATTAAAGGTGGCAACTCCATTATTAAATGCTTTCACTTTTTTATTATAAGTATCTATTTGCTCTTTTGTTCTTTTCTTTGCAGGCGTTTGTTCTATCGAATTTGTTAAGGTTTTAAACTCTTCTTCCAAAATATGAAAATCAATAAGCTTAGGTATATCGTTAGTGGTCATAGAAACATAAAAGTCAAAAACCTCTTTTGTAGCTATTAATAAAGCTTTATCAGATCCATAGGCTTCCATAGTTTCCAATTGTTCTAAACCATTTTTTGCAGCTATATTTAAAGCATTTGAATTTTGTTGAATACCACTTAAATCTTTAGTGTTTATGGCTTCATTTAAATAGACATCGTTTATATAAACTTTAAAAAATAGTAGGTAAAGTTTGTTATTATAGCTAAATACTTCATTGGATTTTGCCATTTTTTTAGATAAATCGCTATCGTTTTCTACGATATTTATCTTGTGTTTACCAGCAAATTCTAATAATTGTTTTTCATAAGTGGCTTGAGATTCTTCCATTTTTTTGTCTGCAAGTTCTTGTGCTAAAATATAAGCCTCCATTAAATCATAAGATTGCTCTGCAACTTCTTTCATGTCTATAATTTGAGCATAGTCTTGTTTTAAGATACTTTCGTTTACTCTTATAAGTTCTAATACATTATTTTTAAAATCATTACCATCAAAACCGTTAGCTTTAGTTATATTTTTTTTTGAAGTTGCAATTTGATCTAATAATTGTTCTCGTCTTTTACTAATTTTAGAATCTCTTTTGCTGTGTGCAACTGCTTTGGTGTATTTCCACATACTTTTGGTAACTTCGGTTTGTTCTTTACCTATAAAATTTAAATAATCTATAGCACTGTCAAAAGTTTGTGCATAGCTTAGTGGTACAAAAAATAAAAGTGTAATTAATGAAAGGAAATGGTTAGTCTTCATGGTTATAAGTTTAAATAATCTAATAAAATATTAAAGGTTTCGTTTATATAAATGTCTTTAGATAAATTGTTTATTATAAAATCATTTTCATTTTTGTCGTCGGTATTATATATAATAAATTCTTCTGTAGCTTTTGTATTTGTAACTGGAGTTAGTACAATGTCATTTTCTGAAAATATAGTGTCATAAGCTTTTTTACGTTTTTCTATACGTTCGTTAATACCATTAATACTTAAAGCATATTTTGCTGTGGGTACATTTACAAGTTTATAAAGCATTTCACCTTTATTTTCAATACTATTAAAATAGGAGTTATTTGAGGTTCTCTTAGAACTATTTTCTTTAAGTTCCTTTAAATTTTTGATTATAAAAGCTTTGTAATATTCTCTATTATCTAGACGATCATTTGGAATTACAAATGCTTTTGATGCTTCACTAACATTCATTTTTTTATATAATGAAGGTAGCTCAATGTCTGGTGTAATTCCAATCGCTTGATGACTATTTCCACTAACTCTAAAAAACATTTCAACCGTAATTTTACAAAAGCCTAAATCGCTTCCTTCTTTTAAAGGTACGATGTTTTGTGCCGTACTTTTTCCAAATGTTTTAGAGCCTACTACTAAAGCTCTATTATAATCCTGCATGGCAGCTGTAAAAAATTCGGATGCAGATGCCGAATAATCGTTGACTAAAATAGCTATTGGTTTATTAAAAAAAGTTCCTCTTCTAGGATCTCTAATGGTATAAGTGCTTTGGTCTTTAAATTTTAAAATGGCTAATGGCCCTTTATCGATAAACATCCCAGATAAGTTTATAGCTTCCTGCATAGAACCTCCGCCATTAAATTGTAGGTCTAAAACTAAAGCTTCAATACCTTCTTTTTGAAGTTTATAGAGTTCTTTTGCTATATCTGCAGAAACACCTCGTCCATTTTTTGAATCGAAGTCTGTATAAAATGAAGGGATTTTGATATAACCTATTTTAGTTTTATCTCCTAAAATAAAACCTCTAACGGCATTCTCTGTGACTTTAATTTCAGATTTTGTTAAAGTAACTTCTTTGATGTTGTTGTTCTTATCTTTTATTAAGAATTGAGTCGTGGTATGATTTTCTTTATTTAGAAAAACAGATAATTCTTCTAAAGATAGACAGGTCACAACTAATTGGTCTTCATCACTTGTTAGTTCTAAAATGATATCATCTTCATTTAAAGTCCCATTTTTATAAGCTGAACTACCTGGTATTATATAATCTATGGCAATTTCACCATTTTTTGTTTTCTTAGGAATGATGCCAAATGATTCTTGATTGGTTGAAAGACTTCCTTCATAATCTTCTTTTTCATTAGCACTAAAATATTCTGAATTCGGATCCTGATAATTAAAATATGCGCTTAGAAATTGGTTGTTTACAAAATTTATAACACCATTAGATTGATTTAAAAAAGTATTAAGTTGACACAATTCTCTGTTTATAACGATATGTCTGGCTTTTATTTCTAAGTCAGTAAAATTTTTATCTTGAGTTGAAATAGAGTCGTTTTGAGAAAGTAACTCTCTTAGTGTATTGTAAGCTATTTTTTTTGAAAGATAAGATGTGAATTTTTTTTCTGAAGAAAAATATTTGTAATCTTTCTTTGCAACAGGAGTTAAGGTTACTTTACCAGAATAGTCGAAAATAGTATCTTTTAATTTTTCAAGAATATGATAGGCTTGACGGTATCTATTTTCTAATATTTTTGCATATACAGCCGAAAAACTGCAATTATTTTCATTAATATAATTGTCTAACTCAAATTCATCTGCTTTGAATACATCGATGTCTTCTTGAAAAAAAAAGTCTTTTTCCTCATCTAACTTGTTTAAAAACAAATAAAATACACCTTTAGATAAGCTATCATCTATAGCTTTTGAAGCGTAATGTTGTGTTAAAATGACATCTTTAGAAGCCTGAAGCTGCTGACAAAATACAGGCTGATCTTGCGCAAAATGACTTATACACCAGAATAGTGTAATTGCGCAGGTTATAAAATGCTTCATTAAAATTGTTTAGTCTTCTTCTACAATATTTTCTATAGCTTGAGCTAAATCGAAATCTTTTTGTGTAACGCCACCAGCATCATGAGTAGATAATGAAATAGATAACACATTGTAGGTGTTAGACCAATCTGGATGATGGTTTAATGCTTCACACTCAAAAGCAATACGGCTCATAGCGCTAAAACAATCTTTAAAATTGCCAAATTCAATTTCGGTATGAATGGCATCATCATAAAATTCCCATTCTGGAAAATTTTTAAGTTTTTCGGTAATTTCTTTTTCAGTAAATGCTTTCATAAGTTTGGTTTTAATTCGTCTAAAATATATTGACTTGTAAATTGTAAATGTTTAGGTAAGATATTGTCTTTTGGTAACACAGCCAAATACCTATCGTTATTTGTTGTATAAACACGCTTAAAAATAGGATTTTCGAATCCTAAAAGCTTAGTGATTTCTTTTATAAAGTCCTCGTGATGCACTAAATCTGTACTACCAATATGATAGATACCGGTTTTATTTCGGTTAATCATATAATGTATTTGTTGGGTTATTTTACTATCGGTAGCCACATTCATGATTAAGTTAGGAAAAGTTTCAATAGGAAGCTTTTCCTTATAAAATGTTTTAATTTCCTTTATTCTTGGAGATTGTTTTCCAAATACCATGGGTAACCTAATAATTACATACTTTTTTTTAGGTAGTCGTAATAGTTTATTTTCAATTTTAATTTTGAAATAGCCGTATTTACTTAAACTTAAAGTTTTATCGTTTTCATGACTAGGAAACTGGCTGTAAGCATCAAACACATTGGCAGAAGACAGGAATATAAGTTTACAATCATTCTCTTTTACATAATCTATCATATGTAAATGGGCTACAATTTGAGCTCCAAATTCACCACGCATAGCGGAAATAATAATACTCGGTTTTACCACTTCAATAATTTCTAGCGCATCATCTTCTTCAACATTAAAATGAAATAAATGCTGGTTTTTTTGAAGTGCACGGGTTTCCATACGATAGGTTCCAAACGTTTTATAATAGGCGTTTAATTCCTTGTAAATGGCATCGCCTAAAAAACCTGTGGCACCAAATATTAAGATGCGATGTTTAGTATTGTTTTGCATTATAACCGAAACGCTTAAAAAATAGAAAGATTGGTTTTGGTTGTAAAAAGTTCTAAAGCAGACATGCCAATTTTAGAGTTTCCTTTAGGATTTAAACCTGGAGACCACACAGAAATAATAAATTTGTTAGGCAACAATGCTACAATACCGCCGCCAACACCACTTTTTCCAGGTAATCCCACTTCAAAAGCAAATTCTCCGGCTTCATCATAAAATCCGCAGGTTAACATAATGGCATTAATACGTTTAGCTTGACTTGCTGATATATGCAACTTATTAGACAAGCATCTACCATGATTAGCAAATAAGAAAAAAGCGTTTGTTAATTGCTCACAAGACATGTAAAGCGAACATTGGTGAAAGTAGAAGTCTAATACAACATCTACATCATTATTTAGATTATCAAAAGACTTTAGCAGGTTCGCAATTGCATAATTTTTAAAACCTGTATTTTTTTCAGATTGAGCAACTTTTGTGTCGTAATGAATGTCATTATCATTAGCCAGAAGTCTTACAAATTCTAAAAAGTCTTGTTTAGGATTTTTTAAAGAAGACACCAAAATATCCGCAATAACTATAGCTCCAGAATTTATAAACGGGTTTCTAGGAAAACCGTTTTCTACTTCTAAAAGTGAAATATGATTAAAAGGGTTCCCAGAAGGTTCTACATCGACACGTTTCCAGACTTCATCGGCATTTTTAGATACAGCCAAAGCTAATGAAAGTACTTTAGTAATACTTTGAGCAGAAAATTTAGTTTGGGATTGACCAATTTCAAAATCTTCGCTGCCAATAACATTTAAATAGATTCCAAAAGCGTTTTTATCGACATGCTGTAACTCTGGGATATAGTTAGCGACTTCGCCTTTATCTTCAATTTGAGTTACAGTATGTTGTATGTCTTTTAAAACGCTTTTAAAATCTATCATTCATTATTTTTTATAAAAAGGTAACTTAATTACCGTTGCTGGAACAGCATTTTTTCTAATTTGAATATGTATTTTGCTTCCTATGCTAGATAATACGGTTGGAACATAGCCTAAACCAATGCCTTTTCCTAAACTAGGCGACATAGTTCCAGATGTAACTACCCCAATTTTTTTTCCATTTCCATCTACAATATCATAGTCGTGACGTGGGATTCCACGTTCATCTAACTCAAAAGCAACTAATTTGCGATCTACACCTTGTTCTTTTTGTTTTTTAAATACATCTGAACTTGTAAAATCTTTTGTGAATTTTGTAATCCAGCCTAAACCAGCTTCAATAGGAGATGTTTCATCATTAATATCATTTCCATATAAGCAGTACCCCATTTCTAAACGTAACGTATCTCTTGCTGCTAGACCAATTGGTTTTGCACCAGCTTTAGTTACAGCATCCCAAATTTGTTTGACTTCACTGTTTTTACAATAAATTTCAAATCCGCCACTACCAGTATAACCAGTTGCAGAAATAATGACATGCTCAATACCTGCAAAATCGCCAATAATAAAATTATAAAATTCAATTTGAGATAAATCGTGAGAGCTTAAACTTTGCATGGCACTTACCGCTTGAGGACCTTGTATGGCTAAAAGTGAATAATTTTCACTTAAATCACGCATTTCAGCATCAACATCATTTTTAGATTGCAACCAATTCCAGTCCTTTTCAATATTACTAGCATTAACTACAAGAAGGTAAGTTTCTTCTTTTATTCTGTAAATAATTAAATCGTCTACAATACCACCATTATCATTAGGCATACAGCTATACTGAGCTTTACCAATAGTTAATTTTGAAGCATCATTAGTACAGGTTTTTTGTATTAAAGCTAATGCATTCGGACCTTCCACTAAAAATTCTCCCATGTGAGAAACATCAAAAACACCAACACTATTTCTAACGGCTTCATGTTCTACCGTAACACCATCATATTGTACGGGCATATTGTAACCTGCAAAAGGCACCATTTTTGCACCAAGTGCTTCGTGAGTGGCAGTAAGAGCTGTATTTTTCATTTTTTAAATTTATGGTTTCAACAAAAGTATTGAAAAATAATGTGAATTCAGCCTATTTAATAAGTCACATTTAATAAAAAAATACTAATTTTCACACTTAAAATGACCTCTTATGAAAATATACTGTTTTACTTTATTATTTATTTTATCGACGTTTGTAAAGGCACAAAATTTGCCAAAGGATTATTTGTCTAAAGAGTTTCATAAAGAACGAAGAGAAGCTTTAAGAGCTAAAATGCCTGCTAATACTGTGGCTGTTTTCTTTTCTAATCCCGTAAGAAACAGAGCTAATGATGTAGATTATGTGTATCATCAAGATCCGGATTTTTATTACTTAACGGGTTTAAAAGAACCAAATTCGGTATTAGTCATTTTTTCTGAAAAACAAACCAATGCAAAAGGTTTGTCTTATAATGATATTTTATATGTACAAGAAAAAGATCCTAGAGCAGAAATGTGGAATGGAAGTCGTTTAGGTGAAGAAAAAGCAAAAACTGAATTAGGATTTGATTATGTTCTTAATACTGGAGCATTTATAACGTCTGATGTAAACTATAATTCTTTTAACACAATTCTATTTCATAATTTTAAAGATGATTATAGAGATGGCAGAAGCAGTACAGACCTATATAATTTAATTTCTACATTTAAAAAGAAAGTTGGATTTTCTAAAAGTGACGTCTCTCCAATAGAAGAGCAAGTTTACAAAGTTATTAAAGCGACACCAATAGAGAATAGCGCAAACGTAGCACAAAATATAGGAAGTTATACAGTAACGTATCCAGAGTTAAATAACAACGACCAAATAAAAAAATATATAAATGCTAAAGACGACAGTGAGCGTAGTGATGTAAAAACCTACATCTTAAATTTAGAAGCAGAACAACCAAAATATAACACTAAAATGTTAGGCGGTTTTATGGCAGAACTTAGAGAGATTAAAACGGCTGAAGAATTAAAGTTATTAACCAAAGCTGTGAAAATTTCGGCTCAAGGTCAAATAGAAATTATGAAAGCTATGCATCCGGGAATGTCGGAAACGGAAATACAAGGTGTACATGAGTTTGTTTACAAAAAATATGGTGTAGAATATGAAGGTTACCCAAGTATTGTTGGAGCTGGTGCTAATGGTTGTGTCTTGCATTACACAGAAAATAATAAAACTAAAGTAGATAATGATTTGGTATTAATGGATTTAGGCGCAGAGTATCATGGGTATACGGCAGACGTAACTAGAACTATTCCTGCAAATGGCACATTTACCAAAGAGCAACGTGCTATATATGATATTGTGTATAAAGCTCAGGAAGCTGGAATAGCTGCTTGTAAAGTTGGTGCAGCATTTTGGGAAAGTAATGCGGCTTGCCAAGCCGAAATTAATAAAGGCTTGTTAGAACTTGGGATAATTAAATCTTTAAATGAAAAACACAATTATTTACCCCATGGTGTTTCGCATTACATAGGTTTAGATGTTCACGACACAGGAACTTATGGGCCATTAAAAGCCAATAGTGTAATTACTGTAGAACCAGGAATTTATATTCCCGAAGGTAGTCCTTGCGACGAAAAATGGTGGACTATTGCCGTGCGTATAGAAGACGATATATTAATTACTAAAAACGGTCCGGTAAACTTAAGTGCAGATGCACCTCGTAAAGCCGATGAGATTGAAGCCTTAATGAAAAAATCGAGTCCGTTAGATAAGTTTGTGTTACCTAAAATAGATTAATAATAGCTTATAAAAAAGTTGTTATAAGCCTCTAAAAATTAAATTTTTAGAGGCTTTTTTTATAGCTATAAATTATAGAAATAAAGCTTAAACCTTCTTATTTAGATTAATTATAAGTATTAAACATTTGGTAATATTCATAACAATTTATTCATAAGTTCTTAAGTTTTAGATAATATTCTACTCATATTTTGATTGTTACTTAGCAAAAAAATTAATAATCAAAAATTATGAAACCAAATTATCGTATCGCATTAATAGCATTACCACTATTAAGTATTTTGGCTTGTAAGTCCGACGACGACAACGCTGTAACAAATCAACCTGTAGGAGAGCAAAATTTAGTAAAATTTGAAGCTTTATCAACCACACCTAACTTTTTAAAAACTACATCGGAGTTTTCTAATGTTAATGTGTATCCTTTAATATCTTCAGAAGACGTTCTAGAACAAACCCCAAATTTTGTTTATGGTTCTATGGCAGATGGAGCTGGATTACTAAAAAATTCAGATAATACCTTTACTTTAATTAATAATATTGAAGCTGATTATTCTATAGCAAGAATCACTTTAGATCAAACGTTTAAGCCTGTTGCGGGAGAATATATCTTAAATGCTCAAGCAACTGGATTTACGGCACAATGTTCTGGTTCTTTAGTAACTCCAGAAGAACATGGTTTTGGACCAGTTTATTTATCTGGAGGCGAATGGGGCGGTGCTTCTAAAGGTGTTTTTGCAACTTATCCAGATAAAGATCCAAGTTCTGCGTCGTTTGCACAAATGTTACCTGCTTTCGGACAATGGTCTACAGAAAATGCAGTAGTGATTGGAAAAGATGCTTATCCTACAAAAACGGTAGCCTTCATAGGAGACGACCATTCAGATAATTCTGTACCTTCAGGACAATTAGGAATGTATGTAGGCAATAGAGGAGACTTGTTTAATGGACAATTATTTGGTTTACGTGTTACCGATGCTTCAATTACTTTTGAAGTAGATATGCAAGAAGGTCAAACCTATCCAATCGATTTTGTAGCCTTACAAGAAACAGAAATTAACTTATTAGATGCTGAAGCTAAAGCTAAAGGCGTTATGGGTTTTTCTAGATTAGAAGATATTGACTGGAGAAGAGGTTCTGCAAGCAATAACAGAGAGATTTATTTTGCAGTAACAGGACGTAAAAAACCAGATTTAGTTGGAAAAGGGACCATATATGGGCGTATTTATAAAGTGACTTTAAATGCGAATGATCCTTCTGGAGCAGGAACCATTACTTGTGTGTTAGATGGCGATTTAACCAATGGAAAAGCAAAAATGTTTCATAGTCCAGATAATGTTTTAGTTACTGAAAACTATGTTTATATTCAAGAAGATCCTAATGGGTATTTTGATAATGCCGACAAAACTCACTATGCAAGTTTATACCAGTATAATATTAATACAGGAGAACTTAAAAAAGTATTAGAATGTGACCAGGTTGCTGCAGCAGCTCAAGGTTATGGTTCAGAAAATAGCATTTGGGAAATTACTGGGATGATAGACATTTCTGCTCAAACTGGAAAACCAGGATCGTTTATAGTAATTACACAAAATCATGGTTGGGAACCAGCAGATGGTAGTGCGTTTACAGATCCTAATGCAAATCCTGATCTTAATAGTAGAAAAGAAGGTAGTGTTTTATACGTTATTGAAGGTTTAGAACAATAAAATGAACTATTATTTAAACATTAAAAAGACACACTTTTATTTAGTGTGTCTTTTCCTTTGTAGTTTTTCTTGTAAAAAAGATGCTAGTAAGGATTATGAAGCATTAAGTGCCTTAGAGCTATTAAATCAAACCTACAAATCTCATTTAAATTTATCTACGGTTTATCTGGATTCGTTAATGAATGCAAACTCTAAATCTGATGTTTTAAAATTTTACAAAGCCAGCAGAACTCAATTTAAGTATGCAGAACCCATTTTAGGGTTTTCAGATAAGGATAATTACAAAGCATTAAATGCACCCAATATTCTTAAAGTTGAAGAAGAAGATGCAACCGATATTAAAATTAATCAACCCTTTGGATATCAGGTATTAGAAGAAACTATTTTTGAAGCGCCTTTTTCTATTGAGGCAGTTAAACTTCAGGCTAAAAAAACCAAAATCAGATTAGGTTTTGTGCATCAAAACACTCAACTTAAATTACAGGATTACCATATTCTTTGGATTTTACGTGAAGCAATTGCTCGTGTGGCATTTACTGGAATAACAGGTTTCGATTCTCCTGTTTTAGAAGCATCTTTAGAGGAATCTGCTGTGGTGTATAAAAGTTTAAAACACCTTTTAGAAATTTATAAATCTAACTTTAAATCCTTGGACTTGTACGAAGCATTTCAAAACGAACTGGATCAAAGTATTTCTAATCTAGAAAGTTCAAATTTTGAAGGGTTTAATAGATACGATTTTATTAAAAAGCATTCGCATAAACAGTTAGAATTAATTAATGCCTCAAAAAAAGATTGGAATGTTAATTTTCCTTATAATCTGGCATTTAATGGTTCTATAACGTCATTTTTTTCTGAAGAGACGTTCAATATGGACTTTTTTTCAGACTATAAACAAGAAGATTCAGTTAAAACTGCAACGATTGCTTTAGGAAAAATGCTGTTTAATGATAAAAATTTATCATCCAATGGTACAATGAGCTGTGCAACCTGTCATATCAACGAAAAATCGTTTACAGATGGTAGGGTTGTTTTTAAAAACCAGAAAAGAAATACGCCTACTTTAACCTATGCAGCTTTGCAACAACGTTTTTTTTATGATGGTAGAACAGGAAATTTAGAAGGGCAAATTGTAGATGTGGTTAATAATACCAATGAATTTCATAGCAATTTAAAAGATTTGGTTAGTGTTGTTAAAAAGGATGTGAATTACAACAAATTATTTGACAGCATTTATAATGGAACAGTGACCGACTATAACATTAGACAATCTATTGCACAATATGTTAGAAGTTTAAATACGTTCAATTCTAAATTCGACAACAATATAAATAATAAACAAAACGACCTTAGCAAATCTGAAATTAATGGTTTTAACTTATTTATGGGCAAAGCTAAATGTGCTACATGCCATTTTGCTCCGGTATTTAATGGTACTGTGCCACCAGATTTTACTGAAACCGAATTTGAATTATTAGGTGTTCCCAAAGACACTTTAGCACTAACCGAGATAGATTCAGACTTAGGTCGTTACGATGTATTTAATACAGAAGAGCGCAAGTATTTTTTTAAAACTCCAACGGTTAGAAATGTGAGTAAAACAAGTCCTTATATGCACAATGGAGTTTACACAACTTTAGAACAGGTTATGACTTTTTATAATAATGGTGGCGGTGCAGGATTAGGTTTAAATTTAGAATACCAAACCTTGCCAGGCGATAGTTTAAACCTGACAGATAAAGAGGTAAAAGATGTGATTACTTTTATGAAAAGTTTAGAAGATGACTAATGGTTTTGAATAAGTGATTTACGAACTGTTTAATCACTTATTCTAAATCGTAAGCTTTTAGTATCAAGTAAATGTTTTCAATAGTATAGAAATCGTCAAAAATTAAATCGGATAATTTAGAATTATCAATAAAAAGATCGACTAAATCTTGCTTGCTATTGCTGTTAGAAATAAGGTGTAGCTTATTGTTTTTTTCAATTATATAAAATGTTTTAGGTTCAACGGTTCCTACATCACTTCTTAAAATTTTGTAGGCGTATAAGTTAGCTTTTCCTTTATATAATCGTTTTAAAAAGACTTCTTTTTCTGTAGATAGAATAGGAGAACTTATAGTTTTTAAGTCATACGCTACATTATCTTTTCGGTAAGACTTACTATCGTCTGTACAAATTTTAAATTTTTCAGATTCAGTTTTAATAAATTTTGGTCCAAAAAGTGGTGATTTTATGTTTCCAAAAACCGTATCGTTCTCTTTGTTTACAATAAAGTCTGATTTGTAATTATTTTCAGACACAAAATTATCGGTATAAAATTTAGTGTCTTTTGTTTTGTCTGCTTTAAAATTTTCGCTGATTTGATTATAAACGACATCATTTTTAAGAATGCTTTTTGCTTCTGAAATATCAGATTTCATTAGAGTTTTATTATTACTATAATGAATAATTTGAGTTTTTTGAATGCTTCCAAAAATCGTATCATTTTTTGGTGTAACCATATAATCTAAAGCTTCATTTTGAGCATTTAAAGAACTTATAGAAATCAATAGAAGTAGAGCTAATCTTTTCATTTTAAATAGAATTTAAATAAATTAAATAACCAAAAACACATAAGATGGTTGTAAACAAAACTAATAATCCTTTGCTTTTAGTATTAGAATCTTTTAAGGATAAAATTAAAGCAATAATGATAGCTAAGAAACAACCCACAAAATTCAGCCATAAAAAAGGCAAATTAATATACTCGTAAGCATTTAATAAAAATAGCCCAATGATGATAAGCTGAGTAATTAAAGCGGATATAAATACCGCATTGGCTTTAACATGTTTAAAGAAAAACGCCAGTAAAAAGATTCCTAAAACATTACCATAAAAAATAGAACCAATAATATTAACCAACTGGATTAAATTTTCGGCTAAATTGGCAACACAGGCGACTCCTATAGCTAATATACCCCAAAGTAAAGTAAATTTACGTGAGGCACTTAACATACGTTGATCTTCTTTTTTGTTTTTGTCATTTTGATATAAATCTATAGTGGTGGTACTGGCTAAAGCATTCAATTCGCTCGCCGTACTAGACATAGCCGCACTTAAAATAACGGCAAGTAGTAAACCAATAAGACCTTTTGGAAGATTGTTTAGTATAAAGTGAATAAATACATAATCTTTATCATTACTTTCTACCTTAATATTTTTATCGGCTCCAGCTTTATCTATTAACTCACGAGCTTTTTCTCTATTACGTTCTACACGTTCGTTTATAGCTAAAACATCTAAAGAATTATCTGTCGCATTATTTGTCAATACCTTTTTTTTACGTTCAAATAACACGTTTTGTTCATCTATTATAGTTCGGTATTCTCTTGCATAATCAGAGTCTAAAACCACTTCTGTAGCGGTTGGATTAAAATTTAAAGGCGCTTCATTAAATTGATAAAACACAAATACCATAACACCAACCAAAAGAATAAAAAACTGCATAGGGACTTTTAATAAACCATTAAAAATTAAACCCAGTTGCATTTCTTTAACCGATTTACCAGATAAATAACGTTGTACCTGACTTTGGTCTGTCCCAAAATAAGATAACATTAAAAACGTACCGCCAATAAGTCCACTCCATACTGTGTAGCGATTATTTAAATCGAAAGAAAAATCTAAGACTTCCATTTTACCGCTTGCTCCGGCAATTTCTATGGCTTTTCCAAAGGTGATGTTATCTGGTAATTTTAAAACAATTAAAACAAAAGCAATAACCATTCCTGTAAAAATTACTACCATTTGATGTTTCTGTGTCACATTTACGGCTTTGGTACCACCGGAAACCGTGTAAATAATGACTAGAATACCAATAATTACGTTAAGCAACAGTAAATTCCAGCCTAAAACAGCCGATAAAATAATGGCAGGTGCAAAAATGGTAATTCCAGCAGCTAGTCCACGTTGTATCAAAAATAACACCGCAGTTAATGTTCTTGTTTTTTTATCGAAACGTTTTTCTAAAAACTCGTAAGCTGTGTAAACTTTTAATCGGTGATACAATGGAATAAACACCATACAAATAATCACCATCGCAATAGGAAGCCCAAAATAAAACTGTACGAAGCCCATACCATCGTTAAATGCTTGTCCTGGCGTAGATAAAAAAGTAATCGCACTTGCTTGAGTAGCCATAACCGATAAGCCAATGGTCCACCACGGACTTGTGTTGCCACCTTTTAAATAATCCTGTACATTTTTACTACCACGGGTTTGGTAAGTCCCATATATGACTATGGTTAGTAAAGTCCCTATAAGAACAATCCAGTCTACTGTTTGCATGTTAAAAGGCTTTTGTTATAATGTAAAAAGCGACGAGATATAATGCATTTGCCACCAGTACTATGGTGTATAAGGGTTTCCATTTATAGTCTTTCATATGTTTTGGTGTTAGCCTTTAGCCTCTAGCTTTTTGCTTTTTGCTGTTAGTGTTTAAATGATTTTATAGTGCTAATAAACCATTATCAAATCATCACATCTTCAAATTACTCCATTAATAAATTGCTACATTAGTAAATTGTTACATTAAATACCTATTTCCCAATACTTAACAAGTTAGCGAATAATTTATAAGCTCCCGAAACGCCTTCTGGGAATTCTCTAAAAAAGCTCAATCCGGTATAGATATAATAACCTTTTCCGTAAGGAGCAACTAATAAACTACCTGTTTTTGGTGTTTCATCTTTGTCATGCATAGATAAAATAGGGGTAAATTCTTTAGCCCATTCATCTGGAAAATACAAACCTCGTTCTTGTGTCCAACCTTCAAAATCTTTAGAAGTTATTTTGTTTGGATTATTTAAAACGGGATGATTTTTTTCTAAAAATGTTACCTCTGCAAACTCGTCTGTAACGCGATCTCGGGATAATTTTAAGTCGTATGGTGCTAATTGGTCTACTTTTAAACGATGACTCGTATTGTACTGTACAATCATGTTACCGCCATTTTTTACAAACTCGAATAAGATGTCTTGTTTAAACTTTAAGACATCAACAGTATTATACGCTCTAATACCAATTACAACTGCATCAAAACCTTTTAAGTTTTCAGTAGAAATACTTTCTGGATCCATTACAGTAACCGAATAACCAATTTGACCTAAACTTTCAGGAACTACATCTCCAGCACCTTCAATATAAGCAATATTAGCACCTCGTTTTTCAATATTCAATTTTACTACTTTACTCTCGCTAGGCAAAAGCACGGTTTGATACGGAATATGGTCATAATCCATTTCAATTAATTCTTTAGAGTATGTTTTAGTACCAACCTTAATTTCTGGAGAAATATATCCTTCAGAATTTGTTAAAGGAGGCAGAACTGTAAAAACTACAACTTTTTCTTGACCTTTATTAGTAATTTCTATTTCATGTTGTCTAGGTGATACTTTCCAGTTTTCCGGAGCATTTAGTGAAACTGTTCCTTTAAGCTGATTTTTTCCTGCTTTTATAGTTACAGGAATTAATTTAGTATCGTTGGTATTAAAAATAAAAACTTTATCGCTTAGTTTAATAGCTGCTTCAGGTATAATTTCAAAAGGTTTATACACTTCACCTTTTACGGGATCATTCAACTTAAAAACCACTGGTTTTTTATAGCTTATCGTCGTGTTTTCAATATGTAATTCAAATGCATAAAAGAATTCGCGAGGTGTTTCAGCTAAACCAATTAAAGACTTATCGGTTACTTTGTACATCCCTAAACTACCAGTTTCGTTAAGCCAATAAGGAGTAGTAGGTTGCTGGTTTTCTGGAATTTGTAGTATTTCTTTGAAATTGAAATTAGTGTTAGCTGTTAGGTTTATATTTTTTTCTACGGAAGTGTTGTCTGGTAAAATGATGTTTTTCAACACAACTTTAGAACTATTTCTATTGATAATTTCTAGATTGACGTTTACCGATGAAGCAGGTGTGGCATGATTGGTATCTGCAACTGCCTCAATATACAAGCCAGAACATGCATAAATGATTGCTTTTAATTCTTCCGTTTTTATTATTCTCCAATGTTTATCCTCTAATTTAGAAACTAATTGATAGGCTTTAACCAAATTTGGTAAAGAGGCAGACGGGTTTTTAAAATCATAATTATTTTCTACTTTAGATAATAATTCTCCAATAGCTTTTCCACCTTTAACTCGCGTCCAAGTAGTATTGATTCCATCAAATAAGTTAGACTTGTCTTTGGGTAAATCGCCTTTAAGTAATTCAATATATTCCAATTCGGAACCTCTGGTTCCTGTATTTCCAAATCCTTGAGATTTATGTTGGCTTCTACTGAAAGACGCAATTTCGGTATTACTAAGTCCGGAAGATGGATAAAATACCCCAACATCTACACTTAAAAGATTGGTTTTATCGGCTGCATCAAACTTTTCTTGGCTGCCATAAAACCACCACGATGTATTAAAAAAAGCACGTTTGGGTTGCCAAGTACCATAGGTTTTAACTTGTTCCGGATATTTATTAGCTTCTCCAGAAGCTTCAAAAGCTTCTAAACTTAATAGGGCAGAACTGGTATGATGTCCGTGTGTAGATCCAGGACTTCTATGGTCAAAACGGTTAATAATAATGTCTGGTTTAAACTGTCTAATGGCTAAAACTACATCGCTTAGCACTTCGGTTTTATTCCAAATATCTAAGGTTTCATCGGGATGTTTTGAATAGCCAAAATCGTTAGCTCTAGTAAAACGCTGCGAGCCACCATCGGTTCTTCGTGCAGCCAATAATTCTTGAGTACGAATAACACCTAATAATTCTCTAATTTCTGGACCAATTAAATTTTGTCCGCCATCACCTCGGGTTAAGGATAAATAAGCGGTTCTGGCATGAACATTATTTGCCAAATAGGAAATAAGTCGCGTGTTTTCATCATCGGGATGTGCCGCAACATATAAAACGGATCCTAAAAAATTGAGTTTTTTTATAGACTCAAAAATTTCGGAAGAATTAGGTTTTTTAGGTTGTTGGGCGTTTAGAGCTATTGAAAATAATATAGTGAATAGAAAAAAAGCAATAGTTTTTTGCATGAAAAAAGGAATCAATTTGATGAATACTCAAATATAAGGATTCCCACTATTGTAAGTAGGCTTTATAATTTCTTTAACTTTTTTAGAAATATTAGATTGTTGGAATGCAAGTGGAATAACAACACTAATAATATTCAGGTTTTAAATGTGAAAAAATTCCGCGTCGTTGCCTAATAAGGGCAGTTTATCCAATAAAAAAAAAGATTTAAGATTAAAAAACTTAAACTTAAACTTAAACTGATAAATGATAAATGATAACTGATAATTGAACATTAATCTTCCAACAAATCTGGACGACGTGCTTTTGTACGTTCGTAAGCTTGGTCTTCACGCCATTTTTCAATTTTAGGAAAGTTTCCAGTGAATAATATTTCAGGAACATCATGGCCTTTATAGCTTCTTGGTCTGGTATAAATAGGTGGTGCCAATAAATTATCCTGGAAAGAATCGGTTAGGGCAGAGGTTTCATTGCCTAAAACTCCTGGAATTAATCTAATAATACTATCGCAAAGTACTGCAGCACCTAACTCTCCGCCAGAAAGTACATAGTCGCCAATCGAAATCTCTTTTGTTACAAACATATCTCGAACACGTTGGTCTACACCTTTATAATGTCCGCAAAGAATGATGATGTTTTCTTTTAAAGATAGTGTGTTAGCGATGCCTTGATTTAGGGTTGCTCCATCTGGTGTCATATAGATGACTTCATCATAATGTCTTTCAGCCTTTAAATCCGAAATACATTTATCAATCGGTTCCACAAGCATCACCATACCTGCGCCACCACCAAATTGGTAATCGTCTACCGATTTATGTTTGTCGGTCGTGTAATCTCTTAAGTTATGAAAATGAACTTCGACTAAATTAGCTTCAATAGCGCGTTTTAAAATAGAAGCTTCAAACGGACTTTTTAATAATTCTGGTAAAACGGTAATGATGTCTATGCGCATAACAAACTCTTAATTCTGCAAATGTAACTTTTAAAACTAAAAAAAACGATTAAGACGAAATCAAAACCCTATCAAATGTAGTATTAAAAGCGTGATTTGGTGAAAATTTATATTACAAAATGTGTGATTAAAACTCTTAATTATGGATTTACACAAGCCAAAGTAGAAACTTAATTTGATTATTAATTAGTTCTCGACTCCGCTCGAACTGACAACAGAGCTTATTTTGTTTTTTTTATAAAGGCTAAAATTTCATCATATCTATTTACCCAAGGAAAGAAATAATGTGACATCATTGGGACATGTTTTTTATCTAAACGAATAGCTTCAACACTGGGTTGAAACTCTTTCAATTCTTCAATAAATGCGTCATTTTGAGTAATAATGGAAGGATAAGTTTTTTCGCCAACATAAATTAAGAATGGTGGCGCAGCTTCATCTAAAAAATAAATAGGCGAAGCATCTTTCCAGTTTTTTGAATCTTTAGTCCATGTGGTAATGTAATTATATTCGGTAGTTGGTGGATTTTTTTCCAAATAACTTTTCATATCTAAACCTGCAGCATCATTTAAAATAACACCTTTTATAAGGGATTTATCATTCAAATATTTAGGATTGGTACTTACCAAAGCAATTAAATGTCCCCCAGCGCTATGTCCCATTAAATAAATCTGCTCTGGGTCGCCTTTATATTGGTCAATATTGGTTTGAGTCCACTGTATGGCATCTACAATATCTTTAGCCATAGTATCGTAAGAACCCTTGGGGCTTAAAGTATAATTTGGGATCACAGTTACCACATCATTTTTTGCAAAATTACGACCTAAAAAGCCATAAATATCTTTGTGACCTTCTGTCCAGTAACCGCCATGCACAAAAATAACTACAGGGTTTTTATCAGTTTTAGTGCGATTGGGCTCAAAGACGTTTAGGTTTAAGTTACTATTTAAAGTACGCTCAGTTTTACTTTTATAGCTAATGTCTTTTATTTTTTTAGAGGCACAATTGCATAATAGAAATGCTGTTAATGTTATGGTAATCAGTTTCAAATTCATATCGTTTTTGTTACGAAAGTAAAAGTTTTCGAATTTGTTATGCGTTAATGGAATGGTAAAGATTTAAATACTTTTGTAGTATTTTAAAAAGTGAATAACCTCTTCTGCAGACATTTCGCAAGGTTTTAAAAGTTGAGATGTAGAGGTAAGATAGTAATTAAAACTAATAAAATGAGATCCACCTAAAGCTTTCGCATACACTTTAATACTTTTTCCGCCATTAAAATCTTCTCGCGTAACACCATATTTTTCGCCTTTATAAAAAACTTCAGAATATCCAAGTGCTATCGATTTTATGTGTTTAAGGAGCTTCATTAATATTTAAACTAAATTACTTAATAGGTTTAAAATAGTTAAGGTATTCCTTCTCAATCCATTGTAATTTTGGCGAGATGTACTTTTGGCAAAAGTGACCTTCTTTATGTTTTTTAAAGTAATTCTGCTGTTTTTCGCTATTCTTTTTAAAGGCTTTGAATGGTAATACTTGTGTGATTATTAGTTCTTTAAAATCCTTTTGTTGTGCTGCAATAATATCTTTAGTGGCTTCAATGGTTGAGTCAAATATATAAACTGCAGAACGGTATTTTTCTCTAAAACTATGGTTTTTAGTTGAAGCATGCGTATGCAAATGGATACTGATTAAGATATCTAAAGCAATTACATGTTCATTATAATGTACAATAACAGCTTCCGAAAAGGCTTCGTTTGGAGTTACAGCACTAATCCAACCTTGTTCTACTTTTTCCACGCCTTTTAATGACTGAAAATAGGCTTCTGTACACCAGTGACAGCCACCACCAAAACCAATTTTTTTAGTCATGATTTAAATAAAATAAAGAAAAGCAATATTTAGTTGCTTTTTGCCTTGTACACCGCGTAGATAATAGGAACAATTATAATTAAAACCGAAATGATTAGTGAAGTAATAAAAACAAACTTAAGAACGTAGAAAAAAAGAATAAAAAAAATAACTGCTATTATAATACCTATAACGATTCCTTTCATGATTTTATGTTTTTAATTTCTAAGGTATGAATTTAATAAATAGTAAAAGTGGAATTTTTTATATGTTTTGATAGTTTTCTTAAGATGAAGATATCAAGTAGAAAAGTCTACCATTTTGTCAAATTATAAATAAATCTGTAAAGTAATAGACGTAATAAAAATCTTTTGTTCTGTGAAAATCTTATAAAGTTGCATTTTCTTTTAGCAGCAATTAAAACCTCTATAAAATAAATAAAAACAAAATTGTTTTTAAATAAATCGTTTACAAAATTAACAATCTCTTTAAAAGTACGCATAAAAAAAACGGTTTAGAAAGACTAAACCGCTTATTTGCAATAATTTAAATTTTGTAGCGAGAACGAGATTTGAACTCGTGACCTCCGGGTTATGAATCCGACGCTCTAACCAACTGAGCTACCTCGCCATGATTTTGAGTTTGCAAATATAATAACATTATGAGATTTGGCAACTAAATTTTAATTAAAAAATTAAAAAAAAATGGGCGTGTTTTATTTAATAATATATATATTGACCAAATAAAATTGATTACATGGACGATAAAGTTAAATTTGAATTAGAATATCCTATTCACGCATCACCTGCATTACTATATACCTATATTTCTACACCTTCAGGACTTTCTGAATGGTTTGCCGATAACGTAAATTCTAGAGGCGAATTGTTTAAGTTTATTTGGGATGAGTCTGAAGAACACGCTAAACTATTAGTAAAAAAATCTGGAGAACGTGTAAAATTTAGATGGGTTGCCGATGAAGGAGAGGATTATTTTTTTGAAATTAAAATTCAGGTTGACGAAATTACTAAAGACGTTTCTATTATTGTTGTAGATTTTGCTGAAGATGATGAAATTGACGAAGCAAAAATGTTATGGGATAACCAAATCTCGAGTTTAAAACAAGTGATTGGTTCCGTTTAAAAAACGTTTTATTTAAAGTATATTTGTCCCAAAGAAATTTGGGACTTTTTTTATGATTAATTGTAACGGTAATTTAAGCGAAAACACATCTTGTATAAGCATTTCTAATAGAGGTTTTAATTATGGCGATGCTGTTTTTGAGACTTTAAAAGTAAGCCACTCCAAAGTGCTTTTCTTGGAAGATCATTATTTCCGGTTAATGGCAAGTATGCGTATTTTGCGTATGGAAATTCCTATGAATTTTACCATGGAATTTTTAGAAGAAGAAATCATTAAGACTTTAAAAGCGAATAATTTACATGAACGTACGGCACGTGTAAAAATTATTGTTAATAGAGTAGAAGGTGGACTTTATACACCTTTAAACCATAATGTAAATTATTTTATTACTGTAAATTCTTTAGATCAGGAATTTTACAGTATAGTAGAAGAGGAATGTGTTGTAGATTTATTTAAAGATTTTTATATCTCACCAAGTTTACTTTCGACTTTAAAAACAAGTAATAAAGCAACAAACATAGTAGCTAGCATTTATGCTAAAGAAAATGACTTGGATAATTGTTTATTATTAAATACTGAAAAATCTGTTATTGAAGCTACAAATGGTAATATCTTTTTAGTAAAAGGCAATGAAATAAAAACGCCACCACTTAGTGATGGTTGTTTAAAAGGTATCTTTAGAAGTCAAATTATTGAAGCTATAAAGAAGCTGCCTGACTATACACTAGTTGAAACCTCTATTTCTCCATTTGAATTACAAAAAGCAGATGAGTTATTTATAACTAATGTTATACAAGGTATAAGACCTATTACACGGTATAGAAAGAAAACATTTAAGCATGCTGTAGCAGCAGAGTTGCTAAATAAGATAAATATTAAATTAAGATTGAGTTAGTTGTAACTTGGGTGTTCTGGCGCATTAGACCAGATTGAATATTCGCCACCAAGTTCTAACATTTTTTCCTTCCAGAAAAATTCGTAATCTTTATTTATAATTTTGTTTTTGTAAGGATTTTTAGAAACAATCCAGGCATTATTTTTTAACTCGACTTCTAACTGATTAAAATCCCATCCGGAATACCCTAAAAAAAACTTAATATCATTACTGTCTAGTTTCTTATCTTTTATTAGCTGCAGTGCCACATCAAAATTTCCACCCCAGTATATTTCGTTGTTTATTTCAATACTATCTGGAATTAAGTCTGGTTTTTTATGGATAAAGTAAAGGTTGTCTTGTTCTACAGGGCCACCATTATATACTTTAAATTCTTGTTCAATTTCAGGAATTAAATCGCTTAATAGAAAGTTAAGTGGTTTATTTAAAATAAAACCTATAGAACCATCTTTAGAATGATTGGTAAGCAAAATAACAGATCTATTAAATGAAATGTCCCCGAGAATTGTAGGTTCAGCAAATAATAAATCGCCTTTTTTTGGTTTAATTGCAATCATTTTTGTTGAGTTAGATACATCAATTTAAAATATATTTTTAAATAAATAGATTTTTTATTTATTTTTTTCCAAAAAAAAACGTCTAAAACTATGTTTTAGACGTTTCTATAAGTTTTTTTAACCAAATACTAGTTAACGGCATTTGCTAAATCAGAACCAGCTTTAAATTTCACTACGTTTTTAGCAGCGATTTTAATAGTTTTTCCTGTTTGAGGATTTCTTCCTTCTCTTGCAGCTCTTTTAGAAACTGACCAAGAACCAAATCCTACTAAAGAAACTCTATCTCCTTTTTGTAAAGCTCCTTCGATTTCGATTAACGCACACTCTAATGCTTTCTTTGATGCAGCTTTAGTAATTCCAGCGTGTTCCGCCATAGCGTCGATTAAATCTGTTTTGTTCATAATTTTAATTTTTTAGTTATTAATTAAATAGTTGGTTATAATATTATAATCCGTTTACAAATTTAAACGGAAAATCCTACCATGCAAGTCATAGCAAGGGAATTACCCTTTTTTGTTAATAACTTAGGCTATTTGTTAATAAAGAAGTGACTTTTTTATGAATTTTTAAGTTTATTAGTAAAATAAGGGCTTTAGAGAAGTTTTGCGTTTTCCTCAAATTGATAGCCATTTAATAAATCTTTTGCACTCATTTTTCTCTTACCAGATAATTTTAAACTTAATACATTTATAAAACCGTCTTCTACAGCTACTTTAAGATCTTTTTTAGTTGTAACTATGGTTCCAGCATCAAGCTCGTGAGACTCATTTATTAATTCTGTCTCATGAATTTTAACTTCTATTTTTTCATTACCATTAACTAAATAGCAATATGCAGCTGGATAAGGATCTAAACCTCTTATAAGATTATAAATATCCTCTTTTGAAGCATTAAAATTTATCTTACAATTATCTCGATTAAGTTTATAGGCGGTTTTAAGAGATTTATTTTCTGGCTGTGGCTTTGTCTCTACAGTACCTTTTTCAATTAAGTTCACAGTTTCCAATACAAGCTTTGCACCTACATGCATTAATTTGTCATGAAGACTTCCTGCATTTTCATTTTTATCAATTGAGATACCTTCTTGAAGAATCATAGCACCAGTATCAATTTTTTCATCTATAAAAAAGGTTGAAACACCTGTTGTTTCTTCTCCATTTATAATTGCCCAATTTATAGGTGCTGCTCCACGATATTGTGGTAATAAGGAGGCATGTAAATTAAAAGTACCAAACTCAGGCATTTGCCAAACACTTTTTGGTAGCATTCTAAAAGCAACTACAATTTGTAAGTTAGCTTTTAATGCCTTTAATTCTTCAGTAAAAGCTTCACTCTTTAAATTTGTAGGTTGAAGTACATTTAAATTTTGTTCTAATGCATAAGTTTTTACAGCAGATTGTTGCAGTTTTCTACCTCGACCCGCTGGTTTATCTGGTGCTGTAATTACACCAACTACATTGTATTTGTGTGCTATTAACTGTCTCAAAATAGTTACCGCAAATTCTGGGGTACCCATAAATACAATTCTTAAATCTCTCATGGTAATAGTGTATAGGTGTTTGATTTGGTAATAGTAATTCGTTTATGTTCTAGTAATTGTTTTAAAACTGATAATAATGCCGATTCTGAAAGCTTTAATTTTATACTTAAAGTTCTGGAGTCTGCAGATTGAGTTTCTAAATAACTTAGAATTTTAGAGGCTATAAGTTTTTGGTCATCTGTTTTAACTATTTTCTTTGTAATACAAACAGAACAAATACCACAACTTTCCTTTATGGTCTCACCAAAATAAGATACCAACTGTTTGCTTTTACAAACTGTATCATTTTCTATATAATTAATAACAGCATTTACTTGATTAAATTTTACTTTATTTTGCTGCTTAATTATTTTGGCAATAGTGTTTATAGTCTGATCATCTTCTCTTGGTACTAAAAAAACTAAGCTAGCGTCTGTTCTAGTTTGTTGTAAAGTAATAATCTCATCTTTTTCCAACTGAAGAAGTGCAGCATCAATTTGAGAAACCGTTAAACCAACTTTATTTGAAATGAGTTCTAAGTTTATATTAGTTATATGGTCAAAAATTCCTCCATAAGTTCTTAAAATAGCTTTAATAATAAGTGCTAATTTTTTTTGCCTGTCTAAATAATCAAATAATTGTTGATTACTAACTATAAACTGCACAAAATTATTTTTGTTAAACTGTTTACTTAAACTTATAATACTTGTACGGTCTAAAATTTTAAGCGCATTGTAGGTTAGCGTATAATTAAGCTGGTAATGATTACAAAAGTGGGCAAAATCAAAATCAAAAACCTCTTCAGGCTTTTCTCCATAAGCCACTTGGAAAAAACTATTTATTTTCTTGTATACGGTTTTTACATCTTCAACTTTGGGTAAAACAGATAAAAATTGCTTTTTTAATAGGTTCTCATCATTTGTGTTACATAATACTACAGCAAACGCTTTGTTATTATTTCTACCTGCTCGGCCTGCCTCTTGAAAATAACTTTCTAAACTGTCTGGTAAATTTAAATGTATAACGCTCTTAACATTTGGTTTGTCAATTCCCATACCAAACGCATTAGTGGCTACCATAACTTGTACTTTATCCTGCATCCAAAGTTCGTAATGTTCAGTTTTTTTAGAAACGTCCAATCCACCATGGTAAAAAGTACTAGAGATACCTTGTTGTTTAAGATATTCTGAAATTTCTACAGTAGATCGTCTGTTTCTTACATATACAATTGAAGATGCTTTGTGTTTTATAAGAATGGTTTTTAAACGAAATAATTTATCTTCAACATTAAACACCATATAAGCCAAGTTTTTTCGGCTAAAAGAAGTTTTATAAACTCTTGGTTTTATAAAATCTAATTCTTTAACTATGTCTTCTACAACATCATTGGTGGCAGAAGCAGTAAGCGCTATGACGTTTACAGTAGGCAATAAGGTTCTTAGAAAAGTAATATTTTTATAAGAAGGTCTAAAATCGTTTCCCCATTGGCTAATACAGTGAGCTTCGTCTACAGCTATAAGATTAACGTTCATTTTTTTTAAGCGTTCTTGTACAATGTCTTGCTGTAAACGCTCTGGAGACAAGTATAAAAACTTATAGTTACCATAAATGCAATTATCCAATTTTATGCTTAGTTCTTCAAAACTTAACCCGCTGGTTAGTGCCATAGCCTTAATGCCTTTACTTGTTAAAGCATCTACCTGATCTTTCATTAAAGCTACTAACGGAGAAATAACTAAACAAATTCCAGGTTTAACTAATGCTGGAATTTGAAAACATAAGGATTTTCCTCCACCTGTAGGCATTAATACCAAACAATCCTCACCATTTATAACCTCATTAATAACCTCTTCTTGTAAGGGTCTAAAAGAAGTGTGATTAAAATAAGTTTCAAGAACAGTTACCGGATGATCCATTTATAAGGATTTAACAGCATTTAAAATATAATCTACTCTGGCTTCAATACTATCAAAAGGTACATTATTTAGTTCATAACCATAGTTTTGATAGGTTTTTACTAAGTGTTTATGTATTTCTTTTGCTTGATCAAAAGATTCGTAACGTTCGTTATCTTGTTGGTAAATAGCTTCCCATGGTTCCAAAACATAAACTAAATCATAACGGTTGTTTTTACAAGTATTTACAAAACTTTCTGGGTAGGTCTCGTTGACATAATCCATATAAGCAACAACATCGTGTAAACCTCTATCTAAAAAAACCACAGCTTTGTGACTTTTTTCTGCGTCTTTAAATTGTTTTAATCTACCTTCTAACAATAATTCGCTAAAAAGTAGGGGCTTAGTTAAAAACAATTGGTCATCACCATTTTTACGAGCGTCTAAGATAACCTGACGAGAGACCTCTTCAAAACAGGTAAACCCTCTTTTAGAAAGTTCATTAATTATGGAAGATTTTCCGGTTCCTGGTCCGCCGGTTATAACAATTTTTTTTGCTTTCAAACTGAAAATTTTAATGGAAAAGTGATTTGGTAAAATTCGGGATTATATTCATTAAAAAAAAATCCTTTCTAAACCTTATATTTGTAGCATATTAAACAAATTTATGAATCCACAAGAAAATCCAGAAGCCTTTTATAAAAAATTAAAAGCACAACTTAAAGATACGTCTATTTGGCCATCTGAATATTTATATAAATTTATTGTAAAGTCATCGCCTGAAAAAATTAAAACTGTAGAAGATATTTTTGATAATTTAGGAGCAGTAATAACAACCAAAGCGTCTTCTAATGGTAAGTATACCAGTATTTCGATAAATGTTCGTTTAAAGAATCCAGATGCGGTAATTGCAAAGTATAAAGAAGTTTCAGAAAAAGTAGAAGGTGTTATAAGTCTTTAATTTTTTTTTGTATTTTGCACAAGCATAATTACTACATGCAACATTAATTTTCTACACTTTTTTTATTTTGATAGACGACATAGAGTATAACACCGAACGTGAACATTTAATTATTCCTGAATATGGCAGACATATTCAAAAAATGATTAACCACGTTAAAGAGCAAGAATCTAAGGAAGAACGTAATAAATTGGCCAAAGCTATTATCTCGGTTATGGGCAATATGCAGCCGCATTTACGTGATGTGCCAGATTTTCAACATAAATTATGGGATCAACTTTTTATTATGTCCAATTTTGAATTGGACGTAGACTCTCCATACGATAAGCCTTCTAAAGAAGAACTTACCGAAAGACCTAAGCCTTTAAAATACCCGCAAAATTTTCCGAAATACCGTTTTTACGGTAATAATATTAAAACCATGATTGATGTGGCAAACACATGGGAAGAAGGCGATTTAAAAGAAGCTTTAGTCTACACGATTGCCAATCACATGAAAAAAAGTTTTTTAAACTGGAATAAAGATACAGTTGAAGATGATGTGATTTTTCAGCATTTATACGAATTATCTGAAGGGAAAATTAATTTAAAATCTACTGAAGAAGATTTAACAGATGCTGCTCGTTTATTAAAATCGAATAAAAAATTCTCGTCAAGTAATAATTCTAATTCGAGTAACAAGAAAACCTATCATAAAAAAAATAACAACTCCAATAGAGGAAGAAAACGCTATTAAACATTTATGGGAACATTTAAAATTGAAGGTGGACATCAGCTAAAAGGCGATATACAACCACAAGGAGCTAAAAATGAAGCCTTACAAATTCTTTGCGCAGTTTTATTAACGCCAGAGCAAGTCACCATTAATAATATTCCTGATATTATTGATATTAACAAGTTAATAGCCTTATTAAGTAATTTAGGGGTTAAAGTGAATAGAGTTTCGGACTACTCTTATACGTTTCAGGCTGATGATATTAACTTGGATTACATGCAGTCTGCCGAATTTAAAAAGGAAGGAAGCGGTTTAAGAGGTTCTATTATGATGGTTGGACCATTATTAGCGCGTTTTGGAAAAGGTTATATTCCAAAACCTGGAGGCGATAAAATTGGAAGACGACGTTTAGATACACACTTTGAAGGTTTTATTAATTTAGGTGCTAAATTTAGATATAATCGTGAAGAATATTTTTATGGTGTTGAATCCGATGAGTTAATAGGAACCGATATGCTTTTAGATGAGGCATCGGTAACTGGTACAGCAAATATTGTTATGGCTGCTGTTCTAGCTAAAGGAACAACCACTATTTATAATGCGGCTTGTGAACCTTATTTACAACAGCTTTGTAAGATGTTAAACCGCATGGGAGCTAAAATTTCTGGTGTTGGTTCTAACTTATTAACTATTGAAGGTGTTGACCAATTAGGTGGTACAGAGCATACCATGTTGCCAGATATGATTGAGATTGGTTCATGGATTGGTTTAGCAGCCATGACTAAAAGTGAATTAACCATTAAAAACGTGAGCTGGGACGATTTAGGACAAATCCCTAATGTATTTGCTAAATTAGGTATTACTTTAGAGCGTAGAGGAGATGATATTTATATACCAGAACATAAAGATGGTTATGAGATACAAAACTATATTGATGGTTCTATATTAACTATTGCAGATGCTCCTTGGCCTGGTTTTACGCCAGACTTATTAAGTATTGTTTTAGTTGTAGCCACTCAAGCTAGAGGTGAAGTATTAATCCACCAAAAAATGTTTGAAAGTCGCTTGTTTTTTACAGATAAGTTGATAGATATGGGTGCTAAAATTATCTTATGTGATCCTCATAGAGCAACCGTTATAGGTCATGATTTTAAATCGCAATTAAAAGCGACTACAATGGTATCTCCAGATATTAGAGCAGGAATTTCTTTATTAATTGCAGCTTTATCTGCTAAAGGAACGTCTACCATCCATAATATTGAACAAATAGATAGAGGTTACCAGCATATAGTAAAACGTTTACAGCGTATTGGTGCTAAAATTGAACGTTTTGAAGGCAATTAAAATTTAAAATAACATTACAAAAAAAACCGCTAAATACTATTTAGCGGTTTTTTTTGTATAATTTGTAATAATAGAAAGGAATCTATTTTAAAAAATATTAGTCCATATCATAGAAAAATTGTTCACTTACAATTTTACCGTTTTCGACTTTATAAACCGCAACTTCTTCCATTTGCATACGACCATGGTTTTTAAACGTGACATCCATAGTCATTTTACTTGTAAAATGGTTACCAGCAACTAAAGGTTCGCTTACTTCTCCAGAATGGTATTCTTCCACACTATCATACCATTGCTTGCCTTTATTCCATACATTTTGTTTGCCTTTAACTAATGGGTTAGGAGCATTTGGCATTTCTTGGCTAACTACATTCTCGGCGTAAAGCTCGTTTACGCAATCCATATTTTTTCCTTCTTGGCACATTTGGTGCCACTTTTTTGCAACGTCTTGTGTGGTCATTTTATCTAAGTTTTAAAGTTCTTTTAAAGTTAACAAATTATAGTTATCAGATAAAATATTTTCTCTTTATTAAGAAACGGCTTCTTTGTAAACTTTTAGACAACGTTCTCGTGCTTCTTTATGGTCTACAATTTGATCGGGATAAGATTCTTCCCCATAATCTAGTACATATTTTTTAATGTATTTATAGTCTTTATCAAACTTGTCTATTTGCGTGGTGGGATTGAATATTCTGAAGTAAGGAGAAGCATCTACGCCAGAACCAGCTACCCATTGCCAATTACCAACATTGCTTGACATTTCATAATCATGTAATTTTTCAGCAAAATAGGCCTCGCCCCAGCGCCAGTCGATTAATAAATGTTTACATAAAAAACTTCCTACCAGCATTCGCACTCGGTTATGCATAAAACCTGTTTTATTAAGTTGTCGCATTCCAGCATCTACAAATGGATAACCTGTTTTACCTTCGCACCAAGCTTTAAATTCATCTTTATTATTTCTCCATTTAATATTATCATACTTACTTTTAAAAGCGTCTTTATGTGTATCTGGATAATGCCATAAAATTTGCATAAAAAATTCTCTCCAGATTAATTCCTGCCAGAATATTTCATTTTTTTCGGCAATAGCTTTCTTTACCATTTTACGAACACTTACTGTTCCGAACCTTAAATGTGGTCCTAACTTAGACGTGCTATCTTTGGCAGGATAATTTCGGGTATCTTCATACTCCTGAATGAGTGTTGGTGTAACTGTAAAATCCTCTACACTTTGAGATGCTTTTTTAAAACCAATATCTCCCAAATCTAAATTTGGCAACCTGCTATTTTTAATCACATTACTAATAACATCGTTAGTATAATAGATTTTTAATTGGTCTTCTTTAAAATTCTCTTTCCAGGTTTTCATATATGGCGTATAAACCACATAAGGATCTCCATCTTTTTTTACAACTTCGCTTTTTTCAAAAATGACTTGATCTTTATAAGTTTTAAATTCAATATCATTTTTTTCTAAGAGTTTTTGGATGGATTCATCTCTATCTCTAGCGTAGGGCTCATAATCGTGATTGGTATAAACCGTATCTATTTTATAGTTTTTAATAAGTTCTTTAAACACTTGTTCAGGTTTACCGTGGTACATTGCAATCCCACTATCGTGATCATCACGAAGTGTTTTACGCATGTCTTGTAGTGTATTATAAATAAATTCTACACGTGCATCATCTTCTGGTAAATCGTCTAATATTTCAGAATCAAAAATAAAAATAGGTAAAACTGGTAGGTCTTGTTTTAATGCATTGTAAAAACCAATGTTATCATCTAGTCTTAGGTCCCGACGAAACCAAAATATATTAAGTGTTTGTGTCATTATAATGTAATTCTATGAAAATTAAAAGCTATTTAAGATTTAGTAGGTGCCAAATAACGCTTCAAGCTTTTGTTTTCTGTAATTAAAAATTTCGGTTAGTTTAGGTTTTACTAGTATAGGATGAACCAACTGGCCAAGAAAACCTAAAGGCACTTTATAGTCTATAATATCTTCCATTTCTACGCCACCATCAATTTCTTTTATAAAATGTTTATGATGCCATAACGCATAAGGTCCAAAACGTTGCTCGTCTACAAAATATTCACCATCTTTTACATGAGTAATTTCTGTAACCCATTTGGTCTTTATTCCTAATATTGGAGTTACAATATACTGAATAATTTGTCCAGCAAACATAGGTCTATCTGCTCCAGAAAGAATATCAAATCCCATATAGTCTGGTGTAATTGTTTTTAAATTTTCTGGACTAGATAAAAATTCCCATGCTTTCTCTTTAGAAATTGGTAATTTTTGTATTTCGTGTAAACGGTATATTTTCATTTGTTACAGTCTTAATTATAGATTAAAATATAAGCATTTAAAGAACTTGCAATAACAAGCCAAACCATACAAGGAAGAAGTAAGCCTTTAGTAAATTTATTATAGTGTTTAAACGCGAAAAACATATAAAATAGTAGAACGGTTAATAAAATAATAGTAATTAAACCTAAAGAGATAAGATGTTGATTAAAAAAGATGTAATTCCAAATAATATTTAAAAACACCTGTATAGTAAATACTATTTTTAGCTTTTTAGTTGGATGGTAAGAAAATATCTGAGCGAGGTAGATTGAAAAAAAAAGCATAATTGTAGTCCATGCTGCTCCAAAAACCCAACCTGGAGGTGTCCAAGGCGCTTTATTTAATTCTAAATACCAAGAACTTGTTGCACCAGAGCCCATAAGCCATGAGCCTAAAGCTAAACCTCCAAAATTTATAAGTAGAAAAAAAATAAAAAGTTTCAGTTTTTTCATTTGAAATATGTTACAATTCTTCGGCTATTGGGTTTGGTTATAGAGTAGAAGTAGTCTACGAGTTGCCCATTTGGATTAACAAGATATTTTTGAAAGTTCCACTTGACTTTTGTGTTTTTAAATCCGTTTTTTCTGGCTTGTGTAAGCCATTTATATAGTGGATGCTGATTTGATCCTTTAACATCAAGTTTCTCGGTTATTGTAAAAGTAACTCCATAATTAACCTCACAAAACTCAGCAATTTCTGATGCGTCACCGGGTTCCTGATGGCCAAATTGATTGCATGGAACACCAATTACTTCTAATTGGTCTTTATAAGTGTCATATAAGGTTTGTAGCTCTTTGTATTGCGATGTAAAACCACATTTAGAAGCCACATTAACAATAAGTATATATTTTCCTTTAAAATGCACCCAATCAAGCTTTTTACCTTGTAATGTATGTAATTCAATATCATACAACGAAGTTTTTTGGCGTTTATCAATAAGTTCAGAAGTACTAAATGTTGCAAAAAAAGCTTTTAAAGGGTTCATAGATTTAAATTTTAAAACTTACAATTCCGCAATCCATTTCAAATACTTGCCCAGAAAGTGAGGCTGCTTTGTCTGAAATTAAAAAGGCAGCCATATCGGCAACTTCTTCTGGTTGTAAAAATTTTTTAAGAGGATGACGGTCAACCATATTCTCTATTTGTTTTTCATTTCGAAGTAATTTTGAAGCTAGTTCCGTATCTGTCACCGTCGGAGCAATTGCGTTAACTCTAATGCTTGGTGCCAATTCTGCTCCTAAAGACTTGGTTAAACCTTCTACAGCCGATTTTGATGCGGCAACACTTGCGTGAAATGGCATCCCTAATTTTGCTGCAACCGTACTAAACAATAAAATTGATGGTTTGTCTCCTTTACGTAAGACATCTAAATACTGCTGAATAACTTTTACGGCACCAATAACATTAATATTAAAGTCTTCTTTAAAATCTTCAACCTTTAAACGTTTTATTGGTTTTAAGTTGATACTTCCAGGACAATAAATAATAGTATCTAAAAGTTCAATTTCTGGTAGGTCTTCGCTTAAAACATCTAAACTATGATGAGTTAGATTGTCATGTTTAAAATCTGGTTTAGAGCGACTTATGTTAATTATGTGATGAGAGTCGGCTAAATTTTTAAGTATAGCATTCCCTATACCTTTACTACCGCCAACGATAAGTATGGTTTTCATATTAAAATATAATTTAAAAAATGAGATCTTTAAATCCTGAAGACTTAGCTTTTGTTTGGTCTACCTTTTAAGCGTTTTTCTATTTTTTGCTTAATTGCAGTTAGACGCTTCATTAAATCCATTAATTCAGGATCGTTTTCTTCTTTATAAATTTCGTTAACACTTAAAATAAGGTCTTTAACTTCTCTTGAGGCTAAAATTCTGTCACTTGTAGTTTTAAAAGAATGGTTACGCTCTTCAAACTCTTTGGCGTGCTCTAGTATGTCAACTTTTTTAGTCATTTAAATAATTTTGTAGTTCAACAATTTTAGATGTTTGTTTAAAAGCACCGCTATAATAAGCTGTTACAGTACTTGAAGTATCATCTTTAACTCCTCTTGAAGATACACATAAATGTTTAGCGTCTATAATAACGGCAACATCTTCTGTTTGCAAAATTGCTTTTAAATCTTCTGCAATTTGATTTGTTAAACGTTCTTGTACCTGCGGACGTTTAGCGTAATACTGTACAATTCTATTCAATTTTGATAAACCAATAACTTTTCCAGATGAAATATAAGCTATATGTGCTTTACCAATAATGGGTACAAAATGATGTTCGCAATTAGAGTAAAATGTAATATTTTTCTCCACCAACATTTGGTTGTACTTATACTTATTGTCAAATAAAGCAATTTTTGGCTTATTTTTAGGGTTTAGACCAGAAAATATTTCATCTATATACATTTTAGCGACACGCTGCGGTGTCCCTTTTAAAGAATCGTCTGTCAAGTCTAATCCCATTACATCCATAATTTCCTCAAAAAGTATGGCTATTTTCTGTTTTTTTTCTTCGTCTGAAATTTTGAAAGCATTAGCTTTCAAAGGTGTTTCCAAACCAGTGTAAAGGTGATCATCTCCAATATCGTCAATATTAAAATCTTTTAGATTGTGATCATTTACCAATGTTTGATTATTTTTCATTCTATCTTTTTTAATTGCTGTCTTTAAAAACTTAAAGCAAAGCACGTTAGAAATATCTATCGTTTAGATATTTTATTATGTGTAATTTGCTTTTGTCGGCTACATTTAAAGCGTCCTTTTTCAAATTCACGTTTTTTACTATGTTTTGTCGTACGACCTTGCACACGCTTACGCCAAAGTCTAAAACTACTCGGTTTCATTTCTTTACGCATCAACTCAATGACTTCCTGTTCCTTTATTCCAAACTGAAACGTGATGGCATCAAAAGGTGTTCGGTCTTCCCAAGCCATTTCTATAATGCGGTCTATTTGTCTTATGTTAAAGTCATTATCCAACACTTGTAAAATTATATTGCTCGTCAAATTTGACTTTTATGTCTAATAATTTGTCGAAAAACTTTTTATTTTCTTTAAAGGTTTTATTATTTCTAAAATGCACAAATTTTCCTTGAGCATGAATACTTGATCCATTTATTTTATAAATAACTAATTGGTAGTAAGGAATTGCCCATGTGAAATTTTTATGACCTTTAGTAATATGAATTAAAATACCTTGAGGTCTAAGCTCAATATTTCCATAATTAATATCATCTACCGCATTTATAACACTTTTTAGGTTAGGGCTAACTTCATCAACAATCATTCGTTTGGATCCCGTACCTTTCAGTTTTAACGACTCAAAGAAACCGTAAGGTTTACCAACCATCTGGTCAATAGCTCTTACAGTTTCTTTATTTGTATGTGTCGTGTTATATAGCAATTATTTCCCTTTTGACTCAAAGTTACAAAATGTTTAAGGTTTATTTAAAATAGTTAAACAAAAATTAACATTTATTTATGTATCTAATTAGTGGTCAATAATGATGCCTAAATTTCAATATTACATAAGACGTTTTCTGTCTTGTAAAGTGTGTCGAGCTAATATCCTTAAAGCGTCCTGTTTTACTAATGTTTGGTCTTTTAACTGCCACAATATATCACTTGCTTTTTTACGTGACAGATTTTCGTCTACAATAGGACATGGATAATCTTTTCCCAATTGAAATCCAGTAAGTTGCTGGTCGAAATATGTCATTTTTGAAGGTTCGTGAATAAAAGGTAATTCTAAATGTGCAAGTTCTGGTACCCATTTTTTTATAAATAAACCTTCAGGATCGTGTTCTAAACTGTTTTTTATAGGATTGTATATGCGTAGCATGTTTATGCCTGTTTCACCAGCCTGCATTTGTAGTTGCGGATAATGTATGCCGGGCTCAAAATCTAAAAATAAACTGGCTAAGTATTCGCTGCAATCTTGCCAAGGCTGCCATAAATTATGCGTAAAAAAGGAAACAACCAGCGCACGCATTCTAAAATTTAAATAGCCGGTTTCTTTTAAACAACGCATACAAGCATCTACTAACGGGAATCCAGTTAACCCATTTTTCCAAGCATTTTGATACACTAAATTAATTGATTTTTGTAAACCATGATAACCTTTGTTAATACTTTTAAACTCCATAAGATGCTCCATTTCAAACTTTTGTATAAAATGAGCCTGCCACCGTAAACGTGACGTAAAAGCATCTATAGGTTTTTTAAATGTTGAAGTTTCTCTTAGTTGATAGGCTTTATTTATTACTTCTTTTATACTTAAGTTACCCCAAGCAATGTAAGGCGATATGCGACTGCAGCTTTTTCTGGCTTTTAGTGGTTTACTAATATTTTTACTGTAATTTTTATAGCGCTCATCTAAAAAACTGTTAAGGTATTTTAGTCCTGTTGTTCTTCCGCCATTTTGAAAATTTTGATTTGGTTTTGTGGAAATATCACATCCATTTAAATGCTTTTCAATTTTTTCTAACTCAGCAATTGATAGTAGTTGATTTTCTTTTGGTAAAAACTCGAACTCTTTAGAGTTCATAAAAAATTCCCAATGTTCTACCCAATTAATTCTGTTTTTAAGACCTCGTTGTATGGCATTGTTTTCATTTTCAATCCATTGAATGTGATTGGTTTTACAAAATTTTGAAAAAGAAAGATCTCTTTTAAATGTAGTTAAAAGTCCTGTTTCCTGATGGGAATATATATGCGAGATATAATAATTTTCTAGTAAACTGTAAATGACAGTTTCTAAGTTGTTATTAACCACTAAAACTTTACTGGAATAGGGCAGTAGTTGTTGGTTTAGATCTTCCAAAGACTGTTTTACAAAATCCCAATGTCTTTTACTGTAATGCTTATCTTTAAGTAAAAAATCTTCAAAAGTATATAAGAATAACACGGATTCTTTAGATTTAAGCGCATTAAAAACAGCTTCGTTATCATGTAAACGTAGGTCTCTTTTAAACCAGACAATATGTAGTTTCTTTTTAATAATGGAATACTTATGTAGTAACTTGGTTAGTAGTTTTCTGGATGTTCAATAATGTCTTTTGCTTTTTCTTTAAGCGTGGAAATTTTATCGGTAGACATTTTATTTAAAAGACTATACATCATCTTCATTCGATAATTATCTTCTAAATAAGCCCTTTTATCATCTAAAAAATTCCAGTACAAACTGTTAAATGGACAAGCGTCTTCTGTAGTCTTTTCCTTTACATTATATACACAATCACTACAGTAATTACTCATTTTATTAATATAGCTCCCGCTGGAGACATAAGGCTTTGTCGCAATTTTGCCTCCATCTGCAAACTGGCTCATACCTCGAGTGTTGGGTAATTGTACCCATTCTATTGCATCTACATAAATACCTAAATACCAAGCATCGACTTCATCTGGATTAATTTGAGTAAGTAGGGCATAATTTCCAGTAATCATTAATCGTTGAATATGATGTGCATAACCATTATCTAAACTATTATGAATGGATGTGCTTAAACAGTTCATTTTTGTTTTCCCTGTCCAGTAAAATTCAGGTAATGTATTTTTGTTTTCTAAAAAGTTATCTGTTTTAAATTCTGGCATTTGCGACCAGTACATGCCACGCATGTATTCGCGCCAACCAATAATCTGTCTAATAAAGCCTTCTATTTGTGAAATTTGAATGTCTTCACCATGTTTTCTCCAATAATTTAAAACCGTTGTAATAATATCTTTTGGACTTATAATCTTACAGTTCATTGCAAAAGACAATCTGGAATGAAATAAATAAGCTTCATCGGTATGCATGGCATCCTGATAATCTCCAAAATGAATTAATAATTCTTCACAAAAATATTTGAGTTGCTCTAGAGCTTGTTTACGATTTATAGGATATGGAAAAGTTTTGGTTTCAAAGGAACCTATGGTTTTAAGGTTTTGATCTTTAATAAGTTTTACAATGTCCTCTACATTGTTTAAAAAATATTTAAATCTTGGGATTTCATCTTTTTCATTCCATTTATTACGATTACTCTTATCGTAATTCCATTTGCCACCTTCGGGTTGATCTCCAACAATTAAAATATCATGTTTTTTACGCATATCCCGATAAAAACTTTCCATTAAAAACTGCTTTTTTCCTTTAAAAAAATCTTTTAAGTCGTTTCTTTTGGTGTAAAAATGTTCGGTATCGTAGGTTTTAGAAGAAATTTTTAAAGATTTACAGAAGTTAATAAGTTGTTGGTCTAGTCTGTATTCATCTGGAAGCTGATACTCAAAATGTTCGATTTTATGTTCTATAATTAAAAATTGAAGGTTTTCAGCTAAATCCTGTTTATTTTTTTTATCATCTAAAGTGAAATAAATAAGCTCATTATTATTCGCTTTTATTTGCTCTGAAAAATCTCGCATTGCCGCAAAAAATCCAATTATTTTTTGAATATGATGCGTCACATAATCGGTTTCTTGACGCATTTCAAACATGCAATAAATCACTTCTTTCGATTGCTCTTTGAACCATGAATGTTTTGAGTTTAATTGGTCGCCAAGGATGAGTCTTAGAGTTTTCAATTTAATTTTTTTTCAGTTGATATATCGTTTAAAATAAGGTGTTTTGAAGCCATAAACGCTGGTAATTACCTTGACTATCATAACGTTCAGCTTGTAACTTTACGTTAAATTTACGATCTCTTGGATCGTTACCAACACCAGAAACATATAACCAGTTGCCATAATTGCTATGCACATCGTAATCTATAAGATAGCTTTCAAAATAGCTTGCGCCAATACGCCAGTCCAATTCTAAAGATTTTGCAAAATAACTGGCTACATTTTGTCGGCCTCGATTACTCATAAATCCAGTTTTATTCAGCTCTATCATATTAGCATTTACGAAAGTCTCTTTTGTTTCTCCGTTAATCCATTTATTAATGTCTTTCTCTTGAGTTCTCCACGTATAGTCTTTTTGTAAAATGCCACCTAATTTAAATAGGTTATTACCATGTTTTAAGGAGATGTATTTAAAATAATCGCGCCACAAAAGTTCAAAAATAAGCCAGTAAGTCGATTCGTTTTTAAACTCTTTAGACTCAAACTCTTTTACTTTCCAGTAAATGGTTCGCGCTGAAATACTTCCGTTAGCCAGCCAAGCTGAAAATTTAGAACTGTAATTTTCTCCAATTAGTCCATTTCTGGTCTTTTTATAAACCCCTAATTGTTTTGTTTTAAAAAAGTAGGATTCCAATCTTTTAAGCGCTTCATTTTCGCCTCCTTTAAAAGAAAACGCCGTATTTGGATGTGTTGTAAATGATTCTAGACCTAAATCTGTTAAAGTAGGGACTGTAAAATTGTTTTCAACTAAATTAGTAGGATTTAGAGGTTTAAGAGTTTTTATCTCAGACTTTACCTCACATTGTTTTTCAACGTGTTTTCTAAAATGAGTGAATATTTTTGGGATTTCCGATACTTCTAAGGAGATATCTTCTGGATGATATAAAAACTGATCGTAATATGAATTAAAGCTAACAGAATCTGGTAAATTATCTTTAACTAATTGTAAAATATCTTGTTCTTCTTGTGTCCATTCTTTTTGGAAGTAGATAGAGGTAAATTGAAAGCTCTCTTGTAATTCCAAAAGAAATTCTTCAGTAGGTTTTTGAGCAACATATAATGAAATATTGAGTTTTTCTAAGTTTTCTTTAAGTTCTTTAACGGTTTCAATTAAAAATTGAGCTCTGTAGCGTTCTGTTTTTTTAAATCCATAATTATTTAGAGCATAATGTTTTGGGTCGAAACAATAGGCTGCAATAACTTTATCGCTATTTGCTATGGCTTCACTTAATACTTTATTGTCTTGTGTTCTTAGGTTTGTTGTAAACCACACTAAGCTTATTTTTTCTTTTGTCTTCTGCATTTTTCGCTACAATATTTAACATCTTCCCAGGTTTTCTCCCATTTTTTGCGCCAGTTAAAGTCTAACCCGCAGGTAGTACATGTTTTACTAGGTAAATGCTGTTTCTTTATTTTATTCGGCATTTGCAAGTTTGTTAATCATCCCATTAAAAATAAATCCATGAAATGGTAAAACGCTATACCAATATAAACGTCCGGCTAATCCTTTTGGTCTAAAGGTAGCGCGTTGGTATATTTTACCTTTTGAGACTTCAAACTCCAACCAAGCTTCTCCAGGTAAGCGCATTTCTGCAAATAAGATTAAACGTTGTTCTTCTTTATCGGCAAGAAGTACACGCCAAAAATCTAAAGCATCTCCAGTTCTTAGACTGTTAGAATTGGTTCGGCCTCTACGCAAGCCAATACCACCAAATAATTTATCGATATAACCTCTAATTTTCCATAAAAATGTACCGTAATACCAGCCATTTTGTCCGCCAATTGCCCATATTTTTTCTACGGTTTTTTCTTCATTTTTAACCAAGCGCTCTTTAATATCTTTAAAACATCCATGTTTTGGTACCGACAAGTATTTGCTAGAGGCTTGTTTTTTATTGCGACTGCTTATAAAAGCATCTTTCCAGCTTGAAACAATAGCATTGTCTTCAATCTTAACAAAAGCAAATTTTATAGCTTGTTTGTAACTCATAGGTTTCACATCAAGCAAGGAATTAATATTACTTTCTTCTCCAATTATTTCTATTCCCATACTATTTACTAATGAAGAGGCCAGTTTATAAGAGGTTGATGTTACAAAATATAACCAGTAGCTGGATAATTTTGGAGTCATAACAGGGACCGTAATAATGTATCGTTTTAGACCTCTGCTGTCGGCAAATTGAAGTAACATTTCTTTATAAGTCAATATTTCCGGACCAAATATATCGTGAGAAGTATTATACAAATCTTCTTTTCCCAAACCCTTGGTTAAAAAAGTAAGAACATCTCGAACTCCAATAGGCTGGGTTTTTGTATTCAGCCATTTTGGAGCAATCATAACGGGTAATTTTTCAACTAAATCTCTAATAATTTCAAAACTTGCACTACCAGAACCTACAATAATTCCTGCTTTAAAAACAGTCAAACCATAATGATTGGATTTTAAAGTATGTTCTACATTTTTTCTAGACAATAAATGTTTAGATAATTTGGTGTCGTTAGTAATACCGCTTAGATAAATGACTTGTTTAACATTAGTTTGCTCTATATAAGCTTTAAAATTTGAAGCACAATTTTCCTCCATTTCATGAAATTTGTCTACAGAATTAGACATGGAATGAATAAGGTAGTAAGCAGCATCAATATCTTTAGGAATATTTTTTAAAGTTTCTGGATTTAGAAAATCGGCCTCAACCACATGTACGTTTGCTTCGTCGGAATATTTTTTTTGTGTTCTTAGAGTTCCTCTAACCGCACAAATTACGGTATGACCTTGTTCCAAAAGAATAGGAATAATTCTTTTGCCAATATAACCTGTGGCACCGGTAACAAGAACTCTCATAATTTATTATTTTTTGGGTCTTTGGTATTCTAATCTTTGTTTTAATACAGTTGTGTTGTAGGCATCAAGTCCATTTATAGCGACTACATTACCTTTAGATAAATTAATAAAACCATCTTCCTCTAAAAGTGCTTCGTTGATATAAAGTTGTTTAATTTCTGCAATAACCAATATCGTGTCATTAGCTTTTATAGGATATTCTTCCTTAAATTCCATTTCTATTTGAACTGGACAATCTTTAACAAATGGAGCAATACAATTTTCTTTATATTCTGATGTTAAGCTTGTCATATCGAACTCAGAAATTTCTCTATCATATTTTGCCGAGGTGTGATGCGCAGCTTCTATAATGGATGTATGAATATGATTTAAAGTAAATACACCAGTTTTCTTAATATTTTCATAAGTATGTCTTGTAACTGTGGTTGGTCTGCAAAAAAATCCTAATAAAGGCGGATGACTACCAATATGTGTAACAGAACTAAACACAGCAACATTTTCTTCCCCTTTTTTAGATATACTACCAATAAGATTGGCGCTTTTAAAACCAGAGCAACTGTTTATTAAATTTATACGATATAGTTTCTCTAAAGCATCGATATCTTTAAGGCTAAATTGTTTCATTATAAATTTTTAAAATTATTTATTTTAATATCCTGCGCTTTTAGGTCGAACATTAAATTATAGAGTCCAAAAAAGGTTCTATTTATGTAAATGAAATGTTTTGAACCTCTATTTCCATTCATTTTTCTAAGTTCTGTACTTTTACTATAACGTTGGCCTAATTCTGTAATAGCATCAAAAAACTCCGGATTGGAAAAATCGAATGTGTCATTATGAAATGGTTGCGTAAATAAGCTTAACATCTCGTGAAACAAAGCTGTGAAAAAAGCAGTTTCTTCTTCGGTGTCTTCCTGTTTTAAAATCTCTAACTGGTACATTTTTTCATTGAAGAATTCTAGGTTTTCAATATTTTGTTTAACTGCTAAATCAAAATACGGCGTGTAGAAATCTTGAGGAATTTCTTTCATACACCCAAAATCTAAAGCAATTAATTCATCTTGCTTAGAGACTAAAAAATTTCCAGGATGCGGATCGGCATGTACCTTTTTTAAAACATGCATCTGGTACATATAAAAATCCCATAATGCTTGTCCAAGTTTATTGGCATTATCCTGATTTGTATTATACGCAGTAAATTCCGAAAGATGTTCGCCTTCCATCCAATCCATTGTAATAATACGTTCGGAAGACAAATCTTCGTAATATTCAGGAAATTTAAGATGCGGGATATGTTTACAAGCAGCTACAATCTCTTTAGATTGTTTGACTTCAAGGATATAATTTGTTTCTTCAATAAGTTTATCTTCAACTTCTTTAAAATATTTGTCGCTATCTTTTCCTTTAATGTTGAACATTTTTATAGCAATAGGCTTAACCATTGCCAGGTCTGAAGAAATACTATCTGCCACACCAGGATATTGAATTTTAACTGCTAATTTTTTTCCATCTTTTTCGGCTAAATGAACTTGACCAATACTTGCTGCATTGACCGAATTAAGGTTAAATGAATCAAAAATATCGTTTGGTGTTTTACCAAAATAGGTTTTAAAAGTTTTACTTACTAAAGGTGCGGATAGTGGTGGGACAGAAAATTGTGCCAAAGAAAATTTCTCTACATAAGCTTGTGGTAAAATACTTTTCTCCATACTTAGCATTTGTGCAACTTTTAATGCACTGCCTTTAAGAGTCTTTAAACCATCATAAATGTCTTCAGCATTATTTTTATTTAAGCGATCCTTTGCTTCAAGTTCTGTTTTGGTGATTTTATCACCGTAATATTTTAAGTAATTAACTCCAACTTTGGCGCCTGTAGATACTAATTTTGAGGCACGCTGTATTTTTGAAGTAGGAATTTTATCTATTGTTTTCATAACTGTATGTATTGGAAATATAAAGATGAGACTAAGGTTTAGCTAATGGTATATACTAACCAAAACATTACCATAATTACACTAAACCTATCTCATCTTAGATTTTTCTTTGAAAATAAATTTTCCAAAGTCAATCAAGCTTTTAAGAGGAGCGATATTTAACACGTCAAAACTAGTGTTAACAGATTTTTCAATAAAAATATCGGTTTTTTCAAAAGAAGGAGACGTGTCGTCCATCCAGAATTTTATGGTTAGAAGTAATTGCAACCAAGCAGTTTCTTTAAGACCTCTGTTTTGAATTTTTTCTAACTGATCTTGTTTGACATCTAATAATTCTATGCCTAAATGTTCAATATAATGTGTGAAACTTGATTTTAAATCGGCTAACACACGTAATGACTTCATACTGTTTTTGTGTTGATGAAGTGCATGTAGAACATAACTACGATTAGCAGTTAGATTTTCGAAAAATGTAAAGTAAAAACTCAGTAATTTGTTTCGAGGTTCAAAATTTTGATAATCTTCGTTTTTTTCTAAAACAATAATGGTATGATCAAAAAATGCTTTAAAAATATTTTTTTCTACAGCATCAAAAGAACCATAAAACTCGTAAAATTTAGATTCCTCAAAATTGTTGTGTTTTGCAAAAGCATAAACTGTTTTAGGTTGTTCGTTGTGCTCTAGAACATAATCCATATAAAATGAAATGATGTCTTGAGAAGTAATATTTTTCTTTTTAGCCATTTGTAGTGTATTTAACAGCTTAAAGATATGAATGTTTAACTAAAATAAATAAAAGTTAAACAAAAATTAACAGAAGATTTTGATAAACGACTTATTCTTGACCTTTAATCCATTTATTCCAATATTAATACTACTGTGAGATTAGCAATTATTTGATGTACAACACGCATCATCTTTAACCCATTTACAACTTATAACAGCAGTTACAGCTCCTAGAACTGGAGCTAAAATATAAAGCCATAAAAATTGAAAATTTCCAGTAAATAGAGCAGGAGCAATAGAACGAATAGGGTTCATAGACGCTTTAGTTATAGGACCAGCAAACATGGCTTCCAGCAAAATAATACCACCAACAGCTATGGCTGCCATAGTACCAGTTTCTTTACTTCCTGTAGAAACATTAATAATAGTAAGCATTAAAAAAAATGTTAGCAAAAATTCTAAAACCGCAGCTTTATAAGCAGGAAAATTTTCCCGAGGTGTAGTTTCTCCTAAAAACTCACTCTCGGGAAATAAAAACCATAGAATAAAAATAGCGCTTATAGCACCAATAGCTTGAGCAATTACATAAAACGGGACCTTTTGCCAGCTAAATTTTTTTGCTGCTGCAAATCCAATAGTTACTGCTGGGTTAAAATGTGCTCCAGATGTTTCTCCAAAAGCATAAATCATAGACATTACAATTAAACCCCACACTATAGCAACGCCTATATGACCAATACTACCATTTGTAATTTCATTAATGGTCATTGCACCACAGCCACAAAATATCATGGCAAACGTTCCTAAAGTTTCTGCTACAAGCTTTTTTTTCATTATAATTTATTTAATTTCAGAAAACACGTATTTTAATTCTGTAGCAATTTGAATACTGCGCTCTAAGTATTTTTCATCTTGTTGAGGCGTATGATCAAACAATTTTGGATCGTCAAAGGTTAAAGGAATTCGCTTTGAAGCACCAGCAATAAAAGGACATCCAACATCTGCAGAAGAGCAGGTCATTATAGCCGCAAATCCGTTTTCAGGATTAAAAGCATCGTCAAAGGTTTTAGAAAATCCAATTATTGGTAAGCTATTCTTTCCAAATTTTATGCTATATATAGGATTTTGTGTTTGGCTTAAATTTTGAATTTTAAATCCTTGATTTTCTAAGGTCTCTGCTACTTTAGGAAATAAAGCTGTAGCTTCTGTACCACCAGAATAACAAGTAATATTATTTACTTTATAAAATGCAGCTAGAGTCTGTGCCCAAATTTGTGACAAATGACTTCGTCTGGAGTTATGCGTACATATAAAATTTATAGTTATGGCTTCGTCATTATTTTTTCTTTGCTGAATAAATTCAGTTAGATTAAGTAAAAGACTTTTTCTTTCTTCAGAAATAGTTGAAATATCTAAAGAAGATATCGTTTGGTTAATGGTCTCGTAAATCATAACTATATAAATTTAGCAACATCCAGAATTTGGATCGCAAGATTGGTTTTGTAAGGTAGATAGTTGCTTTTTTTCTTTAGTTTGTGGGATGCCACAAGCATCTTGAGCTAAACAGTCGGTTAACTTAGTAGTTAAGTAAAAGGAATTAGTTTTAAATTCTAGGCCAAATTTTTCAATGGTCTGTTCGCCTTGAAATTCTACTTCTATATCTAAATCGTCTAAATTAAAAGTGTCTTCTGCCATTTCAATAATTTTAATAAGTTTTTCTGGATGAAGTCTGTGGTCATAATCGTTCGCATTCCATAATTGAAATGTAACCTTTTTTTCTTGTCTTAAAGTTCCGCCACAATCAATAAAAGATTTAGAGGATTTTCCAATTTCGGTAACGTGAAAATGAGCTGGTACTTTTTCGCCATTAGGCAATGTGAATGAAATTGATTCTTGTTCTTTTAAATACTGTTTAATTTCTGTAAGTGTCATAATTTATAATTTAACAGCAATCTGCTGAATTAGAATTTTGGTTAAAAAAGCTATTTATAAGTTCTCGGGCTATATTCCAGTTTTGTTCATCTATACAATAACATACGCTAGTTCCTTCTATAGTACCTTTAATTAAGCCTGAATTTTTCAACTCTTTTAAATGCTGTGATATGGTAGGTTGTGCAAGACCAATTTCAGTAACTAAATCTCCGCATATACAGGTGTTCGATTGTATAATATGTTGTAAAATTGCAATGCGTGCGGGATGTGCAAGTGCTTTTAGTAAAGATGCTAGTTTATTTTGTTCTGTTGTAAACAATTCAGTTTTTGCTAAACCCATAATGTAGTATTTATATATTGCAATATTACGATTAAATAATAAAAAGGTCAAATTGTTTTAAGGTTTTCTTAACATTTAACCTTGTACTTATCATTAATTTTACATGACTAATAAAAATCGATATTTATGAAAAAATTATTTATGCTAGCATTTTTGGCATGTACAAGCTTAGCTTTAAATGCGCAAATAGAAACACCTCAACCAAGTCCATTTCAAAAAATGGAGCAAAAGGTTGGATTAACAGATGTTTCTGTAGAATATTCAAGACCTTCTATGAGAGGTAGAACTATTTTTGGAGATTTGGTACCTTTTAACCAACTATGGAGAACAGGAGCTAATAATAATACTATGGTTACTTTTTCTACACCTGTTATGATAGGAGGAAAAGAATTAAAAGCAGGATCTTATGCTATTTTTACAAAACCAGGAAAAGACAATTGGGAAGTTATTTTTTACTCAGATACAAATAATTGGGGAACGCCACAAAAATGGGATGACTCAAAAGTAGCTGCTACAGTAAATGCTGAAGTATATGAATTACCAATGGACATTGAAACGTTTACTATGTCTTTTGATGATTTGACTAACGACTCTGCTATGTTAGGGTTAATGTGGGAAAAAGCCTATGTAGCGGTTAAAATTGAAGTTCCTACAGATAAAGCCGTAACAGCAGCAATTACTAAAGCTATGAGTGGACCAAGTGCAGACGACTATTATGCTGCAGCACGTTATTACTTAGAAGCAGATAAAGACATTAAGCAGGCTAACGTTTGGATGGATAAAGCTGTTGAAATGACTAAAGACAAGCCTAAATTTTGGTGGTTACGTCAGCAATCTCTAATTAAAGCTAAAGCAGGCGATAAAAAAGGAGCAATTACTGCAGCAAAAGCGTCTTTAGAAGGTGCAGAAAAAGCTGGAAATGCAGATTATGTAAAAATGAATAAAGATTCTTTAAAAGAATGGGGCGCTAAAATGTAAATCATTTTTTAAAACAATTTTTTTAAAGCCTTAAGAGGAATTTCCTTTTAAGGCTTTTCTTTTAAAGTGTATTTTAAAATCTTATCTTCGTTTATATAAAACAATAGCATGAAATTATTTTCAAAAGAACAAATATATCAAGGTGATGCCTTTACTGTGAAAGCACAAAACATAACTTCCACAGAGCTTATGGAACGTGTAGGAATACAAATTTTCAATTGGTTACATATACGTATGCAAGGTGCACAGGTACCTATTCATATCTTTTGTGGTATAGGAAATAATGGTGGAGATGGACTTGTAGTGGCAAGACATTTGGTAGAGCACGGATATAATGTAAAAACCTATATTATTAATTACAGCAAAACCCGAAGTAAAGATTTTTTAATTAATTATGAAGCTTTAAAAAATACCACTAAGGAATGGCCAACTATGTTGGATAATTCGGATCATTTACCAGAAATTCATCCTAACGATATTATTATAGATGCTGTGTTTGGGATTGGATTAAACAGGGAAGTAGATGCATGGGTTATTGATATATTTAATCATTTTAGAGCTAGTAAAGCGTTTGTTTTTTCTGTAGACATTCCTTCGGGACTAGATACCGATAAGGTTCCAGAAAATCCAGAATCTGTGGTAAATGCAGGTTACACCTTAAGTTTTCAAACACCGAAATTGGTTTTTTTCTTACCAGATACTGAAAAATATACTGTACAGTGGGAAGCAATAAATATAGGTATAGATGAAGCTTATATAAAATCTACAGAAACCCAAGTAGAACTTATTGGAAAAAATGAAGTTTTACCAATGTATCAACCCAGAGGGAAATTTTCTCATAAAGGTAATTTTGGTCATGCTTTAATATTAGGTGGTAGCTATGGTAAAATAGGAGCAGTTACTTTAGCTAGTAAAGCTGCCTTGTCTGCTGGAGCAGGTAAAGTAAGTTGCTATGTGCCACAATGTGGATATATTCCTTTGCAAACGTCTTTTCCAGAAGCTATGGTTGTTACCGATCACTCTGAAATTCAAATTACCGACGTACAATTAGATTTTACACCTACCGTTGTTGGCTTAGGTCCGGGCATGGGAACGCATGAAAATACAAAAGCAGCGTTAAAATCTTTTTTAGCGACTAATAAATCGCCCTTAGTGGTAGATGCGGATGCACTGAATATTTTAGCAGGGGACGATTCTTTATTAAAGCTTTTACCTGAATTGTCGGTTTTGACACCACATCCTAAAGAATTGGAACGATTAATTGGTAAATGGACTGATGATTTCGATAAATTGAAAAAAGCAAAAAACTTTGCCAAGCTTTATAAAGTTATTTTAATTATTAAAGGCGCACATACCATAACGGTTTTTAACGATAAGCTTTATGTAAACACAACGGGTAATCCTGGACTGGCAACTGCAGGTTCCGGAGATGTTTTAACAGGTGTAATTACTGGTTTAATAGCGCAGGGATTTGATGCAGTCCAAGCCTCTTTATTTGGTGTGTATCTACATGGCAAGTCTGCCGACTTAAAAGTCGAAGAAACTGGTTACCAAAGTTTAATTGCATCTCATGTAATTGAAGGTATTGCTCTAGCATATTTAGATTTATTTAAAGAACCTGAACGACCAGAAATAGAAGAAGTAGAAGACAAGAAATAAAATTAACTATAAAAAAAGGCGACCAATTGGTCGCCTTTTTATTTAATATTTGTGTGCTTAAATTCCTAAAGAACCAAATAATTCTTTTAATTTAGGACTTGAAGGTCTAGGTGCATCTGCTGTTACAATTTTTCCTTCTGGATCAAGTAAGATAAATCTTGGGATTCCGTTTATTTGATAATCTCTAATAAATTGACTTTCCCAACCTTTAGGAGCCATTAATTGAACACCTGTTAATTCTTTATCTTTTACCATTGCCATCCATGCTTCATGAGCTTTTTCCATCGATCCTTTGTGAGCTCTTTCATCGTCAATAGAAATACTTACAAATTGTATATTTTTATCTTTATATGCCTCATCTAATTCTTTTAAAGCAGGAATTTCTGCTTTACATGGTCCACACCAAGTTGCCCAAATATCTAAGTAAGCATATTTTCCTTTTAAATCATTTAGGGACATTTTTCCACCAGCATAATTTTCATAATCTTTAAATGAAGGTGATTCTGAACCTTTAGGTAATGCTTTTTTCAGAGCAATTTTCTGATTTATATACTGCGAAAATGATTTTACCATAGGTTCAAGACTTTCGTTAGATTTAGCAATAACGATACTATCTACTTCTTTGTTAGAATTGTAAAAGTTATTTAAATCAGACTTTATGACTGCTATTTTAGAAACAAAAGCAGTAGAATCTAAATCACTTAACGCATCCACATCAAAGATTTTTTCTTCAAAACGAGACTTTTCAGCCAGAAAGTTATTACTTACTGCACCTTCTCCTGTATATGCTATAGTTTCATCAAACTCTTCAGTATTTAATGTTAGATTTAAATCGTAGCCATTTTTTAAAAATAGTGAAGAAGACTCGCTTCCATCATAAAACCCATACATATTTGGTTCTGCAATTTTAAAAGTATCTTTAAAAGTACCATCAGGTGCAACTTTTATAGTTTTAGACCAATCACGACCTAGATATACAAATAATGAATCAGAATTTGGGTTTTCTATTTTTCCAGCAAAAGTCACATAGTCTTTAGCAGGTTCTTCTTTTGGATCTTCTTTACAGCCAAATAGTGCAACTGCGCAAAGACATAATAATAATTTCTTCATTTAATATTTTATTTTATAGTTGATATACCAAATTTAACATTATTTAATTAACTCGTTGCTGATTTAAATATTATTAACAATAATGTTGCATAAAATTAATAGTATTCTCATTTTTGACACCTATTCTATAAAATTATGAATCAGACCTATAGTATAAATACAAATACACTAACTATTCGTGAAATTTCCGAATTAATTCAGTCCAAAAATGAGGTTGTTTTATCAGATACCTCTAAAGAGGCTATCTCAAGATGTCGTCAATTTCTAGACGAGAAATTAAAAACGAATAGAAAACCTATATACGGAATTAATACTGGGTTTGGTTCGTTATATAATGTTTCTATTTCTAAAAACAATTTAAGCAAATTACAGGAGAATTTAGTCATGTCTCACGCATGTGGTACAGGAAATAAATTGCCGGGTGCAATTGTAAAGTTAATGTTGTTGCTTAAAATTAAGGCTTTAAGTTTTGGTAATTCAGGCGTTCAACTTTTAACTGTAGAGCGCTTAGTAGACTTTTATAATAATGATATTTTACCAGTAATTTATACACAAGGCTCTTTAGGAGCGTCGGGAGATTTAAGTCCATTAGCACATTTGTCTCTACCACTTATTGGTAAAGGAAAAGTAAACTATAAAGGAAAAGAAATCTCCGGAGAAGCTATTTTAAAACAGTTTAACTGGGAACCCATTACATTACAAGCCAAAGAAGGTCTTGCACTTTTAAATGGTACTCAATTTATGAGTGCTTATGGCGTTTATAATTTAATAAAGGCTGAAAAATTAAGTTATTTGGCCGATAAAATTGGAAGTGTTTCCCTAGATGCTTTTGATGGAAGAATTGAGCCTTTTAATGATTTAATTCATCAAATACGTCCACATAAAGGGCAAATCGCTACAGCCGAAGCTATCCGTGGATTTTTGAAAGGCAGCCAGATTATAAAACAGAAAAAATTACATGTTCAAGATCCGTATTCGTTTAGATGTATGCCACAAGTACATGGTGCTACAAAAGATACAATTGATTTTGTAAAGAATACTTTTGAAACGGAAATCAATTCGGTTACAGATAACCCGAATGTATTTGTAGATGAAGATAAAATTATTTCAGGAGGAAACTTTCACGGTCAGACCTTAGCTTTAGCATTGGATTATTTAAAAATAGCTATGGCTGAATTAGGTAGTATTTCTGAGCGTCGTATTTATAAATTAATTTCTGGTGAACGACAACTTCCGGCATTTTTAGTAAATAATCCAGGCTTAAATTCTGGATTTATGATTCCGCAATATACCGCTGCAAGTATTGTAAGTGCTAATAAGCAGTTAGCAACTCCTGCAAGTGTGGATAGTATTGTATCTAGTAATGGGCAAGAAGACCATGTAAGTATGGGAGCTAATGCGGCAACTCAGGCTTACGATTTGGTTGAAAATGTAGAACGTGTTCTGGCTATAGAGCTTATGAATGCCTCACAAGCTCTAGAGTTTAGAAGACCTTTAAAATCGTCTAAAACTTTAGAAACCTTTATTTCAGAATATAGAAAAGTTGTGCCATTTATTAATGAAGATGAAGTGTTGCATGATGACATTGAAGCTTCCATAGATTTTTTAAAGTATTACAAGTCATAAAATAAAAAAACCTCCAAAACAATTACGTTTTGGAGGTTTTTATTAATCTTCTTTAGGTTCTTCTGACGGTTTTCCCTTTTCTATAGAAATTACAATCTCATCTGTAGATTCATTTAGGTCTAAAATAATTTTATCGCCTTCATGAATTTTAGACGTAATAATCTCTTCAGCTAAAGCATCTTCAACATATTTTTGAATTGCTCTTTTTAAAGGTCTTGCACCATATTCCTTATCAAAACCTTTTAAAGCAACATAATCTTTTGCCTTATCGGTTAATTCAATATGATACCCTAAATCGTCTATACGCTTGTAAAGTTTAGCTAATTCTATATCAATTATCTTATTGATATCTTCTTTTTCTAAAGGGTTAAATACCACAACATCGTCTATACGATTTAAAAACTCTGGAGCAAACGACTTTTTAAGAGCATTTTGTATAACGGCTCTTGCATTTGCATTTTCCTGAGATTTTTGTGAAGCTGTGCTAAAACCAACACCAGAACCAAAATCTTTTAATTTTCGAGCTCCAATATTAGACGTCATTATAATAATGGTGTTTCTAAAATCAATCTTTCTTCCTAAAGAATCGGTTAAAAAACCATCATCTAAAACTTGTAGTAACATATTAAATACATCTGGATGCGCTTTTTCAATTTCATCCAATAATACTACAGCATAAGGCTTGCGTCTTACTTTTTCAGTTAATTGTCCGCCTTCTTCATAACCAACATACCCTGGAGGTGCACCAACTAATCTTGAAATAGCAAATTTCTCCATGTATTCACTCATGTCTATTCGAATCATAGCTTCTTCGCTATCAAATAATTCTTTAGATAACACTTTGGCTAACTGCGTTTTACCAACACCAGTTTGTCCTAAAAATATAAATGAACCAATAGGCTTGTTAGGATCTTTAAGTCCAGCACGGTTACGCTGGATAGCTTTAACTACTTTTTCAACCGCTTCTTTTTGACCTATAACTTTATTACCTATTAAACTTGGTAATTCTGCTAATTTATTACTCTCAGTTTGAGCAATACGGTTAACAGGAATTCCAGACATCATAGAAATTACATCTGCTACATTATCTTCAGTTACTGTAATTCTATTTAGTTTAGTTTCTTCTTCCCATTTTTCTTGGGCAACTGCCAATTCTTTTTCCAGACGTTTTTCATCATCACGTAATCGAGCGGCTTCTTCATACTTTTGTTTTTTAACAACAGTATTTTTCAGTTCTTTTACGTCTTCAAGCTTTTTCTCAAGCTCAATAATTTGTTTAGGCACATCAATATTGGTTATGTGCACACGAGATCCTGCTTCATCCAAAGCATCTATAGCTTTATCTGGTAAAAAACGTTCAGTCATATAACGATTGGTTAACTTCACACAAGCTTCAATAGCTTCATCAGTATACGTTACATTATGGTGTTCTTCGTATTTTAACTTGATATTATTTAAAATTTCAATAGTTTCTTCCACGCTTGTAGGTTCAACAATAACTTTCTGAAAACGACGCTCTAAAGCACCATCTTTTTCTATATATTGTCTATATTCATCTAAAGTGGTTGCACCAATACATTGTATTTCGCCTCTAGCTAATGCAGGCTTAAACATATTAGACGCATCTAAACTTCCAGTTGCGCCACCAGCGCCAACAATGGTATGAATTTCATCTATAAAAAGAATCACATCGTCATTCTTTTCAAGTTCATTCATTACCGCTTTCATACGTTCTTCAAATTGACCGCGATATTTTGTACCAGCCACTAAACTGGCTAGATCTAAGGTAACTACTCTTTTACCAAAAAGGATACGAGAAACTTTTCGCTTAACAATCATAATAGCTAAACCTTCTGCTATGGCAGATTTACCAACACCAGGTTCACCAATTAATAATGGATTATTTTTTTTACGACGTGATAAGATTTGAGATACACGTTCTATTTCTTTTTCTCTTCCAACTACAGGGTCTAATTTATTTTCTTCTGCCATAGCAGTTAAATCCCTACCAAAATTATCTAGGACAGGTGTTTTAGACTTTTTATTACCTTTTTGAGTAGGTGAGTTAAAAGGATCGTTAGAGCTGCTTTCTGCAGTAGAGCCATCATCGTCTTGGAAAGACTCTGCTTTTGGGTCAGATATATAATCGTCGTCGTTAGTTATCATGAGCTTAAATTGTTCTTTTACATTATCATAATCTACCTTAAGCTTATTTAAAAGTTTTGTGGTAGGGTCATTTTCATTTCTTAATACACACAATAACAAATGAGCGGTGTTAATAGAAGTACTTTGAAAGAGTTTAGCTTCTAAAAAAGTTGTTTTTAAGGCACGCTCGGCCTGTCTTGTTAAGTGTAAGTTTTTTTTATCGTTATTACCAACAGTAATATTTGGATTTGCCGGGCTAAGTATTTCAACTTTACGTCTTAAGTGATTTAAATCTATATCTAAAGCATTTAAAATTGTAATAGCCTTACCGCTGCCATCTCTTAGAAGACCTAACATTAAATGTTCGGTACCTATAAAATCGTGCCCTAAACGAAGGGCTTCCTCTTTACTGTATGCAATGACGTCTTTTACTCTTGGTGAAAAATTGTCGTCCATATTGCTTGTTTATTACTTTAAAATTAAGGATTGAATTGTTCTAATTCAAAAATCATACCTTATTTTAATAAGATATTAACTAATAGACAACTTTTAAATGAATTGCTCAAATTTTAAGACTTGAACTTATTAACGAAAAAGGATACATTTATTGTTAATAAAAAGTAGTTAAAAAAGCTATTAAAAAACCAGTCTGGTAGCGACGAAATGGTTATATTAGCACGTTTTGTAATAACTAGAATTAAATAAATTTTATCAAATGGCAGAAGGAGAGAAACTCATTCCAATTAATATAGAAGATGAAATGAAATCGGCTTACATTGATTATTCAATGTCAGTCATTGTGTCACGAGCACTACCAGACGTAAGAGATGGTTTAAAGCCTGTACACAGACGTGTACTTTACGGAATGCATGAACTAGGTGTTAGATCTAACACCGCACATAAAAAATCTGCAAGAATTGTCGGGGAAGTTTTAGGTAAGTATCACCCACATGGAGATACTTCTGTTTACGATACTATGGTGCGTATGGCTCAAGAATGGAGTTTACGTTATATGTTGGTAGATGGGCAAGGTAACTTTGGGTCTGTTGATGGCGATAGTCCAGCAGCAATGCGTTATACGGAAGCTAGAATGCGTAAGATATCTGAGGATATGCTTGCCGATATAGATAAAGAAACTGTAGACCATAAATTAAACTTTGACGATACTTTAGAAGAACCAACTGTACTTCCAACACGTATCCCAGGACTATTAGTTAATGGTGCTTCTGGTATTGCGGTAGGTATGGCAACAAACATGCCTCCTCATAATTTAACGGAAGTGGTTGATGGTATTGTTGCATACATAGACAATCCAGAGATTGAAATTAGCGAGTTAATAACTCATGTAAAAGCTCCAGACTTTCCTACCGGTGGAATAATTTACGGCTATGATGGTGTTAAGGAAGCTTTTGAAACAGGTAGAGGACGAATCGTAATTCGTGCTAAAGCTAATATTGAAGAAGTACAAGGACGTGAATGTATTATTGTTTCTGAAATTCCTTATCAGGTCAATAAAGCAGACATGATTAAGAAAACGGCAGATTTAATAAACGATAAGAAACTTGAAGGTATTTCTACCATTCGAGATGAATCGGATAGAAACGGAATGCGTATTGTGTACGTTTTAAAAAGAGATGCCATTCCAAATATTGTTTTAAATAAACTTTATAAATATACTGCGTTACAATCGTCATTTAGTGTAAATAATATTGCACTGGTGAATGGTAAACCAGAAATGTTAAATCTTAAAGATTTAATTCATCATTTTGTAGAGCATAGACATGATGTTGTGGTAAGACGTACAACCTACGAATTACGCAAAGCAGAAGAACGTGCTCATATTTTAGAAGGTTTAATTATTGCTTCAGATAATATTGATGAAGTAATTAAAATTATTCGAGCGTCTTCAAATGCAGACGAAGCGCGAAATAATTTAATTGAACGCTTTAAGTTATCTGAAATTCAAGCCAAAGCAATCGTAGAAATGCGATTAAGACAATTAACTGGTCTTGAACAAGATAAGTTAAGAAGTGAGTATGAAGAAATACTTAAAACTATTGAAGATTTAAAAGACGTTTTAGCAAGAAAAGAACGTCGTATGGAAATTATTAAAGAGGAGTTAGTAGTAGTTAAAGAGAAGTACGGTGATGATAGACGTTCGACTATTGAATATGCTGGTGGCGATTTAAGTATTGAAGATATGATTCCAGATGAGCAGGTAGTAATTACTATTTCTCATGCTGGCTATATTAAACGTACATCTTTAAACGAATATAAAACTCAAAATAGAGGTGGAGTAGGACAAAAAGCTTCTACCACGCGTAATGAAGATTTCTTAGAACATTTATTTGTTGGTACAAATCACCAATACATGTTATTCTTTACTCAGAAAGGAAAGTGTTTCTGGATGCGTGTATATGAAATACCTGAAGGCTCTAAAACTTCTAAAGGTAGAGCCATACAAAACCTTATAAATATAGAGCAGGACGATAAAGTCATGGCATTTATATGTACTCAAGATCTTAAGGATGAAGATTACATTAATAGCCACTATGTAATTATGGCAACCAAAAACGGTCAGGTTAAGAAAACTGCTTTAGAGCAATACTCTAGACCAAGAACTAATGGTATTAACGCGATAACCATTAAGGAAGACGATGAGTTATTAGAGGCAAAATTAACCACAGGTAACAGCCAGGTTATGATAGCTCTTAAATCTGGTAAAGCAATCCGATTTGAAGAAGCTAAGACAAGACCAATGGGAAGAAATGCTTCTGGAGTTCGAGGAATTACTTTAGCTCATGATAAAGATGAAGTTATAGGTATGGTTACTATTGAAAACCCTCAGGAAGAAACCGTATTAGTAGTTTCTGAAAATGGTTATGGTAAACGTACTTTTATTGATGACCCTGAAGATGGAGAAGCGGTTTATAGAATTACCAATAGAGGTGGAAAAGGAGTTAAAACCATTTCTATTTCTGAAAAAACAGGTGGTTTAGTGTCTATAAAATCTGTAACAGATACCGATGATTTAATGATTATTAATAAATCTGGTGTTGCAATTCGTTTAGCAGTAGAAAATCTAAGAACTATGGGAAGAGCAACTCAAGGAGTTCGATTAATCAATCTTAAAGGAAAAGATTCTATTGCGGCTGTAGCGAAAGTTATGCGTGATGAAGATGAAGAAGTTGAAATGGATGAAAACATTTTAAATGTTACAGAAAATGAAGATGGCACAAGTATTGATAATTCATCTGAAGAAGAATAATAAACATTAAAATTTAATTTTTTTAAAATGAAAAAACAGATTATAGTAGCACTAGCATTAAGTCTTTCGCTTTATACTTTTGCTCAAAAAAAAGAGGTTAAAGAATTTGAAAAAGCTGTAAGTAAGGAAAATTATAGCGAAGCTAAAGCTATGATACCAAGTCTAGAGCCCATGTTAGGCACAATGGACGATAAGCTTAAAGCGAAATATTATTTTAATAAGGCACAAGCTCTTTATGCAGGAGGAAAAATACAACCAAAGGATATTGATGCAGCTATTGAAAGCTTAAATAAAGCTGAAGGCGAGTATAAAGCTGAGGTTACTCAAATGCGAAAAATGGCAGAAAACACACTTTTGCAGGCTGCTAACAATGCCTACATAGGAGGAAACTACGATGTTGCCGCTAAAGGTTTTGAAACTTTATATAAAATTAACACTTCAGACCAAGCTTACTTATATTATGCTTCTCAGTCTTCTCTTTTAGCAAAAGATTATGATGGTGCGTTAAATTATTTTATTCAATTAAGAGACTTGGGGTACACTGGAGAAGAGATGCAGTATTTTGCAGTAAGCAAGTTAAGTAATGAAAAGGAATTAATGGATAAAGCAGCTAGAGATAAAGCTGTTAAAATTGGAACTCACATTCAGCCAACAGAGAAAATGTCTGAATCTAAAGAAGCGGAGATTGTAAAAAATATTGCTTTAATTTATATCCAAAAGGGAGAAAATGAAAAGGCTTTATCAGCAATTAAAGATGCAAGAGAAAAAAATCCGGATGATGCAAATTTAGTCATAAGTGAGGCAAATATCAATCTGCAATTAGGGAATACAGACAAAGCATCAGAGTTATTTAAATTAGCTATTTCTAAAGACCCAAATAATCCAGATTTGATTTATAATGTAGGTGTTCTGGCTATGAATGAAAATAAGACAGAAGAAGCAGCTGGTTTTTTTAAAAAAGCTTTAGAAGTAGATTCTAATTATGCTAATGCAGCACTTAATTTATCTACTATAAAGATTAATGAAGGTAATGCTTTAAATGAAAAAATGAATGCATTAGGATCTTCTTCAGCAGATTTTAAAAAGTATGATGTACTTAAAGCACAAAAAAATGAGTTATTTAAATCTGGAGCAAAGGTTTTAGAAGATTTTATTGCAAAGAACCCAAATACAAAAAACTTAGATGTTTTAACACAATTAAAAAATATCTATAGTGCCTTAGGAGAATCTGCAAAAGCAAATGATTTGAAAGCTAAAATAGCTTCAATAGAAGAAGGTAAATAAAAAACAAATACATTCTTAAAAAAAAACCTTTAGTGATAAACTAAAGGTTTTTTTTATACAATCTTTTTAATAACTCGAAGCTTGTGGGTATGTTGTCTTTTTTCGGCGTTGTAAATCCCGGAATGGTCTAAACGATCTATTCTAACTTTTCCGTGGGCATGGATGATATAATTGTCTTCCATTATTATACCAACATGTATTATGTGACCTTCGTTATTATCAAAAAAAGCTAAATCTCCAGGTTCACTTTCTTCAATAAAACTTAAAGCTTCACCTTGCGTTGCTTGTTGTGAAGCATCTCTTAATAATTTATATCCATTTAGTTTATAAACCATTTGTGTAAATCCGGAGCAATCAATTCCAAAAGGCGTTTTGCCACCCCATAAATAAGGTGCATTTAAATAATTTAAAGCAGTAGAAATTAATTGTGACTTTGGTTTTTGTTCTTCAATAATATGTCCTTCAAAAGAATGGTTTAGCAATTTTAAACCATTTAACGTAGACCCTAAACTTATTGTGTATAATTGGGTATGTTCATCTTGAACAAAATCTACTAAATCTGAAGACAGTTTAGACGTTTCATTAGTTAATATTTTGTAATCTTCTTCTTTAATTAAAATATATTGTTTGGTATCTATCCAACCTTCATATTTATCGAATGCTAACCTAACTTTAGTCCAATTTTTTCTAATTTCTAACACTTTAAAATGTTCACCATAAAGAATTTGTGAGACCATTTCACTGGTATCTGCTGGTTCAATTCGTAAAGGAATAATGCTTAAATTACAAATTCCGTATTGCATTTCTTAGGTTATTGATTAAAAAAAGTCGCTTAAAGTAGATCTTACTATTAAGCGACTAAAATACGTTGAATAAAATAAAATTTAAACTATTTTTTTAAAAACGTTCTATAACCATTGCAGAAGCACCACCACCACCATTACAAATAGCAGCTGCACCAATTTTGGCATTATTTTGTTCTAAAACACTTAAAAGTGTAATTAGAATTCTTACTCCAGAACATCCAAGTGGGTGACCCAAAGAAACAGCCCCACCATTTACATTGACATTAGAGCTATTTAAACCTAAAATTTTCATATTGGCTAAACCTACAACCGAAAAAGCTTCATTAAACTCGAAAAAATCTACTTTATCTAAAGAAACTCCAGCTTTATCTAAAGCTTTTGGTAAAGCTTTGGCAGGAGCAGTTGTAAACCATTTTGGCTCATGTGCAGCATCTGCATAACCAGTTATTTTGGCCAATGGTTTTAAACCTAATTCTTTAGCTTTTTCTGCACTCATTAATACCATTGCTCCAGCACCATCATTTATAGTAGAAGCATTTGCAGCAGTTACAGTACCATCTTTTGTAAATGCGGGTCTTAATACAGGTATTTTTTCAATATTAACATTAGAGAATTCTTCATCTCTTTTTACTTCTATAGGGTCACCTTTACGTTGTGGCACTTGAACAGGAACTACTTCTTTGTCAAATTTTCCTGCTTGCCATGCTGCAGCAGATCTAGTGTATGACTCTATTGCAAATGCATCTTGGTCTTCTCTAGAAAAGTTATATTCCTTAGCACAAGCATCAGCACAAACACCCATAGCATTTTGATCGTAAACATCTACTAATCCATCTTTTTGCATTCCATCAATTAAAGTAGCAGGTCCAAATTTTGTAGCAGATCTTGCATGCATATAATGAGGTATTAAACTCATATTTTCCATACCACCAGCAACAATAATTTCAGCATCTCCTAAAGCGATGCTTTGAGCGGCTTGCATAACAGCTTTCATACCTGATGCACAAACTTTATTTAATGTTGTACAAGGTACTGTGTCTGGTATACCAGCAAAAATAGCAGCCTGTCTTGCAGGAGCTTGTCCAGTTCCAGCTTGTACCACGTGTCCCATTAAGACCTCATTTACAAGAGCAGGATCTAAATTGATTTTTTCTAAAGCACCTTTTATAGCTATAGCTCCTAATTTTGGAGCTGGAATTGTAGAAAGTGAACCTAAAAAACTACCAATTGGTGTTCTGGCAGCCGATACGATAACAACTTCTTTATGCATAATATGTCGTTTTTTTAAATGATTTTTACGAAATTAATAATTTTATATCAGATAAAACTTATTCTCATGCATTTTACTAAAATTTAGCCTTAAATATTTATTACATTTGAAGTATATTATTACTTATGACTCAGTTTTTTAATAAATTTTACAAAAATCAATCTCAGCTTTATAAAATTATACTTCTGGCGTTTACGACTATATTTATAGTTTTTATCTTTCCTAAGAGTGGACGATTTAAGTATGATTTTGAAAAAGGAAAACCTTGGCAATCTGAAAATTTATATGCGCCATTTAATTTTGCTATAGAAAAATCCTCTGAAGAAATATTAAAAGAGGAAAATAATATAAAATCTAATGCTACGTATTATTTCAATTTAAATGACTCTGTAAAAAAACAAGTTGAAAAAAAACTGGCTACAGAGTTAGATTTAGTAATCTCAGATACTTTAGAGTATCCTAAAAGAAGATTAATTCGAAATTCATCTAAAGAACTGCTAGAACAGATTTATAAAGTTGGTTTTTTAGATCAAGACATTAATTTGCCAAACTCTACAAAATCTGTTTTATTAATTTCAAATGAAGAAGTACTAAATACTAATTATGGAAGCTTATTTGTTCAGGATAGTTTAAATAATACCATTTCTAATTTCATTAACACAACTAATGTAAAAGAGTTTAAATCTGAAATAAGTAATGTTATATATAACTCAATACTTCCAAACCTCACCTATAATGAGTCTTTAACAAATAAAGTTATTGAAGAAAACTTAGACAAAATTTCTCCAACCAGAGGTAGTGTAGAAAAACAAACACTTATAATATCTAAAGGAGAAGTCGTAGAAGGCGAGAAATATAAAGTTTTAAAATCTTTAGAAGCTCAATATGAATCTCAAATCTGGACTACTTATAATTATTACTGGATTGTATTTGCGTATACCTTATTAGTAGCCCTAGCTTTATTAATGCTGTTATTGTTTTTGAAAAAATACAGATATGATATTTATCTAAACAATACTAAAGTCACTTTTATTTTCTTTAATATTTTTATAATGGTGTTGTTAACCACCTTAATTATTAATTATAATTCAAAGTATATTTATGTAATTCCTATTACAATACTTCCATTAGTTATAAAAGCATTTTTTGATGCTCGTTTAGGGCTTTTTACTCATGTGATTACAATTTTACTCTTAGGAAGTATTGTGCCTAACAGTTATGAGTATATGTTTTTACAAATTATTGCGGGTATTGTAACTATTCTTACAGTATCAGAACTGTATAAACGCGCCAATTTATTTATTTCTGTAGGACAAATTACTTTGGTTTATGTTATTGCTTATTTTGCTTTTTATGTGATACATGAAGGTAGTATCGAGAATTTAGAATTTGAGAATTTTGTGCTATTTGTATTATGTGGTTTAGCTACGTTATTTGTACAACCAATAATTTATATCTATGAAAAATTATTTGGTTTAGTTTCCGATGTATCTCTTTTAGAACTTTCAGATACCAACACAAAATTATTAAAGCGCTTGTCTAATGAAGCTCCAGGAACTTTTCACCATTCTTTAAACGTAGCTAATTTAGCCGAAGCCTGTGCAAATGAAATAGGCGCAAATGCCATGTTGGTTAGAGTAGGAGCTTTATATCATGACATTGGTAAAATTAATAATCCCACATATTTTACGGAGAATCAATCTTCAGGTTTAAATCCGCATGACGAATTAAGCCCTAAAGAAAGTGCTAAAATTATAATAGACCATACGTTAAAAGGTATTGAAATAGCCAAAAAATATAACTTACCAGAACGTGTTATAGACTTTATTAGAACACATCACGGGACCAGTGTAGTTTATTACTTTTATAGTAAAGAAAAAGTATCTGATCCTGAAGTAGATATTAATTTATTTAGATATCCGGGACCAATCCCATTTAGTAAGGAAACCGCTATTTTAATGATGTGTGATAGTGTAGAAGCAGCTTCGAAAAGTTTATCTAACCCAACCACTCCTAAGTTTAATGAGTTTGTAGAAAAAATTGTTGAAAAACAGTTGAGTGAAGGGCAGTTTTTAAATTCTAATATTACTTTAAAGGAAATTCAATTAATTAAAAAAGTGCTAAAAGCCAAGTTAGCAAACATTTACCATTTAAGAATTGAATATCCGGAATAAATTAGAAAAAAAACTTTGTAAATCTTTGCATTACTTAATACTAAATATTAGATTTGCACCCGCAATAAATTTGCAAGTTCATAATTAAAAGGAGAGGTGCCAGAGTGGTAATGGAGCAGATTGCTAATCTGTCGACGGGTAACTGTCGCCAGGGTTCGAGTCCCTGTCTCTCCGCAATTTTTTTGATAACCACAATTCGGGGTGTAGCGTAGCCCGGTTATCGCGCCGCGTTTGGGACGCGGAGGTCGCAGGTTCGAATCCTGCCACCCCGACAATTTTAGAGTTACGGGCTCGTAGCTCAGCTGGATAGAGCACCTCCCTTCTAAGGAGGCGGTCACAGGTTCGAATCCTGTCGGGCTCACTTAAAGACTTACTGGAAACAGTAGGTCTTTTTTGTTTTATAGCATTTTCAATACTTCACAAGCTTTTTGCTTTATTTCTACCACTCACAGTTAATTAACTTTTATTAAAAATCTTATCATTTTAGGTGCACATATAGGTACTCCATTTTTTTAGCGAGGTACACCATTTAATTAAAATTTAAAATATTATGAATAATTATAAAATTTCAATTTTATTCTTATTGAATAAAGTAAGAATAAACAAAAAGGGTTTTTGTCCTATTAGATGTAGAATAACTTATCAAAAAAAACGTAAAATATTCTCTACAGGACTCTTTATAAAGCCTAATAGCTGGGATAATGGTCTACAATTAGCAAAGCCACCTAACCCAGAAAATAACATCATAAATACACAGTTAAGCCTTATTAGTCAAAAGATTAATGAGGCTTTTTTAATGCTACAAGTATTATCAGACAGCTTTGACATTGATGATATCTACATAAAATATAAAGGAGAAGAGCCAAAGGCAGAAATAACAATATTAGGAGCTTATGATTTACACAATGAAAAAACTAAAAAGCTAATTGGTAAAGACTTTAACAAATTGTCTTGGAGTAGTATAGTACTATAGATGGTTCTTTTGTAAAATCTTATACTAGCTTACAAAACGCAAGTAATGCAATAAATGTAACCAAACAGCTTTTATCTAGAATATGTTTGGGCTCAAGAAATGAGCTTAAAGGCTATTATTGGATCTATAACTATACAAAACTATTTATTCCACAAACGGATTCAAGAACAAAATCAGTAGTTCAATGTAGCTTAAATGGGAATGAATTGGAGCGTTTTAAGTCCATTAGTAATGCTAGTTCAACCACAGGCATAAATAAGTCTTGCATTGCTAAAGTATGCAGAGGAGAAAGAAATACAGCAGGTGGTTACTGTTGGAGATATGTCTAAAGACTGTCAAATTCTAAAAATAATTAAGCAATAGGTTATAATTTTTTTGTTAGTTTCTTAAGAAATAAGTGTTTGTATATTTTTTAGTTACAAATTAAACTCAAGTATTTTGATTAAATAGAATAAATTTTTATAATCATTAAATAATTGTCAATTGGGTATTCGTTTAAGTTATTTTTGATTCTAATTTAATGATTATTAGCTTCTTATATTTTTTTTAATTATGTTAATTAAATTTGTTTATAAAAAACAAAGACTAAATGGAGGAGTTTCTCCATAAAGGATTAAATTGCATTATTATTTATAATTTACATTAAAATTAATGATTTCAAATCAAGAGTCTTATAGATTTTCAGGACATGACACTTTTCATTGTAAAGAGCAGTGGATATTAAAAGGAGTACAACTTGTTGACAGCCAAGGTTCTGTGGGTATTTTTAAAGAGAATGAGGCAATTCCTTTATTGGGTGTTGGTAAAAACATGGTTAGATCTATTCATCATTGGTTAAGAGCTTTTGGTGTGTTAAATAAAGAAAATGAGATAAGCGAGTTTGCTAATTTGCTTGTTGTTAGAGAGAGCTTAGATTCATATTTAGAAAATGATGGATCTTTATGGTTGTTACAATATTTTTTGTGTAAAACTAATCACTCGTCTATTTTTCAGTTAATATTTTCAAGCTATTTTTCAGATAAAGCTACTTTGGATTTTTCAGAATATCAGATTTTGAATTTTGTCAATAGACTACTTGTAGATAATGATCAAAAAGAGGTTGCTGAAAAAACTTTTAATTCAGATTTTAAAGTTTTTATAAGAACTTATGTCTCTCCTGCTAAAAATGAGAAGACAGTAGAAGATGATTTTAACGCTCCATTACTTAGTTTGAATTTGGTGTCGGATACAGGAAGAAAAAATACATCAAATCAGACAGTTTATAGTTTAAACAGAGGGGTTCAAGACAGCGTTTCTAGTCATATTTTTGGATACTGTTTGTTAAATGAGTTTGAAGGAGAGATCTCTGTTAGTTATGATAAAATAAGAAAAACTGTTGGTTCATATCTGTGTTTGTCTAATGAGGGGCTAGAAATTCTTATAGATAAGCTTTGCGAAGAAAATAATGAGTTTGTTTATAAAGATGATGCTGGAGTTAGACAATTGCAATTTAAGAACAATTCAGAAGAGTTTAAAAATAAAATGTTGAAAAAGCACTATGGAGTACAGTAATAATATTTCAACCAATATACTTAGAGATGAATCTAAGAAAATAGAATATGTAGTCACACCAAATACTAAAGAGATATTTGATAGAATTTTTGTTAATAATTATGGCGCTAATAAATCATTTAATTTAATTGGAAATTACGGAACAGGTAAATCAACATTTCTTTGGGCACTTGAAAAGAATTTAAATAAAGAAAAAATATTCTTTAGTGATCTAAATTTTGAACAAGATAGTTTTGTTGATTATGAATTTATAAAAATTATTGGAGAAAATGATTCTCTTTTAAACGTATTAAGCAAAGAACTTAAGCTCAAAGGTGTTGTTGACAACTCAAAAATAATAGCCGCTTTAGAGAAAAGGAGAATAAAAGCATCAAATAGTAAAAAAGGTGTTGTTCTTGTTATAGATGAGTTTGGTAAGTTTTTAGAATATGCATCAAAGAATAAATCTGCTGATGAACTTTTTTTAATTCAGCAAATTTCTGAATGGGCAAATGATGATTTAAACGAGACTTACTTTATTATAACATTACATCAAAATTTTTCTAGTTATGGTAATAGCTTGTCTAATCAGGATAAGTTAGAATGGGAAAAGGTAAAAGGTAGGTTTGTAGATTTAGTATTTAATGAACCTGTAGAGCAGCTTATTTATTTTGCTAGTAAAAAGTTAAAAGAATTTTTAATTCCCAAAAAGATTGAATCAGACTTTAAAAGTCTTTTGAAGTTAATTCAAGATTCAAAACTAGTAAGTCATAATAAATTGGTTAATGAAGAGTTAAGTGATTCGTTATATCCATTAGATTGGCTTTCATCAAATGTATTGGTTAATTCTCTTCAGCGTTATGGTCAGAATGAGAGATCATTATTTTCTTTTTTGAATGATGACACAGACTATTCTGTTAAGAATTTAAAAGAAAATTTTTATTCAGTATCTAATGTCTATGACTATTTAGTCAACACTTTGTCATCTGAAATTAATAGCTCAGATAATCCACATAGAGCTCAATGGTTAACTACATTTAGAGTTTTAGAAAGAGTAGAATTAGTTTTTGGAGATGATTATCTGCAAGCCTCTGAGGTAATAAAAACTATAGGATTGGTTAATATTTTTTCTAAAGTAGGAGGGCTATTTGATAAAGACTTTATAGCTAGTTATTTTAAGTTAACTAGGAGTTTTAATGTTCTACCTATTTTAGATAAACTTGAAAAGGCAGGAATAATAAGGTTTTATAAGCATAGTAATAAAATAAACTTCCTAGAAGGTACAGATTTAGATCTAGAGCAAGAACTTATTACTATAAGTAAAGAAATTAACCCTGATTTTTCAGTTGCTAATGAGATTAAAGCTCTTGTAGATTTACCTGTTTTACTTGTTAAAAGGTATTCTTTTGAAACAGGTACAAGACGGTTTTTTGAATACAGAGTATTTGATTCTTATCAAGAACTTACAGAAGCTGAAGGTGTTATAGATGGGTATATCAATTTAGTTTTTGATGACATAAAGGTCTCTAGTATAAAAAAGAAATCAAAAGATTTTACTTCAAATATCTTTGTTCTTTATAAAAACTCTACTCAGATTAGAAATGAGGTTTTAACAATTCTTAAATTTGGTCGATTAATAGAAAAACATTCAGAGGACACAAATGCAAAAAAACTTTTAGATTCAGAGAGGCAATTTCATTTACAACAACTAGAAAACCTTGTAATAAATAAACTATTTAATAATGATAAAAATATTTGGATTAATAATGGCAAGATAGAGCCTGTAGTAAGTAAGCATAGACTGTATGAGTGGTTGACAGAAATCTGTTATAAGATTTATAAAAACACACCAGTATTTAATAATGAACTTATAAATAAACAGTTTTTAAGTGCTCCAATTAATACTGCTAGAAAATATTTGATAAGAAGTATTTTAGAGAATGATCATCTAGAAAATTTAGATTTTCCAGAAGAAAAATTTCCTCCTCAAAAAGCTATATATATTAGCTTGTTAAAGGAAGCTGGGATACACAAAAAAAACAGTAAGTTAGGTTATTATGAATTAACTAAGCCTTCTAGTGACTCTAACCTTTATGGTCTTTGGAACGAATCTGAAGCTTTTCTAAACAGCTCTTTGTCTAATAAAAGGAATTTGTTAGAATTTTATGAGCTTTTACAAGCAAGCCCTTATAAGCTTAAGAAGGGGTTTGTTGATTTTTGGATTCCAATTTTTTTAATAGCAAAAAAAGAAGACTATGCGTTGTTTCATACTAATGGAGGGTTTGTTCCATTTTTAACAGAAGATATAATTGATTTAATTCATAAGAAACCTCAAGATTTTTTAATTAAAAGTTATGATGTTTCAGGATTAAAAGTTAATCTGCTAGAAAGTTATAAAGAATTAGTACAAATTGGTGATTCAAAATCAAAAGGAACACAATCCACTTTTTTATCTATTTTTGGAAATTTTCTAAGATTTCAAAGAGGGTTAAATAACTACACTCTTAAAACAGATAAATTATCTAGTAAAGCGACTAAGTTAAGAGATGCAATTATGGTCTCTAAGGACCCTGAAGACGCTTTATTTAATTTATTTCCAACAGCATTAGGTTTTCACACTTTAGCAATAAAAGAAGATCAAGAAGTACTTAATTCGTTTACAAATCATATACAAAATGCAATTCGAGAAATACGTAATGCTTATGATGAATTACTAAATAGAGTAGAAAAGGTTATTATTGATTCATTCTATTGCACATCAGCAGATTTTGAAGTTTATAAAAATGAAATTCAATCAAAGATTAGTGAAATTAGTCCTTCCACTTTAGGTAAAGTACAAAGTGTTTTTTATCAACGATTAATATCTCCTTTAGATGATCGGGTTAGTTGGATTAAATCTGTTGCAGATGTAGCATTAGGAAAAGGTTTAGAAGAATTGTTAGATGAAGAAGAACCCTTGTTAATTAGCACAATAAAAGATTTGTCTTTAGGTTTAATAAAAGCTTCTGAAATTCGTAATTTTAATAGCAATTCCAAACAAGGAACTTTATATTCCATTAGGTTTTTTGGCGAGACAGGAGAGTTTGTTGATGATAAACTGGTTGTGAATACAAATATTTCAAAAGAATTTAAGTCAATTAAGAAAACTATAAGTGAAACAATTAGCAAGTTAGATGAGGCTACAAGAAAAGAGCTGTTAGTTGAATTGCTTTCAAAAGAAATGCATATTTAGTAATGAGTAAAGTAAAACACTTATTGGGTATTTCAGGTGGAAAAGATAGTGCTGCGCTATCTATTTACATGAGCAAAAAATACCCAACACTTGATATAGAGTATTACACTTGTGATACAGGAAAAGAATTAAAAGAAACCTATGACTTAATAGGGCGATTGAATTCTGTTTTAGGGAGAGATATAGAGTTGTATAAGTCTATGGAAGAAGATAATTCTCCAATGAAAAACCCTTTTGATCACTTTCTTGCAATTTATGGAGGTTACTTGCCTTCAGCAACAGCTAGATGGTGTACTAATAAGATGAAACTAGAGCCTTTTGAGTCTTATGTAGGAGACGTACCTACTATTTCATATGTCGGAATTAGAGGCGATGAAAACAGGGAAGGTTACATATCTAAAAAAGAAAATATCCAAACAATATTTCCTTTCAGAAAAAATATCTGGAGTGAAGATGTTATAAAAAAGCTATTATCAAATTCAAACATAGAAAATGTTAAAGCCTATTATTTAGAGTTTTCAGATAAAAATATATTAGATACCGCGTTGCAGTATGTTGAACAACCTATTTCTCCTAAATTTACGCAAACACAAAAGCTAAATGCTTTAATGGATGTGGATTTAAGATTATTCAATAAAATTGTTTTTGAATTCCTAAAAACTACAGACTACCCAATAGGTAAATTAGATGTGTTTCCTTTAATTGATAATGATGAAATTATAGGAATTGATGATGTCTTTCAAATTCTTGAAGAATCAGGAGTAGGTATTCCTGCTTATTACAAACCAATAGAATATCAAGTAGAGATTGATGGTGAAATTAAAAAAGGAACCTATTCTAGAAGTAGATCTGGTTGCTTCTTTTGCTTCTATCAGCAAAAAATTGAATGGGTTTGGCTATTAGAACAGCATCCAGAATTATATGCAAAAGCAATAACGTATGAAAAAGAAGGCTATAGCTGGATGGAAGAGCGTTTGGAAGATTTAGAAAAACCAGAACGTGTAGCTGCTATAAAAAAAGAGCACTATTTAAGAATGAACAGACAAAAGAAAAAATATAGAACAGGACAGTCTTGGCAAGATGAAATATTGGATGCTGAAGGAGAAGGCTGTGCTAGTTGTTTTATTTAGAAAATTATGGGAGATACTATTTAGTCACTAAGAGAATTTGAATTTGATATTATAGGATATCTAATTCCAGGATTTACTTTTTTAACTTTCTTTATTTTTTTGTAAAACCTAATATTGGTGTCGATAATGATTTTCTATTTGGCTGGGTTGTCTTTAGTTATTATTTAATTATAATAATTTTATTATTATATGGGCTTGTAATAGATTACTTGACTTCTTGAACCTGGTATGTCCCATTTAAAATTATCATCGAGAGCACATATCCAAGTGTATAATATATTTACGATAATATCTTGTTTAATCTCCCAAGCTCTTGGAGTAGGAACTGTTGTTGTATTGTCTTGAATCCACCTCAAAACTCCTCCATAATTTAAAGATTGTCTGGGAGAGCTCTTAATATGATTTTTAAGCTTTATAATAAAAGGATGTGAATTAAAAGTTTCTTTTAGATAATTATGAAATCTAGATTCATCTAATTCTTTTGGTATATTATATAAAGCGATATCATGTGATACGTAATTAATCTCATTAACGCCTAAATTGTCTAGATTGCAATAAGCTTCATAAAGTTCTTCCACAGATTCTGTCATAGGCAAATTTGATAGTAAGAAGTAATCTGCTATATTCCTTTTTGTTTCAATTTGCGGGTATTCTATAGTTGGTAATTCAGTTTGATTTACTAAGGTTTTAATTTTTTCAAAAAGGGTAGTTGTAACATATTCTGAATTGATAATTATTTCATTAAAATATGCAATATCTTCATACCCTAAATTATTAGTGGTGCCATTTAATTCATAGTTAAATTTGCCCTTTTCTCCAAGACCTCTTCCTGTTACATTAGCAGAACCAAAAAAAACATCTAGAGAATTATTCCAAAATGCTTTTAGATGAATACGAGTGTTCCTGTATAGAGTTATATTATTATCTAGACAGTAATTATATAACTCTATATCAGAAACTTTTAGGCAAAGATCTCTTATTTCCCATCTAACAATAATTCTATTTATTTTTTTAGATTGATTTATAGATTTTAGCTCTGCTAGCTTTAAATAAGCAGAAAATAATGTAATAGTTTTATTTTTTTCTATGAATTGAATAGAGCTAGATTCAAGGTCAATACCGCTTTTGTGTAGCATTATTTAAATTTAGTTAGTCATCAATTCTCATAAATTCGGATGCCATTTTACCCCAATCCATTCTAGCATCTTTTACATTATCTTTTAATTTACCATCAGGCTGTTCATCTTCATATCTTGCCCAAGCCATTAGTAAAAGTTTCATGCCATCTTTTGCTTTTACTAATCTATTTACTAGTTCATCTTGATTAGTTTCAGAATCGATATCATCACTTAAAATTTCTACAAATTGATTATACGCAGGATGATTAGTATTTAATTTTATAATTATTTTTCCACCAACAGGACTAACAGAAAAGAATGCTCTTGATTCAAAATTTGAATTTACAAATTGATATTTTAAATCAGATTTAAATATTTCTTTAGCATATTCAGTAGCTTCAGGTACATTGTCACCTGTCAATTCGTTTTCAATTTCTTGTTGCTTTTCTTCTTCAGATTTTCCTTCCGCTTTTGTTTCACTTTCTCCTGTATGACCATCTTCAGATCTTGTTTTTGTTATTTCAGTAGCATGTTTTTCTGCTTCTTTTGGATTGGAGTCATGTCTGCCGGGAGAATCATCTTTTTCAAGTCTTTTTGCTTGTGCAGAAATCGTATTCATTAACAACTTGATTTGATTTTTTATATCTATGGCAATTTCTATAAGATGTACTTTTGGATCATTGTCTTGAATTAATTCTTCTTTAAACTCATGGATGGTCTGTCCTCTTTCTTTTAAAGTAGCTTCGATATCAAAGTCACCTAATTCTCTAAAATTATTAGCATATTGTTTGTTGTTTGTAACCCCAAAGACATCATCTAAACTAGGTGGAAAATCTATTTCAACTCCCCACCATCTATCTCTTGGATCATATCCAGAAGTCCAATTTGAATCTAAATAAAGCTCTCTATGAGCTCTTAAGACTGAAACACCTATATTGTCTTTTGCATGTTTTCCATGGGGTAATCCACCAGCATTTCTGCCCTTTCTAGTTGTTTCTGATGCCACAGAATATCTAACGTAAACTTCATGTTCCTTATTATTATAACTTATTATATATTTACGTTCAAATCCATCACTACCGCCATGTTTTACAAACATTGGATCATTTAAGCCAAGATCTTTTAAAGCTTTAGAAACGCTTGTGTTTTTCATTAAGTATAATGGATCATTTGGAAGAAAGCTTTTTACTATTTCAGGAATTTCGTATTTATCTTCTTTTACAACAATTGCATTTATTTTACATTTTCTAGAATCAAGAAATTTTCTATACATTCTTCCTACTACATATTCAGAATGGTCAATTATAGTTTTACCTGTTTTCCATAGGCACCTATCTAATTGAGACCATACCACCAAAGTTCCAGATTTTCCAAAATTTCCAACTAAATTCAAAAATTCAGCCGGAATTTCATTGTTAGTTGGTTCAGGTACTTCTGACATTTCTCCTTTAGTTATTTTCTTAACATCTAAATAAGAATAAATAGCATTATCTGCACCTTTTTGCCATGTCCAAACATCTACTCTTAATGCTTGTGAAATAGATGATGAAGGAAGCCCCATTCCAAACTTTCCTATTCCAGTTTGCGCACTTTCCTCTAAATTTGTTCCATTTCCAAATTGTAAAGAACTCCAAAGGGTTTCTTTATCCATACCATTTCCATTATCCAATACGGCTATTCTATCTATTCTTGAAACAGTTCTAGAGCCAAGAATCACTTCTTTTTCCAAACAAATTAAATCAACATTAGTAGCTCCATGCTGAATCGAATTATCAATTAATTCAGCTACTGCATAAGCTGTATTTTTATATCCATTATCGCGCATTGATTTTACAACTAAATGGACAGGTACTATAGAATTACTCATATATTTATATTTAATTTTTTTAATAGTTTACATCATTCCAAACATCATCCCAATTTGTAAAAGCATCTGCAACAGCTCCAAAACCTGTTAAGTTTTCATCAATAACTGTTACAATTTCTGCTTCATCATTTCCTCCTGATAATGTTCCTCTGATTGCCCTTCCAACCATTTGACTATAAAGGACTAGTGAGTCAGTTGGTCTCGCGATAACAGCACAGCTAGTTTCAGGAGCATCAAAGCCTGTTGTCAAAATACCATAATTACATAAAACCATTGGATTTGGGTTTTGCTTTCTTGATATTTTGAAGTCATTGATTATTTTACTTCTTTCATTTGGATTAGTTTCTGAAGTGAGTACTTTTGAATTTATCGCTAAAGCTGTCAATAGACTGTTCAGAACTATTGCGTGTTTTTTTGTGATTGCAAAAAGAATTATTCTTTGATGCTTTTCGATTAATTGTTGAACTTTAGTAATAATAGCAATATTTCTCAATGAATTTTCTGATATTTTTTTTAAAACCTTATCAGAAAGAACATAATTTTTCTTTAGGTCTTCCAAATCAGTTTTGCTCAATTTAATTCCTGATTCGTGTAATAATGTTGTATTAATAGTTTTAGCGAGATAACCCTTTTCGATGAGGTAATCTACAGGGTTTTCATAACCTTCAATTTCTATTTTTGCCTTTTGTCTATAAAAGAAATCAGAAAGCTTTTTATCTTCTTCTGGTTCATTCCAAGATCTTCCAGGTGTTGCAGATAAACCAATAAAAGATGATTTGTTTGTAGTAATCATCGATTCAATTAATAATTTGTAAGTAGGAGCTATTGCTTGATGTGCTTCATCCATAATAACCAATGATGTTTCGTTTGCAAATGCACTCATCTTTCCAATATCCTTCATTAATGCATTATATGTTTTGTCTAAACCAGCCACAATAAATGTTCCTTTAAGATTTGATAAATCAATATTAGATTTATCCCAGTATTTAATAGCTTTAATTTCTCTATCTCCAAGATTAGACCAAGCTTTTAAGAATTCATTATACGCCTGATCTAATAATTCTTTTGTATTTGCAAACCAAATCACATTCGTATCTTCATTTTCAACAAAATACCTGCATACATAACTTATTGTAGTTCTAGTTTTACCAGATCCCGTTGGCATATGTAATAATATTCTGTTCTTTTCAGATGACAACGTTTTCTTTACTTTTCTAAGAACACTTCTTTGATAAGAATACAGGGGATAATTAGCGTTGGCATTAATTTCTTGTATCCACTCAATATCTTCTTTAGTGTAAATTTCTAAATCAAAAAAAAGTAGCAATTTATTAATTAATGCTTCATTAAAACTAGTATTCTTGAGACCTTCCCAAAGATCATTTTCTATTAATAAACTAAGATTTTCAATAATAGTAAATATTTCATCTTTTCTTAAAACATCAATAATATGATCTCTAGTGTTTTTGTTAATTAATAACTCTTGTAAAGTAAAAGTGTTTTTAAGGATGTTGTTAAGCCCTTCTGAATATAGATATTTTGGACCAAGATGTTTTAACGTGCCTATTACCTCCTTACCCAGAATTTTTTGTAAGACATCAGAATCAAGTCTGCTTAAGATATTATTTAAATTCATTTAAATTTTATTTTTAGATACTGATTCTTATGATTTTTTTTGGAAAATCAATATTCATTGCTCTTAGAACATGGGATATCTCAATGACCTCAGAGTTACAAGCACTTCCTGTTGATGCATAAAACTCGTTTGATTTAATTATTAGATATTCTTCAGCTTCGTAATCATTAAGAGTAATACTAATAATATGCGGTGCCTTTTTAACATATTTAAAATTTACTTTTCCTATATTATTAACTTCGTAATACTCTTCAATTTCTTTTTTCTTAAGTAGTAATTTTTTAATGTTTTTCTCTAGCTCAATATTGGCTATTTCACAAGCTTTACCAAGACCAACAATTAGTGGAGTGTTATAGGTTCCACTTCTTAGATTATATTCCTGTCCGCCTCCATGGATTAAAGGAGTTAATTCTATATTCTTTTTTTTGTATAATACTCCAATTCCTTTAGGACCATTAATTTTATGTCCAGAAAAACAAAGCATGTCAATATTATCGTTTACAACATCTACAGGTAACTTGCCTATAGTTTGGGTTGCGTCACAAAAAAAAGCAATATCTAATTCACTAGCTACTTTACCTATTTCATTAATTGGCTGTATGACTCCAGTTTCATTATTAACATACATAACAATAACTAAAATAGTATTGTCTTTTACTGAACTCTTTAATTGATCAATTGATATTAGACCATTGTTGTCTACATCTAGATAAGTAACTTCAAAGCCTTTAGTTTCTAAATACTCACAGGTGGCTAAAACTGCTTTGTGTTCAGTTTTTACTGTTATTACATGATTACCTTTATCAACATTTGATTCTGTAAATCCTTTAATAGCTAAGTTGATAGATTCAGTAGCTCCTGATGTAAAGATTATTTCTTTACTATCACAGTTGATAATATTTGATACTTGAGATCTAGCTTTTTCAATTGCCTCTTTGGATTTTTTTCCTAGAAGATGATAACTTGATGCATTTCCAAAATATTCAAGAAAATATGGGAGCATTTCATCTAATACTCTAGAATCAACTTTAGAAGTAGATGCAGAGTCTAAATAAATAGGACTGATTTTTTTCAATTTAGCAGTTAATTTTAAATCTAAATAAAAGTATGAAAATTAAATTAAAGGCAAACTTTTAGGAGCTCCTAATTTAAAACAATAAAATAAAGTACTGTAAACACTAACAAAATTAAAAAAGGTTCGAATCCTGTCGGGCTCACTTAAAGACTTACTGGAAACAGTAGGTCTTTTTTGTTTTATACAGGTTAATTATAAATTAGACATATTATTTCAAAATATAACTAATGTGTATTTTATTCAAGAAGAGCTTTAAGTTTAAAAATTTTCTAATGCTAATACGTCCAAAGGAAATAAAATATAACCACTATAAATATGCAGTTCTTCGTATATTGCAAACCGTAAAGGGTTAATATCACAACACATAGAGTATTTACCATTTGGAGAATTGTTAGTAGACGAGCATTTAAACAGTTACAACACACCATATAAGTTTAATGCTAAAGAGTTAGATGCTGAAACGGGCAAATATTATTATGGTGCTAGATATTGCAACCCTAAATGGAGTATGTGGTTAAGTGTGGATCCTTTAGCAGAGCAAATGCCAGAGTGGTCAAGTTATAATTATGCGTTTAGTAATCCTGTTAAGTTTACTGATACTACTGGTATGGCGTCAGAAATAAACCACCTACAGAACATAGTTATGATGACGGGACTTTTTGGTATGATAGTGACGGTATATGGCAATGGAATCAAGATTCTAGTAGATGGGAAGAAGTAGGTGGAACACTTGATTGTGCTGATGGGTATTATAATGTTTGTTTACCTGTAAATTATAATGACGGATCAGGTAGTAAATATGGACAAGTATTTTCCATTAAATAAAACTAGTTTTGGAACGATAAATTATACAATAAGAAGATATGTTGGAGATCAATAAATATAATATCTGTGTTTTGTTATTATTAATTTTTGGATGTGGTAAAGAAGCGAAAAAACTAGAGATTATTGATAATACTTTCAGAAATGATTCTTTAGCAGATAAACCTGTAATACAAAAGGAAAATTTACTAGAATTAGTAAATCCTTTCGCCGATTCATTAATAAAGTATAAAGATGATGAATATATTAAGTATATAACCCAAACAGATTTTGAAGGTGTATTTTTTAAAATATATGATTTGGTAGAGTTTGATAATAAGTTTGTAAAGTTTTACAAGAACTCTTCACAAAATCTTGAAAAGGCAAAATGGTTATTAGCATCTGATTTACCTGAATTAAATGAGCAAGTTATTTGTTTTTCAATGAGCTATTTGTCTTTAGAAGAAAAATTAGAATTTATAGATTATGTTTTTGGTCTTTTTAAAGAGGGTAAAGTTAGTGATTATTCACTTTTTAGTTCTATATCATCAGTGCCAATTGAAAAAAAACCAATCCTTTACATTGAATATAGAAATCCGTTAGTTATTAATAAATTAACAGAAATTTCTAAATATGAAGATACTGATGAATATATTAAAAGATATATTAATAAAATTTTAAATGGTAAACTTTATAAATTAGGAGTGAAAAATAATTGGAATTGGGATAGGTAGCACTTCCGGGGTACATACAGAACAACCCGATAGCGCGGACTTGTAGTCCGTGAAATACAACAAACAATATATAGAGCCTTTACACCAGTTTGTAGAGGCTTTTGCTTGTTTATCTACTAATTTTTTAATAGCTGCTTCTTTAAAATTTAGGTTTACCATATAATGCTAATTTTTAGCTCGTGCTTTATAATAATTTAAAAAACTCACTTTTAGGTGCACCTTATAATTCTAAACTATATAAAACATTGCAGATACTAGGATAGTGTAAAAATGTTCGAATCCTGTCGTGCTCACTTAAAGACTTACTGGTAACAGTAGGTCTTTTTTGTTTTCAGGTTAAAGATTAGTTAAGCCTTATTCTGGACTAAAGTTTCAGTTGTATTTTGTAGTAAAAAAAGCTTGAAACTTATAAAATTTACCAAAAAAGGTATTTACTGCATTCCAGGAAAATTTTATCTGGATCCTTGGTATCCGGTTGATTACGCTATTATTTCTCACGGTCATGCCGACCATTCCCGCTGGGGTAACAAACATTATTTGTGTCATACCGACTCTAAATATATTTTATTACATCGTTTAGGTAAAGACATAAGCTTGGAAACTATGGATTATAATAGCCCAAAAATGATTAATGGAGTAAAAGTGTCTTTTTTTCCTGCTGGACATATAATTGGTTCTGCTCAAATTAGATTGGAGTATAAAGGTAAAGTAGTTGTTTTTTCGGGTGATTATAAAACGCAACCCGATTTTATAACCACTGCTTTTGAGCCAGTAAAATGCCATGAGTTTATTACCGAAAGTACGTTTGGTTTGCCCATTTATAATTGGAAAAAAGAAGAAGATTTACAACAAGAACTTCAAAACTGGGTCATAAATAATCAAGCTAATAATCGTACCAGTGTATTTTTAGGCTATTCTTTAGGTAAAGCACAGCGTATCATGTCTTTAATACAAGGTATGGACGATATTTTCGTACATACAGCTATTCATAATTTAAATGAAGCCATTAGCAATTCAGGAATTAGTTTGCCAAAGACCATTAAATTGGAAGCCGATTTTAAAAAAGAAACTCTTCAAAATAAAATAGTTATCATGCCTCCAGGTTTATTAGGTTCTCGTCTATTAAAACGCATACCAAATGCGGCAACTGCAATTTGCTCTGGTTGGATGCAAATTCGAGGTAACAGACGCTGGAAAGGGGTTGATGCTGGTTTTGCCGTTAGTGACCATGCCGATTGGAATGGATTGTTAGATGCTGTGAAAGCTACCGAAGCCGAAAAAGTTTATGTGACTCATGGTTCTCAAGCTACGTTTTCAAAATATTTAAATGAAATAGGCATTTCTTCCGCAGAAGTGAAAACCGAATATGGAAACGAAGAAGATACCGAAGATGCATTAGAAAAAGAACCTTTAAAAACTTCAGCCAAATGAAACAGTTTTCAGAACTAATAAGTGCTGTAGAGATTACTAATAAAACCAATGCAAAAATTGAGGCTTTAGTAAATTACTTCAGCACAGCTCATAATAAAGACAAACTTTGGCTCATCGCTTTGTTTACAGGAAAACGCCCAAAACGTCCTGTTAAAACCACTTTGTTGAAAGATTGGTGTATGGAAATTGCACAACTTCCAGAGTGGTTGTTCCTTGAAAGTTATAGTACAGTTGGCGATTTGGGAGAAACCATCTCCTTGCTACTTCCAGAACCAGAATACCAACAAGATAAAGCACTTCATGAATTTATGGAGGAATTGCACGAGCTTAAAAGCACATCTGATGAAGACAAAAAAAACTATATTTTAAAAACCTGGAATAGCTTAGAAGCACAGGAACGCTTTATTTTTAATAAACTTATTGGTGGTAGCTTTCGTATAGGAGTTTCAAAAAAAACCTTAGTTAATGCTTTAGCTAAATTTTCGGGTATAGATTCCAACCAGCTCATGCATAGTATTATAGGAAATTGGACACCAGATTCGATTACTTTTGACGATTTATTATCTGGTGAACATATTAATTATGATAACTCAAAACCTTATCCCTTTTGTCTAGCTTATAGCCTTGAGAAAAATTTAGAAGATTTAGGTCCTCTTGAAGATTGGCAGGTTGAATATAAATGGGATGGTATTCGCGGACAAATAGTTAAACGAAATAAGGAAGTTTTTATTTGGTCAAGAGGAGAAGAGTTGGTTACAGAGCAGTTTCCAGAATTGGTAGAGATAGTTTCGCAGTTTAAAGATGATTTTGTTTTAGATGGTGAAATATTAGCGATTAAAGATCAGGCAGTGTTGTTGTTTAATGATTTGCAAAAGCGTTTAAACCGTAAAAATGTGACCAAACAACTTATGGAAGAAGTTCCTGTAGGGTTTTATGTATATGATATTTTGGAATTTAACGGAAAGGATATTCGAGAAACCGCTTTGAGGGAACGACGACAGACTTTAGAAGACCTTTTTAAAACTGAAGCCATTAATTCCGATTATTTTAAATTATCCCAACGTATTTCGTTTAAACATTGGAAAGAGTTAGATGCTATTAGAAATGAAGCCCGTCAATTTAATAGTGAAGGCTTAATGTTAAAGCAAAAAGCGTCGCCTTATCATGTGGGACGGAAAAAAGGCGATTGGTGGAAATGGAAAGTAGACCCACTAACTATAGACGCGGTGATGATTTATGCCCAGAAAGGAAGTGGTCGTAGAAGTAGTAAATACACAGACTATACGTTTGCTGTTAAAAAAGACGACCAGCTTGTCACGGTTGCTAAAGCCTATTCCGGATTAACCAATGAGGAGATTACAGAAATTTCTCGATGGGTAAATAAAAATGCTATTGAAAAGTTTGGTCCAGTCCGTACGGTTAAACCAGAACTGGTTTTTGAAATAGCTTTTGAAGGCATCGCATTAAGTAATCGACATAAAAGTGGTGTTGCCCTACGTTTTCCGCGTATCAAACGTTGGCGTAAAGACAAGCCCGCAAGCGAAATAGATACGATTGAAAGTGTTAAGGCTTTAATTGGAAGTTATTTTTTAATGTAAACTGTTTTGTTATGTTGAAACCAGTTCAAGTTAACGCTATACATAGAAAATAAATTTATAAAAGAAACAAAAACATAGTCAATATCGTCATGCTGAATTCATTTCAGCATCACATTAAGAGAATAAAGAAGTGAGCTTAAAAAAGCACTAAATATGAACCTGAAACAAATTCAGGTTGACGTTACAAATAATCCACAACTTTAAATTAAAAAAAGCCAAGAGCAAACAGCTAAAGGCTAATAGCAAATATATGAGTACATTCAAAACCACCGAAGGTTACCAGATTATAGAAAACTGGATGCATTCCAAAAATCAGGAACCTTTTAGTTTTCAATATAAAACCTGGCAGAAATATCATTCAGGGTATTCCGGATTGGTAGTTGCGCCAACAGGTTTTGGTAAAACATTTTCGGTGTTTATAGCTGTGGTAATCGATTATTTAAATCAACCAGAACAATACAAAAAAGGTTTAAAATTAATATGGATTAGCCCATTACGCTCGCTTGCTAAAGACTTAGCTAAAGCCATGAATGAAGCAGTTGATGAGATTGGTTTGGATTGGCAAATTGAAGTACGAAATGGAGATACACCAACCAAAGACCGTAGACGTCAGGAACGATTAATGCCAGATGTGTTACTAACCACTCCAGAGACCTTACATTTATTATTTTCCCAAAAGAAAAACTCACGATGGTTTAAAAACGTTAAATGTGTGGCGGTAGACGAGTGGCACGAACTTTTAGGTTCTAAGCGAGGCGTGCTAACAGAACTAGCAATAGCAAGAATTAAAAACTTAACTAAACAGCTTCAAATTTGGGGGATTTCAGCTACGATAGGCAATTTACAGGAAGCGCAAGAGGTTTTAATTCCATATAAAGATTTAAAAACTATTCAGATTAAAGCTAAGGAAAAAAAGAAAATTAAAATAGTTTCTATTTTACCTGATGATGTCGAAACTTTACCTTGGGCAGGCCATTTAGGACGTTCTTTAAGTTCTAAAATAGTTCCTGTAATTTATGAAAATAATACCACACTTATTTTTACCAATACCAGAAACCAAAGTGAATTGTGGTACCAGATTATTTTAGAAGAAGAACCAGATTTAATTGGGCAAATTGCTATCCATCACGGATCTATTGCTCGCGACCAGCGTAATTGGATTGAAGAGGCTATTTCTAACGGACAGCTAAAAGCGGTTATTTGTACCTCTAGTTTAGATTTAGGTGTCGATTTTAAACCTGTGGATAGTGTTATTCAAATTGGCTCTGCAAAAGGAATTGCACGTTTTTTACAACGAGCTGGTCGTAGTGGTCATTCGCCTTTTGAAATTTCAAAAATTTATGCAGTTCCTACGCATTTACTCGAATTAATAGAAGTTTCCGCAGTAAAAGAAGCGGTCAAACAAAATGAAATAGAAGCGAAGCCGCCAATGGTGTTAACTTATGATGTTATGGTGCAGTTTCTGGTCACATTAGCGGTTGGCGAAGGTTTTGATCGAGACAAGATTTATAAGCTATTAAAAGAGACTTTTGTATTTTCTTATTTGACTTTAGAAGAATTTAATTGGGCTATTCATTTTATCACACAAGGCGGCACAACATTAAATGCTTATGAAGAATTTCATAAAGTAGTTTTAGATGAAAAAGATGGATTATATAAAGTAAAAAGCAGACGCATAAGTATGTTGCACCGTATGAATATTGGTGTAATTTTTAGTGAAGCAATGCTTATGGTAAAATTTAAATCTGGCGGCTATATCGGTATGGTGGAGGAATATTTTATTTCAAAATTAAAACCCGGACAAAGTTTTATTTTATCGGGCAGAGTATTAGAACTGTCTACGGTAAAAGATATGCAGGTTCTAGTTAAAAGCAGTAAAGCTAAAAAAGCAATTACACCAAGTTGGAATGGCGGACGATTGCCTTTAACCTCTTATTTAACCCATTTTTTAAGATTAAAGTTGAATGATGCCTTACAGGCAAATAATCGTGAACCGGAATTGAAGTTTTTGCATCCTATGTTAATTCGGCAGGCTAAAACCTCTCATATTCCTAAATCTGATGAATTTTTAGTAGAACTTATGCAAACCAAAGATGGCTTTCATTTGTTTATGTATCCGTTTGAAGGTCGTTTGGTTAACGAAATTATGGCGTCTTTAATGGCGTACCGCATCTCTAAAATTAAGCCACTCACATTTACCATTGCCATGAACGATTATGGTTTTGAGTTACTAAGCGATCAGGAAATGCCTTTAAATGAAGATATTATTCATAGCATTTTAAGTATTGAAAATCTTATGGAAGATGTTACAGCAAGTATTAATGCATCTGAAATGGCATCTCGTAAGTTTCGTGATATTGCGGTGGTTGCAGGTTTGGTCGTGCAAAGTCAGCCTGGAACCCGTAAAAATAATAAAAGTTTACAGTCGTCTAGCGGATTAATATTTAGAGTTTTGGAGGAGTACGAACCTAATAATTTATTACTTAAACAGGCGTATACCGAAGTATTTAATCAGCAACTAGAAGAAGTACGATTAAGAGCCGCATTTGAGCGAATTTCAAAAAGTAAAATTGTGGTAAAACAAACTAAAGGATTTACGCCTTTAAGTTTTCCTTTAAAAGTAGATAGTTTAAGAAATTCTATGAGTAATGAAGATTTAAGCAAACGTATTGAGCGTATCAAAAAACAGATGTTTAAATTTGAAGAATGATTACAATTGCCGAATTTAAATGCGTTTGCCAGACTGAAACTTTTATTTTAACCAACCAGCGTGCGCTATACTGGGACAAGGAAAAAGCTTTGGTGCTAAGCGATTTGCATGTAGGCAAAGCAGCAACCTTTAGAAAGCATGGCATCCCAATTTCTAAAGCGGTTCTGGAAGATGATTTAAAGCGTTTAAACCAGCTAATTCTTCATTTTAATGCTGAAAAACTTATCATTGTGGGCGATTTGTTTCATGCAGAACATAATTCGGATATCGACTATTTTGAAGACTGGCTTGCTTCATTTGAAAATTTAAAAGTAGAATTAATTTTAGGGAATCACGATAAACTTCAAACCGAATTATATACAAGAATGCACTTAGGCGTTTTTCAGCCAAAAAAAGATACTGATAACTTAAGTTTTATTCACGATGCTGTGGCTAAAAACACCAAACAGTTTACAGTGTCTGGACACACACATCCTGGGGTACTTATAAAAGGTAAAGCAAAACAGCGTTTTAAATTGCCATGTTATCAAATTACAGAGCAGCAACTTATTTTACCTGCATTTAGTTTGTTTACAGGTTTAAATGTGGCAAATGCGCCAAAAAACTGTAAACAAATTGCGTTTACAGATAATTTAATTTTTGAAGTTTAATTATAACTTGGTATAAATAATACCATTACGCATTACGGTAGTCCTGTTTTTTAAAGTAGTTATAAATTCAGTCACCTGTGTAATGACATTTTCTTTTAAAAATTTTTTCTGATACGTTTTTAAATTGTTAGCGTCTTGTTTCAGTAATCCGTTTTCTAAAACAAAAGCCATTTTAGACACTTCCATAGTCATATCATAATAGTAATTATGGTAAATAACTACTGAATTTGCACCATTTAAATTTACAGTTGTGCTTATATAATCCTTATCTAAGTACTTATAACCTAAACTTAGTAGTGTGTTTGATGAGGAAGATATATCTAAAGAAACCAAGGTTTTATCGGTATCAAATTCTGGAAAATCATACCGTTGGTCTTTTATAATGGCGTATAATTGTTCTGTTTTTTGTTCATAAGGTTTTTCATATTCTAGATGAATAGTTTCTGAAAGCTTTTCAGAGGTGTAACCATACACGTAAAATTCCTTTTTTAGCTCATCTGCAATCTTGAAACTCAATTTGTTATTGTCTGAAATAGAGTAGGTGCCATATAGTTTTAAATCCACATTGCCAAAGGTTGAAAAAAAGAAAAACGTCTTGTCTTTCAATAAATATAAACCTGAAGCGACCTCAAATTCCGATAAATTATAGTAACCTTCAGCTTTTTCGTAAGCATTTTGTGAAAATGAAAAACTGTAGAAAAGTAAACAAACAAACATTAGTGTACGTTTCATCTTCTAACATTTTTTAGAAGAAAATCCTCTAGTTCTATAGCATCGTCATCGCAATGCAACACAGCAATATCTCCGGTAGCTTCCATAACAACAGCGCGAACTTGAGATAGTTTAATGACATTAGCTTCTCTTAATTTCGAGCGTAAATCGTCTTCGGTGACTCTTACTTTTTTTAAGTTTTCATGAAGAATTTCTGTTTTATCCATTAATAATAATGGCTGATTATCTACCAAATTTTCTACCATTTTAAAACGTCTTAAGTAAGCCATACCAAGCTGTAACGCGTATGTAATTACAATACTGGCAATTCCATCTTGCAAACTCACAGATTTAGAAACTATAGTTGTGGCAATTATGGAACCAATAGCAACCGTCATGGCAAAATCGAAGCTAGACATTTTGCTAAAACTACGTTTTCCTGCAATTCTAGTGCAAACAATAGTAGCAATATAAATACCAATAGCGGTAAGAACTATAGCTTTTAAACCAACTTCGCTAAACTTAAACCATTCTGTCATAATTATAATTTTTTTCTAATTTACACACATGTATTTGTTAGTGTGGTTAATGTCTCGTTAAATATTTAAAATAGGAAAGATATTTTAGTAAACTTGTATACTAATCAATGTAACCTATGAAAAATTTAATTAGAGCACTAATAGCCGGCTATGGCGCAAAAAAAATTGGAGGCGGAAAATGTGGCTGCTTCGGAACTATTTTCGTTTTTATTATTTTGTATTGGCTGTTAGGCTATGTATTTAAAGTGTTTTAGAGATTTTCCATTTTTTTACAATGAATTACTATTTTTTCGTTTTTCATATTGGTTGAAAAAAATAAATAGTCTGTCCCACCATCTTTTAATTGTAATTTCTTTCTAATACTGGCTACAGATTCTGGAAAATTCCGTGTGGTCACATTGGCACTGCTTTTTGTATAATATTTTTTAAAAGATTTTCTGTTATAAGGCAATACCGAAACAATTTTAAATACTCGTCCAGGAAAATCCATTAGATTTTCACTGGTATATAAATGAGAGTGTTTATGGAGTTTAGAAAGGTTATACTTTACAGCTACTTGATTAAAAGCTCCAGCCTTTAAAATAGCCGAGTTAGGCTCGTATAAATAATTTTTTGGTAAACTATATTCTGCTTCAGTTAAAGTTTCGTCCTCTAAATTGAAAGTAAATGTTTTAAATGACGTTTTTTTAATATTTACACATTCAACAGTTACAGCATTCTGATAATCTTTTTCAAGAACCCATAAAAGCTCTTTAACTTCGTTCTTTACAGCAACACTATAAATGTGTTTAACATGAGTTAATTCATTTAAACCTGAAGAAATATCTAATAGTGGCGATGTTTTTATAAGGATGTGGTTTGAATAATTAAAGAGTACTTCAGAATTTTCGACTATATTCGGCTCACAGTCATTCAATAAAAACACTTTTCCTTTACTGTCATGGCGTCTTGACGGATCGACATAAATCCAGTCGAAAGTTTGATTTAAGTCCTTTAAAACGTCTAATCCGTTATAATTATAACAGGTAATATTTTTTACCTCTAATTGTTTGTAATTATGCTGAACAATTTCTGAAAGCTCCTTATTAATTTCGCAATGTATAACATTTTGAAATGTTTTTGAAAAATAGAAATCGTCTACACCAAATCCGCCTGTTAAATCAATTAATCGATCTCCGGAAATTAGATTAGATTTAAATTGAGCAGTAGCTTCTGAAGACGTTTGTTCTATATTTAATTTGTTTGGATAGTAAATATTTTTCGTTTTAAACCACGTTGGAAGCTTCTTTTCAGAACGGTTTTTGGCTTCAATCTGGTTTATTATTTCGGTAGTAAGAGTTTCTTGAAACGGAATTCCTTTCAGAATTAAATCGGAAATATTAGAGCTTAAATTATTTTTTATAAACTCTTGAATTTTAAAAGATAAAATGTCTTTATTGAAACTAATCATCTAAACTTCTGGTCAATTTTTGAACCACGCGATATTCACTTAAAAACTCTTTAGCAATTACCTTTAAAGCAGTATAGAATGGTATAGCCACAATTAAACCAGCAATACCAAATAAAAGACCAGCAATAATTATAATTAAGAAAATTTCTAAAGGATGTGATTTAACGCTTTTAGAAAAAATGATGGGCTGACTAAAGAAATTATCTACCAGTTGAGCGATGATAAAACCAATCATAACATATATGGTTTTAGGTAAGATAATATCACTAAAGCTTTCACCTAAATTACTAGACATGGTAAGTAATAAAAGTAAAATAGCACTAATTAAAGGACCAACATAAGGGATCACATTTAAAACAGCACAAAGCGTTGCTATTATTAAAGCGTTTTTAACTCCAAAAATGAATAAAACAATAGAGTAGATGGTAAATAAAATTAATAACTGAAGTATTAATCCAATAAAATATCTTGAAAGCAGGTCTCTTATGCTCTTGAAAGCTCTTTTAATACGCGCTTCTTCTCGTTTTGGTAATATGGTTAAAATACCATTACTAAATAATTTACTGTCTTTTAAAAAGAAAAAAGAAATAAATAAAACAGAAAATAAACCTATACTAAACTCTCCAAAGCCATTTAATAGCGCATTTAAAAATTCTGGAACGAAACCAAAATTTATTCTGGACATAAATTGGGAATCTTTAAAAGAAGCTTCGACATCGGTATGATTAAAACCAAAATGGTTAATACTGTCTTTATAGATATTTTCTAAGTTTTGTTGTAGTAAATTAATATCCAATAACGCTAAATTTCTACTTTGTTCTATAATTAAAGGAATAAAAAGACTTAAAATCCCTAGGAAAACACCCACTATAAGTATCATTGTAATAACTACTGCTATAGTGTCGTTAAAACGAAGTTTGTTTTTTAAAAAAGCTATTATTGGTCTGCCCACAAGTGAAATAATCCCAGCTATAATAAGGTAAACTATAACCGATTGGATTTCATATAAAAATAATAAAAGCAAACATACACCAGCTAATACTGCTACTGCTCTTAATATTCCGTTGGCTATAATTTTTGAATTCAAAAAAATTGGTGTTTAGTCTTGTAAATCTACTATAATAAACTTAAATGAGATTTATTAAACCATTAAAAATTACAATTTAAAGTTGCTTTGTAAACTCATAAAGCGCAATATTGGTGGCTTGTACCACATTCATACTGCTGTTTTGCCCAAACATTGTGATGTGTACAACTGAGTCGCTTAGAGCTAAAATATCTTCATGAACTCCAAAGTTTTCGTCTCCCACTATAAGAGCTATTGGAGCGTTTTTAGGAAGTTGAAAGCTATCTAAAGCTTGACTGTTATTGGTTATTTCCAAAGAAACTATTTTATAATTTTCGGCTTTAAGTTGAAGGATTTTTGTTTTTAAATCGGAAACCACTTCATAATTAACCGCTTTTTCGGTTGCACGAGACGTTTTGGTCATTTTTCGTCCTAACGGAATATGTTCCCCACAAAACACCAATTGCTGCACTCCAAAAGCATCACAAACTCTAAATAAACTACCAATATTTGGAGCATTCGTCACATTATCGCACACAACTGTAATAGGAAATGTCTTAGGTGTAAATGTTGTGGTGTAGTGGTTAAGCTGCATGTTTTTTAGAGGTTAGTTAATAGTTTGTAGTGGTTAGTGGTTAGTTTTTAGTCAATAAATTTTAAGAAAACTGTATGTTTTTTACTTGAATTGTAAGATAAAGAAATAATTTTGCATACTGCATACTGCATACTGCATACTGCATACTGCATACTGCATACTGCATACTGCATACTGCATACTGCTTACTAATTACTAAACACGTATGTAATAATATTAGCACCCATTTGCAAAGCTTTTAACCTCACATCTTCAGGATCATTATGAACTTCTGGATCTTCCCAGCCATCTCCCAAGTCGCTTTCTACAGTTAATAAAACCACAAGGCGTCCTTCAAAATATAAACCTAAGGCTTGAGGACGTTTCCCGTCATGCTCATGTATTTTTGGAAGTCCTTTAGGAAAATTAAAAGCAGAAGAAAATAGTGGGTGATTAGCAGGTAATTCTACAAATTCTTCATTAGGATATATTGTTTTAAATGCTTTTAATACGTAGGGTTGCATCCCATAATTATCGTCAATATGTAAAAAACCACCAGAATTAAGGTAGTTTCTCATATTGGTAGCTTCATCGGTATTAAATACAACATTTCCATGTCCCGTCATGTGTATGAAAGGATATTGAAATACATCAATACTTCCTGCTTCTACTACGGCTGTTTTTGTGTTTAATTGAGTATTAATTGTTGCATTGCAAAATTTTGCAAGATTGGGTAATGAGGTAGGATTACTATACCAATCGCCACCACCATTATACTTTAAAACAGCAATATCCTGAGAAAGTCCAGTAAAGGAATAGCTTATAAACAGAACTAAAACTGTAAGTTTCTTTAATAAATTCGAACTAATACTCATACTGTAAAAATACAAAACTATGTTTGCTTTAAAACGAAACTTATTTCTTTTTATTCTATTTATTTCTCTTACCATTACGGCTCAAAATAAGAAGTCGGTAGTGGTTTTAGAGCTTTTTACGTCTCAAGGTTGTAGTAGTTGCCCTAGTGCAGACAAAGCTTTAAATAAAGTGAAACAAACACAAAGTAATGTGATTGTATTAAGTTATCATGTGGATTATTGGAATTACATCGGCTGGAAAGATCCCTTCAGCAAAAAAACTTATGCAGATAAACAACGTAGATATGCGCAAAAATTTAATTCCGAAACCATTTATACCCCACAAACTGTTGTAAATGGCGATTCTCATTTTGTAGGTTCTGATACATCTATTCTAAACGAAAAACTAAAAACGTATGGTAAAATTGCTAACTCAAATACCATTAAAATTTCTAATGTAGAACGTTTAAACGACGCTTATAGCTTTGATTATACTATTTCTGGAGTTGTCACAGAAAAACAATTGAGAATTGTTTTAGTCATAAACGAACGTAAGACTGAAGTAAGTAGAGGCGAAAACCGAAATAAAAACCTAATAAATACAAATATTGTAGTTAACGAAATTTATAAACCTATCCAAAAAGACTTCAAAACCGAGAAATCTACTATAAAAATTCCTGATACTGTGAGCGTAAAAGACACCTTATCACTAATTGTTTTAGTTGAAAATAATGATAAAGATATTTTGGGAGGCGTAGAGCAAAACTTATAATTCATTAACAAAAGCCACACTATGAGCGGCTACTATGGCAGCAGTTTCAGTCCGTAGTCTGGTTTCTCCAAGACTTACAGGTGTGAAATTCTTTTCCAAAGCCATTTTAATTTCTTTAGAACTAAAATCGCCTTCAGGTCCAATTAAAATTAAATAGTCTGTTTCTGGTTTAATGGTTTGTTTTAAGCTGTTTTTTTTATCGTCTTCACAATGTGCAATAAGTTTAAATTCTTCAGAAGTTTCCTCTACAAATGTTTTAAATGTTTTTGGTTCATTTAAAATAGGGAAGTATGCACTTAAAGATTGTTTTAGAGCGGATTCAATTATTTTATTGAATCGTTCCAGTTTAACCACTTTACGTTCACTATGGTCGCAAATAATTGGAGTAATTTCAGATACGCCAATTTCTGTTGCTTTTTCTAAAAACCACTCGTAGCGATCGTTCATTTTAGTAGGAGCAACAGCTAAGTGTAAATTGTATTTAGGTTTGGGTTGAACTGTCTTTTCTAGAATGTTAACTACACAATTTTTATCGTTAGCAAGAGCTATTTCACACGAGTAAATTACACCTTTACCATCGGTAACATATAAAGGTTTCCCTTCTTTTTTTCGCAACACGCGAACAATATGTTTACTTTCATCTTTATTAAAAGTAAACTGTTGTTCGTTAAAATTAATATGTTTGGAATAAAAGAGCTGCATTATTTTCGCTCTTCAACTCTAATTACTTTAACCTCTTCAATTTCTTGAGCAGGAAATGTTTTCTTTACAATATAAAATTCATTAGTGTCTAAATTACTAACCGTATAAACTTCATCTAAACTATGTGATAAAAGTTCGTCTACATTTGCTAAAACATTTGGTAAATCTTCTAATTTTACCCAATTAGTATCTCCACCTTGAAACTTGTTTTTAGCCATAGAATATTTACGGGCTAAATTAGAAAATGATTCTAACTGAGTTTCATGCTGTTTAAAAATAAGCTTTCTTAATTTATCAATTTCTTTTGAAGGCATTTCGTTACCATCAAAAAAGATATAACTAAGTCTGTAGTGTGGCTCATTGGATTTTTCTACCACCTTATAATAGGTTTTACTAAATTCATTTTCAGAAACTTTAGTAGCACCAACACCAGTAGAAATTAATTCTTTTGCTAGACTGGTATTATGTTTAACCGCATTAAAAGTAATTAACTTATGTGTTTTTTTTTGTTTATCTTGAATATACGCTTCTGCTTGATCTGCAGTTTCTATAGTATTTAAATCTTTTTCTACATTTTGTGCGATACTTACACTTGAAGCAAGAATACTAAGGGCAAAAATAATGTGTTTCATTTTATGGTTTTTATAATTTTAAACGAGATGAAGCCATGACGTTTTGAAACGTGAAATCTTCTTTTAAATATTTTAAATAGCCAACAATTGCAATCATTGCAGCATTGTCTGTCGTAAATTCAAATTTAGGAACATAAGTGGTCCAGCCAAACTTTTGTTCGCCAAGTTTTAAGGCTTCTCTTATACCACTATTGGCCGATACACCTCCACCAATAGCAATATGTTTTATATCTGTTTCTTTACTTGCTTTTTTTAATTTATCAATTAATATGCCAATTATGGTATATTGGATAGAGGCACAGATATCATTTAAATTTTCATTAATAAATTCCGGATTTTTTTTGATCTCTTTTTGTACAAAATATAAAATGCCTGTTTTTAACCCAGAAAAGCTAAAATTTAAGCCCTCTACTTTTGGTTTAGTAAATTGAAATGCTTTTGGATTTCCTAATTTTGCGCGTCTGTCTATTTCTGGTCCAGCCGGATAACCTAAACCTAAAATTTTCCCACTTTTATCGAAAGCTTCTCCTACAGCATCATCTATAGTTTCTCCAATAACAGTCATATCAAAATAGTTATCGACTCTAACAATTTGTGTATGTCCACCAGATATGGTTAAGGCTAAAAAAGGAAACTTTGGTTTGCTTTGGCTTTCTTCATCTATAAAATGTGCCAAAATATGCGCCTGCATATGGTTAACGCTTATAAGGGGAATTTGTAAACCGAAAGCCAAAGATTTTGCAAACGATGTACCCACAAGTAAAGAACCCATTAATCCCGGACCTTGGGTAAAAGCAATTGCGCTTAATTGTTCTTTTGTAATCTGAGCCTTTTCTAAAGCCTGTTGTACTACAGGAACTATATTTTGTTGATGTGCTCTGGAGGCTAGTTCTGGAACGACACCGCCATAAGCTTCATGAATAGCCTGACCAGCAATACAGTTGCTTAAAACTTTACCATTGCATAAAACTGAAGCACCGGTATCATCACATGAACTTTCAATTCCTAGAATATAAATATTTTCTGAGCTCATTAGTCTTTTTTAGGCACAATAATTGTTAATTTTGAAACAAAATAAACAAATCGCACGAAGCTTTACAATAATATTGTAAACTTTATGCAAATATACATTAAGCATCATTAAAAAAGCACTTAAAATACTGAGTAAGATAGTAGCAATTATACTTTTGCTTTTCATTATATTGGTGCTATTACTATCAGTTCCAGCTGTACAAACAAAAATTGGTGCTTACGTTACTAATCGTATAAATAAGGATTATAAAACTAAAATTTTTGTAAATAAAGTTGGGCTTCAATTTAATGGTGATGTAGAGCTTAAGGGGATTTTAATTAAAGATTATAAAAATAATACTTTAATGTCTGCTAAAGAAATTAATACCTCCATCATCAATATAAAAAACTTGTACGCAGGAACGCTAAATTTTGGAGATATAGACATTGAAAGTTTCTTACTGCACGTTATGACTTATAAAGGAGAAACTGACACTAATCTGGATGTGTTTGTAGCTCGTTTTGATGAAGATAACCCAAGAACAAAGAGCAGTTTCTTGTTGTCGAGTAGTGATGTGACTTTAACAAACTCAAATTTTAAATTTTCAAATCAGAACCTAGAAACCGTTCATTTTTTAGATTTTTCTAAAATTAATATTAATGCCACTAATTTTCTTATAAATGGAGCAAATGTAAGTGCTCGTATTAATACTCTTAATTTTAAAGACTCCAGAGGATTAGATGTTGAAAATTTAACGACTAATTTCTCTTATACTCTGGAAGAGCTTGCTTTTAATAATTTAAACATTAAAACTGCAAAATCTGAATTAGATGGAAATGTAATATTTAATTACAATAGGAAGGATTTTGTAGACTTTGTCAATAAAGTAAATGTAAATGCCACATTTAAAAATTCTAAAGTAGATTTAGAAGAACTAAATGTTTTTTATAATGAGTTTGGGCAAAATAAGGTAGCTAATTTTAATGCCAATTTATCGGGTACATTAAATGATTTAACGGTAACAAACCTTCAACTTAACACGAATGCATCTACTAAAATTGATGGTAATATTAATTTTAAAAATTTGTTTAGTAAAGATGAAAATGATTTCTCTATGCAGGGAGATTTTACAGAGCTGTCCTCAAATTATAATAAGTTAACCACATTATTGCCAAATGTTTTAGGAGAATCTATTCCTAAAATATTCAAAGAATTAGGAAATTTTAAAATTATAGGTTCTACGCACATCACTGCAAATACTATTGATGCGAAACTACAAATGGCTACGGATATAGGCTTTGTAAAGTCCGACCTAGCTATACAAAACGTTAATTCTATTGAAAATGCTTCATATAAAGGAAATGTAGTTTTAACTTCATTTAATTTGGGAGCTCTTTTGGGAGAAAAAGATTTAGGGAATACCACATTAGATTTAGATATTAATGGTAGAGGATTTAACAAAAACAATCTAAATTCAAACTTAAAAGGTAATGTAAAAACCATTACTTATAATAAATATACGTATAAGGATATTATTGTAAATGGTACTTATGCTCAAAATAAATTTAATGGTAATCTAATTAGTAACGATAAAAATCTCCAATTAGAATTTAATGGTTTGGCAGACTTATCTAAAAAGCAAAATAAGTTCGACTTTAAAGCAGATGTGAAGTATGCCGACTTAAAAGCCTTAAATTTTTATAAAAAAGATGATTTTTCACTTTTTAAAGGTTTTATCGAAATAGATATGGTAGGTACAACTATAGATGACGCTGTTGGTACTATATCATTTGTAAATACCATTTATAACAATCAAAACGATACTTACGTTTTTAAAGACTTTCAAATTAAAAGCGAACAAATCAATAACGAGCGGTTAATTTCTATTAACTCTCCAGATATTATTGAGGGAGAAATGAAAGGTCAATTTAAAATAGCCGACCTACCAAAACTTTTTGAAAACTCGTTAAAAAGTATCTATACCGATTATGAACCGCTAAAGATTAAAGGAAATCAATATTTAGATTTTAATTTTACCATCTATAATAAAATTGTCGAAGTTTTTGTACCTGAACTAGAACTTGGTCCAAATACCTTTATAAGAGGTAAAGTGGAAAATAACGCTAAAGCTTTTAAGCTTACATTTAAATCTCCAAAAATTAAAGTTTTAGAGTATTTTGCAAATCGAGTAGAAGTCCAAGTAGATAATAGTAACCCTTTATTTAATACATACATAGAATTAGACAGTTTAAATACAAAATATTATAATGTCTCTAAGTTTAATTTGATTAATGTTACAGTTAAGGATACTTTATATGTAAGAACAGAATTTAGTGGTGGCAAGCAAAATAAAGATCAATTCGATTTAAGTTTGTACTATACTTTAGCAGAAGATAAGCAGTCTGTTGTAGGTTTTAAAAGAAGTCATATTTTTTATAATGATACCAAATGGTTAATTAATAAAAATTCTAACGCTTTAAATAAAATTATCTTCGACAGGGATTTTAAGAATTTTGATATCAGAGATTTTTTAATTAATAATGAGAATCAAGAAATAAATCTTGCCGGAATTGTTAAAGATTCTACCTACAAAGATTTAAAACTTAATTTTAAGCAAGTTGAATTAGGTAACTTATTACCGCAGATAGATTCTGTTACTTTTGCAGGTACCATAAATGGTAAATTAGATTGGTTTCAAGATAAAAACATTTATAAACCTAACGCCGATTTAACCATAAACCGTTTAACTATAAGTGATCAATTACTTGGCGATTTTGAAGCTAAAATTAAAGGAAATAATAGTTTAAGTAGTTATAATGTTAATGTTAAAATTAAGGACGATATAAAAAACACGTTCTTAGCAAAAGGTGATGTGGATATTTCTGACAATACTTCAAACATCAATCTGGATCTCTTTTTCAACAAGTTTAGTTTACAACCTTTAAATCCATTTCTTAAAGATATTTTAGAGGATATTAGAGGAGAAGCAGATGGTGTTATAAAAGTTTCAGGTTTAGCAAACAAACCTAGCTTTAATGGTACTTTAAATCTTCAAAATGCAGGTTTAGGAGTACCTTATCTAAATGTAGATTATGCATTTCAAAAAGATGCTACGGTTACCTTAAAAGACCAATCGTTTATCTTTAATGCTATTAATATTACTGACTCTAAAGAACAAACTACTGGAGTTTTAAATGGTGAAATTAGTCATACAAATTTTTCCAAATGGGCTTTAGACTTAGGTGTAACGACAGATAGGTTGTTGATTTTAAATACCGGTTATACCGATGATGCCATTTATTATGGAACTGGATTTATAGGAGGAAATGCCTCTATAAAAGGACCAACAGAGGCGCTAAAAATTACTGTTAATGCTCAAACTAAAGAAGGAACCGTATTTAAAATACCACTAAATGATAACGAAACTTTCGGAGATAATTCATTTATTCACTTTTTAACGCCGGAGGAAAAAATTGCCAAACTTAGTGGTAAGGAGTTGCAAATAGAGAATTCGCAAGGTCTAGAAATGGAATTTGATTTAGATATCACTCAAGATGCAGAAATTGAGATTGTTATAGATAAAAATTCTGGAAGTACTATTAAAGGTAGAGGAGTTGGTTCTTTATTATTTGATATTAATACTAACGGAAAGTTTAACATGTATGGAGATTTCGTTATTTACGAAGGAACCTATAACTTCTTCTATGCGGGCTTAGTTCAAAAAAGATTTACAGTACAACCATACGTAAGTAGTTTAGCTTGGAATGGTGAACCATTTGAGGCTTTAATAAACATTAAAGCAATATATAAAACCCGTGTAAATCCATCACCACTATTAGATAATCCTATTAACAGGACGATTCCTGTAGAATTAGAACTTAATTTGTCCGAGCAGCTGGAGAAACCAACAATAGATTATAGTTTTAATTTTCCAAATGTGGAGTCTACCGTAAAATCGGAATTAAACTATCGTCTGGATTCTAGAGAAGAGCGAGAAAATCAAGCTTTATTTTTACTGGCAACCGGTTCCTTTAATCGTGGGTTTTCCGATGTTAACTTTTCGGGTACCATAACAGAACGTTTAAATGGTTTAATTAATGGTTTTTTTAGTAACGGAGACAATAAACTTAATATTGGTATTAATTATGAAGCTGGTCAAAACCGTCCAGATTACCAGACCGATGACCGTTTTGGTTTAACACTTCAAACCAAATTATCAGACCGTATTCTTATTAATGGTAAGGTAGGAGTGCCAGTTGGCGGTGCAACAGAGTCGGTTATTGCTGGAGATGTTCAAATCGATTTTCTTTTAAATGAAGAAGGTACATTAAGTGCTAAAGTATTTAATAGAGAAAACAGTATTCGAAACTTTGGAGAAGAAATTGGCTATACTCAAGGTTTAGGTTTAACTTACACGGTAGATTTTGATACGTTTGGAGAATTACTTCGAAAAATCTTCAACCCTAAAAAAGATGAAGAAGAAGAAAATAAGGACAATAAAGAAAGTTCTACAATACAACAAGACAAAAAAGATAATCCACTTCCAGACGATGTAGGTTTTAAAAAAAAGAAATAATCTTCTAATTTCTTACGATTTAAATTCCCTTTTTTTCATTTTTCACCGATTAAAAATTATAATTTATTAACTAAAACGTTTGAGTTGCTTCTGTCATCTTAAATTTTAACAAAACAGCTATTAATTATTCAATTTGTTTTATAGCTTAGCTAAAAATAGATGAAATAATGGCATCCAAAATAAAAAAAATAGCAGTTTTAACTTCCGGAGGAGATTCTCCAGGAATGAATGCCGCTATTCGTTCTGTTGCAAGAACATGTGCTTATTACAATATAGAATGTATTGGTATTTATCGTGGCTATCAAGGAATGATAGAAGGCGATTTCTTACCTCTTAATGCAAGAAGTGTAAAAGGAATTATAAATAAAGGTGGTACCGTTTTAAAATCTGCACGTTCGCAAGAGTTTAGAACCCCAGAAGGCCGAAAGAAAGCTCATGAAAACCTTTTAAAAGAAGGTATTGAGGCGTTTGTGGTTATTGGTGGAGACGGTTCATTTACCGGAGCTTTAATTTTTAATGAAGAGTTTAATTTTCCGGTTATGGGTATTCCTGGGACTATAGATAATGACATCTACGGAACCTCACATACATTAGGATACGATACGGCTTTAAATACGGTAGTGGAGGTTATCGATAAAATTAGAGATACAGCAAGTTCACATAATCGTCTATTCTTCGTAGAAGTTATGGGACGAGATGTTGGACACATTGCTTTAAATGTTGGTGTTGGAGCAGGAGCTGAAGAAATTTTAATTCCTGAAGAAGATTTAGGTTTAGAACGTTTATTACAATCTTTAAAAAGAAGTAAACTTTCAGGAAAGTCTTCTAGTATCGTGGTTGTAGCTGAAGGTGATAAGATTGGTAAAAATGTATTCGAATTAAAAGAATATGTTGAAGAAAATATGACAGAATACGAAGTAAGAGTTTCTGTTTTAGGCCACATGCAACGTGGTGGTTCTCCTTCTTGTTTCGATAGAGTTTTAGCTAGTAGAATGGGCGTAAAAGCAGTAGAAACAATTTTAGAAGGTAAATCTAGCTACATGGTTGGATTGTTAAGCGATAAAATTGAAATCACGCCTTTAAACGAAGCGATTAAAGGAAAATCAAAAATAAATAAAGAATTAATGCGAGTAGCCGATATTATGTCGGTTTAATTAAGAATATTATAAACTAAAAATAAGAAAATGTCAAAATTAAAATTAGGAATTAACGGATTTGGAAGAATAGGTCGTATTGTATTTAGAGCGACAGTAAAACGTGATAACGTAGATGTTGTAGCAATTAATGATTTATTAGATGTTGAACATTTAGCTTATTTATTAAAATATGATTCAGTTCATGGTCATTTTGATGGAACTGTAGAAGTAAAAGACGGTAATTTAGTTGTAAACGGAAAAACCGTTAGAGTTACTGCAGAAAGAGATCCTAAAAACTTAAAGTGGGATGAAGTTGGTGCAGATATCGTTGCAGAATGTACAGGTATTTTTACCACTTTAGAAAAAGCAGATTACCATATTCAAGGTGGTGCTAAAAAAGTGGTTATCTCTGCGCCAAGTGCAGATGCTCCAATGTATGTTATGGGCGTAAATGACCATAAATTAACAGCAGATCAAAAAATTGTGTCTAATGCGTCTTGTACCACTAACTGTTTAGCTCCATTAGCTAAAGTTTTAGAAGATAACTTTGGGATTGCTGAAGCTTTAATGACAACTGTTCACGCTACAACTGCAACACAATTAACAGTAGATGGTCCTTCTAAAAAAGACTGGAGAGGTGGACGTAGTGCATTATTAAATGTTATTCCTGCATCAACCGGAGCAGCAAAAGCAGTAGGAAAAGTTATTCCAGAATTAGATGGAAAACTAACGGGTATGGCTTTTAGAGTACCAACTGCAAACGTATCTGTAGTAGATTTAACAGTTAAAACTAAGAAAGAAACATCTTTAGAAGAAATTAAAGCAGTATTCAAAAAAGCTTCAAAAGAAGGTTCTATGAAAGGTGTTTTAGGTTACACAGAAGAGTTATTAGCATCTCAGGATTTTGTAGGTGATGATAGAACAAGTATTTTTGATGCTGAAGCTGCAATAGAATTAAATTCTACATTCTTCAAGTTAGTATCTTGGTATGATAATGAGTTTGGATACTCTAATAAATTAGTAGATTTAGCTGAAAAAGTAAACAGCTTATAACATAAAGTTTAAAGCCAAATTTAATTCTAAATTTGGCTTTTTTGTATGATTTAATTTTATAGATATGATTTTTATAGTTGATAGTGGCTCTACAAAATGTGACTGGATTGCGGTAGATGACAACGGTAACCAGTTACTGGAAAAGATTAGAACTAAAGGGATGAATCCAGCCATTCTATCAGAAAAAAAATTAAGGAAAACCTTGAAAAAGGCCAAAGACCTTAAAAATAATGCAGAAAAAGCCACTAAAATATATTTTTATGGTGCAGGTTGCGGTACAGAAAATCCAAGATTAGCTTTAAAAGTTGTATTACAGGAATTTTTCGTTAATGCAGATGTTTTTGTAGCCGAAGATACTATGGCGGCTGTTTACAGTACAATAAATACTAAAACAGAAGCAGCAGTGGTGTGTATTTTAGGGACTGGTTCTAATTGTAGTTATTACGATGGTAAACAACTTCACCAAAGAGTGAAGTCTTTGGGTTATACTATTATGGATGATGCTTCTGGGAATTATTATGGTAAACAACTTTTACGTGATTACTATTTTAATCATATGCCAGAAGATATTAAAATTGCTTTTGGAGATAAATACAATTTAGAGGCAGATTATATAAAGTATAATTTATATAAACAACCTAATCCAAATGCCTATTTAGCACAATTTGCAGAGTTTATGATTTTAAACAAGGATTCTGCATACGTTAAAGAAGTTATTAAAAACGGAATTAGAGTTTTTGCTAAAAACATGATATTGCAATTTAAAGAAGAACTAAAAACAGTTCCTGTACATTTTGCGGGTTCTATAGCGTTTTTCTGTCAAAATGAAATTAGAGAAGTTGCAGAAGAGTTAAACTTTAGAGTAGGAAATTTTGAACGTAGACCAATTGAAGGTTTAGTGAGTTTTCATACCAATAAAAAAGCTTAAACAAAGCAGTTTATTCTAAAATAAAAAAAGCACTTAATATAAAAAATTAAGTGCTTTTTTTATAGTTGTAATTGTCTTATGACTTACTAGCAATCATACTAATTTCAACATTTACATATTTCGGTAAGTTTGCCACTTCAACAGTTTCTCTTGCAGGAGCAGTAGCCTCATCAAAATAAGTGCTATAAACTTCGTTAATCTTTCCAAAATTCTCCATATCACTAATAAATATAGAGCTTTTAATAACGTGAGAAAAATCCATACCTGCAGCTTCTAAAACAGCACTTAAATTTTTCATGACTTGAGTGGTTTCAACTTCAATAGAATCTAAAACTAATTCATTTGTAACAGGGTTAATTGCAATTTGTCCAGAGGTGTATAACATACCGCTATGCAATATAGCTTGATTATATGGGCCTATAGGAGCAGGAGCTTTTTCTGTTTGTATAATTTTTTTCATGACACATTCATTTTAAATAATTATAATCTTTCGTCTGGTTTACGGCGTTGTTCGTATTTTAAATCTTTTAATAAGTTAGACTTAATTCCTATAAAGAAATTCCAGCTGTTATACGTTCCAAATGGTACCCAGCTAAAATTCATTTTCCAGCTTAATAAATCTCGACTAAAGCGTAATTGGGTTAAACCAAAACCATTATTTTTAAAATCGTAACTAGAAGATCCTCCAATGCTCCAACGAGGAGCAATTTCTATATCACCAGAAAACATTAAGGAGTGAGATGATATCTCATCTTGGCGTTGTGTATTATTATAATTTACGGCATAAGCTAAACGCAAACTCCACGGGATTTTAAAATTATAAAGTTCACTTAATACATCTTCATCTTCTTCCTCGTCTTCATCTCCAAATTGATTGTCGGAAAAATCCTGAGACTCACCGAACAAATCATCTTCACGACCACCACTTAAAATACGATCTCTTGATCCTTTATCTCTATTTGAAGATTTACTTTCGTTTCCTTTACTATTTAAACTATAGCTCACAGTCATATTTGCGGTAGTTAGTCTAAATAAACTACCATTGTTGTTAATATTATACGTGTCGATACGTCTATTGTTATTATCTAAAGCGTATGGGTCTAAAGTAGCCCCGAAATTTACAGCCATTTTATCTTTAAATAATTGAGTACCTCCAGTCATTCTTAACGGGCTCCATTTTAATGAATCTCCTGCAACATTATAACCTGTAGAGAAGTTTAGATTATTTAGCAGAATAATTTTTTTAGGTTCTGTAGCAGTCGTATCTCTGTCTTTTACTTTTGCTTCAAAATTATTAGATAAACTTAAACCAATTGAGCTAGAGAAGGTTTGATTTGGTGCTCCAAACACGCCTCCTTCAAATCTTGTATATTCTTGCCTAGCTATATCAGAAGCTGTATCTCCATCTGCATTTACTACCTCTACAGTATCATAATAATTATCAAAAGCTGGGTTAATATTATAACTTATTGAAGGGCGCATTACATGTCTTATGGCTTGAATTTTCTTGCCTTCATTATTTTTATCAAAATTAAATAAACCATATAATGTGGTTCCTAAACTAGTACTAAAATTATAAGTTCTAAAAGCATCAAATCCTGTAAGGTCTGTAGTTATAGTTTCATTTGTTTCTGCATCAAAAACTCTATCAATTGTATTTAAAGTCCAAGTTTCATCAAAATTAGCATTTGCACTAACACTAAAAAACTTAAAAATTTTAAAGTTAGTAGTTACTGGTATGCTATGTCTAGCGCCAATTCGGGCGTCATCAAACATTTGGGGTTTGAAAAACAGAGAATCTGTAGTGCTAATTCTATTTTCAGCTCGAAGATTATATTGTACATTAATATTTTGAATTAATCCCTTTTTAACGCCTTCTTTAGGAGCTAAGGGATAAATTCTACCAATACTACCTTGAAATGTAGGTAGCGTCATATTAATTTGCTGTGTTTGGGTGTTTTGTGAATGCGTTGCTGTTATACTATAATTTATTTGTGGTTCAACATCAAATGTTTTGGAATAAGATATAGAAGAGGATAAGGTGTTATTTTGAGTGTTTGGTAAATTAATTTGATTAATAGATTGCTGGTAATACGTACTACTACCTAAGTTAACCGAAGCAGAAAATCGTGAACTTGGATTAGCTTTTTGATCTTGGTTATGAGCCCACCTAAGATTGTAAATGGTTGATTTTGAATAATCTGGAAAGCCTCGTTCACTAGTTACTAAGTTTTCATATCTAAATCCGAAATTTCCATTAAACTTATAGCGCACATTGTATTTAGATTCAAAGCGTAAACCATAACTACTATTGGTATAATAGTCTCCTAAAATAGCTAAATCAAAGTAATCGCTTAGAGCCAAATAATAACCTCCATTTTGTATAAAATAACCTCTACGATTATCTTCTCCAAAACTAGGGAATATAATACCAGAAGTACGTTTCTCACTCATAGGGAAAAAAGCAAATGGTAAGCCTATTGGAGTAGGGACATCGTAAATAAATAAATTGGTAAGACCAGTAACTACTTTTTTATTGTTTTCACCGCTCATAAATTTACCTTTTCTTACTAAAAAGTAATATTCAGGATCGTCTAAATTTTCAGAAGTAGTTAGTTTTGCTCGGTTCATATAATAAACCGTATCATTTATTCTTTTAGTTTTCTCCGCTATGATATTCATACCATTTTGCTCGGTACGTGAATTAAAAATTAAGGCTTTTTTGGTATCATAGTTAAAGCGAATACTATCAGGTTCTACCACATTTTCACCTTGTTTAAATATGGGTAATTGTGTATAAACTCCTGCAGTATCTTTTATACGACCAGCATAAACCTCTTGCTTATTATAGTCAATAACTATAATACCAGCTTTAATCTCCATATCTTCATAATAAACCTCGGCTTCATTATATAAATATAATTTTTGTTCTTTACGATTAAAGGTCTGGTAATCTTTAGCTTTATATTTTACTTTAGACTTTAAAAATTTAGGTTTCGGTTTTATAGAATCGTTTATAGAACTATCTTGGACTTTGGTAGTTCCCTTAATTAAAGGTTTTAAATTAATGGTAGTGTCTTTCTGAATATTGGTCTCTTCCTTTTTTGGTTCTACAGGAATTTCACCACCAGAATTTGGGAGTTCTTGGGCGTAGCTAAACATGTTAATAAACACTGTAAAACTTAGGGCGAAAAGTATATTAAAACGGTTTGTATGCAACGCTTTTAAATGTATTTTTGTAAAAGTATGGCTCGGTTTTTGAAAACCCAAAATTACATATATTTTTTTGTGATTAATTTATAAATCATTAAAATTTAAAAAACTTAATAAAATCAAGCTTTTAGAACTTACCATTATGCAAACGAAACATATCTATCATTTAGTATTTACCTTAGTATTATGTCTATTTATAAATGTGACAAAAGTAAATGCTCAAAAAAACAAATTTGTAGTTGTTTTAGACGCTGGACATGGTGGTCATGATCCTGGAAACTTAGGTAATGGTTATAAAGAAAAAGATATTGCTTTAAATATTGTTTTAAAAGTAGGCGAGGAGTTAGAGAAAAATGATAGTTTCAAAGTTATTTATACCCGTAAAAAAGATGAATTTATAGAACTAAGAGATCGTGCAAAAGTTGCAAATAAGGCAGATGCCGATTTGTTTGTATCGGTACATTGTAATTCTCACAGCTCTCAGGCAAAAGGAACAGAAACTTTTGTTTTAGGAGTAGCAAATACACAGCGTAACTTCGAAATTGCTAAAAAGGAAAACGAGGTGATTTTCTTAGAAAAGGATTACAAAGAAAAATATGATGGCTACGACCCAAATAAACCAGAATCTTTAATCGGGTTAAAATTGGTACAGGAGGAATATGTAGATCAAAGTATTTTATTAGCAAGTTTAATAGAAAAAAACTTTGTGGATGATGCTAAACGTTCAAGTCGAGGCATCAAACAAGCTAGCTTATGGGTGTTACACAACACATATATGCCAAGTGTTTTGGTTGAAGTTGGTTTTTTAACGAATAATGAAGAAGGTAAATACTTAAATCAGAAATCGGGTCAAGAAAAAATGGCAGAATCTATTACTGAAGCCATTAAAAAATACAAAAGTGCCCTTACCATTAATACAGGAACCGACTTTAAGGTAGATAATAAAGAAGCTTCAAGTAAAGAAGATGAAATTGTCAATCAAGATAAACCGCTTATTGATATTGTTTTTAAAGTGCAATTAGCGGCAAGTAAAAACAAATTAGAGCCTAAATCGTATAACTTTAATGGCTTAGATCAAATATCTAGAGAGCAATTTGGTAATCTTTACAAGTATTATTATGGTTACACATCCAACTATGCACTTATTAATAAAATGAAGCAAGAAGCCATAGATAAAGGGTTTTCATCATGCTATGTGGTTGCATTTAAAGGAGGAAAACAAATAAACTTAACAGAAGCTTTAAAAACTCGTTAATATTTAAGTAATGTTTATTTTTTATTTCTAATTTTGTTAGCAATCGTAAACACTATATATTTTGAAGCTTTCATTAGAAGTCAAAACCGCCATACTAGTTATTTTAGGAATTTTATTTTTCATTTTTGGATATAACTATCTAAAAGGAAAAAACCTATTAGAAATTGATAATACGTACTACACTAGTTTTGACTTTAACGGTCTTAAACCTTCTTCTCCAGTAACTATTAAAGGTAATAATATTGGTAAAATAACAGAAATTAAATACGATTTCTCAACAGGAGAAACGCGTGTGGCATTTACTGTAGATCCACAATTAAAATTCTCTAAAAACTCTACTGTGCGTTTATACCAAGAAGGATTAATGGGCGGAAACGCTTTAGCCATAATTCCTGCAGAAGGTGGACCTTTGGCAGAACCTGGAGATTTTATAAAATCTGATGTCGAAAAAAGTTTGGTAGAATCGCTTTCCAGCAATTTTTCAGGTTTAAGTTCAGACTTAGACAGTACCATAAAAACAGCCGATTCATTATTATTAGGTCTAAATAGAATCGTTTACGACGAGTCTCATAAAGGTTTAAAAAATGGTATCTTCGAGCTTAACAAAACCCTTATTGCTTTTAAAGAATTATCTTATAACATCAACGGGTTAGTGGCAAATAATGATAAAAAAATAGCTGCTCTATTAACTAATTTTGAAACAACCAGTAAAAATCTGGCAACAATTAGTGAAGATTTAGAAAAAACTAATCTTGATGAAACTGTTGCTAAATTGGACAGTGCGTTAACTAGTTTAAATACTATTATGGCAGGTGTAGAGAATGGAAAAGGTTCAATAGGAAAGTTGTTAAACGATGACAAATTGTATAATAACTTAGAAGGTGCTTCAAAACAATTAGAACAATTACTTCAGGACTTTAAACTTAATCCAAAACGTTACGTACATTTTTCTGTATTTGGTAAAAAAGCCAAACGTTATGATGCAGACGGTAACGAAATTAAAGATAAAAACTAAACAACCAAACTATGGATTTTATACCAAACATACTTTTTGCAATAGCATTAATTATTGGCGGTGGATACTTCGCTAAAAACGTAAAATCACTAATACGTAACATTAAACTTGGTCGCGATCAGGAAATTAAAGACAACAAGTCCGAACGATGGAAAAATACCATAAATATTGCTTTAGGACAAAGTAAAATGGTTAAACGTCCTATTGCAGGATTTTTACATATTGTGGTTTACGTAGGTTTTATTATAATTAACATAGAAGTTTTAGAAATTATAATAGACGGACTTTTTGGAACTCATAGAATAGGACTTAGCATTTTACCGGTATCTGTATATGGGTTTTTAATTGCAAGTTTCGAGATTTTGGCTGTGGGAGTTTTAGTGTCTGTAATTGCATTTTGGATTCGTCGTAATATCATAAAACTCAAACGTTTTCTTAGTGCCGAAATGAAAGGTTGGCCAAAAAGCGACGGAAATATTATTTTATATTTCGAAGTTGTTTTAATGTGCTTATTTTTAATAATGAATGCAACAGACTCAAGTTTTCAGGCTTTAGATTCTGGAAATGTCATTAGTCAATTTATAGCACCACTATTTTCTGGACTTTCGGAAGCGACATTACACGTGGTAGAACGTACCGCTTGGTGGCTTCATATTTTAGGAATTTTAGTATTCTTAAACTATTTATACTTTTCAAAACATTTACATATTTTATTAGCATTCCCGAACGTTTATTATGGCAAATTAACGCCGCAAGGTCAATTTACCAATAACGAAGCGGTAACTAAAGAAGTTAAGTTAATGATGGATCCAACTGCCGATCCTTTTGCTGCTCCAGCAGAAGCAGATGCTAACGCAGTACCAGAAAAATTTGGAGCAAGTGATGTACAGGATTTATCGTGGTTAAACCTATTAAATGCTTATACGTGTACGGAATGTGGGCGTTGTACTAGCGAGTGTCCTGCAAATCAGACCGGTAAAAAATTATCGCCTCGTAAAATCATGATGGACACGCGTGACCGATTAACAGAGGTTGGTAATAATATAGATGCAAACAAAGGAACTTTTGTACCAGACGGGAAACAATTATTAAACGACTATATTACAAAAGAAGAGCTTTGGGCATGTACCAGCTGTAATGCCTGTGTAGAGGCTTGTCCTGTAAGTATCGACCCATTAAATATTATTATGGAAATGCGTCGTTACCTAGTTATGGAAGAAAGCGCAGCGCCAACAGAGCTAAATTACATGATGTCTAATATAGAAAACAACGGTGCACCTTGGCCTTATAACCAACAAGACCGTTTAAATTGGGCACAGGAAAATTAAATTAATTTTGGCGTTACCCTGGCGGGTCAGGCTTTCGGCAGTCGCTTTTTAATAGAAAAAACGGCTATTAAAAGAGCTTCAACAAAGCCTCAATCCTTAACGCAAACCCTACTTAAATTAATACTAAGTAGGTTAACAAATAGAAAAGCTTAAAATAAAGAGCTAAATTTTAATCAAGTTTAACTCTTAAACTTTTAAAACTTACAATCATGAGCGAGCAATTAAAAGTGCCAACTATGGCAGAATTTATGGCAGAAGGCAAACAACCAGAAATATTATTTTGGGTAGGTTCTGCTGGAAGTTACGACGATAGAGCAAAAAAAATCACCAAAGCCTTTGTAAAATTATTACATGAAGCTAAAGTAGATTTTGCCGTTTTAGGAACCGAAGAAAGTGCTACAGGAGACATTGCAAAACGTGTAGGAAACGAGTTTCTGTTTCAAATGCAAGCCGTAATGAATATAGAAATTTTAAACGGTTATGGTATTAAACGTATCGTAACCTGCGATCCGCACTCGTTCAACTGTATAAAAAACGAATATCCAGGACTTGGTGGTACGTATGATGTAATTCACCATACACAATACATTAAAGAGTTATTTGAAACCGGCCGTTTAACGCTTAAAGAAGATAAATTTAAAGGTAAGCGCATTACGTTTCATGACCCTTGTTATTTAGGTAGAGCTAATAAAGAGTACGACGCACCAAGAGATGTTTTGGGTAAAACCAGCGCTACACTTACAGAAATGAAACGTCATAAAAGTACGGCTTTATGTTGTGGTGCTGGCGGCGGACAAATGTTTAAAGAACCAGAACCAGGAACAATGGATATTAATGTTCTAAGAACTGAAGATGCTCTAAAAACCAACCCGGATATTATTGCGACAGGTTGCCCGTATTGCAATACCATGATGACAGATGGTGTAAAATATAAAGAAAAAGAAGGTAGCATTGTAGTTAAAGATGTTGCTGAAATTATTGCAGAAGGGTTATAAATTTAAACACTATTAGTTAAATATGAATTTTTATACTAGAAATAGAGCTTTTGTAAATGCCGGATTATTATCAGGTATTGTATTTGCACTTATTATGGCAGGTTTCGACTATTTTAGAGACCAACCATTTTCATTACTAAAATTTGCTTTACATTTTGTGTTATTTGGAGCTTTTAACGGGTATATGGCATATAGAAAACATAAAAAAGAAAATACCAATAATAAGTAAACCTATATGTTAGTAGACTTTAATACATTACCCGAAGAATCTAAAGTTTGGATTTACCAAGCCAATCGTTCGTTTTCAGAAGAAGAAATAAAAGAAATTTCAGAAAAATTAGCTGTATTTGTAGAAAATTGGGCTGCTCACGGTACGGGCTTAGAAGCAGGTTTTACTATTAAATATAAGCGCTTTATTGTTTTAGCTGTAAATCAAGCAGGACAGTCTGCAACTGGTTGTTCTATAGATGCTTCTGTTCATTTTATTCAACAACTAGAAAAAGATTATAATGTCGACCTAATGGATAAAATGAATGTGTCTTATAAACAAGGAGAATTTATAGCTCATAAAAGTTTAGTCGATTTTAAGAAAATGGCAAAAGACAGAGCTGTGACAGAAAAAACCATTGTTTTTAACAATTTGGTAAATAATCTGGCCGAATTTAACGAATCTTGGGAAGTTCCTGCTTCAGAATCATGGCATAATCGTTTTTTCTGAAAAACGAATCATTTCTACTAAAATCCCTTTCATTTTAAAAATAGATTAATCATTTTTACACTCCCAAATTTTTGTAAAAATGGCTAACGATATTTTCTTATTAAACATTTCAGGACAAGATAAGCCTGGTTTAACTTCAACTCTTACGGGTGTTTTAGCGCATTACGATGCTAAGGTGTTAGATATTGGCCAAGCCAACATACATAATACCTTGTCTTTAGGTATTTTATTCGAGATTCAGTCTGGTGTTAATTCGTCTAACGTATTAAAAGATTTATTATTCAAATCTTACGAATTAGGTATTAAGGCAAAATTTACACCTATCTCATCAAATGATTATGAGGATTGGGTAAATCTTCAAGGTAAAAACAGGTATATTGTAACCTTACTGGGTAAAAAATTATCCGCAGAACAATTGTCTAGAGTAACTCAAATTATTTCAGATAAAAACCTAAATATAGATGCTATTAAGCGTCTTACAGGAAGAACTTCATTAGTTAAAACAACCAATTATCAAAGAGCATCCATTCAATTATCTATTCGTGGAGAAATAAAAGATAAATCAGATTTTACATCTAAAATCATGCAGGTTTCTAAAGATTTGGATATAGATATTGCTTTTCAGGAGGACAATATGTACCGTCGTAATAAACGCTTGGTTTGTTTCGATATGGACTCTACTTTAATCCAAACCGAAGTGATAGATGAATTGGCGGAATTGGCAGGAGTTGGAGCAGAAGTAAAAGCCATTACAGAATCTGCCATGCAAGGCGAAATAGATTTTAATGAAAGTTTTATAAAACGCATGAAACTTTTAAAAGGTCTTAAAGAAGAAGTACTTCAAGAAGTTGCAGTGCGACTTCCAATAACAGAAGGTGCTCGAAGACTTATAGGTACATTAAAAAAATACGGTTATAAAACGGCTATTCTTTCTGGCGGATTTACCTATTTTGGTCATTATCTTCAAAAAGAGTTAGATATAGATTATGTGTATGCAAACCAGTTGGAAATCATTAACGGAGAACTTACCGGGCATTATTTAGGAGACATTGTAGATGGCAATAAGAAAGCCGAATATTTACAAGAAATTGCCAATAAAGAGCAAATTCATATCAACCAAACTATTGCAATTGGAGATGGAGCAAACGATTTGCCTATGCTTAATCTTGCTGGTTTAGGCATTGCATTTCATGCGAAACCTAAAGTAAAGGATGAAGCGCAAAGTGCTATTTCAAGCATTGGCTTAGATGGCGTTTTATATTTATTAGGCTACCAAGATAAACATATAGATATGATAGATTAGAACCTGTTTTTATCGGGTAAGTAATTCAGTTGATGTATTTGCTTAAAATCGTTAACAACTATCTTTATAAAATACCCGTAAAACATTTTATTTAATACCACCAATACACTAATTTGGCATAGATTTAGTTCTTAATAAAAAGAATCAAACTTTATTTTATGCGATATTATGTTTCACTACTTTTTATAGTAGCTTCTATATATAACTCTTTTTCTCAAAACACTCCAAATCCTTTACTTGCCACTAATGAAAAGGCACAGAAAAAATGGGTAGATAGTGTGTACAATTCTTTAGATTTAAGAGAACGCATAGGGCAGTTGTACATGGTTCAGGTGTTTAGTAATCAGGATGATGCTACAAAAAATAAAGTTATAGCAGACATAAGAGACAACAAAATTGGAGGTATCATTTATTCAAAAGGTGGACCCGTATTACAAGCAAAATTAAATAACGAGTTACAGTCACTTTCTAAAATCCCAATGTTAATTGGTATGGATGCAGAGTGGGGCTTAAGCATGCGTTTAGACTCTACATTTTCATTTCCGTGGAACATGGCACTTGGAGCTATTAAAGATTTAAAATTAATTGAGCGTACCGGTAGACAGTTAGGAGAACATTGTAAGCGCTTAGGTGTTCATTTTAATTTTGCGCCGGTTGTAGACATAAATACCAATCCGGAAAATCCTATTATAGGTAACCGTTCTTTTGGAGAAGATCGAGATAACGTAACCAATAAAGCATTAGCGTTTATGAATGGGATGCAAAGTGTTGGAGTTCTAGCTAACGCAAAACATTTCCCAGGTCATGGAGATACCTCTACAGATTCTCATAAGACGCTACCAACTATAGATTTTAATGCCAAACGTATAGATTCAGTCGAGTTATATCCATATAAAAAATTAATACAAAAAGGGTTATCCAGTGTTATGGTAGCCCATTTAAATATTCCGGCATTAGAATCTAGAGACGGATATCCATCTTCCATTTCTGAAAACATCGTAACTGGTATTTTAAAACAAAAGCTTCGTTTTAAAGGGTTAATTTTTACAGATGCGCTTGGAATGAAAGGAGCGTCAAATTTTAAATCGCCTGGAGAAATAGATTTAGCAGCTTTTTTAGCTGGAAACGACGTGATGCTTATGAGTGAAGATGTAAGCATTGGTATTGAAAAAATGCTGGAAGCCTATAATTCTGGCTTAATTTCAGAAAATAGATTGGCACTTTCTGTAAAAAAAGTGTTGATGGCAAAATATAAAGTTGGTTTAAATAATTATATTCCAATAGGCACATCACAACTTATAGAAGATTTAAACAGAACAAAGGATTATATTTTATATGAAGAGTTAATGGAAAATGCTATAACAGTTGTTAAGGATACTGTTAGTCAACTACCATTTAAAACCTTAGAAAACAAACAATTTGCTTATGTAAATTTAGGAGATGATGATTATTTACCCTTTCTAAACACTTTAAATAAGTATGCAAAAGTAACACACGTTCAGGATGAAAATCTGGATGGATTAATTACACAACTTAAAGCATATAATACAGTTATTGTAGGCTTTCATAAATCTAATGAAAGCCCATGGAAGCCTCATAAATTCACAAACAAGGAACTAGTGTGGCTTTATGAAATAGCTAGAAGCAATTGTGTAATTTTAAATGTATTTACCAAACCTTATGCGTTGTTGGATTTAGAAACTATAACGAATATGGAAAGTATTGTGGTGAGTTATCAAAACAGTCCGGTTGCTCAGGAGAAATCGGCACAACTATTATTTGGTGCAATAGATGCTAAAGGAACTTTGCCGGTTTCAGTAGGTAATGGTATAAAAGTAGGCACAGGTAAAACGTTTAATAAAATAAGTAGACTAGCTTATACATTTCCAGAACGTGTAGGCATGTCTTCAGCAACATTAAAACAAATAGACTCTATTGCAAATTATGCTATTTCAAAACAAATGACACCTGGTATTCAGGTTTTGGTAGCACGAAAAGGTCAAGTAGTTTATAATAAAAATTACGGCTATCATACCTACAATAAAGAACAACCGGTAACCGATGGAGATGTGTATGATGTGGCTTCTTTAACTAAAATTGTAGCTTCTTTACCATTAATCATGGAGTTAAAAGACGATGGTATTATAAGTTTAGATAGTAAATTAAAAGATTTAATTCCAGAGTTTGAAAAATCGAATAAAGCTAATATTTCTCTTAGAAAAATGTTATCGCATTATGCCAGATTAAAACCATGGATTCCTTTTTATGCAGCTACTTTAGATCCGGTAACAAAAAAACCATCTTCAGAATGGCACAGTACAACAAAATCTGAAACTTATAATTATCAGGTAGCAGAAAATTTATTTATTAAATCGACTTATAATGATACTATTTTAAAAATCATTAAGGATACCGATTTGCTACCGAGATTGACCTATAAGTATAGTGATTTCCCTTATTTTATTACTAAAAAATTTATTGAGACCCATTATGAAAAAGGTTTAGATGAATTGGTTCAGGATCATTTTTATAAGTCCATGGGGTTAAATAATACCACTTACAATCCTATCGGAAAAATAGATTATGAACATATTGTGCCTAGTGAAATAGACAGCTATTACAGGCATCAGGAAATTAGAGGTTATGTCCACGATATGGGTGCTGCTATGCAAGGTGGAATAGGTGGACACGCAGGAATATTTAGTAATGCAAACGATTTGGCAAAAATTATGCAAATGTATCTACAAAAAGGGTTTTATGGTGGTAAACGTTATATAAAACCAGAAACGGTAGACGAGTTTAATACCTGTTATTACTGCACGGCTAATAACCGAAGAGGTATAGGTTTTGATAAACCACAACTTGGGAAAGCCGGACCAACCTGCGGTTGTGTGTCTAAAAAGAGTTTTGGGCATTCTGGATTTACAGGAACATTTGCATGGGCAGACCCAGAAAAAGAAATTGTTTATATTTTCTTAGCGAATAGGACTTTTCCAAATGCCGATACTAATGTATTATCAAGAGAAGATATTCGTGCAAAAATACAGCAGGTTATTTATAATTCTATTCAATAAAACTTTAGGTTAGTTTTAATTTTTTATACGACTAAGCTTTTAACCAAAACCAAAAAAATGAGAATTGCAATTGTGTGTTACCCAACATTTGGAGGAAGTGGCGTTGTAGCTACCGAGTTAGGATTAGAATTATCAAAACGTGGACATCAAATACATTTTATAACGTATAACCAACCTGTTAGGTTGGATTTATTAAATGAGAACGTGCATTTTCATGAGGTAAATGTACCAGAATATCCTTTATTTCATTATCAGCCATACGAGTTAGCCTTATCTAGCAAATTGGTAGATATGGTGAAACTACATAAAATTGAAGTCTTACACGTGCATTATGCAATTCCACATGCTTATGCGGCTTATATGGCTCAAAAAATGTTGTTGGAAGAAGATATTTTTGTCCCTATTGTTACAACACTACATGGTACAGATATTACACTGGTTGGAAATCATCCATTTTATAAACCGGCAGTAACCTTCAGCATAAATAAATCTAACGCTGTTACAACAGTTTCTCAAAGTTTAAAAGACGATACTTTAAGATTATTTGATATTAAGCAAGAAATTAATGTGGTAACAAATTTTATCGATTTAAATAAATACGAACATAATTTTACTGATTGCCAAAGAGGTGTAATGGCTCAAGATCACGAAAAAATAATTACTCATATTAGTAATTTGCGCCAAGTGAAGCGTATCCCAGATGTGATTAAAATCTTTTACAACATTCAAAAAGAAATACCTTCTAAATTAATTATGGTTGGTGAAGGTCCAGAGCGAAAAAAAGCTGAAGCATTGTGTCGCGAACTAAATATATCTCATAAAGTAGTTTTTGTTGGAAATAGTAATGAAATTGACCGTATTTTATGTTTTAGTGATTTATTTCTACTACCAAGTGAAACCGAAAGTTTTGGTTTATCCGCTTTAGAAGCTATGGCTTCTGGTGTGCCCGTAATATCAAGTGATGCTGGAGGAATTCCTGAAGTTAATTTAAATGGATTTTCTGGATATTTAAGTCCGGTTGGAGGTGTTGAGAATATGAGTAAAAATGCTATTTCAATTTTACAAAATGAAGAAACGTTAAGATTGTTTAAGGCAAATGCTAAGAAGCAAGCCTCTAATTTTGGTATTTCACAAATTGTACCTCAATATGAAGCAGTGTATCAAAAAGCACTAAAGTCTTAATTTTTTAATTTTTCAATTTGTTTTTGGGCACGTTCAATGATGCTTTTAGAAGCTTGTTTTGGTTTTTGCTCGTGAGCATTTTCTGGACTAAACACCAGTTTAGAATATAAAGGAAAATGATCTGATTTTATAGACGTACAATTTTTATATTCAATAAGTCTAAACTCTTCACTTACAAAGATATGATCAAGTGGCCATCTTAATAATTTACTTTTTGTACTAAAGGTATTATAAAAACCTCTTCCAATTCTTGGATCTAACAATTCACTATACGCTTTAAAAAGTTTCATAGTTCCAGACCAAGGAACATCATTAAAATCCCCCAAAACTAGCACAGGAAGTCTGTTATTGCGTTTTAAATCGGCAATAATCATAAATTCCGCATCTCGCTGTGTAGATTTAGGATTGTGTTGTGGCATTGGTGGAGTGGGATGTAATCCATAAAATTGAATAAGTTGTTGATTATCTAATTTTATTTTGGTGTGTATCGATGGAATACTATCTCCAACTAAATATTTAATTTCTGGATTAATTAATTCATTTTTGGAACATAATAACATCCCATAAGTATTATCTAAAGGAACACCTATCATATAGGCATGAGAACCTCTAAGCTGTTTTTTAATATAGTTACTCCATTTTTCATTGACTTCGGTAAAAAGCATAATATCTGCATCTGTAGAATCTATTACGTTTTTTAATAAATCATAATTATCATTAGACTGCAATACATTAGAAGTTAAAAAACTAATAGATTTTGATGTGTCAGTAAGCTTTTCAGATTTTACTTCACTTTCGTAAAATGGCATGAACATTCGTACCTTATAGACTTGAAAAGCAAAACAGGTAATTAATATACTGATTATAGCTAAGTCTCCGTAAGATTTAAAGCTGAACTTTATATAATAGATTAATATAGCCAGTAAGGTAATAACGGTAAGTTGTACGTGAGGAAAATCGAACATTCTGATCCACCAAAAGTCAAAAGCAAAAATGGGGATTAGAGTTAAAGTTATTGCAATAAATGCAATGACTTTAAGTATTTTTTTAAGCATAGTAATGGTTTGGTTAGTTTAGTTATCTGAGTTAAAGATAGCGTATTTAATAGGTTTACTTAAAAAATTAAGATAAGTTTAGTTGTAGATTAGTAATTATTTAAGAGATAAATACTCATATTTACAACTTTAAAATTCAAAATATGGCAATTTTAGGTTCAATTATAAAAGGTGTGATTTTATTAAAAGATGCAGTTACACCAGAAGTCAATCATATCGAAGCGCAAAAAGATATGTTAGTAAAGCTTTTGGAAACAGCTAAAGATACTCAGTTTGGTAAATATTATCAATTTGATTCTCTTTTAGAATCCGACCAAATAGTTAAAGAATTTTCAAATAGAATACCATATTTCGATTATAATAAAATTAATGATGAGTGGTGGTATAAGTTTCATGAAGGAGAAGAAGATGTAACATGGCCAGGTCAACCTGATTATTATGCATTAAGCTCTGGAACTACTGGTAAAACAAGTAAACGAATTCCGGTTACTAATGACATGATTGAAGCCATTAGACAGTCTGGAATTAAACAGGTATTTGCCTTAAATAATTTCGATTTACCAGCCGATTTTTTTGAAAAAGAAATGATGATGTTGGGAAGCTCTACCGATTTACAAGAAAAAGATGATCATTTAGAAGGTGAAATAAGTGGAATTTCTGCCAGTAATATCCCAACTTGGTTTAGAAGTTATTACAAACCAGGTGAAGAGATTGCTAAAATTGATGATTGGGATGAGCGTGTAAAGGAAATTGCAAAGAATGCAAAACAATGGGATATTGGGGCTTTAAGTGGAATTCCATCTTGGATTGAATTAATGCTTCAAGAGGTAATAAAAACACATCAGCTTAATCATATTCACGAGATTTGGCCTAATTTACAGGTGTATACTTCTGGCGGTGTAGCGTTTGGACCTTACGAAAAAAGTTTTAATGCACTTTTAGGTCATCCTATTACTGTTATAGACACGTATTTGGCATCAGAAGGTTATGTTGCTACTCAAATTAGACCAGAAACCGATGCTATGCAATTGAATACCGAGAATGGTATTTATTTTGAATTTGTTCCGTTTAAACCCGAATATATTAATGAAGATGGATCTTTAAAGCAAGATGCTCCATGCTTAACTTTAGATAATGTAGAATTAGACCAGGATTATGTGCTTATTATGAGCACTGTAAGTGGTGCTTGGCGTTATATAATTGGAGATACTATTGCTTTTACAGATATAGAACGTGCGGAAATTAAAATTACAGGAAGAACTAAATTCTTTTTGAATACCGTAGGATCTCAATTGTCTGTTAATAAAATGGATGATGCTATAAAAGATTTAGAGGAAACTTATAATACAACAATTTCAGAATACACTATATGTGCTAAACGTGCAGAAGACGGAGAGTTTTATCATTTCTGGTATTTAGGAAGTGACTTTAACGGAGCAACTCAAGAAGAAATTTCAGAGACTCTTGATAATCACTTAAAGGAAGCAAATAAAAATTATAAGGTAGCACGAAGTAAAGCCTTAAAAGGTGTGAAAGTGAAAGTAATTCCTGCCGACTATTTTTATGAATGGAGTGCTGCCAATAAGAAAAAAGGCGGACAGGTAAAAATGGAACGTGTTATGAATGAAGAGAAGTTTAGAGATTTTGAAGCTTTAGTAAATAAATTAGCTAATTAGCTAATAAAGCATCACGCTCTTTAACCATTTCCATAATTTCTTCAGGAGAAAGGTAATAACGTTTAATCCGGTCTTTATAGGTCGGTGTTATTTTAGCATGGTTTAGTATGAAATCTTTTGTTTTTAATATATAATCTTCCATACCATGCTTAACGGCAAAACCATCTGCCGCACGTTCTGCTTCTACAATGTGATTGTCTGATAATAAATACTTTATCCCAAACCATATCAAATTTAATTTATCTCGATTCTGGTAATCCATAATATGCCCTAATTCATGACCAATCCAGCCAATTAAAATGTCACTTGGGATATCTTTTGTTAAAAAGGTAGTATCAGAAATTTTAAAGGTTTCACTAATTAATATAAGATAGGATCTATTTTTTCTGCTTCTAAAAAAACTAGCAAAACTTGGTCTTGCTTGCATAGTCGATTTTTTAATGTTTTTTTTAAATCTTAACTCAATTTTAGTGTCTTTTAATTCAGGATAATAGGATAGTGCTTTTAAAGTTTCTTTTTCTATAATTTCAGGAATGGTATGTTGGGCATGCATAAAGGTAAAGCTCATTAAAATAAAAGCGATTAAGCATTTCATTTGGTTAGTTTTAAAGCATAATATAAAAATTAGCGCTTAGGTTTTAATTAAGTTTTTGTTAATACTTTTAAATAAAAACATAACTGTTAATATTAGGGTCAAAGTTGTCAAAAACTCTACATAAGAAATGGTATTTTTAAAATAAAAAATGACATTTAAAAGAACTTTGGAAAAATTAGAAATACTTGCAGATGCAGCAAAGTATGACGTTTCTTGTTCGTCGAGTGGTAGCAATAGACAAAACAAATCTAAAGGTTTGGGAGATGCTTCAAGCTCTGGTATTTGCCATAGTTACACCGAAGACGGCAGATGTGTATCTCTTTTAAAAATTTTACTTACAAATTACTGTATTTTCGACTGTGCATATTGTGTTACACGAAAAAGTAACGATGTGCAACGAGCTGCTTTTAAAGTTGAAGAAGTTGTGGATCTAACCATGAATTTTTACAGAAGAAATTATATTGAAGGATTATTTTTAAGTTCAGGAATTTTTAAATCTGCAGACTATACTATGGAACGTTTGGTGGCAGTCGCTAAAAAACTACGTCTGGAACATAATTTTAATGGATATATTCACTTAAAATCTATTCCTGGAGCTTCAGATGAATTAATGCGTGAAGCTGGACTTTATGCAGACAGATTGAGTGTCAATATTGAAATTCCTACAGAAAATGGTTTAAAGCTTTTAGCACCCGATAAAAATAGAGCGGACTTCATAAAACCTATGCAAAAGGTAAAGGATGAGATTATTCAATATAAATCCGAAAAGAAACAAATTAAATCAACTCCTATTTATGCGCCAGCAGGTCAAAGTACTCAAATGATTATTGGGGCTAGTGGAGAAAATGATTTTCAAATTATGCAAACCTCAAATTATTTTTATAAAAATTTTAATTTGAAACGTGTGTATTATTCTGGTTACGTACCTATTAGTTACGATAGCCGTTTACCTCAAATTGGATCTCAGGTTCCTATGTTAAGAGAAAACAGGTTATATCAAACCGATTGGCTTATGAGGTTTTATGGATTTGATGTCAATGAAATTTTGAATCCGTTACACCAGAATTTAGATTTAGATATTGACCCAAAGTTAGGCTGGGCTTTAAGAAATTTGCATGAGTTTCCTATAGATGTCAATAAAGCAAGTAAACGTATGTTGGCTCGTATACCTGGAGTTGGCATGCAGTCGGTACATAAAATTATTCAAGCTAGGCAGTATAGATTATTAAACTGGGAACATTTAAAGAAAATTGGTATAGCTTATAATAGAGCAAAATATTTTATAGTTTGTAATTCAAATCAATTTGAAAAAAGAGATTTAACAGCAGATAAAATAAAAGGTCTAATTCTTCAAAATTCTAAAAGCAAGTACACCAACATGCTTAGTAATCAATTAAGTTTATTTTAAATGTTAGAAGCAAAACATTTTTATTATGATGCAACTTTTGAAGGTTTATTAACTGCTGTCTTTAAGGTTTTTGAATATAAGCTAAGTACCGTAATACTATCAAAAAGCACTGCAGCCCAAGAGCATTTATTTTTAGAGGCTGAAACTGTAATAACAGACTTAGAGCAAAGTAGTAGAGTATGGGATGGATTATGTAAAAAGCTGTCTAAAAATGGAACTCAAATGTTGTATCATGTTTTTTTGAGTGAGATAGAATATTCAGACCAATTGATTTTAGAGTTTTGTATAGCTATTTTTCAAGGAAAAGCTATTGAGTTTGATGTTGCTCATCCCATTACCAGTCAATTACTTAAAATTAAAAAGAAAGTAAGTCGGGAGCGACATAGAATGACTGCTTTTGTTCGGTTTAGATTAACTAAGGATCATATCTATTTTGCCAGTATCGAGCCAGATTTTAATGTACTTCCACTAATAAGTTCTCATTTTAAAAAAAGGTATGCAGACCAAGAATGGTTAATTTATGATGTAAAAAGGCATTACGGTATCTCTTACAATTTAAAAGAAGTCTCTGTGGTGGATTTTGAGTTTCATAATCAACTAGATGTTTTTAAAACAAGCACAGATTTTTTTGCTTTGGAAGAAATTGAATTTCAAACATTATGGCAAAGTTATTTTAAATCGGTTACTATTGCTTCACGTAAAAACTTAAAACTACACACGCAACATGTACCTAAACGGTATTGGAAATATCTTAGTGAAAAGCAGCAATAAAAAAGTCCGTTTTGAAATGTTCAAAACGGACTTTTTACTTAACAACTGTTTTATGGCATTAAAACAGTATATTTTTAGAATTGGTATCTTATACCCAAAGCAATATCTAAATCTAAATCATCATTAAAGTCTCCAAAACCAAGCTCTGGGCGTACATCTAAAGAAATTAATAATGGAATATCAAAGTTATATTCTATACCAATATCTCCAGCTGCATAAACAAAAGTTTCGTTATAATCATCATTAAAGCGACCGTTATTAAAATCATTGTCATAACTGTACGACGCAACACCACCACCAACACCGGCATACCAGTTAAATCCTCCATCGATATTCCAAACCCACTGGTAAAGTCCAGTTAATCTAAAACCATCAAAGTTTTTCCCATCTCTAATACCTAAATCAAATTCTAAACGGTTGTCGTCTCCTACAGCTCTCTGGTAAGACACTTCAGCACCAAAACCATCACTATCACCTAGTCTTAACCCTATAGCGTTTTTAGAAATTTCTTGTGCATTCATCATAGCGAATCCTCCTAGAGCAATAGCTACAGTTAATAATATTTTTTTCATAATTTCGATTGATTTTTTGTTCAATACAAATCTATGTGCATTAGTCTTAACAAAATCACAATGTCACCATAAAAATGTGTTAATATTACCTATATATATTAAATTAGTAAATCTTTAGAATAACTGTAGTTTATGATGCAAAAAGCTTTAAACCTTTTAAAAAACAAAATAAAAGGAGATGTGTATTTTGACGAGTTGCATACTCAGATTTATGCTACAGACGCATCAGTTTATAGTATTAAACCATTAGCTGTAGTTTGCCCAAAATCCATTGAGGATATTCAAATTTTAATTGCTTTTGCGACACAACATAAAACAAGTTTAATACCTCGAGCAGCCGGAACATCCTTAGCGGGACAATGTGTGGGTTCTGGGATTGTGGTAGATATTTCTAAACATTTTACTAAAATTGTAAACTTTAATAAACAAGATAAAACCGTAACGGTCCAGCCTGGTGTTGTTAGAGACGAATTAAACTTGTTTTTAAAACCACACGGTTTATTTTTTAGTCCAAATACCTCTACCTCAAACCGATGTATGTTAGGTGGTATGGTAGGAAACAATTCATCAGGCACAACATCTATAAAATATGGTGTGACCAGAGATAAGGTAGTGTCATTACAAACGGTATTAAGTGATGCGTCTTTAGTGAGTTTTAGAAAGTTAACTAAGGAGCAATTTGAACAAAAAGCGTCACTGCAAACATTGGAAGGTGCAATTTACAGAGAGATTCAGCAAAATCTTCAGGATAAGCACACACAATCTCAAATTGATACAGAGTTTCCAAAACCTGAAATCCATCGAAGAAACACGGGTTATGCACTAGACGAGCTATTATATACCAGCTATTTTAATCGTGGTAATAAGGACTTTAATTTGTGCAAGCTTTTAGTTGGAAGCGAAGGTACTTTAGCGTTTACTACGCAAATTACGTTAAAGCTAGACCAGTTACCGCCAGAACACACAGCATTGGTAGCTTTACATTTTAACAGCATTTCCGACTGTATGGATACGGTTAAGTATACTATGGTGCACGATTTATTTTCGTGCGAGATGATGGATAAAACCATTTTAGATTGCACAAAACGAAATAAAGCTCAATTAGAAAACAGAAAATTTATTTCTGGAGATCCTGTAGCTATTTTAATGTGTGAATTTAAAGCAGAAACAGAACTGGAATTAAATAACCAGATACAGATATTTCTAAATGATCAGATGGTTGTGAAGCAAAGTTATCACAATGCTATACTGTATCATGAAGACGTTAATAAAGCTTATGAGTTAAGAAAAGCTGGTTTAGGTTTGTTAGGAAATATTATTGGAGACTACAAAGCGGTTGCTTGTATAGAAGATACTGCGGTTACTTTAGATGATTTATCTAATTATATTTCAGATTTCTCCAAGCTAATGGAGCAATTTGAGCAAAAACCTGTTTACTATGCTCATGCAGGTGCAGGTGAAATTCATTTAAGACCGATTTTAAATTTAAAAAAATCTGAAGATGTTGCACGGTTTGAAGCCATTACAAGTGCAGTTGCAAAATTGGTTAAAAGTTATGGAGGCTCTTTTAGTGGCGAGCATGGCGATGGGATTGTAAGAGCATCATACATTCCTGAAATGCTTGGAGAACATAATTACAAGGTTATTAAAAAGATTAAAACAGTTTTTGATCCACATCATATTTTTAATCCAGGCAAGATTGTAGATGCTTTACCTATAACCGAAAATTTACGATATCTTCCAGATCGAAAAGAACTTGAAATAGAAACTTTTATGGACTTTTCTGCTTCTGAAGGCATTTTAAAAGAGGCTGAAAAATGTAATGGGTCTGGAGATTGTCGTAAATCTGAAGTATTTGGCGGTGTGATGTGCCCAAGTTATCGCGCTACAAGAGACGAGAAAGATACCACTAGAGCAAGAGCAAATGCCCTTAGGTCTTTTTTAACCCAATCTGAAAAAAAGAACCCGTTTAACCATAATGAATTAAAAGAGGTATTCAGTTTGTGTTTAAGTTGTAAGGCTTGCGCTACAGAATGTCCAAGTAGTGTAGATGTAGCAGCTTTAAAAGCTGAATTTCAATACCAATATAAAAAAGAAAATGGTGCATCATTTAGAACCAAATTACTAGCAAACAATTATAAACTTAATAAAAAAGCAGAAGCGTTTACGAAGTGGTCTAACAGCTTATTATCTTTTCCAATAACTGGTTATATTATAAAAAAAACATTCAGATTTTCTTCTAAAAGAAGCTTGCCGTTATATTCAAATATAACTTTAAATAAATATTATCAAATAAAAGTAAATGAGTTAGTTAGTGATAAATATATTAAGCAAATATATTTATTTAATGATGAGTTTACCAATTATTACGATTCAAAAATTGGGCAAGATGCTATACATTTATTAACTCGATTAAATTATCAGGTTATCATATTAAAAAATGACGAATCGGGTAGAGCATTAATTTCAAAAGGATTTTTAGAAGAAGCTAAAGTTTGTGCAGATTATAACATTTCACTTTACCGAACTAAAGTAAATTCAAATGCACCTTTAATCGGTATAGAACCCTCAGCGATATTGACTTTTAGAGATGAATATTTAAAATTAGCCACTAACAAAGAAGAAGCTAAAGAATTGGCCACTCATACTTTTATGATTGAAGAGTTTTTAGCTCAAGAAATTGCTTGTGGAAATATAAATTCAAATCAATTTACCCAAGATTCTAAAACCATTAAATTTCATGGGCATTGCTATCAAAAAGCCTTAAGCAGCCAGATACATTCGTTTCATCTTTTAAATTTACCTAAAAACTACGAGGTTACTATAATTCCTTCGGGCTGTTGTGGTATGGCAGGAAGTTTTGGTTATGAAAAAGAACATTATTCTATTAGTATGCAAATAGGAGAGCAAACCCTTTTTCCGGCTGTAAGAAAAGCAAAAAAAGAAGTCATTATCGCTGCCAATGGTACCAGCTGTAGGCATCAAATAAAAGATGGAACACAGCGCACTGCATTCCATCCTATAAGTATTTTAAAAGAAGCTTTAAAGTAATTAGTTCACTGTATAAGTATCAATAGTTTGCGTATTTGTAATAGATACATTAGTTGGAATTCCTCCTAAATCTATACCAGCTTGCTGTAATAAGGCTACAGTTTGAGCATTCATTGTAAACCCAGAATCAGCTTCTGCATAAACTAATCCAATGCCATCTGCATAATAAGCATCAATAGATAATACATTTTGTTCATCTATAATGGCTAAAGTTGTTGGCACTACAACAGTTATTGTGGTAGAAACAGCCATTCTTAAATCTAATCTAGCCGATGTAACATTACTGTAAGTAACTCCATTAGAACTATAAGTGGCTAAATTTTCTAACTGAGTTGTTTTAAGACTGTAATTAATGTTTAAAGGTATATTTTGTACAGTTTGGCTAATAGTACCTGTTTTAGTATAAATTTCTTGCTCTATACTAGCAGTGGTATCATAAAACTTAGCATCTACAAAATCAATTACTATGTCATTTGCACCTCCTAAAGGAAAAACAAAACTTCCAGTGTTTGTTAATTGTGTGTCTGTAGCAGTTAATTCACCCGACACTAAAAAAGTATTTAAAGTACCGTTTGCAGTGGTATTATTATTAACACTCAAGGTGTATGCGTTACCATTTTGGCTTTCTACTTTTAAAGCATCTGTGCTGTTAGTGTTATTATTTGCATCATTATTATCTCTATTCTCAACATCATAATTCCATTCATTACCAGAACTTAAAGGAAAAAAATCACCAGTTGCGGTTTGTTGCGATGTTGAAGGGTCATTAGGCTCTGGTGTTGTGCTGTTGTCATCATCAGATGAGCAAGATGAAAAAATAAATACAGTTGCAAATAATAGTTTTAAAATCGATTTCATGATATAAGTCCTCTTAAATTAAGTTCTTCAAATTTAAGATTTTAAACGGAATACTAAAATAAAATGTTTAATTGGCTTTTTTAACGTTGTTACCAAAAATAGTTATAGCAGCTATTAAATCTTTTTCACTCATCTGAACTAAATCTTCATCGACAATAAAAGGGGCAAGCTTATCAGAATCAAAAGTATATAACTTCCAACGTTTAAACTGATATTCTAAAGCGGTAAGATTCTCAACCCAATCTCCTGAATTTAGATATAAAGTTTTTCCTTTAGATGTTTCAACAAGTTCTTTTTTAGGTTGGTGTATATGTCCGCAAACAACAACATCATATTGGTTTTCAATAGCTAGATCTGTTGCTGTTTTTTCAAAATTACTAATGTGTTTAATAGCACCTTTGACACTTTGTTTTATTCGTTTAGATAATGAAAAACGTTCTTTTCCTATTTTGTTTAAAAACCAGTTAACCACACTATTAATAACAATCAAAGTATCGTAACCATAACCACCTAATTTAGCTAACCATTTGGTGTGCTGTATAGAAGCATCAAAAACATCGCCATGAAAGAACCACATTTTTTTTCCATCTATTTTCAATAAAAGTTTATCTACTACAGAGATATTTCCAAATGTAACGTCGCTAAATTTTCTTAGCATATCATCATGGTTTCCAGTAATATAGGTTATTTTAGTACCTTTAGTGGCTAAACTTAAAAGCTTTTTAATGATTTTTAAATGAGATTTCGGAAAGTAATTTTTGTTAAACTGCCAGATATCTATAATATCACCATTTAAAATGAGATGTTTTGGCTCTATAGAGTTAAGGTATGTTAACAGCGCTTTGGCTTGACAGCCATAAGTTCCCAAATGCACGTCTGAAATAACAACAATATCTAATTTACGCTTAAACTTCAATTCAATTTTATTTACAGAGCAAATATGCCACTCTAATAACAACTAAACGTTAAGCCATAATTATCTTATTATGAGTAAATTGTTAAGTTAACATTAAGAAATCGAATGAATCGTCAATAAAAAATACGATGGTCTATATTTGATTTCTTATTTTTACCACGATAAACCTAAAATTATGGCAGGAAATACCATTGGAACCCTTTTTAAATTAACTACTTTTGGAGAATCACATGGTACCGCTATTGGTGGTATAATAGACGGTTGTCCTCCAAATATTAGTTTGGACTTAGAAGATATTCAAAAAGATTTAGATAGACGAAAACCTGGTCAGTCTGCTATAGTTACCCAGCGTAAGGAAAGTGATACTGTAAAGTTTCTTTCTGGTATTTTTGAAGGTAAAACTACTGGCACTCCAATTGGATTTGTTATTGAAAATGAAAATCAGAAATCTAAAGATTACTCGCACATAAAAGATAGTTTTAGACCTAGCCATGCAGACTATGTATACCAACAAAAGTACGGTATTAGAGATTACAGAGGTGGCGGGCGCAGTTCTGCTCGCGAAACCGCTAGTAGAGTGGTGGCTGGAGCGGTAGCAAAACAAGTTATTGCTAGTATTAAAATTAATGCATTTACATCATCCGTAGGCGATTTATTTATAGATAAACCTTATCAAGATTTAGATTTTTCAAAGATAGATGCTAACGATGTGCGTTGTCCAGACAGCACTTCAGCAGAAAAAATGATTGAAAAAATTAAAATCATAAAAAAACAAGGCGACACCATTGGAGGAACCATAACTTGTGTGGCTCAAAATGTACCTGTAGGTTTAGGAGAACCCGTTTTCGATAAATTACATGCAGAACTAGGTAAAGCCATGCTAAGTATTAATGCAGTTAAAGGATTTGAATACGGAAGTGGCTTTTGTGGTGCAAAAATGAAAGGTAGCGAGCATAATGACTTATATAACCCAGATGGAACTACCAAAACTAACCTATCTGGTGGTATTCAAGGCGGAATTAGTAATGGCATGGATATTTATTTTCGTGTGGCATTTAAACCCGTAGCAACTTTAATACAAAAACAAGATACATTAACAAAAACTGGAGAAATTATAGAATCTCAAGGAAAAGGTAGGCACGACCCATGTGTGGTACCAAGAGCAGTACCAATCGTAGAAGCAATGACCGCATTAGTTTTAGCCGATTTTTATTTGCAAAACAAAATGTATCTTTAGCTTTTACATAAGGAGCTATTTCTTGCTTTACGCTAAATCTTTTTTTGCCATTTATCAAAGCAAAAAAAGGATACCGCTGCAATCAAGGCTAAAAAGTAGATTATATTTTAAAACAGAGGACATCATTATATGAAAAAATTAGCATTACACTGGAAGATATTAATAGGAATGGCGTTAGGTATCCTTTTTGGGTTCTTAATGAATAATGTAGATGGCGGAAAAGATATTGTATCCGACTGGATAGCGCCTTTCGGTACAATTTTTATTAACCTTTTAAAGCTTATTGCCGTTCCATTAATTTTAGCATCCTTAATTAAAGGTGTTGCCGATTTAAAAGATATTTCCAAAATAAAACAAATGGGTTTGCGTACTATTGGTATTTATATCGCAACAACCTTAGTCGCAATAGTTATAGGGCTAGCCATAGTAAATCTAGTAAAACCTGGAGCTGGTATGGATCCAGATACTATAGAAAATATAAAATTATCATTTGAAACTTCTGGTAGCGATATGGTTACCAAAGCAAAAACCACACAAGATGCAGGACCACTACAAGCATTAATTGATATTTTTCCTCAAAACATTTTTGTTGCCTTAGGAGATGCCAGCATGTTACAAATTATATTTTTCGCCTTATTTGTCGGGATATGTTTGTTATTAATTGAAGAGAAAAAAGCAAAACCATTAATTAAATTTTTCGACTCCTTAAATGAAGTGGTAATGAAAATGGTAGATTTAATCATGCTATTTGCGCCTTATGCAGTTTTTGCATTATTAGCTAACGTTATTATAGCGTTCGATGATCCAGAGATTTTAATTAAACTAGTAGCTTACGCAGCTTGTGTAGTTGGTGGTTTAATTTTAATGATTGGTTTTTATTTAGTTCTGGTAAAAGTAATTGGAAAAAAATCGCCTTTATGGTTTTTAAAACAAATTAGTCCTGCTCAATTATTAGCATTCTCAACCAGTAGTAGTGCTGCCACCTTACCGGTAACTATGGAACGAGTAGAGGAGCATGTAGGTGTAGATAAGGAAGTAGCGGGATTTGTGTTACCAGTTGGTGCAACCATAAATATGGACGGTACTAGTCTATACCAAGGTATTGCGGCTGTTTTTATTATGCAGGTCATTTGGCCAGAAGGGTTAACTTTTGGTAACCAGATGGTTATTATTTTTACAGCATTATTAGCATCTATAGGTAGCGCAGCAGTACCAAGTGCTGGTATGGTGATGTTGGTAATTGTCTTAGAATCTATAGGTTTCCCGGCAGAATTATTACCAATTGGTTTAGCCTTAATTTTTGCAGTAGACAGACCATTGGATATGTGTAGAACAACCGTAAATGTTACTGGAGATGCTACTGTTTCTTTATTAGTAGCAAAATCCCTAGGAAAATTAAGAGAACCTAAAGTTAAAAATTGGGATGATAATTATGATAAAGTTAAATAGGATATAGGTGAAATAAAACGTAATTGGTAAGACTATTTAAACTATAATATATGAATTCTCATCTTGTTTCTGTAGATTGGCTAAATAAGCATCTTGACGATAGTGACCTTATAGTTTTAGATGCTACTATGCCTAAAGTAACTTCTGAAAATCGTAGTGATACAGATTTAGAAGTCATACCAAATGCGGTTTTTTTTGATATAAAAAATACTTTTAGCGATAGTAATTCGCCATTCCCAAACACTATTTCAGGAGAACAACAGTTTGAAAAAGAAGTACAAGCTTTAGGAATAAACCAAAATTCCATAATTGTTGTGTATGATAATTTAGGAATTTACAGCAGTCCTAGAGTATGGTGGTTGTTTAAAACATTTGGTTTTAATAGAGTTTATGTTTTAAATGGTGGTTTACCGCAATGGAAGAAAAAACAATTTAAAACGGCTTCAAACTATTCTAAAGTTAAAACTAATGGAAATTTTAAAGCATTATATCAACCAAATAAAATTGTTTATTTTGAGTCGTTGCCTTCAATAATAGAAGATCCTAACATTACAATTATAGATGCGCGTTCTTCAGAGAGGTTTCAATGTATAATTCCGGAACCAAGAGCAGGTTTACGTAGTGGTACAATTCCTAACTCTATAAATTTGCCCTATGAGCAAGTGCTAGAAAATGGTTGTCTAAAATCTAAGGAGCAGTTACAACAGCTATTTAGATCTTTATTAACCACAGACCAATTAATTTTTACTTGTGGTTCTGGTATAACAGCCTCAATTTTAGATTTAGCAGCTAGTGAAGCTGGCTATCAAAATACTTCTGTATATGATGGTTCTTGGACAGAGTACGGAACTCTAAAATCTGATTAATTTTTTTTCATTTTTGAGGATTTCTAGAAGAAAAATCTTAAGCTTAATTTTTAAAATTCTTAAAATATTCTTAAAAAAATAAAGGTTTAGGTCTCTGTAAATGAGTAAACTAGGCGTAAATGCTCATAAATTTTATTTTTAAAAAATTACATTTATTTTTTTCATCGTTTTATTTTCATATTTAAAAATAATCTACATTAGATTATTAATTTAAACTTAAAAAAACATGAAAAAAACTTTACTTTTTATAGTTGTCCTTTTAGGATATTTTTCATTAAACGCTCAAGATTTAATGACACAGAATTTTAATGCTTTAACGGTTGGCAACGTTGGAACATCTATTACTGGTGCTACACCAGGACAAGGTGGACTGTTTACATACACTCCAGCTGGTGCAAATACCAACTTTCAAATTTATAGTGAAGGTGGAGCTTATGGAAACGCTCTACAAATAGCAGGACCAACTAATGCAACAGATGTTAGATACGTTTGGCAAGATGGTTTAGATGCTGCTTGGGCAACTCGTACAGTAGGAAATAATATCTTAATTGTAGAATATGATTTTTATACGGGTCCAAGTACAACCAGTGCAGGAACTACTGGAATGAGATTATTTAATGCAGCTGGGCAAACCATAGCAGGTTTTAGATTTGTGCCTTCTACAAAAGTGATTACTGGACTAGCTAGATATAATAATAATGGCACGATTGGAACCTATTTCTTTAATCTAGGAGCTGCTAATGCTGCAATTACTCTAGCTGCAGATACTTGGTACCGCATAGGTTTCGCATTTAATAAAACAACAGGAGAAGTAACTTGGAAAGGAACTAATTTTAATGCTTCTATTATTGGTACAGAAATTGGTATTGATCCTGATGAAGCTGATTTTTTAGTAGTACCTAGTACTGGGAATACGGTATCTGTAGTTGCTAAATTTGATAACTTATTGGTTAGAGCTTCTGCTACAGAAAATGTATTAAGTGTTTCAAGCTTTGTTGCGCCTATGGCAAATACACTTTCAATATATCCTAATCCAGTTAAAGATTATTTTACTGTGTCCACTAAAACAAGTTTAAAAATTTCTAATATTTCAATTACAGATTTAAATGGCCGAATAGTTAAAACGGTTTCTTCACAATTTATTAAAGAAGGACAAGTAGACATATCGGACTTAAGAACTGGAATGTATGTTTTAAGTTTGCAGACTAATGAAGGTGTAATCGCTAAAAAAATTATTAAAAATTAAAGATTAATAATAAAGGTTAAATTCAAAAAGGGAGAAATTATTTTCTCCCTTTTTTTTATTTACAGAAATTTAAATTTTTTTAATCTATAAATTCGAGTTTGCTTAAAAATTATAGTGCTGAATAAAACATTATTTATAAATGTTAAAACTCTTATAATTGTAAAGAGGTCTGTAAAGCTATTTTGTAATTTGTTTGAGATATTTAGATTTTTTAAATGACAGTACTTGAACACTACAAAAATACAAGAGCCTATACTAACCAAATTTGCAAACCTTTAGAGATTGAAGATTACACACCACAATCTGCAGAATTTGCTAGTCCACCAAAGTGGCACTTGGCACATACATCTTGGTTTTTTGAGGAAATTATACTAAAAAAATACATTAAAAATTATCAAGTTTTTAATTCCGATTTTTCTTTTTTGTTCAATAGTTATTACAACAGTTTAGGTGAACGTTTGGACCGCAGTAAACGTGGCCTAATAACTAGGCCAAGTATTACAACAATATTTAAATATCGGGACCATGTAGACCATTTCATGATAGCATTACTTGAACAAGAAAATTTAAAAGCTGACATTGTAGAATTGGCCATTTTAGGACTTAACCATGAACAGCAACACCAAGAACTTCTAATTACAGATATAAAATATACGCTATCCTGTAATCCAACATATCCAAAGCTATATGACATTAATTATGTAAATGAAGTAGAGTCTGTAAATAAACCAGCATATATTTCTATACAAGAAGGCATATATAATATAGGTCATAACAAAAAAACTTTTAGTTATGATAACGAATCTGGATACCACCGCGTGTTTCTAGAACCATTTCAAATCGCTCAAAACTTAGTTACTAACGAAGAATATATGCGATTTATAAATGCTGGAGGATATAAAAATCCTAATTATTGGTTGGATGATGGCTGGCAATTTATAAAGGAAAATGCAATTACAGCACCATTATATTGGAAGCAAAAAGAGAGTAGTTGGATGTCTTATACATTATCTGGATTAGAACCTATAAATTTAGCAGCGCCCGTATGTCACGTATCTTACTACGAAGCTCAGGCATTTGCCGCATGGTCTAAAAAAAGATTACCTACAGAGTTTGAGTGGGAAGTTGCCAACTCTAAATTTAAATGGAATCAACGTTGGGAATGGACTAATTCCGCATACTTACCTTATCCCAATTATAAAAAACCAGACGGTGCAGTAGGCGAGTATAATGGTAAATTCATGATTAATCTCATGGTTTTAAGAGGAAAATCTTTAGCAACATCACCAAACCATAGTAGAGCTACTTACAGAAACTTTTTTTCACCAGAAACCAGATGGCAATTTTCTGGAATTAGATTAGCAGAATAAATGAAAACAAACCAATTTAAAAACGAAGTTCTTGAGGGATTACAAAGCTCTCCAAAAACCTTACCTTCAAAATATTTTTATAATAAAAAGGGCGATGCGCTTTTTGTGGAAATCATGAATTTGCCAGAGTATTATCTTACTAGAGCAGAATTTGAGATTTTTAAAACAAAATCTGAAGCTATTATAAAACGTATCGATTTAGATAAAATCCCATATTTTGAATTAATAGAGTTAGGTGCTGGCGACGGAAAAAAAACGAAAGAGTTTTTGAAAGCTTTATTACAGTTAAATTTAGAGTTTTCTTATGTGCCTATAGATATTTCTCAACATGCCTTAGACAACTTAGAGCAGCATTTAAAAACGGAATTTAATTCACTTAAAGTAAAACCCAAACAAGGGAAATATTTTGAAGTTTTGCAGGATATTAAATTAAATAAGGCTCCTAAGGTAATTATGTTTTTAGGGTCTAACTTAGGGAATATGCCAGATGAGGAAGCTAAACGATTTATGAAGAATCTTAATGATGCGTTGCAAGAGAATGACAAGGTTATTTTAGGCTTGGATTTAATTAAATCTGAAGATATTGTTCTTCCAGCTTATAACGACGCACAAGGCGTTACAAAAGCATTTAATATGAATTTATTAAGCCGAATAAATGAAGAACTTTATGCAGATTTTAATCTAGAACAATTTGACCATCAACCAGAATATTCTGAAGAAACAGGTGTAGCAAAAAGTTTTTTAGTGAGTAAGAGCGATCAAAACGTTAGTTTTAACGGAGCAGGAGTTACTATACCATTTAAAAAAGGAGAAAAAATTCATACCGAAATATCCAGAAAATATAACGAAAGCATCTTAAAGGACATTTTAGACCAGACTCAATTTAAAATTATAGATCAGTTTTTAGATTCTAAATCCTATTTTTCAAGTTATATTTTAGAAAAACATTAATTTGTGTATGACAGCTCCAAAAGTTACCATTTTAGGATTAGGTGTTAAGAGTACACAATACTATATTGAAGAATTACACAAAAAATATCATGAAAGATATCAGGAATATGCAACGTGTCCTCATTATGTATATCAAACCGATTTTAATGAGATTAATCCATTTTTACCAAATCAATTTGATACATTAATTCCTAATTTAAAAGCCATACTTTCTAATCTATATCAACTTCCAACTCAACAGGTTTTAGTGCCAAATATTACTTTACATGAGACTTTAGACCAAATTGAAACCGATTTAAAATTTATTCATCCAATAAAATTAACCGCAAACTATTTAAAATCTCGAAATTTAAAACATGTTGTTATTTTTGGAACGTCTTACACGATGAATTCCAATTATATAAAAAATGCGTTTAAAGCTGAAGGTATTCAGGTTTCCGAAATAGATAAAGAACATCAAAACGACATAAATCACTTAAGACAGCATTTGTATGCTCATGATGTCACTGAAATTGAATTGGCAGAATATATAGATTTAGTGCATTATTATGCACATAAAACCATCGTTATTGCATGTACAGAGCTATCTATAGTAAACGCGCATTTAAAACCAAAAAATAGTGTAGATATGGCAGAGCTTCAAATCAACGAAGCATTAAAATTATATCATATTTAATCTATAAATTTTGCTTTTAATTCTGGAGTAGGAATCCAACAACTCTCTTTTTTTCCATACCATTTATAACGATTTTTAGCCACATAATCATACACCATATTTCTAATAAAAGCAGGAACAATTAAAAAAACATAAAGCAAGTTAGTAGGAAATCCAAGATGTTTTGCAATAAGCAAAGCTGCGGTAGATTTGCTAACTACGCCTTTATCTTTTCTATATAATAAAATGGAGTCTGTTTTAGAGGAATCAATTTTATATTTTTCAATAATTTCCTTTCCAATATCGCTTTGTAATGCGGCAAATACATACTTGTTTTTATGATCACGCTCAATAACATATTGCACAGAACTGCTGCAAAGATTGCAAACACCATCAAAAAGAATCAAGTCTTTATTTTCAGGAATATCCATCATAGTTTACAAAAATAATTCATTATTTTTAAAGAAATTACTAATTATGAAAAGTTTACAACAATGGTTTGATGAGTATGCAGTAAGTCATCAAAATGAAACCAATATTAAAATACATTTTATTTGTGTGCCGGCAATATTCTTTTCTGTAGTTGGTTTATTTATGTGTATTCCAGATTATGGACTCTTGTCGTTTTTAGGACATCCAGCAGTTTCTAATTGGGCTTTTGTATTGTTAATTATATTTTTAATAGGATTCTACTTTAGATTATCTATAAAAATAGGCTTGCAAATGCTTTTATTTTCTGTGTTTTGTTTAATAGGAAACTATTACATCTCTATTTATTTTCCGTTACTATTTGTGTCCTTATTACTATTTATTGTCGCTTGGATTGGACAGTTTTACGGACATAAAGTAGAAGGGAAGAAGCCTAGTTTTATAAAAGACTTACAGTTTTTGTTGGTTGGTCCAGCCTGGGTAATGTATAAGATATTTAAATAGTTGTATAATTTTATTTCGCACGTTCCACAAGCTCCAGTTGGTCTATATTTACATTAGACGTAAACATGCCATAATTAACGGTAGCTTTATTTTTTTCAATTTTATCTATAGTTCCAACCGCTCGACCGTCGTGCATTCTTACTTTATCATTTAATTTCAAAACTGGTTTTGGTTTTTCTTCAACTACGGGCTTTTTCTTGGCTTCTTTTTTCTTTTCCCGAATCACTTCAACTTTTTTCTCAGCCTCTTTTTTAACTTGAATTTCTTTAGCTTTTTCGGCTTTACGTTGTTTAGCGCTTTGTTTTTTTCGTTTAGAATTTTCTATTTGTACCAGTTTAAACAATTCTGCCATAAGCTCACGCTTTTTCTTATCGGTAAAGAATTTTTCGGCAACATCATTTACTTTCTGTCCTAAATAAATTAAACGCTGATTAGAATCGTATAATTCCTGATAGCTTTCTAATTTTTTCTGAATTTTAGTATTGATTTCTTCCAGTTTATCGGCTTCACTTTGTTTTTTACGTTCGTTAAGCTTTAAAGACTGCTCGGTTTTCTCCAGTTTAGAGCGTTCTTTTTGAAGTTTTGCTATAGTAGCATCAAAACGTACTTTACTACGCTCAATCTTCTTTTTAGCACGATTAATAAGGCTGTAAGGTATCCCGTTTTTCTGAGCCACTTCAAATGTAAAACTACTACCTGCTTGTCCCAATGCCAGTTTGTACATAGGTTCTAAGGTTTTCTCGTTAAACATCATATTAGCATTAATCATTTCATCTTTCTCGCTAGCTAACATTTTTAAATTGGCGTAATGCGTAGTAATTATACCAAAAGCATCGCGGCTGTAGAATTCTTCTAAAAAGGTTTCAGCTAAAGCACCACCAAGTTCCGGGTCGGAACCTGTACCAAATTCATCTATTAAAAAAAGCGTGTTTTTATTACACTTTCTTAAGAAGTAATTCATCTGTTTTAAGCGGTAACTATAAGTAGAGAGATGATTTTCAATTGATTGGTTATCTCCAATATCACTTAAAATTCTATCAAAAATAGTCACTTTACTACGTTCATGAACTGGAATTAGAAATCCGCTCTGCAGCATAAGTTGTAATAAACCAACTGTTTTTAAAGTGATACTTTTTCCACCAGCATTTGGTCCGGAAATAACGATAATACGACTATTCTGGTTTAATTCAATAGTTTGTGGAAAAGTGGTTTCACCTTTTTCTTTATTGTTTAAATAGAGTAGCGGATGGTAGGCATCTCGCAGATAAATTTCTCTTTCCGATGAGATTTCTGGTAAAATAGCGTCCATAGATTTAGCATACTTAGCTTTTGCTGAAATCACATCCACATCGGTTAAAAATTCCTGATAATTTTTAATTAGCGGTAAAAATAAACGCAGATAATTAGTCAATTCTTTTAAAATACGAATTTCCTCTTCGTGCTCTTCGTACTCTAAATTATTTAATTCACGACTATGGTTAAGCGTCGTTTCTGGTTCAATATAAACAATACTTCCTGTTTTACTGCCACCCATAATGGCGCCTTTAACTTTACGTCTGTACATAGCTTTTACTGCCAATACACGACGATTATCTACGACAGACTCACGAATATCATCTAAATAATCTAAATTGTGATAAGTGTTTAAGGCTGAAGCAAAACTGGAATTAATCTTACCTTTTAATTTATTAATTTGCTGTCGTAACTCTTGTAATAAAGGCGAAGCATCGTCTTTGACTTCATTAAAACGATTAATAACAGCGTCAATTTGTTCTATAATTTGCTTAGTAACTTCTATACGTTTACTAAATTGCTCCAGTGTTGGATAATATTCTTTAAATTTTTGTAAAAAAGTAACTAAGTCATTAGCAGTTAATGAAATAGAAACAATTTTTTTTAAGCTTAATGGCTCTAAATAAGTATTTTCAATTTTTAAAAGCTGAAGTTCTTTCGTAATGGCATCAAAACCATGGTTAGGTATACGATTATCATTATAAAAAGAAGAGACATAATCGTTAGTAAGTTGAAGCTCATAAATTAAAGTGTCCTTATCCTTAAAAGGAAGAATTTTAAAAGCTTTTTCTTTTCCTAATGTGGTAATACAATGGTCACTAACCTGATTTAAAACCGTTTGGAATTCTAAATCTTGTATCGTTTTTTCGTGAATGTTTATCATTCTAAATTATAATTCTTTTTAGCAAATTTACATGATATAAAACCAATCCTCATCATGTTCTTTTTCTTCGTAATCCTCTTGTCCGGTGACATCTTTTAAATTGGCTTTTATAGTATGCGCAATTGCAGTTACAGCCACATCTGTAGGTTTATTTTCAAAAGGATCTTGTATGGTAAATGCGACCTTTTCTAACAAGAAAAAAGGTAAGGATATAAGCATAAGTAAAGGAATCTTTACATAACTAAACAAATCACTTAAAGCAAAAGACAAACAAATTAAGAAAATATAGATAAACAAATGCAAAGCTAAACGATAATGTCTCGGAAACACTGTGTTTTTAATGCGTTCTGCTTTACCCATAGACTCCACCAGCCTAACTAAAGTGGCATCGAGTTGTATGAATTGAAAATCGTTAATTTTTTTATCTTCCAAGAGTTTTGAAAAATCGGCACTATGTTGATCAATTAATGCCAACGGAATATTACTGTGCTGCTTTAAGGCATCCGTACTTTCTTTAGGAAGATATTTTTCCAAAGTTTTAATATGGTCCAAGTCTCGTAATTTTTGTCCAAGTACAAAACACCAAGCAATTTGTCTATTTGCAATAGTTTGTAGTTCTTCTGGTGTTATATGTTTAGCAAAATTTTTAGTTTGTACAACTAAACTTCTAGAGTCGTTTACAATAGCTCCCCATATTTTGCGAGCCTCCCACCATCGATCGTAAGACTGACTTAATTTAAAAGATAATACGAGTGCTATGGCTGTTCCTAAAAAAGCACCTATGGAAACCGGAACATTAAACGTAGGCAGGAAAATAGATAATAAATAAACTATGATAGAAAAACAGAATACAATAATCATATCCCATTTTATAATATCAAACCAATACCGTAAGGGTATTTTTTTTTCTAAAATCATACTATAAATCTTTTAACTGGTAAACCGAGTGCATATTTTTATCTACTAATGCTTTTGGTAATTGTTTAAACACAAAATTTCTAAGTGATGCTAAAGTACTAAAATGTGCAATTTTTCCTGTAAACCAAGACTGTTTTACAATATTATTAACACGTTTATATCTTTTATTCTGAAAAACACTAAATGCATGTTCAGGATTACTTTTAATATAATGCCCAAGATAGTAGGCGTCTTCTATAGCTTGAGCACCACCTTGTCCCATATTAGGCGTAGTGGCGTGAGCCGCATCTCCCATAAGTAATACCTTATCTTGAAACCAATTTTGTAAAGGTTTTAAGTCGGTAATATCATTTCTTAAAATGGCTTCAATAGGTGTTTCTGAAATTAATTCCTTTGGTATATCATGAAACTCTTTATAAAGTTCTAAAAGTTCTTTTTTTAATGTTAGAGGCTCATCCACACCAAAACCTTCAGCTTTTTTAACAGCAAACCAGGAGGTTTCAGCATCATTAAGCTGGGAAAATCCAAAACGAATACCTTTTCCCCAAAGTTCGCAACCTCTATGTTTAAATGCTTCAGGAAGTGGATTAGGGCTTACACCACGCCAACAGGTTTGTCCGGAATACCTTATTTGACTTTCCGGAAATAACTGTTGTCTTACTTTGGAGTTAATCCCATCTGCAGCAATTAGAAAGTCTGTATGATGAGTGCTTTTATCTTCAAAATGAATAGTTAATCCGGATTCATTCTTTGTATAGTGTGAAAAGCCTTTATTCCAGATCATTTTTTCTTTTGGTAAAGCTTTGACTAATACATGCTGCAGTCGTGCTCTATGAATTGCAACTGTAGTGAATCCGTATTTTTTTTTTGCTGGAATCTGGCTACTATCTGCTAAAGCTTCCAATTTTTCGTTGGTTAATGTAATACGGTCAACTTCATTTCCAGCTTCAAAAACAGCATCTAAAACGCCGCAAAATTCTAATACTTTTAAAGCATTTGGCGCTAACCAAATTCCGGCACCTATAGCGTTGGGTTGTTTTGCCTTTTCGTATAACTGATAAGGAATGTTTAATTTTTCAAACATCAAAGCAGTTGTTAAACCTCCAATACCAGCACCAATTATACTAAACATAAAAATAACTTAAAGATAAACAGATACGGTTAACACCATCATAGTAAAAACTAATAAAATGACAAGTAAAGGCGTTACAAATTTTAACCACTTATCGAAACCCACATTTACTACAGCTAAAGAAGCTAAAATTAATCCGGTTGGATTTATAAAAGCAAATAAACCCATACCATATTGATAACAATTTACTATTATTTCACGACCAATACCAACCGTATCGGCTAAGGGAGACATAATAGGCATAGTTAATACTGCCATACCAGAACTACTTGGAATAAAAAAGGATAATCCACTATAAATTAATAACATGGCATTAGTAAACACACCTTTATTAGCACCTTCTGTAACTGTACTGGCATAATATAACAGTGTATCACTAATTAATCCATCTTCCATAATTACAGAAACCCCTCTAGCAATACCAATAATTAAAGCAACACCTAACAAATCGCTAGCACCTTTTACAAAAGTATCTACAAACTCAGATTCTTTTACACGAGCTAACAAACCAATTAGAATACTTCCTACTAAAAACGTTGCTGTCATTTCTATAAACCACCAGTCTAGCATAGAAACACCTATTATCATAATAACAAAACAACTGGCAAATACAAGTAATATAAGCCTTAGTCTGGTGTTTAATAGCTGAGTTGTGGTGTTTAGACTTTTAAAACGCTGTTCTATTTCGGTTTTTTGAGAATAGATAATAGATTTACGTTCGTCGTTTTTAACCCGTTTTGCATAACGTAAAATATAAGCAATACAAATAGCAGCACTTAGTCCTAACATAATTAAACGACCTGTTAGACCTGTGGTCCAATTAATTCCTGCGGCGTTACTGGCTATTATAGTACTAAATGGATTAACTGTAGAGCACATAGTACCTACACAAGACCCAATATAAATTGAAGCTAAAGCCACCATAGCATCATATTTTGCAGCTAAAAACACAGGAATCAAAATAGGGTAGAAGGCAATAGTTTCTTCGGCTAGACCAAATGTCGTGCCTCCAATAGCTACTAAAATTGTCACTATTACAATTAAAACGAACTCGTAACCTTTTAAGGTTTTTGCTAACCAGGCTATACCAGAATCGAATGCGCCACTTTTATTCATAATACCAATTAATCCACCTAAAATTAAAACCAGAAAAATAATATCTGCAGCCTCAATAATGCCTTTTATAGGAGCTTTTATAAATTCGAAAAAACCTTGTGGTTGGGACTCTAACTTTGTATATGTGTTTGGAATATTTATAGGTTTATAAATTGCTCCAGAAGTAAATTTTTGCAAAGGAATTTTTATTTGTAAATCACTTAAAGTGGCTTGTGTTGCTGGTAAACTTAAAGAGCCATCTACTTTATTTTGAATAAAAGTCTGGGTCGATTTATCATAACTTAAGGTATTATATTTACCAGAAGGAATAACCCAAGTTAATAGCGTTACCATAGCAGCAATAAGTAGTAAAATACTTTGTGCGGATGGAAATTTTAAATGTTTCATAAATGTAATGATCTAGAACACGATTATGGTTTTTGGCCTTAAAAGTTTTAAAAGCTTAAAGATAATATTAATTTTATGGAATACTTAACTATGCTTATGAATGTAACTATTGAACAGAGCTGGAAAGATGCTTTAGCCGAAGAATTTAAGAAACCTTATTTTGAAGAACTTATCGGTTTTGTAAAGCAAGAATATGCGAGTCATACTTGTTTTCCACCTGCAAAATTAATATTCAATGCGTTTGATTCTTGTCCGTTACCTGAAGTTAAGGTGGTTATTATAGGGCAGGATCCGTATCATAATTACAATCAGGCCAACGGGTTATGTTTTAGTATTAATGATGGTGTGGCTTTTCCGCCATCATTAGTAAATATTTTTAAGGAACTACAAGAGGATTTAAAAATTGAAGTTCCAGAATCTGGTAACTTAGAGCATTGGGCAAAACAAGGTGTGTTTTTATTAAACGCAACCTTAACCGTTAGAGCTCACGAAGCAGGAAGTCACCAAAAAAAAGGTTGGGAAATTTTTACTGATGAAGTGATTAAAACTATAAGTGATAAAAATGAAGATGTTGTGTTTTTACTTTGGGGCGGATATGCAAAAAAGAAATCGAAGTTAATAGATAAAACAAAACACCATATTTTAGAATCTGGTCATCCATCACCATTAAGCGCCAATCGCGGATATTGGTTTGGTAATAAGCATTTTAGCAAAACTAATGAGCTTTTAAAAGCTAATGGTTTTAATGAAATAAAGTGGTAGGTTGGTTTACGGTTTTTGTATATGGTGTCATGATTGAAGCAAGCATGCTATGAATTATATATTTTGTTAGTCTATTAAAATTTTTATTTTTCAACAATATAGAAGTTTAATCTATTGCTGGACTTGTTTTTGGAGTTTTTTTAAATCTTTTGATTTGATGTTGTATGATACGGGTGAATATTTTGAATATATTATCTCTCCGGTTGTCGAATTAATAACATTAATATATTTATCTGTGCTGCTTTTGATGTAAATTAAGTAATAAAATGGAGTATTGTCTACGAGAATTTTTTCGCTTAATTCGTCTTTAGATAATAATTGGTACTTAAATTTATAGTCCTTAAATATACTTTTTTCATTGTGTTTTTTTGTTTCGTCTCCAGTGAATTTATTGAATTTCATTAATACATATTCTGGAACATATAAAATTTCATTCTTAAGATTTTTAATTTCCTTTTCATTAATTGTTTCTGAAAATAATGTACGATTTTTACTTTTATTTAAATAGTTCATTAGTGATTGGAGATAATTTTTTAAAATTCCAGGTCTCCAATTGCGAATATGACCGTCTCCATCGTAGTCTGATTGGAAAATTTTATCAGGGTCGGCAAGGGTTTCAAAATCAGTAAAAAGCTCTATTCTTGCTACTTGAATTTTATCTTTATTTTCAAAAGATTTTTTATCTTTTTTGTTTTCAAAGTAATTGTCAGCGCATGTCCATAATTCAAGATATAAATGTGTGTTAGAGTAGTTTATACCATTTTTTGACCTACCGTTTTGATATAGTTTGATAAATTGAACATTTGTTTCATAACCACCTATTGTTAAGAATGAACTATTTGGAGATAGGTAATCTTCAATTTCAGAATATTTAATGAATTCAAATTTTGAGATTGTCCAATTATTCTTAAATACTTCTATAAACTTTTTTGCCTTTTCAGTACTTGGATCTTTCATGGCAATGTAGGTTGTTCCTCCTTTTATTTTTGCAAGCTCAGAAGTATTAGAAATTGCAATCTGGCTTTTTGCATAAAATATAGTTATTACAGTAAACAAAAAAGTTAACAAATAATGGTTGGCTTTCAATGTCATTTTTTTTTAATTAAATTAATTCTGCTTATTCAATCTAATTTTTATATCGGGGTAACATATTGGAATATGAAATCCTTTTTAATGTTTTAAATCATATACTAAACAATGTTAGTTTAATATAATGAGAATACCTACTAATAAAATTTGTACTATAATTCAAACACCAAATTTTCATAATCCCATTTTTCAGGAATAATGTTTAAGGCAAATAATTCGTTTTGAACTTTAGTAATGGTTTCTTTAGTAATATTTTTTTGTGACCATTCGGTTAAACTTAACCATTCTTGGACATCTTCAATCTCCTGTTCGTAACGGTTAGCAATCATGCGGTCAATACTTGGGATATCTTTAAATTCTTCGGTAGTCGTATTTACAATATTTAGAATCGTCTTAACATCTTCTAAATTTGTTTTTAAAAACTCTTCACGCACAGCAATAACAAAACAAGGCCAAGGAGAAGGTAGGTTTCCTATACGTCTAAACGTGCCATTATCTACTAAAGGTTTTGTGGTGAATTTTTCCCACATGAAATAATCGGCTTTGTCTTCGGTGAGACCTTCAACCGCACCTTCTAGATTTTTAATGACTTCAAATTTTAAATCTTTTTCAAGATCCCAATTATTATTTTCAGCATTTACATAAGACATTAAATGAGATCCGGAACCATATCTGCTAATGGCAGCACGAGTTCCTTTAATATCATCTATAGTTTTAAATTTGGAATGATTAGCCACGTGAATACCCCAGTTTAAAGGCGATTTCACAAACACTTGTACAATTTTGGATGGGTTTCCTGCAATAATATCTTTAACTATACCTTCGGTTAAAATCACAGCCATATCAATATCGCCATTACGCAAACCTTTACACATTTCGCCAGTACCACCAAAATAATCGTGCCAACGTAAATTTATATTTTCGGCTTTAAAATCGCCATTTTTTAAACCTAAATACCAGGCTAAATTAAAATGTTCTGGGACACCGCCAATATTTACTAAATTCATAAAATCTCTCTAAACTAACTTATCTAAAGTATATCTAATTAATTGATCTACTATTTCTGACGGATTATCGCTAAATTCTCCCGTAGAACGATTTGCTAAAATTGCATTCAAAGATAATGCATTGTGCCCTAATAATTTCGATAAGCCATAAATTCCTGCAGTTTCCATCTCAAGATTTGTTATTTTAAGCTCATTAAACTCAAAAGCAGAAAGCTTATCATTTAACTCATCGTCTTGAGTTTTTAATCTTAAAATACGTCCTTGAGGGCCATAAAATCCAACATTAGTTGCTGTAAAACCACTCACTGTTTTTGAAGATGAGAATTGGTCTATCAGTTCTTTTGAACCTTTCACAACATAAGGCTCAGATTTTTTTTCGAACCAATTCGTCTGCTCAATTATAGCCTGAGAAATTTCTTGATGTTGAATTGATTCACTATCATAAAAATGAAGTAAACTGTCAAAACCGACTGCTAATTCACTAATTAAAAAAGAATTAATTGGAATATTTGCTTGAATAGCTCCAGAAGTCCCAATTCTAATAATATCTAAAGCCGTTATATCTGTTTTAATTTCTCTTGTTTTAAAGTCGATATTTACTAAGGCATCTAGTTCATTAAAGACAATATCTATATTATCTGTACCAATTCCGGTAGAAATTACGGTAATACGCTTTCCTTTATAGATTCCTGTGTGAGTGCAAAATTCACGTTTCTGTTTTTTAACCTCAATAGTATCAAAGTATTGAGATACAGATGCTACACGATCCGGATCTCCTACAGTTATAATCGAATTTGCAACCTCAGAGGGTTTTAAATTTAAATGGTAAATACTTCCGTCTGGATTAATAATTAATTCGGATTCTTTTAAAGGCATTTAAACGGTTTTTATTAATTTATTTTCTTTTTTATTGAAGTAGTAGTCGTATTTATTTACAGCACCAAAAATTAAATCATTTTCTAATTGGTCATGTACATTTTTAAGATGATTTAAAACCAAGTTTCCTTCACGATTTACAGTAACTTGTTCTTCTGTAATCGTGAAAAAAGGACTAAGTTTATCTATAATTCGTTTTAACTGAATATCTCCAAACCCATAAAATCCTTGATAATGCAATGCATAACCTAATAAATGATGTAAACTTTTAATATTATTGTTTTTTACCAGTTTAATAATATTAAACTCCAAAGTACTCAAACCACTTCTGGAGTCTGGAAAACGACGTAAGTGTGCTTTTAAACAATTAGTTAAATATTCAAAACTGGAAGATGTAACAATTAATGGCTTGAATTTGTTATGATCTTTAGAATTATAAATTTCCCAACAGGTTTTGGCCAATTCTAAGTCTGAATCATATAAAATAACACGATTTTTATAATGATTTTTTAATTGAAACGACTTTAATTCTCCTATAGCTTTTAATCCTTTTTCATTTTCAACTCTTCCGCTACAAACTAAAGACACTGGAGTAGTATTATTTTTAGCTAATAGCTGATATATAATAGCAATAAGGTTAATATGGCAAAACAAATCATATTCAAACCAAAGTACGATTTCATCATAATCGTCTAAATGATTTAGTTTATCTATTTCAGACTTAAATTCATTTCGCTTATACTCCAAATTGTAATAGGAACTAAGAAATTGTTCTCTTTTTTCAATAAACGCATCGGTATCTACAAGTAAATCTGTAGGACCTTCACAAAGCATTTCGTGCCAAGTTAAAAAAACTCCAGAAAACTGGAGCACTTTTAAACGTTCAGTTAAAACAGAACCGTTAGTAATATGTAAGGTATTAGAAGTCAATTAGCCTCCAACTCGTTTAACATTAAAACCTTTATCTTTTAGTATCTCCATAATTTTATCTCTGTAATCGCCTTGAATGATAATTTTATCGTCTTTAAAACTACCACCAACACTTAAAGTTTGCTTAATTTCTTTGGCTAATGTTTTAAAATCGCTTGTAGCGCCAGTATAACCATCTATAATAGTGATAGGTTTTCCTTTTCGCTTTTCGTACTTACAAAGTAAAGGATCGTCTTGTAACCAAATGTTTGAAGCTTCTTCCTTTATTTCAGGAGTTTCTTCATGTTCAGGAAACAAGTTTTTTAGTTGATCTTTTAAATCCATCTTTTATTTTTAGTATTCAGTTCTCAGTCTACAGTCCTCAGTACTTAATATTCGGTATTACAAAATATAATAATTATTAGTCTAAACCTTCTATAGCCAACAAACAACTGCTTACTGAAGACTGCCTACTGAGGACTGATTACTACTTAATTAACCCTAATTCTCTTAAACGCTCATTTAAAAATTCACCAGCAGTAATATCTTCAAATTGTTTTGGGTTTGTTTCACTAATACAATTATCTAACACATCCAGTTTCATTTCACTTACAGGATGCATAAAGAAAGGGATAGAATAACGCGAAGTGCCCCAAGATTCTTTTGGCGGATTCACCACACGATGTATAGTAGATTTTAACTTGTTGTTGGTGTGACGTGACAACATATCGCCCACATTAATCATTAATTCATCAGGTTCTGCTATGGCATCAATCCATTCACCTTTGTGGTTTTGAACCTGTAAACCTTTACCTTGGGCACCCATAAGTAGGGTAATCAAGTTAATATCTCCATGAGCTGCAGCACGAACCGCATCTTTTGGCTCCTGCGTAATTGGTGGATAATGAATTGGTCTTAATATAGAATTACCATTATGGATATAATTATCAAAATACGTTTCTTCTAAATCTAAATATAAAGCTAAAGCACGTAACACGTATTTAGCAGTTTTTTCCAACATTTGGTAAGCTTCCTTACCAACTTTATTAAATTCTGGTAATTCTTTTACTTCAACATTATCTGGGTATTCTTCAGCTAAAGCTGGATTATCATCCACATATTGTCCAAAATGCCAAAATTCTTTTAAATCGCCTTCCTTTTTACCTTTGGCACTTTCTTTACCAAAAGACACATAGCCACGTTGTCCACCAATACCTTCAATTTCGTATTTATGTTTGGTTTCAAGAGGCAGTTCGAAAAAATTCTTTATTTCATTATAAAGGTTATCAACTAATTGATCGTCTAAAAAATGGCCTTTTAACGCCACAAAACCAATTTCTTCATAGGCTTTACCAATTTGATCAACAAATTGTTGCTTTTTTACGGGGTCGTTAGATATAAAATCCTTTAAATTAACACTTGGGATATGATTCATATGTCTTAAAATTACAGTCTATACTACAAATGTAACGAAAACGATTGAAAATTTATAATAAGATGACGCCCTAATTAAATGAATTATGCCATTTAATATTATATATTTGATTTGTTAAATTAAAACACATTCTTTTGGATTATAATGCAATTACGTACAATAAGACAGAGTTAACTTCTGATGTACTATTAAATCTCTACAAAAGCATGCTAAAGCCTCGATTAATAGAGGAAAAGATGCTTATTTTATTACGACAAGGAAAAGTAAGTAAATGGTTTTCTGGCATTGGGCAGGAAGCAATTTCTGTTGGTGTTACCTTAGCTTTACATAGCGATGAGTATATTTTACCAATGCATAGAAATTTAGGTGTTTTTACTACTCGAAAAATTCCTTTACATCGCTTATTCTCACAATGGCAGGGTAAAGCAAACGGATTTACAAAAGGTAGAGACCGTAGTTTTCACTTTGGTACTCAAGAGTTTAATATCGTTGGGATGATTTCGCACTTAGGTCCTCAATTTGGAGTAGCCGATGGAATTGCTTTAGCTAGCAAACTTAAAAATTTAAACCAGGTTACCGCGGTATTTACAGGAGAAGGTGGAACCAGTGAAGGTGATATTCATGAAGCCTTAAACGTAGCATCGGTTTGGAGTTTGCCTGTTATTTTCTGTATTGAAAACAATGGTTATGGGTTATCGACACCTACTAATGAACAGTATAATTGTGAGCATTTAGCCGATCGTGCTAAGGGTTATGGTATGGAATCTCATATTATTGATGGGAATAATATTATTGAAGTATTTACCAAGTTAGATGCTATTGCTAAAGATTTAAGACAGAACACTCGTCCTGTTTTAATAGAATTTAAAACCTTTAGAATGCGTGGACATGAAGAGGCGAGTGGTACAAAATATGTTCCGCAAGACCTTATGGACCAATGGGAGAAAAAAGATCCTATAGAAAACTTTAAACGCTATTTAATTGCTGAAAAAATATTAACAGATGGTATAGACGATTTAATTAAAGAAGAATTTAAAGCTGAAATTAATGAGCATTTAGATATCGCATATGCTGAAGAAGTAATTACACCATCTGTTGAAAATGAATTAAATGATGTCTACAAACCTTTTGAATATGAGGCATTTGATGCAGAAAGTGACACAGAAGAATTACGTTTAATTGATGCCATTTCGGAAGGTTTAAAACAAAGCATGGAAAAACATGATGATTTAGTCATCATGGGACAAGATGTTGCAGAATATGGAGGTGTTTTTAAAATTACAGACGGTTTTGTAGACCAATTTGGTAAAGATCGCGTAAGAAACACACCAATTTGCGAGTCGGCTATTATAGAAACCGCAATGGGTTTATCCATTTGTGGTATTAAAAGTGTGGTAGAGCTTCAATTTGCCGATTTTGTGACGTCTGGTTTTAATCCTGTTGTTAATTATTTGGCAAAATCCCATTACCGCTGGAACCAGAATGCCGATGTGGTTTTAAGAATGCCATGTGGAGCAGGAGTTGCAGCTGGTCCATTTCATAGCCAAACCAACGAAGCCTGGTTTACAAAAACACCAGGATTAAAAGTGGTTTACCCTGCATTTCCTAAAGATGCTAAAGGTCTTTTGGCAACTGCAATTAACGATCCAAATCCGGTGTTGTTTTTTGAGCATAAAGCGTTATACAGAAGTATTCGTCAGGACGTTCCATCTAATTATTTTACCATCCCATTTGGAGAAGCGGCTACTTTAAAAACCGGAGAAACTATTTCCATTATTACCTATGGAGCAGGAGTGCACTGGGCTATAGAAGTTTTAGAAAAGCACCCAGAAATTTCTGCAGATTTAATCGATTTACGCTCACTTCAACCTTTAGATACAGACTCTATTTATGCTTCTGTTAAAAAAACAGGTAAAGCAATAATTTTGCAAGAGGATTCTTTATTTGGTGGTATTGCAAGTGATATTTCTGCATTAATTATGGAAGAATGTTTTGAGCATTTGGACGCACCAGTTAAGCGTGTGGCAAGTTTAGACACACCAATCCCTTTTATTAATCAATTGGAAGAGCAATATTTGGCTAAAGGTCGTTTTGAAGATGAACTTCTTCAACTCGTGGCTTATTAAGTCTTAATATTTTTATAACTATTTAATTTTAAAGCGAAAGTTTCTTAACTTTCGCTTTATCTGTTTATTAGGTATGGTTTTTGATTTACCTAATATGTTTAATATAAGTATCATTCATGAAGTACCTTATTTTCCTTATTTGCTTTAGTGTTTTTACAATTTCAAACGCTCAAATTGATAGCAGAGATAACTCTTTTGCTATCCCTGCGGAAGACACTGAAGACCCAAAAGCAGATAATAAAGCCAATTTTAAACCAGATGATAAAAACAGTATTAATCCTGATGAAGCGGCTGAAAATGAAACTTTAGAACCAATAACCAAACCATCGGTAGAAAAAAAGGTGAAAGAGTTTACTATGTTTGATAAGGAGAATTATAAGAATCCTGCGGAACAATTTACAGGAAAATTAAAAAATGCTCTAAAATTTGAAGAAGATAGAGAACGTAAAAATAATGGAAGTACCGTTAACCAGTTTCTTGGTCAGTTTAAAACAACTGCTAAAATAGTTAATATCATCTACCGAGATCATCAATATCCAGATGGAGATATGATTCGAGTATATGTAAATGAAGAAATAGCGGTAAATAGAGTTACGTTAACTAGTCAGGTAAATGGTTTAAACCTAGTTTTAGAAGATGGTATTAATAAAATAGATTTTTACGCATTAAATCAAGGAACTTCTGGACCAAATACTGCAGAATTTAGAATTTTAGACGAAAATGGTGTAGTTATTTCTTCAAATCAATGGAATTTAGCTACTGGTGTAAAAGCAACTATTATTCTCTTAAAAGAAGATGGACAACTAAAATTGAGTGAAAAATAAAATATTGTAAAGTTTTAATTATCTTTACACGACTTCAAGAAAGCAAAAAGCTTTCAAATTAATAACTTAAATCATATATAAAATAAATAATGGCAAAGTCGCAACAGACCTTTAACAAATTAGAAAAAGAAAAAAAGCGTTTAAAAAAACGCGAAGACAAGATTAAGAAAAAAAATGCACGTAAGGCAGAAGCGGCTGAAAACCCACAAGGAATTCAATTTGCATATGTAGACTACAATGGAAACTTAGTAGATACGCCTCCAAACCCAGAAGATAAAATAAAAGTTGAAGCCGACAATATAGTTTTAGGAGTTCCTAAAAAAGAAGAAGGTGAAGCTGAAGATCCAGTAAGAGAAGGAAAAGTATCTTTCTTTGATTCTTCTAAAGGATTCGGGTTTATTATTGATACAGAGAACAACGAAAAATACTTCTGTCACGTTTCTGGATTAATTGATACTATTGTTGAGAACGACAAAGTGTCTTTTGAACTTGAAAAAGGAGCTAAAGGTTTAAATGCAGTTCGAGTTAAGAAGATTTAATCTTCTAACTCTGCTTTTAACAAGGTTGCTTTAGCATTACAATTTTCAATAGTAAGTAAGTAGTCATTTTTATCTAATGAAGATTCTAATACATAAATAGCGCAAGGTTTTTTTCTCGCTTCACTTTTAGAAAAATTAATATCTGCTTTTTTTATAAGTAGGTCTATTTTAGCACTATCTAATTGTAATCGTCTAGTTTCTTCTGTTGAACTTTCCGAATAAGTTAAAGGTTTTAATCTTATATTTTTAATCACACGAGCATCTGGGCTGTAATCGCAAGATGCTTTTTTTCCGTTTAAAAAGAAGGCTAGCAATACTAAACCTATTGCAAATCCGCCAAAATAGTAGCCAAAACGTTTTAATAAATCCATAATTTGGTTTTAGTGGGCAAATTTAAAACAATAATAAGTTTATATCACTATAATTAAGACCAAACCATTCCCCAACAGACGCATTGGTTAAAATACCTTTATAGGCATACAAACCATGTCTTAAACCGTGGTCATATCTCATGGCTTGTTCAACTCCACCATTATCTGCAATATTTAATAAATAAGGCGTAAATATGTTACTTATTGCTGCAGATGCTGTTCTGGAATATCTTGCTGGAATATTTGGTACACAATAGTGTATCACACCATGCTTTGTAAAAAATGGTCTTTTATGACTCGTAATTTCACTGGTTTCTATACAGCCACCCATATCGATACTTACATCAATAATAACCGAACCGTTTTTCATACTTTCAACCATATCTTCTGTCACTAGAATAGGAGAGCGGTCTTTGCCACGTACAGCACCAATTAACACATCACAGCGTTTTAAGGCTTTGCTTAAATATTTAGGTTGCAAAGTAGAAGTGTAAAAGGTTTGACTTAAATTAGACTGAATACAACGTAGCTTAGTTATAGAGCTATCAAATACTTTAATACTTGCGCCTAAACCCAGAGCACTTCTGGCGGCAAATTCTCCTACAGTTCCTGCGCCAATAATAACAACTTCTAAAGGTGGAACACCACTAATATTACCAAATAAAAGTCCGTTACCTTCACTAGAACTGCTTAGTAATTCCGAAGCTATTAAAACCGATGCTGTTCCTGCAATTTCACTTAACGCTCTAACCGCTGGATAAGTACCTTCCTGATCTTTAATGTACTCAAACGCTAGTGCTGTTATTTTCTTTTTTGTAATAACTTCAAAATACGCTTTGCTTTGCATTTTGATTTGTAAAGCCGAAATTAAAATAGTTTGAGGTTTAATTAACTCTAATTCTTCTAAAGTTGGCGGCTCTACTTTTAAAATCATTGGGCAACCATAAACTTTAGCGGTATCGTTAGTAATTTCCGCACCTGCTTCACTGTAGTTACGATCGCTAAATTTAGCACCAAGTCCCGCACCAGATTCTATTAAAACCCTATGTCCATTATTAACCAGAGCAGAAACTGCATCTGGCGTTAAACATACCCGTTTTTCCTGAAAAGAGTTTTCTTTAGGAATTCCAATAAACAAATCACTTTTCTTCCTTGAAATTTCTAAGGTTTCCTCTTGCGGCATAAGTTGCGCTTTAGAGAAAGGGGTTTTTGGTTGAGACATAGTGGTGGTTTTATTTATCTAAAGATTTTATGGTATAATTTAATTAGAATTTTTCAATTGTAAAACTCTATCTTGATTTTCATTGGTGTAAATTGAAACTTCAGTGTAGTTATCTAACAAAGGCTCTAGTAATTCGGGCCATTCTACAAATATATAGGCATCAGAATCTAAATAGGTTTCAATACCAAAATCATAAAGTTCGGTTTCTTCTTCTATTCGATATAAATCAAAATGATATATTGTAGAGGTAAGACCTTCATATTCATTAACAATTGAAAATGTAGGACTACTTACTTCATCTTCACAACCTAAAGCTTTAACTAGTTGTTTGATTAAAGTAGTTTTACCGGTACCCATTTCTGCTTTAAAAATGAGCGTTTTAAACTTTGCCTGTTCTAAAACAAAATTTACTGCTTTATCAATTTGTTTCAGGTTATATACTATTTCCACTTTATTTTGGTTCTAAAACAACAAAAGGAATAATCATTTCTTCTAATGAAACTCCACCATGTTGATAGGTGTTTCTAAAATAACTTACATAGTGATTGTAATTATTTGGATAAGCAAAAAACAAATCACTTTTCGCAAATATAAACGAACTACTCATGTTTATAGAAGGTAAATGTATGGTTTTTGGATCTTTTGCCACTAAGACATCTTTATCTTCATAACTTAAACTACGTCCGGTTTTATATCTTAAATTTAAACTGGTATCACGGTCGCCAATAACTTTACTAGGATTTTTAACATTTATAGTCCCATGATCTGTAGTTAAAATTAATTTAAACCCCATTTGTTGCGCTTGCTGTATCATTTCTAACAATGGAGAGTTTTTAAACCAGCTTTGTGTTAAAGAACGATACGCTTTATCGTTAGAAGCCAATTCTTTAACCACATCCATATCGGTTTTAGAATGCGAAAGCATATCTACGAAATTATAAACCACAACAGTTAAGTCGTTGTTTTTTAAACCATTAAAATTTTCAGCTAATTTTTTACCAGACTTAAGGTTAGTGATTTTATAATATTCTGTGGTTAAATTACTCAAACCTAATCGCTTTAATTGTGCGCGTAAGAAATCTTCTTCATGTAAGTTTTTTCCACCTTCATCGGTATCATTTTTCCAGAATTCTGGATGAAGTTTCTCCATATCGCTTGGCATAAGTCCAGAAAATATCGCGTTTCTGGCATATTGTGTTGCTGTTGGGAGAATACTAAAAAATGGCTGTTCTTCTGTTTTTTTGTAATGATTAGCTACAATAGGCTCAAAAGCTTTCCATTGGTCGTAACGTAAATTGTCTATAACGACCATTAATGTTGGTTGTTCTTTACTTAATAAAGGTGCAACTTTTTCTTTAAATAAAACATGAGATAACAACGGAGCATCTGTGTTTGGTGTAAACCAGTCTGGATAATTTTTATCTATAAATTTACCAAATTGGATATTGGCTTCTACTTTTTGAGACTCAAGAATTTCAACCATACTGGCATCTTCAATATCTTCCAATTGTAATTCCCAGTAAATAAGTTTTTGGTATAATGCAATCCATTCATCATAGGAATTTACCATAGACAAGTCCATTGCAATTTTTCTAAACTCTTGCTGATAATTAATGGTGGTTCGTTCAGAAACCAGTCGAGAATGGTCCAGATTTTTCTTTAGACTTAGTAAAATCTGATTTGGATTTACAGGTTTAATTAAGTAATCGGCTATTTTGTTACCAATAGCTTCTTCCATAATATATTCTTCTTCACTTTTGGTAATCATCACCACAGGGACATCGCTATGCTTTTCTTTAATCTCATTTAGGGTTTCTAAACCTGTTAAACCAGGCATATTTTCATCTAAAAAAACAATATCAAAATTATCTTCATCAACTAATTCTATAGCTTCAGAGCCACTTGTACATGTGGTTACTTTATAATTTTTTTTCTCTAAAAATAAAATATGTGGCTTAAGTAAATCGATTTCATCATCAACCCAAAGAATATGTATATTGTTCATTATATTTGTTTAAATTTTTAATTAATTCTAGACGTTTGCAAACAAGTAACAAACTTAAAATATTTAACGACCCAATTTACGGTTTTATTACTATACCAAATTCGACCATATTCGATTTAATTGCACATAAATATTTTCAAAGACTCCGCAGAATTTCTCAAATGGGTTTATCTTATTTGGTGTATCCTGGAGCACATCATACCAGATTTCATCATGCCATAGGTTGTATGCATTTAATGCAAAAAGCCGTGAATGTACTTCGTTTTAAAGGAGTTAGCATTAGCGAAGATGAAGAAAATGCATTATATATAGCCATATTATTACATGATATAGGACATGGACCATTTAGTCACGCAATGGAACATAGTATTGTAAATGGTATTTCTCATGAGCAAATTTCGCTCTTATTTATGGAGCATTTAAATAATGAATTTAACCAAACTTTAACTTTAGCCATCTCTATTTTTAAGCAGGAATATCCTCGAAAGTTTTTATGCGAGCTTATTTCTAGTCAATTTGATATGGATAGAGCCGATTATTTAAAGCGTGATAGTTTTTATACAGGTGTTTCTGAAGGAAATATTAATAGTGAAAGACTTATAACGATGATGAATGTTAAAAACGACAATCTGGTTATAGAGTATAAAGGCATTTACAGTTTAGAAAAATTCTTATTGGCTCGTCGTTTAATGTACTGGCAGGTTTATTTACATAAAACTAGTCTGGTTGCAGAACAGTTAATTATAAGGGTTTTAAAAAGAGCAAAACAGCTTAGTAAAGTAGGAGAGCAGTTAAATGCTAGTAAGCCACTAAGTTATTTTCTAAATAATGAAATTAGTTTAGATAATTTTAATGATACTGCATTGTCCTATTTTGCTCAGTTGGATGACTATGATATTATTTCGGCATTAAAAGAATGGCAGCATCATTCAGATTTTGTCTTGAGTAATTTGTGTCAAATGATTATAAATAGAAACTTACTTAAAATCAAACTGAAAAAGAAACCTATTAAAAAGGAATTATTTGAAAAACATTTAAATAAATTAATAAAAAAACATAATGTTTCTAAAGAAGAAGCGGCTTTTTTTGTGTTTACAGGTCAGGTGAGTAACCAAGCGTATCACGAAAAAAAACAAAATATTTCAATTTTGTATAAAACTGGTAAAACCGAAGATATTGTTAAGGCTTCAGACCAATTGAATTTAAAAGCACTCTCAAAACCGGTAACAAAATATTATATCTGTTATCCTAAAGAGCAATTGTAACTTTTTTTTATATTTTTGTGATTAATGAAATTTACAGCAGAACAAATCGCCGGTATATTAAATGGTGAAGTAGCAGGTAATCCTGAAACTGAGGTTTCTAAATTATCTAAAATTGAAGAAGGTAGTCCGGAATCGTTGACATTTTTGGCAAATCCGAAATACACTCCTTTTATTTATACCTCAAAAGCTTCTATAATTATAGTTAATAAAAGCTTTGTGCCAGATCAACATATAAGTGCCACTTTAATAAAAGTTGACGATGCCTACAAAGCATTTTCAACACTTTTAAATTATTATAATCAAATAAGACAAAATAAAACAGGAATTGAAACACCTCATTTTATATCAGACTCTGCAACTTATGGCGAAAATATCTATATTGGAGCATTTACCTATATAGGAAATGATGTTAAAATAGGTAATGATGTTAAAATATTTCCTAATTGTTATATAGGTGATAATGTTGTAATTTCTGACCATACTGTTATTCATCCAGGTTCAAAAATATATTTTGATTGTATTATTGGAGAACACTGTGTTGTTAATTCTGGTGTTATTATTGGAGCAGATGGTTTCGGTTTTGCACCAAATGAAAATGGAGAATATGAAAAGGTGCCACAAATTGGTAATGTGATATTAGAAGATCATGTTGATGTTGGTGCTAATTCAACAATCGATAGAGCAACTTTAGGGTCTACTGTTATTAGAAAAGGCGTAAAATTGGATAATCATATCCAAATTGCTCATAATGTAGAAATAGGTAGAAATACTGTTATTGCTGCTCAAACAGGAATTGCAGGATCGACTAAAGTAGGAGAAAATTGCCAAATTGGAGGTCAGGTTGGTATTGCTGGTCATTTAAAAATTGGAAATAATGTAAAAATACAAGCACAATCTGGCATTGGTCGTAATATAAAAGATAATGAAGTTATTCAAGGTTCTCCCGCTTTAAATTATGGAGACTTTAATAAATCTTACGTATACTTTAAAAACTTACCTAAATTAGTAAAAACAATCAATCAATTAGATAAAAAAATAAATGGGAATAGTTAAAACCGAACAGAAACAACAAACTATTAAGCAAGAAGTATCGCTTAATGGTGTTGGATTACATACAGGTCAGGATGTTACCCTAACTTTCAAACCTGCTCCAGCAAATTCAGGATATACTTTTAAAAGAATCGATTTAGAAGGTCACCCAGAAATTGCTGCAGATGCCAATTATGTTACAAATACTCAGCGAGGAACTTGTTTAGAAAAAAATGGTGTTATTATTCAGACTTGCGAGCATGTTTTAGCAGCTTGTGTTGGTTTGGATATCGATAATATCACTATTGAATTAAATGCAGCAGAGCCACCAATTCTTGATGGTTCTTCAAAATATTTTATTGAAGCTTTAGAAAAGGCAGAAATTGAAATACAAGACGATTGTAGAGAAGAGTATGTTATAACAGATGTTATATCTTATGTTGATGATGAAACTGGTAGTGAAATTTTAATAATGCCAGCTAAGGAATACCAGGTAACCACTATGGTAGATTTTGGGACTAAAGTACTTGGGACTCAAAACGCGACACTAAACACAATGTCCGATTTTAAAACTGAAATTTCTGATTCTAGAACATTTAGTTTTTTACATGAATTAGAGGCATTGCTAGAACATGGTTTAATAAAAGGAGGCGATTTAAATAACGCCATAGTATATGTGGATAAAGAATTGTCTGAAAGTACTATGTCTAAGCTTAAAAAAGCTTTTGGTAAAGATAATATCGCAGTAAAGTCTAATGGAATTTTAGATAATTTAACTTTACATCACCCTAACGAAGCTGCTAGACATAAACTACTGGATGTTATTGGAGATTTAGCTTTAACGGGTATTCGTTTAAGAGGTAAAGTTATTGCAAATAAACCAGGACATTTTGTTAACACACAATTTGCAAAAAAATTATCTAAATTAATAAAAAACGATAGACGTAATTTTGTTCCTAACATAGACATTAATCAGCCACCTCTTATGGATGTGAATCAGATTATGGAAATGTTACCGCACAGACAACCATTTTTATTAATTGATAAAATATTTGAGTTAACAGAATCTGGAGTAATTGGTCTAAAAAACGTAACCATGAATGAGGAGTTTTTTAAAGGTCATTTCCCAGGTTCTCCAGTAATGCCAGGTGTTTTAATCGTTGAAGCTATGGCGCAAACTGGAGGTATTTTAGTCTTAAATACAGTACCAGACCCAGAAAATTACTTGACATTTTTCATGAAAATAGATAAGGTGAAATTTAAACAAAAAGTAGTTCCTGGAGATACTTTAATATTTAAATGTGATTTAATTACGCCTATCAGAAGAGGTATTTGTCATATGCAAGGTTACGCTTATGCCAATGGAAAACTTTGTGCAGAAGCAGAATTAATGGCTCAAATTTCTAAAGTGAAATAAAACCTTATCTTCGTTAAAAGAAGTACTTAAAAAAGTAATAAATGAATCAACCCTTAGCATATATACATCCAGGCGCAAAAATAGCCAAAAATGTGGTTATCGAACCTTTTGTAACCATAAGCAACAATGTTGTAATTGGAGAAGGTACTTGGATTGGAAGTAATGTCACTATTATGGAAGGTGCAAGAATTGGGAAAAATTGTAATATTTTTCCAGGTGCAGTAATATCAGGAGTGCCACAAGATTTAAAATACAATGATGAAGATACATTAACCATTATTGGCGATAATGTTACCATACGTGAGTGCGTTACTATTAACCGTGGTACTTCAGACAGAATGAAGACTGTAATTGGTAACAATTGTCTTATTATGGCTTATTGTCATATTGCTCATGACTGTATTGTTGGCGATAATTGTATTTTTTCAAATAACAGTACACTAGCCGGACATATTAATGTTGGAGATAATGTTGTATTAGCTGGGATGACCGCTGTACATCAATTTTGTTCAGTTGGAAACCATGCGTTTGTAACCGGTGGTACTTTAGTACGTAAAGATGTACCTCCTTATGTTAAGGCCGGTCGAGAGCCTATTTCTTATGTAGGGATAAATTCTGTAGGTTTAAGACGTCGTGGATTTACCACAGAAAAAATTAGAGAAATTCAGGATATTTACCGTATCCTTTATCAAAAACACTATAATAACTCTCAAGCCTCTCAAATTATTGAAGCTGAAATGGAAGCAACTCCAGAGCGTGATGAAATTCTTCAGTTTATAAAGAATTCTCATAGAGGAATTATGAAAGGTTATTTCAAATCAAACTAAACATTAATTTAATTTATATACCATAATAATGGCAACAACTTCAGATATTAGAAACGGATTATGTATAAGATATAATAACGATATCTATAAAATAGTAGAATTTCTTCACGTAAAACCTGGTAAAGGACCAGCATTTGTTAGAACAAAAATGAAAAGTGTTACCAATGGTAAAGTACTTGATAATACTTTTTCGGCAGGTCATAAAATTGATGAAGTTCGTGTTGAAACACATAAGTTTCAGTTTTTATATCATGATGGGGAATTTTATCATTTTATGAATCAGGAAGACTATACACAAATAAGACTTTTAGAGTCTGCTTTAGATCGTCCAGATTTAATGAAAGAAGGAGAAGTGGTTACTATTCAGATAAATACTGAAGACAATATGCCATTATCTGTAGACATGCCTGCAACTGTTATTTTAGAAGTTACGGCTACAGAACCAGGAGTAAAAGGGAATACAGCAACCAATGCCACAAAACCGGCAACTGTTGAAACTGGTGCTGAAGTAAACGTACCATTATTTATAAATGAAGGTGATAAAATAAAGGTTGAAACGGAAAAAGGAACTTACAAAGAACGCGTTAAAGAATAATTTAAAGCTTTTAAGTGAAACAGAATTTAAGTTTATCTTAAATCTGAAGCACTTAGTAGCACTTTAAAAATTATGAAGTTCCCTAAAACATATAGTTTAAAAGATATAGCTGCAATAATTAATTGTAGTTATGTTGGTGATGATAATTTTCCTGTAGATGGGATGAATGAAATTCATGTTGTAGAAGCAGGAGATATTGTTTTTGTTGATCATCCAAAATACTATGATAAAGCACTAAATAGTGCTGCAACTATAGTTTTAATAAATAAGGAAGTGACCTGTCCAGATGGTAAGGCCTTACTTATCAGTAATGATCCCTTTAGAGATTTTAATAAATTAACTTCATATTTCAAACCATTTCAAGCATCAAATTTCTCTATCTCAGATTCGGCAATAATTGGAAAGGACACAGTTATTCAACCTAATTGTTTTATTGGTCACAACGTTTCAATTGGTAAAAACTGTATTATCCATGCTAACGTTAGCATTTATGATGATTGTGTTATAGGTGACGATGTAGTAATAAATGCAGGAACAGTAATTGGAGGAAATGCTTTTTATTACAAGACTAGACCTGAAGGATTTGATCAATTACTATCAGGTGGTCGTGTAATCATAGAAAACAACGTTCATATAGGTGCAGCTTGTACTATAGACAAAGGGGTTACCGGAGATACAACAATAGGTGAAGGCACAAAATTGGATAATCAAATTCAAGTTGGACACGATACTATTATTGGTAAGAAGTGTTTAATAGCATCTCAAACTGGCATTGCAGGTTGTTGTGTTATTGAAGATGAAGTAACTATCTGGGGTCAAGTTGGTACTAATAGCGGGATTAAAATAGGTAAAAAGGCAGTTATATTAGGTCAAACAGGCGTTACCAAATCAGTAGAAGGTTACAAAACTTATTTTGGAACACCAATTGAAGAATCGAGAGTTAAACTTAAGGAGTTAGCTTTATTAAGAAGGTTGCCTGCTCTTTTAGAACAATTTAAAATTAAGTAAATGTCTGCAAAAGAAATTATATCCAAATTTTATACTTTAGACTTTGTTAAGGATGCAAATGTAATGTCTTATTTTCATGATGATTTTGAAATGACATGGAACAGTTCTAAAGGTACTTTACATTACAACTTAGAGGATGTCAAAAATCTATTCAGCGAGTTAAAAAGAAATTTCCATTCGTATCAAGCTCAAATTCATCAATTACACGAAGAAAGCAACTTTGTTACCGTAAGGTTTACCGTATATGTTACAGCAATAGAACGTCCAGAAAAGGAAGACGCTTTGGCTAATTTCATTTCTATAGTAGAAGTTAAGGACTCTAAAGTTTACAAAATTAATCAAATTAGTCAATTGGCAGACCATTAATAAAACGACTATAATTAAATTAAAATTAAACCAAAAATACTTTTTTAAATACCTTCATAAAACTTACTTTTGTGAAGGTTAAAAAATCAAAAAATTAAACATGAGCGTATTAGTTAATAAAGATTCAAAAATTATAGTTCAAGGTTTTACTGGTAGTGAAGGTTCTTTTCACGCTAGTCAAATGATAGAGTACGGAACTAATGTTGTTGGAGGTGTTACTCCAGGTAAAGGTGGTCAAACACACTTAGATCGTCCGGTATTTAATACAGTAGAAGAAGCTGTACAAAAAGCAGGAGCAGATACAACTATTATTTTTGTTCCGCCAGCATTTGCTGCAGATGCTATTATGGAAGCTGCAGACGCTGGGATAAAAGTGATTATTACCATTACTGAAGGTATTCCTGTAGCAGACATGATTAAAGCTGCAGATTATATAAAAGGAAAAAACTGTCGCTTAATTGGTCCTAACTGCCCAGGTGTTATAACTCCAGGTGAAGCTAAAGTTGGTATCATGCCAGGTTTCGTTTTCAAAAAAGGAAATGTTGGAATTGTATCTAAATCTGGAACTTTAACTTACGAAGCTGCAGACCAAGTTGTAAAACAAGGTTTAGGTATTACTACTGCTATTGGTATTGGTGGAGATCCAATTATTGGTACAACTACCAAAGAAGCGGTAGAGTTATTAATAAACGACCCAGAAACCGAATGTGTTGTAATGATTGGTGAAATAGGTGGTCAATTAGAAGCAGATGCAGCTAACTGGTACAAAGCTAGTGGATCAAAAAAACCAGTAGTTGGTTTTATAGCAGGCGAAACTGCTCCAGCTGGTCGTACAATGGGTCACGCAGGTGCTATTGTAGGTGGATCGGATGATACAGCTCAGGCTAAAAAAGCTATTATGAAAGCTTGTGGAATCCACGTTGTGGATTCTCCAGCAGAAATTGGTAAAAAAGTAGCTGAAGTTTTAGGATAATATATTTAGTATAAAAATAAATTAATTTAAAGTTCGTTAGGCTATTATAGTCTAACGAACTTTTTTTATAAACCAAAATTAAACTTATGAAGTATTTTAAACTCTTGCCTGTTTTGGCATTACTAGTCGTTTCTTTTAGCTGTAAAAAAGATAACAATAAATCCAAGGATACAGCTATGGCAGTTGTACAAACCCAAAAAGATGCTAATGGGTTTAGTTACGAAACAGTTAAAAACGATCCTACCGGGTTACGTTTGTACACTTTAGATAACGGACTTAAAGTCTATCTGAGCAAAAATGAGGAAGAACCAACCATTCAAACTTACATTGCCGTTCGTGCTGGATCTAATTACGATCCTAAAGAATCTACAGGTTTAGCGCACTATTTAGAACACATGGTATTTAAAGGAACAGATGAAATAGGTACAGAAAATTGGGAAGAAGAGAAAAAATATTTAGATCAGATTTCAAATCTATACGAGTTACATCGTGCAGAAACCAATCCAGATAAAAAAAGTATTCTATATAAGAAAATAGATTCTGTTTCTTTAATTGCATCTAATTATTCTATTGCTAATGAGTATGATAAGATGTTAACATCTCTTGGAGCAACAGGTACCAATGCTCATACTTGGTTTGAAGAAACGGTCTATAAAAATAAAATTCCAGCAAACGAACTAGATAAATGGCTTACTGTGGAGACAGAACGTTTTAGCCAATTAGTATTACGCTTATTTCATACCGAATTAGAAGCGGTGTTTGAAGAGTTTAACAGAGGACAGGATAATGACGGACGTAAGCAATATGCAGCTATGTTAGAAGGTTTATTTCCAAACCATCCTTACGGACAACAAACCACTATTGGTACGGCAGAGCATTTAAAAAATCCTTCAATGGTAGATATTAATAATTATTTCGATAAATATTATGTGCCTAATAACATGGCAGTAGTTTTAGTGGGAGATTTAGATTTTGATGCTACTATAAAAAAGGTAAATGATAACTTTGGAAAATTTGAGAAAAAAGAAGTAGTTCATCCAGAATTACCAAAAGAAACACCACTTACAGCTCCTGTTGTAAAAGAAGTGTTTGGTCCAACTGCAGAAAGTGTTTCTATTGCGTTCAGATCTAAAGGAGTTAACACTAAGGAAGAAAAGTTAGTGACCTTATGTGATATGATTTTAGCTAATGGAAACGCTGGAATTATCGATTTAAATCTAAATCAGAAACAATTAGTTCAATATGCTGGTTGTTCTACTCAATTTTTAAATGATTATGGCTATCATAATTTTTCTGGTAGACCAAAAGACGGACAAACTTTAGATGAAGTTAAGTCTCTAATCTTAACTCAAATTAATGAGTTAAAAGCTGGTAATTTTGAAGAGTGGATGATTGAGGCTGTTGTAAACGATTTAAAAAAATCGCAAATGCGTCGATACGAAAACGCTACAGCTGTAGCAACAGCCTATTATGATGCTTTTATTCATCATGAAGAATGGAAAGATAAAGTTTCGTTTTTAGACGATTTAAAAATGATTTCTAAAAAGGAATTAGTCGATTTTGCTAATTCGTTTTACAAAGACAATTATGTGGTAACTTATAAGCGTCAAGGAGAAGACAAATCTATTGCTAAAGTTCAAAATCCAGGTATTACTCAAATTAATTTAAATAGAGGTAAGTCTTCAGATTTTATTCAGAAATTTAATAAAATGGAGTCTCAGCCTTTAGAGCCTAAATATATAGATTATAAAACCGCAATTAAAGAGACTAAAACCGATAGTGGTATTAATGTATCTTATGTAGAAAATGAAACGAATGATTTATTCGATTTAAATCTTATTTTCGATATGGGCTATGATAGCGATCAAAAATTAGGTTTAGCAGTAAACTATCTTGAATATTTAGGAACCGACAAATACACGGCTGAAGAATTAAAGAAAGAGTTTTATAAATTAGGTATAGATTACAGAGTAAATGCAGGAGCAGAAAAAAGTTATATCACGCTGTCTGGTCTTAAGGAAAATTTGCCAAAAGGTTTAGAATTATTGGAAGACTTACTTACTAATGCAAAGTCTAATCCTGAAGCTTACGATAAGTTAGTAGAATCCATAGCTAAATCAAGACAAGATACCAAAACGAATAAAGGTGCTATTTTAAGAAACGGTCTTACAAACTATGCTAAGTATGGAGAGAATTCTCGATTGAGAAATATAATGACAATTAGCGAGTTAAAAGCTATTAATCCTGAAGAATTAGTTGCTATTGCTACAGATTTAAAAAATTATAAACACCGCATTTTTTATTACGGAAAAGATGTTGAAGATGCTGTTTCTGCTTTAAACAACCATCATAAAGTTTCAGTACAATTAAAAGACTATCCTGAAGCTGTGGTTTACGATGAACAAGAAACTGGAGGAAATGTTTATTTTGTAGATTTCGATATGGTACAAGCAGAAATGATGTTTTTAGCAAAAGGAGAACCTTTTAAACCAGAAAACATGGCTGCTTCAACGTTGTTTAATACGTATTTCGGTAGCGGATTATCTTCTATTGTATTCCAAGAAATTAGAGAATCTAAAGCTTTAGCGTATTCAGCCTATGCTTACTATGCAGATGCATCAGATAAAGAAGATTCTAATTATGTTATGGCGTATATGGGAACTCAGGCTAATAAAATGCCACAGGCTGTAGACGCCATGATGACGTTAATGAATGACATGCCAGAATCTGAAGAACAATTTCAATCGGCTAAAGAATCTGTTTTAAAAGAATTAGCTTCTCAACGTATTACAAAATCTAGTATTTTCTGGAATTATGAGAGCTTAAAGAAACGTGGTATAGAAAACGATAACCGTAAAGAAATGTACGAAGCTATTAAGAATATGGAGTTAAAAGACCTTCGTGAATTCTTTAACAAAAACATTAAAGGCGAAAACTATAATGTTATGGTTATTGGTAACAAGAAAGACATCGACTTTAAAGAATTAAAGCGTTTAGGTAAAGTTCAGGAAATGGATATCGATTATCTGTTTAATTATGAAAAACCTAAAGAAGTTAAGTTGTAAACCTAAAGTTAGTTAACTGTAAAGCATTTTGCTTAAAAAATAAATCCCTTCAATACTAAAAATTGAAGGGATTTTTAGTTTTTAAAAGTCGGCTTTATTAGTATATTTGAACTTATTAATAAATAAAACTAAACCATTTATATATGAAGCTTTTAGAAGGTAAAACAGCTATAATAACAGGAGCAAGTAGAGGTATAGGTAAAGGAATTGCAGAAGTTTTTGCAAAAAACGGTGCTAACGTAGCATTTACTTACAGCTCTTCTGTGGAAGCGGCAAACGAGTTAGAAAAAGAATTAACCGCTTTAGGCGTAAAAGCTAAAGGCTATAAAAGTAACGCAGCAAGCTTTACAGAATCTCAGGAACTAGCAGATGCAGTTGTAGCAGAATTTGGTAGTATTGATGTATTAATTAATAATGCTGGAATTACAAAGGATAATTTATTAATGCGTATTTCAGAAGAAGATTTTGATACGGTTATAGAAGTTAATTTAAAATCGGTATTTAACATGACTAAAGCTGTACAACGTACCATGCTTAAGCAACGTAAAGGCTCAATTATTAACATGAGTTCTGTAGTTGGTGTTAAAGGTAATGCAGGGCAAACTAACTATGCGGCAAGTAAAGCTGGTATTATTGGCTTTTCTAAATCTGTGGCTTTAGAGTTAGGCTCAAGAAACATTAGAAGTAATGTGATTGCTCCAGGTTTTATAGAAACCGAAATGACAGCTAAGTTAGACGAAAAAACCGTTCAAGGTTGGAGAGATTCTATTCCTTTAAAACGTGGTGGTTCTCCAGAAGATGTAGCTAATGTTTGTGTATTCTTAGCAAGCGATATGTCTGCTTACGTTACAGGACAAACGCTTAATGTAGATGGCGGAATGTTAACTTAATTTAAAGTATAAACTTCATAAATAAATAATGAAAAAAATAATTATTGTTCTAGTAGTATTAATTTTAGTAACTGCTTGCAGATCTGCTATTTAAATTTACTTTTCCAAGGTTATAAATTTTAAAATAAAAAATATAAAATGATTAAAAATTTATTATCAATTTTAATTGTAATAATTGGATTTACAACTCTTAATGCACAAGTATATGTTGGAGAAATAAAGCACAGTAAATCAATTTACACCAACAAACCAGATGAGTTAAAACAGGAAGATTTTGATAAAATTAAAAATGCAAAAATCTTTTTTGTATATAATGAAGATGTATATCAATCGAGTTTTAATTTAGAACAATTTAAAACTATGGTTAAAAACTCATGGGATGTTAGTGAGTATGAGGTTATATCTGAAAGCGAAATAATTTCTAAAGTTAAAATTGGAGATGCAATAGTATACTTTACAACTAGTGAATATAGGTCTTCAAATATGGCTTTTAATGCAGATAAATCTTATGAAAATACAAGAATTGAGTTTAGTATTTTAAAAGAATATAAAGTTAAGAAAAAGGAAACATTATTAGATACTTTTATCTTTGCAGATATTTTTATAAGTATTGGTTCAAGAACTTCAGTAGGTATGGTTCAAACAAGTGTTAAAAAAGAAAATCAATTAAAGTTACATACTGGAAAATTTCAAATTGAAAATTATTTCAGATTTATTAATAATAAAATTAAAAACAATGAATCTTTTATTTCTTGGGGAGATTTTTCAACCAGTGAAATATCAGATTTGAAAAATAATGATTTATTAATTAGTTATTTAAGTATAATGGGGTATACCATTAAAGAATACATTGGTAATGGTTATACTTTAGAGCAAATTGAATCTCATCATAAAAATAAAACTTTAAAAAAATATGACTATTCTTTTGTTTTAAAACAAGAAGATGAAATTTCTGAGTTATTATATGAAAAAACAAAAAATAATGAATTAGCTTATTATTTAGTTATGAATCCATCAAGGCATTTTAAAGTGGTAAATATATTTGATAATAAAGGTAATATGGTTTTTCAAAATTATCAGGGAGCTTCTTGGATGATAAATAATAAAGATTTAAAAAACTTAAACAAAGCTATAGAAACAGGTTCATTTTAAATGACAATCCAAACTTATATATATCTAATTATAGCAGTAATTGTGGCACTTTTAGCTTCATTATTTCTATATCATTATAAATCTAAAAGCGCATTTAAACATAATGCGCTTTTTGCTATACTTAGGTTTTGTACTATTTTTTTAATTTTAATATTACTTATAAATCCTAAAATTAAAAACACTACGGTTTATAATGAAAAACCAAACTTATTAGTAGTTGCAGATAATTCTAACTCTCTAGACTTTTTAAAACAAAAAGAAACTATTGTAAGCCTTGTAGAGGCTTACAACAATAATTCTCGTTTAAAGAAGAAATTTAATATTATAAACTATCAATTTAGTGATCAATTAACTACATCAGATACGTTAAACTTTAAAAGCAAACAAACCAATATTAGCAAAGCTTTAGAGGAATTAAACCGTATTTATAAAAGCACAGTAGCGCCAACCGTATTAATAACCGATGGAAACCAAACGATAGGAAACGATTACGAATTTAGTGCTAAAGCCTATAACAATTCTATATATCCAATAATTGTAGGAGATACTACTGTTTATGACGATTTAAGTATAAAAACCTTAAACGTTAACAAATACGCTTATTTAAAGAATAAGTTTCCTGTAGAACTTATTTTAATGTATCAAGGTGAAGCTTCAGTACAACAAACACTAAGTATTTCAAATAATGGTAGTATAGTCTTTTCAAAAACTATTGATTTTTCAAAAGAAAATAACAGCCAAGTGTTGAATATTGAGTTACCAACCAGTCGTGTTGGTGTACAAACTTATGTGGCATCCATTTCAACTTTAGATAACGAAAAAAATACGGTAAACAATACTAAAAACTTTGCAATAGAAGTCGTGGACGAGTCCACTAAAGTCGCTATTGTTAGTACCTTGATGCATCCAGATTTAGGTGTACTTAAAAAAAGTATTGAAACTAATAAACAAAGACAGGCTAAAATATTAGAACCAAAAGAATTAAAAAATCAGATTAATGATTTTCAATTAGTTATACTATATCAACCAAATAGTTTGTTTAAGGATTTATATTCAGATTTAATCGCAAATGCAGTACATACATGGACCATTACAGGCACAAAAACAGATTGGGGATTTTTAAACAAACAAAATGCATATTTCAATTTCGAACCAACTATGCAAACTGAAGATTATCAACCAGAGCTAAACACAGGGTTTAATGCATTTATAATTCCAGATTTAGATTTTGAAGATTATCCTCCATTACAATCCACTTTTGGAACTACTAAATTCAATAACGCTTATCAAACCTTACTTTATAAAACGGTTAATGGTATTAAAACAAAAGAATCTCTATTTGCAACTTTAGAAGATGGTTCTCAAAGACATGCGTTTTTATTTGGTGAAAATATATGGAAGTGGAGAGCTCAAAGTTTTTTGAACCAGCAAAATTTTATGGCTTTTGATGAGTTCATTGGAAAAACAATTCAATACATAGCTTCAAAACAACGTAAAGAGCGATTAAGTTTAGACTATCTTTCGTTTTACGATGGAACAGAAGCTCAAATACTAAAAGCTCAGGTCTTTAATAAAAATTACGAATTTACAGCTAATCAAGAAGTCTTAATTACTTTGAAAAATACCGAAACAAACGAAACTAAAACCTTACCTTTGGTATTAAATAATAATTATTACAGTGTTAATCTAAGTCAGTTATCTGCGGGAGATTATACATTCACAGTCAATGTACCTCAAGAAAATTTAAGTAGGTCTGGTGCTTTCAAAATCTTAGATTATAATATTGAAACTCAATTTTCTAGTGCTAATTTTACTAAACTAAATATAATAGCACAAGAAAAAAATACTAAGGTCGTAACAGCAAGTAGTATTGAAGAAAACATTAGTGTTTTACTTAATGATAAGCGTTATTTACCTATACAAAAAAGTCAAACCACAACCGAAGAACTTATAAACTGGTACTATTTACTATTTATAATTATTTTATTAATAGCAGTAGAATGGTTTATTAGAAAATATAAAGGATTAATTTAAAACTATAAATAGAAAATGGAAAAACTACCAAAAGCAGGCATACCAGTAATTATTGGGATCATAATTATTTTAATTATATTATTTAAATCGGCTATTACCATAAAATCTGGACAAGCAGGCGTATTATACAAAACCTTTGATGGTGGTGTAGTTGTAGATGAACCTGCATTAGGCGAAGGATTTCATGTAATAGCTCCATGGAACGATGTTTTTGTATATGAAGTAAGACAGCAAGAATTATTTGAAAAAATGAAAGTATTATCTTCTAACGGACTAGAAATTCAAATTGATGCATCTGCTTGGTATGAGCCAGTATATTCACAATTAGGAAAATTACACAAATCTATTGGAGAAAACTATTTGGACCGCGTCATTAAACCAGCTATAAGAAGTGCAGCCCGAAGTGTTGTAGGTCGTTATACGCCAGAGCAATTGTATTCTAGTAAGCGTGACGCTATTCAAGATGAAATTTTTGATGAAACTAAAAAGATTTTAAATAAGCAAAACGTACAATTAAATGAAGTTTTAGTGCGTGATGTAACTTTACCAAATACTATTAAAGACGCAATTGAACGTAAGTTAAAACAAGAACAAGAATCTTTAGAATACGAATTTAGATTAGTTACAGCTCAAAAAGAAGCCGAAAAGGTACGTATTGAAGCTCAAGGTAAAGCAGATGCTAATAAAATTTTAAGTGCTTCGTTAAATGATCAAATTTTAAAGGATAAAGGAATAGAAGCAACTATGAAATTGAGTAATTCACCAAACAGTAAAGTCATTGTTATTGGTTCTGGAGATTCCGGATTACCAATTATTTTAGGAAATCAATAAATTTTTGACTAAAAATTTAAATATTTCATAATTATTTTCAATTTAAAACTTATATTTAAAATCCATTTGAGGAATCAAGTGGATTTTTTCATTTTAAAATATTTTCAAACTAAAAAACCTAATCTATTGAAATCAATTTTTACACTCTTTTTATGTTTCAGCCTTTCATACGCGTATGCTCAAACTTGTACGCCAGAACCTAAAGTCTTAATCGCAGGAGATTCTTGGGCTCAATACATGTATGATGATGGAACACACAATGAAATTTTTAATAAGTTTGGTCATCCAGATTACGATTTACTTGGTCAATCTCTAGGCTCTAATCCTGGTGCAGGTTATGGAGGAAGTGAATATGCCATTAGTGGTTCTGAAGCCAGAGAATGGGCGGATATGGTAAATTATCCTTGGATAGACAATGTCATAAACGAAATTACTAACAACCCAACCATTGAAACTGTTATTTTAAGTATTGGCGGTAACGATATCTTAGCCGCTAAATCTGGTGGAGGCTGGTATAAAGACATGGATTTAGATGTTCCAGGCTCTGAAGCGGCTTTATTTGCAACTATACGAGCTAATACCTTTACAATTATTAACCAAATTATTGCAGCGCACCCTAATGTAGATATTTTACTTTCTAGTTACGATTATCCAAATTTTAATACGGGGTTTTTATGTTTTGCTTATGCATGTCCAAAACGAAGGGATTTAAGTAGAGATCCTAATAACGATTTAATTACAGATGCAGAATTAAATCAAATGATGGTTACTATAGAGGACGAGCGAATTTCTTGGCTTGGTTTAGAACCAAAGTTATTTTTTGATAATGCAATTGGCTTATCTCATTATTACTATGGTGATGGTGTGAGTGCTCCAGGAACTTTGTCATTACCAGAGCAACAAGCTCCTTTTTCTGCTAATTTTTATGGCGGAAATATAAACAGACCTAGTATTCGTCCTAATTTCAGAAATGCAGCAGATCCCATTCATTTAAGTGCTAATGCATACAGATATAAAATTACACATCAGGCTCTTAATTATTTTATGCCAAAAATTAGAAATGACGTTACAACAACTTTTTTCTCAAATGGAGGTTCAGAAGATGGCTGGACTAATGGGAATACTATAGGTACTGGACAAGTTAGAGTAGGAGATGATGGTACTAATAGCTATAAAGGCATTTTAAGCTTTGATACCAGCGCATTACCTAGTGATGCTGTAGTAGAAAAAGCAAGTATTTATTTAATACGAAATGCAAGCAATACTACCAATCCTTTTACTTCTGGAGCTTTAGGCACACCGCTTTTGGAAATTAAATCAGGAAGTTTTGGGGCAATTGGTCTTGAAAATTCAGATTTCACAGAGGTTGCAGATGTTGTAGATGCGGGATGTTTCCATGGAACTGTTTCAACCAACGGTTATGCGCTTCGTATAGATTTAAACGCGAATGGTATGGCAGCGGTTAACTTAAATGGAACAACTCAGTTTAGATTATCCTTTCCAAACGTTAATGCTAATGCGGATTATATAGATTTTAACACGGGTGATGCTGTTTTAGACAATGACTTCTCTACAGTAGGCCTTGCAGAGTATATGAATAATGCTAAACCATTTTTAGATGTCGAGTATTCTCAACCATTAAGTGTTGAGCAATTTAATACAAATAACTTTACATTATATCCAAACCCGGTTAAGGATAATTTTCATATTAAAGGTTTAGACCATTTGAAGTATAATTTACAAATAATTACGGTAGATGGTAGAGTTGTTAAACAAATATCTCAAATTTCGGACAACCAGTCAATATCTACTGCAGGTTTGGCTAATGGTTTCTATTTGGTCAAATTAACAACAGGAACTCAGCCTACAACAATTAAGTTTTTAAAATCAAATTAAAATTAAATAAAAGAGATTTTCAATTAGTTAATCGGCTTAAACTTAACGCTAATGTGTGAATACCGAATAAATATTCAAAAAGTTTCTAATAAAGTTTTTTCTTTAATATTTTTTTCTCAAATTTGCACTTTAAGAATTAACTATGTATAACAATAACTTACATCACCATCATTTTTTAACTGGCTATCAAGCGAGGTAAAATGTATTGATGTAAATTCATATATAACTAAACCCGTTTGAGAAATCGAATGGGTTTTTTGTTTTCATTCGTTTTCCTTAGACACCAAAAAAATAAAACATGAAAAAATTAAAAATTGCAGTTCAAAAATCAGGTCGTCTTAACGAAGATTCTATGAAACTTTTAAAGGATATTGGAATTTCTGTGGACAATGGAAAAGATCAACTTAAAGCATCTGCCAGAAACTTTCCTTTAGAAGTATTTTACTTAAGAAATGGAGATATACCTCAATACCTTCGAGATGGAGTAGTCGATGCCGCTATTATTGGAGAAAATGTTTTAGTTGAAAAAGGTCAAGACTTAACTATTGTAGAGAAGTTAGGTTTTTCTAAATGTAAAGTTTCTATAGCGGTACCCAAAAGTGTAAAATATACATCTATCAAAGAATTAGAAGGTAAACGTATTGCGACATCTTATCCTAATACGGTAAACGAGTTTTTAGATAAAAATGGAGTTAAGGCAAATATTCACATCATTAATGGTTCTGTAGAAATTGCACCTAATATTGGTTTAGCAGATGCAATTGTAGATATTGTATCAAGTGGAAGCACTTTGTTTAAAAATAATTTAAAAGAAGCAGAAGTACTTTTAACTTCTGAAGCAGTTTTAGCTTCATCTCCAAACTTGGACACAGAAGCCAAAGCCATTTTAAATAAAATTCAATTTAGAATTCAATCTGTTTTAAAAGGAACAAGTAATAAATATGTATTATTAAACGCTCCAAATAACAAAATAGATGCCATCATAAATATTTTACCAGGAATGAAGAGTCCGACCATTTTACCCTTGGCACAAGAAGGTTGGAGTTCTATACATTCAGTTATAAATAAGAATGATTTTTGGGAAGTTATAGATCGGTTGAAAGAACAAGGAGCTGAAGGAATTTTAGTATGTCCAATTGAAAATATGGTATTATAAATTTAAATTTTCAGGTTTAAAAAACCTCGATACTAAATAAAGACTTAGAATGAAAACAATTATAAATCCAGATAAACCAGATTGGGTTAATGTTTTAAAAAGACCTACTCAAACTGTAGACGATATTGAAGCTACTGTAAATCAAATTTTTGATGATGTGGCTCGTAATGGAGATCAAGCTATTTCAAAATATACCGAAATGTTTGATGGTTGTACTTTAAATTCAATTGAAGTTACTACTGAAGAAACTCAAAAAGCTTCAGCATTGGTTTCAGAAGAACTAAAAAAAGCCATACAACTGGCAAAATCTAATATTGAATCCTTCCATAAAGCTCAGAAAACTGAAAGAGTTTTTGTAGAAACGGTTAAAGGTGTAAAATGTTGGCAAGAAAAAAGAGCTATACAAAAAGTGGGGTTATATATTCCTGGAGGAACAGCTCCTTTATTTTCAACCATATTAATGTTAGTAGTACCCGCACAAATTGCAGGTTGTAAAGAAATTGTACTTTGTACGCCTCCAAATGCTAAAGGAAATATAGCTAACGAAATTTTGTATACAGCACAACTGTGTGGCGTTACAAAAATTATAAAAGTTGGAGGAATCCAAGCTATTGCAGGAATGACATTTGGAACAGAAACCATTCCTCAGGTTTATAAAATATTTGGTCCAGGAAATCAATTCGTAACAGTTGCTAAGCAAATTTCTACCAAATTTGGTGTTGCAATTGATATGCCTGCAGGTCCTAGTGAACTTTTAGTAGTGGCAGATACTTCGGCTCATCCCGCTTATGTCGCATCAGACTTATTAAGTCAGGCAGAACATGGAGCAGATAGTCAGGTTATTCTAGTGACCGATACTTTAGAATTTATCACTAATGTTCAAAATGAAATTGAGAAACAATTAGAGCAACTTCCAAGAAAAGATATTGCACAAAATGCCTTGAAAAACTCTAAAGCATTCATGATAGAGTCGGCTGAAGATGCACTGCAACTTATTAATAGCTATGCACCAGAACATTTAATTATTGCCACTAGAAACGATGATTTTTTTGTGAATAACATTCAAAACGCAGGATCTGTATTTATAGGCAATTTCACTCCTGAAAGTGCAGGAGATTATGCGTCTGGTACTAATCATACTTTGCCAACTAACGGATTTAGTAGAGCATATTCTGGAGTAAATCTAGATAGTTTTACCAAAGCTATTACTTTTCAAAAAATTTCAGAAGAAGGCATGTTACAAATTGGCAAAACAATAGAATTAATGGCTGAAGCTGAAGGTTTACAAGCACATAAAAATGCCGTAACCCTTCGATTAAACGATTTAAAATAATATTGTAATTGTCTTAACACACCAATCATGACAGAAATATTTAATATTAATGCGCTCACAAGAGAAAATATAAAAAAATTAGAGGCTTACTCTTCAGCAAGAAATGAGTTTAAAGGTTTAGTTGATAATGTTATTTTTTTAGATGCTAATGAAAATCCTTTCGAAAATGGAATAAATCGTTATCCGGATCCTTTACAAAATCAGGTTAAACAAATATTAACCGAAATACATAAAATTTCTCAAGAACAAATGCTCTTAGGAAATGGAAGTGATGAAGTTTTAGACCTTATTTTTAGAGCTTTCTGCGAACCAAACATTGATAACATCATTACTTTGCCGCCAACATATGGCATGTATCAGGTTTTAGCTGAAGTTAATGCTATAGAAGTAAAAGAAGTTCTGTTAAATAAAAATTTTCAGCCAGATGTTGATACTATTTTAAGCGCAGTAAATGCCAATACAAAATTATTGTTTTTATGCTCTCCAAATAATCCCACAGGAAATTCTTTTTCAGAAGAAGCCGTTTTGACACTTTTAGATAAATTTAAGGGGCTTATTGTTATTGATGAAGCTTATATCGATTTTTCAAAACAACAAAGTTGGTTAAAACGTTTAGAAGAATTCCCCAATTTAATTATTACACAAACACTTTCTAAGGCTTATGGTATGGCTGGTATTAGATTAGGTATTTGCTATGCGTCTAAAGAAATTATTTCCATTTTAAATCGCATTAAACCACCATATAACGTAAATCAACTTACACAGCAAAAGGCAATTTCACGATTATCTGATTTAAAACAAATTCGTCATCAAATTGCCGATATATTAGTAGAAAGAGAACGTCTTTCTGATGCTTTAAAGGACATTAGTTGTGTAAAAACTATTTATCCATCAGATGCTAATTTCATTTTAATTAAAGTAGATGATGCCACGAAACGTTATAATCAACTTCTAGAACAAAATATCGTTATTAGAAATCGAAGCAAGCAACATTTATGTGAAAATTGTTTACGATTGACCATTGGAACACCTATAGAAAACAAAAAATTAATTGAAGCTTTCAAATCTTTATAAAATGAAAAAAGTATTATTTATAGATAGAGATGGCACATTGGTGTTAGAGCCACCAGTAGATTATCAACTAGACAGTTTAGAGAAGTTGGAATTTTATCCAAAAGTGTTTCAATATATGGCTAAAATAGCTTCAGAATTGGATTACGAATTGGTTATGGTTACTAATCAGGATGGTTTAGGAACCGATTCATTTCCAGAAGACACCTTTTGGCCAGCTCAAAATAAAGTCATTTCAGCTTTTGAAAAAGAAGGCGTGGTTTTTTCTGAAGTTTTTATAGATAAAACTTTTCCGCATGAAAATGCAGATACCCGAAAACCAAGAACAGGTTTGTTAACGCAATATTTTGATAAAGATGTTTACGATTTAGAAAATTCTTTTGTTTTAGGTGATAGAATTACCGATATGGAATTGGCTAAAAACTTAGGAGCAAAAGGTATTTATTTATCTGAAGATCCAGAACTTGGCGCAGATGAAATTGAATCTAATAAAAAAGAAATTAATGACTGTATAGCGCTAACTAGTACAGACTGGAAAGCAATTTACGAGTTTTTAAAATTAGAAGATCGTGTTTCTGAAATCACTCGTAATACCAACGAAACTAAAATTTACATTAAGTTGAATTTAGATGGTTCTGGGAAAAATAATATCGATACAGGTTTAAACTTTTTCGACCACATGTTAGACCAAATTGGTCGTCATGGTGCTATGGATTTAACCATAAAAGTGGATGGCGATTTAGAAGTGGATGAACACCATACCATAGAAGACACCATGATTGCTTTAGGTGAACTATTTAATAAAGCATTAGGAAATAAATTAGGTATTGAACGCTACGGATTTTGCCTACCAATGGACGACTGTTTAGCGCAAGTTGCAGTAGATTTTGGAGGAAGAAACTGGTTAGAATGGGATGCAGAATTTAAACGTGAAAAAATAGGAGATATGCCAACTGAAATGTTTTTTCACCTGTTTAAATCGTTTACAGACGGTGCAAAATGTAACCTAAATATTAAAGCTGAAGGTGATAATGAACATCACAAAATTGAAGGCATTTTTAAAGCATTTGCAAAAGCCATGAAAATGGCAGTAAAAAGAGATTCAAACAAAATGTTTTTACCATCTACAAAAGGAATGTTATAAATAGCCTTTTGTTGTTAGCTGTTAGCTAATAGCCAAAAGCCAAAAGCTAAGAAATGAAATTAGTTATAATAAATTACGGTGCAGGAAACATTAAAAGCATACAGTTTGCTTTTAAACGTTTAGGTGTCGATGCGGTGTTATCAAATAATACAGAAGAAATTAAAGCTGCGGACAAAGTCATTTTTCCTGGTGTAGGCGAAGCTAAATCTGCCATGCTAATGCTAAAATCTACAGGTTTAGATACGCTAATCCCTAATTTAACTCAGCCAGTTTTAGGCATTTGTTTGGGTATGCAACTTATGTGTAAATCATCAGAAGAAGGTAACACAAAAGGTTTAGGTATTTTTAATGTAGATGTAAAACGTTTTTCAAACCAAGTCAAAGTCCCACAAATGGGTTGGAATACCATTTCGGAGTTAAAAAGTCCTTTATTTAAAGGAATTAAAGAAGATGAATTTATGTATTTGGTACATAGCTTTTATGCAGAATCTTGTAATGAACAAATTGCAACAACCAATTATGAGTTACATTACGCTTCAGCATTACAAAAAGACAATTTTTATGGCGTTCAATTTCACCCAGAAAAGAGTAGTGTAGCAGGAGAACAAATTTTGAAGAATTTTTTAGAACTGTGAAATGAATAAAAAGGTGTTAATTGAGAAAATCGACATAATTTTATATGAAGATTGGGATCCGATAGGTATATATACGACGAATTTTCTGAATGAATATTCAGGATATGTGCCAACTATTTATAAGAAAATGATTTCAGGAGGAGATAAAAAAGGTTTATCCGATTTACTCTTAAAATTTGAAGTTTCAAGTATGGGGCTTTCGGGAAATAGAGATAGATGTGATTTGGTAGCTTCAAAAATTTTGAAATTAAAAAATGACAGATGATACTATTTAGTAATCATACTTACTATAGATAAAATGTCCCCTCGAGCGCAGTCGAGAGGTCTAATTGAGGTCTCGACTGCGCTCGACCTGACAGAAGAAAATAAAAAAATGAGAATAATACCAGCAATAGACATCATCGACGGAAAATGTGTACGTCTAAGTAAAGGCGATTACAACACCAAAAAAATATATAATGAAAGTCCTCTGGAAGTCGCTAAAGAATTTCAGGATGCAGGCATCGAGTATTTACATGTGGTCGATTTAGATGGCGCGAAAGCCAAACATATTGTAAATCATAAAGTGTTAGAGCAAATTGCTTCTAAAACGAATTTAAAAATAGATTTTGGTGGTGGACTAAAAACTAACGAAGATTTAAATATAGCATTTAACTCTGGAGCTTCGCAAATTACTGGCGGAAGTATTGCAGTTAAAAACCCAGAAATTTTTCAGGAATGGCTTACTAAATTTGGTAGCGATAAAATTATCCTTGGAGCCGATTGCAACAACGAAAATATTGCGATTAGTGGTTGGTTAGAAGAAAGCGATTTAAAAGTAATTCCGTTTATACAAAATTATCAATCAAAAGGTGTGAGTTACGTGATTTGTACCGACATTTCTAAAGATGGAATGCTTGAAGGTCCTAGTTTTGATTTATACCAACGTATTCTTAATGAAACAAAAGGCATTAAATTAATAGCTTCAGGAGGCATTTCAACCTTTGATGAATTACCAAAATTAGCAGAATTAGGTTGCGAAGGTATTATTATTGGAAAAGCTATTTACGAAAATCGCATTAGCTTAAAACAATTGGAAAATTTTATATTAAATAAATAATTTGTCTGTTCGAGCGCAGTCAAGAACTAATAACCTTTCGACTACGCTCAAGGAGACACTATAAGCCAAAAGCTATAAAGTATGCTTACAAAACGAATTATACCTTGCTTAGATATTAAAAATGGACGTACTGTAAAAGGTGTCAACTTTGTCGATTTACGAGATGCAGGAGATCCAGTAGAATTGGCTAAGCAATATGCTTTAAAAGGTGCAGATGAATTGGTGTTTTTAGACATTTCAGCAACATTAGAAGGCAGAAAAACCAGGATAGAAATGGTTCTTAAAGTAGCAGAACAGGTAAATATTCCGTTTACAGTTGGTGGAGGTATTTCAAGCATTGCAGATGTTGATGTACTTTTACAATCTGGAGCAGATAAAGTGTCTATAAATTCTTCCGCAGTAAAACGACCAGAATTAATTAACGAATTGGCTAATAAGTTTGGTAGTCAGTGTGTGGTGGTGGCTATAGATGCTAAAAACATCAATGGAAATTGGATGGTGCATTTAGCAGGAGGAACTATTCCAACAGAACTTAATTTATTCGATTGGGCAAAAGAAGTAGAGCAACGTGGCGCAGGAGAAATTCTGTTTACCTCTATGGATAACGATGGAACTAAAGATGGTTTTGCAAACGAAGCTTTAGCTAAACTTTCGGAAGAACTTAATATTCCTATCATTGCGTCTGGTGGCGCAGGAACCATTCAGCATTTTATAGATACATTTAAAATTGGAAAAAGTGACGCTGCTTTGGCTGCAAGTGTATTTCATTTTGGTGAAATACCGATTTTAGATTTAAAAGAAGCTTTAAAAAAGGAGAATATTCCGGTGCGTTTGTAAATATAAATGTCTTCTCAAACGCAGTCGAGAGGTTTACATTAGTAAAATAGCTCTCGACCAAACAAAAACAGTCTAACGACTATAAACTAAAGACTAATAACTATTATGAACATAGATTTTAATAAAAATAGCGACGGATTAGTACCAGTAATCATTCAAGACACTACAACTAAAAACGTGTTGATGTTAGGTTACATGAACGAAGAAGCTTTAAAAGTCACAAAAGACACTAAAAAAGTAACCTTTTACAGCCGAACTAAAAACAGATTGTGGACTAAAGGTGAAGAAAGTGGTAACTTTTTAAATCTTGTAGATATAAAATTAGATTGCGATAATGATACGCTTTTAATACAAGTAAATCCTGTAGGACCAACCTGTCATAAAGGAACTGACACCTGTTGGGCAGAAGCTAACGCTGAAAATTTTGGTTTTATTTCTAAATTAGAACATACGATTGAAAGTCGTGTAAAAGCAGGAAATGCTGAAAAATCTTATGTGGCTTCACTATTTGCTTCAGGCATAAATAAAGTGGCTCAAAAAGTAGGAGAGGAAGCAGTAGAAGTGGTTATTGAAGCTATGGATAATGACGACGAATTATTTTTAAATGAAAGTGCCGATTTATTGTTTCATTATCTAATGCTACTTCAAGCTAAAGGATTTAAGTTGGAAAATGTCGTTAATATTTTAAAAGGAAGAGAGAAAAAATAGGTTTTAATTTAAAGATATATAAAAAAGGCAATACTTATAAATAGTATGCCCACTATGTAAAAGATATGATAAAATGTAAATGACTTATTTTTCTTATCTACTGTAATCTCATAATGGTCACCTCTTTTCAGATAAATGATTTTTATAAATTGATTCATATATTCCTGGGAAATATGATATTCTAATTTTTTAGTAATCTCTATTTGATTTTTGTTTTTGAATTTTATGATTGGATAATAACAAATCTCCATTCTCCCTTTTCTTGTAACATAAAAATCTTTAATAAAATTGACGACTTGCGCTTTAGTTTTTATCCCATGTTTTATAACGTCATCATTATCTTTTTGAAGTCTTAAACCTAAAAAAATAAATAAACTACCAATAGTAAATAAAATGGTACTTTCTAAATGTGCTTCGTTAGATAGTTTTATGAAGTATAAAAACACACCAAAACCTAGCACAAATAGAACTGTTTTTTTTAATAAATTTATCTGCATGCTAAATTAATCAGTAATTATTTCAAAATTCTTGAAATAACATATCCGCAAATAGCAGAAAATAGAAGTAAAGCTGAAGCGATAAGATGTTCGCCATAAATAAATTTTCCTATACTAAAAAGTAAACTATATACACCAAAAACGCCACAGAAGAAACCTATTATTTTGCTACCAAAACCTTTAAATTTTGAGTCTTCTCCAAATATTAACTGGTTAAAAGTTTCTAAAGTATTTTTATCGGACGGCTGAGTTAGTAAAGTCACAATAATCCAGCTAAATGTGGTAATTATAACGCCTGAAACTAACTGCCAATGTCCGGCAAGTTCTATAATAGGCGTGTCTAATTTCCCGTTAACAAAAAAGAACACAGCAATTATAAAAGAGACTACCATAGCAGTAATCTCACTCCAAGGATTTATTCTGTGCCAAAACCATCTTAAAATGTATAATAAACCTGTTCCTGCACCAATTTGAAGTAATAAATTTAAAACTTCTCCAGCCGATTGTAACGTAAAAGACAATAAAGCAGCTAGAACCATTAAAACGATAGTAGAAATCCGACCCACTAAAACCTGATCCTTATCTGATGCTTCTGGTTTTAAAAAGCGTTTATAAAAATCGTTTACAATGTAAGAACTTCCCCAGTTTAATTGCGTAGAAATTGTACTCATAAATGCAGCTATAAGCGAGAGTAACACAATACCCAACAAACCAGATGGTAAATAAGTCATCATAGCAGCATAAGCCACATCTTCGCCCTGCATAGTTGCAGTTAAATTTGGGAATGTTTGATTTATACTTTCTAAATTCGGAAAAATAATTAAAGAGGCTAAACCAACTAAAATCCAAGGAAATGGACGAATAGCGTAGTGTGCTACATTAAAAAACAACGTTGCCCAAGTAGCGTGCTTTTCATCTTTTGCAGCTAACATACGTTGCGCTATGTAACCACCACCACCAGGTTCTGCTCCTGGATACCAAGTACTCCACCATTGTACCGCTAGAGGAATTATTAATAATGTAATTAATGCTTGAGTATTACTAAAATCTGGAAAAAAGGCTAATTTATCAGCTACATTTACATGAGCTAATAAGTTAGTGGTTCCTCCAATTTCTGGAAGATTTATAATGTAAATGGTTGCCCAAACACTTCCTATCATAGCGATAGTAAATTGTATAAAATCGGTAATTAAAACACCTTTTAACCCACCAAAAGCTGAATAAAATACAACTATTATAGAGGAATAAATAAGCATTTCAGTTTGAGAAATTCCTAAAAGAATGTTTGCTATTTTTGCACCTGCTAAACAAACACCTGCCATAGTTATTACATTAAAGATGACTCCTAGATAAATGGCACGAAACCCGCGTAAATAACCAGCTAGTTTACCACTATAGCGTAGCTCATAGAATTCTAAATCGGTTGTAATACCACTTTTACGCCACAATTTAGCATAGAAGAATACGGTTAACATACCCGTTAATAACATAGCCCACCAAACCCAGTTTCCAGAAACACCATTTTGTCTTACTAATTGAGTTACTAGTCCAGGTGTATCGGCAGCAAATGTTGTAGCAACCATACTTACACCTAATAACCACCAAGGCATATTTCGTCCAGATAGAAAAAACGATTTACTATCGGTTCCTGCTTGTTTTGATACATAAACACCAATAAAGGCAAACAATGCTAAAAAAAAGATAATTATTGCCCAATCAAGAGTTGTTAATGCCATAAAGAGTAGTGTCTTTTGTAATTTAAATAAATTTAAAGCTTAGTTTAACCAACGATGTTTAATTCCTTTTCTAGCCAAACGTACTAATGCAAAACTAATAAGAATAACTGTTACGGGTAATATTAAACCTAAAGGTCCATAATACTCAATAGAGCCGCTAAAGAAGATTTGATACGTCATTTGTACTAACACTGCAACAAAAGAAATTAGGAGTAAGATTTTTGAAAACTTCTTTCGTGCTAATAATAAAATGGTTCCTAATAATCCAAAAAAAACAGAAACAGCAAATGCAGCCATAACCCAGTTTGGCGTATTGTAAACCATTTCTAAAATAGTTGGGTCCGGATACATTTCTTTTAAATACTCGGTTTTAAAGGCCTGTTGTAAATATTGGTTAACACCTAAAAGGTTCCAAGCCAATCCGATAACTGCAAAAATCCAGTACCAAAATGGTGGTTTTTGCTTAGAAAATCCTGTCATAATTTTATAAAATATATACTGTTTATTAGCGATACAAGGTATAAAATTTTGTTTAAACTAATAAATTAAGTTAATTGCCTTTTATATGGTATTCGAAAAAAAATATTTCTACGTAATCAGGCTTCAATATTTGGGGTATAGGTTTCATGGTTGGCAAAAACAACCTAATGTTAAAACCTTGCACCTTATGGTTGACAGGACTTTTAATTACATCTTAGAAGGAAAGAAATTTAAAACTTTAATTTCTGGTAGAACCGATGCTATGGTGAGTGCCGAAGAAACGGCAATGGAATTATTTATTTACGAACCCATTAATGATATTGAAGCTTTTTTAGCACTCTTCAATTTAAACTTGCCTCAGGATATTAGAGCTTTAAGTATGTATCAGGTTGATGCTGATTTTAATATTATTCAAAACTCTAAAGTAAAAGAATATAATTATCTGTTTACATATGGAGAAAAATGCCATCCATTTTGCGCTCCTATAATGACAACCATTTTAGGCGATTTGGATATAGATGTAATGATAAAAGGCGCACAGTTATTTACTGGAGACCATTATTTTAAAGCCTATTGTTATAAACCAAAGGAAAATGGTGTGTATCAAAGAGAGATTATGTCTTCTGAAATAGTATTAAATACAGATTATACTGCTAGTTTTTTCCCTGAAAAATCTTACATCTTCAAAGTTAAAGGTCAGGGATTTATGAGAAATCAAATACGGCTAATGATGGGGACATTATTAGAATTAGGACAAGGTAAAAGAACTTTAGCTGAAATAGAAGAAAGTTTGAATGAATCTTATCCATACAATATGCAATATATAGCTCCTGCATCTGGGCTAATTTTAAAGTCTATTACATTTGATTAGCCATTTTTAACTTAATTTAACTTAATTTTTTTTTGTTTTGGTTAAAGGTTGTTAATCTTATCAACCATAGGGTTTTATAGTTGTAATTTTAGTTTATAAATAACTAAAAAACAACTTTAAATATATGAGTTACCTTAACATTAAAGACGAAAAATTATTACCAACAATTACTGAATTAAATACACTTTTAGCAGATTACAGTGTATACTACCAAAAGCTTAGAAGTTTTCATTGGAATGTTTTAGGTCATAATTTTTTCGATTTACATGAACTTTTTGAAAACATGTATAATGATGCTAAAATTAAAATTGATGAAATCGCCGAACGTATATTAACACTTAGACATCATCCCGTAAGTAATTTTTCAGATTATCTAAAAATGTCATCGGTTAAAGAATCTTCTCCTTTAATTTCTGATGCAGATATGATTACCACGTTAATGGATGATCACAAAAAAATATTACAACAAATGTCTAACGTTGTTAAAAAGGCAGATAGTTGTGGAGATGAAGGAACTATCGATTTAATTGGAGCTTATATTAGAGAATTAGAGAAGTCAAGTTGGATGTTAAATGCTTGGTCTAAAAAAACAAGCGAACAATTGAGTCTTAAAGGCTCAAAACTTAAATAAAAATTATTACTAACCTTAAATTAAATAAATTATGAAAACGTTAAAAATTAGTGTATTAGCTATTATGCTTACAAGTCTTGCAGTAGCTCAAGAGAAAAAGGCTGCAAATGTAGATGTGGAAGAAACTGAAACCGTTACAACCTCTTACGTTAAGAAAGATGGAAAAGTAATGAAAGAAGAAGTCAAAACAAAAGTAAAAAAAGAAACTCCAATTACTTTTGAGAAGAAAACAGGAAAATTAAATAGAGAAAAAAATCCTACAAAAGTGACTAAAACAGTTTCAATTAATAATGATTGGGATCCGTTTTATGACGAAGAAAATACAGTTGTGTATTATTCTTATGATAATCATTACTATAACTTCACCAATGATGATAAAGGATTTACTGTAAGTAATATGGATGATAAAAACAATGTTTTTAGATCTGGTAGAGCTATACAGTTAAATAATTCTAACAATTATCTAATAACTACAGATAATTATTCAGGAGTTGGATATTTTAATGCTGAAGGAAATTTTGTTGTAAAGTATTATGATAAAACAAATGATGATGTTGTGGAAATTGAGTACGTAACTTCAGTAAAATAATTAATCTAATTAATTACTTTAAAAAGCTTCACTTTGTGGAGCTTTTTTTATTTTTATAAAAATATATTGCATGAAAGACGTTTTAGAGTTTCTAATTAAACTAGAAAATAATAATGATAGAGATTGGTTTGAAAAAAACAAACCTGAATTTAAGAAAGTACAACTTCAATTTAAAGAACGTTTTCAATATTTAGAAAGTTTAATGAAAACGCACGATGACCTTGATAATTCTAAAATTTTCAGAATTTATAGAGATGTACGTTTTTCTAAAAACAAATTACCATATAAAACTCACTTTTCTGGTAGTTTCCATCGCAGGAAGCCGCAATTACGTGGCGGATATTATGTTCATATTCAACCAAAAAACAAATCATTTATTGCTGCAGGATTTTGGGATCCAAACAAAGAAGACTTATTGCGTATACGTAAAGAATTTGAAATGGATGACCAAGAAATTCGCGATATTTTAAATATCAATGCGTTTAAATCTGTTTGGGGTGAAATGGAAGGTGATGAGCTTAAAACCGCACCAAGAGATTTTGATAAACAACATAAAGCAATTGACTTAATCCGCAAGAAACAGTTCATTTTTACAAAAAAGCTTACAGATAAAGAAGTCTTATCTAAAAATTTTGAAACTCAAGTGAGTCAGAATTTTAAAACCATACGTCCATTTTTCGATTATATGAGCGATGTATTAACCACTAATTTAAATGGAGAAATTTTAATATAAAAAAAAGGGTTGTTTAATTACAACCCTTTTTTTATAGCATTAAACTTGGCTTAAACCACCATCAATTTCTATTTCTACGCCATTTATATATGAGGCATCTTCAGAGCTTAAAAATAATGCTGTTTTAGCAACTTCTTCAGAGGTTCCAAAGCGTTTTAAAGGCACTTGCGCAGCAAATCCTTTACCCATTTCTTCAACTTGCTCTTCTGGTAATCCCATTTTACCATACAATGGTGTATCAATTGGACCAGGAGCTAAAGAATTTACACGTATTTTTCGATCCTTTACTTCCGAAGTTAATACACGTGCATAAGCTCTTAATGCGCCTTTACTAGCGGAATAAACCCCTAAATTATCAAATCCTTTTTGGTGAACAATAGAATTTGTAAATAATATTGAGCCGCCATCATTTAAATGAGGTAATGCTTTTTGTACGGTTAAAATTGGTCCTTTTACATTAATATCGAATATCTCATTATAATGACTCTCGTCAATATCGGTTGTTGATGTTGGTGGAGCAATTCCAGCATTTAAAAATAAAACATCAATTTTTCCGTATTTATTCACGGTCTCAATTATAATTTTATGATTGTCTTCGGTGTTTGCTACATCTCCCAAAACAGTAATAAAATCGCCTTTTAAATCTTTTGCTGCGTCGTCTAGTGCTTTTTGTCTTCTACCTGTTATGACAACTTTTGCGCCTTCTTTTAAAAATAATTTAGCAGTTGCTAAACCAATACCGCTATTTGCGCCTGTAATAACGGCTACTTTGTTTTGTAATTTCATACATCTTGTTTTTTATTTGAAACAATCGTTTCAAATGTCGTTAAAAAAAATTATTTTAATGTGTCTAGAGTTATGTGCACTAACTCCATTAATTCGTGTTCATTTTGATTTAAAATACCAGTCATTCTAAGTCCTTGAATACTAGAAAATAAATACATGCCATAAGCTTTTGGATGCTTATTAGTATTTATAAGCTGTTCTTCTTGTCCCTTTTTTACCAAATCTTCAAACAAGGCTAAAGTCTCTTTCTGGTTGTTATGTAAAAAATAATTTACTGTTACATCTTGATTAGCCATTTCCGACTTACAATTTGTTATTAAACAACCTTTCCTGTCTTTGTCAGCTATAATTTCTTCTACATATTTTTTAAAAATTAAAGCTATAGCATTAAATGGGTTTTCAGCCTTAATAAGAATACTATGCATTATATTTTGATACTTAGTCTGGTAACTGTTTAAACATTCTAAATATAACTTTAGTTTACTGTCAAAAGAATTATAAATGCTCGATCTATTTAAACCAGTTGCATCTACTAAGTCCTGCATAGACGTTGCATTGTATCCTTTATGATGGAATACATTACTAGCCTGCTGCAATACTAACTCTCTATTAAAAACTTCTTGTTTTGGCATTTTTATTTGAAATGAACGTTTCAAATGTATGGTTTATTTGTGTAATCGTGAGTAAAACAGATGTTAAAAATTATATAATGTTAATTATTAAATCTTAAAATGATAACTTTATAACACTAAAATAAATTTATATGATGTATAAAAAAATATCGACTGCACTAGTATTTTTGGCCATTTTATCATGTACAAATAACCAAAACAAAACTATGAGCGAAACAACCGCAGAAACTGAAACAGAGTTTAAAATAGATTATGAAAAATTTACCTTAGATAACGGTCTAGAAGTCATCCTTCATGTGGATAAAAGTGATCCTATTGTAGCTGTAGCCACTTTAATGCATGTAGGTTCTAATCGAGAAGAACCTGGAAAAACTGGCTTTGCTCACTTTTTTGAGCATATGAGTTTTAATGATTCTGAAAATACACCTGTTGGAGCTAACAGAAAAATGATTCCAGAGTGGGGTGGAAGCAGAAACGGTGGAACGTCTAATGACTATACCGTATATTATGAAGTTGTACCTAAGGATGCGTTCGAGAAAATTTTATGGATTGATTCAGATCGTTTTGGATATATGTTAAATACGGTAACTGAAGCTGCTTTAGAACGTGAAAAACAAGTGGTGAAAAATGAAAAACGTCAACGTGTAGATAACGCAGCTTATGGTTATACCGATGAAATTATAAGAAAAAACCTATATCCAGAAGGTCATCCATACAGTTGGACGGTTATTGGATCTTTGCCAGATTTACAGGCAGCTACATTGGAAGATGTCAAAACATTTTATAAGCAATATTATGGTGCAAGTAATGCTTCGTTAGTTATTGCAGGAGATATTGATATTGCCGAAACAAAAAAATTAGTAAAAAAGTGGTTTGGGGAAATTCCAAGTGGTCCAGCAGTAAAACCTCTAAACCCTAAGCCTGTAACACTTATAAATAACAAATCTCTGTACTTTGAAGATAATTTTGCTAAACTTCCAGAGTTAAGAATGGTGTATCCAACAGTAGAAAACTATCATAAAGACAGTTATGCTTTAAGTATTCTAGGTCAATTATTGTCTGGTAGTAAAAAAGCTCCTTTATATAATGTTATTGTAGAAGAAGAAAAATTAGCTCCTAATATTAGTAGTTATAACAATAGTAGTGAACTTGCAGGTGAATTTGTCTTTAGAGTTCGTGCCAATGAAAATGTAGATTTAGATAGTGTAAAAGTAGCTATCAATAAAGGTCTAGAGCGTTTTGAAAATAATGGGGTTAATGAAAAAGATTTAAAACGTATAAAGGCGGAACAAGAAACAAATTTATATCGTGGCGTTAGTACTGTGCTAAATAAAGCGTTTCAATTGGTTCAGGATAATGAATTTATTGGAGAACCAAGTTACATTACACAAAAAGCAAAGTTTACAAATGATGTGACTGCGGAAGATGTGATGCGCGTTTATAATAAGTATTTAAAAAATAAAAAATACGTCATGACAAGCGTGGTGCCTAAAGGACAACTTGATTTAGCAATAACAGATGCTAAAGAGGCAAGTGTTTGGATTGAAGAAGTTAAAAAAGATGTTGCTAATGAAGAAGTGAGTCAGGGAGAAGAAGCGGTATATGAAAAAACACCTAGCAAGTTTGATAGGAGTGAGCCAGATTTTGGAGAATTACCACTATTTAATACTCCAGAACTTTGGAAGGGTCAGTTAGATAACGGAATTAAAGTTGTTGGTATAGAAAATAATGAAGTTCCATTAGTGCAATTTGATATTACAATTCCTGGTGGTCAATTTATGGAGCCATTAGATAAATCTGGAGTTTCTAGCTTATTAAGCGATTTATTAATGCAAGGTACCAAAACTAAAAGCCCAGCGGATTTAGAAGAGGCTATAGGTTTATTAGGAGCATCTATAGGAATGTACACCACAAATGAAGATTTTCATATTACGGGATCTTGTTTGACTAAGAACTTTAAAGAAACTATGGCGCTGGTTAAAGAAATTATTTTAGAGCCACGCTGGGATGAAAAAGAATACTCACGTTTAAAATTAGCTTTAGAAACTAGTATTAAAGGTAGAGAAGCCAACCCTAGTTTTATTGCAGCTTCAAATTTCAATACGTTATTATACGGAACAAATCATCCTTTTGGGATTCCTTCTTCAGGAACTTTGGAAACTACTGGACGTATTAATATGGAGGACTTAAAAACCTATTACACACAGTTATCTCCTAAAAATGCTCACTTTCATGTGGCAGGAGCAATTGGCAAATCTCAAACTTTAGATGCCATTTCTGTATTAAATGATTGGAAAAATCCAGTTAAAGACATCCAAAACTTTAAAGTGCCTGAACAAGACAAAGCAAACACTTTATATTTTATAGATGTTCCAGATGCTAAACAATCGGTTTTATATATTGGTAAGTTAGCTTTGTCTGAGACTAATGAAGATGCTAATAAATTAGGTTTTGCTAATGAAATTATTGGTGGCGGGTCTAGCGGTCAATTATTTCAGACTCTAAGAATTGGTAAAGGATATACCTATGGTGCTTATTCTTCAATTGGAACGACTAAAGAAGTTGCAACATTTACTGTAAGAACCAGTGTAAGAGCTAATGCAACGTTAAAATCATTAGAAATTATTAAAGACATGCTGTCTAATTATGCTGAAAATTTTTCTGATACAGAAGTAGAATTAACTAAAAACAAAGTTTTAAAAAGTCAAACCCGAGCTTATGAAAGTCTTGGAGCTAAGATTGGAATGTTACAAGAAATTACCAAGTATAATAAGCCAGATGATTTTTTAGTTAAAAAGCAAAATGAGTTAGTTAATATGAGTTTATCAGATTATAAAAACGTAATTAATAAGTATCTAAATGAAAAAGATATGATTTATGTGGTCGTTGGAGATAAAGCGACTCAATTTGAAGACATTAAAAAATTAGGCAAAAATGTTATTGAATTAGATATTTTTGGCAATAAAAAATAATTAAACACAAATAAAAAAAGCCTCAATGTTATGTATTGAGGCTTTTTTTTATTTATAAATCCACTAAGGGCATTTCTAATAATTGAATTTGATCTTGTAAACGTTGCTTAACCAAATTCATCATGCGTTTATTTAAGGCTGAAGAATTTTTTATATACTCCTTATATTCACTTAATGTAAAGTGGCCTATAACCATACCTTTTAACGCATTTCTAAACTTGATATCTTTAGTTATTGCTGTATCGATATATTTCAGTCTATTCTCAAGCGTTTTTTCATAAAATACATTTTTGTGTTTTTTTACATAATTTCGAAACACTTCAAGAATTAAATCATTTTGAAATTTAATAATTGGTCGTAATGTAGCATTTTGGAATTGTTCTTCCGCTTTCATTTGGTCATTAACTTTTGCATTTAAAATTAATGGTCGTAAACTCAAAATTTTAGGGTTTCTATTTTCCATAACAATATGTTTTTACTAAAATTAAATATAAAAATGGTCTATTTTGTTATAGATAAATTATCTTTTAATAGAGTTATAAACAAGTTATGAAAACGTATTTTTGTTACAAATACTAATAAATATGAGATTTCATACCAGAAAATGGGTAAAACCAGAAGATTTAAATCCAAGTGGTACTTTATTTGGTGGCCGACTTTTAGCTTGGATAGATGAGGAAGCTGCGCTTTATACTATAATTCAATTTGATCATTCTAGAGTGGTCACAAAATTTATGTCCGAAATTAATTTTATGAGTTCGGCTAAACAAGGTGACATTGTAGAAATTGGGATAGAAGTAATTAAATTTGGAAAAACCTCTTTAACATTAAAGTGTGAGGTTAGAAATAAAATGACCCGAGAAACTATAATTACTGTAGACCAAATAATTATGGTTAATGTAGATGAAAATGGTGTTCCAAAACCACACGGAAAAACCAGAGTTGAATTTGTAAAAGATCGATTAGAATCAAAACTATAAATCTAAAAGCTTAACCTTCTAAGGTGCAAATAGTTAAATTTATTCAAAAAATGTTTTTGTATTGTTTTTTAAATTAAATTTGCTCAGTTATTTTGTAAGGTAAATCCTTTTGTTACGACTAAATTAGTAAAGAAATTAAGTGTTACAGATACTTTTTTTCTATATAAAACGTTCCAAATGGTAATACTGATGCAATTAGAACAATACCTAAAGTTTTTGAATCCCATTTATAGTGAGGTTTTAGAACAATTGCAAATATAATGTATAAAACAAATAAAATACCATGCGGCATACCTAACAGTTTTACAAAATATTCATTACCATGAGTACGTTTATATATTGCTGCCGCAACCAATAACAGATAGGATAATCCTTCTAAAAAAGCTATTAATCTAAAAAATAAAACCATTATCAAAACAAATAAATTAATTTTTTCCGAAATCAAATTTATGACCTTCAAACTTAATGTATTTAGCCTACTATTTGCTACTTTATTGTTCTCAAATATTACAAATAGTCAAAACGAACTACCATGTGTAAATTCTGTTTCGCCAATTCCAATTTCGGATCTGCAAGATAGAGGTTTACAAGCATTATTAGACCAAGAAATTTATAAAAATCCAGTTTGGAAAGCTTTAATTTCTAGAAAAAAATTGTCTCTTGGTATAGTTGATTTAAGTAATGAAAACGATATTAAGTATGCTGGTATTAATGATGAACATATGATGTATGCTGCAAGTTTACCTAAAATCGCAGTGTTATTAGCAGCTATGGATGCTATTGACAAAGGTGAACTGAAAGACACTAAAAACATTAGACAAGACATGCGTTTAATGATTAGTAAATCTAACAATCAGGCAACTACACGTATGATTGATCGAGTTGGTTATAAAAAAATAGAATCTGTACTTAGAGCTCCTAAACATAAGCTTTATGATGAAGAAGTTGGAGGAGGACTTTGGGTTGGAAAGCGCTATGCAGCAAGCGGAGCACGTTATCCAGATCCAATGAAAGGATTAAGTCATGCAGCCACAACCAAACAGGTTTGTAGTTTTTATTATCAGTTAGCTATTGGAAACTTAATTAATGATAAGCGTTCTAAAGAAATGCTTAAAATTATGAAGGACCCTGATTTACACCACAAATTTGTAAATACTTTAGACCAAATTGCACCAGCTGCAGATGTTTATAGAAAATCTGGTTCTTGGAAAAACTATCATTCAGACTCTGCATTAGTTTGGGGTCCAGACAGAAAATATGTTATTGTTGCTTTAGTAGATGATGCTAATGGTGAACAAATTATAAGAAATTTAGTAAAACCTTTAGATAGAGTCTTAAAAAAATCTCGTATTTTGATAAAATAATTATCACTTCTAGATTTGTTAAAAAACATTCTTTATAAAACATTTGGATTAAGAGATGGCGAAATCGCCATCTCTTTTTTAATGCAGTTATATATTTTTATTATCATTACTGTTTTGTTAATTGTTAAACCTACAGTTAACGCTTTGTTTTTAAACCAATTAGGGGCAGATAATTTGCCCTATGCATATTTGCTTGTTGCACTAGTTGCTGTGCTTACAACCTATTTTTATAATAAAATTTTAAAAAATAATACACTTGTTAAGGTTGCTATTTATGCACTTCTCATTTTTAGTTTGATATTTTTAGTATTAAGCGTTTTACTTCAATTTAATATTATAAACCATTTTGTATTATATTTTTATTACTTATTTGTATCTCTATTTGCTGTAATTGCCACCTCTCAATTTTGGATGTTTGCCAATATGGTATTTAATACCAGAGAAGCTAAGCGTTTATTTGGATTTATAGGTGCAGGTGCTATAGCTGGTGGTATTTTTGGAGGGTATTTAACTAGTATTATCGCCGCAAGCTATGGTAATAAAGCCGTTATGTTATTGGCGTCTGTTTTAATTTTAATTAATATTCCTATCCTTCGTAAAATATATAAACTAAGATTAAGGAAGCTAAGTATTTACGATAGGAAAACTCATAAAAGTAACGCTTCAAATGTTAGTGACTCTGCACTTCATCTTATCTTAAAGTCTAAACATTTAACGTATTTAGCATTAATTACAGGAATTAGTGTAATTGTTGCCAAATTAGTAGATTTTCAGTTTAGTGATTTTGCTAACAGATCTTTTAGAGACTCCGATAGTTTAGCGTCGTTTTTTGGGTTTTGGTTTTCGACCTTTAATGTTATTGCATTAAGTATACAACTTTTGCTAACCAATAGAGTACTTACCAAATTTGGAGTTTCTACAACTTTACTGTTTCTACCTATAGGTATTGCTTTGGGGAGTTTACTTTTTTTAACATTTCCAGAGCTTTGGGTTTTAGTTATTATAAAGGGGTTGGATGGTAGTTTTAAACAATCCTTAAATAAAGCCGCTTTTGAGCTTTCTATTATGCCTATTTCATTGGCGGTTAAAAATCAAGCAAAATCATTTATAGATGTAGCAGTAGATAGTGTAGCGACCGGAATTGCAGGTTTTCTTTTAATATTTTTAATTAGAAAATTGAATTTACCAACCAGTTACATTACTGTAATTATCTTATTATTTGTATTAATATGGATAGTTTTAATTTTTAAACTTCGTGAAGCTTATTATAACTCATTCAGAGAGAATATTAAGCAAACATTAATTAAATCAGATTCTGATAAACGATTTAAAATAAAAAAAGAAACCACCATCCTAACAGCCCAAAACATTATAAATTCTGGTGATGAAGAGGATATATTGGTGTTATTGAATCGTATTAATACAGTTAAATTAAAAGCTCTAAAGACTTCCATTATAAGTCTACTTAAGCATCCTTCAAATCGGGTTAAAAAAGCAGCAATTCATCAACTTTATAATTACGAAAAGAATACAGCTCTCAAAGAAGTAGAGGCGCTGTTGCAAATTAATGATGATGCACTAATTTATTCCGTTTTAGAATACTTATTACATCATACTTATAAAGATGATAAGAATATTTTTAATCGTTACTTAAATCATGAAAATGATTATTTAGCAAATGCAATTTTACTCTGTTTAGCAAAAGATGCTAAAAATAATTATTCTTTAGCCAACTACTATAATTTAGAAAAAAGAATAGGAGAAAAGGTTAAAGAATTATCTACACCAGAAGGATTTACTAGAAAAGAATCTATTGCAGAACTTTTAATTACGATTTCCTACTCTGGAATTACAAAATTTTACTCTTTTATTTCTGTTCACTTTAATAACAAGGACCCTTATATTGTTAATCATGCCATAAAAGCAGCTGGTATAACAAAGGATGAACAATTTATTTCAAGTTTACTACAATTTTTAAAAGAAAAACCACACCGAAAAATAGCTATTAAAGCTTTAAAAAACTATGGCCTTGCTATTGCTGAAAATCTTTTAATGATTAAAGAGATTGAAAATCTGGATGATGATATTAAGAAGAATATTCCAAAATTAATACAATCCTTTAAGAGTCAAAGTTCTATCAAATTACTTTATAAGTTATTAAAACAGAAAGATGTAAGTATAAGAGTTCAAACTGTTGTTGCGCTTAGTAAATTGAGAGAAAAAGCACCAGATTTGTATATTAATAAACGTGTTATAAAATCTGCACTACTAAGAGAATGTCAATTTTATAAAAACACCTTAAGTATTATTGCTGCTTTGCAGCTTACATTAGAGCAAAGTAATACCGATGCTAATACTACGGACGTTTCTACTGAAATATTAATTGCGCGCCAGGGTATTTTAGATATTTTAAAAGAACAGGAATTACATAGTTTAAAGTGCATTTTTAAATTGCTAAGTATTTTATATAATTCATCGGATATTGAAATGAGTTATCACGGAATTTTAAGCGATATTAAAGAAGCTAAAATTAATGCTTTAGAGTTTTTAGATAATCTTTTACAAAATCAATTAAAAACTAATATTTTTCCGCTTTTAGAATATTATGTTGTTAAAGATGAAGAGGATAAAACAAACTTAAAATTAAGAACACTTTCAGAAAAAGCCTACCTAAAATTATTGGTGAAGAGTAGAGGTAAACGATTAAAATTAGAGGTCATAAATTTAGTGTATTATTTAAATGAAAAAAAATACGCCACTATTATTAAGCCTTTATTAAAGCATAAAAATAGTGACGTAAAATATTTAGCCTTTCAAGCTTTAAATAAAATTACAGGAACTACAAGAACTTAATCATCGCCTTCATCATCTGCATCCTTATAATTCTCGTCTAATTTAACTTCTTCTTTAGGTTTATTATCTGCATTAATTAAATCGTCTATTTTACTGGCCATATACATATGTGCACCTGCAGAATTTTTATTTAAAACATTAGACATTAAACATACTATATATTTAGTGTTGTTGGGATGTTCTACGATAATTACAGAATTCATATAATTAAAGACATTACCAGCATAACTTTTACAGTTTGGATTTTTCTTACGGTCGCACTTATAGAAACTACCTGACTTAAAGTAAACTGCTGCACTATCTAATCGAGGTGAAGCCGCATAACGTATTCTACGGTCTGTAATATATAATAAACGTTTCATCTCTAAGCTCGACTTTTCGTCTACAACTTTACCTTGTTCTAATTTTACTAACCATTTCATTAAACCTTTAGGAGTACCAATACTTCCGCCTTTACGACCAACATATTTCCCTGCAGGTCTTGTAAACAAGCCTCCTAAACGCCATTCATCTTCAGTAATTCCTAATTTTCGTAGAGGCTCATTAACCACGATATTTGCTAAATTGGTTAAAGAATCTCTTTTGGTATTCTTAAAAAAAGCTTCTGCTTTCTCTTCATTTAAATTAAAATAATCAGCACCAAATGCTCGCATTAACATAGCTTCTCTATACATTACACTAGCTGCACCATTATTACTAACAGACACCATGTGGTCTAACCATTCATATAAAGAAAACACATCAGACGCCACCACTTGACGTTTAACTAATTTATCTTTTTCAATATCATATACAGGGATTGTGTGGTGATCTCCGGTTCCCCAATATCTTGAAGACACTTTAATATCTCTTAAATACATAGTACGCTCATCCCAATCCGGACAAATTTTTTCTAGCTCGGTAAAAACAGCATTTAGAACTGCAATTTTACCAACACTACCAGGTTGGTAACCTACATTTTCTCTTGAAGCTGCATAACGCAATTTATCGGGATTTGTAATATCCATTACAGATACTGAATATCCTGAGTTTGGAACTAATTGGTTAATTTGTCTAACAAACTCTTTATCTTCTTTTAATAAATCTTCAATACTATCTGTTTTTACATTTAAAAGATTAAGCTTTATATCCTCTAACTTTTTATAAGCTCCAAAAGGGATACGGGTATATTTTTTACCTTCATCCTGCATTTTTTTAATTTGATATAATCGTTTTATCCCAGTAGTTTCGTAACCGTCTATAGGGTAGAACAGACTTAAAGATAGACTTGTTAATAGGGCTATTGTGGTATATAATACTGTTTTCATTAGTTTAATTTTGTTTTAAGGTTGATTTGTTTGTTTGAATCAATTTTAGGAGTAATTGAGCTTAAGTATTCCGAGCTTTTTGCTTGTTTGTTTTCTACAAAAGGTCTAATTTGAAATAACCATAATTTATCATTTTTAAATCCAAATTCAACATCATAAGCTTGCTCATCACTCATATTTTTTCTTATGGTAGAAGCTAGTTCTCTAATAGAGTTTATATTCTTTTCATTTAAAATTGGAGCATTAAAGGTTGTAGCATAGGTTTGAGTTCCTCCAGAATTTGGTAGTCGGATATAGTCTGCTTGACGTGCAGGTGCTAATAATATGTTATTATCTTCTGTAATTAATCTGGTTTCTGCACTTTGACCATCTACAGCACCACCAGCCCCAAGACTAAAAGCAACTGTTAAATCATCGTCATTTCCAGAATTGATACCTTTGGTAATCATTACACCAGAATAATCTACATCTACACTTGGGATAATTAAAATAGACGGAAACACATTTTCAGGGTTACTTAAATATTTCTGTCTCCATTTAAAACTACGCTCTGTATAAGGAGACGCCCAAACACGTTTAATACCTCTTAAAATTTCTTTTTTATCTAAAATATTAAATAAGGTTAAATTTAAACCAGCTCCTGTAAATTCTTTTAAATCTTCCATATTGGTATCACTTCTTAAAAAAACTGGTGTATTACCTAAATCGCTTTTAAAAACTGATTTGAATTGAGACGTCATTTGGTTTACAAATTCCTCGTCTAAAGGCATATTAATAATAGCATCTTTTAAATAGGATAAAGCTTCTAATTGATAGGCTTCAATTTCATAATCTGATGTATCATTCTTTTTCATTCGATTTGCAGTAGCAAATACATTGCTTAAATAATCCCAATAGCTAACACTATTTTCAGCATCTAAACATTGATTCATATGATCTCTGAATATCCCAAAAGGAATAATTAAACCTTCCACAACTTTCTCTGGAAACATTTGTTTTAATGCTCCTAAGTTGGCTGCCTTAGGTCCACAAAGTTTACCAGAATCGGACGCGTTAACCTCTCGCATATTAATTACTTTATTAACATCTAAACGAATTTTATCTACAGGAACTTCTATAACATTTTTTGAACGTTCTGTTTTATTAAAAAGATCTTCCTCTGAAGAAGACATATCATCTGCTTCTTTTAAAATAACACTACCTTTATTAGATACTGCATAAAATATTGTTTCACCATCTAGTTTTTTTAACGATTTTAAATCGTTGTAGGATAATGCAGCATTAGGTATTCCTAAATTTCTAGCCAAAAGTTGAACATGAGACACCAAATTTCCTTCAGAAACAGTCATAATACCAGCTACAGGTTTTAAATCGCCAGGTGGACGCTCAAAAATATAAATGTGACTAGAATTTACTTCTACATCGTCCGGATTGCCATCTACAACCACTAATTTCCCCATAGCATATCCAGGGTTTAAACCTCTAACGCTACTCTGATTGTCTAAAGCCTCTATATTGTTGTTTATATTACTTTCTTTAGCTACAAAGTTTCCAAGAGTGCTTACCGCATCTCCTAAACTAAGAGCAATACTGCTTCGTACCTTATCGTCTATAAATCCATAAGCTAAAGGCTCAAACTCATTATAAGTGTTTACGACATCCAAATAATTTGCTTTTGGCATCGCACTTGACCATTCAACAATACTTCTTGTCGTATTTAAGAAATCATTTAAAGAGGCTACAGATAAATCTTTCTCGAAGATGGGTTCAACTATCTTATTTTGAATTTCTGAAAATTCCCAGTTTTCCAAAAGACCGGTTCCAACACTAGCACAACTTAAATAATTAATTTTATAAACTAAATCGAGTAGGTTAGTAGTTTTTAAATTTTGAGCCTCTATTAACAAGGTTTTTTCTAATTGATTGCTAATATCAAGTATAAGTAAACGATCGCTACTAGAATTAAACGTTGTGATATTTTGTTTGATTTGATATAGTAAATTAGAAATTTCTGAAACTAAATAATCTGTAGTCATCTCAGTCTCTGAATTACTAAAAAACTTATTTAAAAGATGATAGGTTTCATTTTTTGACTTGACCTGATTTAAATCACTTTTTAAACGGGCTAAATCAATAGGCGCAAAAAAAGTATTCATTGTTTTTATTAACTCATTAAAATCTCTTTGAGACGCTGCATCTAAATCGCTTTTATTTTTAGCAACATAATTCTCAACTAAAGTAATGTCCGATTTTGAAGGTTGCCCATGAATTTTAATTCTAATATCCATAAATTTCGGAAATTCTTCCGATAATTGTTTGGATTGGCTTCGCATTAACTGCGCTGTATTATCGTCTCCATTATGAGGAATATCCTTTAAAGCCTGACGTATTAAATAAAATTTGGTATTTAACAATACATCATCCTTTAAAATATCTAAGAAAAAGTCTTTTCCCCATTCTTCTTCATCTTCACTTTGTATTGCACCACGATAATATTGCGCGCGACGTAAAACCCAACCATCGTCTACACTAAAAAGGTATTTATTAAGTTGATATTGTTTTAAGTGACTAAAATTATGGCTCTTATCTAAAAAGGATGTTACACTTTCTGCCGCCAATATATCACCAAAAAAGAGGTGATTATGGTTTCTTAAATCTAACAAAGAAGTTTTGTAATCGGCATGCTGAATGCCTCCAATTTTATCAGGACAAGGATCTTTTGGTTCTCGCTCTGTACCATCATCACAAAACCATTTAATACGATTGTAAGGACCTCTAGGATCTTTTTTATAAGAGTTAATTAGGGATTTGATAGTTGTATTATCTTTTTTTTGAGCAGAAGCAAAAAAACAAGATGTCATAAAAATGACAATAAGATACTTATTCATTTTCGGGTTAGCTTTTTATTATAACTCAAAACTAAACTTTAGTTTATTAAATATACGCTAATTAAAGATATCTTAACAGATTTTACTATTCTTAAAAGTATCTTAATAGAAAGCTAATGTTAGTTAAATTGGTTTTAAAAAGAATTTAAAAATGATAGATTTAAAAGAAAAACTAACATGAAAATTCTAGAAACTTATAATCTTAACGGAATTCATTTAAAAAACCGAATTGTTATGGCACCTATGACACGAAGTCGTGCCCTGAATAATATTCCTAATGATTTGATGAAAACTTACTATGCGCAAAGAAGCGATGCTGGTTTAATTATTTCTGAAGGTACTTCGCCTTCTGTAAATGGTTTGGGCTATCCACGAATACCTGGGGCTTTTACACCAATTCAAATTGAGGGTTGGAAACAAATAATTTCTGAAGTCCATCAAAACGACGGTAAATTCTTCGTTCAATTAATGCATTGCGGAAGAATAACTGCAAAAGAAAATCTTCCAAAAGCTGGTGTAACATTATCTGCGAGTGCTGTTCGTGCCGATGGAGAAATGTATACAGATACAAAGGGCTTACAACCACATGAAACACCTCAAGAAATGAGCCTAATAGATATTGTGGTTGCGCAACGAGAATTTGTAAATGCATCAAAACAATTAATTTTTGAAGCCGGTGCAGATGGAGTAGAGTTGCATGCTGCAAATGGTTATTTACTAGATCAATTTTTAAATCCAAAATCGAATATAAGAGAAGATATTTATGGAGGGAATTTTGAAAATAGAGCTCGTTTTGTACTAGAAACGGTTAAAAAAGTTGTTGCTGTTGTTGGTGCTAATAAAGTAGGTATTCGCGTCTCACCTTATGGTGAAATGAATGATTTACAATCTGATTATAAAGACATTGTAGAATTATATACTTATTTAGCTTTAGAACTGAAAAAAATTGGAATTTCTTACATTCATATTGTAGATCATAGACGCTCTATGGGTGCACCAGAGTTTAAAACCGAAATTAGAAAAACTATTAAAGGGACTTTTACAGGTACAGTTATAACTGGAGGAGATATTGATAGTTTAGAAAAAGCAGAAAATGTCTTAACCGATGGTTTTGATTTGGCATATATTGGAAGACCTTTTATATCAAATGCAGATTTAATTCAAAAATTAATACATAAAGATCCTCTTACACCACCGAAACAAGATTTGTTTTATAGTGCAGGAGCAGAAGGATATACAGATTACGAACCAAAATATAAATCTCATTATGAAACATCTTAAATATTTATTTTTTATAGGAATTTTAATCGTTTTATTTAATTGCAATCAAGCTAAAGGTCAAGCACCTCAAGCCGTACAAGAAGCGTTTAAAGCTAAATATCCGAATGAAAATGATCCTGACTTTGAATTAGATGCCAATGGAAACTATGAAGCACACTTCAAAAAAAAAGGAGAAAAATACAGAGCCGATTTTAGCCCTGAAGGCAAATGGATTGAAACAGAAAACTCTATAAAAAACAAGGAGTTACCTAAAGCAATTAAAAAAGTAATTAAAGAAAAATATGATAGTGAAGAAATTACAGAAATAGAACATGTAACCAGTGCATCCAAAGGAGAATTTTACGATGTAGAATTTAAACAAAAAGGTAAAAATATGGATGTAGAATTTAGGGCAAATGGTGATATAATAAATTAATAGTTTATTCAAAAAAAAGGGCTTTCAGAATTGAAAGCCCTTTTTAAGTATAGTATAATATAATCTATCTATTTATATAAACCCATCCTGATACAGGATCTTTTCCGTTCATAGTAATTACATAAAAATATGTTCCGGTAGGAAGATCATTATCATTCATATCCTTACCATTCCATTCTTTTTTATAATTAGCTTTGATATAAACCTCATTTCCAAATCTATTATATATTGAGATTTTATCTACATCCATCCATGATAAGTCGAAGTAATCATTCAACCCATCATTATTAGGAGATATACCTTGAGGAATTACGCAATTTGAATCTGTAGTAAACGTTTCGTAGCTTACATTAGAACAGTTTTGGTTTGTTGTAAAACTAATAGTATATGTGGTATTAGCCTCAAGATTAGTCATTTCTCCAGTTGAAGGATTAATTATTGCTGAAGAATTTACAGGACTATCTATAGCAAATATACCATTACTATTAGAAAGTATATTTATACTTGCAGACTCACACGAAACAGATGCGTCATCAACTTCAAAAGATGCATCATCTAAATCTAATAAAGTCAATGTTACTGTGTTTGAAGATTGACAAGGGTTAGATGGCGTTGTGTAAGTTACAGCATAAGAATTTCCTTCAGTTCCGTTTGAAACAACTCCTGTGTTCATATCAATTACAGCGTTATCACTAGGGGCAACGTCAAAACTGAATGTACCACCAGAAGTTCCTGTTATTGTAGGAGTAGCAGTTGTACAATCTATAGTTGTATAAGAAAAACTTGCATCTCCATCATATTGTTCTACAGTTACAGAAAATACTTGACTACAAGTTCCTAAATCAACAGTAACTTCATAATCTCCAGACTGATTTACATTAGATAATGTATTAGAAGTCTCAGATAAAACAGTTGCATCTCTAGTCCAAGTATAAGTTTCTGTACCATCAAAGTTTCCTCCAGATAAGGTAAGATTAGCTGTATCTTGATTACATAAGGTAATAAGGTTAGCAACAATAGGTTGATTAGAAGTCAACTGTAATCCTGCAAAAGGATCATTTACTGTAACATTAAATGAACAGGTTATTGTTGTCCCAGCACTATTTGTAGCTTCATATTCAACTAAAGTCGTTCCAATTGGAAATTGTCCATCTGGTGCAAAACCAGAAACTAAATTAACTGTAGTATTAGTGTTATCACAATTATCTAAAATTGTTGGTAATGTATAGTTTGGTGTTCCAAAACATGCATTAGCATCTGTATCAATAGTAACATCGGTTGGACAAAATGTAAAACTAATATCATCACAAGGTATAAAAGTACTTCCTGTTACTGGTCCTGAAGTATCACTAGTAGCTGTTACACTACAAGATGCTGTAACATAAAAATCATAAGTTTCATTTGGACTCAACCCATCAAAAGTATATGGATTATCTGTTACTGCAAAACTAGCACCAAGTGGTGGTGTTCCTGTTGGTACTGCTTCTACCAACCATTCGGTAGCTGTACCTACTTCTGTCCAAGAAATATCTATACTTGTAGCTGTTTCATTAGAAACCATAAGGTTTATAGGTTGAGGACATAAGTTACCTGTAATTTCTATTTCGTCTATTGCCATATCAGAAGTAAAACTAGTTCCTCTAATACCTCTAAAACGAACCATAAAGTTATTTACTGACTGATAAGCATTTAGATCTAAATCTTCTAAAACCCAAGCAGCACCATTACTAGTTTGTTGTTGCCCAATAATAACATAGAAGTCATTTACCCAGTTGGTTCCATCAAACACATCAACGTGTAATTCTCCCATTGCAGTACCAAACATATGGTAGTAGAATTTCAATCTCAAATCTGTTAAAGTGGTTAAATCGAATACTGGAGAATATAATTCAGCAATATTCCCTGTAGAACCACTACTTGCTTCTGTATAAAAATAATGTGTTCCTACAGCTGCACCGCTAGGTCCAGTTCCGGTTGAAGTTGTCCCACCTGTATTTGCTCGCCATGAAAATGGATTATCTGTAGCACTCCAACAATCAGCAATTGCAGCTGCAGAGCCAGTTGTTTGACTTTCTACCCCATGTAAATAAGGAACAGGGAAAGTAGCACATAAGGTTGTTGCTGGTACTGGACCAACCCAACTACTTGAATCTGTTGCACTACATTCAGTTCTAATATAAAAATCATATTCTGTATTAGGGTTTAAACCTGTATAAGTATATGGATTTGTAGTTACAGGAATTCCTGTCCCAGTAGGAGGTGTTCCAGCTGGTACAGCTTCAATTTCCCATTGTGTAATAGCAGGATCATCTGTCCAAGACAGTAACACATTATTACCATCTATAGCTGTTGCTGTGAACATTGTTGGAGCAGGACAGGTGATACTTTCAATTACAAATTGATCAATAGCAATGTCTGATGTAAATGATGAACCTCTTTCTGCTCTAAAACGTACTCTAAAATTGTTGACCGTTTCATAGGCAGCAATATCTAAAAATTGCTGTAACCAAGGTTCTGAACTTGAAGTCTGTTGTTGCCCTGTTATTACAAAAAAGTCATTATCCCAAGTTGTACCATTAAATACGTCAACATGAAGAGTACCCATAGCTCCTCCAAACATATGATAATAAAAATGCATAAATGTATTAGAAGACGTTGTTAAATCGAATACTGGAGAAAGTAATACAGCTTCATCTCCAGTTGCTGCACCAGTTGCTTCAGCATAAAAATAATTATTCCCAAATGCTGCTCCATCAGGTCCTGTTCCTGTAGATGTTGTTCCTCCAGAATTTACAAACCACTCATAATTTGTAGGATCTGCACTCCAACAATTCGTTATTCCATTAGCTCCACCTATAGGTTGTGTCTCTACAGTTTCAGTATATGGAACTCCAATAGTGACACAAGGCGTAGAGAAACGTATAGGACCTACAGTTCCTGGACATGGAAAAGTTGAACTTGGTGTAATATATACATCATACGTAGTATTTGGAGATAAACCTGTTTGTACAAAAGGAATAGTACTTGTAACTGTACCTGTTCCTGTAGGTGGTGTAAAAGCTGGAACTACTTCAACAGTCCATGCCGTTTCACCAGTTACTGGTGTCCAGTCAATTGTAGCTGTGTCTGTACTAGTTGTAACCACAGTAACGTTAGTAGGTGCTTGATATAAAGGAAGTACATTAACAGTTGCATTACATGAAGACACATTATTTGCAGTATCTGTTACTGTTAATGTAACTGTATTATTACCTAAGTCATTACAACTAAAGTTTGTTTGAGATAAACTGTAAGTTTGGATGCCACAATTATCTGTACTACCATTATCGATGTCAGAAACTTGTAATACGCCATTACCATTGATGTCTAAAACTAAATCAAAGTTTTGACAAACTACATTTGGTAATTCTGTATCTGCAACAGTAATAGTAATTGTATCTGAACTGTTACAGTTAGGAGAACCTAAAGTTAATGACACGGTATAATCTCCTGGAGTAGCATATGTATGACATGGAGAAGCATCCATAGAACTTGTACCATCGCCTAAATCCCAATTATAACTAGCACTAGTATTTGCAGACACTAATATATTATCTAATCCCCAGTTATCGAATTGATCACCTGAGTTAGATTCTTGATACCATCTAAAAATCGTATTATTTGATTGTGCAGCTACAGGTATTGGCTCAGTATATTGATTCCAAGCGTATAATGGAGACGCTGTACCCGGTGATGGTTGCCAGTAATTCATATTAATCCAGTTAACACCACCATCTAACGAATATTGTAAAGTTACACCTTCTTCTGGTAAATCTACCTCTTCACAACCTGGGTCTGGATCATCATTACCAAAACGCATATAAAATTGTAATATACCTCCTAAAGAAACATCTAAAGGATTTGTAGCAACTTGTCTAACTCCATTAGCATCTGTAGTACTCGCCCAAAAATATGGAGAGTTATCAACCATATCTACAAGACAAGGTGTACCAACCGTAAATGGAGAAGCACTCCAACCGGTAGGTAAAGTGTTTGAATTAAAATCGAAAAATGTACCAAATTGTCCTCCAGTTGCATAAAAACAGTATTCTAAACAACTATCCTGTTGAGGAACACCTTGTATACTGATGACACAATCTAAAGTTGTAAAATTGAATGGTCCAACCCAGTTTGAAACTCCTGTTCCACAATCAGACTGTACATAAACATCATACGAAGTTCCAGATAAAAGGTTTGTAAAATCGTATGAGTTTGTTATAGCTTGTGCCGTAGGCGCAGTTTGAGGGTCTCCAGCAAGTACAATTTCTACATTCCATAAGGTTGCTGTACCATTTTCTTGCCACATAATATCTGCTGTAGTCTCAGTAATTGCTGAAAGTGAGATATTACTAGGGTCGACACATTGAGCGTTAAGTTTAACTATCGAAAATATAAATAGTAATAAGTATGTAAAGTTTCTCATGGCTATTTTATAGTATTTTGATGGTTAAATTATCTAATCTGCAAGATTCAAGTTTTGCATCACTTTTGTTATTTAAAAACGATTTAAAAACGAAAAATAACTTTTCATTACTTGAAAAATAATCTGGAATAAAATTTTGGTTTTTCGCAAGATAAAGTGCTCTATAATTTTCTTCACCAGGCACGGTCTCTGTTGCTATATTAGAATACTTCATTGTAAAATTCCAATTAATAAAGACATCTGAATTTGAATTATTTTCAAATCGATATTGCTCATACAGATTATTGGAATCGTTTTTTTGATCTGTTTTTTTAACATCTCGTTTGTAAATAGTCACATCTGTGGCATCTGTAGTCACCACAGTCCAGTCTGATACTGGAGTTAGGGTAGATTGACTGTAAGTTTGATAGCTTAAAAACAATACTACCGTAAGCAGAATAAATTTTCTCATATTCTATATAATATAATATTTTGTTAAAAAAATAAATATACTACATTAACCGAGGAAAATGATTTTTTTTACCAAATAATAGATGTAAGTCCACATTTTAAAGATGAACGGCCTTTTTTATTGACTTTTAAAAAAATCATTCAATTTAATAAGTGCAAAAATTTTAGGTTGAATTTTATTAATTTCAACTTTATCCATATCAGAAATTTTTGCTGAAATATTTTTTTTTCGATGATCTAAAGCATCATAGATAATATGAACTCTTCTCCAATCCGCTTTAGAAAGAGACTTAGAGTATTCATCTAAAAAATTCTCAAAATTTACAAACGATTGTAAAATATTACTTTGAGTGATTTTCTCATAACGTAAATCAACACTAGGTAAATTAAAAATTCTCTTTTGTAATAGTTGAATAGAATCATTAGAATTTAGTTGTTTAAAAGCATTAATACTAGATATTTTAAATGTATCAAAGGTTTTAGAATTGTTTTTAATAAGTTCATTAATGGCATTATCTTTTTTTAAATCTTTTGAAACTAAAACGACTTCATTTTTTAGCGAATCATGTTTTTTAGTCATTTGTTTCCAATTGGAAAAAGACTTTACCGGAGCTAACTTAGTTACAGAATCTACATAGGCATCATAATATTCTGATTTTTGTTGGATTTCAATAACGTTTCCATAATCACAAGCTATAATAAAACAGCATGCAACACATACTTTTATAAATCTACCTAAACTTCTCATTGGAGCTAAAATTTTATCTAAAATAGATATTTTAAGATATTATACTGATAAGATTATTATTAAGTTAACATAATTTTAAATGGATTCAAATATATTAGCTTAAACCATAAGCCAGCCTAAAATGACAGTGTCTATTGCTTTAGTTTTTTTAATTTTAGCCATTTCGGTTTTATTATTTGTTACCGAAATTCTTGACATAGATAAAATTGCTTTTTTAATTATTGTAGCTTTAGTGATAACTGGTTTAACAAACCCTGAAGAGGCAATAAGTGGCTTCTCTAGTCCAGCAACCATAACTATTTTAATGTTAATGATTATTGCAATAGGACTCGAGGACAATGGAGTCATTAATTTACTAACTCAGTCTATAAAAAAACTAAGTATTTTACCACTCATATTTTTAGTTCCTGTATTTATGCTAGTTTCTGCAGGAATTTCTTCATTTATTAGCACCACAGCTGTAGTAGTCATATTTATAAAAATAATCTCGCAATTATCAGAAAAGTATAACTTTTCATCTTCCAAGCTTTTAATGCCAATTTCATTTGCTGGTATTTTTGGGGGAAGTTGTACTTTAATGGGAACTTCTACTAATTTACTTGTTAATGCTACTGCTTCAAAACTTGGTGTAGAGAGATTTTCTTTCTTTGAATTTTCACTATACGGATTGGTATTTCTTGCTATTGGAGTGGTATTTATGACTTTTGCGAGTAGGTTTTTACCAAAAACAAATAAAGATTCGCTTCGCGGTTTTAATGAAAACAATAGCTTTTTATTTACCATTACAGTTCCTGAACATTCTAAATTTATTGGTAAGCCACTTTTTGAAATTCCATTTTATGATAACCCAGAAGTAAAATTCTTAAAATTGATTAGAGAAAATATGGTAAATACAAAACCTGGAAAAAATACCACTTTAAGATTTTGTGATACTATTATTCTCATGAGTACCATCGAAAATTTCAATTTAATAAAATCTGAAGATTTTGAATTAAAAATAGAATTAGAGGACAAAGCAATCGATAAAGAGAATTCTGAAAAAAAAATATATTCGTATATAGAAGTCTTAGTTCTTCCAGGTTCTGAGTTTATAGGAAAAAAACTGGCTCAAATAAAAGACCTACTTTCAAATATAGGTGTGCCATTAGGTATTCAAAAAAAGAAAATGTTATCTAACGCTCCAAAATCGTTTCTACCAAAAGCTATTAAAAACATGGCTATAACAGCCGGAGACAGGGTTTTAATTAAAATAGAAGATTCAGGACTAAATAAACTATATCAAAAAGAAAACATAGTAGTATTAAGGCAACACGACGATGCATTAGCTTATAGTAAAGCTAAACAAATTTTAAGTTTAAGTATTTTAATAGGTGTTGTATTACTTGCTGCTTTACAAATTTTAACTATATTATCAAGTACTCTTATTGGTGTAGGTGCACTCTTACTTACAAATTGTATAAGTCTGAATAATATATATAAAAGGGTTAATTGGCAAATTATTTTTTTATTGGCTGGAATGATTCCATTAGGGATTGCTATTTCTAATTCTAAAACGGACACTTATATAGCTTCACACTTAATTAATTTATTAAGCGGACAGGAAAATTATATTGCTTTAGGAGCTTTATTTGGTATAACCATGATTTTGAGTGGTTTTATTTCTAATAATGCTACTGCTGTAATTATTACTCCAATAGCTGTAACTTTAGCTGCTGGATTAAATCTTCCAGTAAAACCTTTTATTTTGGCGGTACTTTTTGGAGCCAATTTTAGCTTTTTTACACCAATGGGTTATCAAACCAATACTTTAATTTATGGTACTGGACTCTATAAATTCAAACATTTTTTAATAATAGGAGGCCTATTATCTGTCTTAGTTCTTATTGTTGGGACATTTATGCTTTCTATGCTCTTAAATACTTAAAATAATTATGATGAATAACTTTATTTACGCAGGAACTTCTGCAGCGATTGACAAATTATGGGAAAAATTAATTGGATGGTATGAAGCTATAATACTAAAATTACCAAATATGATTGTATCTGTTTTGGTACTAATTTTTTTCTATATCATAGCCAAATACGGTTCTAAATTTTTACATAAGTTACTAAGTAAACGAATTAAAAGCAGCTCCATAGTAGATATGATTACTAAACTATTTTATGCTGTAGTTATTATGATTGGTTTCTTTATAGCGCTTGGTATTTTAGAACTTGACAAAGCTTTAACCTCGATATTAGCTGGTGCAGGAGTAGTAGCCTTAGCAATTGGTTTAGCTTTACAAGGTACATTAAACAACACCTTTAGTGGTGTTCTATTATCCTTTTTACCAAGAATTAGAATTGACGATTATATTGAAACTGCAGACCATAGCGGTTTTGTACAAGAAATAAGTCTACGAAATGTAATTTTACGACGACCAGATAACCATATTGTTGTTATGCCTAACAGTTTGTTTATAGATGAGCCTTTTGTGAATTATTCTTTAACTCCAAGAAGCCGTATTACTGTAAGCTGTGGTGTAGGCTATGAGAGTAACTTGCGTGAGGTAAAAGAAATGGTTTTAAATGTTATTAAAGAAAATTTTCCTCAAAATGAAGGTGAAGGTATTGAGTTTTACTGGCTTGAATTTGGAGATTCTTCCATTAATTTTATGACGAGATTTTACGTAGATTATATTAAGAAAAGTCAAATGTATTCTCAGCAAAGCGAAGCTATTATGCTTATTAAAGAAGTATTTGATGCCAATGATATCAACATTCCGTTCCCGATACGAACTTTGCAAATGGACACTCCTGTTTCTGTTCAGAACAAAACAGAATAATGTAAGGTTTTAACTATAAAAAGCAGCCAAATCGTTTTTATTGATTTGGCTGCTTTCTTTATTTTAGATAATAGGTTAAACCAACATTAAAGTTATTACTGTAAAAGTTTTTTAAAGTATAAAACTCGGCGTTAGCATTCAATTTAAAATAGTCCGAAATTGGATAATTTACCTGACCGCCATATCGTAAAAATTGATCTGAAAACGTATCTAAAAATCCACCAACATTAACACCATACTCTAATTTTGTGCTAGGATTGTTGTGAAGGTAATTTATTCCTATACCACCATAGAAGCGCTCCTTTATTGTCCAATACGGAAAACCATTAACACGATTTGTATTACCTAACATTCCTGCAATTTCTGTATAAGGATTTAAACTATCAAAAGATTTAAATTTATATGAATAAATGAATTTTGAAACTACAAGACCGTCTATCACCTTATCAGTATAACAGTTACCTTCAAGTGCTAAAACCCCAGAGATTTTTGAGTTAAATTGATATTCTTCATAAACCTCCAATTGTGAACGGTAAATATTTAAACTGTAAGCAGGACCTGTTATAGCTGGTCTTATTGATAAGCCTATACTACTATATAAAGAATCTTTAGACTTTGTCGCCCTTAAACTTAAATTATAAAACAACTTATTTTCAGAATTTCTTTCTATGAGTGCTTTAGTACTAAAGTTAAACTTATTGGTACGCTCTTTAAAGGCATAACCATAATGTACACCATACAAATTGTGATCTCTGTTTGCTATATCATTTTCATTGGTGTTTATAGCATAGGCGTTGTATTGATTAATACCAAAACTATGTTTAGCCAACTTAGTGTTATAAAAATGATAGCTTAGCTGGTTACCGAAAGCAGTTGGATTTAAACGATCGGTAACTAAAGTCGATTGACTTTCTAAATAATGTCCGGTCTGTAGTCTTAGCTCTTTTTTAATCAATGCCAAAGTACTGTCCAAAATTAAATCTGGGTAAGTTTTTATAATAAAGCGCTTATCTTCTAAGCTTGCATAATTTAAAGCTTCATTTAAGTCAGGAATCACTAAACGTTTTGAATCTTTAGTACTTAAAGTTTCAGCTATTGCAAAAGCATCTTTTTGAGAACTTTGTCCTAAATAAAATGCAGTCATATACAATTTAACACTATCATCATCTGGATGGTTTAAACTATAATTTTGATACATTTTTATTAAACTGTCATAGTCTTGCAACTCTGCTAACCACTGTAATTGGTCTATTACAGGAAACTCTTTATTACATTTAGCCCAAGATAAAGCTCTACGGTAATAATTGGCGTTTCCGTAAGCGTAGGCTACATCATCCGTATTTAAATTTTCTAAATTACAAGGTGAGAGATTTTCTAGAGTTTTTAACGCCTGTGCTGAATCTGTAACTAACAAATAATTTAAATAAGCTGCAAGATCTAAAGTTTTTAAGCTTTCTAAATCTTTGGCGTTAATATACCAATCTACAAGGGTTTCTTTTGTAATATTTTTAGCACACTTTGACCATAAAATGGCGTCATTATAAAAAGATTGTTCTGCTAAAAATTGTGCGATTTCTCCTGAAATTTCATTGGCATATAACACATCGCAAGGTTGAAGCTTTTGAATATAGACTAATGCATTAAGTATATCTTTCTCCATTAGTTCTAACAATAATTGAGACTTGGACGTAGGGCTTGTAGATTTCTCAAGTTGCTCCCATAATTCCTCGGGACTTAAAACAGACCCTGTTTCAGTTTCAAAATAATCGTTATAAGCAATTTTTAAAGACGTTTGGTTAGGATACATAGTAATTTGTCTTAAAAGCCATTTTTTACGGGTTTGCAAATCTGGATAATCGTTAGATTTTGATAGATTTATAGAGTAGTCTATAATAAATTTAGATCTTGATTTTGAATAAAGTTGATCTAAAAACGTCCATGTTTCTTGAGGTTTTTCTTCCCAATTATAATAGGTATCTAATGTGTTAAAATCTTTTAAATTTGGTGTTTTTTGAGTTAAGATTTTATCTTTTAATAGAGCAATTGCTTTTGAAATGTTATTATTTTTAATTGCAAAGTCTATTTCTTCATCTAGCGTTTCAAAAACAGGAAAACCACTAGTGTAAATCTCATAGTTCTTAACAGAATTTACAATAATATCTTCATTATTGTTATCTGTATTTTCTATCATTTTCTTACCTGTACCCAGTTGTAATTGTGCTGCATTAGTTTCAATCATTACTAAAACACCATTTAAAACAGGTGTTGTTGAAAATTTTAACTTTTGATTTTTTAAATTTAATTGAGTCGATTCCCAATTTGATGATTTAACATACATCATCCAATACGTTTTAGTTTTTGGATTAAGTGCTTCACTTAAACTAAAGTTTAGCTTTTCTAAGTCAATATTATAGGATGCCTTGCGCCAAGATTTTGTCCGCTTAACTGCTTCTATCGTTGATAACGATGGTGTTAATGGATATTGTTTTTGAAAATTCTTAATATAATTTTCAAAACGTGGTAATAATCCTAAACTTTTATCTTTTGAAACACGCCATCCATAAGTATTCGGGTTTCTGTATGCAAAATTTCCTTTACTATCTGTTGTGTTCTCCGCTGGAATTTGATACACATCATCTGGATGAACAAAATGACTCCATATTCCAGTATATAAAAATAGAGATTGATGATCAAATTGAGCTTGTATAGACATGTCATAACCACTCGTGTTTCTAGGGAAATCAAATATTTCAGAGTTATAAGGTTCTAAATCAAATTCTCTATCGCCACCTTCATAAAAATCTCCTAAATACAGACTACTAATTGTTGTTATACTAGGCATACCTTCAACTAAAGCATTTACACCTGTTTTATCAATAAAATTTGAAGGCGGCACATAAGTTTGTGGCAATGCTCCATAATTTAGAGAATTCCATCGTTTGTTAGCTGCATTTAAAGAAGTTATCATAAAGTCTGGATTTTCCCAGTCTTTTATTACTAAAGATTCATGATTATATCCGTGAAAACCCATTTCAAATCCGTTAGCATAGACTTGTTGCATTAACCAATCTGAATTGTTAATTGATTTGCCTTTTACCATTTCGGTAGAGCCATCCCATTCCGGAAATAAAAATGGAGGTTCTGTTTTATCTCTATAGTCAAAGCAAGGAATTGCGGTATACGTTAAGTGATAGGTTTTTGCCAGTTTTACCATATCTGGCCACCAGATTTTTTTATAAAACTGTGCCTGATTTATATGATATTCACTTTTAATAGGTTCTTGTATTCCCATGTATAAAGGTGCAGGGAAATCATCTAAAAAAATCGTACTCACATTTGCAACAGGATAGGGCACATTTGATAAACCTGATAAAACCCCAGCAAACAATAAACCTCTATCTTGCTTTTGTGCATATTGAGTAGTATTGAAAGCAATAGCAAAACCTTTCCCCAATCGATTTTTAATAATTGTTGGGTAATTGGATTCATTTTCAGCAGTAGCAAGAACTTCTATTTTAGAAGAAAAATTCTCTTTCGCTAAGCCATAATGAACAATATTAGTAAAATAACTTTTATTTTTAAACTCTGGTATAAATGGTGTTTTAAAAGTAAATCCTTTAGCAGTAGTATTAACGATATAGTCGGAATTAGGTTTAACTCCCATAAAGAAACCAAATTTCTCATCTTCTGAAGCATTAGGAAAAAACAAAGCGTTTCCCGAATTAACAAATGCTATTAAAGCGGTCATAGCTATTTTAGAAAGAACCTTGGTGTCTCTTATCACAACAACTTTTGTGGTTGGTGCTAATAAGCCATACTCGTTAAATTCTGATACATCTAATTGCTGATAAGGAATTTTTGTATAGTTTATGGTTTTACGTAATTCGTTATTATAATTTTTACTTTCAACATCCTTGTAGTCTACTAAAAAAACAACCATTGGGTTAGAGCTATCTGCATCATAAACCGTTTTTATAAGTTCAATAGCTTCAGTTTTTTTGTCGTCATCTTGACAACCTATAAGCGCAACTAATCCTATAATTGTAATTGCGAATAAAATAAATTGATTAAAAAAAGATTTAGAACTCATGATTTAAAAAAATAAATCGTCTATATGTGACGCTTTGGGTTCATTAATAATTTCGTATACTTTTAACTCTTTAGAATCGTAAAAAACATTTATTTTACGACCTTTTTGTAATAGTAAATCTATTTGAGATTGAGCTTTTTCCTGTTCTATTATGTCCAATCCGTTTTTGGTATTTAAAACCACGTCTTTATCATAAATAAAAACAAAAACACTCTGAGGAAGCACTATTTCAGGATGGTATTTTAAATAGTTAGTATTGTTTTTAAACTTGTAGTAAATTTCATCTTGATCCATATAAGACGCATCAAACTCTTGATAATTTATAAAATAATGTTTGTCTTCGCCTATTCTAGAGTTTACTTCACGATTAACAATAGCATAAGAAAAGGGTAGAAGGGTTTGATCCATTAAATCATAAACCTTCAAAATATGAGCATTAATTGGATTTCTAACTGGATAATTTTTAAGTTTTTGTGACTCAAAACCATAAAGCACAGCTAAAACCGATATAGTAATGACAAAAAGTTGCAACGGAATTTTAATTGTATTGCGCAAGGTCACAAAAGACAATAACTCAGTACAATAAAAAACAATTAAACCAAAACCCAATGGAATAGAAGCCACTAGAATAAGATTTAAAATGTCCAGATCCATAAACGTTAATTGCAATTGGTACATAGAAAATAACGCCACTAAAAAAACACTTAACATAGCGACTGCTTTATACTTAAAAGTATTTTTAAAATAAAGCACGACACTTAATACCCCTAAAACCACTGAAGATATATAGTAATACGAATACAGCTGTTTTATAGGTAAAATAAGCTGTGGGGCGTAAGTGTAATAATTAAATGAAAATAGATTGGTAGATAAATAGAAACTTATCTCTTTGCTTTGCAAATAACCAATAATACAATAACATAGTATTAATACTAAAATGGATAACGCATAATACCCAATTATAGTCAGTACTTGCTTGGTTTGCTTTTTAACATTAAATATAAAATAAACAAAAAGCATAACAGGAATTATAACCATTGCAACAAACCAATTAATTAAAGCTATTGCCAAAACAAATAATACAAATAAGGCTTTAGCTCTTTTTTGCTGAAGTTTTTTGGAGTCATTAACAAATAAGTAGGTAAGGAGTGGAAAAGCCAATGTAAGAGCAAGAAAAACAGATTTTGGCTGAGTCATTAAATTAACATTTAAAGGCAAAAAACAATACCAATATATAAATACCATTGCTGCTGTAAAGCCAGGCACCATAATACTTCTTGTAATTCTATTAAGCATCCAGAAAAGCACCAAAGCCAATAAACTTGTAGTAATTAAAGCAAAAGACGAAAGTGCAACTGCATCACTAATTCCGGTAATAAGTGCATAAAAGTTAATTAAAGCCATTTCACCAAGACTATTACCATTTGCAATAAACCAGTGTTGCTTAGTAATTTCCTTAATGCTAGATAGGTCTTGGTACCAGAAATCAGATAACGTATAATTATCGTATTTAAAAAAGTAAAAACGAGATGCAAAACATAAAATAACAATAATTACTCCAACACTTATTTGCCACAACTTGATAACTCTTTTTTCCTGATCTAAGCTATTTTTTGACTTTTTGAAATTTTTCTCACCTAAAAGTGGTGTTTTAAATTCTATACTTTTAACGACATAAAGTATAAATCGGGTTCTAATATGTTTTAATTGTGGTCTTAAATCTTTTTTGAAATCGAGATCTAAAAATGTAAATACCGCTATTAAGAGTAGTATAAAACCTACTACGATAAAGTCGTAACTATTTAATTGAGTAAGAATTAGAATTAGTATAATTAAAAAACTTACAAAAAATGCATAGCTTGAAATAAACAAATCTAAACCATACTTCTTTTTACTAGGTTTGATTACTAAGAGATTAATGGCGTAAATAAATGCAATAAATAATAGAAGCCTAAATGGACCCAACACCAAATTATAGGCAAATAAAAAGTTCATCATTTGAAATACCAATTAGGGATTTTTTGCAGATCAATTTGTCCTATAAACAAACTAAGTTTAGAGGTTTTTAATCTCTTTTCAATTTTTGTTTTTAATACCTTAGAATTGGCATATTCTATTGCAATAATAGGTAGTTGATATGTTTTTGCACTAGACTTTACTAAGTTTAATCGAGATTTAAACGTTTTTTTGTCTCGTAGACGATAGTTATTTTTATCAAAATCATAATCGCTTGCAATACTTTCTACAGCTACTGCATCAATAAAGTGATAAGTTTCTTCTAAAATTTCTAATCCTGCATTTTGCATAACTTTAAGTTCTGGATATAGCGTTTTTAAAGCTTTTAAAAAGGAAATTAAAGCTTCTTTTTTTTGTGGCGTAGGACCATAAATAGTATAATTATCTATATTATCTATAAACAAGCCATCAAACCGCTTATTCACTACAATTTTTTCAATTTCCTGTAGTAAAACTTCTTGTGTTTTTACAGCTTCAATATCTAAAACATGGCTATCCCAAATAGTATTTTTTCCTAAGGTTTCAGATGAAATTGTTGCGTAAAAAGCTGCTGTTTCACTTACTTCACCTAAACTAATGTAGGCTAGAACATTTTTATTTTCATTTTTAAAAAATAAAACTTCTTCAGAAGTAAACCATGCCGATTCCAAAACCACATAATCAAATCCAGTAACCTGTGCAGGTACGATATCACCATAGCAAAACAAGCTCTTTACAGAGGTGTTTTGTGCCATCAATCCATTAAAAAATAGCATAAGTATTAATGTTAATTTAGTAAGACGCATAGTAATAATAATCAAGTTTTTTAAAGAATTTTAAAGTAAACCTAGTGGTTAAAACGGCAAATACTAAAGAGCCAATTAACATGCCCAATACGGCATATTCATAAGACACCATTCGGCTAAAAAATAAACCAATTATAATATTTGTTAGCAAGGCAATAATTAAAATACGTAAAGCTGCTTTTTGAACATTTAAAGTATATAAATACAGGACGTTAAGCATACCAAAGGTTAAAAATAAATACCCAAAACCACCTAAAATACTCACTTTTATACTTAAGTCGCTCAACTGTTCGTCAAATCCAGCTTCATAACCCCAAGGTTTAACAATAACTAAATAGAGTAGAAGCGCTATAACTAAAGTACTACCTGCAAATAGTTTAACATGGCTCATATAAGAATCCCTCATTTTTGCATTAAACAATTTGCGGTCGCTGTAACGCTCTTTGTATTGGTGAAACTCCATAAATCTTGAAAAAGCAGCAACACTGTATTCTAAAACTCCAGCTAGCAAAAAGAACACCAAAATGGCTAAATCCATACCAATTTCATAATCTTTTTCATAATACACCACATAAGGTAAGTCTCTATTTAAAGAGGTAGACCAAGCTAAAATACGATCGGTAAAAATGAAGACATAGTACAACAAACCATAAAAGAAGTAATCCAAATTTCGGTAAATGGCTAACATAATTTTTGGAGTACCGTTATTAATACCTTGTTTTGTTTTTAAAATACGTTTAAAAAACCACTGTAAATATATAATAGGTATTATAGCACTTATTAAAATACCTAACCAATGCACTAAGTAAATTGGAGTTTTAGTAAAAAAGTGTAACCCCAAAGCAACCAAAGTACCAACAGTTACTGAAATACTAATAATATAACGCTGTTTTATGGTATATAAAGGGGCAAGTGTAAGTAATAGTAAACCTATTAAAAAGGCATAAATAAAAGTGATTACTATAAATTGAAAGGGATATAAAAAGATAAAGCAATTAATTGCACCAATAACCAAAAATAATACTGCAATACTCTTTAATCCAATTCCAATAATCTGATAAATAGCTTTTTTAGCCATTAAAAAATCTTCATTGTACCAATAAAAAGACACTTGTTTCCCAATAACCTGGACAAATCCTCCGGTGACCACTAAGCCAATAACTACTCCTAAAACTACAGATGTAGATTGTAATTTATTAAAGCCTACAAATGCCCATAACGAGAACCCAAAAATAATAATAGACAAAATTTGAACTGCTACAGGAAGCAAATGAAATAAACCTGTACTATAGTCTTTTACAAATAGTTGAGAACGACCACTTAAATAGTTACTTAACCTAATAGTTTGTCTTTTTTTATGATCTGAAATTAATTGAGCTTCATTTTGTAAACCTCGAAACTCAGGAGTATTAAGTAGATTGAATATATGTAAACCTAGTTCTGGGATAGAGGTAAAGCCATAGTCTTCTTTAATATCAACATCTCTAATACCTAAAGACTCAATAGTAGCTGAAACCACTCGGGCATTTACAGGCTTTCCATTTCTTAATTTTACGGCTTCAATTAATTGATACAGCCGTTCTTGTTGATGCTTGCTCATTAATTAATTGAAAAAATTTCAGTTTTTAATAAATTCGAAGCTCTTTTTAATGGTTTAATGGTTTTATAAGCATCCTCGTAAGCTTTAATAAATTTATCTAAAGTAAAATAATCTATTACGCGTTGTCTCGCGTTAATACTCATAGTTTCCTTCATTTCACGATTCTCGAGTAAACTTATTAAAGCTGTTCCAATAGCTTCAGGGTCTTTAGGTTTACATAGAAAACCACAAGTCTCATCCAAACCTTCTTTAACACCTCCAACATCTGTTGCAACAACAGGAATCCCACAAGACATAGATTCTATAACTGTATAAGGGAAACCTTCAGAAATAGAGGTTAAAACAGACGCATCTCCTTCACAAAATAAAGTATGCGGATTAGGTTTTGGTCCCATAAATTTAAAATTAGATTCAATTTGTAGTTCTTTAATAAGTGCCAGACATTCTGCGGTATATTCTGGTACTGCTTGATCATCACCATATACGAGAAATTGAACCTCTGGGATTTTATTAGCAACCACTTTACAGGACCTAATCATGGTTAGGACATCTTTAAGCTCGAATATACGCGCTAATGCTACCACAGTAGGTATATTTTTTAAATGTTCTGGTTTTTCTAAAGGTTTAAACAAATTATGATCTACACCATTATAAATCACCTGAATCTTATCTGGATTAGCACCATACAAAACTTCCCATTTTTTATTGAAGGCGTTAACAGAGATAATACGATCCGATTTATAATAGGAGAGACGTGCTATAGCTTCAGAAAAACGAATGAGAAGATTTTTAAGAAAAAACGGGTATTCTGAACTATTAATAGCCAATAAACGCTCTCTAATAAATACACCATGTTCTGTTAAAATAATAGGAGTTCCAAATTTATAATTGGCAATTAATGCTGGAATAATAGGAAAACCACTTATAGTAACATGAGAAATATCACATTCTGGCACATCTGTAATGGCAAGTGGGATTAAAAAACGGTATATCCAACGCATTCCAATAGTTAAATCTAATAGGGAAGCGGTTGGGTTGTTTTCGCTAACTACATAAGACGATACAATAGTACAGTAAGCTTCCCAAACAGGCTCACTACGCATGGTTTCTTTATAATCGTAATCTTCAAAATACAGCCATAATTTATAAAAGGTAGCGTCTAAGTTTTTAATCTCATTTTGCTCACCATAAATAAAGTGAAGTAATTCTGAAAAAAGAGGTATAAAATCCTGATTTATAGTCTGTTTAGATGTCCATTCTTTACGACCTATAGTTTTATAATAAGCATAGCCATAACTCATATAATCATAAGGCTCATCTGGTGTCCATAAAGGCACCTGAATAATCTGTTTTACATTATCGGATAAATGGTATTTAGGTTTTTGCTCAAAATTGGCATTTATAGCGTAAAGTTTAAATTCTGCATTAGAAACCTCATTACATAAGGTTTGTGCCCATGTAGAAACTCCGCCGCCATTATAGGGGAAAGTTCCTTCAGTAATAAGCATTACTTTAATTTTAGTAGACATGGTTCATATCAATATCTTTTTAAAAAACCAATCAAATGTATTTTAAAAATAAAATTTGATAATAAATTTAACATATTATTTTAAAATAGAACTATAACGAATTCTAATGGTGAATTACAGACACAATATTAGAGTAGATGATTTAAATATTCTGTTCATAAAATGTCCAGAAACTTTTAAAATACTTTATGAGAATACTGTTTAAAACTTTTATCTATAGTTTATTTAATTAAACATCAATAACTAAGTAGAAGCAGTCTTAAAATATTCTATTTTACATAATATTAATTATAGGACAAATGCTATTGTTGGTTATTTGCTTAGAACATACCATTAGTCAACTATAATGATATTATGTAAAATACCTAGAAACATAAGTTTTCATTACGATAGACAGAACTTGGGTCATTAAGCTTTATCCCTTTATTATATTTTAGAATTTAGGAAACTTAGAACATTAGATCCTATAATTTGACGTTATGTAAAATGTCCGCTGTCAAACGCTCGATTGTTTATATAAATCAAATTGTTATTACAATTTATTTATAACTCAATTTTCCAACGCTTGCCAGCCGCACAATAAAAGCTACGTTTTAGATATAATTAAAATTTTGTCGCACATGGATATTTGTGCTACATATTTTTTTCTACGCGATTCTCATGGCATTCCATAAGAGCTAAAATTTTAAGAAAAATAAAATTCTTAGCACTTATTATATTGTTAGTTCAAATTTGTCTTTTTTAATTGTAACTACTAATATTATGTAAAATACAATTTGAAACTTTAGAACTCACCAAGTTTTAATTATATATCTTTTGTCTTGAAACAAAAGAAACAAAAATTCAAGACTGCATATAATTTTGGAAACAATTACGGCTCTCTACGCTACATTTTAAGAAACTTCTGAACTCCTTAAGATTTCTAAGAAATCCAATTGAAATTTAGAACTCTTAAGAATGTGTATTACTAGCTCCTTAAAATATTACGCTTCATTCACCTATTGTTTTACCAAAATATTATGAGGTCGTTTTGCCAACACATCATCTGGGTTAAAACTCGTTTTGCGTAAAACTAAGTTTTTAGTTTATGAGCCATGTTTTCTATAGAATACTTTGCTAGTTTTGGTATTGTATGAATAGAAATTCTAATCTCCCAATTAGATAAACTAGGCATTAAACTGACATCATTACTTATAAAAATGTCACTATCTGATTGATATAAATCCTTTGAAGGAATTAGATAAACCATTCTTGGCTCTTCTTCAATTATTAAAACTAGAATAATAAATAAGTTGTCTCTTAAATCTCCTAAATCTTTTTTTACAATTTTAGCACTACGATCAATAGTGTCTAAATCTAATGATTGAAAAAACAATTCATTAGTTCCTAATATAAAATCTACTCCTTCCCTTCCACTCTCTTTTGGGATTATTTCTAAATTAAATTTTAGAAATTCAGAATTAAGGAAGCTTAAAGTGCACATAATTAAACTGTTACATTTCGCTTCAAAACAAAGGGATGGTTATACAATCTCAGTATTGGCCATTCTAAAATATTTTCATAATTAAATTCAGCCATACAATTTTTTATCATTTCTTGAGTAGCAGAACCTAATAGAAGATTACAGCAAAGAACGAACGAAGCAGAATTGTTATTTCTTCTTAAAACATCTTCTATATCTTTTCTTGCTTCTATTGAAAATGTACGTCCTCTATGTTTGGTAATTTGATAATAATTAACTTTTGCTACATCTTTACTTTCGCCTTCATCTGCTTTAAAGTAATAACTTTTAGCTAATTCTAATATTGGTTCCCATTCTGTTTTGCCTTCAATACCAAGATGAATTAAATCCAGTAATTCTCTATTATTAGAAGAAAACATACTAACTCCATTTTCTAATCTCTCCTTGGTTTCTTTTATCAAAATTTTATCTATCCTATCACCTGTTCCAAATGATTTAGTTTTTAAATTTAAATTATCGGATAACCCACTTTTCTCAAAACTATTTATATCCCTTTTTAATTGTTGCACCCATTCAAAAAAAGAATTTGCTAATTCAGGTTGTAAATTCCAACGGTCAGCAAAATTTTCTCTTTCATTTTCTGGTCTAGAGTAGTCAACTGGATTTGGTATGGACCATTTGCCATTTGAATAATCTAATATGTTATCTTTATTTAAATATCCATTTTTAATTAAAGATTCGTTTCTACTTAAAGAATAATTGACAAACTCATTAATTATCTCAATTATATTACTTTGTCTATATACTTGCGTTGTAATAGTTGTAATAATTATTGATATTGGCTTAAAATCTTTGTTTACAAAATGGACATCTCTATGTCTTTTCATAATTTGAATTGCACGCTGTAATGATGTTCTGAAGAGCTGCTTAGGAACATCTTGCTCACTTTCATACAATCCTTTATTCGCATTAAAGATTGAACTCCTTTGAGATTCAATAAAACTAGTTGAATAATTGTTTTTTGATTTAAACCATAAATAATACCCTTTAGGATTACTAGTAGACCAGGAATAGATGTTATTTTCTTTGTGTGTAATATCAATATTATGCAATGTTCCTTCATCAGATTTTAAAGCTGGCAGAACATCAATATGAAAACCTGGTCGGTTATTTTCAGTAGCATATTCTATCGTCCAACACCTTTTCCCTTCAGTATCTAACATTCTTTCATAATCACTATTTTCTTTTAATCTATCGCCAATATCATTTTTTAAAATTTTAGAAGATTTTGATTCACTATATTTTGTCAATTCACATACTTGGTCAATATCAAAATTTCCATCTTTATCATTATGATATGGTCTCACGACTGTTCCAAGTCTAAATGAACCTTGTAAATATACATCAGGTAAATAACCAGATTTATAGAACCCATTGTCAAGCCAATTTTTAACTGCACTAAATCTCTCTTGTGCAATTTTATAATCTGATGGCGATATATCTAAATACTGCGCTATTTGTAATAATATTTGATTACTCATAATTTTGTTTATAATTAGTAAAAATGTCTTTTTAAAATATCTGTTCTTTTGTATTGATATTCAATTGCAGCTAATTCTGCAAAATTTGAAATTAACTGTTTATCACATTCATCCATTTCCAAGTGACTACCTTCTGTTAATTCAACATCTAACCTATCATAAACAAAATTCTCACTTTCTCTTCTATCTATTCCTTTGTGCAATAAGCTAATGTAATTAGCAACTAATTGAGATTGACTTTGCATAAATAATTCAATTAGTCTTTTCCTTTTGTTTTTCCTCATCCAATAGTATAATCCCCATTTTCTTCTAGAATTAATATCTGTGAAATTCTTATGACCAGTCCCAATAGAAAATATTTCCAAATCAGAAATATCAACTTTAAAAGCCTTAATTGCCTCTAAAAAAGCAACTAAAGTCGGGTTATTTGCCATGACACCTCCATCAACTTTATTTATAAATGATTTTTTTATATCATTTAAATCAACATACTCATTTGAATATGGATTAAAGTAAGTGGGTGCAGCAGCTGTCGCCATAGCAGCTTGATAAGCTGGAATGTGAAAATCTCTAATGAATGCTTCGTGATACGGTGTTTTTAAAACACTTGGATTCCCTCTAACTAAATCATAAATAGGTATACAAACATCAGTTTTACAATCTTTTAATCTAGGGTCAACACCATTGTTATACTCTTTAAATTTATTTTGGATTAGATTTTCTAAAAAATCGCTTTTATGGGAAGCAAAAAATAATTGACTAAAAAAACTTTTTTTGTTACCAAAAATGCTTTTAGCATTATTTAAGTATAACTCATAAATCTCTTTTGCTGGTATTCCAAAAGATAGAGCTAATGCAATTATTCCTCCTGTCGATGTCCCAGTTATTAAATCAAAATGTTGATATATTTTTGTTTTTTCATCTTTCCTTTTTTCAAGCTCAGATTCAATTAACATTAGTAAATAAGCAGGAAAAACACCTTTAATTCCACCTCCATCGATAGATAATATTTTGAATTTTTTGTTATTCAATTATTTCCTCTTTTTCGTTCTTCCAACCTTTATAGTTTCAATAACCGTAGTTTTTGGTCTTCGTTTTGCCTCTTTGATAGTAATAAACTGTCCGGTACCAGCGTCTCTACCTCTCTTACTTTGCCTTGCCATAATATTTTATTTTACATTTTTATAATTTCTTCTACTATTCCCTGAATTTTAAAATCAGTTGTAAGTATAATTGGTTGATGAATTTTATTTGTAGATTTTGGTTTTAATACAATCATATTGCCTTGTTTCCAAAATTCTTTTATAGTTGCTTCATCATCAATTAATGCCACAACTTTATCTCTGTTTTCAGCTACTTGTTCTTGTCTAATCAAAACTAAATCACCATCATTTATATTTGCCTCATCCATTGAATCCCCAGAAGCTCGTAATATAAAATAGTTTTTATCCTTTTTTATTAATTCGACAGATACTGGAATTTCACTTTCAATATTTTCTTCAGCAAAAAGAGGATGTCCACAAGCGACATTGCCTAAAAGCGGAATATTAGTAGTTAGTTGATATTCAGATTCTGATTCAGCTAAAGTTAAAAGATCAGATTGCCGATATTTATATGGTTTGCTTCTTCCTTCTGTACTTTTATTATTATCTAACAATTCGGTTACTGCAACATCTAAGATATTTGCTATTTTAAATAAATCTTCAAGACTTGGTTGTCTCCTATTTTGAACATACGAATTGACCATATTGTAGCTTTTCTCCATCTTATCAGCAAGCCATTTTTGCTTTATTCCTTTATCTTCAAGAATTTCTTTAATTCGATTCATTGTAAAACTTTGATTATCAAGTACAAAATTAAATAAACTTATGATTTATCTCATAATATGAGATATTATATATTAACATTATGAGTATATTTATTAACAAATCCATTCCACACACATTTTACTACGCTCCTATCGTCACTTCGTAAAAAGAGTGTTTCATTAACTGAGAAGAGAAATATTAGAGAAGAAAAAAATAAAGAAACTGTAGTTTAAAGATGCGCTTTTAACCAAAGCCCATCTTTACATAACGCAAGTACATTATAGTGCAAATTTTCATTTATGTTGTTTAGCTCATTAAAACATTTGTATCTATAATTAGCCGTTATGTAAAATAGTCGCTACCAAGCGCTCGATTGTTTTATAAAATCAAATTTCTCTGGCAATTTATTTTTCACACAATTATCCAACGCTTGCCAACGCCAAAATAAAAGCTATTCTTTTTACACTCATTAAAAATCGTGTATTCGATAAATTGTACGTAATAAAAAAATTTAGACGATTCTCGTGGATTGCCACAAGAGCATAAATTTTATGAAATCGACTTTTTAGGAGATTCACGAACACATTTGAAGTTTATGCAAATAATTAAATATGTGAGTAAAAATAAAATTCTATGCACTTGTTATATTTAGAACTTCAATTAATCCTTTTTTTAATGTTTCATTATCTTTTTTCTTGAAACAAAAGAAACAAAAATTCAAGGCTGCATATAATTTTGGAAACAATTAACGGCTCATTCGCTATATTTTAGGAAACATTGTAACTCGTTAACATTGCTTTGAAATCTCTTTTATAATTGAAACTCTTAAGAATTTGTATTACTTAACCCCTAAAATATAGACGCTCATTTCTCATATTGTTTTAACCAAAATTTTATGAGGCCAAGATTAACATCGAGATTCTATTTTACATAATGTTATAGAATTTAATTATTAGTGATTAATCACCCTTTGTATGTTTATGCTTTTTTAATGGAGGGTAATCTTTCTTCTTGTCAGGAGAAACTCTTCTTCTTTTGTCTAATGACCCATCATCCTTTTTAGGTTTTGGGCCAGGTTTAATTGCTTCAATTGTAATCATAATTTTCTTTTTATTAATTTGATAATAGTTTTAAAAACCAATCTAATATTCTTCTTAAAATTGTTTTTTTAGTTTGTTTTGCTTCTAAATCGTCATAATATTCTTTTCTTTTTCTTGCCTCTGCTTCTCGACCAGCAATGATTTCATCTTCGCTCCAGTCATATGACCATTCAATATTCCCGCCAGTAATCCAGTAGTGTGACCTACAAGGTAATTGCCAATTACCAATTGATGGATATAAAGTTGGCTTATTGTTTAATTCCTTAAAAGACCATTCAGATGGGTCTAATGGAGTCATTATTTTATTTTCACAACCGCATGGACACAAATGACCAGCGATACCAAATTCTTGCGAAACATACAGAATTCCTTGTTCTAGGTCTTTTGGCAAATATTCAACCTTTAATAATTTAATTTTATCCATTCTCCCCTACTAAATTTACTCCATCAACATTAAACAACATGTGGAAATAGGAATTTTCATCCAAATAAAAACCTCTAATCTGTTTATATTTTATAACCGCTAAACAGGCATTTAAAGCGTTAAGCTCTGAAATTTGAATATTACTTTTATAAACGTCATCGGGAATATCACTTAACGGAGCTAGCCTTTTATCTATAATACTTTGTGCAGATTCAGCAGAGAAATAAGTAGTGCGAAGTGTTCCACTTATTAACCCAGTATCTTTATCTAAACCCATGCCCACATCTATAAATGGAATTTTCATTTTCACTAGTAAATCAAATATTTCGACTCGAGAATCGCCACTATCCACACACACAAAAGCAAAAGTAACTCCAGTTAAATCATCTTCAGAATCACAAGTAATATAATTTGGGTAAATATTTACATTGCTACGAAAATTTTGATAACGATTTTTATAGACCTCTGTTTTTCTTTTACCTAGCTCCTCTTCATTTAATTTCCCTGGAGAGCGGAATGCGTTATGAACATGATACCAATCTCCATCAAATGCTTTAATTTCTTTAACTGGAGTTTTAACCAAAAAATCTAAAAGGTATGAACCTGTTCCGCCAAGACCAATAATAACAATTGTATCCTCTTCAAGTTTAGCACTTAATTCTCCTATTTCAGACCTACTTGTTAGAGTATCTCTGAATTTAAATACAGATTTAGAATTTTCATCAGCAACTCTAAAAGTATAAGGATTAGCATCGAATTTATCCATAGCTGGTCCAGAAATTATGGTAACATAATTTTCAATTTTCTCGAACCAATCTTTAAACTTTCCACTTGGAGGCTTGTTAGAAAAAGACCTTTGTACAACTAAATCTTTAGAAGTCAAATGAACTGATGTTGCACCTCCACCTAGATTCCTAATTTGTTTTCCGTTCAATTCATAAGGAGCACTACCACAAAAAAATATTTGATGGTCTTTCATGCTCATTTTATTCTGGTTAATAAAATTAACTATTGAGACTATTGCACCTATTTGAAGGTTTCCATTATTATCTAGATAAGGGATATCTCTTACAACAAGATGATTGTTATCTATTGATAATGCATATCCCTTTTTTAATAATCTCTCAATATCCTCATTATTTTCTGCTAAACTTACTATCATTTCTATTTAAGATTGTCCAGTATGTTTCACTTTAAAAATCATTCCTTCTTTTACTCTAACTTTTCCACCTGGAGATAAAATTCCAGTTGGTTTATTTCCTTGTCCTCTTTCATAAGTAACTGAATAAGTTCTTTCAGGATGTTGAGGGAAATCAGGGAATGCTAAAGTGACAACTTCATCATAAGTGATATCATTCTTTTCTTCTTCATGTGGTGTCCCATTAACTATAATAGTTACCAGCTTTTTTTTGTTTTCTTCTTTAATCATTTTTTTTAAATTTAAATTACTATATTTGTTTCACACATAAAATTATGTTGCATCAAAGATACGCTATGTTTTACTGTCTCACAAGTGAAACAATGTTTTACTTATTAACAACTTTTTAATTTTATTAACATTTAAATGAATTCTGAACTAAATACAAGTCTTTTAGCGGGTATGCTCAAAGCAAAAAGGGGAAGTACTGGATTAAGAGTTACTGCTTCCGAAATTGGTGATATCAGTTCTGCTACACTCTCACGAATAGAACAAGGAAAACTTCCTGACGTTGAAACTTTTATTAAAATATGCAAATGGCTGGAAGTTACCACTGAAACATTTATTGTTTCTAACAGTGAATCAAAAAGCGTTTCATCAAAAGATAAAATTTTAGCACATCTGCGAGCAGACAGAGAATTGGATCCAGATACTATGAATATGCTAACCAAAGTTATCGATATGGCTTATAACAGAAAATGATTTGGCAAAAAAGAGTTATTTGCAAAGAGGGTTTAAGGCTAAAGCTGAAAGAATTTCAAATCAATTCAGGACTGAATTAGGTTTGGAGTACCATGAACCTTTATGTGGTTTCAAATTAGCAAACCATTTAGAAATAGAAGTAATTTCTCCAGAGATATTGGGACTGAATAATAAGGAACTTGATGTTTTATTAGGAAATAATTCTACTAGTTCAGGTTGGTCTGCCCTAACAATGACAGACTGTAATAATCAAAAACTAATTATTCATAATACTAGGACTAGTATTGCAAGGCAGCAAAGTGATATAATGCATGAGTTAGCTCATATTATTTGTGAACATAAAATAGTTGTTCCTGAAGGAGTTATATTACCTAGCTACATGCGATATTATGATAAGTTTCAAGAGTCAGAAGCCGAATATCTTGGTTCATGTCTTCAATTACCCAGGGAATGCTTGGTTTGGGCCATAACTATTGGTAATATGTCCAAAAGGGAAATTGCAACTAATTATTCTGCTAGTTTGCAAATGGTTAACTATCGCATTAATACTACTGGCATTAGTAGACAATTAAAATATATTAAGGCTTAACATTGACACTACTAGAAGAATTATCAAATAAAGACTTCTTATTTGAAGCATGGAACCAATTAAAGAAAGAGAATGAAGAATCTCATGGATTATCTGGGCGTACTATAAAAGAGTTTCAACAAAATCTTACTAATAATATTTTCAACATAAGGCGCTTTCTAATTAAGGGAAACTATAGCTTTTCTCCTAATAGAGCTGCGGTTATTAAAAAAGAAAACGGAAAGTATAGACCGCTACAAATTCCTGAAATTAGGGATAGAGTTGTTCTTAAAGCACTTGCTATTCTACTTGAAGAAAAACTCAAGGATTTACTTAAAGATAGCGAAGGTATTAGCTATGCTTATCAAAAAGGCAAAGGTGTAAAACAGGCTGTACTTCAGATGAAAAGTATTTTTGACCAAGGAAAACAAATAGTACTTAAAGCTGATATTGTAAATTTTTTTGAAGAAGTTGATAAAGATTCACTTTTAAAAAATAAAATATTTCCAAATCTAAAAGATAAAACAATAAATTTTTTGTTAATAAATGCTCTTAATCAAAAACTTGGAGGATTAAAACGCTTGGGTAAAAAGCATAAAGAATTGTTTAAAAATGCTGGAAAAGGTATTCCTCAAGGAAATCCACTTTCACCATTGCTTTCTAATGTTTTTTTGGCAGATTTTGATAGTTATATGAAAAGTGAAAATCATCCAATGGTCAGATATGCTGATGATTTTATTGTTTTATTTGATAATATCGAAAATGCTAAAGATGGTCATAATAATATTTCAGCATACTTAACTAACGAACTTGGTTTAGAAATCCATGAGTTAAACGAGAAAGAAATAGGAAAAACCACTATCATAAACCCATTTAAACAAACCTTATCTTTTCTTTCCATTCGTTTTGATGGAAAAAATTTATTGCCTCCAACTAATTCTATTCCATATCTAAAAAGTAAAATTGCAAAAGAAGTTAAGAATGGAGAATTTAATGAAGATACTTTTAATGCAGTTTATACAATAATTACAAGTTGGATTGCCCTATATTCATATTTAGAAATAGATAAATATTTTGATGCTATTAATAATTATTTGGAATCAACATTTAAGAAGAAATTTGGCAAGGAAAAGATTAAAATTACTACTTGTGAAAAATTAAAAAGTAGATATTTTAAAGAAAGGAACAAAAAAAATAAAGCACCTTTTTGGAAAAAAATAATACCTGCATTTAATAAATCAAAAAGTATGTAATAATTAAATAAGATTGCCATTCCACACACATTCCACTTCTCTCCTATCGTCGTTACGTAAAAAGAGTGTTCCATTAACATTGTAGAAGAAACTTTTAAAAATAAATTTTTTCAAGAAACTATAGTAACAACTTTCGCTTTTAGTCAAAGCTCAAGTTACATAACGCAGAACATTATAGCGCATTTTTAATATTTGATAATTCCGTGGATGATTCATATATTAAAACATAGCTTAATAAAACTTTAAATAAGGGATTCTCATGTGTTCAATAACCCTAAAAAAAGCTAAATAATTCTATCCGTTTATATAATCTAAAACGCTTCAGCAATGCTTAAGTAAAAGCCGCTAGTGTTTTTTCCAAAGCCATAATCTAACCTCAAATTAAGGTTTTCTTTTTTGTCTATGCTAAAACGAGCACCAACGCCATAATTTGGTTTTAAATTTTTAAACTGAAATTGATCTATATTGTGATAAACATCGCCTGCACCAATAAATCCAACTAGACCAAGTCTTGAGTCTTTAAAGTTTTTTCTATATTCCATTTGTGTTGCAAACATATCTCTGTCCACAAAGCGACCTTCTTTGTAACCTCTCATAATATCACTGCCTCCAAAAAAAGAATATTCAGAAAACGGTAAATTTCCACGAGAGGTTTGTCCAGCAATATGTAGCCCTAAAATATCGTCATTCTCTTTAGAGACATCTATATAATGTCTTAAATCGATACGTGTTAAATTAAATTTTTGAGTACCTCCAAGAACTTTATCATATAAACCATGCGTAAACTCTAAGTACCAACCATCTTGAGCGTTTAAAATATTGCTTCGGCTATCAAACAACACAGCAAATTCTGCACCTACAGATGTAGATCCGTCAAAACCTTCTGGTCTATTTGTAGCTATTAGTCCGTTAGGTTCTATTTCTGTTTTAAAAATAGAATTATATCTAAATCCTGCACCAATAAAAAGATAACGATGAAATAGTTGCTTTAAGAAAATAGGTTCTATTAAAAACTGATAATAATCGTACTGCTCTTCGGCTTCTTTTTTGGTGTCCGAGCCTATGCCATAATATAATCTTGGATAATTTTGAAACAATAAGTTACCCTCTATAACCCATTCTTCTTGGTTGGTAAATACTTCAAATCCGCTGTAAAGAAAAAATTGATTATTTAAAGTATATTGTAAGGTCATTGGCATGTTAGACACTCGTGTCTCCTCTCCACTACCATTAAATTTAAATAAATATTTTGCACCTGTCCCAAAAGCAAAATTAGTTTCTGGAGCATAACTCATTACTGGTGCTGCAATAAATTTTTGCAGGTATAATGTAGAATCTTTTTCTACTGCTTTTTTGTTTGGATAAAATGTAAAAAACTCTTTAAGTTTATCTATATTTTGAGCATTGACCGAAGTAAAACTGCTTATAACTAATAGTAAAAAGAGACTTTTATAGAGTTTATAACTCATATTTATATAAATAATTGGTGTTAGATAAATTTTAAAAAAGCAAATGTAAGACCTATAATTAGTTATGCATTGGTTTTACAAAACAAAATGCTTTCAAAAAATGTAAAATTTCACTTACCCATAATAATTAACACTTTAAACAATAGTATATTCGCCAACTATGTGGATTTATCTTGGTCTTTTAGCAGCTTTATTTATTGGTTTACATAATTTATGTAAAAAACATGCAGTACAAGGAAACGAAGTGTTTCCTGTGCTTTTAGGCACTGTATCTAGCGGATTTATTTTTATAGCAGGATTTTATATTATGTCTAAATTTTATCCAAACTATGCTGCTGCCAATGGATATCAATTTCAAAGCATATCTTGGCAAACACATGGGTTTATTTTTATAAAGTCAGCAATTATGGCGTCCTCTTGGATTTTGGCCTATCAAGCACTAAAACATTTGCCTATTACTATTGTAACACCTATACGAAGTGCTGGACCTTTTTTTACGTTTATAGGTGCAATTCTTATTTATAATGAAAATCCTAATGCACTACAATGGATTGGCTTTTTTCTTATTATTTTTTCTATGCTTTTATATTCTCGCGTAGGAAAAAAAGAAGGTATTCACTTTAAACGCAACAAATATATATTCGCTATTATAGCAGCTACTTTTTTGGGTGCCAGTAGTGGTTTATACGATAAGTTTTTAATACAAAGTCTGGAGCTTAACCCACAAACGTTACAGTTTTGGTTTTGTTTTTATACTATTTTAATCCTATTAGTTATTTTAGGTTTTACTTGGTTTCCTTACAAACATAAACGCAAAGCATTTAAAATGAAATGGTCTATTCCCATGGTTGGTATTTTGCTTCAAGCTGCAGATTATTTCTATTTTAAAGCCTTACAAGATCCTGAAGCATTAATTATGTTATTATCTGCTATTAAACGTAGCCAAATTATAATTGCTGTCGTTATTGGTGGTTTGGTGTTTAAAGAAAAAAATAAACGTCAAAAATTAGTGCCTTTAACTGGTGTTTTAATTGGTGTCTTCCTTATTTTAATGTCTTCCGACTAATTGAATATTATATTTTAGTTTACTAACCTATCGAAATTAAATCTTTGTTAAAAAAAAGAATGAACATTCATTTTTAAGTAAATTTGTGTCATAATTTTTTAAAATGGCAACACTTCAAAAAAGTATAGATAAACGAAATGCTTTAATTAAAGCCACTATAGATCTCGTTAATAATAACGGATTTCACGCTACTCCTATGAGTAAAATCGCAAAAATGGCAAAAGTATCTCCAGCAACCATTTACTTGTATTTTGAAAACAAACAAGACTTACTAAATAAAACGTATATGGAAGTTAAAAGCAATTATACCAATTATGCTTTTGAAACTTATAACGAAAATAAGCCTGTTAAAGAAGGTTTTGAATTAATATGGAAACGAATTGCCCACTTTAAATTAAAAGAAAGTGAGTATGCTTTGTTTTTAGCCCAATGCGATAATACACCAATTATAGAAGAGTCTTGCCGCCAAGAAGGCATTAAACACTTACAACCCCTACTCGATTTATGGGAGCGCGGCAAACAAGAAGGGGTTATAAAACCCATATCAGATTATTTATTATATGCCTATACCATTAATCCGATATCATTTTTAATGACCATGCAACAACGTGGCGCTTTTATTTTAGATGATGTTCATTTAGAAGACGCTTTTCAAGCCGCATGGAATAGCATAAAAACATCTTAAACTCATGAGTAAAACAGCTATAATTTTAGGAGCTTCTGGGTTAACTGGCGGAATTTTACTCGACCAAATAATAAAAGACAATTACTATACGCGTATTAAACTATTTTCTAGATCTAAAATTGAAGGTTTACCAAATAAGGTCTTTCAATTTATTGGAGATTTATTTGAAATAGAATCTTTTGCTGAAGATTTTACAGGTGATGTGGTGTTTTGTTGTATTGGAACAACAAAATCAAAAACATCAGATAAAAACCTTTACAAGAAAATTGATTGTGGCATCCCCGCAAACACTGCTAAATTGGCAAAAGTAAATGGTATAGAAACGTTTATAGTTATTTCTGCTATGGGAGCCAACAAAAATAGTCGTGTGTTTTATAATAAAACCAAAGGTGAAATGGAACAAGCCATTTTTAAACAAAATATAAAAAATACCTACGTTTTAAGACCTTCACTAATTAATGGCGAAAGAAACGAATCTCGTTTTTTAGAACATTTAGGCATAAAAGTCTTTAATTTTTTAAATCCTTTACTATTTGGTCCACTAGAAAAATACCAAAGTATAAAAGCTGAAACTATTGCTAAAGCTATGCTTTATATAGCAAAACAACCACCACAAATAAACCCTATAATACTTTCAAATAACATCAAAGAACTTTTAAACAACAAAAAATAAAATTATGGAATTACAAGAAAAATTAAACTGGCGTTACGCTACAAAAGCAATGAATGGTGACGTTGTCCCAGAAGAAAAAATAGAACGTATTCTAGAAGCAGCTCGTTTAGCAGCAACGTCTAGCGGACTACAACCTTTTGAAATAATGGTAGTAAAAAACAAAAAACTTAAAGAAAAAATTAAAGCGGTAGGTTGGAATCAATCGGTTATAACAGAATGTTCTCACTTATTAGTTTTTGCTGCTTGGGATACTTACACGGAAGATCGAATTAATTATATGTTCGATTTAACCAATGAAATTCGCGGATTTAAAAATGAAGGTTGGGAAAATTATCGTCAGCAATTATTAAACTCTTACCCACAAAAAGAGGCTGAAGAAAACTTTAACCATGCTGCAAAACAAGCGTATATAGCTTTAGGACATGCACTTATTGCTGCTGCTTTTGAAAAAGTAGACAGCACACCTATGGAAGGTTTTGATGCTAATGCTGTAGATGAAATTTTAGGATTACGTCAAAAAGGATTAAGAAGTACTGTACTATTACCTTTAGGTTATAGAAAACCAGAAGAAGATTGGCTTTCCGACTTAGAAAAGGTTAGAAAACCTATGGATCATTTAGTTACGGTAATCGATTAAACTAACTAAAACATGAAACCATTAAAATTAATAGTCGTAACCCTTATCACTTTAGCAGCTTATAGTTGCAAAGAAAACAAAAAGGCTTCCGAAAAGGTTTCGGAAACACCAACAGAACAAAAAACAAAGAAAGAAATGAACGTATTATTTGTATTAACCTCTCACGACCAACTTGGAGATACTGGAGAAAAAACAGGATTTTGGGTTGAAGAATTTGCAAGTCCTTATTACACGCTTTTAGATCAAGGTGTTTATATTACTGTAGCTACGCCAAATGGTGGTGCTGCACCAATAGATCCAAGAAGTAATGAAGAAAGCGCAGCTACTGAAGCAACTGAACGTTTTAATGCCGATAAAGAAGCTCAAAACATTATTGCAAATACAAAACAACTATCTGAAATGAATGCTTCTAATTTTGATGCGGTATTTTATCCTGGTGGACACGGACCTTTATGGGATTTAGCAAATGACAAAACCTCTATACAACTTATAGAAACATTTAATAAACAAAATAAGCCTATAGCATTTGTATGTCATGCTCCAGCTGCTTTAAAAAATGTTAATGCTGAAGATGGTTCTCCTCTAGTAAAAGGAAAAAAAGTAACAGGATTTACTAATAGTGAAGAAAACGCGGTTGGTTTAACTAATGTTGTTCCTTTTTTAGTTGAAGATATGCTATCTAGTAATGGCGGAATCTATTCTAAAAAAGAAGATTGGGCTGCTTACGCCATAAAAGATGGTAATTTAATTACAGGACAAAATCCAGCTTCCTCAAAATTAGTAGCTGAAAAATTATTAGAAAGTTTAAAATAAAATTTAAAAAAGGTTGCTAACATAGCACCTTTTTTTTCTTCAATTAAATATAAAAAGCATAAATTCTTTTACGGTTTTAAACCTATTTTCTGGGACTTGTTTTATATTTTATGGTTTCAGCTATATCTATTCTAAGCATAACCTACTAAAGTTTCCTTAAAACCATAAAGCTCATGTAGCTTTAAGTATATTTGTTTTATAATTGAATTCGTTTTGCAACAAATAAAAAATTACTTAGATCAAATAGCCGAAATATCTCAGCAAGATTGGTTATTTTTTACGTCTAAATTACAACGTAAGGTTATTCCTAAAAAAAAAGTATTTTTAAAATTAAACGACGTTGAAGATTCTATTTCCTTTATTGAATCTGGTGTGGTAAGATTATATATTCCAAAAGAAAATCCTGAAAAAGAAATTACTTTTGGTTTTAGTTTTAAAAACCAGTTTGTTAGTGCATACGATTCTTTTCTTACTCAAAAACCTTCTGCATACCAACTACAAGCACTTACAGAGACCACTTTATTAAGTATTAGCTATAGCGACCTGCAAGATGTTTACCAAACCACACAAATAGGTAATTTAATTGGTCGTTTAACAGCAGAGCGTTTATTTTTAATTAAATCTACAAGAGAACAAAACCTCTTAAACTTATCGGCAGAAGAACGATATATTAAGCTTTTTAAGGAAAGACCAGAGCTTTTAAAAGTCATTCCCTTAAAATATATAAGCTCTTACATAGGTGTGACAGCACAAGCTTTAAGTCGTATTAGAAAACGTATTTTATTAGCCTAAGTTCATTGTTTGACTCAAAGCTTGAATTTATCTTTGCAAAAAAACGTACATGATAATTATTCTTTTTGTCCTATTGCTTTGGTATGGCGGGTTATTTTTCCAATCCTTCTTTTTGCATCGTTATGCTGCGCACCAAGTATTTACAATGTCCAAGACAATGGAACGCTTAACATTTATACTAACTTGGCTTTTTCAAGGCCCAAGTTATTTAAGTGCTTATGGTTACGGAATTATGCATCGTATGCATCATGCGTTTACAGATACTGAAGAAGATCCACACTCGCCATCTTATGACGCTAATTTGTTTGCAATGATGTGGAAAACAAAAAACATTTATCAAGATATAAATAAACAGCGTGTACACATTGACGCTCGATTTACCAAAAATGTACCGCAATGGAGTACTTTTGATGCTTTTGCAAGTTCACGCTTTTCGAGATTATTATGGGGGTCTTTATACATCTTATTTTTTATAGTTTTTGCCACCACTTGGTGGGAATGGCTTTTGTTACCCATAACACTTTTAATGGCGCCTCTTCATGGTGTTATTATTAACTGGTTTGCACATATTTATGGCTATGTCAATTTTAAGGTGAAAGACACAAGTAAAAACTTATTTCGTTTTGATTTTTTAATGATGGGCGAAGGTTACCATAACAACCACCACAAGCATGCAAGCCGTGCAAATTTTGGTTATAAATGGTATGAAATAGATGTGACTTATTTGATTATAAGAGTTTTAAATGCTGTTGGATTAATTCAATTAAAGCATTAGTTTTTAAAACGAAACTTTATTTACAAAAGTCCATTACAAATTTTATGATGGGCTTTTCTTTTTGGCGAACCCTAAATTACTATGATTTTATTACGTTTTAAACTAACGTTTAACTAAAAACAAAAAAAGCCCATCAGTTTTAGATGGGCTTTCAGTTTTAATAAAGAGAAAATATTATATAACAGTAACGTTTATAGCGTTTAATCCTTTTTTTCCTTCTGTTAGTTCAAATTGAACGTCATCGCCTTCACGAATTTCGTCAATTATACCTGAAATGTGAACAAAATGTTCTTTGTTAGTAGATTCTTCTGTGATGAATCCGAATCCTTTATCATCGTTGAAAAATTTTACTGTACCTTTAATCATTGTAATTGTATTTATATTAATTACCATAAGCAGTTCAATTAGTGTGCCACAAAAGTATATCTGGTAAAATGAAATTACTTTCTAATAACTCTGCCCTGCCAACTGTTAAATCCTACTTTTAAACTAATATTATTGTAAGAGTTAAAATTTATACGATTGTATTCGTAACCTACCGAAAATCTTTTAGTTCGTTTTCTATTATTGTCTCTTCCTAAGTTAAAAGCAACATCAAATCCTGTTAGTAAATGTGGCTGTTTATCGTTTTTGTAAAATGGCGTTATACTAAAACCTAATCTGGGCTCAAATACTAAGTTACGTAAAGGCAAATAAATTCCTAATTTACCCAAACACTTAAATTGAAGTGTCCTTAATATTTTGTTTTCATTAAAAATGTTTCTATTCTCGTTAACACCAATTACAAATCCGTATGGAATACGTTGAAAAAATGAAGTTGAAGAAAAGGCAGCTCTTGGAGTAACATGATATGCCATTTCATAACCTAAAGCACTGTTATTCTCTAAACCAGCTGTTCTTTGAAAATAAAGCATATGCGAAAACAATGGATAGCGATCTAGTTTCAAAACATTATAATTATTTAAATAACCTTCAGCATAACTTAGTGGAATTTTTACAGTGTCTAATTCGAAATAATCCTTAAAAACTTGAGCGTTTTTTGGTTTAAAATGAATTTTTAAATAAGCTTTAATAAGTTCCTCTTCCTGTTCTTTATGAAGGATCGCACTATATATAGCCACTAAAAGATCTTTTACCGCTTTAGCAGCTTGAGAAGCTTCTTTATTTAATATACCAGTTTCGTCTTCCCATTCTTTATCGCCTAATCCTGCATTTGTATGCAAGAACACTAAGGTTTGAGCTTTACCAGATTGTTTTTTATCTTTAATTTTTGTCCCTTTTGGCCAATACAATCTCGATAATTGCCAGCTCTTAATAGTTTCTAATTCAAAAGTATTAGCCGTTCTAATCGTGTGCTCTCGGGAATAAGAATCCATTATAGCATGCATTAGTACATAAATACCTCGTCCGGCTTTATTTGCGGCTTCTGGATTATCTACAACTTCTCGAAATAAGGTGTAAATCATATTTAATCCATCTGGCAAAGCTTTTTGTAAGACATACTGTTTCTGAGTTTCTAAGGACTCAAATTTTCTTAAGGCTTCTACCACATACCGGTTATCTGCCATAAAATGAAAAATTTGTCGGTCTGACAGAAACTGCCTTCCCAAATCTAAATCGGGATATGCACTGTTGGCATTATCATCGTTTTTTATAATGCCATGTTGTACTAAAAAATTAAATATTTCTAGTCCATCTGGTAAGTTACCAGAAGACAATTGAGCTTTTAATAGTTTATAAGCTTCTTTTTCAATGCGCTCATGACCTTCAGAGACGTGAGAAAACACCAACTGACTTACACCAATACACATCCAAAAAATTATGGTTTTTATGCTCTTATTTTTTAATATTTCGTTTAAAACAACATTCATTTATTATGCTCTTTTAAATTAGGGTAACTCTAACCTTTTTCTTTTTAAGTCTTGTATTATTGGTTAGCGCAATAACTTCTTCTACTTTATCCTTAATAACCGCAACAAATGCACAGTCTTGTTTCAATTCAATTTGGCCTAACTCGTCTTTTTGCAATTGACCTTGTTTAAAAAATAAGCCTGCTATGTCTCCTTTAGAGATTTTATCTTTACGTCCACCAGAGATAAATAGTGTTTGCCATTGGTTTTCTATAGCGCTTTCTCTTGCTGGTAAATCCTTTAAAATTGGAGCATCAATAAATTCAGGTAAAATCTCTTTTTCCCATTGTAGTACATAGGCTGTACCTTTAGCATTCATTCGTGCAGTTCTACCATTACGATGCGTAAACTCTTCAGCTTTTAAGGGTAACTGATAATGAATAATATATTGAAGTTCTGGAATGTCTAAACCTCTTGCAGCTAAATCGGTAGCAATAATAATTTGATGGGTTCCGTTTCTAAATTTTATTAAACTACGCTCCCGCTCCATTTGTTCCATATCGCCATTAAAAGTACCATGCGGAATATGATTGGATTCTAAAAACTGACTCACATAATTTATAGTATCTTTAAAATTACAAAATATAATCCCTGAACTATTGCCTAAATAATAGAGCAATTCTAACAATGTTTGTAGTTTATTTTTCTCTGGAGCTATTACTCTTTTAATATCTAAAGCACTTATTTTTGTATGAAGATAATCTATAACTATTTCATCTTTTAAGCCCACAAAACGAGGCACTTCCATATCTTTTGTAGCCGAAGTAAGTACGCGACGCTTAATATGTGGTAAGCTTGAAATAATTTCTTTCATTTCTTGTTCAAAACCAACTTCTAAAGATTTATCAAACTCGTCTAACACCAAAGTTTCTATAGCAATTACAGAAAAAGTTTCTCTTCTTAAGTGGTCTGCAACACGTCCTGGTGTTCCAATAATGATGCTTGGTGTGTGTGCTAACTCAACTTTATCCTTACTAAAGTTTTTACCACCATAAACCGCATTAGCTTTAAAACCAGTACCCATTTCTCTAATAACCTGCTCAATTTGAATAGCCAACTCTCTGGACGGCACCAATATTAGAAGCTGTACATCTGGGTTATTTATATCTAAAGTCTCTAAAACCGGTAACAGAAATGCTAGTGTTTTACCTGTTCCTGTAGGCGAAAGTAAAATGGTGTTTTCAACCGAAGTAATGGACAATAAGGCTTCTTCCTGCATTGGATTTAATGCTTCTATACCTAACTTATGAAGGATTTCTTTATGCGACTTTATTCTAGTTGACATGATTAAAACCTTTTATTTTTTACTTTGCTTTGATTGATTTTCTTTAATATAATGCGCCAAAATTTTATCCACTAATTCTTCCTTGGTTAAGTGATGAAAAATAGTTTTTATCTGAGACTTTAAATCTTCTGAAACCTCACGGTTAGGCTTGGTTTTAAAAATTTTTTTAGCCCATAATAAAGTATTATTGGCTTCAATACTTGCGGCATCTGCTTTAATATATTGTTTAAATGTAATACCTAATTCTTCTTCAAACTCAGGGATTTCAAATACTTCTTCTTGTTGTAAAACAGTTAAAGCCAAACCATTTGCTCCTGCTCTGGCGGTTCTTCCTGTTCTATGCACATAATTATCGTAAGTATCTGGCAAATGGTAATTAACTACATAATCTAAATCTTTAATGTCTAAACCACGTGCAGCTAAATCTGTAGCTACCAAAATTTTAAGATGACCATCTCTAAACTGTCCAGTAATACGATCTCGAATGCCTTGAGACAAACTTCCATGTAAAGCTCCGGAAGAAAATTTATGCTTAGCCAAGTTTTTGGCCAGTTTATTTACTGCTGCTTTTGTTTTACAAAATATTATACCTTGAACGTTTTCTTTGGAATTTAAAAAATGCATAAGCACCTCTAATTTTTCTATAGGTTCTACAACTACAAATTGATGATTGATACCTGAAGCTGACTTTTCAACCTCTGCAATCTCTATAGTTTCTACTGTTTTAGATAAATAATCATTAACGATTTGTTTAACTTGACTAGACCAAGTTGCTGTAAACAATAACATACGTTTTTGCTTAGAACTTTGTTTGATAATCTCAATAATAGCATCTTTAAAACTATTCAGCATCTCATCTGCTTCATCTAAAACCAAAAAGGTAATCTCATTTAAACGCATCGCTTTTTTATCCAATAAATCTAATAAACGACCTGGCGTTGCTACTACAACTTGTGGATGTTGTGCCAAAGCTTCTTTTTGAGATTTTATCGTTGCTCCACCAAAAAGTGAGGCAATTTTGATATTTGAGTTATGAGAAGCAAATGATGTAAGGTCATTAGAAATTTGTTGACCTAGTTCTCTTGTTGGTGCAAGTATTAATGCTTGAATATGTGTTTTTTCAATAGCTATTTTTTGTAAAATAGGTAACCCAAAAGCCAAAGTTTTTCCTGTTCCTGTTTGAGCCAAAGCCACCAAGTCGGCTTCTTTGTTCAATAAGAAGGGTATACTTTGTTGTTGTATTTTAGTTGGATTGTTAATATTTAGTTGAGACAGCTTATTTATAAAGTCTGTCTTAATTCCTAAATCTTTAAAATTATTAATCATTTTAAAATGTTTTATCTAAATTTTGGGTTTAACTGGTCGTTTCTCTTTTCTTGAAGTGATAAAATAAACGCCCAATAATAAAATAGCTGAAGCTATAATAGATTGTGTACTTAAACTTTCGTCTAAAATAGTATAACCTAATAGCATTGCAATAACAGGATTAACATATGATGAAGACGCTACCTTGTCTGTAGAAACTTGTTTTAATAAATAATTAAATGCCGTAAAAGCAACAATACCTCCAAACACAATTAAAAATAACATTGCGCCTTTTACCTTTATACTCCAATCTAAAGGTGATATCCATTGTTCTTTAAACAGTAAACTTCCAATACCCAAAATAACACTAGCAGTAAGCATTTGATAACCTGTAGCCACAAAGAAATTTTTAGGTAAATCGGCTTTTGAAACAAACACACTGCCATAACTCCAACTAAATACACAGGTAAATACCATAAAAATACCTAGTACAGTTCCTGTTTTTGTAGTAATATCATTTTGACTAACCAATAAATACATACCTAATAAACCTAAGGTAACTCCAATAATTGATTTCTTTTTAATTGGTTTTCTATCAATTATACGCATTAAAATTAAGACAAATAAAGGTTGTGTAGAAGCTAATAATGCTGCAAAACCACTATCTAAATAATTTAAAGCCCATACAAATACACCATTTCCATATACCAAAAATAAAAACCCAGCAATAATAGAGTTGATAAATTGTTTTTTGCTAATTTTTAAATTCATTTTGAACAGCTTTGCTAGAACTATAATTAATAGACCTGCAAAACAAAATCTAATTGCCGCTAAATACAGTGCTGGTAACTCTGTTACTGCAATTTTATTGAACAAATAGGTAGAACCCCAAATAATATAAATTGAAAAAAAGGCGAGTACAATTAGAATTTTTGAGCTTGGTGCTTTCAATGGTGTTCTTTAAGGTTATAATTAACGAAATTAATCTAAAAAAACGTCATTACTTCATTTTACCGATAATTCATTACTTAATATTTCTAGTTATATTAGTGCTAACTAATTTTTAAACCTTTTAAAATGAAATCTTTATTTTTTAGCAGTGTATTTTTCTATTATTAATTACTCAGGTTTCTGCACAAACAGAAACTACTTCTCCTAAATTTGAAATTAAAGTTATTACGAGCGTTGAGTCTATTGTTCCTAATGGATTAGGTAGATCTCGTATTATATCTTATGAAGAAGATCGTAATTACAAGGAGTTTACTTCAGAACAAACGGAAGACGATAACACAAGAAACAAATCTAAGCGTGGAGATATTAGAGTAAAAGATTTTGAAGAAACTAAACTTTTAAATTTTTATAATATTGGCGGTATCAGGTTTCAAAATATTGCAGCCAATGATGCCGTAATTTCATCAAAATTAACTGCTATGTTAGCAGAAGGTTGGGATTTAGCATTTGTAAGTAGTGCTGTGGAAAGTGATGCTGGAAAAGATGATGGAAAAGGAATTTTTATTACGCGCTATATATTTAAAAGAGCACTATAATAGGAATGATTAACAAAAAAAGAGCGCATTCAAAATTTTGAATGCGCACTTTTTTTATATTTAAGTATAGCCTATTTTAAGCTATCCATATCAATTACAAAGCGGTATTTTACATCGCTATCTGTAACTCTTTCAAATGCTGTGTTAATATCCTGCATATCAATCATTTCAATATCTGAAGTAATATTATGTTCTCCACAGAAATCTAACATTTCTTGAGTTTCTTTAATTCCACCAATTAAAGATCCTGCTACTCTTTTTCGTCCCATAATTAGATTTCCACCATTCATAGGTTCTAAAGGCTCAATTGCACCAACCATACACATAGTAGCATCAATTTTTAATAAATTTAAATACGGATTAATATCGTGCTTTACAGGAACTGTATTCAGAATAAAATCGAAAGAGTTTTTGTGTTTTTTCATTTCATCTTCATTCTTAGAAATAATCACATCATCTGCCCCTAAACGTTTTGCATCTTTAGCTTTATCTGGACTTGTGGTAATCATAATAGTTTCTGCACCCATTGCATGCGCAAATTTAATTCCCATATGTCCAAGACCTCCTAAACCAACAACACCAACTTTATCTCCTTTTTTCACGTTCCAGTGATTAAGCGGTGAATATGTTGTTATTCCTGCACATAATAATGGGGCTACAGCTTTTGTATCTAAATTAGTTGGAACTTTTAATACAAATTCTTCACGTACAGTAACTGTTGTAGAATATCCACCAAAAGTTTGTTTTCCGGTATGTTTATTTTTACCGTTGTAAGTACCTACCATACCTTTTTCACAAAATTGTTCTAAATCATTTTCACAAGGTTGGCATTCTTGACAAGAATCGACCATACAGCCCACTCCAACAATATCACCTTCTTTATAGTCTTTAACTGCAGAACCAACTTCTACTACTTTACCTACAATTTCGTGTCCAGGAACTAATGGATACTTAGAATTTCCCCAATCGTTTTTGGCTGCGTGAATATCACTATGGCAAACACCACAGTATAATATATCTATTTTGACATCATTTTCTAAAACGTCGCGACGTTCAATGGTCATTTCTTTTAAATCGTCTTTATGACTTTCTGTTCCGTAAGCTTTTATCTTATTCATTTTTGCTGATTTTTTATCGAAGATACACTTCAACTAAGACTTTAGCTTCCTATTTAAAATAGGTTTAACACAACTTAACAAGAATTAACTAAGTACACTCTTAAGAGCTACACGATAACATAGAGCAACCTACTTTATTTCTAGCCCAATCTGGTCTTTTGGCAAACCATTTTTCATACTGTGGTTGCTCACTGTAAGGTTTTTTTAAAAGTTCATGAATGTCATTCAACAAATCATAATTACCTTTTTCAGCATCTTCTATAACCAGTTGCGCCATATAATTTCTAAGTACATATTTAGGGTTTACAGCATTCATGTGCTTTTTCCTTTCTTCAATTGAAAAATTATTTTCTAGTAAGCGTGATTTATATGTGGTTAACCACTGAAACCATTCTGATTTGTGTGAAACAGTTAATGCATCAAAATTATAAAATGCAGGTTTAATTAGGTCTAAAAATGCATCATCAGCTTTAATAAGTTCCTGTTTAGCATCAAAATTTGAGAGTAGTCTGAAAAAAATGGTCATATCTGTTTCAGCCAACATTAAAACCTGTTCTAAATCTAGAACCAGCTCCTTATCGCCTTCTTTTACTTGAGATAAACCTAGTTTTGTAGTCATCATTTGAATATACTTTTTTAAATAAGTCGTATGATACTGATCTAAAATAGCTTCCAAATCTTCAGTTTCTTTTGTTAAAAGCACTAAAGCATTGGCTAGTTGAATTAAATTCCAAAATGCAACTTGCGGTTGATTTCCAAACCGATAGCGTTTATGCTGTAAGTCTGTTGTATTTGGCGTCCATCCTAAATTGTAATCTTCTAACCAGCCATAAGGTCCATAATCTATAGTTAAACCATGGATGGACATATTATCGGTATTCATGACGCCATGCACAAAGCCAACACGTTGCCAATGAATAATCATATCCAAAGTCTGGTTGACTACATACTCAAAAAAAGAAGTATATTTTTTTTCATCATTTTTAATTTCTAGAAAATAATTGGCAATCGTAAAATCGGTAAGCTGTTTTAAGGTTTTTTCATCATTTCTACTTGCTAAAATTTCAAAATTACCAAACCTAATAAAACTCGGCGCTACTCTGCATACTATTGCGCCTTTCTCGTAAGCTGCATTACCGTTATACATCACGTCTCTTAAAACCTGTTCTCCTGAAAGAGCTAAAGACAAGGAACGTGTACTTGGCACCCCAAGAGCAAACATGGCTTCACTACACAAATGTTCTCTAATAGAAGATCTTAAAACCGCATAACCGTCTGCAGACCTAGAATATGGCGTCGCTCCTGCTCCTTTAAGTTGCAGGGTTTGAATTTTACGATCTGCAAGGACATCGGTTAAATTAATGGCTCTTCCATCGCCTAACTGTCCTGCCCAATGTCCAAATTGATGTCCGCCATAACACATGGCATAAGGTTTAAACGCTTCAGGTAATTTCTTGCCTGTTACCATATGCTTAAATGCTTCTGAATTAGCATCGTTTTTATCTAATCCTATCAATTTTAAAACATCTTCACTCACGTGAACAACTTCTGGAGTTTTAAATTGTTCTGGAGTTACCAACGAAAAACAGGCGTCAAAAACCTGACGCCTGTAATTTTCAGAAATATGATCTTCTGGTAAATTGGTTGTAAATAAATTTTGTGCGTTTAATTCCATAAACACAAAATTAAGATATTTAATTAAGCTTCTCCTCTAGCAGGATAATCTTCTTTCAATACAAATGAAATAGCACTTAATACATCCTTAAAGTCTGGTCTAGCAAAAGGCATCGTTTGAACTGAAGAAAAATAAAGTGTTTGGTCTGGTTTTATAAGAAACAAGCCAGGTTCAATAAAGTTATCAGGCTCTTTTTTAATACCTTTAGATATATATAATCCCCATTTTCTAGCTTCTTCAATTGGAAAATTATAACCTAAAGGAATGTCTCCCATATCCCACTTATCAAAAGCTTCATTGGCTTTTTCTTCGGTGTCTGAACTTAGTGCAAGTACATTGACACCTTTATCTATAAATTTTGAAATATTTTTTTGTAATTCTTCTAAGTAGGTTTTACAAATTGGACAGTGTAAACCTCTGTAAAATACAATTAATGTAAAGTTTTCAGGAGACTGCTCAGTTAATCTCCATAAACTACCGTTAATTAAATTAACTTCTAAATTTGGTGTTTTTGTTCTTGGTTTAATCATTTTTATAGCTTTTTGTTAGTTTAAATTGAATATAACTAACTAAAATCCCAATAGAAAATATTTAAGTTAAGCTTAAGTGAAGTTTAAGATTTATTAACATACTAAGAGGTCTTTACATTTTTTTCTTCAGCTGCATCAAGCCTTTTTTCTTCTTCTTCAATTTTATAAAAATCAAAAAACACCTTTGTAAACTGTGCTCCAAAAAATAATATTAAGCTCGAGTAGGAAACCCATAGCATTATTAAAATAATAGATCCCGCAGCGCCATAAGTAGAACCTGGCTCTAAAGCACCAAAATAAATGGCTAAAAGATATTTTCCTATTAGAAATAAAACAGCAGTAACTGCTGCTCCTATTTTAACAGATCTCCATGGAATAGAAGCATTAGGCAAGAACTTAAACATAGCTGCAAATAAGACATAAATAATACCTAGAGAAATTAAACCATCAAAAATAAAAATAAAGTCTATTAAATAATCAGGAAGAAATCGTTCTAATCTATTACTGAATGTGCTCAATAAAGAGGTTAATATAAAACTTACTAATAGTAAAAATCCTATAATTAATATAAAACCAAAACTTTTAATTCTATTAAAAACCGTAGCTATCACACCACTCTTAAATCTTGGTGATGCATTCCAAAGTTTATCTAAAGCCGATTGTAATTGAAAAAACACCCCAGTTGCTCCATACAATAGTGTTGCTATACCAACAACAGTTGTAAATACAGACGTTTCTTTATCTCCTTTATCTACAATCATTACTCTAATACTTTCCGCTGTTTCAGCTCCCAAAGCACCACTAATTTCACCCAACAGCTCACCTTGTACAATATCTCTTCCCCAAATACCGCCAACAACATTTAAAATTATAATTATAAATGCCGGTAAAGATAATATGGCATAGTAAGCCACAATAGCGCTTAATTGAAAAGGCTCACTGTCGTACCATTTAGCGGCAGAAAGTTTTAATAATTTTGGTAAATGCGCTAATTTAAATGGCGTTCTACGTATTTTCATATAATGAAATTAGTTCTAAAAATAAAAAACTGACTTTAAACAAGTCAGTTTTATTAATTAAATTTTATATAATTATTCAACAACCTCTAAAGGCTGATATTTTGGTTTAATTTCCTCATAAAGTCGAAATTGAGGTTGAGTTAAAATGTTTCTCATTTCTCCAGTTTCTTGTGCCTGAAGCTTATATAACATATCTAATTTTTCTTTTCCTTTATATTGCTTTTCAATTTTTTCCCGCTTTATTTTAAATTCTTCAATTTTTTTTTGAAATAAATTAAATTGCTTTCCAGAAAGTACAAGTTTTTTATTATACTCTTTTGCTAATTTATAAGCTTCTTTTTCAAAACGATCATTTCCATTTTGATAGATTGGGTCTTGTGCCATACACACATTCATTGCAAAGAATGTAATGGCTAATAAAATTAATTTTTTCATAATATGTGTTTTAAGTTGTTTTTATTGAATATAAAACATAACTTTAAATTAAGTTATCTTTTTAAGAGTTCTTAACACCGAAAACCCTTGAATTTAACAGCATTTTAAAGTTTTAAATAATAATCTTAAACTTATATTAAAGCTGCTTAATTTGATTAACTTTAAACTAATTTTATACTATTAATAATAAAAACCTAACAATTATGGATGTGAATTTTGAATACAATGATGTAAAAGCAAGTGATGAACTAGAACAATTTGCAACTGAAAGATTAAATAAATTAGCAGACAAATATGAATTTATTGTTAGAGCAGAAGTTTATTTTAAAATAGAAAATACACCAACTAACGAAACCGGTAAAATTTCTGAAATAAAAATAAGTGTTCCTGGCTCTAATATTTTTGCAGATTCTAGTAAAGAAAATTTTAAAATGAGTTTTGCAGATGCTATAGATAAGGTTAAACGTCAATTAGAAAAACGTAAAGATAAAATGCAAGCACATCATTAGTATAGTGCTCCTATTTATCTAAAAAAAGGTCTGAATTAATATTTCAGACCTTTTTTAATTATAAGCGTATGGCTTTAAATTTTATATTGAGTTTTTCTTCAATATCTTTTAACTTCAAAAATTCATTATCCAAAATCAAAGCTATAGATTCTCCTTTTTTTCCAGCTCTTGCAGTTCTACCACTTCTATGCGTATAATATTCTATATGTTCTGGTAATTGGTAATGTATTACAAAGCCTAAATTATCTACATCTATGCCTCTTGCAGAAACATCGGTTGAAATTAAAATTTGCAAACTGGTATTTTTAAAAGCCCTCATAACCTTGTCGCGATCTTTCTGAGTCATATCGCCTTCCAAAGCACCTACATTAAAACCTAAATCTGTTAGTTGCTGGGTTAAGGCTTGAGTTCCTGCTTTGGTACGACAAAAAATAATACCACGCTCCTCGCCTCTTAGATCTAAAATTGCAGCTAAAGTATCTACTTTAACCGGTAAATTAGTTTCGACATAAAAATGAGAAATATTCGCATTTGTTTTAAGATTACGATCTACTTCTAATCTTACCGCATTAGGCTTAATATAACGGTCTACAATAACCTTTAAATCTTTTGGCATAGTTGCCGAAAATAACCAGGTTTGTTTGGTTTTAGGTGTGGTATTTAAAATGGTTGTTAAATCATTTTTAAAACCCATACTTAGCATCTCATCGGCTTCATCAAATACTACGGTTTTAATGTTTTCTAAATCTATGGCATTTCGGTTGATTAAATCGACCAAACGACCAGGAGTTGCCACTATAATATGTGTAGGTCTTTGAAGGTTTTTAAGTTGAATATCTATCTTTTCTCCTCCATAAACACCTTCAGCAAAAATTGGGTGCTCATTATACTTTGTAAATTTAAAAAGTTGTTTTTTTATTTGCTGAACCAGTTCGCGGGTTGGCGCCAAAATTAGGGCTTGAACCTGCTTTTTTTGAGGTTCTATGTGGTGCAAAATAGGTAATCCGAAAGCAGCAGTTTTTCCTGTTCCTGTTTGAGCTAATCCTACTAAATCTGTTTTAGAAGTAAGTAAGATTGGAATGGCCTGTTGCTGAATTTCAGTTGGAGTAACAATTCCTAATTCTTTTAAAGATTTAAGATAATTTTTATGTACGCCTAAGGCTTTAAAAGTACTCATAGTTATTAATAAGTTAATTGCTAGTCTTCTGGAGGAAATCCATGTATATCTTCAAAAACTTCATCAAAATTTGACCTAATATAAGCGTTTAGTTTCTTACGGTAGTCTTCTTTCAACCAGTCTACAAAGTTATAGGTGCTTTTACTAATACACTTGGTATAACGACCAATTCTATAATCTATATCGTCTCCAAGAAGTTTGGCAAGTGCTAAAGCATCCCACATGTCTTCACTATTTTCTATACAAATTCTGGCATGCTGGGCAATGGAACGTTCTAAAACCACTTTACTAGATTCTCCATTTCTTACAGAACTAATGTAGGTTTTATTAATGTCAAAGTAAACTTCTTCAGATTTTGCAAATTCCGCACGTAAATCATCCGGCATTTCATACCTGAAATTCTGTTCAATATCTTCATCACTTAAGATACCATCTAAATAGTAGTTAGGAGACCTAAAAATACGTTGCCAGTCTAAATCGCTACCCCAAGGTCCAAATCGATGAAGGTTATTTCCTAAATCTATTACAGTAAAGGTGTTTTTATTCTTTAAAATACGAGAACCACGACCAATCATTTGGTAATACAACGTTAACGATTTTGTAGCACGATTTAACATGATACAATCTACAGTTGGTTCATCAAAACCTGTGGTTAATATAGATACCGATGTTAATATAGCGTCGGGAGTTTCTTTAAACCATTTTAAGATGGCTTTACGCTCTTTTTTAGTATTATTATTATCTAAGTGAGCTATAGGATAGCCGGCACGTCTAAAGGTGTCATACACATGTAGTGAGGTGTTGATACCATTATTAAAAATTAAAGTTTTTTTACCTTTTGCACGTTCTTCATAAGCCTGAATTAACTTAGTTAACATATCTGTATTAGTATACAAATCTTCCGAAGACTTAACCGTATAATCACCATTAGCTCCAACTACCAGAGAGGTTAAACCTACGTTATATGAATAAATATTTGCACGTGCTAAAAATTCATTTTCTATAAGAGAGCCAATAGTCTCACCAACAATTAATTCGTTGTAATTATCCTTCATAGGAAGGTTAATATTACTACTTAAAGGTGTTGCAGTCACTCCTAAAACAAAAACATTATCGAAAAACTTAAATAGTTTGGTGAATGAATTGTAATGTGCTTCATCAATAATAACCAATCCAATGTCAGAAATATCTAACTTATCATCGTTTAAACGATTGTTAAGCGTTTCTACCATGGCTACAAAACACTTAAAATCATCTTGGTCAGATAAATCGGCTTTACTATCTATAATCTTGTTTGTAACACCAAACTCATCCAGCATTCTAGAAGTTTGTTTACACAACTCTATTCTATGCGTCATAATTAATACGCGCTTTTCATGGTGTTTTAAATATTGTCGTACAATTTCAGAGAAAATAACTGTTTTTCCTCCACCTGTAGGTAACTGGTATAACAAATGGTAATTTTCCGGAGCTTCTTCAAAACACTTAAATATTTTGTTAATGGCGCCTTTTTGGTAGCTATATAAACTCTTTCCTTCGGTACGTTCTTGTAGGTCTAAAGTTTTAACTGACATGAAATGAATTTTGGGATTTTAAGATGTGCAAAAATACAATGTTTTAAAGGGTTTTTTAGACTAATCTGAAAAAAATTTTAAAATTGATTTATTTGGGCTAGATTCGTGCATGCTTGAAGACGATTTACAAACACAATTTAACGGGTTTTACCATACACCACATTTATTTTCTGAAGAAATTATGGGTATGTCGCCACTAATAACTCAGGTAAATCAAACTCCTAAATTTCAATTTGAATCTATTAAAAACTTACGCTTAGGACAACGTGTGGAACGCTTTGTTAGTCAGGAATTGTTATTAGTTGAATCTATTAAAGTTTTAGCTGAAAACTGTCAGATTCAAAATGAAAAAATAACGATTGGAGAGCTTGATGGGTTATATATAATTGATGGTACTCCAACACATCTCGAAATTCAGTTTAAATTTTATTTATATGATGAAAGTCTGGGCGAAACAGAAATTGAGCGTTGTATTGGACCTATGAGAAAAGATAGCTTAGTAGAAAAATTAACTAAGTTGAAGGAAAAGCAATTGCCTTTATTATATTCCCAATATACAGAACCACTACTCCAAAAACTTCAATTAGATACAGAGCAAATCAAACAAAAGATATACTTTAAAGCTCAGATTTTTAAACCATTAAATAATAATAATTTATTTAAAACTTTAAATAATAATTGCGTGTATGGATTTTATTTTAACTATAAAGATTTAGGGAAATTTAGAGATTGTAAGTTTTATAAACCTATAAAAGTTGACTGGCTGGCAAATGTAAATTGTAATACAGAATGGCAAACTTTTGAGCAGATTCTTCCGCAATTAAAAATATATGAAACTGAAAAATACGCGCCACTTTTATGGTTAAAAAAACCAAATGGCGAATTACATAAATGTTTTGTAGTTCCTTGGTAAATAAAATTTAATATTTCTTCAGCATTCAGACAGATAATAATACCTTTGGTTTTCATTTTATTTTCATGACCGACATATTAGAACACCAACTTCTAAAATCTCTTAAATCTCATTTTGGTTACGACTCGTTTCGTGGCCAACAACAGACTATTATTGAAAATGTTTTAAATAAAAAAGACACGCTGGTTATTATGCCTACAGGAGGCGGAAAATCGATTTGTTTCCAACTACCAGCTACAATTTTTAATGGTTTAACTTTAGTTATTTCGCCACTTATAGCTTTAATGAAAGATCAGGTGGATGGATTAAATGCTAATGGTATTAAGGCTGCATTTTATAACAGTAGTCAACAATCTTCAGAACAGCAACATATTATAGAACAAGTTTTAAATAAAGAATTAAAATTACTTTACGTTGCGCCAGAGAGTTTATCTGGATTAGAAAATATTCTAAAAGAATCTCAAATTAGCTGTGTTGCCATAGATGAAGCGCATTGTATTTCCAGTTGGGGTCACGATTTTAGACCAAGTTACCAGCAGTTAGGTTTTTTAAAACAACAGTTACCAAATACACCTATTATAGCACTGACAGCAACAGCAGACAAAGCGACAAGACAAGATATTGTTGACCAGTTAAAAATCCCAAATGCTGATCAATACATTTCTTCTTTTGACCGTAAAAACATAGAATTAGAAGTTCGACCAGCAGACGGCAGAGCAAAGCAAATTATCCGTTTTATTGAGAAAAATCCAGGAGAATCTGGTATTGTTTATTGTTTAAGTAGAAAAAACACCGAACAAATTGCTAAAAAACTTAATGAAAACGGCATAAATGCAGATGCATATCATGCCGGATTAAGTTTTGATGATCGTTCTCGCGTTCAAGAAGATTTTATATATGATAAAACCCAAGTGGTCTGTGCTACAGTTGCTTTTGGTATGGGGATAGACAAATCTAATGTACGCTGGGTTATACATCATAACATGCCTAAAAACATTGAAGGTTACTACCAAGAAATTGGTCGTGCTGGTCGTGATGGATTAGAGGCTAAAGCTTTGTTGTTTCATAGTTATGCCGATGTTATTCAACTTCAAAAATTTGCTCAAGGCGCTAGTAATGAAGCTGTCCAAATGGCAAAACTGGACCGGATGAAGCAATTTAGCGAAGCAACTACCTGCAGACGTAAAATCTTATTAAGTTATTTTGGAGAGTTGTTAGGTGATAATTGCGGGAATTGCGATGTGTGTAAAAATCCGCCCAAGTTTTTTGACGGCACTGTTTTAGCTCAAAAGATATTATCTACCATATATCGCATTAATCAAACCGAAGCTATTGGTACTATTATAGATATTTTACGTGGAGCCAACAATGCTAATATTTTAGATAAGCAACTAAATGGTGTAAAAACGTATGGCATTGGAAAAGACACCTCTTGGAACCACTGGCAACACTATATAATTCAATTAATTAATCAAGGTGTTTGTGAAATTGCTTTTCATAAAAACAACGCGCTTCAACTAACCGACTTTTCGCATAAAGTATTGTTTGATGGTCAAAAAGTTTTTGTGACAACACCTGTAGAGTTTAAGAAAGAAAGCAAAGCTACAGCAGTTAAAACAAAAGAAAAACGAACGGCTACCAATAGCCTATTTGAACGCTTACGCAAATTGCGTTATAAAATTTCTTTGGAAGAAAACATTCCGGCATACCTTATTTTTAGTGATGCGACTTTAAAAGAAATGGAGAAATTAAGACCAATGAGTGAAAGCGAATTTTTAACTATTTCTGGTGTGGGACAACGTAAAATGGAAGTTTATGGTGATGAATTTATTGCTGAAATTATGGATTTTATGGGTTCAAAAATTAAAAAAACCAAAAAAACCGATACACACCTAATTACTTACGACTTATATAAAAAAGGTTTAAGTATTGAAGAAATTTCGGAACAACGTCAATTAAAAACACCTACTATATATTCTCATATTGCGAAATTATATAGCGACGGAAAAGACATTAATATTTACGATTTTATAAGTAAAAGCGACGTTGAAGCCATTCATCAGGCAAAAATAGAATTAGACAGTCCTAATTCACTAAAAGCTTATTATGATTATTACAATGAACAAATGGATTATTTTAAAATCCGTTTAGCTTTAAGTGTCATAGAAAAAGAAGCTATTTAGATCTCGTTAATAACTCCTTACAACTCCACTATTCTATTTCTTATAAAAAAGCTATTTTGCAGCTTTAAATAATTGTATTTAAGTGAAAGTCTGTATTGCCGAAAAACCAAGTGTAGCAAGAGAAATTGCACAAGTTTTAGGAGCTAACACCAAGCGTGATGGCTACTATGAAGGTAATGGTTATGCAGTAACGTACACCTTTGGGCATTTATGTACTTTAAAAGAGCCTAACGACTACAAACCTTACTGGAAAAGTTGGGACTTAAACAATCTTCCTATGTTACCCGATAAATTTGAAACCAAAGTTTCTAACGATTCTGGTATTAAAAAGCAATTTAAAATTGTAAAAAGTCTTTTTGATAAAGCCGAAGTAGTTATAAATTGTGGGGATGCTGGGCAAGAAGGTGAATTAATCCAACGATGGGTTATAGATCAGGCTAAATATAAAGGAGAAGTTCAACGTTTATGGATTTCATCTTTAACAACCGAAGCTATTAAAGATGGTTTTGAAAATTTACAATCCAGTAAAAAATATGACAATTTATATTATGCGGGATTTTCTAGAGCAATTGGCGACTGGTTATTAGGTATGAACGCCACACGCTTATATACTGTAAAGCATGGTGGCTACAAACAGGTATTAAGTGTTGGTCGCGTACAAACTCCAACCTTAGCTATGGTAGTAAATCGGTTTTTAGAGATTGAAAATTTTAAGCCTCAACCCTATTGGGAATTGCAAACTATGTATCGTGACACCTTATTTAGTTATGAAGAAGGACGGTTTACAAATGTTGAAGAAGGTCAAGTTTTAGCCAATAAAGTGAAGGAACACGACTTTGAAATTGTTTCTATTACTAAAAAAAGTGGAAACGATTATGCCCCAAAATTATTCGACTTAACAGGACTGCAAGTGTATTGCAATAATAAATTTGGGTTTTCTGCAGATGAAACGCTTAAAATTGTTCAGAAATTATATGAACAAAAAGTAGTGACTTACCCAAGAGTTGACACGACTTTTTTACCAAACGATATTTATCCAAAAGTCCCAGGGATATTAAAAAATCTAACTAATTATAATACGTTAACAGCGCCATTACTTACTAAAAAAATTAAAAAATCTAAACGTGTTTTCGACGATAGCAAGGTAACCGATCACCACGCCATTATTCCTACTGGTGTGCAAATGAATTTGCAATACAATCAGCAACAAGTTTACGACATCATTACCAAACGTTTTATTGCGGTATTTTATGACGATTGTAAGGTGTCTAACACCACCGTTATTGGGAAAGCGGATACGGTAAATTTTAAAACAACAGGTAAAGAAATTTTAAGTAAAGGCTGGCGTGTAGTTTTTGACACTTCGACTACGCTCAGTGTGACAGATAAAACTAAAGCGAAAACTAAAGATACAGGGTTATTACCAAACTTTACAAAAGGCGAAAAAGGTCCGCACGAACCGTCGTTTTTAGAAAAGGAAACCAAACCACCAAACCAATTTACGGAAGCGTCTTTACTTAGAGCTATGGAAACCGCAGGTAAACAGGTAGATGATGATGAATTGCGGGATTTAATGAAGGAAAATGGTATTGGAAGACCATCAACACGTGCCAATATTATAGAAACATTGTTTCGTAGAAAATATATAAAACGAAATAAAAAACAAGTTTTACCAACTGTTACTGGTATTCAGCTTATTGATGTAATTCAAAACGATATGCTAAAGTCTGCCGAATTAACTGGGCTTTGGGAAAAACAATTGAAAGACATAGAAAAAGGCGAATATAGTGCAGGATTATTTATAAAAAACATGAAGCGCATGGTGGACCAATTGGTTTACGACGTGCGAAGTGAAACTACAATTGCAAAAATTAGTTATACCAATAATAAAACAACAACATCTGCCAAGAAAAAAACATCAAGTAAAACCAAAGTCGTTGGTGCTAATTGCCCAAAATGTCAATCTGGTCAACTAGTAAAAGGTAAAAATGCATATGGTTGCAGCCTATATAGTAAAAGCTGTGACTTTTTACTACCATTTGAGTTTGGCGGCAAGAAAGTATCTGAAAATCAATTTAAACGTCTGCTAGAAAAAGGATCTACAGTTAATTTAAAAGGATTTAAAGTAAACGGAACACCTACAGATGGTTTACTAAGGTTTGATGACCATTTTAAATTAAAATTGGAACCTAAAAAGACTTCAGCTAAAAAAGAAGTTACTCCGGAAAATGCCTGTCCTAAATGTAAAAAAGGTACAATTATAAAAGGTAAAACTGCCTATGGCTGCAGCGCTTATAAAACGGGTTGTGATTTTAGATATTCTTATGGCGATATACGTGCGAAAGCAAATGGACAAACTTTAACTAAAGCATTGGTATTTAAAATTTTAAACAATCATTAATTTTTGGATTCAGAGCATCATTTTCATTTTAAAATTTTTAAACCCTACGGCATGTTAAGCCAGTTTAATAGCAATGCTGCTAAAGAACAAAAAAAAGTCTTTCTAAAAGCTTTAGGCGACTTTCCAGAAGGTATTATGCCTATTGGTCGTTTGGATGAAAAAAGTGAAGGTCTGCTCCTACTTACTACTGACGGTAAACTCTCTCATGAAATTAATAGTTCTGGTATTGAAAAGGAATATTATGCGCTTGTAGATGGCGCAATTACAGATGATGATATTTTAAAACTTCAAAATGGTGTGGAAATTGGCTTTAACGGTAAAAAATACATGACCAAACCTTGTAAAGTCTTCAAATTAACTGATACACCTTCGTTTCCAGACCGTAAAAAGAAAATTAGAGATGCACGACACGGTCCAACCACCTGGATTTCCATTACACTTACTGAAGGTAAGTTTAGACAAGTTCGTAAAATGACTTCCGCTGTAAATTGTCCAACTCTTAGATTAGTTAGAGTTCGTATTGGTAACATTCATTTAGACGATATGCTTATTAGTGATGTGGTTAAGCTTGAAAATATAAAACCTCTTATTTAATAAATTAAGATTTCTTAAAGCTTTAGATATTTCTAATCCTTTACCTTTGCAAAGCAATATATTTGGTTTATGAATAAAATACAATGCTTTTTCTTCGATGTATTTATCAGTATAGGTTTATCTGATTCTACTGCGAAATTTTTAAACATGCTTACCTTACTTATTATTACGGTATTTATTTTCTTTACTGTAGATATTTTGGTGAGGAAATTATTGCGATTATTTTTTGCCAAACTTGCCCGAAGAACCAGAACAAAATTTGATGACTTATTAATTCGTAATAAAGTCCCAAGAAATATTGCTCACATTATTCCAATTATTGTTGCTATTGAGCTTATTCCTTTAGTTTTTAAGGATTATGAATTTATAAAGTATCCAGTTCAAAAATTGTTACATGTTTTAGCCATTATTATTTCGTTATGGATTGTACGAAGTTTATTAAATACTATAAAAGATTATTTAAAATCTCTTAAAAACTTTAAAGACAAACCTATAGATAGCTACATACAGGTGTTTATGATTTTTGCTTGGTTAGCAGGAGTTCTTTTTGCTATTGCTTACATAAGCGGCATTGAAGTAAAGACCTTTTTAACAGGCTTAGGAGCAGTTTCTGCAGTAATCATATTAATTTTTAAGGATACTATAATGGGCTTTGTGGCCAGTATACAAGTCTCTATTAATGATATGGTTCGTATAGGAGATTGGGTTACGTTTGAAAAATTTGGAGCCGATGGAGATGTTATTGAAATAAATCTGGCAACAGTTAAAGTTCAAAACTTTGATATGACTATTACCACGATTCCAACTTATGCTCTTATTTCCGACTCCTTTAAAAACTGGCGTGGGATGCAAAAATCTGGTGGAAGACGTATTAAGCGTTCTATTTTTGTTAATATGACTAGTATTAAATACTTAAGTGATGAACAAGTCGAGGAATTAAAAAAAATTCAGCTTATCTCTGAGTATTTAAACACAAAACAAACAGAGCTAAATAGCTTTAATAAAGACCATAATATTAACAAGGAATTACTTTTAAACGGTAGAAACTTAACCAACATTGGTGTTTTTAGGAAATACATAGATACTTATATTAATAAACACAGCGCAATAAATAAAGACATGTTTATTATGACGCGCCACTTGCAACCTACCACACAAGGCTTACCAATAGAAATTTATGCCTTTAGTAGAGACAAGCGCTGGGAAAATTACGAGTACATTATGGCCGATATTTTTGACCATATACTAGCTGCTGTACCTTACTTTGATTTGGAGGTTTTTGAACTTCCTAATTCACATTCATTTAAAATTTAAAAAAAAGATTGTTAACATATAGTTAACTTGATTTCATTTATAATAGTATTACTATTATATTTGCACATATAATTTTTGAATATGGAAAGATTACTGTCAAATATTAAAATTTCAATCAACGAAAAATGCTACTTAAAAGATCCTGAGTCTTCAGATTTAGGGAAACGCATAGTAGAAAACAGTATTATATTAATAGATGAAATTGGTTTTGATAATTTCACCTTTAAAAAACTAGGTGTAAAAATTGGTTCCAATGAAAGTTCTATTTATAGGTATTTTGAAAGTAAACATAAACTCCTGCTCTATTTAACTTCATGGTATTGGAGCTGGATGGAATACCAACTGGTATTTTCAACACATAGTATTCCAAGTCCTAAACTAAAATTGGAAATTGCAATATCTATCTTGACACAAACCACGGTTTTGGATAGTAATTTCTCGCATATTAATGAAGTGGTTTTAAAACGTATTGTTATAAATGAATATTCTAAATCTTATCTTACTAAAGAAGTAGATCTAGAAAATAAAGAAGGCTACTTCTCTACTTATAAACGCTTAGTTACACGTTTAAAAGATTTTATTTTAGAACTTAACAACTCTTACGAGTTTGCTTTTAGTCTGGCAAGTACTGTTATAGATGGTGCTTTACATATGCAATTTATTAAAGACCATTTTCAATCTATTTCAGATAAAAAAATGGAAAAAGAACCAACAGAATTTTATAAAGAATTAGTGTTTAAAACGCTAAATATTGCATAAGACTATGAAAAATAACTTAACCCCATTTCAGCGTTTTTTAAGGCTTTTACAGCTTGACCGCAAAGACATTAGACAAATTATATTTTATGCCATTTTTGCCGGAGTTGTAAATTTATCGCTTCCACTTGGTATTCAAGCTATTATAAACATGATACAAGGTGCTCAAATTAGTTCGTCTTATGTTGTACTAGTTATTTTGGTGACCATTGGAGTTGCATTTGCAGGTATATTACAACTTATGCAGATTAGAATTTCAGAAAATATTCAGCAAAAAATATTTACCCGAGCATCTTTTGAGTTTGCCTATCGTTTTCCAAAGATGAAAATGAGTGAATTACGTCAGTACTATCCGCCAGAATTAGCTAATCGTTTTTTTGATACACTTAATGTTCAAAAAGGACTATCTAAGGTAATAATTGACTTTCCATCTGCCTTATTACAAATACTTTTTGGTTTAGCTATATTATCTTTTTATCATCCCTTTTTTATCATTTACGGGTTATTGTTGTTGGTTTTAATTTATGTGGTATTTAAATACACGGCGAAAAAAGGTCTAGATACCAGTTTGATAGAGTCAAAATACAAATATAAAGTAGCACACTGGTTACAAGAAATCGCACGATCTGTAATAAGCTTTAAGCTATCGGGCAGAACCAGTTTAGCTATGCAAAAAAATGACGATTTGGTAAGCGGTTATTTAAAGGCTAGAGAGAGCCACTTTAAAGTACTAGTATTACAATTTACACAACTTATTGGCTTTAAAGTCCTAGTAACAGCCGGTTTATTGTTAATTGGTGGACTATTAGTTTTAAATCAGCAAATGAATATTGGGCAATTTGTTGCGGCAGAAATCATTATTCTATTAGTAATTAGTTCTGTTGAAAAGTTATTATTAGGTCTAGAGACTTTTTATGATGTTTTAACTTCTTTGGAGAAAATTGGCCAAGTATCTGATAAAGATTTAGAAAATTTAACTGGTACCGTTTTAAGTGACCAAGAGCCTTTAAAAGTTGAACTGTCACAATTTACATACGCTGTCCCAGATAGACCAGATCCTATTTTAAACAATATTAATGTTTTAGTAGAATCTAAAGACGTTGTTTTAGTTGAAGGCAATAACAACTCTGGGAAATCTACTTTACTTAAAGCATTAGCAGCTATTTTAGAACCTACTTCTGGACAGCTTTATATTAACGATTTAGCCTTTTCTGGTATAAAAATTAGTAGTTACCGAGCAATGGTAGGGCAAGTTTTGTCTGACGAAACGCCTTTTGAAGGATCCATCTTGCACAACCTTACTTTTGGAGACCCAAACATCCCGCTAACTAAAGTTAACGAAGTAGTTAAAGTATTAGGGCTTACCAACTTTATTAAAGAGCAACCTGCAGGATTATATACTATTATTTATCCTGAAGGTAAACGAATCTCTAATACCAATATTAAAAAATTGTTATTAGCTCGAGCTATTTTAAAACGACCAAGACTATTATTATTAAAAGATCCTCTAGAGTATTTTAATACAACAGAAGCACAGCAAATTATAGATTATTTAGTCCAGCCAAACCATACTTGGGCAATTGTAATTGTGAGCCAGAATAATATTTGGAAAAAACATTGCAATAAAATAATTACTTTATCTAACGGTCACATTATATAATATTATGCTTAATATATCTGAAAATTCGGTAAATAAAAACGTAAGCCTAAGCGGTTATAAGGCTTATAAAAAAGCATTTAATAAGTCTCATTATAAAATGTTTAATCGGTTACTTAAAATCTTTGCAGTTATTTGTGTCGTGGTATTATTTTTACCTTGGACACAAAATATCACAAGTTCCGGAACGGTAACTACCTTAAAACCAGACCACAGACCACAAACCATTCAGTCGGTTATACCAGGACGTATTGAAAAATGGTATGTTCAAGAAGGCGATTTTGTAAAAAAAGGAGACACTATTCTTCATATTTCGGAAATTAAAAATGAATACTTAGACCCGAGATTGGTAGAACGTACTAATGAGCAGATAAAAGCGAAATCTTCTTCTGTTACATCATACCAATCTAAAATTTCAGCTTTAAATAATCAGGTTGAAGCATTACTGGCTGAAAAAAATCTAAAAATTCAACAAGGAAAATTAAAAGTTATTAGTGACAGTACAGATTTAGTTGCCGAGAGAAATAATTTAATTATTGCAAAAACACAGCTTGAACGTGTTGAAACGCTTGCAAACGAAGGTTTAAAAGCCACAAAAGATGTCGAAGAGAAACGATTAAAATTACAAGAAGTACAGGCTAAAGTAATTGCGCAGGAAAATAAATATTTAAATTCTAAAGTTGAATTAAATCGTATTGAAGCCGAATATGCCGATAAGATTTCAAAATCTCAAAGTGATAAATTTTCTGCACAATCAAATCAGTTTGATACAGAAGCTCAGGTCTCTAAGTTAGAAAACGCTAACTCCAATTATCAACTACGTAATGCCATGTATTACGTTACAGCACCGCAAAGTGGTTATATTAATAAAGCTATAAAAGCTGGTATTGGTGAAACATTTAAAGAAGGCGAACAATTGGTTGGTATTATGCCATCTGACTATGAAGTTGCTTTAGAAACCTACGTGGACCCTATAGATTTACCATTAGTGCATTTAGGTGAAACTTTTAGAGTACAGTTTGACGGTTGGCCCGCAATTGTATTTAGTGGATGGCCCAATGTGTCTTATGGAACGTATGGTGCTAAAGTGGTGGCAATAGAAAATTTTATTAGCCCAAATGGTAAATTTAGAGTATTATTGGCACCAGACAAAGACGATCATGATTGGCCTGAAGCTATACGTGTAGGTTCTGGAGCAAGAACTATAGGTTTATTAGACGATGTGCCTATTTGGTTTGAATTATGGAGACAACTAAACAGTTTCCCACCAAATTACTATCAGCCGGAAGGTTCAACTTCAAAAGAAAAAAAATAATATGAAGCTACTACTCTATTTTATAGTATTTGCTCCATTTGTTTTAGGAGCTCAAACTTTAGACTCTTTAAGTTTAAATTTTGAAGAATACATCAGCTATGTAAAAACCAATCACCCTATTGCTAAGCAAGGTTTTTTAAAAATTGAAGAAGGCGATGCTAATGTAACAAAAGCACGTGGTGGTTTTGACCCTAAGCTAGAAGGCGACTTTAATTATAAAGATTATAAAGACAAAAATTATTACGATAAACTAAATGCAAAATTTAAAATACCAACCTGGTATGGTATAGATGTTCTAGCAGGGTACGAGTCTAATGAAGGTTTGTTTTTAAATCCTGAAAATACTGTGCCAGACGATGGTTTATTTGCTGCTGGTGTAAAAGTATCTTTAGGAGAAGGTTTATTTATAAATAAGCGTATGGCAGATTTAAAAAAAGCTAAAGCCTACAGAAACCAAACCAAAGCAGAACAAGAACTTATTTTAAATGATGTAATTTACAATGCCTCGATTGCTTATTTTAACTGGTTGCTTAATTATAAAAATTTAAATGTATATAAGCGCTTTTTAACCAATGCAGAATTACGTTTTAATGGTATACAAAAGCAAGTAGAAGCTGGTGAAAATGCTCAGATCGATGCGGTTGAAGCGGAAGTAAATTTAAACAACCGAAAATTACAACTTCTTGAAGCAGAATTACTTTACAATAAAGCCATACTTGAACTTTCTACATTTTTATGGACTGCTAACAATCTACCTTTAGAAGTACAATCAAATGTATATCCCGAATCTATTTCTAGCCCTGTAATAGATACTGTCTTAAATATTGAATCTATTAATAGCCAGAATTTAGATGCACATCCAAAAATTAGAGCTTTAAACTTTAAAACCGAAAGCTTGCTAATAGACCAAAAACTTAAAGCCAATAAGTTATTACCTAAGTTAGATGTACAGTATCAATTTATATCGGACAGTTATAATGAATTTAACACGTATAATAACCAGAATTATAAAGCGAAAGTTAATTTGGCATTTCCATTATTTTTAAGAAAAGAGCGTGGCGAATTGAGATTGGCTGAAATAAAATTAGAGCAAATAAATTATGAAACTCAAAATACCTCGTTAATTTTAAAGAATAAAATTGCTGCAGTCATTTTTGAAACCGATAGTTATGCAAACCAATTACAGTTAATTGAACAGGTTAATACAAATTATGAAGCTTTATTAACAGCTGAAGAACGCAAGTTTTTTTTAGGAGAAAGTTCTATATTTTTAGTGAATTCCAGAGAGAAAAGTTTAATAGATGCACAAACCAAATATAATGCTGTAGAATTTAAGTTGTACAACAGTAAAGCCAAATTATTTAACAGTCTGGGTGTGCTACCAAATTAACTTTTTTATTTCATTTTTATAGATCCTAAACACATTTCACCTTCTTCAATACCATCTAACCACACCATTAATTTTTTGGTACGTTCTTCTGTCATTTCTTTTAAAATAAGTGAGACGCACATCGGGTAAACACTGCCATAATAGTAACCTTTATCAGTTTTTGGAAATCTCATATCTAGCTCTGCATCACGAAAATTTATCCAAAGTCTTTGTGCTACTTTTAATCGTTCAATAAATAAAGGCTCAGACTTATACTCGGTTAAAATGGCTTGGTAAACTCTATTAAGTTCTTTATCGGCTTTTTGATATTCCAAATGTGCGTCCTGATTCATTTCCATTTGGGTTTGCGAGAAGCTAACAAGACTAAAACTTAGGCTGATTATAAATATAAGTTGTTTCATTTTTTTAGAAAATCTTCGTAATTAATATTATGTGCATTTGAGAATAAAATATCATAATCTACTTCAATTGATTTGTTTACTTCAAGAGATAAAATACCAACTTGTAATTGATTACCCATTAAGTTTAAATTAATCTCTATAGGTTCAGAATTTAACACGTTTGATGCTAATGGAAAATGATCTGGTAAATTAGGAATGGAATCGCTAACAAACATCGTAATACTAGAGTTGTCATTTTTTTCGTCTCCTAAAACAACTTTATAACATTTCATTTCAGCAATAATTTTAGTTGAGTCTCTATAAATTGTATACATCTCTTTCAATTGATCCTGTTGTTCTTGAGTAATCTCGCTAAGATTTTCATCTTTGTACTTATAATTGGAAACTTTATATAATGTTCCATTTTCTATAAAATAAAAATTAGCAAATGATTTATCAGAATGATATTCAATTATTTCTATAATGCTAGTTTTATCTTTTACCGCAAAAATATTAGATGCATTTTTATAAATTGTTCTATTATATTTATTTCCAATAATTGATTTTAAGGGCGTATCATTTAATATTCCTAATTCAATTCGCGTATAATTGGTGTTTTGACTTATCAATAAATTTAAATTAAAGATGCAAAAACCTATTAACAATAAAGATTTATTCATATTTAGTTATTAATTATAGTTTAGTATTTAATTTTTCAAATTTATTAATAAATATGCGAAATCACTTTTAATTTGAATAATACTGCCTGAACTAATTTTCAATCCAATAAAGTCATTACCGTTTCCATATCCTGTTAAATTTCCCGATCCAAAAGCATAAAAAATGGTGGGCTGACCTTCACTCCATTGGTGGAAAACAGTCATACCTGCAAAACCTCCTTTATTAATTTTAACCTCTTTGTTTTTAGGCAATTCAAATTGATAAATTTCATTGGGTTGCAATTCAATTTTTTTATTATCAATTTTAAATTTTTGAGTTTTTTTATCGTTACCAAAAAAATAAATGATATTAGTAGAATTATTGTTTTTGTTGTGTTCTATAAGTTCCTGATTTGCGGCATATAAATCAATAATTATAGAAGTTCTGTTCTCTAAATTTTCTTTTTCAATGTATTTAAAAGCATTTGCCGATAACTTGTTTGCAGATTTTTGAAGTCCTGTTAATAATTCATTAAAATCGTTAGATGTTATTTTTAGTTTAGCAATAAAATGAAAATCAGTTAAATCTGTTTTTTCATTTATATATACTAATCCTTTTTCTTTTATAATAGGAATACTATCTGATTTTTTAAGAATTTCTATTTCTTGTGCAATAACTGGAGAGAAATTCAAAAAAAGAATTATAAATATTATTAGATTTTTCATAATAGAAATTACATGATTTTTCGTTTTTTTTTAATAGAAAGCAAGATTTCAAACTAATGATTATTTATAAAAAATTGATTTTTAGTAATTCCAAATGCATTTGGACGTAATCGAAGCCAACATAATTATGGTTATAAATTCTTGAACGTAGGTTTTACTCTAAGTTTTGTTCATTAATATATTTCGCTGTAATGTTTTCAACTTCTGTTGAATGTTTTCCATACCAAATAAAATGTTCTGCTTTAGGAATCTTATGTATTTCAACATCATTATTTAAAGACTTCATTTTATTGTAGAACGTTTCAGCTGTTGAGTAAGGACAATTTCTGTCATTTTCTCCGTGTATTAATAGGAACTTTGTATTGGTTTTTTTTATCAATTCATTAGGTGAAATTTCATTGACTAAATTTGTGTCTTGGTTATATTCTCTAATCCAGTTACTGCTACGTGTTGTTAAATCGTAAACAGCTGCATTCGCAATGACAAAATTTGGAGCAGCATTAGTCTTTAAATCATCTGAAATCTCATTCCAATCATCAGCTAGGACGGTTGCAATGCTTAAATGTCCACCTGCTGAATTTCCTGTTGCCAAAATTTTGTTTTGGTCTATGTTTAATCTATCTGAATTTTCTCGTAACCATCTAATGGCAGATTTGGCATCTTTAACAGCATCAAATGGGTAAGTCCCGTGTCTACCCTTAATTCTATATTCAACCGCTGTGGCAACCCATCCCATTTGGGCATATCGTTTTGCTGTTTCAAAAAACCAATCTGGTTTTCCCTGAGACCAACTTCCGCCGTGAAAATATACTATTGTTGGTCGCTTTCCTTTAAAGGTCGTTGTGTCAGGTTGAAATATATGCATTTCGAGATTAAAACCATCTACCTTCTTATAAAATTCGATTGTATGTGATGCTCTGTTTCTAATATGTAAATTATAAATTTCATTAATATCATTTGCAATTCCTGATGTCTTGCAAGAGATTTTGAAATCATTATAAATAGAATCAATACTCTTAACACCCATATTATCTATATGGTTATAGATATATTCTCCTTTCCACAAACACTTGACGTCTTGATTTGAAAATATAGAGTCAACCGTATTTAAATCTGCTAATAATTGCTGGTTATCTTTTCCAGTGTATAGACCACTTTCCATATTTTTTTTGGAGTGAATAGCTAAAAATGATTTAATATAGTTCTTAAAGTATTTGTTTTCATAAGCCTTTCTGTCATTTATCTTCCTAAGATTATGATTAATTCTTAATTGGTTAGTTTTAGATGTTTTAATCTTTTCACCAGTAAATTCATAGTGCAGCTGTGGATATTCGAGAAGATATTTATCAAACAAATAGTTAATATTTATAACTTCTTCATTAAGTGTTAACTTATCAAGATTACTCTGATATTTTTTTAAATGAGATGTAAAAATATTTTTTAATGAATCAATTTTTGACGTGAATTCTGATTCGTCCAACACGTAAAGTTTGTAAAAATTGTTTCGTATGTATTTGATAGCTGGTGTTCCTATTTCTTCTTGTTCTTTAAAAAAGGTTTCTTTTACCGATTCAGTATTTTGTACATTTTGAGTTTTACAACTTTGGATTGAAATTAATAATAAAATAAAGAAATAGTTTAATCTCATTGTTTTTTATTTAATAAAAGAATTTGTTTTAATTTAAATATTACAGGAAATTACGGAGAACGGACTTGTATTACCGTCAGTTACGAATTAAACTAGCGATTATTTTCTGTTTAGCAACGACGTGAGCAATTCCGAGTGGATTCATACTTAATCAAATCCGCGATAATCGCTTTTATACATCATTGTGGTATCTTTTTTATATAAATATCCAATTAAACACTGTGTAAATTCCAATTAGAAATAAAATAATTCCAACTCCAATTACAAAATAAGCCCAAAAATCAGCCATTTTATCTTCAAATGTCCTTTTATATTTAATATAAGGTACTTTTGGTTTTTGAAAGTTATTTTCAATATGTGGAATGTAGCCTGTTTTAATTTCACTATCAGATTCTAATTCAGCTATTTTTGCTTGAGCATATTCATCTAGCTGGGTTTTATCTCCATTGAATTTTATTTCTCTCAATATTTGATGTCCAGAATAGCTTACAGACTTTTGGTAGAGTTCCACACATTTTTTGATTCTGTTATCAACTGGTTCTGTCAAAATCCAATATTTTCCAGCAGAGTCTAAAAATCCACTTTCATAATATACTTCAGCTAGTTTACTTCTTAATTCAATTATATTAGGGTTCTGTTTAATCAAATTTCCTAATCTGTCAATCGCTTTTTATTTCAAACCGATTTTAATTTCAGAATCTATTTTATCTAACTTTTCTTTTAACTTCACAGTGTTTTTTTAAGTGCACAAACGGTCTAATAGAACAAATTAAAACAACTTCGCTTGTCCAGACTCGTCCGTTTCTGGACTATCGGAGTCATCATTATTAGTTTCGGTAGTATTGGTTTGCGATTTGTTTTCTGAAGTATCAACTAAAACCTCAGCTTTTTCAATCTTTTCTTCTATAGCTTCTTCGTAAGGTAAGGGATCCAATAAATTAATTTGGTTAACCTTATCCTTAGTTAACTGGTTTCCAATTGCTGTAATACCTTTAACTGAGATAAATTCTTCTAAAAGTATAGTTTCATTATCTTTTCGGTCTTTACCACGTTCTTTGGTAAATTCTAATTCTGCTACAGGTTTCCAATCGGTAGAAACTATTTCTAAATAAGATTTTTCATGATCTGAAATAAATAAATCTTCGCGGTCTTCGGTTTCAATTAAAAATCGTTTCACATAGTACAAATCCTTTTCACCATTAAAATAAATAGCCGAAATTGGTTTCTTAGGGTTCCATTTTTCTAAAACCACCATATCACTATCAAAATGTAAAGTCACTTCTGGTGTTACGGTTTTGGCGATACCTTTCTGGTTGATAATAAGTAATTTATCGTCTCCTCTAAATTCTCCCAACAACTCACCTCTTCCATCTACATTAAGACGTTGTACAGTCTCATCAAACCAGATTTTACGTGGTTTTAAGGTAGAAACGCCTTTCTCTTTTAAATCAATCGATTTTATAGCGTGTTTAGTAACTACATTACCTTTACTGGCACGACCTTTAATAAGAACATCGGCAAAATCTAAATCCCATTTCAGTTTTTTAATACTACCAACTTGTCGCAAAATAATAGATACCACTTCTGCTTCACCATTAGGGTTTGCAGAAAAATACCATACCTTAGAACCTTTATTACCATTGGTTAAATCGTACTCTTTATCCCTGGTAGTAGAGGTTACATTAAAACGTTTAACATAAGATGCCCCTTTGGTTCCATCACGATAAATCATATTATAAATGGTGCGCTTATCCTTTTTCTTGAACACTGCAACGTGTATAATGTTTTTACCAATAAAGGTTTTGCTATCTACTTTAGTTACCATCATTAAGCCATCTGCAGTAAACGCAATAATATCGTCTATATCACTACAATCGCAAACATATTCGTCACGTTTTAAAGATGTTCCTATAAAGCCTTCTTCTCGGTTTACATAAAGTTTTGTATTACGAATAACAACTTTAGTAGCATCGACATCTTCAAACGTTCTTAATTCGGTTTTACGCTCTCTTCCTTTACCATATTCTGCCTTAAGTCTTGTAAAATAAGCAATAGCATAATCTATTAAATGTGCTAAGTGGTGCTTAACTTCGGCAATTTGATCCTCAAGCGCATCAATTTTTTGTTGAGCTTTATCAATATCGAATTTAGAAATACGCTTAATTCTAATTTCAGTTAAACGTGTAATATCTTCAACTGTAATAGCACGTTTTAGATGTTTAATATGTGGCTGTAAACCTTTATCGATAGCATCTATTACGCCTTCCCAAGTTTCTTCTTCCTCGATATCACGATAAATTCTATTTTCTATAAAAATACGCTCAAGACTCGCAAAATGCCACTGTTCTTCAAATTCGCCCAGTTTAATTTCCAACTCTTGTTTTAAAAGCTGCACCGTGTGGTCGGTACTGCGTTTTAGCATCTCCGTAACCCCAATAAATAACGGTTTGTTATCTTCAATAACACAACCTAATGGTGATATGGACGACTCACAACTTGTAAAGGCATATAAAGCGTCTATGGTCTTGTCTGGTGATAAGCCTGGCGGTAAATGAATTTGAATTTCTACTTCCGCAGCGGTATTATCTTCAATTTTTTTAACTTTTATCTTGCCTTTTTCATTAGCCTTTAAAATAGAATCAATTAAGGATTGAGTGGTGTTCCCAAATGGTACTTCGGTAATAACCAGAGTGTTTTTATCGAGTTGAGAAATTTTAGCTCTAACGCGTACTTTACCACCACGTAATCCATCGTTATAGCCAGAAATATCTGCAATACCACCGGTTGGGAAGTCTGGATAAATAGTAAAACGCTTACCTTGTAAATGTTTTACGGAAGCGTCTATAAGCTCTATAAAGTTATGAGGTAAAATTTTAGTCGATAAACCTACTGCAATACCTTCGCCACCTTGAGCTAACAAAAGTGGGAACATAACTGGTAAATTTACAGGCTCTTTACGACGACCATCGTAACTCGCTTGCCATTCTGTAATTTTCGGATTATAAACGACATCCAACCCAAATTTAGAAATACGTGCTTCAATATATCTTGAAGCTGCAGCACTGTCTCCTGTTAAAATATTTCCCCAGTTTCCTTGTGTGTCAATTAACAAATCTTTCTGACCAATTTGCACCATAGCATCTGCAATACTAGCATCTCCATGCGGGTGATATTGCATGGTGTGACCAACAATGTTTGCTACTTTATTATAGCGTCCATCGTCCAAATCTTTCATGGAATGCATAATACGACGTTGCACTGGTTTAAAACCGTCTTCTATAGCAGGAACCGCTCGCTCTAAGATTACATAAGAGGCGTAATCCAGAAACCAGTCTTTATACATTCCTGTAACACGAGTAATGCTTTCTTGTGGTTCTAAACTTTCACCATTGGTATTAAGTTCTAAATTATCGTTTGTTAAGTCGTCGTTTTGGTGTTCTGTCATGTCTACTATTCCTGCGTAGGCAGGAATCTTATTATTTTTATATTAATAAATAAAATTCAATAGTTATAAATGTGATTGAATTAGAAAAATAATGAATAGGGTCAAAATTGATAAGCTAATGATTTTAAAAATTTTGTGTATTCTTTTCTCTATTCCAACAAAAACTAATGCTAAAATATTTAATAAGCCTAAAGTGATATCTAAAGTCATTATATCATCAAATAAAATTGAATTTTCAATAAAATATGAACGTCTATCTAATTGATTATCAAAAGTATTAAATACATATGTCCATAATAAAATGTAGTAAACATCAATTAGACACACGACACTAATAAAATACTTTTTCATTCTGATAATCTAGTTCTCTTCAGAAATAATATCCAGCTCCACTTTTAAATTATCTATTATAAACTCCTGTCTTGTTGGTGTGTTTTTACCCATATAAAACGACAATAACTCTTCAATAGACATATTATCATCTAACATTACTGGGTCTAAACGAATATCTTCACCTATAAAATGTTTGAATTCGTTTGGAGATATTTCACCTAATCCTTTAAATCGTGTAATTTCCGGCTTAGGCTTTAACTCTTCTAAAGCAGCCCTACGTTCTTCTTCAGAATAGCAATAAATAGTTTTCTTTTTATTACGTACTCTAAACAATGGAGTTTGCAAAATGTATAAGTGTCCTTCTTTAATCACTTCAGGAAAAAACTGAAGAAAAAACGTAATAAGTAGCAAGCGGATGTGCATTCCATCTACATCGGCATCGGTTGCGATGACCACATTATTATATCGAAGGTCTTCTAAAGATTCTTCGATATTTAAAGCCGCTTGTAACAAATTAAATTCTTCATTCTCGTACACAATCTTCTTTGTTAAACCGTAACAATTTAAAGGCTTTCCTTTTAAACTAAACACCGCTTGTGTATTTACATCACGTGATTTAGTAATACTTCCAGATGCCGAATCTCCCTCGGTAATAAACAAAGTAGATTCTAAATTACGCTCGTTTTTGGTGTCTCCAAAGTGAATACGACAATCACGTAATTTTTTATTGTGTAAACTCGCTTTCTTGGCGCGGTCTTTAGCTATTTTTCGAATTCCAGACAGCTCCTTACGTTCACGCTCGGCTTGTAATATCTTACGTTGCAGTTTATCGGCAGTTTCTGGGTTTTTATGTAAATAATTATCTAAATAGGTCTTTACAAAGTCGTTAATGTACGTTCTAACTGTTGGAAGATTGCCTCCCATATCTGTAGATCCTAGCTTCGTTTTAGTCTGACTTTCAAAAACCGGCTCCATAACTTTTATGGCTATGGCAGATACAACAGACTTTCTAATATCTGATGCATCATAAGATTTACCATAAAACTCACGTATGGTTTTTACCAAAGCCTCACGAAACGCTGCTAAATGCGTACCACCTTGAGTGGTATTTTGTCCGTTAACAAAACTGTTATATTCTTCGCTATATAAGGTTTTACTGTGGGTTAATGCAATTTCTATATCATCTCCTTTTAAGTGGATGATGGGATATAGCATATCGCCCGGATTAATCTTTTCAGCTAAAAGGTCTTTTAGTCCATTTTCACTGTAGTATTTTTCACCGTTAAAAACGATGGTTAAACCTGGATTAAGATACACGTAATTTTTAAGCATCTTAACCACATATTCATTACGATACTTATAGTTCTTGAAAATAGTTTCATCTGGAATAAATGAGACTTTAGTTCCTTTACGACGTGTTGTTTCTTCTAAAAACTCTTCATTTTCAAGATTACCAGCTGAAAATTCTGCAGAAGCCGATTTGCCATCTCGAGACGATTCTACTCTAAAATACGATGATAAGGCATTTACGGCTTTGGTACCTACTCCATTTAAACCTACCGATTTTTTAAAGGCTTTAGAGTCGTACTTACCACCGGTATTCATTTTAGAAACCACATCGACCACTTTTCCTAAAGGAATTCCACGCCCGTAATCGCGCACAATCACTTTATCACCTTGTATAGATATTTCTATGGTTTTACCAGCTCCCATAACATATTCGTCAATGGAATTATCTAAGACTTCTTTTAGTAAAATATAAATTCCATCGTCTGCTGAAGAGCCATCACCCAATTTACCAATATACATCCCGGGACGCATACGGATATGCTCTTTCCAATCGAGTGAACGTATATTATCTTCGGTATATTTAGTTTCTTGAGACATGTATTGTAATATAGGAGTTTGTTGCTAATATACTACTTCATAAGAAAAAATAAAACAGGATTTGTTTTAATTAATTAACAATTATTTTTGTTAAACTAATAATAAATGAATACTTAGAATTGGTTCCATTCCTTAGATTCGTAAAAAAACTAAACCATGAAAAAGATATTTATACTTGTACTCATTTTTACCTACTTTACATCTCAAGCACAAACCCAAACCTCTCCTTACGAATGGAATTGGACTAGAGATGGAATATGGACTGGTACTGCTTTAGGTGTTAGTGCTGGAGGATTGTTAATTATTTCTGGAAAAGAGCCTTTTTCTGAAGCTGAAATAGCTGATTTTAAAACAAAAATTGATGACATAAACGGCATAGACCGATGGGCTGCAGGCAATTACTCTGAAAATGCCAGTAAAATAAGTGATATTCCTTTTTATCTATCTTTTGCCGCGCCATTTACACTGTTATTTGATGATGAAATGAATGACCATGCTGGACAATTATTTGGAATTTATATACAAAGTTTAGCTACAACAAGTGCTTTATTTACAGTAACTGCAGGATTAACAAATCGTGCAAGACCTTATGTGTATTCTAATGACCCTGATTCTTTTGAAAGACAACGAAGCACATCTGCGACCAGATCTTTTTATTCTGGACATGTAGCTGCAACAACAACAGCAACATTTTTTGCTGCAAAAGCTTACCAAGATTTTAACCCGGATTCTCCTGCAGTACCTTACATATGGGCTGGAGCTGCAGCTTTACCTGCTGCTGTAGGTTATTTTAGAATGGAAGCTGGTCAACACTTTTTAACCGATGTTTTATTAGGTTACGGTTTAGGTGCTTTAGCTGGATACTATATTCCTGAATTACATAAACGCAAGGAAGATTCCAATATTGGTTTTACACCAATTATGGGACGTGACGATTTTGGAGGCGATTTTCAAGGTTTTAGCTTGAGCTATTCTTTTTAAATAGATTATTGTATTATTAAAATAGAACTAAAAAAAGTCCCAAAACATCTGTTTTGGGACTTTTTTTTGGATTATAATATATGATTGTATCTAAATGCTAACAGCTAATAATTAGACATTAAATAAGAAATGCATCACATCGCCATCTTTAACAATGTACTGCTTTCCTTCTACTCTCATTTTTCCAGCTTCTTTAACTTTAGCTTCACTACCGTACGTCACATAATCTTCATAAGCAATTACTTCAGCTCTAATAAATCCTTTTTCAAAATCGGTATGAATAACACCCGCAGCTTGTGGACCTGTAGCACCAACATCTACCGTCCATGCTCTAACTTCTTTAACACCTGCTGTAAAATAGGTTTGCTGGTTTAACAGTTTATAAGCAGAACGAATTAATTTTGCAGCGCCAGCTTCTTCTAAACCAATATCTGCTAAAAACATTTGGCGTTCTTCATAATCGTCTAACTCATTAATATCGGCTTCGGTACCAACAGCCAAAACTAAAACTTCGGCATTTTCGTCTTTAACCGCTTCTCTAACCTTTTCTACGTATGCATTTCCAGATACAGCAGCACCTTCATCTACATTACACACATACATAACAGGTTTATCTGTTATTAATTGAGAAGGCTTTACAAAATCTTCATAATCATCTTCAGAAAATTCTATAGCTCTTACAGAAACACCTGCTTCAAGATTTTTCTTGATTTCCATAAGTACTGCTTCTTCTTTTTGAGCTTCCTTATTTCCTGTACGTGAAGCACGTTTAACCTTTTCTAATTTTTTATCGACTGTTTCTAAGTCTTTAAGTTGTAGTTCCATATCGATAGTTTCTTTATCTCTAATAGGATCTACACTACCATCTACATGGACAATATTATCATTATTAAAACAACGTAAAACATGTAAAATAGCATCGGTTTCACGAATATTAGCTAAAAACTGGTTTCCTAAACCTTCGCCTTTACTAGCACCTTTAACCAATCCTGCAATATCAACAATTTCTACAGTTGCCGGGACCACACGCTCTGGTTTTACTAATGATTCCAGTTTTTCCAAACGTGGATCTGGTACGTTAACCACACCAATATTAGGTTCTATGGTACAAAATGGAAAATTGGCACTTTGTGCTTTGGCATTTGACAAACAATTAAAAAGGGTCGATTTACCTACGTTTGGTAAACCTACTATTCCTGCTTTCATAAATTACATATTTAAACTATCGCAAATGCGAAATTTATCTTTTATTGGGTGCAAATGTAAGTAATTATTAATGTTTTTAAATAAAAAAATCCTAAGCATATACTTAGGATTTTGATATTGTATTTCTAAGAAGAGTTTAATCTTCTGGATGCATAAATTTTTGTTTCCCTAATAAAACTTCTTCAGATTCTACATGATCATCATCCGGCACACAACAATCTACTGGACAAACCGCAGCACATTGTGGTTCTTCATGAAACCCAACACATTCTGTACATTTATCTGGAACGATGTAATACACTTCATCACTAATTGGTTCTTGTGCTTCATCTGCATCTACTTCCTTACCATTTGGTAAAACTAATTTTCCATCCAGACTTGTACCATCTTTATATCTCCAATCGTCTGCGCCTTCATAAATTGCTGTATTTGGACATTCCGGTTCGCAAGCCCCGCAATTGATACATTCATCTGTTATTATAATTGCCATAGTATATTTTTAATTTAATTTGAGCATGTCATGTTTAAAAACAACATGTACGGTTATATTAACCTTTTAATTGCTCGTTTACTTTACTTAACTTTGCAAAGCAAAAATAAAGCCAATTCATTTTATAACCAAACGATCTTATGCAATTACAACAAAGAATTAACGCTTTTCATGAATTAGGACGGTTTCTTCAACAGTTTTCTACAAAAGAGTTTAAAAAAGATGATTCTGTTTTAAATAACGACCTGTTTTTTGAAGGCTTTAAACATCAAATTAAATTAGCAAAAGAGCATAATGGATGGTTTGATTTAGACAATTTAGTTTATAGTTTTAAATCTTGGTCTAAGGCGCTTAAAAAAGAAAATTTAGAAGAATTTCTAAGTTCTTATAGCATCACTGAATCTTCAAATAAAACAGTAGCCATTATTATGGCTGGTAATATTCCTTTAGTAGGCTTTCATGATTTTTTGTGCGTCTTACTTACAAGTCATAAGGTTTTAGTAAAACAATCTTCTAACGATAAACAATTATTACCTTTTTTAGCAAAATATTTAGAATACAGTTGTCCTGAATTTAAAGGAAAAATAAGCTTTACAGAAAATAAACTTGAACGTTTTGATGCAGTAATTGCTACGGGAAGCAACAATACATCCCGTTATTTTGAATATTATTTTAAAGGCAAACCTTCTATAATTCGTAAAAACCGAAACTCTGTCGCTATTCTCGATGGTTCAGAAACTGAAGAAGATTTAAAAGCGCTTTCCGAAGATATTTTTAGATATTATGGTTTAGGTTGCCGAAATGTTTCTAAACTTTTTTTACCAAAAGACTATAATTTTGATGCCTTTTTTAAAGGTATTTACCATTGGCAGGATTTAGTAAATAGCGCTAAGTATGCCAATAATTATGATTATAATAAAGCCGTTTATTTAATGAGTGAATTTGATATGCTTGAAAATGGTTTTTTTATGATAAAAGAAGATGAAAGCTACAGTTCTCCAATTGCAACTCTGTTTTATGAGTATTATGATTCTGTATCAGATCTTACAACTAAACTTGATAAAGATGCCGATTTAATACAATGTATGGTATCAAAATTAGATTTTAAACATACCATTGATTTTGGACAAACCCAGCAACCCAATTTATCAGATTTTGCAGATGATGTGGATACTATTGAATTCTTGTTAAAAATTTAATGGAATATTTATCATTTTATTATCACTATTTAATACATTATTTAAGACCTTTGTTAACCTAAAACACAACTAAAATGCAAAAACACAACTTTAGCGCAGGTCCATGCGTATTGCCAAAAGAGGTTTTACAGAAAGCTTCAGAATCTGTATTAAATTTCAATAATGATAATCTTTCTCTTTTAGAAATCTCTCACAGAAGCAAGCCTTTTGTAGATGTTATGGAAAATGCAAGAGCCTTAGCTTTAGAGCTTTTAGGATTAGAAGGTAAAGGTTATAAAGCATTATTTTTACAAGGAGGAGCTAGTATGCAATTTTTAATGGTAGCTCAAAACTTATTAGAAAAAAGAGCAGCTTATTTAAATACTGGAACCTGGGCTAACAATGCCGTTAAGGAAGCGCGTATTTTTGATGATATTTTAGAAGTTGCTTCTTCTAAAGATGCTAATTACAACTATATTCCAAAAGGTTACGATATTCCTGAGGATCATGATTATTTTCACTGTACCTCTAATAATACCATATTTGGAACCCAAATGAAAACATTCCCTAACTCACCTATCCCAATGGTTTGTGATATGAGTAGTGATATATTTTCAAGAAGTCTAGATTTTTCACAGTTTGATTTAATTTATGCTGGTGCTCAAAAAAATATGGGACCTGCAGGAACAACACTAGTTGTTGTTAAAGAAGATATTCTAGGAAAAGTATCAAGAAAAATACCAAGTATGTTAGACTATAAAGTTCATATTGGTAAAGGCAGTATGTTTAATACACCTCCGGTTTTCCCTATTTATGTATCTATGTTAACTATGCAATGGTTAAAAGACTTAGGTGGTATTGCTGCTATTGAAAAGGAAAATGAGAAGAAAGCACGTTTAATCTATTCTGAAATTGATTTAAATCCGTTATTTAAAGGATTTGCAGCTAAAGAAGACAGATCGGATATGAATGCTACCTTTAGCTTAATAAATGATGACCTAAAAGAAACCTTTGAAACTATGGTCCAAGAAGCTGGAATTAACGGCTTAAATGGTCATAGAAGTGTTGGTGGATACAGAGCAAGTATGTACAATGCATTAACATTGGATAGCGTAAAAGTTCTTGTAGAAGTAATGAGCGAATTAGAACATAAAGCATAATTCAGTTATCAGTTTATAATTAAGTATTAGAACTTTTAATCAATTTAATCTAAAATTAGAACAATGAAAGTATTAGCAAATGACGGTGTTTCAAAAAGTGGAATTGACGCTTTAGAAGCTGCTGGTTTTGAAGTATTAACCACTACTGTTGCGCAAGAGCAATTAGTAGACTACATAAACAAACAACACATCACAGTTTTATTAGTTAGAAGTGCTACAACTGTAAGAAAAGATTTAATAGACGCCTGCCCTAGCCTTAAAATAATTGGTCGTGGTGGTGTTGGTATGGATAATATCGATGTTACCTATGCAAGAGAAAAAGGTTTACACGTTATTAATACACCTGCAGCTTCATCTCAGTCTGTTGCAGAATTAGTGTTTGCTCATTTATTTACAGGAGTTCGTTTTTTACACGATTCTAACCGTAATATGCCATTAGATGGAGATACAAGATTTAAAGAGTTAAAGAAAAACTATGCTAAAGGTATAGAATTAAGAGGTAAAACTCTTGGTATTATTGGATTTGGACGTATAGGTCGTGAGGTTGCTAAAATTGCTTTAGGTGTTGGTATGAAAGTCATTGCAAGTGATAAATTTGTAGGTAAGGCAGATATTAAAGTGGATTTTTATAACGGTCAATTTATTAATGTTGAAATTGAAACAGAATCTGTTGAAGATGTTTTAAAACATTCAGATTTTGTAACCTTACATGTTCCAGCTCAAAAGGAATACGTAATCGATAAAAAAGATATTGAATTAATGAAAGATGGTGCTGCTTTAATTAATGCTGCTCGTGGCGGTGTGGTTAATGAGGTAGCTCTGGTTGAAGCATTAAATTCTAGAAAATTAAGTTTTGCTGGTTTAGATACCTTTCAAGACGAACCAAAACCTGCGGTACAAATACTAATGAATGAGTATATTTCGCTAACTCCACATATTGGTGCTGCAACTAATGAAGCTCAAGATCGTATTGGTACAGAATTGGCAGAGCAAATTAAAAGCTTGCTACTTACCAGTCAAAATTAATAATTGTCTTAAATTATATTTTATATTTTAAAGTCTTAACCTTGCGTTAAGACTTTTTTTATGTAATTTGTTTGCTTAAATAATTAAACAATCAAAACATGTCGGGAATATTAGATTTATTAAATAGTGACTTAGGAAAACAAATTATTGGTGGAGTTGCCGGTTCAACCGGAACAGACCAAGATAAAACAAGTAGTGTACTAACTATGGCTTTGCCTGTATTAATGAAGGCTATGGAGCGTAACGCCTCTACTCCACAAGGAGCAGAAGGATTAATGGGTGCTCTTGGAAGTAAACATAATGGAAGTATTTTAGACAATTTAGGTGGTCTTTTTGGCGGAGGTGTTGATGAAGAGGTTAAAAATGATGGAGACAAGATTTTAGGTCATGTTTTAGGAGCTAAGCGACCTGGTGTAGAGTCTATTATAGGACAAAAAGCAGGATTAGATGCTGGTTCAGTTTCTCAAATCTTGAAAGTAGCTGCTCCAATTCTTATGGGAGTTTTAGGTAAGCAAGCACAACAAAACAATGTAAGTTCACAAGGTGGTTTAACCGATTTATTAGGTGGTTTACTTGGAGGAAGTAGTGCTCAAAACGAGCAAAGTTTCTTAGAAAAAATTCTTGATGCCGATGGCGATGGTAGTGTTATTGACGATGTTGCAGGAATGGTATTAGGTGGCTCTAAGAAAAAAGGAGGACTTGGTGGTCTTTTGGGAGGACTTTTTGGAAAATAATTTTACTTTAATATCTTAAATACAAGCCAAACTTTTGTTTGGCTTTTTTAATTTAATTAAATTAAACAAAAAAAAGAAGATGAAAAATGCTATTCTCGCACTAATGCTCTTAGTTTTTGTAGTTGGATGTAATTCTTCAAAAACAAATCCAAATAAAAATACTTCAGCTACAGAAAAAAACAAGCAAGTACAAAATGATACTGTCCGTATAGTTAACGAAGAAGCTGAATATGAAGTCATTATTATTGAGCCTGGGTTTAATACTTGGTTAGCTTCCAGAGCACGTCCAAGAGAATTTTATACACAAAGCTTTTTGGAAGCTAGAAATATAAGATATGTTACAGAATGGAACAACAGAGTATTACAGCCTCAACGTTATAACCCCAATTTATACGAATTACAAATTAATTATTATAACGGCATAGATTACGGTTATGAAGTAAATTATTTAATGTATAACTACTTTATTTATTTTCAAAACACATATAAACAAAACCTCTTAGGTGGGCGAGTTCCTGTAAATTAACCTATATTTGCAAACGCAAAATAAAATGTTTGAATGGAAGATTTTAAAAAGCGTTGGGAAATTACTAAAAACTGGCAATTACTATTTCCATTGCTTGGTATTATAGGTTTGCTCTTTAGTAGTTTTCGCTTAGTTAACCTTTTTATAAATGATGTAAATATATATATCAAATTTGTCCTAAGCTTAGTTCTAACAGTGCTTTTAATCAAGCTTTGTTTAATTATATTTAAAAAATTAGAACATAAGTGGGTTGTAAACCAAAGATGGGAAATTATAAGAATTTTCATCGTGTTTGCTATTACTGGTTCTTCTAGCCTATTTGTAGGCAGACCAATTATTAAAGCTTTAGGAATTACTAAAGAAAACTTAAATATTGTGGTGTATTATATACTTTTCACTATCATTGCATTAATTTTTTATCAAATTTTACTAGTAACTTTTGGCTGGATTTTTGGACAGTTTAAGTTTTTCTGGGAATTTGAGAAAAAAATGCTGAGACGTTTTGGCTTAGGAAGATTATTAGATTAAATGCAAAACTTTAAGGAACATATAATTTTAAAACTTGCTGTTATATTTTTAACGGCAATTCTTGTGTTTCCTAGCATTGTTAAACTATCTCACAGTTTTGAAAACCATAAACACGAAGTGTGTAATGGTGAAAAGCAAACTCATATTCACACTAAAGATATAGACTGTAGTTTATGTGATTTTAATACAACTAATTTTAATTATGATATTGTAAAATATCCCGAATTTCACAAAATTATTCATCCATCTAAGCCACTAAACACCTTTGTGGCTAGTTTTATAACGCTTTCAGATACTCACCCAAAACAATTAAGAGCTCCACCTCTATTCTATATTATTTAAAAAATCTTTTTTTTTAATTTTTAATTATAGAATATGCCACGTTTTTGTGCGCTGTTGCTATTACTTTTTTGTAATACAATAGTTTATAGCCAAACATGTACCAATACATTTACTGGTACTGTTATAGATTTACATGATAATTCCTTATTAGCTGGTGCTACAGTTATTCTTGCTGGAAGCGAGACGGCTGTACAAACGGATATTAATGGTGAATTCACCTTTAATAACCTATGTAATAGCACCTACTCATTTCAGGTTTCTCATCCATTTTGCGCGACTAAAGGATACACTGTTTTAATTGACGGTGATACTAATAAAACGTTTAAGTTAGAACACCATTTAGAGGAGCTTAATCAGGTGATTATTGAAGGAAATGCTTTTGCTAGCAAAACCCAAACCTCTAATGAACAAACTCTAAATACAAAAGACTTAGAAGCTTTTAGTAGCGGAAGCTTTGGAGACGCCTTAAATAGTTTAAGTGGTGTTTCTACCTTAAGTACCGGAAATGTTATTGTAAAACCTGTAGTTAATGGTTTACATAGTAGTCGTGTACTTATCATTAATAATGGGGTAAGAATGGAAGATCAGGAATGGGGATCTGAACATGCACCTAATGTTGACATTAACTCCTCTGGACGTGTTACCTTAATTAAAGGCGCAAATGCCTTACAATTTGGTGGTGATGCAGTTGGTGGCGTTATTGTTACTGAAGCTTCTAAAATCCCAGTTAAAGATACTCTTTATGGTAAAACATTAAGTACACTATCTTCTAACGGACGTGGAGGCGTAATTAGTAGCAAACTTACAAAAAGCTTCGAGAGTGGTTGGTTTACAAGCTTACAAGGAACATTTAAAAAATATGGCGATTTTGAATCTCCAGATTACATTTTAAGTAATACAGGAATTTTGGAGAGAAATTTCTCTGTCAATGCCGGACTTAATCGGTTTGATTATGGTTTTGATGTGTATTATTCCTTGTTTAAAAATGAAATCGGCATTCTTAGAGCTTCACATTTAGGTGGCGCACAAGACCAGGTTAGAGCTATACAAAGCAACGAGCCTTTAATAATAAACGATTTTACTTATGATATCAATTCGCCAAAACAAGATGTTACACATCACTTGTTCCGTGCGAAAGCATTTAAAAAATTTACCAATTTAGGTAAGTTGAGCTTACAATATGACTATCAATTTAATAATCGTTTAGAGTTTGATGTTCGTCGTGGAGACGACAAGGATAATGCTTCATTAGATTTAGATTTAAAAACTCATACCATAAAATTAGATTTTGAATCCAGTTCAATTCCAGATTTTAACATAAAAGCTGGTATTTCAGGAAGGCATCAAAATAATTTTGCCAATCCAGATACTGGTGTTAGACGTTTAATTCCAGATTATGATGCATATAATTTGGGGGTTTATGGTACTGGTAGTTACAATTTAAATTCTAAATGGCTTATAGATGCAGGTGTAAGATTTGATTACACCTATATGGATGTTTTTAAATATTACAGACAATCCTTATGGGAATCTAGAGGCTATGATATTTTATTTCCAGAATTAGTCATTCAAACCGTAGGAAATCAAATTCTAGTAAATCCTGAACTGCATTTTAACAATATGTCGGCTACAGTAGGGACTTTATATGAATTTAATGAGGATTATAACGCTTCATTTAACTATGCTTTAGCGTCTAGAGCACCAAATCCTTCTGAGTTATTTAGTGAGGGCTTACACCACTCTGCTTCTCGTATTGAGTTAGGAGATTTACGCTTTACTTCAGAAATTTCTCAGAAAATAGGATTAAACTTTAGTAAGACTAAAGGTATTTTCAGATACACTATTAATCCTTTTTTAAACCATATAAAAGACTTTATTGTTATTGAACCTACTGGAGTCCAACAAACTGTAAGAGGTAGTTTTCAGGTGTGGGAATATAGACAAGCCAGAGCACAATTACTTGGTTTAGACCTAGATGCAACTTTGGACTTATCAGATAAGTGGCAATTTAAACATCAATTTTCTTTAGTTAAGGGTTACGATTTAACTCGGGAAGATGCTTTAATAAATATGCCTCCTGTTAATACCCAAAATGCTATAACCTATACCAATTCTAAAATTAAAAATTTAAAATTAGAGCTTCAATCTGATTATAATTTTCGTCAGAATGAATTCCCAAACACAAATTTTGACGTGTTTGTTGCTGAGACGCAAACCTCAGAAAAAGTAGATGTGAGTACGCCTCCAGCTGCTTATCATTTACTAAATTTTAAGTCTAGTATAGACTTTAACATTAAAAACAATTCAATTATAACGGTTGGCTTAGGTGTAGATAACCTATTCAATACCAGTTATAGAAATTACTTAAATCGCTTAAGATATTATGCAGACGATTTGGGTAGAAACTTTTTATTAAACCTTAAAATAAACTATTAAATCATAACACTTATGAAAAATTTAAAACACATTTACGCATTAATCATTTTGTCTATCGTATTCACATCTTGTTCTAACGACGATGATAATTCATCTACAACGCTTCCAGCAGTTGTTAATGAAGAAGAAGTTATCACAACTCTAAATGTTAGATTAGAACCTGTTGGTGGCGGAACCGTTATTACATTACAAACCAGAGATCTAGATGGAGATGGTCCAAACCCACCAGCTGTGACAGTTTCTGGCAACTTACAAAATGGAATTACTTATAATGGATCTATAGAGCTTTTAAATGAAACGGTTGATCCTGCAGACGACATAACTGTTGAAGTTGAAGAAGAAGCAGATGAGCATCAATTTTTCTTTACTACGGGAAATAATTTAGATGTCACTACCACATATGAAAATTTTGATAACAATGGAAATAATTTAGGAACAGAGTTTTCTTTAACGGCAAATACTATAAGCACAGGAACCTTGACTTTTACTTTAAGACATGAGCCAACAAAACCAAATACTGGATTAGCGGATGCTGGTGGAGAAACAGATATTTCTGCAACTTTTAACTTAGAGATTCAATAAGAATTTCGTTTAATAGAAACTTAAAATCCCTTAACTTTATAGTTTAAGGGATTTTTTAGTTTATGTAGGATTTAACTCCTACAAACTATATTAATTCAAATTATCTGTTTATATATTGGATTCACTAACACAAATTGTATTAGGCGCGGCAGTTGGAGAGGCTGTCTTAGGTAGAAAAATTGGAAATAAAGCCATTTTATATGGTGCTATTGCTGGAACAATTCCAGATTTGGATGTTATAGCTCAATTTTTAACAGATACTGTTACAGCTTTAGAAATACATCGAGGATTTACACATTCTATCCTATTCTCACTACTCTTTGCTCCAATTTTTGCCTGGCTTGTTACCAAATATGAAACCTATAAAGAGTTTAAGGAATGGACCTTATTTTTCTTTTTAACATTAGTAACACATCCCATTCTAGACGCTCATACCACTTGGGGCACACAATTGTTCTGGCCTTTTGAAATACGTCTTCAATTTAAAAATATCTTTGTTGTAGATCCGCTCTATACCATTCCTTTTTTAGCTTGCTTAGTTTTAGCAATGTGTTATAAACGAACATCTAAAAAAAGACGTTATTTTAATCTATTAGGTTTAAGTATAAGCTCTTTTTACCTGATATTGACACTTATATTTAAAGGATTTGCAACGCAAGAGTTTACCAATCAATTAAAAGCACAGAATATTAAATTTAATACATTCGATACCAAACCGGCTCCACTAACAAGTATTTTATGGGCTGCCAATGTAGAAACTGATGATGCGTTTTTAATTGGATATTATTCTTTTTTTGACTCAAAACCTGTCCATTTTACAAGCTATCCTAAAAACCATGATTTATTAGGACACTTAGCACAAAATGAAAAGGTTAAGCGTATGATTACTATTTCTCAAGGTTGGTATACTATCAATTTGATAGATAATGAGATGTATTTCAATGATTTACGCTTTGGTTTATTAAGTTTAGATCCTCAGTCAAAAGATTTTGTCTTTTCCTATAAAATACAAGTTGAAGCCAACAATACCGTAAATTTTATTGAAGCCCCAAAACAGACTGAAGATGCAAAAAAATTACTTCCAGAGCTTTGGGATAGAATAAAGGGGAATTAAAATGACTGAAATAGATTTTGCCCTACAACAATCCAATCCTATCGACCAGATAGAACTGGTAGGTACAGTATTATGGAATAAAGCCGATAAGTTAGGCTCATTTACAAAATTAAGTCTTCCTGAAAGACATTTTATATACATAGATATTTTTGAGAGTGAATTAAATTATGGCGGCTTATTTCATTTTTTTTACAACACTTCTGGTGAATATACTCACGAGGTTTTAGAGGCATTTGAAGCTATTCAAGCAAAAGAATCAGCTTCACTTTTAAATTTAGCTATTCGAAAATTTCCTGAATTACCCGTTCCAAATGAAATTATAAAAAGACGTTTTTATATGAATAACCTTGATGACTCCATACAAACTTACTGGCAAAACCTAGAACTTCAATTTGTTGATTGTAAAGAAGATATCATTCATCTCTTAGTGTTATACATTAAGAAACATAAGACTAATTTTGAGTATTAATTTCGTAATCGTTTTACAGTAATTATTCGTAACTTTACACCACTTTAGATTTTGAAATGGCGATTTAAAGACTTTGGTATATTCCTAAAATATGTATTAAGCCATAACTTTCATGTCCAAACTTCCTAAAGAGTTTCAGTTTACCGATCTATCAGATTATGGTCGACCAATTGCTATTAAAATTGCTTCAGTATTTGTAAAAACAAGCTTTACGCCTATCCATATGACTTTGTTGTTTGTGGTGTCGGGCTTAATAGCTGTGTATTGTATTTCTCAAGCTTACTTTCTTGCTGCCGCCTTTTTTTTAGTATTAAAATCCATTTTAGACGCTGCAGATGGCGAATTAGCTCGTCTAAAGAAAACCCCAAGTTATACCGGTAGATATCTAGACTCTATAGCAGACATTGTTTTAAATGCTATTATTATTTATACCATTTGGAGTATTACTGGAGCTTCTGCATGGTACGCTATAATCGCATTTTTAGGGCTTCAACTACAAGGCACTTTATATAATTATTATTATGTTATACTAAGAAACAAACATCTTGGTGGAGATACCACTAGTCGCGTGTTTGAGGTTAAAACTCCTTCTGCTTTAAAAGGTGAATCTCAAAAGCATGTAGATACTTTATTCAAAATTTATAGACTATTGTATGGTGGATTTGACAAAGCTATTTATATATTAGATCACAATGCGCACAAAGCCAAAGCTTTACCTACCTGGTTTATGAGCGCTTTATCTATTTATGGCTTAGGGTTTCAATTATTATTAATTGGAGTACTTCTAATTTTTGGCTTGAAATCATTTATAATTCCAATATTTATAAGCTTAACAGGCTTTATTATTGTATTTATTGGTATTAGAAAAGTTTTTTTAAACGAATAAATTTTATGGTGTATTCACATTTAAGGTTTCAGGGTTTCAGGGTTTTCCTGTTTACCTTTAATAAGATACGTATAAACCCACATTAGGGTAAATGTTGGTATAATATCCATAAATGGCAATGCTTCCTCTATAAAAGAAATAACTGCACCTACCTTACCTGCCTTGCCTCTATATAATTTTGTCATTAAGTATGCAGATGCTGGAGCCCAAACAATATCAGAGAATTCCCCAATTCCAGGTATTAAAAAACTCACATATCCTAAGGCATCAAAAAGTAGACTCAGAAGAAGCATGATGAATTTATTGTTTTGTAATTTCATTAAAATATAGTTTAATTCATTTAAAGATAACAAATAGTATTCCTTATTTTACTTAAGCTTTTAACTTATCACTATAAAACCTTTTAATTTTATCTAATTTTGGCTCAATAACTAATTGGCAGTATCTATACTCCGAGTTATTTTTATAAAAATCTTGGTGCTCTTCTTCTGCTCTATAAAAAGCATCTAAGGGCGATATTTTGGTTACTATATTTTCATTAAAGACCTCTTCCCGCTCTAATAAAGAGATAAACTCTATAGTTTGCTCTCTTTGTAAATCGGTATTATAAAAGACCTCACTTCTATATTGTGTACCTACATCGTAACCTTGTCTATTTAAAGTGGTTGGATCATGTGTCGCAAAAAAAACTTCTAGAAGGGTTACAAAAGAGACTTCTTCTTCATTATAAAAAATTTGAACAGCTTCTGCATGTCCAGTCCTACCTGAAGTTATTTCACGATACGCAGGATTTTTTATATGCCCTCCTGTATAACCAGAAATAACTTTATTTACACCTTTAATAGCATCAAAAACAGCTTCGGTACACCAAAAACAACCTCCGGCAAAAGTTGCTACTTGTAAATTCTCTTTTTCCATAAGTAAATTTAATAATAGTTGTTTAAATTAAACCTTTAAATACTTAAACAATATTGTTATTTAACGTTTTCTTAAGAGCTTAAACATATAGTAAAAGTAATTTTGCGACACAACGTATTTTCATGAAATATACCTTATATATTTTGCTTAATTTATTCATAATTAGCAATATAAACGCACAAGACAAAAAGACTTATTACATCAATCGGACGGAAATTGCACCAAAAATAGATGCGATACTTGATGATAATGCATGGAAAGATGTACAAGTTGCCACAAATTTTATTGAATTTAGGCCAAATCCTGGTACTGTTAATGCTGAAGAAAAGCGTACTGAAGTAAAAATGAGTTATGATAACGATGCTATTTATATTTCGGCTTATTTATATGATAATCCGGAAGATATTATGACTCAATTTACCCAACGAGACGATTTTGGTCAAAGCGATTTTTTCGGAATTATTTTTAATCCAAATAATGATGCTCAAAACAACACAGAGTTTTTCGTATTTAGTTCTGGAACACAAGCAGACGCTGTTGAAAGCCCTAGTAATGGAGAAGATTTTGGTTGGAATGCCGTTTGGGAAAGTAGTGTTAAAATGCAGGATAATGGTTGGATTGTAGAAGTAAAAATACCTTATCAGGCCTTAAGATTTACCCAACAAGAAAATCCTACTTGGGGTATACAATTTCACAGACATTTTAGAAAAACCAGATCTCAAAGCACATGGAATCCCATAGACGTTACTAAAGGTAATGTCGGTTTATATAATGCAGAATTAAAAGGTTTGACCAACATAAAACCACCTGTAAGATTAAGTTTTTATCCATACGCATCTTATTTAGTAAGTGATTTTGATAATGAAACTGAAAGTGATTTTGCGGCTGGACTTGATGTAAAATATGGAATTACTGAAAGTTTTACTCTGGACGCTACTTTAATACCAGATTTTAGTCAGGCGGGATTTGATAACGTCATATTAAACTTAGGTCCTTTTGAACAACAATTTGCAGAGCAAAGACAGTTTTTTACTGAAGGTATCGATTTGTTCAATAAAGGTAATTTGTTTTATTCTAGACGTGTTGGAGATAGCCCTTCAACGTATCCAAATATTACAGAAAACGAAGAAGTAATAGATTACCCTGATAAAGTACAACTACTTAATGCGGTTAAAGTTTCAGGACGTACAAAAAAAGGTTTAGGTATTGGTTTTTTTAATGCAATTACAGAAAAAACCGAGGTCAATATTCTTAAAACCGAAGATTTATTTGATGCAAACACAAATACTACTGAAACTTTAATAAGTAAGAGAAAAGAAACTGTAGAGCCTCTAGCTAATTATAATATTATGGTCTTGGACCAGCAGTTTAATAAAAACTCTTCTGTAACCCTTATAAATACAAATGTTACAAGAAATAATAATTTTAGAGATGCTAATGTAACAGGTTTATTAGTAGATCTAGTTAATAAGCAAAATACGTATGGCTTAACAGCAGAAGCAAAAATGTCTACATTTAATGATGAGCTTGGTAGAGAAAGCGGTTACAGTACACAAATAGGTGGCGGAAAAATTGGAGGAAATTTTAGATATAATGCCAGTTATAGTTTTGCCGATAAAAATTATGATATTAATGATTTAGGTATTTTATTTAGAAATAACTATCAAAATATAAATACTAATTTTTCGTACCGAAGTTTTAAACCAACAAAGACTTTAAATAATTACTACACAGGATTATACTTTCAATATAATAGAATTTACGATCCTAATGAGTTTTCTTCTTTTACTATAAATGGAGAGTTTAATGCAACAAACAAAAAACTGCATTCTTTTGGTACTAATTTTGAAATTAATCCTGGAGAACAGTACGATTATTTTGAGCCGAGAAATAATTTTAATAGTTTTTTTACTACAAAAAATTACTACCGCCATAACATGTGGATTTCAAGTAACTATAATAACTTTTTCGCTTTAGATGCCAATTTAGGTTATGCTACACTTTTTGATGATTCTAGAAATTTTAATAATATTTATTTTAGTGTTTCTCCAAGATTTAAATTTAATGAAAGATTCTTACTAGTTTTAGAGTTTGAAAGAGATGAACAGCGTGGAGATATTGGCTATGTTAACGGTCAAAATATAGATGGTGAAATTGTTTTTGGAGATAGAGATCGTACAGATATTGAATCTAGCATTTCTGCAAGTTATAACTTTAACTCTTACCATGGTTTAAATCTTACGTTTCGAAATTATCTAAGTCGGGTAACCTATAAGAATAAATTATTTACGCTTCAAGAAGATGGTAGCTTAAACCAAAGTGAAACTATTACTAAAAGCAATGTAAACAATGACCCTAATTTTTCTCCAGATGCAAATTTTAATACTTGGAATTTAGATTTAGGCTACACTTGGCAATTTGCTCCCGGAAGTCAACTAACAGCACTATACAGAAACCAGATTTTTAATTTTAGTAACGCATCTCAAGATAGTTTTTTTGATAGCCTGGATGATTTATTAAAAGAAGAACAAAGAAATACACTATCGCTTAGGTTAGTATATTTTATTGATTACGTTTCAATAAAAAAATTACTTCAAAGAAAAAATAGCTAATTTAGCACAGATTAAAACTAGGTTAAATGATTAAGGCTCGAAATATAAATAAGCATTACGGAGATCTTCAAGTGCTTAAGAATGTAGATTTAGACGTTGAAAAAAGTGAAGTGATTTCTATAGTTGGAGCATCCGGAGCAGGTAAAACGACTTTACTTCAAATTTTAGGTACATTAGACCATTTAGATTCTAAAGGTACATCAGAGCTAATTATTAATAATCAAGATATTACAAAGCTCTCTGAAAAGGAATTGGCTAAATTTAGAAATAATCATATTGGATTTATATTTCAATTTCATCAGTTATTACCTGAGTTTACAGCATTAGAAAATGTTTGTATTCCTGCCTTTATTAATAAAACACCAAAGCAAGATGCAGAAAAACGCGCTAAAGAACTTCTTGATTTTTTAGGTTTATCTCACAGATATCATCATAAACCTAATGAAATGTCTGGTGGAGAACAGCAGCGCGTTGCCGTAGCCAGAGCTTTAATAAATAATCCTGAACTTATTTTTGCAGATGAACCTTCTGGAAATTTAGATTCTGAAAGTGCAGAAAATTTACACAATTTGTTCTTTAAATTGAGGGACCGATTTGGTCAAACTTTTATTATTGTAACTCATAATGAAGAATTAGCAAATCTTGCAGATCGAAAAATTATTATGCAAGATGGTCACATTAAGGTATAATTTTAACACTATTATGAAAAAATGCCTTTTCTGTTAATGAATTGTTAAAAAAGAACATCTTTTTTAACAAAATTGTTTTATTTTTATAAATAAAACTTAAACATATGTTAAGTCCAACTACTCCGACGATAGACAAGCCAAGAATAAATGCTTTAAGGAACTACGAATTAAGTCGTAAAAAAAGTAAAAAATTTGATGATATTACTGAGTTGGCTACTCTTGTTACTGGTTTTCCAATTAGTTTGATTTCATTTGTTGAAGAAGATGAGGTTTGGTTTAAATCTACTAAAGGCATGGACATTTGCAGTAGCGACAGAGATTTATCTTTTTGCAGCTATGCAGTAGGTTCTAAAAATGATATTTACGTTGTAGAAAACACTAAAGCAGATGAACGTTTTTTTGATCATCCCTATGCTAATTTAGGTGAGCAATCTGTTATTTTTTATGCTGGTATTTGCCTTATTGACAAAAAAGGATTTAGAATTGGAACTCTTTGTGTCATAGATCATAAGCCTAATATTTTAAGCGAAAAGAACAAAAAAACTTTACAACTTCTTGCTAGTCAAGTAATGAAATTGGTAGAATCTAATAAACTAAATAAAGAATTTAAAAAAAATCAGAAAAATTTAAAAATTCAAAACAAAAATTTAAAAGACTTTGCTGGTCATGTTTCTCATGATATGAAAATGCCATTAGCAAATATGATTGTAACGTCAGATATCTTAAAAATGCGTTACAGTAAAAATTTGGATGAAAAAGGTAATGAGTATTTAAATTATTTAAAACAATCCTCACTTACTCTTAGTTCCTATATTTCTGGTCTACTAGAACATTACGAAAGTGAGTCCTTATCTTCTCATAACAACGAAACATTTTCTTTAAATCATTTATTAGAAGAAATTATAGATTTATTAAATATTAATGTGGACTGTACCATTAATTTCCCTGAGAAAGATCTTAAAATGACTACTAATAGAGCTATACTAGAACAAATTTTACTTAATCTAATAGGAAATAGCATAAAGTACAGCGATAAGAAAAAAACAAAAATCACTTTATCCTACAAGCATAAAAATGATAAAACTTTTATTAAAATTGAAGATAACGGTGCTGGAATTCCAAAAAATAATTTAAAAGATATTTTTAATTTATTTACTACTGTAGGGCAATTAGACCGTTACGGCAACAAAGGACATGGAATTGGTTTAAGTACTGTTAAAAAATTAGTAACAGAATTAGGTGGTAAAATAAAAGTAAAGAGTAAATTAGACGTTGGAACAACATTTATATTTTCAATTAAAGACTAAACCCGTTTGATTGCACCACAGAAACCTCTAGACGAAAATAAACGTCTTAAAGCTGTAAAAAGCTACGACATACTTGATACTTTACCTGAAAGTGATTACGATAATATTACAGAAATAATTGCTTCTGTATTGGATGTCCCCATTTCTTTAGTAACCTTATTAGATGATCATAGAAATTTTTTAAAATCGCATCATGGAGTACCTTTTAATGAGTCTCCAAGAGACATTTCATTTTGTGGCCATGCTATATTAGAAAAAGATCCTATTTTTATAATTGAAGACGCTAGAAAAGATGAGCGTTTTACTGGAAACCCTTTGGTTACAGAATATAATGCCATTTTTTATGCTGGAGTACCTCTAATAAACCCAGATGGATTTGCTTTGGGGACTTTATGTGCTTTTGGACATGAACCAAAAAATCTTACCGAATTTCAAAAAGACATCTTAATAAATCTAGGAAAACAAGTTGTTCATTTATTTGAATTGAGAAAAAGAAATAACGAGTTAACTAAGGCTAAACTTCAACTAAAAGTTCAAAATAATAATTTAAAACAATTTACAGGTCATGTCTCTCATGATATGAAAATGCCTTTAGCCAACATGATTATATCTTCGGATATATTAAAGCAGAAATTTAGCGGTCAAATTGGAGAAAAAGGAACAGAATATCTTGATTACATTAAAAATTCGGCTCTAAAATTAAGTGATTATATCAACAGACTTTTAGAGCATTATGAAAGTGACCATATAAAAGGTTTCGAAACTCAAGAAAGCTATTCTGTAAATCATATTTTAGAAGATTTAATAGATTTATTAAATATAGATAGTAGTTGTGAAATTAGGATACCAGATCAAGATTTTGAGATAACATGTAATAGAACAGCGATTGAACAAATTTTTTTAAACTTAATAGCTAATAGTATTAAATATTGTGACAAACAAGTTGCCATAATAGAAATTACAAGCCAATTAAAAGATGATTTTATTTATTTTGAAGTTAAAGATAATGGTGTTGGCATACCAAAAGATAAATTGAACTCTATTTTTGATTTATTCTCAACTGCCGGACATTTAGATAAGTTTGGAGAAAAGGGACATGGCATTGGGTTAAGCACAGTAAAAAAATTGGTAGAAAGTCTCGATGGAGAAATAACTGTAAACTCTGAAGTAAATAAGGGTACCACTATCCTATTTTCTGCAGCATTAGACTAATATTATTTTGATTTCCAATATAGACCTTAAAGAATTTTTAGACAGTAAAGTTTTACAATACAATAATTTAAATTTTATTGAATCAGATCCCATACAAATTCCACATTTATTTACTCAAAAGGAGGATATTGAAATTGCAGGTTTTTTAGCTGCCACTATTTCTTGGGGAAATAGAAAAAGTATTATAAAAAATAGCCATCAAATGATGGATCTATTAGAGCAATCGCCTTACGATTTTGTAATGAATCATTCTAAAAATGATTTAAAACCATTAGAATCTTTTGTTCATAGAACATTTAATGGCCTTGACTTTATAACATTTATAAAAGCTTTGAAGCATATCTATGGTAAACACAACGGATTGGAAGCTGTATTTAAAAAACATGCAGAACCTAAATCTTTACAAAAAAGCATTCACCACTTTAAAAAAACTTTTTTTGAAGTTGAGCATCTTCAACGCACACAAAAGCATATAAGTGATCCTTTAAAAAATTCGGCAGCAAAACGAATTAATATGTTTTTAAGATGGATGGTACGGAACGATCAAACCGGTGTAGATTTTGGACTATGGAAGAGTATTTTACCACAACAATTGTCTTGTCCGCTAGATGTACACTCTGGAAATGTCGCTAGAAAGCTTGGATTATTAGTTCGGAAACAGAATGATGCTAAAGCTTTATTAGAATTAGACACATCGTTACGTGAATTAGACTCGAAAGACCCCGTGAAATATGATTTTGCTTTATTTGGCTTAGGTGTTTTTGATAAATTTTAATAAATAAAAAAGATCGCATTTGCGGTCTTTTTTATTTATTTATTATTTATCTATCATTTAGGCTTTAAATAAAGGCAAATCTTTCATAAGCCCGTTTACTTTAGATTTAACAGCCTCCAAAGTAGCTTCATCTTCAAAATTTGTAATGACTTCATCTATTAAGTCTACGACAACTTTCATATCTGCTTCTTTAAGACCTCTTGTAGTAACAGCTGCAGAACCAATACGAATTCCCGAAGTTATAAATGGACTTTTATCGTCAAAAGGAACCATATTTTTATTTACAGTAATATCGGCTTTAACTAAGGCTTGTTCAGCATCCTTACCAGAAATATTCTTATTACGTAAGTCTATTAGCATCATATGGTTATCTGTACCACCTGATATTAATTTATAATTTTTTGCCACAAATGCTTCAGCTAAAGCATTTGCATTTTTCTTTACCCGTAGCATATAGTGCAGAAACTCATCTGTTAAAGCTTCACCAAATGCAATTGCTTTTGCAGCAATAATATGCTCCAATGGACCTCCTTGATTACCAGGGAAAACAGCCGAATCTAATAAAGAAGACATTTTACGAAGACTTCCATTTTTTAAAGTAATTCCAAATGGATTATCAAAATCCTCACCCATCAAAATCATTCCGCCTCTTGGTCCACGTAATGTTTTATGGGTTGTAGTGGTAACAATATGACAATGCGGAATTGGGTCATTTAATATTCCTTTTGCAATCATTCCTGCAGGATGTGATATATCTGCTAGTAAAATTGCATTTACACTATCTGCAATTTCACGAAAACGTTTAAAATCAATATCACGCGAGTATGCTGAAGCTCCAGCGATAATAAGCTTTGGTTGTTCTTTGGTAGCAATCTCTTGGATTTTGTCATAATTTAATAAGCCTGTCTCCTCTTCTACTCCATAAAATGACGGATTATATAAACGTCCAGAAAAATTAACCGGAGAACCGTGAGTTAAATGTCCTCCATGAGATAAATCGAATCCTAATATCTTATCTCCTGGTTTAATACAAGCATGAAAAACTGCTGTGTTTGCTTGACTACCAGAATGCGGTTGTACATTAACATAAGCTGCCCCAAATAATGCTTTTGCTCTGTCTATTGCTATTTGTTCAACTTCATCTACAACTTCGCAACCACCATAATAACGTTTTCCAGGATAACCTTCTGCATATTTATTAGTTAATACAGAACCTGCAGCTTCCATCACTTGGTTACTTACAAAATTCTCCGATGCGATAAGTTCTAAACCATGTAATTGGCGTTCCTTTTCAGCTTCAATTAGTTCAAATATTTGTTCGTCGCGTTGCATAAAAATTGATTTTTTAATAAGTGGCAAAAATAAGAAATAGAAAAGTTTTAAACTTCAAATAATAGAAATTGTTTCTTAAAAGCTTCAATTTTTGAAATATTCAAATTTTAACTCATATTTAAATCCTATTATTAGTATTAAAATCAAAAATTATGTACGTTTGATACAAATTCAAGAATCGTAAAAAAACAAAATCATATGCCAATTACAGCTAATAATCCAGATAGAAAATCATGGTTACATGTCGATAAAAATTCAGATTTCCCAATACAAAATATACCATTTGGTGTATTTTTAACAAGAGATGATATTATCACTATTGGGACAAGAATTGGAGATACTGCAATAGACTTAGGTGCTTTACACCAATTAGGCTATTTTGAAGGCATCCCACTAACTGATGATATTTTTTTACAAGATACTTTAAACGATTTTATTGCAGATGGTAGACAAACCTGGAGAGCTGTTAGAAATCGAATTGCAGAAATTTTTGATGCTGAAAACGATAGTTTAAAAAATAATTTAAAACATAAAGAAATTGTACTATTTAGATTAGATGAAATTGAAATGCAACTTCCAGTTCAAGTTGGAGATTATACCGATTTCTATTCTAGTATAGAACATGCCACTAATGTAGGTACTATGTTTAGAGATCCGGATAATGCTTTATTACCAAACTGGCTGCATATTCCAGTAGGTTATCATGGTCGTAGCAGTTCGATAATCCCATCGGGGATTCCTGTTCATCGTCCGCAAGGTCAAACCTTGCCTGCTGGTGCTGACGAGCCTGTTTTTGGCCCAAGTAAATTAGTAGATTTTGAATTAGAAATGGCATTTATAACCACAGATGCTAACGATTTAGGAGAGCCAATCCCAGTAGATGAAGCAGAAGAATATATTTTTGGTATGGTATTATTTAACGATTGGTCTGCTAGAGACATTCAAAAATGGGAATATGTACCTTTAGGTCCATTTTTAGCTAAAAACTTTGCTTCTTCAGTGTCTCCATGGATTGTTACCTTAGATGCTTTACAACCCTATAAAGTAAAAAGTCCGGAACCACTAAAAAAACAATTACCTTATTTGCAACAAACTGGCAAAAAGAGTTACGATATCAATTTAGAGGTTGCTATACAACCTGAAAAGTCTAAAGAAACTGTGGTATCAAAATCCAATTTTAAGTACATGTACTGGACTATGTCTCAACAACTTGCACACCATACCGTTAATGGATGCCCTGTAAACTCTGGTGACTTAATGGGAAGTGGTACCATTTCTGGTCCAACACCGGACTCTTACGGATCTATGCTTGAGTTATCTTGGCGTGGTGAAAAACCTGTAAAAATGGATGATGGTTCAGAACGTAAGTTTATACAAGATAATGATACCGTAATTATGCGGGGGTTTTGTGAGAAAAATGGTGTACGTATTGGTTTTGGTGAAGTAAGCACAAAGTTATTACCTGTTTTTAAAGGAAAGAAGAAGTAAATAGAATGGAATATTTTATTAGAATAGTATTTTTTATTTTTATAGGAAATACTTTTGCTCAAAATAGTGCTGATGAGTTAATTAATAGTGGTTATTTCCATGACTTAACTGTAGAGAAGTTTTTTATTCATACAAACAAAAATACATATTTTAATGGAGAAAAAATTTGGTTTAAAACATATATAGCTACCGAAAATTCCAATTTACCATTTAATAACACCACAAATCTTTACCTTTCACTTTACAATAATGACGGAGAATTAATTCAATCAAAACTATATTTTGCTGAAAATGGATTAGCTCACGGTGAATTTTATATAAGTGACAAAATCATATCGGGTGACTATTACCTACAAGCAAGCACCAATTATAACAGAAATTTTAACAAAAACAATTATAATAAAGTTAATATTGTAAATATTTCAAATAATACCAAGCCAATTGTCAATAAAGTACGATCTAGAGAAAACACAAATATTTCTAATGAATTAGATTTAAAATTTTATCCTGAAAGCAATAAACAAATAAAAAATACTTCTAATAAGATTATATTTAAATTTAATTTAAAAAAATCTATTACCGGAAATGTAATTGATGTTAAGACAAATAAAATTGTAGGTAATATAAAATCAGATTCTGAAGGTATGGGTTATTTATTTTTATACTCTAAGTCTCAATATCAAGTTAAGTTAATCTATAATGATAAAGAATATAGTTTTAATGTACCAAAAGCTAAAGATTTAGGCTTTACCATATTTAAAAATAGAACATTAAATAATAATACAACCACAGACTTTATTCTAAAAACAAATACTGAGACTTTAAATAATTTAAGTTCTAATGAATTATTCGCTGTTCTTCATAGAAACGGTGCATTAAAGACCATTGCGGTAATTAATCTAGAAAAGGAGAAAAAGGATTATATTTTGAAATTAGACAATTCAATTCTTTTTAGCGGACTAAACACAATAAGTTTGTTTAATAATGAAAATCAAATTATTGCTGAAAGAAATTTTTATAACACTACTCCTCAGGGCAAATTATTTTTTTTAAAAAATAATTTAGAATTAGATTCTCTTAGTCTTTCTATAAAACCTACTCCAGAGTTTGAAAATGCAAATATTAGTATTTCTGTTCATGATATAGACTATGAAAACACCTATAAAAATTCAATAGTATCACAATTTAATATTGATCATTATTTAGATACCAATTTTTCATTTTCTAAACTAATTGATAACGGAAATGAAAGGAAAATAGATGATTATCTTCAAATTTTAAGTGATGAACAAAACAATTTTCCCTATAAAAAAATGCGTAATGATGAGTTACTGTATAAAAATGAAGGTGGAGTTAAAATTTCTGGAGCTTTAAACACAGAAATCAAAGATATTAATCAATATAAAGTTCTATTGGTATCTAAGGACAATGATGTGTTTTTAGTAACTGATTTTATTGAAAAGAAAAAGTTTATTTTTGATAATGTTTATATAAAAGAGTCAAGTAGTTTTCAAATAGCATTATTGGATAAAAATGGCAAAATAAAAAACTCAAACTTTGTATTATACAAAAATCACAGTCTTTTTAACCCAAATCTAAATATAAAATCAAAAAGTGATTTTAATGATATTATAGAGCTTGAAGGAAATCAAACAGAAAATTCAAATTTTGATTTTATTGACTACAAAGGAATCACAGAATTAGATGAGGTCACCATTAATGCTGAAAAAATAGACGAAGAGCTAAACTTAAAAGACAACCTTAAATCTAAGGGGATTATGGGGTTAGCATTCTCTGATGTTTATAGCACTGATGATCCAATTTTAGAAAACGCTACATTAGCAGAATTTATAGAAGGCTTACCTGGGGTAAGTATTATTTATAATTTTGATAATACAACCGCTTTAAAAAACGAAAGGTTCCCCAAAACAATTTCAGATTTTTCAGAGCCAATATTTACAATTTCTGAGAACGGAATACCTATTGGAACAGATTTTACAATATACCAGTATAGAAGATTAAAAGATTTTGAATATGTACTTGTAAACTCAAGAAGTATGGGTTTTGGTTTACAAGGCGGGAAAGGTGTTATTACCTTAATTACGAAAGACGATACAAGTAACCTTAGATATCAAAATCAAGAAAATATTAAATATTTCGAAGCTGAGCTAGGATTTAATATTTCTCAAAATAGATTTGAAAACAATCTTATCAATTATGGTTTAGAGTCAAATGAAAATAAACTAAGTTGTTTGGATTGGTTTCCAAGTATCCAATTTAAAAATCAAGAAATACAAAATCTTAAAGTTTTTACTAAAGGTAAAGAAAAAATAAAACTTATTGTAAATGGTTTTAATGATTCTGGTCAACTCATACATCAAATCATTAAACTTTAATTTATTAAAAAATAGCCCTTACTTTTAAGGGTTATTTTTATTTTTGGCATTAAGTTTGAAAAGAATCTAAAACAAAATGTTTATGAAAAAAATTTTACTTTTTACTTTTACCATATTAATTGTTGCATGTTCTGCCTCACGTAGAATTGGCAAACAATTAAATTATGGTAATTACGATAGCGCTATAACAGATGCCATTCGTAAACTTAGTACAAATAAAACTCGAAAAGGTAAAGAAGATATTGTTTTGCTTTTAAAAGAAGCTTACGTAAAAGCAGCAGATAGAGATGTTAATCAAATAAAGTATTTAGCAAGTAATAATAATCCTGCCCTAAGCGAACAAATTTATAATTTATACCTTGGTTTAAGAAACAGGCAAGAACAAATAAAACCTCTTTTACCACTTTATGCAAATGGTAAGCAGATAAACTTTAATTTTTTTAATTACAATAATCAAATAGTAAATTACAGAAATAAAACTTCAGAATATTTATACAATCAAGCAAATACACTGTTAAATGGCTCTAAATTAGACGCCCGATCTGCTTACAATGATTTTATATATATTGATAAAATAAACCCTAATTATAAAGATGTTAGGATAAAAATTAATGAAGCCTTACAGAAAGGACGCGATTTTATTCTACTACAATTAAAAAACGAAACACAACAAATTATTCCTGAGCGCCTAGAAAATGATTTATTAAACATAAGCACCTATGGCTTAAACAATCTGTGGACAGTTTATCATAATAATAAATTACCTAATCTTAAATATGACTATCAATTTGATTTAAAATTTAAATCTATTTTTATTTCACCAGAACAAGTTGTAGAAAGACAAATAAGCAAGGAGCGCCAAATTAAAGATGGAAAAAAGAATTTACTTGATTCCAACGGGAATGTCGTTAAAGATAGTTTAGGAAATAATATACAGGTTGATAAATTTATAACTGTAAGTTGTAATTATTTTGAAACAAAACAACTTAAACAAACTGAAATTAATGCATCTGCTGAAGTAACAGACTTATCAAATCAACAATTAGTAGACGCTTTTCCAATAAACAGTAATTTTATTTTTGAGCATATCTATGCTAATTTACAAGGTGACCGTAGAGCATTAGATGAGAACTTAATTTTATACTTAAACAATCGTCAGGTTCCATTTCCTAGTAATGAACAAATGATATTTGATACCGGAGAAGATCTTAAAGCTCAACTCAAAGCTATCATAACAAATCAGCGTTATTAAAAAAAGCAGCCATCTGGCTGCTTTTTTTAATCTATTTTTCGTCTTTCCTTCGTTGTCGTTCTTTAGTTAACAAAGTCAATTCCCTACCAGTTTGCCCTGCAACACTTGTGTTTTCCTGAGCACGTCGTATTAAATAAGGCATAACATCTTTTACTGGTCCAAAAGGCAGATATTTAGCAACATTATAACCCATTTCCGATAGATTAAAGCTAATATGGTCACTCATTCCGTAAAGCTGTCCAAACCATACTCTGTTATCGTCTTTAGCAATATTAAACTGACTCATAATTTCCATAGCCAAATAATTACTTTGTTCATTATGAGAACCTATAAAAATTGAGATGTCATCTAAATTATTTAAACAATAGGTCATTGCAGTATTAAAACATTCGTCTGTAGCTTTTTTTGTTTCACAAATTGGAGAGGCATAATTTTTTTCTATAGCTCTTTCTCGCTCTTTCTCCATATAAGCGCCTCTAACCACTTTAAAACCTAACTTATAATTTCCAGCTTTAGCTTTTTCGTGTTGACGCTTTAGATAATCTACGCGATCCCATCGGTACGTTTGCAGTGTATTATATACTATTGGCGTTTCGTTATTGTAAATAGACATCATTTGTTCTGCCAAATCATCTGCAGCATCCTGCATCCAACTTTCTTCACCATCAATTAATACTTCAATATCACGTTCTTTAGCTAACTTACAGACTTCATTGTACCTACCTACTACTCTATTCCATTCATTCTGTTCTGCTTCACTTAACTGTTTATGTTCTCCAATTTTCTGAAACAATGCAAATCTACCAAACCCTGTTGGTTTAAAAACCACGATAGGCATTGCCTCTTTTTCGTCTGCAAATTTTATAATTTTTAAAATTTTATCCTTAGCATCATCAAATTGGTCTTCACTCTCTTTTCCCTCAACAGAATAGTCCAAAACTGAACATACACGCTTTGTGTATAATTTATCAATAACAGGCAGACAATCGTCTTCATTTACACCACCGCAAAAATGATTAAAAACCGTTTTTTTTATTAAACCTTTAACTGGTAAATTTAATTTTAAAGCAAAATGAGTTAATGACGACCCCACATTAACCAAAGATTGATAGGATAACATTTTAAATAAATAATAAGCACGATTGAGTTCAAAGTTGTTTTTTAAAGCAAAAGCTACTTTTGTATTATCAAAATGATGATTTTCGGGCATAAAAAAATTTTTTTTTCAAATATAACATGTATTAAGTACATTTTTTTTCAAAATGTTTAATTTCGTACAAATTTAAGATGAATTTATGTTAAAAATTAAAACTCAAGATTATTCAATTGTTTTTAATGCTGATGGCTTTGAATCCATAAACGAAATTTTAAACACTAATAATTATTCAAAAATCTTTGTAATAGTAGACCAAATAACACATGAGGTTTGTTTAAATACATTTTTAACCCAAATTCAAACTAACACTACTATTGAAATTATTGAGATTGAAGCTGGAGAACAACATAAAACTATTGAAACCTGTCTTGGCGTTTGGAATGCATTAAGCGAGTTAAATGCTGACAGAAGAAGTATTATTCTTAATCTTGGTGGTGGTGTTGTAACAGATTTAGGTGGTTTTATAGCCTGTACTTACCAAAGAGGTATCGATTTTATAAATATACCCACAACTCTACTTGCAATGGTAGACGCATCGGTTGGAGGTAAAAATGGTGTTGACTTAGGCCACTTAAAAAATCAGGTAGGTATTATAAAAACACCTTTATTAGTACATATAAATACAACATTTTTAGAAACACTAAGTCCTAAAGAGTTACGTTCGGGATTAGCAGAAATGCTAAAACACGGCTTAATACATAGTACAACTCATTGGGATAAATTAACGCGTTTAAAGGACTTTACCACTTCAGATTTTGAAGCGCTTATTTTTGAGTCAGTTTCAATAAAAAAAGATATTGTTGAGAAAGACCCGTATGAAAAGAAAGAAAGAAAAACCTTAAATTTTGGTCATACCTTAGGTCACGCAATAGAATCTTATTTTTTAACTTCTAAAGACAAAACACGCATTCTTCACGGTGACTGTGTGGCTATAGGAATGATTTTAGCCTGTTTTATCTCTCATAAACTATTAAATTTTGACCTTGATGACTGTAATTTTATAAAGGGTTATTTAAAACAATTGTATGGAGAAGTAAGCTTTACAACAAAAGATATAAACGCTATTATTGAGTTATTAAAATATGACAAGAAAAATGAACACGGTAATATTAATTTTGTCTTATTAGAAGCTATTGCACAACCCAAAATAAACTGCCTAGTAGACAACCAAATAATCTTTGAAGCTTTTGATTATTATAAAAATTAAAACTTTATAAATAACGCTCCTTGATTATTTTTATATGATGCAGCTCATGACCAGAAATTAAAAATCCAAGTGCTCTACAAGACACGTTTCCAGAACCAGCAACACTTATTTCTTTAAGCATATCATCTGTAAAATTCCTAAACAGCAAAATACTTGCTTGTCTTACTGCAGTATATTCAGCTAACAAACCTGCTTTGCTCCTATGACTTGCTTGGCTATTTACTACAAATTTATTCTCATCAAAACCTGCTAATGGCGTTTTGTCTTTTCTAGCAATTCTAAGCGCCCTATAATTAAATATACGCTCACTATCAATAATATGATTTATAAGCTCCTTAATGTCCCATTTTCCTTCGGCATAACGGTAACTTAATTGAGATTCAGACAAAGATTCCAGTAACATTAAAACTTCCTTATGACTCTCAGTTAAAGCTTCTAAAATATTAAAATGTTCTGGAACATTTAAAATATAGCCTTTAAAATAATCTAAATACTCTTCCTTGGTTAAATCTTTTACGGTCATAATTACAGTGTTAAAAAAAAGCTTCAAAAATAATTTTGAAGCTTTTAAAATATTAAAAAATATAATGACAACTACATTCTATTAAAAATATCATGCATTAATCGTTTTTTATCGTTTAAGCTTTCTTCTAGAGAAATCATAGTCTCAGTTCTATAAACACCATCAATATCATCTATTTTAAAGATAACCTCTTTAGCGTGTTGTGTGTTTTTAGCTCTAAGCTTACAGAAAATATTAAATTTTCCTGTGGTAATATGAGCTACAGTAACATAAGGAATTGTATTCAAGCGCTCTAAAACAAATTTTGTCTGAGATGTGTTCTGCAAAAATATCCCAACGTAGGCTATAAATGAATAACCTAGTTTATTATAATCTAATTTTAACGAAGATCCCTTAATAATACCAGCATCTTCCATTTTTTTAACACGTACATGTACTGTACCTGCAGATATTAATAGTTTTTTTGCAATATCTGTAAATGGAATTCTTGTATTGTCTATTAACATATCAAGAATTTGGTGATCTATTTCGTCTAACTTAAATTTTGCCATTTTTAAACAATTATAATTATTTCAGCAAAATTAACACATAATTCGTAAATTAAACACAAAATTATATGTTTTTATTTAGCTAATTTTAGTATTTCGTTATTTTTCCATATTACGAAATCGGTTTCGTAACCTTCATAAATATCGATATGATTAGTGGTTAAAACCTTGCTACCATTAGCATTATATGATTTATGAGCGTATAAATTTGTGAATTTCGAAATTTTTTCAATTTTTGCTAAAAAATGTATCGAATTCTCAACTAATTTCTCAATAAATTGAATTTCTACCGTCATATTTTGACCATTTACATCCACATTTGATATGATAATGTCACAAAACAACTTATTATTTTCAGGAATATTAAAATATTTTAAATGATTATCATCAATTTGATTTTTATCCCTTATAGCTTTTAAACATACCCAAAGCGCCGTAAACGTATAAGCTCTTACTTCTTCTCTATCATAATCATCCTTATAATGACCCGATTCAAATAATATCGTAGGTACTCCCGCCATAGTAAAAGCGTCTCCAACACAATTTGCATTAAAACCATCATCATATCTACCTATTTGGTTTGGTATGAGCTGCTGTAATTCTGTATTCATATAGGAAATAATACGCATCGCTTTTTTACGAGTTTCAGTAATATCACGTTCTTCATTTTCTGCTGGCACTAAAAAGGATAAAGTTGCGGGGTAATTAGTGTCTCCTGCACTAAAAATGGTACGTTGCCCATGTAAATTAAGACAAAAATGTGGTTTAAAGGTTTTAAAAAGTTTATTTAAAGTAACAGATTCAGGTTGCGAAAGCTCTTGAGCATCTCTATTTAAATCTACATTATTTGCATTAACCCGAGTATATGCATTAGATCCATCAGGATTCAACATAGGTATAATAAGTAACGAAAAAGCATCTATAAAAGATGGATTAGACTTAATATAATTTAACAAATCAAATAATGCTTTTGTAGATGTCGATTCATTTCCATGCATCTGTGACCACATAAAAATTTTTATTGGTCCTGAACCTAATTGAATAGAATAGATGTTTTGATTTAAAACAGATATACCTTCAACTTTAATTTTAAAATCATTTTCTAAAGATTTTAATATTGGCTCGATATGTTTTAAAGAAATATATCGTCCAAATAGAGAGGTATTTTTATGTTGTTTATAAGTGTTAAAAACAGATTCAATCATGCTATTGATTTTTATGTTTTACAAATGTAAACATTATATAATTTACAAATGTAAACAGGATATTTAGGTTTAGTTGTGTATAATTGTAAACAACATTTTAATTTGTAAACAGGATATTTGTTTACAACACTACAAACTACACATTACTTTAACAAAAATATCGTAACTATATGTAATTCAGTTATTTAAATTATCATACTTAAACTTTTTAATTAATTATATATAGCATTTTGTAACTATATTTTTTTTGTAAACATTTTTGTTTTACATTTGTAACACTAGAACAACACACTAATCTGTTTACAATGATAAACACCGAAGAATTTTCAAAAAGATTACAAAAAGTGATTGATTTTTACAGTGAAAGCGCCTCTAGTTTTGCTCAAAAAATTGAAGTGCAACGCTCTAGTATTTCACATATATTATCTGGCAGAAACAAACCAAGTTTAGATTTTGTTTTAAAAATTTTGGACGCCTACCCAGAAGTTGAATTGTATTGGTTGTTAAATGGAAAAGGTCAATTTCCAAAATCTTCTGATGTAGAAAAAAATAATTCGACCTTACCTACTTCAAAAAATGAATCTGATTTATTTTCTTCAACCCAAGAAGAAAAAAAAATAGTTTCTCCACAAAATTTAAATTCAACATCTACTTCATCAGAAATTGAAAATTTTAAACACTTAAGAAATTCTTCAGGAAAACAAATTGAACGAATTGTAATTTTTTATAAAGATGGTAGTTTTTCAAATTTTGAGAATTCCTGAGTATTGTCCGGAATTTTTCAAATACGCCATTTATAAGCACCCTTATTTTTTCATAATGCTTTGCTAAAAATTAAGTTTAATCATTACTTATTATTAATTTTGATTAGATATTTTTTAAATATGAAACTACTACTACCTCTATTATTTCTTTTTATACTTACAGGATGTTATGAATCTTCCAGAAATTGTACAGATTTTAATACGGGACAATTTAAAAGTACAGTAACAATAAATGAGAAAACGTATTTGTCAACTTTTAGCAGATCTCAAAATTTACAGGTAGAAACTTATGATGGAAAAACAGACTCATCAAAAGTAAGATGGATAAACGATTGTGAAGCTGTATTTACAACCATTCGACCTAAAAATCGTACAGAACGAAAGGATATTCACTTAAAAATATTAACCACAACAGATAGTTCTTACACTTTTGAATATTCTTATGTTGGAGAAGTTAATAAGCAAAAAGGTGTAGCTATAAAAATTACAGAATAGTATGATGGAATTCTTTTTAAGTAGTGATGCTATTTTAGCCTTACTTACTTTAACACTATTGGAGATTATTCTTGGTATAGATAATATTGTATTTATATCAATTGCTGCAAATAAGCTACCTATAGAACAACGCAAACGTGTTACCAACATTGGCTTGCTTTTAGCAATGGTGCAACGTATCATTTTATTGTTTTTTGTATCGTTTTTAATTGGACTTTCAAAACCATTTTATAGTATTGAATTTAGCTGGCTAAATATAGATCTTAGCGGTCAGGCACTAATTTTATTTTTTGGTGGATTATTTTTAATTTATAAAAGTACTTCCGAAATAAGAGAAAAGGTCAACATGCCAATGCATGATGAGAATGAAGTTAAAAACAAAAAAATTAAATCTTTCCAACAAGCCATTTTTCAAATTTTAATAATCGACTTTATATTTTCTATAGATTCCATTTTAACTGCTGTTGGTATGACTAACGGATTATCTGAAAATTCTAATTACAATCTGATTTTAATGATTATAGCTGTAGTTATCTCTATTGCCATTATGATATTGTTTGCTAATAAAATTAGAGAATTTATAGACAAAAATCCCAGTATACAAATACTAGGGTTATCATTTCTTATTCTTATAGGATTTATGCTTATTACTGAAGCTGCGCATTTATCGGAAACTCAGTTTCTAGGAAAAACTGTTGGAGCAATACCTAAAGGCTATTTGTATTTTGCTATTACGTTTTCATTATTTATTGAGTTTTTAAATCAAAAAATTTCAAAAAAGCAAAATCAAAAAAATTAAATATACTTTTCTAAATTTATGTCATTTATAGCGCCGTGACTAGCATGTGCGACCGCTACTCCATTTTTAATTATTAATAATTGTGGACTTTGATGCATGACCTGAAATTTATATCCAACTTCATTAGAAACATCGCGAAAGTTTAATAAATCTAGATAATATAAATCAGCATTTAAATCTAAATTATATTGAGCTACAAACTGATTTAAGGCCATCCTACTTATACCACATCTAGTAGAGTGCTTAAAAATAAGCTGCGTTTTAGTCTTTGACTTTTCAGCAATTACATCTAAGCTTTTTATATGCTCTAAATTAATCCACGGTAATATTTTTTCCTCTTTTTTCTCTTCGCTTCCACCAAATAGTTTATTAATCAAGCCCATACTTTTATTATAATTAAGTTTTATATTTATTACTTATAGTATCTTTTATACAATTTCATTAGTCTTTTAAAATAGATAAAACTTACAGTGTCAAAAAGTCATGTAAAATCGAATTTAAACAGACATTTTGTCGCTATTTACTGATTGGTTTTAAAATTGAAATAGGATACTTAAAATAAAAAAATTAGAAAAATGAATTTTAACAATTATACAATAAAATCTCAAGAGGCCATACAAAATGCACAACAATTAGTGCAAAGCAATGGTCAACAACAAATTGAAAACGAACATATTTTTAAAGGCATTTTAAATGTTGATGAAAATGTGCTTCCTTTCTTATTAAAAAAGTTAAATGTAAATATAAATTTACTTCAGCAATTATTAGATAAGCAAATACAATGCTATGCAAAAGTTTCAGGAGGCGATTTAAGTATCTCAAGAGAAGCCAGTAAAACTTTAAACGAAGCGTCAAATATTGCGAAAAAAATGAACGATGAGTATGTCTCTATCGAGCATTTAATTTTAGCTATTTTCTCTTCAAACAGTAAAATTTCGCAGATGCTAAAAGATCAAGGTGTCAACGAAAAAAGTTTAAAATTAGCAATTGAAGAATTACGTCAAGGCGATAGAGTAACATCTCAAAACCAAGAGGAAACCTATAATTCTTTAAATAAATATGCTAAAAACCTAAATCAGTTAGCACGAGACGGAAAATTAGATCCGGTTATTGGTAGAGATGAAGAAATAAGACGTATTCTTCAAATTTTATCTAGAAGAACTAAGAATAATCCTATACTAATAGGAGAACCAGGAACAGGTAAAACCGCTATTGCCGAAGGTTTGGCACATCGAATTGTAGATGGAGATATCCCTGAAAACTTAATAGACAAGCAAATTTATGCTCTAGATATGGGTGCTTTAATTGCTGGTGCAAAGTTTAAAGGTGAATTTGAAGAGCGTTTAAAAGCAGTTATTAAAGAAGTAACTACAAGTAATGGAGACATCGTTTTATTTATTGATGAAATTCATACTTTAGTTGGTGCTGGTGGCGGTCAAGGTGCTATGGACGCAGCAAACATTTTAAAACCTGCTTTAGCACGTGGCGAATTAAGAGCAATTGGAGCTACAACTTTAGATGAATATCAGAAATATTTTGAAAAAGATAAAGCTCTAGAGCGTCGTTTTCAAAAAGTAACTGTAAACGAGCCAGACACTGAAAGTGCCATTTCCATTTTACGTGGTATTAAAGAAAAGTATGAAACTCACCATAAAGTACGTATTAAAGACAATGCTATTATTGGTGCTGTAGAACTTTCTCAACGTTATATAACCAATCGTTTTCTACCAGATAAGGCAATTGATTTAATGGATGAAGCAGCCTCTAAATTACGTATGGAAATTAACTCTAAACCAGAAGAGTTAGATGTTTTGGATCGTAAAATTATGCAAATTGAAATTGAGATTGAGGCCATTAAGCGTGAAAAAGATGAGGTTAAACTAAAATCTTTACAATCGGATTTGGCAAATTTAAAAGAAGAACGTAATGAAATTAATGCTAAGTGGAAAAGTGAAAAAGAAGTTGTAGACAACATTCAAAATACAAAGCAAAATATAGAGAACTTTAAAATAGAAGCTGAAAAAGCAGAACGTGAAGGGAACTATGGAAAAGTTGCTGAATTACGTTACGGTAAAATTAAAGAAGCACAAGAACAACTTGAAGGATTACAGAAAAAATTACAAGAACAGTCAGAACATTCTTTAATTAAGGAAGAAGTAACGTATGATGATATTGCTGAAGTTGTAGCAAAATGGACTGGAATTCCAGTAACTAAAATGCTTCAAAGTGAGCGTGAAAAGCTACTTAAATTAGAAGATCAACTTCACAAACGTGTGGTAGGTCAAGAGGAAGCAATTGAAGCAGTTAGTGATGCCGTTAGACGAAGTCGTGCCGGGTTGCAAAACCCTAAAAAGCCTATAGGAACTTTCTTATTTTTAGGAACTACAGGTGTTGGTAAGACAGAGTTGGCAAAAGCTTTGGCAGAATATTTATTTGACGATGAAGCTGCTATGACCAGAATCGATATGAGTGAATATCAAGAACGTCACGCAGTAAGTCGTTTGGTTGGTGCGCCTCCAGGATATGTTGGTTATGATGAAGGCGGACAATTAACCGAAGCGGTACGTCGCAAACCTTATTCTGTTGTTTTGCTAGATGAAATTGAAAAAGCACATCCGGATACCTTTAATATTTTATTACAGGTTTTAGATGAAGGTCATTTAACAGACAACAAAGGTCGAATTGCCGATTTTAAAAACACCATCATTATAATGACTTCCAATTTAGGTAGTAGCGCTATACAACAACATTTTGAAAATGTGAAAGATATAGACTCTGCTATGGAAGCTGCAAAAATTGATGTTTTAGCTTTATTAAAACAAAGTGTTCGTCCAGAGTTTTTAAATAGAATTGATGACACAGTAATGTTCACACCATTAACAAAGGATAACATTAAAGCTATTGTTGGATTACAAATAAAAAGCATTAAGAAAATGATAAGTCAACAAGGCATTACGTTTGATGCTACTCCTGAAGCTGTAGAGTATTTAGCAGATAAAGGATACAATCCAGAGTATGGTGCACGTCCGGTAAAACGAGTGATTCAGAAAGAAGTTTTAAATGCATTAAGTAAAGAAATTCTTTCAGGTAAAGTCACTACAGATAGTATCATTTTATTAGATGCATTTAACGACGAGTTAGTGTTTAGAAATGAGAGCGAATTATCACCTAAAAAACTTTAACATAAAAGAAATGTTAAAGATTATAATACCTCTTAAATAACTCCGTTATTGTAAGTGGTTGGTTAGTTTGAAAAGCAACGCAACACTTTTAATTAAGTAAGCGTTGCTTTTTTTTGTGTAATAATGCGAAATTACTCAACAACATATTTATAGTTTCATTTTATTTTTCATATTCAATCTTCATTAGTTCTATACACTTTCTAAATTGAGCATTTTATTAGAAATAAACCAAAGAATACGCCTTATTATAAAATCCATATATTAAAATTTTATATCTATTTTAAATAAAAATTAAATTTAATGTTCGAAATTGGTGACTTATAAATATACTATGAAACATACAAGTTTACTATTTTTTGCCATTATATTATTTAATTGTAATAATAACACTTCAAAACAAACTGCCGAGGTTACTCCTATTCAAGATTCAGAATCTTTAACCACGACTATTTTTTTAATTAGACATGCTGAAAAAGATTTAAGCACTTCCAATAATCCAGATTTAACAAAAGAAGGCGAAATAAGAGCTCAAAACTGGTCAGACTATTTTAGCACTATTAAATTTGATGCTATATACACTTCAAATTTTACAAGAACAAAAAAAACAGCACAGCCAACTGCGAGCAAAAATAATCTGGAACCCGAAATTTACAATCCAGAGCGCATTTCAGCGCAATCATTTTTAGAACAGAACAAAGGAAAAACAGTTTTAATGGTAGGCCATTCTAATACTATTCCATTTTTTGTAAATGATATTATAGGTAAAAAAGTCTATGAAGAAATTGACGAAACAGTTTATAATCACCTTTATAAAATTACTATTTCTAAAGGGCAAATAAATCATAACTTAACTACAGTAGACTAATCTAATTATTTAAAGAATTTCTACATTTGTACTATGCAGAAGAAAATTAATATACTTAATAAAAAGGCTAAATTTCAATATGAAATTTTAGATAAATATACTGCTGGCATTGTTTTGTCGGGCACAGAAATTAAATCTATTAGAAATAGTAAAGCCTCTATTGCAGAGAGTTTTTGTGAGTTTAATGATAAAGGTGAATTGTTTGTAGTTAATATGACTATAGAAGAATATTTATACGGTAATTACTACAACCACAAACCCAAAGCGACCAGAAAACTATTACTAAATCGTAAAGAATTAAAAGGTTTAGAACGCGATATGCAAAATGCAGGTTTAACTATAATTCCTTTACGTTTATTTCTAAACGAGCGAGGCTTAGCAAAGTTAGATATAGCCCTTTGTAAAGGTAAAAAGCTCTACGACAAAAGGGAAACTATTAAAGACAGAGACAACAAGAGAAATTTAGACCGAATTAAAAAAATCTATAAGTAGGCAACCCTATTGCGCTATTTTTCGTCTTTATAATAAACACTGACCTTTCAACTCTTATGAAAAATATATTTTTTGTTATTTTTTGCTTTACCTATAGCATCATTTCAATTGCTCAAGTTAATGGTAAAATTACTTCTACATTAGACGAAGCATTACCTGGTGTAAACATTTTTATTGAAGACACATATATTGGTACAACTACAAATAACGATGGTTTATACACTTTAGATATTACAAAAAAGGGCAATTATACTATTGTTTTTCAGTATTTAGGCTTTAAAACGGTTAAAAAAAACATAGATATTGACCGTTTTCCGTTTACACTAGATATGCAATTGCAGGAAGAAGAAATTTCTTTAGGTGAAGTCTTATTAAATAGTACCGAAAACCCTGCAAATGCAATTATTAGAGCAGCAATAGCAAAACGTAAGGAAAATTTACAACGCCAAAATACCTTTACTGCAAATTTCTATTCTCGCGGAATGATTAAACTTTTAAATGCTCCTGAAAAAATTTTAGGTCAGGAAGTGGGCGATTTAGAAGGTAATTTGGACTCTACACGTCAAGGTATTGTATATTTAAGTGAAACAGTATCCAAATTAGAGTACCTTCACCCGAAGCCTCTTAAAGAAACCATTGTAGCTTCAAAAGTTAGCGGTAATAACAATGGGTTCAGCTTTAATAGTGCAAGTGACACAAATTTCAATTTTTATAAAAATACGTTTGAGTTAGGTGAACAAGTGGTTTCCCCAATTGCAGATAACGCCTTCAGTTTTTATGATTATAAATTGATTGGTGGTTTTTATGATGAAGAAGGCCATCTGATTAATAAAATTGAAATCTCACCAAAAAGAGAAAATGACAAAACCTTTTCTGGGATTATATATATTGTAGAAAACGACTGGAGTATTTATGGTGTAGATTTGGTTATTAGTGGCAAAAGAACTGGTATTACACCTGTAGAAACTTTTAAATTGAAACAAACTTACTCTTACTCTAAAAAAGATGACATTTGGGCTAAAATATCTCAAACCTTTGATTTTAATTTTAGTTTTTTTGGTTTTAAAGGCGAAGGAAAATACACAGTGGTATTTAGTGACTACAATTTTTCACCTCAATTTGAAGCTAAAAATTTTACCCGCGAAGTGCTTTCTTTTGAAGAAAACGCCAATAAAAAGGATTCTTTATACTGGGATAATAAACGTCCAATTCCCCTAACTAGTGAAGAAGCAACGGATTATGTAAAAAAAGATAGCATTGAAGTTCTAAGAAACTCTAAGCCTTACTTAGATTCTTTAGACCAAAAAAGTAATACATTTAAATTTGGAGATATCATTGGTGGTTACACTTATAAAAATTCATTTAAAAAATGGAGTGTTGGATTTTCTTCACCTTTAGAAAAATTAAATTTTAATACTGTACAAGGCTGGAATTCATCTTTAGACTTTAACTACACCAAACGGTTGGATGACTATAACCGTTATTTTAGTGTAAATAGTTCTGTTAATTATGGCGAGGCAGATGATCGACTAAGAGCTACAGGAAGTGTTCTTTTCAAGTTTAATAACATTAAAAAACCAGTTTTAAGTTTTTCGGGAGGTATTAAAACAGAGCAATTTAACGACTCAGATCCTATTTCAAAATTAGAAAATACGGTTAGCTCACTTTTTTTCGAAGACAATTATATGAAACTTTATGACAAAACTTTTGCTCAAGTTTTTTATAGTCAAGAAGTTGTTAATGGCTTAAACCTATATGGAAACTTAGCTTATGAGCGCAGGAAAGCTTTAGTAAATAATAGCGATTATGTTACTGTTAATGAAGATGATGATATTTATACCAGTAATAATCCACTTAACGAAACGGCTTTTCAAATACCTTCATTTGACACACATCATTTGCTAAAATTTACATTAACTGCTCGTATCAATTTTGCTCAAAACTATTTAAGTTATCCGGATGGTAAGTACAATATCAATTCTGGTAACTATCCTACGTTATATTTAGCTATGGAAAATGGTTTTAATGGAAATGAAGATATCTATAATTATAACGAGTTTAAAGCCTTGTTAAGACATAAGGTAACTATTGGGGCGAAAGGCGAATTTCAATACAACCTTAAAGCGGGATTGTTTAATAATGCAGACAATATCGCTTTCATAGACTACAAACATTTTAACGGCAATCAAACCCACGTAACCACGGATGGAAATTATATTAATAGTTTTAAAAATTTACCATATTACAGTCTAAGCACCAATGCCAATTATGCCGAAGCACATCTTGAACATAATTTTAAAGGTTATATTTTAAATAAAATTCCGTTATTAAGTAAACTAAATTTTAATTTAGTCGCTGGTGCAAAACTTGCAGCTTCGGAAGATTTTAAACCTTATAATGAATTTTCTTTAGGTTTAGATAATATTGGATTTGGTAAATATCGCTTTTTAAGAGTCGATTATGTCCGTTCATACCAAAGCGGATTTCTAAACGATGCTGTAATGTTTGGAATTAGTTTTTAAAATTTAATTATAAATGGAAAATCGTCCCATAATTAAAATTAAAAGGGATAAAATGGATGTTATTATAGAAACCGTAACTATACTAGCACTTTTAATAACTTTTTTATATCCAGCGTTTTACTACTCCTATTTACCAAAAAATATTCCTGCTCATTTTAATTTTAGTGGAGAGGTAGATCGTTATGACCATAAAAGCTGGGTTTGGCTCTTGCCTATCATTAGTTTAGTACTAAATACAGCTTTATATTTTCTAAATAAAAAGCCACATTTATTTAATTATGTAAATAAAATCACTGCAGAAAATGCGGAAGAAAACTATCGAAGTAGCATTAAAATAATGCGTTTTACGGGTTTAGTTATTTCTATATTATTTTTAATAATAACTTATCAAACCGTTACGTTGGGCTTAAGTGGTGCTGGAAAAACACCAGTATGGTCAGAATATTTAATCTATTACCTATTATTTATATTAACTTTTGGAACCTTAGGTTATGCAATATATAAAAGTAGAAAAAATTAATTTTTGTTTTCTAGTAAAGGCACAAATTTAAATTCTCCAAACTCTGTTTTCTCAAAATCTTTAGGTCCTTTACGTTCAAAAAGTGTCATAATTTGAACCTTTTCTCCTACAGGAATAACCAGTCGGCCACCAATATCTAGTTGTGCCAATAACGGGTTAGGTACAAAAGGCGCTCCTGCAGTTACAATAATAGATTTAAAAGGTGCTTCTTCTACCAAACCTTTATAGCCATCTCCAAAAATGAGTTTTTTAGGTCTATATCCAAGTTTAGGTAAAAACTTACTGGTAAGTTTAAATAATTCTCGCTGTCTTTCAATACTATAAACTTTAGCTCCAAGCTCACACAAAACGGCTGTTTGATAACCACTACCCGTTCCTATTTCTAAAACTTTATCGCCTTTTTCAACCTTCATCAGTTCTGTTTGAAAAGCAACTGTGTAAGGTTGAGAAATGGTTTGATCTGCTGCAATAGGAAATGCTTTGTCTTGATAAGCATGATCTAAAAAGCTAGAATCCATAAACAAATGTCTAGGCACTGTATTTATAGCTTCAAGTACCGCTTTATCTGTAATGCCTTTTCGTTCTAAAACTTTAACTAGTTTTTGTCTTAATCCTTTATGTTTCGTATTGTCTATCAAAATGAAATGTAAAATTCAAAAATATATAAAAAACATGACTCTTTTAGCTTATTTTCAATTTAGAATTCTTTAAAATATTACACATAATATTGCAACATTCATTTAAAAAAACGATTAAAAATACTTAGTTTTGTTAAAAACGCAATTCTATGTTAAACGTTGGTGTATTAGGTGCTGGACACTTAGGGAAAATACATTTGAGATTATTAAATGAATCTTCAAAATACAACTTAGTCGGATTTTACGATGCCAATCCTGAACACGGTAAAAGTGTTCAAGAAGAATTTGGTTATACCTATTTCGACTCTATTCATAATTTAATTGATGCCATAGATGTTGTTGATATTGTAACACCTACACTTTCGCATTTCGATTGCGCTAAGCAAGCCATAAAAAAAGGCAAACATATTTTTATCGAAAAACCTATAACAAATACCGTTGAAGAAGCAGAAAATCTTCGTGCTTTGGTTGCGGAATATAAAGTTAAAGGGCAAGTTGGACATGTAGAGCGTTTTAACCCAGCATTTAAAGCCGTAAAACATCAATTAGACCAACCTATGTTTATAGAATGTCATAGATTGGCAGAATTTAATCCTCGTGGAACAGACGTTCCAGTGGTTTTGGATTTAATGATTCACGACATTGATATTATTTTAAGCGTTGTAAAATCTAAAGTTAAAAATGTTTCTGCTAGTGGTGTTTCTGTTATAAGTGATACACCAGACATTGCTAATGCGAGAATAGAATTTGTAAATGGTTGTGTTGCCAATCTTACTGCTAGTCGAATTTCTTTAAAGAACATGCGTAAAACACGGTTTTTTCAAAAAGATGCTTACATCTCTGTAGATTTTTTAGAAAAAGCTTGTGAAGTAGTTAAAATGAAAAATGCTCCCGAAAATCCAGGAGATTTTGATATGATACTTCAAAATGCAGAAGGCATAAAAAAACAAATCTATTTTGAAAATCCAGATGTTCCATCAAACAACGCTATTTTAGATGAGTTAGAAACGTTTGCAGATGCTATAAACAACAACACGACGCCTATCGTAACGCTTCATGATGGCACAGAAGCTTTACGGGTTGCAAGTATGATTATAGATCAATTTTAAAAGTTCAAAAAACGAAATTAAAGTTATAATTCTGGTTAGCCTTTTAAATTTTAATGGCAGCCTTTACAAATCATAAAAAATGAAACAAATTGCAGTAATTGGTGCAGGAACAATGGGTAATGGTATTGCTCATACGTTTGCACAATCAGGTTTTAAAGTACAATTAATAGATATTAGCGAAACGTCTTTAGAACGTGGAATGTCTACCATATCTAAAAACTTAGATCGTATGATTGCTAAGAAGAAAATTTCCGAAGCAGACAAAAAACAAACACTTGATCAAATTACAACCTTCACTTCTATTACGGATGGTGTGAAAAATGTAGATTTAGTTGTAGAAGCTGCAACTGAAAACAAAGAATTAAAGCTTAAAATCTTTAAGCAATTAGACGCCGATTGTCCTGAAAAGACCATATTAGCAACAAACACTTCTTCTATATCTATAACAGAAATAGCTTCTGTTACTAAAAGGCCTCAAATGGTTATTGGTATGCACTTCATGAATCCAGTACCAATTATGAAACTGGTAGAAATTATCCGCGGTTATAGCACCAGTAATGAAGTGACTGAAACCATCATGGAACTTTCTAAAACTTTAGGAAAAATACCAACAGAAGTAAATGATTATCCAGGTTTTGTTGCCAATCGTATTTTAATGCCAATGATTAATGAATCTATTGAGACTTTATATAATGGTGTTGCGGGCGTTGAAGAAATTGATACCGTAATGAAATTAGGAATGGCACATCCCATGGGTCCATTACAATTGGCAGATTTTATTGGTTTAGACGTGTGTTTATCTATTTTAAATGTGATGTACGACGGATTTAAAAACCCGAAATATGCACCATGTCCACTTTTAGTAAATATGGTTATGGCTGGGAAATTAGGCGTTAAATCTGGTGAAGGGTTTTATGATTATTCTGAAAGTAGAAAAGCAGAACAAGTTTCTAAACGATTCTCATAAACAAGTAAGCAGTTAACAGTTTCCAGTAAGCAGTAAAAAAACATAAACTACTTACTGGAAACTGCCTACTGAAGACTGCTTACTGAATACTAAATACATGGCAAAAATAATCCCTTTTAAAGCAGTTAGACCTACAAGAGACAAAGTAAGTTTAGTCGCATCGCGTTCTTACCAAAGTTATACTCACGAACAATTAGAATCACGATTAAGGGATAATCCGTTTTCATTTTTACACATTATAAATCCTGGTTATAAATTTGATAAAATCATTTCTGGTAAAGAGCGTTACCAATTGGTAAAAAACAGATATCTGGAGTTTAAAGAAGCTTCTATATTTAAACAAGACCAGAAACCATGTTATTATGTTTACAAAATTATTGATCGTGAAGGTCAAGAATTTAATGGACTTATTGCTGCTGCAAGTGTTTTAGATTATAAAAATAATGTGATTAAAAAACATGAAGACACCATTTCTTCTAAAGAAATTACTTTTAAAAACTATTTAAAAACAGTTGGTTTTAATGCAGAACCTGTTCTATTAACTTATCCAAAAAATAAATCCATAGAGCAAATTATCTCAAAAGCACAAAAGGAGCGCGCTGAATTTGAGTTTACCACAACTTACAGAGACACACACTACTTATGGTTAATTAATGAAAGTGAAGATTTAAATGAAATTGAAATAGCATTTAAAAATATAGACACCTTGTATATAGCCGATGGACATCACAGGAGTGCTTCTTCACAACTGCTTTGTGAAGATTTAAAACAAGAAAATAAAAACCATCAAGGAGACGAAAATTATAACTATTTCATGAGCTTTTTAATTTGTGAAGATGAATTAAAAATTCACGAATTTAATCGTTTAGTTAAGGAATTAAATGGCTTAAGTAAAGAAGAGTTTCTAATTAAATTAGATACTGTTTTCCGAATAGAAAATCGTGGAGAATTACCATATAAACCTTCTAAACAACATCATTTTAGTATGTATTTAGATGGCGAATTTTACTCTTTATACTTAAGAAGAACAGATTTTGAGTTTAAAACCGCGTTAGATACTTTGGATGCTCAAATTTTATATAAAACTATTTTAAAACCAATTTTAGGGATTATAGACTTAAGAAATGATGACCGAATAGATTATTTAAGCGGTAAAAAAGATATGGTTTATTTAAAATCTAAAGTAGACTCAAATGAATTTAAAGTTGGTTTTGGTATGCTACCGGCAACTATAGAGCAAATGAAACAAATAGCAGACGAAGGTTTAAAAATGCCTCCTAAAAGCACTTATATAGAACCAAAATTACGAAGTGGTGTGGCTATTTATGAGTTTTGATGTAATTAATGTACGATATAACATTTTTAAATAAAAATTTTAAAGTATTATAAACACAATCTAAATGTCTATAACTCAAAATCTACAACAAATAAGACAAAACTTACCAGAGCACATTACACTTGTTGCGGTGAGTAAAACAAAACCTATTACCGCCTTACAAGAAGCTTACGATGCTGGACAACGTGTTTTTGGTGAAAATAAAATACAAGAAATGGAAGATAAGTTTGAAGCACTTCCTAAAGACATCAAATGGCACATGATTGGTCATGTACAAAGCAACAAAGTCAAATATATGGCAGAGTTTGTAGATTTAATTCATGGTTGCGACAGCTTAAAGCTTCTAAAAGAAGTTAACAAACAAGCTAAAAAACATGACCGAGTTATAAATTGCCTGCTTCAAATAAAAATTGCTGAAGAAGATAGTAAATTTGGAATGACTCCTGAAGATGCAGAAAAGTTATTAAAATCAGAACAGTTTGCTAAATTTAATCACGTTTGTGTTACCGGAGTTATGGGTATGGCTACCTTCACAGATAATGAACAACAAATTTCTTCGGAATTTAAACTATTAAAAAGCACATTTGAACAGCTCAAATCTATTGAAACAGAGAATTGCAAATTAAAAACTATAAGTATGGGTATGAGTGGTGACTATAAAATAGCTATTGAAGAAGGCAGTACAATGGTTCGTCTGGGAAGTAGTATATTTGGAGCCAGATAAACAACTACTACTCTATTTTAAAATACACTAACACTAAAAACACAAATTTGTACGCAATACTGGACATTGAAACAACTGGTGGAAAATTTAATGAAGAAGGCATTACGGAAATTGCTATTTACAAATTTAATGGTCATGAAATAACAGATCAATTTATAAGTTTAGTAAATCCAGAACGAGACATACAACCATTTGTAGTAAAACTTACTGGTATTAATAGCAATATGCTTAAAAATGCCCCAAAATTCTACGAGGTTGCAAAGCGTATTGTAGAAATTACCGAAGACTGTATTTTAGTTGCACACAACTCGTCATTCGATTACCGTATTTTACAAACCGAATTTAACCGCTTAGGCTTCGATTACAAAAAGAAAACACTCTGCACGGTAGAATTATCTCAAAAACTTATACCAGATTTACCATCTTACAGCTTAGGTAAACTTGTACGTTCTTTAGGAATACCTGTTACAGATAGACATCGTGCTTCTGGAGACGCCTTAGCTACGGTTAAGCTATTCAAACTGTTATTAGATAAAGATTCTAATAAAACTATTGTTCGCGATACAGTAAAAAAAGAACAACCAGAGACCATAAAGCCAAAACATTTAGATTTAATAAGAGATTTACCAAATATTACTGGGGTTTACTATTTACATAATGCCAATGGTGATATTATTTATGTGGGAAAAAGTAAAAACATAAAAAATAGGGTTAATCAACATTTTACAGGCACTTCAAAAAAAGCAAAACACCTACAAAAACAGGTTTCTAGCGTAACTTTTGAAGCTTGCGGGAACGAAATGATTGCTTTGTTAAAAGAAAGTGATGAAATTAAGAGTATAAAACCTTATTTTAATAGAGCTTTAACCCGAAATGTTTTTACTTATGCGCTCTATAAATTTACTGATGAAAATGGATATATTAACTTAAGTCTAGATAAAGCAGACGGTCGAAAAAAGAGTATTACAACATTTACAAATAAACAAAGTGGTACCCATTTTTTAGAAAAAATGGTTGAAGATTATAATTTATGTTTAAAGTTGGTAGGTCTAGAACGCACCAACAAAGCATGTTTTAATCAAAGTATTAAAAAGTGTATAGGTGCTTGTATAGAAGAAGAATCAGCAGAAACTTACAATAAACGCATCCAAGAATTAATTAAAAAATATAGTTACGAACATCAAAATATGATTATTGTAGATCGTGGTAGAACTCATGACGAGCGCAGTGCAGTATTAATTAAAAATGGTGTTTTTAAAGGTTATGGTTACTTTAACTTAAATCATCAAATAAATAATATAAAGATTTTAGAAACCATAATAACTCCAATGGAAAACAATAGAGATACGCAACACATCATACAAGCCTATCTTAGAAAACATCCAAAACTTAAAATTATTCCGATAAATCTTGAAGCCTAAACATTAAAAATCTTAAATTTGAGATATGGCATTGGATAAAAAAAACACGAACTGGCGCGATAAACTTCATGAAATTATTTATGAAGCCGATACACCATCTGGAAAAGCGTTTGATATTATTCTGCTTGTTTTTATTCTTGCCAGTATTGCTTTAGTAATGCTGGAAAGTGTAAATCACATAGATGCAAAATATCATTATTGGATAAATATAGGAGAATGGGCTGTTACCATACTTTTTACAATTGAATATATTGCTCGTATTATAACAGTAAGAAAACCTTTAAAATATATATTTAGCTTTTATGGTGTCATTGATTTTTTATCTACCATCCCAAAATATTTATCTTTTATTTTTGTAGGTTCTCATGCCCTTATAACCTTAAGAGCATTGAGACTTTTAAGGGTTTTTCGTATTTTAAAAATTGCACGTTACTTGGGTGCTTCCAATCAACTAAAAGACTCTATTATAGCGAGTCGTGTTAAAATTTTTGTTTTTCTGTTTGCTGTCTTGGTGTCTTCTGTAATTTTTGGATCGATTATGTATTTAGTTGAAGGTGAAGAAAATGGATTTACAAACATTCCTAAAAGTGTGTATTGGTGTATTGTAACCTTAACTACTGTAGGTTTTGGTGATATCGCACCACAAACCGCTCTAGGACAATTTATAACCTCAATTATTATGATTTTAGGTTATGGTATTATTGCAGTTCCTACAGGAATTGTTTCTGCAGAATATGTAAAAAACAGTAATAAAAAGGATAAGGAAGACGAAGAAGCTTCCAAAAAAGGAATTATAACGGAACGTTATCCAAACGTACACTTAAATACCCAACGTTGTAAAAATTGCCATGAAGAATACCATAAAGACGATGCGCGTTTTTGTAGAATTTGTGGAACGGCTTTACATTAAATCATGACTTCTGAAAAGCTACTTATAAGTGTGGTTGGACCTACCGCCATAGGAAAAACCAGTTTAGCCATTAAGCTGGCCAATTATTTTGATACCGAAATTATTTCAGCAGATTCAAGACAATTTTTTAAGGAAATGAGTATTGGTACTGCTGCACCAACCCAAGAAGAATTATCTCAAGCCAAACATCATTTTATTCATCATAAATCTATTTCAGACCACTATAATGTGGGTGCTTTTGAAAAAGATGCTATAGAAACTTTAAACACACTTTTCAAAACCAAATCTACAGTAATTATGGTTGGTGGATCTGGTTTGTACGTAGATGCTGTTACAAAAGGTTTAGACGATTTTCCTGAAGTAGATAGTGAGATTCGTAAGAATCTTAACTTACAACTATCTAATGAAGGTTTAGAGACCTTACAGCTTAAACTTAAGACATTAGATCCAAAAAGTTACGATAAAATTGCTATCTCAAACCCACAGCGTGTTATTAGAGCTTTAGAAATATGTATTGGTACTGGAAAACCCTATTCTAGCTTTCTTCAAAAGAAAAAAAATAAACGCAACTTTAAAACGATTACCATTGGTATTACTGCAGATAGAGATATTATTTATGACCGGATCAATCGTCGTGTAGATATTATGATGTCTTCTGGTCTTTTAGATGAAGTCAAACAATTGGAAACTAAAAAAGACTTAAATAGTTTAAATACTGTGGGCTACAAAGAACTTTTTAAGTATCTTGAAGGTGAATGGACTTTAGAATTTGCTGTTTCTGAAATTAAAAAAAATTCGCGACGCTTTGCTAAAAGACAACTCACTTGGTTTAAGAGACAACAAGAAACTATTTGGATTGCACATAACGAGCCTTTTGAAAACTGTATTTCCAAGTTAAAACCATTTTTATGATTGATAAATTAAAATTATTAATTTCTAAAACTTACCATTTAAAAGATAAAATTGCGTTTTACCCAAGTATTATTGCACTTTTTGGTATACTACTAGCCTACTTTATGCTGTTTCTTGAAGAGAAAGGCATAACTAAATATCTTTTAGAGTATATTCCAGATGTGGTTGTTAACAACACAGAAACTTCCCGAAGTCTTTTAACTACTTTTATTGGAGGCTTAATTTCTATTATGGTATTTAGTTTTTCAATGGTAATGATATTACTTAATCAAGCCTCAAGCAATTTTTCTCCACGACTTTTACCAGAGTTAATTTCCAATAGACGACACCAACTCATACTAGGTTTTTATATTTCAACAATTGTGTATTGTATTTTTATACTGGTTTCTATTGAAGAAAACAGTAACGAATATCAATTACCAGGCTTTTCGGTATTAATTGCTATTGCTTTAATGCTGCACTGTTTAGCTAGTTTTATATATTTTATCCATTCCATTTCTCAGGAAATACAAATTAATAACATTATGGATAAAATTTTAAATACTGCTAAAAGGCGTTTAAATAGACTTATTGATAGTGAAGATGATACCGAAGTTAATTTTCCTGATAGTACTAAATTTCATATTTATAAGGCTACAAAAAGCGGCTATATAACCAATATCGCTCTAAAAAATATTGCTGATATAGCTAAAAAAAATGATTCTAAAATTAAAACTATTGGATTTAAAGGTTCATTTATAATAAAAAATCAACCTTTATTTAAGTCTGAAAAGAAATTAAATGAAGACTGTATCAAAGATATAACCAATCAATTTGAATATTCTACTAATGAGTTGATAGATGACAATTATGTCTTAGCATTTAAACAACTTACAGAAATTGCTGTTAAAGCTATGTCTCCAGGAATTAACGATCCTGGAACTGCCTTAAATGCGATAGATTATTTGTCCGAATTGTTTAGTATACGGTTATTAAAAAGCGATTATAGTTATACAAAAATTGAAGATGTAGCTTGGGTAAATATTACCTCTGTAAACTTTAGTACACTACTCTACCAAGTTATGGCGAGTTTAAGAACTTATTGTAAACGAGATATCTCTGTAGTTCAAAATTTAATTAAGATGCTTCAATTTTTAAAAGAAATTGCTCAAAAAAACACACATAAGGAAGCGATAGATAAAGAATTGGAATTGTTAAAAGGTGATATTAATTCGTCAATAACAAACAAAGAAGATTTAAAATTTTTAAATGAATTATTTTAAAATATTATGGATAAATACATTAATAAAATTGAACAACATTTAATTCATTTTAATACTGAAAATAAAGCTGTTTCCAATCGTGGCGTAGATTGGCATTTAGACCACAGCTTAAGAGTTATGGTTAGTGTTACGAGTCAATTGAAAAAGAGTAATCCGGATGATTATATTAAAACCTTTAATTTAAAACGTGACCTGATTTTTTTAACTAAACAAATCCCTACTGGACAGGTTCAAGCTCCAAAGCATGTTAATACACTAACCAAAATAAATAAAGAGGAAGTTCTTTCTTTATTAGAAAAAGTAAAGATCAATAATTCTCAGTATTTAAAACTTCCAAAAAATGCTTATTTCAATCATCCTTTTTTTGGACATTTAAATAGAAAACAGACCAAACGTTTTTTAGAAGTACATACACATCATCATCTTAAAATTATAGACCGTATTTTAACATCTAAATAAAAAAAAGCTTCAAATTTTAATTTGAAGCTTTTTTTATATCTAGTAATATTCTTATTCGTTAATTACCAATCTAAATCCTTCACCGTGGATGTTTAAAATTTCAACTTTATCGTCTAATTTTAAGTACTTACGTAATTTAGCAATATACACATCCATACTACGAGACGTAAAGTAGTTATCATCTCTCCATATTTTAGTTAAAGCTAATTCTCTAGGCATTAAATCATTAACATGCAATGCTAATAAGCGTAATAATTGGTTTTCTTTTGGAGATAATTTTTCTGGCTCTTGCCCCTTATAACTTAAGAAACGTAATTTAGAGTTAAGCTCAAAATCACCAATAGTAAACATAAACTCATTACTATCTGCTACAGTTTCAGTCGCTTTACGCTGTATAATGGCTTTCATTTTCATTAAAAGCACTTCACTATCAAATGGTTTATTTAAATAGTCGTCTGCCCCTACTTTGTAACCTTTTAACACATCTTCTTTCATAGCTTTAGCTGTTAAGAAAATAATAGGCACATCCGCATTTTTTTCTCTAATCTCTTTTGCCAGAGTAAAACCATCTTTATATGGCATCATGACATCAAGAATACAAAGATCAAAATCATTTTTCTTGAATTTTTCAAAGCCTTCCATACCATTTTTAGCATGAGTTACTTCGTAGTCATTCATGGTTAAATAATCCTTTAAAACAATTCCAAAGTTTGGATCGTCTTCTACTAAAAGTATTTTTTTCAATTGTTCTTCCATAGTGTTATGATATTAAGGGAAGCTTTATAGTAAAGGTGCTTCCAACGCCTTTTGTACTTGTTACACTTATATTTCCGTGGTGATCTTCTACAATTTGTTTAACGTAAGCTAAGCCTAATCCATGACCTTTTACGTTATGAACATTCCCAGTGTGCTCTCTATAAAACTTTTCGAACACTTTTTTCTGTACTTGCTTTGTCATTCCTGCCCCATGATCTTTAATATCTATTAAAATAGAGCTTCCTGCAAGATGTGTAGACACCTCAATTTTTAGAGGTTTGTCTTCTGGTGTATATTTTATTCCATTTTCAAGAACGTTTACTAAAACATTAGTGAAATGCGATTCGTTTGCTAATACGGTAGATTTTATTGCATCAAAATTGGTTATAATTTCTCCGTTTCTATCTTCTACCATTAATTCTACATGGTTAATAGCTTCTTGTAATAAGTCATGTAACTTAATACGTTCTTTAGAAATGTTAAGTTCATTCTTCTCCAACTTAGAAATCCTTAGTACATTTTCTACTTGCGCATGCATACGTTTATTTTCCTCTTTAATCATCCCTAAGTAACGTAAAACTTTTTCCTTGTCGTCTATAATTCTAGGGTTTCTAATAGAATCTAAAGCCAAATTAATAGTAGCTATTGGTGTTTTAAACTCGTGGGTCATATTATTTATAAAATCGGACTTTATTTCTGAGATTTGACGTTGTCTAATTAATTGTAATAATGCACTAGAGAATGCCAGAATTATAATACCAGTAAAAAGAATCGATAATAATAAATTACTATAAATACTTGAAAACATATAGCGTTCTCTTTTTGGGAAATTTACAAGTAAACGGTAATTATTATCATCATTTTCGTTATCAAAAATAGGCAGACTAAAGGTATCGTTATTTTCTATTTGAAAATCTTCCGATGAAATTTTAGTCGCCAAATTATTACTGTAAATGGCAAATTCAAAATCTAAATCTATATCTTCTGCTTTAAGTTTAGTTTCTAACAACTCTCTAATTTCTTCATTAGTCGTTCTTTTATAAATAGGCGTTCTAAAAGCATAATCCATATAAAACGACTCCCATAAAATTTGCTCACGCTCCGAAAGTGTAGAAATTTCATTTACAATATCTACTAAATCAACATCTTGAGCACTAGAGTTATTTAAAACTTTTGTTTCTCTATTGTTTATAATTCGTTTAACATTAATGGTATCTAAACCAATATCAAATAATGCAGAACTTAACTTAAAATTTTCTTCTAAAATCCCATTTCTATATAAGAGAGTTTTATTGGTGTTTTTATTATCTTCTTTTATATAAAAATTAATGATGGCTGTGGTATCTATTTTACCTCCATCATTAATAAGCTGATTAATTTTTATAATACTGTTTAACTTCTCCTTTTTCTCAATATTCTGAATGGTATAACCTATACTTTTTTTTACAGAAAAATTGAATTGATTTTCAAAAGAATTTATAGAATTGTTAATATAATAAGCCTGAAGGCAAATAATACCTATTAAAGATAGGCTCATTAAAACAACCAGAATTATAAATTTGTTTTTGCTCATTGACGCAAATTTAACATTTTAACATTTGGTCGTTGTGTAGTTTAACCTAACGTTAACAAATATGTTAAATTTGTCCGCTGTCTATCAATTCTATAATTTGAAAATGAATATTCTTAACTTGATGTTTTGTAGTTTTTAAGTCAAGATTTTTTATAACAAAATCGGAATTTTCTATTTTAACTTTGTCACTTAACTGATTGGAAATTATTGACTTGACTTTTTTTTCAGTACTATTATCGCGCTCTACCACTCTTTGTACTCTAATTTCTAAAGGAGCAGTAACGGTAATAATAGAATCGAAATGATTTGTATTAGAGTTTTCAAAAATTAAAGCAGATTCGTAAATAACATATTTAGAACTTTGTTTTTTTAGCCATTTCTTAAAGTGTCTAGACACTTTAGGGTGCACAATTGCATTCATTTTTTCCAATAAATCCTTATCCGAAAAAATCTTTTGAGCTATATAAGCTCTATTTAATTCTTTATCTAAATAACTTTCTGCTCCAAACAATTGTTTTAACTGCCTAATTAAGACTTTAGAAGTAACCATTAATTTTTTAGCTTCTAAATCTGCAATATAGACTGGTATATCAAATGTACTAAAACAATTAGCTACTGTGGTCTTTCCACTTCCAATGCCGCCTGTTAATCCTATAATTTTTACGCTCATTTTGTAATAATATACTCTAGTTTGGTTTGCTTCATTCGAGCATCTTTAATCTTAGGATTAATAACACGTAATTCTGGAAACAGAAAATTATTTAATGTATTCGTTTTTTTATAATCAGCAATGATTTTAAAATCTGAAGTTGTAATAGACTTAAAATCATTTAGAGGTACGGTATAAGTAACTTTAATAGTTTTTGGAAAATAATTTATAGATAAATTACTTGGCACATTTATAAGCTCTACAGAGATATCTAGCTCTCCTTCTGTAAAACGCTCTCCTTTTACATTTATTGAAAGTTGCTCTGGTACAACTTTAATTGTGTTTGGATAATTATCTAAATTAAGCTGAAATACTTTAGAAATACTTGAATTAATATTATCAAACTTAGCAACTTTATTAGATAAAGAAGTTATAGTATCAATTATATTTTTAGGACCAATTACTTTTACAGAATCTACACTTAGACTATATGGTTTTAAAGCTCCAAAGCCATTTTCAAAAGAAATCTCTGTAATTGCCTTAATGGGTACTTTTCTAACAAAATATGTATCGAAAAAAATCTTTAAATTTTGATTTACCAATTTAAAATCTTTTATTCTAGTTGATAGTTGCTCTTTTATAGCCGCAAAAGCTTTATCTTCATTTATCTGATAGTAATCTTCTGAAACTGAGAAATCGTCTGTTAGACTTAGTTTTACAGACGGATTTTTAAATACATATCTCATCCAGAAAAAACCTGAAGCCTCAAATTTAACTAAAAGATATATCTCTTCCTTATTTTCAATAACAATATCATCTGGTATGTCTTGAAAATCTATTTCAAACTGTAAAACATTAGTATAATTACTTGATAATTTAACTAATATTAAAATAAAAAAAGCCATTATAAAAAACAGAAAAAAAGCATTTAGCCGTTTTGTCTTTAGTATAGATTTTATAAACCTAATTAATTTAATCATAGTTATTTTTTAAAAAATAAATGCGGAAATAAAGCTTCTGGCGATTTTTTATTTAAAGATAAGATTATAGTTGACTTTAAAAAACCTATTCCATAGGCAAAAAATTGAATTTGAAGCGCTACTATAACTTGAAGTGCAATTAAAACATTACGCATAGTCACTAAAGCCAAAACAAACACTAAAGCGTTATATGTTAGTAATAACACAGCCAACCATTTAAATTGAGTGCCTAAGGTCACTAAAGCAATAATTACTAATATCACATAAGTAGTAGGTAACCAATAAGTGAGTTTTTTGCTATCTGGATGCCAGAAGTTTAAAATTGGTCTTACAGATCCAAATTTATAAACTTGCTGATAAAATTTTTGCCAAGAAATACGTCTTTTATGAAAAACTGAGGCTTTATCGATTAGCTTAGAGTTATAACCTAAATTCCATAATCTCAAAGTAAGATCTGGGTCTTCTCCAGGATGTATAGTTCCAAATCCTTTTGAAGCGAGAAAAGCTTCTTTAGAAATACCCATATTAAAGCTTCTTGGCTGAAATTTATTTAATGCATTTTTATGTCCTCTTATTCCTCCAGTAGAGATAAAGCTAGTCATTACAAAATTTATAGCTTTTTGTAAAGGCGAAAAAGATGGATGTGCCGTATCTGGTCCACCAAAAAAATCAACGTAGAGATGATTTAAACTTTTTTCTACTTCAATTAAATAATTTTCTGTCAAAAGACAGTCACTATCTAGTATAATATAATAATTACCTTTAGCCTTAGACATACCGTAGTTTCTAGAATCTCCGGGACCAGAATTTGCTTTATAATAGTAAGCAATATTCAGAAACTTATTAAAAGCTTTAATAATATGTTCACAGGTTAATGTACTTCCATCTTCTACAATAACAATTTCGTATGGCTTATCGAATTTAAGACTGATAAAACTTTTTAAAAGTTCATCAATTTCATTAGGCCTGTTGTAAACCGGAACAATAAAAGAATAGAGTCTTGACATGTTTACAAATATAGTAAACAAAAAAAAGCCACCTTATTAAAGGTGGCTTGAAAATATGATAAATTATATTTTTTAATTTTTAATTACTTTAATTGTTTTAGAGGCGTTACCAGAAACTACTTTCACAAAGTAATATCCTGCATTTAATTCACTCATATTTACCATAACTTTATTTGTGTTTGGTGTTGTAGAATAAACTGTTTGTCCTAAAACATTAATAACACTTACAGAACTTAATTTAGTTGCTGCATTTATAGTTAATTCATTAGACACTGGGTTTGGATAGTAAGAAAAGTCTAAATTATTTGTATTAAACTCTTCAGTACTCAATGCACTTAATAAATCTACTGTAAAAGCTCCTACATGAAAATCATAGTCTTCAATATCATTTGTAATACCATCACTTCCCCAGAATGCAAATCGAACATCTCCTGAAACAGCAGATAAATCAGCTAAATAATCTGTTCCATTAACACTTGGTTGATTACCTGCATTCCATGTTGTAAGAGTTGTCCAAGATACTCCGTTATCAGTAGTCATTAATAACATAACTTCATCATCACTACCCATAGTATCACCTGCAGAAGTTGACCCACTGAAGTTATAGTTAGTTACGGCTACTTGTACTTTTAAACCATGTGGTGTACCAGATGGAATTGTATATGTTGGTGATAATAACCACTCTCTATCTACATTACCTGTAAATAAATTTAATGCATTAGAATTTACAACGTTTGCATTAACATCAAAATAGGATCTATTTCCTCTCCAATCAGAAGCTCCTAAACCACTTGGTCCAGCAGCAACTTCTCCGTCTGCAGCTTCATCCCAACATGTAGTAGGAGGATTATTTGTAAAGTCTGTTGTCGATGGGAAGACAGTTATAGTAGCACAAGCTGTTCTAAAATTACTTGGCCCTGAGAATGAAGACAAGTCTCCACCACAAACCGCTCTTACGTAGAAAGCATAATCATTTTGAGGGTTTAAACCTGTTATTACATAAGGATTAGTAACTCCAGAAACAGTTGGTGTTCCAGTTGGCGTTCCTCCTGCCGTAACATCTACAATCTCTATATCCCATACTGTTGCAGTCCCATTATCTGTCCAGCCTAATTCTGCTGTTGTTGCAGTAATATTAGTTACTGTTAACATACTTGGTTGAGGACATGCTGGTAATTCTACAAAACTAACATCGTCAATTGCAATATCGTCATAAAAACTTCCTGAATCTGCTACAGAAAATCTTGCTTGAGCAGGTCCTGTGAAAGTTAATGTACTTAAATTAATTGTTTTTAATTCCCAACCTGCTGTATTTGTATTATAAGTTCCAACAGTATTCCATGCTGCACCATCCCAAACTTCAACAGTTAATGTTGCATTAGCATTACCTTCATTATCACTAATTTCAAAAAATGTTAATGCTGGTGTTGTTAATGGTGTTAAATCTACAAAAGGTGACTCTAAAACACTTACATTACTTGTTAATCCTGAATCATCTACTACAGCATAATAATTACCAGATGTTGTAGAACCGGTAATTGTACCAGCATTTCCTACATGGTTAGGCCCAGTTAAATTAAAGTCCCAATCGTCTCCTCCTGCAAGAGTCCAACAATCTGGAACTACACCTGCATTTTCAAAATCTTCTGTGTATGGAGCTGTAAAAGTACTACAAACAGTAGAGAAAGCTAATGGACCAACCCAAGTTGAAACATCACCTCCACAACTTGCTCTTACGTAAAATTCATAAGCATTATTAGGTGTTAAACTCATTACAGTATAAGGATTTGATACCCCAGTTGCTGTTGGTGTACCTGTAGGTGTTCCTCCAGCAGTAATATCTACAACCTCTACATCCCAAACTGTTGCTGTACCATTTTCTGTCCATCCTAAGTCTGCTGTAGTATCTGTAATATTAGCTACTGTTAACATATTTGGTTGAGGACAAGTTGGTAATTCGTCAAAATTAACATTATCTATAGATAAATCTCCTTCAAAAGTACCTGCACTTGTAGCACGGAAGGTAACTGTAATAGTCTGACCCGCGTAAGCTGCTAAATCTATTGTTGCTAGTTCAAAAGGGTCTGTATCATTAGCTTGTTGTTGACCTGAAATTGTAAATACATTATCTGTACCATTAACTAAAACATCAAGTGTTCCCATAACTACACCATACATATGATAGTTGAAGCTTAAAGATGGAGCTGTTAATCCTGATAAATCCACAGAAGGTGATATTAATTCTGTGATATCTCCAGAAGCACCAGCAGAAGCTTCAGTATAAAAATAGTTTCCAGTTGTAATAGTAGGACTTGGTCCTGTATCTGCTGAACCTGTATCTGTTCCTGGGGCAGACTCCCAGTAGTATGCTCCTCCAGTTCCTGTCCAACAATTAGAAGAAATAAATGCTGAAGTAGCAGTTGGGAAAGCTTCAAAATCCTCTAAATAAGGAGCTACAAAAGCATTACATGCTGTTGTAAATGTAAAAGGACCAACCCAAAGACTCAATGTGCCTCCTCCACAATCGGCTTGTACATAATAGTCATAACTCATATTAGCTGTTAAACCAGTTGCTTGGAATGAATTAGTCGTAGCAGTATCCGTTGCCATATTTGTTGGTGCATTACCTGAAGGTAAAATTTCTATATTCCAGTTTGGTGTTGCTGTAGAATTATTATCTGTCCAACTTAAATCTGCAGTTGTTGTTGTAATATTCGCAACTGCTAAATCACTAGGATCCGCACATAAAATCTCTCTAATATCTAAAGTATATGCTGTAGATTGTGGTGTTGCCCATGTTGAAATTACAACATAGTAGGTTTGACCGTTAGTTACATTATAATCAAAATCAAAATCTGCAGTAGATGCTCCATTTGTAGCTCCAGCTATACAAGTCGTTCCAATATCACCACAACTACTATATAAAAACATACCTGCATAATTAGCACCAATACCAGACAGAGCAAAATTTATTGTTGCGTCTGATGTTGCTGTATAAGCATACACAACATCGTCACCATTTAAATAACCGTTTGTGGAACCACAACTAGCACCAGGTGATCCGTTATAATCATCTGCATACACGTTAGTATTATCTGAAGTATTGTAAGGTAAAGCTCCAACAACAATTGGGTTACCACAAACCTGACCTACTGGTGGCGCTGGTCTTGTTTCAAAACTTTCCTCTGTACATCCCATAGCATTTCCATTTGCATTGTAAGGGGTAATGGTTACATAATATAATGTACTATACATTAACGTTGGTAATGCATAAGAAGTTGAATTACCATTATCTACATTATTAACTACATCTACTCCTCCAGGAGTAGTTCCTACAGATAAAAAGTATCCAGTTGGTACTCCTGTAGCTGCAGCCCAAGTTAAATTACTTTCTTCATTAACGTTTGTAGCTCCATTTAATGGTGCTGTTAAAGTAGTACAGTTTGGTGGATTTGATGCTACTTGAGCTCCACTAAAATTATCAATATAGAAATAGTAGTCTCCAGAAGCCCAAGTATTTAATACTCTTAATTTCACATCTGAACCGTTTGGTAAAGAAGCTCCAGGTATTACAACATTAAAAGTTGCACAAGTATTAGCAACGACATGGTTTGAATCGTTTATAGTTCCAGAAGGAGCTGTAGTCCACGTCGTTCCATTATCTAAGGAAAATTGTAATTGAGCCGTACCCCATCCTGCTGGAGTAGCAACTGTTGCTGCAGACCAGTTTACAATTTTATAATCAAAAGAAACTGTTAAATCTGTTCCATTAGATTGCCCAACAAAATTGGGAGTCCCTAGATTTCCAGTGGAAGTAGTTGCTCCAGAATAGATATTAGATCTAAATGAATTACCTTCACAAGCCTGCGTTGCAGTACCAAAATATCTATTTTGAGTCCAGCCAGCCGGTAAAGCGGTTGCCGCATTAAAATTCTGAGAAAAGCCTACTTGTCCGAAGGTTATCGCAGAACATAACAGCATTAAGAATAATGTAATTTTTTTCATATGAAATTTTAAAATTTGTTAGTAAACTATGAAAATAGGTCTTTAATCGATAATAATCCTAGTAATACGATAGACTTTCGATAAAATCATTATAATACCCGATAACATACATCAACTAATACGTTGTATTAATAAAAAAAGGAGCTATACCCAGGGTAAAGCTCCTTTTTTAAGAATCAATTAAAACTAATTAATTATTTAACCACGCTTTTCTTAAATTATTTTGTGCTTCTGTAGCATCTGGATTTACATTTAGTGTTTCACCCATAGTATAAGATTGTGTCAACTCTTTATTAATTACTATTTCTTTACCATCTCTAACTAATACAACATTAATTTTTGTTCCTGGTTTCCACATAAAAACTTTAGTAAATATAGCGTTAGCGTTTTGTAAAGACACCGCTTCTCCGTCAATAGACTTTATAATATCGTTCGCTCTAACACCATTCTCAAACCAAAAGCTATTTTTTTCAACTAAAGGTGTAAAAAATATAGTGCCCTCATTTGGATTTGCTGTAACAATTAAAGCATTACCATTTTGAATATAATTGGTTTTTATTTTAGCTTCACTAACTTGTAAACCTACTTTTTTAAAGAAGTCATTATAATTAATTGGTGTGTTTCCAACAACATGAGTGTCTAAAAATGCTCCAACACTTGGATAAGTCATTGCTGTAATTTCTGTAATTAAATTATCGTCTACAAAAGGTTTATTTTTACCATATTTATTAGACAATTCTTTCATTAAAGATAACATACTTCGATTTCCGTTAGAAGCTTCTCTCATTAAAATATCAATACACATTCCAATTAATGCGCCTTTCTGATAAACATTAATATACTGGTCTGCATATGGGTCTTCCAAAATATTTTCACTCATTTCAGTAAAACTCATAGCGTCATTCATTGCCGATGCAGAATTAATTTTACTTAAAATTTTAGCATAAAAATCTTCTTGAGACTGTAATCCTTCATAAATCTGGAAGTGAGTTGCGAAATATTCCGTTACACCTTCATACATCCACAAGTGTTTAGAAAATGTAGGATCATTATAATCGAAATAATGTACGTCTTCAGAATGTACACTTAATGGTGTTACAATATGAAAAAACTCATGAGAAACTACGTCTATCATACTTTCTGCTAAAGCTTCTTCAGACATCATTTCTGGTAAAATCACCACTGTAGATGTATGGTGCTCTAAAGCTCCAAAACCTCTAGGAGCATCTTCATTATTACCAGCTAAGTATAAATAAATATCATATCTTGGTGTACTATTAATATCTCCTAAGTATTTTTTTTGAGCTTGCATCATTTTAAACATAACGTCCTTAATGGTTGAAGCTTTATGAACTCCTGTTGGGGAAAATACACTTAAAACAATTTTAATATCACCAACTAAAAATTCTTCAACATCCAACTCACCATAAAACATTGGGTTATCTGTAATGTCAAAATATCTTGGTGCAAAATAACTAGATACTGTTTGACCATTATCCATAGCTTTAGAATTGGTTTCCTCTAAAGCAGAAGTTCTTACTAGACTAGATGGAGCCACAACATCTAATTTATATTGGCTGTTTTTTAAGCTGTCAAAATAACCAATAAAACCGTGTAAATTTAAAACATAGTTTGTTGGTTCTATATTAGTTCCAGATGGAGAAAATGGCACTTCATTACCTATTCCTCCTCCGCCATTAGCTGCTTCTTGATCAAAAGTATCATTTACATTATAAGTTATGTAATCTAATTGCGTAGCATTAGAAATTGCCCAAGAGTTCGTATCTAATTTTGTAAATGCTATTTCATTTCCTTTATAATCGAAAGCTTTAAAATTTTCAATGTATTTACCAAAGTCGCTAACAGAATAAGTTCCTTGGACTACTCTAGGCAATCTATAAGTTACAGTTTCGGTAGTAAAGCGTCCTGGATTAATAGTTACTGGAACTTGATCATCTTTTACTTTAGAAATCTCTATTTTAGTTTCTATAGGATTGGATAAAGCTAAATCATTACCAACTGTAGACTTTGAGCCATTACATCCAGTTAGTAACAAACTAAATGCTATTGCAGAATAAATTATTTTTTTCATTTATTTTATATTATGTTTTATTATAAGTAGTCAAAATTAAAATTTGTTACATATTATGGTTATAAAAACTTTGTTAAAATCTTTTTATCATATAACTAACTTATAATTTATCTATTAGTATCTTTGAAAAACTTATTGTAACACATGCAGTTTAAACATCCAGAAATACTTTACGCGTTATTTTTACTGGTTATTCCTATTTTAATCCATTTATTTCAATTAAGAAAATTTAAAACAGAAGCATTTACAAATGTTGCTTTTTTAAAAAATTTAAAATTAAAAACACGCAAAAGTTCTCAGATTAAAAAATGGCTAATATTAACCGCGCGAATATTATTTCTTTCCGCTCTTATTTTAGCCTTTTCGCAACCTTACTTTTCAAACAATTCTAAATTAAACACAAAAAAAGATATTGTTATTTATTTGGACGATTCTTTTAGTTTACAAGCTAAAGGTTCTTCTGGAGAATTATTTAAAACTGCTTTACAAAATTTAATTTCTACACTACCAGAAAACGAAATATTTACACTTTTTACTAATAATGCTGTTTTTAGGAACACTTCTGTAAGTGCTGTAAAAAATGAGTTGTTACAATTAAAATATTCAGCAAATCAATTACCATATGCTTCTGTTTTATTGAAGGCTAAAAGTTTTTTTTCTGATTCCAAAGATTCTAAAAAGCATTTTATCTGTATTAGTGATTTTCAAGAGAATAGTGATCTTTTTGAGGTTGATAAAAATGAATTTATACTTGACCTTGTACAATTAAAACCAGAAAAGACAAATAATATTTTTATAGATAGTTTATATGTTACAGAAACCACTGCCACACATAAAACATTAAAGATAAAATTAAATTCAAACCATAATACAGAGCAGACATTACCAATTTCTTTATTAAATAATGGAAAACTTGTTACTAAATCTTCTATCCAACTTGATAAAACCAATGAAACCGAATTCACAATACCTAATGACAGTAATTTTAAAGGAGAGCTTGTTTTTAACGACAATAATTTAAGTTTTGATAACCATTACTATTTTAGTCTTGCAGAAAAGCAATCTATACATGTTTTAGAAATTAAAAATTTAAAAAGTAATACCTTTTTAAAACGCATTTACACAGAAGATGAGTTTAATTTTACATCTGTAGAACTACAGCAATTGGATTATAGTGTCATAAACCAACAACACACCATAATTTTAAATGAAATTTCAACTATTTCGCCTTCATTGGTTAACAGTTTAAAAACTTTTAAGACAAATGGCGGTACTTTGGTTATAATCCCTAATACTGAAACCGAAGCCGACCAATACAATAACCTTTTAGCAACCTTAAATCTAGGTGTTTTCGATAATTTAAATACAAATTCTAAAAATATTACAGAAATAAATTACGCGCATCCTATTTATGCTAATAATGTGTTTGAAAAACAAATTAAAAATTTTCAATATCCAAATGTAAAAAACAACTTTAGCAGTTCAAATTTAAGATTAGCTAAAGTATTAGGTTTTGAAAATGAAACTCTATTTCTTGGAGAAAAAAACAACACCTATATATTTACAGCAGCTTTAGGCATAGAGAATTCTAATTTTACATTACAAAATTTAGTTGTTCCAACATTTTACAATATCGCATTACTAAGTTTACCTTCACAAAAACTGAATTATATAATTGGTCAAAAAAACATTATCAACTTAACCGTTACACCAAAAAATGATGCTGTAGCTACATTAAAAATGAACGATAATAGTTTTATTCCTTTACAAAAACAATTACAAAAAAGTATAGAAATAACCACAGATGAATTACCTGAAAAATCTGGACATTACACCGCTTTTTATACAGAAAACCCTATAACCACCTTAAGCTATAATTACAATAAAAGTGAAAGTCAATTAAGTTATCATGATTTGAGCCAATTTAATAGTGTAAACAATTCTGTTTCCAATACTATTGAAAGTTTACAATCCGAATACAATATCAAGACGCTTTGGAAATGGTTTGTTATTTTTGCTTTATTTTTTATTGCTGTAGAAATGTTACTTATTAAATTTTTAAAATGAATTTATTAATAAAAAACGCCAAAATTATAGATGATACGAGCTCTCATCATCTTTTAACAAAAGATATTTTAATTGAAAATGGAGTACTCAGTAAAATAGAAGATTCTATAGAAAACACATCTAATTACGAAACTTTAAAGTTAGAAAATTTACATGTATCTCAGGGCTGGTTTGATAGTAGTGTGTGTTTAGGAGAACCTGGTTTTGAAGATCGAGAGACCTTAGAAAATGGATTAAATACTGCTGGGAAATCTGGATTTACTAGTATAGCCATGAATCCAAACTCTAAACCTGTTTTTAACGATAATGCACAAATTTTTTCGGTAAAAAGTAAAACACAACATCACGCTGTAAATTTAAAACCCATTGGAGCACTTACAGTTAATAGTGATGGTGTAGATTTGGCTGAACTTTATGATATGCAACAAGCAGGTACTATTGCTTTTTATGATTATAAAAAGCCCATTTCAAACCCCAATTTATTAAAGATTGCGCTACAATACACAAAACATTTAGAAGGTTTTGTATACTCACATCCTTTAGAACAAAAAATTTCAGGTAATGGAGTTATGAATGAAGAAAAACTAAGCACTATGCTTGGTTTAGCTGGCTCACCAAATTTAGCGGAAGCCATGCAGGTTGCCAGAGATTTATTTTTATTAGAATATACTAAAGGAAAACTACATATTCCAACCATATCAACTAGAGAAAGTATAGATTTAATAAGAGAAGCCAAAATTAAGGGCTTACAAGTTACTTGTAGTGTTGCCATACATAATTTGTTTTTTACAGATGAAATGTTGCATGATTTTGATACAAAGTACAAAGTGAATCCACCACTAAGAACTCAGCAAGATATTGATGCATTATTAGAAGGTTTAAGTAATGGAACCATAGATTATATTACCAGTGATCATAACCCACTTACCATAGAAGACAAAAATGTGGAATTTGAGCATGCATCTTACGGAACTATAGGTTTAGAAAGTGCTTTTGGTGCTTTAAACACCTTGTTTAGCACTGAGATAGCTATTAAGCTTTTAACTCGCGGAAAAAAACATTATCAGATAGAATCTTTTAGTATTGAAGTTGGTGAAAAAGCCAATTTAACTCTATTTAATCCAGATGAAGATTATTTATTTGATAAATCTTGTGTGTTTTCAAAATCTAAAAACAGCATATTCTTAGATCATGATTTAACAGGAAGAGCTTATGGAATTATATCAAATAACCAAATAATTTTAGGTAAATAATGACAGAAAAAACCATTCAAGAAGGTAAACTATATGCTGTAGTAAGCTATTTAACATTTATAGGATCTATTATAGCCATTATAATGAATAGCGATGTAAAAAATCCTTTTACTACTTTTCATAACCGACAAGGTTTAGGCTTATGCTTAAGCTTTTTATTATTAGGTTATTTTTTAGGTCAATTTGATAGTTGGTTAATCTCCGGACCATTTTTATTTGGTTTTGGATTACTTTTGGTCTTTGGTGTTATTACTGCTGCAAGTGGTAAAATGGTTTTAATACCAGTAATTGGTGCACTATTTCAAAAAATTTTTTCAAACATTATTAAATAATTTATGACTTCATTTTCAATAAATCATATCACAAGATCTTCAACTTTAAAAGAAAAAGCACCTTTACTTATATTATTACACGGTTATGGTAGTGACGAGAATGATTTATTTTCGTTTGCTCCCGAATTATCGGAGGAATTATTTATTATTTCACTAAAAGCTCCATACCAATTACAACCTTACGGAAATGCTTGGTATGCTATAAATTTTGATGCCAATAATGATAAATGGAGTGATAATGACCAAGCGATTCAATCCAGAGAGCTTATAGCTACATTTATAGATGAAGCTTGTTCTCATTATCCTGTAGATAAAGATAATGTCACTTTATTAGGATTTAGTCAAGGTTGTATTTTAAGTTTTTCGGTAGGTCTAACCTATCCTGAAAAGATTAAAAACATTATTGGTTTAAGCGGTTATATCAATGAAGATATTATCAAATTAAAAACTCAAGACGCTTACAAAAATATAGATATTTATGCCTCACATGGAAGTGTAGATCAAGTTATTCCTGTAGATTGGGCCAGAAAAACTAGTCCATATTTAGAAAAACATCATATTAAACACATTTATAATGAATTTCCTGTAGGACATGGTGTAGCACCTCAAAACTTTTATGAGTTAAAAGACTGGCTGGAACAGAAACTTTAATACCTCTGGTAAGGATAAAGTAAAGTTTCGATTTCCTTAAACTTAATATCGTTATTCTCATCAATACTATAACCAATTAAAATTTCTCCCCATAAGGTTCCATCCGAAAAGTCGGCTATAAGCCATTTATGATTTAAGAATTTAACCGAATTTAAAAGCATTCGGTTACCATTTCCGCCTGGATATGGAATTATGGGATGAGTGTCGCCATCCTGCATATTCATAGAAAGTAAAGCATCTTTAACAACAGGCATTAACTTTTCAGAATCGATACCATTATCCTGAAAAAATGAAATAGCATCATCGCTATAATTTAAATCAAATTGTGATAAATCTGAAATTTTATCTTTAAGCATACTTATAGAATCTGAATACACTTCTACTCTATTTTCTGCGGTTTTTAAATTTTTATCGTAATCTTCAATAATACTTTTTGAATTGATATATTGAAACAATACTAGTAACAAAGTAAAAATAAACAGGTACATAAAAACTCTATTCTTCATAAATTCTAATTATTTAAGTTTTAAAATTAATCCATCATATGCTAAATGAATATGATCTGGTAAACGGGCTTCAACTTCATCATGAAATCCTAATTGGTGACTTATATGTGTTAGATATGCTTTCTTAGGCTTTATTTTATCAATCATTTCTAAAGCTTCACTTAAGGTAAAATGAGACGGACTAAAACTTTCCCTAAGAGCATTTATAACCAAAACATCTAAATTTTTAAGTTTCTCTAACTCAACAGAATCTATAGTTTTCATATCGGTTAGATATGCAAAGTTTAAAAATCTATAACCAAAAACTTGAAGTCCGTTATGGTAGCCATTTATAGGAATAACTTCTAAGTTATTTAATTTAAATGGTTTATTTTCAATCACTCTAGCTTCCACAACAGGAGAACCCGGGTATTTATTTTCTGTAGTAAATATATAATCAAAACGTGTTTTTAGCTCTCCCAATACACGTTCATGTAAATAAAAAGGCATTGCACCTTGCTTGAAACAAAAAGGTCTTATATCATCTAATCCTGCGGTATGGTCTGCATGTTCATGAGTAAAAAGGACACCATCTAATTTAGATACTTTTGCTTTTAACATTTGCTGTCTAAAATCTGGCCCACAATCGATTACATAGGTATAAGAATCCCACTCAACTAAAATACTAACCCGCAAGCGTTTATCTTTTGGGTTTGGGCTTAAACAAACCGGATGTGTACTTCCTATAATTGGAATTCCTTGAGATGTCCCGGTACCTAAAAATGTTATTTTTAAACTCATAAATGTCTTCAACAAAAGTAAGTTATTTTTTTCTTTATGATAAATGAAAATGATACATTTGTAATGCAACAGAATCTACTAAAATGGAAGAAATCACATTAAAAGGCGATAAAGCATTTGAAAACATCCCTTCAATAAAGGACAAAGCATTACGTATTAATTTAAATGAAAATATTTACGGAACCTTTGCCGAAATTGGAGCTGGTCAAGAAACTGTTAGGCAGTTTTTTAGAGCTGGAGGTGCTTCTGGTACTATTGCAAAAGCCATGTCTGCTTATGACAAAGCCTTTAGTGATGCCATTTATGGTATTGAAAACGATAAACGATATGTAACTGAGGCGCGATTAAGAAAAATGCTAACTCATGAAATTAATCTTATTGAGCAGCGTTTAAGTCGTGAGGAACATCCGAATAAATTCTTTTTTAGTTATGCCAATACTGTGGCTACTATAGATTTTGCAAAAAAATATAAAGGTCATGGTTGGGTTGGAATTAAATATCAAATAGATCCTAATGAAGCTTATAATGAAATAATACTTCATATTCGTTTTAAAGAAAATGATGCCAGATTACAACAAGAAACCTTAGGTATTTTAGGCACTAACCTTATTTATGGTGCTTATTACAAATACAATCAGCCTAAAAAATTACTAAAATATTTATACGACCATTTAGATAAAGATCAGTTAGAAATAGATACCATTAACTTCTCGGGACCAGTATTTGAAGATGTAGATAATCGTCTAATGAGTTTACAACTGGTAAAAAATGGGATGACAGATGCCGTAATGTTTGCTCCAGACGGAAATAACGTTTTACCAGCACGTGTTCTTTATAAGAAAAACATTTTAGCCTTAAGAGGTAGCTTTAGACCGGTTACCAATGTTAATATGGACATGTATAAGAAATCTTATGATATGTTTATTAATGAAAACAAGGTTGATGAAGCCAATACTCAGGTAATTTTTGAAATTACGTTATCAAACCTACGAGCTGAAGGAGAAATTGATGAACAGGATTTTATGGATAGAGCGCGTTTATTATGTTCTTTAGGGCAAACAGTCCTTATATCCAATTTCCAGGAATACTATAAGTTAGTAGAATACTTCTCACAATACACCAAGAGTCGTATGGGCTTAGCTATGGGCGTTAATAATTTAGTAGATATTTTTGACCAGAAATATTACACACACTTAAGTGGAGGAATTCTGGAAGCTTTTGGTAAGTTATTCTTTAAAGATTTAAGAGTTTACTTATATCCAATGAAAAATGATGATGGTACACTTACTACAAGTGATAATGTGAAGGTGCACCCAAGAATGAAAGAGCTTTACAAATTCTTTAAATATAACGGAAAAGTTATAGATATTGAAGACGTTAATGAGGAAAGCTTAGTAGTATTCTCCAGAAAAGTATTAAAAATGATTTCTAACGGAGAAGATGGTTGGCAAGAAATGCTTCCTGAAGGAGTTTCTAAGCTCATAATGGAAAAGAGCTTATTTGGCTGCGAAACCGAAGAAGGTTGCAATACAGAATTTTAAATAAAAAAATCAAGTCTATTAGACTTGATTTTTTTTATCCGCTTTATCTTTTTATTTGCTTTCTAATATTTTTATAGAGTCAATTTTCTTCTGAAGCCTTAAAATCTCTTCATTATTAGAATTTACAGCAGGAATACGTCTTACAGAATCTAAAATGGTTTCCGCTTTTTCTAATAACTTTTCTTCTTCATTAAAGTATTCTCCAATGCCTTCACTTGCACGCCAAGCTTCATTTAACTGGTCATAAACCGTCTTTTCCCATTTACTCGGGTGTTTTGCATCAATCCACACCACATCTCTGTATTCGCTATCTATTAACGTTAAATCTGGTGTTGCAGAGCCATCAAATTTTGAACTTCCATCGCGCACAGAAGAAATGGTTCCTAAGAAAAATAAACGCTTTCTACCTGCTAAATTTTTAATGTAAGGTCTAAACTCTACGGGTTTATTTACCGACCAATCATACTCTTTTCTGGATTCAATCACTTTTAAAGGCATTGCCGAAACGCCTGCATAACCTTGTTTTTTAGACGCATGATCGTAATAATATAACTTATCGGTTCCGTCTGCTGGAATAAACACACTAAAGGTTAAACTGGTGCGCTCATCTCCTACCGGTTCTAACCCAAACCAATGATATAACCCTGAATAGGCATCAATTTTAGTATCTTCAAAATTAAAATCGGTTACAAAGGGTTGCTGATTCTGGTCGTCTGGTAAATTTGGAATTTTTACTGCGGTTTCCATATTCCATGGCAAAGGGTCGCTAAAGCCTCCTAAAAATTTAAGAGATTCGGCTTGTAATTGAGATACTTTTTCAGACAAGGTATTTTGTCGCGTTAAATAAGGATGATTCTTCATTTCTTCAGGAGAAATGTATGTTCCTTTTCCAATAGTAACACGTTCCAAATAATCGTTAAAATCATGTTCCCCATTATCTATAACCATAACACCACCAAAACTTGGATATGGAAAGAAAAATCCTTTCCATTTAATTAAACTTACGACTTGTACCCAGGCGCCTTTATCGTTTTTCATGTAATAGGTATCGCTTGGCTCGTAATTAAAGAGTTGCCACAAATTAAAACGTTGTACAACCGCATTATAAGTGTTTCGGCTCCATTTTAAAGATTCTCCAATAGAAAATGTAACAGGAATTCTATTTTCACTTGAAAAACGAGGAAATGGCGTGGTACTGGATACGGCAAAAACTTCCTCGGTATTATCATTTAAGCGCTGCATCACATATTTTTCAGATGGCTGGATAGCCATAGTCCACTGGTTTGTGGTATCTATTCGCACCAAATGTGGTAAAGACACATCTTTGGTTTCTCCTACACTTTCATTAGCCATAGAGAAAATATTTCTTAAGGGTTGAATACGTTCATTTTGAGTTAGCGGCAATTCATTTATTTCAACTTTATTTAAATCGTTAAACACATTATAAGTTTTCATGTAGTCATACAATTTAACCTGCCAACCTAAAATATAAAGCAGTCCAAAAAAGATAATTAAGCTAATAAGTATAACCACTCGTCTTAATATTGAAGCCGATTTCCGGAACCATCTTAAACCAAAAAACAAAATAAGACCGCTTAATAAAATGATGAAAATAAATTTTCTAAAAAACAGTAAGGCTGGCTGATAGTCGTCTCTTAAAAAAAACAATAAGGCAATAATAACAATAGTCACAAGAATAGTTATTCCTTTTTGTTTGCCTCCTTTATTCCAATAGTTTTTTATCATGGTTTTGTGATTTTAGCTTTTAGCCGTTTGCTATTAGCTTTAGAAATTTAATTAAATAAATAACAATATAAATTTAGATTTACATTAATCCTTTATCCTTTAAACGTTCTCTGGCAGACTTTTTCTCTACTTCTGGTTCTTCTTTTATTTCTTCTTTAGCAACTTCTATAGCTTTATTGTCTTTGTTCTTTAAATCTTCAAAAACATCTTTCCCTTTATTTAAAGTATTTTGCACAACATCTTCTAAGGTTTCACTTTGAGCTTCAATGACTTTAGAAGATTTTAAAATAAATCCGGCGAGATACGTTCCAATTAAAGTTCCCACAATTGAAGACACAAATAGCTGGATTGTAGCAATTTCTATTGGTAAAAATAATTTTGAAATTAATATGGCTACAATAAATAATAATGAAATATAAACCAGTCGCATTAAAAAATTCTGCTCATAAATAAACCCTTTTGTACTATGTGGGGACATTTGTAACTCTTTAGAGTACATTATTTTATTTAAAGTGCGATATATTTTATTGCTTTTAGATTCTCTCCAGTACAGTAAGATTCCGAAAAGAATAGCTGCTATAAATATGATTAATTCTAAAGTCATCGTTTTTATTTGTTATATACGTCTAAAGTTACGCAATTTTGTTACTAATTATTTCTATGACCCAATCTTTAAAACCGTCATCCCAAGTCGCATAGGTTTTGTAAAATTGAGCTTTATCGTACCAATACAAGTGCAAAACATCTTTAGGTGAAATATCTGTAAGTAATTTCCAAATCAAATCTTTTTGGTTTACTGTTAAAGATGAATGTGGTTCGTGCAGGGCAAAATATAGGTCGTCTTTAATTAAATCGGCAATTTTATATTGATTACTGATTTCTATTTTTTCCAGATATAGTTCTACAGACATGACATGTTTTCGAGATTCTATATCCAGTTTATTTAAGTAGCTTTTAAACAATAAAGGATCGTTTAAAATATCTTTTTTAGCATGTGAAGCTTCTTTTATAGCTGAAATTAGTTCAAACTTTTTAATACGGTCGTAACGCTCGTCTTGAGTTACTTTTTCTAAATCGCAAGAAATAATGGTATGGTCTGTTAACTTTTCTATTAATTCTGGTTGCTGCATATGAAAAATCAACACATCATGTAATGTATCTTTTATAGCTTCTTTATACCAGTTAAGATCTTTAAAAACTATAATAGGTGTTATAAAATCTCGAAGTACATAAACGCCGCCAAATGCTTTAGTAAAAAACGATTCCGTTGTAAAAGTGAGACTATGTAAACTTAAATCTCTATCTCTTAAATCTCCATAGGTGTTAGCAGATTCTAATAATTTAGCATGTAGTTTTTCATCTATAAAATGATGTCCTTCTTTAAATGTTTCAATTAACCGGCGTTGCTCTTTTTGTTTGTTTTCTAAATCGTTTATTAAATGAAAACTAATATCTACTGTTTTGTATTTTAAAACATCTAAAGGCTCATAAAAAGCATCTATAAATTGGTCAAAATCGATACAAATAGCACAATCTCTAGTAATATCTTTTATTTTATCGCCATGAATTCTAAATACGTCTTGCATCATATCTCTATCGAAGGTATGAAATGGCTCAAAAACAGGTTTACGATGTTGTAAAGGTGAAATTAATATACCATGTAAGTTGGCTTCTCCATTATTTAGGTACGCACTATTATCTTTTTCTATAGCAATCTCAGGGCTCCAGCCCATACCATCAATATGGAAACTGGTAAGTTTAGTTGGTGTGAAGCCAAGTTTTATTAAGCACTCATTATAGCGCTCAACTAATTTCCCACTAATAGGAATGAGCTCATTATTATATAAATTGGCGTCTTTAAGTTTTTGCATAAAACAATAGTATCCTAAGTATTACTTCCCAAACTGCTCTCTGGCTTTGGTTTCAATTTGTAATTGATTAATTCTAGCGTCTACTTTACGTTTGAAATCGGTATCTGCTATAGTAGCAACATTATCTAAATAACGTACCACTTCTTGACGTCTAATATCCGAAAAGTTTAAGCCTTTCATATTAGCCTTCATAACTTCTTGAAGCATATTAAACTTGGTCTCGTAATTTTGTTTGAAATAAATTTCTGGATTTTCAAACCAATCTTCTTCTAAATCAAAATCGGTTAAACGCAACGACACCGCACTTTGAATGTTTCTAACATCTCTTGATGAAAAGAATGGAAAAATAGCCTGAATTTCTTTATATAACGCAGCATAAAACAAATGCGAATTGGTTTTATGCAAACTTTCGGCTTTTGCATACGCTTCTAATACACGAGCTTCTGTAGGTTTTTCTACGCTACTTAAAATATCGCCCATGTTTTTAGCTAAACCTTGGTCTTGTAAAAACGTGTAATTGTCTGGCGATTGCATGTTTACAAAATCGGGCATAGTTTGATCTAATTTGCGCCACCATAAATGATCTTGGTCTAAGAAATCGTGTTCCGTTCTTGCGCCATCAATTTTAAAACGACCTTGCACACGAGAAATAACAGCTTTATCCAGCATTTCCGGTAAATTTGTAAATAATCCTATAGAACTATTTCCGTAATTTACCGCATAAGCACCTTCGGTATAACGTAAAAAGACTCCAATAACCTCTTTAACACCAGCCGATACACCTTGCGCTGTTCGCTCTTGTAAATTATTTTCGGCATCATCAATAGGTGCAAAAATAAGTTTGGTGGGGTCTTGCATAGGCTTCATCCACTCCACCATTTTCTCGGCAGAACCACCTTGAAACGTACTAATTAAAGTGTCTGGCATTGGATGAAACAAAAATGGAATATCTAAAGCATCACTATGCTCTTTCAATTTAGTAGCAATAGCAGCTATAAGCATACTTTTTCCTGTTCCTGGAATTCCGTATCCCATAAACACAGGCATAAATCCGCCTAATTCCTGAAACGGGTTTTTCTTTGCTTCAAAATCGTAACTTAACATACGTTCAGTTAAACGTCTTGCAAAGTGTTTAGCATCGCGGTTTCCTACAATTTGTTCAAACTTAATTTTATTAAATTCTACACTTTTTGCAGTACCCGAAAACACATTGTTCCATCCCGAGATTGAAAAATCGGAATTTTCTAGTTTATACGTTCTATCTTCAATAGTTGCGGTATATTCTAAAGTGCTTTTTCTTAGTTGAATTTCAGCTATTAAAGCTTCAAAATACACCACCGTAAAATCTATAACATCTTTATCGCTTTTGATTAATTCTGGATGAGATAGATATTTATCGAAATAAAACATAGCGCATGAAAATCCTTTTAAAGGCGATAAAAATGAGACTTCTGGTATGCCTGCAAATTTTTGTTTCATTACCGATAAATCATCCGACGCAAAAGGTTTTAACTGATGTAAAATATAATACGACATTGCAAATAACATAAAAGCAGTACCTGTATGCATTTTACTTTCGTACTCTCGCTTTCCGTTGGTATCTAAAGCCGATTTATTTTGAATCAAGCTCGATAAACCTGAAGCATCATAATATGAATCTTTTATCCATGTCCCTAAAGTTAACCCTTCTTGAACTGCGTAAAGTGTCTGATTTAAAAATAAAGGAATTGCAACAGAGTCTGGTAATAGCCGTTTTTTTAAAGCAAGTATGGTTTTAGAAACCGAAGTCGTTTCTGCACTACCGCCATTATTGGCTTTAGACAAATACAATAAAATTGAAGTGTCTTTAGCGTCTTTATCTTTATGTTTTGCTCGAGAACTTTGCTCCCATTGTACACTTTTTAAGTAAGATGAAGCTTCGTCACGAAGTGTGTCTAATTCGTTTTGTTTTATTGGAAAGGTTGAGTTGTGCTGCATATTTTTTTATAAGTTGAAATTTTATTGATATAGAAAACTTAATACTTAATTCTTAAGACTTGCTATCTCAAAAGGCATTTCTGCCAGTTTATTCATTAATTGTGGAGTTTTGTTGTATAATAATTGGATGATTCTATGTGGTGCAAAAACATATTTAGAACTTTCTACATCATTCCATTTTTGAAGCGTTTGTTTGTTAAAATAACTACCTTCTGAAAAGGTACTTCCGGTTTTGACTTCGTCTATTTTTAAACTTAAAGCGTAAGATTCTAACGGAATTTCTTTTTTAGCAATACTTTCTAGTATAGCATGCGTCATTTCATTTTCATCTTTCGCAAATACATTGTGAAATGGTCCTAAATCGATACGCTTAATATAAGTAGGATGAATATCTTTTATACGTTTATCTACACCATAAGCCATAGTATCTAAATTCATTTCTCTGTCTGCAACTGCATTTAAGGCGTCGTATAAGTTTTGCTTGTCTTTTTGTACATCCTTACCATCGTAATTGAAGTACATATAACACACAAAAGGTCGATTTTGAGAAACATCGAAAAAACTCCAGCTTACTAAATATTGTCCTTTAGCTTGATCTTCACTTTCTACCAGTTTACCTTGTACAAAGCGATTAAAAATATATTCCTGTTTTACTGATGTATAATAAACTATGGATGACGCTTGAAATAATTGATCGCGCTTTATGGGAACTTTCTTTTTAAGTAAAATATCTAAAAACTCGTCTTGTATCTGGCTAATATCTTTTAATTTATGTAAGTAATTATCTCTTAAAGATAAGTCATTATATAAGTAGCGAAACTCTAAATAATTAGGAAAACCCGATTCGGTTAAGTCTACTTTCATATTATCTTCATCATCATACATATACTTAATACGCATGGCTTCTATAGAATACAGTAACAAATCGCAATACTGCTTAAAAAACACCACTTCTTGTTGCGTACACAATTTATGTCTTTGCACAGATACAATAAGTTCTTTAAGAGCAAAGTCGACTTTTTTATGATAAAAAACATACTGCTCTTTACTGTCTAAAACTGCTGAATCTAATGGAGTTACAATCATAATTTATTATTAACCTCTTTACTCTGAATGAAATGAATTTCTTTTTCAAATTCTCTTAACGTTCGTAAAACACTTCTTCTCATAAAAAAGTAAGGCATTCCTAACATAAAAAATGCGTGAATAAATAAAAAAGGAATTATAATTACGCTAAAAAAATCTTCTCCAGAATTTATAATTTCTGGAACCATTAATATTCCGAAAACAAAATAGAATATAATAACGAAGCCATAAAAGACAAACATAAAATTATTCCATGCATTTACCTTTGCTTTAATAATTAGTGTATCTCCAAAATCTTGAAAAGTTCCAGTTATTTTTGCTCCGGAAAATTTACTATCTCCAAAGCGTAGTCTTTTTTTAATTTCAAAATCTCTAGATGTTACAATACCTTTATAACTGTTTTTACTTGAAGTGAATATATCTTCTAATCTTGAAAAAGGATTGTTAATTTTTGCAGAATCTACATGTTTTTTCAATGCAGGCACAAATTCACTTCTTTGAGTATTTAATGAAATTGAAATTTCTTTAAGCAATTTTAATTTTTTCAAAAAATCTTCCATTCACTACTTTTTATTTTTTATTAAACAATAGTTTTTAGCTTTATATAGATTTATTAAAATGTACTTAATAAAATCATAATTGCGTTAAGGATTGAACGGTTTGTCTGAACTCTTTTTTAAAGCTTTTTGTAGCTTTAAAAAAAGTGAGTAGTGAAAGCCTGACCTACTTTTGCCTTAAAAGCAAAAGTAGGTAACGCCCTAATTATTATTTTAATTACTTATTGACTTCTCGATACTATTTTCTCCTAAGGTCGAAAAATCTCGAAATGACTGATTCTATGATTTAACTTAATAAATCGTCTCCTGCATCTTTTTTAGGTGCTGGTGCTCCATTTCCTGCTCCCGAAGCATCATCTCCAGCAGGTGCATTGGCATCTGCTTTGTAATAATCTTCAAAAATTTCTTTCATATCGATGCCATAACGGTCTGCAAAATTTTTCTGGATATCGACATCTTTGGTTCTAATTTCTTGTAAAGCTTCTGCATAACTGCTATACACACCTTGCATTACTTTTTCATGAACCGGAATATTATCCATCATTTCCTGTCTTGCTCTTGCACTTGCACTATGCATAGACGCTAAAGTTTCACCAATATGCTCATCGGTTTTAACTCCTAAATGCTCTAATATAGCCGCAAATTCCTGGTCTGTACGTGCTTTTAATGCTACCACGTAACCATCGTAATATTTTAAACGTTCTTCGGTATCACTCTTTAATTTGGCTCTATGGGTTTGTAAATTAGAACGTAAAGAGGTTAACACTTTGATTGTTAAGTTATGTTTGTGTACAAAACTGTCTTTAGAAGCTGCCAAAGTGGTGTAGGCATTTTTAAGACCTTCTAGCTCTTCTACTTTTTGCTCTACTGTAGTTACTTTTGCAATAGCTTCAGAATATGCTGTACTTTGCTTATCTACCACATCTTCTAACGCTTGACGTGCTTGTTTTAGTAAAGCGTATTGCTCTTCTAATTTAGCTTCAACTTCTTTTTTCTTTTCTAAAGCCTTAGTATGATTTTTAGAAGCTTCAAAAATAGCCACTTGCAGCTTATCTTCTACTTCTTTAATTTCTACTTCACGATTTTTTAGACGTGTTACGGCTGCTTGCGATTTAAAAGATAATTCGCTTAATAACGTTTGTACATCTGCAGTTTCAATACGTTCCTGAAACATTGCTTTTGCTTTATTGTCGGCTCCAGCACGTACTTTTTCTGCGTCTTTTAACGCCTGTTCTGCTTTGGCAATTTTACTTTTGCGTCCCCAAAGGTTATTCCACCAGGTATCTGGTTTATTTTGAGCATCTTCTAACTCTACTTTAGCACGTTCTAAAGCTTTTTGAGCATCGTCTATAACTTTTTGCTCGTTTGCATTTAAAGATGAAAAACGTTCGAATAAAATACCAACCTCATCTTGATAATCGGTTAAATCTTTTATAGCATCTAAAAGACTTGTTCTATCCTTTTCTGCCATTCCAACCACATCATCTAATGTCGCATTAAGAATTTTCTGGCGACGTTCTGGATCGTCTTCCTGAGATAATTTAGATTTCATGGTATCAATTGCTTTTCCCCAATTGACGTCTACTTTTTCAGATTTCTGATTAGAATTAGTTTCTAATAAATCAAATTCGTCAGCCATAAGTATATTTTTAGTTTTTGGTTAATATTAATGTGGTGTAATTTCGATAAAAAAAATGAAGTTAGAAATAAATTACTTCACTTTATAGGTAGCAAATGTTATAAAATTGTTACATCATTTATTTCTGAACTTAAAATTTGTAATTTTAAAAAAACTTATATCCTATGAAAAACCTTATAATGAGCATGATTTTACTTTCTATAGTAAGTTCATGTAAAACCGATGAAAAAGAAAGACGTCCTGAGTCTACTGTAACCACAGAGATTGAAGTACAGGAAGAAACAATAATAACTCCTGAGTTACGAATTAAACCCATTGAACATGCCAGTTTGATTTTAGAATATGGTGAGCATGTAATTTATGTAGATCCTAATGGTAGTGAAGCACTTTATAAGGGCTATAAAAAACCGAGCTTAATTTTAATAACCGATATACACGGAGACCATTTAAGTCCAGAGACTTTAGATTTTATAGATACAGAAGGCGTAAAATTAGTTGTGCCTAATGCTGTAAAAGAAAAATTACCAGATCCTTTAAAAGCTAATAGTATTGTTTTAAATAATGGAAATACCACAGAACTTAATGGTATTAATATTGAAGCGGTACCTATGTATAATTTACGTCCTGAAGCCTTAAAATTTCATGAAAAAGGCAGAGGAAATGGGTATATCCTAACACTTGGTGGAGAACGTATTTATATTTCTGGAGATACTGAAGACATCCCGGAAATGAGAAACTTAAAAGGTATTGATAAAGCTTTTATTTGCATGAATTTACCATATACCATGACGGTTGAAAGCGCTGCAAGTGCGGTTATGGATTTTGAACCAAAAGAAGTTTACCCATACCACTATAGAGGAACCGATGGTTTTAGTAATGTTGAAAAGTTTAAAATGCTAGTTAATTCTGCTACCGATAATGTAAAAGTTATACAATTAGATTGGTATCCTAATAAGGATGATGTTAAGTAGTAGTTAGTTATAACAAGATTAAATATGGCACTTAACAAATACTTTCTAACATTATTAATATTAATTATTTCTACAAAAAGTTATACTCAGAATGATACTATACAAAAAAAATATTTTTCAATTGGTACTGACACTAAAGGTATAGCTTTTGGGAATCCAAATATTTATAATGGGGTAAAGTTGGATTTGGTTGCTTCCGGAGAACAAATGAATGGAGTTCAATTAAATTCATTTTCTTCCCATACTAATAAAATAAATGGTTTTTCTATAAATCTAATAAATCATGGAGCAGAAAAAATCAATGGATTTACTGCTAGTTTCATGATTAACTCAAACAAACTAAATGGTGTTTTTGCAGGTTTTGGAATTGGTTCACCTAAAAAAAATATAGAAAATCGAAGCATAAATGGAGTTCCTGTTGGTGTACTAATTAATGCTGAAAAATTAAATGGACTGATAATAGCATTAGGAAATAGTTATTCTAAACAAATGACTGGTATTTCAATTTCATTATTTAATCAAACAGAAAATTTACATGGTCTACAAATTGGATTAATTAACTACGCTGGTAATAACCCAAAACTTTTAAGATGGTTACCGTTTTTTAATTTCCATAAATAAATAAAACATAAAAAACCTCAAATTGAAATCAATTTGAGGTTTTTCTTATTAATACTTAATACTATTTTTGAGTACTGCTAACTACAGACTGCCAACTGCCGATTAAAAACTATCGAACCAGTTTCTTATATTTAATACGCTTCGGCATTAGGTCTCCACCAAGACGTTTTTTCTTGTTTTCTTCATATTCAGAATAGCCGCCTTCAAAGAAATACACTTCAGAATTTCCTTCAAAAGCTAAAATATGTGTACAAATACGATCTAAAAACCATCTGTCGTGAGAAATTACTACTGCACAACCTGCAAAGTTTTCTAAACCTTCCTCTAAAGCTCGTAATGTATTTACATCTAAGTCGTTAGTAGGCTCATCTAAAAGTAATACGTTACCTTCTTCCTTAAGCGTCATAGCTAAATGCAAACGGTTACGCTCACCACCAGACAACAAACTTACTTTTTTGTTTTGCTCGCTACCTGAGAAGTTAAATCGGCTTAAATAAGCTCTAGAGTTAACTTCTTTTCCTCCCATAAGTATTAACTCCTGCTCGTCGCTAAAGTTTTGCCAAATAGTTTTTTCAGGATCAATATTTGAGTGACTCTGGTCTACATAAGCAATTTTAGCAGTTTCCCCTACTTTAAATTCGCCCTTATCTGGTGTTTCTTCGCCCATTATCATTTTGAAAATGGTAGTTTTACCAGCACCATTAGGACCAATAACACCAACTATTCCTGCTTGAGGCAAATTAAAGTTTAAATCGTCATAAAGTAATTTATCGCCAAATGCTTTACTTACACCAGTCGCTTCAATGACATTAGTTCCCAAACGTGGACCATTAGGAATATAAATTTCTAATTTCTCGTCAAGCTGCTTCTGGTCTTGACTCATTAATTTATCGTAATTCTTTAAACGCGCCTTTTGCTTGGTTTGTCTTCCTTTAGCGCCTTGTTGTACCCATTCTAATTCTCGCTCTAAAGTTTTTTGACGTTTAGATGCTGTTTTAGATTCTTGAGCCATACGCTTAGACTTCTGGTCTAACCAAGACGAATAGTTTCCTTTCCAAGGAATACCTTCTCCTCTATCCAATTCTAAAATCCAACCTGCAATATTATCTAAGAAATATCTATCATGCGTTACTGCTATTACAGTTCCTTTATATTGTGCTAAATGTTGCTCTAACCAATGTACAGATTCTGCATCTAAGTGGTTAGTAGGCTCATCTAGTAATAACACATCTGGTTCTTGTAATAATAAACGACATAATGCCACACGACGTTTTTCTCCTCCAGAAAGCACTCCAATTTTCTTATCGCCTTCTGGTGTACGTAAGGCATCCATAGCAATTTCCAGCTTAGTATCTAATTCCCATGCGTTAGCAGCATCAATTTCGTCTTGTAAAACGGCTTGACGTGCCATTAATTTATCCATTTTGTCGGCGTCAGAATAAACTTCCTCTAACCCAAACATGTCATTAATTTTGTTGTATTCATCAAGAATTGCAACCGTTGCTGCCGCTCCTTCTTTAACCACTTCCAAAACGGTTTTTTCCGAATCTAATTCTGGTTCCTGCTCTAGATAACCTGTAGTGAACTCCTTATCGGAAGTCACATCTCCCTGAAAATTCTTATCTATTCCCGCTATAATTTTAAGTAAAGTGGATTTACCTGAACCATTTAAACCTAAAATTCCAATTTTAGCTCCGTAGAAGAAACTTAAATAAATGTTTTTTAATACAGGTGTGTTAGCCGACTTGAACGTTTTGGTAACGCCAGTCATTGAGAAAATTATTTTTTTATCGTCAGCCATTCGTGTAATGCTTTTTATTATTATTTAAAAAAATGTGAAGTAAACTAAATTATACGCGACCTTTTAATGCGTTAAAAACCCATGCAATTGCAAAGAATCCAATACCTACAGCACCAAAACCCCAACCAGCAACATCGTCGTAACGATAAATTGCTAATGCGATAATTATAAGACCCATAATAATCATTATAGTGGTAGCCCACCCCAATACTGTATTTTTATTCATTGCCATATTCGTTCTTTTATATTTTTAGTAAGAACAAATATCGTTTTTTTTGCATAAAAAAACAGCTTAAAAGCTGTTTTTTACAATCACTAAGACTTGTTTTAAAAAGGGTATTTTAAAATTAAAACATTGGGACTTCTATAAAAAGTAATTCTGTTTTGGTTTTAGTATTTATTTTAAATGAAGAAGCTTCACTTATTCCAATAGCATCTCTGTTTTCTAAAACAGTATCTTCAATTTCTGTAGTTCCTGAAATTATCAAAGTGTAAACCCCATTTCGTTCATCAGTTAAATTGTAGATAAATGACTTGTTTTCATCTAAATCTATACGAGATACTATTGCGTCCTGATGAATTTTAAGACTTTCAGAATTATTATTTGAAAAACCTGTTACTAAAGTTTGAAGTTTATTATCACGATCTTCTGCTTTAAAATGAGCTTGTCCGTAACGTGGCTCTACCTCTTTTTGATTTGGCATAATCCAAATTTGAAACAGTTTTAATTCTTCAGTAGCAGATCCATTAATTTCAGAATGCTGTAAACCTTTGCCTGCACTCATAATTTGAACTTCACCAGGTTTAACTTCCTGCCATTCATTATGCATAGAATCTCTGTGTTTTAAAACTCCGGATAAAGGAATTGTTATAATTTCCATATTATCATGTGGATGGGTTCCAAATCCCATACTTGGTGCAATAATATCATCATTTAAAACGCGTAAAGCTCCAAACTGGATTTTATTAGGGTCAAAATACTGTGCAAAACTAAACGAATGTTTTGCATTTAACCAACCGTGGTCTGCGCCACCTCTTTCTTCTGATTTATGTATGATTTTTTTCATGATTTATGGTCTTATTTTATCTAATAATTCGTTTAAATTTTTTGCTTCAGCATTAGAAAGGTTTTCTGTAAACAATTTATGTCTACCAGAAGGAATTTCTTTTAGCAATTCTAAACCTTTCTTGGTTATTTGAATATGAACAACTCGGCGGTCTGTTTCACAATTTAAACGCTCTATTAAAGCTTTATCTATTAATTTATCGGTTAAACGCGTCACGTTTGGAGAACGATCTATCATCCGACTTTTTATAGTTTGCACTTTTAATGGCGCTTTTGCCCCACGTAAAATTCTAAGAATATTGTATTGCTGCGGAGACAAGTCGAAAGTTTTAAAAAAATCATTTTGAATGCCAGACATCCAGTTAGCCGTAAACATAAGGTTTAACATTGCTTTCTGTTGTTCACTTTCAAATTTAGAATTGATGTCTTTTGCAAAATCGCCCATACTATGATGTTTTTAAAACTTCTGCTTCCAGTTGCGCTACAGCTGTTTTTAATTCTTTTAAAAATTCTGGATTTACAACTTTATCTTCATTAAAATTTTCATTAAAAGATGGCAATCTAAATTTAGAAACAATATAAGCGTCGTGATTTGGAAAGCGATTCTCTGCAATCTCAAACACAGATTGTGCTCCTCTTGGTCCTGGTGAAGTACTCATTAACAGCATTGGTTTTTTGCTAAAAAGTTTTACATCAACTCGACTCATCCAATCAAATAAACTTTTAAACACTGAACTGTAAGCACCATTATGCTCTGCAAGAGACAAAATAAGTCCGTCTGAAGTTTTAATTTTTTCTAAAAGTTGTTCTGCTTTGCTAGGTATGCCTGCCTCCTGCTCTAAGTTTACACTATAAGTAGGTACATCAAAATCGTTTAAGTCTAATAATTCTACCTTAGCTTGTTCTATTAAACTTCCCGCAAAGGACACTAGTTTTTTGTTTATTGAGGTTTTACTATTACTTCCTGCAAATGCAATTATTCTTTTCATATTATATTTATTTTTTTAGGTTTTTATATGTGATGTAGTTAGTTACAATTAAAATAGTAGCAATTAGCGCAAACAAAAATTCACCATCTTGAATCATAGTATGTGCAAAAAATGCTAAAATGACATTATATACAAAACCAGCATAAACCCATTCTTTTAAAGTTTTAAACTTGTTTTGCCATAATATAATAAGTCCTAAAATTTTTGCTATTGCTAAGGGATAAACTAAATATGTCGGATATCCAAAATTAGCAAAAGCTCCTGCAATCATCTCTGTTTCTGAAAGATACATACTAACAGAAAATAACATTAAAGCTGTAAATAATGCCTTAGTGATGAAGTAAATTATTTTTATATAGTTCATAGATTATAAATTTATTTTCAAATATAAATAAATTTTATATTCCATGGAAATTAATTCCGTAGAAATTAAAACCGATTAGTTATTCGAAAATTATACGATAACGTTTTCGAGTTATCTAATTCTTCATTAAATTCGTAGCGAAATAGAATTTTATACAATATGGATTTAAACTTCAATAAAAACGAAGATCATAATAAGCTTTTAGTTTCCGATTTAAAAAAACGGTTGGCACATGTTAAACTTGGTGGTGGACAAAAACGCATTGATAAGTTACATGCTCAAGGAAAAATGACTGCAAGAGAACGTATTGACTTTTTATTAGATAACAAAAAACCTAGTATAGAAATAGGTGCATTTGCTGGAGAAGGTATGTATGAAGAACATGGTGGTTGTCCTTCTGGTGGTGTGGTTGTAAAAATGGGTTATGTTAAAGGAAAACAATGTATTGTGGTTGCTAATGATGCTACTGTAAAAGCTGGTGCATGGTTTCCGATTACAGGAAAGAAAAATTTACGTGCTCAAGAAATAGCAATAGAAAATAAATTACCCATTATTTACTTAGTAGATTCTGCTGGTGTTTATTTGCCTATGCAAGACGAAATTTTTCCAGATAAAGAACATTTTGGTCGCATCTTTAGAAATAATGCCGTAATGAGTAGTATGGGAATTACTCAAATTGCTGCTGTTATGGGTAGTTGTGTTGCGGGTGGCGCATATTTACCTATTATGAGTGATGAAGCTTTAATAGTAGATAAAACAGGAAGTATTTTTCTTGCTGGAAGCTATTTAGTTAAAGCTGCTATTGGTGAAGTGATTGATAATGAAACTTTAGGCGGAGCAACTACACATTGTGAAGTTTCTGGAGTTATAGATCATAAGGCTTTAGACGACAAAGATTGTTTAGAAAAGATACAACGTATTATTGATAAAATTGGAGATTTTGATAAGGCAGGTTTTAACCGTGCAGAATCAGAAGAACCAAAAGAAGATGAAAAGGAAATTTACGGTATTTTACCAAAGTCTCGCGCAGACCAGTATGATATGCGAGATATTATTAAACGATTGGTTGATAAAAGTGAATTTGATGAATATAAAGAAGGCTACGGACAAACTATTATTACAGCATATGCTCGTATAGATGGCTGGGCTGTTGGTATTGTTGCAAACCAACGTAAACTTGTAAAAACTAAAGCAGCAAAAACCAAACCAAGTGAAATGCAATTTGGTGGTGTAATATATAATGATAGCGCAGATAAAGCCACTCGATTTATTGCTAACTGTAACCAGAAAAAAATTCCTTTGGTCTTCTTACAGGATGTTACTGGTTTTATGGTTGGTAGTAAAAGTGAACACTCTGGCATTATAAAAGATGGTGCAAAAATGGTAAATGCCTTATCTAATTCTGTAGTTCCAAAATTTACTATTATCTTAGGAAACAGCTATGGTGCAGGAAATTACGCCATGTGCGGTAAAGCATACGACCCAAGATTAATTGTAGCTTGGCCAAGTGCAGAATTAGCTGTAATGAGTGGAAACAGTGCTGCGAAAGTATTATTACAAATAGAAACTGCATCTTTAAAGAAAAAAGGTGAAGTGATTACTCCTGAAAAAGAAGCTGAATTATTTAATAAAATTAAAGCACGTTACGACAATCAAGTTTCTCCTTATTATGCAGCGTCAAGAATCTGGACGGATGCCGTAATTGACCCTTTAGATACTAGAAAATGGATTTCTATGGGAATAGAAGCTGCCAACCACGCTCCTATCGAGAAACCATTTAATATGGGTATTTTACAGGTTTAGTTATGAGGTTTTTTTTAATTTTTATTTATCTGTTTTTTAGTCATTCCAATGCGCAGATTGAATTAGACATAATCCTACCTGTTAATTATTCAATTCATAAAAACAAGAAAGATGTAGGAAAAAATAATGAAATTGCTGTTGATTCTGTAGTTTCAAATATTGATTCTACTCTATATAAAAATTTAAAAAACTTTACCTTTTTCGATAATAAGCGTCTGCTAAAAAAGTACAGTTTTCATACGTTTGGATATAGCGATAACAAATCAATACAACAATGGATTGTCCCAATTAGGGTTTATTTTGACCCTTTAATTGATAAATCAATTGTTTCTAATTTTAAAAGATTTATTATTCCTTTCAGTTCCATTGAAAATTTAGATATTTCTGTAGTCGATGACATAAATAAAGCTAACTACTATTTTAAAGTTTTTGATAAAGAAATTAGTGCATTTACTCATGAAGATTTGAAGGATTTTTCTTTAGAAGAAAAGAAAACCTTAACTTTTAGTTTGATGACCTATAATTTAAATGTCAAATCTAACAATCAAATTTACAGTTGCATATTTAAAATAAGCTCTAAAGAGTTAGAAAACCCATTGTTTTTAAGTAAACTAAAAAAAGGTTTTTATCTTAGTTTAAATCGATTTTATTCTAGTTCTCTAGCTGAAAATTATTCAATTTTAAATAAAAATACAGAATATGTAGAAGAAGTGTCTGATTACGATTTAGCTATGCTTAAAATACATTATCATTATATTTTTAAAACTCCAGTATATCTGAATCAATTTGAAATATTAGAAAAAAAATATCATTCTATAAAATAACTGTCTATGAAATCTATTTTGTGTTCAATAATGCTTTTAACCCTTTCAAATTTAGTCTTAGGTCAACATGAAACGGTTAAAAATACAAGAACATATATTTCTTTAAAGCAATATAAAAAAAAGTATAATCAACCACTTACAAAACAAGATAGCATACATTTCTTAATTCGAGAAGGTGATACTTTAGTTTGGGATAAAAACTATATAAGACCAAAAGGAAAGAGTGTTCCATACGAATATAAAGATGATTCATTTTTAAAATTATATAAAGAGATTGCTTTTAGAGCAAGTAAAGATTCTACAAAGAAATCTGAACCTATGAGATATTGGAAAAATGATTTAAAAATTTTCATTTCAAATTCAATTGACAAAAAAATCAAGAAAGATTTTTTTAATTTTTCAAAAGAAATTTCTAAAAACATAGATTCCTTAAATATTAAACAAGTAAAAACTGTTGAAGAGTCAAATTTTATTATTTATCTAACTGGAGACTTCGAATATGAAAGTAGAATAAGTAATTATAAATCTACAGACTATTATATGTATTGGAATGGAAATAGTCAAATATATAAAACAACTATACGAATTATAAAAGAGGACAATTTTAATACTTCTCTTTTATTAAACACAATGAAAGATTATTTTTTAAAATCTTTAGGTCATTTTGAATTAGATTATAGCCTTGGCTGTAATAATTACTTTTCTGGTTGCCAAAACGGCGATGTTAAATTAACAAAATTAGATTTAGAACTTTTAAGATATCATTATTCATACGGTATTTGTAAAGGAACAAATATTGAAACCTTTGAATCTCAACACGAAAAAGCTAAAGAAGCTTTAAAAAAACACAATCATCGTGTTGGTTTTTTTCACTCCTATTAAAAAGAAAGAGCGCCAATTGGCGCTCTTTTTTCTTTAAATTATTAGGGTTTAATCTAAAGTAAATGAAGTAGAAGAAACAATTCTATTTCTATCAAATACATTTACTTTGTAAGTGCCTTCTGCAAAGTCTTGCTTGCTATTAGATTTTGCTATGTATTCACAAACGTCTAAATCTTTAGCTTCATAATTAAATGTACTAATGGTGCTGTAATAAACCGTTTGGTCTTCAAAAATCACAGCTTCATTAGCACCTAAAACATTATTTTTAGGGTCTAAAATTTGTACAAAAAAGGCTTTGTCTCCAGGAGCTACTAGTGAATTTTTTGTAACCGTAAAACAAACCTTCAACTTATCTACTCTACTTGCATTATCTGTTTCAATAATTTTACCCGAACTTCTTACAATAACACCTTCAGCTTTAAGCTTTGCTGTATTTAAAACGGCTGCACTTTCAACCACATTAGCTAAAGCAGTATTTTGCATAGATAAAGAATCACTAAACATTTTATTGTTTTTTAACTCCATATTGGTACTATCTAAAGACGTTGCCAGATATTTATTCTCTACTTTTAACTTGTCGTTCTCTTTCATTAACTCATTCATTTGTCTTTTAAGCGAGTTATATTTATTAACGTATCCATTAAGATTTTTTACCGTTAATTCTGCTTTTTCCAATTCAGCTATTAAACCTTCAACTTTAACTTTTTCGGCTTGTAACTCTCCAGTTAAAGCACCTTTTTCGTTAATAGCGACCTCTAAATCCTGCTTAGAACCATTTAAATCATTTATAAGTTGTTCTCTTTGTTCGGTCAAACTCATTTCCATTTCTTTACTATCCTTATGTAAAGTAAATGCGTAAGCACCTACTGCAATAATTAGAGCTACTGCAATACCAAGTGCTACTTTTAAACCTCTGCTTGCGTTTTCTGACATAATTTCTAAATTTTGGTTAAGATTAAATTTGATTTCTATTGTTTATATATTGTAAATTTATAGGTCTATAAAAAGCTTAAATGAAAAACTTTATTTTATTTACCGAAACTCATCTCAAATCGATTTTAAAACCTCGATTGTATGAAACTAAATTTGGTGAACATATACATTTACTCTCCAATATTACTAACATTAACGCTCAGATTTCAAAAAGTGATGTTAAGTATGTGTTAATAGGTATTAACGAGTCAATAGGTATAAACGCAAACTTAGGCTATAGCAAGGCTTACAACGCTTTTAATGCCTGTATTAAAGTTTTGTTAAATACGCAATCCAATCACTTTATAGACCCAAAAACTGTACTTTTATTAGGATCATTTGAATATCCTGATTTTCAAAAGGAATTAAAAAAACTAGATTTAAGCACTAAAAAAGATTTAAAAAAAGCCAGACAAATGGTTAGCATGATAGATACAGATATCTCCAAGCTGGTGCACGATATTGTTAAAGCAGGTAAAATACCTATTGTTGTTGGCGGAGGTCATAACAACGCTTATGGATGTATAAAAGGCAGCTCTTTAGCTTTAAAAAATCCTATTAATGCTGTTAATTTTGATGCTCATACAGATTTTAGACCATTAGAAGGCAGACATAGTGGGAATGGCTTTAGTTATGCTATGGATGAAGGCTTTTTAAAAAACTATTTTATTTTTGGGTTGCATGAAAATTATACATCGAAAGCTATTTTTGATAGCATTGAAGCTCAACCAACAATAGCATTTAATACATTTGAAGATCTTAGAGTAAGACGACGTCTAAAATTTAAAAAAGAATTAAAACGTGCTAAACAATTTATATGCAATACACCTTTTGGTTTAGAAATTGATTGCGATGCAATTGAAAATATTAATAGTAGTGCAAAAACTCCAAGCGGATTTAGTGTAGAAAAGACACGACAATTTATTTCTTATTTCGCAAAACAAAAACAGGTAAGTTATTTTCATCTTTGTGAAGCTTCTTGCTCTAAAAAAGACGAAACACAAGTAGGAAAATTATTGAGTTTTTTTATAACCGATTTTATAAAAGCCCAAAATGATTAGTATCATACCATATTCTGCAACTTATGCAACAGAATTTTATGATCTTAATGTAGAATGGTTAAAAGCTTATTTTTATGTAGAACCTTATGATGAAGAGGTTTTAAGCAATCCTAAAACCTATATTTTAGATAAAGGTGGTTTTATTTTTTTTGCAGAAAAAGACTCTACTATTATTGGTACTTATGCTTTAATGCCTCTTAAAGATTCCAGCGGATTCGAGTTAACCAAAATGGCTGTAAAACCCGAGTATAGAAATCTTAAAATTGGACAACAATTGTTATCCCATTGTATTAATTTTGCAAAACAAGAACAGTTTAAAAGTTTAGTGTTGTATTCTAGTACCAAATTAGAAAATGCCATTTATATTTATAAAAAAAATGGTTTTAAAGAAATCCCAGTAGAAGAACACTGTAACTACAAACGTTGCGATATTAAAATGCAATATTTTGATTTATAGAATTTTATGAAAAAATTACAGTTAGAATATATTCGTTTAGGTCTCGTTTTTATTTGTTTCGTTGGTATAATAAGCCTATTATTTGCATATATCAACCAGTTTGATGCGCAATGGTTTCAAATTATTGGAGAACTACTTACCATACCAATTCTTGTTGGTATAGCCATTACTCCTATTTGGATGGTTATAGATCTTATAAAAAAAAATATAGCCGATAAGGCTATATTTAATCTTACATTTTTTATTTCAGTTATAAATGTGGGTCTTTTAAGCTTCATGGTTTTCATCTAGCTCTAAAATCTGAGCCGCATGGTCTTTAGTCTTAACTTTATCAATAACATGGGCAACTACGCCATTTTCATCAATTAAAAAAGTTTTACGGTGTATGCCGTCATATTCCTTGCCCATAAATTTTTTTAAACCCCAAACACCAAAAGCATTTATAACTTCTTTTTCTTCATCTGCCAGTAATGGAAATGGGAATTTATACTTTTCTTTAAAATTGGTTTGCCTTTTTTCAGAATCGGCACTAACCCCTAAAATTTCATAGCCTTTATCTTGTAGTGTTTTATAATTATCTGTTAAGTTACAAGCTTCTGCTGTACAACCTGGCGTACTAGCTTTTGGATAGAAAAAAACAATTAGTTTTTTGCCTTTATAATCTTTTAATGAAACCGGATTTCCCGACTGGTCATTAACTGTAAAATCTGGTACTTTATCGCCTTGTTTTAATGTGTTCATAGTTGTAAATTTGAATATTCTCAAAAATACAACTTATGACTAAACAAGAAAAGGTAGATTTCGTTATAAATACGTTAAATGACTTATATCCAGAAATCCCTATTCCTTTAGATCATAAAGATCCGTACACACTGCTCATTGCTGTATTACTATCTGCACAATGCACAGATGTTCGTGTCAACCAGGTTACACCTTTACTTTTTGCTAAAGCAGATAACCCACATGATATGGTTAAACTGTCTATTGAAGAAATTAAAGCCATTATAAGACCATGTGGTTTAAGCCCAATGAAAAGTAAAGGCATTTACGGATTATCTAAAATTTTAATTGAAGAACATGATGGCGAAGTACCACAAAGTTTTGAAGCTTTAGAAGCTTTACCTGCGGTTGGACACAAAACGGCAAGTGTAGTCATGAGCCAAGCTTTTGGAGTTCCTGCATTTCCTGTAGATACGCATATTCATAGACTTATGTACCGCTGGAATTTAACTAATGGCAAAAGTGTGGCTCAAACCGAAAAAGATGCCAAACGCTTATTCCCAAAACACACTTGGAACGATTTACACTTACAAATTATTTGGTATGGTCGTGAATATTCGCCTGCCAGAGGTTGGGATTTAGATAAAGATATTATTACCAAAACTATTGGTCGAACATCGGTTTTAAAAGCTTATGAAAAGCTGGTTGCAAAGCGAAATTAATCATTTGACTTTGTCAATTTTTTCAATTAACTTCGGTTAACATTAGATATAAAAAATTAAAACGATCTCATATCAAGTCGTTGTAAGCGATTTAAAAAAAACTGTAAATGAAGATATTTTTATTAGGAATTTCACTTTTTCTATCTTTTCATATAAATGCTCAAAAAAATGAAACCATAAAATGGATTAATGAAAATTCAATCAAAATTGAAGATGCCAATCCAAATACAAATCTTTCAATTTTTAATGACAATATTCCAAAAAAATTCGAAAATGCAAAAATATTTGGATTTGGAGAAGCTACTCATCACGGAAAAGAGTTTTTCGATATAAAGGCTAAATTCTTCAAATATTTGGTCGAAACTCAAAATATCAAAGTTTTTATAATTGAAGATTCTTATCCTTCAGAAGCTGGAATAAATGAGTGGATTAGCGGTGGTAAAGGTAATGTGGAAACTATTGCCAATAATTTTGGTATTGTTCCTTGGTATTGCAAAGAAATTGTAAACCTTTTGGAATGGATGAGAAGTTACAACCTCAATAAAACAAAAGACGAGCAAATTCAGTTTTATGGTATGGACATTCAGAACGTAAAAGGTATTAATCAAGAGATTCGAGATTTAGTTAAAAATTATAATATTCCTATAAGTGAAGAACTTCTTTTAGTAACAGATATGTGTGTGAATAAAAAAGTTGAATATGGTAAATCAAACGATTGGGCTAATATTCAAACTCCAAAGCTAAATGAAATTGAAAACATTTTAGTAGATTTTCAAAAAGGTGTTAAAAATGAAGCCAATATTAAGTTCAATACGGCAATTAGAGCCTTAAATTATTTAAAAAAATACACTTATTATGTACAAAACTATTATAGTCAAGACAGAGATTTGAAGATGTTTGAAAACATTAAATGGATAACTGAAAATAAATCAAAAAATGGGAAAGCATTTATTTGGGCTCACAACGAACATATAAATAATAAAGGATTTGCGAATTATTCAAATCGAAACATTAATAATTTAGGCTGGCATCTAAAAGAATTTTATAAAGATGATTATTACAGCGTAGGATTTGATTTTGGCAAAGGTACACTTGGTGGTTATATTTTCAAAAAAAATAAACCAGCTACATGGAAAACTTATCAGATAAATGAACCATTTCCTGATACTTACGCAGAAACACTTAATGAGGTAAAAGAAGATATTTTCTTTATTGATATTTCAAATGCATCAAATAATGATACCACCAATTTCTTTAAAAGAAAAAACAAACAATTATTATTAGGAGCATCTGGTTACAATCCAAAACAAAATAATTTGTTTACAAAAAAAATTTCAGAAATGTATGATGGTTTAATTTTTATAAAAAATATTACAGTGCCAAATTATAAATTGAGTGAAAAATAAACGTTTTATAACAGCAGTTTGCAACAACTACTAGGCTTGGGTTTCTCTCCGAATTTTTTCCGAAAATTCAAAGCCAAGTTTTTTACTTGGAATCATTAGTAATAAATCGTCGCAGCTGTTGCAAGCCGCAAGACGTTAAACGAAAAAAAAAAAAAACGTCCTGAAAATTTCAAGACGTTTTTTTATTCTATAATTGAATACTTATTATTTTTTCTCTTCCATTAAAGCGAAGAATTTATCAATATTTGGCATAATAACAATACGTGTACGTCTGTTTTTTGCTCTGTTTTCATTAGTGTCATTATCTACTAGAGGTTGGAAACTACTTCTACCTGAAGCAATTAATCGCTCCGACTCTACTCCAAATTTATCTTGTAAACGTCGTACTATAGAAGTGGCACGTAACACACTTAAATCCCAGTTATCTTTAATAAAAGCCGTACGTATAGTTCTAGAATCGGTATGTCCTTCTACCATAACATCTAAACTTGGTTCAGATTTTAATAAATCGGCTATCTTTTGCAATACTCCATCTGCTTTGTTACTCATTTTATAACTAGCAGTTCTAAATAATAAATTATCTGCAATAGTAATCATTACAACCGTTTCATTTATATTAATATCTACTTCACCATTAGCATCGTCATTTAATGTGCTTCCTGCCATAGTTTGTTTTAAGTTGTAAGCTACAGCCAAATTCATAGAATCCTTTAAGGTTTTTGCGCCACTTACTGCAGCGGGATCCATTTTAGAAATGGTTTTACGCATTTGTTCTCTGGCGCCTTTTGAAATTACAGCACCATCCGAAGTTGTTAATTTAGAATTGCTCTCTTCTCTTAAGGCATTAATTTTTGCATTGTAAGTGTCTATTCTAGCTTCAATTGCTTCAAATTTAGCTTCTAATTCATCACGCTCTACAGTGGTTTTCTGTAATTCTGACTTAAGTTGATTTCTGTCTGTTTCTAAAGCAACGTATTTCTTTTTAGAAACACAGCCTGTAAATAGAATAGCTGTTAGTAATACTGCTGATACTTTTTTCATAATTAAATTTTTTGTGGTTAAAAATTGATTTCTGAGAGTCGAAAAGTATCATATTAAATATGCGCTACAAACTAAAACATAAAAATTTAAGAAAGATTTATGCATTTCACCGATAAAAATTAACTTTTTAACGGATTTTTTAGTTTTATAGTAATTGGAAAGAATATAAAAAATTAAATATTGAACTTAGTTTTTGTAAACTAAGTAGAAAAAAAACGTCCTGAATTTTCAGGACGTTTTTAAATTTAGTTTAAAATAGCTTCAAAAGTTATATTCTTGTAAGTTGTAACTTTTAATGCTTTAGAGTAATTCAAAATAAAACTAATGGTTTCATCTTTTGGGTTCAATTTTTCAGATTTAGGATTTTTAGAGTAAAGTTTTGCCATGTTATATTTTTATTGGTTTTAATAAATAACGGCAACTATTTTACTTTAGTATATTAATTGGTTAAAATAATATTATGCTTTTCTATCACCTTTCTCATATTAATTAAAGCATAACGCATTCTACCTAAAGCAGTATTAATACTCACACCAGTACGCTCAGAAATTTCCTTAAAACTCATGTCTTGATACATACGCATCATTAAAACTTCTTTCTGGTCTTCTGGCAACTCTTCAATTAAACGCCTTACATCTTTTTGTACTTGCTCTTTAATAATCACTTTTTCCGCATTAAGAGCACCATCGCTTATTACTGAAAAAATATTGAAGTCTCCAGAGTTATCAAACTTTGGCATTCGGTTATTTTTTCTAAAGTAATCAATAACAAGATTATGTGAAATACGCATTACCCAAGGTAAAAACTTACCTTCTTCATTATACTTTCCTTTTTTTAAAGTCTTAATCACTTTAATAAAAGCATCTTGAAAAATATCTTCAGTAACGTCTCGATCTCTCACTTTAGAGAAAATAAATCCGTAAATAGATTGTTTGTGTTTTTTAATTAGTAATTCCAGCGCGTACTCATCGCCTTTTATATAATTACTAACCAATAGTGCGTCGGAAGTTTGAGAATTTTGCATAGGTGTTACTTTTTAGTCATCTAAAATTAGATTCGGGTTATTAATTTTAAAAAGTAATACTCTAAGCTATAGGCAATTATTATTTAGAATGGTTTCAAATATAAATGAATTTAATTTATATAAGCAAATATTGTTCCAAAGAAAATTAAAACTTTAACAATTTATTGTGCAATAACTTTTTTTATTAGCCCGTAAGGTTATGTTATCTTTGTTTCATAGAGCTAAACTATGAAGAAGACCTTACCACTTTCCGAAGTCAACCCTAAACAAAATATCATAATTAAAGGTGCAAAACTGCACAATCTTAAAAATATAGATGTTGTAATCCCTAGAAACAAATTAGTGGTCATTACAGGTCTGTCGGGTTCCGGAAAATCTAGTTTAGCTTTTGATACCTTGTATGCGGAAGGTCAACGACGTTACGTAGAAAGCTTAAGTAGTTATGCAAGACAATTTTTAGGTCGTCTAAACAAACCTAAAGTAGATTATATTAAAGGTATCGCGCCTGCAATTGCAATTGAGCAAAAAGTGAACTCTACAAATCCGCGTTCTACCGTAGGTACAACTACAGAAATTTATGATTATTTAAAGTTGCTATTTGCAAGAATTGGCAAAACCTACTCTCCTATTTCTGGAAATGAAGTAAAGAAAGATACGGTTACAGATGTTTTAAATGCCGTAAAGAAATTACCTGAAGGAGAAAAGCTTCTTCTTATAGCTCCTGTTTACTTAGAAGATGGACGTGAACTTTCCGATAAATTAAATGCGCTTAACCAACAAGGTTATGCCAGAGTTTTATTTGAAGATGAAGTCATACGAATAGACAAAACAGATCATATTACTACCACAGAAAATTTATTTGTCGTGGTAGATAGAATTATCACTAAAGACGATGAAGATTTTTATAATCGTTTAGCCGATGCTATTCAAACCGCTTTTTTTGAAGGTAAAGGAAATTGCTACATTAAAAATCTAAATACAGAAACCACAACGCATTTTAGCAATAAGTTTGAGCTGGATGGAATGACTTTCTTAGAGCCTAACGTTCACTTATTTAGTTTTAATAATCCTTATGGAGCGTGCCCTAAATGTGAAGGTTATGGTGATGTGATTGGCATAGACGAAGATTTGGTCATTCCAAATACGGCACTATCGGTTTATGAGAATGCTATATTTCCTTGGCGTGGTGAAAGTATGAGTTATTATAGAGACCAATTGGTTAATAATTCACATCACTTCGATTTTCCTATACACAAACCTTATTTTGAATTAAGCGACGCACAGAAAGATTTAATCTGGACTGGGAATAAGCATTTTGAAGGTTTGAATAGCTTTTTTGCAGAGCTTGAAGCTAAGGCTTACAAAATTCAAAACCGTGTAATGCTATCGCGTTACAGAGGTAAAACCAAATGTAAAGTTTGTAATGGTAAGCGTTTACGACCAGAAACTAATTATATTAAAGTAGCTGACGCCACACTTACGAGTTTGGTAGAAATGCCTATTAACGAATTAAAATCGTTTTTTAATACAATTACTTTAAATGAAAATGATACTAAGATTGCAGAACGTTTACTGGTTGAAATAAAAAACCGTTTACAGTTTTTAACTAATGTTGGTTTAACCTATTTAACTTTAAACCGAAAATCTAATACGCTTTCTGGCGGCGAAAGTCAGCGAATTAATCTTGCCACATCACTTGGTAGTAGTTTGGTTGGATCTATGTATATTTTAGATGAACCCAGTATAGGCTTACATCCAAAAGATAGTGAACAACTTATAGACGTTTTAAAAGCCTTAAGAGATTTAGGTAATACGGTAATTGTGGTTGAACATGATGAGGATATCATGAAACAAGCCGATGAGATTATAGATATTGGTCCCGAAGCTGGAACGCTTGGCGGACACGTAGTAGCTACAGGAACGTTTAAGGATATTTTAAAATCAGACTCTTTAACTGCTCAATATTTAAATGAAACTTTAAAAATTAAGGTTCCAAAAAAACGACGTACGTCTAAATACTCTATAGAAGTAACTGGAGCACGAGAACATAATTTAAAAAATATAGATGTTACATTTCCATTAAATATGCTTACTGTGGTAACTGGTGTTTCAGGAAGTGGAAAAAGTACCTTAGTTAAAAAAATTCTTTATCCGGCTTTACAAAAGGAACTTACAGGTTTTGGAGATAAACCCGGGCAATTTACAGCGCTTAAAGGTAATTACTCTACTATTGAACATATTGAATTTGTGGACCAGAATCCTATTGGACGCTCGTCCCGCTCTAATCCTGTAACTTATGTAAAGGCTTATGATGACATTAGAGCGCTGTATGCAAAACAGAAGTTAAGTGATATAAGAAACTACCAAGCCAAACACTTTAGTTTTAATGTAGATGGTGGACGTTGTGAAACTTGTAAAGGTGAAGGTGAAGTGACCATAGAAATGCAATTTATGGCAGATGTGCACTTGGAGTGCGACACGTGTAAAGGGAAACGATTTAAAAAAGAAGTATTAGAAGTTACATTTGCAGATAAGAATATAGACGATATTTTAAACCTTACCATTGATGATGCTATTTCGTTTTTCAAAACAAATAATCAAAGTAAAATAGAACGCAAATTACAACCTTTACAAGATGTAGGATTGGGTTATGTAACTCTGGGACAAAGCTCTTCTACCCTATCTGGTGGAGAAGCACAACGTATAAAACTAGCCACTTTTTTAGGTAAAGGAAGTCAAAAAAATCAAACCTTATTTATTTTTGATGAGCCTACTACAGGTTTGCATTTTCATGATATTCAAAAACTACTAAAATCATTTAATGCATTAATAGACAACGGTCACTCTATTATTGTTGTAGAGCATAATTTAGATCTTATAAAGTGTGCAGATTATATTATTGATTTGGGTCCTGAAGGTGGAAAAAATGGAGGACATTTAGTCGCATGTGGGACACCAGAGGAGATTGTACAGAATAAAAATTCGGTTACAGCAACATACTTAAAAGATAAAATCTAGTTATCTAGGTAAATTTTTTAAAAACATAAAGCTTACAAACTTATAATAGCTGTTTTTTTGCCTAATGTCTTTACCTGTTTGCCTTTTAATCCTAATTTTTTTTACTGTAAATAACATATGACATATTATTACAATAACAATTAAAACTAAGGCAGTAAAAAAAAACAAATAGTTCATTGATTCGAATAGTAAATTGCCTATTAGCAATTCATATATGTTTTAGGTATCAAATTCTAAAATTAATATGCAATATAGACAATTTACTATGTATTTTTTAAATGGTCTAAATTTTTATACAGAAATTATTTTGACTCAATATATTTTATAAGTTGTTCTAATTTCTCTCTTAATTGTATATTTTCATTCTTAAGTTCGTCTAACTCTTCTTTTAATTCCATAATATAAATAAAGTTTTCTTCAATTTTTTCAAGATTTTTTACTGAAGTAGATCCTAAATCAATATTCATATTATTACTCTTAATTTCCTCATAAGATTTTACGTTTGGTAAATGCCCATTATCTTTAACAAACTCAATTGCTTTGTCCAAAGGAGTAAAACTATACGTTTTATTAATTGATGAAAAATTATTAAAGTAGTTATCAAACACATAGTCTGGATATGTCGCTGTTGTTGTAATAAAATCGCCACTTGCAAACACAGAACCTTCAACATTTAAAGCTCTTGTATAGTTACCTGTCCCCAAAATACTCATATCTACATTTACAGCAAGTCTATCATTAGCAAAATCTCCACCAATTAATGGAGCCGTACTATTTGAGTTTTCAATATACAATGTATTATCAACTCCACCTGTACTTCTACCCGCATTATAACCAATTAACACACGACCACTTAAAGATCTAGAAGAACCTATAGATGCACCTGCATCAGTACCTATAATGGTGTTATTATTTCCGTTCTCATTAAACTCTTCGGTATCTTGACCTATCCAAACGTTATTTGAACCATTTCTAATTCTTGAACCAACGCCATCTCCCATAGCAGTATTGTTTGCACCAGTTCCTCCACTAAATCCCATTAATGCTCTATAACCTATTGCTGTATTGCCATTTCCATTGATGTTTTCAGCAGCATCATTTCCCATGATAGTATTATATTCTACAAAAGTTGCATTTTTTAAAGCATCGTGACCAATAGCCGTATTAAAAGTACCTGTAGTTAAACTTTCAGCAGCTCCATGACCTACAGCGGTATTTCTATGACCTCTAGTTTGGTCTTGCAATGCATTAAATCCTATACCAACATTGTAACGCCCATGAAAAGCGGAAGTTGCACTTGTGGTTATATTTTGTCCTGCATTAGTCCCAATCATTACATTTTCTTTATCTGCTGTGTTTAAATCTGCTTGCCCTGCATTATCTCCAATATAGATAGAGTTTCCAGTATTTAAAACTTCTAATTTACCATTTGTTAACATAGTAAAATGTTCCGTTCCAGCAATGTCAAATCGTATCGTGTCGTCGTCTATTCCTTCTTCTGTTTGAATTTTTGTATCATCATCAGAATCTGCAATAGTTTTTATTTCAACCGTTCCTCCATCAACTAAAGATAAATCGGCTGTTACATTATTAATAGATAAATCTTGTGTATCTAATCCTCCACCTGCTATAGTTTGCCAAGTTACATTACCTAAACCATCCGTTACTAATGCCTGTCCAGATGTACCATCTACTGTAGGAAAACCGTATACTACACCTGCAGTAGTATCATCACTAGACCCAATTTGTAATTGTCCACCAATTCTTAAAATATTATTATCAAACTCACCATATAATAATGGCGTTACACTAGAAGAGTTTTCAATAAATAAAGAATTATTTATTCCATTATCTCTTCCTGCTTGATAACCTATTAAAATTCGACCATTATACGCAATTCCTCCACCAGAACCTGCTTGTCCAGCTCCAGAACCTATAATTACATTTTGTGTTGCTCCAGAATTAGCATTTAACCAATCAGCATTAGCCCCTAAAAAAACATTATCTGGTCCATCTACATTTGCTCCTGCTCTATAACCTAAAGCTAAATTATCTACAGCGTCTGTAGAATTAGATAACGCGCTAGCTCCAATTGCAACAGTATTTGTTACATTCCCACTAGCACCACCCAAAGTACCACTTCCTATAGCAACAGTACTTTCAGGATCTAAATCTGCATCCAAAGAACCTACACCAATTGCTATATTTCTACTACCAGTAGTAGCTCTATCAAATGATCCAAGCCCTAAAGCAATATTATTAAATCCAGAAGTAACATCATTACCTGCTTCATAACCAATAAAAACATTTCTATTGGTTGTCAAATCGTCTGCTGCACCAGCTCCTTCACCAATAAAAACCGAGCTTCCATTATTCAAAAACTCTAATTGTCCTTGGCTTGTAAATCTTGCTCTAACAATATTATTTGTTCTAATATCTAAATTTTGATTATCTGTTGTTCCTAAAAAATTAGTTCCATTTACAGTACCTGCATTACCTGTTAAATCCCAACCTGTTGTTGAAGCACCTCCAAATGGTAACCATGATGTAGTGGCATTATTCCAATAATAAAACCCAGGAGCATCTGTACCATCTGTTGTGGTTAAATAAACAATCATGGAGTCTTGTGCAAGTGTTGGATTAGTAGATGGAAAAACATCTATTCTAGGTATTAAAATACCATCATTATTTGTTGGAGTTGCTTGATTAGATGCAACGATATCTATTGTTGCATTTGGATTAACTGTTCCAATACCTACTTGAGCAATTAATGTGGTTGTAAGTAGTATTAAAAAACTTGAAAAAAGATATTTCATAATATAATGGTATTAATTGAAACAAACTTAATCCTACAAGTCAAAATTGTCAATTTAAGATACTACTATAATACTACTATAGTAACATTATATTAGTGTATATTAGCAACAGCAAATTATTTTCTATTCAATTTTTATGTCAAAATATTATATTTCATTTAGCTTTATATTCATCATTTGTTTGAGTGTTAATGGACAAATAGATTTAAGAAACATAAAGCTTAAGCTAAAAAAAACTTCAAATTCTAGTGAAAGAGTTAAATTAATTACAGAGATAATTAACTATTACCAGAATCGAAATTTAAGTGACAGCACATTCTTTTATGCTGAAAAATTAAAATATATTGCAGATAAAAATAATGACAGTTTAGTTCATGCTAAATATTATACATTAAAAGCAAAAACATATTATTTAAATTCAGACTATATTAATACAGAAAAATTTGCTTTAAAAGCAATAAAAATTTATCGAAATAATAATTTAGTTGAGGACGTCGCGAATACACAACTCATTCTAGGTAATATATATCAAATTCAAGATAATAATAAAAGTGCATTACAAAATTTTACAGAAGCGCTACCCTACTTAAAAAATAAAGATAAAATTTCTGGACTACTAGGCTTAGCTGCTGTTCATGGACAGATTAACAACTTAGAGGCCGCATTAAATTATTATAATGAAGCCTACAAACTTTCTACCACATTAAATCTTGAGGAATATAAATTTGACATTTATAATGGTTTATCTGCCGTTTACAACAATAGTGGAGATTATGAAAAAGCATTAGAGTCGCTAGAAAAGGCACTAACCGAAACTAAGAAAAATAATAGATATTTAGCTCAGGTTGTTTGCTACCATAATATAGGCTACTTACAAAAAAATTTAAAAAACTTTAGGGAAGCAAAGGTTACTTTCGAAAATGGGATAAGCATTTTCAATAAAATATCAAACACATATATGATGGCTTCAATATATATGTATTATTCGGAAGTTATTGCTGAACTTGGTAATATTTCAGGAGCTGAAGATTATATACTTAAATCTGAAAATCTCTTTAATGAAATTAACAATTCTAGTACTAAGCCTTCAATATTAAATATTAAGGCTAAGATTGAAGGTTTTAAAGGAGACCATTATAAAGCTATTGATTATTTAAAACAAGCCAATAGTATAAAACATATTGATGATATAGAAATTGCAGAAAAGAACAAACTGCTGTTAGCCAATTTTTATGATAAAATTGGAGATGTTAATAATGCCTATAAGGCATATAAAAACTATACTCAATTTAAAGATAGTATAAGGAACAGTCAAAATAAACAGAAGATAGAACGTTTAAAATTACAATTTGACATATCAGAATATCAACAAGATTTAAAAACTAAAGAACAAGAACTTAATTTACTTAACGAAGCAAAAAAAGCAAGTAATTATAGAAACACCTTGCTTTTTTTACTCGCTTGCGGTCTAGTAACATTTATTTACAGACAGCGCAAATTAAATAAAGCTAAAGAGTTCGCTCTTATTGCTGAAAAAAAAGTTATTACTTTAAAAGAAGAGAAATTAAGTAGTGAAATGGCAGTAAAAAACACTGAGATTACAGAATATGCTATTCATATAAGTGAAAGAAATAGAATGCTGGAGTATTTTACGAATGAAATAAAAAAAATTAAAGCTCAGTCTGATAATACTGAAGTAAAATCTCAATTACAAAATTTACAATTCTACGCTGAAGAAAATCTAGATATAAATAGAGAAAAAATTATATATAACAGTAATATAAAGAATACAGAACAGTCTTTTATTTCAAAATTAAAAGAAAAATACCCCAACCTTACTCCTAAAGAAATTAAGGTCGCTACTTATGCTTTACTAAAAATGAGTTCTAAAACAATTTCAAATCAAATGGGAATAAGCATACAATCTGTTAACAATTATAGATTTACCATTAGGAAAAAATTAAATATCCCAAAGAACAAATCAATTGATGAATATTTAAGAGATTTAAATTAAAAAAAATAAATTTAGTGATACTAAAAATATAAAAAAGATATTAAAAGTGTAATTATTGTTGCAAAAGGTATTACAAAGGTGAAATAAGTTAGAGTTAATAAAGAAGTTTTTAATAAGGTTCCTATCCATTGCTTTTTATAATAGTTTTTCACAGCAATAACCAAATATACAAAGCAAGAAAGTATAGCCAAAACATCTAAGTAGTCTGGAATATCATAAATGTAATTTGTGGTCATAATTCCAGAAAACACGAAAAAGATAAAAGCAAAATAGTAAAAGCTAAATACCAAATGATTGGCATAAATTTTACGTTTGAAATAAAACAGTCTTAACAATAATGCGAAAATAGGTAAAAGAAAAAATAATGTTATTGGAATGCTATCCATAAACCGTTTGTAAATAGAGCCTGCTTTTGGATTTTTATAAAATTTAAGTGTTTGTTTATAGAGTAATTTACCAAAAAAACCTGCGTCTTTTTTCAGCCCCATTTCTCTTAAAATTATAGATTCATCAGCATTTATAGCTATTAAAGAATCTACTTTTTTTTCATCAAAGTTTAAATGATTAACATTTTCATTGTTTTTTTCCGATTTGTTAGCAATAGAATCAATTTCTTTCTCGGAAAGTCCCAAAAGCGCCTTAGAATTATTTAATGTTTGCTTTACCTGTACCTTATGTAAAGAATCTTCAATTCTTTGCTTTTCTATAGCCTCAATTGATTGTGCTTTTTTATTTTCTTGAAATATTTCAGATAAGCTAGAGTCTAAATAATCTGCACTTTTTTTTACTTGGAAAGAAAATAAAAAGAAAAATAATAAAGTGCTAAATAAGTATAATTGTGCTGGATGTAAATAAGTTAATCGTTTACCTTTAACAAATTCTGATGGCAAAAAACCTGGTTTTGTAATAAGTGGAATAAAACTTTTAAAAAAACGAGCATCAAAAGCTAAATAATTTTGAATGGTATTATTAAATAATTCTTTTAAAGTTAATGTATCTTCCTGTATTTGGCCACAATTAGGACAAAATTTGTATGATGTACCAAAAGGTTGATTGCAATTTTTACAAGAATGATAAGCCATAATTTGTTAGCAGTTTTACCGCTATAAATTTAGGTGTTTTATTTATAAATTATAGAATCTTTCTTTTTTTGGCACGCGAATTGAATTTAACCTATTAAATAGCGATAGCCGAAACGCTTAACAGTAGGCAAAATCTAAAACCCTTTACTATGAAAACAATAGTACTTTTATTAACAGGTTTGTTATTTGGAATAGCACCTGTTGCAGCAGAACAAAAATCTGCATCGCAAGGTGAAGATTTAAGATCTAATTTTTATTTTGATCAACCTATCTCTTTTATAGAGCGTGGTGTAGAATTTTTAGTATTTCCAGACGGAAGTTTTGATTTTAATACCGAATTGAATACGACTCCTGGAGATGTATACTATAGACGCAACTCAGCAACTAGAGTATCGTTTAACACTAATGTAACTTACGGAGCACCTAGGGTAAATTATATACAAGGAAACAACTTTTCTAGTGGTGTTATTATTACACATGATAGTGAGGGCCGAGTAAGACGAATAGGAAATGTATTTTTAAATTACAACTATTACGGTCAATTAAAAAGAGTTGGCTCTGTATATTTAAGATATAACAGATTTGGTTTAGTTTCTCAAATTGGTGGCTTACGTATTCATTATCATAGAAATACGCAACAAATCTCGCATACCTCTGGTTTCGTAAACAGATATAATAGACATTGCGGAGTTTGTAGTACAATTAATTGTGGCGTAAATCATTTTTCACAACCTTACAATAATGGAAACAATCCTAATGATGATTACTATTATTATAAAAAAGGAAATAAAACTAAAAAGGTTAAGAAGCTTAAACGCCTTAAATCTTAAATAAACCAAAAGCTCAAGTCATTACACTTGGGCTTTTACTTTTTGATAATCAATAGGTTAACTTAAAATTTTAATTTTGGCACGATGATTGAAAATAGATAAATAGTTTAACTTAAATTTTACACTTATGAAAAAATTAATCATGTTACTTACAGGTTTACTAATTGGATTAGTAAATGTAAACGCTACAACGCCTGCGGAAACTTCAGCTATAAATACATCATATGGTTTAGGCTATGGAAATTCTTTCATATTTGTAGAAAATAATATTGAATTTTCAGTTTTTCCAGATGGACAATTTGATTTTGTAATTCCTAATCAGAATCCAAATATTTCAATTTCGGTTAATACTAATGCAGGAAGCTTTAGTTTTAATTCTGGTTACGATTATAATCCATATGTACAGTATGATGAATTTGGAGCTATAATTCAAATAGAAAACACGCCTGTTTTTTATGATTATTATGGTCGAGTAAATCAGATTGGATCAATTTTTATTAATTATAACAACAGAGGTTTTATTCGCAATGTTGGAGGTTTATATATACATTATAACAATTACAATGTGTTCTCTCACTGTACAGGATTTATTAATGTTTATAATAGAGTTTATATCCATAGACCTTGGCATAGATATTACAGAATTCCACCTAGAAATTATTGTGTGGTTTACAACAGACCTTATCGTGTAAACTATGTTCCAGTAAGATATGCTTATCATAGACCTTTTGCTAATAACTACAGAAGAACCACTGCAGTTGCAACGAGACGCGGACATACAATTTCTAGAAACAGAAGTTTAGCAACTAATGGTAGAGGTTTAAAAAGAGCCGACTACTCTAACTATAGAAGAAACTCTGTGGCAACTAATAACTCAACCAGAACACGTTCAAACGCAACTTCTAGAACTCCTAGAACATCGAATGCAACGAGAAATTCAAGAGCATCAACTTCTACAAATAATACAACGACCCGAACACGTACTAGATCGACTATTGGAAACAATACATCTAACAACGGGAATCGTTCAGGCTCAAGAACACGAACATCAAATTCTTCTACTATTAAAAGAGGAAACACAAGTTCAAGAGTATCTTCTCCAAGAAAAAGTTCTACGAGAACAAGTACTCCAAGAGTTAGTAATAGTCAATCTAGAACAAGTAGAAATTCTAAAACTATAAGTTCACCTTCAAGAAATACATCGGTGAAATCAAGATCTACAAGAACACAAAGCAGATCTACAAATACAAGATCTTCAAGTAGAAGTTCAGGATCAAGAAATAAAAAAGGATAATATTTAGTTTGTTAATTTAGTTCAAAAAGTCTTTTAAATAGTTTAACCTCTATTTAAAGGACTTTTTATTTTTAACAACCATTGGTTCATGATAAAATATATATCGGTAGAGAGTTTAAATTTAAATACCAAATAAGCGTAAAACAAACTACAAAGTGCCGTTTTAATCACAATACTTAAAAATGGATATTCCATTACATCCCAGAAATAAAAAGCGACTAGAAGTAAAACAATAACACTTATAGTTTGCCCTGTTTGTTTTGTAAACGGTGAGATTTTAAATTTTAACCAGACAAACCACAATTTAATACTATTGTAAATAAAAATAGTAATGCAGCTTGCTAAAGCAGCACCTTCTAGTCCAAAAGCGGGAATAAAAACCAAATTCATGACTACGGTACAAATAGCAATAATAACCCCGAAAAATAAAACCATTCTGTAATAATCACTATAAAATAATATAGAATTATTATTTCCTAAAACACTATTAAACAGTTTTGCTACACTAATAATAAAAACAACAAAAAGCCCTTCAGAATAATTATTAGGCATAATTGCATAAAGTGATTTTATATTTATTAATATTAAAAGAAAGATTAATCCACTAACAATTAATAAAGTAATGGACGACTTTTTATATAACAAATCCAGCTCCTTTTTGTTTTTATCATTTAAGTATTGAGCAGTTAAGGAATTTGTAATTTGCTGCATGGACCTTAATGGCACATCTATTACTGTAGCTATAAAAATTGCAACGCTATAATAAGCAACATTGCTTAATGAAGGTACTAATTGCCCAATCATGAATTTATCAAGTTCAAGAATAATTAAAGCTACAGAACCTGCAATAATTATTAATCCTGAATACTTCACCATGGTAAATTTATCGGTCAAACTTTTAATTTGAAAAGATGGTTTTTTCAAACTAAACGCATAAAACGCCATAATGATTAGACGCAAAAAATAAATTAAGACCGTAGTATAGATAAACTGGTCTATAGTGATATAATTAAAGTGAAGCACAAATAGCAAGAGCATTATGGCAACTCTATGAAACACTTCTTTTATAAAATTACCAAATACAGAGTGCAAATGAACTTTGCTCCAGGCATAAAAAATTTCAAAATAAGCAAATGCAATAGCCGTTAAGTAAATTAACCACACATAATCTTTTATAATCGCGTTTTCTTTAGATAACCAAGTCGAAATACTTTCGTAAGCCAATTGACCAATTAATCCAAAAGGAATCACTACAATTAATGGCAACAATAAACTAAAGCCCAAAAAACGCTGCTGCTGGACTCTGGTTTTATACTTTGTGAAAAATTTTACTATAGTATTATGAACACCAAATGCCATAAGAGGCATTAAAATATTGGCTGTAGATAAAATATAAGACACCAAACCAAAATAGGTTTCGGATAAGAAATTTGTATATAAAAATAAGATATTAACTGCACCAACTAAAAACCCCAAATAAGTAATTAAGGTATTATGTATAGATTGTTTAATAACAATTCCCATAGATTATGTTTAAATAATATCGGCTAACTCTTTAGTTAGTGCTTTACGGCTAAACCCAGAAATAGCATTAGAGGTAACATTTAATTCACCGTTTAAAAATAATTCAAAACAATTTAAAATACGCTGCTTTAAAGCTTCTTTTTCATTGTATAAATAATAAAACCCAGTTTGGGTTTGATGAATTAATCCTTCTACATCACTTCCATCGGGTCCAATAGCTAGTATTGGGCGTTTGGCATTAAAATATTCAAATAATTTTCCTGGAATTATGGCTTTAGTATCTTCTGAATCTATTTCAATAAGTAACAATACTTGCGATTTTTGCTGATGAAGAATAGCTTCTTTATGACTTACATAGCCTAAACAGTTGGTATAGGTTTCTAAATTATTTGCTTTAATTGCTTTTAAAATATCTGATCCTACTGCGCCAATGAGCTTAAGTTCAAAATGAGTTTTAAACGATGGATTTTCAGAAACAAGCTCACTTAAAACCTGCCATAAAATTTGCGGATTTCTTTCAGAAAGTAAAGACCCAATATGCGCTATTGAAAATTTTTGATCTAATACAGAATTCTCTACGTGCTCAACATCATAACCATTTGTAATAACTTTAATGGGTTGTTGTGTTATTTGTGAAAATTCTCTTTTGGTATTATAACTGGTGACTACAATAGAATCTGCAGTGTTTAAAACTGTTTTCTCAAGTTCTTTATGTTTTTTTGAAGCTTTTTTAGTGAGCTTTAATTTTTTATGATAACCTATAGTAGTCCACGGATCTCTAAAATCGGCAATCCATTTTACAGCTAGTGCTTCCTCAAGTTCTAAACCAATTAAATGTAAACTATGTGGTGGTCCAGTTGTGATAATAGTATCAATTTGTTCTTGCTTGATATAATTTTTAAGAAAATTAACCGATGGTTTTACCCAGTTTTTTCTGGCATCGGGTATAAAAAAATTCCCTCTTATAAATAACAAGATTTTTTCAATAAACGACTGATTTTCCTTAGAAGAAATAATGCCTTTACTTATAGTTTTCGTTTTAGATGAAAATAACTTAGCAAATTTATAAGGTTCGTTTATTGGTAATTTTAAAATGGTTGTTTCTTTTGAAACATCTTCTTCTAAAGACTTATCCAGTAACGGATAATTAGCATTTTCCGGACAGAATACTATAGGTTCAATATCATATTCTGGTAAATACTTTACAAATTTTAACCAACGCTGTACGCCTGGTCCACCTGCAGGTGGCCAGTAATATGTGATAATTAAAACCTTTTTAGGCATTCTTTTTACGGTATATAAAAAACACGCCTAAAATTAATAATAATCCCACCAAAATGGAACTTATTAAAGCAATTGTGCTTCCGGTCTTAACCACTTCTGGTTCAAAAGTAAATAGTATAGTATGGTTTCCTGCAGGTATTTTTAAGCCTCTTAAAGTGTAATCTACCCTGTAAATAGGCTGCTCTTTTCCATTAATAGTAGCTTTCCATCCTTTACTATAATACATTTCAGAAAAAACCGCAAAACCTTCATTTTTATTATTTGAAGTATATTCTAATTTATTTGGCTGAACTGTTTTTAAAGTGATGGTTGCTGTAGAGTCTACTAGGAAATTTTCAGATTTTAAATGTTTATCTGTAGTTACAGCAAGTTCTTTAGATTCTAATTGTTCTAAAGCTAAAAGTTCTTCATTTGCATTTGCTAAAGTCTTTACACGTTTTACAAACCACGCATTTCCATTGGCGTCTGGATTTACAAAAGGATAAGCACCTTGTTCTTCATCTGAAGCAATTACATATTTTACATTAAATAAATTTAAAATATTAGGATTGTTTTTTGAAATATAAAAACTATAAACATCATCAAACCTGCTTAATTTTGCGGCGTGATAACCATTTAAGGAGTTGTGAAAATAAGCCGACTTAGCAGGTAATCTGGACTCTACATCTAGTACACGAAATGATTCTTCATCCTTTAAAATAGCCAAATCTGCTTTATTTGCCTGATAAGGTTTAGTCATGGCTCTAGAACTCACAAAACTATCATTATTAACATAACGTCGATCTACACCAACTAAATCGAATACAATTAAACAAGCAAAAGCAATAATTAGAATGTTTTCTGAAATTTTTTGTTTAAGAAACCCAAAAATAACCGCAGAAGAGATAAGTATTAAAATTAATGTTCTAAATGTATCATTAACAAAAAATGTTTTTCTGTCTGCTCTTAGCGCGTCTACAAATGCCTGTCCATATTCTCCATAGGCATTTCTGTAATAACCATCATTCGCTCCAACAAAATCAAACAAGCTACCACTAAACACTAGAAACAACACACATAAACCACCCGTTATAGACAAACTATATACTAATGCTTTTTGTTTTTGTTCTGGTTTGCCAAAATCTGTTATTAATTTATGTAATCCAAAAACAGCTAAAACAGGAATACATAGTTCTAAAATGACTTGTATGGAACTTACGGCTCTAAACTTATTATAGAATGGCACATAGTCAATAAAAAAGTTTGTAAGAAACTCTAAGTTTTTTCCATAAGAAAGCAATAAAGAAAGAATACTACCAGCCAAAAGCCACCACTTTAATCTTCCTTTAACCAAAAATAAAGCTAAAACAAACAGAAATAAAATTACCGCTCCAATATAAGCAGGTGCTTCAACTATAGTTTGATCGCCCCAATACGTTGGGGTATTCTCCACTTCTTTTTTAGCTTCTACTGGAGAAGCTCCTAAAGTTTGATAAAATTTATAGGTTTCAGAATCCTTACCAACATCTTCTCCACTTCCACCACCTAAAAACCTCGGTATAAAGAGGTTGAATGATTCTAAAAGCCCATAACTATATTCAGTAATATATTCCTTAGATAGACCTGTCGTAATCTCTTTTTTAGAACCATCTGGATTTATGGTCAGCTCACTTTTACCACGAGTACTTTCTTTAACGTATTCTTGAGTCGCCATGAAATTAGTCGCATTAAGACCTATTGCTAAAACAAGAGCAACACATAAAATTCCTACAGATTTGAAATAATGCGGTAAAAGTTTTTTCTTGTAGGCGTCTATTAAATAGACGATACCTAAAACTAAAATTAATAGCATTAAGTAATAGGTCATTTGGAAATGATTAGCTACTAGTTCTAAACCCAATGCTATCGTAGTTAATAAAAATCCTAAAATGTATTTACGCCTAAAAGTATAAATTATTCCTGCCAGAACTAAAGGCATATAAGCTATAGCATGCGCTTTACTATTATGACCTACTCCAATAATTATGATTAAATAGGTAGAAAAGCCAAACGCTAGAGCTCCTAACGCTGCCATTTTGAAATCTAATTTTAAGCTGAGTAATAAGATATAAAAACCAATAAAATATAGGAATAAATAATCTGCAGGTCTTGGAAGAAAACGTAAAGTTAAGTCTAAAGATTTAATATAATTGTGAGGGTATTTTGCGCCTAATTGATAGGTAGGCATACCTCCAAAAGCACTATTAGTCCAATATGTCTCTTCACCAGAAGATGTTTTAAATTCCTTTTGTTGTTGTGCCATACCAATGTAGTGCACAATATCACTCTGATAAATTTCTTTACCTTTTAAAACAGGACTAAAGTAAAGTAATGCTGCAAGAACAAATCCTATAACAATTAATATATGTGGTAAGATTTTTTTAAAATTTAGACTCATATCGTATTAGTAGTAAAGCTCCAAAATACAGCTATTTTTTATTATATTAACTGCTTAATCAATTTCTTCATAATCCACATATTCCCCAACGTCTTTGTTTGAAGATTTTTGTTGTGGCATTTTATCTATGGTTATTTCTCCTTCTTTTTTATGCTCTGTTTGCTGCTGTTGGTTTTGACCAAATTTAGTTTCTGCTTTTTTTATTAATGTTTTTAATAAAATTGGTGCGAAAATGCGGCTTAATATTTTAAATAAATAATAAAATAAAGCGATATATAAAATAATTTTAAAAAAGCCAGTTAGTGATGCTTCCTGTATCATAAATCTAATTTTAGACAAAAATACAATTATCGATATTTTATTTGGTATCTAAAGCCTTAAAAAATATATAATATATTATATTTGAATTTAAACCATTGTGTTATGACAACTACCCAAAAACTATTTTTCATATTACTCCTATTTTCATTTACCGTACAAGCTCAATACACCGATTTAATTAATTCAAATCGTCCTGGAGTCTCACGTAGTGCTTGGGCAGTAGGTAAAAATGTTGCTCAAGTAGAAGCAGGACCTTACTATGTTAAAGAAAAACATGCCTTATTAGAATCTGAACTATCGGGCTTTGGAGTTGATTTTGCTGCTAGATATGGTTTATTGTTTGAAGAGCTAGAACTAAATATTGAAGGCATCTACCAAAGCGCAAATTTTACAGACAACAGAAGTACGATTCCGTTCGAAACTAAACGATCAAACTTTAAAAATTTAGTGTTAGGTGCCAAGTACTTGGTTTATGACCCGTATAAGAATAAGGAAGAGGAAAAGCCAAATTTATTTAGCTATCATGCAAACAAACGTTTTAAATGGAGTTCTTTAATTCCTGCAGTTGCGGTATATGTAGGAGCTAATTTTGATACTAAAGATAACCCTTATGTAGCTCCAGGTATAGAAGGATTTAGCCCTAAAGTAACGATAATGTCTCAAAATAATTTTGCGAGTGGTTGGGTTATGGTTATTAATTTAACCAAAGACCGCATTGGAACAGATTTTTCAGATTTTCAATACATTATCACCTTTACAAAAGCTATAAACGAAAAATGGGTTGGATTTGGTGAAGCTCAAGGGATTTATAGTGACTTTTATGCCGATAATCTATTTAGAGTTGGTGGCGCTTACTTATGGAGTAAAGATTTTCAGTTGGATGCCGGAATTACTTTTAATACAAAAGACACACCTTCTGTGTTTAACATGAATTTAGGTGTTTCTTACCGATTAGATATGCATGTCGACCCAGAACAAAAGGATAATGGTACAGATGTTATTGATGAATATGAGCGTAAAGAAAATAAAAAGCGCGGCAGAAAAAGCAAAAAAGACAAAGAGAAAGGTGAAGGAGAGCCAACCCGTAAAAAAGAAACTAAACTAATAGATTTCGAATAAAAATTAAGCCACACAATGATTCAAATTCAAAAAGTTACTAATAAGGCTTTATTAAAAACATTTGTAAAAGTTCCTTTCGGAATATATAAAAACTCTAAATACTGGGTGCCTCCAATTATTTCTCAGGAGATGAAAACTTTTGATGTTAATGAAAACCCTATTTTTAAAAATGCAGAAGCCACTTTATTTATTGCATACATCAATAAAAAACCGGTTGGGCGTATTGCCGCCATTATAAATTGGCTAGAAGTTAATGACCAAAAGGTTAATAAAATGCGTTTTGGTTGGTTTGATTTTATAGATAATGAAGAAGTTTCTAAAGCACTTTTAAACGAAGTATATAAAATTGGAGCTCAAAATAATCTAGAGTTTATGGAAGGCCCTGTTGGTTTTTCAAATTTAGATAAAGTAGGTGTTATGACTTCTGGCTTTAATCAAGTAGGAAATATGGTCGCTTGGTATAATCACGAATATTATATTAAACATTATAAATCTTATGGTTTTATTACCGAAAAAAAGTACGAAGAAAATAAATTTCCATTTTCTAATGTAGATCCGAATTTATTTTTAAAAATTCAGGACCTTATAAAAAAACGCTATCAGCTTAAAGCTTTAAAGTTTACAAAAACAGAAGAAGTTATGCCCTATGCCGATAAAATGTTTGATTTATTTAATGAAACATATAAGGATTTGTCCTCTTTTGTGCAAATAACAGAAATTCAGAAAGCATATTTCAAGAAAAAATTTCTATCCTTTATTAATCCTGAGTACATTAAATTTGTTGTCGATAAAAACGATGATTTAATTGCATTTGCTATTGTAATGCCAAGGTTTGCAGAAGCTTTACAAAAAATGAGAGGCAGATTGTTTCCATTCGGGTTTTTAAAAATTTTAAAAGCTAAGAAAAATAGTAAAGATGTTATGTTTTACTTAATTGGCGTACATAAAGATTATCAAAATAAAGGAGTAACCGCTGTTATATTTAACGAGTATTTTAACACCTTTTCTGAAAAAGATATTCAAATGTGTTACAGAACTGCAGAATTAGCCGATAATGAAGCCATAAAGAAAATATGGAAACATTTTGATCCTAAAGTTTATATAACAAGGGAAACGTTAAGAAAATCATTACACTAAAATTAAATAATTTAAATCCTTAGATACTAATTGCAGTTTAACGACAAAAAACGCGTCTTGGCGTAATTGATAATTATAAAACCTTTTCTGACTATTATCAAACGGTAAAAAACCTATTTAGACAGTATATTGAAGCATATTTTAATCTGATTAGTATGCTAAAACAAATTATTTTAATCTTTTTTTATGTAACTACATCGATTTCGTTTGCTCAAGTAGGTATTGGCACGATAACACCAAATGCAAATGCCATGCTAGATATAGAATCTTTAGATAGTGGTTTACTTATAAATAGTCTAAGTTTGTCTTCTACAACATCTTTTGCACCAATGAATGCTCATGTAGAAGGAATTATAGTTTATAATACAACTACAATTAATGATGTTAGTCCTGGTTTTTATTACAACAATGGTTCTACTTGGCAAAGAATTTTAAATTCAGTTGGTGGCGACTGGTTTATTACAGGTAATACAGGTACTAATGCAAATACAAATTTTATTGGTACTACAGATAATCAAGCCTTTAGCTTTAGAACAGACAATAGACTAAATCATACTTTAGAAACAAACGGTACACTATCTGTTTTTAGACCAAATTCAGTTCATATAGGAGAAAATGTCGGATCTTCAGGAAACGGTAATGTAAACGTTTTTATTGGCTCAAATACAGCTATTAATAATGGTGCTGGCGATAGAAGTACAGCGGTTGGTGCAAATACATATTCAAGCAATACTAGTGGTGCCAATAATAATGTTATAGGTGCCAGAGCTATGGAAAGTAATACAGGTAGAGACCATAGTATTGCTGTTGGTTATAAATCTTTAGAAAATGCTAACGCAGATAGAAATGTGGCTGTTGGAAATTATGCTTCAAGAAGTCTTGTAAATGGTGCAAGAAATTTTTCTTTAGGTGTTTTTGCCCAAAACACAAATGTCTCTGGTAATGATAATACTAGTGTTGGTTATAACAGCATGTTTTCTTTTACAAGTGAAGATTTTAGTACAGCAGTTGGAGCTAATGCATATTTTAATGGAAGTTACAGAAATGCTAATGCTATAGGTTATAATACTGTAGTAGATGCAGACAATATTTTGCATTTAGGGAATACTTCAATCGTTCAAATTAGTGGCCAAGTAAATTTTACAACCTATTCAGACAAAAGAATAAAGACTAACATTAAAGAAGATGTTGTTGGAACAGAATTTATTACTCAACTAAGACCAGTAACTTATAATTTTGATATTGATAAACAAAATGAATATTTAAAAGTAAAAGAAAGTCCAATTTACCCTTCTAAATATGATATTGAAAACATTGAATTTTCAGGTTTTATAGCTCAAGAAATTGAAGCTGCCGCAATAAAAAGTCATTATAATTTTAACGGTTTGTCAAAACCTGAAAAAGATCAAGCATTATATATGGTTACCTATTCACAATTTGTTGTACCCTTAGTAAAAACAATAAAAGAACAACAAGAAAGACTTAAAGAAATAAAGAAAGAACTTCAATTACTAAAAAATAAAAAATAGCATTATGAAAAACATTATATATATTTTAATTATTCTCCCTTTTTTTAGTTTAGCACAAGTTGGTATTGGAACCACAAACCCTAATATTAATGCTGCGTTAGAAATAGCTACAACAGATAAAGGTTTATTATTACCAAGATTAAATTTATCAAATACAACTAGTGCTGCTCCTTTAACTGCACATGTTTCTGGTATGCTAGTCTATAATTTAGCTAGCATTGGTGATGTTTCTCCTGGTTTTTATTATAATAATGGTACCGCTTGGCAAAGAGTGGCTACAAGTGTGGCTGCTGGTACTGGTTGGAATTTAGATGGTAATGCAGGAACCAATAGTTCTAACGATTTTTTGGGCACACTAGATAACCAGGCACTAACTTTTAGAGTAAATAATATACCTAAATTAAGATTAGAAACCAATGGTACAATTGCTACACTAAATACTGGAAATTCAATTTTTATTGGTGATGGTGCAGGAATAAATGATGATTTAAGTAATAATGAAAATATTTTTATCGGTAATAATGCTGGTAATGCAAATACAACAGGGGAATTAAATACTGCAATTGGAACAAATGCTTTTGAAAACAATGTTTCGGGTTCTAGAAATATATCTTTTGGATTAAATAGTTTAAGAAATAATACAACTGGTAACGATAATATTGCAATAGGAGACTTAACTTTAGAAAACGGTAGTTCTAATAATTTTAATGTAGCAATTGGTAATCAATCTTTTAGATATACCACAACAGGTACAAATAATGTTGGTGTTGGTTATTGGGCTGGTAGAGAAAATAGGGGCGGCACAAATAACGTCGCTATCGGTAGTTCTGCACTCCAGAATAATACTAATGGAAGTTTCAATACCGCTATAGGTAATCAAGCGTATGATAATGGAAGTCACAACAACACAACTGTTATTGGTTATAATGCAGATGCAGGTGGAGATAATAGAGTTAATCTTGGTAATACATCAATTACAAGAATTAGCGGTCAAGTTAATTTTACAACCTATTCAGACCGAAGAATTAAAAAAAATATAAAGGAAAATGTGGCTGGTCTAGATTTCATAATGAAATTAAGACCTGTAACATATAATTTAGATATTAGTACTCAAAATAAGCTTTTAGGAGTAAATGAATCGCCAGATTATGATTCAAAATACGACATTGAAAAAATAAAAATTTCTGGATTTATTGCTCAAGAGGTTGATGCTGCAGCAAAAGATTCTAATTATAATTTTAGTGGTGTTAAAACGCCAACCGAAAATGATCCGCTATATGCTTTAACTTATGCCGAATTTGTTGTACCATTAGTTAAAGCTGTTCAAGAACAACAAAAAATGATTGAAGAAATTGAAAGGGAAATTGCAACTATTAAAAAAAATAATAAAGAAAAATAGTTTTAATCTAATTTACAAAGTGGAAGAATTAGTTTGTACTAATACAACTAGAACCTCATACAAACATTAATTCATAATGAATCAGAATTGTACATCATTAGCTGTTCTTTATCTGAAAAAATATACCGTTTATCCTAAAAAACAATAGATTAACCTTTATTGACAATTAACAAACCATGTTTATAGTGGTCTATGTTTACTTTCAGACAAACAATTAAGTAACCATTTAGACCATGAGAACAATTTTATTTTTATTTTTACTTACTACATCGATTTCTTTAGCACAAGTTGGGATTGGAACTACAAATCCAAACCCAGATGCTCTTTTAGATTTAACTACAACAGACCAAGGGTTACTACTTCCAAGAGTAATTTTAACCGATTCAACCTCAGCAGCTCCATTAACAGCACACGTAGCGGGTATGTTTGTTTATAATACAACAACCTCTGGAAACGTTAGCCAAGGTGTATATTATAACGACGGTATAAGTTGGAGACGGTTAAATTCTGCTGCAAGAGGCTGGCTTTTAAATGGAAATACTGGTACAAACAGTACTACAAATTTTTTAGGAACTACAGATAATCAAGCTTTAACCATAAGAACTAATGATATTGAAAAAGTTAGAGTTGAAACTAATGGTACAATTTCTACACTAAATACTGGTAGATCAGTTTTTATTGGTGAAGGCGCTGGAGCTAATGATGATTTAACAGATAATATAAATACATTTATTGGTTATAATTCAGGAATGTCTAACACAGATGGGCTTAGAAACACTGCCTTAGGAGTTAATACATTAAGTTCTAATATCTCTGGCAGAAATAACACGGCAATTGGTGGCTTGGCTTTAACCTCAAATATAAGTGGTGACTCTAACATTGCTGTAGGAGCATTTTCATTATCAAATAATACTGATGGTAGAAATAATATTGGTTTAGGAAATCAAACACTTAGATCAAATATTTTTGGAGAGGGAAATGTAGCTATTGGAGATTATGCTGGAAGAGTCCTAGATTTTGGTAACGCAGTGGATATTGACAATAACTTTAATGTCTTTGTTGGTAGCGGTGCTGGAAATTCAGATCGAAATTCCTCAAGAAATGTATATATAGGATATGATGCTGGTGCTGGAGATTATGATTTGACTGGTAATACTGGTACATTAGAAGATAAGGTTGGAAATGTTTTTATAGGAAATCAGGCTGGTTATGATGAGAGTGGAAGTAATAAACTTTATATAGAAAATACTGCAAATGATGCTGACAATGCATTAATCTACGGAGAATTTGATAACAATATTTTAAGAACAAATAGTGAATTTCAAATTGGTAACCCTGCAACATCAGGTTATGCGTTTCCTACAACCGATGGTACTGCAAATCAAATTTTAGTAACAGACGGCTCTGGTGCTGTAAGTTGGCAAAATGCAAACACTTCAACCCTATCTTTAGTAAGAGCAAGAATGACAAGTGCTCAAACTTTAGTTTCTGGTTCTCAAAAATTATTATTCGACACAACAGATTTTGATTTAAATAGTGAATTTGACACTGTAAACAATCAATTTGTAGCTGGATCTGACGGGTTTTATAATTTTAGTGCACAATTTAGTACAGATGCACAAACTAATACCACAACATATACTCTTGTAATTTATATCAATGGTTCTATCTATCAAAGGGTTGAACAAAATCATAGTGGTAGCGGAAGAATTACGAGGCAAATTTCTGCAATCGCTCAATTATCTGCCACAGATATAGTACATATAGAAGTTATAACCACTGGAACTGGTGCTGGTACTAGTGTATTAAATAACAATACAAGGACTTGCTTTAATATTGAAAGAATACGTTAATAAAAATAAAGTACTTAAATGTTTTTTAGATTAGTCATAAAAAAACCGGATTCAAAATGAATCCGGTTTTTTTTTATGGGTTTTATTGAGTGATTATTCTCCCATTGCAGCCATTAGAGCTGCAGACATACGTTTGTAAGTTCCGTTTTCTAAACGCTCTCTAATCGCTTCAAAAGCAGTTAAAGTTTCTTCTACGTCTTCTAAAGTATGAGTTGCTGTTGGTATTAAACGTAATAGAATTAATCCTTTAGGAATAACAGGATAAACGACTATAGAACAGAAAATACCATGATTTTCTCTTAAGTCTTTTACCAAAGCCATAGCCTCAGGAATACTACCATTTAAATACACTGGTGTAACACAACTTTGTGTTGTTCCAATATCAAATCCTTTAGCTTTTAAACCAGATTGTAATGCGTTTACGTTTTCCCATAACTTATTTTTAAGTTCTGGCATAGTACGTAACATATCTAAACGTTTTAATGCGCCAACTACTAATTGCATTTGTAGCGACTTAGCAAACATTTGTGAACGTAAGTTGTATTTAAGATAATCTATAATTTCTTTGTCTGCTGCAATAAATGCTCCAGTACTCGCTAAAGATTTTGCAAAAGTAGCAAAATACACATCAATATCTTCCTGTACACCTTGCTCCTCTCCTGCTCCTGCTCCAGTTTTACCTAAAGTTCCAAAACCATGAGCATCATCTACAAATAGTCTAAAATTAAATTTCTTCTTAAGCTCTACAATTTCTTTTAAACGACCTTGCTCACCACGCATTCCAAAAACACCTTCAGAAATTACTAAAATTCCTCCTCCGGTAGTTTCAGCCATTTTAGTAGCACGCTCCAAGTTTTTTTCTAAACTTTCAATATCGTTATGCTTGTAGGTAAAACGCTTACCGTGATGTAAACGAACGCCATCAATAATACACGCATGTGCATCAACATCATAAACAATAATATCGTCTTTTGCTACTAAAGCATCAACTGTAGATACCATTCCTTGGTAGCCAAAATTTAATAAATAAGCTGCTTCTTTATTTACAAATTCTGCTAATTCATTTTGTAATTTCTCGTGTAAATCTGTGTGACCAGACATCATACGGGCTCCCATAGGATAAGCAGACCCATATTGCGCTGCAGCTTCTGCATCTACTTTACGAACTTCTGGGTGATTTGCTAAACCTAAGTAATCATTTATACTCCAAGTAATAACGTCCTTACCCTGAAATTTCATGCGGTTAGAAATTTCTCCTTCTAACTTTGGAAACACAAAATAGCCTTCAGCTTGTTCTGCCCATTTTCCTAGTGGACCTTTGTCTTTATATATTTTTTCAAATAAATCTTTCATAAAAGATAACATTAATTCTGAGATGCAATATCTCCAATAATTATAACCTTGCAAAATTAAGAAATTAAACTTTGCAGACACAATTATTACGCAATGATTATTAACAAAAAAGTTAACCTAAATGTGAATTTTAGATTAACTTTTTATTAAATTTTTGAAAAGTTTTACTTTATGTACTGAATACTTTGTGCTGCCTCTTCATTTTGAGTATCGAAAAAGCCTTGGTCATTCATCCATTTATCGCTATAAATCTTACTCATATAACGTGACCCATGATCTGGGAAAATTACCACGACATTATCTGTCGGCTTAAAATAATCCATTTCATTCAGCTGTTTTAAAGCTTGTACAGCTGCTCCAGAAGTGTATCCTGAAAACAAACCTTCTGTTTTAGCTAACTCTCTGGCTGAATGTGCACTTTCTTCATCGGACACTTTTACAAATTCATCTATCGCATCAAAATCGGTAGCTGTAGGAATTAAGTTTTTACCTAAACCTTCAATACGGTATGGATAAATTTCTTTTTCGTCGAATTCTCTTGTTTCGTGGTATTTTTTAATCACCGACCCAAAAGCATCAACCCCAATCACTTTAACGTTAGGATTTTGTTCTTTTAAGTATTGAGCTGTTCCAGATATAGTTCCTCCAGTTCCGCTACAAGCAACTAAATGTGTGATTTTACCTTCAGTCTGGTTCCAGATTTCTGGTCCGGTTGTATGGTAATGTGCCGCAGTGTTTAATTTGTTGAAATATTGGTTGATGTAAACAGAGCCTTTAATTTCGTTATGAAGTCTTTTAGCAACTTCATAATAAGAACGCGGATCGTCTGCTTTTACATTGGCTGGACACACATATACTTTTGCGCCCATGTTTTTAAGCATATCAATTTTATCGGCAGAAGATTTTGAACTTACTGCCAAAATACACTCGTAACCTTTTATAACACTTACCATTGCAATACTAAAACCTGTGTTTCCAGAGGTCGTTTCTATAATAGTATCGCCAGGTTTTAGAATGCCTTGACGTTCTGCTTCTTCAATAATATGTAATGCAATTCGGTCTTTAGAAGATTGACCTGGATTAAAAGATTCTACTTTTGCTAAGTAATTCCCTTTAAATCCTTTGGTTATTTTTTGCAGTCGAATTAGTGGTGTATTCCCTATTAAATCTAAAACGCTATCAAAAACTAGTTTACTTTTATCCATAAATTATGTTTAAAGCAATCAAAATTGCTAATCCAAACCTTGCAAAAATAGTGAAAAAAAACCGATTAGCTGTTAATGTTTTCCAAATCTAATAAAAAGGCATATTCTAATGCCACTTCTTTTAAAGCTTCAAAACGTCCGGAAGCCCCGCCATGTCCCGCAGTCATATCGGTTTGCATTAATAAGATGTTCTGGTCAGTTTTTAATTCTCTTAATTTTGCTATCCATTTGGCAGGTTCCCAATATTGCACTTGCGAATCGTGCAATCCTGTAGTTATTAAAGTATTTGGATAGTTTTGAGCCACCACATTATCATAAGGACTATAAGATTTCATATAATCGTAATAGATTTTCTCATTAGGATTTCCCCACTCGTCATACTCACCAGTTGTAAGTGGAATGGTATCATCTAACATAGTAGTTACCACATCTACAAAAGGCACTGCAGCAATAACCCCATGATATAATTCAGGATTTAAATTCATTACTGTACCCATTAATAATCCTCCTGCAGAACCGCCCATAGCATACAAATGCTTTGGTGATGTATAGTGTTCTTTAATTAAAAATTGAGAACAGTCTATAAAGTCGGTAAATGTATTCATTTTACGAAGCATTTTTCCATCTTCATACCAGTCACGTCCCAAATATTCTCCACCTCGAATATGACAAATTACATACACAAAGCCGCGATCTAGTAAACTTAACCGTACTGAAGAAAAATAAGGATCTATTGTAGAACCATAACTTCCATAAGCATATTGTAATACGGGATTTTTTCCGTTTAACTCCAATCCTTTTTTAAACACCATAGACATCGGAATTTTCTTTCCATCTCTTGCGGTTGCCCAAAGTCGTTTGGAATCGTAATTTTCTTTATTAAAACTACCTAAAACTGCCTGTTCTTTTTGAATCGTTTTAGTTTTAGTCTTAAAATTATAATCTATTACAGCGCTAGGTTGTGTTAGCGAATTAAATCCGTAACGTAAGGTATCACTATCAAAATCCGGATTATTGCCCATATATGCGGTGTAAGTTTCACCATCGAAAGGTAAATAATAGTCTTCGGTATTATTCCATGCCATAATGCGTAGTTTATTTAAACCTTGCATACGCTCGTTAATAACTAAGTACTCTGAAAAAATTTCTATATCTTCTATTAAGACATCCTCACGATAAGGCAACACATCTTTCCAATGTTCTTTTTCAGTCTGATGTTCTGGGGTTTTTTGAAGTTTGAAATTAGTCGCGCCATCTTTATTGGTAATGATGTAAAAATAGTCTCCAAAATGAGCGATAGAATATTCTAAATCTCGAACACGTTTTTGAAACATCTCAAAATTATGGTCTGGCGTATCTGCATTGACATATTGGTACTCGCTTGTTGTCGTAGAACTTGAACCAATAATTACATATTTACGAGACTTACTTTTATAAACAAAGGTGTTAAACGTCTCGTCCTCTTCAAAATACACCAACACATCCTCTTCCTCTTTTGTGTATAATTTATGTTTATAAATTTTATCGGATCTTAAAGTGACTGCATCTTTTTTAGTGTAAAATAAAGTTTTATTATCGTTTGCCCATACAGAGCTTCCGGTTGTATTTTCAATTTTATCGCTAAAGACTTCGTGTGTTTTTAAATCCTTTATTTGTAAAGTGTACTGGCGTCTACTTATTTTATCTACTGTAAAAGCCACTTTGGTATTATCTGGACTAACACTAAAACTTCCTAATTTAAAATAGGTGTAACCTTTAGCCATCTCGTTACAGTCAAACAACACTTCTTCTTCGGCGTCTAAACTTTCTTTTTTACGAGTATAAATAGGGTAATCCTGTCCTTTTTCGAATCGTGTTATATACCAATAACCGTTAAACTTGTATGGCACCGAAGAATCGTCTTCCTTTATTCGGGCTTTCATTTCTTCAAATAAAGACTTCTGAAATTCCTCTGTATGAGACATAACCGTTTTGGTATACGCATTTTCCTCATTTAAATACGCAATGACTTCTCCATTTTCACGTTCATTTAACCAATAGTAATTATCTACACGCACATCGCCATGTATTTCTAATTTTTTAGGTTGTTTTTTTGCTTTTGGTGCTACTAAGTCTGCTATAAGTTTTGTCATTTGTATGTTCATTCTAAAGTGTAAAAGTACTTTTTATTCAATTAATTTTAAACACTTCGCTCCTATTCTTTTCTTTTATGAAATTGAATAATATCTTTGTAGCTGAAACATTTAAAATTATAATATTATGTTTGGAGATATGATGGGAATGATGAGTAAACTAAAAGAAGCTCAGGCAAAAGTTGAAGAAACTAAAAAACGATTAGATACAGTTTTGGTAGATGAAAAAAGTAGTGACGATTTACTAAAAATTACTCTTACCGCTAATAGAACTATAAAATCTATTGATATTGACGATGAATTGCTTCAGGATAAAGAGCAGTTAGAAGATTATTTAATTTTAACCTTAAATAAAGCTCTAGAAAAAGCAACCAATATTAATGAGGCAGAATTAGCTGCTGCTGCAAAAGATGGTATGCCTAATATTCCTGGGATGAATTTCTAATTTGTTAGAATCAAGATTTTAGAACAAAGAATAAAGACTGCTTATCATAAAAGATTTGCAGTCTTTTTTTATTTAAAATATAGGCTATTAATCCAAAATAGTAGAAGACTCAATAATATAATAGCAATACATACTGCGATTAGTTGTTTTTTGCGAAGTGTAGCAAATTCTTTATTTAATCGATTTTTAATCTCTAATTTTTCTGCTTTTGTAAGTTGATTTTGTAATTGTTTAGAATTCGTTTTTTTAGAGTTTAAACGCTCTAACTCCTCACCATAAATAGTCTTCATTTTCGAAAAAGGTAGTTTAGCCGTTCTGGTAAATACGGAAGATTGGTTTCCAAAACCTATATAACCTGAAGTAGCTTTTAAACGTCTTCCTTTACTTCTTCTCATTTTAGATTAAATTAATTACCTCTCGACTCCGCTCGAGGTGACATACTTAATATTCATCATTTAATTTATAGCTCTTGGCTCATGGCTCTTAAGATCTATATTCAAAAATCCTATAAACTCATCAACACCTCACAAAATTTCTCATGCATGGCGTTTGTATAATCGTGATGGGTAACGATTCGTTTTTTTCCTTGTCCCATATCACTTAAACGAATATGATGTGCACTCATTTTAGCATTAAAATCGGCATCTGTAAATTTACCGTTTAATTCAAAAATGATAATGTTGGTTTCTACAGGTTCTACTTTTTTAATATAATCTAAGGTGTTTAAAACTGTTTCCAACGCTTTAGCTTTTGCGTGGTCTTCAGCCAAACGTTCAAATTGATGGTCTAACGCATAAATACCTGCTGCTGCTAAGAAACCAGCTTGTCGCATCCCACCACCAAATATTTTACGTATTCTAATGGCTTTTTCCATAAACGCTTCATTTCCAACTAAAACAGAACCAACTGGACAACCTAAACCTTTACTTAAACACACAGAAATGGTATCAAATTGTTTCCCATAATCCAAAGCAGTTTCGTTTTTTGCAATTAAAGCATTCCATAATCGAGCACCATCTAAATGAAACCCTAATTGATGCTCATCGCAAACCGTTCTAATTTTTTTAATTTCTTCAAAATCCCAGCATGCACCGCCACCTTTATTGGTGGTGTTTTCAACTTCTACCAAGGTCGTTAACGGACTGTGGTAAAAATCGGGCGGATTAATAGCTTCAACCACTTGTTGTGCGGTAAACATGCCACGATTTCCGTCTAACAATCGGCATGACACACCACTATTAAAAGAAGCTCCGCCACCTTCATAATTAAAAATATGAGCATATTTATCGCAAATAACCTGATCTCCTGGTTGTGTATGCAATTTTATAGCTGCCTGGTTTGCCATAGTTCCCGTAGGAAAGAACAAGGCGTGCGTTTTACCAAATTGTTTTGCGAGTTTTTCTTCTAAGGCATTTATAGTTTCATCTTCTTTATATACATCGTCTCCCACCTTAGCCGTCATCATAGCATCCAACATACCTTTTGTCGGTTTGGTAACCGTATCGCTTCTTAAATCTATAATCATTTTTATGAATTCTTCATTTAGAGCTATAAAAATAAGAGGTTTTGTTTTTATTTGCTGTGTTAAATTCTATTTTTGTTTAAAATTCAAGTTATGATTACTTCAGATCAGGTAAAAACCTTAAATACACGTCTAGTTAAGCTACGACACTATCTTTGACTTAGATAATAAAAAAATTCAAATTCAAAACGAAGAAGAACAAACCTTCGACCCTAATTTTTGGAACGATTCTAAAGCTGCAGAAGTCGTTATGAAATCGCTTCGTGAAAAAAAGCAATGGATTAAAGATTACGATACTGCTCAAGCTCTGGTTGAAGACTTGGAAGTGATATACGAGTTTTTTAAAGAAGAGGAAGCAACTGCTGAAGATGTTACCAATCGTTACGAACTTGCCGAAGACGCTATTGAAAATCTGGAGTTCAAAAATATGCTTTCTGAAGATGGCGATAGTTTAAGTGCAGTACTGCAAATTACCGCTGGTGCAGGTGGAACTGAAAGTTGCGACTGGGCACAAATGTTAATGCGGATGTATTTAATGTATGCTGAAAAAAATAATTTTAAAGTTAAAGAACTTAACTTTCAGGAAGGTGATGTGGCTGGAATTAAAACAGTAACCTTAGAAATTGAGGGCGATTTTGCATTTGGTTGGCTAAAGGGTGAAAATGGCGTACATCGCTTAGTTAGAATTTCACCTTTTGACAGTAATGCGAAACGACATACCAGTTTTGCTTCGGTTTATGTGTATCCTCTGGTTGATGATACTATTGAAATTGACATCAATCCGGCTGACATTGAAATTACTACCGCAAGATCCAGTGGTGCTGGTGGACAAAATGTAAATAAAGTAGAAACTAAAGTACAATTAACACATAAGCCTACGGGTATTCAAATTTCATGTTCAGAAACCCGATCGCAGCACGATAACCGTTCTCGAGCCTTGCAAATGTTAAAATCTCAGTTGTATGAAATCGAACTTCAAAAACAATTAGCTCAACGTCAAGATATTGAAGCCGATAAAATGAAAATTGAGTGGGGAAGCCAGATTAGGAATTATGTGTTACATCCATATAAACTTATAAAGGATGTAAGAACAGCTCATGAAACTGGAAATGTTGAAGCCGTTTTAGATGGAAATATTCAACCATTTTTAAAGGCTTACTTAATGATGATGGGACAACAAACTACAGAAACAGATCAGTTGTAGCTCATAAATTACCCGTTTGATATTTAGAATTCTTTATTTTTCCAGTTTTCCAAAACCTCTAAAAAATAGTCTGGCGCTTTCATTGGTCTTTTGGTTTGCATATTTATAAATACCAATTCGGTTTTTGCAGTAACTAATAATTCTTCGGCTTCATTATAGATTTCATAATCAAATTCTAAACGAACATTCGGTATTTTAGACAATATGGTTTTAATCGTTAAAACATCATCATATAACGCCGATTTTTTGTATTTTACCGATACTGAAGTTATTGGTAAACCAATACCACTAGCTTCCATTTTTTTATAAGAAATTCCCATCTCTCTTAACCAGGCTGTTCGTGCTTCTTCTAGGAATGTCGGGTAATTCCCGTGATGTACAACACCCATCTGGTCGGTTTCAGCATAACGAACTCTAATAGAATGACTGTGAATTTTTTTATCTTTATACATAAATTTATGTTACTTTTGAAAAGTGATCTAGTATGAGGAAAAAAAACTAAAAATTCAATACTATTTGGTTTTTTTTTTCAGTTTTTTGTTCACATATTTGTCAGGAATTAAAACAGAAGCTTTTTCCATAGCTTCTATTTATAACTAACTAAAAAAACACCTTATATAAACTATGGCTTTAACTGCGCAATCGGTATGGGATAATTGTCTACTATTCATAAAGGATAATATACAACCTCAAGCTTACAAAACCTGGTTTGAACCTATAGTAGCGGTAAAGTTAGCAGATAAAGCTTTAAGTATTCAAGTACCGAGCAAATTTTTTTACGAATGGCTAGAAGAGCATTACGTAAAAATTTTAAAGGTCGCACTAACAAAAGAACTTGGAGCAACCGCAAAATTGGTTTATATTATTAGAATGGAAAATACTTACGGGAATAAACAACCGTTTACAGAGAAAATCCCAAGTTCTAATAGAAGTGCTGTAAAATCTCAAGCTATAGACGTTTCTTTTAAAAATAAAAGTCCGGAATTAAAAAATCCTTTTGTAATTCCTGGAATTAGAAACGTAAAAATAGAATCTCAATTAAACCCTAATTATAATTTCGATAATTTTTTAGAAGGTGACTCTAACCGTTTAGCAAGAAATGCTGGTTTAGCAGTTTCGGCAAAACCGGGAGGCACGTCTTTTAATCCCTTATTAATTTTTGGTGGGGTTGGTTTAGGAAAAACACATTTAGCGCATGCTATTGGTGTTGACATTAAAGATAAATATCCTGAAAAAACGGTTTTATATATTTCTGCGGAAAAATTTCAGCAGCAATATGTAGAATCGGTTCGTAAGAATAACCGAAATGATTTTATTCATTTCTACCAGTTAATTGATGTGTTGATTATTGATGATGTACAATTCCTTTCTGGTAAAGCAGGAACACAAGATGTATTCTTTCATATCTTTAATCATTTACACCAAAACGGGAAACAGGTTATTTTAACCAGTGATAAAGCACCGGTTGATATGCAAGATATCGAGCAACGTTTATTATCTCGATTTAAATGGGGTCTTTCTGCCGAGTTGCAAACACCAGACTTTGAAACACGTATTGCCATCTTAAAAAACAAACTGTATCGTGATGGTGTAGAGATGGAAGAAGACATCATTAACTACATTGCAAAACATATAAAATCTAATATACGTGAATTAGAAGGTGCCATTATCTCATTAATTGCACAATCTTCTTTTAACCGTAAAGAAGTTACTATTGAATTAGCTAGACAAATTGTAGAGAAGTTTGTTAAAAACACGAAGCGTGAGGTTTCTATAGATTATATACAAAAAATTGTATCGGATTACTTCCAAATGGATGTAGATACACTTCAATCTAAAACCCGTAAGCGTCACATTGTACAAGCTAGACAACTCGCTATGTTTTTTGCTAAGAAATTTACAAAAGCTTCTTTAGCCAGTATTGGTTCTCAAATTGGAAAGCGTGATCATGCTACAGTACTTCATGCTTGTAAAACTGTAGATAATTTATCGACAACGGATAAACAATTTAGAAAATACGTAGAAGATTTAACCAAAAAACTTTCGGTTTAAAAGTTTATTACTATGACTAAAATACTAATGGTGTGCTTAGGTAATATTTGTCGCTCGCCTTTAGCTGAAGGCATTTTAAAATCAAAATTACCTCAAGACCAATTTTTTATAGATTCTGCTGGAACCAGTAATTATCATATAGGCGCTTCTCCAGATAATCGCTCTGTAAATATAGCAAGGCATAACGATATTGATATATGTCTTCAAAAAGCTCGACAATTTACTAAACAAGATTTTAAGGATTTTGATATTATCTATGCAATGGACAATTCCAACTATAGAGATATTACCGCTTTAGCTACTACGGAAGATGAAAAAAATAAGGTGAAACTTATTTTAAATGAAACTTCTCCCGGAGAAAACAAAGATGTCCCAGATCCTTATCATGATACCCAGAAAGGATTTGAAACTGTTTTTAATATGCTAAATGAAGCTTGCGAGGTTATTGCAAAACGATTAGCATAATTTTTAAGAACTTAATTTTAAAAATTCCATTTGTAACTTTGCATGATTTTCGACTATAGAAAATTATAACAAAAAGCTAATAATAAATTACAACTATAAAAAGTTAATACGTAAAATGACTCCTAAAGGAAAACTTTATTTAATACCTACTACTTTAGGAGAATCGGATCCTTTCAAAGTCTTACCCGCAACTATAAAAGATATTATTACGCATACCGATTATTTTATTGTGGAAAATGAAAAAACGGCTCGTAAACATATCAAATTAATTAATCCTGAAAAAAAACAGTCGGCTTTAAAATTATTTCCTTTAAATAAGTTTACAGAACCTATTGAATTGTTAAGCTATTTAAACCCTTGCGAGCAAGGCATAGACATGGGATTATTATCTGAAGCTGGTTGTCCAGGAGTAGCAGATCCTGGTGCAGAAATGGTCAAGCTAGCGCACGAAAAAAACATTCAAGTTGTACCTTTAGTTGGTCCATCTTCTATCCTACTGGCTATGATGGCTTCTGGTATGAATGGTCAAAGCTTTGCGTTTAATGGCTACTTACCAATTGATAAAGCGGAGAAAAAAGCAACGATAAAAAAATTAGAACGTTTATCTCATGATTACAACCAATCTCAAAGTTTTATAGAAACCCCATATCGAAATAATAATTTGTTGGAAGATTTGTGTCAAAATTTGAATGATGCTACTGACATCTGTGTGGCATGTGATTTAACTTTGGATACAGAATACATAAAAACACAATCGGTTAGTGCATGGAAAAAAACAAAGATTGACCTGCATAAACGTCCAACGCTTTTTATAATCCATAAGCCGCTTTTTTAAGTTCTAAATTCAAAATTTAAAGTTTTGAGACTTAGACTACCATTTTTCTAAATAAAAACGAATAATTGAACCTTGAACTCAGAACTCTAAATTCTAGATGACATAGTTAAAAATCATAAAAAAGTGACTAATAGCTCCTGCTAATACAAAGAAATGCCAGATAACGTGGTTATACGGTAATTTTTCTACCGCATAAAAAATAATTCCTACGGTATAAAAAAATCCACCAGCAAATAGTAATAGTATCCCATTATAATCTAAAACCGATTTTAAGGCACTAAAATCAAATACAATAAGCCAACCCATGGCTAAATAGAGTAACGTAGATAATTTTTCAAATTTACCAGTAAAAAAAAGCTTCATAATAGTACCTAATAAGGCTATAATCCATACTACAGCTAATAATAACAACCCCTTACTAAACCATAAACTAATCACTAAAACAGGTGTATAAGTTCCTGCAATAAGTAAATAAATACTCACATGGTCTAAAATCCGAAATCGATGTTTTAAGCGCTCATTTTCAACAAAATGATAACAGGTAGATGCGGTAAATAAAATGATTATAGATAAGCCGTAAACCACTAAACTTAATTGGCTGTAATCTGAAATTACTGTATGTTTTACAAGCAAAAACACAAGTCCAAAAATGCCTAAAACAGCACCAAGAGCATGAGTGATACTATTTAAACGTTCTTCAGTTTTTGTTTGTTGGCGCATTTGTTTTTTGGCTTGACCATTTTTTATGAGCTTCAAAATAATTAAAATCTAAAGCTGTTTCTAAACCTTCAATATCTTTAGACTGTAAGTTCCTTAGTAAAATATCTTCAATTAAATAATCTTCTTCCACTTCTATGGGGTCATACGTTTCTTTAAGAGAAATATTAAATAAACTTGCAGTGGTATTAAACCAAAATGCTCTCCAGCCACTTCGTAATTGTTTAATTAAATCGAATGTCGTTTTGCCTGTTTGTCTGTAAATTAACTTAACAAGTATTTGTCCTTCTGTACGGGTTAATTTTTTTAATTCTTCTGAAAATTCTTCCTCTATATATTTCTGAATTTTTTTAGCATAGGCTTTTCTATCACTTTTTCGGTCTAAGGTTTCTAACCGTTTATTTAAACTCTCCAATCTATCGGCTGCTAATTTAGCATAAGGATAAACCTTTAAAGTTTTTCGCCTTAAAATAAGATAACGTTTGTTAGCCCAATAATTCTCAAATTTCAGTTTTGGAAGCACGGTGACTTCATCTAAAACAATACTTGACTTAGGGATAGAATCGCCTTCTATATAGATATAAGATTCATTTTCAAAATCTACCTGTAAACTATCAGGTTCTTGAGCAAATCCAAAGAAGGTAAATCCTAAAAAAAGTAAACAAATTAATTTCATAGTTATAAATGAACCAAAATCGTTCCAAATAAATAGTTTCTACAGTAAAATTAAGAATTAAACATTTCCTTAAGCTTAAATAAACGTGAATATTATTATTTTAGTGAAAAATTAAATAAAAAATGTCTAAAAAAAGTATACTAAACAAAAAGTCGATGGACTTTTTAGAAAAGTATTTAAATAATGCTGCTCCTACAGGATACGAATGGGACGGACAAAAAATCTGGATGGATTATTTAAAGCCTTATGTGGACGAGTTTATTACCGACACTTACGGTACTGCTGTTGGAGTGATTAATCCAGATGCTAAATACAAAGTTGTAATAGAAGGACATGCAGACGAAATTTCATGGTATGTAAATTATATTACAGATAACGGACTTATATATGTGATAAGAAATGGTGGTAGTGACCATCAGATTGCCACAAGTAAAATTGTAAACATTCATACCAAAAAAGGAATAGTTAAAGGTGTTTTTGGATGGCCAGCTATTCATACCAGAGATAAATCTAAAGAAGAAGCTCCAAAACCAGATAACATATTTATAGATTGTGGTTGTACTACTAAAGAAGAAGTTGAAGCTTTAGGAGTTCATGTGGGTTGTGTCATTACTTATCCGGACCAATTTCATATTTTAAATGAAACAAATTTTGTGTGTCGTGCTTTAGATAACCGTATGGGTGGATTTATGATTGCTGAAGTCGCTCGTTTATTAAAGGAGAATAAAAAAGAATTACCTTTTGGTCTATATATTACTAACGCAGTACAAGAAGAAATTGGTTTACGAGGCGCACAGATGATTACAGACCGTATTAAACCGAATGTAGCAATTGTAACCGATGTAACTCATGACACCACTACTCCAATGATTGAGCAGAAAAAACAAGGTCATGTAGAAAACGGTAAAGGTCCCGTAATTGCTTATGCACCTGCTGTGCAGCAAAAACTTAGAGATTTAATAACAGATACTGCCGAAGCTAAAAAAATTCCTTTCCAACGTGCCGCATGCTCTAGAGCTACAGGAACTGATACTGATGCATTTGCTTACAGCAATGGTGGTGTTGCAAGTGCTTTAATTTCTTTACCGCTACGTTATATGCATACCACTGTAGAAATGGTTCATAAAGATGATGTGGAAAATGTTATTAAATTAATTTATGAAACACTTCTAAACATTAAAGACGGAGAAACATTTAGTTATTTCAACAAATAAAAAATTTAAGCCTCCAAAAAGGAGGCTTTTTTATTATGGCAGATGAATTAATCGATATTGCAAACAAAAAGGGGCAATTTACAGGCGACGTTGCTCTTAAGTCCGAGGTTCATAAAAAAGGATTATACCATCACACTGCACATGTTTGGCTCTATACTTTAGAAGGTGAAATTCTTTTACAGCAGCGCGCTAAAACCAAAGCAATTCATCCTTTACTATGGGACGTTTCGGTTGCTGGACATGTAGATTCTGGAGAAACGATAAAACAAGGTGCTTTGCGAGAAATGAAAGAAGAACTAGGTTACGACTTAGAAGAAAGTGACCTTATTAAAATTGGGGTGTTTGATTGTTTTAAAAGTTACGATTTCGGAATAATAGATAATGAATTTCATAATACGTATATAGCTGAATTAAAAGTTCCTATTTCACAACTCACACCTTGTAAAACTGAAGTAGAAGCTATCAAGTTGGTTAATTTTAAAACCTTTGAAAACTTATTAAGTCAAAGTAAAACTAATCTACATTTTATAGAAAGCAACAAAGCTTACTACTTAACGGTTTTAAAAACAATTAAACAACAATTAGCATTATGACTATCTTAATACTTTCTGCATTATTACCGGTACTTTTAGTGCTGCTTTATATTAATTATAGCGATAAGCACGAGAAAGAGCCTAAAAAACTTCTTATAGTCTCATTTGTATTGGGAGCTGTATTAAGTGTTGTTTTAGCACTCATTATGTACTTTGGTTTTGATATCATTTTACCACTTAAGGACGATTTTAGCATTCAGCAACAAATTATTAAAGCTTTTTTAGTCGTTGGTTTTACTGAAGAATTTAGCAAATATATTATTGTAAAATATTATGCCCAACCTAAAAAGGCCTTTAACGAACCTTTTGATGGGATTGTTTATGCAGTAATGGTTTCCATGGGTTTTGCAGCAACCGAAAATATTATATACGTTACTCAAGGTGGATTTGAAGTAGCCATGCTTAGAGCATTTACAGCTATTCCTGCTCACGCCACTTTCGGAATCATCATGGGCTATTATATGGGCTTAGCTAAGTTTTCTTCCAATAGAATACTTTATAACTTTTTAGGCTTATTTTTTGCTGTACTGTTTCATGGCTTATATGATGTATTTCTATTTTTAGATTTTATCCCAGGTATAGCTGCAGGAGCTTTTATTTCTTTAATAGTTGCTATCGTTTTATCCAGAATTGCTATAAAAAAACATCAATTTAATTCCTATTTTAAATAAAAAAAGCCAAAACATTAGTTTTGGCTTACTTTAAGTAATTAGATAGTTTATAATCTTGATATCACCGTATCTGCATCTAAATAGTTTGGTATTCCGTCTCCATCAGTATCATCGTTTAAAGGATTACCATCACCATTTCTATCATTTGTAGGATCTCCATCTCCATCACTATCCACATTTAAGTCGGTATCTTCTAAATCTTCATCTCGAGTCAAAACACCATCACCATCATCATCATTATCAAAAAAGTTACTCAAGTTGTCACCATCTGTATCTTCATCAAAACCGTTACCGTTTCCATTTAAATCTTCTAAGTGAGATGGAATATTATCAACATCATAATCTGTATCATTTCTGTCGATTAAATTAAAATTAAAGAAAATAGGAGAATAAGGAGGAATATTACCTACAGGTGCAGAAAAGTAACCTAAACCAGAAGGAATAAATACAGCTCCTATGCCATGATTATGGTATACCACAGTTCCATCTGAAGTATCTTCTGTGAATGTTTCTGCTGTTTTAAAACTAATCAAACCTTCTCTAAAGCCTGGGACAACACCTGGAGCAGCTCCTAAGGCAGTTAAATTAAATGAAAATGGTAATGGTGAACTATCAAAAGAGGTTTCATCTGATAGTATTCCTTTATAACTAACAATTGCTCTATCTAATTGATGCAAAGCACTTCCTAAACCTTCTCTAACAACCAAATAATATAATTTATATTCAATACCTTGATTATCTGTAACCATTTTAAATTTCAGAACGTTTGATGTAACCGATGGATCATTATTTAACATATCCATAAGTGATAAAGTTCCTGGTGGAGTTGTATCTGTGATTTCAAAATATTCAATTTCAAAAGTATCATTCTCTGTGTTCGAAACTGGCGATGTAGACGTGTCACTGTAGGTGGAGTTATTCTGAAACTCTTCATAATTATAATAGTGTGTTTCAAGAAAATTTTCTATTTCTACCAAGTCTTCTGCATAAACTTCTGAGCGATCCCTGTCTGGTATAGGTTCTGCAGTATCATCATCCTTTTTACAAGCAGTAAAAAAGGTAAAAAGCACTAGACCTAAAATTGTTATTTTACTTAATTTCATAATTAGTATTTTTGTGTCGCAAGATACATTTTAAAATAATGTTCTAAAACTAGTAAACGTAGATTTTATAAAAATTATATGCGAATAGATAAATTTTTATGGTGTGTTAGATATTACAAGACCAGAAGCATTGCTACTACAGCTTGTAAAAAAGGACACATTAAAATAAATGACCAAGTGGTTAAACCTAGTCGGGAAGTTTATCCAACCGACACAATAAATCTAAGAAAAAATCAAGTAAATTACAGTTTAAAAGTGCTAGATTTACCTCCAAATAGAGTTGGCGCAAAACTGGTAGACATTTATAGGGTTGACACTACGCCAAAGTCGGAATTTGAAGCACAGGAACTTTTAAAATTAGCTAAAGATTACTATCGTAAAAAAGGTGTAGGAAGACCAACAAAAAAAGATCGAAGAGATTTAGACAGTATTGAATTTTACGACGAAGAAGAATAAAGTATTTAATATGACAGAAGCAGCACACATTATTTTAGACCACACAGAAATTTCTCATAAAATTAAACGAATTGCATATCAAATATACGAAAGCAATGCTACAGAGACCGAAATTGTACTTGCTGGAATTGCAGATAGAGGCTATGAATTTGCTTTATTATTAACAGAAACTTTAAAGAATATATCTCCATTAGAAGTAACGATTTGTAAAGTTTTTGTTGATAAAAAAACACCTCTAAACGAAGTGAAAACTTCTATTAGTGCTAGTGATTATGAGAACAAATCTGTAATTCTTATTGACGATGTTTTAAACTCTGGCGCTACTTTAATTTACGGTGTAAAACACTTTTTAAATGTACCTTTAAAACAGTTTAAAACCGCAGTTTTAGTAAACCGAAATCATAAAAAATATCCTGTAAAAGCAGATTTTAAAGGTATTTCGTTATCTACATCCTTAAATGAACATGTTAAGGTAGATTTTACTCCAAACCAATTTAAAGTCTTTTTACTTTAAAAGGTTTTCAATTTGCTTTATGGACTTTTCTAAAGTAACATTGTTTACGATGTGTTGTGCTTTAGTATAAAAATAAGAACGTTCAAAAATATGTTTAGCAATAAATTCTTTTAAAAGTTCATCGCTAGTAAATCCTGCTATAATTGGTCTTTTACTTTTCTCGTTAGATAATCGAATTACTAAAGTATCAATATCTGTTTTAAGATAAATACTTATTGTTAGGGGACTGTTGTTTATTAAATCCATATTGTCGTAATAACATGGTGTCCCACCACCTAAAGCTAAAATAAAAGAGTCTTTTTTATTTATTAATTCTTCTAAATAAAAACGTTCCTTTTTTCTAAAATAAATTTCTCCTTGTTCAGAAAAAATCATTTTTATAGTTTTATTTTCTTTGTCTTCAATATATTCATCTAAATCAATGCAAGGCATATTTAATGATTTAGATAATGAGTAACCAATAGTCGATTTACCACTACCCATATAACCTAGCAAAATTATTTTCATATTGTTAATTATTGATTTTTAAAATGTTATATCCTTAGGCTGCAAAAAAACGAAAAAAAATTTAAAAAAAACTTGTACAACTAATTAAAGGTACTATCTTTGCACCCGCAATGATGCACGACCAGTTAGCTCAGTTGGTAGAGCATCTCCCTTTTAAGGAGATGGTCCTGGGTTCGAGCCCCAGACTGGTCACTTAAAAAAGCTAAGTTTATACTTAGCTTTTTTTTTGCTCTTCACTTTACATATTCTAAATGTTAATATATTCAAAAATTATATAAACAATTTCATTTAAATTGATTTTGTTTAAGTATTTTTACTAAACAATGAACAGTATAAAAAGTAAATTTAGCATTAAAGACCTGGAAAATCTTTCCGGTATAAAAGCACATACTATTAGAATTTGGGAAAAACGTTATGGTTTATTTAACCCGAATAGAACAGATACAAATATAAGATACTATAGTGTTGAGAGTTTACAAAAGATTTTAAATATCGCTTATTTAAATAATAACGGGTACAAAATCTCTAAGATTGCTAAATTAGACGAAGTCACAATTTCTACTAAAGTATCTGAACTTGCTCAAGAGGCAAATAGTAATAATCATTATGTGGATTTATTTAAACTATCAATGTTAAACTTTGATCAAAGTTTATTCACTAAAATATATAGAGAAATAGCCTCAAAACATCCTTTTGAGTATCTTTTTTACCATATTATAGTTCCATTTTTAGATGAAATTGGCTTATTGTGGCAAACCAATACAATTACACCTGCTCACGAACACTTTATTGTAGAGCTTATAAAGCAAAAAATATTACTTAATATAGAACGTATTTTAGAAAATAAAGAGGATTCTAAATTATCTAAAGCTTATGTTATTTTTTTACCAGATAATGAAGTTCATGAATTAGGGGTTTTATATTCAAATTATGAAATTTTGAAACAAGGCCACCATACTTTATATTTAGGACAAAGTGTACCCATTAATAGTATGTTGCCGTTTTTAAATTTGTATAATGAAATTACGTTTATAACCTGTTTTACAGTTCATCCGGAAAAGGATTTATTGGAAAGTTATCTAAATGAATTTCAAAATAAACTTCTTAAAGACACTTCTAACCAATTACTAATATCCGGACGTTTAACAGCTTTTATAGAAAAAGAAGATTGTGATCAAATTAAAAGTTTTAAAACAACAAAAGAGGCTTTAAACTACATAATTCAAACCACTAAATGAATAAAGAAATTGCCATCATTGGTTCAGGGTTTTCATCACTATCCGCAGCATGTCATCTCGCAAAATCAGGATACAAAGTAAGTGTTTTTGAAAAAAACAGCACTGTAGGTGGAAGATGCAGACAGTTTGTAAAAGATGGTTTTACATTCGACATGGGACCAAGTTGGTACTGGATGCCAGATATATTTGATAAATTTTTTGCCGAATTTGGTAAAAAAACCTCAGATTATTATCAGTTAGACAAATTAAGTCCTGCCTATAAAATATTTTTTGAAGATGACACCATAACCATTGGTGATTGTATGGATAAAATTTGTGTGGAATTTGAACGCATTGAACCAGGAAGCTCGATACCTTTAAAAAAGTTTATAAAAACGGCTCAAGAAAATTATGATATTGCTATAAATAAAGTTGTTTTAAAGCCTGGTTTGTCTCCGTTGGAACTTATAACACCAGAAACAGTCACGCGATTAGATCAGTTTTTTAAAACGATAAGTAGTGAAGTTAGAAAACGATTTAAAAACCCTAAATTAATATCAACACTAGAATTTCCTGTTTTATTTTTAGGAGCCAAGCCCAATAAAACACCTTCTTTTTACAGTTTTATGAATTTTGCCGATTTCGGGCTAGGCACTTGGCATCCAAAAGGTGGCATGTATCAAATTGTATTGGCTATGGAAAGCTTGGCAAAAAGTTTAGGTGTTATTTTCTTTACTGAAAGCACTGTTTCAAAAATTAATGTTGAAGATAAATCTGCTAAAAGCATTGTAGTAAATGGTCAAACAAAATACTTTGATGTTGTATTAAGTGGTGCAGATTATCACCACTCTGAAACACTTTTAGACCAAACGTACAGACAATATTCAGAAAAATATTGGAGCAAAAAAACATTCGCTCCTTCTTCTCTACTCTTTTATGTTGGTTTTGACACTAAAATTAAAAACGTAGAACACCATAATTTGTTTTTTGATACCAATTTCGAAAAACATGCGCAAGACATCTATGACCATCCAAAATGGCCATCAGAACCATTGTTTTATGCTAACTTTCCTTCAGAGACAGATTTAACTATGGCTCCTAAAGGTTGCGAAGCTGGCTTCTTCCTAATACCAATTGCACCTGGATTAGAAGATACAGAAGCACTAAGAGAAGATTATTTTAACATTATTTTATCACGTCTCGAGCTAAGAATTGGTCAAAAAGTTAGAAATAATATTATCTTTAAAGAGAGTTTTTGTGTAAATGACTTTATAAGCGAGTATAATTCTTATAAAGGTAATGCCTATGGAATGGCAAATACTTTATTACAAACAGCTTTTTTACGTCCAAATTTAAAGAGTAAAAAAATAGATAATTTATATTTTACTGGACAATTAACAGTTCCGGGTCCAGGTGTCCCGCCAGCATTAATTTCGGGTAAATTGGTGGCAGATTTAATTAACAAACATCACAATTAAAAATGAAGAGTTTATTCGATTCGGTTTCATATAAATGCAGTAAGGTTGTTACAACTTCTTACAGCACGTCATTTTCTATGGCAACAAAAATGTTGTCTAATACAATTCGGCAAGACATCTATAATATTTATGGTTTTGTTCGTTTTGCAGATGAAATTGTAGATAGTTTTCATGATTACGATAAACCGTCATTATTTGAAGATTTTGAATTGGAACTGGAAAAAGCACTTCAGAATAAAATAAGTTTAAATCCGATTCTTAATGCCTTTCAATATACTTACCATAAATGTAATATAGAAAAACATATGGTGGACGCGTTTATGTCCAGCATGAAACTAGATCTTACAAAACAAAATTATTTGACAGACGAAGAGTACAAAAATTATATTTATGGTTCTGCAGATGTGGTTGGTCTTATGTGTTTAAAAGTGTTTGTGAAAGGTGACAACAAAAAATACGACGAACTAAAGGACACAGCAATGTCCTTGGGTTCTGCGTTTCAAAAGGTGAATTTTTTAAGGGATTTGAAGGCGGATTTTGATACTTTAGAACGTACTTATTTTCCTAATACAGATTTAAATAATTTAAATGAAGAAGATAAACAATTCATAATAAAAGATATAGAATCTGACTTTGCCAAAGGACTTGAAGGTATCAAACAGTTACCTATCGAAGCAAAATTTGGTGTTTTTATGGCATATAGATATTATAGTCAGCTATTAAAAAAATTAAAGAAAACTCCAGCTTTAGAGATAAAGTCGACCAGAATTAGAGTCCCTAATTATAAAAAAATAGAGCTTCTAACACGAAGCTATGTAAAATATCAACTTAATTTAATGTAATAGCATAATGTTTACAGTTTACTGGATATTAGTTTTTTTAGGCGTTTTTTTTGGCATGGAGTTTATGGCATGGTTTACACATAAGTATGTTATGCATGGTTTTTTGTGGTCACTTCACCAAGACCATCATCATAAGAAGCATGACAGCTGGTTTGAGCGTAATGATGCCTTTTTTATATTTTATGCTATTGTAAGCATGATCTGTTTTTATTTATGGAGTTATAAAAGTGTATGGTATTGTTTACCAATTGGCTTAGGTATTATGGCTTATGGAGCTACTTATTTTATTGTTCATGATATTTTTATACATCAAAGATTTAAGTTGTTTAGAAATGCTAATAATTGGTACGCTAAAGGTGTAAGACGTGCACATAAAATGCACCACAAACATTTAGGAAAAGGAGATGGAGAGTGTTTTGGGATGTTATTTGTGCCGTTTAAATACTTTAAAAAATAATATATTTTATGTCTGCTAAGCATTTCGATTATATCATTATTGGAAATGGTTTAGCTGGTTTACAGTTAGCCTTAGCTTTTGCAGAGGATTCCTTTTTTCATGACAAAAAAGTAGCGTTAATAGATCCAGATAAAAAACAAGTAAACGATAAAACTTGGTCTTTCTGGGAAAAAACACCTACAAAATTTAATCATTTAGTTTATAAAAGCTGGCAAAAAGCTCTTTTTTACGGTAACCAATCAAAAAAGGAATTAAACCTAACACCATATACATATAAATCTATACAGTCTATAGATTTTTACACACATGCTTTTAATGTTTTAAAAACTAAGTCTAATTTTCAATTTATTTTAGATGAAGTTATTTCTGTAGACTCAAATATAATTTCTGTGAATACGAAAAATGAAACCTATACCGCATCGCATGTTTTTGATAGTCGTATTCCTGATGATTTTTTTAATGACAACAATAAGGCTATATCCATAGTTCAGCATTTTAAAGGCTGGACTATAAAGACCGATGAAGCAATTTTTAATCCTGAAGCGATTACGATGATGGATTTTAGACTGAAAGATGGCAATCAAACCACTTTTACCTACGTGTTACCTTTTTCTGAAACTGAGGCGCTTATAGAGTTTACTTTTTTTACAAAAGATTTGGTTGAAGATGCTGTTTACGATTCTTACCTAAAGCGTTATATTTCTGAACAACTAAATATCTCAAATTACACTATTACAGAAGTTGAAAAAGGTCAAATTCCCATGACGAATTTCCCTTTTGAGAAATATAACACCAAAAACATTACTAAAATTGGTACTGCAGGAAGCTGGGTTAAAGGTTCTACAGGTTACAGTTTTAAACACACTGAAAAAAAAGTGAGTCAAATTTTAGAAAATCTAAAATCAAATCAAAAACCCTCTAAAAATTTATTTATTTCAAAATATAAATTTTACGACAAAGTGTTTTTAAAAGTGTTAAGCGACAGTAATGAGAAAGGCGAATGGATATTTAGTCAATTTTATACTAAAAACGGTATACAGACCATGTTTTCCTTCTTAGATGAAGAGTCTTCATTTACAGAAGACTTAAAAATTATGATGAGTTTATTTTCTTGGTCTTTCATAAAAGCATTTTTTAAGACTCTTTAATGTTACTGTTAATAGACAATATCACCTACAATTAATTTATCAATTACACCGCGTATTTTTTCGCTATTCCAGTTTCGTGCACCTTCTTCAATAACAACAATTCTAGAATGTCTATCTATTAAAAGCGTCCTTGGAAGTGTTCTAGGTTTAAAATAAATATCTTCTGCTTCACTTTTAGGAGTATAAACAGGAATACTATACGAATTCTCCTTTAAGAATTTTTTTAATACAGACGGATCTTCATTGGAAATAAAAACAAATTCAACATTATTCTTATAATCTTTATATAATGCATTTAAAGAAGGTAATTCTGCAATACAAGGTGGACACCAAGTAGCCCAAAAACTCACTATGGTTACTTTATATTTTGCCTGATATAAGTTAAAATCTTCACCATTAATATGTTTTAGCTCGAACTCGAAGGAATCTATATCTCTACGCTCAGACCTGGATTCTATATAAGGCGGAAATTGAGCTATTAACGTGTTTAGAGCTAACTGAAGTTGTCGTCTAGTTTGTGGTATTATTAAAATTAGAATAATAATTACACTTAATATATTTGAAAAATTGGCTTTCGGCTTTTTGATTCTCATCTTATTAACATAAAAAAAGCTCCTGAATAATAATCCAAGAGCTTTAGTATTAAAGGACCTAATTTGTATTAGGCATTATTTTCTCTTTTAATTAAATTTAAAGCAGAACCTTCGTTATACCAAGCGATTTGAGACTCGTTATAAGTATGATTTAATTCAATCACATCTTTAGATCCATCTGCGTGTACAAACTCTACATTTAAAGTTTTTCCAGGAGCAAATTCATTTAAATCTAAGAAATTGATAGTATCATCTTCTTGGATTTTATCATAATCTGCTTCGTTAACAAAAGTTAAACCTAACATACCTTGCTTTTTAAGGTTTGTTTCGTGGATACGCGCAAAAGATTTTACGATAACAGCAGCAACACCTAAATGACGAGGTTCCATAGCCGCATGCTCACGAGAAGAACCTTCTCCATAGTTATGATCTCCCACTACTATAGATTTTACACCAGCAGCTTTATAAGCACGTGCTGTATCTGGTACACCAGCATATTCTCCATTTAATTGATTTTTAACAAAGTTTGTTTTTTGGTTATAAGCGTTAACCGCACCAATTAAACAGTTGTTAGAAATATTATCTAAATGTCCACGGAAACGTAACCATGGTCCTGCCATAGAGATATGGTCTGTAGTACATTTACCATGCGCTTTTATTAATAATTTAGCACCTTTAATTTCATTACCAATTGGCTCGAAAGGTGTTAGTAATTGCAAACGTTCTGAATCTTCACTTACCACAACACTTACACCGCTTCCATCTTCCATTGGTGCTAAGTAACCATTATCTTTAACTTCAAAACCTTTAGGTGGTAATTCCCATCCTGTTGGCTCATCAAATTTTACTTCCTCTCCATTTTTATTTGTTAAGGTATCCGTCATAGGATTAAAATCCAAACGTCCTGCAATTGCTATTGCTGCAACCATCTCTGGAGATGCAACAAATGCGTGTGTATTCGGGTTCCCATCGGCACGTTTAGCAAAGTTTCGGTTAAACGAATGTATAATAGAGTTTTTAGGTGCATTTTTAGGATCGCTATATCTTGCCCATTGTCCAATACATGGTCCACAAGCATTTGTAAATATTTTAGCGTCTAATTTTTCGAAAATTGAAAGAATGCCATCACGATCTGCTGTGTAACGTACTTTCTCAGAACCAGGATTAATACCAAATTCTGCTTTAGTTTCTAAACCTTTATCTAATGCCTGTTGTGCAATTGAAGAGGCACGAGATAAATCTTCATAAGAAGAGTTAGTACAAGAACCTATTAATCCCCACTCTACAGTTAGTGGCCAATCGTTAGCATTAGCTTTCTCCGTCATCTCACTTCCTGCTGGAGTAGATAAATCTGGAGTAAAAGGACCATTTAATAATGGAGATAATTCTGATAAGTTAATTTCTATAACTTGGTCAAAGTATTGTTCCGGATTAGCATATACTTCAGCATCTGCAGTTAAGTACGACTTCACTTCATTTGCTGCATCTGCAACATCTTCACGGTCTGTAGCACGTAAATAACGCTCCATAGACTCATCATATCCAAAGGTAGATGTTGTTGCGCCTATCTCTGCTCCCATGTTACAAATAGTACCTTTACCAGTACATGACATGGAGGTTGCACCTTCACCAAAATATTCTACAATAGCACCAGTTCCACCTTTTACAGTTAAAATGTCTGCTACTTTTAAAATCACATCTTTAGGCGCAGTCCAACCAGATAATTTACCGGTTAATTTAACACCAATAAGTTTTGGAAATTTTAATTCCCAAGCCATTCCTGCCATAACATCTACAGCATCTGCTCCACCAACACCAATAGCAACCATTCCTAAACCACCTGCATTTACAGTGTGAGAATCGGTTCCAATCATCATTCCTCCTGGAAATGCATAATTTTCTAAAACTACTTGATGAATAATACCTGCACCTGGTTTCCAGAAACCAATCCCATATTTATTAGATACAGACTCTAAAAAGTCAAATACCTCACTACTAACATCGTTAGCGTGTTTTAAGTCTGTTGCAGCACCACTTTTGGCTTGTATTAAGTGATCACAATGTACAGTAGTTGGAACAGCAACTTTATCTTTTCCTGCTTGCATAAATTGCAATAAAGCCATCTGTGCAGTTGCATCTTGACAAGCAATACGATCTGGAGCAAAATCTACATAATCTTTACCGCGAGTAAACGCTTTGTTTGGTGTTCCATCCCAAAGGTGAGAATATAAAATTTTCTCAGAAAGTGTAAGAGGTTTTCCTACAACATTACGTGCAGCATCTACACGCTCTGTCATATTACTATACACCTTTTTAATCATATCAATATCGAATGCCATATAGTTTGTTTTTATTATTTAGTTAATTAATTTTTTGCCCTGCGAAATTACGAAAAATCTAAGAATTTTAAAAATTCCTTATTAAGCTTTCATAAGAAGTGGGTTTTCTTTAAAAAATATTAATTTATTAAGACTTTTTTTATTAAAACACTAGTTTTGAAACTCCTAAATTATGAAATTGTTAAAATTTTATTCAAATCTCTTTCTTATAAATTTTGAATCTCTAAGTTTTGTAAAAGGAATTTCATAAAAAATATATAGCAGAAATGCCAAAATAAATGATATAATCCAAAAGACTAAAAGACAAAAGACATTAGTTATCAACGATAAATCATCAATCTTGATGAAGTATTGCATAGTTAAAAGTACAATACTGTAATTTACAAGATATAAGCTGTAAGACCATAGGCTTATTTTAGTGATAATAGTATTTAAAAAACCATTAATTTTAATTTGATATAGTACTGGAAACAATAATAAAATACTTAACGAAAGTAACGGCAAGTAAAACACATTAAAAAAAGTATATTCTATATTAGGTTTTATTCCTGTATAAAAAATATAAAAATGCATTAACAAGAACAGTAAACCGCCTGCAAAAGCACTCATATAGCGGTACTTTTCCCAATTAGACGGCATGTATTTAAAAATATAAGCTGCTATAAACCCATAGTAAATACTATCCAATCTAAATATTACAACCTTTCTTAATGACGCTGACCATTCCGCAGTGGTTTCAGATAAATTTAAATCGAAATATATACGGTTTAAAGTAATTATTAAAATGCAAACCAAACTAAGTTGTAAAAAAAGTTTAGCCGTAATTTTTCTTTTTAAAACAACAAATAACAGCAATAGAGCTGGCATAAAGACATACGCAAACTCTTCTATTGACAAACTCCAAGATTCCGTAAAAAAATCAGGTTGAGCAGTTTTAAAATTTTGAAGAAATAAGAAATAATTTAAAAAATTAATGTTTGTACTTTTAAAAAGAAAATAAACTAAACCAATATTAATAATTAAAATTAAATAATAGTTTGGTAATGTTCTAAACCAACGCCTTACCCAAAAATGAAATATATTTTTAAACGTTGTTTGTTCTAATTCTATTTGTTTTAAAATTATAGCTCCAATTAAAAACCCACTTAAAACAAAAAAAACATCGACGCCTATTGTACCAAAAAATTTAATTGCAAAAACTATTGAAGAACTTGAATTTGGAGCAATTAAGAGCGTAGAATGTGAACAAAGGACTAATAAAATAGCTATTGCTCTAATGACATCTAATCCAAAAACACGTTTTTTAGTAAATTTCAAAAGTTTAGTTAAAGTTATAAATCTAAATTATAATCTTTTTAGTTTAAAATAAGCTTTTTATAATATGCTCAATTGTAATTCCTTCTGCTTCGGCTTTATAATTTTTAATCATTCTATGACGTAAAATTCCTGTGGCTACCGCTTGAACATCTTCAATATCCGGAGAAAATTTACCATTTACGGCTGCATGAGTTTTAGCTGCTAGAATAAGATTTTGTGATGCTCTTGGACCTGCACCCCAATCGACATAACTTTTAACCAAGTGTGTAGCTTCATTACTTAAGGGTCTGGTTTTTCCAACCATACGAACTGCATATTCAATAACATTATCTGCTACTGGAATCCTACGAATTAAATCCTGAAAATCTATAATTTCTTGTGCTGTAAATAAAGCATTTACTACAGGTTTTTTGTTTGACGTTGTAGCTTTAACCACATCTACTTCTTCTTGAAAAGAAGGATATTCTAAATTAATAGAAAACATAAAACGATCTAACTGTGCTTCTGGTAAAGGATAAGTTCCTTCTTGCTCTATAGGGTTTTGAGTAGCCAAAACAAAATAAGGCAAGTCTAGATTATAGTGGTGTCCAGCGACAGTTACAGATCTTTCCTGCATAGCCTCTAACAGTGCAGCTTGTGTTTTTGGAGGTGTACGGTTAATCTCGTCTGCAAGAATTATATTAGAAAAAATAGGACCTTTTAAAAATTTAAAGGTTCTATTTTCATCTAAAATCTCACTTCCAAGAATATCACTCGGCATTAAATCTGGGGTAAACTGTATACGCTTAAAATGTAATCCTAAAGCCTTAGAAATTGTATTAACCATTAATGTTTTAGCTAGACCAGGAACTCCAACTAGCAAAGCATGTCCGCCAGAAAATACACTAATTAAAATCTCCTCGACTACTTTATCTTGACCAATGATAACTTTTGCTACCTCTTGTTTTAATTGGGTATATTTTTCAACTAAATTTTCTATCGCTTTAACGTCTGACATCTATATATGTTTAGGTTTACTAAAATAGTAAAAAGTATAAAAAAACCTTTGAAATACATCAAAGGTTTTTAATTAGATTATTTAAAAAGTTATAACTATTGCTTTAACCAATTACTATTAAAGTCACAGCTTCTATGAGATTCACTTACTTTAATATAAGTATCCATTATTTTTTCATCCTGCCATTTGTCTATAGCTTTAAAACGCTTTTCGTTTAAAGCTAATTCTTTAATTTTCAAGTAATCTTTGGCGTAATCTGCAATATGCTCGTCTGTTCTATCTTTTACCATTAATAACTTATATTTTAAAGCACCTTTTCTATCTTGTTCCGAAATTACTTCACTGACATCACCTTCTTTTAAATTCTGAATCTGGCTATATAATTCAGGGTCCATTTTGGTTAATTCAAAACTAAAATCTTGAGTAACTGGGTTCCTAAGTAATCCTCCTAATTTTCCAGATTCTTCATCTTCACTAATTTCTTTAGCAGCATCTTCAAAGGAAATTTCTCCAGCTTCTATTTTTACACGTACCTCTTCTAATTTCTCTTTAGCTTCAGCTACAGAGCTATTTGCTATTTTAGGCAATAGTAAAATGTGTCTAACATCGTATTCCTGACCTCTAATTTTTTCTAAGTAAATAATATGGTAACCAAAATCTGTTTTAAAAGGTTCTGAAATTTCTCCTTCTTCCATTGAAAAAGCTGTTTCACGAAACTCTTTTACCATTCTAGGTTTTTTTCTGTTTAAGGTATATTTACCACCTTTTGATGCGGAACCTGGATCTTGAGAATAGAATACTGCTTTAGAACTAAAACTTGCTCCATTTTCTAAAACATCTTTTCGGTATTCTTTTAACTGATTTATAATTCTTTGCTCCTCTTCTTCAGTCACCTTGGGCTCTAAAACAATTTGTAATACTTTAAGTTCTGTTCCAAATGTTGGACGCTCGTCTTTCGGGATTTTATTAAAAAACTCTCTTACTTCTTCTGGTGTAATTTCAACTTCATCTACAATCTTCTTTTGCATTTCTGAGGCTAAACGTTGTGACTTGTTAATCTCGAACATTTCCTCTCTAAATTCCTTTTCATTGTCCTGATTATAGAACTTTAACAGCTCTTCCATAGAACCATTGGTCTGAGCTAAAAACTGCTGTATTTGTTGATCTACATAAGAACGGATTTCTAAATCTGAAATAGAAATACTATCCTGTATAGCATGATGAGCATATAGCTTATCTTCCAATAACTTTCCAAATATCTGACATCTCGAAAACTCCTTAGTAGAAACTCCCGCTGCCTTTAATTGTAAAATATTTTTATCAATATCACTATCTAAAACAATATAGTCACCAACCACTGCAGCAACGCCATCTACTTTTATGGCTTGATTTGGTATAACAGTATCTTTTACAGTTTCCGTTTCTTCTTCTAAAATAATTTCTTGTGCAAAAATGGTTTGAACACTTGCTAGTAAGCTTAATGCTATGAGGCTATATTTAATTGAAAATTTCAAATTTTTTATTTTTAATTGCATCTTTGGTAATATCTGTTTCTATTTTTTTTAATAAATCTACTTTACGTTTGTTTATTACAATCTGATTTATGGTTGGTCTTACATATTTTAATGGTGCAATCTCACCGCGTAATAAAACGTCTTTAATTTGCACCAAATATAAGTCTATTGAATCTGTAAGCTCAATAAAGTTAGACTTTTTTAACAATTCATTTTGATTGTCTATTGTAATAACAGGAAGCTTATTTAAAACTTGACTGGAGCGTACCCAAACAGAATCATTTAAAGCATAGGACTTAAATTGAATTTTTAGACGCTCCAAATCGGCTTTATCCTTTTTATTATAACGTCTAAATTTTGTTTTAATTTGCTCTAAACTGTTAATGTCTTTATTTACGGTTATATATTTCAGCTTCACCAAATCTTCATTGAGCTTAAATGCTTCAGAATTATTGGTATAATAAATTTTAGCGACTTCATCTTTAACTATAGTATCTAAATTTCTACTCACTAATGCCTCTAAATAAGCATTACTGTATAGGTCTTTTTTATATTGTTCTACCAAAATATCAAACTCTTCAAGTCGTTCATCACTTAAATTTTGTTTTGCTCCATTTAAAAGCAGCTGCTGTTTTGCCCATTCGTTAATATAATTTTGAACAAACGCAATACTATCATTCCCTTTTAAATCTTTTGGTGTTTTTTCTATAAGATCACTTTTAAATAAATATTCGTCATTTACTCTAGCAATTGCATTGTCTGCTTCTTCTTTTTTGAAATACTCACAAGAAGACAGCAAAATTAGCAATACGATATAAGTGGCGTTTTTAATCAATTTAATTGTATTTATTTTTTAATTGATTTAATTCAGACTCATTTATAGTAACCTTATATTTTTCTCTAAGAGACTTTACCCAATTTACCTCTTTTTCATCTTGAAAATCGCTAATTACCGAACCTTTAGCCTCTTCAAAAGTTTTTTGTCCTGCTGGTAAAATTTCTTTTACATCTATTACTAAGTAAGCATTATTATGGAAATATACTTTAGAAACCCCTTTTTTAAGTTTTAAATCTGACGGTAATGCTGGGTCTTCTAATTCATAAGTTCCAGAGTTGATGGTTACATTAATTTCAGAAGTATTATACTTGTTTGCCAATTGATCTTGTGCTATTTCGTTTTTTAAATCTTTTGCAACTTTTTTTGCAATATCTTTTTTAGCTGAAGAACTTATAGTTGCAACAATTCTAGTTTTAAATTTATAGTTGTTTTTATGAGTTTCAAAATAATTTTTTAAAGCTAAAGAATCGTTTGTAGCAGCATTCCAAATTTCGCTTCCCATTAAATCAAATAATAGTAAACCTTCCTTATACTCATTAAATATAGCAGCAAATTCCTCATTTTCATTTGCTAAATTTTCTTCCTGATATAATGATAGGTTACGATCTATAAAGTCTTTGTACAATTGGCTCACAAGAAGATTAAATGGCTTCTTACTTTGAATTTTACGTTGACTATTAGTTAAAAAATTAGCAAAGTCGTTAAACGTAAGTGCCTTATTTTTAATTAAAACTAAAGTTTCATTAGTTTTAATGTTTTCTGGTGCAGACCATAAACCTTTAAAATAATCATCATTAAGAGCCTTTTCAAAAGTTTTTAGTTTTGAATTATTATAAGAAACATTATAAATCTTCATTAGTTTCTCTATACGCTTATCGTTTAGGATTCTAGACCTCGAGTCTTTTCTCACTTTAGATTCTAAACCAAATTTTTCATTTTCAAATGTATCTAACTTATTTTTAGCTATTAATTTAGAAATATGCCATCCAAACTCTGTTTTAAAAGGCTTGGTGTATGCACCTATAGTATTTAAAGCAAATGATGCTTCTTCAAATTCTGAACTGCTTAACTGTCCGCCAGTAAATGGAGGCAAAACACCACCTCGATTGGCAGAACTCTTGTCTATAGAATACTGTTTTGCTAAAGACTCAAACTCTTCGTTTTGCTCTAGACGTTTATATATTTGATCTATTAATGCTTTATCTTGTCCTGGAACCATTATATGTGCCACAGTAATCTCTCCACGGTTGTCTCTAACATCGTTAACCTTTACAATATGGTATCCAAATTGAGTTCTAAAAGGCTCTGAAATTTCTCCTACTTTAGTTTCGTAAGCTGCATTTTCAAATTCGTAAACCATTTTAAAAGCTGTAAAATACCCTAAATTTTCAGCAAAAATTGTGGCACCATTATGAACATCTTTTTGCACAGCTTCGTAACCTTCTTGCAAAACACGAGCTCCAAGTTTTTTTATTTCCTCTAAAGCTAAACGTTCTTGTTCAGGAGAGGCATTTTGGTCTATTTTAACCAAAATATGGTCGGCGTTAATCTCTTTTTTTAAACGCTCATAAGATTCCATAACCAATTGATCGGTTACTTCATTATCATTAATATATTTATCAATTAACTGTCTTTCATAACCTTCTAACTCACGCTTATAAGCTGGTTTTTCATCTAAACCTAAACTGTAAGCTTCTTCTAATTTAAGCTTATAGTTAATAAACAGATCTAAATAGCCTTCAACATTTTTTTGAGATTCATCTTGAACCAAATCTAAGTTTTTATTATAAACACGCTCAAACTCTTTAGTATATATAGGTTTGTCGTTTACAGAAAATAAAACGTCGTTTTGCTGAGAAAACATGGTAAATGCAAATGCCAGAAAGAAAAAGGCGTTTAACGTAAGTTGTTTCATTATAAAGAATTAAAAATTTGGAACACAAAAATAGTAATAATAAGCGATTAAACAATACTATTGAATAGGCTTAGTTAAACGGCACAATTTTATATTTATTATAGGTTTTTTTATATCTAAACCTTTATTTTTATAAAAATTTATAAACCGTGAGAAAACTTAAATTAATATGGGACTTTAAAGGTCCAGATGCATTAAAAATTGCAGAACATCACGAAAAGCATATAAAAGAATTTATCTCGATAAAAAAAACACAATTAAACATTACTGGTTTTAATTTGGTAAACGACCTACATGCAATTGCTTTTATGGTTGTTTTAGAAGATGAAATGAAGCCTATTAGAGACGCTTTAAAACCACACAGAGGTCAATTATTTGAAGATACCTAGATTTAAGCTATGTAAATAGCTGATATTCAGCAACTCAAATAACTGAGCAATTCTTTAAAAAAATAAGTAAAAAATAATTTTATAATATAATAATAGTTATATTTGCAGCCACTTTGAGTTAACCTCTGGCGAGATCCGTGAATGTTGGCTTGAAATAACTATAAATAAATTAAAAATGGAGTCGTTAGTAAATTTTGTACAAAACGAATTTGTAACTAAAAAAGATTTACCTGAATTTTCTGCTGGAGATACAATTACTGTATTTTACGAAATTCGTGAAGGTGAAAAAGTACGTACACAGTTTTTTAGAGGTGTCGTACTGCAAAGAAGAGGTTCTGGAGCTTCAGAAACTTTTACAATTAGAAAAATGTCTGGTACCGTTGGTGTAGAGCGTATCTTCCCAATTAACTTACCTGCTTTACAGAAAATTGAAGTAAACAAAAAAGGTAAAGTTCGTAGAGCTCGTATTTTCTACTTTAGAGAACTTACTGGTAAGAAAGCTAGAATTAAAGAAGCTAGAAGAAAATAATTTTTTCTACTTAATAGTATTTAAAGCCTTGATTTTTTCAAGGCTTTTTTTATTTTTAACTCCATGAGTTTAGAGTTTATTCCAGACAAGGTATTTAAGAATTTGTCGACACCACCAAAACAGGCAGAATACGATAATTGTACGTTTGTAAATTGTAATTTTAAAGAGGCATACCTCTCTGGATATAGTTTTTTAGAATGTGAATTTGTAGATTGTGACCTGAGTTTGACCAAACTAAAAGATGCTACTTTTAAAGAAACAGATTTTAAAAATTGCAAAATGGTTGGTTTCCCTTTGCTTGAGTGTAATCCATTTTTATTAAGTGTAAAATTTAACCACTGTAAACTGGATTTAGCACTTTTTAATTCTCTTCAACTCAAACATACAACGTTTGAATCTTGTTCTTTACAACAAACTGATTTTACAGGTGCAAATTTAAGTTTTTCAACATTCAATAATTGCAACCTTAAACATGCTATTTTTGAGCAAACCAATTTAATGTCTACAGATTTTAGAACTGCCGAAAATTTTTCAATTAACCCGGAAAAAAATCAGCTTAAAAATGCTAAATTTCTTAATACGAATCTTTCAGGACTTCTGGATGCATTTCAATTAGACATTTCATAAAAGAAGTAACTAAAAATAAGATTCTAGTAAATAAAGGTCAAAACTTTTAATAAAAAGTTAAAAGCAAGGTTGGACTACAATTAAACTTTAATAAAACTAAGCATTTTCGTATATTCGCTTCGCTTAAAATTTTAGATCAAATTAAATCCAATTATATGTCAAACACACCAAAAATAATTTATACCATTACAGATGAAGCGCCTGCTTTAGCAACACGATCGTTCTTGCCAATAGTAAAATCGTTTGTAGAACCTTCAGGTATTCATATTGAAACTAAAGATATTTCCTTAGCCGGACGTATTTTAGCTGTTTTTCCAGATTTCTTAAATGATGATCAAAAAATAGCAGATGATTTAAGTTTATTAGGTGAATTAGCAAAACAACCTGAGGCTAATATTATAAAATTACCAAATATAAGTGCTTCTATGCCTCAATTAAACGAGGCGATTAGCGAATTACAAGCTAAAGGTTATGCTGTACCAAATTATCCGGAAGATGCAAACACAGCTGAAGAAAAAGATATTAAATCTCGTTACGATAAAATAAAAGGATCTGCTGTAAACCCAGTACTTCGTGAAGGTAACTCGGACCGTCGTGCGCCTAAAGCAGTAAAAAACTACGCAAAGAAAAATCCACATTCTATGGGGGCTTGGTCTAGCGACTCTAAAACTCATGTTGCAACTATGAGTGCAGGTGACTTTGCCCACAATGAAAAATCGGTTACTTTAAATGAAGTGACTTCGGTTTCAATAGTACATACAAGTCAAGACGGTACAAAAACAAGTTTAAAAAGTAATTTAAACCTATTAAAAGGTGAAATTATTGATGCCACCGTAATGAGCAAGAAGGCATTACTAAGCTTTTTAGAAGAACAGGTAGCAGATGCTAAAGCATCTGGTGTTTTGTTTTCTTTACATATGAAAGCGACTATGATGAAAGTCTCTGACCCAATTATCTTTGGTCATGCAGTTCGTGTATTTTTTAAAGATTTATTTGAAAAACATGGAGAAACCTTTGATGAAATTGGTGTAGATGTAAATAATGGTTTTGGAAACCTGGTTAAAAATTTACAGGAATTACCTGAAGCAAAACGTCTTTTAATTGAAGAAGATATAGCTACAGCTTTTGCTGATGCTCCAGATGTTGCTATGGTTAATAGCGACAAAGGTATTACCAATTTACATGTCCCAAGTGATGTAATTATTGATGCATCTATGCCTGCAATGATTAGGACTTCTGGACAAATGTGGAATGCTGAAGGGAAACAACAAGATACTAAAGCAGTTATTCCAGACAGTAGTTATGCAGGCGTATATACGGCAACTATAGACTTTTGTAAAAAGCATGGTGCTTTCGATCCTACCACTATGGGAACTGTTCCTAATGTAGGTTTAATGGCTCAAAAAGCTGAAGAATATGGATCTCACGATAAAACTTTTGAAATCGAAACAGCTGGAAAAGTAGATGTGGTAGATGCCGATGGAACTGTTTTAATTTCTCATAACGTTGAAGCTGGTGATATCTGGAGAATGTGTCAAGTTAAAGATGCACCTATCCAGGATTGGGTAAAACTAGCGGTTACCCGAGCTAGAGCTTCACAAACACCTGCTGTATTTTGGTTAGACGAGAACAGAGCTCACGATGCCGAATTAATTAAAAAAGTAAATACGTACTTAAAAGATCATGATACTGAAGGTTTAGAAATTCATATCTTATCTCCTATAAAAGCTACAGAATTCACTTTAAAGCGTGTTAAAGATGGTTTAGACACGATATCTGTAACTGGAAACGTATTACGTGATTATTTAACCGATTTATTCCCAATTTTAGAATTAGGAACTTCGGCTAAAATGTTATCTATTGTACCATTAATGAATGGTGGAGGTTTATTTGAAACCGGTGCAGGTGGTTCTGCTCCAAAACATGTGGACCAGTTTACAGAAGAAAACCATTTACGTTGGGATTCTTTAGGTGAATTTTTAGCACTAGCAGTTTCTTTAGAACACTTTAGCACGGTTAACAATAACCCGAAAGCTAAAATTATAGGTGACGCCTTAGATGAAGCAACTGAGAAGTTATTGGAAAATAAAAAAGGACCAAGCCGTAAAGCTAAAGAATTAGACAATCGTGGTTCTCACTTTTACTTAGCCATGTATTGGGCTGAAGCTTTAGCAAATCAAACTAAAGATGCCGAGTTAAAAGCACAATTTGAAAACATAGCTAACGACCTTAAAAATAACGAGTCTACTATTGTTGCCGAGTTAAACGATATTCAAGGTAGTGCTGTAGAAATTGGTGGTTATTATATGCCTCAGGAAATTTTATTAGAAAAAGCAATGCGTCCAAGTAAAACATTAAATTCTATTTTAGGTCAATTAAAATAAGCTTAAAACTTATAAAGTAAAAAAAGCACCCATTTTGGGTGCTTTTTTGGTTTTTAGTTAACTATTACTTTTTTAATAACTTTTTTTGAATCAGTGCTTAATTCTATTAAATAAATTCCAGAATTCAAATTTGACATGTCTATAAAATCAAAATCGTCTGTTTTAGTAACTAACAGAATACCTCTTAAATCATATATCTTTACAAGATTAATTTTATGATTGTTGAAATTAATTAATGTAACCCCTTTCTCTTTAGTGGTGGGATTTGGATAAAGATTAAAGGCAATTTCTGAAAAGTCTACAGTGCTTAGCACAGATTCAATAATTTCGGTCTGAACTGCATTTGTAGTAATTGGAGCATTAAAATCAAAAAATATTTGAGCAGAACTACCACTAATAAAATCTCCAACATTTAAAGTTTGCAATGGTTTAACTTGATACACTATAAAGCCCTTACTAAGTTCTTCATCTACTGATTGTGGTACGAGGTTGATAGTATCAAAATTAAATTCTAGAAAATTAAAAAACACATTTTTTACAGTATATGCATGACTAGAACTTAAAACCTTAAATGTACTAAATTGACTATTAAATGGTAGTTGGTCTAATATAGATACATTTAATGCATTAGCATTTCCTGTATTTTGAAATCTAATAGTATATGTAAGATATTGATCAATTTCATTATAATAAATCGAGTCACCTTGTAAAACTAATTTATCATTAGGATCGTAAGAATTTACAACGGGTTGATTTAGAGTAAATATATTATTAGATGTATTGATATCGTTTACCATAACTGTTTCAACCTCAAGCAGTAATGTTTGACCTAAATCCATTATAGGAGGCACTGCATTTTGAAATTTAAGGGTGTTTTCTGAAATTTCTAAAGGACCTAAAGAAGAAATTTGGTAAACTAACTCATTTAAAGTCTGACTTGTAGTAGGAATTGTACTGTTTATAAACGTTTGTTGCGTTTGATTATATGTGAAAGTAATATCTAAATTCTGTAACGTCTGGCTACCTAAATTTTCTGTTATAATTTTATACTGGGATACTAATCCAGGTCTAGCCGCATTTAATGGAACAATAGTCACAGCTACATCATTGAAAAGAGAAGAACTCGATAAACAAAATTCAATGTTTTGAGTATTTCCAGAATTTGTAAAGGTCACATTTTGCGTTAATGGATTACTTTGTATATTATTTGGTAAATTGTTTAAACTAAAATCATATGAATTGATATTTAAATTTATTGTTGAGTTATTAGAACTGAATATACTACTATTTTGTGGCGTTGTTATGGTAATGGGAATATTCTGTAATTCTATATCTGTAGTTGGATTACAACCAGACAAATCTTCATCAAAATTTATAATTATATTTATTTGGTTACATTGGCTACTTAAACTATCGCCATTCATAGAAAAGCTTAAATCATTTATTAGATAATTACGATCTATTTCGTTACAATATTTTAAGCCATGTGCACCAAAAAATATAGAAGAAGATTGAAATGTAAAATTAGCTAATCTATTTAAAATTAAATCATAATTTAAAGTGTTCAAATTTGAATAACTTAAAAAGTTGTAAAAAATTCCGTTTCCTGAGTTTGCTGATGAAAAATCCCATGTGTTTAGTGCTTGATTAAACTCACTTGCAAAATAAAACATATTACTAAACACTTGTATTCCAGATGTGTTCCAGTTATTAAGGGGTTGATTAAAACTAGTGGCTTCAGAAAACATGCTGCTTAAACTAGTTGCTCCAGAAATATTCCAAGAATTTAGTGGCTGATTGAAATTTTCTGCCTTGTTAAACATCCCAGCAAATGTGGTTACACTTGAAGTATTCCAATTTGAAATATCTTGATTAAACTGTTTAGCATTACGAAAAGTATTTTGCATAGTAAAAACAGTTGACACGTTCCAATTATTTAAGGGCATATTAAAAGATTCTGCTCCATTAAATAAATTATTAATGCTTAGTACATTACTAGTGTCCCAACTATTTATATCTTGATTAAAAGCTTTTGCATTCCTAAATACACCTGTTAAAGTTTGTACATTTGGAAATTGCCAATTATCTAAAGGCTGATTAAACATTATAGCATCATCAAATAATAAGGTCATGTCTATAACGTTACTTAGGTTCCAAGCATTTAGAGGTTGATTAAATGCTTGAGCATTTTTAAACATACCTTCTATAGATGTTACATTAGAAGTATCCCAAGTTGAAATATTCTCATTAAAACTAATCGCATCTAGAAACATAAATTGCATATCTGTTACGTTTGATACATTCCAATTATCTAATGGTTGATTAAAAGATTCTGCTCCAAAAAAAGCATAGGATAAATTCTGAACTGATGAAGTATTCCAGTTATTTATAGGTTCATTAAATAAAATAGCATTAGCAAACATATAACTCATAGAAGCTACGTTAGAAACATCCCAACTATTTAAGGGTTGATTAAAAGCTTCTGCTTCTTCAAACATACTTTCCATATTTGTAACATTTGAAACATTCCAAGTAGCTAAAGATTGATTAAATAATGATGCTTTCTTAAACATATCTTTCATAACTGTAACATTACCAACATTCCAATTATTTAAAGGTTGATTAAAATTTATAGATTCTTCAAACATACTATTCATATTTGTTACGTTTGAAACATCCCAATCATTTAAAGGTTGGTTAAATATCATATCGTCTGGATAGGATAGATTTATATAAACTTTAGCAAACATACTAGCCATATTTGTTACATTTGAAACATCCCAGTTATTGATATCCTGATTAAAAGATAAACAACCCGTAAACATACTTTCCATATTTGAAACACTTGAAACATTCCAAGAATCTAAGGGTTGATTAAAAGCGATTGCTGAATTAAATGTTCCAGACATATTTTGCACATTAGAAACATCCCAATTATTTAAAGGTTGATTAAAAGCTTCTGCACTAGCAAAAAAAGACGACAAATCTATTGCATTAGACATATTCCAACTATCTAAAGGTTGATTAAAGTTTTTTGCATTAACAAATATTTTTGAAAAATTAGATATTGTTGAAACATCCCAATTATTAATATTAGAATTCATATGAGTTGCTCCAAAAAACATACCTTCCAATGAGGATACATTTGTAAGGTTTGGAATATCACTTGCATTAATTTGTATATTCTTACAATTAAAAAAAGCATTAACCATAGATGTCCAATTTATAGAGCCCCATTGTTCTACACTTCTAATTTTATTATTTGTAGTTGAATTTGTAGTATATGCAAAATTTAAGTGTGGAAAAATTCCAGTAATAGAAATATTATATTGTCCAGCTTGTGAATAAGTATGGGAAATATTAGTAGCTACGTTATTTTGTGTGGTTCCATCTCCAAAATCTATAGTGTAGTTATATGTTTCATTAAAATCTGTCGGTATTTCTATGGTTAATCCATTAGTATTATCAACAATCCATGAAGTTACAAATGCTCCAGGAATTAAAGTACTATTACAATCAAACACATGTATATCTTCATTGACAGTCCAACCATTTACTATTAAACTGTCTCTTTCAGATTCTTCACAATACTTTAAGTTTGTATTAAAAAGTGTTTGAGGATTAATAGAAGAATTATTTAATGTAGCTAGAAAACTTTCATAATTTAAGATAGATAAATTTGTGTTTGCAATAAAATAGTTAAGGGTTACAGTATCGTTAAAATTCCATAAATGAAAATCTTGATCAAAACTGCTACAACCATTAAACATATAAGACATGTTTGTAACATTTGAAAAATCTAACACAGATATATCTTTATTAAAACTAATACATCCATCAAACATATAAGACATGTTTGTTACATTTGATGTAAACCATGAATTAATATCTTGATTAAAACTAAGACAAAATCTAAAGATACCATACATAGAAGTAACACTAGAAGTATTCCAATTATTAAGCGGTTGATTAAAGTTTTCCGCTCCACGAAACATCTCAGTCATATCGATAACATTTGAAACATCCCAATTGTTTATTGGTTGATTAAAGTTAATTGCTCCTTTGAACAAATTAGACATGTTTGTTACATTTGAAACATTCCAATTATCTAACAAACCATTAAATTGGATGGATTGATTAAATAAATAACTCATATTTATAACATTTCCAACCTGCCAATTATTTAAGTTTTGATTAAATGATTCTGCATTCGAAAACAATCCATACATATTTGTTACATTAGATACATTCCAATTTGAAATATTTGAATTAAAGTGTTTAGCGTAAGTAAACATTTGATTCATATCAGTCACATTACCTGTATTCCAACTCGAAATATTGCTATTAAAGTTTTCTGCATTTGAAAACATTTCTGACATATTTATAACATTTGATACATCCCAATTATTCAAAGACTGATTAAAATTTAAGGCATTATAAAACATACCAGACATATCTGTTACACTAGACACATCCCAATTACTAAGAGGCTGGTTAAAATTTATAGTATTAGCGAACATATAGCTCGTATTTTGAACATTACTTACATCCCAATTATTTAAAGATGTGTTTAGAGAACCGCAACCATCAAACATATGTCTCATATTATTAACATTGGAAAGGTTAGGAACATCCAAACTATTAATAATTAAATTATTACATTTAAAAAAAGCATATTCAAAGCTATTCCAAACTATATCTCCCCATTGCTCTATAGTTTTTAACTTTTCTCTATTTTGTTGTGTTGAATTTTGAAAGTTTATTCTAGGAAAATCGCCAGAAATTTCTACAGTATAAACTCCAGGTTGGGAATATGTATGTACCGGAATGTTACCTGAAACATAACTTTCTGTATAACCATCTCCATAATCTACTTGAAAATTATATCCAGACCCAGTTATTGGAATTATAATAGTTCTATCTACACTATTTTCAATTTCCCAAGTTGTAACAAATGGAGCTTGTGAATAAATAAATGAAGAAAATAATAAAAAGATTAATAGTAAAACTCTTTTCATGCTTACTAATTTGATTATTTAATACAATATAAATATATAATTACATTCATAAATTATTAATTGTTATTTATTTATGCTGAAAAATTAAAAACTTAACTATAACATATAGATTAAGCTACTATGATTCAAGTAGTTTTTCGTAATTTTACATATCATATACCCCATCACTTGAAAACACCATTATCTCATCTATTTATATCTTTTTTTCTTTTAATTAGCAGTTTTAGCAATGCCCAAGAAAGCATTACTCTTAGTGGTACTATTACCGAACTTAAAACAAACGAAAGTTTAATTGGTGTAAACGTCATTATTCCCGAACTACAAACGGGTGCTGTTACTAATGAATATGGTTTCTACTCCATTACAATTTCTAAAGGATCTTATAAAATACAAGTATCGTTTTTAGGTTTTAAAACCATCAATCAAAATTTAAACTTAACGCAAAGCACTATACAGAATTTCAAATTAGAAGAAAGTTTTGAAGATTTAGACGAAGTCGTTATCACTTCCGATGTAGAAAAACTTAATTTACGTACGCCTCAAATGAGCGTGAATACCTTAACAGCTTCAACTATAAAAGATATACCAGTGGTTTTTGGCGAGGCAGACGTTATTAAAGCAATTACTTTACTTCCTGGCGTAACTAATGCTGGAGAAGGCAGCAGCGGATTTAATGTTCGGGGCGGTGCGGCAGATCAAAATTTAATTTTATTAGATGAAGCAACTATTTATAATTCGTCTCACTTATTTGGGTTCTTCTCTGTTTTCAATCCAGATGCAATTAAAGATATAAAACTTTACAAAGGTGGCATTCCTGCGCGTTATGGTGGTCGTGTGTCTTCTGTGTTAGATATTTATCAAAAAGAAGGAAACAGTAATCAATTAGCTATGAATGGTGGCATTGGTTTAATTTCTAGTCGTTTACTTATTGAAGGTCCACTAAAAAAAGAAAAAGGATCATTTTTGTTTGGTGGTCGTTCGTCTTATGCGCACTTATTTCTTCCCCTTTTCGATAATAATAATGTGGCTTATTTTTACGATTTAAACACCAAACTAAGTTATAATTTAGACGATAAGAACAATATTTACCTTTCAGGGTATTTTGGTCGGGATGTATTTAATATCTCCGATAGTTTTGAAAACATTTATGGTAATGCAGTTATAAATTTTAGGTGGAATCATTTATTTTCTGATAAATTATTTTCTAACATGTCTTTAATTTATTCAGATTACTATTACGGATTAGACTTAAACTTCGTAGAGTTTGAATATATTTCAGGAATAGCAAACTTTAATTTTAAATACGATTTTAAACATTATATCACAGATAAGTTTAAACTTCAATATGGAATTAATAGTATCTACCATACCTTTAATCCCGGAGAAATTGAACCTTCTACACCTACATCTGGTATTAACCCTAGAGAACTAATTAAAAAATACGCTTTCGAAAATGCTATTTATATAGATGCCGAGCATTCTATAAACAACAATCTTACACTTTCCTACGGGCTAAGATTAAGCTCTTTTTTACGCTTAGGTCAGAATGAATTAAATACATATTCCAATAACAACCCTGTCAATTATAATCCAACCTTTGGAATCTATCAAAAGGCAAATCCTACAGGTGTAGAAACGTTTAAAAGAAGTGATATTATCAAATCTTTTGCAAATTTAGAACCTCGCTTTTCATTATCCTATCAATTAAATGAAACGACATCTTTAAAAACAAGTTATAACCGCTTATCTCAATATTTACATTTGTTGTCCAACACAACCTCGCCAACACCTTTGGATATATGGACACCTAGTGGTAAATTTGTAAAACCACAGCTTTTAGATCAGGTTGCTTTTGGCTATTTTAAAAACATAAGCAATTCTAAATACTCCTTAGAAGTTGAAACGTTTTATAAAAAAATACAGAATAGAATAGACTATATCGATGGTGCAGACTTAATAGCGAACGATGCTATCGAACAAGTGATATTAAATGGAGAAGCACGAGCTTACGGTTTAGAAATGTTATTCAAAAAAAATAAAGGTCAATTTAAAGGTTGGGTTGCTTATACACTTTCTAAAAGCGAACAACGCACACCAGGACGAACAGCACTTGAAACAGGTATAAATAATGGTAATTGGTATAATACGGCTTACGATAAAACTCATGATATTTCCGTAACAACAAGTTACGACCTAAATAAAAAATGGAATCTTAATGCTAATTTTGTATTTCAAACGGGTCAGCCCACTACTTATCCAAACGGACAATACCAATATAATGGCTTAAGTATTCCTAGTTTTAGTAATAGAAATGAAGATCGATTACCTAATTATCACAGGTTAGATGTATCTGCTACTTATACACCAAAACCAGAAAAAAAACAAGGTTGGCAAAGTTCCTGGGTATTTGGAATTTATAATGTTTATAATAGGTATAATGCCGCATCTATTAGCTTTGGCGAAAATCGTATGACAGGCCAAAATGAAGCCTCTAAACTAACCATTTTTGGTATTGTTCCTTCAGTTAGCTATAATTTTAAATTTTAATTGTATGACACGCATAATTATACTACTTCTTACCACCTTAGTTTTCTGTAATTGCGAAAATGTTATAGATCTAGAAGTGCCTACAGCACCTGAAAAACTTGTTATTGAAGCTTCTATTAATTGGTTTGATAACACTCCTGGAAACGAACAGCAAATCATACTAACCCGAACAGCTCCTTATTTTGATACAAATGTGCCTCCTGCTTTAAATGCTGTGGTACGTATTACAGATTCTAATAACAACACCTTTAACTTTATAGACACAGACAACACAGGTATTTACAAAACCTCAAACTTTATACCTGTTCTTAATGAAACCTACATGCTAAACATTACTTATAACA
>NZ_PXOQ01000008.1:5000-68646 GCF_003008425.1 Aurantibacter aestuarii | reverse complement strand
CAAGTGCAACAGTACTGGCAATGGACTACCCATTATTCTTTACACCAAATGGAGATGGTTATAACGATACGTGGAACATTTACGGAATCGCGAATCAGCCAGATGCTACGATTTACATCTTTGACCGTATGGGCAAACTCTTAAAACAAATCAGTCCAACAGGTGCAGGATGGGATGGAACCTATAATGGTAACCCAATGCCAACAAGCGACTACTGGTTTACGGTAGAGTATAGAGAACCAAACTCAACTTCAGATGAGAAGAAACAGTTTAGAGGACACTTTACACTGAAACGTTAAGAGTCATAAACCAAAAATAAACCAAACTAAAAATCCCGATACCTGTAAAATGTATCGGGATTTTTTATCTTTAAGCTTTAAAAAGAGAAATGATGATATATAAATACAGCATGGTTGTAATGCTTTTACTTTTTAGTTGTAACACTTCAAAAGAGGTAAAGCAAAATACCAATTCAGAAATAAAAGCAGATTATTTAAAAAAAGTAGTTAATTATTTAGCTTCCGATGAACTTAAAGGAAGAGATACGGGAAGTGAAGGCATTAAAAAAGCAGCCGATTTTATCATTGAAGAATTTAAGGCAATAGGTGTTTCGCCTTATTTTGATGGTTTAGGTGTAAACTCCTATTTAAATCCATTTGAGGTCAAAAATAAAAATGGAAATACTTTAAACGGGTATAACGTAGTGGGCTATTTGGAAGGGACAGATAAAACTCTAAAAAATGAATTTATCATTTTAGGAGCACACTATGATCATATTGGTGAAATTGCAGCTGTTAATGGCGATGTTATTGCAAATGGCGCAAACGATAATGCGGTAGGCTCTAGTGCAGTTTTAGCTATGGCGAAATATTTTGCTGAGACCAAAAGTAATAAACGTAGTATTTTATTTGTATTATTTTCTGCTGAAGAAAAAGGCTTGTTAGGATCTAAACATCTTTCAGCTCAGTTAAAAAATAAAAATCTAAACCTATATGCCATGATTAATTTTGAAATGATTGGTGTTCCTATGAAAAATAGATCTTACAAAGCTTATATTTCGGGTTATGAATTAAGTAATATGGCAGATCACATTAACTCGGTTACTAAAGTTGAAACTATCGGGTTACTTCCAAAAGCAAAAGCCTTTAATTTATTTAAGCGTTCAGACAATTATCCGTTTTATGAAGATTTTAAGGTGCCAGCACAAACCATATCAACGTTCGATTTTGAAAATTATGACTATTATCATCATGTAGATGACGAACCAGAATTGATGGATTACAATTTTATGGCTTCATTATTAAATGAACTAAAGCCAGCAATCGTTCATTTCTCCAACACACCAACCAAAGAATTAAAAATGTATGAGTAAAAATATAATTATTACCGGAACAAGCCGAGGGATAGGTTTTGAATTGGTTCATTTATTTGCAGAAAAAGGCTATAATATCTTAGCATTATCAAGAAATGAGCAACCTGTTAGCAACCTTCAGTTTGATAACATCACATCATTTTCATTCGATTTAAATAAAAAAGAAGACTATAAAAAAGTAGAAACCTTTATTGAGAAAGAGTGGAGTCAAGTAGATATTTTAATAAATAATGCAGGAACACTTTTAAACAAACCGTTTTCAGAAACATCTAGCGAGGAATTTGCAGAAGTTTACAAAACCAATGTATTTGGTGTGGCAGAAATGACGCGAATTGTATTACCATATATGACGAATAAAAGTCATGTAGTTACCATAAGTTCCATGGGCGGCGTACAAGGAAGTATCAAATTTCCTGGACTTTCGGCATATAGTTCCAGTAAGGGAGCAGTTATTACTTTGACTGAATTGTTAGCAGAAGAATACAAAGAGCAAGGCGTTTCCTTTAATGTTTTAGCTTTAGGAGCGGTTCAAACTGAAATGCTAGAGGAAGCTTTTCCAGGTTATATTGCTCCAAATTCAGCTGGAGATATGGCAAAATATATAGCCGACTTTTCACTAACGGGTCATCAGTTTTATAACGGTAAATTATTACAGGTGTCTAATACAACACCTTAACCATTAATTAAAAATAAAAAAATGAATAATTTAGTTTCAATAGTACTTAGAGTTGTGGGTTTAATTTTATTAGGCTACGGAATATATCAAGTAATCATGCCTGAAGCATCTGTAGATTTAGGAGTTGTAAAAGCAATTGCACAAGATAATAGTGACGCTTATGTTACTATGGGATTAGGGTTATTATCTATAGGACTAGGTTATTTTATAGGTAGAAAAAAATAAGAATATGGCTTTAACAGAATCTTATCCGTTCCCGATAGGAACTCAAGCTCCTGAATTTTCTCTATTTGATACAGTAAGTCAAAAGACACTAAATCTTCAGCAATTAAAAGGAGAAAGGGCAACTGTTATTATGTTTATTTGTAACCATTGTCCTTTTGTAATTCACGTTAATTCAAAACTTGTAGAATTGGCCAATAGTTATAAGCCAGAAGAGGTGAGTTTTATAGCTATAAGTAGTAACGATGTAGTTAAATACCCAGCGGATGCTCCGGAGCTCATGACTCAAATAGCAGAAAAAGAACAATATCCGTTTCCATATTTGTATGATGAAACACAAGAGGTTGCTAAAGTATATAATGCCGCTTGTACCCCAGATTTTTATGTGTTTGATACAGAATTAAAATGTACGTACCACGGACAATTAGATGGTTCCAGACCTGGAAATGAGGTTGCCTTAACAGGAATTGACCTTACAAATGCAATAGCATCTACATTATCTGAAAAACCAGTATCACATCAAAAACCAAGTATTGGTTGTGGGATTAAATGGAAGTGATTTTTTCGTATGAAACCCACTTAATTCAGGATAAAAAACTAATTTTGCATCAAAATTAAAATGATGCAACAAACTACAAATACCATTGTCATGATTCGTCCTGTAAACTTTAGGATGAATGAGCAAACTGCAGTAAATAATTATTATCAAAAAGTATTAGATGGTTTACTGCCAGAAACGGTAAATGCAAAAGCCCAACAAGAGTTTGATGCTTATGTAGACAAACTTCGTGCTGTAGGCATTACTGTTGTAGTTATAGAAGATACTAATGAACACGACACACCAGACTCTATATTTCCAAACAATTGGATTTCTTTTCACGAAAATGGAAATGTAGGTTTATATCCAATGTATGCTGAAAACAGACGATTGGAAAGACGTGAAGATGTCTTATTTAAATTAGAAGAAGAAGGTTTTCAGATTAATCAAATTGTAGATTATACCTCTGCAGAAGAAGAAGGCGTTTTTTTAGAAGGTACTGGAAGTTTACTGTTAGACCGCGAAAACCGTAAAGCTTATTGTGCATTATCTCCAAGAGCAGATGAAGACTTATTCATCGAGTTTTGTGAGGATTTTGAATATACCCCAGTTATTTTTACTGCAAACCAGACTGTAGACGGAAAGCGTAAAGCTATTTATCATACAAACGTGATGATGTGTTTAGCTGAAACTTTTGCTGTGATTTGTTTGGATACTATAGACGATAAAAAAGAACGAAAACATGTGGTGGAAAACCTGAAGCAGGACGGAAAGGAAGTGATTACTATTTCTGAGGCTCAGGTAAATAATTTTGCAGGAAACATGCTACAGGTGCGTGGTAAAGACGATAAGCGTTATCTCATAATGAGTCAGGCAGCTTACGACAGTTTACGTCCTGCTCAAATTGAGCTAATAGAAAAACATTGCGATATTTTATCTAGTTCCTTAGATACCATTGAAGCTTGTGGCGGCGGAAGTGCACGTTGCATGATGGCAGAAGTATTTTTACCAAAAGCATAATTAACAAAAATAACTAGAGAGATGAGTCTTCAAGACACTTTAACCCAACATATAAAAGACGCTGTAAAAAGCCTTTACCAAACCAATTTAGAGCAGGTAGATTTTCAGCCAACGCGTAAGGAATTTCCAGGAGACATTACAGTAGTTATTTTCTCTATGCTTCGAAGCGTAAAAGGAAATCCTGTACAAATTGGTGAGGCAATTGGCCAGTATTTAGTAAGTCATGTGCCAGATGTTAAGGCATTTAATGTAGTTAAAGGGTTTTTAAATCTTGAAATTAGCCAGACCTATTATGTTAATGCGTTTAATAGTTTTAAAGCTGATGTGTCTTTTGGTTTTAAAACTGCAAATGCTGCAGATAAAGCGGTTATGGTAGAATATTCTTCTCCTAATACTAATAAGCCTTTACATTTAGGGCATGTACGTAATAATTTATTAGGATTTAGTGTCTCTAAAATTATTGAGGCATCAGGTAAAAAAGTTTATAAAACTCAAATTATTAACGACCGTGGAATTCATATTTGTAAAAGTATGTTGGCATGGGAACGTTTTGGGCAAGGTGAAACACCAGATTCTACAGGGCTTAAAGGCGATAAGTTAGTTGGTAATTACTATGTGAAGTTTGACCAGGAATATAAAAAGGAAATAGAAGTTTTAAAAGCTCAAGGAAAAACCGAAGATGAAGCTAAAAAAGAAGCACCTTTATTAGTTGAAGCCCAACAAATGCTTCAAAAATGGGAAGCTGGAGATGAAGCTGTTGTGTCGCTTTGGAAAAAAATGAATGCTTGGGTTTACGACGGATTTAATTCGACCTACGAAAATTTAGGAGTAGAATTTGATAATATGTATTACGAAAGTGATACGTATTTGTTAGGAAAAGAATTTGTAGCCGAAGGGTTAAAAACAGGAGTGTTTTTTAAAAAAGAAGATGGTTCAGTATGGTGCGATTTAACTGAAGACGGTTTAGATGAAAAAATAGTACTGCGTAGCGATGGAACAGCAGTTTATATGACTCAGGATATCGGTACCGCTATACAACGTGTTAAAGATTACCCAGATGTAGGTGGTATGGTTTATACGGTTGGTAACGAGCAGGATTATCATTTTCAGGTATTATTTTTAATACTTAAAAAATTAGGCTTCGACTGGGCTAAAAACCTATTTCATTTAAGTTATGGTATGGTCGATTTACCTTCAGGAAAAATGAAGAGTAGAGAAGGTACTGTGGTAGATGCAGACGACTTAATTACAGAAATGGCAACAACAGCCGAAACTATATCTAAAGATTTAGGTAAGTTGGACGGTTATAGTGAAGCCGAAAAACAAGACTTATATAAAACTATAGGTTTAGGAGCTTTAAAGTATTACATATTAAAAGTAGATCCAAAGAAACGAATTTTGTTTGATCCTAAGGAATCTATAGATTTTCAAGGTAATACAGGTCCGTTTATACAATATACCTATGCCAGAATTCAATCTATATTACGGAAGGCAGATGTAAATACAGAAATTACATTAAGCGCTGAAGATGTTGAATTAAATGAGAAAGAACAAGAATTGATTAAACAGTTGTTAATCTTCCCAGAAACCATTCAAGATGCGGCATCTAAACACAGTCCTGCTTTAGTTGCTAATTATACTTATGATTTGGTTAAAGCTTTTAATTCTTTCTATCAAAACGTCTCTATTTTGGGTACGGATAATGAACAGGAAAAAATATTTAGAGTGCAATTGTCTCAAGTAGTTGCCAATACTATAAAAAATGCATTTTCAGTATTAGGAATTCAGGTTCCAGAACGTATGTAGTCATTCTTTAATCAAATTTTAAACCGCCTCAAAATTTTATTTTGAGGCGGTTTTAAACCCAAGTAGACTTGGCTATATTTAAAATGTATTTTTCACCAAGTTTTTACCTTTAGAACTGGATTTATTAATTATTTCAAAATCAATTACACCTATAACCAATTCTTCTTCAGTAATAACTTCTACTTTCCACAACCCTAATTTTACGTTGTTTTTATAGGTGTAACCCCTAAACCCTTCATCTCTGCCACCAGTAATATCATAACCAATATCTTCATACGTTTGCCAAGTTTCATTTTCTGGATTGTACCATTTCCATCGATGATATATTTTTTTTTGTATATCTGTAGGTGCAAAAATAGAGGTGAAAATATAAACCGGTTGCCCACTGGTATAGGCATATGTTATTTTGTGGTCTCTCCAAAAATAATACCACTTACTTTTTTCATAAGTAATATGATAATCTCCATTCTTTTTTACTATTTCATGGGCAACAATTCCAGTATCTAAAGCTAAAGGAACAGGAGGAATCATATTAAATATATAGAAACAGTTTATAGTTAAAAACATAATGGTAATAATCGAAATAGTTTTAAATAAACTAATTTCTCTTCGAGTACTAGGACTAGATCTATAAATTAAAAAAATCAATCCTAATGTGACCGTTAAACTAATTAATCCCGAGGCTATAAAAACATAAGTGTTCATTAGTTTTATAAATACAGGAATCATAAAAGCAAAAAACGTAAAGTTTACAAAAAAGAAAATCCCGAATTGAAGATATTTGTTAGAAATACGTTTTTTTAAAAAGTTGTTAGCCAATAACAAAGCGACTAGAATGATAAAAAAAGAAATAGTTTTGGAGAGCGATACACTTCTGGAAAAATAAATGACATAAGCACTAATTAAACCTCCAAAAAAGAACTGTATCCCTAGCGGAAAATAGACTTCATAGCGCTCTAAAAAAGTATTCTTCCATTTACCATCATCAGCTAGATTAAATAAATAAATAGTAATAGGTAATAAAGTCATGTATAGGCAAAGGACTACTAAATCATAAGTTCGGTCAATGCGTCCTAAAGTAAGTGTGTCAAAAATAAATCCACCAATAAAAAACAGTAAAGCAGCATATTTTTCATGCCTCGCAATAAATTGTCGGAATGCACTATTCCGAAACTTTACTATAGTTCTTTTCATAAATATGGATGAATTATTTCAAAAGATAAATCTACAATATTTTTACAAATGAATTAGTTTTAACTTTTTGTGTTAACTTATTGTTAACGATACATTTAACGTAATTTTATAATACTTTGTTTAATAGTATTGTACATTTGACTAAACAAAATCAAAAATATACTATTATGAAACTTAAAAATGCCATGTTATCACTTTCAGTTTGTGCTTTATTATTTAGTACATCTTGTAAAGATGAAGCAAAAGAAACTGAACAGGAAATGGAAATGACTGAAGAAGTCGTTGAAATGGAAGTTGAAGAAGAATTAACCGAAATCCCAACAATTGCAGGAGTAGCTATGTCAAACGACAGCTTTTCTACGTTAGTAGCAGGAGTTAAGGCTGCAGATCTAGCTGAAACGTTAAATAGCGAAGGACCATTTACAGTATTTGCACCAACTAATGATGCATTTGCAAAATTACCGGCTGGAGCGTTAGATAATTTATTAAAACCAGAAAACAAGGAAATGCTTAAAAGCGTTTTAACCTACCATGTGGTTGCTGGAAAATTTGATGCAGCAGCAGTAATGACAGCTATAGAGGAAAACAATAATGCATTTGTAATTAAAACGGTGCAGGGTGAAACTTTAACAGCTATGATGAAAGATGGAAAGGTAATGCTAAAAGATGCTAATGGAAATACATCTACAGTTGTGATGACTGATGTTGAAGCTTCTAATGGATTAATCCATGCAATCGATACCGTTGTAATGCCAAAGAAATAGTTGATTAGTTAATTTAGTAGATTAAATTAATGTAAACCCAAAACATTCGTGTTTTGGGTTTTTAAATTTTAAAGATCTTTTCATTTATTTGAGTAATTCTTTAATCACTTTAGAAACTCCAATACTTGCTCTTTCAGCAATAACTTTAATAGATGCGTCATGAGTTGGAGCTGGGTTATTATCAATATAGAACTTCGGTATGTGTTCTGGGACATAGTGCATTAAACTAGCAGCTGGGTAGACTTGTAAAGATGTGCCAATAATTATTAAAATATCTGCAGTCTGGCATATGTCCAAAGCTTTATCAATTAAGGGAACTGCTTCTCCAAACCAAACTATGTGAGGCCTTAGTTGTATGCCATTTGGATCTTTATCGTCTAAGCAAATATCAGTTTTACAATCATAAATAACAGCATCTGTTTCTACATTTCGAGATTTTAATAATTCGCCATGTAAATGTATCACGTTTGTACTTCCAGCACGTTCATGCAAATCGTCTACATTTTGAGTTATGATAGATACTTTAAAATCGTTTTCTAGTTGTGCTAAATTCAAATGGGCTTGGTTAGGTTCTACTTCAAGAAGTTGTCGCCTTCTCTGGTTATAAAAGTCTAAAACCAAAGCAGGATTCTTAGCGAAACCTTCAGGAGAAGCCACGCTCATAACATCATGTCCTTCCCATAAACCATTAGAATCTCTAAAGGTTTTTAAACCGCTTTCGGCACTCATACCTGCGCCAGATAATACAACAATGTGTTTTTTCATATTTTAAAAATAAAGAAATAAAGATAGTCTCGCTAATTTTTTTAATTTCGAAGTTCTATTAAAAGGTTATGACCGATATTAAATTAGTACAGTATTTAGAATCTTTGTTATCTGAAAATCGTTTGAAGCGTTTTCATCAGGTAGTAAACCAACGTACCAAACATTTTACGGTAGCTACAGAAGATGTGTATCAGCTTCATAATACTAGCGCAGTTATTAGAAGTTGTGACGTCTTTGGTATACAAGAGGTTAATATTGTAGAAGAAATAAACTCTAAGCGTATTGACAGAGAAATTGCTATGGGCGCACAAAAATGGGTCGATTTAAATCGATATCATACAGTAAAAGAGAGTTTAAAAGATATCAAAAGTAAAGGCTATCAAATTGTTGCTACAACACCGCACACTAACGATTGCGAGTTATTTGATTTTGATGTCACAAAGAAATCCTGTTTTTTCTTTGGAAGAGAAACCGAAGGTTTGTCTAAAGAGGTTTTAGATGAAGCGGATATGTTTTTAAAAATACCAATGTCTGGTTTTACCGAAAGTTTAAACATTTCTGTAAGTGCGGCAATTATTTTACAACACGTCACTTCAAAATTAAAGAAAACCAATATAGATTGGCGTTTAACAGAAGAAGAACAATTGGAAAAACGATTGGACTGGTGTAAAAAGACTTTAAAAAGTCACGAAGAGATCATTGAAAGATTTTATGCAGATAAATAAGTTTACAATTATCAATTATCAATTATCAGTAAACAGTTTTCAGTTAAAAAGTAATTAATATTTAAACCAAAAACCAAAAACCAAAAACCAAAAACCAAAAACCAAAAACCAAAAACCAAAAACCAAACACCAAACACTATAAACCAAAAACTCTATCGTCTGCTTTTACTTAAAATTTTGTACTCCTCATAGCACTCGCTAATGGCGTCTAAAACTTGTAAGTCGTTAGCACTATCAATAAATTCTTTAGAATAGTTGCATTGTGTCACAATTTCATCTAATTCGGCTTTATTTATCTGAAGTAGTGCGGTTAACAAATCGCGGTCATAACGTTCAGATAGCGTACGACGAATTTCATCGTCTTGTTTCATCTGTTTTAACTTACGCATTTGTTTTTCCTTTTTACTAAAGGTGTTGTATAAAAAATCTAGCGGATTAAATATTGATCCTAAAACCTTAGACAGCGCACCAGGTTGTTTTTTTCCAACCTCGTAACCAGAATTTAAACCTGGAATTCTATAGCGGTAATTATCATTAACCACCACTTGTTTAATGTCTATCTCCAAATACCCTGTAAGTTTTAACTGGTTTAATACCACTTCTTCCAAAGCTAAAGCTAATTCTGTAAGGGTTATGGTTGATTTTTCTATACGATTAACCCAGTCATTAGTTACACGGACTTTAACTGATTTAAAACCAATAAAAGAAAAGTTTAAGGTGTCTCCAGCAGCTGCCTTCAGTTCAAATTCACCTTTACTATTACTGGCAGCACCAACTACTTGGTTTAAGTTGGTAATATTAACATCCTGAATAGGTCTTCTAGATGTGGCATCTATAACAATACCTTTAACGGTACCTGTTTTTACAATTTTACTAGAATCCTGTTTTTTTGTAGTGGTTGTTTGAGCTGAAGCTAAAAAGCCAACAAAACAAAGTAACACAAAGGATAAGTAAAATTTCATTTTAAAATTATTTAAGATATAAAAATATAAAACAATCTGTTATATAAGTGGTTTTGTACTATAAATTAACAAACATTAAACTTTTAGAAAGATTTATAAATAAAAAAAGCCCGAAATTAAATTTCAGGCTTTCTATTTTATTAATCTTCTCTACGTCTTGAACGTCTTGGTCTAGATTCTCCCGAAAAAGAAGGACTTCTTTCGCCACCACTTCGTTCTCCAGAACGTCTTCTTGGTTTAGAATCGGCACCACTTCTACGGTCACTTCTTCCTCCAGAACTACGTCTTTCTCCTCTTGGTCCATCGCTACGACGCTTTCTATCACCACCTTTTCCACCATCACGACGTCTTCCGCCACCTCGACTACGACCACCGCGACCGCCTTTATCTTCAGTCACTTCAACGTTAATAAAACGTCCATTTTCTTTATAATCTGTAAAAAATGCTAACACTTTTTCTTGGTGTTCCTTCTCCGTATTAAAGAAAGAAAAGGTTTCCTTACAATCTACTTTAAAGACATCATCACGTCCTAAATCTAAAGCCTCTTTTAAAAAGTCTTTTAGCTTCATCCAGTCGTAACCATCTTTTTCCCCTACATTAATAAAGTAACGGGTAGCATTTCCGCCGTAAGATTTACCACTATCACGACCGCCATCTCTATCTCCACGTCCATTATCCTGAACATTTAAGTCTTTAGATTTGTTGTAGTAATTAAAAAAACGTGTAAACTCTACCGAGAAGAATTTTTTAATTAAATCTTCCTTTGTATCGTTTTCAAAAAGCGTATTGATTTCTTCAAGATATGGATCAATTTCATGATTTACATCTGTATTATGAACTTTATTGGCTAGAGACTTTAATTGTACCTCACAAATTTCAATCCCATTAGGAATTTCCTTTTTAATAAAGTCTTTTTTAATAATACGCTCAATGCTCTTAATTTTTCTAACCTCACTTTTAGACACAATCACCATAGAAATACCAGATTTTCCGGCACGTCCTGTACGTCCAGATCGGTGTGTGTACACTTCTGGTTCGTCAGGTAATTGGTAGTTAATTACGTGAGTAATATCATCCACATCAATACCACGCGCAGCAACATCTGTAGCTACTAGCATCTGGATTTGTTGTGTTCTAAATTGCTTCATGACAATGTCACGCTGGTTCTGGCTTAAATCGCCATGTAAAGCACCAGCACTGTAGCCATCTTCAATTAAGTTTTCAGCAACTTTTTGAGTATCTCTTTTGGTACGACAAAAAATTACCGAAAATATATCTGGATTCGCATCACACAAACGTTTTAAAGCTTGATAGCGGTCTCTGGCATTAACCATGTAATATTCGTGAGAGACATTTTTACTACCTTCATTTTTATGGCCTACCGTTACTTCTAACGGACTCTTCATAAACTTTTTAGCAATAGCAGCCACTTCTTTAGGCATAGTTGCCGAAAATAACCAGGTGTTTTTATCCTCGGGCGTATCCGATAAGATATCTACAATGTCATCATAAAACCCCATGTTAAGCATCTCATCCGCTTCATCTAAAACCGCATACTGTATTTTTGTAATATCTACCAATTTACGGTTAATCATATCTTTCATACGACCTGGAGTCGCTACAATAATTTGTGCGCCACGTTTTACTTCACGTGCCTGGTCTGTAATACTTGCACCACCATAAATAGCGGTAACATTTAAACCTTTATAGTATTTACCATAAAGTTTCATTTCGTTTGCAATTTGCAAACAAAGTTCTCTGGTAGGAGATAGGATTAAACCTTGAGTGGTGCGGTCCGATACATCAATTTTATGTAACATTGGGAAACCAAAAGCAGCTGTTTTACCAGTTCCGGTTTGTGCCAAAGCCACCAAATCGCTGTCTTCGTTTTCTAATAATAATGGGATTGCTTGTGCTTGGACCTCACTAGGTTTTACAAAACCTAAATCTGTAATGGCTTGTAGCAAGTTTGCGTCAAGACCAAGTTCTTGGAATGTGCTCATTCTAATTTATAAGTATTCAATTGCGTCATGTAGGTGTTACATAAAGAAGCGCATCGAAAATACTTAAACTTAAAACTTCTAGTAACACATCCTCACTCTGAGGAGTTATTTTTTCAAGTTGCAAAGGTAGTCTTTTATTTGAGATTTGCAACTATTTGTTTCTGGGCGTTTTAACACGTTATACGCTCTATCTTTTTTTGCCATTTGCTAAAGCAAAAAAAGGATGCCGCTTCTACCGTTAACGCAGTGCGATATTTATTGTACGATATTTTTATTACTTATATTCTGGTGTTAGCCACAGTTTTTATTTGTTTTTCGTTTTCCGCAAGAATAATATAAGTCCAATTGTCGAAAAGACGATATTCGAAAATCTAATCCTAAACTCTACATTCGGTATATCGCTCCTTCCTGGTGAAATATTAATAAGATAATTATTATAACCTTTTTCAACTCCGATTATTCCAATTGTCAATATAATTAACACAGGAATTAATTGATGCAAAAAACGAATTTTGATATTCCCGTTTTTTAAATATCTGTTAAAGAGAAATATTAAAAGCCCAACAGATAAAAATCCGAATATTAAATAAGCTAAAATCAAATGTGAGACTTTATCTATTTCAAATTCCACATCTATCCAAGAAAAAAGTCGAATAAACAAATCGATGAATTTGGAAAATATCAAATAGCACAGTATTCCAACAATGGTAGTTAATATAATTTTAGATTGTTCCATTAGGATTTTTTAATTCTGAGTATGCTTTGTTATATTGTGGCTAACGTTCTAGTATAAGAATAGTAGCGGATTAAAACACACTAACTTTACGGTTAAACATAGAACCTTTTTTAATTTTACTAACTTTGGATTCAGCACTAAACCCGCTATTATTTTTATACATTGTTGGCATTAGTTTTTATTGAGATACCGTAAAATATATCAATTGACCAGTTCTGATTGGAAAATTATCGATAAACAGAACAGGTTCAGCTATTAAATTCGACAATCTTTCTTGATACTTTGGTCCAAATGGAGTTTGCATCCATTGCCCTCTTGGAATATTCAATATAGAATAAGGTATAGAAGCCCAAAAAGTTGTATTCGTATTTTGATTTGGTATTAGATTAAGAATAGGTGTTCCAGTAGCAGCTTGTCTATTTGGCAAAGAATAGTTCAAATTGTTACTTCCAATTGGCATTCCTTTAATTCCATTATTGTTAAAATAAAAATTAATAACAATTTGAGCATTTCTACCAATATTAGAAGGTAAAGTTATTGCTCCATTAAATCCCATTTGTCTCATATGAACGGGAATTCCAGGACTATTAAAACTATTTTGGTGAGAAATATTATTAATTATAAAGTTCAGACCAACATTATTTATGTCATTATTGTTTAGTTCATTTGATGTTGTAGTTACATATTCAGGAGTTTCTTCATTAGTACTTGCATCTTTATATTTTGGTTTAATAATATAGGCTTCTCTTACTACTTGATTAATTATATTGTAGTTTATCCATCCATAACCATTATTTCCCCAATTCTGCCCCCAAGAATTCATTATTTTAAATGCATTTTTAGTGTCATCAAAACCTACAATCAAAATAGCGTGTCCCATAAGATTATTAACATTTCCGATAGAATTCCATTTATAATCAGAACCAGTAAAATTAAAACCAGAATTATAATAAGTTTCATCGAAAACAGATGCAACTATTACAGGGTTTTTGTTGATTAATTCCGCTTTTATACTTGTTAATGCATCCGATAGATTCAGTCTTCTGTAAGTTTCTATTTTGAAATTTTTTGCTTCGTTTTCTTGATTTATATTAGGTTGAGAAACCCAGTCATTGGGAACATATGGCATTGAACTGTAAGTACAAGTTCCCTCATTTATTAGTATTCTAAAGGCATCTTCAAAGTACGTGCCCTTATTCTGACCATTATTTATTTGATTGTAAACATATGATGGAGATAGAATATTGTCATAGTTTATAGAGCCGTTTATATAGTAGGGTTTGTTTCTAATTCCTTTTTCATAATATGATAGACAAGAGTATGTTGTAGCCCAAGCAACACAAGAATTTTGCGGATTTTGATTTCCAACTGGTGGCATATTTGGGGACAAATCAATTTTGCTAGGAATTTCTCCAGTTCCAAAAGGAAGAGAGGCAACACCAATTTTTTCATATTCATTAGGGTCTGAAAATAATAAACCCGTATTATTTTCTTGTGAGTATGAATTAAAAACTAATAGCGATAATAAAATTGTTAAGTATTTTTTCATAGTCTATGTTTATTTTAATTAATGCCAACGGTCTCGGCTATGAACAGTTGCGTGGGTTAGTACGGGCTTTTGAAAGTACACAATAAACTGAAAATTCCGCAGGAATTTTCAGGACAAGCCTGTAATAGCAATTGTTTATAGCCATTGTTACCACACGTTATTATTCCTCTTTTTTGTTAATCGGATTGGAAGTCCAACCCTCTTTTTCTTTATATTTTACTTTATACCAAATTTCGGTTGAGTCCGCATTAATTTTTGTTTCCTCAAGCAACTGAATTGTGTCTTTTGAAAAAATGCTTGATAGCGTCTCCGATTCGTTATTTGGTTCTTTTTTCAAGTCCGTGAATGTTTTTGCAATTCCAATATTTTCTGATTGGATGATTTCAATTTGCATTGGTTCACTACTGTCCCAATTTTTAAAAATTCCGTACCAAAATGAAAAAGTTACAAAAGCAATTAATAAGGCAAATGCACCTTTTAGAATATAAACTATTCGTTCACTTTTTGTTGCGGGAACAGACTGGTCAGCATAAGATTTTACTTTCTGGTATCCAACGTGTCTCGCTCCGGTTTTATATCTCTTGTCGCTTTTATAAACAGACTTTTTTTCATAACCGTAAAAGTCCGTTTTGGTTTTAAATATGTTCCGAATTCCGATAAAAAACCAATAAATAGAACCTAAAAATGGTAATATAAACGAACCAATTAATGCAAAGAAGTTACTCCAAAATCCAGTTTTGAATATGTCCGCTTCATATCCAGCTTCTAAAAGTGCTCCGCGAGTATTGTTTTCGGGAATTTCGACATATTTATTTATAAATTCCGATTTTCCGTTTCTACTTCCAGTTCCACGTATTGGTGTAGCGTGAGCATCTCCGTAAATGTTATTGCTGATTACTTTTCCTCCGTCTCTACCAACTTGGTTTACTGCTGAACGTACAAATCCTTTCGCTAAATTGTTTAAAAAGCTCATTGTTTGGTTTTAATGTGTGGTAACTCGTTATATAATTAATTTTATTACTCATATCCCGTAAATAAGTCAGGATATGCTAAGATTATTGTTACTGTTATCCCATAAAGATAAAATTCTTTTTCTATTCTAAATATTATTTAAATATTCAACTAAAGCTCTTACAGCCTTACCACGATGTCCAATGTTGTTTTTTAAACTCAAATCCATTTCTGCAAAAGTTTCGTTGTAGTTGTGTGGTTTAAAAATGGGGTCGTATCCAAATCCGTCTGTACCTTTTTTTTCTGTAGTAATTTCGCCTTCACATAATCCTGTAAACGTTCTTGTAGCACCATTTAGCTCTAAAGAAATTACAGTTTTAAAACGGGCATTTCGGTTAGGTTTATCTTTAAGTTTTTTTAAAAGTAGGTCCATGTTGTCTTTAGCACTACGTTGTTCTCCCGCATAACGGGCACTATAAACACCAGGTTCGTTATTTAAACTTTCTACTTCTAGACCTGTATCGTCTGCAAAACAATCGTAGCCATAATTTCGTTTTACGTAAGCCGATTTTTGCATGGCATTACCTTCAATAGTATCCTGTGTTTCGGGAATGTTTTCTTTACAACCAATATCTTCCAAACTTAAAATGGTTATATGAGAAGGAATAAGCGATTGAAGTTCTTTAACCTTATTTAAATTATTCGTGGCAAATACAAGTTTCATTTATGTTATTATTGTTTAGGGTCTGTTTTTTTAAAGTCGTAAGTTAATCCAAAGCTATAAGCAGGACCTTCAAAAGTGTTTCTTCCAGATAAAATATAAGACGCAGAGGTATATGCCCCAAGGTTGTTTGTTATAGATTTGAAAATGGTGGTTCCAACTTTATTAAAGTCTGAGCCTAAGGCTCTAAAATCTTGTGGAAATGGCGTGCCTCTATAGTCTATGCCTCCAAAAGAATGTTGGTAGTCATAATACACATCAAAATACCAACTGCTTTGTGTAGTGCCTAGTTTTAAGGTAAATGGAATACTATTAGGTGTAGGATTAGATTTAAAGGCATAACCACTTTGTGCGGTAACAAACCAGTTGTAATTATATTGGTAATGTACTAAAAAACGGGTATCTATTACTGTAGCTTGTTGTCCAATATCGTTAAGTCCGCCCAGTTTATAGTCGCTAACTGGTGTAGATACTCCAGATCCTAAACTTAATTCTAAAGCGTGTTTTTCATTTTTAACAGTTAAAAAGCGGTATTTTAAAAATAAGGAAACATCTTGCAAGTTTTTATTTTCGTCGCTGGCTATGTATGGTAAAGCTACTTGAACATCTAGATCTTTTGTTATGCCATAGGCTGCAAAAATATTAATATAATAAGCTGTACGTTGTAAATCTAATTGTTCTTTACCTGCGTAGTAAGATTTATAATCTTCAAAACCAGCTCCTATAGCGGTTAAAACATTTCCTTTACCACGATAAAATCCATCGGTCTTACCTTGAGCAAAAAGATTAAGGGTAAAAACTAAGCAAAGAATAACTGTATATTTCATATGTTTTTTTATAAAAATACATCTTAATAATTTAATACTATGAGAAATAATGGTCCTTTTATCTATGGTGATAAGGTTCGTTTTTTAAAATGGTAAAACCTCGATACAGTTGTTCTATTACAAATAACCTAACCATTTGATGAGAAAATGTCATTTTAGATAAACTTATTTTGCCTTGTGCTTTTGCATAGACTTCTTGAGAAAATCCGTAAGGTCCACCAATAACCAAAACCAATTGTTTTATACCAGAGTTCATATGTTTTTGCAAGTAGTCTGCAAAATTAACCGAGCTAAACTGTTTGCCATTTTCATCTAATAAAACTAAAACATCGGTTGGTTTTAACTTATTTAATATAAGCTCGCCTTCTTTTTGTTTTTGTTGTTCTTCGCTTAAATGTTTTACTTTTTTTAAATCGGGGATAATTTCCAATTCAAATTTAATGTAATGGTTGAGCCTGCTTTGATAATCATTCATCAATGTTTCCAAATGCGCATTGTCGGTTTTTCCTATGGTGAGTAGTTTAATAGTCATAAGCAAATTTACAATTTGAAAGTGAAATTTTAATTTTTTTACTCTAAAGCTTTAATAAGAAACTAAAATGACCGTTCATTTTATTAATTTAGCATGAAACAGTAGTCTAATGATTTCAGAAGAACAATTTAACACCGAAATAGAATTAATAATTGCTAATGCTATAAGAGAAGATGTGGGTGATGGTGACCATAGTTCACTTTCTTGTATTCCAGATACTGCAACAGGAAAAGCAAAATTATTGGTAAAAGACGAAGGTGTCATTGCAGGAGTTGAATTTGCAAAACAGGTTTTTGCTTATGTAGACCCAAATTTAAGAGTAGAAACTTTAATTAAGGATGGAAGCCCAGTTAAATATGGCGATATTGTGTTTTATGTAGAAGGATCATCACAATCTATTCTTAAAGCAGAGCGTTTGGTTTTAAATGCTATGCAACGTATGAGTGCTATTGCAACTAAGACTGCTTTTTTTGTAGATTTATTAAAAGGGACAGGAACAAAAATTTTGGATACGAGAAAGACAACCCCAGGAATACGTGCTTTAGAAAAATGGGCAGTAAAAATTGGTGGTGGCGAAAACCATAGATTTGCCTTATATGATATGATTATGCTTAAAGATAACCATATCGATTTTGCAGGAGGCATAACCAAAGCCATAGAGAAAACGAAAGCTTACCTAAAAGACACTCAAAGAGATTTAAAAATTATTGTTGAAGCTAGAAACTTAGATGAAATTAAAGAAATTTTAAAAACAGATGGTGTATATCGTATCTTAATAGACAATTTTAATTATGAAGATACCAAAACTGCTGTTAAGCTTATAGGAAACCAATGTCTAACAGAAAGTTCTGGTGGAATAAACGAGAAAACCATTAGAGCTTATGCTTTATGTGGTGTTGACTATATTTCTTCAGGAGCTTTAACCCATTCGGTGTATAATTTAGATCTTAGTTTAAAAGCGGTGTAATAGTTTATGACATTCCAGTTAAAATCTTTTTTACTTAAAATTCCATTAGTCAATGTTATTGTAAAACTTTTAAATAATGTTAAGCCAAAATTTTTAGAAGGTTTATCCTTGTTTGATCTTTTAAATCTTTACGTTACGGGAGTTGCAAAAGGTGCAATTGGAGCAAGAGCGAGTGCTATAGCTTATAGTTTTTTTATGGCGCTTTTTCCGTTTTTACTATTCCTTATTATTTTAATTCCACACATTCCTATAGAAGAGTTTCAAACGGATTTTTTAGTGTTTTTAGAGTCTTTTCTTCCTCCAACGACTTCAGACTTTTTTTACGAGAATATTTTTAAAAATTTAAACGATAATAATGAAAATGCCAGTATTATCTCATCGGTACTTATACTTTCAATACTTTTAATGGCCAATGGTGTTAACGCGCTTTTTGCAGGATTCGAAAGCTCATACCATGAGCAGTTAAAGCGTCATTTTGTAAGACAATATTTGTTTGCTTTAGGTATTGCTTTAATAATAGCTTTCTTACTTATTTTTACGGTAGCAGTATTAGGTTACTTTAATATTTATGTAATTGGTAATTTAGAATCTTACGGTTATATACAAGCAAGACAAACTAGTCTTTGGACCACTTTAGCAAATTATGTCTTTTTTATAATAATGATTTATATTGGTACGGCTACGTTATATTATTTTGGGACTAAAGAAGGTAAAACGACCAAGTTCTTTTCTTTAGGAGCTTTGCTTACTACTTTTTTAATTATAATTACATCGTTTTTATTCGGAATTTACATTGAAAATTTTTCAAAATATAACGAGTTATATGGTTCAATTGGAGCTTTATTGATATTATTAATTTATTTATGGATAAATTCTAATATCTTGTTGTTGGGTTTTGAACTCAATATGTCTATAAATTTAATAAGAAAACGACACGGAAAATGAAAAAGTTACAATTAGTTTTTATTGGTTTTTTATTGGTTTTTAATTTTTCTAACGCTCAAACTGTATTAGGAAAATGGAAAACAGTCGATAAAAATGGCGTTTCAAAATGTGTGGTTCAAATTTTTGAAAAAGACGGAAAAGTTTATGGTAAAATTGTTGAGGTTTTAATTGAAAAGGAAAAAAATGCAGTTTGTAAGAAGTGTGTTGGCGATGAAAAAGACAAGCCTTACTTGGGCTTAACATTAATAAAGAACTTGGAAAAAGAAGGTAAATATTATAGAAACGGAACTATTTTTGATCCAGAAAATGGAGAGGAATATCGCTGCCGTATTGCATTAGAAGACGATAATACACTCCAAGTAAGAGGTTATTTGGCATTTTTATATTCTACACAATATTGGAAGCGCGTAAAATAAACCTTTTAAACAATTTCTCCTTTCGCATTTAAATCTAAAAACTTACTACTATTCATTTTATAGACGTCATACTGCCCATACCGTTAGAAAAACGCTTTACATACAGCATAACAAAAGCGGAGTCGGAATTTTTGCAAGTAGGTATGCGTGTTGCAGTTCCTTTTGGAAAATCTAAAGTATATACTGCTATTGTGGCTGGTATACACACCACTGCACCGTTGGTATATGAGGCAAAAGAGATTCATCAAATTTTAGACGAAACGCCTTTAGTGTCTTTAAAACAATTAGAGCTTTGGGCATGGATTTCAAATTATTATCTGTGTTCTGAAGGTGAAGTGATGCGTGCGGCTTTGCCTAATGCCTTTCTATTAGAGTCTGAAACCTTAGTGGTTAAAAATACGGTCAAAGAGTTTGATGCAGCCAGTTTAAAAGATGATGAGTTTTTGGTATATGAAGCGCTTCAGAAATCGTCATCTATAAAGATTAATGAATTAGAAGCTGTTTTAAATAAAAGAAATGTGCTCCCAGTGGTTAAGGGACTTATTGAAAAATCTCTAATTCATTTAGAAGAAGAAATTTACGAAAAGTATAAGCCCAAACTGGTGCAATATGTAAAGTTGCATGAACAACATTTAAAAGAAGACCAGCTTCAGCAATTATTAGAAACTTTAAGTCGCGCTCCAAAACAACGCGAAGTAGTACTGTCTCTTTTTATGATGCAATCCAAATCTAAGTTGCCCTTTAAGGTTTCAGATTTATCGGAGCAAAGTCAAGCTTCAAATCAGATTATTAAGACTTTAATAGATAAAGAGGTTTTACAATCTTATTACATACAAACCGATCGTATAAATTTTGAAGATGATACGACAAATTCCAAGCATTTAAACGAAGAACAATCTGTAGCTCTCACGCAAATACTAAATCAATTTGAAACTCAGAATGTGGTGCTGTTGCATGGTGTAACATCTTCCGGAAAAACTGAAGTTTATGTAAAGCTTATTGAGAATGCGTTGGAAAAAGGCGAGCAGGTTTTGTATTTACTACCAGAGATTGCTTTAACCACACAACTGGTAAACAGACTGCAAAATTATTTTGGAGAGCAAGTAGCTGTGTTTCATTCTAAATATACCATACATGAAAGGGTTGAGGTTTACAATAACGTTTTAAATAGTTTAGATAAAGCAAAAATTATAATTGGAGCCCGATCAAGTTTGTTTTTGCCTTTTTCTAATTTAGGGCTTGTTATTGTAGACGAAGAGCATGAACAATCTTACAAACAATATGATCCTGCACCTCGATATCACGCAAGAGATACGGCAATAGTATTGGCACATATGTATAAGGCTAAAACATTATTAGGTAGTGCTACGCCAAGTATAGAGTCTTATTATAATACTCAAATTGGAAAATATGGCTTGGTAGAATTGAAAAAACGCTATAATAATGTACAGCTTCCAGATATTGAGCTTGTAGATATTAAAGTGAAGCATAAACGCAAGTTAATGAATGGTCATTTTAGCGACCGTTTAATAGAAGAAATGGAGCTTACGTTAGGAGAAGGTCTGCAGGTTATTTTATTTCAAAATAGACGAGGTTACTCTCCAATTGTAGAATGTAATACTTGTGGCCATGCGCCACAATGTCCTAATTGCGATGTAAGTTTAACCTATCACCATTATAGGAGTCAGTTACGATGTCATTATTGTGGTTATACTATGGCTATGCTGCAAAAATGTATGGCATGTTACCAACCAACTTTAAACACTAAAGGGTTTGGGACAGAACAAATAGAGCAGGAAGTCAAATCAATTTTCCCTAAGTACAAGATAGCTCGAATGGATTTGGATACCACTAGGGGAAAATATGGATATGAAAAAATTATAACAGCATTTGAGCAGAAAGAGACCCAAATATTAGTTGGTACGCAAATGTTAACTAAAGGCTTGGACTTTAGAAATGTAAAACTGGTTGGTATAATGAATGCCGATAATATGTTGAATTTCCCAGATTTTAGAGCTCACGAACGTAGCTTTCAATTGTTTCAACAAGTGGCAGGTAGAGCAGGAAGAACAGACGTACAAGGCAAGGTGTTAATACAAACTTATAATCCGTTACATAATATTTTACAACAAGTATCAGAACATCACTATTTAAAAATGTTTAATGAACAGCTGCAAGAACGAACAAACTTTAAATATCCACCATTTTACAGGCTATTAAAAATTACATTTAAACATAGAGATTATAATAAGGTAGAGCGCTCAAGTGAATGGTTTGCAAAATCATTAAGACAAACGTTTAAACAGCATATATTGGGGCCAGAATTTCCTCCGGTTTCTAGAATAAGAAACATGTATTTAAAACATGTTATGATTAAAATTCCGCAGCAACAAAATTTGCAAAAAACTAAGGAAGTACTGTTGAAGATTAACTCAAGTTTTCAGGCTATATCAGACTTTAAAGGCGTAAGAGTGATATTTAATGTAGATTATTACTAAGAGAATTGCTCTAAAGCTTCTGCTAAAATAGTTTTTTTAGTTCTACTTAAAGGAATGTTCATTCCTGCAATTTCAATATGCTTACTATCAAACCTTTCAATTTTTTTCAGGTTTACAATGTAAGATTTGTGTACTCTTAAAAACTGTTTTTCAGGTAATTCTTTTTCAAAAGACTTCATGGTAGAAAGCACGACGTAGTTATTGTCAATTGTAAAGACCTTTACGTAATCTCCTAATGCTTCAATCCATTTAATATCGTCTATAAAAACTTTACGTTTTTTTAAATTACTTTTTATAAATATATATTCACCTTCTTTAACATTTTGGTCTTTATTTAAAAGGTGTTTTTGAAGTGCTTTTTCTACAGCAATATTAAATCGTTCTTTTTCAATAGGTTTTTTTAGGTAATCCGTAGCTTCATATTCAAAAGCTTTCATAGCATATTCTGCTTTACCAGTAACAAAAATAATTTGAGGCTTATTGGTTAAAACATCTAGAAACTCAAAACCATTAATAACAGGCATTTCAACATCCAAGAAGATAAGATCGATTTTTTTAGCACCAATGCCATTTTTGGCATCAACCGCATTTTTATATTCAGCAATTAAATTTAAATTTGAATTACTTTCAATGAGTTTTATAAGGGATAATCTTTGTATAGATGAATCGTCTACAACAATACAATTTAACGACATAATATGTTGGTGTATTTATACGTAACTTACAAGTTTACAAAATATAATTAACTTAAAAAAATTTCCGAATAACTCTTATCTGCTTATTATATTAATTTAAAAGGATTAATATTTGTAATAAACTAAAATTTATTCTATTTTTGCACTCATTTTTAACAAATTAAATAGATTTTATATGAATCATTATGAAACTGTTTTCATCTTAAATCCCGTTTTATCTGAAACTCAGATAAAGGAGACAGTAAAGAAATACGAAGATTTTCTTGTTTCTAAAGGCGCTAAGATGGTAGCAAAAGAAGATTGGGGACTAAAAAAAATAGCTTACCCAATACAAAACAAGAAAAGCGGTTTTTACCATTTATTTGAATTTCAAGTAGAAGGTGAAGTAATCGAAACTTTAGAATTAGAGTTTAGACGTGATGAGCGTTTTATGCGTTATTTAACAGTAGCTTTAGATAAGCACGCTGTTTCTTGGGCAGAAAGAAGAAGAGCTAAACTTAAACAAAAGGCATAATTATGGCATCTATAGAACAACAAGCAAAAGGAAAAAAAGACGGAGATGTTAGATATTTAACGCCGTTAAATATAGAAACTAACAAGACTAAAAAATATTGCCGTTTTAAAAAGTCTGGTATTAAGTACGTAGACTATAAAGATGGTGAGTGGTTATTGAATTTCGTAAACGAGCAAGGTAAAATTTTACCAAGACGTTTAACAGGAACTTCTTTAAAGTATCAAAGAAAAGTGTCTGTAGCTGTAAAAAGAGCTCGTCACTTAGCTTTATTACCTTACGTAACCGATTTATTAAAATAAAATAATCATAACAATGGAACTTATATTAAAACAAGACGTTGAAAATTTAGGATTTAAAGACGATGTTGTAACGGTTAAGAACGGTTATGGTAGAAACTTTTTAATTCCAACAGGACATGCTATTTTAGCAACTGCTTCTGCAAAGAAAGTATTAGCTGAAAACTTAAAGCAACGTGCATACAAAGAAGCTAAAGTAGTAGAAGAAGCAAATGTAATTGCTGAAGCGCTTAAAGCTTTAGAAATTAAAATACCTGCAAAAACAGGAGCTGGAGATAAATTATTCGGTTCTGTAAACAATGCAGATTTAGCAGATGCTTTAGCTAAAGAAGGACAAAATATCGAGAAAAAATATATTACAGTAATTGGTGGTACGGTTAAACGTACTGGTAAATACGACTCAGTAATTCGTTTACACAGAGAAGTAACTGTAGATTTTCCTTTTGAAGTAGTAGCGCAAGCAGACTAATTCATTAACGAGTTATACATACAAACCGTTTAAGGCTCGCTTTAAACGGTTTTTTTAGTTTAAATTTTATTTTAGAATGACGTACGCCAGATTAACAAAAGAACAATTCGAAGAACTACACCAAGAATTTATTAATTTTTTAGCCACACAATCTATAGACGCTAAAGAATGGCAAACCATAAAAGAAACAAAACCAGAAGTTGCCGAGCAGGAACTAGATGTGTTTAGCGATTTGGTTTGGGAAGGCGTATTAAAACAAGCTAAATATTTAGAGCACATTTCGCCTCAAAGCATGCACTTATTTGCATTAAATGATGCTAATATGCACCTTATTGGGGTTAAATTAAAAAACGATATAGATTTAACGACCAAAGAAGGTTTTGCATGGTTACGCGACAATTTATTAGATGATAATGTAGAGTTTGTAACGGCTACAAAAGAGTATTCCGAAAATAAAAATTTAGATAAATTTACACTTATACAACAAGGTGCTCATATTACTAAAGGCGAACTTTATAATTATTTTCTTAAAATTATACATGTTTAGTTATTTTAAATAAATTACTAATATCTAAAGACTAAACATTAAAAACTACAGACTTAACAAATGGCACAAAAACCAGTAATACCAAAAGGCACCAGAGATTTTAACCCCACAGAAGTGGCAAAACGTCATTATATTACAGACGTTATTAAACAGCAATTTAAGCAGTTTGGTTTTCAGCCTATAGAAACACCAAGTTTTGAAAACTCGGACACCTTAATGGGTAAGTATGGTGAAGAAGGTGATCGTTTAATTTTTAAGATATTAAATTCTGGGGATTATTTGTCAAAATCAAATAAAGAGGCTTTAAAAAATGAGGACTCTAATTTGTTAACCTCTAGTATTTCTGAAAAAGCTTTACGCTACGATTTAACTGTACCTTTTGCGCGTTATGTGGTACAACATCAAAATGATATCGACTTTCCTTTTAAACGTTATCAAATCCAGCCAGTTTGGAGGGCCGATAGACCTCAAAAAGGACGTTTTAGAGAGTTTTACCAGTGCGATGCCGATGTGGTTGGTAGTAACTCTTTATGGCAGGAAGTAGAATTTATTCAGTTGTATGATAATGTATTTTCAGCTTTAAAATTGGAAGGCGTTACTATAAAAATAAATAATCGTAAGATTTTATCTGGTATTGCTGAGGTGATTGGTGCAAGCGATAAGTTAATTGATTTTACAGTTGCGTTAGATAAACTAGATAAAATAGGCGAAGCTAAAGTAAAAGAAGAAATGTTATCTAAAGGCATTTCGGAAGAAGGTATTTCAAAACTACAACCTTTATTTACTTTAGCGGGTGATTTTGGAGCTCAAATAGAAAGTTTGAAATCTATTTTAAGTACTTCGGAAGAAGGTTTAAAAGGGATTGAAGAATTAGAGTTTGTCAATAATGCTATTTTAGAATTAGGTTTAAAAACGGCTAACTTACAATTAGATGTTACTTTAGCACGTGGCTTAAATTACTATACAGGTGCTATATTTGAGGTTTCTGCACCAAAAGGTGTAAGTATGGGCTCAATTGGCGGAGGTGGTCGTTACGACGATTTAACGGGTATTTTTGGGTTGAATAATGTTAGTGGTATTGGAATTAGTTTTGGACTAGATCGTATTTACTTAGTTTTAGAAGAATTAAATTTATTTCCAGAAACTGTTTTAGATACCACAAAAGTATTGTTTATTAATTTTGGAGATAGCGAAGCGCTATACGCTATGAAAGCGATTAAGAGATTAAGATCAAAACATATTAATGCCGAATTATATCCAGATAATGCTAAAATGAAAAAGCAAATGAACTATGCTAACAAGCGTAATTTGCCATTTGTGGTGTTAGTTGGAGAAGAAGAAATGAAAGCAAGTACTTACACCTTAAAAAATATGATTGAAGGTTCTCAGGAATCTTTAAATTTAGAACAGTTAGTTGACGCATTAAAATAAACCATCATATATTCTCGGTTCAATTAAAAACATAAAAAAATCCACTTTAAAATTAAAGCGGATTTTTTTATATTTTATTTTTGCTAACTGCTAACTGCTAACTATTAAGCATAACAGGCATCACTAGCATAGTCACTTGTTCTCCAGCATCTAAACCATCTACAGGAGTTAAAATACCTGCGCGATTTGGCATACTCATTTCTAACTGTACATCATCCGAAGTTAAATTGTTAAGCATTTCAACTAAGAAACGAGAGTTAAAACCAATTTGCATATCATCACCTTGATAATCACAAGTTAAACGTTCTTCGGCTTTATTAGAATAGTCAATATCTTCGGCAGAAATATTAAGCTCTGCACCAGCAATTTTTAAACGAATTTGATGTGTTGTTTTATTAGAGAAAATACTTACACGTCTAACAGAGCTTAAAAATTGAGTACGCTGTATATTTAATTTATTCGGATTTTCTTTAGGAATTACCGCTTCGTAATTAGGGTATTTTCCATCAATTAAACGACAAATTAAAACGGTGTTTTCAAACGTAAATTTAGCATTAGAATCGTTGTACTCAATAGTAACATCTTCTTCGCTTGCAGCCAAAATACCTTTTAGTAAATTTAATGGTTTTTTGGGCATGATAAATTCAGCGGTTTGAGATGCTGTTACATCTTCTCTGGTATATTTCACCAATTTGTGTGCATCTGTAGCAACAAATGTTAAACCTTCTGTAGAAAACTGAAAAAACACACCACTCATTACAGGTCTTAAATCATCATTACCAGCTGCAAAAATAGTTTTATTAATTGCAGTTGCTAAAATATGACCAGCCATTTTTGTAGCACTTGGATCTTCTAATGAAACCGATTTAGGAAACTCATTCCCATCAGCATAAGCTAAAGCATATTTACCATGATTAGAGCTAATCTCTACGGTGTTGTTCTCTTCAACCACAAAAGTTAAAGGCTGCTCTGGAAATGTTTTTAAAGTATCTAAGAGTAATTTTGCAGGAATAGCTACGCTACCTTCATTATCACTTTCTATATCTAAAGTTGCAGACATGGTAGTTTCTAAGTCACTCGCAGAAACAACCAATTTATTTTGTTGTATATCGAATAAGAAATTATCTAAAATAGGTAATGTATTAGAGCTGTTTATTACGCCTCCTAAAACTTGTAATTGCTTTAATAAATAGGTGCTTGATACAATAAATTTCATCCTTTTTTGAATCTATATAATATTAAAAACCAAATTTTGGTTTTGTTTTTGTTCTACTAACAAAGATACCGTTTCGCCTTAAATTAATGAAACAAACTTATTAACATTTACTTACGGTATTTTTTCTTTCTAATAAAGTTAAAACCAATTCCAAATAAGGCTAAAAAGAGTAGTGGTAATGCAATATTTAAAGCCTGCCACTTGCCTTTTTCTGCGCTTACTTTTTGTGGGTCTAAAAAAGCAACTTTAACTTCTTTGGTTCTAATGTTTATAAGTCCATTTTCATCTAGCAGATAATTAACCGTATTTATTAGAAATTCTTTGTTTCCATAAGTTTGTCCTGTCCATTTATCGAAGCCAAGTTCTTCAGGTCCTTTTCGACTAACGTCATTTTTAATAACGTCACCGTCAGAAATAACAACCATTTTTGTGGGCTTACTTTTTTTAAGAGGTTTTTCTAACTCAAAAGGTTTTACACGGTTATTGTAAGCTGAAGTAAACTCGCCTTCCAACAAGACCGCAAGTGGAATATTTGTACGGGCAAATTCTTCAGGATTCGGTTCTTGAGTTGCGGTTTCCAAACTTATCTCTCTTGGTACGCCTTCTAATTTTGAAAGGTTAGAACTTTGTAATAAAATAGTTTTTTTTATGTTGCTATGGGATGTCTTAATAGTGTCAATCTGATTTGCAAAGTCGAACTTAACGTAATTGATATTGTTAACTATGGGGTGATTTATAACTGGATTTGCTAAAGGCGAATAAAACCATGGGTATTGCTGAAATTGAGCCTGACTACCATCTCCAGATGCCAAAGTAATTTGTGCAGAATATAAGTCACTTACCAGTACAGGATTTATTCTAAGTCCGTATTTAAAAAAGAAATCGGTTAAATTTAAATCGTTTGGTATGGCCACATTTTTCCCTCTATCGTTATATAGACTGTCTTTGTCCATAGCAACTTGATCAATGAGCCATAAGCTTTTCCCGCCATTCATAGTAAACTGATCTAAAACCAGTTTTTCTTTTTCTGTAAAAGCTTCAGTTGGTTTAGCCGATATGATGAGGTCGTATGTATTTAATTCCTTTAAAGTTTTTGAAGGATTTGTTGTGACACTATCCAAAGTAAAAGGTGCAATTAAATAATACTCTCTAATGTCTTTAAGAAAATCGACAACATTCATGTTGGGAAGCTGGTTGTTTCCTTTTAAAACAGCAATTCTTTTACTCTTTGGGTTGGTAAGTTTACTAAAGCCTTCTGCAAACGCATATTCAAGATGTTGTACCGAATTGGTTACAAGTTCTTGTTGTGAAGCGCCTAATTTATTTTTTACCAATGGGATTTTAACAGTAGCGTCATTATAACTAGCTAAAGCCCAAGGAAAAATAACAGCTTGAGAGGTTTTGCCATTTTCTTCAATACTTAATTGCATTGGTTGTAAACCGCGCTGTATCAATTGTTTTATGTTTTCATCGCTTTTAGCTTCATCTTCAGTAGGATTAATAAACTGAAACTGAATATTATCGTTATAAGCTGAAAATTCTTCAAGCAATTGTTTGGTTTCAGATTGAAGACGTTTAAACTCAGAAGGAAAGTTTTCGCCTTCAAGAAAGATATCTATAATTAGTGGAGAATCGGCTTTTTCTACAATATTTAAAGCCGCATCACTTAAGGTATATCTTTGGTCTTCAGTTAAATCAAAACGTTTATATGTGTTTACACTTAAAAAACCAATACATAGTAATATAAAAGCAGAAAGGCTTAAAGTTTTCCAATTGGTTTTCTTTCCTTGTTCGCGGTATAATACAGCAATAGTTAAAATAATAAAAGCCACTGTAATTAATAAGAAATAAACCAAATCTCTTGTATCTAAAACCCCACGACTCATACTTCTAAAGTGAGCACTCATGCTTAAATAGTCAAAAGCCTTAAATGAAGTCATATCATATAAACCTTCAAAACCTATATAAAAGATAAAACAAGTAAATACAGCTATTAAAAAAGCAACTATCTGATTGTCTGATAATGTTGAAGAAAAAACACCTATTGCAGTGTAAGACAGTACCAAGAAAAATAACCCAAAGTAGGAGCCTAAGGTGCTCCCAAAATCTAAATTACCAACAGGATTACCTAGTTGATTTAGTGTGTAAGCGTATAAAATGGTTGGTAATAAAGCAATAAGAATTAATATAAGAGAACCAAAAAACTTGCCTAATACAATTTGAAGTTTACTAATTGGTTTGGTCAATAAAAGTTCTAGAGTGCCTTGTTTTTTTTCGTCGCTAAAACAGCGCATGGTAATTGCTGGAATTAAAAAAATCAAAATCCATGGAGCCAAAAGGAAAAATGGGCTTAAGTCGGTAAATCCGCTATCAAGAATATTAAAATCGCCTTTAAACACCCATAAAAACAAGCCATTTAAAACTAAAAATAATCCAATGACCAAATAAGCAATAGGAGATGCAAAAAACGAATTGAATTCTTTTTTTAATAATGCAAACATATTTTTTTGTGTTTTGTTGGTGGTTATTTCCTTTTAGAATTATACTGTTTTTTTACTTAATCTAAACTATGTAATTTATTAACACTCCAGGCTTCGGGTTTAGCATTAAACATGGGTTTTGTTTTAGCCCAAATACCTCTAAATAAATCTGAGTTTCTATAAGTGTATAAAGCAGCTTCATCATCCCAATAACTATACGTAAAAAACACATTTTTAGTATGTTGTTCTTGGTAGAGTTCTAAAAACTGGCAACCTTCAAAACCACGAATTTTTTGCTTATTATTTTCAAAATTATTTAAAAAAGCTTCTATAAATTGGTCTTCAATACTCAATTTTACAATTCTAACTAGCATATCTTCAAATTAGTGGTTATAAATTATTGGTTTTGGCTTTTCAAAATTAATAGTAATGGTGTCTCTAAAACTTAAGCCCATAAGTGTACTGGCGCCACCCACAGTTTGTGTATTACTTTTATAAATAGCAATCTCAAGATAATTAGAACTATTAAACAGGACTAAGCCTCTACCATCTGCGTGACGTTTATGTTCTTCTAAGGAAAAGTCTAACACATCACTATAAGATTTTGCAATTTTTTTAAACTTATGATTTCTCGCAGAAATTTCGAAAGCCCGCCCTTTTTGTACACTGTCAAAAAAAGCTTTTGTTATGTTAGTCACAACATTGCCATAATTATCTATATAAATAACGCTACCAATAAGCTGTGTTTTCTCCTCATTTACATAAGGTACTAAATTTTTTAATTCCTTTATTTTTTCAATAGGTTTTCCAATAACTTCTAGAGTTCCACCGCGTGCTATATGACAAGCAACTTTAACAAAGGTGTCTAAAACGGGAAAAGTAGTTTTAATGGTGTTATGGATGTTAATTTCCACCATTTTTTCCGGTAAAATAAATGAAGTAATCATACTTAAAATACCATTATTGGCACATATAAAGTAATGGTCATCTAGCTTAATTGCAATATGTTTATTTTCTTGGTTAAGCTCAGAATCTATACCTATAATATGTATGGTACCTTTTGGAAAATTTGCATATGCATTTTGGATAATATAAGCGGCTTCAGGAATATTAAATGGCGAAACAGAATGCGAAATATCTACAATTCTAACTTCAGGATGCTCACTGTAAATAGCACCTTTTACAGCACCTGCAAAATGATCTTTTTCTCCAAAATCTGTCGTTAATGTAATTATGGCCATTCCTTATTTTGAAATAATAATCTAAAAATAACTTAAAAATATCCTGTAATTTTTATTAATTAGTTATCTTAAACAAAGCTAATAAAATAGATTAGATAACCATTAAAAACTACAACGCTTTTGAATGAAATAATAATAGAATTAGAAGACATCTCGGCTAATGATTTTTTTGGAGCCCAGAATGATAATATTACAGCTTTAAAAAAATATTTTCCAAAATTAAAATTAGTAGCAAGAGGAAATAAAATTAAAGCTTTTGGTGAAGAAGAATTATTGGAAGAGTTTGAAAAACGCATGGATATGCTCATAAAACACTTCGCAAAATATAATAAGTTAGATGAAAATAGTATTGAACGCGTTTTAACTAGCGAGCAAAGTTCAGACTATGAAACCTCTGCAAAAAGTGGTGAAGTATTAGTACATGGCGCAGGAGGAAAACTTATAAAAGCGCAAACGGCAAACCAACGTAAGATGGTGGAATTAATGCGCACAAATGACATGTTATTTGCTGTAGGTCCGGCTGGTACAGGTAAAACTTATACAGGTGTAGCATTAGCCGTACAAGCTTTAAAAAATAAAGAAGTTAAGCGTATTATTTTAACTAGACCTGCTGTAGAAGCTGGAGAAAATTTGGGTTTTTTACCTGGAGATTTAAAAGAAAAGTTAGATCCTTATATGCAACCGCTTTATGATGGATTACGTGATATGATTGCAGCAGAGCGCTTGGAACAGTACATTGAAAATGGAACCATTCAAATAGCACCATTAGCATTTATGCGTGGTAGAACCTTAGATAATGCTTTTGTAATTTTAGATGAAGGACAAAATACCACACATGCCCAAATGAAAATGTTTTTAACCCGTATGGGTAAAAACGCAAAATTTATAATTACAGGAGATCCTGGACAGGTTGATTTACCAAGACGTACCATCTCAGGATTAAAGGAAGCTTTATTAATATTGAAAGATACTGAAGGTGTTGGAATGGTCTATTTAGATGATAAAGATGTGATAAGACATAAATTGGTTAAAAAAATAATTGCGGCATATAAAAATATTGAAAATGTCGATTAATAAATTATTTTTGCCTCAAATAACAAAACCATCTAATAATGAGTAAAACCATAACCGAAAGTCATTTTAACTTTCCAGGTCAAAAAAGTGTTTATAAAGGTAAAGTTCGTGAAGTTTATAATATTAATGACGAACAGTTAATTATGATTGCTACAGACCGCTTAAGTGCTTTCGATGTGGTCATGCCTAAAGGAATTCCTTATAAAGGACAAATTCTAAATCAAATAGCCACTAAATTTATGGCTCAGACTGAAGATTTAGTACCTAATTGGCTTACAGCAACTCCAGATCCTAATGTTGCGGTTGGTCATTTATGTGAGCCTTTTAAAGTAGAAATGGTTATACGTGGTTATATGTCTGGTCATGCCGCTAGAGAATATAAAGCAGGAAAACGAATGCTTTGCGGTGTAGCAATGCCAGAAGGCATGAAAGAAAATGATAAATTTCCAACTCCTATTATTACGCCAGCTACAAAAGCTGAAATGGGAGATCATGATGAAGATATTTCTCGCGAAGATATTTTAGCAAAAGGCATTGTAAGTAAAGAAGATTACGAGGTTCTTGAAGATTATACCCGTAAATTATTTGCACGCGGCACAGAAATAGCAGCTTCAAGAGGTTTAATTTTAGTAGATACTAAATACGAGTTTGGAAAAACAAAGGATGGGAAAATTGTTTTAATAGACGAAATACATACACCAGATTCTTCACGTTATTTTTATGCAGAAGGTTACCAAGAAAGACAAGATAAAGGTGAAGCACAAAAACAATTAAGTAAAGAATTTGTGCGCCAATGGTTAATTTCTAACAATTTTCAAGGTTTAGAAGGACAAACCGTTCCTGTAATGAGTGACGAGTATATTGAAACTGTAAGTGAGCGTTACATAGAGCTTTACGAGAATATTATGGGAGAACCATTTGTAAAAGCAGATGTCTCAAACATTCAAGACCGTATAGAACAAAATGTGTTGGCTTATTTGAAAGCAAAATAAATTTCACATCATAATTTAATTAAAAAAGCAGCTAAAATTTAGTTTTTAGCTGCTTTTTTGTTTCAGGGTTTGAATGCTTATAGCTTATAAAAATTAAGTTGTTAACTTCGTTTAATGGACTTTAAAGTATGTCTCACTTTAGTCTAGTAACTCATTGGCTATGAATTTTATACGTTATAAGTAAATATTATTTAGTATAATTTTTAAAACTAGAATTAAATTTTTTGTGTATTTGTTAGATTGCCATTTTCATCATAAAATGTCCACTCACCAGTTTTTTCACCCATTTTATATTGTCCTTTGGATTTTATTGACCCATTGGGGTAAAATGATAAGTACTCCCCATTATATATAGTATCATAAACTATTGCCTTCTCTAAAATAGAGCCATTGCTATCTTTTTTTTCCAATAAGCCAGTGTGTCCATCTGACGAAAATTTTATGGTGACACCATTATTTTCTTTACTTTTCCAAAGCCCCACTTTTCTATCATTGCTAAATTGTCCTATCCAAAATTGGCTAAAATATTCGCCTTGTTTTTTCCCTTCGCTATAACTTATCTTTTCTATTGGTTCAGTATTAGAATCTTCATCGTATTCAGGATAAGTATTATTAGGATTAAATGTATACCAATTTCCTATTTTTTGACCTTTACCATTATATAAACCTTCTTGAATTGAGACATTATGTTTGTTTAATAACTGAAAGACTCCTATCGGAAAATTTTTTTCATTAATATTGGCAAATCTCAATTTTTTAATTTTATATTGTTTAAATCGATTTTTTTTTGTGAAGTCTAAATCTTGACTATTATAAAAACCTATATCTAGTATATCTATATTTTTACTATTTTCTTTAATATATTTATTAAAGCCTCTATACCAGCTGTTAACATCCTCATAATAATTCGGTTCCTTAACTTTACGATGCAGCAATTTTTCAGGAAGAGCACCAATTTTATCTCCATCCTTATAAATATCTAGTTGAATTGCACGAGCTACAGGCATAAAATCTTCGTACATAAAATAATTTAGGAATCTTATTTTTTTATAAGTCAGCAGAACGCCGTCTATCTTGCCATTTTCATAATTTACAATTTTATCAATTAGAAAGAAATCATTAAAATAAATCCAAGTTCCTGTTTTTTGACCATTTTCATTTTTTGAGCCAATACCATTTTTAACGCTTTTATACATCTCTTTCCAAGCTTCATATTTAGATTGCCATTCACGAGCTTCTTTTTCTTTCCTTGCATTTCTTGCTTGCATAAGTTGACCAGCAATTGCTATACCAGTTGCAGCCACATTAGTATAAGCCTGTGTTTTGTTCGTGGCTTGAGGCAGATTGCTTACAAAATTTGCAACATCAATATCTCCATTAGAATTTAAACTATTATTAAAAGCACTTTGCAGTTGGTTGTTGTAAACCTCATAACTAGTTTCGAAGTTATTGATGCTTGTTATACTGGAATTTATATTATTACTATCCTTTGCGTTACTATCTATAGATGTATTGGAATTCGTACGATTATTTAAACAATCTCTATACTTCTGTAAATTTTCTTTTGCTATATTTAGTTTGTAATCATATTGATCGCATTTGTGCAGGTTTGGATTATATTTATTACCATTAAGTTCTTTGTATTTTTCCGCCATCTGCCTACACAATCCTCTTGCTTCTGTTTTTTCATATGCATTTACAGCTTGTTCTAGTTGATTTATGTATATATTTACTCTATCCATATCAGAACAATCACCGCTCATAGCACCTACAGAAGGAAGTTTGTTTTCAGCGGTTTCTCGAAGTTTTCTCAAATCTTCTATTTCTTCATACAACTCATTTCGTTTTTTATTTTCGGATTCAGTTAATCCATTGCCGTCTGCAGTAACTTTTGGAGTTTGACCAAACGAAAGATGAGAAATTAAAACAAATAGAGCAGTTAATATTAGTGATTTCATATTATTAAAATTTAAATTGACAATATCTTTTAATTATTAGAATTAGTCAATACCTACTATAGGGTATTTTTTAATATTTGCTAACAACTTGATATGAAATCGTTTTAATATTTTATATCTGATGTTTAACGAAGTTAGATTAAAAATAATCTAAATTTAAGACTTAGATAAAATAAAATCCGCTTCAACATAACTGCTAAAGCGGATTTTTTAAATAGTTTAATTAAGCAAATTACTTACGCTTTAATACTTTATTTACTGCTTTAACAATAGCTGCTGCATTTAATCCGTATTTGTCCATAAGTTGCTCTGGTGTTCCAGACTCTCCAAATGTGTCATTTGTAGCTACAAATTCTTGAGGAGTAGGGTTGTGTTGCGATAACACTCTGGCAACACTTTCTCCTAAGCCACCTAAATGGTTGTGTTCTTCTGCAGTAACAATACATCTTGTTTTTGCAACAGATTCTAAAATGGCTTTAGCGTCTAATGGCTTTATGGTATGAATATCTATAACTTCCGCCGAAATATCTTTTTCGTGTAAGGTTTTAGCCGCTTCTAAAGCTTCCCAAACTAAATGTCCTGTAGCTACAATAGTAACATCAGAACCTTCGGTTAAATGTAAAGCTTTACCAATTTCAAAAGTTTGATTTTCTGGAGTAAAATTTGGTACTTTTGGTCTACCAAAACGCAAGTAAACTGGTCCTTCATGATCTGCAATCGCAATAGTTGCGGCTTTGGTTTGGTTGTAATCGCAAGTATTAATTACAGTCATGCCTGGTAGCATTTTCATTAACCCAATATCTTCTAAAATTTGGTGTGTAGCACCATCTTCTCCTAAAGTCAATCCGGCATGAGAGGCACAAATTTTTACATTTTTTCCAGAGTAAGCTACACTTTGTCTAATTTGATCGTAAACACGACCTGTAGAAAAGTTTGCAAATGTTCCGGTAAATGGAATTTTACCACCAATTGTTAATCCTGCTGCCATTCCAATCATATTTGCTTCTGCAATACCAGCTTGGAAAAAACGTTCCGGATGGTTGGCTTTAAAATCGTCCATTTTTAATGAGCCAATTAAATCCGCACAAAGCGCCACAACGTTTTCGTTTGTTTTTCCTAATTCGGTTAGTCCAGCTCCAAAACCTGAACGCGTATCTTTACTTCCTGTATTTTCGTATGTTTTCATAAGTCTTAAAGTCTAGTTTGTTAGTAATCGCCTAAAGTTTCTGGGTTTTGTTTTAGCCCTTCTGCTAATTGCTCATCATTTGGTGCTTTACCATGCCAAGCGTGAGTATGCATCATAAAATCTACGCCATTACCCATAACCGTTTTTAGTAAAATCGCTACAGGCTTCCCATTTCCAGATTTTGCTTTAGCTTCAGTTAATCCAGCTTTAATACTTTCAATATCGTTACCTTTTTCAATTTCAAGAACAATCCATCCAAATGCTTCAAATTTAGCTTTAACATTACCTAGATCCAGAACCACATCTGTAGAGCCATCAATTTGCTGCCCATTTAAATCTACCGTAGCAATTAAATTATCTACATTATTTGCTGCTGCGTACATGATAGCTTCCCAGTTTTGTCCTTCTTGTAACTCACCATCACCAGTAAGAGCAAAAACGGTATGTCCGCAATTATTCAATTTTTTAGACTGTGCAGCACCAATAGCAACACTTAAACCTTGTCCTAAAGACCCAGAAGCCATTCTTATACCAGGTAAACCTTCATGAGTAGTTGGGTGACCTTGTAATCTTGAATTTAATAACCTAAATGTGTTTAATTCTTCTATAGGAAAATAACCCGATCTTGCCAAAACACTATAAAAAACAGGAGAAATATGTCCGTTAGATAGGAAAAATAAATCTTCTCCAATACCATCCATGTCAAAACCGTCTTTTCGGTCCATAATGTCCTGATAAAGGGTTACAAAAAATTCTGCACATCCAAGAGATCCACCTGGATGTCCAGAGTTTACTTTGTGTACCATACGTAAAATGTCTCTACGTACTTGAGTTGTTAGCGCTTCGAGTTGCGTTGTCGTTGCCATTAGTTGTGTGTTATGTTTATATTGCAAAATTAACTTTTTACAACGTTTTAGCTAAAGATTTTTCAAGTCATTTATTAACTAAAACGACCTTTTGCTAACAATTTTGAAAAATTAAAGCACAAAGCATTTAAGTTAGTTATATTTGTCCATAGATTTTTACAGCCTATTTATGATATTTAATTTAGAGGGAAAAGATGCACAAAGTAGTGCTAGAGCAGGGAAGATAACAACAGACCATGGGGTAATAGAAACACCTATTTTTATGCCTGTAGGAACAGTTGGAACTGTAAAAGGTGTACATCAACGTGAACTAAAAGACGAAATTAATCCAGATATAATTTTAGGGAATACCTATCATTTGTATTTAAGACCAGGTATTGAAACTTTAGAAAAAGCTGGAGGATTACATAAATTCATGAACTGGGATCGTAATATTTTAACCGATTCTGGTGGTTACCAAGTCTATTCTTTATCTGGAAGACGAAAAATTAAAGAAGAAGGTGTTAAGTTTAAATCTCATATAGATGGTTCTTACCACGTGTTTACTCCAGAAAATGTCATGGAAACACAACGTTCTATTGGAGCAGACATTATTATGGCTTTTGATGAATGTACACCTTACCCTTGTGATTACAACTATGCAAAACGTAGTATGCATATGACGCATCGCTGGTTAGACCGATGCATTGATCACTTGCACAAAGTACCTTATAAGTATGATTACTCTCAAGCTTTTTTTCCTATTGTACAAGGAAGTACTTACAAAGATTTAAGACGCCAGTCTGCCGAATATATTGCAAATGCTGGAGCTTTGGGAAATGCAATTGGTGGTTTATCTGTTGGAGAACCTGCAGAGGAACTGTATGCTATGACAGAAATTGTAACAGAAATACTTCCGGAAGACAAACCACGTTATCTTATGGGTGTTGGTACACCTATAAATATATTAGAAAATATTGCTTTAGGGGTAGATATGTTTGATTGTGTGATGCCAACCCGTAATGCCAGAAATGGAATGTTATTTACAGCATACGGTTCTATAAATATTAAAAATCTAAAGTGGAAGGACGATTTTTCACCTATAGACGAAATGAATATCACTTGGGTAGATACCGAATATTCAAAAGCTTACTTGAGACATTTATTTCATGTTAACGAATTATTAGGAAAACAAATTGCAACTATTCATAATTTAGGCTTTTATTTGTGGTTAACTCGTGAAGCAAGAAAACATATTCTTGCGGGCGATTTTAGAACATGGAAAGATAAAATGGTAAAACAAATGGATAACCGTTTATAATATTTTATAAATTTTGAAGATTCTCGATTGGTACATATTAAAGCGTTATTTATTTACATTCTTAGGAATGTTGTTGCTTTTTATACCAATAGCTATAACGGTTCATTTAGCTGAAAAAATTGGGAAAATACTAGAAAGTGAAGCTACTGGAGCAGAAATTGCTCAGTACTTTTTAGATTTTACCATCTACTTTGCCCACTTATTATTCCCATTATTTTTATTTCTATCTGTAATTTGGTTTACCTCAAAACTTGCCAATAATACCGAGATTGTAGCTTTTTTAAGTAGTGGGGTTTCTTTTAGTCGTTTTTTAAGACCTTACATTTATGGAGGTCTTATAGTAGGTGCTTTTTCTATAATTTTAGGGCTTTACTTAGCACCAAATGCAAGTAAAGGTTTTAACAATTTTAAATATAAATACTTATCTAGAGATAAGACTGTTGAAAGTGGTACAGTTTTAAAGCAAATTAATGATAACGAAATTATCTATTTAAGCAGTTTTGATAACCAACAAAATATAGGTTATAATTTTAGTCTGGAGCATTTTGAAAAAGGCAAAATGACTCATAAAATTACAGCAACTACTATAAAGTATAACGAAGAGGATTCTACTTATGTTCTAAGAAGTTATTTTAAGAGAGACATAGGTAAAAATAATGATGACTTTCAAATTGAACGAAAAAAAGATACGGTTTTTACTTTTGACTTAGAAGACTTAACACCAGTTTCCTATATCGCAGAAACATTGCCTTATGGAGATTTGGTTCGTTTTATAGAACGAGAGGAAAAAAGAGGTTCCAAAAATATGGGACGTTATAAGTTGGAATTATATCGTAAATGGAGTTTGCCTGTTTCTGTATTTATACTAACTATTATTGCAGTATCGGTATCTTCTATTAAACGTCGCGGTGGTATGGGAACCAATTTAGCTTTTGGAATTGGTGTTGCAATGATTTTTGTGTTTTTTGATAAAATCTTCGGAACTCTCGCCTCACAATCGGATTTTTCTCCATTGGTAGCGGTTTGGTTTCCTAATGTTATTTTTGGTGTTTTAGCTGTTTTTCTTCTTCGAAATGCAAAGCGATAAACTTAAAAATTTTATCCATCTTCACTTTTTAGTGTTTATAGCTGGATTTACAGCTATTATAGGAAAAGCTATTAGTATAGATGCTATTCCTTTAGTATGGTATAGAATGCTAATTGCAACTGGGTTAATGTTTTTATACATCAAACTGAAACATATAGACATAAAAATCACCAGAACATCATTAGTAAAACTTAGTCTTGCAGGAATTGTTATAGCCTTGCATTGGATCACATTTTTTGGAGCTATAAAAGTGGCAAACGCTTCTATTGCATTGGCCATGTTTTCTACCGGAGCATTTTTTGCTTCAATTTTAGAACCTATAATATATAAGCGTAAGCTTATTATTTATGAAATTGTATTTGGGCTCGTAGTTATTATAGGTATATATTTAATAGTTCAAAGCGAGTTTAAATATTTATGGGGAATGCTTCTTGGAGTACTTTCGGCATTTTTATCATCACTTTTTGCAGTTCTAAATGGTAAATTTTTAGAAACCCATTCTGCAACAAAAATTTCATTTTACGAATTTATTTCAGGGGTCTGTTTTATTAGTATTCTATTACTATTTTTTCCTAACGGATTTTCTAAAGAATTTTTTAATATTAGTTTAAGCGACATAGGTTATTTGTTTATTTTGGCTTCTGTGTGTACAGCCTATGCTTTTATAGCTTCTGTACACGTAATGAGATATATAAGTCCATATACCGTTGTCTTAACTTATAATCTAGAGCCTATTTATGGTATTATTTTAGCTTTGCTAATTTTTCCAGAGACCGAGACCATGTCGACCTCATTTTATCTTGGTGCAAGCCTTATTTTATTCACGGTTTTATTAAATGCCATATTTAAAAACAGAACCAAAAAAAGATAAAAAGCTATTTTTTTTGCTGAATTTTACGAGTAATTTATGTAATTTTGTGAGCTAACAATTTAAACATAAAATAGTCCCATATGGAATATTTAGATTTTGAATTACCTATTAAAGAGCTTGAAGAGCAACTACAAAAATGTCAGGTTATTGGAGAAGAAAGTGATGTAGATGTAACTCAAACTTGTAAACAAATAGAGAAAAAATTACAAGCGACCAAAAAAGATATATATAAAAATTTAACAGCTTGGCAACGTGTACAATTATCACGTCATCCAGATAGACCTTATACTTTAGATTACGTAAAAGCTTTATGTGGCGATACCTTTTTAGAGCTTCATGGGGATCGTAATTTCAAAGATGATAAAGCTATGATTGGTGGCTTAGGTAAAATTGGAGACCAGAGCTTCATGATTATTGGTCAGCAAAAAGGGTATAATACCAAAACACGTCAATACCGAAACTTTGGTATGGCAAACCCTGAAGGTTACCGTAAAGCTTTACGTTTAATGAAGTCTGCTGAAAAGTTTGGTATCCCAGTTTTAACTTTATTAGATACACCAGGTGCTTATCCAGGTTTAGAAGCGGAAGAACGCGGACAAGGTGAAGCAATTGCACGTAACATATTAGAAATGACACGTTTAAAAGTGCCAATTATTACTGTTGTTATTGGTGAAGGAGCTTCGGGTGGAGCTTTAGGAATTGGTGTAGGAGATAAAATTTTAATGTTAGAGAATACTTGGTATTCTGTAATTTCTCCAGAATCGTGTTCGTCTATTTTATGGCGTAGCTGGGAATTTAAAGAGCGTGCAGCAGATGCTTTAAAGTTAACTGCAACCGACATGAAGAAAATGAAAATTGTCGATGAGATCGTGAAAGAACCTTTAGGTGGAGCTCATAAGGATAGAGAAACAACGTATTCAACGGTTAAGAATGCTATTTTAGAAACCTACGACCAATTAAAAGGATTCTCAGAAAAAGATTTAGTAAATCAAAGAATCGAAAAATACGCAAATATTGGTGTTGTAAAAGGCTAAAATCTTCAACTTTATACATTAATTAAAATCTGAAGCTTAGCGGTTTCAGATTTTTTTTGTCTTGTTAACAATTATTTCGACTTATTAACAGTTTAATTGTTTAACACTTGTGAAGATTCAAAGTTTAAAAACCAACTATTTTAAAAAGTAATAGTCTAAATTCGCTCACTGTAAATTTGTAAATGCACTATTTTTTTTACTTATTAAAAAAACATTAATTTAATAAAATCGTTAGCACATTATGCAACAACCTAATCAATTAAAGGGCTACCAGGTTAATAAAAGTACTATCATTAATCTGGAAAAAGGTAAAATACCACCTCAGGCAATAGACCTGGAGGAGGTTGTTTTAGGAGCCATGATGATTGATAAAAAGGGAGTTGATGAGGTTATTGACATTTTAAGTCCCGATGCGTTTTACAAAGAAGCACATCAGCATATTTTTGAAGCTATTTTTATGTTGTTTCAAGAAAGTCAGCCTATCGATTTATTAACAGTTTCCAATCAGTTAAAAACAAATGGGAAATTAGAATTATCTGGAGGCGATTTTTATTTAATTTCCTTAACACAAAAAGTATCATCTTCGGCACATATTGAATTTCATGCACGTATCATTCTTCAAAAATTTATTCAAAGAAGTTTAATAAAAATTTCTAATGAAATAATTGAAGATTCTTACGATGAAACTAAAGATGTTTTCGATTTATTAGATAAAGCAGAATCTAGGTTATATGAAGTGACGCAAGGAAATATAAAGAAATCCAGCGAAACCGCACAGGACTTAGTACGCCAAGCAAAAACTAAAATTGAAGAAATTTCAAAAAAAGAAGGAATGAGTGGAATTCCTTCTGGCTTCGATAAGTTAGATGCTTTAACTTCAGGGTGGCAGGAAAGTGATTTAATTATTGTAGCAGCCCGTCCAGGTATGGGTAAAACCGCTCTAACACTTTCTATGGCTCGAAATATTGCTGTAAACCAAAATATTCCCGTGGCATTTTTCTCTTTAGAGATGGCTTCGGTACAATTAATTACCCGACTTATTTCTAGTGAAACCGGGCTTTCTTCAGAAAAATTAAGAACTGGAAAATTAGAAAAGCACGAGTGGGAACAGCTTAATGTAAAAGTTAAGGATTTAGAAAAAGCACCGCTTTTTATAGATGATACACCATCTCTTTCTATTTTCGATTTACGTGCAAAAGCAAGACGTTTAGCCTCGCAACACGGTATAAAAATGATTATTATAGATTACTTGCAGTTAATGACGGCTGCTGGTAATGGAGGTAATCGTGAACAAGAAATTTCTACAATTTCTAGAAACTTAAAGGCTTTAGCTAAAGAATTAAGTGTTCCTGTTATAGCGCTTTCACAATTGTCGCGTGCTGTAGAAACCCGTGGTGGTAGTAAACGACCATTATTATCCGATTTACGTGAATCTGGAGCGATTGAGCAGGATGCCGATATTGTAAGTTTTATTTACAGACCAGAATATTATAAGATTGATGAGTGGGATGATGATGAGCAAAGCCCAACTGAAGGTCAAGCCGAATTTATTGTGGCTAAACACAGAAATGGTGGTTTAGAAAATATAAGATTAAAGTTTATTGGTCATTTAGGAAAATTTGATAATTTAGACGACTTTAGCTCGCCTTTCGGACAAGAATTTCATAGTAAAATGAATGCTGCAGCTAACGATAAAACGTTTACACCAGATAGTTTTCCAGGAGCTAGTCCGAATGATGCTTTTGGAGATTTTAATGACGATGAAGATGATGGAATACCATTTTAATTAATAAAGAACACTTGTAAATCCTGCCCCAATGGATACTATTAAAACCACAAACCGACTATTATTAGTTTTAGTCATTCCTGTTATATTTTATTTAGCAAAAACGCTATCGTTTATATTAATTCCATTGGTGTCGTCAATGTTTATTGCATTGTTGTTTTTACCATTAATGCGTTTTCTTAGAAAAAAAGGAATCCCAAAAATTATAAGTATTCTAATTGTTATAGTAATTATAGCTTTGGGATTAAAACTTGGTTTAGAACTTGTAAAATTATCTGGACAACAAATATTAGCGTCCGACGCTACATTTTTTGATAAAGCACAATTAAAAATAAATAATTTAATTAGTGATATCAATCAGGTTTTTGGTGTAGAATCTACAAATAAAGATACCAGTTTATTACGACTTATAAATAAAGACGCAGCTATGAAACAGCTGTTTCCAACGGTAGGTTTTTTAGGTAGTTTTTTAACGGCTATTTTAATGACGGTTTTCTTTTCGGTATTATGGTTGGCAGATTCTATAGATATTCAAAAAGTATTGAATGCGACCATTTTAAAGAAAAAGCATACATCCGTTAAGACCTTCAGAAAAATTGAAAAAGATTTAATTAAGTTTATAAAAGTTAAGTTTTTAGTAAGTGCTTTAACCGGTTTAGGTACAGGTTTAGCGTGTTACTTTTTTGATGTGAGTTTTCCAATTTTTTGGGGACTGTTTGGTTTTTTAATCAATTTTGTGCAGATGGTTGGGTCTTTCGTGACTGTTATACTGTGTAGTCTTTTTGCTTTTGTGGAGTTAGAATTTAATAGTGTATTATTTTTCTTCGTACTATCAATTACAATGGTACAGGTGCTTTTTGGAAGTATATTAGAGCCCGTTTTTATGGGGAAATCTTTCTCTATAAATATTATAACAGTTTTGGTTATGCTAATGTTTTGGGGCTTCATTTGGGGTATTCCAGGATTAATTATGGCTATTCCAATAACAGTGTTTTTCAAAATTATATTCGAACAATTTCCAAATACAAAATTTGTAGCCTCGCTATTATCGGCTTCACCTAAATAGATTTTTTTAAAATAAGTGTAAGGCACAAAATTTGTTTATCTTTAAACTTTAAGGGTCATACATCTGTTGTCTATCATCTATGAGCAAAAAATCTTTTATAATTACTTTATTTATTCTACTGTTTTCGTTTAAAGCGGTTGCATCCTCAATTCTAATTCCTATGGATGCAGAATCTCAGGAAAATCACTTAAAAGCTTACGGTATTACCTATTGGGTTTTACTTCAAAATGTTAAAGTGAAATGGCTTTTAAATTATCGTGGAGGTTCTTTTTTATTACCAGATGCTGAAACGTTTAGGCGTGAATGCCAGATTAGAGGTGTTAGTTTTGAAGTTATTTCAGACAGTAACACGCAACAAATTTTGGAAGAAATAGAAAGTCCTAGCCAGAATATGGAAGCTATTGACCTCGAAAAAGCACCAAAAATTGCGGTTTATACACCTAAAGGTAAATTACCTTGGGATGATGCCGTTACTATGGTTTTAGAATATGCCGAGATTCCTTATGAAAAAGTATATGACGAAGAAGTTTTAAATGATGAATTGATTTTATATGATTGGTTACATCTTCATCATGAAGATTTTACGGGGCAATTTGGTAAATTTTATAGAAGCTTTAGAACGGCTTCCTGGTACATTGAAGAAAAAAAAGAAGCTGAAGCGCTTGCCGAAAAATTAGGTTATGCAAAAGTGTCTGAAGCAAAACGTGATGTCGCTTTAAAAATAAGAAACTATGTTCTTGGTGGCGGATTCATGTTTGCCATGTGTAGTGCAACCGATAGTTTTGATATTGCATTATCGGCCGAAGGTGTAGATATTTGTGAGCCTATGTTTGACGGAGATGCGAGTGAGCCTAATTACCAGTCTAAAATAGATTATAATAAAACCTTTGCTTTTAAAGATTATATTTTGGAAAGAAGTCCTATGGTATATGAATTCTCTAGTATAGACATGACTAATAAAAGAGACATCCCAAAAGAGTTAGATTATTTTTCTTTAATGGATTTTTCTGCAAAATGGGATCCTATTCCAACCATGCTTAACCAGAATCATACCGCTTTAGTAAAAGGCTTTATGGGGCAAACCACATCATTTACAAGAGAAGAAATTAAGAGTAATGTATTAGTTTTAGGCGAAAACAGAGCAAATGGTGAAGCCAAATACATTCATGGTATAAAAGGAAAAGGTTTTTTCACCTTTTATGGCGGACATGATCCAGAAGATTACCAGCATAGAGTAGGAGATCCTAAAACCGAACTAGAATTACATCCAACCTCTCCAGGTTATCGATTAATTTTAAACAACATTTTGTTTCCTGCAGCCAAAAAGAAAAAACAAAAGACTTAGTATGCGCTTTTTTATTTTTTTCTTCCTATTAACAATCAATTTCAATTATTCACAGTCAGACTTATTATTTAAAAAATCTGTAAATAGTCTTGAAAATAATAACATAGATTCTGCTGCTTATTACTACAGAAAGGCCTCTAAAATATCAAAAAACACAAATTCTAAATATGATATTTTATATGCTAAAGTTTTAAAAACTTTAGGAAAATTAGATAGTAGTTATTTTTATTTAGATAAAGCAGAAAAGCAAATTATAAAAAACAATGTTCCAGATAGTGTTTTACTTATTTATGCCCTAAAAGCAGAACTTTCTAGAAGTACGGTATCTCCAGCATTAAATAACAGTACTTTAAAAGATTCAGAACTATTTTATAATACAAACAAAAATAAATTTAATAACGTAAATATTGTAGCTTATTATCTTAATAGAAAAATAGCAAGTTTTAACGCATTTCATGCCAATAACAAAGATACCTTACAACTCATTTTAGAGACTTCAAAACAAATATTTAATTTAGATTCTCAAGTTGAAAATAAAGAGATTATTGCATACACATTAAACGAAATTGCACAGATTTACGAATATAAAATTAACGATAAATTAAGCTTAGAGCATTACAAAAAGGCAGAGCAATATTCAAAAGATAATGAACTTTGGTTACCTTATGTAGATAATAGTATAAACTATGCTAGATATTATCAAATTAAAGAACTAGATTCTAAAAAAGCCATAGACATTTTGTTAGAGGCAGAAAAGTATATAACATTAAATAACGATACACATCAAGCGTCTCAATTTTATCAATATTTAACCGATTTATATGCTTTAAGAGGAGAGTTTGAAGAAGCTTATGATTATTATAAAAAAACTTCATCTAAAAATATTGAAATTGAAAGTAGAAAAAACAATCTTTATATAAAGCAACTTGAATTTGAAAATAAAATATCTAATAAACAAAACGAACTTAATCTCCAAAAACAAAAACTTATAGATGCTAAAAAAACTCAAAAATTATTTTATTTAATAGTCTTTATGGTTTTAATAAGTTTATGTGTTTTGATTTTTTACAATAATAAAATAAATAAGAAAAATAAAGAATTAAAACATTTATCTAATGAAAATGAGTTTTTGTTAGGCGAAGCCAATCATAGAATTAATAATAATTTACAGCTTATAACCATTTTAATTTCTGAAGAATTAGAAAAGTATAACGAAAGTAATTCTGATGGTATAAAAAAGATTCTTTCAAAAGTGGAGTCTATTTCAACTTTACATCGGCACTTATATAAATCTGAAAATAAGAAGAAGATAAATATTCAACAATACTTATTAGAAATTAAAAATAATTTTCACGATTTATTTAAAGAACATCATATAAATCATCTATTCGACGTAGAATCTTTTGAAGTAGATACCGATGTTTCTATGTATTTAGGTCTTTTATTAACAGAGCTTTACATTAATACCATAAAACATGCTTTTCAAAAAAACCAATTAAAAAGAGAAGTAGAGTTTCATCTTATTAAAAACGAAAATAATTTTACTTTTATATATTCTAATAATGGTGAAAATAAAATGGATAAAAACGATACACCAAAATTAATTTCTACAATTTGCCGCCAGCTAAAAGTTAATTTTGAAATTGAAACGTCATCAGGCTTTAAAATTAAATTTTTAAAAAACATCTAACAATATGGTTTTTTCTAAAAAAATTCTAATTGTAGAAGATGAAATAATGATTTCAGATTTTATTTTTAAAATGTTAAACAATTCTGGTTTTACCAACGTTAAAGTTGCAAATAATAGCGAAGATGCATTATTCACAATAAATAATTTCAAACCAGAAATTTTACTTTTAGATATTAATGTTGAAGGAAAAGATTCTGGAATAGAATTAGCTAAACAAAAAAACATAGAAGCAAACGTTATTTATATAACAGCCCAAAACGACAATGCAACTATACAAAAAGCTATAGCTACAAATCCAATAACTTACCTTACAAAGCCTTTAAAAAAAACCGATCTTTTAGCCGCAATACAGTTAGCAAATTTTAAAACTAAAACTCAAAGCATACTAATAAAAGATGGTTTTGAAGAAATTAAACTTTCTTTAGACGATTTATTATTTATTAAAAGCGATGGAAATTATATAGATATTTATACTAATACAAAAAAAATAAGTATCCGTGAATCTTTAGAAAAATTTTATGAAAAGTTAGATGAAAATCAATTTCTTAGAATACATCGTTCTATAATTATAAATCAAAATAAAATTACCAAAAAAACGGCTACAAGTGTGTTTATATATACTACGGAATTGCCTATTTCAAGAAATTACAAAAAAAATATAGAAATGTAATTCACATACAAAAGTCTGTATTCCATAACATATAAATTACAGATATTCTTTAAAAAAATACTTTTGTTTCATCAACCACAAATTTTAAGTTTATGAAACAGAAGTTTTACACCACATTTATTGTACTTTTTCTAAGTTGTTTTGTTAAATCTCAAAATGCTACACACTTAAATTTTGATGGATTAGATGATAGAGTTACTATACCATATAATAATGCATTTAATTTTACTATCGGTACCGTAGAAGCTTGGGTTTATATAGAGGCAAATTCTGATAATAAATCTGTTGTTAGTTATAGAGAAAATGCAAATTCATCTCAAACGCGATGGAGTTTATTTATCAATGAAAATGATAACAGAATTGGTATTTACGATGGAACTTCTTACAGCTCAATTTTTTATACTTTAAATCCAAATACTTGGTATCATATAAGATGGAGTATTAATTCTACTAGAACGTCAGTTTTTGTAAATGGAAATTTACAGGGTTTTGTTTTTAAAACTATAAATGATGTATCAATAAATGTACCTTTAACTATTGGAGCACCATCTAGTAATGGAGTAGATTTAAACGAATATTTTAAAGGGCATATTGAAGATGTTAGAATTTGGAATGGCTTAGTTACTTCAGATTTTAATTGTGAATTAGAAGGTAATGAAGCAGGATTAGTTGCGTATTATAAATTTAATCAAGGTGTAGATTCAGGATCTAATACAAGTGAAACAACTATTTATGATGCAACAGCTAATGGTTTTAACGGGACATTAAATAATTTTGCTTTGTCTGGTTCTAATTCAAATTGGTTAGGTGGTTCTCCATTATCATCATTAGAAGCGCCATTAGTTAGTACACCTATAAATTATGCCTATGGAGAAACAACTGCTCCATTAATAGCCACTTCAGGAGGATCTGGATTGTTATGGTATACCAGTGAAACTGGAGGAACAGGTTCGTCGACTGCGCCAACTCCAGATACTACAATTTCTGGGACAACTTCCTACTGGGTTTCAAGCACATATAATGATGGTTGTGAGAGTACTCGATCAAAAATTGATGTAAATGTAACTTATCTTGCTACGCATTTAAATTTTGATGGTGTTAACGATTATGTGCAGATTCCTAATGAAAGTAATTTTGATTTTACAAATCAAATGACCATTGAATTTTGGATGAATTCTAATACGTTACCAGAACAATGGGACGCATTAATAACAAAAGGAGATAATAGCTGGAGAGTTGCTTTAACAGCTACAGGAACAATTGCTTTTGCTGGTACGAACGCTTTTACAGATTTTTATTCGACTACTTCTGTAACCGATGGAAATTGGCATCATATTGCAACAACTTACGATGGAACAACTGCAAAAATATATGTGGATGGTGTTTTAGAAAATCAAGTTGGAGCTACAGCTTTTATAAACAACTCTACATTTAATGTCGCAATAGGTGAAAATCTTGAATCTACAGGCAGATATTTTAAAGGAAATATAGATGACCTTCGTATTTGGAATATAGTAAGAAACACTACTCAAATAAATGCTGAAATGAATTGCGAGTTATTTGGTAATGAGTTAGGCTTAATAGCTTACTATCAGTTTAATCAAGGTCAAGATCCTGCCGATAATTCTGGTATTAACAGTTTAATAGATAAAACTACAAATAGTAATAATGGCGTTTTAAATAATTTTGCTTTAAATGGTTCAACTTCAAATTGGTTATCGGGTTCTCCTGTAAATTCTGGTTCGATAATTCCAAATAATCCCATAGTATCACCAAACATTGCATATAATTTAGGAGATACAGCTTCACCTTTAACAGCAAATGTTGGTGCAAATGGTACAGGATTATTATGGTACACGAGTTCAAATGGAGGTTCAGGCTCTACTACAGCACCAACACCATCTACAGCAATTGTAGGGAATACTTCGTATTGGGTTTCTTCAACTAATTCAAATGGTTGTGAAAGTTCAAGAGTTGAAATTGTTGTAACTGTTAATCCTTCAGTTTCTCCACCTAAAACTTTATGGTTAACTCAAATCTATACTGGTAATGATAAAACTTTGGCAGATTTACAAGTAACAGGTACCTCTATAAAATGGTATGATGCTTTAACCGATGGAAATTTATTGCCAATTTCAACAATTTTAACAGATGATAGTACATATTTCGCTTCGCAAACTATTAGCGGAACAGAAAGCTATACTCGTTTACCTATAGTAGTTAATAGAATTTTAGATGACTCGCAAACCATAAATTCTAATAGTACAATTAATGATATTGTTACCACTCCAAGTTTAGGTTCTGGTGTGCAATGGTTTACAAGTCCTACTGGTGGAGTTTCTTTACAAAGTACTGATGTTTTAAGTACAGGTACATATTATGTAGAGCAAAATAGCTTGGATTATGTTGAAACGGTGTATAGTGAAATAGATCCCTTTGGAATTGACATTCAATCTGATGGTAAAATAGTTTATTCAAAATTTAATTTTTCAGATAGTCAGGTAAGAAGAATAGATGCTGATGGCAGTAATTTAGAAACACTAGGTAGTGGGTTTTTAATGCCTCGTGGTATAGCGATACAGCCAGACAATAAAATAATTATTGCAGATATGTTTAATAATGCTGTTAAAATTATGAATCAAGACGGCTCAAACATATTACAATTAGGTGGTGGTTTTAACGGACCAAGTGGAGTTGCAATACAAACAGATGGTAAAATAATTGTAGCAGATTATAATAACAACGTTGTTAAACGAATGGATGCGGATGGTTCTAACATCATAACATTAGGTAGCGTATTTAGTAATCCATCTGATGTAGCAGTACAATCAGACGGTAAGATAATTGTAGTTGATCAAAATGGAATCAAACGTATTTATTCAGATGGTTCTAATTTAGAAACCTTAATTACTGGTTCTTTCGGAGGTGTAGCAATTCAAATTGATGATAAAATTGTTTTTTCAGATATTAGCAGTAATACAATTAAGAGAATAGATGCAGACGGTACAAATATCATTACTCTGGCAACAGGTTTTAATGTTCCACAACAAATGGCTATACAACAAGACGGAAGAATTGTAATTGCAGATTATGATAACCATTCAATAAAAAGAATAGTTGCTCCAAGCAATAGAGTTCCTGTTTTAATTACTTCAATATTAAATTCACAGATATACACTGGAGACGATAAAACTTTAGCCGATGTAGAAATAACAGGAGACAGTATTCAATGGTATAATTCTCCAACCGGTGGAAGCTTATTACCAAGTAATACAAGTTTGGTAGATGAAGCGACTTATTATGCTTCACAAACAATAAATGGAAGCGAAAGCTCATTAAGGTTAGATGTAACAGTAAATAGAATTTCAGATAATTCTCAAACATTTAATTACCCTGCAACGGTTGCTAATTTAGTAAGTGATCCACTTCCAAATACATATGGTAGTTGGTTTGAAACCGAAACTGCAACATCACCTATTGCAACAGGAACACCTATAACGAATGGCATTTATTATGTAACTCAAGTAACTCACGGATTTAATACTGAAGACTTAGGTTCTGGTTTTATTAATCCATTTGATACAACTGTACAACAAGACGGAAAAATTTTAGTTGCAGACTCACAAAATAACGTTGTGAAACGTATGGATGCAGACGGCACAAATATAGAATCATTAGGAGTTTTTGGAGTTCCTATTGGTGTTACTACACAATCTGATGGTAAAATAATAGTGTCGAGTAACGATTATACCATTAAGAGAATGAATTCAGACGGTTCAAATATTGAAATATTATTAGAAGCAGATACGTCTACATTTCCAGTAGAATATATAAGATCATATGGTATAGCAGTGCAAACAGATGGGAAGATATTGTTTACAGATAACTTTACCAATTCCGTAAAAAGAATGAACCCAGATGGTTCAAATATTGAAATTCTTGGAAGCGGATTTAATAACCCAAGAGGCGTTGCAGTTCAAGCAGACGGTAAAATAATTATTGCAGATACAGGAAATAATGCTATTAAAAGAATGGATGCTAATGGTTTAAACATTGTTACTCTAGGAAGTGGATTTAATTCACCTCACAAAGCAGAAGTCCAACCTGATGGAAAAATTATAATTTCAGATACTGGGAATGATGCCATAAAACGCATGAATGCCGATGGAACAAACATTGTTACTTTAATTAATGGACTTAACTCACCAATAGGTCTTGCAATTGAAGCAAATGATAATATTATTTTAACAGATTCTAACGACAATCTTGTAAAACGAATTCTTCAATTTAATGCAACAGAAACCAACAGAGTTCCTGTAAATGTAGATGTTACCACGTTAAGTACTTCTAGTTTTGAGTTAGATAATTTTAAAATCTACCCAAACCCAACATCAGGACTATTTACTATAAAAACAGATAAAGCATTAAATGTTGAGGTGTATGATGTCACAGGAAGATTAATTTTAAAAGATGCCTTACAAACCACAAAAACACTTTCTTTAGAAAAACAAGAAGCAGGACTTTATCTAATTCATTTAAAAAATAATTTAGGACAATTTGCAACAATTAAAATGATTAAAATTTAATGAAATCTATAATAAAAACTAATATAAATGTATTGTTAGTACTTATCTATATAATAGTACTTGTAGTTGCTTTAAATCTATATTTTAGTTGAGCTTAAAAAATTAGATTTTAAAAGAGGTTATCCTTAAAGGTAGCCTCTTTTTTTTAATGGAATTTTGATAATTCTTAATTAAGATTCATAAAAAAAAATTAAATCGTTTGATAAAACAAACTATAACTTTACATTCGATTTAATTTTGTAGATTTATTACATGTACAATATAGGGTTTTATATAAAACGATTTTTTTCATTACTTTTTACATCCATAATATTCTGGTGTTTAGCGTTTTCTTTTTTTATAATGATACGTTATTTTGCTTTTAGCCAAGAAATTACAGAAAACAATAACGACCAAATCCCAATAACCCAATGGTTAGACTTTGGTATTTGGATAGGTGTAGTTTTAGGTATTTTTTATGGCATTATAGAGTTTTTGTTTGAGCGTTATCTTTTAAAAAAGCAATCTATTTTTTTAATTATTTTAGAAAAGGCCTTCCTGTATCTTATTATTTTAATTTTATCTACTACGTTTATTTCTTTTTTGGTTGAAAGTAGATTAGATAAAGATATTCCTAATGGTTCTTTATGGTGGTTAAGGAGTAATACCTTTTGGCTTGTAGTTGGGTATTTTATTATTATGTCTCAAATTTTGGCTTTTTATAAAATGGCAAACAAAAAATTTGGAAATGGGGTTTTATTCAATTTATTAATTGGATACTATAAAAATCCGCAGGAAGAAAAGCGAATTTTTATGTTTCTAGATTTAAAATCTTCAACAACAATAGCTGAGCAATTAGGACATTTAAAATATAGTAGACTTATTCAAGATTGTTTTTACGATCTTAATATGGTTTTAAATAGGTATAGTGCTGAAGTTTATCAATATGTAGGTGATGAAGCGGTTATTAATTGGAAATATAAACGAGGCATTAAAAACAACAATTGTTTGAAAATTTATTTTGCTTTTAATGCTAGAATTCAACGTAGAAAAAAATACTACTTAAAAAAATATGGTGTTTTACCTAACTTTAAAGCAGGCGTACATGGCGGAATTTTAACTGTAACAGAGGTTGGTGTTGTTAAAAAGGAAATTGCCTATCATGGAGATGTAATTAATACGTGTTCACGTATTCAAGAAGAATGTAATACTTATGGTGTATCACTTTTAATTTCAGATGATATTTTTAAAGAGGTGAAAAAATCCACTTACAAGTTCAGCAACCTAGGGAACATTTTATTAAAAGGAAAAGAGGAACCACTAAAAATTTATTCGGTAGAGCTTGAATAAAATTAAAGTATTTGTCTTTCAAATTAATGATTATCTCAAATTAACTGAGACAAAATATGTTCCACACCTTGCTCTTTATGGCTTAAGGTGAGATACGTTGCAACAGCTTTAACATCTGGATGCGCATTTGCCATAGCATAGCTATATTTAGCACGTTGCAGCATTTCTATATCATTTTTATAGTCTCCAAATACCATAGTTTCTTCGGGTAAAATGTCAAATTTTTCTTGTATGTAAGAAATAGCATGACCCTTATGCGCTAAGTTTTCAGAAATATCTACCCAATGATTTGCACTAACTTTAACTTTAAATTCATTTTCTAAATGTTTCACATGTGGGTATATAAATTGTTCAGAACTTTCACTATGAAATAAGGCAATTTTATAAATAGGTTCCTTAATTTCGGCCTCATCCGAAACACAGACATATTCTGGATAATATTCTTTAAGTAAAGATCTAAATACTTCATTACTTTTTTTAATATACACTTGATGTCTACCACAGTATACCGGAAATGTATTATCTAATTGAGAAATTAAGTGTACTAAATTTTTAAAATTATGAGTTAGAATTGGAGTAGAAACTAGTAGTTTTTCTTTTTGTATAGCAATTGCACCATTTTCAGAAACTACAATGATGTCTTTTTTTATAGCGTTTAATTTTTCTGATATACTTTTATGTGTACGTCCACTTGCGGCAACAAATAATATATTTTTAGCTTTTAGTTGTTTAAATAAACTAAAAAACTTTGTACTCACTTCATGATCTGCATTTAACAGGGTACCATCCATATCGGAAACGATAAGTTTAATATTAGCTTGTTTAAGCATAAAGTTTTTAAATAGATTTATAAAAAGTTGTTTTTTTAAAATTGTACAAGATAATATGTATATTTAAAATGTTTAATTTTTTTACAATTAATATGGATAATCCTTTTTTAATTGGGTTTTTAATAAGCGTTTTGGGTTTATTTTTGTTGTTAATAAATACGCTGTTATTTGTATACTTAAAAAAAAATATTGCTACTAATATTACTTTCAACTTACTAGTTGTGTTTTTAATATCCTATTTTATAATAGAATTTATATGTAATATATTAGGGTTTCTAAAACCCGCTTCAAATATATTTGTTTCCCATTTTGCTTTTAACATACAGTTTTTATTATTAAGTGCTTTCTTTTATAAATTATTTAATCAGAACGGCATAAAAAAAATGGTAATTGTAGCTTATGTTATTTATATAATAATTAACGGTTTATTATATTTTTTAAGACCACAATTGTTTTGGGAGTTCAATTTATTTGAAATATCATATATTTCATTTGCAATTATAGGCTACACGCTTATACATATCTATAACAATTTGGGTGAAAATAAAAAATACTTTTATTTTACAATAGGTTTGTCTACATATATGCTTTCGAGTAGCTTAATATTTTTAACGGGAAATATTGAGTTGGTTTTTTACGAAAACCCATATATAGACATTTGGGTTTTTAATTCCTTATTCTTTATAGTCTATCAAATTTTAATATTTAAGGAATGGAGATATATACGTCAAGTAAATGCAAATAATAATTAAAAATCAATTTTTATTGCTCATTACAGTACTTGTAATTTTTCTTTTTTTTATAAGCATTATCATAGTGGTATTTATTGTAAAATCTAGAAAAAAAGTATATGATAAGGAGATTGAGAAAAAAGATTTAGAATTAAAATTTCAGAAAGAAATTTTACAAAAAACAATACTTGCACAAGAAGATGAAAGAAAACGAATTGCTCAAGATTTGCATGATGACATAAGCTCAAACTTAACCGCAATTTTATTAAATTCATATTTGTTAGAATCTGATAAAACATCAATAAATAAAAAAGCAGTAACTATTAAAAAAGTTATAGAAATTACAAAAAGTACAATTGATTCTTCTAGAAAGATTGCACATAATTTATTTCCCCCAGTTTTAGAGAAATTTGGTTTAGAACAAGCTTTAGAAGAATTAGTAGATATGTATAATTCAAGTGGACAACTACAAATTAGGATTAACAATAATTGTAATTTCCAGCTATTAAACAAACAAAAGAATATGCATATTTTTAGAATTTTACAGGAATTAATTAATAATTCAGTAAAACATGGAGAAGCAAAACATATTGATATTTTTTTTGATGATTTAAATTATTGTACTTATAGAGATGATGGGATTGGATTTGATGCTACTAAATTAGATTTAAATACAGGATTAGGTTTTTCGAATATTAAAAACAGAATTGATGATATGAATGGGAGTTTTGTTTTAAATACATTTATTGGAAAAGGGTTTGAAATAAAATTTAATTTTAATTGAATTTGATAGATATTTATATAGTAGAGGATGAAATTTTAATACGAGAAGGTATTAAAGCTATACTTTCTCAAGAAAAAAAGTACAGAGTAGTAAAAGAATTTAACAATGGAAATACTTTTTTAGAATATATACTTAAAGCTAAAACATTACCAGATATAGTTTTAATGGATATAAGGATGCCTGTTTTAAACGGAGTTGAAGCTACAAAACAAGTCATAGAACAATTTCCAGATTTAAAAATTATTGCTCTGTCCAATTATGTATCTAATATATTTGTAACAAATATGCTTGGTGTTGGTGCAGCAGGCTATTTACCCAAGAGTGTAACGCCAGATCAACTTTTTAAAACATTAAATTTAGTCATAACAAATGGTTTTTATTATGATAATGACATATTAAATCTATTATACAAAAAACAAAAATCCTCTACAAGTATTTTATTTAAAGAACAATTAACTCCAAGAGAAATAGAAGTACTTAAATTAATTTGTAGTCAAAAAAGTGCTGTAGAAATTGGAGAACTACTACATATTAGCCCAAGAACAGTAGACGGACATAGAAATAATTTGTTACTTAAAACAGAATCAAAAAATTTAGTAGGACTTGTTGTATTTGCAATGAAAAACAACCTGTTTCTACCTGAATTTTAAAATACTACTCTAATTTCAGGTTGATTTGCGCATATATAATTTAAATTAGACTCATAAGTTTGTTTCATAACTAATCTATATTATTATGAAACTAAAACTTTACTTTTTATTATGTACTCTTTTTCACTTGAGTAGCTATTCTCAAACTTTAGATCAATCTTATGCACCGGCTAGTATGGGTGGCGGAATTTTTTCTGTAAGTTCTACTCAAAATGTAGGTCAATCATTTACAGCTGGACTAAATGGAAATTTAAGCCAAGTTAATTTAAGATTAATAAATAGTACTGCTGCACCATCTACCACTTTTATACCAGGTGATTTTCAGCTTAGAATTTTTGAAGGTAGCGGTTATGGAGGTACCGTATTAAATACAACAGTAATTAATATAACTAGTGTTCCTACGAGCTATATTGAGCAAGTCATTACACTTTCAAGTGCAATCCCTATTACATCAGGAAATCAATATACTATAGATTTTAGGGGTATAGACGGAACGGTTGGCATCCAAGGAGCTAATCCTGGATATAGCGGAGATTTCTTTTTTGCCAATGGTAATACTGCTTTAGCAAATAGTTACGATTTATGGTTTAAAACTTTTGTTGCTACCCCAACCCCTGCAACACATTTAAATTTTGACGGAATAAATGATTCTGTAGATTTAGGGAATTCTTTAACTACATATTTTACTGGAAGAACTGAAGTTACTTTAGAAGCTTGGGTGAGATCTGAAACCACATCAGAGTTAGGGGTTATTGTAGGTAACTATTCTAATCCTACTTCTAATGGAACTATGCAAATGTTATTAAGAAGAGATGCTGGTGCTTATGCGTTTTGGGTAGATAATGGATCTGGTTTTACAAACGTTCAGACAGCACCAGGAAGTGTGTTACTAAATACTTGGCAACACGTTGCAGGTACATGGGATGGTACCACAATGAGAATTTATTTAGATGGAGCTTTAGTAGCTTCAACAACTCATTCAGGCGCTTTTCCTGCATCACCTAATGAATTTGCAATAGGATATAATGCATTTTCCGGAGCTAATGAAAAATTTGATGGAGATATCGATGATCTTCGTATTTGGGATATTACTAGGGCTATTGAGCAAATTAATGGTTCTAAAGACTGTGAACTTCAAGGAAATGAATCTGGTTTATTAGCGTATTATAACTTCAATCAAGGAATAAGTCAAGCAGATAACAGTGGTGTAACTACTTTAATAGATAATACTTCTAATGGCTATGACGGTAATTTAACTAATTTTACCTTAAATGGAGCAAGTTCAAACTGGTTGTCAGGTTCTGTAGTAACAACTGGCTCTATAGTGCCTTCAATTCCTAGTGTAACTTCTCCTGTAACTTATAATGAAGGAGATACTGCAACACCTTTAACAGCAACTGTCGGAGCAAATGGTACAGGTTTATTATGGTATACTTCTGCAACAGGAGGAACAGGATCTTCAACTGCACCAACACCAAGTACTGCAAGTTCAGGTAGTACGTCATATTGGGTTTCTAGCGTTAATGCAAATGGTTGTGAAAGTGATAGAGTAGAGATGGTAGTTAATGTTAATGCAACCGCTACTCATTTAAATTTTGATGGAACAGATGATAGAGTTAATATTGGAAATACATTAGCAACTACATTTAATGGAGGAAACTTCTTTACGGTTGAAGCGTATATTAATATTCCAAATACTACAGGTTTAAAAACTATTTTTAATAATCATGATGGAGGACCTAATACACAACTTAATTTAAGAGTTAATAATAATACCTTAGAAGGTTTTATGGGATTTGGTACTTATGTAGCTAATTCTGGGTCTAACACTCTATCTGTAAATACATGGTATCATGTAGCAATGGTTTATAACGATTCTACTTTAAAACTATATTTAGATGGAGTGGAAGTTGCTAGTACTAACGTACCTTTAAGTTACTCATTAATTAATTCATCTCAAACGTATGCAATTGGAGCTTCAGGTTATTCAACAGAAGTTTTCTTAGGAGATATTGATGAGCTTAGAGTTTGGAATAGAGCATTGCCTGTAGCAGAAATACAAAATAATATGAATTGTGAATTACCAAACGTAAGTACACAAAATGGACTGTTACGTTATTATCAGTTTAATCAAGGGTTTGACAGCGCTAACAATATGTCTGTCACAACATTACCTGATATTTCAAACAGTGCAAATAATGGGACATTGTCAAACTTTTCACTTAATAATGCAACTTCAAACTGGAAATCTGGAAGTGTTGTTATGACGGGAAATCAATGTACAACGCTATCTGTAAACGACTATACTGTTATAGAGGAAAATTTCAAACTTTATCCAAACCCTACAGCTGATATTTTAAAAATTTCAAACGCAAAAAGGTCTAAGTGCAATGTAGATATAATAGATATAAATGGAAGAGTTCTAATGTCTAAGAGTTTTAATGAAACTCATTCAGAAATGAATCTTGGAAACTTAGCAACCGGAGTTTATATTGTTAAAATACGTACGAACTCAATTGAAATAGTTAAGAGAGTCATTAAGAAATAGTTTAGATTAATAAATTTTAAAAAGAGTCCTAATACTTTATTAGGGCTTTTTTTGTGGCTATATATTAAGGATTAATGCTTTAAAAATAAAAAAATCCGATTCGTAAGAATCGGATTTTAAATTATAAGTGAAAAAGTTATTAATTAGGCAAAAGCCTTATTTTACTTTGTTTACAATTGCTTCAAAAGCTTCTGGGTTATTCATCGCTAAATCTGCTAAAACCTTACGGTTTAATTCGATATTATTAGCTTTAAGTTTCCCCATAAATTTTGAATAAGACATTCCATGTAATCTTGCACCTGCGTTAATACGCGTAATCCATAATGCACGGAAAGTTCTTTTCTTGTTTCTACGGTCTCTGTATGCATATTGCATAGCTTTGTCAACCGCATTTTTTGCTACTGTCCAAACGTTTTTACGACGTCCGAAGTAACCTTTTGCTTGTTTAAGCACCTTTTTTCTTCTGGCTCTTTTGGCTACAGAATTTACTGATCTAGGCATAGTTTAATTGTTTTTTTGTAGTAGGCAATCACTAGGTGATATTTTATATTCAATTAAGAATGCCTAACTCCAGGGTTTATAAATATTAATTTAACCGATTAAAATTTAATTACTTTAAACGTAATTGAATTTTAATGTTATTCTCGTCCGCTTTATGAACTAATCCATCATGCGTTAGAGCTAGCTTACGTTTTTTAGACTTCTTTGTTAAGATGTGGCTTTTAAACGCGTGCTTTCTTTTAATTTTACCAGTACCAGTAAGCTTGAAACGCTTTTTAGCACTAGATTTTGTTTTCATTTTAGGCATCTTGTTTCCTAGGTTTTATTATTTCACTTATAATAAGGTAACACTGAAATTTTTTCAGCGTAATATGATTTAGTTACTAATGTAACTGTAATTTATTTTTTTGGAGCTAAAAACATGGTCATACGCTTACCTTCTAATTTAGGCATTTGTTCAACCTTACCAAACTCTTCTAAATCTTGTGCTAAACGTAATAAAAGGATTTGTCCTTGTTCTTTAAAAACGATAGATCGTCCTTTAAAGAATACAAATGCTTTTAATTTGGCACCTTCTTTTAAGAATTTTTCGGCATGTTTCTTTTTAAACTCATAGTCATGATCATCCGTTTGTGGTCCAAATCTAATTTCTTTAACCACAACTTTACTTGCTTTAGCTTTTATCGCTTTATCACGCTTCTTTTGCTCATAAAGGAACTTTTTATAGTCCATGACTTTACAAACAGGAGGATCTGCTTTAGGTGAAATTTCTACAAGATCAAGTTCCTGTTCTTGCGCTATTTTTAATGCATCTCTTGTGTCGTAAACACCAATCTCTACATTGTCGCCAACTAATCGTACTTTTTCAGATCTAATATTTCTATTAATTTTGTGTTGATCTTCTTTTACAACTCTTAATGGGCCTCTTGAATTTCTTCTTCTAATTGCTATGACTTTATAATTTAAATTAAACTTTATTTTAAAATTGCTTCAATGTTTTATTTATCTCGGCAGTAATTAATTCTGAGAATTTATCTACACTAATCGTGCCTAAATCCTCTCCGCCGTGTTTTCTAACCGAAATGGTTCCTTCGTTTTCTTCACTTTCTCCTAAAATGACCATGTAGGGCACTTTATTCATTTCTGCTTCGCGAATTTTCTTACCAATCGTCTCGCTTCTGTTATCAATTACGGCGCGAATTTCGTGATTTTCAAGCAAATCTAAAACTTTTTGACCGTAATTCTCATATTTTTCGCTTAAAGTTAACACAGAAACTTGAGTTGGCATTAACCAAAGTGGGAAATTACCAGCGGTATGCTCTAATAAAATAGCTATAAAACGTTCCATACTGCCAAACGGAGCTCTATGAATCATCACAGGTCGGTGAGTTTCATTGTCACTTCCTTTGTAAGTTAATTCAAAACGCTCTGGCAGGTTGTAATCTACTTGTATAGTTCCAAGTTGCCACTGTCTTCCTAAGGCATCTTTAACCATAAAGTCAAGTTTCGGTCCGTAAAAAGCAGCTTCACCTTCTTCAATTACAAAATTTAATCCTTTGTCTTTAGCTGCATTAATTATCGCTTGTTCTGCTTTTTCCCAGTTGGCAACCTCTCCAATATATTTCTTAGGAGTTTTAGGGTCTCTAATAGATACTTGTGCTGTAAAGTTTTCAAAGCCTAAAGATCCAAATACATATAGGACAAGATCAATTACATTTTTAAACTCACTATCTAGTTGTTCTGGAGTACAAAATATATGAGCATCATCTTGGGTAAACCCTCTAACTCGGGTTAAACCGTGTAATTCTCCACTTTGTTCATATCGATACACCGTTCCAAATTCAGCAAAACGCTTAGGTAAATCTTTATAAGACCATTGTTGATTATTATATATTTCGCAATGGTGTGGGCAGTTCATAGGTTTTAACAAAAACTCTTCATCTGCTTTTGGAGTAGTAATTGGTTGAAAACTATCTTCGCCATACTTAGCATAGTGTCCAGAAGTAACATAAAGTTCTTTTTGTCCAATATGTGGGGTAACAACCATTTCGTATCCAGCCTTCTTCTGCGCTTTCTTTAGAAAGTTTTCTAAACGTTCTCTTAAAGCAGCTCCTTTAGGCAACCATAAAGGTAAACCTTGTCCTACTTTTTGTGAAAAAGTGAAAAGTTGAAGTTCTTTTCCTAATTTTCTGTGATCTCTTCTTTTCGCTTCTTCTAATAGTTCCAGGTATTCTGTAAGTTCTTTTTGTTTTGGGAAGCTAATTCCATACACTCGAGTTAATTGTTTGTTCTTTTCATCACCTCTCCAATAAGCTCCTGCAACAGATAAAATTTTTACGGCTTTTATAATCCCTGTGTTTGGGATATGTCCTCCTCTACATAAGTCAGTAAATGTGGAATGGTCGCAAAATGTAATTGTACCATCTTCAAGATTTTCAATTAATTCAGTCTTGTAAGGATTATCTTTATAGAGTTGAAGTGCTTCAGCTTTTGAAGCTTCTCTCATACTAAACTCATGTTTTCCACGAGCAATTTCAATCATTTTGTTTTCTATAGTTTTGAAATCTTTATCAGAAACTACATGGTCACCAAAATCTACGTCATAATAGAATCCATTTTCAATAGCCGGACCTATAGTCAGTTTGACTCCTTTATATAATTCCTCAATAGCTTGTGCTAGTACGTGAGCAGAAGAATGCCAGAAGGCTTTTTTTCCCTCAGTATCATTCCAGCTATAAAGCGTTAATAACCCATCGGTTGTTAATGGGGTAGTGGTTTCAACTACGGTATCATTAAACTTTGCTGAAATAATATTTCTCGCTAAACCTTCACTAATACTTTTAGCAACGTCTATAGGAGTAGAGTTTTTTTCAAACTCTTTAATCGAGCCATCTGGTAATGTAATTTTAATCATTATATATAGGTGATAATTTTAATGCAAATATACTATGTTGAATATAGTCGTGCAATACTTTATATATATAATGAGGGTAGAAATTACCGATTATAAAAGCAGAGCATTTAAATTCGAGTTTTACGGGGCGAGATTATTTCAGTGCACCAGGGTATCCATATAGGGATTTCACGGTTCGATTTGGCTTGGTTTGGGATTTCTTTTTATAATAGAGAAGTAAAGAAGAAAAAAATAAAAAAAAAGTTTCTGGTATAAAGCTCTGATAATTTGGTAATTAAAAGGGTTGGAAAAAATAAAATAAAAAAAGGTAAAAAAAAGTATTGTCAGATTAAAAAAGGGATTTATATTTGCACCCCGAAACACACTAGTCGTGTTGAGAAACGTTCAGAAATTTGCAGAGTAATTAAGAAGTAATAAAAGAAATATTTTTTAAAAAAATGTTTTGGAATTACAAAAAGAGTTGTATGTTTGCACTCCTTAAAAACGAGTAAGTTTTTTAGACGAAAAGTTCATTTAGATTTATTGATTATTTAGTTTTGAAAAAAAATAAAAAAACTTTAAAAAAAGTTTTGCAGTTTCAAAATAGGGTGTATATTTGCAGCCGCTTAGATAAGCAACTATTTAAGAGAAGAAAAAAGTTCATAGACATATTGAATTGACAGCGTTAAAATATTGGAAACAATATTTTAGAATTAAGAGAATAAATCATTATGAGTTACAAATTTATAATCGTTTAAATAATATTTAAAATTTAACGATGAAGAGTTTGA
>NZ_PXOQ01000007.1 GCF_003008425.1 Aurantibacter aestuarii | reverse complement strand
AACGTTGTGCGTAATATGAAAAACTGAATGGATTGTGAAAAAATAGATATGATTAAATTAATACTTCCAGCAATTCTCACCATTCTCGGAAACATAATTTTTTACTTATGGATAAAAAAACGTGTTGACCGTTAAATTGAACAATACAAAATAACTTACAGCGGAATTTTTAGGGAAAAAATAGACATCTATCGAGAAATTCTGGACAAGTCTTACCGAATAAAACTTCTGATTAATCGCTATCATTTGACTGGAGACGAAAAAATGGGTGCTGATTTTATCAAAGAAATTGAGGAATTTATAAACTTTTACCTAAAAAATCAACCATTCCTTTCTGAAAATATGCTTGACAAGCTAAAAAAAATACGCGCGGAATTTCAATTTATTTTTGACAATTCTTATCAATATTATTCCTTATCAAAAGTGAGCGGAATTCCTAAAGAAATGCGAACTGAAATGACTTTGAAATTCTTTGAGGCAGGAAATAAATTTAAAACTGATAATCCATTTAACGAATTAGAAACTGTAATCATTAAAGAAATGAGAGCGGATTTAAAAACTGACAACTTTGAAAAATAAAATACTACGCACAACAACGGCTATAGTTCATTGCTTCTGACTTTCCTCTCGGAAAGTCCTCGCAAATTTGCTATCTTCGGTTTACGGCGGAAAATCCTCGCGGATTTTCACGCAACGAAACCATAGCCAAAAACGTTGGCAGTAATTAAAAACCGACGAACAAAAAACAAAATGTTAGAAATGAAAAGAATAATATGGATTTTACCAATTCTGATTTTATTGAGTTGTAACGAAGCGAAAAACGACAAAAAGACAGAATCTGAATTAAAAACTTCTAAAATTGAATCGAGATATAAGATAGATTTTGACTCAACAAAAATTTCGACTTATACAGTTGAGGAATCTGAATTTTCAAGCGCAAAGGCAATGACCCGAAAATTATCTGATTATTCAACTCAAGAACTCAAAGACTTACCAAAGTTTATAAGATTAACTATGTCAATTGTTGTTCCTTTTGACATTTCAAAAGAGAATCTTGAAAATACTTTAAAATCCATCGTTTCTAAAAAAACGGAAAAGGATAATGATATTGACGAAATTGTAATATTTGCTTACGACGACAAAAATGACATTGGAACAGGTTATACTTTTGGAAAATTACTTTGGTCGCCTAATGCAAAAACTGGAAATGTAACACCTGAAATCGCAAAAAATAATATAAGAACGAATTATAAATTTGATATTATAATCAAAGATAAAGTTGGAAACATATCAAAATCTGATTTGCCTACAAAAAGAGAATTGGAAATTTACAATGAAATTATGAGCGAAAAATATTGGGATATGCAAGAGGAAGAATCTGAACCGATTATAATGAAAAAATTTAATATCAGTAGAAAAGAACTTAAAGATATTTGGCTGAAAGTTGCAGCACATAAATTATAATAACTACTGCCAACACCGTATATAATTTATTGCTAGTTCTAGCCTACTTACGAAAATCCTCGCGGATTTTCTATTCGGTTTTTATTTGCTAAATTACGTGCTAAACCACGCAACAAACCATATACAAACACGTTACCATACATTTAAAAACGATGAAACGAATGAATTACATTATAATCGGAATTGTTGCGGTCGTTGCATTTTTGGCTTATCAATTTTTTAATAATAAAAGCGATAAATCGACCAGTGAAGATTATTCTTCAAAATTCAATATCGAAAAGGAACTAAAACAAAACGATAAACGGATTTTAGTTGAAAATGTGGATTACAACCTGATTAGGAGAGCGGTTCAGGACTTTACCAAAAATTACGACAATCCGCAACAAAGTCATCTGAAACCAATTTCAGAACTTCACAAATCGGACAATAATCAAGTTGTAATAACCTTCCCCTACGACATTGACTTTGAGATATTTTGTTACTATGTCAATTACCTCAAATATCCTATGGACTTGAATTACAAAGCGAACGTAACGGGTTGGACTTCGACAAAATCCACCGACCATTGGCTGAATAAGGACTTTGAAAATCAAAAATCAATGTTATTTATTGACCCAAACGACAGGGAATATGACAATGTTATGCTCACAACTGAAGATGGTCGGACTTACAAAATTGGATTTGCAATTGGCGAGGGACTTCAAAATCAAAACGAGACAATATTAAAATACAAGCCATTTGAGTATAAAAAGTCGGACTTGGAAAAGTTTGAAAGCGAAGAAATCAAATAGCGGAAAAAACGTATGGTAACATTGTATATAGCTCATTGCTAGGTAATTGCCAAACCATTGGCTTGAATATATTTGCTAACACCGCCAAATCTTTTGGATTTGGCTTTTAGCTTAAAAAAGATAAAAACAAAACGCAAAAGATTTGGCTCGTGCCGGACGGAAAGGCAAGTGCACTTTTGCACGCAACGAGCCATATACTTGGCCGTTGGTGATAATTTAGAGAATGGTTCGTTACTCATTCAAAACACCATTTCACTCATTTAAGATTCTACAAAAGATAATAATAGAATAGTTTTGATTAAGAAATATAAACCTACCAAACATTATGAATAAAATCAAATTTCTTCTAGCTATATTACTGACCTTAAACCTCAATGCATATTCTCAAAAATCAACAAGTAGAGTTCCAATTTCTACGATTAGTTCACAAAACAAAATTTATTCAATAAAATCTATTTCATATGATACAGATTTTCCAAATTTGAAAGGACAATCCATTGTTTATGAAAATGACGAAGAGTTTTATAAAATTAATAGGTCTTTTGATTTGTATGATTCAGAAAAATACTCGCTTGCAATATCGAATGATGGGAGAACAGTTATTTACTTAACAAATGACCTTTTTTGGAAAGGAGAAGAATTTGAGTACGTTACAGTTTATAGAGATGGAATTTTAAAAAAAACATATAACATCCTTGAATTTACTGGTTGCGATTCAGATAAAGAGAAATGCTCACTTATTTATAACAATTACTGGGATATTGTCGATAAAAAGAAAAGCAAATTTAATTCAGAGGAATGGAAAGTAGTATTCAAAGATAGTACAAGTCAAGAAGAAATGTTTTTAAATGAAAATTATGTTATCTTAAACAATGACATATTATATTTAACCGATTCAAGAAAAATTGTAACATCTTACGATTTAAACAAAATGGAAGTTATAAATAATGTTGATTTTAATGAACTTTATCCAAAAATCAAATCATTTAGTAAACCAAAAAGTTCAATTAATTATTATCAAGCTTCTTATAAATACATTCCAGATTTTGTTGACAGACAAACAAAGAAAACAATTTCAGAAACTATAAGTGACATTTCTGGATTGATGTATACAATGAAATATAAATATACATTATCTAGAGTTACATTAACAGGTTATTTAAACAAAAACGGAGAGTTTGAGATTGAAGAGTTTGAATGTGATGAGAAACTCGATAAAGTTAAGATTCGAGAGTTCATAACTAATACAACATTTGAAAGTGATTTTTTACCCAAAGAAGTAGAAAAACAACATTTCAAATACTTTTTTGGAGGATTTAGAAATTCCAACGATTCTATCGCTGAAGTAGAAACTAAAATAGCTAAAGAAAAGCGTAGACTTGAATTTGAAAAAAGAAAAACTCTCGATTCAATAGATGGAATTTATATTCCTAAAAATCTTTATGAATGCATTACCGAATTAGATAAAACTTTAAACTTTGAAAGTAAAAAACAACTTCGTGAATCTAAAAGCAGATGGGAATTTAATTCTCATATGGGAGGTTTAGGAATGTGGATAAGAAATAACTGGGGAATTAATGGAGGTTCGAGACTTTTAAAATATTTTAATGACAGAGGAATAACAGATAGGGATGATATTTCGGGAACAATAATAGAATATTATCAAAAATGGCTATTAACAGAAAAAGATGTTTGGACAAAATGGGAAAATAAAAATTCGAAAAAGGAATAAAAACTACCACCAACACTGTATATAATTTATTGCTTGGTTCTAGCCTACTTACGAAAATCCTCGCGGATTTTCTATTCGGTTATTACTTGCTAACTTTAGTGCTTAAACCACGCAACAAACCATATACAAACACGTTGTAAAACATTTGATGAAATTGAGCACTAATATTGATGGCAAGTGGATTAACGCAAGCGAAATGAGACCATTTCGTGATTTAGACATAATTACTTTCGAGAATGATAAGATTAATTATTCAGTCTTGGAAAGCACTGAAAATGAACTGAACTTAAAAGAAAAAAAAGTTGAAAATCGCTCTGAAAACTTATCTGATTTAAAATTTGAATTCATAAACCCCAGCCGAATTAGATTTTATCGAAAAGGAAAAAAGCATACAGTAATTAACGAAACGGAATCTAAAACTGAAGACAAAATTTTTGAACACGATTATGTCAAATTAATTCCGACAGAATCAAAAATATCGGAAAGTAGAATTCAACTTTTGAAATATAATTTTGAATGGAACAATGAAAAAGGTGTAATTGAATTCAATAAAATTTTAGACAAGCCTGAAATTCTTGAAATGCTTAAGAAAAGTGGATATGCAGGACGGAAAATACTATTAGAAAAAATAGATGACACTTTGTTGATTTCTACTTATCACAATAATCACAAAGGATTGGTTCTTCCGATTAAAGAAATTGACGAAGTTAAAGCTGTTTTATATGGATTTCCTATGGAACCTTTTGAAACAATAGCTGAAAGAATTGATTAAAAACGTTTTACAACAACGTGTATAATTAATTGCTTTGGCAAGTGTCTACTCGGAAAATTCCTTCGGAATTTTCTCGCGTTCGTTTTTGTTTACTAAATTAGTTGCTCAAACACGCAACTAACCATACACAAAACCGTTGTGCGTCATTTAAGGAAGGCGTTAACTAAACAAAAAGCATCATTCACTAATTGGAGTTTTTATGAAAAGTGGAATTGAAATATTTTTGAGAATAAAACTATTTAAATGAGAATATTTCTACTTCTATTAATCTTGACTTTGACTTTCAGTTGCGCAACTCGGAATATAAAATACGACCGAAATAAAATATTAAAAAAATATTCAGCGGAATATAAAATGTTTGTAGATAATGAGAAAATGGATTTGGAAACTGTTTTTCTTGACAAACACAATATTGAAAATATCCGAATTGACAAACGAACGAAAGAACTTAAAATTTCTCAAATCAGATCGACTGAATTGTTTGAAATGAAAAACCTGAATTTGGACAGTTTATCTGCTGGACAAAGAGGTTGGGACAAAAAGAAAATAGAATTAATAATAATCGACGGAATTCCTTTGACTGACAGTTTAAAAGAAAAAACAAAAATTGACCCAAATGCTATTAAGTCCTTTACAATTTTGAGTCAAGAAAAGATGAAAAATATGACTTTATGCAGAGGATATGATGGAGATTTAATATTGATAACAACAAAATAAAAAACGAACGCACAACAATGTATAACCGCAATTACGGCGGATTCGACTGCGTCCGAATCCACTCGGAATTGCTAACGTCAGTGCTTAACCGAAAAACATTAACTTTAAACCCGTAACTGAACGGTTATACGAGACCGTTGTGTGTCATTTTGAGAACATCGTCACTCAACGAAAATCACAGTTCACTCATTTTGACTTTTTTGATTAATAATATTAAATAACATTTGAGAAACTAAATCGAAGAAAATGAAATTATTTACAATAATGTTACTTCTGACTTTCTCAATTGGTTGCAAATCTCAAAGCAATCTTGAACAAGTTAATACAAAAAAAAGTACTGAATTAAAACCACCTTTTAAAAATCAAGGAGAACAAGAAAATTATTGGGCTCAAGAATTTTTTAAAACAAAATACGAGAAACAATTTTACGAAACATTTTCTAATGATATAAAGGAAATAGCAATTAATGAAATTGAAGAAATAGATGAAATTCAATTGTTTTATGACAATAAATCATTCAAAATATATGGAATAGATAAATCATTAAAACTGATTTTTAAAAAAGGTCTTTTATATCCTCAATTGTTTAGCGGATTCTCAACTGAACCTCGAAAATCTGACAAAGAACTTGATTCTCATTCTGTTTCTGAAAGAGTATTTTACGAAATGAGCAGAGGCGATAATCTAACAATATCTAATTTGGAGGAACTTGAATTTCTGTCTGACTCACCAAAAGTTAAAAGGTTTCGGTTTTGGTTAATGTTTCCTCAAACTGTTAATCCACGAGTATATCTCTTTGAATTAACTAACGAAAATGCTGATAAAAACACTGAACTGAAAGAATTTTTAGAGAACTCTGAACTAACATTTTTAAAAGTTAGTAATATATTAATCTGACAAAAAAAACGAACACACAACAACATATATAATCCATTGCTAGTACTAGCCTACTTACGAAAATCCTCGCGGATTTTCTATTCGGTTTTTATTTACTAAATTAGTTGTTTACACACGCAACGCATCATATACAAACCCGTTGTAGCTAATTAAGAAAAAACCGAATGACGAATACACTTAACAATAATTTAGGCTTATTAAAAAATCCTTTTTCTAAATTTTCTGCAGAAGAAGAAATAGAATATCACAATGAAATTTTTTATGAACCTAACTTTTATCAAACTTTACTCGATGATTTAAAATCTGGAACAAGTAGGTTTATTTTAGGTCAAAGAGGACATGGAAAATCCTCTATAATTCACAAATTAAAAAACGACCTTGAAAAGTCTCAAATTCTTACGATTATTATCGATAGATTTGATGAAATTTCATTAGAAAACAATAAAATAGAATTACTTAATTTAATTTTACAAGAGTTTGTTACTAAATACACACTCTTTTTAAATAAAAATAAAGCATACTTAAAAAAGTTAAATAAAGAGGATAAGGAAGTTCTTTGCTTACTAATTAAACTGTTCTTTAAGCCACTAACCAAATCAGAATACGAAGAAAGATATGAAAATTTAAAAAAAATAAAAACAAAAAATTGGTTCATTAACCTTTATAATAAAATTGTAAAGCCAACAAATTCCTTAATAGGAACAGGTATTCTCATAACATCAAAATTAATAGCAGAATCATTAAATCTAAATAGCTATGAAACTAATACTAGCTATACAGATTTCTTATCAGAAATGGATAATATCAATACTTCTGCCACCTCACAAGAGAGAGAATTAATAAAAAGTAAAAGACATTTAAAAGAACTCTTAAACAGATTAAATAGAATTTCAAAAAAAACATATTATAAATCATCTGTCGTATTATTTGATAAAGTAGATGAATTTCAAGAATTAAATCAAGATATTAATAAAATAGCCAACTTTACAGAAGATATTTTAACTGATACTGAATTACTTCTACAAAATGATATAGCTATTGCTTTTAGTTTATGGTCAGAAGTTAAACCTATTTTGTCTAAAAAAGTGCGCTTCGATAAATTTAAAGAAATTGATATTAGTTGGAGAAACAGCAATATGGAACCTCTAATAGATAAAAGAATTTTATATTTTTCTGGAAATACGAGAACTTTTTCAAGTCTTTTTGAACATCAGTCGGACTTAGAAAATATAATTTCTATATCAAATAAATCACCTAGGGATTTGATATCCTGCCTTTCAGATATCTACGATTTTCAAACATCAAATGATAGTTCTACCGTGTTTGAAAGCGACTCTGTTTCAAGAGGACTTATAAAATTTGCTAGAAGATATGACTATCTATCAATGTACCCTTCTAGGACTGGTAAGAATAAAGATGTTATTAGTATGATTAACATTATACTAAGAACTAGAAAGACCAATATTACTATAATGGATTTAAATTCTACGTTTAATCAAAAAACGAGATGGAGTCAAACAAAAATAGAAAGTATGGTAAAATATAAACTTCTCGTAGAAGATTCAAAATTAGGAAATAATGGGGAAAAAATTTACTCAGTTTTAGACCCTAAACTAATTCATTTAATAAAAAGAAGCATTACGAATCTTGAAAATAACTAGCTACAACACCGTGTATAATTAATTGCTGGATTCTTCACTACTTGCGAAAATTCCTGCGGAATTTTCACGGGTTCGTAAAAGTTTGCTAACTTAGTTGCTTAACCACGCAACTAATCATACACAAACACGTTACCAGCAATTAGATGCAACCAAAAAACACAAAATATTCGAAAGAAAAACTTCCAAAGCTGAAGTTTGAAGAGCATCTCAAAATGAGACCAGGAATGTATATAGGTACAGGAAGTCTTGGAATTATCAATTTGCTGAAAGGACTCATTGCTGATTGTGTTGAATTAACGGAATCGGAAAATTACTTTTTTCAGATTAGACTTGAACCTGAACAAAAATTTGATTTGGAAATTCGGACTTTAGCTGATATTTCAAAATTCGAAAAAAGTAGTACTGATAAAAATAATTTTAAGAATTATTTCCTCAAAGCTTCTAAAGTTTTAAGTACAGAGTTTTGTTTTAATAGTGTATCTTCTACCGAGACATTCTTGACTTTTAAGTTGGACCAAACAATATTAAATGAACCTGTTGATTATTTAGAATTATCGGAGAAAATACTTCAATGGTGCTATTTGAATAGGAATTCAGAAGTTCTTTTAATTGACAGGAGAGAAAAGTTTTTAAATCAAAATTATTTTAGTTTTCCAGAAGGAGTAAAATACCTATACAACAGAATGGTACGTGATTCTCTTGGAAAACCGGAATTTGAAATTGCCTTTGACCAAAACTTAAACGGAATCGATTATCAAATATTCCTTGGATATCGAACTGATTGGTATCCGCCTTCAGTTATTGCATCTTTCGCAAACGATATTCATACAGAGTGTGGAGGTTCTCTTGTGGATGGAATAGTGGACGGCTTGATTATTGGTTGTACAAAATATGTAAAGGACAATAACTTGATTGATTACAAAATCAAAAAGAAGAAATTTAAAAATGGATTGATATTGATTGCTTCTGTAAGAGGAAGCGAATTCAAATATGGAGGCAGTTTTAAAGAAACTTTAGAAGAGGAAAAAATAAAAAAAGAAGTAAAAAAAATAGTTAAACAACTTACAATTGATTTCATTTCTAATAACAAAGAAAAGGCGGATAAATTTCTTTGGCGTTTTGATGAAAAACAATTAACGAGCGGAATGTATTGAAAAATAACTGCTGGTAACAACGTATATAGCTCATAGCTAATTAGTTGCTTACACGAAGTTAAGGCATATTTGCAAGTCCGCCAAATTTTTTAATTTGGCTTATCCAAAAGAAAAGGTAATAAGAAAATTAAAAAATTCGGCTTGTACTTAATCCGAAAATAATCGCTAATTTACACGCTACGAGCCATATTCAAGACCGTTAGGCAACATAAAGAGAAACGACATTGACAAATAGAAAAACCAATTTCAAAACCATTTGGCAAAGAGCCAAAATCAGACCAATTTTACTACTCTTTGCGTTTCAAGGAATTACATTTTCATTACTTCTTTTTCTACCGATGGGCTTAATGATGAATTCATTAGGAAATAGTTTCCCTTTTGTTGAAAACGCTGAAAAAATTCAATCTGATGGAAAAAAGGCAAATGCCACTCTAACTCGCATTAAAGGAATTGATAATATAACTATCAATGGTAATAATCCACAAATTTTGACTTATGAATTTGATAACAACGGTCAGAAAACAGAATCAAAATTTAGTGTATTTGAACCAGAAAAAACTGATAATTTAAAAGTAGGAGATATAATACCAATTAAATATTTGAACGGTGAATCAATGCCTACAGAATTTGAGCAATATTCGTTTAGTATGGATTTTATGTATTACATAGCTGGAGTTATTCTTTTAATTGGACTAATTCTTTGCTATATTCTTTACTCACAAATAAATAAGGAAATCTCATTATATAAAACAGGAAGAATTATGGAGGGAAAAATAATTTCAATAAGCCATAATAAAGGTTTCACATTTTCGAAATTTGGTTCGCCAATTGATGTGCATTATGAATATGGAAATAAAGTTGCAAAATCCAGAACAAATAATTTTGCCTTGACCAATAATAAATCCATTGGAGATTCTATTAGAATTTTGGTTTCTCTAGACGGGAATGAATCTTGTCTTTATCCAGAATTAATCGCCAAGACCAATGGTTGGAAAGAAAATTACGTTGCCTAACAACGGCTATAATTCATTGCTTCCGACTTTCCTATCGGAAAGTCCTCGCAAATTTGCTATCTTCGGTTTGCGGCGGAAAATCCTCGCGGATTTTCACGCAACGAAACCATAGCCAAACAGTTGTGCGTAAGTTGACAAATGAACTCTAAAAGAATAATTAAATACGGAATTGAACTTTTAATCCTTGAAATTATCCTTCTAGGATTTTGGTCTTATCAAATGGAACCTGACCCAAGTGTTTCAATTGGAATTGTAATCATTGTACCTTTTCTATTTGTATTGAATATAATAATCGGAATTCTTTTCTATTTCTTTAAAAGTAAACTATCGCATCTGTTCTTTATAAATTCAATTGTCTGTCCATTAATATTTTTCGGAATCTGGAATTTATGGTTTATGAATTATCACGACCGAATATCAGAACGGTTTGACTTTGTTATCGGAGAGAAAAACTATGAAATTAGTCTTTCTAAAAAATCTGACTACTTCTCTATTTCGGATATGACAAACCAACCAAATGGTTCGACAACTGGACTTTTTTTTGGCAAATATGAAAGGAAAACAGATACGATTAATTTAACTGACGGAGAAACTAAAATGTTTATAATTAAAAAGAAATTAATCGGATTTCCAGAAAAACCGAATGAAATAAAATTGAGCGAATCGGAATGAAAAAACCTACGCACAACACCGTGTATAAAAAATTGCTATTTTTAGCTTAACCAATGTTAGTTGCTTTGCTTGCTTGCTTCTGATTTTCCTTCGGAAAATCCTCGCACACAAGCACGCAACTTTCCATACACATAAACGTTGTAAATAATTATGAAAAACACAATCCTGATAATAATTTTGCTGACATTCTTGAACTCTTTTGGTCAAGAATCTAATGATTTTATAAAATCAAAGCAATATTATTTAACGGAAATTGACTCACTGACAATAAAAAAGTATTGGGAAAATTTTCCAACTGAAAACGCACCTGAACCAATTTCTATTTATTTAAAAGACAATAACGGACAAACACTTTATGAAATAAAAATATTGGAATTGGAATTTTATAGTGGAACTACAATTGAGATTTTAAATATCAATAATTTAACAAATATCGAACAAATTATACGTTTGGAATCTGGATATGATGCGTGTTGTACAAATTATTATTCGACTTATTTACTCAAAACAAAAGAAGGGAAATTAATTGAACTTCCAGAATCGGAATATCTTCATTGTGATGGACCAAAACCTATAAATGAATACAGATTTCCGAATCAAAAGTTTGGAATCAAAAATCAGATTTTATTGACTAAATCAAATCTGAATGACAAATACGAAGTTGAATCCGTTGAAGTTTTAAAAACATATTCTTGGAATGGGAAAACATTTGAATTGAAAAAATAACTATTTACAACACCGGCTATAGTTCATTGCTTCTGACTTTCCTCTCGGAAAGTCCTCGCAATTTTGCTATCTTCGGTTTACGGCGGAAAATCCTCGCGGATTTTCACGCAACGAAACCATAGCCAAGCACGTTGTACACAATTATGACAAAATCAATCTACATATTACTTTCATTATTAATTTCAGGAAATATTTTCTGTCAAAATTCAATAATTAGCGAAAGTGATATTCCAAAACTTGATTATATCATAAGAAACTTGGAAAAGAATTACAATAAAAGTGAAACGCCTAATTTTTACTCACTACCACAGACATCAGCCAGTTATTTCGAAATCATTACTAAAGACCAAAAAAAATTTCTAACTGAATTAAAAAAATCAGAGAACCTAAAACAACTACAAAATAAATTCAAAGGACTACAAGTTGACAATGATTTACTGGTAATAAAAAACGTTTATTCTGATTATAAAAATGAAAAGAAATTAGAAATAAAATCTTTTGAAATTACGAACAATCAGAACCACGGTATTAAATTATCATTTAATGATTCCCTGAACCAAAATAATTTAAAACATTTTCACTCTAGTTATACAAGCAAAAGGGATAGCATAACCACAATTCGTGGCTTTTATTTGAATAATGAATTTAAATCAATTAACCTTCCAAAAAGAATTTCGGATTGGATTAACTACGCTGATTTAATAGTAAGACCAGAAACCTCTATTTTTTATCATAGTGACAATAAATCAAATGGATTTAGAGCATATAAAAGAACTATCATTGACTCATTAGTAAATTATTACGAACTAAAAACCAACAAACCACCTTACAAAAAAGAGCAAGATTTCATTACCCGAAGAAAGGAATTAAATGAGTGGCAATCTAAAAAAGAAAAATTTGCAGATAGTCTTTATACTAATGACCAAAATTTCAAAAAACTCTTAATTGAAGCGTTAGAATATGCAGAAGAAAATAAAGTTTCTAATGGAGATTTAGAGGACTTTACCGCACAATTAATTTCCAAAAAAAGAGCTTTGGAATTAATGAGACAAAATAGACAGGTTGGAACTTGCAGTTTCGATAATGGTCCAATTATTCAACAAAAAAGGATTGCAAGTTTGGCTTCCAAAACTCAAAATTGGGACGTTTTTATTAAGTCATTCTTAAATGTGATGAATGATAACGTTTCCAGAAATGCAAATAGTAATATTGCTTCGAACGCCAGAAAAACTTATATCGAAGAGCTTGCAAAACTTGATTTAGATATTGATAAAATCCTATTGGGTTCCAATGTTAGAATTGAAGATACAACTCGAAAACACTATTTTTCAGATGGTAGCAAAATCGCAAAAGCATATGCTAACTTAAATTCTGACAAACAACAATATTTCGAGAATAAAACTTTCGAAATAATTAAAGACGAAGAAATTGATGCTTTTAACAAGTTACATTTTTACAATACACTCAAAAACTATCAATACTTTATAAAAGACAGTATCAAAAAAACAGAGTTGGAAAAAGATGTTCAGGAACTAGTCCCATTACTTCCAAAAGAATTAAAATCTCGAATTGAAAACCCAAATAAACAACTTTACGATTTACTTTATAAAGAAAAAGAAAAACTAGATAATTTTGATGTTAAATCATCAATTATAGCACACATCGGCTCTTACAGTTTTGATGGCGATTGCTGGCAAGCTGAACTTATTGACAAAAAATCTGATGGAAAAATTATTTACGACTTGACAATGGCAATTGAAGAAGAAATAACGCCACTTCAAAATTTTATTGACAAAAAAAGCGAATTAAAATCTCGTGTTGAGGAACATTCATTCTTACAAAAAATCATCAATGATAATAAAGAAAATAAGGTTTACATAAAATTCACTACCGACAAGTCATTTGTTAATCACAGAAACAGAGTGACCGAAGATATGCCAAAGGAATTAGTAGACGAATTAGACTTTGAAAATGCAATTTCTCTATATGTGTCATTTCCGAAAAGAAAATATGTACGCTTTGTTTTATTAAATAATGGAAACTTATTGATGTTAGGAATTCCAAAGGGTTTTGAATTGTTAGACTATAAATTTGAGGAATTAATGACTCACGAAGAAAAATCATTCTTATCGACCTCTTATAAGAGTTTTAAATTGTTTGATGAGAAAGGAAAGATGTTGAATTAAAAATAACTGTGTACAACAATGGCTATAAGTAATTGCTTGTTCTCGTGTACTTCTGAAAATCCTCGCGGATTTTCAGCTTGGTGTGTGCTTGCTAAGTCAAATACTAACCCACGCAACTACTCATAGCCGAACCGTTGCCAACAAGCTGACCAAAAAACTCTGAATTGAAAATTAAACAGAAATATTTAAAAGGAAAATCCGTTTTCATAGTTTCATTACTCGTAATCGGAATTACAATTCTGACTGTTTATCTGACTGGTATAAATTACAATCGAAGTTTGACTTCTAACCTGTATTTATCACTCGGAATTATAGCGACAGCATTATTTCTTTTTATGACTTATGGACTTTATAGCGGAATTGGACTAATTGATAATTTTCCGAAATTTCGGAATTTTAAAAGTGGAGATTTGATTGCAAACAGCGGAACTGGACCTACAATGGAATTACCATCAGTTGGAGATGGAATTGGCGGATTGATTTTATCAATTTTACTCTGGATTGGAATGTCAATATTGTTTGTAATTTTACTAATAGTTTTAGAAGCTGTTTTTTGGTTTTCGCTATTTATTATTTTAGCAATGTTATATTGGATTTTTTTCAGAGCGTTAAAATTTGTTTTTAATAAATCAAAAGACACAAAAGGAGATATTGGAATTTCAGCAGTTTATTCGCTGACTTATACTCTACTCTATGTTGGTTGGATTTTCGGAATCGTTTATCTGACTGAAATAATGAAATAAAGCCAGTTGGCAACAAAGTATATAAAAGATTGCTACTTTTAGTTTAACCAATGTGAGTTGCTCGTTTGCTAGCTTCTGATTTTCCTGCGGAAAATCCTCGCACACAAAACTGCACTATTCTTATTCAAGCACATTACCTTGCTTTACTGGGCAAACCTCCAATTGTAATACATTTATTTTTTTGTGATATATTTTTATATTACATTTAAATTTATATATCACAAATAAATTTTTATGACAATTTCTTATTATTTAAACTCAGAAAGAAAGAAAAATTTATACTGCCGAATAAGCGACGGAAAAGAGAGAACTACCTTTTCGTTAAAGCACTATGTGAACCCAGATACTTGGGATGCAAAAAATGAAGATGTAAAATGGGAAAACCAGTATAGTGGTGCCCTAGCATCATTAAAAAGGGTCTTAGTTGATAAATATGAAAGCATCAAAAATAACGACCCGAAAGCAAAGGTAGAATTATTGAAAAATGAAGCTGTCAATTATTTTGGAAATGATGGCCTAGAGGGATTGCAAAGAAATTTGTGGAATAATGGGGTTGGAAGTTCCGTTGGCTTTTATGAAGACTTCATTTCCGCGATTGAAAAATTTAGTGGATTTAAAAGAAACCAACTAAAAATTTCGAGTTATGAATACTCAATGGATTTTACAACTCCTGAGGGTATTTATTACGAAGTTGATACCCACAACGGACATTCTCTTTTTTTAAAAGATTTAGTATTGTCACATACATATGATGAGATATATACTGAAACCTGGCCTCAACTTTGGCATCAAATTTATATTGATGATGGAATTAAGAAATCAGACTTTATTCCTCAGTTCCTACATAATTGGGAACAATACTGGGAGCACCAAAAATTGAATATTGCCTCTACTTCAAATTTCCAAAAATTAAAAGAAGAATCTTGGAACCGCTTTGCCGTATTTATGTCTTGCTATAATGATAGTGATCCGTTCGAATTGGCCAGTAAAATGAATGATATCGAATTTATACCATTATGTGTAATCACTATGTTGGATATTTTTGATATAGATATCTGCTTAGACGAATATTGTGAATATTATTTCACTAACGAAATATGGGATTGGGAAAGTTTTGACTTATCAGACGGTTATGAGGCAAAAGAAGACCAACTATCTCAATCCATTTTCTATTTTCGAGAAAAAGAATTTTGAATCCCCAAACTCGATAACATAGAAATTATGAAACCACCAGTTAAACAAAAATAGTATCTTTTTGAATTTTAGTATAAGTTTTATTTCTTGTTGCTTGGGTTTTCTGAACTTTAATATTCTTTATAAAATTGTAAGACACCATTTCATTATCTTCTAAAGTAGTGTAAAAACTACTTAAACTAGCCCTGTAGTTATTCCTATTCCTTAATGATGTGGTTTTTACCAAGTGGTTCAAAAATTCAACAACATGCTTTTTTTGAATGTCTGATATAAGTTTTAATTCTTTGTATTCTTTATTTATCCATGCATTAAATCTATTAATATGACTTTTGTATGATCTCAAACTGCTTACTCTAAGCGTTCTTGATTTTAAGCTCAAATCAAATTCAAAAGCATCTTTTAATTTTACACTATTTAATTGATTTGTTGGTTGCAACGTTGGTTGCAATGTTGGTTGTTCTGGTTGTTGTGTTGGTTGTAACGTGGTTTGTTGTGAGTTTTCTGGTTTAATTGGTTGTTATTTAATTCGCGATATCTAGAGGTGTTATCTTTATAAGGATTGTAGCCTTGTTTTAAAAGTTTATTTAAAACTTTCTGATAGGTAATTAAAACCGCTAAACGTTCTTCCTTCGTTTTGAACGTATTCGCATTTCTATATATAGCCGTTTGTCTTTTAAGTTTTCCTGTGTGAGGATTTCTGTAGGAAAAATAAACATACCAACGCTTAGAAATATCGTTGTTGGCTGTGTAAATTTTTGGTGTTGAAAATTCTTTCTTCAAAGTTAAATCGTATGCACTTTCGTATGCATTTGTGTATTCAGTCTGTATTAAAGCTTTAAAATTAAGCATAAAAAAACGGTTTGACAACATCAAACCGTTTATATACAATACTTTGTACTTAGTAGCGAGAACTGGACTCGAACCAGTGACCTTCGGGTTATGAGCCTTAAAAACAAGACTTAAACACCTGTAATCGCGTTGTTTTTTATTGAATTTTTGAGCGTTTTGTACTCAATTTTGTCCTTAATAAACTACTATTAATAATCAAATGTTACGTTTTAATTATGAGATCATAATTAAAGTTAAATTATCACTCTTGAATGTATAATTTTAGTGAAATTATTTAGAATATCATCCAAATTATCTGTGTCATAAATTTTATGAATTCCAATTTCTCCAATTCTTGTTGAAACATGTATTAAACCAGATTCAGTTTTAATATGTACTTTAAAAGATATGTCTTTATCTAAATACAGACCATTTTTTTCAAACCTTGTATTATCAATTATATATTCTACATCTTGTTTTGTACTAAACAAATCTTCTATGACTTTTACGGTTTTAGTATTTTTATTTTTATCTAAAACTGTAGTTATTTGTACAATCTGTAAATCTTTAGAAATTTTATTTTCTTCAACAGGTATATTAGGTATAAGTATTTCTCTTTCTTTAGAGCTTTTAAATTTAATATTTGAATATTTCTCTGTTTTGCGGTCTTTAATTTGTAGTCTATAATTAGGGTTGTTGGATATATCGTAAATAGGTTTAAATATTTCTCTCCTCTCCTTTTTACTGTAACTATTAGAAATTGCATCTAATTCTTCAGAATCAAAATTATTATCTAACACTATATTTTTAAATTTAAAACCAATATTAGTCGCCCATTTATTAACTTCTTTATCTTCAATACTTTTTTTCATTACTGTATCTACAGCTAATCCCATTTCAAAACTTCCAAAGTTCAAATCAACTATCCTGTAATCTAAATATTCTTGTATCGCACTTATGGTTTTTCTTAAAGCTACTTTGTCTGTTATTTTCTCCCTAAAATTCACATTAAAATCAGCCTTAATAAAACTTTTGAAAGAAGAACTAATCTTTGTTAAAAAATCGTTTGATAATTCAATCAACCCAATAGTATCTCCATACATTGCCGAATTGGAAGAGAACTTCACATAAAAAGCTTCATTTCTAAGTTTTTCTAGATAAATGTTATTGTTATAATTTTCAATGAATTTTTTATAATATGATTTTTCAGATGGTTTAAATTCTAAAAATGAGTTTGAAATAGGTAAATATTTTTCATCAATATTTTCTATAAAAACAACATTGCTCTCAATAACTTCTCCATTAAAATTTTGCTTAATTTTGAAAATAGGATTACTATTTTTTGAAAACAACTCATATAAAGAAATGTTACTGGTTAAATAACTATATAATTCGCTTTCTTGGATTTTATAAATTAAGTAAATATCTGTATCCTCTACTGTATCTACAAGATACATTAAATAATTTTCTTCATTTTTTTTTAAATGCGTTAGGATAGGTTCATCATAAAATATAATATCCTCTATCTTATCGAATTTACTTAGATCTAATATGTTGTTTTTGTTATTCATCTTCTATAACAAATTTACTAAATAAATCTATAGAGTCGTTAGGAAAGTAGGTATAATGATTAATATCTCCAGAAGTTTGATACTTTACTCCATCTTTATTAGCTACTTCCATTTTTGCAACTGCATTAAACTTTTTTCTCATAAACTTAGGCATACAATTTAAAATAGCATGTGCAGATTTAGTGCTTTTAAATGTAGATAAACCCCACCCATTACAATCCTTACTAAACTTTGGTTTTCTTATTACTGCTTGTGGCTCAAAATCGGTTTTCAAGAACGGCTTGTTTACATACCTATATAATGCCACCGTACCATCTTCATTTTCTAAAGGACAATTATCTATGCTTTTTATAATTTCTTGGTATTTTAAAGACATCTATTTATATTTTAAGTTATCTCCTACGATTTCGTTTTAAATCAACAACGTTGTATAGTTTTATAACATCATTCAATTTAAGCTCAAAATCATCGTAATAAGTATTAAGACTATGGCATTTTATTGTTGCATTTTCTAAATTATGATCTATAATACGCTTCACTAATATACCGTCATTTTTATGCACAATAACAAAATCCCATTTATTAATGTGTAACTTATTTTGCCAATGGTGGCGTTGTACTTCACGGCACAACAAACGATCATTTTCTTTAATTGCTTCATCAGAGTTATTATCCATACTATCTCCTTTAACTTCAAAGACAATATAGTCGCCTTTATATTCTTGGTCTACTTCCCAGTACTCTACTGGTAAATTATCCATAAACTCTGTATCTCCATAACCAGCTAAAAATCCAGCTTGAGCATGAATAGGAACTTTTGATACTTTTTTTAGTTGTGTACTTGCTATTACAGCTTCGTTATTAGCGTTAGTTTTCATCATATCGCCATTACCTGTCAAAAGCCACTCAATATTAAGATTAGGGTATTTCTCTAAAATAGATTCAACTTTATCAATACCAATACTTTTTGATATAGAATTTATATAGCCATTAGAAGCATCTATGGATTGCTCAAAAGCAGAATTAGTAATTTTCAAGACCTTAATAAACTTTTTCAACCTCTCTTTTACACTCATTATCAATGTGTTATGAAATAAATTAGATTTTTTCTCTAATTTATTTTATTTATTAGAGTATTTCTCTATATATTTGTAAAGCAAACGTAAAGGATTTGTAAAAAATCCGTAAAACATCGCAATATAATGAAATACAGTTTTACTGCCACACAAAAAAAGGCTATTAAAAGAGTTTTGGGGTACGGTTATGTTGGTAAAATAAAATCTTACTTCGACAACAACAACGTTACCAACGCAAACAACGAGCCATTCTCTAAAGCAAATATTAGAGTTTTATTTAACTCTCAAACTACCAATGAGTTAGCCTATAAAAAAATTTTAGAATTGTTTGATATAAAGGAAAAGGAGCAATTAAAAATTAAACAACAACTTAAAAAAATTGCATAAAAAATGGACTATTCAAAGCTAACACTTCACGACTGCAATAAAAAAATTGCCATACTTAAAAACACAATTACTTATGTAAAAAGTAGTCTTTGTGCCTACTCTACAGAAGATAAAGAAACATTACTGGAAAGCTATAACAAACAACTAATACAACTACAAGATTGTAGACTAAAACAAATTCCTGTAAACGATCCTTTAATAATTACTTATTAAATCAATTAGGTTAAGTATTTAAAAAATGACCTCGCAACTCAACGCCATAATAACGCTTACCAGTACGCTTACACAAAGCGAACTAAAGGAGTTGCGCAGTTATTTAAACAAGCAAGCAAAACCAACAACAGTTAAGCCAAAAAAGCAAAATTTATATGCGTTGGTAGAACCGTTGTATTAACTACATTTTTTATGAGCAAAGATCCTGCTTTTTTATTCTATTCACAAGATTTTTATACTGGTACAAGACTAATGCTACCAGAAGAAAGAGCGTGTTATATAGACTTACTAATATATCAGCACCAAAACGGCTACATACCAACAGATTTAAAACGTGTGCAAATGTTTTGCTCTGGCTGTTCTTTAGAAGTGGTCGAAACGGTTTTAAATACAAAGTTTAACCAAGTGGTTAACCATTTGGTTAACCAAAAAACTAACCAAACAGAAACCGTATGGTTAAACAAACGGCTAACCGAAGAAACAACCAAAAGGGATAAGTATCGCCCTCAAAAAGTAGCTAGTGGCACATTTGCTGGCTTAATTTCTAAGTCTAAATTGACTAAAAAACAGAAAGAAAAGATTAAAAAAGATTTCAATTTTTCAAAAATAATTGAAAAAAAGGGTGTTTTAATAACCGACTTAGACCTTATAAAATCTAATGTTAAAGACCAATTTAACCAAATGGTTGACCACATGGTCAACAATTTAGAAAATGAAAATGAAAATGAAAATGAAAATATAATTGTAAAAATAAAAGATTCAGATTTTGAAGAAATTAAAAATGTTTTCAATTCGGTTTGTAAAGATCTTCCTAGCATTCAAAAAATTACAGAAAAACGAAAAAAGAGCATTTTAAACCTCGCAAAAAAACACAACCTAGAAACCATAGGCAATGTTTTTAAAATTACCAGCCAAAGCGAATTTTTAAACGGCAACAACAAAGACAACTGGAGTGCAAGTTTTGACTGGCTATTAAACCCAAATAATTTTCTAAAAGTTTTAGAGGGCAATTACTCTAAAAACACAACCAACAACAAACCAACAGTTAACGGTCAAACCAAAGAAACGGTTGAAACAAATTTAAACAACTGGCTAAACGATGCTTGAAAAGATGATTTTAAGATGGGTTTTAGAAACTTTTGAGTAGAAATAAATGAATCCTAAGCAACTAAAAAAATAAGCGTTTAAATCGCTTTAAAATAAATATTTATTATGAGTGAATTATTAAAAGTTGAAAACGACCAATTACTGCAAAATGTAATTAAAACAAGTGAGCATAAAGAGTTAGTTTTTGCCAAAAAAACTATAGAGTTTGTAAAACTTAGAGATCTTCCAGAGCAAACTTTTAAAAATGGTTTAGCCTTGCTTTTTGTGAGAATAGTAAACTTGTTAGGTATTAAAAATCCTTTAGAAAAAGTAAATATAGACGACATTAAAACGCTTATAAATATGCGTTTTTTAAACCTTTCTTTAGAAGAAATAGATTATGCTTTTAAGCTGGAAAGATTTGGCGTATTAACCCCAAAAACACAACACTACCAAAACTTTAATGCGTCTTATGTTTCGGAAGTATTAACTAAATATAAAGAGTGGTTAAAGCAGACTAGAGTTAACAACAACTTACAAATTGCACCAGTAGAAAAACAAAAAGAGTTAACCCAAGACGAAAAAGATTTAATCATGTATCAAGCCGTTTTAGATTGTTTTGAAAACTATAAATCTAACGGAACAATTATAGGCATATCAAGCCATATTTACCAGCATTTGTGCGATATAAATGTCGTATCGTTTTCGGATCAACAAAAGAAACAAAAATATAAAGTAGCTAAAGATTTTTTATACAAAGAAGCTGGCTTAAACAAAAGCTATTTTAAAAAAGTAAAAGATTTAAAGTTTCTCCAGAAAAACGAAAATACGCTTGTTATAGACCAAGCTAAAAAAATGCTTTTAGAAGATTTTTTTAATAAGCTAATTGCTAAAAATACTCACATAAAACAATTTTTAAAATGAGCATTACCAATCACACTCTAACTGGTATTGTGCTTTATTTTAAAGACAAACCAATAGGCTACAAATTTAAGCTTTACGACACTTTAGGCGTTTGGGAATTAATAAGTAAGGATAAAGCAATTTATGTTATTAAAAATACTCATACAAACCAGATCGTAACAACAACAATGCAACAACAAATAAATTAGTTATGGATTTAGAAAAAAACTTAATTATAAGTAAAATTATAAATAGTGATTGTGTTGAGGGTATGAAAAAATATCCAGACAATTTTTTTGACCTAGCAATAGTAGATCCACCTTATGGAATTGATGCACCTAATATGTCAATGGGCGCAAATATCAAAAAGAATAAGTCTAATACTTCAGATAGTGTTGCCAATAGATTAAAAAAAGCAAGGTTTAGTAAAGGTTCTGGAAAACTTAAAAATAGAGCATTAAACAGTATGCGCTTGGATTGGGATATTAAACCCAAAAAAGCATATTTTGATGAACTTTTTAGAGTTTCTAAAAACCAAATAATCTTCGGGGGAAACTATTTTAACCTACCACCAACAAGATGTGTTATTTGTTGGGATAAAGTTCAACCTTGGCAAAATTTTTCTCAATGGGAAATGGCTTGGACTTCTTTTGATAAAGTTGCGTCAATATTTAAGTGTTCAAATAAAGGTGGTAATATTTCGGAATTAAAAATACACCCAACCCAAAAACCAGTAAAACTTTATGAGTGGATTTTAATGAAATACGCTCAAGCTGGAGATAAAATATTGGACACACATTTAGGTAGTGGTAGCAATAGAATTGCTTGTTATAAAAATGGATTTGATTTTTATGGTTTTGAAATTGATAAGACCTATTACGACGCTCAAAATAAAAGATTTGAAAATATTAGACATTCACTCGATCAGTTTAGAAATTTTACTGAAGAAACTAAAGTAGTTAATAAGCAACTACACTTATTATAAAATAGATTATAACAACAACAATGCAACAACAAAATAATTAGGTGTATGAGATACGGAATAAGACTTGATTTTATAGATAATAAAACTAGAAAATCTAGGAATAAATCAAAATTAACAAGATTAAAAAATAGACGTAAACGAAAACGTCTTAAAAAAAACAATCGTTAACCCTTAAACAATTATAAAAATGAGTATTAGAAGAAAAGGCAACAAGCCAACAACACACAAATTCGTTAAAAACATAGTTAGCAACGACGAGCAAAAAGCATTAAAGCAAGTTTGCGAAAAAACAAACCTACAACCTAAAGCATTTAAAACGGCTCATACCGATAAGCTTTTTGTATTTGTAGAAAAATAATAACCAACAACAACGGTTAAGTTCCAGCTTAACCGTTGTTTAATATTTTATAATTGTTATGAGTGATAATACCAATAAACCAAAAGACGTGCCATTTGCACCGAGTAGAACTGAATTGTATGATTTATACACTGGAGTAAGCAAAACTCAAATAAATAAAAGTTTTAAATATGTAAGAAAAAAATTCCCTATAAAAAGCGGTAATCCGAAAAGCTTAACGAATCCTCAATTTGTAAATTTTATAATAGAATTGGGTATTCCGCATGGATATAAAAAATCTGATTTTCCTTTTTTAGATAATGTTCCAATTAAACTAATTGACTAAATAAAAAAAAGCAACTCATTAGAGTTGCTTTCAAATATTTTAAATGTTAAACAAATGATTATCCTGTGTACTCTTCTTCATCAATAAGATGAATTGTCTTTCTAAATAGTGTCATATTATTTGTGTTTTATATTCATTGTTATAACGTTACAAATATAAAATTATTTTCTTAAATCTCTAAAAATTATTCTAGTGCCTTGATTTTTAAACATAAGACCCTCATATTCAAACCTCTGAATTTTTCCTGTTCCATTAAAACTTCGTTCAGGTAATTTAGTGAAATTATTTAAAGTACCATTTTCATAAAATTTAACCTCTAAATCAGCTGGATGAGAAACCTCTAAATTGTAATTCTTAAAAATATGCATACAACTATGTGCTTTTGTGTTCTCTACATTTAAAGAATATTTTTTTCTTTCAATTTTTTCTATTTTATATTTTTTATCACCCGATAAAGTTCTTTTATGTTGAACAAGAATCTTATTACCTTTATAATTTTTGTCAATTTGCAAATATTTATTTGTTATTTGTAAATCTTTTCCATTTACCCTGAATGACACCATACTGTAATCCGAAACATCTTCATTATAATCACTTTTATTAAAAATACATGATGAAATATAATCGGTTTTTTCTATTGTATGTGCATGTAAAATAAAAGTCTCCCTTTCATTTAGAATTATAAAGTCTGGGTTATTTTTATCAAACTCTATATCAACTTTATATGTATAATCTTCATAGTATTTATTTGAATCCATAGGTATATATTTTTCCAAATTCTCTTCTATTTTATCACATAAATCTGGGAAATTTTCCTTATACATTGACTTTGAAGTAGTTATCCATAGATTTTTTATATCTTTTCTGTTCTTCATATATTCTGTACAATAGATGATACTTCTTAATTGTTCATTAAATATATCTGAAAATTGCTTTGATTTGACAATTGTCACAAAAACAGTTGCTGTTACAATTGTAGTCCCTATAGAATGAAATGCTGATGATATAATCTCCCAATTTTTTAATGCTTCTAAAAATGCTCCAACAGCATATAATAAAAACCCCAATAATAATAAAGGTATCCATGCATAATCTTTAAGAGCTTGAATGGAGCCTGATTTAAATTTATCAACAAAATTCGACATAATATAATTTTAAAATATTTGCTAAAATACTATTTTTTATTTATCAAAATTAGATGGCATTGAGAGTGCTTGACCACTAAATAGAAACACTTAACATCATGTTAATAGGTTCTTAGAGGAAACCCAATAAAAAAACAACACATATTGCAGACCAATTAAACCAGTAACCCTCAAATCTGCAATTTGAAAAACTTAACCAACAGACCAACAACAAGCCAACGCAAACGTGAAGTAATAGCGTTGGCTTCGTTGTTTGGTAAATCTTCAAATAAAAAGCAGTCATTAGGAACTGGAGATACATACTTTGGTATTAATGCCATAAAAGACTGGATTTACTCAAACCTTAAAGAAGTAGATAGTAAAAAGGCTGTAGAGTTCTTTAAAAGCAACAGTTTAAAGGAACTGGTATCGAAAATACATAGCACTTTATATAATAATTTCACTTATGTAGCTGACGGTTACGACCAAGATTTACAGTCGCCAAATTATGCATTTCACAATAGACACGTTGGTATGGATTGTAAAAGCTTTACAATACTAGCTTCTACATTTTTATTGGTTAATAATGTTAAGCATTATTTAAGAAAAATCAAACAGTTTGCAGATAGACCAGACGAATTTTCACACATATACATAGTAGTACCAACAGACCAACAAACAGCAAACTTAGCTAGTGGTTACTATGTTTTAGACGCCACTTTGTCTAGTAATACCGAGCCTTTATTTATTGAAAAACACGATATTTTTATGAAACAATTACCATATAACGGACTAAATGGCGCAAACAACAACGCCAACGGTTTAAACAACAGTTTTGATTTTGGAGAAATGTTTAAAGATGTAGATTGGGGTGACCTTAAATCCATTTTTAAAAGTTTGTCATGTTTAGGTGGTTCGGCTTATAGTAGCGCAAGATTACAACAAGATATTAATTTAGCATCTGCAATTATAAGCGAAAGAATTAAGGCTATTAACGAGTCTGCATTCAACAATGACATGGTTTCTTTAGGTAAGGAAGTACAAAACTTCTTTGGTTTTGTAGCAACAATGAACCATATTTTTATAGAAAAAAAACACTCAAACGGCTGGAACTCTTGTACTACGAAAGCTTTAAACTCAATTATAGATTGGTCGCATAAAGTTAGATATGTAGGTGGTAAAGCCTTAATTGTTTGGTTTGACCGTTACTATGATGTAACATTTAATGTAAATGCTAAAAGATATTATTCATCTTCTATTTTTAATGCTCTTTGGGCAGGGTACATGAGTCCTACAGATAACACTCAATGGGCAGGAGAATATACACTTGTTAGAAAAAATCCAAATGAAGAAGTAAAGGCGTTTGTTTATAACGATTATTTAACGTCTATAGACAGTCCAGCACAGATTAACGAAACGTCATTTTTAAATAGTTTATCTACTGTTTTAATTCCTCTAGTTACAAGCCAGACCAACGGAAGCAACGACACAAGTAACGACGGTACTGGAAACCAAAACACTTACGAGCCAATAGGCAACAATAACAACGAGCCAAAAAAAGCATCTACAGCTAATTTGTTTTTTGGCGGTGTATTGCTAGGAACTGCGGTTTATTATGGCGGTAAGGCAATAGCTAATTCTAAAAAATCAAAAAACAAAAATCAAAAATAATGAGCAATTTATCTCAAACAAATAGCCGTATAGAAGCTAAGCCATATTTAACAAAAGAAACCAACCCAGAAATGTCATGGTTTGGTAGAGCGTGGCGTAATGCTGGTATAGCAATTTATAATAATGCAGCTTCAATTTTAGGTACAGCAATAGGTGGTCCATTAGGTGCTATTTTAATGAACTTAATAGAAGCTGGTGTAAATGTTACGGTTAATAGAGGAACTGGAGTTTATATAGATATAAACGCTCAAACATTCGACTCTTTAAGTTTAGCGGAAACAAAAAATTTGCACGCATGGTTAAAAAATGTGTTAGGTGCTACAGTAAACAAAATAGTTTCTGCATTTGATATTGTGGTAACTATTAATACAGGAAGAACCAGTACAGAAACCGTCATAAAAAGCATTAACGAAGCTTTAAACAAAATATACTTAATACAGGCTTATGGCTTTGTTATTAAGGAAAAAGGCGAAAATGGTTTTTCTCTTGCATACTCAAGGCAAAAAGCAGAAATCATATTAAAAATTGTTGAATATGTAGAAAAGGCATTAATAATTTATGCTGAACAAAATACAACTGGCTACAAGTTAGTAAGTGAAACACTTTTAGTTTCAGAAAACGTACAAATAGACAATCTGTTGCTAGAATATCAAAAAACTACTGTAGAACAAAACTTTAAAACATTTGTACCTAAAGACGCTATAAATACCAACGGTCAAGCAGATGTTATAATTACTAATACAGATCAAAACAGCACAGAACCAGCAACGCCAACAACGCCAGCAACGGTTGTTGATAAAAACAAAAGTAACGGCTTAAAATGGTTAGGCTTAGGCTTATTTGCTTTAGCTGTTGCACAAGTGGTAAAACCAAAAAAATCTAAAAATAAAAAATAACCCAAATCAATTAAAAACAATTCAATTATGGACTTTAAAAAACCCAATATGAAAACAGCAACCGACGGTTTAGTTATGGTTGGGAGTGCTGGTGCTGGATTTGCTACAGGTCGTGGCGTAAACGCAATGTATCCAGAAAAAAAACAAACAAGCGGTTTAGCTAAAATAGCAACGTTTGCTCTTGCAGTTGCAGTTGTTGCTTCTGTAAAAGGCGACGATATGGCTAGTAAAGCTATTAAAGGTTTTGCTGGCGGTTTTGGTGGCGAAAAACTTTTATCTGGAGTTTCAGATTTAATGGAAGATAACGCCATGTTATCGCCAAAAGCAGACGACGACGAAGCTACAAAATTTGCACAAAGAGCATTAGGTATGCCAACGTACGTAGGTACTGAACCACCTAGAGAACCAGCAGAAGTTAAACGTTTAGTTTTTCCAGCTTTAAACCAAGCGCATCAAGAAGAAATTATCCAGATGCAAGAAGTTGCGCAAAATGCTTATGAGCCAAAATTGAAGTTTGTATAAACTCAAATTAAAAACAAGAGAACCCAAAATTTAACCAATAAAAAATTTAACACAATAAAAGATGAAAAATTTACAAGATGAAAAATTAATGGCTGGAATGGCTATTGAAAAATTTTTACAAAAAGATCCTACATACAAATCTACTTTAGGTTTAAGTGGTGGCGAAGTGCGTTTAGTTCCTGTTACTCACATAGTAACAGCAAAAGTAACTGGTACGAATATAGAGTTCGTTAAAAGTGGAATAACTAAAGAAGTTGGCGTAAAAACGTTTAACAACAAAGCTTTAGAAGCTGGTAAGCCTTTAATCTTATGTGCTGTGTCGGCTCATTATGCTAAAGAAGCTACAGCAGACAACAAAACAGTAGCAACCGCAGATTATAGCGACGTTGCGCCAGCTGGTTTAGTAAACGGAGAGTTAACAATCTCGCAACAAGGTAGAGGTAATTTAGTTGATGCTCAATTTAGCGCATTAATTAACCAAAACGCAACTCAAAACAATTTAGACCAAGAATTTGATATTGCAGATATGCCAATTATCAAATCGGAAACTGAAATTGATATTGTAGGTAAACTTCCAGAAGCTATTGCTACAGCTGGAAACGATGACTTTGTGCGTATAGCATTAAGAGGTTATACAATCCAAGCGTAAACCAAAAGACCAATCAATAATTAAAAAAGCCTATCTATAATTTGTATAGGTAGGCTTTTTTTTATCTCAAATCACATGAAAACAACAAATGTAAATGTAACCCTAACGGCTGGTCAAACACAATTGTCCGAGTCAATTGTTAATAATAATGGCGAAATAATTTCGGCAATGGTAACAATTGCGGACAAATCGGTTTTAGATAATGCCAATGTTAAGGCAGAGTTAACCAATATAGACGGTAAACCGTTTGTTGGTATTAACGTAAAACAATGGGAAGCTTCGCCAGAACTAGAATTTACTAAAAGAGGTATTTCGCCTTTAAAAGTTAAAGATAGTAGAGTATTATTTAAGTTAAGTACAAATACGGCTTTAGCTTCGGACTTAGTTTTAGAGGTGGTTTTAGTTCACAAATCAGACGACTGTATATGCGAAAATCACGTTTAAATACACACAGAATTTATAATAACTCTAATGAGTTTATTGAAAACGTGTTACAGGCTTCAATTGTAAACAACGGTACAAACGACGTTGTTGTTTTTGGTCAAACCCTTAAAACCAATGAAATTTTTAGAATTGACGCCAGTAACACCGTTTTCTCATTAGAATTAGAACAGATCCATTTTTTGACTAGCGGTAACGCAACGCAAAACAATGTTTCTATAGCATACCAGACCCTACAGGCTGAAAACTGCTAATAACCAACTGTAATTATGTTAGAACAAATAATCAAAAAAGTTAACGAGTCCAAAAACAACAAATTAGGTATTGCTATAAAAGACAATACCAATGACTGTTGGGCGTGTAAATTTACAAGCCTTAGCGAAATGAAGTCTTTGGGTTTTGAAACGGTTGAAGATTATTTAAACCATATTTCTGAAAAAGGTTATCCAGATATAACGGTTTATTTAAAGCGTTCTAACGGTTCTAGTTCGGTTTATGTAGATAATCACGAAGTAAGACTAAAAAGTAAGCTAAAAACCAACAACGAGCCAACAACAGCTTTAACAACTACCAACACAAACAACAACACTATGCAAGCAAATGAAAACAACGGTATGTTAGGCGGTATGAATATGCAAGTTATGGATATGTATAGCAAATCCGTACAATTTGAAGATGCTAAACGAAAGGTTGCAAAATTAGAGTTAGAAGCGATAAATAAAGATACTGAAATTAAACGGCTGGAACGTGAAAATATGAATTTGAGCAATCAAATTACCATGAACAGCAAGCCAGTTATTTCAGATAGTGTCGCTTCAATTTTTGCTACAATTTTACCAGAATTAGGCGACAAAATAATAAATAGAAAAGGCTTAAACGGTTCGCAACAACAGCACCAACAACAAGCACCTTTAGAACATTATTCAGAAGCTAAAACGAAGCTTTTAAACTACATTAAAAACGACGGAATAGACGACAGTTACTGTACAATAGTTCATAGAGTTTTAGATAAACTTTATTCGGACGAAGCGTTTTTAGATGTTTTAATTAAGCAATTAACAAATAAACAAACTCATGCCACAAACTAATATTACTATTGAAATTGAAGCTGAAAACCAGCTTGAACTTAACGACAAGGCAAACGCCTTAAACGTTATAAAAAATCTAAATCCAAGCACTTTAAAAAAGTTAGCGGAATTAGCAAAAAACCCAACTAAAGCCGATACACAGCTTAATAAACATTGGGGCTTAATTAAAAAATTCTTTTAACCAATTATGAAAAAAATAGATAAGCAAAAACTAAAAGAAACCGCAAAAAAAACAGGAGATAAAGCGGTTAATCTACTTTCAAACCCAAATACCTACAAGGTTGCTGGTGCTTTATTACTTGTCTATTTAGGTTATAAAGTGGTTAATAAGGTAGCCGACAAGGTTGCTGGAGAAGAAATAGACGATGAAGTTAACGGAACAGGCGGAAGTACCAACGGTGCTACAATTAGCCAACAACAAGCCAACAACTATGCACAACAGCTTTTAGACGCTTTTAACTCTAAAGAGCCGTTATATGGTACAGACGAAGAAGCGGTTTTAAACGTATTTAAAAAGCTGGTAAATACAGCCGATTTTATAAGAGTTTATAATGCTTTTGGAACTAAAGATTATAACGGTAACAATTCGCCACCAACTGGTGCGTGGTCGTGGTTTGATAGTTACGAAAAAAGGAATTTAGTCTATTGGTTAAAATCTGAATTATCGCCAAGCGACGGAGAAGTTTACCAAGTAGTTAAAGCTATTGTCAATCAATCTGGATTTTCATTTTAAATAAATTTTACATGAATAATACAACAGCAAGTTTTACAGAAAATACTGGAGTAGGTATATTACCTAGAGGAACATTTAAAGGTCAATTAATACACCCAGACGGAACGCCAGCAGTAGGCGCAACATTAGTTTCTAAAATTGAAAACAATAGATATGCTTATACAGACATAGACGGAGTTTTTACAATAGAAGATATTGTTTATGCGTCGCCAGTAAGTGTAACGTATCAAAATAAAACTATTGAGGTAAAAGCAAATCCAGCTAAAGAGCAAATTGTTTTTCCAGTAGAACAATTAGACGAAGTGGAACTAAATTACACTAAACGTAAACCAAACATCTGGATACCTTTAGGCATTTGCGCTTTATTACTGGTTGGTTCTGTAGCTTTAGTAGCTAAGGAAGAAAAAAGAAACGTTGTAAAAGCTAAATTGTAAGGTATGGCAAATTTTAACCGTTTCATTTCAATTGTTCTACGATTAGAGGGCGGTTATCAAAACTTAACTGCCGATACAGGAAACTACAACAGCTTAGGGCAAAACGTAGGTACTAATAAAGGTATTTCAGCCAAAGTTTACGAAACATGGTTAGGTTATCCGCCAAGCGTTTCAGACATGAAAGCCATAACCGACCAAATCGCAATAAGCATCTACAAAGCTAATTATTGGGATAAAATAAAAGGCGACCAGATCAATAATGAAGAAGTAGCCACAATTATTGCCGACCATGCAGTTAACGCTGGCGTTTATAGTGCTGGTAAAATAACGCAACAAACCTTAAACGAGCGTTTTAATTTAAGACTAAGTGTTGACGGAATAATAGGAAACCAAACAGTAAGTGCCATTAATTCGGTTAACCAATACAAGTTGTTTGACGGCATTTTAAGTAATCGAGAGCGGTTTTATAAAAATTTAAACCAACCAAAATTTTTACAGGGTTGGCTCAATAGATTAAAGCCATTTTATGAAGATTTAATAAACCTATCAAGCAAGTACGGAAAAAAAGCCAGTTACGGACTTTTTTTTTTAGGCATCGTGGGTTTCAGTTTATACATGATTAACAAGCAAAAAAATGATAGGAAAAGTAACAAACAACAAAGCAACAACAGTTAAGCAAACAGCCGATTACGTTGCTAACTTAACGCAAAAAAATCAAGAAAATCCTATCGTAACAGTATTAAAAAACGATTTAGGTTTTGGTATTGAATGGATAAGACAAAGCGAAAATGTGTTTTATGGAATTGCAAATTTTAAGTTTCCAGCAAACGCAACGGTTTTGCTAATTAATAAACCACTACCAGAAACAAAATTAGAACGTTTAAACAGTTCTACAATAAAATTAACCACACCAGACAACAGTTTAAAAGAAACTACCGTAAAAATCGCTATAATCGAGTTAAGCGGTTTGTTTTCTAATGAATTTAATCAAAATTTTAATTAATTATGAGTACACAGAACCCAAACATACAGGCTATTGTAGATAGAGTATTTGATAATTTATCACAATATAATACTCCAGAAAGCATAACACCAAGCGTTGTAGCTGGTGCAATTGGTTTAGCTGTTCAAAACCTTTATTCTCCACAAGATTTATTTATGGGAAATAATGGCGTTACAAGTTTAGACCTAACTAACTATGTAAACCTAGAACGGCTTTATGCTAAAGACAATCCTTTTGTTTCTTTAGACTTTAGTAACGCTGTTGCTTTAAAGGTTTTACATTTATCAAGTTGCGAACTTAACACAGGACTAGATTTAAGCAATCAACCCAATTTAGAAGAAATAGATTTAAGTAGCTTTTCAGACTTTACAAATGGTTATAGTTTAGATCTTTCTTCAAATACAGCTTTAAAAAATGTTGTCCTAGACACAATTTTAATAAATAGCTTAAACCTTACAAACTGTACCGTTATAGATAAATTAGAGCTTTACAGTATTAATGGTTTAACGGATTTAGATTTAACAAGTCAAACCGTTTTAAAAACATTGAATTTAGCCAATATTCCAACTCTTAATAATTTAGATATTTCTAACTGTACAGATTTAGAAAAATTAAATATTACAGGGGTAACACTAAACACCTTTAACATCACACCTTTTAATCAATTAGTCGATTTATCATTAATATCAACAAACTTAACCAATTTTGATCCAAGTCCTTGTGCCTCATTAAAGACTTTAGATTTAAGCAGTAACAGTATTCCAAATTTAGATTTTTCACAAAACACAAATTTAGAAACAATAATACTTAACGCAAACCCTTTAGACGGTACAAACCTTAATAGCAATACAGTTAAAACAATAAGCTTATTTGCTACTGGTTTAACTAGCTTAGACTTATCTGGTTTACCAAGTTTAGAAGCTTTAGACGCTAGAAACCTTAATCTATCTGGAAACTTAATAGATATTAGTAATTGTCCTAATCTAAAGTCATTAAATTTCACAGCTACAGTTATTGACTCTGCCCAACACACAGCAAATTTAGAAATATTAGACACCAATGGTTTAACAAATGGGATATATACTTATAAAGGGTTTTCATTTCCTAGTTCAGCATTTAAAACGTCTTTAGAAGCTAAAGGCTGGGTAATTCAAAGCGGTGGATTTTAAAAAACAAATTACATGACATTTAAAGAAAGTCTTATTGCTAATTGGAAAGAAATTGTAATTGTACTTATAACAGCTGGTGCTTTAGGTCAATTTATCGGCGTTTGGGATTTAACGGTAAAACGTGAAGATAATTATATCGACAAATACGTAGGTTGTAAAGATGCAGAAACCGAAATAAGAGCCAAACTAAGCGAGGTCGAAAATAGGTTAAATACAATAGAATTAGCATCGTCAGACATACCGTTTCCATTTTGGATAAAAGACCTTAATAGTACAGTTTTGTTTGTAAATAAAGAGTTTAAAACCAAAATTTTAAACCCATTAAAAATAAATCCAATCACTTTTATTGGTACTCGTGGAGAAGCTTTAGGCGACGAAAAATTTATACAAATGATTTTAGATAATGACTTTGAAGTTATAAAGGCTCGAAAAAAAATCATTTTCGACGAATATATAGAAGATTTTGGCTGGGGTAAATCGTATAAATATCCGCTTTTTGGTAATTCTGGTTATGTTATTGGAACTGCTGGAATATGGATACCTAACGAACCAATTTTCGATTAATTATGAAAAAAGCAATAATAACAACAGCATTAGTTTTATTAATTATGAAAAAAGCATTTTCAAAAAGCAATAGCGCAAAATTCGCGAATATAACAGCTAATAACGATATAAGAGAGTGCGACCCTAAAGGTTGCGGACACTTTGGCGCAAATAGAGGTTATAACGCAGACGGTACAAGACGCTACCATAGAGGTATTGATTTAGTGGCTAATGAAAACGACGCTATAAAAACACCGTTTGACTGCGTTGTAAATCGTTACGGCTATGTTGCTGGAGATAAAGCACACCAATTAATAGAATTACAAGGCGTTGGTGGATTTAAAGACTACAAAGCCAAGATAATGTATGTTAAATACAACAACAACGTTAACGTTTCATTTTCTAAAGGCGAAATTGTTTGTTATGCAGACGATATTAAGCAAAAATACGGTACTTCAATAACGCCACACGTACACGTAGAAATTTATAAAAAAGGCGTTTTAATTGATCCAACACCTTTTGTTTCTTAATTATGAAAAATCTATCCAAAATAACGCTTTCAGCTTTGCTTCTACTTTGCAGTTGTAAGACTGTAAAAAAAGACTGGTTACAAGAAAATTACTATACTAAAGAAACCGTAAACACAAATGAAACGAAGCAAAACGAAGCCTTTTTAAATGAATTAACAAAAATTGAAAATTCAATTAAAAAGTACGAAGCTTCTACAAACCAACAGGCAACAACAACAGAAAAAACAGACGAAACCGAAAACACAACTATAGACGGTTCTATTACTGCGGAATTTGGAAAAGAAAAATTTGTGCAAGTTGGCAACACTTTAATTAAAACTAATGGTGCAAACGTAAATTTCCAGACTAGCAACGTTAAAACCTATAGTAAAGAATTAGAAACAAAAATAAGTTTTTTTGAAAGTCAATTGGAAATAACCAGGAAGCAAACCGAAGCTATAGAAGTTAAACTAAAAGCATTAGAAACTCAAAACAAACAATTTAAAACTGTTCTGGAACAACAAAAAAATAGTAAATCAAAAACCACAAAAAAAAGTGGTTCGCCATTTTTAACTAAAACCTTAATCATCTTAATAGTTGTTTTTGCTATTTATTTATTGCTTAGACATTATTTAAAAAACTTGTTTTTATGAAAAATATTTTAATAATATCTGCGCTTACGGTTTCTGGAGTTTATTTTTTAGCAAAAAACAAAGTTTCAAGAGTAATAAACGACTATAAATTAGCCTTAAACAACTTAACCTATAACTTAAATAAACTTTCAAATTTAGGTTTTAACAGCCAGCTTATACGTGGTAAAGTAAGTTTAAACATAACAAACAACAGCGCATTAGATTTAGTACTTAAAACCGCTGGTAAAATTACTTTAACTCGCTTAGACTTTTATACACCAAAAGGTTTGTATATAGGTTACGCAACACCAAATTTAAGCGAGATAGAAATATTAGCAAACTCTACATACACAACACCAGAAATAGATTTTAATGTTCCATTAACTTCTGTTTCTATTAAAGTAATAACTGAACTATTTAGTAATTACCAAAACATACAAATCAAACCAACTATAAACGCTTTAGGCAAAAACTACACATTCTAATCATGCTAAATTCGATTTCAAAATACAACAGTTTAAACGGCGCAATAAATAGAGAAGATCTTATTGAATTATGCGAACAACTTAAAACCGACGAACAATTTTTTTATAGTAATAAAATTAAATCACTTTTAGAAAAAAATCCAGATGCTAAAAAGTTTGAAATTGAAACCATAAACAAAGCTTTTGAAATCCCTAGTAAAGATGTTTTAAGTGGTTTAGCTAAAGCAGACAAAGAAGATGAAGATTTTGGTTTAGCTAAAGCAGTTTCGCCGTCTGAAATTTACGATATGATAACTAAACGTATGCTTAATTTAATAAAAGAAGCTTCTGGAACTGGTTACAAAAAAAAGTGGAAAGCTAAAGCCTACGGTACTGGATATTTAATACCATTTAATTTTGATAGCAAAAAAAGATATAGAGGTGTAAACGTGTTTTTGTTAAGCACTTTTGAGCCTTTACCAAATCCATTTTTTCTAACATTTAAACAGATAGAAAAACACAACGGTAAACTAAAAAAAGGCTCAAAAGGTTCTCCAGTTGTTTATTTTACTGTTTTATACAAAATACAATTAGCAGATAGAAATATAGACTTTGGAACTTACAACGCAAAAAAAGCTAGTGAATTTGCTAAAAAGAATAACATAAACCCTATGCTTATTCAAGAATTACCAATACTTAAATATTATAATGTTTTTAACGGTTCAGACATTGAAAATATTGATTTTGATTTAGATAATTTTAAAATTGGATATATAGAAGAAGAATTGCCAACAAGCAAAAACAACAAAGTTTTAGAAATTCCAGAAGCTATTATAGAAAATTATCCGAAACCAGCACCTAGCTATAGTTTTGGTGGCGACAAGGCTAGTTTTAGTCCTATGCGAGATTTAATAAAAATGCCACATTTGGTAGATTTTGAAACACCGCAAGACTATTACAGAACATTTTTACATGAATTATCTCACTCTACAGGATTAGCCAGCAGATTAGATAGAGATTTTACTGGTCGTTTTGGCTCTAAAAAATACGCTTTTGAAGAATTAATAGCCGAATGGGGCGCAGTTTTTTTAAGTGCAGAAGCTGGTATTATTTTTCATAATAACAAAAATCATGCTGAATACATTAAAAATTGGAACAGCGTCTTAACACACATAAAAGACGATAATAAGTTCGTAATGCGTGCTTGCACACAGGCTCAAAAATTAACAGATTTTATTCTCCAGTACGACGAAAACGGAAACCCAAAATATTTAGAAAGTTTAAAAGCTTCAGCAAAAGAAAAAAAAGAACCTGAGCCAGTTAAAAAGGCGACTATAAAAGCTTCAAAAAAAATTGCAAGCAAACTAAAACAGAAAAAAACAAAAGTAGATGAAAATGGGCAATACGGCTTATTTGGTGCTAACAAACAATTAAATTTTTCTACTGAAGATTTTAAAAAAATGACGGTTTCAGAATTACGAGAATTTTTAAAAACGTATTACGAAACACATTTAAAAGGCAAAAAAATTCCAGCTTCAAACTTCCTTAAAAATATTGAGTTTGTAAGTAAAGCTAAAGGCAAATTATTAAAGCCTATTTATTCGGAAAAAGTTGTTGTAGTTAAAAAAATAGAAGAATTAATAAAAAGTTCGACATACAACAATTTCGGGAACCCAAAACCAACCGATAAAAAAGACGTTTTAGGGTACCTAAACTTTAAATCGAAAGTTGTAATTGATAACAAACAACGACACGTAAGAATTTCAATAGTTCTTTACAAAAATCGTGAAACTCATTTTAAAACTTACGAAATAGGTAAAACAAAAAAAGAAAGTGATAAATCTCCCGATGCGCTGGTAATCAGCAAAACATCTGACGGTGGAAAAATATCACTTTCTAAAAACAAAAATACAAAAAAATCAAATTCAGTTCCTAAAAATAATCTTAAAAAAGGTTTAAACGGCTCTTTATCTAATAGAAGTAACAACCAACAACGCCAATTTTTTGAGTTGTTACCGGAACACAAAGATTTACAAGATTTTTTAGGTAAAGTTGAAATACAAGAACATGAAAGCGCAGTTATGACTTTAAGTGCGCCAGCTGGTTCTGGTAAAACAACAGCAGTTTTTAAAATGATGAACGCCTTTTCTGAAAGTGGTTATAAAACGCTCTTTGCTTCATTAGAGGAACACCCAGAAAGTTATTTGTTTGAAAAAAAGGCAGACCAATTTTTAAGTGATAAAGCAAAAGAGTTAATTTATGCGCCTAACTATTCAAGGGAAAATATAAACGATTTTTTAAAAGATATTGAAAATGCAGATGTCATTTTTGTTGATAGTATGAAAAAGCTTTGGCAATACCTAAAAGGTTTTGATCTGGATAATGATTTACGCAAAAAGTTTAAAGGTAAATTATTCGTTATCATTTTTCAATTAACCAGTAGCGGTAAAATGCGAGGTGGAAGCGACGCAGAGTTTGACGGCGATATAATTACGTTTATTGAAAAAGAAAACGATTTTACCGAAAATTATCTGTACCATGATAAAAACAGATATGCAACAACGCCAATACATGAAACAAAATTAAACGTTGCCAGCTTCTCGCTTATAGACGAAAATAGCAACGCTATACCATTAAAAGAAATTAATTACGAAATCGTATAGTTTGTTAGTTTGATTAGTTTGTTAAAAACCGCCTGTAATGGGCGGTATTTTTTTTTCTTCAAAAAATTATTAAAAGCATAATATTAAATTTTTGTTAAAAACAAATTTAATTATTTTCCTAAATTTAATTTTAAATGAATTTTAAAATATATAATTTATGAAAACAAAATTTAGCTCTTTGTTAATTATTTTAACTTTATTTATTTCTTGTAGTAAAAACGATGATGTTTTACAAAATGAATCTGTTATTTCTAATGATAAGATAAATTTATTCAATGCTAACCAGAGAAATACTTTAACTCTGCAAGAAGTTGCTAAAATTCACGTAGCAAAAAGCTTGGAAGTTTATTCATTAATATCAGAAGAAAAATCTATTGATATGAATTATTTGTCTAACATTCCTATTGACTTAGAATACTCTCAACTAGAACAATTTTTATCAGATTCAAATATCGTAAAATCAGTCGAAATATCAACGTTAATGATTGAGAGTAAGGATATCATTTCTCAATTTATAATTGATTCTGGATTTGAGAGTATAGAGGAAATTGAAGATGATTTTATCAGAGAGGTTAATAACGAATACAACAGACTTTCTGCAAATGTTCCAGCTGGACCTTGTGAAAACGCTTATGATTCAGCCCTTGGTAGATGTAAAAGAAATTGGGTTGTATCAATGGGAATGTCTGCCGTTGTTGGCGTTTTTACAAGTGGTGTAGGTCTAGTAACTGGTGCTGGGTCAGCCATGGTATTGTTTATAATGTGCTCAGAAGATGCATTTCATGATTATGACGCTTGTCTAGGCAACCACTAAAAGATTAATTTATGAGAATTATTATTGTAGTGCTGTTCATTATTTTGATACTAATTCAAATCTTAGATAAAGAAGATAAGTTCTTAATTGTACAGTATTTAATTTTAGCCTTTGGATGTATAAGCGCAGTTTTATATTTAATTAAGAAAAATAAAAAATAATTAAAAACGCCGTTTAAATTAAACGGCGTTTTTTTATTAATAAAAAATTAAAATATCACAAATAATTACTCCAATCCTCTACAATATCTGTACTAATACCACGTAAATAAATTAAAGTTTCATCTTCTGTTTTATGCTCTGTAAATTGCATGATCCATTTAACAGCTTCTTTTTTATAATTATAAACCTTTTGTTGCTGTAGTTCTTGACACTTATTTTTAAACGCAACGCCAATAGCGGTATGCCTTAAACTATAAATAGTGTATTCAGAATTTTTAAAATAAGGATCTTTAATTATTTTCTTAAATCGGTCTGTATAATTTTGTCGTCTGTTTTCATCTTTAGCACTCCATTCAGTAATAAAATTATTTAAGCCAAAAATATAATGTTCTTTGTTTGCGCTAGATAGATTTAGTTTACTGTAAAATTCGTCATGTAGTGGCTTTAATATTAACTTATTAAATTTACCAGTTTTAGTATTAGTTTTAAACATCATGCTCTTTAAGTCAATGTCCTTTACTTTAATTCTAACAACTGTTTGAGGGCGCATTAATTCGTAATATACATGTAGCAGAAAAAAATATAATAGTTCATCATGTTTTTTAGCTTCTTTAAAAATAAATTCCTTTTGTTCAATAGTAAATGCTACATTACGTTTTGCTTTTGTCTGTTTGTTCTTTACACCGTCTAAAAAATTACGTTCGATATAATCTAAGTCTTTTAACCCCTCTAAAAGTGTCTTTAAATTAGTTTTAATATTATTGTAAGTTCTTGAAGACTTACCAACTGTAACATCGTTTAAAAAACTCACAATTATTTTTTTGGTTAAATAGCTGGTCGGCTCATTTTTATTAGAACCAACATATTTAATAAATCTGTTTTTAATAGACTTAAGGTCGTTGTAGTATGTGCTTGATAAGTCTTTTTTAGTGGCTAATACCTTTTCTAAGGCATTTTCTACTGTTGTAGGTTCAGTAACATCACTATGTTTACTAAAAGCATTAGGATAACGCTTAATTGCTTCTTCCTTTCCGTAAACAAGTGTTAATACAAAACGTGTATCGTTTTTCAATTGAAAAATTATAGCATTTTTCAAAAATTCTATATGCTTAATTTTTTCTTTATGGTCGTTTATCCTATTAACTTCAATGTATTGGCTGTTTATTTTATAACTAGCTTTAGAATATTTTTTTTTCTTATCAGAACTAGCTGTTTGGTATCGAAAATATACAACCCAGCGTTTATTTAAGTTTTTTTTATCCTTGTAATCTTTAGGGGAAATATCTACTTTTTTAACTAAGCTGTCAATTATGTTGTTGTATTTAAAGCGAATAGGGTCACTCATAATATTGTCCTCAATTGTGTACTCAATCAAATATTTACTCATAAAAAAAGCGTTTTAAAATTGCTCTTAAAACGCTGTTTTTCAACCTTGTAGCGAGAACTGGACTCGAACCAGTGACCTTCGGGTTATGAGCCCGACGAGCTACCTACTGCTCTATCTCGCGATTTATATCACAATTTTTGTTTTTAATTCGGTTCATAATGCCGATACGATTATTGTGGACTGCAAATATACGATGCTTTTTTAAAAAAACAAATATTTTTACTAAATTATTGCTCAATATTTTCGGCTCTAAAGCTAACTAACTCGTTGTCTTCAAATTGAGGTGTTAGCTCAATAGGATTACAACATACCTCACAATCTTCTACGTAGGTTTGTACTCGAACACTTCGATCTAAAAGCATCGAAATATCTTCCCAACAATATGGACACTGAAAAAAATGCTCTAACATCTTAAAACGCTGTGTTTAATAATTCCCCACTTAATTGCAACACGACTAATTCCGACAGTTTAGCATCATATTTTGCCTGAGTTTGTAAGAGCTCTGCATTTAATAAGTTTAATTGTGCCTGTCTAAATTCGATAGAGTTAACTTGTCCTATTTTAAATTTTTCTTCGGTACGCTCAAAATTACTTTTTGCTGTACGTATGTTTTCAGATTGTACTTTGTAAATAAGAAGCTTGTTGGTATAATCGTCCCACGCATTATTAAAATTACGCTCAATATCCAGAAGCAATTGCTCTTTTAACAGCTTTTGAGTATCTAAATTGATTTTAGCATTTTTTACTTGTGTGATGGTTGTTCCGCCATCAAATAAATTCCAGCTTAAATTTATGCCTCCAGATAGACCTGTATTAGTAGATACTGCCACAAACGAAGCTGCATTGTTATTATTTCTATTCCAGCCATAAGTCCCCACCAAACCTACCGTAGGCAAATACCCAGAACGATTGGCTTTAATAGTTAGCTCATTAATATCTATATTTTTTTCGGTTTGTAATAGTGCTATGTTTTTAGTTTTACTTTGCTCTAGAAGTGTGCTTTTATCTAAAAGTCCATTCAGTTCAAAATTGGTAGAAACATCGAAATTATTATCACTTTGCCCTAAAATAAAAGCTAAATCTCTTTTAGTGTTGTTAAGTTGTTGTCTTGTGGTTATAATGCTTATACTATCATTATTAATATCTACCTGAGCATTTAAAACAACTAATTTGGTATTCTGCCCATACTCAAACTGATATTCGGATCTAGTTAAACGGTCTTTAGAGATTAATAACGTTTCCTCTTGTGCCTCCAAGTTTTCCGAAAATTTTGCCACATCGTAATAGACTGTAAATAGCTGGATAATGGTATTCTCTATAGTCTCTCTTGCCTGTAATTCCGTTAAGTTATACTGTTCTTTTAATCTCTTATAATTATAAGCTCTCCCCAAACCATCAAATAAGATGTAGTTTAGGTTTAATGACGCATTATAACGAGAACTTTCAGCATTGGTTAGTTTTGTTACCCGACCATCGGAAAATTCTGCTTCGGTATTGTCAATATTAAAAGTAGATCCCGCATTTCCTGTTAGGGTTGGCAAAAACCCTGAGTTTAACAATTTTGCATTATTTTCTGCCAGTTCCACATCCTGATTTGAAATTTTTATGCCGTAATTGTTGCTTAATGTTAAATCTACCGCTTGCTGTGGCGAAATTAATTCTTGAGCAATACCTATTTGCAAAAAGCAACTGCATAATAAAATTAAAAAAGTCCTAATGTTCATCATCTTCTTTTTGTTCTTTAATAGCACGTTCTACTTCTTCTTTTGTTACTTTATTACCGGTAGCTAACCATTTAGCACCAGTTTTAATGTTATTACTGAAAGCTAAAAATAAAGGTAAAACCAACAAGGTTAGTATTGTGGCATAAGCAATACCAAAAGATATTGAAATAGCCATAGGTTTTAAAAATTGTGCTTGTCGGCTTTTTTCTAATAATAATGGTGCTAACCCTGCAATAGTAGTTAAAGAGGTTAAAAATATAGCTCTAAATCGAGATTTTCCTGCCTCCAACAAAGCGTCATCAAACTTTAAGCCTTCTTTTAAATTGGTGTTAAACTTACCTATAAACACTAAGCCATCATTAACCATAATCCCTATTAAAGCGATAATACCTAACAACGATAATATATTTACAGGAAAACCTAATAACCAATGTCCCCAAGCTACCGCAGTTAAACTAAATGGCACCAATAACAACAATAAAATAGGCTGACTATAACTTCTAAATGTAAAAGCAATAGTTATATATATTAAAGCTAAAATGATAGATCCCGCATAACCAATAGAACTTGATAATTTACTAGCTTCACGATTTTGCCCTTCAAAAGACGCTGTAATGGTTGGATATTTCGATTGAATGTCTTTTATGGTGTTCGATTTAATATCTGCCAAAATATCGGTTGCACTAGAACTAGGATCTTTTAAATCGGCAGACACTTGTATTTCACGCTGTCCTTCTAAGTGATTAATAGCTACATCACCACGAACAATATCGTAAGTTGCAATATCTTTTAAAGTAACACGCTCGCCGTTTGGCGCAACAATTCTCATGTCGTCCAAGTCTGTAATAGAAGATCTGTTTTCTCTATCATACCTAACCCAAACACGAATTTCATCTTGTCCTCTCTGGAAACGTTGTGCTTGAACACCAAAAAATCCAGCACGAATTTGAGACATAATAGTTCTTAAGTCTAAGCCCAATAAATAAGCGCTTTCTTTTAGCTCAAGTCTGATTTCTTTAATTCCTGCAGGATCATTATCAGACACATCTTTTAAAAGCGGATTACTCTCTAAAACCGATTTTAACTCTACTTTTGCAGCTTTTAATTCATCTATATTATTACTTAGTAATGATACTGAAACCGGACTACCTCCAAAATTCCCACCAGAACCAAAATTTAAACGTTCTGTACCTATAACCGGACCAACTAGTTCCCGTAATCGGTTAGCTACTAAATCGGATTTTATGGCATCCGGGCGTTCTTCTCCTGGCAACATATTTATTTGTAAACGTGCGCTAGAACTACTACTTAAGGTTAAAATGGTATTTTCAAATAACTCTTTTCCAGTACCTTTTAAATATTCTTCCGTTAGTTCTTTATTAACGATAAACGATTTTTCTTCAATCATAGAAATGATAGAATCGGTCACTTTTTCGTTGGTTCCGTTTGGCATTTCCAACTCAATAGTTACCGTATCACTTGCAATACTTGGAAATAACGTCACCCCAATAATACCACCGCCCATAGAGCCAAATGTTAAGATTAAAAGCCCGACGAATATGCCTAAAGACAACATTTTAAACTTTAATACAAAATTTAAAGCTGGAGAATACACTTTATCTCTTAGGAAACTCATAATAGAGTCTCCGAATTGATTTACAACTCGCATTTTATTAAAAAACAGCTTAATTTTAGAAGGATTTTCCTCAACCGTTTGTTTTCTTAATGCTTTAGAATGTGCTAAATGCGCTGGTAAAATGATTAAAGCCTCGACTAAAGAAACGACTAAGGTTAAAATAACAATTACCGAAACCTCACTAAAAAACTCCCCAATTCTACTATCTAAAAAGAGAAATAATGAAAAGGCTAAGAGTGTTGTAATAATAGCAGATACCACTGGAGGAATAACTTCCATGGTTCCGTCTATTGCTGCTTGAATAGGTGTTTTTCCTTTTTCGTAGTGCTGATAAATATTTTCGGCAATAACAATCCCGTCATCGACCAAAATTCCAATAACAATAATCATCCCGAAAAGCGACAATACGTTAATAGTTACATCAAACTGACCTGCAAAAATAAACATTCCTAAGAATGAAATTGGCAAACCAAAAGCTACCCAGAAAGCCAATCTAGTATTTAAAAACAAGGATAAAAATAATAATACCAACAACATCCCAACAACAGCGTTTTCTGCTAATAGTGCTGTTCGTTGTTTAAGTGTGATAGATAAATCTCTTACCACATTAAGTTGTACGTTGTTATATTTGGCATTATAGGTTTCTATATACTCTTTTACTTTTTCTGCCGAAGACACCAAGTCTTCATTATTTGTACTTGTTACGGTGACATTAACTGCCAATTGCTGATTAAAATAAGTCGCATTAGGTGTTTCTGAAAAACGGTCTCTAACCACAGCAACGTCTTTTAAACGTACTACTTTTCCATCTGCACTTGCTTTAACAATAATGTTTGACAATTCATCGCCATAATAAGATTTGTTATTGGCACGAATTAAAAACTCCTCAGCATCGGTTTTAATAGTTCCTCCAGTAACCAGAATATTTGCCGTGCTAACCGCTTGTGACACGTCGTTAAACGTAATATTATAAGCCAGTAAATCGGTTTCATTTACAGCAATCTCAATTTCCTCTGCAGGATAACCAGTAACTTCAATTTGAGAAATACCATCTATTGCCCGTAAATCATTTTCAACCTGTCGCCCTAATTGTTTCAATGTGGCTAAAGGAATATTGTCCCCACTTATAGCAAATGAAATGGTTTGTCTAACCTCATCACGTTTTGAAACCACTAAAGGCTCCATGCCTGTTGGAAATGAAGGCACACGATCTACCGCATTTTTAACTTCCAAAAGCATGAAATCTATATTCTCGCCTTTTTCAATTTCTACGGTAATGGTTCCGCTATTTTCTCTGGATACTGAAGTGACACGATCGACACCTTCCAAACCTTTAAGATTATCTTCAATCTGAAGTACAATACCTTCTTCAATCTCCTGAGGAGAAGCTCCCGGATAGGTAATGGCTACATTTATAATTTTAGAATCTACTAATGGAAAGAAAGACGATTTTAATGAGAACCAACCCACTAAACCAAAAACCACAAATGCCAGAATAAAGATATTTACCGCGACATGGTGTTTTATAAAATATGTTATTATTTTCCTCATTAGTTTTTAGCAGGTTTAGTGGCGTTCTTTTTCTCTTCATAAGGTGTTACTAACATCCCTGCATAAGCACCTGGCACTTGTCGTTTTAAAATAATGGTATTATTTGGAATACCTTTTACAACCATTTTGGTATCTGTAAAATGTACTGGTTTCACTTCTATGACATCTAACAAACTGTCTTTTAGCACAAACATTTTGTTATTATCTAATAACAAATTACGGTCTACTTCAATAGCATCCGGCTCATCTTTTGCATTTAACTTAGCTTCCAGATATTGGCCTTCTTTTAAACCTTCATCTTTAACTTCAATAAAAACAGTAATGGTTTGTGTGGTGGCATCTATATTACCGTTAATTCGAACAACCTCACCTTTGTAAGTCTTATTAGTATCAATATTATTTAATTGAACTGTTTCTCCTACTTTTAATAAATCGGCATAAGTTTTACTTATAGCCACTTCCATTTCATAAACTGAAGGATCTATAAATTCACCTAATTTTTGACCATTTCTCACTAAAGTTCCTTTAGTTACTAATGCTTCGGTTAAAACACCATTAAAAGGTGCATAAATGTTGTATTTAGATAAACGCTCTTCTAAATTTTTCACATTATAATAATTGCTTACAATGCTTCGACCTGTAATAAAATAGTTTTCCTTATCTGAATCGACTTTAGGTAATGCCGGAGTTGTTTTGTTTAAATCGAATTGATTCAAGTAGTTTTGCCATTTTTGAAATACATTAGGAAAATCCAAACGCAAATCGGGCATAATAGCGGCTATAGAATTGTATAGATTACTTTTTGCGGATTGTACACTAGCGTAATATTCGCCAGAATTAATACGAATTAAAGCTTGTCCTTTTGAAAATTTCTGACCAGGCTTAAAAGCATTACTACCGCCATTAAAAACACCTTGCACTTCAGAAAATAATTCGATACGATTTTGAGCGACTAAGCTACCATTTGCGGGAATTACAATTTCAATGGTTTTATTTTTTACCGTATCTACAAATACCGTTTTTACTACTTTTTGTACGACTGGTTTCGGTCTATTTTTGCTTGAAATTAAAGATTTTGCTACATAGAAAGCACCTATAATAAATAGTATTCCAAGAACTGAAAGTATGATTTTACGCATGAATGGTCTTTTGAAGTATTAGACTACAAAATTACCGATAGTTTAAAGCGTAAACGTTAAAGAAACCTTAATATTTAAAGACTTAGTCTTCCAGTTCCATTAAGGCCAAAGTAATTTCTTCCCAAGAAGCCATTAGTGCTTCCAAGTCTTTTTTCTTGGCTTGATAGCTGTCAAAAAAATCGGGTCTGGAAACCACCTCATCATAATTGGTTGCCAATTCTACATCAATTTCTTTAATTTCTTTTTCAAGTTGATTGATTTTAGACTCGGTATTGCTTAATTTATTATTTAAAGATTTAAGCTTTTTCTGGTCTTCGTAAGATTGCTTGTTTTTTTCTTTTGGTGTTTCCTTTATAACGGTTCGTTTTTCAACTTCACGAAGGTTCTCCACATTACGTTGTTCCAAATAAAAATCGATATCACCTAAGTATTCCTTAATGTTATTATCCTTAAACTCATAAACTGTTTGTGTTAATCCCTGAAGAAAATCACGATCGTGAGACACTAAAATTAAAGTCCCTTCAAAACGCTGTAAGGCATCTTTTAATACATTTTTTGATTTAATATCTAAGTGATTGGTTGGCTCATCCATAACCAACACATTAAATGGCTGAAGCATTAGTTTTGCTAAAGCCAAGCGGTTACGTTCTCCTCCCGAAAGTACACGCACGTATTTTTCGGCTTCGTCACCTCTAAATAAAAATGACCCTAAAATATCACGAACTTTACTTCTATTGGTTTCATTTGCGGCGTCAATCATCGTATCTAAAACGGTTTTAGAACCATCTAAATATTCAGCTTGATTTTGAGCGAAATAACCTATTTGCACATTATGACCAAGTTTTAGTTCACCTTCATAATCCAAATCGCCCACCAAAATTTTAGCTAATGTTGATTTCCCTTGTCCATTTTGCCCCACAAACGCGGTTTTAATGTCGCGTTCTATCATTAAATCTACTTTAGACAGCACCGTTTTTTTTCCATAGCTTTTAGATACGCCTTCAGCCTCTACCACAACTTTTCCTGGAGTTACCGAGATAGGAAAATTTAAAGTCATGACACTATTATCGTCCTCATCGACTTCTATACGGTCTATTTTATCTAGTTTTTTTATAAGCGACTGTGCCATAGTTGCTTTACTGGCTTTGGCACGAAACTTCTCAATAAGTTTTTCGGTTTGTTCTATTTGTTTTTGCTGATTTTTTTGAGAAGCCAATTGCTGCTCGCGTAACTCTTCACGCAACACTAAATATTTAGAATAAGGTTTTGGATAATCGTAAATTCGCCCCAAAGAAATCTCTATAGTACGGTTAGTTACATTATCTAAAAACATTTTATCGTGAGATACTATGGCTACCGCTCCAGAATAGTTTTTTAGAAACCCTTCTAACCAAATGATACTTTCTATATCTAAGTGGTTGGTTGGCTCATCGAGTAATAATAAGTCGTTATTTTGAAGTAACAGTTTTGCCAGCTCAATACGCATACGCCATCCACCTGAAAAAGTATCCGTCAATTTATCGAAATCTTCACGTTTAAAACCTAAACCTTGTAAAATCTTTTCGGTTTCACCTTGGTAGTTGTAACCACCTAAAATTTCATATTGGTGCTGAAAGTCGTTTAAATCTATCATTAACTGATTATAGCTTTCGCTATCATAATCGGTTCGTTCTGCCAATTGTGTATTAATTTCAGCTAACTGCTTTTCTAAAGCTTTAATTTCAGTAAATGCCTGATAAGATTCTTCTAGAACCGTTCGACCTAAAACAAAGTCGATATCTTGTTTTAGAAACCCAATTTTTAGTTCTTTATCGCCAGCAATTTGCCCCGTATCGGGTTCCAGTTCTTTCGACAGAATTTTTAGCATGGTCGATTTCCCTGCCCCATTTTTACCAATTAAACCTACTCTATCACCAGGCACTAATTTAAAGGTAATATCCTCGAACAAATATTCGCCCTGAAATGAAATAGATAAATTATGAATGTTTAACATAATAAAGGTGACTTTTGTTACCTAATAGCATTTTGATATTATGTAACTTTGTAATGGTTAAAAACTTAGTATTTAAGTTTGCAAAAGTACATAAATTATATGTTTAAAAAAGGGTCTAAAGTTTACGGAATTATAAAAGGGGTTTGCCCTAAATGTCATAACGAATCCATGTATAAAAATCCAAACCCTTATGCGGTAACTCAACTTTTTGAAATGCATGAGCGTTGTAGCCACTGTAACACCAAATACAAAATTGAACCTTCTTTTTTTTATGGCTCTATGTATGTAAGTTATGGCGTTGGAATTGCGTTTGCTGTGGCTGCTTTTGTAATTAGCTACTTGTTTTTAAATTCTACATTAACTACCGCATTTATAGTAATTGTTGCCACTATGATTGTATTGTATCCTATTATTATAAGATTATCAAGAAATATTTGGATTAACTTATTTATGAGTTATGATAAAAATTTAGACAAAACTAATAAAGCTTAAACTCTAAACATATTTATACTTCTTAAACCGATGAATCCATATCTCTTGGTCTATTTTTTTACCATGCTCGATATGGTCAAATAAGGCTTTAGCGACGAAAGGCGCAATCATAACACCACGCGTACCTAAACCGTTTAATACGTAATGGTTTTTAAACTCTAAATGTTCGCCCACAAAAGGTCTTCGGTCTACAGTAGTTGGTCTAATTCCTGCGGATTGCTTTACCACTTCAAAATTACAAGTTATAATCGATTTTAATTTTTCCAGCAATTCAGTTTTAGCTTCTTCGGTTGGTAAATTGGTTTTGTCGCTCCAGTTATAGGTAGATCCTACCCTATATAGGTCCTCTCCTAATGGAATTAAAAACACACTAGATTTTACGACTTCGTTTAAATTTAAATCGGGTGCTTTGATAGTTAACAATTCTCCTTTGGTTCCGTTTAATGGTAAATAATTAAAAAACGGATTGTGATTTAAACCATAACCTTCTGCAAATACTATCTGTTTGGCAGTTATGTCTTTATATTGAACAGTTTGTCCATCAGATTCTAATTTTTCATATTGAAAAGCTTCTTCTATTAAAATCTCTTTTTGTTTTAAATCTTTTTTATAAGCTGAAATTAATGCTTTAGTATCTATTCGACCCGTTTGAAGCACTTCACCATATCCTAAATCTGCATTAATTGAGTTATTGTTATTTTTTATTAAGGTTGTAGACAAATAATGTTCTAAACGCGGCTGGTCCGAAGCTGTGAACCAATCATTTTGCTCTTCAAGATTTTTAAATAAGCGATGTACAGGTACTTTATAGTCGAATGTTTGCTGTAAGTCCTTTTCAATTTTTGCATAAAGCGGTAACGCCAATTTTAATTGTTCTTCGCTTTTCCAAACCGCCGTAAAACGTTTTAAAACCACCGGATTATAAAGTCCACCAGCAACAGTTGAAGCTTGTTGTGAATCATTATCAAAAACCACAAACGATTTATGATGCGTTTTTAACTGCTCACAGAATGCTATTCCCGCTAAACCGCAACCAACAATAATGTAATCTACATTCATAACATGTAAAGGTAATAAGTTTATAGCGTTTTGAAATAGAATAATTGTATGTTTTGTAGGATTTGTTTTTAGAATAGAAAAAGGAATTACGATAAGTAATTCCTTTTTTTTAACATGAGATTCCTGCCTGCGCAGGAATTTATTTAAATGACCTCCACGAACAACCCTTCATCTGTTTTTTCAACTTTTGCAACGTTGTTTTTGGTTAATTCTTTAATGGTTTTATCCCATTTTTTATTGCTTAAACCAGATGCTGTTTTTAAAACATCTAATTCTGTTTGACCAGATTTTTTAAGCATTTCTAATACTGCTTTCGCATCTTCACTAATTTGTAATGGTTTTTTCTCTGGTCGCATTTGCGGGAAAAATAAGACTTCTTGTATAGACGGATTGTTTGTTAAATACATGATTAAACGGTCCATTCCTATTCCCATACCAGATGTTGGAGGCATCCCATATTCTAGCGCTCTTAAAAAATCGTGGTCTATAAATTCAGTAGCCTCATCGTCTCCTTTTTGAGCTAATTTTAATTGGTGCTCGAAACGCTCACGTTGATCTATAGGATCATTCAATTCTGAATAAGCATTGGCAATTTCCTTACCGCAAACCATCAATTCAAAACGTTCGGTTAATTCTGGATTATCTCTATGCTCTTTACAAAGTGGCGACATTTCTTTTGGATAGTCGGTAATAAAAGTTGGCTGAATGTAGTTTCCTTCGCATTTTTCGCCAAAAATTTCATCTATTAACTTTCCTTTACCCATAGTTTCATCTACAGCAATATGCATATCTTTAGCTGCCTGACGAATTTCATCTTCTGTTTTTCCTGTAATATCAAATCCAGTAAATTCTTTAATAGAATCTGCCATAGTAATACGCTTATACGGCGCTTTAAAACTAACTTTATGTTCTCCAAAAGTTACATCGGCAGTTCCGTTAACAGCAATTGCGCAATATTCTAATAAACGCTCACAAAAATCCATCATCCAGTTGTAGTCTTTATACGCTACATAAATTTCCATTGCTGTAAATTCTGGATTATGTGTTCTGTCCATCCCTTCATTACGGAAATTTTTAGAAAACTCGTAAACCCCATCAAATCCGCCAACAATTAAGCGTTTTAAGTATAACTCGTTAGCAATACGCATATATAACGGTATATCTAAACTGTTATGATGTGTTATAAATGGACGTGCTGCTGCACCACCAGGAATAGGTTGTAAAATAGGTGTTTCAACTTCAAAATATCCTGCAGTGTTAAAAAAGTCACGCATGGCGTTAAATAACTTCGTACGCTTTACAAAAACGTCTTTGACTTTAGGGTTAACCACTAAATCCACATAACGCTGTCTGTATCTTGCTTCAGGATCTGTAAAAGCATCATGTACTTTTCCATCTGCATCTTCACGTGGTTGTGGTAAGGGCTTTAAAGCTTTACTTAACAAGGTAAATTCTTTAACTAAAACCGTTTTTTCACCAACCTTAGTGGTAAATAATTCTCCTGTTAAACCAATAAAATCACCTATATCTAATAATTTTTTATAAACGGTATTGTATTTGGTTTTATCGTCTCCTGGACAAATTTCATCTCTATTAAAATATACTTGTATGCGACCTTCACTATCTTGAAGTTCTGCAAAACTTGCATTTCCCTGAATACGACGTGTCATTAAACGACCAGCAATAGTAACCTGTTTTCCTTCTTCAAACTGCTCTTTAACCTGTTTGGAAGTATCTTTTACTGGAAATAAATCGGCTGGATAAGGATTGATCCCCAAAACTCTTAATTGCTTTAATTTTTCTCGTCTTACTAATTCAACTTCAGATAATTGCGACATGTGTTAAAAATAAAAATTTAAATAAGAGGCAAAGATAGTATTTTGTAACATATTTAAGCTTTTGTAGACCAACAATTGTTCAACATCAAACAAACCCCTTATGAGTTTTTGGCGCGTCATTCTATCTATAATTTGTCCACCTTTAGCCGTTTTAGATAAAGGCTGTGGTTCTATATTAATTGTTTTTATTTTATGGTGCTTGGGTTGGATTCCCGGAGTTATTGCTGCACTCATCATATTAAATAATCCCAATAGATAATTGTATCTTTGTATTTTACGATGTATTTATGAAAAAAATTCAACTTCTATTTGGCATTTTAGTAATTGTATTAATGTCTAGCTGTAGTTTTACTGAAGAAATTACTATAAAACCAGATGGTTCTGGAGAGTTTATTATGAGTTATGACATGTCTACCATGTTAAGAACTATTCAAGAAGCCGAAGGAAAAAAAAGAGATCCTAATAAAAAAATGAGCGCTCCAGTAGATAGTGTATTATATTACAACGATTTAATTGTTGGAAAACAAGACAGCATCTCAAAATTACCTCTTGAAGAACAAGAGAAAATTAAAAAACTAAAAGACATCATTTTAAAAATAAAAATGAATGAAGCCACCAATGAAATGATTATGGGTTTTGGCTCCACATTTACAACAATTGAAGATTTGCCTAATGCTTTAGAACGCATTAACTCAGCAAAAGCTATTAGTAATAAAGACAATCCGCAGTACGACAAAATAAATGAAAGTGCGATTGCAAAATCTTCTGAAGGTGCTTTAGAACATGTTACTTTCACTTACAAAAACAATACGTTTTCAAGAATTTATACCGCTCCTGAAAACGATGAAGAAAAAGAGCAAACCACCACAGATATTGAAGATGTTAATGCCGAAATTTCTGAAATGGGTGACGCGTTTAAAGAAGCTTTTGATTTAATGACTTATAATATCGTTTATCATTTTCCAAAAAAAATAACCTCTACTACTCACAAAGATGCTGTTATAAGTGAAGATGGCAAAACACTAACCTTAAAATTAAAGTTTTTAGAATTAATAGAAAACCCTGACATCTCTAGTCTTAATGTTTTTTTAGAACAATAAAATTTGAATAAAACAATTTACATAAAAGATTTAGGATCTAAAGATTTTAAAGAGACCTGGGATTATCAGGAAGCTGTTTTTAAATCTATTTTAGACACTAAAATAAAAAACAGAAGAGAAAATGCGGGTTTAGAAACCTCAAATTATTTCTTTTTTGTAGAGCATCCTCATGTATATACTTTAGGTAAAAGTGGCGATCTTTCTAATTTATTATTAAGCGAAGCACAGCTAGCCGAAAAAGGTGCTACATTTTATAAAATAAATCGTGGTGGTGACATTACTTATCATGGACCAGGACAAATTGTGGGCTATCCTATTTTAGATTTGGATAATTTTTTTACAGATATCCATAAGTACCTTCGGTTTTTAGAAGAAGTGATTATTTTAACTTTAAATGACTATGGTTTGAAAGCCACCAGAAGCGAAGGAGAAACTGGTGTCTGGCTAGATGTAGGCACGCCATTTGCTCGAAAAATTTGTGCTATGGGCGTAAGAGCAAGTCGCTGGGTTACTATGCATGGTTTTGCTTTAAACGTAAATTCTAATCTGGGCTATTTTGATAACATTATCCCATGTGGTATTAGAGGGAAAGCTGTAGCGTCTTTAAATGTTGAATTAGGCGTGGAAAGCGTTGACGAAGAAGATGTAAAAGCCAAATTATTAAAACATTTTGCGACACTTTTTGAAGCAGAATTTAAATCTCTAAACGCTTAATGACTCAGCCAAACAATCCGCTTCATGGTATTAAATTAGCCGATATGCTAACAGAATTACATGAATTTTATGGCTGGGAATACCTTGGATTAGAACTTAATTTAAATTGTTTTAAAAACAATCCAACATTAAAATCTAGTTTAAAATTTTTAAGACGGACACCTTGGGCTCGAACCAAAGTTGAAAATTTTTATCTACGCTATCTAAAAAGCAAAAAAGCATCACATAAATTGTGATGCTTTTTTTATAAAATTAAGATTTAGACTATTCGTCGTCTTCATCATTCATTTCTTCTTTTGCTTTTTTAGCCTGACGCTTCATTTTTTGCTTTTCCATTTTAGCCATAGCCTTTTTAAGCTCGTCCATAGATAAAGATTTGTTGCCATCTGCATCCATTTTAGCAAAACGCTTCTCTACCATCTCTTCTTTAGTCTCATTTTTCATTTTTTTATTTTTCCATTCTTCTAATGATATTTCACCATTATTATCGGCATCGATTTTTTTAAATACCTTTTCTGGAGATGGTTTTTTCTTTTCTTGAGCGTTAGCAAATGTCATAGCAGATAAAGCCAAAGCAAAAATTCCAAATTTTAATACGTTTTTCATCTTTATAAGTTTTTTAATTAAGTTTTACCTTTTGTTATATCAATAAGACATTAAATGTAATAAAAGGTTTAATATAAAAATTTATTATTTTTAAAATAAACTTGAAATCTTTTATAACTCATAAAAGAGTCCGTTTGTGATATTTACACTTCTTAATTATATTAGCATTTGAAAAATATTTGATGTAGGTGATATTTTATTCAGGTTTATTTAAAATTAAGAGATTTTCATGAAAAAAAACAAATCAATTTTAATTGCATTTTTCACCATATTATATTTTTATATAATTGATGCGGACTTTAATTCAGTACCAGTAAAAATTTTTGTTTTATTTCCTTCAAGCATAATTTTGTTATGTAATTTATATAAAGCTTTAAAAAGAACACTTTAAATAAAAAGACTTAACAATTAAATTAGGCAGGTTATATCTACCTAATTTTTTTTAATCCTTCATAAACGCAAATAGCAACAGCGTTGGCTAAATTTAAACTTCTAATTTCTTTACTATATAATGGAATTTTAAATAAATGTTCGGATTGACTTTGAATGAGTTCTTTTGGTAGTCCCACAGATTCTTTTCCAAATATTAAGAACAAATCATCTTCATATTGAATATCCCAGTGGTGCTTTGTCCCGTGACTGGAAAGAAATACCATTTTTTCATCTTTATTTTTAGCAAAAAACGCTTCGGTGTTTTCGTAATAAATGACATTAAGATGTTGCCAGTAATCTAAACCTGCACGTTTTAAACGTTTATCGCTTAATTCGAAACCGAAAGGTTTCACCAAATGAAGATTGCTTCCAGAAGCCAATGCCAGTCTTCCTATGTTTCCGGTATTGTTTGGAATTTCAGGTTCTATTAAAACAATATTTAAAGCCATATTTTTTATATAAAAAAGCCTAAATTACTTAATAATTTAGGCTTTTTCTAGATTGAGGCAAAAAAAGATTAGCTTTTATTTTGCTGCTTTTTTATAGTTGCCTTATCTATATCAAATTTGTTTGTTTCTTGGTTAACGTTTGCTGTAGGGTTGGTTGGATTGGTTTGTTCTACTTTCGTTTTAAACTTTTTATTATCTTTTATAGTTCCCATAATTTTTCTTTTTATTGTTTACTCTAAATTACAAATAAACTTATAGAATTATCAGAAAACCATCTTAAAATCAGCACCTTATCTGTTAAACTTTGTTAAGCCTTTAGAATAGATTTTGTAAATGCATCTATTTTAATTGCTCCATGCTGTGTTAAGTGTTTAATAAAAGCGGAACCTATAATTGCGCCTTTAGCATGTTTAGTGGCCTGAGTAAATGTATCGTGATCCTTAATACCAAAACCTACAATTTGCGGGTTATTTAAATTTAATTCTGCTATACGCTTAAAATAATCGGTTTGCTCGTTACCAAAACCAGAACCACTACCTGTTACACTTGCACTACTTACCATATAAATAAAGCCATTTGAAATGGAATCTATAAAATGAATACGCTCATTGCTGGTTTGTGGCGTAATTAAAAACACGTTAATTAATCCATATTTTTCAAAAGTAGCTTTGTATTGTTCATTATACACATCTACCGGTAAATCCGGAATAATTAATCCGTCTACACCAATCTCCTGACATTTTTTACAAAAAGCTTCAACGCCATATTGTAACATTGGGTTAAAATAGCCCATAATGATTAATGGAATTGTAACCGTTTTTCTAATATCTTTTAATTGATCAAACAAAACTTCGGTTGTCATACCATTTTTTAATGCTGCTGTAGAACTTTCTTGAATGGTTGGTCCGTCTGCCAAAGGATCGCTAAATGGCAAGCCAATTTCTATCATATCTACACCATTTTTTTCTAGGTTTTCTATAATGGAAACTGTATCATCCAAGTTTGGATAACCTGCAGAAAAATATATGGATAATAGTTTTTTGTTTTCTTGTAATTTTTGGTTAATTCTGTTCATTTTATTTGTTGTTCCTGTCTTAAAAAACAAGATTAGGAATCTATTTTAGTTTTATTTAATACTGAATAAACAAGTTGAGATTAACGTTTTTTCAATTTTCGTCAACCTGAACTTGTTTCAGGTTCTTATTAAGTATTTTAGTTTCTAAATTTGCAGTCTTCTCTTTTACTAAATTTAATGTCCAATCTTTAAGCCAAATTTTAAAAGCTTTTCTCATGAAATGGCTTGATAAAACGATATGTTTCATTTGATTTCATAATTTGTTGAGATGCTGAAACAAGTTCAGCATGACGCTATAATTTGAAATAATCAATATAATTCTGTAAATCTTTATCGCCACGACCAGATAAATTAACAATAACAATATCGTCTGGTTTAAATGTCTTTTGTTCAAAAACGGCTAAAGAATGTGAGGTTTCTATAGCTGGAATAATGCCTTCTAATGCACTTAATTCCAACCCAGAACTCATCGCTTCATCATCTGTTATTGCCACAAATTCTGCACGACCAGTTTTGTATAAATGAGCATGCATAGGACCAACTCCAGGATAATCCAACCCTGCCGAAATAGAATATGGTTCTGTAATTTGTCCGTCTTTGGTTTGCATTAATAAGGTTTTACTTCCGTGAATAATACCTTCTTTACCTAAAACAGATGTAGCAGCACTTTCTCCAGAATGAACTCCTTTACCTGCAGCTTCTACTGCAATAAGTTTTACATCGGTATCTTCCAAATAATGATAATAGGCACCTGCTGCATTACTACCGCCACCCACACAAGCAATAACATAATCCGGCTTTTCTGTACCTTCTTTTTCTTTTAATTGCCATTTAATTTCTTCGGAAACTACCGCCTGAAAACGCGCTACCATATCTGGATATGGATGCGGTCCTACAACGCTACCAATAATATAATGTGTATCTACCGGGTTATTAATCCAATCTCTAATAGCCTCATTAGTAGCATCTTTTAACGTTTTACTACCTGAGGTTGCAGGCACTACTTTAGCGCCAAGCATTTTCATACGCGCCACATTAGGAGCTTGTCTGGCAATATCAATTTCTCCCATATACACAATACACTCCATACCCATAAGCGCACAAACAGTTGCTGTGGCAACACCATGTTGTCCTGCACCAGTTTCAGCTATAATTCGGGTTTTACCTAAGCGCTGTGCCATTAGTATTTGACCGATGGTATTATTGACCTTATGTGCTCCGGTATGATTTAAATCTTCCCGTTTTAAGTAGATTTTCGTGTTGTATTTTTCGCTTAAGCGTTTGGCGAAATATAAAGGTGACGGGCGACCGACATAATCTTTTAATAATTGATCAAATTCTTCTTTAAAAGAAGGCTCTGCCATAATCTTTAAGTAATTCTGACGAAGTTCTTCTACATTTGGATAGAGCATTTCTGGAATATAAGCCCCGCCAAACTCGCCATAATAGCCTTTATCGTTTATATTATAAGTCATGGTTTTGATAACCGTTTTTAATTAACATGTTTTTAAATGCCTTCACTTTTGTAATGTCTTTAAATCCAGGGACAGATTCGAATTTACTGTTTATATCTAAAGTACAACACAATCTAGATTCTGGGCGTTTTAGAAATAATAATAAATCGTCCATGTTTTCCATACCTAAACCTCCGCTTAAAAAGTATGGTGTTTTTAAATTGTATTTCTTTAATAAATTCCAATTAAAGGTATAGCCATTTCCACCTGGTTCTTTTCCTTTAGTGTCAAATAAGAAATAATCACAAAATTCCTGATATGGTTCTACCACTTTAAAATCGAATTGATTTTTCATTGAAAACACCTTAATCACTAAAACATCGTATGCTTTTAACTGCTCGCAGAATTCTGGAGATTCGTCGCCATGTAACTGAACGCCTTGTAATTGATGTTGTTCAATTTTTGAAACCACAAAGTTTAAAGTGGCATTTACAAATACACCTATTTTTTGAATGCCATCTGGCAACTCTGGAATTTCATCGTTAAAATTTCTTGGTGACTTTTCATAAAAAATGAAGCCCATATAATTTGGTTGAAGATCTGCAACATCTAAGATGTTGTTCTCTTGTTTCATTCCGCATACTTTTAGTTTCATAGTTTTTATTATTTAAGGTCTTTTCGTTTTGTTATAGGTTTTAAATGATTTTAACCTGGTAATTTTTACTGAATACTGCCAACTACCTACAAAGGACTATTTACTTAATTCAGAAATAAAATCTGAAGCACTTTGTCCTGCATTATCGGTTTTCATAAAATTTTCTCCAATTAAAAATCCTTTATACCCAAATGGTTGTAAAGTCTTAATTGCTTCAATACTGCTAATACCACTTTCAGACACCTTTACAAAGTCGCTTGGTATATGCTCACTTATTTGTTTGCTGGTATCTAAGCTCACTTCAAAAGTTTTTAAATTTCTATTATTTACACCTAACATATCCAAACTTGGCATAATCGATTTTTGCAATTCTTCTAAATTATGAACTTCTAAAAGAACATCTAATTTTAAACTTTTTGCAAATTCTGAAAATGTTTTAATTTCTTCTTTTGTTAAAATTGCTGCAATTAATAAAATAACGTCAGCACCATAAGCTTTCGCCTCTAGAATCTGATAGGTGTCTATTATAAACTCCTTACGCAACAAAGGTAAGTTACAACTGGCTCTTGCGGTAAGTAAATCGTCTAAACTTCCGCCAAAGTATTTTCCATCGGTCAAAACAGACATTCCACTTACTCCTGCTTTTTCATAACCTTTAGCCACATCAAAAACATTTAAATTATGATTAATAACTTGCTTTGATGGCGACCTACGTTTATGCTCTGCAATAATTCCAGTATCACTTTCTCTTAAGTTTTGGGCTAACGATACAGTTTCACGCTCAAATAAAATGGATTGCTCCAATTGTTTGGTTGGAATTAACGCCTTGCGCAAATTAACTTCTATGCGTTTATCGTTTACTATTTTTGTTAATATATCCATGATTCAGTCTTCAGTCTTCAGTCTTCAGCACTCAGTTGCAATTTGACCGCTAACTGTGTACTGTTTACTGCCGACTACTTATTTACTTAATTCTATTAATTTTTCTAAACTCTGTTTTGCTCTTCCACTTTCTAAACTTTGTTTAGCTAATTCAAAACCATCTTTATGTGAAATGTTGTTTACAGTTGCAATAGCTAAACCAGCATTAGCACACACCACATTATTCTGCGCTTCTGTACCTTGCCCTGAAATAATGTTTTTAAATATGTTTGCTGAAGATTCTACAGAATCTCCTCCAAATATGTCGGATTGTTGTATTTGTTTTAAACCTAAGTCTGAAGGTTCTAACATAACTTCAGAACTATTGGTAATAATTTTAGTTTTTCCGGTTAATGAGATTTCATCATAACCATCTAAAGCGTGAACAATACTGTAATTTTTATCTGTATTCTGGTACAAATACCCATACAAACGTTGTAATTCTAAATTAAAAACACCAACCATTTGATTTTTTGGAAATGCAGGATTTACCATAGGTCCCAACATATTAAAAAATGTTTTTACACCAAGTTCTCTTCGGATTGGCGCCACATTTTTCATAGCTGGGTGAAAAAGTGGTGCATGCATGACACAAATACCAGCTTTATCTATAGTGTTCTTTAAAACATCTATATTATTAGTGAATTTTACACCTAAAGCTTCCATAACGTTTGATGACCCTGATGCTGACGACACTCCATAATTACCATGTTTTGCAACTTTTACACCTGCACCTGCCGTAATAAACGAGGCTAAGGTTGATATATTAAAGGTATCTTTTCCATCGCCTCCTGTACCACATAAATCGATTGCGTTAAACTCTGAAATATCTACAGGGATACACAGGTCTAAAAGCGCATCTCTAAAACCCTGAAGTTCCTCCAAGGTAATGTTACGCATCATGTAAACGGTTAAAAATGAGGCTATCTGACTTTGATTATATTGTCCTTCTGAAATATTAACTAAGACATTTCTGGCTTCTTCTGCCGAAATACTTTCTTGATTTATAAGTCTATTTAATATCTGTTTCATTATTTTGCTGTTAGCTTTTGGCAGTATGTCTTTGGCTTTTTAATTAATTTGAACTCTTACTTATTTCATAATAACAATTACTTTAAATTGGTTTATTATTAATTTTTAGAAAGACATTCTTGCAATAGCACATTTTCAAATTTTTACATTAACTGTTTACCCAATTCTCTAAAATTTGTTTTCCATTTGGGGTTAAAACACTTTCTGGATGGTATTGAACGCCACGTACATCATAAATTTTATGACGTAAAGACATGATTTGCCCATTACTGTCTATTGAAGTAGCCTCTAATTCTTCTGGTAAATCTGGATGCACAACCCAAGAATGGTAACGTCCAACTTCAATAGTTTTATCCATGTTTTTGAATAAGATTTCATCCTCAACAATCACTTCGGTTGATGTGGCCACACCATGATATACTTCTTCCAAGTTTATGAGTGTCCCTCCAAAAACTTCACCAATAGCTTGTTGCCCTAAACAAATACCTAAGATACTTTTTGTAGAGGCATATTGTTTAATAATGGCTTTTAAAAGTCCTGCTTCGTCAGGAATACCTGGTCCTGGCGATAGTAGGATTTTTTGGTAAGTGTCCACTTCGTCTAAAGTTAATTTATCGTTTCTTATTACGGTTACTTCACAATCTAAATCTTCCAAATAATGGACTAAATTGTAGGTAAAACTATCGTAATTATCTATAACTAATACTTTTGTCATTTTTTCTATATCTAACACTTTCCTAAGGAAAGAAAACTATTATTTTATCTAAATTATTATGCTTTTGATTACTTCTCGATACGAATTCTCCTATCGTCGAATTCACTCGAAGTGACAAACTTTTTTACTTTTAAACTTAAAACTTGCGTTAAGGATTAAGGCGGTATCCTTTTTTATGGGGTAAACCTAAAAAAGATATAGCCGGAAGCCTGACCCTTGTGGTAACGCCATAAATTTAAATATCTTTTGCTAAATCTATAGCTTTAGTTAATGCGCCTAATTTGTTATAGACTTCTTGTAACTCACTTTCCGGACTGGATTTTGAGACAATACCTGCTCCTGCCTGCCAATGTAACTGGTGGTCTTTACTTAAAAATGTTCTAATCATTATAGCATGATTGTAATTACCTTTAAAATCCATAAACCCTATAGCTCCACCATAAAATGCGCGATTTGTTTTTTCATACTTTTCTATAAGCTGCATAGCTTTATGTTTTGGCGCTCCACTTAAGGTACCCGCTGGAAAGGTATCTGCCACGACCTGCATAGTTGGTGTGTTTGCATGTACTTTTCCTGTTACTTTACTTACCAAATGGATGACATGAGAGAAAAATTGCGCTTCGCGATAGGTTTCTACCTTGACATTGCTGCCATGACGACTTAAATCGTTTCGTGCTAAATCCACCAACATGACGTGTTCTGCATTTTCTTTTTGGTCTGAGGCTAATTTTTTAGCAAGCTCAGCATCTTTTTCATCGTTTCCTGTTCGTTTAAAGGTTCCTGCAATGGGATGAATTTCGGCAATACCTTTACTAACGACCAATTGCGCTTCAGGCGAACTTCCAAAAATCTTAAAATTGCCATAATCGAAATAAAACAAATACGGCGATGGATTAATACTTCTTAAAGCGCGATACACGTTAAACTCGTCACCTTTAAATTCTTGACTAAATTTTTTCGACAACACCAATTGAAATACATCGCCACGTGCACAATGTTTTTTAGCTTGTTCTACATGAGATTTATACTCGGCATCACTTAAATTAGATTGAATCTCTGCACTAGTTTCAAAATTATAAGTGGCAAAGTTTTTAGATTTAATAAGTTGAAAGACCTCTTCTACATTACTTTCTCCTTGATAGGTATGAGAAAAAATATAGGCTTCATTTTTAAAGTGATTAATGGCAATAATGTTTTGATAAACCGCATATTGCATGTCTGGAATTGTAATAGAGTTGGCTTTTTTTGAGATAGAGATATCTTCAAAATATCTTACAGCATCATAAGCGGTATAGCCAAAAATACCATTATTTATAAATTTAAAATCCTGACTATCATCTGCTTTAAAACGCTGGGTAAACTCCTGAATTTGCGCTGTAACATTGTCTGCACTTACCGTAGTTGTACTATGATCTGGGAAATTTTGAGTAACCTCTTCGTTTTCCACTTTAATAGTCGCTATCGGGTTAAAGCATATATAAGAGAAACTATTATCGTTAGCATGATAATCGCTACTTTCTAATAATATACTATTAGGAAATTTATCGCGTATTTTTAAATAGATACTTACTGGCGTAATGGTGTCTGCAAGTATTTTTTTAAAATGTGTTTTTAATTGAAATGTTTTCATTTTCTCTGATTTTATTTCAGATTAGTTTTAAATATAGAACCTTTATTTCTTTTTAAATTGTAAAACAAAAAAGGCTTATCGTGAAAGATAAGCCTTATATATAGTATACAATGGTTTTACTCACGAATCGTTAGTTTCGAAAGTTCCACCACCAGTTATTTAAAAAAATGTTCTTCATAGTTAGTGACAAATATACTGACGATTGGTTCGGTTTTCAAATTTTTTCGAAAGAAAAAATCAAAATTGTATGTTTTTTAACATTTTGGTATAATTAATGTATTTTTGCAATCATTAAAAATGAAATAAAAATATCACGATGGATTTAAGTCAAAACGAGTGGGCTGAAAAGTTAAACAACACAGAAAATGCAGTTATTTTAGATGTAAGAACTGAAGATGAAGTAAATGAAGGGTTTATTCCTAATGCCAAAAATATAGATATACATAAAGGACAAGGTTTTATAGACGATGTGGAGACTTTAGATAAAACAAAAACCTATTTTGTGTATTGTCGCTCCGGAGCCAGAAGTGCTCAGGCATGTGCTGTAATGAATCAGATTGGATTTAAAAACACTTACAATCTATTAGGTGGTTTTATGGAATGGAAAGGTAAAACGACAGTTTAAAATGAAATATTATATCTATTCTGTTATTTGCATTACTTTAATTTCTTGTTCGAATCTATCTAAAGGTGAAATTCACTTGGTCTCGCAAGATGAGGTAGAAGTAATTCTAAAAAGAGATAATGTACAACTGTTAGATGTTAGAACTAAAGAAGAATTTATAGCGGGTTCTATATACGACGCACAAAATATAGATTTTTTTGATGAAGATTTTGACACAAAAGTATTGGAATTAGATAAGTCTAAACCTGTGATTTTGTTTTGTCAAAAAGGTGGACGAAGTGCTAAGTGTGCTAAAAAAATGAAAGATTTAGGGTTTACTAAAATTTATGATTTAGATGGTGGTTATTCTAAATGGATAAGTAACTAGTATTGATTGCTAAGCAATTATAAAAACCGAAACATGTGTTTCGGTTTTTTTTTATTCATCTTTTTAGTTATTTTTAACAAAATTTTAATAAATCCCAAACCTATTAATTTATGAAACTAAAATTACTTTTTACTTGTTTAATTGCTTTTTCAGTGCATTTAGCCATCTCACAAAATGGACAAAAACGCTTACAGATTGCAGATGAATTTGCTATTAATATTTCTGTCACTAAAGATTATATTAAGAAATCGTCTGGTAAAGTATTCTCTAAAACCTTCACCAACAAAGGTTCTGCCTACATCAAACTACATATTACCGATTTTGATTTAGCAAAAGGAGATTTCCTAAAAATATATAACCCAACAACTAAAGAAGAATATATCTATTCTGAAAAAGGAAAAATTGTTGGTGCTAACCAAGAAATGATTAGTGAATTTTGGACTGGAACGTTATGGGGAGACACCATAGTTTTACAATTGTTTAAAACTTCTAATACATCATCAAACTATGGATTTAATATAGACAGAGTAGCCTACGGTCATACTCCAGAAAAAATTAATGCGGCTTTTGAAAAATTAGATAATGCCTTATACCAGCAAAGTATTTGTAGTGCAGACGATAAAGAAGCTATTGTTTGTTATGATGGAACAGAGATGGGACGAAAAGCAGAAGCTGTTTGCCGTTTATTAATTGGCGGTGGCGGTTTATGTACCGGTTGGTTATTAGGTTGTGATGGAAGTGTCATGACAAATAACCACTGTATTGGAAGCGCAGCTGATGCAAACAACACTGACTTTTTATTTAATTTTCAGTACAATTCTTGCACGGGAACTGTAGATGAAGCATCTGACCTAGTGGCTACTTCTGCAGCATTTGTGCAAACAGACGCAACTTTAGACTTTACTTTAGTAACCTTACCAGTTAATCCTGTACCAACTTACGGCTATTTAAGTTTATCATCTGTTCCTGTAACTACAGGAGAGCGTATTTATATTCCACAGCATCCAGGAGGACGACGCAAAGAAATTGCAGTAGTTTCTGATGTTGATCCAGATCCAAATGGGTTTGCAAGAATATCTAGTGCAGGTACTGGCGCTCCAGGCTCAAGAGTAGAATACCAAGCCGATACTGAAGGCGGAAGTTCAGGATCTCCTGTAATTAGATTTGCAGACCATTTAGTAGTTGCTATTCATAATACAGGTGGTTGTGATAATGGTTCTTATGGAAGAAGTGATCAATTAATTGCAGCAATAGGTGCAAATATGCCAAATTGTGGTGTTGACGATAATAACCCAGACGCGCCATATGTAAATGCCGTAAGCTATTCTCAGCCTATTAACGAAAGTACTGATTGTAGTTTTCAAGATATCACTTTAGAAATTAGAATTGCTCAACCTGCTTCGCAAAATGCCGATGTTACATTAAGTGTTACTGGTGGCACAGCTACAAATAATGAAGACTTTGAATTATTAAGTAATGCTGTGACCTTTTTAGCTAACGATGGAACAAATCAAAACGTTACTTTAAGAGTTTATAATGACTCATTTGTTGAAGGTAATGAAACCATTGAAATTTCTTTAGCTCTTAATGCTAATGGTGGAGACGCTCAATTAGGAACTCAATCGACTTACAACCTTACTATAATTGATGATGATTACACACCAAACAATACAACATTTACTTTATTTAGTAATGATTTTGAAGGTGATTTATCTGCTTTTACAGTAACTAGTGGTGCTGCTACTGGAGATGATTTTGCCATAGGCAATGCTACAACTGCATCTTCACAATATTTTGATGCTTCTGGAAACGCTACAAATTTTGTGTATGTAAATGACGATAATTGTAATTGTGATATGAGTTCTGAACGTATTGCTATAACTTCCACGTTTGATTTCACAAACTACATTGGTGCAAGTTTAAATTTTGATTATAACTATGAAGATGATAATGGTACGTATAACAACGATTTATTTGTTCAGGCTTCTACAGATAATGGAGCAACCTGGACCACTGTAGGTGGAGAACTACCTGTTACAGGGTGGACTAGTCATGCTGTAGATTTATCGGCTTACGCAGGACAAAACAATGTTTTAATTTCTTTTTTCTATACAGATACTACAAACTGGGGTTACGGTGCTGCTATAGATAACTTAAGCGTAACTGCTCAAGGTAACGCAAATATACAAACCACTGTAAATACAGGTAATTCTACAACTACAAGTTTAACAAACTCTGGTACTATACATCTATTTGATGCCGTTTCAGGACATGTAATGTCTACTTTAAGTAACAACTCTGGGTTTGATTATGGCTGTGTAACTACAACACTTACCAGAGCTGGTACAAGTGCACAAATTTATAATGGTGGGTCTGCCCAATCTTTGGTCATGGATAAATCATTCTATATAGTTTCAGACAACGCAACAACAAGTGGAAATAACACCATTACTTTTTACTTTACAGAAGCTGAAATTGCTGGATGGGAAACTGCTGTTGCCAATGCTGGAGGCACCGAAACTAGAGCCGATTTATTTGCTATAAGAGATTCTAATTCTGGACCTCAAAGCATTTTACCTGCTGTAGATATTGTACCATTAACCGTTGGTGCTTTTGGTAATCATGTGACTTTAACAGGAGATTTTACGGGTATTCAAGGTGCTTATCAATTTGGAACACAAAATACGCTAAGTGTAGAAGAAAATGAATTGAGTCAAAATTTTAATGTTTTTCCAAACCCAGTTAAAGACGAACTATTTATTAGAACTGAAAATGGAAAACTACCAACTCAATTATACATTACAAATATGTTAGGTCAACGTATTTTTTCAAAATCAATTAATTCCAAAAATGATTTAAATCTAAATGTATCTGGCTTATCCAATGGCATGTATTTCTTAAGCTTAAAATCAAATCAAAGTAATCAAACTATTAAGTTTCTAAAGAAATAGTTTAATTAATTAACCAAACCACTAAAGGCTAAAACGATTGTTTTAGCCTTTTTTTATTTTTTATTTAATACTCCAAAAAACTCTTTCCCTTTTCTTTCTGGAATAGAATTATAACACAGTTCAAACGTCTTCACCTTAAAATAAGTCTTAAAATAACTTAAATATTCGTTTTTATCTCCTCCAAAAGGGCGTTTTTCTAGACTGTTGGTTAACGGGAAATTAAACCATAAACCAACTAATTTTCCTTTCGGATTTAAAAGATTAAACATTTGTTTGGCGTAAGATGCTCGAGATTTCTTTAATGGTGGAAATGAACAGAAAAAGGTTTGTTCAATAATCAAATCATAAGTTGCTTTATGTTCAAAAAAATCTTCGTGTATAAGTTGTGCTTCAGGAAAATCTGGATTTCTTTTTTTAAAATCATTAAGCGGAATCTCAGAAATATCTAACACAAAAACGTTTTTAAAACCTTGCTTAAAAACATATTCTGCTTCGTAAGCATTTCCTGCTCCAGGAATTAAAATCTTTAACGTTTTATGTTCTAACTGATCAAAATAGGTTTTTAATGGTGTAGACACATAACCAATATCCCAACCGGTCTCATTTTCGGTATATCTGTTAGACCAGTAGTTTTCAGTTTCAGTACTCATATAAATTTCAATTCGTTAAAAGTTTCTATCATTGTAATTTAAAAAATTCAAACGAAAACCTGCCATATGCCAAGGAACTTATTCAATTAATAATATATTTTTGTAAAATGATAGATAATTTCGAAAACGAATATTTTGGAATAGGTATTCAAAATGGAAAAACTCCGGAAAACTTAGGTGTTTTATGGCGAAGCGCTCAAAATTTAGGTGCCAGTTTTATATTTACTATTGGAAACAGATATGCAAAACAAGCTTGCGACACACATAACGCTGTAAAATCTATGCCTTATTTTCATTATGATACAGTTGAAGAGTTTTTAAATAACATCCCAAAAGGGGCACGTATAGTTGGTGTAGAGTTAACAGAACAGGCAGAATCTTTAGAAACTTTTCATCATCCCAGACGCTGTGTCTATCTTTTAGGGGCTGAAGATCACGGATTGTCTAGTCTAGCCATAGAAAAATCGCATTTTTTAATTAAATTTAAATCACAATTAAGCTTAAATGTTGCGGTTGCAGGAAGTATTGTGATGTACGATAGAGGAATAAACAAACCAAGGTCGTAACTTTGCAACCTATTAAATATTAGAATTATGAGTCATAAAGCAGGTTTTGTAAATATTATTGGTAACCCTAATGTGGGAAAATCCACTTTAATGAATGCTTTTGTAGGTGAAAAACTTTCCATTATTACCTCTAAAGCACAAACCACAAGACATCGTATTCTTGGTATTGTAAATGGTGAAGATTTTCAGGTAATTTTAAGCGATACTCCAGGAATTATAAAACCCGCTTACGAGTTACAAGCCTCTATGATGGATTTTGTAAAGTCGGCATTTGAAGATGCAGACTTATTAATTTATATGGTAGAGATTGGAGAAAAAGAATTAAAAGATGAGGCATTCTTCAAAAAAATAGTAAATTCTAAAATACCCGTTTTATTACTTTTAAATAAAATAGACAAATCAAATCAAGAAGAATTAGTAACTCAAGTTCAACTTTGGGCAGAGAAAGTTCCAAATGCATTAATTTATCCAATTTCTGCTTTAGAAGGTTTTAACGTTAAAGAAGTGTTCGATAAAATTATCGAGTTATTACCAGAGTCCCCAGCTTTTTATCCTAAAGACCAGCTTACAGATAAACCAGAACGCTTTTTTGTAAATGAAAAAATTCGTGAGAAAATTTTAATGCATTACAAAAAAGAAATCCCTTATGCAGTAGAAGTCGATACAGAAGAATTTTTTGAAGAAGAAAACATTATCCGTATGCGTGCGGTAATAATGGTAGAAAGAGAAACACAAAAAGGCATCATTATAGGCCATAAAGGTGAAGCTATAAAACGTGTTGGTGTTGAAGCTAGACTTGATTTAGAAAAATTCTTCGGCAAACAAGTGCATTTAGAATTATACGTTAAAGTGAATAAAAACTGGCGTAGTAATGAAAGACAATTAAAACGGTTTGGTTACAATAACTAAACCATTTAGTAAAGGTTATATAATTTTTAGTTAACTTTTACTTCACATACAAAGTTCATTTTTGGAGTTCTAAATAACTTAAAAAACCAAAAATGAAACATTTTAGTAAAATTGCCTTAACATTAACTTTAGGTGTACTCTTCAATTGTCAAAATGATGACGATACTGTTGCCATACCAGATCAATCTCCGGTAAATACATCTGTTAATTTCAATTACAAATCGACCATAAATGTTGGTGGCGAAGGTGCTTCAGAAATTTCAGCATTCGATCCAACAACTAATAAATTATATGTTGTAAATGTTGAAAGCAATCAAATTTCAAACTACACCATTACAAATATTGAAGCTCCTGTTGAAGAAACTCCTATAAACTTATCGGCTTTTGGAGCTCCAAACAGTGTAGCTATTTATAATGGCAAACTGGCTGTTGCTGTAGAAGCTGTTGTAAAACAAAATCCAGGAAAAATTTTAGTTTATAATACTGCGGATAATACTCTAATTAACAACTATACCGTTGGTGCTTTACCAGATATGGTAACTTTTTCTAAAGACGGGAAGCTACTTATTTCTGCAAATGAAGGAGAGCCAAATGATGATTATACTATAGATCCTTTAGGAACTATAAGTATAATAGATTTAGAAACAGACCAAGTCACTACTTTAGATTTTACTGCTTTTAATAGCCAGCAGTCAGACTTAGAGGCTCAAGGTTTTAGAGTATTTGGTCCAAACGCTTCATTAGCTCAAGACGTAGAACCAGAATATATCACGGTTTCAGAAAATTCTATGTTTGCGTGGGTTTCCTTACAAGAAAATAATGGAATGGCTAAAGTAAACTTAGCTACCAAAACCATAGAAGCGATTTACCCTTTAGGGTTTAAAGATTACAACTTACCAGAAAACAGTTTAGATGCTAGTGATAGAGATTTAGTTGCACAATTAAAAAACTGGAACGTTAAAGGCATTTACCAACCAGATGCAATTGCTTATGCTAATATAAACGGAACAGATTACATATTTTCTGCAAATGAAGGCGATTCTAGAGATTATAGTGGGTTTAGTGAAGAGGTTCGTGTTGAGGATTTAACTTTAGATCCTACAGTTTATCCGTTATCTGGAGATTTTCAAAATGAAATTAATTTAGGTCGATTAAAAACGACAACAACTCTAGGAGATACTGATAATGATGGAGATGTGGACCAGATTTACAGCTATGGAGCACGCTCGTTTAGTGTTTGGTCTGCCAACGGGAATTTATTACACGATAGTGGAAACAGTATTGCTACCGAAACATTAGCTTTCTCTTCTACTCTATTTAATGATGAAGATAAACGCAGTGATGATAAAGGAGCGGAACCTGAAAGTGTCGAGATTTTAAATTTAGGAAATCAACGTTATATCTTATTTGTTGGTTTAGAACGTACAGACCAGATTATGGTTTACGATGTTACAAACCCAATTGCTCCACAATTTTTAACCATTTTATCACATACGGGAGACGAAGCTCCAGAAGGTTTATTAGTTATTCCTGCATTACAAAGTCCTACTGGAAAGGATCTTTTAGTGGTTTCTAATGAAGATAGTGGTACAGTTAGTTTTTATGAAAACTAACAAACTTTACCTCTAACCAACCCAACCAAAAAACTCTAATTTATTTTAGAGTTTTTTTTTGCTTAACTTCCTATTTTAAAGAAACTTAAGCATTATAGTACAATATCAATCCTAAAAACTATCTTTGCAAGCGCTTACAGGAGATGTAATGCAGATAATATATAAACTTATGAATAATATAGTAGCTATTGTAGGAAGACCAAATGTTGGTAAATCCACTTTTTTTAACCGATTAATTCAACGTCGTGAAGCCATAGTAGATGCGGTTAGCGGTGTAACACGTGACCGTCATTATGGAAAAAGTGACTGGAATGGTAAAGAATTTTCTTTAATTGATACCGGCGGATATGTTAAAGGTAGTGATGACGTTTTTGAAGCTGAAATAGATAAACAAGTTGAATTAGCTATAGATGAAGCAGATGCTATCATTTTTATGGTCGATGTAGAAAGTGGCGTGACAGGAATGGATGAAGATGTAGCCCGCTTACTAAGAAAAGTTACCAAACCTGTTTTTTTGGTGGTTAATAAAGTCGACAATGGCAAACGCGCAGAAGATGCAGTTGAATTTTACAGTTTAGGTCTTGGTAATTACTTTACCATTGCAAGTATAAATGGTAGTGGTACCGGAGATTTGTTAGATGCCTTAGTAGAAGCTTTACCAGAGCTAGAAGAAAAGGAAGCTGAAGATGAGTTACCACGTTTTGCTGTAGTTGGTCGTCCAAATGCAGGAAAATCGTCTTTTATAAACGCCTTAATTGGAGAAGATCGTTATATTGTTACCGATATAGCTGGAACTACCAGAGATGCAATTGATACTAAGTACAACCGATTTGGTTTCGACTTTAATTTAGTAGATACTGCGGGAATTCGTAAAAAAAATAAAGTTAAAGAAGACTTAGAGTTTTACTCGGTAATGCGAAGTGTTCGAGCTATTGAGCATGCAGATGTTTGTTTATTGGTCGTAGATGCTACCCGTAGTTTTGACGGGCAGGTGCAAAATATTTTTTGGTTAGCGCAACGCAACCGTAAAGGCATTGTTGTTTTGGTTAATAAATGGGATTTGGTTGAAAAAGACCATAAAACCACTGTAGAATATGAAAAACATATTCGTAAGCAATTAGAACCTTTTACAGACGTGCCTATTGTTTTTATGTCTACTTTAACCAAGCAGCGTATTTATAAAGCAATTGAAACTGCTGTAGAAGTATATAACAACCGTAGTAAAAAAATTAAAACCAGCGAGTTAAACGACACGCTTTTACCTATAATTGAAAATTATCCACCACCTGCATTAAAAGGTAAATTTGTTAAAATCAAATATGTTATGCAGTTACCAACACCGCAGCCTCAGTTTGCATTTTTCTGTAACTTACCACAATATGTATCGGAGTCTTACAAACGTTTCTTGGAAAATAAAATGAGACAGATCTATGATTTTAGCGGCGTACCTATTAGCATATATATGCGTAAAAAATAATTTTCATTTAAATAAAAAAAACCTAACGCCTACTGTCACAGTAGGCGTTAGACCTTTAATATAACATATCTTTAAGTTTTGTTTAACAGTTTTTCACACTAAACAAAATAGTTTTGCGTTTTTAGCAATAAACCAATTAAAGAGGTACTTGTTTACCTCAATTTTCTTTCCTTTATGAAGAATAGCATTTTTATTTTAGCCTTGTTGTTTGCAACAACTCTTTTTGGTCAATCCAAAGCATTTAAAATTTCAGGTACATTATTTTCTGCAGATGAGAATTTACCACTTGAAGCCGCAACCGTTCATGTTGAAACATTACAAGATTCAACTCTAGTTACCTATTCAATTACAGAGCGAGATGGCTCCTTCGTATTAGAAGACAAAACAGGACTAAATGAATTGAACTTATTTGTTTCTTATGTTGGTTACCAAACACTAAAGAAAAAAATTAATCTAACTAATCCTATCGTAGAATTAGGTAAAATAAGCCTAGAAGTTAGTAATGCATTAGACGAAGTGGTTATTAAAACTGCCGCTCCAGTTACTATTAAAAAAGATACTTTAGAGTTTAATGTGAAATCTTTTAAGACACAAAAAGATGCCACTGTGGAAGATTTACTAAAAAAATTACCTGGTGTTGAAATTGATTCCGAAGGTAAAATAAAAATTAATGGTAAAGACGTCAATAAGATTTTAGTAAATGGGAAGCCCTTTTTTGGTAACGACCCAACCATAACGACTAAAAATCTAACTAAAGAAATTATAGAAAAAGTTCAGATTGTAGACACCAAAACAAAATCTGAAGCTTATGCTGGAGAAGATGGAGACACTCAAAACAAAACTATTAACCTAACCATTAAGGAAGAAAATAATAAAGGGGTATTTGGACGTGTAGCAGCTGGTGCTGGCACGGATAAACGATGGGAATTTGCTGGTTTATTTAATAGGTTTGATAATGACCAACGCATAAGTGTTTTAGCAGGAGGAAATAACATTAATTCGCCTGGATTTAGTTTTGGGGAGATTTCTAAAATGTTTGGAAGAGGCAGTAGCAGCTTTAGCAGTAATGGAACTTTTACAATTGATGGTAGATCATTTGGAGGTGGTCAAGGTATTACAACATCTAAAAATGCCGGAGCAAATTATGCAGATAAGGTTGGAGAAAAAGGAGACATTTCTGGAGATTATTTTTATTCTAACAGTAATTCTGTAGATGCATCATCTTCACAGAGACAAACTTTCCTTTCAGACGGTACATTCTTTTCTAATACAGATTCTAATTCCGAGAATGATACACAAAGTCATGTTGCCAATTTAGATTATGAAATTAAGATAGACACAACACTATTTTTAAATATCAGACCTTCATTTAGTTATTCTACATCTCAAACTACCTATTCTAGTAATCAATCTAGTTTAGACGCTAACAGAAATTTAACCAACCAATCTACAGTTAGTTCATTTGTAGATAATGCTTCAAAATCTTTTAGAAACAGAATGGAGCTAACCAAAAAAATAGGTGCAAAAGGTGCTTATATTAAAGCTGAAATTAATAATGATATCTCATCATTTAACGGTGAGGATATTTTAACCTCTAATACACTATTTTTTGGAAGTAGCCCAGATGTTGTGAGAGATCAGTTTACAGATGAGGATCGTAAATCTAATAATTATGAAACAGAACTTTCAGGTAGTATACCACTTGTAAAAGATAAATGGTATTTTAATTTAGAATATGGATTTCAAAAAAATAATGATGAAAATGTAAAAAGTACATTCGATAGAAACTTAAATAATACCTTTAATCCAGATTTAAGTACGGATTTTGAATATACAGATACGAGAAATAGTCCTGGTGCCTCAATAAGATATAAGAGTGAAAAATTTAATTCAACCTTTGGGGTAAACTATGTATTTAGAACTTTAGAAAATGTTGACAATTTAAGGTTAATAGATATCAAAAGAGATTTTGAAGCTATAGAATTAGATTATTATTTTAATTATAACATTTCTAGAAAATCTAATTTATACTTTAATTATGGTTTAGATAATAATCCGCCCAATTTAACTCAATTACAACCTTTTAATGATGTTTCTAATCCATTAAACACGATTGTTGGTAATCCAGATTTAGAGCCTACAAACTCGCACAGAATGTATTTAGGGTATAATGCTTACGATTGGAAAGAACGCTCGGGCTTTTACACATACTCTGGAATAACATTAACTGAGAATAATATTGTCCCAAGAACCTTTGTAGACCCAACAACGTTAAAAAGAACTACGACCTACGATAACGTAAACGGAAATTATAATGGTTATGCAGGAGGAAGTTATAGTAAAACCATAAAAATTGATAGTTTACAATCAATCCGTCTTAGAGGTGGAATTTATGGTAATTTTAATAAGAATGTTAATTTTAATAACGACGTTCAATACTCCAGTAAAAATATAAGCTATGCACCTAATATTGGTTTTGAATATTCCTATTTAAAGTTGTTTGAAATTAAGCCGAGATATACATTAAGTCTAACAAATAACACTTATGATATTGATGCATTTGAAGATATTAATTTTACTGTTCATAGATTAAATATAGAAACAGCAACCTTTTTTCCAAAAAGATTTGAGTGGCGAAATGATATAAATTATACCTATAACACTAATATAGCCGATGGATTCCAAAAAAGTGCTCTATTTTGGAATTCTTCAATCTCTTATGCTGTGCTAAAAGATCAAGGATTAGTGACACTAAAGGTCTATGACTTATTAAACCAAAATACAAACGCAACCAGACAAGCTTCACAAGATTATTTAGAAGACAGACAGAGTACTGTTTTAACACAGTATTTCATGTTGAATTTTAGCTGGAAGTTTAATAGCCTAGGTTCTAAAGGAGAAACTAGAGGTAATGGACCATATTATATAGATTAAAAATTTAGAACGTAAAATAAAAAGGAGTTAGATTTAATCTAGCTCCTTTTTTTATGATTTAAAAGATTTTAAGCTTAAGCTTCTACCTTCTGAAGAAGAACTACTATAAAATTAAGAAAATGGGTTAAAACCTTATTAGAGTAAGAACTAATATTACTTCTCATATATGAGTGGTTCAAACTACAACTTTAAACCACATTTAAAACTGATTTAAATTACTTTTGGGAATCTTGTTAACAAAACCTTTAGAATTAATTTAATCAGTTTTAAAATCAAAGTAATAGCAGTAAACAGATTTTTGTTTTAAATGTACATTACATAAAATAGTAATTGATTAAATACTATTTTATGTAATGTAAAAAGTTATAACGTACTTAACTATTAACAAAAAATAAAAGGCATAAAAAAACCCACTAAAAAGTGGGTTTTATAATTTATAGGTGACCTTAAAATTGCCACATATCTAATTCAAAATTTCTAATTTTTTCTTTGATACGTTCAGATTCTAAAAGTTGCATTAAAGAATTTTCTGGAATATAACTTTCAATTTTACGATCGCCATATACATTTTCTTCTTGATATGCCACACCATTAAATCGTCTAGAATTTAAAACATGGTCAAAAGAAAAAGGCATTGCGCTATTCTTTGTATTAAAAGTTTTAGCCTCATGTAAAATATCTCTAACATCAGGATAAAATACCCAAAACATCGGAATTGGTTCTTTACTAGCAGCATCATCAGAATTTATAAAGTTAACGTCTGGAGCAGCCGGAGCTATCCCAAGTAAACGATATTTTAATTCTCCTTGACGCTTGTCAAAATACCATAATCCTTTAATAAAGTAAGCTGAAATATTAGCAGATTGGATTTCAGTAGTAACAATATACTCTGGATCTACTTTTCCTTCACTGTTAAATTGCTCGTATCCTATATCTAATGTATCTACATCAACCATAGTTTCTCTAACTTCTTTAAAAGATCTTTTACCTGTAAAGTATGAGTCAGAATAAGCACTTTCTATTTTACCTTCTTTAAAATTTTTAAATAATACATCAAAAAGACTTCTTCTATCACTACCAATATTGTTTGTATCGATTGGATAATATAATGGGAAATTAACACGCTCATCAAGAACGACTTTTTCCCAAACCATTCGAGAAAATAACACATCTCTATCACCAACATATCCATATTCTAAAGGGTGATCGTTGTCTAAAGCTATTTGCTCTGCTGTCTTTACCCCAATTTCCGAAGGATCTTTGGCATTTAATAAATTTGACTGAGCAAATCCACTAAATGATACGGTAAAAAAAGCTGTAATTAATAATGATTTTAAATTCATCTGTTTTAATTTTTTATTTAATGATAGAATCAGATGGTTGATTTTAGTTTGTTAAATTAACAACTACTGGTGATACGTTAGGTAACTTAATAGAGTTTCCTGGGATTTTAGATTTGATATCAAAAATCATTACAGAAGAACCTCTTGGAGCTTTACGTAAAGCCTCTTTAGCTCTTGAACTCATACGGTTTCCAGAACAGTTAATAGTTGCTTGTCCTTCAACTTTAACTTTAAATTCAGTTACCTGAATATCTAAGTCAAAAACGAAGTCTTCTAACTCTGCACCTACTTTACCAATAGAAACATTGTTTCTTGGTAGGTTAGCAGAACCTGTTTGACCGTTAATAGATCCTGTTGGTTTTGGAATACCTTTAATTCTAAATACTTGTCTGTCTGCAACAGCAGTACCATCATCTAAAGTAGCATTAACATTAATAGTTACTTCTTTACCAGATTGAGGTCTCATTACATATTTACCAGTTCCAGAACCTTTAGATAAACCAGCACCTGATGCAGATACTTTATTATCTGGTACACCTGCGAAAGAAATAGTCATTGGGTTATCTAAACCTCTATAAACAACATTCATCTTATCTGCAGAAATCGTAGCTGAATTTGGTCTTGGTACTACTACATAGTTACCTACAATTTTAATTGGTAATGGTTTACCATCTTCTAAGAATGTAAATTCACCATCTATTTTTTGTTCTCCAACGTTACCAACATTAAAGTCTAAACGTGCTGCACCCGTAGAGTCAATAGCTTTAGATAAATCTATTTCCTGACCGTTAACTACTAATTTAGTAGGAGTTACGTCTGCATATTTACCTAATACTACTTTACCTTGGAATTTCTCACCTGCAAAAAATGCAGACTTATCAGCAATTACAATAGCTTGGTAATTTTTTAAAGATACTGCCTCGTCTAAAGTATTACCTAAAAACAAGTTAAACATGTTTGCCTCAGTAGTTTTCACATCATTCTGCATAGCAGTTATTTTTGTGATAGAAGCAATTGCAGGGAAACCTTTAAAGTGATAATCTAACCATAATTTGTTAGCACCATCTTTAGCTTTAATATTATCTGTGTTGAATTTTTTCTCAAAGTTTTCTAAAGCTTTAGAATACTTTACATCATTTCCAACTACTTTTTTAACATCAGCCTTATACTTATTGATAGCTTCCATTACAGCTTGACCATCTTTACTTAAACGATCTCCAGAAAACCATTTTTCATCAATATAGTCTCCTTTGTCCATTTGATCAAATGGTAACTGTCCAGTTTCAGGATCAACTTCAAAACCTCCACCTTTAATAATGTCTCTTTTTACACCTTCAAGATATAAATAAAACTTATTTGAAAGCTGAGTTACTTGTTCTGCTTTATTAGCTGCTACAGCAAACTCTTTAGGTTTTTCTTCAGCCTTTAATTTTAAAGAAGCTAAAGTCTTTTCATTATTAGTTGCGATTAATTCATTCGCATTTTCGAACTTTTCGTCCATTAAACCAAAAGCAGAAAGAACTTCCTTAGACATATTTAATGCTAACATTGCTATTAGAACTAAATACATTAAGTTAATCATCTTTTGCCTTGGTGATTCATTAGCACTTGCCATAATTTAATTAGTTTTTTTAGTTAATAAATATTAATTAGTAAACTAATTATTTTTTGTTCATTGCAGATAGCATACCACCATATACTCCATTTAATGAAGATAAGTTAGAAGCTAAAGATTGCATTTGCTCTTTTAATTTAGCTGCATTTTCAACAGTTTCAGCATTTATAGCTGCTTGCTTAGAAGCAGACTCCATTTGTACTTTATATAGAGAGTTTAAAGACTCCATTTGAGCTGCTGCTACTGTCATCTCTTCTCCATATTTTTTAGTTGCTGCAATAGAATCTACTGTAGGAGAAATTCCTTTAGCAGCTCCTTCGAAGTTTTTAATGCTAGTTCCTAAACTTGCCATTAATTCTCCATCGATTTTAGCCTCTTTTAATAAGTTATCTAATTTTTTAGATAATAAGCCTTCTGCATCTTTAGGCTCTTCTTTTAATTTTTTAGTTTTAGCTTGTCCTCCAGCTAATTCAGGATATACTAAAGACCAATCTAAATCTTCTCCTACTGGTTCGAATGCCGATAAAAAGAAAATTAATGCTTCAGTTCCTAAACCTGCGATAAGCATGATAGATGCTCCAGGCCAGTGCATTAATTTAAATAATGCTCCTAATATTACTACTGCTGCACCGATACCGTATGCATATCCCATTGCTTTTTTGTAACCTCTTGATGTTGCCATAATTGTTTAAATTTTTTAGTTGTTAAGTTAATTATTAATTATTAGTAGATTTAATTTAAAATTATCGTCTTCCAGCTGAATTTGCTGTCACTTCAGTCCCCATGTAATCTTGAACAGTTCTGAAACCGATAAATGACCTTGCAGAATCTGCATATTCGTAATCTCTTGAACTTACTTGTAAGAAATAAGCCACGTCTTTCCATGAACCACCACGAACAACTTTACGTTCGTTACGAGGATCATTTACATTAGGATTGATTGTTGAAGCAAATTCGTATGAAGCAGGATCGTAAGAAGAGTTAACCCATTCTGAAACATTACCTGCCATATTATAAAGATTAAAATCATTAGGCTCAAATGCATCTGCTTCAACTGTGTATAAAGCTTGATCTGCAGCATAATCTCCTCTTAAAGGTTTAAAGTTGGCCATAAAACAACCTCTATCGTTTTTAGCATAAGGTCCACCCCAAGGGAACGTTGCTGCTTGAAGACCTCCACGAGCAGCATATTCCCATTCTGCTTCGTTTGGTAAACGGTAAGAATTCACGAAATGTCTTTTCTTCTCTTTTCTATAAGCATTATGATACATAGTTCTCCATTGGCAAAAAGCCTTAGCCTGCTTCCAAGACACACCAACTACTGGGTATGCACCGTAAGCATCATGCCAGAAATAATCATTGTGCATTGGCTCATTATAAGAATATGAAAAATCTCTAATCCAAGCAGTTGTATCTGGATAAATCTCAACTTCCTCTCTAATTATTACATCCTTACGAGATAATTTCTTATCACGAGCAGCTTTCTCTATATCCATGTAAGAGTATTGAAACTTGAATTTTTTAACATCCCAAGTTCTTTGTCCATTATATGATTCTTCTAAAGGAATATACATTCCATCCATAACCTCTGCATATAGAACATCAGGATATTCTCCTGTCTCAAAAATTAAATCAACCTCATTGTTTAATTTTCTTTGATCATTTCCGTAATTATCACGCATGTATTCCTCGTATGGAGTCAAATCATCATCATCACCTGCATCTTTATATGCAAATTCTCCAATATCTCCTGACCCAGGAGTTTTACCTTCTATATCAGCCATTTCTGCTAAGGCAGTTCTAATTGTAGAATCTCTTACCCAGTTAACAAACTGACGGTACTCACTATTTGTGATTTCAGTTTCATCCATGTAAAAAGCACGAACAGTTACGGTTTTAGCTGGAGCATCTTGTACACCTGCTAAATCGTCGTCTGCTTTACCCATAATAAAAGCACCTCCTGGAACTAACGTCATTCCATAAGGCTTTTCTGGATGCCACTTTTTACCTTTAACACCAACTAATTGTCCTTTGTCGTTAGACTTCCCACAACTAACTAATAGCGCTAAAACTGCTGTTAATAATACAAATTTCTTCATAATCTTATAAAACTCGAGGTTAAATTATATGCTTCTTAATTTTTTAAGAGCGTAAACATATTTATTTTATTCTTCAAAAACAACTTTTTATTTAAAAAACAATCTTTTAATCGACAAAATTATGCATTTAAACGAAATCGCTCGGAAATGTTAACGATTTGCTAATTTACAATATATTTTTTTGATGCGCCTTATACCATCTTTCTGGAACTATATTGTTGATTGCCATGTCATAATCGTTTTTTGCACAAGGTAATAACGTGTGTTTTTTTAACTTATTGTTAACATTTGATAAAAAAGGAATTTCAATCCACCAACGTCCAGATTTTAAACTTTTATAAAAAATTAACTCAAAATCATCGACTAAAGTAATATACTTTTGATAGGTTTTATCATCTACAAAATCACTTTCAATAATCCTAGCATTTACACCTTCAATAAAATACCAAAGGATTTGAGCTGTTAACATTGCGGTTTGACTTTCGTTCCCCGTTGTATTTAAATCAAAGATACCAAAGGATGACACTTTATTACTAATACCTGAATAACGAGCTATTGCGCAAATTTCTTTCCCACTAAAACCATTTGGACTTATTTTTTGATTTTCACTTAAAATAGAAGACTCAACAGAAGATATATCAACAGAAACAATATTCGCATCTCTTAACACTGGTTCTACCAAAGTAATATCTTTAGAAACTTCTCCTAGACGGTAGGCTTCAAAATACAACTTCTTCATTAAATCTATTTCTTCTTGAGAATTAAAATAGGTTTGATAACCTAAAGTCGCATAGTTAAATAAATTATAAGGTTCTTCTAATATTATTTTACCTACAAAGCTTTTACTGGTAATAGCTTCCGATACTTCCCCCAAATCGAATCTTGCATCTACGTTTACAATATTTACCATTGGTAAAATAGCGTCATAAGCCCTATAATTAGCATAGGTTAGATCTTGACTTCCACCTAAAACAATAGGAATTACTTTTTGACTTAATAAAATTGAAATTGTTTCCTTTAGCGCGAAGTAAGTATCCTCGACTGTTTCACCCGGTTCTAAATCACCTAAATCTACACAAGTTGTATTCCAGCTTCCTGGGAAAAGCGCGTAAAAAGACTTTCTAATTTCGTCAAAATTTAGCCGATTGTTTTTTTTTGACGCATCTCTCCTATTTTCTAAGACGCCTAACAAGGCTATTTCCCCTCCAGATAAACTAGGCACACCATCTTCACTAGTATGAACTTGTAGTTTCTTGCCTACCGTTTGAGGCGACAGTAATTGCCTATAAATAAGAACATCCTCTGAAACAGGAGTTAAGAAACTAAAATTCATTGAAAAAATACTTTCCTCGAAAGTAAAAAATTCTTACGAGTTATTTCTTTTTTGTAGTTGTTTTTTTCTTAGCGGCTGGTTTCTTTTTAGCAGCCGACTTTTTTGTTTTCTTTTTTGGTGCGTTTTTTTCGATAATATCTTTTACTTCTTCTAAAGTCAAAGCAGCAGCATCTACTGTTTTTGGCAATTCAATCTTTGTTTTACCTTTTAGAATATTATGCCTACCCCAGCGGGCTTTTTCAACTCGAATACCTTCTTCTTCCCAATTATGAACAACTTTATCTATTTCCTTTTGGATTTTAGCATCAATAAGCTCTTCAATTTCAGCATTGGTTAAATTATCCCAGTCATACTTTTTATTTACATTAATAAATAAATCGTTCCATTTAATAAATGGACCAAAACGACCTTTTCCTTTAGTTACACCATGACCTTTATATTCGTATATAGGAGCATCTGCAATTTCTTTTTCTTTAATTAACTCAATAGCATCGTCCATTTCCACACTTAAGGGATCTTGTCCTGGCGCTAATGAAATAAATTTCTTACCATATTTTACATATGGACCAAAACGACCATTATTAACTTCTACCTCTTCACCTTTGTATTGACCTAAAGCCTTTGGAAGTTTAAATAAGTCCATTGCTTCCTCATAGGTTATGGTTCCTAATTGTTGGTCTGGTCCTAAACTTGCAAAAGTAGGCTTCTCTTCATCATCAACCGTACCCATTTGTACCATTGGTCCAAACTTACCTAACCTTACGCTTACTTGTTTTCCTGTTTTTGGATCTTCACCTAAAATACGCTCTCCAGATTCACGATCTGCATTTTCACGAACATCTTCCACTACAGGATGAAATTTAGTGTAAAAAGACTTCATCATCTTTTTCCAATCTTGTTTTCCTTCAGCAATATCATCAAATTCATCTTCTACCTTAGCTGTAAAATTATAATCTAAAATGCTTTCAAAATGATTCACTAAAAAGTCCGTTACAATCATACCAATATCTGTTGGTACTAATTTTCCTTTATCGGACCCTACTTTCTCTGTTAGCGTGTTGTCTTTTACAGAACCATCTTCAAGAACTAATTGAGTATAGTCACGTTCTACACCATCGACACTTCCTTTTTCTACATAATTTCTATTTTGAATAGTAGAAATGGTTGGCGCATAAGTAGACGGACGTCCAATACCTAACTCTTCTAATTTTTTAACTAAAGAAGCTTCTGTATATCTGTAAGGAGCTCGAGTAAAACGCTCTGTTGCCGTAATATATTTATTAAGTAAAGTTTCACCAACTTTCATTGCAGGCAACATACCTTCTTGCTCTAAATCTTCATCATCGGTACCTTCTAAATACACTTTAAGGAAACCCTCAAACTTAATAACCTCTCCATTAGCGGTAAAGTTTTCATTATGCGTATTTGCATCAATTTTTACATTAGTACGCTCTAGTTTAGCGTCACTCATTTGCGATGCAATAGCACGCTTCCAAATTAGATCATATAATCTAGCTTGATCTCTATCTATATTTACCGAGTGAGTTGCAAAATCGGTTGGACGGATGGCTTCGTGAGCTTCCTGAGCACCTTTAGATTTCCCTTTATAATTTCTTTCTTGAGCAAATTCTTTTCCGTAAGCTGAAACAATTTCATTTTTTGCCCCTTTTCTAGCTTCATCAGATAAGTTTACACTATCTGTTCTCATATAAGTAATTAAACCGGCTTCGTATAAACGTTGCGCCATAGTCATAGTTTTACTTACTGAAAAATATAATTTACGAGATGCCTCTTGCTGTAATGTTGATGTTGTAAATGGAGCTGCAGGCGATTTCTTAGCTGGCTTTTGTGTTAAATCCCCAACATTAAATTTAGCATCTGCATTTTTATTTAAAAAATCCTGCGCTTCTTTTTTGGTTGAAAATGCTTTTGGCAAACGTGCTTTAAACGAAACTCCTTCGGTAGTTGTAAACTCTGCATCTACTTTATATGATGCTTCTGGCTTAAAATCGTTTATTTCGCGCTCACGCTCTACGATTAAACGTACTGAAACAGATTGTACACGTCCAGCAGATAAACCACCTTTAACTTTACGCCACAATACTGGAGATAATTCATAACCTACTATTCTATCTAGCACGCGTCTTGCCTGTTGTGCATCGACTAAATCATAATCTATCGTTCTCGGGTTTTCTACTGCTTTTTGTATGGCCGATTTGGTGATTTCATGAAACACTATACGTTTGGTCTTGGCTTTATCAAGTTCTAAAGACTCCGCTAAGTGCCAAGCAATTGCTTCTCCCTCACGGTCCTCATCACTCGCTAACCAAACAGTTTCTGCCTTTTTAGCAAGTGCTTTTAATTTTTTAACCAGTGCTTTTTTATCTGTAGAGACTTCATATTTAGGATCAAAATCACCTTCAACATCAACCCCTAATTCCTTAGAAGGTAAATCTGCAATGTGCCCAAAACTGGACTCGACTTTAAAATCTTTACCTAAAAATTTCTCTATCGTTTTCGCTTTTGCAGGTGACTCTACTATTACTAAATTTTTCGCCATTTTACAGTTTTTGTGAGTGCAAAGGTATATCAAAAAAAATTTATGCTCCAAAAAATATGTTAAATAGGTTTTTTTAACCAACTGTCATATTGTCATAATCTTAAAATAATTCTATCTTTGCATACTAATTGAAATGATTTTGATTTTTACCGATCCTATGGAAAAAACAATAGATGAAAGCAAACAAGGCGACGCTCTGATTTTAGAAGCCAAAAAAGAAAACACTAAAAAACTTTTTATTGAAAGTTACGGTTGTTCTATGAATTTTAGCGATAGTGAGATTGTGGCTTCCATATTAGATAAAGAAGGTTACAATACAACAAATAAGCTAGAAGAGGCAGATTTAGTATTAGTGAATACCTGCTCTATTCGAGATAAGGCAGAACAAACGGTACGCAAACGACTTGAAAAATATAATGCAGTTAAACGTATAAACTCTAAAATGAAAGTTGGAGTTCTGGGCTGTATGGCAGAACGATTAAAAAGTAAATTTTTAGAAGAGGAAAAAATAGTCGATTTGGTTGTAGGACCAGACGCTTATAAAGATTTACCTAACCTTTTAGCAGAAGTTAACGAAGGTCGTGATGCTATTAATGTCATTTTATCTAAAGATGAAACTTATGGCGATATCTCGCCCGTTCGTTTACAAAGTAATGGTGTTACAGCTTACGTAAGTATAACGCGTGGCTGCGATAATATGTGTACATTTTGCGTGGTACCTTTTACCCGTGGAAGAGAACGTAGTCGTGACCCACAAAGTATTATTGAAGAAGTTAACGACCTTTGGAATCGTGGGTTTAAAGAAATTACCTTATTAGGTCAAAATGTTGACAGTTATTTATGGTATGGCGGTGGTCTTAAAAAAGATTTCGTAAAAGCAACCGATATGCAAAAAGCTACTGCTGTAGATTTTGCTAAATTATTAAGTTTAGTGGCAGAAGCACAGCCTAAAATGCGTATTCGTTTTTCGACCTCTAATCCGCAAGATATGCATATAGATGTGATTAAAACTATGGCGAAATATCAAAATATCTGTAATCACATTCATTTACCAGTGCAAAGTGGTAGTAATCGTATTCTTAAAGAAATGAATCGTTTACATACCCGTGAAGAGTATTTTACATTAATAGATAACATTAAAAAAATTATTCCGGGCTGCGCCATTAGTCAAGATATGATTGCTGGTTTCCCTACAGAAACCGAAGAAGATCACGAAGACACCTTAAGTTTAATGCGCTATGTAAAATACAACTTTGGTTACATGTTTACATACTCTGAACGTCCAGGGACTTTAGCCGAACGTAAGTTGGAAGATGATATTCCAGAAGAAATTAAAAGTAGACGCCTTAGTGAAATAATTGCTTTACAATTAGAACATAGTGAGTTTAGAACTCGTGAACATTTAGGAAAAACGATAGAAATATTAATTGAGAAGCAATCGAAAAAATCTGAAGACCAATGGTCTGGACGTAGTGAGCATAATATTGTAGCTGTGTTTCCTAAAGAGAATTATAAAGTAGGCGATTTTGTAAATGTAAAAATTACAGATTGCACCAAAGCGACTTTAATTGGAGAAGCTGTAGGCTATTCTTCAAATAATTAATTGGTTTATTTACCAATGATATCGCATTAATAATAAATAGTTAGAACTTTTATAAGTTTTGACTTCAGAATTAAAAAACATATGGAATCTATACAAGCAACTAAGCAACGTTTTGGTATTATAGGGAATAGCACAGGACTAAACCGTGCTATAGAAAAAGCGATTCAGGTTTCTCCTACAGACATTTCTGTATTGGTTACAGGAGAAAGTGGTGTTGGTAAAGAAAGTATTCCTAAAATTATACACTCCTTGTCGCACAGAAAACACGGCAAATATATTGCTGTAAACTGTGGAGCCATACCAGAAGGCACTATAGACAGTGAACTTTTCGGGCATGAAAAAGGGGCTTTTACAGGTGCTACCGCAACCCGAGAAGGTTATTTTGAAGTGGCAGATGGTGGTACTATTTTTTTAGATGAAGTAGGCGAATTACCACTAACCACACAAGTACGTTTATTACGTGTTTTGGAAAATGGTGAATTTATTAAAGTAGGTTCCAGCAAAGTACAAAAAACAAACGTTCGTATTGTAGCTGCTACAAACGTTAACATGTTTGAAGCCATTAAAAAAGAAAAGTTTAGAGAAGACTTGTACTATCGTTTAAGCACTATAGAAATTAATTTACCACCATTACGAGAACGTAAGGAAGACATACATATTTTATTTAGAAAATTTGCAAGCGATTTTGCATTAAAATATAAAATGCCAACCGTTAAATTAGATGACGAGGCTGTTAAAATGTTGCAAAATTACCGTTTTAATGGTAACATTAGACAGTTACGTAATGTTGCCGAACAAATTTCGGTATTAGAGGAAAACAGACAAATTACCGCTCAAAAATTAAGTGAATATTTACCTTCTGGAGGCTCTAACTTACCTGCTGTTATAAACAAATCTAAATCTGAAAGTGATTTTAGCAGTGAACGCGAAATTCTGTATAAGGTTTTATTTGACATGAAAGCCGATTTAAATGATCTAAAGAAGCTAACCATGGAGTTAATGAAAAATGGCAGCTCCAAGGATATTCAAAAAGATAATGAGAGTTTAATACAAAAAATTTATGGTGAAGATGATGAAAATTCTCAAGCTGAATATGAGTACGAAGATTTATCCAAAGACACTTTAGAGGTTTTATCTATTCCTGAAAAAACAACAGCCGAAAAAGCAAAAGAAGACAAATATCATTTTGCTGAAGAAATTGAAGAAGAAGAAACCTTATCTTTACATGATAAAGAACTGGAATTAATAAAAAAATCTTTAGAAAGGCATAACGGCAAAAGAAAGCTTGCTGCTGAAGAATTAGGCATAAGCGAGCGTACATTATATCGTAAAATAAAACAGTTTGACTTGTAATTTTAGCTTTAAGCAAATCAAAAATGTGTGTTTCCAAACACCTTCATATATGAAACAATTAAAATATATATTTTTAATACTAACATCCATAACTGTCCTTGGTTGTGGCGCCTACTCTTTTACTGGGGCAGATGTTGGTAACGCAAAAACATTTCAGGTTAATTATTTTCAAAATAATGCACTACTTGTAGAGCCTGGTTTAGATAGAGATTTCACTTTGGCATTACAAGATCTTATTCAAAATCAAACTAATTTAAGTTTAGTAAATTCTGGTGGCGATTTAATTTATGAAGGTGAAATTACAGAATACCGTATATCACCAACAACTGCGCAAGCCAATAGTACCGCTGCTCAAAACAGATTAACCATTTCGGTTAAGGTTAATTTCATTAATACTAAAAAGGAAGATGCAGATTTTGAAAAAAACTTTTCTTTCTTTTATGATTATGCAGGAACCGGCCAATTAGTTGGCGCTCAAAAAGACACCGCTTTTGAAGAAATTTTTGAACGTTTAACCCAAGATATTTTTAATGCCTCTTTAGCAGACTGGTAATATGAACAGCGAAACTTTTCATTACATATTACAAAACCCTAATAGACTCTTAGAAGAGCATGTCGTTGATTTAAAACAAATTATTGACGATTACCCTTATTTTCAATCGGCACGAGCGCTTTATTTAAAAGCTTTAAAGTTGAGTAATAGTTTTAAATATAACCATAATCTAAAAGTAACTGCTGCTTACACCTCTGACAGAAGTGTTCTTTTTGATTTTATAACGACTAAAGAATTTAACCAAAATAGTATTTCTGAAAACATCAAGTTAAACAACTTACGACTGCATGATATTACTGTAGATTTTGAAGATGTTTCAGCAAAAACTAAAACAGATGAAACGGAGTTTTTAAACCATTTGACTGCATCGAAAGCTGTTTTAAATTCAGATTTATTTGAAGAAAAGTCTGATAAAACACTAGAGGACAACACAACAAAACAAGAGCTTTCTTCAATTGAAAGTATAGATAACAATTCTTCTAGCAACGAGCCAAAAGACGCCGAAGCTAAACTAAAAATTGGCAGCCCTTTAGAGTTTGATAAAAACGAAACACATTCCTTTAGCGAGTGGTTAAGCCTTTCTAAAGCAGAACCTATAAAACGTATTACTAAAAATAAGGTGGAAGAAACTCAAGGTTTGCCTGAGAAAAAACCTTCCAGAATTGAGCGCAGCATAGCCAAAAAAAACAAATTAATAGAAGCTTTTATTGCAAAAAATCACAAGCTAGAACCTAAAAAAAATGCCGAAAACACTGTAAATCTAGCTAAAGCACAAATGATTCCGCGAGAAGAACTTATGACAGAGACTTTAGCACGAATTTATGTGGAGCAAAAAAATTATAAGAAAGCCATTCAATCTTACAACATTTTAAGTTTGAAATATCCAGAAAAAAGTGGTTTCTTTGCTGACCAAATTAAAGCAGTTAAACAAATACAAGAAAAAAATAATAATTAATAATGAATACATTTGCAATATTTTTAGTTTTAATAGTAGTCGTTGCATTTCTATTAATCGTAGTAATTATGGTACAAAACCCTAAAGGTGGCGGATTATCTTCATCTTTTGGTGGCGGTGGTACACAACAATTAGGTGGTGTAAAAAAGACCACGGACTTTTTAGATAAAAGTACATGGACGTTAGCAACCGTATTATTAGCTTTAATTTTATTATCTAATGTTGCTATTGACGGCGGAAGAGTCGCTACAGAATCTAAAGCTTTAGAAGGAGAAAATATTGAGTTACCTTCTACTCCAGCTCCAACACCAGCAACTACACCTGCAGAAAACACAGAAAATACCGAAGAGTAAAATCTTTTTAAAATTATAAATAAAAATGCCAGCTTTAAGTTGGCATTTTTTGTTTCTGAAAGTTTGTCAGTGTAAGCTTCATGGCACATTTTTAGTCATTAATTACCTAAACAAATTAAATTGTTTATTAACCATAAAATATTAAAACAATGAGTAAAGTTAACATTACACCTCTAGCAGATAGAGTTTTGGTAGAACCTATGCCTGCTGAGACAAAAACCGCTTCAGGATTATATATTCCAGATAGCGCACAAGAAAAACAATTAAAAGGTACTGTTATCGCTATTGGTAACGGTAAGAAAGACGAACCATTAACTGTAAAAGTAGGCGATAAAGTTCTTTACGGTCAATATGCTGGTTCAGAATTAAAATTAGATGGTAACACGTACTTAATGATGCGTGAAGATGATATTATGGCTATAATATAAATAGCTTTTAGCTATTGGCCATTTGCCTTTAGCTCTTATTAAAATTTAATTAATCATTTTAGCCTAAAGCGAATTGCTAAAGGCTGAAAGCAAAGTAAAAAAACATGGCAAAAGATATAAAATTTGATATTGAAGCTCGCGACGGATTAAAACGTGGTGTAGATGCATTAGCAAATGCAGTAAAAGTAACCTTAGGACCAAAAGGTCGTAATGTAATTATTAGTAAAAGCTTTGGAGCACCAACCGTAACTAAAGATGGTGTTTCTGTAGCAAAAGAAATTGAGTTAGAAAACCCATTAGAAAATATGGGAGCTCAAATGGTTAAAGAAGTTGCTTCTAAAACCAACGATTTAGCTGGAGACGGAACAACCACAGCAACTGTTTTAGCTCAAGCTATTGTAAAAGAAGGCTTAAAAAACGTAGCTGCGGGTGCAAACCCAATGGATTTAAAACGTGGGATTGATAAAGCAGTAGAAGCTATTGTTGCAGATTTAGAAAAGCAAACTAAAAAAGTAGGGAACTCTTCTGAAATGATTAAGCAAGTCGCATCAATCTCTGCTAATAACGATGACGTTATTGGAGATTTAATTGCAAACGCATTTGGAAAAGTTGGAAAAGAAGGTGTTATTACTGTTGAAGAAGCTAAAGGAACAGATACTTATGTAGATGTGGTTGAAGGTATGCAGTTTGACAGAGGTTATTTATCGCCTTACTTTGTAACCGATAGTGAGAAAATGGTAACGGAATTAGAAAACCCTTACATCTTATTATTCGATAAAAAAGTATCGACAATGAAGGATTTACTACCGGTATTAGAACCCGTAGCACAGTCTGGAAAACCATTATTAATTATTGCTGAAGATGTTGATGGTGAAGCATTAGCAACTTTAGTTGTAAATAAATTACGTGGATCATTAAAAATTGCCGCTGTTAAAGCGCCAGGATTTGGAGACAGACGTAAGGCTATGTTAGAAGATATTGCAATTTTAACTGGTGGTACCGTTATTTCTGAAGAAAGAGGTTTCACTTTAGAAAACGCAACAATTGACATGTTAGGAACTGCCGAGCGCGTATCTATAGATAAAGATAACACTACAGTTGTAAATGGTTCTGGAGACAAGGGTTTAATTAAAAACCGTATCAATCAAATTAAATCTCAAATAGAAACTACGACTAGTGACTATGATAAGGAAAAATTACAGGAGCGCTTAGCTAAATTAGCTGGTGGTGTTGCTGTACTTTATGTGGGTGCTGCTAGTGAAGTTGAAATGAAAGAGAAAAAAGATCGTGTAGACGATGCTTTACACGCAACCAGAGCGGCTGTAGAAGAAGGTATTGTTGCTGGTGGTGGTGTGGCGCTAGTTCGTGCTAAAAAAGTTTTAGAAAAATTAAGCACAGTTAATTTAGACGAAACAACTGGTGTACAAATTATTGCAAAAGCTGTAGAAGCTCCATTACGTACTATAGTAGAAAATGCTGGTGGCGAAGGTAGTGTGGTTATAAATAAAGTTACAGAAGGTAAAAAAGACTTTGGTTATGACGCCAAATCTGAAACCTACGTAGATATGTTAAAAGCTGGTATTATCGATCCTAAGAAAGTAACTCGTATTGCATTAGAAAATGCAGCATCGGTTGCAGGAATGATTTTAACTACAGAATGTGCTTTAATAGACATTAAGGAAGAATCTGCAGGTGGAGGAATGCCTCCTATGGGCGGAGGAATGCCAGGAATGATGTAAAAATCAATCTTAATATAAAAGCAAAACGCCAAACTTAATGTTTGGCGTTTTTTGTTGTAATCTATTTAAGATGATTAGTTTTTAATTGGTCACTAAAGTATTCCACACTAATTTAATCATGTCTTTTCCTTCCACATCAAAGTCGTCCACCGTATTCATGGTAACTATTAAAAATCCTTCATCTTTTTTGGAATAAGTTGCAACTTCGTAGGTTTCTACTTCGCCTTTATATTCCAATACAGCCTTTAAAACTTTCATTTCTAAACCATTAGACAATGTACGGGTATAATCCTCTCGTTTAACAGAATACCCATAACCTATACTTTCTTTGGTCATTTCATTTAACATTAATTCCTTTAACATAGCAGGATCCATATCGTTATAAGTTTGTATAATAACTCCAGAACCTGCAGCAGTCATCATCATAAACTGTTGAATACCTTCATCTAAATTGGTATTTGAGATGTCGTGTTTTTTTAAATGCTTAAAACTAAAATAAGGATTATTAAACAGTAAGGTATCCTTTTTTTTAACAGATATATTTACCTGTTTGCCGTTAATAGTTAGTTTTTGAGGTGCATCTAAAGCCACCTCATACGTTTTTCCGTCCACTTCTAATATATAATCGTTTTGTGCAGTTAGACTAAAACAAGATAAAAGTACGGCTAGTGTAAATAATTTCATTTTTTTTGATTTTTGGTAAAGAAACAAAAAAACCTAAACACAGGTTTAGGTTTTTTAACAATATAAAACTTTAATAAATTAATTAATCTCCATAGTCCTGTCGTATTGACAACATTTGGCATTGCTTGCGTACGCCTTATCATCGCCTTTAAAATCTGAAGTATCATACCCAGAAGCTGCTATAGATTTTTGAATATCGTCTGTATTTGTTTCATCATTATCAAACTTAACAGTAATCATCTTTTTATCCATATCCCAGTTGGCTGTCTTCACGCCTTCAACACTTTTAGCCGCTTTTTCTATAGTGTTTTTACACATCCCACAATTACCACGCACTCCAAATGTAGCTTCAACAATAGCGACATCATTTAACTCGACATCATCAGACACCTCTTCGGTCACTTCATTCATTACTGTAACTTCATCTTTTTTATTGTTGTTGTCGGTTTTACAACCAAACATAACTCCTAAACTTAAGGCTAGCAGTATTAAACCTGTTTTTTTCATAATTAAACGTTTTAAATTAATGTTCATCTATAACTTCTTGGTCTCTATATCTGCAACATGGGTGAACTGAAGCATAAGCTTCATCAGTAGCTTTTACTATTTTTGTATCATGTCCTACAGCTGCAACTTTTTTAGAAATAGTATCGACAGAAGTTTTCTCTTCATTAAAGATAACACTTAATTTTTTAGTTTCTAGATTCCAAATAGCGCTTTTTACACCTTTAGTTTTTAGTGCGCCTTTTTCAATACGGTCCTTACACATATTACAAATGCCATCTACCTCTAAAGTAGCTTTTGCGTTTTTATTTTGAGCAAAACTACCTATAGAAGTTACTAGTGCCAGTATAAATAAGATTTTTTTCATTATATATAAATTAAAAATTAGTTGTTTTTTGAAGGGATTTTATATCTTAATCCTGCGTAATAATTACTACCAAATACTGGACCATAAACAAACCCAGTATCAAAATACGTCCCAAAAGGATTTTCTGCCCCTAATATAGGATTATTTTGTCTTACATTAGTGATGTTTTCTCCACCTACATACACTTCAAACGAATTATTAAACACTTTTGTTATTTGTGCATTTAACGTTCCCACAGTTTTAGAAAATTCTCCTAGCTGAAATTCTGGTGGATTAGAGCTTGTATTAGAAAAACGTTGTTTTCCTAACCAATTATATGTCGCATCAAATTTCCAAGGTGCAGTTGGTTTTTCTTCTGAATACAATTCATAAGAAACATTTGCAAAAAACCGATGTTCTGGGGTTAATGGCTTTTGAAAGTTTCCTGATTTATAGTCGGTAGTGACTTTATAATTTTTATAAGCCAGTTTCATATTAAAATGCGTAAACGGATTGTAAGAGGTTTCTATTTGAAAACTATTCGCAACACTTTCTCCATCTAGATTATAAAATTGTATGGCTTGAGGATTTTCGTAATCTACAACAACCTGATTTGTAAAATTGGTTCTATAAAAATCGACTGCAACATCTCCTTTACGGTTAAATAAATTAAAGCCTTGTAAAAACGAAACTCCATAGTTCCAAGCAATCTCAGGGTCTAATCCATAAATATTCCCTCCAGTATTTTCTATAGAAATGGTTCTGTTTGTAGAAAATATATTTTGATTTTCTGCAAAAATATTAGCACTTCGCTTACCTCTTCCAAAAGACACACGTAATGCAGATTTTTCCCAAGGTGTATATCTGGCATGAAAGCGAGGTGTTATAAAAGTACCCAGCAAATTATTATAATCTACACGTAATCCTGCGGTTAATGTTAGGGCTTCAAGGTTATCGAAAGCATACTCAAAAAAAGCACCTAAATCGTATTCAGTTCTACTAAAATTAGTTGTGCCAACATCTTCTTTGTACGAATCGAAGGTATAATTTAATCCTGTTTTTATCTTATGTCTCGAATCTGAAATAATACTATTGTAAATTAAATTTGAGTACCAACTATTTTGTGTAATGTTATATACATTTAATCCATAATAAGAGTCTTGTTTATGGTAACTAAACGCGTTTTGAAACCCTACACTTCGCCATGGGATTTCAGGATCTACATATCCAATTTTAGAAGATGCTTGAAATCGGTTTGTAAAAATTTCACTTCCCCAAAAATTGGTGGTTAGCTTATCTGTATCGGGATTAAAATTAACTTGTCCTGATTGTTTTTCGTCCTGTAAATAATTCAAATTTAAAAACCCCACCCATCCTTTTTCAGAATCCAGATATTGCCATCTATTCATGATATTGTATTGCTTATAAAGTGGCATATCCAAAAACCCATCATTATTTCTATCGTGTTTTTGTTGGTGGATGTTTCCATGCAGATATAAACCTGTACTCCATTTTTCATTTAAATCTGTATTAATATGAGTATTTAGTTCCACACGCTCACTAGCCGCAGCAAATAAGTTTACAAAAAGTGCATTATCGGTTTTTGGTTTTACCAATTCTGCATTAATTTGACCAGCAATACTTTCATAGCCATTCACTACACTTCCCGCACCTTTGGTAATTTGAATACTTTCTACCCAAGTACCAGGAATAAAACTCATCCCATAAGATTGAGAAGCGCCACGAACGGTTGGTATATTTTCTGTAGCAATTAGGATATATGGACTAGTCAAACCCAGCATTTTTATTTGCTTGGTTCCTGAGACCGCATCGGCAAAATTAACATCAATAGAAGGATTAGTTTCAAAACTCTCGGAGAGATTACAACAAGCTGCTTTTAACAACTCATCGCTACTCACAAACGTTGTATTTTGTGGTGTGACATACGATAAGCTTGAAGACTTTTTCCTAGCTTCTAAAGTAACCTCATCCAGATTGCTAGAAGGACTTAATTTGTGTTCTATATACTTAGGCGAAGTTACCTCTATAGTATCTGACGTATAACCTACAAAGCTTATAATAAGCTTATTATACTCGGGCTTATAAGATAGCTCAAACTCACCGTCAAAATTAGTCACCGCTCCAACATTCGTATCTAACCAATACACATTTGCTCCTGGTAAAGGCAAAGCATTTTCTGTGTTCTCAATAATTTTTCCGGATATCGTATCTTGAGCAAGTAAAGTGCAAGGCACTAATAACATTGTAATAATCCAGGTAAAACCTGAATTTAAAAAGATTTTATTCATGATTTTATATACTAATTAAACGTTTAAAAAAAGTTCCAAAATGGAATTTGAATTAACTATTTAATTATCAAATCAGGAAAACCTGCTCCAGAATATTTAGGTCGTAGACTAGCCTGGGCGCATTATAATTTAAAAAAGAGTTTTGGGTGGACGCTTTCTCTTCAAAAAGTCCTGCATACGTATAAACAAATACTGCTGCAAATTGCTTTTGAAATTGAGAAAAGTCGTTTTTTGAATTTGTATCTAGTTGATTTTGAGTAGAAATTAACTCAACAACATCTTTACAGCAGGATTTTTCTAAAACCTCATGATCTTCAGAAGATTGTTGCACATCTCCACCACATTTTTCAGTAGAAAAAAACAATGATAAATCGATTAAATTATCTCCACAAAAATGTTTTTCCACAGTTAAAGACGCTGTAGAAAAAAGGACTAAAACTATAAAAGTTAAAGAAATTATTTTATGTAATACTAATTTAATCATGAAGTGCAAAGTTACAAAATTTTAAACGACACTTTAAATTATAAAGATTTTTTAACGTTTAAACGATTGTAATAAAAAGCCGGTAATAATAGCAATAACAATAGTGGCTGGATTAAAAATCGACGGATATTGAAGAAAATGTAATAATCTTCTTGTCTTGGATTGTAAACAAAATACAAATACAAACCACTAAGAATTATAAACGCGATGCTATAAAGGTAAATAGAAAATCTAACCAGATTTTTATCTTTAAAAAAAGCATATAAAATTGCAATTGATATCATACTATTTAACCAATATCTTAAAGCCGTAAAGCTTATTAATTTTGCAATTTCTCGTCTTGGTGAATCCAACGTTAAAAAATCACTTTTAAAAAAAACAAGATATGGGTCATAAAACAAGACATCTTCAAAAAGTCTTATTAACAATAAGAATATAAAGAGCAGTGTAATCCAAAGGTATTTAACTTTCATCTCTTTACGATTTTGTTTTATTAAATCGATACACCCAAAACATCCATAACACAAACACCATACTATAAATTAATCCCGGAAAAATTACGTTATGCAAAATCTCTTCACGCCAAGGATAATGATAAAGTGCAATTGCAATAATTACAATTCTTATGAGATTAGCAATATAAATTAAAACACTACCTGAGATAATGTAAATAAACGTGGTTTTAAAGTCTTTTGAAAATGAAATAATAAAAGACGCAAATAATATAATGATAGAAATCCCATTACAACCTTCACTTATAAACGCTAGATTTTTATTATTAATTACCAGATTTAAAACAGGTTCATGACTTTTTATCAAGCTAGCGTCATAACCAAACACTTCAAGTAACTTAACGGTTTGTTGCCCTACTAGGTTCGAAAAATAATCTGGGTAATACAAACTACCATCAGAAAAGTCTAAATAAAACTTATAGGCCAAAGTAAAAAGGAAATAAACTCCTAAAAACGTAGCTATAAATTTTAAAACAGGGCGATATTCTTTAAGTAATGATGCCAAACAATTTTTGTTTAAGTCCTTAAAATTACATCTTTTTAAATTAGTTTTGCAAAAAAAACAGACAATGCTATTACAAGACTTAAAACCAGAGGTTGAAAAAATTATAAATCAGCCAGATACAGATAAAGATTCTAAGCTTAAATTAATTTGCGAAGTATTAGAACGTAATGTAGATTATTACAATTGGGTTGGCTTCTATTTTAAAAATGGAGACAAAAATGAATTAAAGTTAGGACCATACGTAGGCGAACCAACAGACCATACGATTATCCCTTTTGGAAAAGGAATTTGCGGACAGGTAGCCGAAAGTAATGCTAATTTTGTAGTACCAGATGTCAAAGCACAAGACAATTATATAGCCTGTAGTATTACCGTTAAAGCAGAAATAGTTATTCCTATTTTTGTTAATGGTGAAAATATCGGGCAAATCGATATTGACTCTAATACTATAAATCCTTTTACAAAAGAAGACGAAGATTTTCTAGAGTTTGTTTGTGCACAAGTGGCTACCATTCTCTAAACCTATAAGTTATCTAATTTAAAGAGGTTTCATTCACTACAATGAAACCTCTTTTTTATTTGATAGGATTTAATTAAAAAAAAAGCTCATTTTACATCTACTTTGTGTAAATTTGCATGCTTATTAACACAACTATAATGAGCAACCCAAAACAAATTAAATCTGCATTAATATCTGTTTTTTCTAAAGACGGATTAGAGCCTATTGTTAAAGAATTAGACGCACAAGGCGTTACTATTTATTCTACTGGCGGAACTGAAAAATTTATAACCGATTTAGGTATAAAAGTCGTACCTGTTGAAGATGTCACATCGTATCCCTCAATTTTAGGTGGTCGCGTTAAAACACTTCACCCAAAAGTATTTGGTGGTATTCTAAACAGACAAAACCATGATGGCGATGTTAAGGAAATGAAAGAATTTGATATCCCACAAATAGATGTGGTGATTGTAGATTTATATCCATTTGAAAAAACAGTAGCTTCTGGAGCCTCACATCAAGATATTATTGAGAAAATTGACATTGGAGGCATTTCATTAATTCGTGCTGCTGCAAAAAACTTTGCAGACGTTTTATGTGTTTCTTCTGTAGACGACTACCAACAGTTTTTAGATTTAATTACAAATAAAAGAGGTTTATTAACCGAGGAAGACCGCAAAGCATTTGCTGCTAAAGCGTTTAATACTTCTTCGCATTATGACACGGCTATCTTCAATTTTTTTAATAGCGACCATACAATTACTGCTTTAAAATTAAGTGAGAATAATGGCAAAACGTTAAGATATGGGGAAAACCCTCATCAAAAAGGATTTTTCTATGGCGATTTTGACGCGGTATTTACAAAGCTTCATGGTAAAGAATTAAGTTACAATAACTTATTAGACGTCGATGCGGCAGTAAATTTAATAAACGAATTTAAAGGCGAAGCACCAACCTTTGCTATCTTAAAACACAACAACGCTTGTGGTTTGGCACAAAGAGATACAATTCACCAGGCTTATGTAGATGCATTAGCTGGAGATCCTGTTTCTGCTTTTGGTGGTGTCTTAATTGCCAATACAGAAATAGATTTAAAAACAGCTGAAAAAATTCACACATTGTTTTGTGAGGTGGTTATAGCACCTTCATTCTCAAAAGAAGCTCAAGATTTATTACAGGAAAAGAAAAACAGAATTTTACTGGTTTTAAATGATGTTGCGTTTGCCCAAACCACAGTTAGAACTTGTTTAAACGGCTATTTAGTACAAGATAAAGATTTTATTACAGATGCTAAAGCAGATTTAAAAACAGCAACAACGACTGCTCCAACAGATGCGCAAATTGAAGATTTATTATTTGCGTCTAAATTAAGTAAGCATACTAAATCTAACACCATTATCTTAGCTAAAAACAAACAACTTTGTGCTTCTGGAACAGGACAAACCAGTCGTGTAGATGCTTTAAACCAAGCTATTCATAAAGCACAGTCTTTTAATTTCGATTTAAATGGAGCAGCTATGGCTAGTGACGCGTTTTTTCCATTTCCGGACTGTGTAGAGATCGCAAAAAATGCGGGAATCACATCAGTTATTCAACCTGGAGGCTCTATAAAAGACCAATTAAGTATCGATTATTGTAACGAAAATAATGTGGCAATGGTAATGACAGGTACACGTCATTTCAAACATTAATGCAATTTTATTTTAAAATAAATAGAATAAATAATATAAAAATCAGTTTAATTTAATCTTAAACTGATTTTTTTTTATTTCAAACCAAATAAAATGAATTAAATACCTTAACTTTTGCTACTTTTACAACACTTTTTATTAACACCAATAATTCCTCAAAAAAAATGGGCTTTTTTGATTTCCTAACGGAAGAAATCGCAATCGATTTAGGTACCGCGAACACATTAATTATTCATAACGACAAAGTTGTTGTTGATGCTCCTTCTATTGTTGCAAGAGATCGTATTACAGGAAAAATTATTGCTGTCGGACGCGAAGCCAACTTAATGCAAGGTAAAACCCATGAAAATATTAAGACTATTCGTCCTTTAAAAGATGGGGTTATCGCCGATTTTGATGCTTCGGAACAAATGATAAGCCGTTTTATAAAAGGAATCCCTGCACTAAAAAAGAAAATGTTTTCTCCTACGTTACGTATGGTGGTTTGTATTCCTTCTGGAATTACAGAGGTAGAAATGCGTGCGGTTAAAGAATCTTGTGAACGTGTTAACGGTAAAGAAGTATTTTTAATTCATGAACCTATGGCTGCTGCAATTGGTATTGGGGTAGATATTATGCAACCTAAAGGTAACATGATTGTTGATATAGGTGGTGGAACAACTGAAATTGCTGTAATAGCCTTAGGTGGTATCGTTTGCGACAAGTCGGTTAAAGTTGCAGGAGATGTGTTTACCAATGATATAATTTATTATATGCGTACACAGCATAATTTATATGTAGGAGAAAGTACAGCCGAAAAAATTAAAATTCAAATTGGTGCCGCAACAGAAGATTTAGATTTACCGCCAGACGACATGGATGTTCAAGGTAGAGATTTACTTACTGGTAAACCTAAACAAGTGCAAATTTCCTATAGAGAAATTGCTAAAGCACTAGACAAGTCTATTTTACGTATTGAAGATTCTGTCATGGAGACTTTATCACAAACTCCACCAGAACTAGCTGCGGACATTTATAATACTGGAATTTATTTAGCAGGTGGAGGCTCAATGTTAAGAGGTCTTGACAAACGTTTATCTCAAAAAACAGATTTACCAGTATATATTGCAGAAGATCCGTTAAGAGCAGTAGTACGTGGCACAGGTATCACCCTTAAAAACTTAGCTAAATTTAAAAATGTATTGATAAAATAGCTAACTAAACCATGCAACAAATAATAAACTTCTTTTTAAGAAATAAAACCTTCTTACTGTTTTTATTGTTGTTTAGTTTGGCAATAGTTTTTACGATACAATCTCATTCATTTCATAAAAGTCGCTACATTAATTCCGCCAATTTTTTATCTGGCGGAGTTTACAGCACCGTAAATGATATCAATACATATTTTGATTTAAAAGAAGAAAACTTAAAATTACAGGCTGAAAATAACAGACTCAGAGACCTAGTTTACAACAATAATATTAAAACTAATTTAGCTGTAGATACTACTACAAAAACAAATTACAAAACTATTCCTGCTTTAGTAATTAAAAATGATTATGCTTTAAATAACAACGTTTTACTTATAAATAAAGGCAGACAACACCATATAAAACAAGATTTAGCAGTAGTTTCACCTAAAGGTGTGGTAGGAATCACAGACCGATTCAATTCTAAATACACAACCGTACTTTCTATTTTAAATACGAATACCTTAATTAGTGCAAAACTTAAAAAATCTAATCATTTTGGTACTATTAGTTGGAATACAAAATCACCTAAATTTGTTCAACTTACCGAAATACCTAAAATTGCTCAAATAAAGAAAGGAGATACCATAGTCACTTCAGGGCGATCAGCTATATTTCCAAGTGATATTTTAATTGGTAAAGTAAAATCTTATCAATTAGATCAAGCTGAAAATTTTTATACTGTAGAAGTAGAACTATTTAACGATATGACTAGCTTAGATCATGTATATATAATAGATAATAAAGACAAAACGCAAATTGAAAATTTACTAAACAACTCGAATGACCAATAGTCTTATAAAACATCCTTTGAGATTTATTTTACTAGTGCTTTTTCAGGTGACTATTTTTAATTATGTCAATTTTTTAGGCTTTATTAATCCTTATCCATACATTATTTTTATTGTACTCTATCCACTAAGAAACAATAGAAATCTATTTATTTTTATTGCTTTTTTATTAGGCTTAAGCGTAGATATGTTTAGTGATACAGGTGGAATCCACGCAGCTGCTTCCGTATTTATTGCTTACATAAGACCCGTTATAAGCAAATTTAGTTTTGGAGCTTTAAATGAAGTCTACTCCATAAAGTTTAATAATATTGAGTTTTTAAGACGCTTAACCTATGTTTCACTTTTAGTATTTACTCATCATTTTGTCGTTTTCAATTTAGAAGTATTTAACATGAGCCATATACTAACCAGTCTAAAACTCACGTTATTCTCAGGGATTTTCACAATAATTCTTATTTTATTAATAACAACCATATTTAGCTCCAGTAAAAAATAATGAGAAAAATCTTACTTGCACTTATAATTATTTTAGTAGGTTTTATCTTTATTGGTCGTTTATTTTATCTTCAGGTTTATTCAGATCATGAAACGTCCATTTTAGATGATAACGCTATCCGTAAGGTTTATGAGTACCCTAAACGTGGTTTTGTGTTTGATAGGCATGGAACACTTTTAGTGTCCAACCAGCCCACATATGACGTGATGTTAATTCCAAGAGAAGTAAAACCATTCGATACTTTAGAGTTTTGTAATCTATTAAAAATTGATAAGGAAACCTTAAACAAACGTTTTTTAAAAGCCAAAATATATTCTCCACGTTTACCATCTGTTTTAGTCTCTCAATTGTCTAAAGAAGATTACGCTTATCTTCAAGAAAAAATGCGTAAATATGAAGGCTTTTTTATTCAGCAGCGTTCTTTAAGACAATATGAAACCACTATTGGCGCGAATGTATTGGGCGACATTGGAGAAGTTAATGAGCGTGACATTACTCGGGATGATTATTACAGGCAAGGTGATTTAATAGGAAGACAAGGTGTGGAAGTGTCTTATGAACATATTTTAAGAGGTAAAAAAGGCATTAAATTTATTCAGAAAGATCGCTTCAACCGAAATATTGGCCCATATAAAAATGGGAGTTTTGATTCCTTACCAATCCCTGGAAAAGATATAGCCATTACCATTGATTCCAAACTTCAAGAATATGGAGAGTTATTAATGCAAAACAAGCGTGGTGGTATAATTGCAATAGAGCCTAGTACCGGAGAAATTTTAACTATGGTTTCTGCACCATCTTACAATCCTAATGCATTGGTAGGTAGACAACGTAGTAAGAATTTTACAAAATTATATAATGACAGTATCGCAAAACCTTTGTATGATAGAGGTTTATTAGCACAATATGCACCAGGCTCTCCATTTAAAATTTTAAATGCACTAGTTGGCTTACAAGAAGGCGTTGTGACTACAGAAGACCGTTTTATTTGTAGAATGGGGTATTATTATGGAAGTCGAAAACTTACAGGTTGCCATAGTCATGTCAATCCTGTAAATATGAATATTGGTATTTATGAATCTTGTAATGCCTATTTTGCAAATGTTTACAAGCGTATTATAGAAAGTAAAAAAAGTGCTTACGAAAGCACCGAAATATGGAGTGATCATATTAAAAGTTTTGGGTTGGGCGGTTATTTAGGATACGATTTAAATATTGGTCGGCCGGGTCGTATCCCAGATGGCGATTTTTACGACAAATGGTATGGTAAAGGACGCTGGTCTGCAACATATAACATCTCTAATGCAATTGGACAAGGTGAAGTTGAGGCTACGCCAATACAATTAGCTAATATGGTAGCTGCTATTGCCAACAGAGGTTATTATTTCACACCTCATATTATTAAAAAAATTGAAGGTGAAGACATTGATAAAAATTACACCACACCAAAATACACTACTATAGACAAGGAACATTTTGAGCCTATAATTGAAGGAATGTATGACGTGTTTAATAAAGGTACTGCAAAATATTTAGGTGCTGAAGGTATTGATATTTGTGGTAAAACAGGTACCGCAGAAAATTTTGTGAAAATTAACGGAGTTAAAACACAATTAACAGACCACTCCATTTTTGTAGCATTTGCACCAAAAGATAATCCTAAAATTGCTATTGCTGTTTTTGTTGAAAATGGTTATTTCGGAAGTCGTTTTGCCGGTAAAATTGCAACTTTAATGATTGAGCAGTATCTAAATGGTAAAGTATCTAGAACAGATTTTGAAGATTGGATTTTAACCCATAGTCTGGAAAACGAATACGAAAAACCTTATTCAAACGAACCTTTCGGTATAAACAGGCAGTCTCAATTTCAAATTATAGAAAAAGACCAAGCGGTTATTGACAAAATTAAAGCTTTAAGAGAAGATGAATAGAGCTACAGACAGATATTATAAATTTGACTGGGCGACTATCATTCTATTTGTTGCACTCATGCTTTTTGGACTTTTTAATATTGCTTCAGCTTCTCAAGGCGGTGAGGCTCTAGATTGGACAGATTTCAGCAAACCCTATACGAAACAATTAGTCTTCATTGTATTATCTGTAGTCCTAATTATACTTCTCCTCTCGTTAGAAAGTAAGTTCTATGAGCGTTTTTCTAGTATCATTTACGTCATTTCTATGCTCTCTCTTGTAGGGCTATTTATATTTGGAAAAAACGTAAATGGAGCTACTTCATGGTATGGTATTGGCGGTATGACTTTACAACCCAGCGAATTTGCTAAAGCTGCAACTGCTCTGGCAATTGCTAAATATATAAGCGACTTAAATACCGACATTAAACATTTAAAACATCAATTTAATCTGGTACTTATATTAGTTATTCCAGCACTTTTAATTGTATTACAAAAAGATGCCGGAAGTGCATTAGTTTACGGATCTTTTGCATTTGTGTTGTATCGTGAAGGTTTGCCACAAAACTATTTGCATAGCGTTTTCTTACTTATTATAGTAGCCATTATTTCTTTAAAGTTTGGTGTTATTGCAGCTGGGCTTTCTGCTGTACTTATTATAGCTGCTAAATTTTTTATGAATGGTAAGAAAAAAAACAGAAATAAGATTGCTAAAATTTTAGGAATAAGTCTAATTTATGTGGGCATTGCTTTTGCTGTCAATTATACTTTTAACGAGTTATTACCACCTCACCAAAAAGATCGTATTACCATTTGGTTAAGCCTAGAAAAAGATCCAGAAAAGCTGGAGCGCATGAAAAAGCTTGAAGCCTACAACCTTAATGAATCTGAAAAAGCTATTAGTAGTGGAGGCTTCTCTGGAAAAGGCTTTTTAGAAGGTACACGAACCACAGGTAATTTTGTTCCAGAACAGCATACCGATTATATTTTTAGTACCGTTGGGGAAGAATGGGGATTTTTGGGGAGCACTGCTGTAGTTATTGTTTTTGTATTACTTATGCTGCGTATTCTATTTCTGGCAGAAAAGCAAAAAAACAGCTTTAGTCGTATTTATGGTTACGCTGTGGCTTCTATTTTATTCTTTCATTTTCTTATTAACATTGGTATGGTTATGGGCTTAATACCAACTATAGGTATCCCTTTACCTCTATTTAGTTATGGTGGTTCTGGACTTTGGGGCTTTACCATTTTGGTCTTTATTTTTATAAAATTAGACTCAAATCGTATTAATGAGTGGTAGTTTATTGTTAATATATCACCACGAAAACTATTTTTATTTAAAAAGTTATCTCTTAAAATATAGATAACCAACACTTTAAAAAAACCTTATTTAGATTTATTATAAATAATTTGGTCAATACAAATTAGGCATATATTTTTGCCGAAAACAAACTATTTATATTAAGTCTAAATAAAAACAAATGAAACATTTATTTTCTTTCCTCATTGTATTAATATTTTCACAATCAATTATTTCTCAGAATGCCACTATAACTGGCACTGTTACAGACCACAATCTAAAACCGCTTTTTGGGGTTAACGTTTATTTAAAAACTAAATCAAAAGGCACGCAAACTAACGAAAATGGTTTTTTTGAACTATCACGATTAGACCAAGGTGACTATATATTATCTGTGTCCTATTTGGGATTTAAAACGAAAGAAATCCCGTTTTCCATAGAAACTAACTCTAAGCTAAATCTTATAGACATCGTTCTTTATGAAGGAAATGAAATTTTAAACGAAGTAACTGTAGAAAGCAATCGTCGTAATAAGTTTTCCAGAAAAACCACTGCTTATGTAGCAAAACTACCGTTAAAAGATATCGAAAACACTCAGGTATATAGCACGGTTACCAACGAGCTTTTAAAATCTCAAATGGTTACTAACTTTGATGATGCCTTAAAAAACGCTACAGGTGTAGAGCAATTATGGACGTCTACTGGACGTGGTGGTGATGGTGCCGGTTATTTTGCGCTTCGTGGGTTTTCTGTGCAGCCGCAATTGGTTAATGGTTTACCTGGATTAACTAACGGAACAATTAACCCAGCTAATATTGAACGTATTGAAGTCTTAAAAGGACCATCTGCAACATTATTTGGCAATGCCGTAAGCTCCTATGGGGGACTTATAAACGTAGTTACTAAAAAACCCTATGTTGGGACAGGTGGAGAATTATCGTTTACCTCTGGAACTTATGGATTTAATCAAATGGTTGGCGATTTCAACACAGCTTTAAGCAAAGAGGATAATATTTATTTCAGATTAAATACAGCTTACACTACAGAACAAAGTTTTCAGGATGCAGGATTTAGAAAATCGTTTTTTGTAGCACCGTCTTTATCTTACAAAGTAAACAATAAACTTTCATTTTCTTTCTATGGAGAAATTACTAAGGCAGAGCAAACCAACCCAACATTTTTATTCTTAAACAGAAGTGCTCCAACAGAAGCAGCTAATCTGGAGGAACTAGGTTATAATAATAAATTATCTTTCACCAGTAACGATTTAAGCCTATTAAATCCTACACAAAACTATAGAGTTGAAATGGATTACAAATGGTCCGACACTTGGAAGTCCCAAACCCTACTTTCTAAAAGTTCAACTTCTACAAAAGGATATTACTCTTATTTATTTGATTATGGCTTATTGGGAAACAACACCTTTACACGCTTTATTAACAAACAAAATGCAAATACACAAACCACAGATATTCAGCAAAACTTTATAGGAGATTTTAAAATAGCCTCTTTAAGAAACAGAGTGGTTATTGGTTTAGACTATTTTAATGAAACACAAACTAATAACAGCACAGGTTATGCGTTTTATGGAAATATTACTCCAAGTGGAGGTGCCAATGGAGACAATCCGTTTACCCCTGCTGTAGAAACCGATACATTTCCTCTTTCTACCTCTGGAGTAGATGCTGTTTTAGAAACGCAAGGTGTGGGAAATACAAAATCTAAATCTCACATATATAGTTTATATGCTTCAGATGTAATAAATTTTACTGATAAGCTTTCTGCTATGGTCGGGTTACGTTTAGATCATTTTGATAATGAAGGAGATGTAACAGACACTGAGGATGATTATAACCAGACCACCTTATCTCCGAAATTTGGAATTGTATTCCAGCCTATTTTAAATCAGCTATCTATTTTTGGAAATTATCAGAATGGATTTACTAATGTATCTCCACAGCTTGTAGGTAATCCCGATAATGGACCGCAGACTTTACAAACTTTTGATCCTGAACAAGCTAATCAATTAGAGTTTGGTGTAAAAACAAATTTATTTAATAACCGATTAAATGCAACCTTAAGTTATTACAATATTAAAGTTAAGGACAGAGTAATTACAGATCCTGCCTCTCCATTTAATAAAATTCAAGGTGGAGAAGTTGTAAGTAAAGGTTTTGAAATTGAATTAAGTGCAAACCCAGTAAACGGCTTAAATATTAGAGCTGGTTTTAGTACTAATGACAGCGAAACCACAAAGTCTGACAATAACGAAATATTAAATAAAAGACCTCTTGAAGCTGGACCAAAAAACACTTATAATTTCTGGGCAAACTATGAGTTTCAAGAAGGTAGTTTAGATGGATTTGGTCTTGGATTTGGTATTAATGGTGCAAGCGAACGATTTGCTATTAATTACACATCTACTGGCGAATTTATTTTACCCAGCTACACTATAGCAAATGCTTCCGTTTTCTATCAAGCTGATAAATATAGAATAGGCTTAAAGTTAAATAATGCATTTAACAAAGAGTATTATAAAGGCTGGACAACCATAAATCCTCAAATGCCAAGAGCTTTATTTGCTAACGTTTCATATCAATTTTAAACAGTCCAAGTTAAAGAGCAGCTTTATACAAGGTTGCTCTTTTTTATACATTACATAAAATGACCAGTAAAAAAATTATTTTTCAAATCCATAAAATAGTAGGCTTACTAACAGGAATAGTTGTATTTATTGTAGCAATTACAGGATGTTGTTGGGCATTTAGAGATGAAATTGAAAGTCTATATGACGACTATGAAACGGTTAGTCCAAAAAGCGATCCTATTTTAACTCCTACTCAGGCTAAACAAATTGCTCAAAATGTGTTTCCAGACCAAACCATTCATGGCACTTTATTTAAAAAAGAAGGACATGCAGTTGAAGTTATTTTTTATGATGCAGATCCAGAATTTTATCAAAGTGTGTTTTTAAATCCATATTCCGGTGAAGTTATACAAATTGACAATCATTTCTCAGGGTTTTTTGCTTTCATTTTAAAAGGACATATACGCTTGTGGCTTCCAAAAGAAATTGGAGAACAAGTTGTTGGTGTTTCAATTCTTATGTTTATACTTATAATTATTTCAGGTTTTATTCTTTGGTTACCCAAAAAGCGTAAAAACCTAAAACAGCGACTTAAATTCGATTGGAAAAAATCTACCCGTTGGAAAAGAAAAAATTTCGATTTGCATACCGTAGTAGGGTTTTATGTATGTTTTTTGGCTTTAATTTTAGCATTTACAGGTTCTATGATGTCCTATAATTGGCTAAAATATGTGGTGTATAAGTCTACAGGAGGCGAAAAAGAAGCCCGTTTTATAATTCCGGATAATATAACCGACGTTACTTTAGACAAATCGACTCTACCTATGGATTTTTTAATTGTGAAATTGTTTAAAGAAAACCCAGAAGCAAAGTCTTTTGAATTACATTATCCTAAAACCAAAGATGAAAGTATTTATGTAGAAGTCTCTAATAGTGAAGGGTTATATTACGATTCAGATTTTCGATTTTTTGACCAGAACACTTTAGAAGAGATTGAAACACCTAGTATTTATGGGAAGTATAAAAATGCTAAAATAGCAGACAAAATACAGCGCATGAATTATGATATTCATATAGGTGCAATTGGTGGTATTGCAGGTAAAATTATAGCCTTCTTAGCCAGTTTACTTGTAGCAAGTCTTCCAGTAACCGGGACTTTATTGTGGTATGGGAGAACTTATAAAAAGAAGAAGTCCATAAAGTCATTAAATTCTTAAAACTTTAGCAATATCCTAACAGCACATTACTTTCAAGAAAAAACGAATTAATGTACCTTGCAAGTCATAAAAAACAAACTCTCATGCAAGACATAAATATAGCAACATATCTTAAAGACGTTTTAAAAAACAGACCTAGCGACTGGTTAAGTTTAACCACACACAGGTTAGATATTTATGATGAACGTCTTGCAAAAACAGAGTTTTTAGACCAGTTTGAGTTGCTTTACAAAAAAGGTACTTCAACAACAGAAGCCTTAAATCAACTTCCAACTGCATACGATTATATACGTTTGGGGCACCCGTTATCTTCAATATTAGAATGGGGCATTGCAAAACATTTAGATGTACCCACTCAAAACGTGATTAGTTTTGGCTCTCAAACTATGCCTGTTCTGGCTATTTTAAGAACCAACACTTTAAAAAATACCAATACTTTAATATGTTACTCAAGTGAGCTTCCGGAAAGTTTTAATGAAGAAGTTTTAAAATCTGTTTACAACTATCGTTTTGAAACTCAAAAAGTAAATACTGTAGAAGACATCAAACCATTTAATGGTTCGGTTATTTATATTTCAAACAAATCGAAAGTACAATTCAGTTCTGTGAAAGCAGATTTCCATTTAACAACTTATGGACCGCTTGGTAGTATTTTAGTTATCAATAAAACTGTAGAGACTTCATATGTTTCGGATATACAACACGTAAGACGTCGTGAAACCGTTGCGATGACACCTCATAATACATTAAAAGCGTTAGAATCTTTTGTTGAAGAATCTTCAATTTCATTTGAAGATGATGCGGTTGAAAAACATAAAGCGTTTGTTCTGGAAGAAATTAAAACCATTACCCATAGCAATTTAACGCCTTTAGTAGGTTCTAGCGGATTATCTATACAATATGCCATCATGATGGGCTTAGTCGATTATGCTTTAAAACATCACAAAGGACAAGCCATTAAATTTATTGTTCCTCCAAACTGTTATGGCGGGACAAACGACCAAGCAAGACGTGTAGCCGCTTGTTTAGAGTTTGTAGAGATTGTAGATTTACCGGTTGATGGTAACAATGATATGGTTAGTAGCGTTAATTCTGTATTAGATAACATAGCTAAAGAAAATGCTGTACCTTTTATTATTGCTGAGATACCAACCAACCCACGAGTTGAAGTACCTAATTTAGAGCATTTAAAAGAAGCTTTGAGTAAACCACGTTTGACTTCTAAAGGGGAAAAAGCAACAGAACCTGTTTTTATATTAGACCAAACCTTTTGTCCTAATGTTAACTTTTTAGGGCAAAACGCCATACTTTCAGATATTAAAACCATTTCTTATGCAAGTGGCTCAAAATTCCCAAGTGGAGGAACCTGTACTGCGGGATATTGTACCGGAAGTGAAAAAACAAAAGCGTTACTTGAACCTATTAAATTTCATTTAACGCTATGCGATAATGAAGCTACCGCTTTTCAATACAAAATGCTGGCAGAACATTTACCGTCTATGTTAAAACGTATAGACGATGCTTATGTAAACACCAGAGATTTTGTTAGTTTTATACAACGCAACTTACCTGAAGCAAAAATTAATTTTGTTTCTGAAGCATTAGCCCAACAAGGTTTTACGCCTTCCGTTTTTTCTTTAGACTTACCAACAAAAGGCGATACGCATGAAGAACGTGAAGCCTATAAACGTGCATTAAATTTAAAACTCATTAATTTAATGATTACAAATATTCCAGACGAAAGCAAGTTTTGTGTAAGTTACGGGCAACTTAAAGGTTGTTACTGGACCATTCCAGCTACCTCAACACAAGGCACCACAAAAGAAGGCGATAAAGATTATATTGTAAGAGCTTCTCTTTCTCCAAATTTAGATTTACAGCGTCATAAAGACGTGTTTATGGAGTTTATTGAAAGTTTGTAATATTAGCAAGTTAGCAGTTAAAAAGTCTCAAAATATAATATATTTTGAGACTTTTTATGTTTTAGAGAACAGAACAAATAAAGTCCGAATTGATAAAAATAATTAAATTATATTTACGGGATAACAGTAACTCAAATCTTACGATATCCTGACTTATTTACGGGATATCGATAGTAAAAGTTATAATATAACGAGTTGTGCAACATTTGAAAAAAACATCGAACTGAATTGAAATATGGGAATTTTTGACCTTTTTAAGAAAAAACTAAAAACAACCGAGTTTAAATGTTCGACTTGTGGAGAAATACACGATGAATTACCTGCACTCGGATTTATATCCCCATTTTATTACGATACTTTAAACGAAAAAGACAAAAAAGAGATTGCTGAATTATCTAGTGATTTTTGTGTAATAACTCACGAAGATCAAACTGATAGATTTATAAGAACAACTTTGACTATTCCAGTTAATGATATTTACGAAGATTTGGATTACGGAATTTGGGTTTCTTTAAGTGAAAAGAGTTTTAACGAATACAAGTCTGAATTTAAAAATAATATTGACGGAAAAACATATTTTGGAATGATTAGTAATGAAATTCCAGACTATAAAGAAAGTACTTTAGGACTTCACGTAAATGTGAATACACGAAGTGGCGGAATGAGACCTGAAATATCTGTTCACAGAATTGAACACGATATAATTTCGGATTTAGAAAATGGAATCTCAATTGAGGAAGCCGAAAAAAGAATAGAACGAATGAAAAAAACGTTGCACAACAATGTATAAAAATAATTGCTCAATTTTGGGCTTAACCAATGGTAGTTGCAAGTTTACTACGTCTGATTTCCCTACGGAAAATCCTCGCACGTAAACCCGCAACTATTCTTATACGAGACCGTTAGCCATAATTAAACCAAATAATGAACGAATTAACTAAAATTGGAAAAAAAAGAACAATATTACTTTCAATAAGTATTTTATTAGTTTCAATTCATACGATATATTTTTATCATTCTGTGAGACCAGAAATTGAGTTAAAAAAACTAATACAACAATTAATCAGGTTTTCATTGACAATCGGACTTTTAATTTTGGTTTATGAAGGAAAGAATTGGGCGAAAATTGTGTCGTTAATTTTATTTTCTTTAGCACTTCTTGGAGCATTAATTGGTTTAGGAACTTTAGACACACCTTTTATGAATAAAATTCCTATAATAGTCGCGATTTTTGTCTATTCAATGGCAATTTATCATTTTGGTTTTGCTAAAAGTTTTAAAGAGTTTTTCAAATTTCAGAATACTGAAATTTCAGAATCCATTCAAGATTCTAAAGAAGTTATGGAATCAGAAAAATTCTGGAAAATTATTGAGGTTACTAAATCTGAAAGTTATGGAGATTATGAAAAACAACAATCTCTACTTAAAAGAGAATTATTAAAACTAACTGCAACAGAAGTTTTAGAATTTGACAATAAATTTAGAACATTAAGAGGAGAAATTTATACTTGGGATTTTTGGGCTGCTGCTTATATAATAAATGGAGGATGTTCTGATGACTGTTTCTCTGATTTTCGAGGTTGGTTAATCGGACAAGGACAATCAATATTTGAAAATGCAATTCAGAATATTGAAACGCTAACAGAACTGAAAGAAACTAATGATGGAGATTGGGAAGGTTTGAGCTATATTGCAACTGATATTTATGAAAATAAGACAGGAAAAGACATACCTCAAGGAGTTCAGGAAAATTTTGAAATAACTGGAGAGGAATGGGAAGAAGATGAAAATGATTTGAAAAACAGATTTCCGAAATTATACGCAAAATTCGGAATGGAATAAATAACTGTGGCTAACAAAGTATAAAAAAATTGCTAGTTTTAGGCTTAACCAAAGTACGTTGCTCCTTTTGCCAACTTCTGATTTTCCTGCGGAAAATCCTCGCTGACAAAATCGCAACTTTTCTTATACCAAACACGTTGTACACAATTATGAAAAACAGTATTTTTATAATAATTATTTTAATTAATCTAAAATCTTTTGGGCAAAAAAATGATGCTGATGAATATCAAAATGAATGGTTTGAAAAGGCTAAAATTGAGATAAAAAAACCTGATTTAGTTGGTGCTTTAATAATGTTTTATTGGGCATACGAAAACAATACGGAAAGTGAACTAGGAAAAGTTTGTTTGAAAAAAATTGATAGTTTAAAACCATTAGTTAGGAAAGAACAGATAGATAAATGGAAAGGAACTTGGAAATTAACCAATAAAGAATCTGAAGAGGAATACTTTTTAGAAATTTCAGAAACTGAAATAAAATTCTATGAAAAGAAAAATGGAAGTTCAGAAAAAAAATTGGTCAAAACAGAAAAGATTTTATTCAATGAAATAAACTATGGTTCATATCCAACTTATTGGGAATTGATATTTTCTGACAATCAAATTTGGAACTTTAATATCATCGATGAAATAGACGAAAACATTTTATTCGTATCTAAAACCAACAAAGTAGGCGATTACAGTATAAAACACTATCCAAATTACAGAGATGGTCGAAAACCAAAAGATGAACGAGATATTTACGAAAGAATAAAATAACTATGTACAACACCTGGATATAAGTAATAAAAAATCTTATTCTGCAACTCTAAACCCTATAGAAGCTTCTACAGTTTGATTTAGAGCTTTCGGAAGCATATCTGCTTTATAAGGGCAACTTGCCCAGACACATGGTTAGAGCATTCTAAAGCTCGTAATTTGCTGTGGGTTTCCATTTATATAAGCTTTTAAAGCCTATTCATTAGTCATCGAAACATCTTCTTTAGCATAAATTATTAAATGTGTATATTTAAAACTACTTAATACATAAAGGAATTTTATGAGACTAGAATCTAATGCCACTATTCAAATTCAAAAACCAGTAGGAGAAGTTTTTGAAGGGATTGTAAATCCAGAAAAAATGACCAAATATTTCATTTCAGAAAGTAGTGGAAGATTGGAAACGGGGAAAAACGTCATTTGGAAATTTCCTGAATTTAATGAGAGATTTCCTATTAGCGAAATTAAAATAGAAACTAATCGTTCAATTTCTTTTGTATGGGATCCAGAAACTGTTGTAAATATTACTTTAGAAAAATTACCAGACAATAGTACCATAGTAAGAGTAAACGAAAACGGAAAGGAACTTAATGCAGATAATTTAAAATGGGCATTAGAAAACTCTGGAGGTTGGGCAAATTTCCTAGCCTGTATGAAAGCGTTTTTAGAATATGGCATACAGCTTCGAAAAGGTGCATTTGATTTTATGAAAGAAAAACCTAATAAATAATCTAAAGTTAAAAGAACAGTGAATTATACGGCAGGTCAAATGGGAATTTCTTTTAGAGAAGAAACAGATCTTTATAAAGATGAAATTGTAGCAAAAAACTATATGCCGAGTTATCTACCTAAATTTATTAATATCGAAACGAAAAAATTAATCAACTAAAAACATTAATATTGAAATTATGAAATACTTAAAATACGGACTTGGAATTATTTTCATATTAGTAATTATATTTTTACTTATTGGTTTTATAAAACCAAACGTTACTTATGATTGTGAAATAATGGTCGATAAACCTATAGAAGAATCTTGGAAAGTAACACAAGATGAGACCAAAATGTCCGAATGGCTAGAGGGATTTCAAAAAGTTGAACACGTAAGTGGTACACCTGAAACTGTTGGAGCAGTAACAAATGTATATTTTGTTACAGACGGACAAGAGATGGTCATTAAAGAAACAATTACAAGCATTAAGCAAAACGAATCTATAGAAATGCTATTTGAATCTGATTTTATGAATATGAATTATAAACTTAAAATGACTCCTATTAATGGCAAAACTAAAATTAGCTCAAACACAAATGCTAAAGGAAATGGCATGCTTTCCAAATCTATAATGGCTTTAATAGGAAGTTCTTTAAAAACACAAGAAGAAACAAATCTTATTAACCTAAAGAAAACCATTGAGGCTAACACAAAAAACTATTTTCCTGTAGAAGGAACAGTTGTTAAAACTAACGAGGACTAAATTATTTAAAAGAAAACTAGGACCAAAACCTAGATATTAGTAAGCTAGTTTAAAACTATTTTATCTAACTGTCTTTTTAATTATCTAAAACCCAATCCTAACCATTAAACAGTTCTAACCCAAAAAATTATTTCTTAAGCTCTAATTTTTCAGCAAAATAGTCGCAAAAATCGCGCATGGTAGCCGCCATTTTTTCATCTTGAGTAGCACGTTGAAAGGTTTGCGTCATAGCCGTAAGTGTTTGATGAAAAAACACCTTCATCTCATCTACCGGCATGTCTTTAGTCCATAAATCGATACGTAAAGATTCTTGAGCCTTACTATCCCAAACCGATAACATCATGGCTTTAGCTTCGGCGTTCGTAATTCCGCCATCTTCGGCAGTCCAATTTAATTTTTCTGGTACTTTATTTTCATCTAACCCAACGGTTAAAACTATTTGAGATGTTTTTTTTGACATTATAATTGTGGTTTATAGCGTGATGCATTAAAAATAGTTTCTGCATCGGTTTCTAATAATTTTTCTAAGCTCGTATCGTTATTTTCCATGTAAGATTTTACAATTTGCCAACCTATGTAACGACCTATCATTCCTGGAGAATCGGCATCGACTTCTTCTAAATAAAACTTACTAAATGGTGCTGGGTTAATAAACTGGTTAGGCAACTTAGCATCTGTACTGTATAGTAATTCCCGCTCTACAAAATACTTCCAAACATTAGGCTCATTTACTTTAGCCCAATCGTATTGTGCTTCGGTATAGCCAATTTTTTGTGCATCGGTTTTAAAAGGAATCATCACATCGTTAAAATATAGTTGCTTACCATAATACACCATTTCGTCTAACAAGGTTTTTCTTTTAGGCTGAAAAATGTATTTTTCCGCATAAGCATTAGATAAATCGACTACCATTTGCTCTGGTTTCATTGTTGATTTAATGTAATTCTGAATACCTTCATAGAAAAAATGATTTTCTCCCAAATAGGTATCTATAGAGATTAACACAATAGTATCGGTAACAATTACTTTGTTCCTGTAATCTACCGAAGAAGTTGCAGTAATAACTCTTGGGATTTTAGTTTCAGGAAACTTATATTTTAAATGCTTATAAAATAAAGTTATGTCTTCTTCTTCCTCATTAAGATCTGGAAAAGCTTTTTTGGTTTCAGTATTTAATTCGACCTGCAAAGTATCGGTTAATCGATTAATCCAGAATTCATCTGGAAACCGATTAGAAAACATAAACGGGTAGTTTGCTTTTAAACTTGCTAAATCCTTTGGTTTTGCTTCGGCAAATTTCCTATCGAAACGTTCTACCTTAACATCTACTTCCAAATTAAGTATAGCATCGTCTATTTCTTTATCCTTTTTACAAGATAAAACCATTAAACTAATCCCAATTAAAAGCAGATATGTTCTCATATTAAAAATTTAAAAGCGCGTTATTTTTTATACTAACGCATTTCATTTATTTTTGTTGGGCAAAGGTACTATACTTTCATTAAATTCTCTTTATTATGCAAACAGAAAAAGTCATTGATCATATTGTAAACTGGTTAAAGGATTACGCTACTAACGCCAGAGTAAATGGTTTTGTGGTGGGAATTTCTGGTGGCATAGATTCTGCAGTAACCTCAACCCTTTGTGCTATGACAGGCTTAGAGGTTTTATGTATTGAAATGCCAATTCACCAAGCAGAAAGTCATGTGTCCAGAGCACAAGAGCATATTAAGCAATTGTCTAAACGTTTTGAAAACGTTCAAAATACCATAACCGACTTAACACCTGTTTTTGACGAGTTTACTACTGAAGTATCTCTGGAAGGCAAAGAAGAGGTTGTAGATATGGCTTTAGCAAACACTCGTGCTCGTTTACGTATGACTACTTTGTACTACCATGCTGGACTATATGGCTTATTAGTTGCTGGAACAGGTAATAAAGTTGAAGATTTTGGTGTTGGTTTTTACACCAAGTATGGCGATGGTGGTGTCGATTTAAGTCCTATTGCCGATTTACTTAAAAGTGAAGTGTATGCCATAGCAAAAGTATTAAACGTTCCACAATCTATTATTGAAGCGGCTCCAAGTGACGGATTATTTGGAGATGCCAGAAGTGATGAAGACCAGATTGGTGCAAGTTATCCAGAACTGGAATGGGCAATGAAAATGAAGGATGAAGGTAAAACCGAACGTGATTTTAAAGGCAGAGAAAAAACGGTATTTAAAATTTTTATGCGCTACAATAGAAACAATCAGCATAAAATGATTCCTATTCCTATTTGTGAAATACCAAGTGAACTAAAATGATTAAAGTTTTAGTTATAGATAAACATCCTGTTATTTTTAGTGGTCTAGACGCCTACTTTAAAAACTCTCGAAATATTAAAATTGTTGGTCATACGACAGACGAAATTAATATTAACAGCTATCTAGAAACCCACCAAGTAGATATTATCTTAACCGAAATTGAGTTAAACCAACTCAATGGAATTACGTTAATAAAACGGATAAAAAAAAACTTTCCAGAACTTAAACTTATTGTGTTTACCAGTCAAGCCGAACATGTTTATGGCTCTAGTATTATAAAAGCTGGTGCTTCTGGCTTTGTGTCTAAAAAACAAGCCTTAAGCGAACTGGATCAGGCTATTTTAAACGTGTTTAATAATGCCATTTATATTAGCGAAAGTTTAGCTAAACAATTAACCATACGACCTAAAAAAACATCGGTTTCTAACGATTTTAAAAAGTTGTCGAGTCGTGAGTTAGAAGTTTTAAATTTAATTTCAAACGGAAAGCGTAATATAGACATAGCCAAAGAACTGGCGTTAAATGAAAAAACAGTAAGTACTTACAAAACACGATTAATGAAAAAGTTAAACGTATCTAATCTTGTAGAACTTATTAAAAAAGCGAAGCAGGAGTTTTAGTGGCTTCAGTAGGCAGTCCACAGTATACAGTAAGCAATAGGCAGTAAGTAATTTCTTTAAGTTTTAATAATAAGTATAAATTTATAAAACTTTAAATTTAAACTGATTTTTTAAGACTGCAGACTGCGGACTGCCAACTGAAGACTGAGGACTGTAGACTAAAGAGGCCTTTTCAATTTCTTAGATAATAGGGTTTTAAGCTTAGTATAATCCATGACTTCTTCTAAAACCTCACGGTTGGTGTCGGTTAAATTTTTCATGGCTTCTTCGCCCAGAATTTTTACTTTTTGCTCTATTAAATGCCAACGTAAGGTTAATATAGTTTCACTTACTAATTGCGCAATGGTTTCATTTTTCTTCTTTGGAAAAATGTTTTTGCTTTCCCAGTCTGATAAACTATAACGCTCATCGTCCATTAAAATACTGGACATTTCCATTGCTAAATCGGGATTTACAGAGTTTATAATTTGCTCAATTTTAAAATCTGGATCTCTATTTAAAGCTTCTACAATGGTATAATATAAATCCTTAAATAAAGGATTGGTAAATGCCATTTCGTCTTCCTGAAGATCTAGATAAATTTTTTCAAACACTCTAGCTTGTTGTACTACAGGCTCCAAAATTAACTCTGAAGTTTCTTCATCTTCTTTTAAAACCAAATCTTCAAAATCTTCGGTTTTATTCCCGTAAAGCAACAATAAACTTATTATTTTTCGTTCCAACTCGTATTGTACATCAACTTTACGTGCGGTTACTGGTTCAGTCTTTAAGACCTGAAATGGTTTTTGATTTTGGTTAGAACTTGCTTTTTTAGTATCGTTATTTTCTTTTTGGTTAAGTTGCGCTAAGGTGGAAAATAAAACACCTTCACTTACATCCATAATTCTGGCGCACTCCTTAATATAAATTTCGGCTTTTATACGGTCGGGAATTTTAGAAATACTATTTACAATATCTCTAACCGTTTCTGCCTTTTTTATAGGGTCGTTTTTTGAATCTTCAAATAATATAGATGCCTTAAACTGAATAAAATCCTGAGAATGTTCTTCTAAATACTCACGTAATTCGTTTTCAGTATTCGACTTTGCAAAACTATCGGGATCTTCACCTTCTGGAAATGTACAAACCTTTACATTCATACCTTGTTCCAAAATTAAATCTATTCCTCTAAGGGAAGCTCTTAAACCTGCAGCATCGCCATCAAAAAGTACAGTAATGTTTTTAGTTAACCGGTTAATTAATCGAATTTGATCGCTAGTTAGCGCGGTACCAGAACTGGAAACCGTATTGGTAATTCCGGATTGATGAAACTGAATGACATCGGTATAACCTTCAACTATAAAACAATTATCTTCTTTAGCTATACTTTGCTTTGCCTGAAAAATACCATATAGCACTTTACTTTTATGATAAATATCACTTTCGGGCGAGTTTAAATACTTGGCTGCTTTTTTATCGTTAGTTAAAATACGTCCACCAAAACCCAGTACACGACCACTCATACTTTGTATAGGGAACATCACACGACCTTTAAATCTGTCAAATTGTTTTTCGCCTTTTACAATAGTTAATCCTGTACCTTCTAAAAATTCTAACTTATAACCTTTTTTAAGAGCAGTGTCTGTAAACGCACTCCACTCGTCTAAACAATAGCCTAAATCGAATTTTTTAATAGTTTCCAAAGTAAACCCACGCTCTTTAAAATAACTTAAAGCAATTGCTTTCCCTGCATTGGTATTATGCATGGTTTCCTGAAAGTATTTGCTGGCATATTCACTAACCAGATATAAACTTTCTTTTAAACTTTGCTCCTCTTTTTGCTCGTTGGTTTGTTGGGTTTCTTCAATTTCAATTCCGTACTTTTTAGCAAGGTATTTTATAGCTTCAGGATAGGTAAAATGCTCGTGTTCCATTAAAAACGCTACCACATTTCCGCCTTTTCCTGTACTAAAATCTTTCCAAATTTGCTTAACCGGAGACACCATAAAACTTGGTGTACGCTCTTCACTAAACGGACTCAAGCCTTTAAAACTAGAACCCGATTTTTTCAGCTGTACAAAATCGCCAATCACCTCTTCTAATCGAGCAGTCTCATATACTTGGTCTATGGTTGTTTTTGAAATCAATTGAAAAGCTATTTTATAAAACGTAAAAGTACCATAAAACTAAACAATAATTTAAAGTTTTTAAAATAGAAATCTTTTAGATCACTACTTGAATTTTACAAAAAATACATAAAAGTAGGTATTTTTTAAACCTTATGTGAGTTGTAATTTTGTGATATAAAACATTTCCTTATGAAAAAATTACTTTTATTGCTAGTCTGTACACTTGTTTTTACATGTTCTAAAGACGATAGTAGCTCGGAAACCTCAGAGAACATCATCTTAGAAGGTGGGACAATTTATGGGTATCAAATAGTTGAAGTCGAAATTGAAAATGCATCACAAGAAAACTATACTGGTTTTTTGGGAGACAATCAGATTGAACTTCGACGTACAACAGAAAACTCTGTTGCTTTCTTTGTAGAGCCAGATTTTGATTTAGGAAGTACAACATTAACAGTGGAAGCTTTAAATAATTTAAAAGTAAATTATGTTATTGAAGAAACTAGTTTAACCCAAACTGTAGAAGAAACCATACAACCTTATTTTGATCAATTAGAACTGGAAAGACAAGCCCTAACTCCAGATTTTAATGGAGATAAAGCATTATTGCTAATAGATGGTTTTAACAATATGTATGCAAGCTTAAATGACACTCAAAAAAGAGATTTGTCTATATTCTATAAAGCAAATAAGAATTTAATTGATGCGACAATTACTGGTGATGGTAGCAAAATGAATTCTAACATAGTAACACAGTTTGCTCGTTGTGAAGCATCTATATATTTTACAGGTGTTTTAGGTGTATTTACTACCATATCTACAACTTTGCCATTAACGCAAATTGTAACACCTCTTTTAGCAGTAAGTACTGGCGTGTTATTAGCTAAAACTTATGAGCACTGTATTCCACTTGCACAAGCATCCATTAAAAATGTATTTGTACAAGCCGATGACCAAATATTCAACTCTAAAACCACAAATGCATCTGCCATAAGTTTAAGCTCTGACGTTGTAAGTAATGTTTCTATACAATTACAGAATAGAACTATGCTACCAAGTGATAATGGAGACGAAAACACCATTATAAGCACGTATTTTTCTGCCACCACTAGCTTCAACGAATTGGTAATACAAAAAATGAACGTTGCCATAAATTACTTAAATACAGAGTGGTCGTTATTTTTTGACATTACACCATATGATGAAGTTTTGGTAAATGATACTGCGGTAACAGATACAAACGGGATGACCCAAGAAGACTTTAACAATTTTACATTTAGCGTCTCAGGCTCCAATATAACTTTAGAAAGTTTAGATTATGCTAATGGAGGATTAGATTTAAACGTAAAAATTATAGATGAAACTGCTGTTGTAGGAGGCTTGGAAACTGGAACTCTTAATTTTACTTATCAAGATGATTTCAATAGCTTTTCTGGAAGTTTTGATATTGAGGTTTCAACTGAAAGTATTTCAGGAGTATGGAAATATTGCTACGTTAGTGATGGTTTTTGTGAAGATACGGATACTTTAACATTTAACTCTAACGGAACAATTAGTACTCCTGGCACTAGTCAATTTGATGAAATAATTGTTAATAATTACACTTTAGATAACGGGAGTTTAACTGTTAATATTACAGTTAGAAATAATAATGTTGAATATTTTTGTGATACAGATAATAACACATATTTTTATGTAAGGGACTATACAGATACCTTGACCTTAACACGAGTTAATGAAAATCTTTTTGAAGGCACTTTAAGCTCTACATCAACTGGTTATCAAAACCCCACTTATAGTGAATGCTTTCAAGCTAGCGAATCTGAAAGCGAAGCTATAACTTTAGTAAAAATTTAAACAAAAAACGCCTCATACAATTAAGCATGAGGCGTTTTTGATTAACAACAATTCAAATTAAAAATCTAATCTATATCAAAACGTAAACCTAAAGAGATGTTATTTTGTTTTACAGCTTGATCTTTGAAAATAGGATTTAAATCGTATTTTGCATACAAAGCAATATCACCCACACCAACATAGGCACCAACACCATAAACAAAGTTAGACGCATTATAATTACGACGTATTTTTTGCTTTACACGATCGCCATCTTCTTCATATTTTAATTTTTGTTGCGTACCAATCCTTACTCCACCATAACCACCAATACCAAACTTAAACTTATCCCATATTTGGTATCTTACCGTATTATTTTTTTCTATTTTATTGTAAGGTCCAAACTCAAAATAAACAGGTAAGACTAAATTAGTAATTCTAAATTCAGATTTATCTAAATTAACAGGGAAAGTTTCTGCAGTAGTAAGATTACCATCTTGTTCAAAATATAAGTTTTCTTTTAGGTTAAGCTTATTCCATTGAAAAGAAAATCCGTATTTAACTCTTGCCCAATGCGAATTTTTTGCTAATCGGGTTTGCCAATTCCATCCAAGTTCTACAAATCCAGAACCCAAATTTTCGTATGGTGTACGATTAAAAGATTGACCTTCAATAATAGCATTGTTAAAACCAGCTGCAAATAAAAATTGATTAGTAGTTCTAATATCATATTTAGGTGGCATTCGTTTTCCTTTAATACCTAACAATTCTTTCTCTCCACCACCAACTAAAATTGCGATCCTATTTTCTGGCACTGTGTTTTCTTCCCAATTATCATCTCGCTCAATTAATGCTATTTGGTTATCAATAATAGCAGCTTTATTTTTTATGTTTAGCGCTCGTTTTTCTGCAGCTTGCATTTTTAGCTGTTCCGCTTCTGCTGCTGTAATTTTATTAGATTCCAATTGCTCATTAATAGCTTCAATCTCTACAGTTAAAGCTTCTTTTTCATTAAGCTCTACCTGAGTTTTGTAAGATTCATATCGCGCTATTTCAGCTTTCTTACCAGACACCTTTAAGCTGTCTTGAGCATTACTTTTAGTTACAATTAAGCATATGACTGCTCCTACGAAGAATTTCGTTAATTTAATCATGAGGGTTCGTTTTTAAAGTTTGTATTATTTGTTACGGTCTACTATAACCGTTTTGATATCGGATAAATTTTCTTTTATGGTGGCGAAAAGTTTGGTTCTAAAGCTCTGCTCTACTTCTACCTCTACATCATAAAGTAATGAGGCAGCATCAATAGTTGAAGATTTGGGCTCTGACGAAGTCGTTTGTTGTAACGCTTGAGCTAATAAAGATTCCGCTTCGTCTTTATAAGTAATTTTTATAGAGTTTGCTTTTTCTAATGTGCTATTTGGGATTTCCTGTAAGTCTTTTTCCACAACAGCCATTTTAGGTTCTTTGTTTATAAGTTGATCTGTTTCTGGTGTTAGCGATGCTTTATTAAGTGTTGCTTTAGAATTATTTTTTGTTTGACTTACATAAATTGGTGTTGCCTGTTTATTTTCTATAGTAGGTTTTGGCGTTGCAACCGTATTCTCTTTACTGTTTTCTTTAGAATTAATTATATCTTCTTTAATCTCTACTGGAGCTTCTACCACAGTAATCACTTTAGTATTGGTATTTAAAACACTAATAGTTATTAAAACTCCTATAAAACTAGCTGCCACACCAGACCATAACATCCAATTTCTCTTAGCAGTTTTTGTAGAATTTAATCGTTCTTCTAGATTGCTCCATGCGTTTACTGAAGGTTCTATAGAACGTTTATCCAACAAATTTTTTATATGGTCATCGAACTTATTTGACTCCATTTTGTACACTATTTAGGGTATTAATTTTTTCCTGAAGCATTTTTTTTGCTTTAAAGAGTTGAGATTTACTTGTGCCTTCATTGATATCCAGCATTTTAGCAATTTCGTTATGCTTGTAACCTTCTATGGCGTACATATTAAAAATTAATCTGTAACCTTCCGGTAAACTGTCAATACAAGCTTGAATTTGTGCGACTTCAATAGACGAATCTATATCGTTATGAAACTCTGCCGTATAATTTTCAACTTCGTCTGCAAACTGAATTTGTTTTTTTTGCCTATAAAATGAAATAACTTCTCGAACCATAATTCGTCTTATCCAACCTTCAAAACTTCCTTCGTTTTTATAATCTTTTAAGTATTTAAAAACTTTAAAAAAACCATTTAACATGACTTCTTCAGCCTTTTGAAGATCACTTACATAATATCTACACACACTTAACATTTTAGGCGCGTAAGTCTCAAATAACACGTGCTGCGCTTTTCGATCTTGTTTAACCGCTTTTTTTATTAAGTCGGTTTGATTAGTATGTAATTGGATAATTTTCAAAATATGCTGTAACACTATTTGCTTCTATTATTAAAGACGCAAAATGTGTTTAAATAGTTGCTTCAACAGTAAAAAAAAATAAAGATATTATTTAATAAGCTTACAAAACCACTTTTAGTCACTGTTAATCAACTTATTACTACTCAATATAAAATATGATTATTTTTTACGTTCTATAACGTAATTAACCATAAGTTCTAAACTGGCCTTAAATTCAGATTCTGGGTAAGTATTAAGGATTTGTAAAGCGTCTTGTTGAAATGATTTCATTTTGGTAACTGCATAATCCAATCCGCCATTAGATTTTACAAACTCAATAAGTTCATTAACCCGTTTTTTATCCTTATTATGATTTTTGATAGAGTTAATCAACCAGCTTTTATCTTTTTTTGATGAGTTATTTAAAACATAAATTAGAGGCAAAGTCATTTTTTGCTCTTTAATATCTATTCCGGTTGGTTTACCTATACGTTGTGTACCATAATCAAACAAATCGTCTTTAATCTGGAAAGCCATACCTATAAGCTCTCCAAATTTTCTCATTTTTTCAATATGCTCGCTTTCTGGTTTTACACTAGCCGCACCCAAACTACAACAAGCCGCAATTAGCGTTGCGGTTTTTTGTCTTATAATCTCGTAATAAACATCTTCTGTAATATCAAGCTTTCTGGCTTTTTCTATTTGAAGTAATTCACCTTCACTCATTTCTCTTACAGCTACCGAAATGATTTTTAATAAATCAAAATCGTTATTATCGATGGATAGCAACAAACCTTTTGAAAGTAGAAAGTCTCCAATTAAAACGGCTATTTTATTTTTCCAAAGGGCGTTTATAGAGAAAAAACCTCGTCTGCGGTCACTATCGTCCACAACATCGTCATGAACTAAAGTTGCTGTATGGATAAGTTCAATTACTGAAGCTCCGCGGTAAGTCCGTTCACTTAACTCGCCATTATTAACCATTTTTGCCACCAAAAAAACAAACATTGGACGCATTTGTTTGCCTTTACGATTTACAATGTAATGAGTAATACGATTTAACAGCGCCACTTTAGACGACATCGCTAAACGAAACTTTTTTTCAAAAAGTTCCATTTCGTAAGCTATAGGCTGTTTTATTTGTTCGGTTATTTTCACTTAATTAGGTGATATAAAAAATGCAGGTTAATTATAACCTGCATGATAATAGTAAAACAACTATTTAAATTTCTGATTCTTCAGTAGTATGGATACCACCTCCAAATAAACATAATACTTCAATAGATTTTTTAACTGAAGCTTCTTCTCCTTTATCATTTTTAACTTTTAATCTAACATAGTATGTACCATGGATTAAGTATTTAAAGTCCGGAATTTTGTTGTAAGACTTAGTCCCGTTACCGAAATCCCATTCATAACTTGTAGCTCCTGTTGATAAATTTGTTACACCTATATCATCTTGCTCATTTATTATTAATGCATTAAAGTCAAAATCTGCTGTTAGAGGTTCTTCTAAATTATTTGTTGGTTTTTCTATAGTTAATGGTGAATCTTCAACAAATTCTTCTTCATTTTGACTGCATGAAAAGAATAAACAAACAACAATTACCAAGTATAAATAATTTAATTTCATAATATAAAGTTTTGTAATCTATATAAAGATACTAATTTTTATTTGCTAATTGCCCGCAAGCTGCATCAATATCTTTTCCTCGACTGCGTCTAATGGTTACCGTAATATTATTTTCTTCTAAAACTCTTTGATACATAGTTATAGCTTCGGAATTGGCTTGTTGAAACATACCATCATCAATTGGATTATATTCTATAATATTTACTTTACTTGGTGCAAATTTACAGAACTGCACTAAAGCATCCACATCTTTACGTTGGTCATTTATACCTTTCCAAACTACATATTCGTATGTAATTCGGTTTTTTGTTTTTTCATACCAGTACACTAATGCCTCTCGTAAGTCTTTTAGCGGGAAGGTTTTATTAAATGGCATAATGGTGTCTCTTACCTCATCTATAGCACTATGAAGAGAGACCGCCAATTTAAATTTAACCTCATCGTCTGCCATTTTTTTTATCATTTTTGGCACACCAGAGGTTGAAACCACAATCCGTTTTGGTGACATGCCCAAACCTTCGGGACTTGTAATTTTATCTATAGCTTTAAGTACATTATTATAATTCATTAGCGGTTCACCCATACCCATAAATACAATATTACTTAATGGACGGTTGTGATATAATCTACTTTCATTATCTATAACCACTACCTGATCATAAATTTCATCCGGATTTAAATTACGCATACGCTTTAGGCGTGCAGTTGCGCAAAATTTACAATCCAAACTACAACCTACCTGACTGGACACACAAGCTGTTGTCCTGGTTGGGTTTGGTATTAATACCGATTCTACAATTAAACTGTCATGAAGTTTTATAGCATTTTTTATGGTACCATCGCTACTACGTTGCATCTGGTCGACTTTGATGTGATTTATCACAAAGCCATCCTCTAGCATTTGTCTGGTTTCTTTAGACAAGTTGGTCATGTCTGCAAAACTATGCGCTCCCTTTTGCCACAACCACTCATACACCTGATTACCACGAAAAGCTTTGTCGCCATTTTTAACGAAAAATTCGCGAATTTGCTCTTTCGTCAATGCCCTAATGTCTTTTTTTGTATCTGCCATTATAGTGCAAAAATAGTTAAACAGATTCACTTCTAAATATAATTACTCTTAAAGTCATAAATACTCCTTACGACCTTTTATTAATTTATGCTTTAAGCATAAAAAAGCCTCAACATAGGTTGAGGCTTTCTTCAATACTACTAGTAGAGATTAGATGATTAACATCGCATCTCCATAACTGTAAAATTTATATTTTTCTTTAACCGCTTCTTCGTAAGCCTTCATAATAAAATCATGACCAGCAAATGCAGAAACCATCATTAATAAAGTAGATTTTGGCGTATGGAAATTAGTAATCATGCAGTTGGCAATACTAAAGTCGTATGGAGGAAATATAAATTTATTTGTCCAACCATCAATTTCGTTAAGCGTTAAGCTTGACGACACAGCACTTTCTACTGCACGCATTGCTGTAGTTCCTACTGCACAAATACGGCGTTTATCTTTTAAAGCTTTATTTACTGTCTCAACTGTTTTTGGACCAATAAACACTTCTTCGCTGTCCATTTTATGTTTAGATAAATCTTCCACCTCTACTGGATTAAACGTTCCTAATCCCACATGTAAAGTAACTTCTGCAAAGTCTACACCTTTTATTTCCAAACGCTTTAATAAATGTTTAGAAAAGTGTAATCCTGCTGTTGGAGCCGCCACAGCACCTTCATTTTTAGCAAAAATAGTTTGGTAACGTTCTTCGTCTTCTGGCTGAACATCTCTTTTGATGTACTTAGGAAGTGGTGTTTCTCCTAACTCAGTTAATTTTTTTCTAAATGCATCATAAGATCCATCATATAAAAAACGTAATGTACGTCCTCTTGATGTCGTGTTATCTATAACTTCTGCTACTAAACTCTCGTCTTCTCCAAAGTATAATTTATTACCAATACGGATTTTACGTGCCGGATCTACCAATACATCCCATAAACGCTGCTCCTCATTTAGTTCTCTCAATAAGAATACTTCAATTCTTGCTCCGGTTTTTTCTTTATTACCAAATAAACGAGCTGGAAATACTTTGGTATCATTTAAAAGCAGGACATCTTTCTCATCAAAATATTCAATAATATCTTTAAATTGTCTGTGTTCTATGGTTTGCTTTTCTCTATTTAAAACCATTAAACGAGACTCATCTCTATGTTCTGCAGGATATTCGGCTAATAATTCGTCTGGTAAATTAAACTCGAAGTGTGATAATTTCATATAGCTATTTTAATTTCTGTGTGCAAATATACAATCTCAAGATAGGCGTTGTCAAGTGTTTTGCTAATTATTATTAGATTCTGTTAAAAAACCTATATTTTTGAAGTCTCTCCAAAATGTTGGATAAGATTTGGAAACCACTTCGGCATCTTTAATTACTAGATTAGTTTTAAGCGCCAATGGTGCAAATGCCATAGCCATTCTATGGTCGTTATAGGTCTCTATAGAAACATTTGACTTTATATGATTTGATGCTTCAAGATGTAAAGAATCTTTAGTGATTTCTACCTTAGCTCCAAACTTTTCTAATTCTGTTTTTAAAGCCACTAACCTATCGGTTTCTTTAATTTTCAGGGTATGTAATCCATATAAATCGCACTTTAATCCTAAACCAAAAGCAGTAACCACGATAGTTTGTGCAATATCTGGTGCATTTTTTAAATTAAAATTTATGCTTGATTCTGGATGATTCGTTTTTTTTAACTGAAGCGTATGCCCAGAAAATTGAGCACTAACCCCAAAATTTTGATAAAGTTCTACTAAAACAGAATCGCCTTGAAGGCTTTTATTTTTATAAGATGCTATTTCAATTTGCGTGCCTATTTCAGACAAACCTGCACAACTAAAGTAATAACTTGCAGAGGACCAGTCTGACTCTACGGTTAAATGATTTTGACTATTTTTATTTAATTCTTTTGGCTTAACAATAATCGTATTTTTATTGAAAGAAGTCTCGACACCTATTTCATTTAAAAGACTTAAAGTCATATTAATATAAGGCACAGAAGTTATTTCGCCTTCTAAAGTCAATTCCAAACCATTCTCTAATTTTGGAGCTATAAGGAGTAAGGCAGATATATATTGACTACTTACATTTGCTTTAAGAGTTACTTTATGTTTTGTTAAGGTTTTACCTTTTATTAGTAATGGAGGAAAACCCTCATTTTCTATGTAGTTTATTTCTGCTCCTAATTGTTTTAAGGCTTCCACCAAAATACCAATAGGTCGCTCTTTCATACGTTTTGAACCTGTAAGCTCCACAGTTCTTCCTATTTGTGTTGCAAAATAGGCCGTTAAAAAACGCATCGCTGTACCGGCGTGATGTATATCTATGACATTTTCTTTTGAAGCCAGAGCTTTTTGCATTAAAACAGAATCGTCTGAATTTGAAACATTTTCTAATGAAATTCCTTGATATAATGCTTGTAATAACAATAAACGGTTAGACTCGCTTTTTGAACCTGTAATTTGAATTTTAGATGATTTATCTGATAATTTAGACTGATGTAATAAAATATCCATGCTTAGTTGTTAGCTATTTTAACTTCTCGTTATTATGATGTCTGTCGTGATCTCTTCTGGTTTTTAGATCCAATTTTTTATCGAAAGCCTCTTGCAGATTAATACCTGTTTGATTGGCTAAACACAATACCACAAACATTACATCTGCCAGTTCTTCTCCTAAATCTTTAGTTTTATCACTTTCTTTTTCGCTTTGTTCGCCATAACGCCTAGCTATTATACGGGCTACTTCTCCTACTTCCTCGGTTAATTGCGCCATATTGGTAAGCTCGTTAAAATAACGAACACCATGATTTTTAATCCAATTATCGACGTCTTGTTGTGCGTTCTTGATGTCCATTTAGTTTATTTTTTTAAACTTTTAATTAATAATGATCGTAAAAAAGTCTCAAAAATCCCCATTCCAACCCCAAAAAACAAGCATTGTATAAGTTTGCTTTCTAAATTATAATCATTCTCAACTACTAATAATATGATAAAGTACAGTATGCTATATACTGTAAATGCTATTAAAAAAGTAAGAGTTTTTCTTTTCATAATTTTTAGCCTTGATTGAGGTATTTTGTTGGAGCTCTTAATTTTTTTTTAATTTATGAAAAAATTAAAGCGACTGCCGAAAGCGAGATTAGCTCCAAAAAATGCTTATTCTTTATTTTTTGTGTCTAATATAATAGTAACCGGACCATTATTAGTTAATTCCACCTGCATATCTGCCCCAAATTCTCCAGTTTGTATTGGTTTTCCTAAATCTTTTTCCAATTGCGTTTTAAACTCCTCATAAATTGGTGTCGAAATTTCTGGTCTAGCTGCTTTAATGTAGCTTGGTCTATTTCCTTTTTTCGTACTGGCATGAAGTGTAAATTGACTTACTAGAATGATTTCACCTTTTACAGAAATTACCGACTCATTCATAACACCAGATGTGTCTTCAAAGATTCTTAGATTAGTAATCTTACGACTCAACCACTCGATATCTTCGCTTGTATCTTCATTTTCAATACCCAAAAGAACGACCAGACCATTATTAATGGCAGCTACTTTTTTTTGGTTTATTGTCACACTTGCTTTAGTGGTGCGCTGTATTACGGCTCTCATAATTTACTCTTTATCCCACACATCGGTCCTGTAATGTTCTTCTTCTCCATTTAAAATTTGGAGATAACTACGGTAACGAGACGCAGCTACTTCATCATTTTCTAAAGCTTCCTTTACCGCACATTTTGGTTCTTCGACGTGAAGACAGTTATTAAATTTACACTCTTGTTTTAAAGCGAAAAATTCAGGAAAATAGTCGCCTACTTCTTCTTTTTCCATATCGACCACCCCAAACCCTTTTATGCCTGGTGTATCTATTATTTTAGCATCAAAACTTAAATCGAACATTTCAGCAAAAGTTGTGGTATGCTGTCCCTGCATGTGTTGTGAGGATATGGCTTTGGTTTTTAAATCTAAATCTGGCTCTATTGCATTGACTAGGGTAGATTTCCCTACACCAGAATGCCCAGTAAACATACTTACCTTACCACGCATTAAATCTTTTACCTGCTCTAAATTTTTACCGGTTTGTGCCGATATTCCTATACACTCGTAACCAATAGTTCTATAGACATGAGCGAGATAACGTACTTCGTCTAAAGTGGCTTCATCGTACACATCAATCTTATTAAAAAGAATAACTGTTTTAATAGCGTAAGCTTCTGCTGTTACTAAAAAGCGGTCTATAAAGCTGGTAAATGTTGGAGGATTATCTATAGTCACCAATAAAAACACCACATCTATGTTTGAAGCAATAATGTGAGTTTGCTTGGATAGGTTTACAGATTTGCGGACAATGTAATTATGACGGTCATGAATATGGTTAATAACACCGGTTTCCTCATCACTTTTTGTATCTAGTTCAAAGTCTACAAAATCGCCAACCGCAATAGGATTTGTGCTCTTTATACCTTGTAATCTAAACTTACCTTTTATACGGCACTGGTAAGTTTGCCCTAAAGGCGTTTTTACGGTGTACCAGCTTCCTGTAGATTTATAAACGCGTCCTGTCATGTCAAACAAAGATGAAAATTATTAACAAGGAAAACAACAAAAAAGGCTGTGTTTTAGCACAGCCTTTTTTGAAACTTTTTATTCTACATTTTTTTGATGCTGAATGGACTCTTGATGAATCGCTTTAAACACTTTTAAGATAAATTCTTCACTTAGATTTCTTTCTTCGCCTTGAAGAATCATTTTACCTAGAATTTCGTTCCAGCGTTTCGCTTGTAAAATCGCTACATTATTGGCTTTTTTAAGACCACCTATGTCATCTGCAATTTGCATACGCTTACCTAACTGTTCTATAATTTGATGATCGACTACATCAATTTTAGTTCTTAGCGTATTTAGCTTATTGTTAAATTCGCTTTCCATACTAGTGGTTTTACGAATACGTAAATCTTTAGTCATCTGGTCTAAAGCTGCAGGTGTAATTTGCTGCGCTGCATCACTCCACGCTTTATCTGGATCAAAATGCGTTTCAACCATTAAACCATCGTAATTTAAATCCAGTGCCGTTTGACATAAATCGAAAATAATATCACGACGACCAGCAATGTGAGACGGATCTAAAATTAAAGGTAAGTCTGGAAACTGCGTTTGTAAATCTACAGCAATTTGCCATTCTGGATTATTTCTATATCTCGTTTTCTCATACGTTGAAAACCCTCGGTGAATTACCCCTAAATTCTTAACATCCTGAGTGTAAAAACGCTCTACCGCTCCTAGCCACAATGCTAAATCTGGATTAACCGGGTTTTTAATTAAAACGGTTTTATCGGTTCCCTTTAATGCATCTGCAATATCTTGTACAATAAAAGGACTTACCGTAGTTCTTGCACCAATCCATAATATATCAATATCATGTTTTAAAGCCAGCTCAACATGGTTAGCATTAGCCACTTCCGTTGTGGTTAATAAGCCGGTTTCTTCTTTCGCTTTTTGAAGCCATTTTAAACCTAAAGCTCCAACACCTTCAAAATTTCCTGGTCGCGTTCTTGGCTTCCAGATACCTGCTCTTAAAACAGTAGTATCTGTATCTTTTAGCTGGTGTGCAATTTTTAAAACTTGCTCTTCAGTTTCTGCGCTGCATGGCCCTGCAATAACTAGTGGGTGATCTAAACCGAAGTTATTTAACCATGTTTTTAATTCTTTCTTGTTTTCCATAATTCATTTAATCGTGGCAAATTTAATAATTGAATGCTTATTCGGTTTATTAAAACCAATAATATTTCGTTAATAAATACCTTTTAATACCTGTTTAATATAATTAGTATCTTCCATCTCTTTAAAAACGCCTTCAAAATCGTCATTTTGAAGCAGTGTTTTGAAGTGATTTAGATTATTTATGTATTCTTCTAAAGTTTCTATCACATTGGTTTTGTTTTGTTGAAAAATTGGCGTCCACATTTTAGGCGAACTTTTAGCTAGTCTTACGGTTGAAGCAAAACCACTTCCTGCCATATCGAAAATATCGCGTTCATTTTTTTCCTTTTCCAACACTGTTTTTCCCAGCATAAATGAACTGATATGAGATAGATGTGATACGTAAGCAATGTGTTTATCATGAGCCTCAGGATTCATATATCTTAAATTCATCCCTATGGCTTCGAAAATTTTCAAGGCTCTTTTTTGTAGTTGTGGTGCTGTTTTTTCTACATCGCATATAATATTCGTTTTGTTTTTAAACAAACCCAAAAGCGCTGCGTCTGGTCCAGAAAACTCGGTACCGGCAATAGGATGCGTTGCTAAAAATTGTCTGCGGTTTTTATGTTGTTTTACCACATTACAAACAGGTGATTTTGTAGAACCTACATCTATAACCACTGCCGTCTCGTTTATCACGTCTAAAACTTTAGGGATTAAGTCCATTGCGCTATTTACAGGAATAGAAACAATGACCACATCGGCAGAGTTTAAATCTTCAAACAATGTTTCTGCTTCAATAATTCCTAGTTCTAAGGCTTTACTAACATTTTGCTTGTTGTTATCTAACCCAACCACTTGACAGGTTGGAAATGCTTTTTTAATATCTAAAGCTAAACTACCACCAATAAGACCTAAACCTATCACTGCTACTTTCATAATTATAATCGGTTTAAAGTTTCTTGTAAATCTGCTTCATTGGCACATAACGAAAAACGAATGTAACCTTCGCCTTGTGAGCCAAAAATGGTTCCCGGAGTTACAAAAACAGATTTATTGTATAGTAAATCATCTGTAAAAGCTTCGCTTGTTTTGCCTTCTGGTAGTTTAGCCCAAACAAATAACCCAGAACTTTCTTTAGTATATCTGCAGTTTAATTTATTAGCTATTTGCCAAACTAGTTCACGTCTTTTTTTGTAGATTTCATTTAAAACTTCCAGCCAATCTGTTGGTGCGCTTAAAGCCGCAATAGCACCTTTTTGAATGCCATAAAACATTCCGGAATCCATATTAGACTTTACTCTTAAAATAGCATTTACAAAAGAAGCTTTTCCTAAAACGAAACCAACACGCCATCCTGATAAGTTAAAGGTTTTACTTAATGAATTTAGTTCTAAGCAACAGTCTTTTGAACGTTCAATACTTAGTAAACTGATTTTATTTTCATTTAAAATAAAACTATATGGGTTATCATTAACTAGTAAAATATTATGTTTTAGGGCAAATTGCACCAATTTCTCTAAATGATCCTTAGTCGCATTTGCTCCGGTTGGCATGTTGGGATAATTAATCCACATTAACTTTACCTTGCTTAAATCCTGTTTCTCTAAAGCTTCTAAATCTGGAAACCAATGGTTATCTAAATTTAAGTTGTAAAAAACGGCTTCTGCTTCAACCAATTTGGATACTGAAGCATAGGTTGGATATCCTGGATTTGGAATTAAAACCTGATCGCCTTTATTTAAAAATGCCATACTAATATGTAAAATACCTTCTTTACTTCCCATAAGCGGAAGTGTCTCTGTCTCCGGATTTACTTCAACGCTAAAATGTTTTTTATAAAATTGAGCAATTGCTTCTCTTAGTTTTGGTAAGCCTACATAACTTTGATACTGGTGCGCTTTTTCATCATTTAAACTATACACCATTGCCTGAACCACTAATGGGTTTGGTGGTAAATCTGGACTACCAATACCTAGATTTATAATAGGTTTCCCTTCCGCTTTTAACTGAGCGACTTCTTTAAGCTTTTTGGAGAAGTAGTATTCCTGTACCTCTTGTAATCTATCTGCTACTTCTATCATAATGTTGCTTGTTTATATATGCCTAAAACTTTAAAATGTGTTGCCATAATTTGTATGAGTTGTTCAGCTTTTTTAAAATCGTTTAAATCATCAAAAGTAACATCTACAAAAAAAGAGTATCGCCATGGAGTATCAATTTTTGGTAGTGATTGTATTTTAGTTAAACTAAGTTTACAATCACTCATAACATTTAACAAAGCTGCTAAACTGCCTCTTTTATGGTCTAATTCAAACTTTATTGAAGCTTTATCATAATAATTACCATCTGTATTTGGCGTATTACTTAACACCATAAAACGGGTTTGATTGTGTTTAATGGTTTGAACACTTTCTGCTAGAATATCCAAGCCATAGGTTTTTGCTGCTAATACGCTTGCAATAGCCGCAATACCTTTTATTTTTAGTTCTGAAATACGCTGTGCAACGAGTGCAGTATCTTCAGCTTCTACCAACTTGATGTGTGGATATTGCTTCAAAAAAACTTTGCATTGCAACAATGCCATAGGATGTGAATGGACTTCAGTAATTTCTTCTATAGTCTGACCTGGTAACACCATAAACTGATGCTGAATATCCAAATAATGCTCCCCAACTACGGAGAAATTATTTTGGTCCACTATAGCATAATTTGGAATAATTGAACCTGCTATAGAGTTTTCTATTGCCATTACAGCAAAGTCCGATGTTTTGGCCGATAAACTGTCTGCCAAAGCATCAAATGTCAAGCATTCGTTAATTTTGTAATTCTCCTTAAAATAGGCATCGCTTACCATATGATGATAAGAGCAAGCGCCTCCTTGTATTGCTATAATTTTTCCCATAAAAAAAGCCTCGAAAAAACGAGGCTTAAATTTTAAATATGATTATAAAATATCACACACAAACATCCTCTTCTTTTAGCGGGCTAAAAAAATAATAATAGTTAAAATATGTGTTTTTAATTGTGTTCATTGTTTCTTGATGAAGCTAAATTATAAAAATAATTGAGACAGCAAACATATAATTTAATTTTTTACGTTTATTTAAATGTCTATTTTTGATAAAAAGAAGTTTATATGTCTATTGTTGTTAATGAGGTTTCAAAAGTTTACGGGAAACAATTTGCTTTAAAAAATGTATCATTTAAAGTAAACAAGCCGGAAATTGTTGGTTTTCTTGGTCCTAATGGTGCTGGAAAATCTACAATGATGAAAATATTAACCACTTATATTCCTGCAACTTCTGGACAAGCCGAAGTTAATACGTTTGATGTTATTAAACAAGAAAAACAAGTTCAAGCCAGCATTGGTTACTTACCAGAGCATAATCCGCTACACTTAGAGTTGTATGTTCGTGAATATTTGGCTTACAATGCAAAACTTTACAATGTGAATATGTCCCGTATTGACGATGTTATTAACCAAACTGGTTTGCAGCCAGAATCTCATAAAAAAATAGGAGAACTATCTAAGGGATACCGCCAACGTGTGGGCTTAGCTAATGCGCTTTTGCATAATCCAGATGTGTTGATTCTAGATGAACCAACTACAGGATTAGATCCTAACCAATTAATAGAAATTAGACAGCTTATAAAAACTTTAGGTAAAGAAAAAACCGTCTTTTTAAGCACACATATTATGCAAGAAGTTGAAGCGATGTGCGACCGTGTAATTATTATTAATAAAGGTGAAATTGTTGCTAACAAGAGTTTGGAAGATTTACGCCAAGACCAAGAACAAATTGTTATTGTGGAGTTTGATTATCGTGTTGAAGATGCTTTTTTATTAAAATTACCTAATGTAACTAAGGTTAAAAATCCGCATGGTTTTATATATGAAATTACTTTTAATACAAAAACCGACATGCGTTCTCATGTGTTTGATTTTGCACATGATAATAAACTAAAAATTCTTCAGCTCAACCAAAAAAACGCCAGTTTAGAGAGTTTATTTAGAGAATTAACGAGTTAGCTTTTGGCTTTTGGCTTTTGGCTTTTGGCTTTTGGCTTTTAAAATATTTAAAATTAAACTTATGAAAAGATTAAAATGTCTTATTGTGCTTTCGTGTTTATTTATAACACTTATATCTTGTAAGAACCATGAAACCAAGACAAATGTTGAAAACCAAGAGTTAGAGACAACAGAGCAAAAAATTGTTGCAAAATTCAGTAATAAAGGACATGAATTCGTTTTTAACATGGTTCAAAATGTTGGCAACTATAAGACTTTAGCTCAAAAAAAAGATGTTATCTACACTTATACTTATCGAACACCAGACGGCAAAGAAGACATTTCAACTGAAAAGTATATTTTTAAAAATGAGTTGTCTTATGGTGCTTACCAAAAACACGAACGTACATTACCAGAATTAGAAGGTTTAATGGAGCAAGGTTATGATGGTGAAACGTATTGGTTAAAACATAACAACCAACTTGTAGAAGATGACAAAATGCTAGAACGTGTCGCTTTTAACAGACCAACAAATTACTACTGGTTTACAATGATGCAAAAATTATTAGATCCAAATTTAATTTATAAGCATGTTGGCACTACGATTATTGACAAGACACCATACGAAGTGGTTGCAGTAACTTTTGAGTCTGATACCAATCACCCCAAAGACACTTACCAACTTTACATTAATAAAAAAACTAACTTAGTAGATCAGTTTTTATTTACGGTAGTAGACTATAATAAAACAGAACCTTTTTTAATGGTTTTAGAATATGAAACTGTTGATGGTATATTAATTCCTACGAAACGCAAATACAAAGCCTCTAATTGGAATGCCGATGTAACGGATGAACCTTGGATTACAGTAAATTGGACTAATATTACATTTAACAACGGTTTGTCAAAAGACGTTTTTAAACCTTAAGTTACAATTCCTACAGGCGCAGACATTACTATTCGAAAATAACTCGCCCAGAATATTGTTCTTGCACAGTGATAACTGGCGGTGTGTTAACTACAATAACATCTCCCGTACTTACCAAATTAGCGTTTAAACTTTGTTGTGGATTAACAGTCATATCATTTGTACCACGATGGTATATAGTTACGTTCTCAGCAATTAAAAAACGGGATTCAAAACGAGCATCTCCAGAAACAAAGTTCACGTTTAAGTTTTCTGTAGCTCCTTTAATAAACATGCTAGATAATGCATTAACAGTTACGCTAAGGTTTATTGTGCTTACTTCTAAATCAAACAATCCATCTCTGGTAATAGCTTCTGGCTCTGTAAAATCTTCGCTAATTAAGTTTAAATTAGGATAATTTAGAATACCTTCACTACGAATTGGTAGTCCTGTACTGCTTCTAATTTCTTCTACATTTGGTGCTTCTACGGTAATTTTAGTAATCCCATAATCTCTGGTTAGATTACAGCCATTATTATCGTAAAGTTTTAACCTTCCGTTTTCAACAATAACCTCAATCTCATCCATTAAAAATTCACCTGTAGAAACCGTAACCTTATGCTCTGCTGCTTCTTTTAAAATCATTTCTACATGCTCAAAAACTGTGATTTTTGTAAATTCTGACACTGGAAATTCTTTAACTACAACATCGCCCGAATTCTGAAAACAATCGGGTACATTTTCGCCATTACAAGCACATAATAAAATAACTAGTATGATATATATATAATTCTTCATGTTTTTATAATCTTACACCTATTCCAAATTCTACTGCTTCTGCTTTTGCGCCATGCGATTTTAAGGTTATCGCCCCAAAAACTTTATCTCCAAAATAACGTTTTAAACCAATACGGTTATAAACGCGACCTTCAAAATCATAAGGGTAATAGACATAATAACCCAATTGTGTTATAAAAGACATTTTATTGATAAACAATTCATGACCCACAAAAACCCCAACACGTTTAAAATCCTCATCTCCAGTCACATTATCTTCAGGAAAAGCAATAGAGTAATACTTTATTAATTCTTTTAAAAACGTAGAAGCAAACAAATCTGTTCCTGCCTGAATTGCTGATTTCCTATTAATGCGTTTATCGGCATATGCAGATAAAATATAAAATGGATATTGACCGGAATTAACTACATCACTCTCATTTATACCACCACGAAATGCAATATTATATTTAATTTTTTCAGTAAATTTTTTACCAATAGTATCTGCCTGATATTCTGGAATTTCGTCGTAATCTAAATTATAATTTACCCCTGCATTAAAAACAAATGTATTGGTGGAATTGTTTGGTGCTTTTACATTAGCATTAGAGTAGTGTATTATTGAAAAACCTGCGTGTAAACCAAACCCCTTATATATATTTGGCTTATCGTAATTAAGCATTATATATGTAGAACTTAGTAAATCTGAACCATAAGCATTGTTTCTGAAATTCTCTTTTTTATCGTATGGTTTTGTAGCGTATGCAATACCTTGACCAATTCTAAATTTTAAATTACGATTTAAAAAATAAAAATTAAAGTGTGCATAAAGTCCATAATTTTCTCCCAAAAAAACATTTTTTAAATCCTGGTAAATAAAAGATGCCCCATAATCTGGGTAGTTATAACGACTTTCCCAACCTTCGAACCCATAGGTTTGCTTGTTGTAAGATGCTATAAATCCTGTAGGATGATCTGTAATTAAATGGGTAATATCTGGATTGTGCAACAAAATACTTCCGTAGAAATAATTGGCATCAAAACGTGTGGTGTGTGTTTTTGTAAATGCGTTGCCCTCTTCTTGTGCAGAGAGATTTAAACTTACGCATAATAAAAGAACATAAAAAAACGACTTCATATTGAAATTTTGAAGTCGCTAAAATACTTATAATAAGTTAGTATCTATATTAAGTTAAATAAGAAAATAGTTTATTTTTATAATGCAGCGTTAATAATTGTATTTTAGTTGATAAAACACAAAAGGACAAATTTTAAACGATTTAAATTAATGAAACTTTTATTTATATATATTTTTTTAATCTTATTAATTTTTTCTTGTAAGTCAGAAAAATCTGTTACTGGATTATATAAAAATTCTAAACCAACGATTAAAGAGTATGCTTTTTTTGAGACAAATTCTAAATATAGCGTAACTAATTCAACACTTGCTATAAATAAGGATAGTAGTTTTATTTTAAAAAGCTGTGGTATGATTAGTTATGGGAAATGGAGTGTAAACAGTAATAATTTATCATTAAATACAACAAAAGCATTTTCTTTAAGTGATACAATACAACCAATAAAAAATAATGTTAAAGATTTTAACTATAATTTTAAAATTTTTAAAAACTCGTTAATTGCTAAAAGAAAATTATTTGAAGACAATAAAACAGACGTTTTAAATAAATTTGTACTTCAATAAATAGAAAATTTTAAACGATTTATATTAATGAAACTTTTTTTATTGGCACTTTTTATTGTTGTAAGCTCCTGCAAAACCAACAAAAACTATATAGGGCAATATGTAAACGTGAAACCTAGTAAACAAGAATTTAAGTCTTTTAAAACAAAATCAAGTTTATATATCACAAACTCTAAACTTTCTTTAAATAAAGACAGTACATATCTTTATAAAAGCTGTGGATTACTGTCTTATGGTAACTGGATTTTTAACAATGATAGTATTATTTTAAAGCCAAAAAAAGTATTTTCTATGTCAGATTCAATTAACCCAATAAAAAATGATTTAGAAAATTATACTTTTAGATTTAAAGCATTGGAGTCTGACAATGTATTGGTTGGAAAAGTAAAAGATTTAGAAAAGCCAGGAACTTACCTTATGAATAAGTTTGTTTTAGAAGACTAAACACTAGCAAAAAAGCCTCTTAAATAAAATGAAGAGGCTATTTTGTTTATAAATTAGTCTTAATATTCTGGAGCTAATGTAATTTCTAAATTATGAATGGTCTCACTTACAGGAATTTGACAGCTTAAACGACTATTGGTTTTAACATTAAAAGCTTCAGCTAACATCGCGTCCTCATCATCCTCCATTGGGTTTAAATCCACGTCATTTTCTATATAACATTGGCAGGATGCACACATGGCCATACCGCCACAAATCCCAATAGTACCTTCTGGTGCCAACTCGTAAGAACGGATCACTTCCATGACATTCATAGCCATATCTGTTGGTGCTTGTACTGCGTGTTTTTTTCCGTCACGATCGGTTATATATAAAGTTACGTCTTGCATTATTTAAGTAAAAAAATGGTTAAAATTTCTTTTACAGCTTTTGCAAAAATAGTAAAAAGCCATTTAAAGCTGTGTTTTATAAGCTGCTAAAATAATGCCACCTTTTTTATTGGATAAAACCTGCGCCAACCGTATGATTGGAGTTTGAGTCTATAAGTATAAACGAACCATTAATTCTATGCTTTTTAAAAGCATCAAAAAAAATGGGCTTATTAACTTTAAAGGACACTTCTGCAATATCATTCATCTTTAAAGTAGATATTCCTGTCTCAACACCTGAATAATCCGGATGAATTTTATGAGCGACTGCTTCTACTTTTGCTAAAACTTTATGAACACCATGTTGTAAAACATATTTATTTCCTGTCTGTAAGGGTTCCTGATCTAGCCAAGAAATGGTTGCTGTAAAATCCTTGTCGATTTGCGGCAGGTCATTTTCCAAAACTATCATATCGCCTCTAGAAATATTAACATCGTCTTCTAAAGTAATTGCTACAGACGAGCGACGCTCTGCCTTTTCGAGTTTTTGGTCGTAAAACAAAATGTCTTTTATTTTGGATTTAGTTAATGATGGTAATACTACTACAGCATCGCCCACTTTTAATTCTCCTCCATACACCTTACCTGCATAAGCTCTAAAGTCATGAAACTCTTCAGTTTTTGGCCTAATAACATATTGAACGGGAAACCGTGGTGTCCCCGTATTTAAAACAGCTGCCTGGTCTAACGATTCGAAATGCTCTAGTATTGTATTTCCTGTATACCAAATAGTATTTTCAGATTTATGCACTACATTATCTCCTTTTAAAGCACTTATAGGTATAAATGTAATGTTCTGTTCTTTATAATCTCTTTTAGCCATTAAAACTTCAAACTGCGCTTTGATACCTTCATAAACTTCTTCAGAATAATTAACCAAATCCATTTTATTTATGGCTACTACAACATTTTTTATTCTCAACAAATTATTAATAAAGAAATGCCTATTGGTTTGCTCAATAACACCTTTACGCGCATCTATTAAAATAATAGCCGCTTGTGATGTTGATGCACCAGTAACCATGTTACGTGTATACTCTACATGACCTGGCGTATCTGCAATAATGTAACTTTTATTTTGAGTTGAAAAGTAAATATGTGCTACATCTATAGTTATACCTTGTTCACGCTCTGCTATCAACCCATCAGTCGCCAGAGAAAAATCTAAATAATCGTAACCTAATTGTTTACTTTTATTCTGAATAGCTTCTAATTTATCTGAAGTTAGCGATTTCGTATCATATAATAAACGACCAATTAAAGTACTTTTACCATCGTCTACACTTCCTGCTGTTGCTATTTTTAATACGTCCATTGTTATTTTGGCTGTTAGCTATTAGCGTTTGGCTTTTAGCTTTTTGTTAATCTTAAATTGTGAGTTTGCTAAAGGCTATAAGCCAAAAGCTAAAGGCATATTTTAAAAATACCCTTGTTGTTTACGTTTTTCCATTGCGGCTTCGCTACGTTTATCGTCTATACGAGCGCCACGCTCGGAAATGGTAGAGCTTCTAATTTCCTCTACTACTTTTGTTATTGTGGTGGCATCGGAAAGTACTGCTGCGGTACAAGACATATCTCCAACGGTTCTAAAACGCACCAAACGATCTTCTACAACTTCATCTTGATCTCTAAAAACTACTTCATCATCTGCAGACCAAATCAATCCATCTCTTAAAAAAGTAGCTCTGGTGTGTGCAAAGTAAATGGAAGGAATTTCAATTTGTTCACGTTCTATATAAGACCAAACATCCAATTCGGTCCAATTTGAAATTGGAAATACGCGTACATTTTGGCCTAATTCTATCTGTCCGTTTAACATATCAAACAATTCTGGTCTTTGATTTTTTTCATCCCATTGCCCAAAATCGTCACGAACTGAAAACACACGTTCCTTCGCTCTTGCTTTTTCTTCGTCACGACGTGCACCACCAATACAGGCATCAAATTTAAATTCTTCAATAGCGTCTAAAAGCGTAGTGGTTTGTAAACTGTTTCGGCTGGCGTAACGACCTTGCTCTTCTTTCACTTTACCTTTATCTATGTCATCTTGAACGTGTCGTACTATTAGCTCTAATCCTAATTCTTTAACCAACCGATCTCTAAATTCAATCGTTTCCGGAAAATTATGTCCTGTATCAATATGCATTAAAGGAAACGGAATTTTAGCTGGATAAAATGCTTTTTGAGCTAATCTAACTAAGGTGATAGAGTCTTTTCCTCCAGAAAATAGTAAGACTGGTTTTTCAAATTGCGCTGCTACTTCTCTAAAAATGTATATAGCTTCGCTTTCTAAGGGATTAATTGACATATTTATTTTTTATTTGCTGTGTAAACCACATTCTCTATGACCCAAAACCTTGGTTGGGTCAAAATATTTAAACTCGTTGGGTAAATTGTGTTCTTCTAAATAGGCTTCTAATGCCTCATCGGTATAGTGATAAAACGGACTCACCTTAACAACTCCTTTTGCGTCTTGAGAAACGACATCTATACTATCTCTAAAAGCTGTCTGACCTTTACGAAGGTTAGTAAACCAAACATCTGGTTCATGGAAATTCATGGCACGCGTAAACGGCTCTAACTTTACCTGCTCTGTAAAAATCTCATGTTTTGAATCATTAACATCAGGTAACCCTAATACACTATTTCGATGAGCCACAGTTTGCTTAGGGACGTATAAGTCTATATTTAGCTGTAATCGACTAATGATTTCTTCTGCATGTTTATAGGTTTGAGGTGTATTATAACCTGTATCGCACCAAACCACATTAATATCATTCTTCTTTTTAGAAACTAAATGCAAAATTGCAGCCTCAAAAGGTCTAAAATTGGTAGTGATAATAGGCTTTTTAGCAAAACTTAATGCCCAACTAACAATTTCCTCTGGTGATTTACCTGATAATTGTTTATTTATTTCTGTTAAATCCATCTTCATTATTTTCCCCATTTAATACTATTCCAAGTGCGTTCATGAAAAAAGTATAATATCATTTTAGATACAAGTTCTACACCTCCAATAGCCAAAGCTTTATCGATGCCTCCTGTAATTAGATAGGAGATAATCACAGTATCCACTGTTCCTATGATACGCCAGCTAATGGTTTTAACTAAACTACGTTTAACCCTTTCACTACTCGTACTTTTATGAGGATTTACAGTTGGTTCGCTTTGAACTTTAGAATGAGTTTCCTTATATAAAATATCTAAAATCATAATTATTATAATTCCTATCGACTTAATAGGAATTGCAAACATAAGACAGCAGATTTAATTCTACAAGAAAATAACTTAAATTAAGTCTTTTAACGATTTTGAATTTAAAATAGAAAGGCTGGCATCTCTTAATTCTTCCATAACAGTATGTATAGAACAGGTTTCTTCACTCGGGCAGTCTTCGCATTTTTCATAGAAATTTAAACTTACACAAGGTAGCATGGCAATGGGTCCTTCCAAAGTACGCATAACAGCAGTCATACTAATTTCTGAAGGGTCCTTTAGCAAATAATAACCTCCAGTTTTCCCTTTTTTAGAACCTACAATACCGGTTTTTTTTAATGACAATAGGATACTCTCCAAAAACTTTTGAGAAATATGTTCCTGCTCTGCAATGTCTCTTATAGAAATAATTTTGGCTTCTTGCTTTGCAATATACACCAATGCCTTAATGCCGTATTTTGTTTTTTTAGAAAGCATAATAATAATTTGGGATTCTAAAAGTAAACAATTAAAATAATTTTGACGCTATAGCTTTTACATTATCGCTTTTTCCCATAGAATAATAATGTAATACTGGCACACCTGCTTGTTGTAATTCTTTAGATTGTTGTATGGCCCACTCTACTCCAACTTGGCGTACCGCTTTATTATCTTTACAATTTTCTACAGAAGTAATTAAATCCTCTGGTAAATCTATTTTAAACACTTGTGGTAATAGTTGAAGATGACGTTTGGTAGCTAAAGGTTTTATGCCCGGAATAATAGGCACATCAATACCAAAATCTTTCGCCTTTTTTACAAATTCGAAATACTTTTTATTATCAAAAAACATTTGAGTCACCACATAATCTGCACCAGCATCTACCTTTTCTTTTAAGCGTTTTAAGTCTGTTTGTAAAGATGGTGCTTCCATGTGTTTTTCAGGATAACCTGCTACTCCAATACAAAAATTAGCAGGACTAGAAGCTTCCACTACATCATGTAAATATTTCCCTTTATTTAAATTCTGAATTTGCTCTACTAAACCCTTAGCATAGTGGTGTCCACCATCGCAAGCTTCAAAATATTTCTGATGGCTCATCGCATCACCTCGTAACGCCATAACGTTATCAATACCCAGATAATGACAATCGACTAACAAATATTCGGTTTCTTCTTTGGTAAAGCCGCCACAAAGTACGTGGGGTACTGTATCTACATCGTATTTATGCTTAATAGCCGCACAAATCCCAACACTACCAGGACGCATTCTGGTAATTTTCCGGTCTAACAACCCATCTTCTCTATCGATATAAATATATTCTTCCCGAGAGGTTGTAACATCAATAAATGGCGGATTAAATTCCATTAACGGGTCTATGTTGCTATATAACTCTTGTATACTATTTCCTTTTTTAGGCGGAATAATTTCAAAAGAAAACAATGTTTTTCCTTTAGCGTTTTTTATATGGTCTGTAACTTTCATGTTTTAAATCTCTTATTGTTTTTTTTGGCGTTACCTAAAGGTCGGGGCTTTACATTCCAATCTTTTTGTCTTAGGTTTCGACTACGCTCAACCTAACAAAAAGGATTTTCATTTCAAACCCTAACGCACTAATCTGTTAAATTTGGGCTTAACCATTTTTCCGCTTCTTCAATACTTATACCTCTACGTTTAGCATAATCTTCCAATTGGTCTTGAGTTATTTTTCCTAAACCAAAATACTTGGCTTCTGGATTAGCAAAATAATACCCACTTACACTTGCTGCAGGCCACATAGCTAAACTTTCCGTTAATACCACGCCAATGCGTTCTTCAACTTTTAATAATTTCCAAATCGTTTTTTTCTCTAAATGGTCGGGACAAGCTGGATAACCTGGCGCAGGACGAATACCTTTATAACTTTCTTTTATTAAATCGTCGTTGGTTAAGTTTTCATCTTGTGCATAACCCCAATGTTTCACACGAACTTCTTTATGTAAATATTCTGCAAAAGCTTCAGCCAATCTATCGGCTAAAGCTTTTATCATGATACTGTTATAATCATCATTTTCAGCTTCAAACTGTTCTGCTAATTCTTTAGTCCCAAATCCTGTAGTCACACAGAAGCATCCCATGTAATCTTGAATTCTGTTGTCTTTTGGTGCAATAAAATCGGCTAAAGCAAAATTGGGTTTTCCTTCACGTTTTTTTAATTGCTGACGTAAACTTAAGAACTTGTAGGTTTGAGATTCGTTTTCATTAGAACCTCTCGACTCCGCTCGAGGAGACATATTGTTATTAGTATCACTGTCAGGTCGAGCGGAGTCGAGACCTAATGATTCTGTAGTTTCCACTAATTTGACAACCTCAATATCATCATGATTTACAGTATTAGCTTCAAACAAACCAAAAACAGCTTTAGCTTTTAAAAGTTTTTCATCTAACACTTTTTGAAGTAACTTTTTGGCATCTGCAAATAACTCTGTGGCTTGAGTACCTACGACTTCATCGGTTAGAATATCTGGATATTTACCATGTAAATCCCAACTTCTAAAGAAGGGCGACCAATCTATAAAATCGACTAACTTGTTTAAATCCAAAGTCTCAATAACCTGAACACCTAATTGGTTTGGTTTCGTGATTTCGGTAGTTTCCCAATCTATTTTAAATTTATTCTGACGTGCTTCCTCTATGGAAATGTATTCCTTTTTACGTGTTCTACTTAAAAATTGATCGCGAAACTTATCGTATTCTTCTCTTATTTTCAGCTTATAAATAGAGTTGTCTTTATTTAACAAATCACCAACCACAGTAACCGCACGAGATGCATCGTTAACATGTATTACTGTATTGTTATAATGTGGTGCAATTTTAACAGCAGAATGTGCTCTGGAAGTTGTGGCACCACCAATCATTAAAGGAATATCTAAACCTTGACGCTCCATTTCTTTTGAAATGTAAACCATTTCGTCTAGCGATGGTGTGATTAATCCACTTAAGCCAATAATATCAACTTGTTCTTTTATAGCTGTTTGAATAATTTTTTCTGGTGGAACCATAACACCTAAATCGACTATTTCGTAGTTATTACAAGCTAAAACCACACTCACAATATTTTTACCAATATCGTGTACATCGCCTTTTACGGTTGCCATTAAAATTTTACCAGCAAATTCTTGTTTTCCGTCTTTTTCAGCTTCAATAAAAGGTTGAAGATAAGCGACCGCTTTTTTCATTACACGAGCAGACTTCACTACTTGTGGCAAAAACATTTTTCCGCTTCCAAATAAATCGCCCACCACATTCATTCCAACCATTAAAGGTCCTTCTATAACTTCTATGGGTCTGTCAAAAGTTTGACGAATTTCTTCAATGTCTTCAATAATAAAAGTATCTAAACCTTTAACCAAACTGTAGGTGATACGCTCCTGGATTGGTTTTTCTCGCCATTCTAAAACTGTGGCTTCTTTTTCTTTTGAAGTTCCTTTAACGGTTTCAGCAAAATCTAATAAACGTTCGGTAGCATCGTCTCTTTTATCGAACAAAACATCTTCTACATGCTCTAATAAATCTTTTGGTATTTCATCGTAAACCTCTAACATCGTTGGATTTACAATACCTATATTCATCCCACTTTTAATGGCATGATATAAAAATGCTGAATTAATTGCTTCTCGAACTACATTGTTACCTCGAAATGAAAAAGACACGTTACTTACGCCTCCAGAAACATTAGCATAAGGCAGATTTTCTCGAATCCATTTGGTGGCATCAAAAAAATCGGTTGCATTTTTACGATGCTCGTCCATTCCTGTTGCTACAGGAAAAATATTAGGATCGAATATAATGTCTTGAGGTGCGAATTTAACTTCGTTCACCAAAATGTCGTAAGAGCGCTTACAAATATCAATTCTACGCTGATAGGTATCGGCTTGTCCCACCTCATCAAACGCCATCACGATTACAGCTGCTCCATAACGTTTTACCAACTTGGCTTGTCGTTTAAATTCGGCTTCGCCTTCTTTTAAACTGATAGAATTTACCACACATTTTCCTTGAGCAACTTTTAAACCTGCTTCAATAATTTCCCATTTAGAACTATCAATCATGATAGGCACACGAGAAATGTCTGGTTCTGACGCAATAAGGTTAAGAAACGTTGTCATAGCATAAACGCCATCTAACATTCCTTCGTCCATATTCACATCTATAATTTGCGCGCCGCCATCCACTTGGTCTCTTGCCACATCTAGAGCTTCGTCGTACTTTTCTTCTTTTATTAAACGTAAAAACTTACGCGATCCTGTCACGTTTGTTCGCTCTCCAACATTAATAAAATTAGATTCTGGAGTAACCACCAAAGGTTCTAAACCTGATAAGGTTAAGTATTTATTTTGGTTTGATTTTGGGTTGTTGCTTTCCATAATTACGCCACTGTATTTAAAGTTCTTGGACTGTATTTAGAAGCTACTTCTGCAATTGCTTTAATGTGCGCAGGACTTGTTCCGCAACAACCACCAATAATATTTATTAGATTATTTTTTAAATAGGACTCGATATAGCCTTGCATCTCCTTAGGCGATTCGTCGTATTCTCCAAACGCATTTGGAAGTCCTGCATTGGGATGCGCCGAGGTATAAAAATCGGTTAAGTGTGCTAAACGTTGCAAATACGGTTGTAATTGCTGCGCGCCTAAAGCACAGTTAAAACCTACACTTAATAGTGGAATATGTGACACTGAAGTTAAAAAAGCTTCAACGGTTTGTCCCGATAAAGTTCTTCCTGAAGCATCTGTAATTGTTCCTGAAACCATAATTGGAATTTCGATATCTCTGTCTTCTTTAACTTCTTCAATAGCAAATAAAGCAGCCTTAGCATTTAACGTATCGAAAATAGTTTCCACTAATAATAAATCGCAACCACCATCTATTAAAGCTTCGACTTGTTGTTTGTAAGCAATTCTTAATTCATCGAAAGTGACCGCACGATATTCTGGTCTGTTCACGTCTGGACTTAAACTGGCAGTTCGGTTGGTTGGCCCAATACTTCCAGCAACAAAACGAGGTTTGTGGGGTTCTCTTGCTGTGAATTCATCCGCAACTTTTTTAGCAATTTTAGCCGATTCAAAGTTTAATTCGTAAACCAAATCTTCCATGTCATAATCTGCCATAGCAATGGTGGTTCCTGAAAATGTATTGGTTTCCACGATATCGGCTCCTGCCTCAAAATACTTTGCGTGAATCTCGGCAATAGCTTTGGGTTGGGTTAACGACAATAAATCGTTATTCCCTTTTAATGAGCTTGGGTAATCTTTAAAACGTTCCCCACGAAAATCTTCTTCAGTAAAATTATATTGCTGAAGCATGGTTCCCATGGCTCCATCTAATACAAGAATGCGCTTTTTTAGTTCTTCGTTGATGTGACTCATTTTTTATGCTTTTTTATCTTTTTAGTTCTCGACTCCGCTCGAACTGACACTTACTCTTTTACTGTTTTCTTAATAATTCTCGATACGATTTCTCGTTCCTCGAAATCACTCGAACTGACAGCCGATTTCAATTCTTAATTCAACGCTTTATCTAAATCTTTAATGATATCTTCTGTATGTTCTAAACCTACCGAAATTCTCACCAAACTATCTGTAATTCCAACTTCCAAACGGTCCTCTAAAGCCAACTTACTATGCGTTGTACTTGCCGGATGTGTGGCAATAGTTCTTGTATCTCCTAAATTAGCTGATAATGATATGATTTCCAATTTATTTAAAAACTGTCTTCCGGCTTCTAATCCGCCTTTTATTTGAAACGCGACGATATTTCCACCTAATTTCATTTGCTTTTTAGCAATGTCATATTGCGGGTGCGATTTTAAAAATGGATATTTCACACTTTCAACTTGCGAATGGTTTTCTAAAAACTCAGCGACTTTTAAGGCGTTCTCACAATGTCTATCCACACGAACATGCAAGGTTTCTAAACTTTTAGATAACACCCATGCATTAAATGGCGATAAGGCTGGTCCAGTATTTCGTGAGAATAAATAAATCTCTCTTATTAAATCGGCTCGCCCAACCGTTACACCACCTAACACACGACCTTGACCATCTATTAATTTTGTTGCTGAATGAATCACCAAATCGGCTCCAAATTTAATAGGGTTTTGTAAGTAAGGTGTTGCGAAACAGTTGTCTATTATTAATATAAGATTATGCTTTTTAGCTATTTGCCCTAACCGTTCTAAATCTAAAATATCGACTGCTGGGTTTGTTGGACTTTCAGCATATAATATTTTTGTATTGGGTTGAATTAAGCTTTCAATTTTATCGACTTCATTTACCTTAAAATAACTGGTTTCTATATTCCATTTAGGTAAAAACTTAGTAAACAAGGTATGTGTTGACCCAAACACAGAACGAGCAGATACAATATGGTCGCCCGCATTAAGTAAAGCAGCAAAGGTTGAAAACACTGCCGACATACCTGTCGCAAATGCATAGCCACTTTCTGCACCTTCTAATTTGCAGATTTTATCTACAAATTCAGACGTGTTAGGATTGGTAAAACGACTGTAAATATTTCGTTCTTTTTCTTCAGCAAACGAAGCACGCATATCTTCAGCATCATCAAATACAAAACTTGAAGTTAGATATAATGGTGCAGAATGTTCTTTGTATTGCGAACGTTCAACTTGTGTGCGAATGGCGTTTGTTTCAAAGTTTTCGAATGACATATTTTTTTATTTTGTCGTTAGTATTTTAGGCTTATTAGTTCTCGACTCTAGCCTGTCTTGAGCGGAGTCGAAAGGCTCGAACTGACGTTACTTTTTATTAGATTCTGGTTTCAAAAAATTACAATATGTTAAAATATTAAATGTTCAAATTATCACAAATTGATACATTTTCAAATTAACACATTGCTACATTAATTATTCTTATCTGTTAATCTTAATATATCTCCAAAAACGCCTCTTGCAGTCACTTCTGCTCCTGCACCAGCGCCTTGAATAATTATAGGTTGATCTCCGTAAGATTCTGTGTAAATCTCGAATAAAGAGTCTGCGCCTTTTAAAGCACCTAATGGCGATTCTTTTGGTACCGACACTAATTTAACATCTAATTTAGCACCGTTTTCATCGGATAAATCACCGTATAAATCTCCTACATAGCGCAATACATGACCTTCCTTTTGAGATAATTTCGTGGTTTTAAATGAATCGTTTAATTGGTTAAAAGACTTTAAAAACTCAGCTGTTTCTACTTCTCTTAATCCCACAGGAATTAAATTTTCTACGTTTACATCTTCCAATTCATTGTGTAAATCTAATTCTCTGGCTAAGATTAATAATTTTCGTGCGACATCTGCTCCACTCAAATCTTCACGCGGATTTGGTTCTGTATAACCCTTATCTAAAGCTTCTTGTAAGACTCCTGAAAACGGAACTTCTTCAGCTGAAAACGTATTAAAAATATAACTTAAAGAACCAGAAAACACACCTCTAATTCTTACAATATTTTCTCCTGAATGATGTAATAACTTTATGGTATCAATTAAAGGTAAACCTGCACCAACGTTAGTTTCATATAAATAATTCTTATTATATTTTGCTAACGACGCTCGCAATTCATTATAAAAATTAAAATCGATGGTATTGGCAATTTTGTTAGACGACACTAAGTCGAACCCTTGCTCTACTAATTTTAAATAATTAGACACAAATTCCAAACTGGACGTATTATCTATAGCAATTAAATTTTCTAAATGATGTGTTTCTGCATAGTTAGAAATGTCGTTTAATTCGTATGCTTTTCCGTTTTCGGTTAATTGTGATTTCCAATCTCCGGAAATACCATCTTTATTTAAAAGCACTTTTTTTGAATTAGCTATGGCAAAAATATTCAGCTTAATACTTTTTCGTTTTTCAATTTTTTCGGCTGAAGCAATAATCTGTTCTATTAAAGTACCACCAACAGTTCCGTGTCCGAAAATAGCCAAGTTGACTTTTTTAGAAATTCCGAAGATTTCTCCGTGAATTACATTTAAAGCTTTGTGTAATTGATGCTTTTTAATCACCAAACTTACATTTTCGCCTGTAATCGTATTGTTAAATAATAAAGGCTCAATTTGATTTTTAATTAAAGCATTAAATGGTTTATGAAAAGACCTAAGACTTTGCCCTACTATTGAGATGACAGACACATCATCTATCACAGAAATTTTATTGATATCCTGAGAATAGAAATCGGTTTCAAACTCTTTTTCTAACGCTATTACCGCTTTCGTAGCATCTTCTAATGGTATAATTAAACCAATTCCCCGTTCTGAAGATCCTTGTGAAACAATACTAACACTAATATTATTGATGCTTAAAGCATTAAATAATCTAGCATCGACACCAACTTTCCCCAGTAATCCGCGTCCTTCAATATTTATTAATGCCACATCATCTAAAACAGACAGAGATTTAATCCCTTTTTTGGTTGAATTCCCTGTAATTAAGGTTCCATGGTCGTTTGGGTTGAAGGTATTTAAAATACGTAATGGAATATTTTTTTCCAATAAAGGAATAATAGTTTTGGCGTGTAGAATAGTTGTTCCAAAATTGGCAAGTTCGTTAGCTTCAGTAAAAGATAATTCGCTTATTTTTTTGGCATCTGCTACCAGATCTGGATTAGCCGTATAAATACCATTAACATGTGTATAGTTTTGCAGTTCTTCAGCATTTAAAAAACTTGCCAAAAGTGAAGCAGTATAATTACTACCATTACGACCTAACGTAGTGGTTTGATTAGCATTATTAGAACCAATAAATCCTGTTACAATATTAACCGTAGTGCCATTATGCGCTTTAAAATAATTAACTACATGCTCTTTGGATGCTTTGGTATTAGGTTGTGCATTTCCAAAAACATCGTCGGTTTTTATAAGTAAACGTGAATCGGTTGCATTGGCTTTTATTCCTTTTTCAATTAATAAAGAAGCGACTGTTTTAACCGAAATTAATTCGCCTTGTGCTAAAACTTCATCTTTAATTTTTTTACTGTAATCGCCCAACAATTTTACACCTTCAAAAATTTTTAAAAGTGTTTTAAATTCTTCAGTTAAATCTACAACTGCATTTGCAGCTTCCTGATAATTTTTAAAGCTTTCAAAATCATCTAAATAATGCTGATTATTTACTGCCTTTTCAAGAATAACTTCTAACTCATCGGTAGCTCCACCACGCGCCGAAACCACGACTGCAATTTGTTCTTTTGCTTTTACTTTATCTTCAATAATAGCAATTACGCTATCTAATCCTTTTCCGTTTGCTAGAGATTTACCTCCAAATTTAAGTACTTTCATATCTTAGTTGCTCCCATTAAAAATAGGCGCGATTATGGTTTTAAGTTGTTCGTATTCAATTAAAAAAGCATCGTGCCCATGTATAGATGTGATTTCGTGGTAGCTTACTTTTTTATTTAGCTTGTTAAGTGTTTGGTAGCTGTCTTTAATATCGTCTGCCGTGAAAAATAAATCTGTATCTACACTAATTAAAGTGATTTGAGCCTGAATAGCTTCTAAATTTTCTACTGCTATTGTTTTTAGTAAATGATTCATTAGCAAGTAAGCCGATTTCTGAAAACGGTCTTGCAATTTTTTACCATGATGTAACAACCAGCTTTCTACATTATAAATTTTTAAATCCTGATTTACTGTTCTGTTGAAGCGTGCCTGAAACGATTTTGGTGTTCTGTAACACAACATAGCATGAAGCCGTGCATCGTGAACCGGATTGGTTGAATTTAATAGTATTTGTTCCTGTATTAAAGTATTTGCTATAATCCAGTCTGATGATATGTGGTGCGATGCCACAGGAATTAAATGTGTTGTAAGTTCCGGTTGAAGCGTTGCCATTTGCCAAGCAATCCCGCCACCTAAAGAACCGCCAATAATTGCAAATAACCTATCTATTTTTAAGGCTTTTAGTCCCAACAAAAATAGATTTGCTACCTGCGTAACAGTTGTGTTTTTATAATCTTCAACTAAAACACCATCAAATCCATTTCCGGGAATGTTAAAAGCTAAAACCGTATACTTGTTAGTATCGATAGCTTTACCGTTTCCTATTAAATCATTCCACCAACCTTGTTCTCCGCAAACCGTAGAATTTCCTGTTAAGGCATGATTAACCAACACAATTGGAGCAGTATATAACGCTTTACCAAAAGTCTCGTAAGACAATTGAAATGTTTTATTGTTATGATTTACAGATATGTGATGTAATGGTTTCACTTCTTTTTTTGTGATTATAATTAAAAATCTACAAGATGCTGAACACCTTGTAGATCTATAAAACATTAAACTCTTACTGGTTTATTTATTAAAGCAAAAACTTTTTTTAAGTCCGCTTTTAAATCTTCTATATTTTCAATCCCAACAGATAATCTAATTAAATCTTTAGTCACGCCTGTACGCTCTTTGTCGGCATCACTTAATTGTTGATGCGTTGTACTTGCAGGGTGAATAATTAAAGATTTAGTGTCCCCAATATTTGCTAATAATGAAAACAACTTGGTTTTATCTGCTATGACTTTAGCAGAGTCATAACCACCATCGACACCAAAAGTGACTATACCACTTTGACCTTTAGGCAAATATTTTTTAGCTAAAGCTTTATATGGACTAGTTTCTAAGCCAGGATAATTCACCCAATTTACTTCTGGTTGTTCTTGTAACCATTTAGCCAATTCAAGTGCATTCTGACTATGTTTTTTAATACGTAATTCTAAGGTTTCTAAACCTTGTATAATTTGAAAGGCGTTAAACGGACTTAAAGCTCCACCATAATCACGTAAGCCTTCAATTCTAACTTTGGCAATAAAGGCGGCTTCTTTTAAAACCTCACTATATATTAAACCGTGGTAACCAGCAGATGGTTCGGTAAATTCAGGAAATTTACCATTGGTCCAATCAAATGTTCCTGCATCTACAATAATTCCTCCTAAAGCCGTTCCGTTTCCATTAATGTATTTGGTTAAAGAATGAATCACAATATTGGCACCATATTCAATAGGATTTAACAAATATGGCGTAGCTACTGTATTATCTACAATTAGTGGTACATTGTAAGCTTTAGCTTCTTTAGAAATTGCTTCAAGATCCAAGACATCTAACTTTGGATTTCCTAAAGACTCTACAAACACCACTCTAGTGTTTTCCTGAAAAGCGTTTTTGAAGTTTTCCGGATTTGAGGCATCTACAAAAGTGGTTGTAATACCGTGTCTTGGTAAAGTCACATTTAATAAATTAAAGGTACCACCATACAAACTGCTTGACGCCACAATATGATCTCCTGCTCTAAGTAAGGTTAATAATGTTGTAGCAATTGCTGAAGTCCCAGAAGCTGTAGCTACCGCAGCAATACCACCTTCTAAAGCGGCGATACGTTGTTCTAAAAAATCGGTTGTTGGGTTGTTAAGTCTAGTGTAAATGTAACCAGGCTCTGTTAAATTAAAACGACCTGCTGCATTGTCTGAATCGTCAAACACATAAGATGTGGTTTGATAGATTGGCACTGCTCTTGTACCGCCGTTAGCATTTACATCGTGTCCTGCGTGCAACGCTTTGGTTGCAAAATTTTGTGTACTCATTTTTCTAAGTTTTTTTGAGTTAAATAAAAAATTAAAACAAAAAGTCAAATAAGCCTCAATGCTGAAGCGTACCTTTTAGAAAAATGTTATAAGAAAATGAGTAATTGTAGATGAACAATTACATTAAGTTATCTATCCAAACCAGTATTAATGAATAAAAGTTTAAGTAGAATTTAGCACCTTCATTACAATGTGTAAAGGGTTGCTAAGGCTTCACCGGGTCTATTCCCTCAGCCTTTCTTGATAACATTTCAGTAAGTTTTTGAACTTTATTGAGTGCAAATATTGCAATTTTAAAATGTAGTATCCAAATTTATTTTAGATAATTTTTCTAAAGCCATACATTCTGAGCAATTTTTATAGATATTATATCTAAAATAATAAAATTTAAAAGATTTATTTTCTAAATCACACTAAAAAATCAAACAAGTCGGGTTTGTTATTTAAGTAATCGCCATAAAACTTACGTAATTTCATTTTTTGCACTAATGGCTCAAAATCTTCAGCAAATTTTAATTCAATACCAACTACTGCAGAACCATTAATCCGATTTGTTTTCTTAGTGTACTCAAAGTGTGTGATATCATCATTTGGACCTAAAATATTAACCACAAATTCTTTTAAAGCACCTGCACGTTGAGGAAATTTCACAATAAAATAATGCTTAAGATTAGATTGTAATAAAGCCCGTTCCTTAATTTCGGCAGTTCTAACGATATCGTTATTACTTCCACTAACCACGCAAACTACATTTTTACTTTTAATTTCATCTTTTAAATGATTTAAAGCGGTAATACTTAATGCACCTGCTGGCTCTACTACTATTGCTTCGTTGTTATATAGATCTAAAATAGTTTGACAAATTTCGCCTTCTGGAACGGTTATAACTTGATCTAGAAAAGACTTGCAAATTTCAAAATTTAAATCGCCTACACGTTTAACCGCAGCACCATCTACAAAACTATCTATATCCTCAATTGTTGTGTTTTTATTATTTTGAATTGATGTAGACATAGATGGCGCACCTTGGGGTTCTACACCAATAATTTTTGTATTTGGAGATAACAAATGAAACACCGATGCTAATCCAGAAGATAATCCGCCACCACCAACTGGAACAATTACATAATGAATGGGATGTATTGTTGCTTGGTCAATTATCTCTAATCCTACGGTTGCCTGACCTTCAATAACTTTTTTATCATCAAACGGGTGGATAAACGCCTTCTTTAAACGCTCACATTCTATAATGGCAGCATCGTAAGCATCATCATAAGTATCGCCCACCAAAACCACATCTACAAAGTCTTCACCAAACATTTTAACCTGATTTATTTTTTGATTTGGTGTTGGTGTTGGCATATAAATAGTGCCATGAATTTTTAACAACTTACATGATAAAGCCACACCTTGCGCATGATTTCCTGCACTTGCACAAACAATTCCATTTTGACTTAAATGAGTATCTAAAGACGCCATTTTATTATAAGCGCCACGAATTTTATACGATCTTACAGGTTGTAAATCTTCACGTTTAAAATAAATGGAAGCCTCAAAAGTTTTAGAGTATAAGTGGTTTTCCATTAAAGGTGTTAAAACTGCAATGCCATTTAAACGTTGTGCTGCAGTTTCTACATCTTTTAATTGAGGTAAGTAAGTTTGTTTTAAACTCATAATAAATTCTTATGCTGTTTTTATTGCTTTCATAGCTGTCATAGCAGCACGTAAGATTTTTCCTATTTTCTCAATAGGATGATTTCTTATAGCATCGTTTACAGCAATTAGTTCTAAATTATCCACATCATTTGATGTCGAAAATGATTCGCCAATAACATTTAATTCTACAGAATCCATAAAATCTTCTAATAATGGTTTACAGGCATGATCAAATAGATAGCAACCATATTCAGCGGTATCAGAAATAACGCGGTTCATTTCGTATAACTTTTTACGTGCTACGGTATTTGCTATTAATGGTAATTCGTGAAGTGATTCGTAATACGCAGATTCTTCAACAATACCAGAAGCCACCATGGTATCGAACGCTAATTCTACACCAGCTTTTACAAAAGCAATCATAATAACACCATGATTAAAATACTCTTGTTCATTTATTGTTTCTTCTGTCGCTGTAGATTTTTCAAAAGCTGTATTTTCGGTTAAAGCTCTCCAAGTTAATAGATTCTTATCGTCATTAGCCCAGTCTTCCATCATAGTTTTAGAGAAATGACCAGACATGATATCATCCATATGCTTATTAAATAAAGGTTTTAATAAATCCTTTAATTCTTCGGCTAACTGAAATGCTTTAATTTTTGAAGGGTTATTTAATCGATCCATCATGGTTGTAATTCCACCATGCTTTAATGCTTCGGTAATAGTTTCCCAACCGTATTGTATTAATTTAGACGCATACGCTTGGTCTGCTCCTTTCTCTACCATTTTATCGAATAATAAAATAGAAGCTGTTTGTAACACACCACATAAAATGGTTTGTTCGCCCATTAAATCACTTTTTACCTCAGCAACAAAAGACGATTCTAAAACCCCAGCTTTATGTCCACCAGTTGCAACAGCATAAGCCTTAGCTTGTTCCCAACCTTTTTGTTCTGGATCATTTTCTGGATGAACTGCAATTAATGTTGGCACTCCAAATCCTCGCTTATATTCTTCTCGAACTTCACTTCCAGGACACTTAGGCGCTACCATGATTACCGTTAAATCTTCACGAATTTCTTCGCCTTCTTCAACAATATTAAAACCGTGAGAGTACGATAAGGTTGCTCCTTTTTTCATTAGTGGCATAATGGTTTTAACCACATTACCATGTTGCTTATCTGGCGTTAGGTTTAATACCAAATCTGCTGTTGGAATTAAAGTTTCGTAATTACCTACGTTGAAGTTATTTTCGGTTGCATTTTTGTATGACTGACGTTTTTCTGAAATAGCTGCATCTCTTAAAGCATAAGAAATATCTAAACCAGAATCACGCATATTTAAACCTTGGTTTAAACCTTGCGCTCCACAACCAATAATTACGATTTTTTTGTCTTTTAAAACTGATACACCATCTTTAAACTCGTCTTGTCCCATAAAACGACATTTAGATAATTGCTCTAATTTTTGACTTAAGGATAATGTATTAAAATAATTTGCCATGATTATATTTTTTAGGCGTTGAATAAACTCAACAGTTTTGAAATTTCCATACGTTCTTTAGATACTGCAATGCGTCCTGCACGTGTAAATTGAGAAATTCCGTAGGTTTTTAATGTTTGGTATAATGTTTCTATTTCTTCTGTTCTACCCGATTTTTCAATGACAAAAAAGTCTTTATTTACAGTGACTAACCGGGCATTATGGTCTTTTATAAGATTTTGAATTTGAGGTGCTTCGAACAATAAATCAGATTTCATTTTAAACAAGCATGATTCCTGATAAATAATTTCATCATCGGTATGATAATAGGCTCTAATCACCTCTACTTGTTTTTCAATTTGACCAATAACCTTTTTCATTTGCTCTTCGGTCACTATAACTAAAATAGTCCACTTGGTGACGTTTTCTATTTCAGAAATTGAAGAATTTATACTCTCAATATTAATATGTCTTCTTTGAAAAATAGCCGAAACTCGGTTTAATAATCCAATGTTATTTTCGGTATAAATTGATACTGTATATGTTATTTCTTTACTCATTGTTTTATGTATCTATGTCTCCTCGACTGCACTCGACCAGACAGCTTTATCATTTACTCTAAACGGATTTCTGAAACACTTGCTCCTGTAGGAATCATTGGGAAAACATTATTCTCTTTACCTACCATAACTTCTAGAAAGTAAGCGTTTTTACTTTTTATCATATCTTCTACAGCTTGTGCTAAATCTTCTCGCTTAACTACTTTTTTAGCTTCAATGGAATAACCTTCGGCAATTTTAACAAAGTTTGGATTTACCATTTCTGTTGAAGCATAGCGTTTGTCAAAAAACAATTGCTGCCACTGTCTTACCATTCCTAAAAACTCGTTATTTAACACCACAATTTTAACTGGCGTTTTAGTTTGAAAAATGGTTCCTAACTCCTGAATGGTCATTTGGTAACCACCATCTCCAATAATAGCTACGACTTCTCGATTTGGTTCTGCTATTTTAGCACCAATTGCTGCTGGCAATGCAAAACCCATAGTACCTAATCCGCCAGAAGTAATATTACTTTTGGTTTCTTTAAACTTAGCATAACGACAAGCCACCATTTGGTGTTGACCAACATCGCTCACAATAGCCGCTTTAGCATTGGTTTGTATATTGATTTGCTCAATAACTTCCGCCATGGTAATTTCAGCTACTTTTGGCTTTAAGTCGTCGTTAATGACTTTCTCTAATTCAATTTGATATAAATCTTTAAATTCTTGTAACCAAGCGTCATGATTTGTTGCCCTTAATTCTGGTAATAATTGAGTTAGAGTATCTTTTACATTACCTAAAACTGCCACATCTGCCTTTACGTTTTTATTCACTTCTGCAGAATCAATTTCAAAATGAATAACTTTAGCCTGTTTAGCATATCGGCTTAAATCGCCCGTCACTCTATCGTCAAAACGCATACCCACAGCAATTAAAACATCGCACTCGTTAGTTAATTTGTTTGGTGCATAATTACCATGCATACCAACCATTCCAACATTTAGATTATGAGATGTTTCTAATGCCGAAGCACCTAAAATAGTCCAAGCCGAAGGAATTCCTGCTTTTTCGATTACGGCTTTAAATTCTGCTTCAGCTTCTCCTAAAATAACACCTTGTCCCCAAACTATTAATGGTTTTTTTGCGTTATTTATTAGCTCTGCAGCAGCTTTTACCGAGCCAGATTTGGTTTCTGGAACTGGCACATAACTTCTAATGTGATTACATTTTTTATATAAAAAATCAAATTCTTCAAACTGAGCATCTTTAGTTATATCTATTAAAACAGGACCTGGACGACCACTTTTGGCGATATAAAATGCTTTAGCTAAAACCGAAGGAATATCTTCTGCTTTTGTTATTTGGTGATTCCATTTAGTTACTGGAGTAGAAATACCAACAATATCGGTTTCTTGAAATGCATCTGTCCCTAACAAATGGGATGCTACTTGACCTGTAATACATACCATTGGAGTAGAATCTATTTGCGCATCTGCTAAACCTGTTACTAAATTAGTAGCTCCTGGACCAGATGTTGCTGTAACCACTCCAACTTTATTTGAAATACGTGCATAACCTTGTGCTGCATGAGTTGCTCCTTGCTCGTGACGCGTTAAAACGTGTTTAAGCTCATTTTGATAACCGTATAATTTATCGTAAAGTGGCATAATTGCGCCACCAGGATAACCAAAAATGGTATCTACACCTTCAGCTAAAAGACATTTAATAATAGCTTCTGCTCCAGATAATCTTTGTGTTTTTATGTTTTTTTGATTTGCCATATTTTATATTTTAAAAGGCTTTCATTTTTAAAATTCATCAGTTACACAACCTTTAGACGCAGACGAAACTGTTTTTGCATATTTGTACAAAACACCACGCTTAAACTTTAGTTCTGGAGCTTTCCAAGACGCTTTTCTTTTATTTAATTCTTCCTCCGAAACTTCAAGAATAATAGAATTTGTTTCGGCATCTATAGTAATAACATCGCCATCTTTTACTAAAGCAATGGTTCCTCCTTCTTGAGCTTCTGGTGTGATATGTCCAACAACAAAACCGTGCGTTCCACCTGAAAATCTTCCGTCTGTAATTAAAGCGACATCTTTACCTAAACCTGCTCCCATAATAGCAGCAGTAGGCTTTAACATTTCTGGCATTCCGGGTCCGCCTTTTGGACCTTCGTAACGAATAACTACAACATCACCTTTAGTTACCTTTCCGTCACGAATACCATCATTTGCAGCATATTCACCTTCAAAAACTTTTGCTTTTCCAGAAAATTTTAATCCTTCTTTTCCTGTTATTTTAGCTACGCTACCTTCTTGAGCTAAATTACCATATAACATTCTTAAATGTCCAGAGATTTTAATTGGTTTTTCTACAGGCTTAATAACATCTTGACCAGAAGTTAAATCATTGACTTCAGCTAAATTTTCGGCTACGGTTTTACCTGTTACGGTTAAACAATCTCCGTGTAATAACCCTTTACTTAAAAGGTATTTCATTACTGCAGGAATCCCGCCAACCGCATGAACATCTTCCATTAAATATTTACCGCTAGGTTTTAAATCTGCTAAAAATGGAGTTGTATCGCTAATCTTTTGAAAATCCTTTAATGTAAAATCTATATTAGCAGCTCTAGCTATAGCCAAAAAATGTAATACTGCATTTGTTGATCCGCCAAGAATTGTTACTAACCTAACAGCATTTTCAAGAGATTTTCGTGTAATAATATCTGATGGCTTTATGTCTTTTTCTAACAATAAACGTAATGCTTCTCCAGCTCTAACACTTTCTTCTTGTTTAGCATTACTTAAAGCAGGATTAGAAGAGTTAAATGGTAAAGCCATTCCTAAAGCCTCTATAGAAGACGCCATAGTATTCGCAGTATACATACCACCACAAGCTCCAGCTCCAGGACATGCCTTTTCTACAATGCTTTGATATTCGTCTTCTTTCATGGTTCCAGCAACTTTGCTTCCCCAAGCCTCAAAAGCAGAAACTACATCTAGTTTTTGTCCGTTATGACAACCAGAATCAATTGTTCCACCATACACCAAAATACTAGGTCTATTTAGACGAATCATTGCAATTAACGCACCTGGCATATTTTTATCGCAACCTACTACAGTAACTAAACCATCGTAACTCATCGCCTGCACTACAGTCTCCATGGAATCTGCAATAACATCTCTTGAAGGTAATGAATACCGCATTCCTGGTGTTCCCATAGAAATTCCATCGCTAACGCCAATAGTATTAAATATAAGACCTACAATATCCTTTTTTTTGGTGCCTTGTTTAACCAGTTTAGCTAAATCATTTAAGTGCATATTACACGGATTACCTTCGTAACCTGTGCTTGCAATGCCAATAATGGGTTTCTTAAAATCTTCTTTAGTTAAACCAATAGCGTGCAACATGGCTTGAGCTGCAGGTTGCGTATCGTCTTGTGTTACTGTTTTGCTATATTTATTAAGCATGTTGTGGTTGTTTTTGGCGTTGTTCTAAAACCTCATCCTGATAAAGCTTCATTAATTTTGCACCGAAAGTGGTTTCAAAATCTTTAGGGAATTTATAATTGTCTATAGATTCTAACCCAACTACTTCTGCCGCAGTTCCAGTAAAAAAGGCAGCGTCTGCATTTTTAAATTCATCTATGGTAAATAGTTTTTCTTCTACCGGAATACCTTCGTCTTTACAAATTTGCATAATGACTTGACGCGTAATACCAGGCATTATATTTCCTTTTTTAGGTGTATATAGTTTCCCATCTTTTTCCATAAATACATTAGCACCAGAACATTCTGCTACGTTTCCATGCATGTCTAAAAGTAAAGCTTCATCAAACCCAGCAGATTTAGCTTCGTTAGTAGCTAAGATTGAATTGGTATAGTGACCTGTAATTTTAGCATCAACAAAACAAGATTTAGGGTTTGGTCTTTCAAAAGAAGAGGTTTTTACACGTAGTAATTTATCGCCCATATATTTTCCCCAAGCCCAACATTGAATGGTTAGATTGGCTTCTGTAGAAGTCCGCAAACTCATATCGGCTCCAGCTGTAATTAATGGTCTGATATAAGCGTCTTCCAGATTATTTTTTACTAATAATTGGTAGGTTAAAGTTACCAGTTCTTCTACTGAATAATTAAAAGGAATACCCATGACCTCTGCACCATATTTTAAGCGCTTATAATGGTCTTCTGCCTTAAAAATTCGAGTTCCGTTTTTTGTTTTATAAGCTCTAACTCCTTCAAAAACACCATTACCATAATGTAATGTTTGTCCGTAAGTTTCTAACAAAACCTCTTTTGGGTTTTTAAATGCTCCGTTATGGAATACGACACTGCTCTCGTTGTAATACATAATTTACCTTAATTAAATTCAAAAAAAAAGCCTTCCAAAAAAGGAAGGCTTAACTTAATGTTATATATACCATTCCTTATCGCCTTGCAAAAGCAATAATAGAAATGATAAAAATGATGTTGTTGTTTTTCATATGTGTTAGACAAAAGTGTAACAATAGCATTACCTGACCAAATTATTTTTAATAAAACGCAAACTTTTACGAATATGATAATTTTACATATACTTTTTTTTGATTTCTTTAAGATTGAATCTTTTGGTTATGTATTTTAAAGCTTCTATATTTGCAATCTATTACAGAGGAATGATTTGATCTGATTGCAACCTCTTTAAAAAAATGCTAAAGCAGTAAACTACTCCTCTAGCAATTGCAATCTTAATTTTTTTAATTACAAACAATATTAAGTTTACAATTATGTCATATTTATTTACATCCGAAAGTGTTTCTGAAGGTCATCCAGATAAAATAGCCGATCAAATTAGTGATGCTTTAATTGACCATTTTTTAGCATTCGATAAAAACTCTAAAGTTGCTTGCGAAACTTTAGTAACAACCGGACAGGTCGTACTTGCTGGTGAAGTAAAATCGGACACCTATTTAGACGTACAGCAAATTGCACGTGACGTTATTAATAAAATTGGCTACACCAAAGGAGCCTATATGTTTGATGGAAGCTCTTGTGGTGTGCTTTCTGCCATTCATGAGCAGTCTCCAGATATTAATCAAGGTGTAGACCGAGGTAACCCAGAAGATCAAGGTGCTGGAGACCAAGGTATGATGTTTGGTTATGCTACTGATGAAACCGAAAACTATATGCCTTTAGCCTTAGAGTTATCTCATAGACTTTTAAAGGAATTGGCAGCAATTAGACGAGAAAATAATGAGATAAAGTATTTACGTCCAGATGCTAAGTCTCAGGTTACTATTGAGTATAGTGATGATAATGTACCACAACGTATTGATGCAATTGTATTATCTACCCAACATGATGACTTTATAAAGCCAAAATCTAATTCTAAAGAAGATCGAGAGGAAGCCAATGAGTTAATGTTAGAAAAAATTAATTTTGACATTAAAAACATTTTAATTCCTCGTGTTGTAGAGAATTTACCAGCGCATATTCAAAAATTATTTACAGACCAAATTACCTACCACATTAATCCAACAGGTGTTTTTGTTATTGGTGGACCACACGGCGATACTGGTTTAACGGGTCGAAAAATTATAGTAGACACTTATGGTGGTAAAGGTGCCCATGGAGGTGGTGCATTTTCTGGTAAAGATCCAAGTAAAGTAGACCGCTCTGGTGCATATGCAACAAGACATATTGCAAAAAATTTAGTAGCAGCAGGCTTATGTAAAGAAGTATTAGTGCAGGTAAGTTACGCAATTGGTGTTGCAAAACCAACCAGTATTAATGTAGAAACTTATGGTACTGCTACCGTTAATAAAACAGATGGTGAAATAAGTAAAATTGTAGAATCTATATTTGATATGCGTCCTTACTTTATAGAACAACGTTTAAAACTAAGAACGCCAATATATTCTGACACCGCAGCCTATGGACACATGGGACGCACACCAGAAACTAAAGAAGTTACATTTTCTAACCCAATGGGACAAACAGTTACCGAAACTGTAGAGACCTTTACATGGGAAAAATTAGATTATGTAGAGCAGGTTAAATCTGCTTTTGGCTTATAATTAATTACTTATAATTTAAAAAAGACCTTTCCCAATTGAAAGGTCTTTTTTTTTTATTGAATGTCATATGAATCTAAACGTCTTATGATGTAAGGATAAGCTGAAACAACAAAAGATTGAGTATCGTAAATCAGACCAAACCCATCAGAATAATAAAATTTATCTAGACCTGCGAGTTGATCTCCATTTTCTGTAATAGCATAACGTTCGGAATTAATACAAGTAAAAGTTCCTGCTTCAACATTTAATTGACTGGTTCCAGAGATTAAATTTTCATAGATAGTACCCCAATCGGCATCTAAAATTAAACGCTGACTAAAATCGCTATTGGAAAATTTAACTTTTCCGGCATCATTAACCAAATTACCATCATTTTCCCGTAAATATTCAAAATACTCTCCATTTTGATTACAAAAAGTTATATTGTTATCATTACCAGTGGTAAACCGTCTAAATTTAAAATACTTAACACCTGAAATAAGTTCTGTACCAACAATACTAACCGAATCAATTACAGTGGTTTCATCGTAGTCTTGTGTAAAATTGTTGTATTTGTAATTTTTATAAACCCAAGAATTACCAACAGTTAAGGCATAAAAATTATTGGGGTTTTCTAAATTAACAACCTGATGCTCCAAATCTTCTGAATTTGATTCTGAACAGGCCACAAAAACAAATAAAAGAGACACATAAAACACTAAAGATTTCATACAAAATAATTTAAAATTAAAAAGTAGAGGTGTTTTATGGCGGTTTGGTTTTTCTCTAAAACGGAAAGAAAATCATTTTAGTATTTATTTTTTTAATATTTTATTTTGTAAAATATTTTGGGATGAACACAAATAAAAAAATCAGTAAACCCTTCTTAAGCATTTTACTTATTACAAATTGTACGGTATTATTAGGTCAAATCTGGCCAGAAGGTGCTCCACCTTTTGCCAGAATAATTAATATTATATTTTTAGTTACCACTTTAATTGTTTTTATATCAATACTTTTTAAGAACACAAAGCTTTTTTAAACCGCTTTCAATTCTCTTTTGATCTATCTGCATTCTACTTCACCTTATACTTCATTGGTAAATGCACTATTTTTTTAGTTTCAAAAAAATCTTCTTCAAAAAAGTCTGGAATATTATAAATAGTAGTGGTTATGTAATCTTTTAATTCTTCAGTCAAGTCGCCACCTTTTAAGTATAAAATCCCATTTCGCAACTCATGATTATTGTCTTTTGCGATTCTTCCTTTTACCCAATGAACAAATGTTGGCATAGCTGCAACAGCACGGCTTATTATAAAATCGTAAGTTTCTTTGATTTCTTCTACACGTGTATGTGTTACTTTAACATTTTGTAAATCGCATCCAGCAACTACTTCTCGTACCACATTTAATTTCTTATTAATACTATCTACCAAATGAAACTGACACTCTGGAAACAAAATAGCTAGGGGAATTCCTGGAAATCCGCCACCTGTACCAACATCCATTAGCTTAGCTCCATCCTTAAATTGTATAACCTTCGCTATTGCCAGAGAGTGCAACACATGGCGCAAATACAACTCATCTATATCCTTTCTGGAAACAACATTAATTTTCAAATTCCAGTCCTGATATAATGCTTCTAGTTTTGAGAATTTATCAATTTGATCTTGAGTTAAATCCGGAAAATATTTTAAAATGAGCTCCATGAGTACAAATATGTTAATTTCCACAAAAATATCATTTTAACATCAAATAATAATTTAAAACAGGCGTTTATTATTTATCTTTACCGCAAATATTTAAACGGCTATAGCGTTTATAAATATTGATTATTATGACAAATAAAACCCTTTCATTTTCAAGAACGGATTCTGCAAATTTTTTTAGAACCTTAAATAAACGCGTTAATTCCTACTTTAAAGAAAACAAAATAAAACGTACAGGCGACTGGCGTATTTGGTTAAAAACCATCGTAATGTTTACGCTATTTTTAGCACCCTATTTTTTAATGTTAACCTTAAATATTAATGAGTGGATCCAGCTCCTGTTAACCGTAGTTATGGGAATTGGAATGGCTGGTATTGGGATGAATGTGATGCATGACGGAAATCACGGTTCTTTCTCTAACAAAGATTGGGTAAACAATTTAATGGGAAGTAGTATTTATATTCTTGCTGGAAATGTTTACAATTGGAAAGTTCAACACAATGTATTACACCATACATACACAAACATTCATGGTCATGATGAAGATCTAGAAGCTGGACGTATTTTACGTTTTTCTAAGCATGCAAAATGGCATAAACACCACAAATTTCAACACTATTACTCAGTACTTTTATACGGATTATTAACTATAAACTGGGCTATTACAACCGATTGGCAACAAATGAAACGCTATATGAGCCGTAAATTATCTTACGGTAAATTTCCAAATCCTGTATGGAACTGGAGTAAGCTAGTAATTTCTAAAATTGTTTATGTTTCAATATGGATTGTTATCCCTATGGTTTTTATGGACGTCGCTTGGTGGAAAATTTTAATAGGATTTTTCGTTATGCATTATACGGCTGGATTAATTCTTAGTGTGGTGTTTCAATTAGCACATGTGATGGATGAAGCTGAAATGCCTTTACCTGAAGAAAACGGAACCATGAAAAACACTTGGGCAATTCACCAATTAAAAACTACAGTTAATTTTGGTGCAAAAAGTAAAATTATTAACTGGTATACTGGCGGATTAAACCACCAAGTAGAACACCATATTTTTCCAAACATTAGTCATGTGCACTACACTAAAATAGCTGAAATTGTAAAAAACACAGCAAACGAATTTAATTTACCCTATAACGAATATAAAACCACACGTAAAGCTATTATTGCTCATTTTAGATATTTAAAAGAAATGGGAATGAATCCTGCTTTACAAGCCTAACCCAAATTTAATGAGCACAAATCAATTATCTGAACGTATTTTAAACATGTCAACTTCTGCCACTTTAGCTATGGCAGCAAAAGCCAGAGAACTTAAAGAAGAAGGCAAAGACATTATAGGACTTAGTTTAGGTGAACCTGACTTTAACACGCCCGATTATATTAAAGACGCGGCTATAGAAGCGATTAATGAAAATTATAACTCCTACACACCTGTAGATGGATATACCGAGTTAAAACAGGCTGTTATTACTAAATTTAAACGTGATAATAATTTAACTTATACGTTACCACAAATAGTAGTATCTACGGGAGCAAAACAGTCGCTAGCAAACGTAGCTTTGGTTATGCTTAACCAGGGAGATGAAGTCATTATTCCTTGCCCATATTGGGTAAGCTATGCAGATATTGTAAAATTAGCCGAAGGTGTTCCTGTTGAAGTTAAAACTTCTATCGATACCGATTTTAAAATGACTCCTGCGCAATTAGAGGCTGCAATTACTCCAAAAACAAAAATGATTTGGTTTAGTTCTCCATGTAACCCAAGTGGTTCACTTTACAGTAAAGAGGAATTAGAAGGCTTGGCTAAGGTATTAAGAAATTACCCAGATATTTATGTGCTGTCTGATGAAATTTATGAGCATATTAACTATACCACAAAAGGTCATATTAGTATGGCAGAAATTGACGGGATGTTTAACAATACCATTACTGTAAATGGCGTAAGTAAAGCATTTGCCATGACCGGTTGGCGTATAGGTTACATTGGTGCTCCAGACTGGATTGCACGTGCTTGTAATAAAATGCAGGGACAAATTACTAGTGGTGCCAATTGTATTGCGCAACGTGCCACCATTACTGCTTTAAACGAATCGCCTAGCAAAGTGCAATTTATGATTGATGAATTTAAAGTAAGACGCGACTTAATTTTAAATTTATTAGGTAAAATTGAAGGTTTTAAAACCAATATCCCTGAAGGTGCATTTTATGTATTTCCAGACGTGTCTTTTTTCTTCGGAAAAACCTTAAAAGGAAAAACCATAAATTCAGCAAGTGACTTATCATTATTTCTATTGGAAGAAGCTCTAGTTGCAACCGTTTCTGGAGAATCTTTTGGAAACCCTAATTGCATAAGAATTAGTTATGCAGCTAGTCAAGACCAAATTAAAGAAGCTATTAAGCGAATTGCTGAAGCAGTTTCATAAATAACTAAAACCCATAAATATTAAAAGCGATTTTCTTTTAAAGGGAATCGCTTTTTTTATGCATAATAAACAAGTACACCAATTATAGCACTTGTTATTACACCTACAAACAAATAAATCTTTAAGTTTCGTAAACGTTTTTCAGACTTTAATTTGTTACGTAATTCACTTAATTGTTTTGGAGATGCTTTAGGTAAATTATACTCTGTTTTTTCTAATCCAAAATGACCTTTTAAACCACCTTTTTTACGATGTTTTTTAATCAAATTTCTATTACTTTTCATTACAGAAATAGCATGCTGCACTGCTCCAAAGCTCATAAACAAATCATTATAGTTAACTATTTGTAGTCAAACAATTAAAAATGTTACAAAGAATTACCTATTTCTCCAGAAGACTGGCGTTGATAATGAGTTTGTATGTCCTACAATTGGAAAATGTTGTAAAAACGCTTTTAGCAGACTAAGTAAATCTGTTAACATAAGTACAAACACTATTAGAAAAAGTGTTATAGTAAATTGGTTAAAACAACACAATTTAAGACAAGTACAATATCTTGCAGGACATAAATACATTAGTAGCACAGAACGTTATGTTGTTAAAGACTTACAACAACTAAAAACAAGTGTAATACAGTGTCATCCTATATAAAAATGACACTATACTTAAGGTGCATTAAGAAATAAAGGATGAACATGAAGCTCATCCTTTTTATTGTTAGTAATTTTTTTTTAAGTAATTGTATTTCAAAACTTTAACTCTTACAAATAGGCTATCAACTATTCTTTACCATTAACTTCTGTACTATTATTATCTGAACCATCTTTAATGATTTTCAATGGGACAGTATTAACAGAACGGATTTCACCTTCAAAAAAATCAAATTTATTATTTTCAATTTCTAATTTTTGTGATTTTCTTAATACTCCTTCTGGTTTTATAAATTTAAAATACAAAGAAGTATAATAATTTTCGTCTTTATCTAATATGTAAGATGTCTCAAATCCTAATTCGTTATGCGATGAAAATGGAAAACATATTAAAGCTTCAAAATATAATGTTTGTTTTGAATAAATTTTTAGAGTACCATTACTTATTCTATTATTTTCAAATTTCCATAAATCATTTTTATCTGAATAATCAGAAGTGTTATAAAACTTTAAAACTTCATTTTTAATATATTCTTGTCTATCAATATACTTCGATCTAGGTTCACCCATAATTATCTCAGGCTTCAATACTTTATTTTCAGAATTAAAAATTAAGAAATTTTTTAAACTAACATTTAACTGATTTGAAAAAGTATTAAAGCTCGGCAAAAAAATCTTAAATCCATCAAAGTTTTTAGAGTATAATAACAAGTTATTATCAGTTAAATTCTCTATTTTAAATATAACCCTATTTGTTGAAATTGAAATGTAATCGTCTCTATAATAGTCCCTGTAAGGAATTTTACACTCATTACTTGAGCACAATGAATATAATTCATCATTTAAGATGCTTATTTGAATACTTTCTTCTTGTATTCTATTTTTACAAGAAAAAAATAAAATAAATAAAATAAAACACTTATTCATCATAATTATAAGATTTTAATTGGTTATTAAGGTAATTGTAATATTTGACTACTCTTTCATAATCCTTATCCCCTAAATCTATCTGTAATTGATATGAATCTCTTTGTAAAATGTATTCAACTATTGTTTGATTATATTTTTCAGATAGAGTTTCATACCAACCTGATTTATGTTGAAATGCATGATTAATTTCATGCCATAAAGTAGAGACAACTTGATATATGTTTTTATAAACACTATATTCATCTATAGTATGAACTATTATTACCGCATGCCTATCTGGTGAATAATAACTAGTATTATCTATTTCCCCAACGCTGGCGCGAGCATCATGCTCGTGTCTCAGATTTCTAATTTCAAAAATATTAATTTATATCAATTTCTATAACAGTTTGGTCATTATTTGCATAATTTCTAGCACTCGAATATTTCCAATCTGTTGGATTTGTAACAAATCCAGATTTAACAGGATTTTCGTGTATATAAGTTAATTTTTGCTCAAAAACTTTTAAACTCCAAACTTCTATAGGCTTATTGTTTTGTTGCCAAAACTGCATGTTAGAAACGTTGCTTTTTGATTGTCCAGCATTAAAAAACAAATTCAACAGCCACTCTTTTCTGCTTTCTTGAGGGTTTTCTTTAATGGTTTTTAGTATTTTTCTGGAAGCAAAGCCTTTAAAATCTCTTATTAAATCTGAAGGATTAGAATTTGACGCTCTAAAAATTAAATGTACATGATTAGTCATTAAACAATACCCATAAATTTCCATGCCTTTATATTTCCTACAATAGTTTAGAGATTCTATAACTATGTCGAAATAATTTATTCTGGTAAAAACATCTACCCAATTTACTGTAGCGAACGAGATAAAATATGCGCCGAGCTCATTATGAAATTTATATTTTCTACACATACAATAAAGTTAGCTGAAATTATTTAATCTTAAAAAATATATAAAAGCACGAGCATGATGCTCGCGCCAGCGTGGGGAGCATGATGCTCGCGCCAGCGTGGGCGATTACTAAATAAAATAGGATTATTCCTACAAAATGATAAGGTGTTCTGTATGGCTCTGTAGCGGCTAGTTTATCTATACCATGAAAACGTCCTAAAGCCATGTCGTATTGCCTCCAGTCCATTTCGGTAATGTTTAGACCTAATGCTTTTTCTTGCTCTTTACCGTTGTATTTGTATGAATGTATTTGTTATTCTATTTCACGGACTACAAGTCCGTGCTATCAGGGTTTTCGTTCGTCAATTCCTCCTTCAATTATCCTATAATAAGAAAACAAACCTCTATTTGGATTTTCATAAACCATTTTCTTATAAAAAGAATTATAATTAATTTCATTTTTTTCAGAGGTGTAAGAAATAATTTTTGAGTGATTAATTAAATCTTTTTGAGAGTTTGGTATCATTAGATATTGATTAGATGCTTTATCTTTTTTTATTTCCTTCATTAGCATATCATCATTTAAAAAATTAGATAATAATTTTATGAAGTTACTACTATAGTTTTTTGGAGCAACATAACCCTCTTTTTTAGAAAAAATAATAACTGGGACTTCATCTATAATAGAGTAATAAGAAATTAAATAATTATATACATGGGATAAATTAACTATTCTTCTAATATATACGTCTTCATTTTTTCCTAAAAAAATAAACAAGACGCTTTTCGATTTGTAATGAGATCTATAATCTTTTACACTATTAAGAATTTTAATATTTGAAATCTGTTTTAATTCTAACTTATTAACTTCACGATTACTTAAATAATAAGATTTACAAGAAGTAGAAAAAAGCAATATAAGAAATAATAAGAGTAAAATATTTTTAGTCATAATTTATTGGTTTACACTATTAAATATACTTTTTGCATGAGAAATAATAGATTCTTGTCCACTTAAAACACTATTTATCGAAAACAGACGAGCCCCATTTACTATACTCATAGGGCTACTTATGGCATAATTATGGTCTAAACCAAAAGGATAGTAATCATTTCTCATAAATTACCTATTTCTCCAGAAGAATGGCGTCATAATAACCAGAACCGTAAACAATTCTAAACGACCAATAAACATTAAAAAAGCAGACCACCATTTCCCTATGGCAGGTAAAGAATTATAATTGTTTACCGGGCTAAAATCACCCAAAGCAGGACCAACGTTACCTAAACTTGATGCAGCAATACCTATAGAAGACTCAAAGTCAATCTCCATCATGGAAAAACCTAATGCACCAATAATAAACGAGATAAAGTAAAGAATAAAAAAGCCTAAGATGTTAAAAACAATTTCTCCCGAAACCGACCGCTTATTATAACGTACTGGTAAAATAGCATTAGGATGGAGCGCGCGCTTAAACTCTAAAAAACCGTTTTTAATGGTAATTAAATGTCTAACCACTTTAATACCTCCAGAGGTACTACCAGCAGAACCTCCTAAAAACATCAACCCAAAAAAGAATACCACTAAAAATGGCGTCCATAAGGTAAAATCTGCAGTAACAAAACCTGTAGTGGTAATAACAGAAATTACTTGAAACAACGCATGTCTAAAAGCACTTTCCGCCTCACCAAAAACCATTGGATGCTTAATACTGGACAAAGACACATCTGCTCTGAAATAGATGATAACTGCAGCTATTAAAGTAAACACTGCTATAAATTTTACATACAGCTTAAACTCATCATCCTTTATAATGTTTGAGAACTTCCCTTTAAACAAGTAGTAACTTAATACAAAATTGGTTCCCGCCAAAAACATAAAAAAGATAATGATGTATTGAATTAGCGGATTATCATTCCAAAACGCTACACTGGCATTTTTAGTGGAAAAACCCCCTGTAGATAAGGTACAGAGCGCATGGTTTATAGCATCGAAAAAACTCATCCCTGCTAGCTTTAGCAATAGCGTTTCCGCTACAGTATAAGCAAAGTAGATTAACCATAAACGCTTGGCTGTATCTGTAATTCTAGGATGTAATTTATCGGCACTAGGACCAGGAGCTTCAGCAGCAAACAACTGCATCCCACCAATTCCTAGTAAAGGTAAAATGGCAACTGCTAATACAATAATTCCCATACCACCAATCCAATGCGTTAAACTACGCCAAAATAACACACCATAAGGCACCGCTTCAATATCATCTAAAATAGAAGCTCCAGTTGTGGTGTAACCAGACATGGTTTCAAAAAATGCGTTGGTAAAATCGGGAATACTTCCTGTAAACAAATAGGGTAAAGTTCCTGAAAGCGTCATAACAATCCACCCAAAAGTTACAACAATATAACCTTCCCGCTTATTCATGACTTTTTGATGGTCTTTTGTAAAAAACATACAAATGCCACCAACCAAGAGCGTTACAAAACCAGATAGAAACAAATTAAGAGTTACTCCATCACAATAAATAAGGCTTATGAGCGAAGATAATAACATGAAACCACCATTAAACAATAACAGCAGTCCGAAAAAATGGAAGATAATTTTATAATTAAGTTTCAGGGATTTTCTCATGCTCTATAAGAATAGTTTTTCTACTTCTTTTATAGATTTTGGCAAACAGCAAACTACCATATAATCGCCTTCCTGAATTTTAAAATCTCCTAATGCAATAAAACCTTCAGTTCCTCTAATAACACCTCCAATAATTGCAGAACGCGGAAAATCGATATCCTTAATTTTTTTGTTACAAACTAAGGAGCTTCGCTTCACCTTAAATTCTAACAACTCTGCATTCATGTTGTTTAACTTAGTCATCGCGATAACCTCACCACGACGGATGTATCTAAATATATTGTTAGCTGCTAAAAGTTTCTTATTAATTAACGTGTCAATTCCAATAGACTGAGATAATTCAAAATAATCCATATTCTCTACAAGAGCAATGGTTTTTTTAACCCCTTTAGATTTTGCAACCAAACAAGACATGATATTGGTTTCAGAATTACCTGTAACCGCAATAAAAGCATCCATGTGGTTCACGTTTTCTTCATCTAAAAGCTCTACATTTCGTCCATCTCCATTAATCACGAGTACTTTATCTAAGCGGTCTGCCAAATCAAAAGCCACGTCTTTATTTTTTTCAATAAGCTTAACATTAAAATGGTTTTTGCTTAAATCTCGAGATGTTTTGTAACCAATTTTACTACCGCCTAAAATCATAACATCCTTTATAGGATCATTAGTTCTACCTGTCATTTTACATAACTCATTCCCGCCACCTTTACTGGTTATGAATACGACATTATCGCCTTCTCGAAACTCTGTATCACCTCGAGGAATAATAGTGTACTGTGTACCAAAACGTTGAATTGCAATAGGAACAAAATGAAATTCTGAAAACAACTGTGCAGCTTCTTTTACCGTTTTTCCTACAAATGAAGCTGTACGAGATAAGCTTAAGCTTACCATAGTTAGTGCTCCATTTTCAAATTCATAACTATCCTTAAAAGCGGATTGGTTTAATAATAATTCAATTTCTGAAGCTGCCAGACTTTCAGGGGAAATTAATTCATCAATACCAAAACGGGTAAATCCCACCTCATCTTTATTGGTAATAAACTCTGTATTACTAATTCGTGCAATGGTACGCTTGGCACCTAATTGTTTTGCAATAGCACAAAAGGTGATATTAGTAGTTTCGGCAGCGGTAACACCTATAACCAGATCACTATCCTCTACTCTAGCATCTTTTAAAATAGCTATAGAAGTTGCGTCTCCTTTTAAAACTTTAATGTCTAAGTGTGTATCTGCGTAAGTTAAACTTTCCCGATCTGTATCGATTAAAGTGATTTCTTGAGATTCGTAAGATAATAATTTAGCCAAATGAAATCCAACTTCACCAGCGCCTGCAATTATTATTTTCATAGTAGTTTTGAGATAAGGCTACAAAGATACTAAATTTTAATATTTTGAGCTTGAGCAAATAAAAGGTATTCTTTCATTTTTAATTATTAGTCTTATCCTACGATGATATAAAAAAAACCTCTAATTTTGTAAAAAAAATTGTTTTGAGTAAAATTAAACCTTACAAAGACAGCGATCTTAGCAAAAAGGAACAAGTCACCAAGATGTTCGACACCATTTCTGGAGAATACGATAATTTAAATCGGGTTATTTCTTTTGGAATAGATATTAAATGGCGCGATAAAGTGGTTAAAATTGTTGAAGATGCCCAGCCAGAAAATATTTTAGATATTGCTACAGGGACAGGAGATCTAGCTATTAGTTTGGCTAAAACTTCAGCTACAAAAATTATTGGTTTAGACATAAGTGCTGGAATGCTTGAAGTAGGCAAAGTCAAAATTAAGTCTAAAAAATTAGACGATAAAATTGAAATGATTATTGGCGATTCAGAAAACTTACCTTTCGACGATAATACTTTTGATGCCATTACTGTAGCTTTCGGTATTCGAAACTTTGAACACTTAGAAAAAGGGCTGGCAGACATTTTACGTGTTTTAAAACCTGGAGGAACGTTTGTAATTTTAGAAACTTCTGTCCCTACTAAAACACCATACAAACAAGGTTATGCATTTCACTCTAAGGTCATTTTACCTATGGTAGGGAAACTGTTTTCTAAAGATAAAACAGCCTACACTTATTTAAGTGACTCTGCTAATGTTTTCCCTTTTGGTGAGCAGTTAAACAATATATTACGAAAAGTTGGGTTTATAAATGTGGAAGACTTACCACAAACATTTGGTGTTGCCACCATTTATAAAGCATCGAAATAATTTTTATGAAAAAACAGATTCTCCTATTTGTTATATTAATTTCTGGTTTAACCGCTAACGCACAATGGTTTACAAAAGAAGCGGTGCAAAACCACCAATCTGTAGATAAAAAACCATTAAGCTGGGGTTACTATATAGGTTTTAATAATTTAGATTTTAAGTTTGATTATAAAACACCTGTTAAAGATATAATTACAGAAAAATCTGCAGGTTTTAACGTTGGTTTAATTGGTAATGCCAGAATTACAGACCATATAGATGTTCGTCTAGAGCCTGGACTAGTCATTTCTACCAGAACTTTATTTTTTGACGAATCTTATTTTGACGGTATTCCCGAAGAAGATATAAAGAATAGCGATTTTATGCGTGAAGTAAAATCCACTTACGTTTATATACCATTACTTTTAAAACTATCTACTACAAGAATCAATAACTTCAGACCTTTCATTTTAGCCGGATTAAGTACCGCTTTAAACCTATCCAGTAATCAAGATAACCCAGAAGATAATAGTAGCGGAAATTACAGAACCAAAAAAAACGTATCGTTTTATGAAGTAGGTTTTGGAATAGATTTCTATCTGTCTTATTTTAAATTTACACCAAGTATTCGTGGTGTATTTGCAACCACAAACGAACTAGTTCCGGACATAGACCCAAATAGTCCATGGACAGGAAATATTGAAAGCCAGCAGACCCGAGGTATTTTTATTAATTTTACCTTTCAGTAATTTTAAGACGTTCTAAAAAATTCGCTTAATAGAATAGATGTTGCGGTTGCCACATTTAAACTTTCAGTTGCTTTTAAGTCTCCAAAACGTGGTATGCTTGTACGATTTGATATTAAATTTTCAACTTCTCTAGAAATGCCATTAGCTTCATTTCCCATAACTAAAACAGCAGACTTTGTTAAGGTAGATTTATAAACGTTTTCTCCGTCCATAAATGCACCATATACAGGTAAATTAGTGGATTTTAAAAACTCAGGTAAATTACAATAACTAACATGTACACGTGTTAAAGACCCCATAGTAGCCTGAATTACTTTTGGGTTATAACAATCTACTGTATGTTCACTACAAACCAATCGAGATATTCCAAACCAATCGCACAATCTTATAATGGTTCCTAAATTACCAGGATCGTTAACATCATCTAAAGCTAGAGTAAAATTATCGGTAAAGCTTAGTTCTTTTTTCTCAATATGAAATAAAGCTAAAGCTGTATTAGGATTAGATAAAAAACTAATTTTTTTTAATTCTGATTCACTAATAATAGTTTCTTCTTTTTCAGATAAATGAAATGATGACGTAGTATATAAATGTTTTAAAGAATATGAAGAGTTTAAAAATTCATTTATCGTTTTAATACCTTCAACTACAAAAACACCATCTAGCTGACGATACTTTTTTTGTTTTAAACGAGTTATACTTTTTATATCGTTTTTAGAAAGCATTAAGTTTCATTTTTTTGATAAAGAAAAGAAAAAAGTCAATAAAATAAGTAGCTTATCGTTTAAAAAAGATAAAAACGCAAATAATATATGTATTTTTGAGCGGAAATTTTTTAGCCAACTATGTTGTTAAATAAAAACTTTTACCTTCTTATTTTAGGAATTATTCTGATTTCTGTCACCTCTTGCGATGCCCTAAAACGTGTGGGAGATGATGAACATTTACTGGACGAAAATCGTATTGAAGTAAATGGAGAAGAGAACAAAACAGTTGTCCTAAAAAATTTACTTTACCAGCAACCAAATAAAAACCTTTTAGGGTTTCCTTTAAGATTGCACATCTACAATTTGGCAAGACCAAATTTAGACTCCATCTTAAACGAACGTATTTATGAAAACCCTGAAAAGTTAAGAAAAAAAACAAATTTATATTCCAGAAAACAAGTTGATAAATTAGTAGAATCTAAATTAAACTTTAATGCCTGGTTAAAAAGTGTCGGAGAAGCCCCGCAAATTGTAAATGATTCTTTAACAAAACGATCATTAAAGCGACTAGAAAGTTATTATTGGAATAATGGCTGGTTTAACGTAAAAACAGATGTGGAAACAGATAAAGATAGCACTCAACGCGCTAAAGTAATATATAAAATAAATTCAGGATCACCTTTTATTATAGACTCTATTTCTACAAAAATTGCTTCACCAATAGTAGACTCACTATATGAAAAGACTAAAGCTGATTCATATTTAAAAAAAGGAGAACAGTACAAAACTAATAACACTCTTAACGAGAAAAAGCGTGTTACAGATGTTATGAGAAATAACGGCGTATACCACTTCTCTCAAGATTACTTCTACTTTGAAATGGATACCATTGGCACAAACAATAAAATTAATGTTGAGCTTCAAATTGCCAATAGATCTATTAAAAACGGAGACAGCACATTAAAAGAGCCTTTTAAAATTTATAAAATTAAAGATGTAAATATCTACACAAATAGTTCTTTTGAAGACAGAAACACTATATACACAGATACGACTATCTATAACGGTTTTAATATCTATAGTAAAGGGAAATTAAAATATTATCCAAAAGCCATTACAGATCCTGTATTTATTACCCCAAACAGTATTTTTAAAGATAAAAACAGACCACTAACTTCGAGGAAAATTAGTGATTTAAAAACCTTTAAATACCCAAGGATAGAATATATTGAAAATCCAGATACCACACTTACTACAAATATTTATTTAAATCCTTATAAAAAATTTACGTTGGGTTTTAGCGGCGAAGTCTTTCAAAGTAACATACAAACTGTTGGATTTACAATTAACCCCAGTTTAACCATGCGTAATGTTTTTAAAGGCGCAGAAACTTTAGAGCTTTCCGGCTTCACCTCTATTGGTGCGTCAAAAGACGCAGCAGATAATAGCGACAGTTTTTTCGATATTAACGAAGTTGGTGCCAATTTAAGACTAAACATCCCACGATTTTTTTTCCCATTTAAAGCAGATAAAATTATTCCTAAAGAGATGTTCCCAAATACATTAATTAGTATTTCAACATCTAGCCAAACCAATATTGGTTTAGACAAACAGACTTTTAACGGTCGTTTTAATTATACTTGGTTTCCGAATAAATCTGTTACAAACAGGGTAGACCTTTTTAATATACAATATGTAAAAAACCTTAATACCTCTAATTATTTTAACGTCTATGAAAACTCCTATGATGTACTAAATCAAATTGCTATTAACACCAACTACATTCCTGCCGATAGTGAATTGAGTATTCCTAATCAAGCCGATCAGTTTTTAGATGACGTCACTAGCGGGGCTTTCCCGTTAACTGGAGAAACTTTCTCAACGGTTAATAGTATAGACGAACGTAAAGACCGTTTAACCGAAGACAACTTAATTATAGCTTCAAATTTTAGTTATACTAAAGATAAAAGAGATAATTTATTTGATAATGATTTTTCAATCTTCAGGTTTAAAGTAGAAGCTGCAGGTAATCTTATCTCATTATTAGCAAATAGTGCAGGTTTAAATAGCAATAGCGAAAACAATTATGAAATTTTAAATGTAGCCTATTCGCAATATGTAAAAACAGAGTTTGACTATGTTAAGTACTGGGATTTAGGAGAAAAGAATGTCTTTGCCATACGTAGTTTTTTAGGTATTGCCGTTCCTTTTGGAAACTCCTCAAGCATTCCATTTTCTAAAAGTTTTTTTGCTGGTGGTGCAAACGATAACAGAGCATGGACCGCTTATAATTTAGGACCTGGAAGCCTACAAAGTAACAACGAGTTTAATGAAGCCAATTTAAAAATTACCTTAAGCGCCGAGCAACGCTTTAACATAGTAGGACCTTTAAATGGTGCTTTGTTTGTAGATGTTGGAAATATCTGGAATGTTTTAGACGACGTAGATCAGGAAGAAGCAACTTTTACAAATCTTAACGATTTAAAAGATATAGCCATAGGTTCTGGTTTTGGATTTAGATACGATTTTAATTTCTTCTTGTTAAGATTTGACATTGGTTTTAAAACCTATGATCCCTCTTACCAAGAACAAAATAGATGGTTTAATGACTATAATTTTTCAAATGCCGTCTATAACATTGGTATCAACTATCCGTTTTAATTAGTTTACGATTTAGGGTTTTATTAAAAAATCATTACATTTGAGGCTTAATTAAAACCCAAAACTAACATGGCTCACAACATCAAACCAGGCGTTGCAACTGGAGATCAAGTTCAAGAAATTTTCAAATTAGCAAAGGAAAAAGGTTTTGCTTTACCAGCGGTAAACGTAACTGGATCTAGCTCTATTAACGGCGTTCTAGAAACGGCTGCAAAATTAAATGCTCCAGTAATTATCCAATTTTCAAATGGTGGTGGTGTATTTAATGCAGGTAAAGGTTTAAGTAACGAGAACCAAAAAGCTGCAATTGCAGGTTCTGTTGCAGGTGCACGTCACGTACATATTATGGCAGAAGCTTATGGCGTACCGGTTATTTTACATACCGATCATGCTGCAAAAAAACTACTTCCATGGATTGATGGTTTATTAGATGCTAGTGAAGCATTTTACAAAGAAACTGGAAAATCGTTATTCTCTTCTCATATGATAGATTTAAGTGAAGAGCCTTTAGAAGAAAACATAGAAATTTGTAAAGAGTATTTAAAGCGTATGTCTAAAATGGGCATGACTTTAGAAATTGAATTAGGTATTACCGGTGGTGAAGAAGATGGTGTAGACAACAGCGATGTAGACGAGTCTAAATTATACACACAACCAGAAGAAGTTGCTTACGCTTATGAAGAATTAAGCAAAGTAAGTGATAAATTTACCATTGCTGCGGCATTTGGAAACGTTCATGGGGTTTATAAACCAGGAAACGTAAAACTAACACCAAAAATCTTAAAAAATTCTCAGGAATTTATTTCAGAAAAATATGGTGTGAAACACAATCATATCGATTTTGTATTCCATGGTGGATCTGGTTCTTCAGTTGAAGAAATTAGAGAATCTATTGGTTATGGCGTAGTTAAAATGAATATTGATACCGATATGCAATATGCATTTATGACTGGTGTTAGAGATTATTTTGCAGACAAAACAGATTACTTACAATCGCAAATAGGTAACCCTGAAGGCGAAGAAGTACCAAATAAAAAATACTACGATCCAAGAGTTTGGATTCGTAAAGGAGAAGAAACTTTTGTAGCAAGATTAGAAAAAGCGTTTGAAGACTTAAATAATGTAAACACATTATAAAAACTTCAAAAATCTATTTTGTATTTTTGCTGCAACAATAAAACTATTTAATTAGGATTTTATATGGCTTGGTTTAAAAGAAAAGAAAAGGGTATTCATACCTCTACTGAAGATAAAAAAGACACTCCAAAAGGACTTTGGTATAAATCGCCTACTGGTAAAATAGTAGATACTAAAGAGTTAGAAAAAAACTTTTATATAAGTCCAGAAGACGGATATCATGTTAGAATAGGAAGTAAAGAATATTTTGAAATCCTTTTTGATGATAATAAGTTTAAAGAGTTAGACGAAAATTTAACTTCTAAAGATCCTTTAAGTTTTGAAGACACTAAAAAGTATCCAGATCGTTTAAAAGCCGCTCAAGACAAAACAAAGCTTAAAGATGCAGTAAGAACTGCTGTTGGTAAATCTAAAGGTAAAGATTTAGTGGTTGCAGCTATGGATTTCTCATTTATTGGAGGTTCTATGGGTTCTGTTGTAGGAGAAAAAATTGCTCGTGCAGCCAACTATTCATTAAAAAACAATGTCCCATTTATGATTATCTCTAAATCTGGAGGTGCCCGTATGATGGAAGCAGCATTATCTTTAATGCAATTAGCTAAAACCAGTGCTAAATTAGCGCAGTTAGCAGACGCTCAAATCCCTTACATCTCTTTGTGTACAGATCCAACAACAGGTGGTACCACAGCCTCTTTTGCGATGTTAGGCGACATTAATATTGCAGAGCCTGGCGCTTTAATTGGTTTTGCAGGACCACGAGTGGTAAGAGATACTACAGGTCAGGAATTACCGGAAGGCTTCCAAACGTCGGAGTTTTTATTAGAACATGGTTTCTTGGATTTTATCACACTAAGAAGTGAGCTTAAAGACAAAGTAAATCAATATATAGATTTAATTACAAATGCGCCTTTAAGAGCATAGGTAATTAATTGCTATTAGATATTTATTGACTAAGGTCTATCAAAAAAAAATATAATTTTGATAGACCTTTTTTATACAATAAACAGTTTCCATATCAGATAATTGTCTATATTTGCAGCTCGAAAGAAACACTTTCGTGTACATAACAATCATTTACAATAATATTAGAATGTATTTATCTAAAGAAGAAAAAGCTAAACTTTTCGAAAAACACGGAGAGAAAGCTACAAACACAGGTTCTGCAGAAGGACAAATTGCTTTATTTACTCACAGAATTAACCATTTAACAGAGCATTTAAAGAAAAATCATAAAGATTATAACACAGAGCGTTCTCTTGTTAAATTGGTAGGTAAGCGTCGTGCTTTACTAGATTATTTAACTAAGAAAGATATCTTAAGATATCGTGCTATTGTTAAAGAGTTAGGATTAAGAAAATAATCTTACTAAAAAAACCACGCTTTATAGCGTGGTTTTTTGATATAAAACTACTCAAACGTAAGAGTATAACACTCGTAAAGAAGAAGCTAAATTATAGTTTTTCATTGGTCACCGTCTCTAACTAAGACACACACACAACAACTACAACAACAACACAACGACCATTGTTTAATTAAAATTAAAAAACTTTTATGATTCCAAAAGTATTTAAAGAGGTCATTGACCTTGGAGATGGAAGAGAAATTTCTATCGAAACAGGAAAGTTAGCAAAACAGGCGCATGGTTCTGTTGTTGTTCAATCTGGAAAATGTATGTTATTATGTACTGTAGTATCTAACTACAAGCAAAGTGATGTAGATTTTTTACCTTTAACGGTAGACTACCGTGAAAAATTTGCTGCTGCAGGTCGTTACCCAGGTGGTTTCTTTAAAAGAGAAGCAAGACCAAGTGATGGTGAGGTATTAACCATGCGTCTTGTAGACCGTGTGTTACGTCCGTTATTCCCAAAGGATTATCACGCAGAAACTCAGGTTATGATACAGTTAATGTCTCATGACGAAAACGTTATGCCAGACGCTATGGCTGGATTAGCTGCTTCTGCCGCTATTCAATTATCAGATTTCCCTTTTGAATGTCCAATTTCAGAAGCTAGAGTTGGTCGTGTTAATGGAGAATTCATTATTAACCCTACTAGAGCTCAGTTAGCAGAATCGGATATCGACATGATGATTGGTGCTTCTGCAGATTCTGTAATGATGGTAGAAGGTGAGATGAATGAAATTTCTGAGGAAGAAATGGCAGACGCTATTAAATTTGCTCATGAAGCTATTAAAGTACAATGTGCTGCTCAGGTTAAATTAGCCGAAGCATTTGGTAAAAAAGAAACTCGTGAGTACACACCAGAACGTGAAGACGAAGAGTTAGCTAAAAAAATTAAAGATTTAGCTTACGATAAAGTTTATGAAATTGCTAGAAACGGATCTTCTAAAAAAGAGCGTGGTGAAGCATTTGCTGCTATTAAAGAAGACGTAAAAGCAACTTTTACAGAAGAAGAATTAGAAGATTACGGAGACTTAGTATCTAAGTACTACGCTAAAGCTGAAAAAGCAGCCATAAGAAATTTAACCTTAGATGAAGGTTTACGTTTAGATGGACGTAAAACAGACGAAATTAGACCAATCTGGTGTGAGGTAGACTATTTACCATCTACACACGGATCGTCTATATTTACACGTGGAGAAACTCAAGCATTAGCTACAGTTACTTTAGGAACCTCTAGAGATGCTAATCAAATTGATATGCCATCTTTTGAAGGTGAAGAAAATTTCTATTTACACTATAACTTCCCTCCTTTTTGTACTGGAGAAGCTCGACCAATTAGAGGAACCTCTCGTAGAGAAGTTGGACATGGTAACTTAGCACAACGTGGTTTAAAAGGTATGATTCCTGAAGACTGCCCTTACACAGTACGTGTAGTGTCTGAGGTTTTAGAGTCTAACGGTTCATCGTCTATGGCAACCGTATGTGCAGGAACTATGGCTTTAATGGACGCCGGAGTTAAAATGACTAGACCAGTATCTGGTATTGCAATGGGATTAATTTCTGATGCAGAATCTGGAAAATATGCAGTATTATCGGATATTTTAGGAGATGAAGATCACTTAGGTGATATGGACTTTAAAGTTACAGGTACGTCTGAAGGTATTACAGCTTGCCAAATGGACATTAAAGTTAAAGGATTAAGCTACGAGATTTTAGTGAATGCTTTAAAGCAAGCACGTGAAGGTCGTTTACATATATTAGGTAAAATTACCGATACTATTGCTGCACCTGCAGAAAGCGTTAAGGAACACGCACCAACTATGATAACAAGAAGAATTCCAAATGAATTTATTGGAGCTTTAATTGGACCAGGTGGAAAAGTAATCCAAGAAATGCAAAAAGAAACTGGAACGACAATTGTTATAAATGAAGATCCAGTAACCGAAGAAGGTATTGTAGAAATTTTAGGTGTAGGACAAGAAGGTATTAAAGCCGTGACTGCTAAAATTGATGCATTATTATTCAAACCAGAAAAAGGTAGTGTTTACGAAGTAAAAGTTATTAAAATGCTAGACTTTGGAGCAGTTGTAGAATATACAGAAGCACCAGGAAACGAAGTGTTATTACACGTAAGTGAATTAGCATGGGAACGTACAGAAAATGTAGCCGATGTGGTGAACATGGGTGACGTGTTTGATGTGAAGTACTTTGGTGTAGACCCAAGAACACGTAAAGAAAAAGTGTCTCGTAAAGCTATTTTGCCAAAACCAGAAGGTTTTGTTGAAAGACCACCAAGAGACGATAAACGTAGTAGCGGACGCGATAACAGAGGTAAAGATAACCGACGTGACGACCGTAAACCAAGACAAGACAGAAAAGAAGATTAAGAACATCTCTTTTATAAATCTTAAAAGCCCAACAGCAATGTTGGGCTTTTTTATACTGTATTCCTAAATTCGCCACACAGTATCAGAGAAGATTTGCAACAAATTAATAGTCCGTTGGATAATGCTTTAAAAAAATTATCTTTACGGAATAACAGTAACTCAAATATTACTACATCCTACTTATTAACGGGATATCGTTAATAAAAGTTATGATATAACAAGTTGTGCACAAGTTGAGAAAATGAAATATACATTAATAATTTTGACTCTTCTTTTGACTTTTTCATTTAAAGTCAAAGCTCAAGAAACGGACTTAAAAATAGTCTGTAACGAATCGACTAAAAAAGACCCTGAATATTCAGATGACATTATTATAAAAACTTGTGAATTTAAAAATCACTTATTCAAATCAACTGGAATTGCTGATTATAAAGGTCGATACTCTTATAAGTATGAGCTGTTTCAGATTGACAAAAAGGATACTATAAAAGTAAAAAACTCTGACTTTTTTAATCAAAAGGCTATCAGATTGGAAAAATTAATAAACCAGAAACTCAAAACTGGATACGAATCAAATTCCAAAATTCCTGAAATCAGCGACTGTATGAAATGGATTGACTTTAGATATTATGAACTAAACGAATTTGGAATTTCATTTACCGACAAAAATCAAGTGGAATTTAGCGTTGATTACGGAATTGGAAGTGCTTGCTTTAATATAAGTTCAAGTTCAATCATTTTGGAACTTTCTGAAATAGAAAAATATTTAAAATAAAAAATAGTGCACAACAACGACTATAGTCCATTGCTTCAGACTTTCCTCTCGATAAGTCCTCGCAAATTTGCTATCTTCGGTTTACGGCGGAAAATCTTCGCGGATTTTCACGCAACGAAACCATAGCCAAAACAGTTGTACTGCATTTAAGCAAAGTATTCAAAAAAAAATGATGAAAGAAATTATCGAGAAAGCACTTTTGAAAGAATCAACCGAATTCAATGGATCAATATCTGAATTGAAAGAACAAATTCGTTTTAAAAAAGAAAGAAAATTTAATCTCGATTGGATTTCGGAAAATGAATTTAAAGCTTTATCTAAATTCTCATTGGGAACTTTAATTATAGATGGATTTCATGGAGCAGCCGATGGAATTAAAGCATACGGAAAACTGACTGAATTAAATAACAGAAAAACCAAAATTGAATTAAGAACTAAATTACGAATTGAATTGTATATCGTATCTATTATTCCAATTCTCACGATAACGGTCGCTTACCTAACAGGAAAAGAAATTCCAATATGGAGTATTTTATTATTTCCATTTATTGTTTTATGGTTTTGGTTCATATACAGATTACAAGAAAAGTCGCTTTTTGGAAAAATAAAAAAGTATATGTCAACTGAATTAAAAAACGCAGTACAACAACAAAATATAAGCAATAAAACTTTTAATTTATAAACTCAATAGAAGCTTCTACAACTTGGTTTAAAACTTCTGGAAGCATATCTTCTTCCCAAGGATGACTTGAGCCAAACACATGGTTAGAATCCTTTAGAGCTAATAATTTGCTGTCGGGATTCCATTCGTGTAAGTTTAAAGCCTCTTCATATAAAACCGATAAGTCGTCTTTAGCGTGAATTATTAAATGTGGTATTTTTAATAATTTTACAGCTCTTTCAATATCTAAACGTGTTTCATTAGCTTTAAAATCTTCATAAAACTGGTAATAATGAGGCATTTCTTGCTTAGTCCTGCCATTTAAAACCGTTTTAACTCCCGTTTTTCGCCATATTTCAATCTCATCTTCCGAACCAAATCGACTTTTAAAATCTGATACAGATGCCCAAGTTATTAACTTACTAATTCTAGAATCTTCACTAGCTTTTAACGTTGCTATACCTCCACCTCTGGAATGACCAATAAGAATGATTTGACCTAAATCTATTTCTTGGGAAAATTCATTTTTATCACTTAAAACAAAACCAATCATATCGTTTAAATCTTCAAGCTCTTTGCTATAATTATTATGTCCAAAAGCTTCTAGGTCTGGAAAATCTATAGGCTGTTTAACAGTGCCTCCATTATGAGAGAAATTAAATTTTAAGAACACGCAGTTGGCTTTCATAAAAGTTTCAGCCACCAAATGCCATGCACCCCAGTCTTTAAACCCTTTATAGCCATGACAAAACAAAACCAATGGTCTCTTCTGTTTATTGTCATTATAAAACACATCATAAACGATAGGTTTTTTATGATGCCTGTTTAATACTTGGTTTTTAAGAATCATAGTTTAAAAATACAGAAATAAACTATAGTAAACTATTGAAAGAAATTTATATAAGCTGACAAAAGTCATCTTTCATAGTAGATACCTGATTTAACTTTGCCATATTTAATTAAAAATCAACTCTCACTTTAACAACAAAATTTAGGATAATACGAGCTTGATTTAACAATTCATTATAAAACAAAAAAGCCTTGCTAATCTATTGATTAACAAGGCTTTGTACTGAAGACGGGACTTGAACCCGTACGTCCTAAACGGACATTGGATTTTAAGTCCAACGTGTCTACCAATTCCACCACTTCAGCATTGGAATTTATTTTTAAGAAAGTCTCAGAGCGAAAGACGGGATTTGAACCCGCGACCCTCACCTTGGCAAGGTGATGCTCTACCCCTGAGCTACTTTCGCAGTTTTAAATGAACGTGCAACTTAGTGTTGCGAGTGCAAATTTAAACTATTTATTAAATCTGCAAAGCCTTTTTTAAAAAAAAATTACACTTTTTTTGTGCTAGTAAGCATTCGCTTAATCACATCTAATTTCATTAAGGCTTCAACTGGCGTTAAGGTGTTGATATCTAGCGACGTAATTTCTTCTTTGACTTTTTCAAGTAAAGGATCGTCTAAATTAAAAAAGCTTAATTGCAAATCGTCATCTTTAAGAGATGCCATTTTATCGGTAAGTTCTTCGCTGGAATGAGACTTCTCTAGTTTTTTTAAAATTTTGTTTGCACGTTGTATTACTATTTGAGGCATTCCTGCCATTTTAGCCACATGAATTCCAAAACTATGCTCACTGCCACCTTCTACTAATTTTCTTAGAAAAAGCACGTTATTTTTAATTTCTTTAACCGAAACATTAAAGTTCTTTATTCTTTTAAAGGTTTCCGTCATCTCATTTAACTCATGGTAATGCGTTGCAAATAGAGTCTTTGGACGTTGTGGATGTTCATGTAAATACTCACTTATCGCCCAAGCTATTGAAATACCATCATAAGTACTAGTACCTCTTCCTATTTCATCCAAAAGCACCAAACTGCGTTTACTTATATTATTTAAAATAGAGGCGGTTTCATTCATTTCTACCATAAAGGTCGATTCTCCCATAGAGATATTATCGCTTGCGCCTACTCTTGTAAATATTTTATCTACCACACCAATATGAGCCGCTTTTGCAGGAACAAAACATCCTATTTGTGCTAATAGCACGATTAATGCAGTTTGCCTTAAAATAGCCGATTTTCCAGACATATTTGGCCCAGTAATCATGATAAATTGTTGGGTTTCTGTATCTAAAGACACACTATTTGTAATATAAGGTTCGTCTATAGGTAGTTGTTTTTCAATTACCGGATGACGTCCATCTTCTATCTCCAGAGCATAGGAGTCATTTATTTCGGGTAAGACATAATTGTTTTCAGTAGCTAACTGAGCAAAACCACAAAGCACATCTATTTTTGCAATTAAATAGGCGTTTTGTTGTACAGCTTTAATATATTGATTCATCCAAAGGACTAGATCTAAAAACAAACGCTGTTCTATTTCGGAAATGCGTTCTTCAGCTCCTAAAATTTTAGATTCGTATTCTTTTAATTCTTCAGTAATGTATCGCTCTGCATTAACTAAAGTTTGTTTCCTAATCCATTCTGCCGGAACTTTATCTTTATGCGTATTACGGACTTCAATATAATAACCAAAGACATTATTGGAAGCAATTTTAAGTGATGTAATTCCAGTTCGCTCGCTTTCTCTAACCAGCATCTGGTCTAAATAATTTTTACCTGATTTCGATAAATCCCGAAGCTCATCCAATTCTTCCGAAAATCCTTCAGCTATGGTTTGTCCTTTTAAAATATTTACCGGAGCTTCTTCAGCTATAGTTTCTTTAATTTTTTCTCTTAGTAAATCGCATGCCTGAAGATGTTCGCCTATCACTTTTAACGCTTCATTTTTAGATTGACTCGCAAGTGATTTAATAGGAATAATGGCTTCTAATGAATTTTTAAGTTGAACCACTTCACGCGGACACACTTTTTGAGTCGCTATTTTAGAAATTAAACGCTCTAAATCTCCAATCTGTTTAATTTGTGTTTGAAGCTGCTGTAAATGCGATGTTTCATTTTTCAAATGAGACACCACATCATGACGTTGTCTAATTTTAGAAATATCCTTTAAAGGCAAGGCTAACAAACGTTTTAATAAACGTCCGCCCATAGGCGAGATGGTTTTATCTATTACATTTAAAAGCGTTACCGCATTATTATTTGTTGAATGATATAGCTCAAGATTTCTAATGGTAAAACGATCCATCCAAACATAATCATCTTCAGCAATTCGTGCTATGGAAGAAATATGCTGTAATTTATGATGTTGTGTTTCGGCTAAATAATGTAAAATAGAACCCGATGCAATAATACCTTCATCTAAGTCTTCTATCCCAAAACCTTTAAGAGATTTTGTTTCAAAATGTTTTAATAGTGTTTCATTGGCATAATCGGTTTTAAAAACCCAATCTTCCAGATTAAATGTATGATAATCTTTACCAAACACCTCATTAAATTGTTGTCGCTTTTGTTTAGCTACAATAACCTCACTGGGATTAAAATTTTGCAATAATTTATCGATATAATCCTCGTTTCCTTGTGACGTTAAAAATTCACCAGTCGAAATATCTAAAAAAGATACACCAATAGTTAATTTGCCAAAATATAGTGCACAAAGAAAATTATTACTTTTAGAGTGAAGCACCTCATCATTTAAAGCCACACCTGGTGTAACTAACTCTGTAACTCCACGCTTTACAATATTTTTTGTCTGCTTAGGATCTTCCAGCTGATCACAAATTGCTACACGTTCTCCAGCTTTAACCAGTTTTGGTAAATAGGTATTTAAAGAATGGTGTGGGAATCCCGCTAATTCAATCTCACTTTCGCTACCCGCGCCTCTTTTAGTTAAAATAATACCTAAAATTCCTGCTGTTTTTATGGCGTCTTCTCCAAAAGTCTCATAAAAATCGCCCACACGAAATAATAACAAAGCGTCTGGATATTTTGCTTTTATAGCATTATACTGCTTCATTAAAGGCGTTTCTTTTTTCGTTTTCTTTGCCAAGCTGTTAAGTATTATATGTTATTTTTGTAACTAATTGCATACCGCAAGTTAATTAATATTTAAACTTATAAACAAGGAATTTTATTGAAGTTATAGTGATTTATTCACAACTTTAATCTCTTTTTTATAAATGATTTGAAAGTCTTTCCATGAGAAAATTAAAAAATAGCGAATTAGAACGCTTAAGTGTTAAAGAATTTAAAGACGTTAAAAAAACACCTATAATAATTATTTTAGATAATATTAGAAGTTTAAATAATATTGGCTCTGTTTTTAGAACCAGCGATGCTTTTTTAATTGAAAAAATTTATTTGTGCGGTATAACCGCTCAACCTCCGCATAAGGATATTACCAAAACCGCATTAGGTAGTACAGATGCTGTTGATTGGGAATATGTTGAAGATACACTTACTTTAATTAAAGACTTACAAGCCAAGAAAGTGAAAATTTGTAGTATAGAACAAGCGGAACAGGCAGTTATGTTAGATGACTTTAAAGTGGAAACTAACACCACTTACGCTCTGGTTTTTGGTAATGAGGTTAAAGGTGTGCAACAAACAGTGGTAAGCCAAAGTGATGTTGTTATTGAAATCCCTCAGTTTGGCACCAAACACTCCTTAAACATCTCGGTAAGTTGTGGGGTTGTAATTTGGGATTTTTTCTCTAAGCTAAAACAGCATTAATTTTATTAAAAGTTTAAAAAATCAACTTGTTGATGCTGTGGCAATACACTTTTTAAGACATCTAATGACCCGTTGGTATAAAATTGATGATAAACATTCTGGTCATTCTCGCAAAGTAAACCATGAGAGTTTAAAACTACACTGGTTTGTTTAGCTACTGCTTTACCGGAATCTATAATTTTTACAGATTTTGGCAGTAATTGTTTTAATTGTGGAATTAAGTATGGATAATGTGTGCAACCCAACACCAAATAATCAATATTAGCTTTAAGCATAGGTTTTAAATACTTTTGAAGCAATCTGGTCATCTCTGTTGAGTTAAGCTTACCCGACTCTATTAAATCTACAAGACCTTCTCCTATTTGCTCCACCCGAAAAACATCACTACAATACAGTTTAGAAGTTTGCATAAATAACTCGCTACTAAACGTCCCTTTAGTTGCCAAAATCCCTATAGCCCGAGTTTTTGTTTTAAGGCTTGCGGGTTTTATGGCCGGTTCTATACCTATAAAAGGCACTTTATATTTTTCCCTTAAAATACTTATAGCATTGGTTGTTGCAGTGTTACAAGCCACCACAATGAGTTTACAATTGTGCTCAAGTAATAATTCTGTATTAATAATTGAGCGCTCAATAATCCACTCACGTCCTTTTGGACCATAAGGCGCATTGGCACTATCTGCTAAATAAATAGTAGACTCATTAGGAAGTAATTTATTTACAGCTTTGTAAATAGACGTACCTCCAATTCCAGAATCGAATAGACCAATAGGGTTTTCTTTCATAAGTGTTATAAAACAAAAAGCTGACTAAAAATAGTCAGCTTTTTTTAAATTATAAAGTAATCACAGGATTAAAATCCTAATTCTTTTTGAACGTCTTTTAAAAGATCTTTTCCTTCAGCCATAATAACGCCTCCACCTTGAGAAGAATCTAATACATAATTAAATCCTTGTGCTTTAGCTACCTTTAAAATAGCAGCTTTAGCTTTCTCTGTAATTGGCTTTAACAACTCACCTTCTTTTTTCTGTAATTCTTGTTGTGCGTTTGCTTGATACTGTTGTATCTTCTGTTGCATTGTTTGAACCTCTACAGAACGTGTCTGGTTTTCTTCATCTGTCTTAGTTGGAGCTTCTTTTTCGTACTGCTCTATTTTCTTTTTGTATTCATTTACCATGCCCTGAATTTCTTTCTCATAATTTTTCCCAATTTCTTCAATTTGAGCCTGAGCAGTTTTCATATCTGGCATACTAGTCACTAAGTCTGTAGTATTAATATGTGCAATTTTAGATTGTGCTATTGACAAAGTGGTTGCAGACATAAATAATATCGCTGCGATAAATAAAGTTTTAAAGTGTTTCATTTTAGATTATTTTAATTTTTATTGTTTTAATAATTAGTTAGGATCCTCATCCTCGTTTGATTCTTGCTCTTCGCGAGCTTTTTTTAATTCTTCTTCTCTTAATCGTCTTTTTTCATCTAAAGCTTCCTGACGTTTGATTCTATCTGCTTCTCGAGCCTGACGTTTTTCTTCTAAAATTTCTTCTCTTGTTTTTGGTTCTTCAGAAGCTTTTTCTTCATCTTCATTATCATTAGACTCGCTGTCTACTTTATTTCTTGCCGCTTCACGCTCTTTTAATTGCTCTTCCCGTTCTTTACGTTTCGCTTCAATTTGAGCCTCACGTTCTGCCTTTAAAGCTTCACGTTTAGCTGCATAAATTGAATCTCGCTTTGCCTTCTTTTCGTCTAAAATTCTTTGACGTTCTTGTTGAGATTCCGATACTTCTTCCTCTACAATATCTTCCTTTTCAGCCTCCAAACGTTCTTTTCTGTCTGTAGCTTGCTTTCTTTTTGAAGCTCTTGTAATGGTTCTTAAAACAGCATCGCTAATATCATATTTTTCAGCAGAATACAACATCACGACATCTGCAGATTTATCGAATACAAAATCGTAATTTCTTGTTTCTGCTAAATCCTGTACCGCCTGAAATATCTGGTCTTGAACTGGCTGCATTAATTGCTTTCTCTGGATAACTAAATCGCCATCCGGTCCAAAACGTTTTTGCTGATATTCTATTATTTCTTTTTCTTCAAAAGATAAATCTTCTAATCGCTCTTCATAAAGTTCTTTTGTTAAAAGAGCTTTTTCATTATTCAGCGCTTCTCGACGTTGTTTAATATCATTTAATTTAGCGTCTACTTCAATTTTCCACTTTTGTACTTTAGTTGCTAATTGGCTTGTAGCTTGCTGATATTCTGGCACATTTTTCAAAATGTATTCCGTATCTATATAAGCAATCTTTGCACCTGCACGCTGACTAAAAGTATTTTGCAGTGAAAAAAAGGCAAAACATATTAAAAAAAGAACTTTCAATTTCATCTTTTTACAATTTAAAATTTAAATGAATCATACCTGATTATTTTCAAAATAACGAATTTTAATTTTAAAAATTATAAACTCTTAGATAAAATGACATTATGCATAAAGAAAATACCGTGCCAAAATTAAAATTAGTAGTTGTATTTTATTTAATTAGAATTGTTGACCAATAATAAAGTGCGTTTCCCAACCATTTTTAATTTGCTGTCCAGGTAGAGGATCGAATCCATGTCCAAAATCGATTCCTAATAATCCAAATGCAGGCATGAAAATTCTAACACCTAATCCTGCAGATCGTTTTAATTGAAACGGATTGAAGTTTTTAAAATCATTAACAGCAGAACCAGCTTCAAGGAAACTTAACATATATATCTTAGCACTTTGTTTAAGTGTTATTGGATAACGTAATTCTAAAGAAAATTTATTGTAAATAGTTCCTCCATCTTGAGATACCACACCTAAATCATCTACTGGCTGTATAGACTGGTTAGGATAACCTCTTAATGCAATAGCTTCTCTTCCATCAAGGCTAAAACTACCTAAACCATCACCACCAACAAAAAATCTTTCAAACGGTATAACACCACGATCTTGATTATATGCCCCTAAAAACCCAAATTCTAAGCTAGGTTTTAAAACAAATTTACCTATGGTTGGTGTGTACCAATCTGCCTTAAATTTAATTTTATAAAATTCCAACCATTTAAAACGCTCTTGGTCAATTTCACTAATTCTCTCGGATGCTGCAGTACGCTCTGCTGTAGTATTATTTGTGTTACTTATAATATCTACATTTGTTTCTCTCTCGTCAGCTAAACTCTCATAATCCACACCATTAAAAGCAGAGTAAGGTAATGACAATTTTGCTGTCACAGAAAAATTTGATCCTCCTACAGGAAATATAGGATCATTAAAAGTACTGTTTCGGCTTAAACCTATCGTGTAAGCTAAGTTATTAGAGTAACCATTCCCGAAAGTAAACAATCCTGTATTATAATTTTTTAAATTATAATGCTGAAAACTAATCGCCTGAGATAATGTAAAGTAATCATCAGGAACAGATAATCGTTTCGCTAAACCAAAAGTTATTCCTGTAATATTAAAACGTCTATCCTTATCAGCACTCCTAGATACAGGATCGTAAAGAAACTGTTGCGTTTGAGATAATGAAGTAGAAAACTGTACTGGTTTTTTCCCTCCTAACCATGGTTCTGTAAAAGAAAAACTATAAGTCCTAAAAAAACGACTAGCTTGTAAACGTAATGCTAATTTCTGACCATCACCAGTTGGTAACGGCTGATAGGCTTCTTTTTTAAAGATATCTTTTAAGGAAAAGTTATTAAAAGATAATCCTAGAGTTCCTATAAAACCTCCACCACCATAACCTCCTTGAAGTTCTATTTGACTTGAACCTGCTTCCACAACAGCATACTCAATATCAATTTTACCTTCCTCTGGGTTTGGATTTTTAAAGTTTGGAGAAAGCTGTTCTGCATCAAAAAATCCTAATTGACTTAGTTCTCTAACCGTTCTTACAACATTCTGTTTACTGTAAAGCTCTCCTGGTCTGGTTCTTAACTCTCTGTAAATAACATGGTCGTTTGTACGATCATTTCCTACTACTGAAACTTTGTCAAAATAAACTGGTTTTCCTTCAGAAATTCGGATTTCTAAATCAATTACCTGACCGTTAGCGTTAATTTCAACAGGATTTACAGATGAGAATAAATACCCGTTATTTTGATATAAGTTGGTAATGTCTTGTGCATCTGGTTTTGTATTATCTGATATACGTTTTTGTAACTCGATACCATTATAAACATCACCTTTTTCAACTCCTAAATAGCGTCTTAAAAATTCATCTGAATAAACTGTATTTCCAACAAAAGTGATTTCACCAAAATAATATTTTTCTCCTTCTTCAACTTTAATTTTTAAGTCTACACGATCTTCACTTTTAACAATTAAGGTGTCTGAAATAATTCTAGCGTCCCTATAACCGTTTTCTTTATACTTATCTACAACACTTACTAAATCCGCTTTATAATCTTCTTTTATATATTTTGAACGTTTGTAAACCCTTAATGGATTTACTTTTTTTGTATTTTTCATTGCTTTACGAAGTTTTTTATCTTTTAAAACTTCGTTACCTTCAAATTCTATAGAAGATACTTTAACTTTACTTCCTTTATCTATTCCTACAAACATATTTACACGAGACTTATTAATAGAATCGCTAGTTACAGGTGTAGTTGTTATTTTAACTTTGGCTGCTAGGTATCCATCCTTTTTGTATTTATTTTGAAGATAGTTTCTGGTAGTAGTTATCAAGTTTTCGGTAACTTTAACCCCTTGCTTTAAATTATTTTCTTTTATAATTGTTTCTTTTTTGCTTTTTCTTACTCCATTTATAACGACTTCATTTAATTCTGGAAGATCCGAAAGACGGATTTCTAAATAAGCTAAATTGCCTTCTGTACGTAGTAAATAAACTTCTATATCCGAAAACAAATTAGATTTCCACAATTTGGTTATAGCGTCACTAATTTCTTCTCCTGGAATTTTAACTTCCGAGCCTTTACGTAACCCTGAATAAGTAATAATGGTTTGTTCGCTAAATGTGGTATTACCATTTACAGTAATTTCTGCTATGGTATATTTTTTACTGTTGGCGTAGTCTAATTCCTGAGCAATAATTAACGGACTCGTTAATGTGATAAGTAATACTAAAATGTATTTTAAAATATGTTTCAATGGTAATAATTTAGCTAAGTTGTTCACTTGTTTTCCCGAACCTACGTTCTCTTTTTTGATAATCTATAATGGCTTTTAATAAATGCTCCTGTGTAAAATCTGGCCACAGGACATCTTCAAAACACAATTCTGCATAGGCAATTTGCCATAGTAAAAAATTGCTAATACGTTGCTCACCACTTGTTCTAATAAGCAGGTCTACATCTGGTAAGTTTCGCGTGTAAAGATGCTCATTTATAGTTGATTCATCTATTTTTTCACATGAAATTATATTATTTTTAACTTTATCGCTTATTTCTTTAACGGCATTAATTAACTCTTCTCTAGAGCCATAACTTAAAGCCAAAGAAAGCTTCATTCGAGTATTTTGTGCTGTTTTTCCTATAACATCTAAAAGTTCCTTATGCACTTTTTTTGGTAATGCGTTTAAATTCCCAATAGCATTAAGCTGTATGTTATTATCCTGAAGTGTGTTGATTTCTTTTTTTAGAGACGACACTAAAAGCTTCATTAAAGAGTCTACTTCCAGTTTTGGACGATTCCAATTTTCAGTTGAAAATGCATATAGTGTAAGATGATCTACACCTAACTTAGCACAAGTCTCTACAGTTTCCCTAACCGATTTCGTTCCATTTTCGTGTCCTACTACTCGTAGTAATCCTTTATTTTTTGCCCAGCGCCCATTACCATCCATAATAATGGCAATATGTTTGGGCAAACGGTCTTTATGTATCTGTTCTAATAAATTCATTTAAAAATTACAGTAACAAGGATTTCGGCCAAAGGTATAAGATAAAGTAATACCAGTAAACATATACCAATCATTATTATTAATATTTCCAAAACTTAAATCGGGTATATTTTCTTTAGTATCTGGAACACTACCATCTAATTCATCTGAAAACGTATATCGGGCGCCAATTTCAAAAGCTAAAATAAGATTATCTGTAAGGGTAGTTTTATAACCTACAACAGCAGGTATACCCCAGGCTTGGCTTTTTGTGTTCTCTGGTGTATACACACCTCTGGAATCAAAAAAATAGTTATCATGAAATGCCACGGTAACTCCTGTATACAAGTATGGAGTCGATTTATTTCCAGGTCTGTGTAAGTCAAAATCGAAAAATGTAAATTCCATCCCTAAGGACAATTCTAAAATATCGTTTGTAAATTCGTAGCCACGTAGTTTTCTACTTGGATCGTCTGAGTCATTATCTATTCCTTCTAATTCTGTAAATAATGCTGAAAAACGAAAGGAATGTCTAGGACTTCTATTCCATTTGTAAACACCTCCAAATGCTGTGTTTTTTGGAGCGATATAACGTGTAGAACCAACATCTCCAATAAAATTACTTCCGCCAACCATTACGCCAAATTCATGAATTTGGCTATAACTCCACTGAGTAATTATTAAGGCACTAATAAGTAGGAAAAAACGATTCATATTATTTTTAAGGGTTGCAAATATAATAAATAAGAATTGCCTATAACAATAGGATTTAAATAGTTACCATAAAAACTAAAATCCAGACTTATTATTGTAGTTAATTGCGTTTATCTTCTCCCCAAAGTAATTTTTTACGAAGTGTTTGTAAAAAACTCTCATGATTAAGCTCTATCATCTTAATTTTAAAAGGCGCTTTTCTAATAGTTATTTCGGTGTTATTTTTCAGTGTAGCAATTCGGGAATCTAATGAAACTAAATAGTTTTTCTCGCGACCACTTACTTTCAAAGTAATTTCGGTATCGTCCTTTATAACTAGTGGTCTTGCACTTAAGTTATGTGGCGCTATAGGTGTTAAAATTAAACTGGATGTGTTTGGAGTAATTACCGGACCACCACAACTAAGTGAATATCCTGTGGAACCCGTAGGTGTTGATACAATTAATCCATCACTCCAATAAGAAGTTAAATATTCGCCATTCAACTTGGTTTCTACTGTAATCATAGAAGTGGTGTCCTTTCGACTAACTGCAATTTCATTTAAAGCAAAATTAAGAGACCCAATTCCTTTTGTAGCTTCTGTAGACAAAATTTCTAATAGACTTCGCTCAGAAATATTATAATCCTTGTTTAAAATAGCTTCTATAGCATCTTGAATTTCATTGGTTTGAATCGTCGCTAAAAAACCTAATCTACCTGTGTTTACTCCTATTAATGGAATATCTAAATTTCTTAAAAAGGTTACTGCTCTTAAAATAGTTCCATCACCGCCAACACTTATTAACAAATCGTAAGAGTTATCGAGCTCTGTAAACGTCTCTAGTTCTAGAAAAGAGTTTCTATTGATCTTAGTGTAAAACTCTTCTTCAATATAAACCTTAAACGCCTTTTTGTTTAAAACCTCTAAGAGTTTCACAAAAGAATCTAAAGATTTATTTTTTTGAAACTGACTGTATATGGCGATTTTCATGATAAGTAAATTAAAATTATATACTTAGATACTTATTAAGGTAATCCGAGCGATCTTTCAAACTTTCCAAATACACATCATCCTCTATTTCAGAAATAATATTATAACTATATCTTCTAAAACTCTGTATCACATCATTTAAACTGGCATTACCTATTTTTAAAGTAATTTGCGCTAAATCATTTTCAATTTTAGACACAAATGCTCCAAGCATCTTACCGTTATTTGTTTCTACAACTTGAGCAATTTCGCTCATGGAAAAATCCTGCAATCCTTTTTCAACAATTAAAATACCACCAGGTTCTGCAAAAAATGGCGTTTCATTAAATAGGCTAATAATATCATTTAACTCATAATAACCTAAATACTCATTCTGATCTCCCAGAACAGGCATGATATTGGTGTTATTTTGAGCAAAAACTTCTAGTACATTTAACCAAGTAGCCTGAGGTCTTACAAAGAAACCTTCTGTAGCGTAAGAACACTCTTTTAAGACTTTATCGCTTTCAAAACAATAAGCATCATTTTCAGACACACAACCTAAATATATCCCATCTTCATTTTGAATGGGAATATGAGAATAGGTCAACTGATTAAACAAGAGTTGTAAATCACTTATTTTATCGGTAACCAATAAAGGTTTCACATCGTTTATGATATAATTAGATAAGGGCATAGTATCGTTTATATTTACTGCAAATTAATCAATTTTTAACTCAATAAAGTTCTTACACTTTGTATTTTTGCTTTATTTAACACAAAAACCATGACAAAATTAAGCGTAAACATAAATAAAATAGCCACTTTAAGAAATTCCCGCGGTGGAGACACTCCTAACGTGGTTCAATTTGGAAAAGATGTACAGCGTTTTGGAGCTGAAGGTGTCACCATTCACCCCAGACCAGATGAAAGACATATAACCTACAAGGATGCTTACGACTTAAAACCAATAGTCTATACGGAATATAATATTGAAGGAAATCCTATTAAAAAGTTTACCGATATGGTTTTAGAGTTAAAACCAACACAGGTTACTTTAGTGCCAGATGCTATTGATGCTATTACGAGTAATGCGGGATGGGACACGATTAAGCATAAAGATTTTTTAGTTGAAATGATTGCCGAGTTTAAGCGAAACGACATTCGTACTTCCATTTTTGTAGACCCAGATTTAAAACAAATTGAAGGAGCCAAAGCAACAGGAACAGACCGTATAGAATTGTATACCGAAGCATTTGCTCACCAATACAGTTTAGGAAATAAAGCAGGAATTAAACCTTACACAGCATGTGCCGAATTGGCAAACCAACTAGGTTTAGGTGTAAATGCGGGTCACGATTTAAGCTTAGACAATATTAAGTTTTTTGCCGAAAATATTCCTGGTTTGTTAGAAGTCTCTATTGGACATGCTTTAATTGCCGAAAGTTTGTATTTAGGAATTGAAAACGTCATTAATATGTATAAGGGAAAGTTAGCAGTAGGCAGTAGGCAGTAGGCAGTAGGCAGTAGGCAGTAGGCAGTAGGCAGTAGGCAAAATTAAAAAATCGTTATCTACACCTCTGCTTTTTATTACCAAAGATTAATAAACGTTTTACTAAATAAACTTTTAAACTCACAAACCAAAAAGCTCAATATGCAATTACACTCCAATATTATAGGCTCTGGAAAACCATTTATTATACTTCACGGATTTTTAGGTACTGGCGATAACTGGAAAACTCTAGGCAAACAGTTTGCCGAACAGAATTTAGAAGTGCATTTAGTAGACCAAAGAAATCATGGCCGAAGTCCGCATAGCGATTATTTTAATTATTACGTATTAGCAGAAGATTTAAAAACTTATTGCACAGAACATAATCTGGAAGATATTATACTTTTAGGACATTCTATGGGAGGCAAAACAGCCATGTTATTTGCTTCACTTTACTCAGAATTGGTATCAAAATTAATAATTGCAGACATATCACCTCGTTTTTACCCAATCCATCACGATAGTATTTTAAAAGGGCTAAGTGCATTAGATTTCGATAAATTAGAGTCGCGTGGCGATGCAGACGACGCTTTATCCAATTATGTTCCAGATGCCGGCACACGCATGTTTTTATTAAAAAATCTTTATTGGGTAAAAAAAGGAACTTTAGGCTTACGGATGAATTTGGAAGCATTAACAGAAAATGTCTCGGAAGTTGGAGAAGCATTACCTATACATGCCCAATTTAATAAAGACACGCTTTTTTTAAGAGGCGATAAAAGTGAATATATTCCAAGCTCAGACGAAACACTTATTAAAACCCATTTTCCAGAAGCACATATAAACACTGTTTCTAACGCAGGACACTGGTTGCACGCCGAGAATCCTCAGGAATTTTATAACTACACTATGGATTTTATTAATTCATAATTAAAAACAAACATCATGAATATCATACTTAAACTTTTAATAAATACAATAGCCGTTATACTATTAGCTTATCTCCTACCTGGAGTAACTTTAGGCGGTAATACCATAGTTTCTGCATTAATTGTAGCCATAGTTTTAGCCCTTTTAAATTTATTTGTAAGACCCATTTTAATTATTTTCACCTTACCAATTACTATATTTACTTTAGGCTTATTCCTGTTAATTATAAACGCATTAATTATTATGCTGGCAGACTATTTAATAGATGGTTTTGCCGTAAGCAGCATCTGGATTGCATTACTTTTTAGCATCCTTCTTTCTGTTTTGCAATCTATACTTCATTCCATATTTAAAGAACCAAAAAACTAAGCTGAAATTCAACCACTTAAAAACTTTGGAAACGTGTAAAAAATGAGTATTTTTGCACTCCAATTTTTATATCATTTTTACATAATGAAAATAACAAGAGAAAATATTGATGCATTAAATGCAGTCGTTAAAGTAGATATCGCTAAAGAAGATTATAGCGCTAAAGTAGAAAAAATACTTACAGATTACCGTAAAACAGCTAACATCCCTGGTTTTAGAAAAGGTCATGTCCCAATGGGAATGGTAAAAAAACAATATGGTAAAGCAGTTTTAGCGGAAGAAGTAAACAAACTTTTACAAGAAAACTTAAACAAATATTTATCTGAAGAAAAATTAGATATCTTAGGTAATCCTTTACCAAAAGTAAAAGATATTGAATGGGAAGATGACGATTATTCTTTTGAGTTTGAATTAGGTTTATCTCCAGAATTTGATGTGGACTTAAATGCTAAAAAAGCCATTACACGTTACAATATTGTAGCAGACGATAAAATGATTGATGAGCAAGTAGAACGTATCCAAAAACAATACGGAAAACTTATTTCTCAAAATGAAGTTGAAAAAGATTCTGAAATAACAGGAACTTTTACAAATGAAGCGGAAGGAATTGAAAATAAATTCACTTTTACTTTAGAGCAAATTAAAGGTAAAACCAACGAGAAAAAATTTATTGGCGCTATAGCTGGAGACCAATTAAATTTAAAAACTAAAGGACTTTTTAATGACGAGCATGAATTACAGAATGCTTTAAAAGTAGAGCATGATAAAGTTCACGGTTTAGATATTGAAGTTAATTTTGAAATTAATGAAATTAACAAACGTGAAGCAGCAGAGCTTGATCAAGAATTATTCGATAAGTTATTTGGGAAAGATGTAGTTAAGTCTGTAACTGAATTAAAATCTAAAATTAAAGAAGACGCTGAAAAACAGTTTGTACAACAAGCTGATCAAAAGTTTTTAAATGATGTAACAGAACATTTAGTTGAAAACACAAAATTTGACTTACCAAGCGAATTTTTAACTAAGTGGATGCAAACTGCAGGCGAAAAGCAATTAACCTTAGAAGAAGCTAAAGAAGAATACGAAAAATCTGAAAAGAGCTTACGTTACCAGTTAATTGAAGGAAAATTAATGAAAGACAACGATTTAAAAGTTGACTTTGAAGACGTTAAAGCTTCTGCAAAGGATATGATTAGAATGCAGATGGCACAATTTGGTCAAATGAATCCTTCAGATAAAGAATTAGATGATATCGCTGCGCGTGTGCTGTCTAACCAAGATGAAGTTCGTAAAATTTCTGAGCAGGTTGTAAGTAAAAAATTACTAGATCTTTATAAAGAAAAAGCAAACACGAAAACTAAAGAATTAAGCTACGAAGATTTTGTAACCGAAGTTTACGGTAAGCAAAAATAATTAGAGCTATTCAACTTAAAACGGCATAATCGTTTTAAACAAATAATTATTATCTTTAGACCTTGAATTTACTTTAATTCAAGGTCTATTTTTTTAGCGTTAAAATCATTACAAAAATTTCATAAAACGCTTTCAGAATAATAACTTTAAACTTCTGGTGTAACTACTAGAAATGATAACAAATAACAACGTAAAATTATACTATGGATTTCGGAAAAGAATTTGAAAAATTTGCAATAAAGGATCAAGGGATCAACAGTAACTACTACAACAAAATTATTAGTAGTATGTACCCTACTAATCTTACCCCAAATATTATTGAAGAGCGCCAAATGAATGTGCTTGCAATGGACGTATTCTCTCGTTTAATGATGGATCGTATCATCTTTTTAGGAACAGGAATTAACGACCAAGTTGCTAATATTATCCAGGCTCAATTATTATTTTTAGAAAGCGCAGATGCTTCTAAAGACATACAAATCTACATTAATTCTCCAGGAGGAAGTGTTTATGCTGGTTTAGGAATTTATGACACCATGCAATTTATTAAACCAGATGTAGCAACTATTTGTACAGGTATGGCTGCCTCTATGGGCGCGGTATTATTATGTGCTGGTGCTCCAGGAAAACGTAGCGGATTAACACATTCTCGTGTTATGATACACCAACCATTAGGTGGCGCACAAGGTCAGGCAAGTGATATTGAAATTACTGCTCGTGAGATTCTTATCTTAAAAGAAGAGCTTTACAACATTATTAGTAAACACTCTGGTCAATCTTACGACAAAGTGTATCAGGATTCCGATCGTGATTACTGGATGAAAGCCGATAAAGCAAAAGAATACGGTATGATTGACGAAATTTTAGCTCGTAACTCATAAAACTTATTAAATTTTTAGGCTGAAAACAATGTGTTTATCACATAGTTTTCAGTCTATAACATGAAATTATAATGGCAAAAGAAGAATTAGAATGTTCATTTTGTGGTCGTAAAAAACCAGAAACCAATTTGTTAATTGCAGGATTTGACGCACATATTTGCGACAGATGTATCGAACAAGCCCATGGTATTGTTTTAGAAGAATCTAAACAAGACGACAAAAGCGAACTTTCGGCAGAATTAATGCTGAAGAAGCCACAAAAAATTAAAGAATTTTTGGATCAATATATTATTGGTCAAGAATTTACCAAAAAAGTGATGTCGGTTGCGGTTTATAACCACTATAAACGACTATTACAACCTGTAAGTGATGACGATATAGAAATCCAGAAGTCTAACATTATAATGGTTGGACAAACAGGAACAGGTAAGACTTTAATTGCTAAAACTATAGCAAAAATGCTTAACGTTCCTTTAGCTATTGTAGATGCTACTGTTTTAACAGAAGCAGGATATGTAGGTGAAGATGTGGAAAGTATTTTAACCCGATTACTACAAGCAGCAGATTATGATCTATCTAAAGCTGAGAAAGGGATTGTTTTTATAGATGAAATTGATAAAATTGCTCGTAAAAGTGATAATCCATCTATTACCAGAGACGTTTCTGGTGAAGGTGTGCAACAAGGACTTTTAAAGCTATTAGAAGGTACTGTAGTTAATGTTCCACCAAAAGGTGGAAGAAAGCATCCAGACCAAAAATTTATTGAGGTGAATACCGAAAATATTTTATTTATTGCTGGTGGTGCTTTTGACGGTATAGAAAGAGTTATTTCTAAACGTTTAAATATGCAAGCGGTTGGCTATGCTGCTTCTATAAGTGAAGACAACTTAGACCAAACCAATTTATTACAATACATTACGCCTAAAGACTTAAAGGATTTCGGTTTAATTCCAGAAATAATTGGTCGTTTACCAGTATTATCTCATATGAATCCGTTAGATACTAAAACCCTACGTGCGATATTAACAGAGCCTAAAAATGCCATAATTAAACAGTATAAAAAGCTGTTTGATATGGATGAAATTAGTTTAGATATTACAGAAGATGCTTTAGAATATATTGTAGAAAAAGCAGTCGAGTACAAATTAGGTGCTAGAGGTCTGCGCTCATTATGCGAAGAAATCTTAACCGATGCAATGTTTGAGTTACCAGGAAGCGAAACCAAAGAAATAACTATAGACAAAGAATATGCTGAAGAAAAACTAAGTAAACTTACGCTTAAAAAACTTAAAGCAGTTTCTTAAAAAGATTATATTAAAAAATATAAAAGGCACTTCATTTTGAAGTGCCTTTTGTTTTAATCAATAATTATAAATTCTATCCTCCTATTTTTAGCATTTTCTTCATCGGTACATTCTCCTTTACAATTTATTAGAGGACTGGAGGCTCCATAACCTTTACTTTGTATTCGAGAAGCCTCAATTCCTTTATCCAAAAGATATTTTTTAGCAGAAGCTGCTCTTTGTTCTGATAGTTTCAGATTATAAGAATCCGGTCCATTTTGATCTGTATGAGCGTTTAATTTTATACTCATTTCAGGATGCTTTATCAAAAACACGTAGACTTTATCTAGTGTAACTTTAGATTCTTCTTTAAGAACAAACCTATCAAATTCAAACAAAATATTTTCAACCTGAATTATTTCTTTGTCTTCTAACTTAATAATTTCTGCTTCAGTAGACTCCATGAGTATATTTTTCATATAAGTCCTATTATCGCCTTTATTAGAAACAAATTTAAATAAAGAGGGCTCAAACCCTTTTTTTTCAACCTCAATTGCATATTTCTCAAAAGGCATTACACTAAAAATATAAGTACCTTCTTTGTCACTTTTTACGGTTTCAATAATTGCGTTATCAAAATCTTTTAAAATAATTGTGGCATTTGGAAGTGCTACTAAAGACTTTTTATCTAGAATTTTTCCTTCAATTTTTTGTACAACAAGATCTAACTCAAATTTATAAATATCAAATCCTCCTTTACCATAAGATTTATTTGAAGATATGTAACCTTTAGTATTTGAGGCGAAATACATAGCAATTTCATCATACTTTGTATTAATACTTGATCCTAAATTTACGGGCATGGAATAATTTTGATTACCAATTTTGGAACGGAACATATCAAAACCACCTAAATTTTGATGCCCTTTAGATGCAAAATACAAATAAGATCCATCTTTAGAAAAACTAGGAAACTTATCATCCACTGTTGTATTTATCTCTGCTCCTAAGTTAACAGGAACATCTAATTGTCCGTTTTCTAAAACGCTAACACGGTATATATCAAAACCCCCAAATCCTCCGTCTACGTTTGATGTAAAATAAAGTGTCTTGCCATCTGGTGACATTGTTGGGTTTTCGATTGAACAATTTTTAAACCCTAAATCCACCTTCTTTATATTTTCCCAAACACCATTAGATTCTGGCTTTAAATCTGCTTTATATAGTTCATAAATCATCGGATTTTTTTTAGAACTTCGTGTAAAAAACATAGTATTTTCATTAGTCGAAAAGGTTCCTGTATCTTCATGATCCAATGAATTTATAAAGTGAGAAAATAAAAGCGGCAAGCTTAAATTACCTTTTTTATCATAATCAAAACAAAATAAATTTTTATCCGATTCTCCTGTTTCATTATTTGTTTTATCTAAACCACCAATTTTTCTAGACGTGACCACAATAAACTTATTCATAAAAAACCCTGAACCATATTCAAAAAACTTCGTATTGATTCCTGAATCTAAAACGTCAAACCTAAAACCATTGTCATCTAAAGAAGTGGTTTTAGAATACTCTTCATATAAATTATCATCTAATAAATTTGAACTTTGCGGAAAAACATTTAATCCAACAATTAAAACTAAGATATTAACGAGATTTTTCATACTAAGCGATTTAATGAATTAAAAAATAATTCATATAAAGCTAGAGCAAGAAGTTATATCTCAGTAATTTTTATTGAAAAAATTTATATTTAATAGTTGAATTACAAAATAAATCGTTTAATACACTTTATTGAATTGAAATATAATAAGCAAATCTATAAATAATTGAATTTCAACACTTTAAACTCGCAAGGTGAATGTTGATTTTTATAAATCTATAATTTCAATAATGATTCTACATAATCTCGAGAATTAGATAATCTTGGCACTTTGTGTTGACCACCAAGCTTACCTTCTTTTTTTAACCAATCGTAAAACAAGCCTGAGCGCGCAATGTGTATGGTTGGTTGGTTTAAGGTCATATTATTAAAGCGCTTGGCTTCATAATCGGAATTAAGCGATTGAAGTGCTTTGTCAAACAGTCTATTAAACTCATTAATATCCTGAGGTGGTGTTTTAAATTCTATAAGCCACTCATGAGCACCTTTTTCTTTACCTTTCATAAAAACTGGAGCTGCAGTATAATCTATAATTTCAGTTTGCGTTTGTTTGCATACTATTTTTAATGCTTCTTCAGCATTTTCTATTATAAGCTCTTCTCCAAATACATTAATATGATGTTTGGTACGACCAGACACTTTTATACGGTAAGGCGATAGGGATACAAAACGAATCGTATCTCCTATTTTATAACGCCATAAACCAGCATTAGTGGTAATAATAACGGCATAATTCTTATTTAATTCAACTTCCGAAAGCGGTATAACCTTTTCTTTAGGTGTGCCATAATGATCCATTGGTATAAACTCATAGAAAATACCATAATCTAACATCAACAGTAAATCTCCAGAGAAATTTTGATCTTGAATGGCAAAAAACCCTTCAGAAGCATTATAAATTTCGTAAAACTTAAAATCTTTTTTAGGCAAAATTGCTCTGTATTGCTCTATATAAGGGTTAAAGCTAACACCTCCATGAAAGTACACTTCTAATTGTGGCCAAATGTCTAATAAGCTTTCTTTTCCTGTTTTTTCCAAAACACTATTTAGTAAAACCAACATCCAAGAAGGCACTCCTGCCAAACTTGTTACATTTTCTTGGATGGTTTCTGCTACAATAGCATCCATTTTGGTTTCCCAATCGCTCATTAAGGACACTCTACTACTTGGCGTACTACTAAACTCTGCCCAAAAAGGCATATTATCTATAAGTATTGCACTTAAGTCTCCAAATGCTGTACCGTTTTCTCTATATAATTCTTTACTACCACCTAGACGTAAACTCTTTCCAGTAAATAATTGGGATTCTGGATTGTTATTTAAATACATGCAAAGCAAATCTTTACTTGCTGCATAATGGCAGTCCTCTAAAGCATCTAGACTAACTGGTATAAATTTGCTCTTAGCATTTGTAGTTCCACTAGACTTTGCAAACCACTTTATAGGTTTTGGCCAAAATATATTAGACTCTCCTAACCGAGAACGTTCTATATTGGGTTCTATTTCTTCATAAGACGAAATAGGAACGCGATTGGCAAATTCCCTGTATGATTTAATGCTGTTAAAATCGTATGACTTTCCAATTTCAGTGTCTTTAGCAGTTTCTAGCAAATCAAATAATAACTCCTGCTGTACTTCATTTGGGTATTTTAAAAACAATTCAATTTGATGAAAGCGCTTTTTTAAAAACCACGAAGCAATTGAATTGACTAAAGGAATTGGCATTTTTGTTTTATCTTTAAAGTTTAAAAATAAGCTAATAATTTGTATAGAGGAAACACTATTCACAAAAAATATTAAAATGACATTTGAAGGCGTATTAACTAAAATGACTACCGAATTTACTTCTCCTGTAAATTATTACTTAATTTTTAATGACAATTTTATCCATATGAATCAACTTTTGGATAAAACTATACGTTTTTCATTTGTAAAATATGAATGTTTAAACTGCCATTTGGATAAGCCTATTTTTAGACAAGGGTTTTGTAAGAGTTGTTTTTTTGATATCCCGCAAGCAGCAGACTGGATAATGAAACCAGAACTTAGTAAAGCACACTTAGACGAAGAAGAGCGCGATTTAGACTATGAAAAACGCGTCCAGCTACAACCGCATATCGTTTATCTGGCCAATTCTAGTAATGTTAAGGTTGGTGTAACCCGAAAAACTCAAGTACCAACACGATGGATAGACCAAGGAGCTCATGAGGCTTTAGAAATTTTAGAAGCTCCAAACAGATACCTTGCTGGGATTACTGAAGTGGCGTTAAAAGATTTTGTAGCCGATAAAACCAATTGGCGTACAATGCTTAAAAATGATATTAAGGATGAAGATTTGTGTGTTTGGAGAGAAAAATTAATCCCTGCCATTCCAGAAGAAGCTAGAGACTATATTATTACCAATAAGAAAGAAACTGAAATACAGTTTCCTGTACTTCATTATCCAAAAAAACCTAAATCTCTTAATTTTGGAAAAACACAACACTATGAAGGGGTTCTTAAAGGTATAAAAGGACAATATTTAATTTTTGAAGACGATACCGTTTGTAACATAAGAAGCAATGAGGGCTATGTCATACAATTAACCATAAACTAAAAAACCACGCTAATAAATTAACGTGGTGTTTATATAGTATTGGGGCAAAAAAGTTATTAAACGTTTTCTGCGTCTCTTAATCTTTGGATATAAGAAGCTTTCTGTACTTGCGCTCTGTTTAAAACAGAAGGCTTAGTAAAGTATTGTTTGCTACGTAACGTTTGCATAACTTTTACGTTTCTGTGCTTACGCTTGTAACGTTTTAAAGCTCTCTCGATGTTTTCTCCTTCTTTGATTTCGATTCTTAACATTATAGTAATTTAAATGTGTTTGTAACTTATTGAATTACAACAAGCAAAACGACTTGTTATAATGGTCTGCAAATGTAATACAATTATAATTAATTTTTAAAACTTTTAGTAAAAAAAATAAGCATTAGTTTAAGGTATCTTTTGCCTTCTTCTTTTTACCAAAAATACTTAATACATCTTTAACTGTATTACTGGTAGATTTAGTACTATCTTTAGGCGTAGAGTTTCCACCATTAAGAACATTACTAAAGACATCTTTAATAGCGCCACCTGTAGAGGTCTTTGTAGAATCTTTTGTAGCTCCATTTCCTCCTGAAGTATTCGACAATAAATCCTTAATTTTATCTTTTCCTTTTCCTATTAATTTTTGCTTTTCAATTTCTATTAACTGTGCTGTTAAGTTCTTAACTCCGCTGGTTAGATCTGTATTAACTGTTGGACTTGTTAAATTACCAGAAATATTAGCCGTTACAGGAATTGTTAAGTTATTAACCTCGTTATCGTTTATCCTACCTATCAGTCGGTTAATATCACTACCTAAATATTTTGCAGGCACTTGCAACACAGCCTCATAATTTAACTGGTTTTGTAAATTATGAGTACCACCAATTTCAACTGTAATATCATTATAATTTACGGTAAATGGTGCTACAGCAATAGTACCATCATTAAAAGCAATATTAGTTTTTAAATTGTTTAAGTTTAATTTACTAAAATCTAAAAAGCTTAATTTATTTTCTAATGCCGCCAAAACTTTCTCATTTTTAGGCTTGAACTCCGTAGAAATTAATTCTGCTAAGGCATTTCCTGTTAATGTTGCCAAGTTTGGTGTAAAATCGTTGTTTAAACTTCCAGACAAACTAATATCACTTGTTAATTTGCCTTCTATAAGTTTTGCTAACGGCGCCAGAGCTTGTAATAGCTCTAAGTTATTAAATGATTCTGCTATATTAAATTGATTAGCATTTAAATTCATACTAAAAGTTGGCACATCATTTTTTGTATTTACCAAACCATTAAAACTTAAATTACCACCAAATAAATTAGAAGTTAGATTGGTAACTTTAGCCTCTTGATCTTTAATGACCAACTGTCCTTTAACTTCTTTTAATAAAATATTATCGTAATAAACCGTATTTGCTTTTGCATTTACAGTAGCATCAAGAAAAGCTGGAATTTTAATTGAGGCTTGATTTGATCCTGCTTTTTTATTCATGTCAGTTTTCAAATCTGTTTCAGAATTTACCGTACTTTCTTTACTCATAAAATCATTTAAAGAAAATACATTAGAGTTTAAATTGAAATTACCTTGTAAATTTTTATCACTTAAAATAAAACCTAACAAATTATTTAATGTTCCTGTAGCTTGAATATCCGACTTTCCAGTTTTAGCAGTAAACTGCTCTAAATTAACCACAGTTGGTGTAAAAGCTATTTTAGCCATAGAAATCTGTACTGGGTTTAATAATTCTTCAGATTTAAAATTAAATCCTTCTAAACTTAAATTACCATTATTTTTGATGCGTTGATAAGCGTTTTTCTCTATTGCATCCATATCAAAACTGGTATTTAGTCGCGCTCTTAAAATACCTGTTAATTCGTTTTCTAAATCTATTGGATAAGCTTTGGTTAAATTTGCTAGATTTAAAACACCATCAATATTTGCATTTACTGCAATATTTGAAGTTAAATTTTTAATTAAAGCTGAAGATTTAAATTGATCTTGATCTATTTTAAAATTTAGAGTTTTTAAGTCAACGTACGTATCTTCAGGGTTTCCTGTTGTATTTTTTATAGTTGCATTAATAACAATGTCTTTTACACCTTTTGGTAAGGTGTTATATTTAAAAGACGCATTATTAGACATAATATTAATATCTAAATTAGGAATAGTTGTTTCGCTTAATTCACCTTTAATTTCACCAGTAACATCAAAATTACCTGTGGTATTTACTTGGTTTAAGTCTTTAGAATATGCTGCTGGTAAAACCGCTAAAAAATCTTTAAATGTCGCTCCTTTGTTTTTAAAAGAGATATCCATTTGTTGACTGTTCTCTAACTGTTGAAAATACCCTGAAAAAGTTACTGGCAATTGGTTAATAATAGCTTCGTTCTCTTTAAATGTATACTTGTTATTTTCTAAATCTAGACCAATAACAGCTTCTAAATCCAAAGTGTTTTGGGTTAAATATTCTGTGCCACCTACCTTCAAACTTAATTTAGCTTTAGAAGTTGTTGTCAAGTCGGACAATTTTTCTGAGAAAGTACCACTTCCCGAATGATTTAAGTCTGTCACATAAAAGCTAACATCACCTGCTTCATCTAAATAGGTTAATGCACTATTATTAATGGCGTATTTGTCTAATTGGAAAATAAAATTTTGATCGGAATTTTCTTCATTAATTGTAGTAGCTTTTTCCTTAGCAATATCCCAATTAACTTGTCCGTTTTTATTTGTTTTAAGGGTAATTAAAGCTTCATTAATATATATTTCTTTAACCTGAATAGGATCTTCTTCCGCCTTTTTAAACAGCTCTTTTATATCAAAATCAAACGAGATACTCTTTATATCTGCTAATTTTTCATTTTCAAAGGGCGCAAAATTAGTAATAGTTAATTCATCTATAGTCACATTTGCCTTAGGAAAACTACTTAAGAAACTTAAACTAGCGTCTTTAAAGTCCACCTTAGCATTTAAATTTTCATTTATAAACTCTTTAACTAGTCCTTTAATTTTATTTTGAAAAATAAAAGGACTTGCTAATAAAAACACTACAATTACAAGAACTGTAACACCTATTATCTTTAATGCTTTTTTCATTATTAATTTGAATTAGATTACAAATTAATTAAAATGTTTCGACACCTGTAACTATTTAATATAAGTTTAATAGTTATTTAATCTAAGCTAAGCTCCTCATACTTTTTTAATTTAAATCTCTTCTTAAACAAATAGACACCTAAATATAAGAAAGGCGTGTCTAAAAGAGCAATAAGCAGCTTAAATATAAAACCACTTAATAGCAATCCATAAAATTTTGACCATGAAATTTCACCAAAAGAGCATAACAAAATTAATACGCAACTTGTGTCTATAAACTGAGAAAAAAAGGTGGAAAAATTATTTCTTAACCACAAATACTTCCCATGCGTTAACTTTTTCCAGAAATGATAGATTTGAATATCTACAAATTGCGCAAACAAATAAGCCATCATACTTGCAAAAACTGCTAAAATAGTATTACCAAAAACCTTGTCAAACAAGGCATCGTTTACAGGACTCCAACTAGTGGCACTTACGTTATTAGCAGTATAAACAATAAGCAATGAAAAAAATGAAGCAAAAACACCCACAAAAACTACTTGATTGGCTTTTTTCTTACCGTAAATTTCACTGATGAGATCTGTTATTAAAAATGTTATTGGGTAAGGTAATATCCCGACAGATATTTCAAAAAGTTTTGAATCAAACAATTCAATATCGAATGGATACCAGTAAAAAAACTTTTGAAAAATTAAATTTGAAACTACTAACGAAGTGATAAACAGCGAAGCAAGAATTAAATATAGTTTTTGAGCAAGTAAACGGTCTTTTAAGGTCACAAATAAGTTATTAACAGAAAGCTTAAATATACTAATTACTTAAATTGTTTTACTTATTTTGCTTAAAATTATGAGAGAACAACAATTGGTATACATCGCTCTTGGAAGCAATAAAGGAGATAAATTTAAACATTTACAAGAAGCCATTTATGCCATTTATGAAAAAGCAGGGACGGTTTTACAAATTTCTAAAATTTACAGAACCAAAGCCTATGGATTTGACGGAGACGATTTTTTAAACTGCTGTATCTCGCTTCAAACTGTGTTATCTGCTCAAGAATTACTTATTGTTTTACAAGAGATTGAAACCAAATTAGGTCGTAAAAAAATTGATCCTAACGTTTATGAAGCTCGAGAAATAGATTTAGATATTATTTTTTATGCAAAAGATATTGTTTCTCATTCTCTTCTTACTGTGCCTCATAAAGAACTCCATAAACGCTTATTTGTATTAGTACCGCTAAATGATATTGCTGCAAAGACAAATCACCCAAAACTGAATAAAACAGTAACAGAATTAATAGCCCTTTGTGAAGATAAAGAGCAACCAGAGCCACAAAATATTTGGTTAAAAAACCCAAAACAACAGTTTAACACCTCTAAACACAATTACATTGCTATTGAAGGTAATATTGGAGCTGGAAAAACCAGTTTAGCCAGTTTAATCTCTGAAGAATTTAATGCAAAACTAATTTTAGAACGTTTTGCCGACAATCCTTTTTTACCAAAATTTTATGAAGATGCAGCACGTTTTGCATTTACCCTAGAAATGTCTTTTTTAGCAGATCGCTATCAACAAATTACTGATGATTTAGCACAGCTAGATTTATTTAGTGACTTTATGATTAGTGATTATGACATTTTCAAGTCATTAATTTTTTCTAAAATTACTTTACCTGAAGATGAGTTTAACTTATACAAAAAACTCTTTTATTTAATGTATAAAGACATCCCGAAGCCCGATTTGTATGTTTACTTATACCAAAATACAGAACGTTTACAGGAAAACATTAAAAAACGTGGTAGAGATTATGAACAGAACATAGACCCAGAATATCTGGATAAAATTAATATTGGTTATTTGGAGTTTTTAAAAACACAACAGAATTTTAATGTAAAAATCATAGATATTTCAAACCGAGATTTTATAGAAAACCGTAGCGATTATCTTTGGCTCTTAAATGAAATATTTGAGGTACAAGAATAAAAAACCAAAACACTGATTTTTCTTAAATCCATTTAATTTTTATTAATAAGCTTCTTAACTAATTGTTTCAACTCATCAATTTCTTTTTGTTGAGCATCTAATTGTTTTTGCTGTTCTTGAACTGAATTTATAAGAGCATAGGTAAACTTACTAGAATCTACTTGCAAAAATTGACCACCATTAGATTTTGCAGATCCACCATCGGCATCATTACTATTATCGACATCGGTATTCACAGTTGTAACCATATCTGGTGCTATTTTTTGTAAATCTTGTGCTATTACACCTTGAAAAACTTTTGTTGTAGCATTTCCATTGCCTTCACCAAATAGCTCTGTAAATTTACTATTGTAAGTGTAGTTTACAGGCTTAACTTTTAATATTAAGTCTAAACCTTCGCTATAACTACTAATATCTTTTTTTAAACGCTTATCTGAAAACACTGCCCAAGCACCACCACCTGTTTTATTAGCTGTTCCGTTAACCGACAGGTTTGCAGTAGGATTATCTGTTGCTATTCCAATATTTCCAGTTCTTTCAAAAGTCATTCTATTTACTCTACCTGTACAACCTGAGGTTATAAAAAATTTGTCTTGAGCACCGTCGTAATATAGTTGAAAACCACAATAAGTATCCCCAGCGTTTGTGAAATTAGGTACGTTTTCATCGAAAGTTAAACGTCCAGATTCTACATTGTTAAATGCGGTGTTTCCAATTACAACAGAAGGGATTGTTGCATCTACTATGGATAATTTGTAAGTGCCAAATGTTGTGTTACCAATACTTAAACCTGTAGTAATTCTAGCCCCTCCTTGTACTTGAATTGTTTCTTGAGGATTATTTGTTCCTACACCAACTCGATTATTTGTAGCATTTACAAATAACATATTAGCATTGCCAGAAGATTCTACTCTAAAGTTTCTATTTAAGCCCTGCTCGTTAAATACCGATTGTGTATTTGCATCTAAATCTATACTTACTCCACCATTTTCATAAATTCTAAATCGACCATCATTTCCATCATTTATCAATGTAGCTAAAATTATACCATTAGTATCATTATCTCTCCACTCTACATCTCCACCAAAACGGGTACTACCATTGTCTAAAACTTGAAACTTACCCACTCCATTATCTTGAACAGAAAAATCTCCTGTACCATTTAAATTATAAGTTAATCCATATATTCCTTGGCCAATGGTCGTGTTTTCTATTAAGTTACCTCCTAAATGAACATCTCCAGAACCCGCAATATTTAACCCGTTATTTACAGAGCCAAAACCACCAGCTAAAGCTACCCAAGTAGTTGTGGTATTATTCCAATAATAAAACCCTTTTGCAATACTTCCTAGTCCTGAAGCATAAACTAATAACCCATCTTGAAGTAATGTTGGAGCAGTAGTCGGAAATTCGTTAATTTTTGGAATTAAAACCCCATCTGTGTTCTCTGGCAAAGCCTGGTTTGAAGATAATATTTCTAATTTGGCATTTGGATTAGTAGTTCCAATTCCAACTTGCGCATAAAAATTTAAAGATGTAAAACACAAGCATAAGGTGTATATAATGTTTTTCATGGTACTGAAAATAAAAAAAAAAACAAATAATTATCAAATAGTTAGAAAATTTTCAATTATAAATTCGCTTAAGTGCTTTTATAAATGGATAAAGTACAACTCGAAAATATTGAATACAAAAAAAGGGCTAACAAATTGCCAGCCCTTTTATAAAATTAAATATTTAATTTACTGAACTGTAGTCGCTCTGTAATCTTCAATTTCTGCAGCATCTTTTAAAGCTGCATATAATTTACTTTGTACTGTACTAAGTTTTTGAGCTCCAACCTGGTTTGCAAACGCTTGATAATTGTCTAATTTAACAGCAGGTGTAAAGTTATTACGTTTAACCATAAACACTCCAGATTCACCTTGAATTAATTTAGATGTTCCTCCATTTTTTAAACCAAACGCATAGCCCACAACTAATGGCTCACGACCAGCTCCAGCTATTGTTGGATTTTTCATATTAATCTCTGTAGCTGTTTTAACTTGTTGTCCTTTAGCCGATGCAAAAGCTTCTAATGTTGTTGCATTAACGCCATCCATTATCATTTTAGCTTTCTTCTCTTTCATTAATTTAGGAGCAACAGTTGGTCTTGCGTTTTCAACAGACATTAAACCTTCTTTATTTTTTTGAGTTAATTGTACAACTGCATATCCTCCATTTATAGCAAAACGCTTATAATCTCCTACTTTTGTGTCTTCATTATGAGTCCAACGCACAATTTCTCTTTGGCTTCCTATACCTGCTATGTTATCATCTAAGACTTTTAAAGACTTTACAGGTCTTAATTCATATTTAGAAGCTTCTGCTGCTTCGTTAAAAGATTTGTTTTCTAAACTTACCTCAAAGCTTGAAGCGTCTCTAAATACTTTATCTACAGTTGCATCAGAAGGCTCGATTTTACGAGCAATAGTTGCAACTTTATAAAGTGTAGACTCTCCTTTTTGACCTTCAACTTCAATAATATGGTAACCATAAGCTGTTTTAACAGCATCAATATCTCCTACGTTTTTCTCAAAAGTAAAATCTCTAAATTCTGGAACCATTTGGTTATATGGGTACCAGTCATAACGTCCTTCTTTTTCAACACTACCTTGATCTGAAGAATAATCTTTTACAAATTGTGGGAATTTTGATTTGTCTGCTTTTAAAACCGTTACTAAGCTATCTGCAAAAGATTTTGCTTGAGCTTCTGTTCTTGTAACTTCTGGTTGCGCTGATTGAGCACCTACAAATGGGATTAAAATGTGTCTTGCTTTTACAGAATCTGGTAATTTAGTTGTAGCAACCAATTTAGATAGTTTAAAATACTCACCATCTAAATAAGGCCCATAAATATCACCAACGTTTAATTTAGTTAAAGTATCTGCTGCAACCTGTGGCAATTGTGCTTTAGTCTGAAATCCATCAACATATTTAAAATCGTCTGAGTTAGCATTAACAAACTCTTTAATGTTCTCTGTATTTCTTAAACCTTTTTTGTAAACTGCCTTATTATTTTCAAAAACTTCTTTATCATCTATTAAATCGGTTAATTTAGATTTAATTTCAGTTTTGTCTTCTTCTGAAGCAACTTCCTCAAACATTACATATTGAATATCTGTTGAAGCTTTTACCTTAAATTGCTTTTCATTTTTAGAAATATAAGACTTAATTTCTTCATCTGTAACTTTAACTTTATCATCTGGAATAGATGAATAAGGTACAGACACATAACTAATATCTACTTTATCATTTTCTAACTTATGCTCTAATTCGCCTTCTAATAACGTAGCAGTAGTTGCTGCTTTAACCATTCCAAAATAGTTGTTTTGTAAACCAGAACTAGCTACACTTTGCTCGTAAGCTATCCACTGTGCATATTGTTCTTTAGAAGTTTCTTTAATATTAGCAATATATTCTGTTAGCTTAGCATTGTCAAATAATCCAGCTTCATTTTGAAACTCTGGACTGCTACCTAAATTTGTTTTTAATAATTCACGCATCTGATCTGACTCTACAGACAAACCTAATTTTTCAAATTGCGTGTTCATTACAGCTTCTCTTACAAAAGCTTCAAAAACACTATTCATAACCTGGCTTGAAGAAGCCTGTGGTCCCATACGTCTTTGTTGCTGTTCTACTTGAGCCATAAACTGCTCACGCGTTACGTCTTCACCATTTATAGTAGCGACAACATTTTGAGATTTTCCAAGTAATAAATCTCCATTACTAAATAATCCAGAAAGGATAAATGCAAATAATGCTAATGCGATTACTAAAATTAAAACTACTGTTTTTTCTCTAATTTTATTTAAAATTGCCATTTTATAGAATATATTTTATTGTAATATAGTGGGCGAAAATACCATTTAAAAAGGAATAATAAAAATACTTTTTTAATTAAAAAGATAGGATTATTTAAAAAAATAGAGACAGGCTTACCTCTTAAATTGAAAAAAAGCCAAACACACCTGTTTATAGGAAACTGTAGGCAGTGAACATGCAAAGTTACGGTCTAATCTTCTTCTAAAATTTTCAAATCGACTAAATCAATTTTTGTGTTTGAGGCTTCTAAAATGGTAAATCTAAAATTATCTATTGTAATTACTTCATCCTTTTTAGGAATCTCTTCATTATAAGAGACAATTAATCCCCCTAAAGTTTCATAATTTTCGCCTATTGGCAAGTCTAACTTATAAGCCTCATTGATATAATCAACCTCAAGTCTAGCCGATAACAGAAACTGTGTATCACTTATTTGAGTTTCCTGCAAATCGTCACTATCATGCTCATCTTCTATTTCTCCAAACAATTCTTCAATAATATCTTCTATAGTTATAATTCCGGATGTGCCACCATATTCATCTACCACAACCGCAATGCTTTTTCGCTTTTTAGTAAGTAGCTCCAAAACATCTTTTACAAACATCGTTTCTGGGATAAGCTCTACAGGCATTAAAATAGACCCAATGTTTTTCGGTTTTTTAAACAGCTCAAACAAATGAATATAACCAAGAATGTCATCTATATTTTCCTTATATACTAGAATTTTTGAATAACCTGTATCTATAAATAACTGTTTTACATGTTCTATATCATCATTCAAATCTACAGCTGTAAGCTCTGTTCTTGGCACCATTACCTCGCGCGCCTTGACATCTGAAAACTCTAGTGCATTTTGGAAAATTTGTATTTCGCTATCTACCTCATCGTGTTCTTCAACACTTTCCATTTGTTCACTAATGTAATTTCCAAGCTCTACTTTTGTGAATGCTAATTGAATTTGATCTCCTTCCGTTTTAAAAAACTTTTTAAGTACGAAATTTGAAATCCATAATACCGTCTCTGAAATCCATGAGAAAGCCACATAAAAAATATAGGCAGGAAACGCTAAAATTTTTAATAAAGAATTCGCATAAATTTGAAAGAATACTTTTGGCAAGAACTCTGCCGTAAAAAGAATGACCAAAGTTGATATTATGGTTTGACTTAGCAAACTTAAGTCATTAAAAAAGTAATTTATAACAATATTTTCTGTAGGCAACATACTTTGAAACCAAAGCATCAGTTCATCACCCATAAAAAAACCATATATTACTAAAGCAATATTGTTTCCAATAAGCATTGTTGCAATAAACTTAGATGGTTTTGCAGTAATTTTAGATAAAATTTTAGCTAAAAACCCATCTTGCTTTTTTTCAATTTCTATATGAATTTTATTTGAAGATACATAGGCTATCTCCATGCCCGAAAAAAAGGCTGATAATAGTAATGAAACAACAATGATTAGTATGGACGACATCGTTATTATTTATCGAACTTTTTGTTGAATTTTCTTCGGAAGAAAAACATAAACAGAGCTGTTAAGCCTAATAAGATTGAAGCATATGCTCTAGTTTCTCCCCATGATGCAAATGCATCATATAAAAACAAAATAGCAAAAACTAAGTATGCGTAATGGAAATATTTAAAAAATGTCATTTGTATTAATTTACAATGGTAAAGATACGTAATTTAATAAATCAAATTTTATTCGGTTACTGCAAATTGGCCTGTAACCTCCAAAATTTGTGCATTTGTAAAATCGTCGTTAGAATCGAAACCAACACCATTGGTAACATAATCTTTAGATTTTAAAGTCGCTTTTATATTATTAAACAACCACTTATTTTCTTTATTGTAGTACAACTGCTCTGTAAACAAAGTGTCTTTAGTAGACATTGCAATAATAACATTACCTCTAAGATCTATAATATCGGTATCGTTATAGACAATCCCATAGTCTGCAAATACCGTGTTTTTCTCATTACCTTCATAAATATGAAGAATAACACCTTCTCTAAATTCGGTAAACGGGAAATTCCGGTTACTATAATCATGCATTTTAGGACTAAGCAAGTTAGCTTTTAAAAACGTAGAGTCTGTATATTTTAAATTCAGACTATCTGCAATACCGGCTGGCTCGTTAGCCAAAACATCTATATTATTTACCGTGTTATAATCGTTATTACACGAAAAAAACAAAGTCATAGCAAGAGCTATGACTAGGTTTAATTGTATATATTTAAAGCTTTTGGCTTTCATTAACTTTTAAAGTTTAGGAACAGTAACGCTTCTTCCTATCCAACAACCAATTTTAATGGTTTGTCCCGAATTTCCTTCAGAGAAAATCATAGATCTTGTTGGAGCTTTTGCATTATAGCTTTCTACATAACTAGATCCTTTCGATCCTGCTTTTGCTGCTTCTTTAGCTGCTAACCAGAATACTGCAAGTTTATTGAAACGGCTATCTCCACAATCGTTAGCACTACTTGCATACATAGATGCAATAAGCAAGTGAGGGTTTTTATCCGAAGGATTTAAAGCTAATGCATTTTCGAAATATTGTCTTGCTTCTCCAAAACGTCCTTTTTTCTTCAAGTTTGCTCCAATTTTGTAAGCTAGTTTTGCCTTCTTAACTTTATCTTCTTGTAAGTCGTAAGACTGCTTATAATAAGTCATCGCTTCTGAAATCTTACCATTATTGAAAAGGAAACTTGCTAAGAAATATTTAGTATCTGCTGAAGACTCTGCAGCATCATAAGCTTTTAAAAGCTTTTCGTATAAAGCATCATCAGTACATTCTTTATTGTACATTCTGCTTACTGCTCTTTTTAACCAAACAGCATCATTTTTATTTACTTCAAAATCTTTAGCATATAGTGGGATTAAGTTTTCACAATTTGCTCGTCCACCTAATTCACTATCTACACTTGCAGAAATTTTCTCAAAAGCAGCTATAGTTTGCTCATAAAAACGCTTATAACTTGCTTCTTTAGAGCTTAAGGTTTGTCCAGCTTCTTCTTTAGCAACATAGCCATTTAACTTTTCAGACGCTTTTTCAAGTTCTACATCAATCTTCTCAACAACATCATCATACTTGTTAAATAATTCTGCAGCTGGCTTCTTTCCTTCATCATATAAATCCACCATTAACTTAAAGTAAACGTATAAGCTTTGAGGATTATCAAAAGAAACTGAGTCTGCTTTGTATGCAGTATCAAAACACTCATATAATACGTCTCCTGTTAAACCTAACAGCTCTCTGTTATCGTATTTTAACTGACATGCTTTACCCATAAACTCTCCTTTAGGCGATTTACTAGCAAAGTGCATCATACTTTCATCATACAATTTTACTAAATCGTTTATAAAAGCTTTTTTCTCTTCACCTTCTGCACCATCTATTTTAGAGTTTAAGATTCTTTCCCCATAAACATATGTCGCTCTATTAAAAGTTGGGCAATCTTTTCTTAATTCCATCAAATATGGATAAGCTGTATCATAAGATTTAGCTTTTGCAGCCTCAACCATTAAAGATAATTTAGTCGCACAATCGGTTTGTGAGAAACCGAAGTTAAATCCAAATATTAAAACAAGTAGTAATGTTGCTTTAGTTTTCATAATTCTATTTTTAAATGTAATTAGTTATATCTTTTTTTCTGGAACCATCTGTCGTTTAACGATAAACTTAACTGAACTTTAAAGAAGTTTTCTTTAATAAGATTACTATCTGTAGTTCCTCTGTTACCTAATTCAAAACCTAAATTAGCATTAGAGAATGTGTTTCCAACTGGTAAACCTAATCCAAAAGATATGCCAAACTCTTTAATGGGCTCATTATTTATTTTTAATCCAGTATTCTCAAAACGCATTCCGGCACGGTAAACCATTCGTTTAAAGTAACTTGAGAATGAATTATATTTAGGAATATAAAATCCTCCAATTGCTATAGTATTTGAATTTTCAAATGTCGTATTCTCATAATTGTATAAAGGATTTGAGAACTCACTCGTGTTTTGAGTTTTAAAATCTACACCTGCAAACCATTTTCTTGGCTCTCCAATACCTGCACCAATGGTGAAGTTTGAAGGTAATGTAAGATTGGTCTCATTTAAACCTTTAGTATCTAAATCGACATCAACTGTATTTACCTCAACCTCATTACCCGCATTATCAAAAATAATAGCATTAAAAGACCTTGTGTTTATTGACTTCAAATTCGCTTCTGGCGCAAAAGTTAATGAAGTTTGAATTTCTAATTTATCGGAAACCATCTTTTTATAATGTGCTCCAAAATTAAAACTCAAACCACTTAAATCGGACCTATTATCTTCTCTTGTCTGATAAGACAGAGACGTACCATCACTATTATAAGGAAATACAATAGTATTATTTTTAATATTACCAAAATTATAATCTGTAGTAACCCCAAAGCTTAAACCGTTTTCAAATTGATATCCTGCAGAAAAATAAGTTTTATTAACTCCTCCCGAACCTCTGTAACGATGGGTTATTTGACCAAATGAATTAAAATTATCCAATTTATAACCTACAGAAGTATATGGTAGTAACCCAAATCCTATTCCTAGTTTTCCTAAAGGAAAAGCGACCGCAAGATAGTCAAAGGTTTGAGTAGATGTTTCTGCACTAGAGCTATTTGAATCTAAACAAGTTTTATTAGAACTTCCTCCAACTGTAAATATTACAGGTCGAGATTCATTGTTATATATAGGCAGGTTCTGTCCTCCATAAGTTGCAGGATTTTGTAAATTCATATGAATACTATCATTGTAGACACCCATACTACCCATACTATTATTTTCAACAGTACCTTTAAATTTTAAACTTCCAATACCATAGTATGAGTAAGGTGAAGCAACACCATCTTGTGCGTAGGTTTGTAAGCAAAAAACACATACAAAAACTATTAGCAGTTTTTTAATCATTATTTTAAATTAAAATTTAATAAATAATTCAAACCCTCTAGTAAGAAATTTGAATTGGCAAATATGCTACTTTTTAATTGTTTAGACAAAAAATTAGTATCTCCACCTGTTAAAATAACTGTTAAATCTTTATATATATTGTTATAATGAGCTATGACTCCATCAATTTCAAACACTAAACCGTTTACCACTCCTGAATGTATACAAGTTTGAGTTGTATTCCCTAAAACCGCATTTGGTTTTTGAACTTTTAATAATGGTAAGCCACTAGTATAATAATTTAAGGATTTGTACCGCATTAAAAGCCCGGGAGAAATAGCTCCTCCCAAATAATTATTTTCATGATCTAAGTAATCGTAAGTAATACATGTACCAGCGTCTATGACTAAAACATTACCGGATTTTTTAAACTGTTGAGCAGCTGATGCTAAAACCAATCGATCTATCCCGATTGAAGTTGGAGTAAGATATTTATTATTAAATGGAAATTTACTTTGGTGATCTAGAAACAATGTAGACCTAAAATCTTCAAGAGTTTTTTTCTGTGATATAGAGATTGATGCAACTGATGATACTATTATAAAATCAATATTATATAGATGTAAAATATTCTTAACCGACTTTTCTAAAAAATCTAATTCAAAAGTAAAGACTTTTAACAGTTTACTATCCTGAAAAACAGCAGCTTTAACAAATGTGTTACCAATATCAATACATAAATTCATGGTCTTATATTTATACTTGCAAATTTAGTAAATCAAAAATTATAAAATTTCTTTTGTAGATATTAAAAATGCGTTTATATTTGCACACGCATTTGCACTGGTGCCTTAGCTCAGTTGGTAGAGCAAAGGACTGAAAATCCTTGTGTCCCTGGTTCGATTCCTGGAGGCACCACTAATAAAAATGTAAAAACCCTAAAGCTAGCTTTAGGGTTTTTTAGTTTTATAATTAAAATAAGAAGGCTCTTCAAATGAAGAGCCTTCTTATTTTAATTATAAAAAATGATTATGTTATTCTATAATAATTTTTTTGACAAACTTTTTATCTCCGGACTGTACATTTAAAATATACACACCTGCAGATAAATTACTGAAGTTTATTTGCTGATTAAACTTATTTGAAGTATTTGCGAAGTTTTTATTATAGACACCACGACCTCTAATGTCATATAAGTTTACATTAACATCACTATTCGTATTAAATTTAAGATTTACAATTCCAGTTGTTGGGTTTGGATAAATCTCAAAGCTATCTGCCTCAACACTATTTACAGAAAGTGTTTCTGTCTTTTTACAAACAGTTATAGACCAAGAGTTTAAAGTTCCTGTGTCTGCTGCTGCAGTATCTACAACTCCCAATATCCATTGACCATTAACCCCTTCACCATCATAAGCAGTAAATGGACTTGCTGTTTTAGCATCGCCAACTGTTGGTGTAGCACAAGTTACGGCAGGTGCCTCATCAAACAACTGTATATTTAAATTATCGTTTGCTCCACAAGTTCCTTGAGACCAAGGAACAACTTGTATTTGAGAAGGCGCTGGGGATTGTAATAAAAATTGCAAATCGCCTACATAAGTATGCGTTACATCTAATCCTAATTTTAAATAAACATTACCTCCTAAAGTTTCTCCAGAGGTTGTTATATTTAAACCTAATCCAGAATAAGCTGTAGCATTGTCTGGTATTGCAAAATTTGCATTAGAAGTATAAACTTCAGTACAATCTTCAGTTACAATAAAGTCAATAGAGAAATCATTTGTATTAATTGCAAAAAATGGCGCTGAGGTTGGTTGTACCATGATTCGGCAATAAGGCGCTGGTGTATTAGGCACTGTAATAGTCGCAGAACCATTATTTGGCACATTAGACAATAAAGTAGTCGAGTAGGTTAATCCACCATCTGTAGATAACAATATATTTACGTTCGATGCTCCTGCAAATGTATTAGTATTGTTTACACTCCAAGTAATTGTTTCAGTCGTACCCGAACTCCACATAATTCCATCTATATTCTGAGAAGTCACTGCTAATGGTCCTCTTGTAGCGTCCCAAGTCACTCTCATATCATCAAAGTTATTTCCAGCACCACCAGCTCTGTTATCTCTAACAGACAATCTAAAATCTGCAAATCGACCTACTGTAGGTATTTTTTCCCAGACGTTTCCGTTTACACCATTTTGAACTAAATCCTCTAACTTTGGAAATGTTCTTGTAGTGGATGTTGTTGGATTATAAGATCTAAATAAAGGTTCATTACTATTTGTACTAGTTGAACTAGGATAAGCTTGAGCTGCATTATTCTCATCATATTGTTCCCAACAGTAAGTTAATACATCTCCTGTATTACCATCTGTTGCAGATCCTGTTAAAATAAAAGCAGTACCTATAGGCAAAGTTAAATTTGCTCCCGCATTAGCTACCGGTATAGCATTTCCTGTAGGATTCTCTACATCACAAGTTCTAGATTTCGCATGAGCTGTAATTTGTTGAATACTGATAGCATGAAAATATGGGTCTGAAACCTGCTGAACATCCGTTGCTCCAGTAATACCAGCATACCCCATAATAGTTGTACCTGAACCTGGTTCCATTTGAGCAATACCATTTCCTTCACTAGCATGGGTAAATGTATGTCTTCCACCAAATTGATGACCATACTCATGAGCTACATAATCTATATCCCAACGATCTCCAATTGGATTTGTACTGGTTGTATAGCCACTACCTTTATGATTTCCACCACCAATTATACAAACACAACCGATACATCCTGCATTTCCATTGTTTCCAATTCCTGCATATAAATGCCCCACATCGTAGCCTGCACCACCTGGATAAGCTGCATCCAAAGTGTTTGCTAATGCAGTATTATAATTATTATCACTAGCACTATCATAAGGGTCTGTGTTTCCATTTAAGAAAACCACACTGTTATTTCCTGCTCTTAAAACTAATCGCACTGCAAAATCAATTTCATAAACAGAATTTATTCTAGCTAGAGATGTGGCTAAAGCTGCATTTACACTTGCTAAAGTACCACCATGAAAAGCAGCATATTCTCCGGTTGTAGATATTGCAGTATCAAATATTCTTAAAACACCGTCATCTGCTGCGACCGAAAACTCTGAAATGTTAAGTTCTTCAGATTCCTCAGAAGCGGTTGTACAATCAAAATCTTTTCCGAACTTTCTATTACTTCTTTTATAAACAACAGATTTATTGGTTCCTTTTATACTTTGGATAACTTGTGTTTCTGAACGATCAGCAGTTACAATTATACCATTAACACCGTTGTATGGTGTTACCGTAAATCTTAAATAATCTCCTGGATTATCAATTCCATATCCTAAATAAGCTTTAATTTCTGGATACAAAGCTTGTTGTTCATCTGCAAAAACTGAAGCTTCTTTAACTTTAAATTTCACTTTTTCACCATCGTTAAACGGTAATTCTAGAGTCATTTCATTTGACAAAGCCAAGTATTGCTGTAAATCGTTAACATTTACAGAGAATGTAAATCCATCAGAAGGAACTTCAATAGAATTGAGATATCTAATATCATCCGCAGATAGTTTTGCGTCTTTTAATAAATTTTGTGAATAGCCTAATGTTATGCTAAAAACAAGCAAACACAAGGAAAAAATAATTTTTTTCATGTTATATTATTTTTAAATTTTAAGCAATATACAAAATCGAACCAAAACTCAAAAAAGATATTTCACCGATAAAACTTGCATATAATCATAATTGAATTATATTTGTTAACTATTTTTTAACATTAAAATAACTTGATATGAGAAAAATTACACTTTGCTTTCTTTTATTTATTTGTTTTTCTTTTTTGACAACCGCTCAAAATAAGGAAGCTTTAAATAAAAATAGCACTACTGTTTTATCTAGCACTAATGCTCAAAATTCTAATGGACTTGGCTTACAATTAAACCAAGAAAACCAGAACTTCTATAACCAAAATGGCGTTATTAGATGCCTTACGGAAGAAGTTAATGAGTCCTACAGACTCTCAAACCCTAACAGACAAAGTAAGGATGAATTTGAAAACTGGTTAGCTCCTTTACTTCAAGAGCACAAACAGCGAGTTGCACAACAGAAATCTAACGGAACATTTGTACAAGCAGTTGTAGAAATTCCGATAATTTTTCATGTTGTTTCAGGATCGCCCGGAGATGCTGCAGATTTAGATGCAATATATGTTAACGCACAAATAGATCAATTAAACTTAGATTTTGGTAATCAAGCAGGAGGAGCAACCGGTCCTTGGGCTGCGGTTGCTGCAGACGCTCAAATTGTATTTGTCCCTGCACAAATTGACCCTAATGGAAATCCGCTAGCAGAACCTGGAATTAACCGTGTTTATGGTTATCCAGGACAACTTGCTAGAACCACATTTGATAGCACAATAAAACCTGCTACTATCTGGGATAGAACAAAATATTGTAATAATTGGACTGGAAACTTAGGTGGAGGACTTTTAGGTTATGCCCAGTTTCCTGACAACTCAACGCTTCCAGGAATGCCAGGAGGTGCTGGAGGGTCTACTCAAACAGATGGTGTTGTTTGTTTATACTCATCCATAGGATCAATTGCAACACCTCATCCTCAAGGTGGTGTTTATGCAGCAGGAAGAACTTTAACACATGAAATTGGACACTGGATTGGTTTAAGACATATCTGGGGTGATGGTGGTTGTAATGTAGACGATTTTTGCGCTGACACTCCTGCTCAAGGCACCTCTAGTGCAGGATGTCCTACAACCCAAGACTCATGTGCAGGTGGCGGTAGAGATATGGTAGAAAACTTTATGGATTACAGCTATGATACTTGCATGAACTTATTCACCGCTGATCAAGTAGCGAGAATGGCTGTAGTACTTGCAAACTCTCCAGGTCGTCAAGAATTACCTAACTCTAATACAGGCGCTACATCTCCCGTAGTTTCTTTTGCAAATTCTTTGTTATCTGCTAGTGAAAGTACGGATTGTTCTTTTACAGACTATACTGTCTCTTTAAGCATAGCTTCTGGAGCGTCACAAAATACTACAGCTAATTTATCGGTAAATGGAGGTACTGCAACAAGCGGAACAGACTATTTGTTAATTAACAACAGTGTCACCTTTGCAGCGGGTTCTACAGCTAATCAAAATGTAACTGTTAGGGTTTTTAATGATGGCTTTGTTGAAGGAAATGAAACTTTAGACTTAACATTTACTTTAAACGTGAATGGCGGAGATGCTACTGTAGGTAACAACAATTTAACATTTACTATAAATGATGACGATTCTGTCCCAATAAATACGCAAACAGTAACACTTATAAATTCAGATGTTGAAGCAACAGATACTACTCCTTGGTTTATTATTGATAATGATGGCGACACTAGAAACTTTGCTGGTGCTAGTGGTTTGACATACCCAGGAATTACTGGAGATTTCTTTTACTCAGCATCAAACGGTAGTGCCTTAGGTACACCTGGAAACTATACACCGGATAACTTTTTATTATCTGATGCTATTGTTATTCCCAACGGAGCAACAAACGTTAGTTTGTCTTTTGGTATCGGAGGGTTTCAAGATAGTGAACCGTATAGAGTCTATTGGACAACTGACGATACTTCAGTAGCTACTATAATTGGTGGAACAACTGGTACTCAAATTGCCTCTGGAAACACTTTAGATGGAGGAGGACAAGTTATAACTATTAACATGGATGCATTTAGCGGTCAAACTGGGTATTTAGCTTTTAGACATTTAAGCCCAGGAACAAATCCAGGTAATGGTAGAACTGATGGTTTACTATTAGTAGACAACATCTTATTAGAAGCTACAACAGCTAAATTTATTCAAACAGCAGTTAATGAAAACACTAGTGCATACGAGGTTAATTTAGCTGGTTCAGGAACGATCTATACATCTGATCTTTCTACAACAGATTTAATGCTTGATATCACCAATAATACTGGTAACGATTATGGTTGTGTAAATGTTTCAGTTAATAGATCAGGTAACAGCACTCAAACATACAATGGTAGTACTGGTACTAATTTAGTGTTAGACAAAACATTCAAAATCTCAACAACGAACTCTCCAGCTTCTGGAAACCTATCTGTTGATTTTTATATCACTGCTGCAGAGATGAATGGGTTTACATCTACAACTGGTTTAACATCTAACGATTTATTTGCGTATAGAGAAGGTAGTAATGATCTTGTGGCTCTAACAACTTCTGCTTTTGGATCAGATTTTAAATTAACTGGTAACTTTACAGATTTAAGTGGAACCTATTATTTAGGTGCTGAAGGTGCATTTAGATTGAGAATTTCTCCTAAGATGTTTTTATCAGGGCCAACTTTTTCAGCTGGCTTAATGAGTGATGCACTTAGGTCAGGTGGATACTTACCAACTACATCTCCTTACACAGATGGTTTAACTGTTAACGCAACTGTTTTCAACACTACTGGTGCAAATGCTATTGTAGACTGGGTTTGGCTAGAACTTAGAGATGCGGCTACAAATACAACAATTTCAGCTAGCAGATCTGCTTTATTACAAAGAGATGGTGATGTAGTTGATGTAGATGGAACTTCTCCTGTATTAATAAATGTTACTGGAAAGAACTACTTTGTTGTCGTTAACCATAGAAACCATTTAGGAGCTATGTCGTTAAACACAATTGCTTTATCAGGAACGGCTACAACAGTAGATTTCACTAATGGTTCTGTTTCGACTTTCGGAACTAATGCTCAAAAAGACATGGGTAGTGGCGTGTTTGGATTATGGGCTGGAGATTTAAATGGAGATAACGTTATTAGATTTGCGGGTCCAAATAATGACACTAACATCTTAAAAACTACCATAGTTAATCATCCTTCCAATACTACTGGGTCGGTATTCTTTCCATACAATGCGTATGATAATTTTGATTTAGATATGAATGGTCAAGTTCGTTTTGGGGGTCCAGGTAATGATTCTAATATATTAAAGTCAATAATATCTAATTTCCCTGGAAACACCACAGGAAGTGTATTTTACCCTATAAATCAACAATTGCCTTAATTTGAATAATAAAGAACATTAATAAATTTTAAAACAAGAAAATGAAACAACTTTATAGCTTAATAGCACTATTATTTTTAAGTGTAGTAACATATGCACAAACAGAACAATATGAATTCTCTATACAATATATAGGAGTTAATAGCGGTACAGGTAATTATCAATTTGCGTTAGTAGCTACGCCTGATGCAGATGTAACTAATCAGTTATCAAGTGATATGGCTTCTATGATTTCTGTACCTACAGGTTATAGTATTGGAAATTTTGAAAATGGAAATTCTGGAATTCCTTCTACAGAATTTTTAGCTGACGATTACGGTTTAAATTCTGACGCTGGTGACCCTACATTTTATGTAAATAGACAAGTTCCAACTTCAAACATTTTTTTTAACTTTACTACTGGAACAGCTATTCAACTAGTTCTTTTTGATGTGATTGGAACCACACCTCCAACATCAGGCTTTTTAAGGTTATTGCCACCAGGAGACGGTTCTAGACTTGGGTTTCTTCCAGATTATATAAACATGACGGATGGCCCTTCTACAACCGATAGATACGGTTCACAATCTACAAGCGAAAATAGTTATAATTTTGCAACATTAGGAACAACTAGCAATAGATTAGAAAATATCAATATTTATCCTAATCCTGTAAAAAATGAACTAAACATTAAAGGTTTAGATAATGAACTTAAAAAAGTGTCTATCTATAATGTAACTGGTCAGAAGGTTATCTTTCAAACAGATGGTTTAAAAACGATTAACACGTCGTCTTTATCTCCAGGTGTTTATTTTATTAACTTAGAGACTACTGAAGCTTCTAAAACTATTAAAATTGTAAAAGAATAACACCTTTTTAATACACAAAAAGCTCGCAAAACATTGCGAGCTTTTTTTTTTGAATTAAATTAGCTAAAAAATAATTATGAGCAATTACTACGACGATAAAGACCTTAGAAAATTTGGAAAAATAACAGAATGGAGCGAAGAGCTTGGAAATAAATTTTTCGACTATTATAGTGAAGTCTTTAAAGAAGGTGCTCTTTCGGCTAGAGAGAAATCTTTAATCGCATTAGCTGTAGCACATACCGAGCAATGTCCTTACTGTATTGATGCTTACACCAAAGACGGCTTACAAAAAGCCATAACTAAAGAAGAGATGATGGAAGCTATTCACGTTGGAGCTGCTATAAAAAGCGGAGCAACATTGGTTCATGGCGTTCAAATGATGAATAAAGTGAACAAACTGGATCTTTAAAAACCATTTCAACTCATTTTTCGTAAGTTATTATAAAGCATCCCGACAATCTATTTATGGCACAAACTTCATTACAAAAAAGACATAGCGATTTAGCACAATCAAACAAACAATTAGAATTATTATCCAACGGTATTTTCGCAAATGGCGAGTTGCCAACCTTTAAGGAGAAAATTTCTGAAACGAACCAGTTTCCCTTAAAAGCAAAAAAATTAGAGATTTTACAAATTAATGTTGGCTACATGTGTAATCAGGTGTGCGAACACTGTCACGTAGACGCAGGACCGGACCGTAAAGAAATTATGACCAAAAAAACCATGCAGGAATGTATAGAGGTTATAAAAAATACGGGCGCACATACTTTAGATTTAACTGGAGGCGCTCCAGAAATGAACCCTAATTTTAGATGGTTTGTTGAAGAAGCTTCAAAAGCTGGTATTAAAGATTTTATAGTACGATCTAACCTTACAATAATTAGAGCCAATAAAAAATATTACGATTTACCTGATTTTTTTAAAAAACACAACGTACACGTTATAAGCTCTATGCCACATTGGACAAGAGGTAAAACCGATAAACAGCGTGGTGATGGTGTTTTTGACAAATCGATTAAAGCCTTACAGGAATTAAACGAACGTGGTTACGGAATGCCAGGAAGCGACTTACGTTTAGATTTAGTCTATAATCCTTCTGGTGCTTTTTTACCAGGAGACCAAGCTGCAATGGAAAAAGACTTTAAAAAAGGATTAATGGAAGATTTTAATATTCAGTTCCACAATCTTTTTGCAATCACTAATTTACCAATTGCACGTTTTTTAGACTATTTAATAGCTTCAGAAAATTATGATGATTATATGTATGCTTTAGTAGATGCTTATAATCCTTCTGCAGTAGAAAATGTAATGTGTACCAACACCTTATCTATAAGTTGGGACGGTTATTTATTTGATTGTGATTTTAACCAGATGTTAGAATTACCTGTAAATAGTAAAGCAAAACACATCAGCGAGTATAATGAAGAACTTTTAGAAGGCAGAAATATAACTATTTCTCAACATTGTTATGGTTGTACCGCAGGTGCTGGTAGTAGTTGCCAAGGTACGGTTGCTTAATTTGTTTTAACTGAAATGACTACCAACCCAAAAACCGCCATATTAATTTTCGCAAACTCTTCAGCAAGAGAAGCACGGTTAAAACCATTTGTTAATGCTGAAGCGGTTTTTAGCACCCTAAATTCTGAGATTATTTCTAAGGTAAAAAAAACCAATTTACCTTATTTTATAGTTGATGAGCATGAACAAATTGGTAGAACCTTTGGTGAACGATTTGCAAATGCCATTCAAGGCATTTATAATAAAGGTTATGACACGGTTATTTCTGTAGGTAATGATACACCTCAACTTAAAACCTCTCAAATTCTTAAAGCTAATACTCAGGTTTCAGAAGATAATTTTGTGCTTGGCCCATCTCAAAATGGTGGTTTTTACTTATTAGCTTTACATCAATCTAATTTCGATTTTGAGACTTTTGTAAAACTACCTTGGCAAACCTCTAAAATTAGAAAACGTTTTGTCAGTAGTTTTAAAAACGATAAAAAGCAGATTCTTTTAAAAAGTTTAAAAGATTTAAATACAGTTTTAGACTTATCTTATTTCTTAACGTGTTTTGGTTCTCTATCAAAACAACTTCAACTATCCATATTACAAAGTCTTAATAACATTCGTATATATATAACAGATGTTATTTGTAATACCTCTCAATTTATTCCCGACTTTGGTTTTAATAAAGGTTCTCCTACTCTAGCCTAACTTCCGCTAGAACTTTATTAACCTTTTTATTTTTTTCTGAAGAAAATTCAGAAGCAACCATTCATAAATATGAAACAACTATATGTCGTTGTATTCCTATTGCTATGTGGCTTTAGTTATGCACAAACTACTATTTCGGGAACCGTAATGTCTAAAACAGACGGCTTACCAATTCCTTACGCTACCATTCAAGCCAGTAATGGCGAAAATACCATTAGTGATGATGACGGTAATTTCTCAATTAGCGCAACTACAGAGACTACTCTAACCATTTCTTCCATAGGTTTTAAAACACAGTCAATTCTTATAGGAAACAAAAAAAACATTACTATTTTATTAGAAGATGATACGACTAATCTAGACGAAGTTGTTGTAACTGCCTTAGGCTTAGAACGCGAATCTAAAGAGTTAGGTTATGCGGTTCAAACCATATCTTCCGATAAATTAACAGAAGTAAAAACCGTTAATTTTTTAGATAATTTAGCAGGGAAATTTGCAGGGGTAACAATATCGCAAGGTGCAACAGGTGTAGGCTCATCATCTAAAATAACCATTCGTGGAGAAGCATCTTTCTCTAATAATAATCCGCTATTTGTGGTAGATGGAATTCCTATAAATAATAACACAGTATTTAATAACACCAGTGAAGCTGCTGCAGGTTTTCAGGAAATTGATTTTGGAAATGGTGCAATGGAAGTTAATGCAGATGATATTGAAAATGTTTCTGTTTTAAAAGGTCCAAGTGCTGCTGCACTTTACGGTACACGAGCTGCCAATGGTGTCATTGTAATTACTACTAAAGACGGAAGTAAAAGTAAAGGTTTAGGCATAAGTATAAACACCTCTGTATTTATAGACACCGCTTTTAGATTACCAGACTTTCAAAATTCTTATGGACAGGGAAATTCTGGCCAATTTGAGTATGTTGATGGTTTAGGTGGCGGAACCAATGATAATATTACCTATTCTTGGGGTCCAAGACTAGATGCTGGTATTTTTATTCCGCAATTTGATAGTCCTGTATTCTTACCAGATGGCTCAGTAGTTCGTGGTGGAGATACATCATTGTATTCTGGAAATGCAATAACTCCTACTCTATTTAAATCTAATCCAGATAATTTAAAGGATTTTTATGAAACTGGCGTAACAACCATCAATAACATCTCTATTGGAGATAATTTTGATAAAGGAAATTACAGACTGTCTTTTACCGATTTAAGAAGTGAATCTATCATACCAGGAGTTAATTTAGATCGCCAAACAGTAAGTGCTAAATTAAAATTTGAACCTACTACAAAAACTACAGTAACGTCTAGCATAAGTTATGTTAACTCTAGTAGTGACAACAGACCTTCAAACGGCTATGGTAGTGAAAACGTAAATTATTCTTTAGTGGCTTGGGGTCCTAGAAATTTAGATATTAATAATTTAAAAGCATATTGGCAACCTGGACTTGAAGATAGACAGCAGTATTCATTTAACTATACCTTTTTTGATAATCCGTATTTTATATTATACGAAAACAGAAACTCGTTTAACCGCGATCGTGTATTCGGAAACGTTGCTTTAAAACAACAATTTGGAGAACATTTTTCTGCTACCATTAGAACCGGAATGGATTATAGTAGTGAAACCAGAAAACTTCGTCGTGCTTTTAGCTCTAACCGTTTTAAAAATGGAGGTTATGCAGAACATGATGTGGTGTACAGAGAAGTAAATACTGATTTCCTTTTAAATTACAATCAAACCTTTGGCGATTTTAGTTTCGATATTTCAGCTGGAGGAAATCGTTTTGATCAATTTGCTTCAACAAAACAAACCCAAACAGTTAATTTAGCGCAACCAGGAATTTTTAATTTGAATAATGCCGCTTCACCTTTAGAAGTATTTCAATATGAAGCTAATAAACGTATTAATTCACTTTACGGTTTAGCTAAATTTGGTTATAAGGATTATTTATTCTTAGATATTACTGGCCGAAATGACTGGTCTAGTGCCTTAGCGACTCCTTTTTCTGTAGATGGCACTTCGTTTTTTTACCCATCGGTTTCTACAAGTTTTGTAGTTAGCAATGCGTTTAATTTACCTGAAGTTATTTCATTTGCAAAACTAAGAGCTTCCGTTGCACAAGTTGGAAATGATACCAATCCGTACCAAACTACAGGTGCGTTTGTATCGCAAACCCCAGTTAACGGACAACCAACCTTAAGTGACCAGAGCTTTATTTCTAATGCCAACTTAAAACCAGAAAGTACCACGTCTTTTGAAACAGGTTTTGACTTTAGATTTTTTAAAGATCGTATTCGTTTAGACTACACGTATTATAACGCGACTACTAAAGATCAAATTATTTCTTTACCAATTCCAGTATCTTCTGGTTATAATCAACAAGTGGTTAATGGCGGTGAAGTTAATTCTGAAGGTGTTGAAATTATTCTAGGACTAACACCAATTAAAACGAATAATTTTTCGTGGAATACCACATTCAACTTCGCAACGAATAAATCAACCATTAAGAGCTTACCACAAAATGACGGACGCTTAACTTTAGCTTACAGTCGTATTTATGACAGTGCTAACCAAACCGTTTGGTTTCAAGTGGAAGAAGGCGGAGAAATTGGAGACATTTATGGTACGGGTTATCAAAAAGATGCCAACGGAAATTTTTTAATTACTGACGCAGGAAGATATATAGCCGATAATACCTTAAGAAAAATTGGAAATTACAATCCAGATTTCACTTTAGGGTTCTCTAATAATTTCAACTATAAAAACTGGAATTTAGGCTTTTTATTCGACTGGAGACAAGGCGGAGAAATTGTGTCACGTACGCGTGCTTTAGGAAATGTTGGTGGACAATTAGCCGAAACCGAATTTAGACCAGAAGGCATAATACCACAAGGAGTAAATGTGAATACAGGTTTACCTAATACTGTTGCTGTTACAGCAGAATCATACTACCGACAGTTTTACGATAGAAATCATGAAGAAAACAACGTTTATGATGCCTCATACCTAAAATTACGTCAATTGTCAATAGGTTATGATTTAGATTTAAAACCAGGCTTTTTAGGCCTTAAAGAAGGTGCTTCAGCAAACTTTTCAATTATTGGAAATAACTTATTCGTTATTACAGAAAATCCGCATTTCGACCCAGAACAATTAGCTGTCCAAGGAAATGGATTTGTTAGCGGTGTGGAAGACATGAGTTATGCCACCACAAGAAGCATTGGTTTTAAAGCAAGTTTTAACTTTTAATACATAAACAAATGAAAAACATCTTATATATATTAAGCATGGTATTACTTGTATTAACAAGTTGTACTAAAGATTTTGAAGACATTAACACCAACCCAAATGCACCAATTAATGCGCAACCAAGTCTATTGTTACGTCAGGTCATTTACGATTTTGGTGAGCAAATGAGTTATGAAGGTTTTGCTGCAGGAGATTTGTTGAGTCAATATCGTACGGCATTGGATTTTAATCTGTTTGGACGCCACGATTTGAAATCGCCTCAATTAGGAGGAAACCCTTGGCCTATCTTTTACAAAAACTTAAGAGATAATCAAATTATTATTAATCAATCTCAAAACACCTTAGCTTTTAAAGTTTATGAAGGTCCGGCTCTTATATTAAAAGCTTATTTAGCGGCAGGCTTAACCGATTTATTTGGTGATGTCCCTTATTCTGAAGCCTTTAATGGCGTTAATGGGACCGTAACACCTAAGTACGATTTGCAGGAAGATATTTACTTGAATCCTAACGGCATCTTAGACAACCTAAATAAAGGTATTGAGGCCATAAATAATTATTCTGGAGTCCAAACTTTAGAAGGCGACTTGTTATTTAATGGCGATTTAAATGGTTGGGTAAAATTTGCCAACTCATTAAAAATAAAAGCCTTAATGCGTATCTCGGATAAAATGGATGTATCGGCAGAATTACAAGCCATTTTTGATGAAGGAAATTACATTAGTTCTAATGCTGAAAATGCAGTATTCGATTTTACTAATAGCGCGCCAAACAGTTTTAGAATGGCTCGTTTACGTATTGGAGATTTCAATAATTATGTGCTTTCCGAAACTATGGAAGAAATCTTAACTAATTATAACGATACACGTATTGGTTTTTTCTTTAGACCTTTTGGAAATAGCACAAATGGGGAATTTAATGGCTTATTAAATGGTGTAGATGCGACTTCAACCTCAATTACCTTAGCCGATTATTCATTGTCTGGAACCGCATTTCGTGAAGATACTTCGGTTTTAGATGCTAACTTTTCTACAGCTTGGGAAACTTCTTTCTTTTTAGCTGAAGCTGCGCAAAAAGGACTAATTACGGCAAATGCCCAAAATCTATACGAAACAGGAGTTGCACAAGCATTCGAATATTGGCAAACCGATTTACCTGCTAACTATTTAACTGGAACTGCTGCGTTTAATGCGGCAGGAACAACACCTTTAGAGCAAATTATCACTCAAAAATGGATTGGAAATGTCATTAATGGTTATGAAGGTTGGACAGAATTTAGACGTACTGGATTTCCCGTGTTAAAAACATTGCAAGCCAGTTTAAATAACGATTTAATTCCAGTAAGAATGCCTTATCCTGCAGAAGAAGCTGCTTTAAATGCGGCTAATTACGATCAGGCAGCTGCTGCTACTAATAACAATAGCATCAACGTACCAGTGTGGTGGGCAGAATAATTTAAAACTCAATGCTCTGCGACCACAACGTCACAGTGCTATACAATATATGGACGACATCTATTTATGGCAGTGGATTTTAGTGATTAGCTCAAGTCTAATCCTATTTTTCATTTCACCATTAGCCAAAACCACGAACGAATTTTTTAAAGCGACGCATCGTAAAAAAGCCCCTAACGGTTTTATGCTTGCGGGTAGCTTAATTATCTCGTGGATAATGGCTAAAAGCATCACCAATGCTGCCAATTTAGGCTTAAGCTTTGGGATTGTTGGTGGCTTCGCCTATGCGGCCTACTACCTGTCATTTGCAATTGCTGGAGTTATCATTTATAACATTCGTACCAAAGGTGGCTTTCATAGTATTCATGAGTTTTTAACCTCTCGTTTTGGTAAGGGCGCCATGCGTTTGTTTTCTGTATTAATAATTATCCGTCTTTTTAATGAAGTTTGGAGTAATACCATGGTTATAGGAAGTTATTTTGGTGAAATTGGCACTCAAGGTTATTTTTGGGCTATTATTGTTTTTACCGTGTTAACTTTAGCCTATGCGTTAAAAGGCGGTTTAAGTAGTTCTATTTTTACCGATGTGATTCAAATGGGACTATTTGCCATTTTACTTGTAGTTATTTTAGGTGCAATTTTTTCTTCGGAAGACTTTACCGTTTCAAAAGCAGTAAGTACAGGCACATGGAGTTTTGAAATGGGTTTAAACTTATTATTTGCAGCATTGTTACAATGCTTTTCTTATCCTTTTCACGATCCTGTATTAACCGACAGAGCCTTTATTAGCAATCCAAAAACAACGCGTCAAAGTTTTTTCTGGGCTAGTATTTTTGGCGCCTTATGTATTGTTCTATTTAGTATCATTGGTGTTTACGCCAAAACCCAAAATATGGAAGGTCAGGCTGCGGTAGAAGTAGGTAAAGCTTTTGGTGTGGTCATTTTATTGGTCATAAATTTTATTATGGTTACCTCAGCTGCATCAACACTAGACTCTACGTTTTCATCATCTTCAAAACTGGTTGCTATCGATTTAAAACTGGGAAAAAATCTTAAAACAGGTCGCTTAGTTATGGTAGCAGTTGCTATTTTAGGTACGATTCCTATTTTTTTAGGTGCCGAGATTTTATCGGCAACAACAGTTTCAGGAACTATGGTTATTGGTTTAACACCTATATTTTTATTTTGGAATTTAAAAACACCAAAAATTAGTTTTTACCTTAGTGTAATCTGTGGTATTGTTTTTGGTTTTTTATTAGTATTTAATAGCTTCCCGGAACAATTGATTTTTACCACAGGAAAATATGCCGACTTATTATGGGTAAATGTCTGGGGTATTTTATCGTGTATTATTTTATATGTATTACCATTATGGATAAAAAAATAGAACATCTTAAGTTAAAAGGAAAAGTCCTTATTTTTGGTGGTGCTTATAGCAACTATCAGGCTTTAACAACATTAAAGCAAATTGCAGATGCGCAAAATATTGCGCCAGAAAACTGTATTAGCACCGGAGATTTGGTTGGCTATTGTGCGCAACCCGAAGAAACCGTTCAGTTGTTTAAGTCTTGGGGTGCGCGAGGGATTTCTGGGAATGTCGAAATTCAATTACGGGAAGGTGCCGAAAATTGTGGTTGCGATTTTAGAGAAGGGTCACGTTGTGATGGTTTTTCTCAATTATGGTATCCTTATGCGCAAAGTAAACTATCTAAAGATTCCTTAGAATTTATGGAAACTTTACCGGACCACTTTAGCTTCAACTATGGTGGGAAAAACATTATGATATTACACGGATCATATTTTCAGGTGTCTGAATTTATTTTTAAATCGACCGCCTGGAAAAAGAAATTACCTAATTTTATAGAAACCAAAGCCGATGTAATTGTTGGTGGACATTGTGGATTGCCTTTTTATCATGAAAAAGATGATAAATTATGGATTAATGCTGGTGTAATAGGTATGCCTGCAAACGATGGAACTCCTAGAGTTTGGTATCTAATTTTAGATGAAAAAAATGGCTCATTGTCATTTAAACATCACCATTACGATTACGACTATAAGACTGCAAGTGCTTTCATGCAAAACGGTTTATTACCACAGGAATATGCCAGAACTTTAGTAACTGGGTTATGGGATAATTGCGAAATTTTACCACCCGTAGAAAGTGGTTTACAAGGTTATGGCATAAATTTATAACACATGAAACATCTATTAATTTTATTAAGTTTTTTGTTCTGTGCAAATGTTTGGGCACAAAAAGACTTAGACCAGTTATTAAAAAAATATAACAATAATGGTGTGCCATATATTTCGGTGGAAGAATTGGCTATGCCAAAAACAAATGCCATTATTTTAGATAGTCGAGAGTTTGAAGAGTACGAAATCAGCCACTTAGAAAATGCCATTTATGTAGGCTATTCAGATTTTGATATTAAAAAAATAGACGAGTTAATTAGCGACAAAAATACACCTATTGTAGTATACTGCTCTTTGGGTATTAGAAGCGAGACTATTGGAGAAAAAATAAAAGACGCTGGTTATACTAATGTGAGAAATTTATATGGTGGCATTTTTGAGTGGAAAAACAAAGAATTTATAATAATAGACTCCAATAATAAAGCTACAGAAAAAGTCCATGCCTTTTCAAAATCATGGAGCAAGTGGCTTAAAAACGGAGAAAAAATATATTCAACAAAAGACAAAAAATGAGTTCCAAAAACGCGTTAATTATTTTTACCAGAAATCCAGAATTAGGGAAATGCAAAACCCGTCTTGCTAAAACTATTGGTGACGAGGCAGCTTTACGTGTTTATAAGTTTTTACTTCAGCACACGGCAAATGTGGCAAAAAAAGTAGAAGCGTCACGCTATGCGTATTACTCTGTAAACATTCAAGAAAATGATTTGTGGGAGCAGGAATACTTCAGCAAAAAACAACAAAAAGGAGAACATTTGGGAGAACGCATGCAAAATGCGTTTCAGGAGCTTTTCGATTTAGGTCATGAAAAAGTAGTTATTATTGGAAGTGATTTATATGACTTAGATGCCAAATATATTGAAGAAGCTTACCAAAAATTAGACACACACGATGCTGTCGTAGGTCCCGCTTTAGACGGTGGCTACTATTTATTTGGAATGAAAAAAGTGTTACCTAATGTATTTAACCAAAAAGATTGGGGCACAGAAACTGTATTTGAAGACACCTTAAAAGACTTAGAAAATTATAACATTCATTTAACCAAAGCTTTAAATGATATTGATACTTTTGAAGATATCAAACCATATAAAGCATTAGAATATTTATACCAATGAAAAAATACATCGATCAAACCGCAGATTATTTAAAAGATAAAGGCTTCGACCAGCCCGAAATAGGAATTATTTTAGGAACAGGATTAGGACAACTGGTTAATGAAATTGATATCATTTCAGAAGTAAGCTATAACCACATTCCAAATTTTCCAACTGCTACGGTAGAGTTTCATAAGGGAAAACTAATTTTTGGAAAAATTGAAGGTAAAAAAGTAGTGGTAATGCAAGGTCGTTTTCATTTATATGAAGGCTATACGTTACAAGACGTGACGTATCCGGTTCGTGTGATGGGAGAATTAGGGATTAAAACCTTACTAGTTTCCAATGCTTCCGGAGCTATTAATTTAAACTTTAAAAAGGGAGAATTAATGCTAATAGAAGACCATATTAATTTACAAGGAAATTCGCCATTAGCCTTTAAAGGTGTGGAAGAATTTGGAGAGCGTTTTGTAGATATGAGTGCGCCTTACAATGCCGATTTAAATGCCAAGTTTAGATCTATTGCAAAAAAGAATAACATTAATTTACACGAAGGAGTGTATGCAAGTGTTTTTGGTCCGCAGTTAGAAACTCGTGCCGAATATAGAATGCTTAAAATTATTGGTGCCGATGCGGTTGGAATGAGTACAGTTCCAGAAATTATTGTAGCCAACCAGTTAAACTTAAACGTTGCAGCAGTATCTGTATTAACAGACGAGTGTGATCCAGACCATTTAAAACCTGTAGATATCTCGGAAATTATAGCTATGGCCGCAAAAGCAGAACCTGAAATGATTACCCTTTTTAAAGAGATTATTAAAAGCATTTAACAAATTGCAGTAAGTTTAACTACTGACTGTGTACTGCCTACTGAAGACTGAAGACTGATTACTAAAAACTAAACATATGAGCTATTTAGACGAAACACATAACCTTTACAAAGAAGCTGCATTAACACCAGACGTAGGTTTATGCTGTACTACAAATCCTGTTTGGGAATTGCCAGGCTTAAAAATTCCTAAAATTATGCAAGAAATGAATTACGGTTGTGGTTCTACAGTTCATGCTCGGGATTTATCTAATAACCCTAAAATGCTATATGTTGGTGTTGGTGGCGGTATGGAATTATTACAATTCTCTTATTTTAACCGTACAAAAGGTGGCGTTATTGGTGTAGATGTAGTCGATGAAATGCTGGAAGCCTCTCGCAAAAACTTTAAAGTTGCAGAGCAAGAAAACGACTGGTTTAAAAGCGACTTTGTTGAACTTGTAAAAGGTGATGCGTTAAACTTAAATGTAGCAGATAGTTCTATTGACGTTGCGGCTCAAAATTGTTTGTTTAATATTTTTAAACTAGACGATCTTAAAAAAGCTGTAGCTGAAATGTATCGCGTTTTGAAACCTCATGGCAAATTAGTAATGAGCGATCCCACTTGCGAGCAACCCATGAATGATGAGTTACGAAATGACGATAGATTAAGAGCATTATGTCTTAGTGGAAGTATTCCAATTGCCGAATATGTGAAGATTTTAACCGATGCTGGTTTTGGAACTATTGAAATTAGAGCACGTAAACCCTACCGTATTTTAGATCCAGAACACTATCCTACAGACGAACTTATTTTTATTGAATCTATTGAGGTAGCGGCTATTAAAGATCCAATGCCAGAAGACGGTCCATGTGTATTTACAGGCCGTACAGCAATTTATTATGGTACAGAACCTTATTTTGATGACAACAACGGTCATATTCTCTTAAATAATCAGCCCCTAGCTATTTGCGATAAAACGGCTTTAGCCCTAACCGCGTTACATAGAGACGATATTTATATTAGTGGTTCTAATTTTAATTATGATGGTGGCGGTTGCTGTTAAACAAAATTTATTTTAATAAAATAAACTCTCGATGAAATTAATAACTCGGGAGTTTTTATTTTAAACCTGCAAATTGAAAGGTTTTTAAAATACGATCGACCTAAAAATAAAAACGTGCAGGATTTTTTAAATAACATATCTCAATCCTATTCTGGTTATTGGAATTATCTTAAAAATCAGATTTTATTTCAGTCTAACTGGGACAATTACTTCTATGGGTTAATTGCTATTTCGTTGTTGGTGTTTGTTTTGGAATTACTTTTTCCTTGGAGAAAAAATCAACCGGTATTTAGAAAAGATTTCTGGCTAGACACCTTCTACATGTTTTTTAATTTCTTTTTACTTAATCTTATTGTTTTAATTGCTTTGTCTAACGCCACAGCAAGTGTAGTTAACAGCATATTATTACACATTGGTCTGGATTTAAACACCTTTAGATTAGTAGACATTAATACACTACCAAAATTCTGGAGTTTATTTATATTTTTTATAGTGAGCGACTTTGTACAATGGTGCACACATAATGTGTTACACAGAGTACCATTTCTATGGAATTTTCATAAAGTACACCATAGTGTTAAACAAATGGGATTTGCTGCGCATTTACGTTACCACTGGATGGAACCAATTGTTTATAAGAGCTTGCTTTATATTCCCATAGCCATAATTGGAGGTTTTACCGCAAAAGATGTGGCTATAGTGCATTTTTTTGCAATTACCATAGGGCATTTAAATCACGCTAATCTGGGCTGGGATTATGGTTTTTTTAAATATGTATTTAACAATCCTAAAATGCATATCTGGCATCATGCAAAGACTTTACCCAAACACCTGCCTAAAGGTGTTAATTTTGGGTTAACGTTAAGCGTTTGGGACTATCTTTTTAAAACCAATTATGTACCTTACAGTGGAAAGGATATAGAGTTAGGATTTGTTAAAGACGAAGAGTTTCCAACAGGATTTTTCTCTCAGGAAATTTACCCTTTACACTTTAAAAAGAACGTTCCTAAAAACTAAACCACTCTATAATTCGTAAATATTTAAAAGCGAATTTTTAAAAAACTAACTATGAAATATATCATCATTTTTGTATTATCAATAAGTCTTTCAGGCTGTTTTTCTTCTAAAGGCTTACCCGTAAAATCGGTTCCAGATTCAGAGCCAATGGATAATCCTACAATGGAAGAAAATGAAGTCATTAAACCTAAAATGGTTTCTAATGCTAATTTAGATCACTCGGCATGGAATAAATTATTAAAAAAACATGTACAAGAAAATGGCGACGTGGACTACAAAGGTTTTAAAGCCGACAAAATAGCTTTAGAAGATTACGTTAATTATCTTTCTAAACAAGTGCCTCAACAAACATGGACAGTACAAGAACAGTTGGCTTATTTTATAAACGTTTATAATGCCAACACCATTAAACTAATTATAGACAACTATCCTTTAAAAAGTATAAAAGATATAAGCAGTCCATGGTTAAAAAACCGCATTAAAATTGGTGATGAAGAGTTTTCGTTAGCAGATATTGAAAATGGTATCTTACGTAAAATGAATGAACCTCGTATTCACTTTGCCATTAATTGCGCTTCAGCTTCTTGTCCAAAATTATTAAACGAAGCTTATACCGCTAAAAATGTTATGGATTTAATGGAAAAAGCGACTGTCGAATTTATAAATAATACTGATAAAAACGAGATTGCATCAAGCAACATAAAAATCTCAGAAATTTTTAAATGGTATAAAAATGACTTTACCGAGAATGGAACGCTTATAGATTACATCAATCAATTCAGCAAAACAAAAATAAATGCTAATACAGAAATTAATTATAAAGATTACGACTGGAGTTTAAATGATAAAAACTAATTTCGCTCTTTTTTCGTATAAATTTATATGATAAGTATAATTATTCCTGTTTTAAACGAAGCTGAAACTATTGAGGAGTTACTCCATCATTTAATAGACAACGCTTCTCTAGAAAATATAACTGAAATTATTGTGGTAGATGGCGGTAGTACCGATGGAACACAAGATTTAGTTATAAATCTAGGTTTAAACGTCAGACTTATTTCATCTCAAAAAGGTCGCGCCAAACAAATGAATACAGGAGCTAAAGCCTCTAAAGGTACCATTTTGTATTTTTTACACGCCGATTCTTTTCCTCCAAATCGATATGATGCTTTTATTATACAAGAATATCATAAAAATAATTTAGCAGGCTGTTTTCGTTTACGTTTTGATAATGATCATTGGTGGTTACGTCTAGCAAGCTGGCTAACTCAATTTTCATGGCGTGCGTGTCGCGGTGGAGACCAAAGCCAATTTATTACCAAAGATTTATTTAATGATATTGGCGGTTTTGATGAAAGCTATATTATTTATGAAGACAATATTTTAATAAACGAGCTTTTTGCACGTAAAGAGTTTGTAGTTATAAATAAAGAAATTAGAACTTCTGCACGTTTATACGAGCGTCATGGTGTCTGGAAATTACAATACCACTTTTGGACCATTTATGTAAAAAAATGGTTTGGAGCAAGTGCAGACGACCTACTGTCCTATTATAAAAAACATATTGCTTAGTCTGTTTAATTTTGAGATGAAAATGAAAAGCCTCCAAATTAAAAATCGTCTATATTTACGGCTCTAAACATTACTATGTCCGTTACATTACTCTCATCGCCTTTACAAGGCTTTACAGACTTTAGATTTCGTAATGCGTTTCAACATTACTTTGGCGGCATAGACACTTTTTATGCACCATACATTAGGCTTAATGGGAAGTTAAAAATTAAACAATCCTATCAAAACGATTTACAACCCGAAAACAATACCACATTAAATGTGATTCCGCAGGTTATGACTAATGATCCTGACGAATTTTTATTTGTGGTAAAATACGTTCAAAGTTTAGGGTATAAAGAACTAAACTGGAATTTAGGTTGCCCTTATCCAATGGTTACAAAATCTGGCATGGGTTCTGGTTTAATTTGTAATCCAACTAGAATTAACGACGTACTGCACAAAGCCCATAACGAGTCTGATATTGTAGTTTCTATGAAAATGCGCATGGGTTACGAACATGCGGGAGAGATTTTAGACGCTTTCTCTGTTTTGGACCAATATCCGCTAAAAAATATTGCTATACACGCCAGAATTGGCAAACAGCTGTACAAAGGTCCAGTAGATTTAGATGCTTTTGAAAAATGCATTACCTCAACTAAGCATAAATTATATTATAACGGCGACATCACCAGCGTTTCTGTTTTTAAAGCCATAGAAACCCGTTTTCCTGACATAGACCATTTTATGATTGGACGTGGTTTAATAGCAGATCCTTTTTTACCAGCCATGATAAAAAACAATAGCACAAAATATCCTGAAAATCGCTGGTCTGTTTTCGCGGAATTTCACGATACCATTTACCAACAGTATGACGCTTACTTATCTGGTCCCACTCCTATAAAAATGAAAATGCTCGGCTTCTGGGAATTTTTCTCACAGAGCACTACTAATCCACAAAAAACATATAAAGCTATAAAGAAAGCAACAAATCCCGTTAAATACAGAAAAGCAGTAGACTCTATTATTTCTAATGAAATGAAACTTACCCCTTAGTCTCTAAGCTTTCCTAAAAAAAGTTAAAGCCCAACGCTGTTTTCTTATAATTATTTAATTTAGAAAAAAACAGAACCATGAAACTATCCATCCCAACTATTGCTTTACTTATACTTTTAACCGCTTGTAAAAACAACAAGCAAAATGAGGTAGAAAATCTCCCTAAAGAATCCATAGAAATTGTACCCGAGATTGATGCTGAAAGTCATACTGCCGAAAGTTATATTTTAACCTTACAAGGCACATGGAAACGTACCACATATCCTTACGGAACAATTGAAGTGAAAGACACGAAAATTAAAATTAGCCCAGGTGAAGGCGCTGTAAAACCAGCAGAATTTGAGCCTTTTAGTTTTTTTAAAATCTGTCCATTTACCAACAATACCTCTAAAGACTTACAACAAAACTATATAATTTTAGAAGATAAAAAAATTTGTAGCCCATTTGTAATAAAAGCAGATACGTTATTTATGATATACGCTAAAAATAAACCTGGAATTCCTTATACCAGAATAACAAAATAGTATCTTTATTTAAGCAAAAGGTTAAAAAGAATTAGCATTTGTACCAATATGTATTTGTTCTTTAAAAAATTTATCTTTACGGGATAACACTAACTCAAATTTTACGATATCCTAACTTATTTACGGGATATAAGTAATAAAATTAATTATATAACGAGTTGTAACCAATTTGAGAAAACCGAGTGAATCAACTTTTCAACATTTTAATTAAACAATTTATTACTGGTTGCATTGGAGCCTCACTTTTAATGATTTACTATAAACTCAAAGGCAAGAGAATAACATATGACCAAATTCTAAATGAGATTGACCCTAAAAGCGGAATTAAAAAATACTATTATAAAGCCTTTTATTTAGGCGTTGGATTTTTAATCATAACAGTTATAGTAATTTCAACAATTACTGGACTGAATCCTAAACTTTATAACCCTAACAAGTAGTCATAATCAATTTGAGAAAAACCGAATTCACATATAATCCGAAAGTAATCTTTGAAACAGACTTTAATTCAAAATTGGTAGAATTTAACGGAATCGGAATTGGACAAGCCTTGACTGAATTACCAAGTGAACTGATTTCCGAATTCTACGATAAAGATTATAAGAACGATAAAACTAATATTAAAAACGGTTGGATTTTGACCAACAACGGCATTATGTACGTGCTGAAAAAAGGAATCGTGAAAATGATTCGGATTAAAGAAAATGGAATTAAAAATTTGAACGGATTTGACAAAAACGATATTGAAAAGCTCATCGGAAAACCGAATAGAATAAATAATGATTCTATAACTTGGGTTTGGGACAATGTTGTTTATGCAAAAGTTCATCATTACAAAAAAAGAAAAATCAAAGTCCATTTCTCAACTGAAAACGGAAAAATTTGTGAATTGGAAATTGAATAAAAAAACTGGTTACAACAACGTGTATAGCTCATTGCGGCTGAATTCCTAATCGGAATTCATTGCAATTTACTATCTTTAGTTCACGGCGGAAAATTCTACCGAATTTCCCGCAACGAGCCATACACAAATCCGTTGTAAAACATTATGAAAAAAATCCTGCTAACCTTAATATTAGCCAATTTGATATGGAGCTGTTCAGAGTTTGAAACTCAAACTGATGTGAACAATAAATTCACAATTGACATTCCAAAAGATTGGGCTTTACAAAATACGGGACAGGAAATTATCTCAATAATGCGCTTTACCGATACAACTGTAAATTACAAAGAAAGACTGTTATTTGACATTTCGTGGGAATCTGACAAAACTGAATTTACACCCGAATTTAAAGTTTTAATGGATTCGATTGCGATTGCAAAAGTTGGAACACCAAAGCACCAATCTTTTCGGAAAGTAAACGGATTTGATGGGTATTATTTTGATGTTGTTGGAAAAGATAGTTTGGGTAATTTTGATTTTGTAGTTGACAACAGATATTTAAATCAAAAAGATAAAGACGGAACTATTTTCTTATCGATTACAAGATGGAAAGAGAAATTAAACGAAACTGACTCGTTGTTAGTAGGAAAAATATTCGGAACATTAACGCGGAAATAACGTTTTACAACAATGTATAACCGCAATTACGGCGGATTCGCCAACTTACGAAAATCCTCGCGGATTTTCTATTCGGTTTTTATTTGCTAAATTACGTGCTTAACCACGCAACAAACCATATACAAACACGTTGTGTGTGATTTAAGAAGAACTGTATAATACAAATGAAAGAAATTAAAATATCTACTGAATTTAAAACTCAAACGACCAAAGCAGTTTTATCAATAATATTATTTGTTATAACCTATTTACTTATGTTAGTCCTGGCTATTGGATTAACCGTACTCTGTGTCTATGGAGGGATTATGTTAATAGTTTCATTTCCTAGATTCATCACTTTAGCCTTAGGCGTAGGATTAGCTAGTTTAGGTGTTCTAGTATTGTTTTTTCTATTAAAATTTATATTCAAGTCGCATAAGGTTGACCGATCACATCTTACTGAAATTAAGAAATCAGACGAATCAAAACTTTTTGAAATGATTGATGATATTGTAAAAGAAGTTGGAACAAACTTTCCCAAAAAAGTATATCTTTCATCTGATGTAAATGCTTCTGTGTTTTATGACTCAAGCTTTTGGAGTATGTTTTTCCCTATCAAAAAGAATTTACAAATTGGTTTAGGTCTTGTCAATACTGTTACACAATCAGAATTAAAAGCAATTTTAAGCCACGAATTTGGACATTTCTCTCAAAAGACAATGAAAGTTGGAAGTTATGTTTACAATGTGAATCAAGTAATTTTCAACCTATTATTCGACAATGAATCTTACGACAATCTTATGCATAAATGGGCAAATGCAAGTGGATACTTTTCAATTTTTGTTATTATTGCTATAAAAATTATTGACGGTATTAAATGGGTACTTAAACAAATTTATAGTGTAGTAAATAAAAGTTATATGGCATTGTCTAGAGAAATGGAATTTCACGCAGACGAAATAGCAGCAAATGTCACGGGCTACGAACCGTTAAAAAATTCTTTACTCAGATTATCTTTAGCAGATCATTCTTATAATAATGTATTATCTTTTTATGACAGAAAAATTACTGATAATCAAAAATCTGAAAATATTTTTAAAGACCACTTATTCGTTACAAATTTTCTTGCAAAAGAAAGTGAAATTGAAATACAAAATAATTTGCCCCAAATTTCAGTAAATGATTTAGATAAGTTCAATAAATCAAAACTGATTGTAAAAGATCAATGGGCATCGCATCCAAGCACAGAAGATAGAATAGTAATGTTAGAGAAAACAGGCCTATCTAATACAAATCTCAATAATGAGCCTGCAAATTTATTATTTGCTAACATTGAGAAAACCCAAATAAAAATTACGCAAAATATTTTTAAAGAAGTAGTGTATTCTGCTGAATGTTCGATTTTACCTTTTGATATTTTTGAATCAAACTTTAAAGAAGAATTTTTCAACAACTCTTTTTCAAAGGTGTACAATGGTTATTACGACAATAAAAACCCATTGTTCTTTGATATTCCAAGTATTGAACTTGCCACGAAGAATATCCAACTTGAAGATTTGTTTTCAGAAAGTAAAATAGAAGAGGTATATACCGCCATATCATTGCAAAGTGATATTGAATCTATCAAACAAATTAACGACAAAACAGTTGACATAAAAACCTTTGATTATGATGGGTTTAAATACTATAAGAAAGGTTGCATAGGTTTAATCTCCAAACTAGAAAAAGAGCTTGAATTATTAAATGAGAAAATTAAATCAAATGATATTGAAATTTTTAGATTTTTTAAAAGTCTAGAGCAAAAAACTGATTTGACTCCTTCTTTAGAAAAATTATACAACGATTTTTTTAGCTACGACAAAGATTTTGAAACTAAATATGATGTTTATATTCAACTATCAAATGAGTTACAATTCATTAATTTCACAACGCCTATTGAACAAATTAGAGCTAATTTTATTAAAGTCGAAACACTTGAAGAAAGGCTGAAAAATGGAATTACCGAAATGTTAGAAAATCAAGATTATCAGGCTGAAATAACTAAAGAAATAAAAGAAAATTTTGAATTATACCTAACTAAGAAATGGCAGTATTTTGGGAATGAAAAATACTTCGACAATAATTTAGAAATGCTTTTTTCGGCAATGAATAATTATGCCTTTCTCCTATCCAGAGGATATTTTTTGATAAAGCAGAAATTATTAAATTACCAAAATGAATTAATAAAAACTACACACAACAATGTATAAAAACAGAAATTAGAATAAAAATTTGAAGAATAAAGAAACTTTTTGGCTAATTGGAACAATCCTCTTTGTGATTGTTTTTTTCTTTAGATCATCAGGATTTAAGAGTTTTGATTTAACTGGAAGTGTTGATATAAATTTTCATGAAACATATTACGTTGTTCCTTCAATTCATGTTTTTATCTTAACAGCTACTCTGATTTTTTTTATGGTTTACCTAATCCGAATGGTACGACGGAATTTTAAAAACCTGACGGCAAATCTGATTTTTATGATTTCAAACATAACTTTGATTTTAATTTTCACATTTCTCATTATCCTTGCAAATGGAATGAGAGAAATCCCTGGAACGACAAAATATCCTCCTTTGAGTGGAGGAATTATTGAAAACGCAGGAAACAGATGGAATGATGTTTATTATGTTTTATTTGGAATACAATTGATTTTAATAATTCTACTAACATTAAGCGGAATAAAAACAGGACTGAATTATAAACGAGCAGAATAAAAACACTATTCACAACACCGGAACATAACAAATAAAAAAATATAAATTAGTTTTAAATACGTCTAAAAATACTGCCCAATTCCAAACACAAAACCACTAGCATCATTTTTAGTAATACCAAAACCATAATCTATTCTAAAAATAGCATTGAAAATAGATTTATGTATGAAACGTAACCCAAGACCTGGATTAATTCTAATATTATCGGCATCGCCAAAATCGCCAAACTCACCACCAGGATTACGCCAGCTTCCAGCGTCTATAAATGTGTTGCTTTGCATAACAAACCAGTCTTTTTCTAAAAGCGTATATCGGTATTCGGTATTTAAAACTATGGCACCCGTGCCTCTATCTATTGTGTTTCCTACACCTCTAATATTTAAATTATTATCTACCGCAAATGGCGAAAACGGTGAGTCTGCATTAGAAGACAACCCCACACGTAACCGGTTTGCCCAATTACCTCTAACTCCAAGTTTTTTAAAATATAAAAAATCGTTCCAGCCAATAAAAAACTCTGGCAATTGAGAATTTCCATTTACGCCAACATATTGCCCATTAAAAATACTTTTAAATCCTGTTACGCATTGGTAATTGTAATCTAAATTATTGTATTCGTAAATAAATTTAAGAGCATGTTTATCTATATCCAACTGCTGCGGTATAGCGGTATTTGTAGCACCCGTGATATAACTATAATTCTCATTAAATAAAGAACCTCCAAAAGCAATACTATGCTTAAAATTAAACTCGTATAGTCCTAAAACCTCTAATGATTTATTTTGATACCTATAGTCTGCAGTAGTTTCATCAAAAAATACAGGCTCTCGTGTATTTAAATCCTGAACATTAATTGCTATTCCTGCTTTTCTAGAAAATAAATAGGGTGCTCTAAAATTTAGTCCATAACTACTAAAGTTATCTTTTTGGTAGTAACCACCTAAGGTGATATTTCGACCTAAAAAATTAAATTCGTAAAGTCCTAATCGGTAAGCAAATTCATCATTATTAGAGGTGTAAACGTTTACAGATGGTATAATAGTAAAGTTTTCTTCTATATTATAAAATACATTATAGGCATTATTTTGTGAATAAAACACTTGATAATAAGCGTGAGACACAGATGGTAAGCGTTTTAAACGCTTGATATCCTCTTCAATTAAAGCAGAGTCTAATACGGCTCCTGGTTTGACTTTTGCAATTTTTAGAATAAAACCCGTTTTTAGTTTTTTATTGCCTTGAATTTTCACATCTGCAATCATTGATTCTTGAGCTTGAACCATAGAATAACAAAACAAACCTAAGATCAGTATTATTCTACCTATGTGCATGATAATAGGTTTTTAAAACCGTTTCTGCGGGTTTATTTTGAGGAGTAAACCTATTGTCGTCTAATCCTCCAGACGTTTCATATTCATGAAACCATTTCCATACAAATCCGCCAGCAAACCAGGATTCATTCCAAAACGCTTCAAATAAAGCTTTAGTTAAATTAGCTTGAGCCTCCATATTAATGGCTTTTTCTACTCGGCTAACTTCCCAAGGTTTTTTTGCGGCGTAATCTATACTTCTATACCCATATTCTGTAAATAATATTGGTTTTCCAAAAGTTTCAGAATGGGATTTAATCATGGTTTTATGACTTTCCCATGCTTTTACAGAAGCTTCAACACTAGGTGTCTTTTCTTCGGTTAGAGGAAAATACGCGTCAATACCAATATAGTCTAAATCGCTCCAAAAAGGTGTGCGTTTAAACTCGTCCCAGTTTGCAGCATAAGTAAGTTTTCCATTATATACTTTTTTTATTTCTATAATAAGTTGTTTCCAATACTCTGGTCTGTGCTTTACAAAAAGCTCCAGCTCTGTACCAATACAAAAAAGTTCTGCATTAAGATCTTGTGAAACTCTTGCAAACTCTAAAATAAATTTAGAATAAGTGTTTTCTAGCTCCTGCCAGTCGGCTTCATTTGTCATTTTAATAGTTCCAGTGAACTCGCCATTCCAAACCCAAATTTGTGGCTTCACCATGATTTTAATGTCTTGAGCTCTTAAATGTTTGGCATATTGTTTTAAACCAGCTTCGGTTTCTCCAAACCATTGTCGGTTAGGATTATAGTAAATGGTGGAAGAGTCTATGGCTTTTAACAATGCAAAAGGCATTAAGGACGCGTAATTAGCGTGTATGTTTTTAACAGGTAAGACATGTTTTTGAGTAATAGAATCTCGCGACGCCACAAAACTAACCCCATTAATTTTTTCTACCTGACTGTTACAGGATTGCATTAAAATAACAGTAACAAGAATTAAAACATATTTCATAAAAAGCTATTAAGCACTAAAGATATTCAATCCCTTCAAGATTAAATATCTTTAAAAAGGAAATTAGTTTCTACGTATTAAAATAAAGCTCTCAATCCTAAACTAAATGTATGTCCTAAACCTTGAAAATTTACACCTCTTACAATTTTACCGTACGAAGTTTCTAGGTTTAATACTTCTGTAATCTGGTACTTACCACCAAAACCTAATTGCGTGTAATTTTGTTCAAAATTATTACCTAAGTCTATTAAAAACGCCTGTTGTGCATTTACAAAAACAGTGGATTTACTCGATGGAAAATAACTTAAAAAGGCACTTAAGGGTAAGAATAGACTGTTATTAGCAAAACGCTCACCAATATTTACATTATCGTTATTTGCAAGTGCATCTTCGGCAGACTGTCCAAAATTAAACCCGAAATCGGCTTCTGTAAAAATTTGCCATTTATCTTGTGCAAAAGTGTTGTCATAAAAGAATTTAGTTTCCCAGAACACACTTTGTTTATCTAAGTAACTGGCATTTGGCTCATCTTTAAAAACAGGTAGATATACAGAACTTGTTAAAGAGAAGTTAGACACCTTTGCAAAAGGTTGTATTCTAATTGATGGAGCAATAGTGGTTAATCCGCTTCGGGAGTCTTGTAAATCATTTTCAAAAGCAAAAACACTAAACGCGTCTTGTCCATTGTAGGTGTTTGCTCTGGCTTGTAAAATAACCCCTACATTAATTCTAGAATTAGTACTAACACCAGTATAAATCTCTGTGGTATTAGTAAAAAAGTTTTGGCGAGCAATAGTGTTTGCCTCACTGCGCTCACCCGTTTGTCGGGTTTGCGTGTACAAACTATTAAAAAACTTAATATCCCACTGTCCTTTTCTTAAAAGTTTAGAAGGTGTAAATTCTTGTATGTTACTTTTTGCAACCCCTGTAGAGTCTTGTTGTGCAATTGCAGTAAAGCTTAAAGCAAACGCTAGTGTTGTGATTAGATATTTCATTTTGGTTTTTGTTTTAGGTGTCTTGTTAGATTAACTAATAGATTTACAAAGCGTTAATGTTCCAGTTGTAAGGAAAATAACTAAGTTTTAGTTGTTTGGATATTTTAGTATTACGATAGGCGTTAATAAAATCTATTTCCGTTTGTCCATTTTGAGTGAAATCACTTTTATACCACTTCATAATTTCGGAAACTTCTACTTTGTTTTTAGATACTTTTATAAAATTTCCATTTATAGCTTTCTGAGTCTGTTGGGTTAGTTGAGCATCTAAGGTTTCTGGAATATAAGCTTCACTAATTAATGGCGGACAACCTAAAGCCCCGCATACTAAAACAAAATGAAAACGGGCATCATTAAATTTTGCGCGCAACAAGTCGTTTTCTATGCCATTTAAGCTTACCTCTTGTCCGGCTAATTTGTAGGTGGTTTTATCAAAAAACCCTTTATCATCTAAAGGAGATTTTGTAGGATAATTTTTTACCAAACCTTTAATGACGGCTAAATTATAGGCATTTATCCAAAACGCTTTGTAATTTTCAGGTTCTGAAATCGATACGCTTAATCTTGCCGCTTGGTCTAAAAGTGTATTTAACGCAGAAGGATCTTTTGAAATGGCTTTGTAATCTACGCGCCCATTTTTTACGTAAGTACTTAAAAAAGTATTAGTAGAATTAAAAAAAGCATCTAATTGTTGTGCTGAAACCGAAAAGCTTGCACATAAAAATACAACTGATAAAAAAAATGTTTTCATAGGGATAGAATTCTTGTTTTATTGCAACTTCTGTCCAATAAAATTTATGAACCTTTCAAAACCAAGATTAATTTAGAATTAATTTAAATAAGATGTCACTGTTAAGTTTCTATCTTTAATGTCGACAACCTAAAGAGTAACAACCAAACCCTATGGAACGTATTGTAATAATTGGAAATGGCATATCTGGTGTAACCGCCGCCAGACACATTAGAAAAAACTCCGATAAAAAAATAACCATTATCTCTGCGGAGACCGACTATTTCTTTTCACGTACTGCACTTATGTATGTGTATATGGGACATATGAAGTTTGAACACACACAACCTTACGAGAATTGGTTTTGGAAAAAAAATCGTATTGAGCTTAAAAAAGCATTTGTAACGCATATAGATACCGAAACTAAAACCCTTCATTTTAAAACTAACGAGACGCTAGTTTACGATAAACTAGTAATAGCAACAGGTAGTAAGCCTAATAAGTTTGGTTGGCCTGGACAGGATTTAGACGGTGTTTTAGGGATGTACCACAAGCAGGATTTAGAACAACTAGAAATCTTAGCACCTAATAACAAGGTGTGTAAAAGAGCTGTAATTGTTGGTGGAGGTTTAATTGGTATTGAATTGGCTGAAATGTTACGCACCCGTGATATTCCAGTCACTTTTTTAGTACGTGAAACCAGTTTTTGGAATGGGGTTTTACCTAAAGGCGAAAGTAGTATGATTAACGAACATATTTTATCTCATCATATCGATTTACGCTTAAACACCAATTTAAAGGAAATTATTTCAGATGAAAATGGCAGAGTAAAATCTATTATAATTGAAGAAACTGGCGAAGAAATTCCTTGCGATGTTGTAGGTTTAACCGCCGGTGTAACTCCAAATATCGATTTTTTAAAATCTAGCTCTATTGAAACCGATAAAGGTGTTTTAGTCAATCGTTTTTTAGAAACTAATATTAAAGACGTATATGCTATTGGCGATTGTGCACAACAGCACGAAGCCATAGGAAACCGTCGACCTGTAGAAGCGGTTTGGTATACAGGACGTATGATGGGCGAAGTTTTAGCCCAAACCATTTGTGGTAACAAAATGCCTTACAATCCTGGACACTGGTTTAATTCGGCTAAGTTTTTAGATATCGAATATCAAACTTACGGCTGGGTTTTTAGTGAACGAGATAAATCTGAAAACGAGCAACATTTCCATTGGCGCCATCCATCAGAAAACATCTGCTTAACCATTGCTTTTCAAAAAGACACAAAACTATTTTTAGGAATAAACACTTTCGGTATTCGTTTGCGTCATGAGATTTTTGATCGCTGGTTAACCAAAAAACAGGATATGACTCATGTAATGACTTATCTTAAGGATGCCAATTTTGATCCCGAGTTTTATAAAACCTTCGAGTCCGATATTGTGAATGCATACAATATTGAATTTGGAACGCAAATCCATCCGAAGAAAAAAAGCTGGAAACGCATATTCTCTAAAGCTTAAAAACTATCAACCAAAAAACACGCTACATGAAAGCTATCAAATATATAGGACTTGTTATTTTCTTAATTGGTCTTTCCATTTTCACTGCACTACCTTTATTAGGTACTTTTAAATTAGAAAGTGACACTTTAAATACTATTGTAAAAGAGAAAAAAATTAAAAGCGAGGTATTTATAGAAGATTTAAATTCTAATCTGGTAGGCAAAACATATAATGGCATGCAAGAGGTATCGCCTGCTGTGACTAAAGCTTTAAATAATGCGAATGCGTCCCATGAAAAAAACAAAGAATGGGATAAGAAAATTTATACCAGCCCAAGTGATATGGCAGCCCTAATAGGGAAAAAGTCGGCAACAGGTTTTATAGTAAACCATAAAGGCCTTATGTGGTTTTTAACTTTCGGTCTAGGTATTATAGGAGCCTTAATGTTTATACTTCCAAATATTATACTATTGGGTCAAAAAGGCATAAAAAATGATGGAATTTACCATAAAAGTGCTACTAATAGAGGTTGGATTGCTTGGATTGTTTTTGTATATCTAATTGGGTTTTATTTACTACTATATTTTGCATCGGAATATGCTACCAACTGGACCTTTTTATTGGATCCCTTAAGTAATGCGTTAAGTGGTAATCCTGCGGGACACTGGTTTGTTTATGGCTTTATGTATTGTACCGTTATGACGGTCATGGCAGTAAGAATGTATATTAAATACCGTCACAATATTTATCAAATGTTTAGAACAACTTCTGTGTTGTTTTTTCAAATTGTGTTTGCTTTTTTAATTCCTGAAATTATGGTACGTCTGCAAATGCCGTACTACGACTTTAAAAATGCTTTTCCTTTGGACTACGATTTTTTCTTTCAGTGGAACTTAAAAGATTTAATTAATAGCGGCGGTATTGGCTTGTTTATATTATTCTGGGGAACGATGTTAACCCTTATTGTGGTGCCGGTAATGGTGTATTTCTTTGGTAAACGTTGGTATTGCTCTTGGGTTTGTGGCTGTGGTGGTTTAGCCGAAACTTTAGGCGATCCTTATCGCCAACATAGTGATAAATCTTTATTTGCTTGGCGTGTAGAAAGATATTTGGTACATGGCGTTTTAGTTTTTGTATTGGTTATGACCGGGATGACTTTATATAGTTTCTTTACGGAATCTGGTACTGTTTTAGGCTTAAAGGTATCCACTGTTCAAAATATATATAGTGTTATAATAGGATCCATTTTTGCGGGCGTTATTGGTACAGGCTTCTACCCTATTTTTGGTAACCGTGTTTGGTGTCGTTTTGGTTGCCCATTGGCTGCTTATTTAGGTGTTGTACAACGTTTTAAATCCCGTTTTAGAATTACTACAAATGGTGGACAATGTATTTCCTGTGGAAATTGCTCTACCTATTGCGAACAAGGCATAGATGTACGTGCCTATGCACAAAAAGGCGAAAATATTATTCGCGCCAGTTGCGTAGGTTGTGGGGTTTGTAGTGCGGTATGCCCACGTGGTGTTTTAAAATTAGAAAATGGTCCGGAAGATGGACGTATAAATCCTACCGAAATATTACTAGGTAATGACGTGAATTTAATGGATTTATTAAACAAAAAATAATCTAAAGTGAAACACGTCCTTTGTTTAATATTCTGCTGCTCAGTATTTTTGGGTTATGCTCAAAAAACCTATGAAATTAATCGCTATGAAGATTTAGCTATTAAATCTCATGGCTGGGTTTTGGATGGTCAAAAAACCGATCATTGGACATTTTATGCAAAAGATAGTATTGTTAAGGAAAAAGGTGTTTTTAAAAGCAATTTAAAGCATGGACCGTGGACAGGCTTTCATCCAAATGGCAAAATTTCGTATCGTGGCAATTACCATTCAAATTTAAAAAATGGATTCTGGTATACCTATAATAACCAGGATATTGTAGTTGAAAAAGGACATTATAAGCAAAATAAAAAATCGGGTTATTGGTATTTTTATCATCCAGATGGTACTGTTAAAGAAAGTGGCTGGTTTAAAAACAATAAAAAACATGGCTATTTTAAAACGCACAATACCAACCAAAATTTAATTTCCGAAGGAACATATTTTAATGGACTAGAGCAAGGCTATTGGAAGTACTATCAGCATAACGGTCGTATCTCTCAAGAAGGCAACTTCCAAAACGGTAAAAAGGAAGGACTTTGGAATTATTATCATGCTAATGGTAAAAAGCTTAAATTTGGCGCTTATAAAAACCATAATCCAACAGGTTATTGGCATTATTACAATACTAATGGAACCAAACAAATGGAAGGTTCTTATGTAAATGGCAAAAAATCTAATTGGTGGTTGTTTTATGATTCTAACGAAAAAGTGAATCATAGATGCCAATTAAAAAACAACCAGAAAAATGGCTTTTGTTTAATGTATACCAACGAAAAGTTAACCTCAGCCGTTAAATTTTCAAATGGAAAAAAAATTAAAGAATGGACCGATTTAGCGTCCTTTAAAAAAGAGAATAACCTTAACGACCTCAAATGACCCATATAACAGTTATCATCCCTGCTTTTAACGAACAGGATTCTATAGCCAAAGTCATTTCTGAAATTCCTTCTATAGTTTCTGAGGTTATTGTGGTCAACAACAATTCTTCAGATCTTACTGCTAAAAATGCCGAACAAGCTGGGGCGACTGTATTACATCAACCCGAAAGAGGCTATGGAAATGCCTGCTTAAAAGGCTTGGATTATGTTTCCAAACAAACTAGCAAACCAGACATTATAGTTTTTCTGGATGGTGATTATAGCGATTACCCAGAGGAATTAATTAAAGTTGTGAATCCTATTATTGACCAGGATATAGATTTTGTGGTGGGCGCAAGAGTTAAAGCACTTAGAGAACCAGGAGCTATGACACCTCAACAAGTTTTTGGAAACTGGCTTGCCACGTTTTTAATGAAATTGTTTTTTAAATCTAGATTTACAGATTTAGGTCCTTTTCGTGCCATAAAGTATCAGAAATTGCTTCAATTAAATATGCAGGACCAAACCTATGGTTGGACTGTAGAGATGCAGTTAAAGGCTTTAAAACAGAAACTTAGCTACACAGAAGTTAAATTACGTTATAAAAACAGAATTGGAGTCTCAAAAGTTTCAGGTACGGTAAAAGGTACTATATTTGCAGGAATAAAAATCCTGGGATGGATTTTCAAATACAGTTTTAAAAAGTGATTTTAGCAGACCCTAACAACGTTATTTATAATTACGCTTTTGTAATTATTATCATTTATTCTATTGCATTAATATTAATCTTTATGTATGCTTTAGCGCAGTTAAACCTTTTGTTTAATTACCTATCCGCGCAACGTAAAGTAGATAACGATCCTAAATTTGATTTGAATAATCCAGATGAAGTGCCTTTTGTTACTATCCAGTTACCTGTATTTAACGAAGCTTATGTTATGGAGCGTTTATTGGATAATATTAAGCTTATCGATTACCCGAAAGACAAATACGAAATTCAGGTTTTAGACGACTCTACAGACGATACGGTAATCGCTACTGCAAAACATGTAGAGCAGTTAGCACAAGAAGGTATAGATATTAAACATATTACCAGAACCAACCGTCAAGGTTACAAAGCTGGAGCTTTAAAAGAAGGTCTAGAGGTTGCAAAAGGGGAATATATTGCCATTTTTGATGCCGATTTTCTACCAAAAGCAGACTGGTTAAAACTTACTATTCCTTATTTTAAAGACAACAAAGTTGGTGTGGTACAAACCCGTTGGTCTCATATTAACAGAGATTATTCTGTATTAACTAAAATACAGGCATTTGCATTAGATGCACACTTTAGTTTAGAACAAGTGGGACGAAATTCTAAAGGTCACTTTATCAATTTTAATGGTACCGCTGGTATTTGGCGAAAAACCTGTATTATTGATGCTGGTAACTGGGAAGGCGATACTTTAACCGAGGATTTAGATTTAAGTTACCGTGCCCAACTTAAAAACTGGAAGTTTAAATATCTGGAAGATGTTACTACTCCTGCCGAACTACCTGTAGTCATAAGTGCTGCACGTTCTCAACAATTTCGTTGGAATAAAGGTGGCGCAGAAAACTTCAGAAAAATGGCTACCCGCGTTTTAAAAAGTGATAACATCTCTGCAAAAACTAAAGTGCATAGTTTATTACACCTTTTAAACAGTACAATGTTTTTAAATGTCTTAATTGTTGGTTTATTAAGTATCCCGATGCTTTACATTAAAAACGAATACGCACATTTAAAAGACTACTTTTTAATTATGAGTTCTTTTGTGGCAAGTACAGTTATTTTCTTTGTGTGTTACTGGGTTATGTACAAAAAAACACATGGCAGTACGTTTAAAGATTTTATACAATATGTTGTAATGTTTTTCACTTTTTTCTCTATTGCTATGGGCTTTTCATTGCATAATTCTATAGCTGTTTTAGAAGGTCATGGTGGAAAACGAAGTGAATTTGTAAGAACACCAAAATTCAACATCAATAAATTAACCGACAAGTGGCAAGGCAATAAATACCTTAGACAAAATATCTCTAAAAATGTCATTGTAGAAGGTTTGTTTATGCTATACTTTGCTTTTGGTATGTATAGTGCATTTGTAGTTGGAGATCAAGGTGGCGATTTTGGACTTTTCCCTTTTCACCTAATGTTAACTATCGGTTTCGGATTTGTATTTTTTAAATCTTTAACCTCTAAAGCCTAAGCTTACTAATTTATATCAAAATATAAAAAGCATCTCCAAGCAAAACAATGCATTGGAGATGTTTTTGTTTAAGGCGTCCCCTTTCAGGTCGTGCTGTCACTACTCGCTTTTTACAAAACCTGTTCTCGATACAACTTTGCTATCGCTCAGTCATTCGAACTGACGGTTTTGTAAAAGAGCTCAAACAAACCGTTCCATCACTAACGCAAATACAGGACTTCCATTAAACTAAGAAAAAAATAGAACACTTGTAATTCAGTATAGATTTACCGACTATATAAATTCAATGTCTTAAATTGCCCTGTGCTATTTTAATTAAATGAATCTTTTAAGTTTTTTAAAATCTAGATCTACTCCGCTTATTGCGTTTATACTTTGCTTTACGCTTTATAACTGGTTTGCTTACAACTTAGTACGGGAACAATTCAGCTTACTTTTAACGCTTTATAGTATTTTATGTTTAAGCTTTGTGTATCTATTAAAATACGCCACATTAAGTTTTAAACAATTAAGCTATATGGCTTTTGTGTTTAGAGCCTTGTTTATTTTAGCCATTCCAAACCTGTCTCAGGATTTTTACCGATTTATATGGGATGGACGTTTAATCTGGGAAGGTTTAAACCCTTATTTATTTACGCCAAACCAGCTATTGGATTTAGGAAATTTACCCATAGCAGAGATAGACACGTTATATCAAGGTATGGGAGCACTTAGTGCCATGCATTATAGTAATTACCCACCACTTAATCAGTTATGCTTTCTATTGGCTGCAGTATGGAGTTCTAAGAGTATTTTAGGCAGTGTCATTGTTTTAAGGTTACTAATTATTGCTGCCGACTTCGGCGTGTTGTATTATGGTAAAAAACTATTAACAACGCTTAACTTAAACCCCAAACTAATATTCTGGTATATTTTAAATCCGTTTATTATTATAGAACTCACAGGAAATTTACATTTTGAAGGCGTAATGATTTTCTTTTTAATAAGTAGTCTTTATGCCTTAGTTAAGCAAAAATGGCTGTTAAGCGCTTTTTTGTTAGGCTGTTCAATTTCTATAAAACTAATTCCTTTATTATTGTTACCAGTATTTTTCTGGTGGTTTATAAAAAATAAGCAGCAGTCTACTTTAAAAAACTTCGTTCAATTGTGCACTTTTTACACCTTAGTTTTAGGTGTTGTCCTATTAAGTTTTTTACCTTTTTTATCTCAGGAACTTATAACTAATTACGCGACAACCATTAGATTATGGTTTGGTAATTTTGAGTTTAATGCCAGCTTTTATTATGTGTTTCGAGAAATAGGCTATTGGTTTCGAGGTTATAACGAAATCCAAATTATTGGTAAAATTACACCCTTAGTAGTAATCATGATGACTTTATTGATTAGCTTTTTAAGAAAAAACCCAGAGCCCAAAGCATTAATACACTCTTTACTATTTGTACTAAGTTTTTACCTATTTACCAGCACAACCATACATCCATGGTACATAGCCACTTTACTTATGTTAAGTGTATTTACCAATTACAGTTATATTGTTGTTTGGAGTTTTACCGTGTTTCTTAGTTATTATACCTATTCTCAACCAGATTTTAAAGAAAGTTATATAGTACTATGTTTACAGTATGTGCCCGTATATTTACTTTTTATTTGGGAAGTAATATTAAAGCGACCAATACCTTTCACTATGCTAAAAGTGAGAACTTGAAACTTTATGTTTTAGATTTTAATTTATTTAAATTAATTTCGCCCGAAGATATTTTACCCGATATTTAAGTTAAATTAAATTTAGCTTACTAACCATATAACCAAATTATAAAAAATGAAAAAACTATTATTACCTCTATTTATTTTATGTTTTATTATTACAAATGCTCAAGATTCAAAATTTGAAATAGGTCCAGAAATTGGAGTTAACTTTAGTAACTATGCTTTTAGCGATGACGATTATGAGAACGAGTCTCTAACTCGAATTTCTGTTGGAGCAATTGCTAAGATTAATTTTTCAGAACATTGGTCGCTAAAAGGAAAATTAAGATATGACGGAAAAGGCTCTAAAGCGAAAGATGGGTCGTTTGAAGAAAAACTTAATTACATCACTCTACCTGTTATGGCTGAATGGAATTTTGGTAATGGAAATTTAAAAGGTTACTTAAATTTTGGACTTTACGTAGGATTTCTAACTTCTGCTACAACAGAATTTGAAAATGGTGAAGAGTTAAACATCGAAGACGCTGTAAAATCAACCGATTTTGGTGGTGCTTACGCAATTGGAATGATGTATAAGTTAAAAGAAAACATGAATTTAATTTTTGAAATTGGAGGACAAACTGGGGCAATCGACATAGAAGACGGAGAAGGTTCTGCAGTTATCATAAGAAATCAGATTTTAAGTGTAAACATTGGAGTTACATTTGGTTTATAATACACTTCTATTTTTAAAAATTTTTATAAACTAACTTCGTCAAAAAAGTAAGGATGCAAAACATTAAAAATGACTTCATTTCAGGTCATTAAACAAAAAACCACCTTTATTGAGGTGGTTTTTTCTTATCTATTCTTAAACTAAGTTACAATTTTACTAAAGAAACAATCGTTAAAAATTCGGTTTCTTCTTCGTTTCCAAATTCATCTTCCATCGTTTCAGTAAGTACGTTATAGGTTACTTTAAAGCTTTTACCTACAAATTCCTGAGACGTTAAATCGTAAGTTTTTAAAATGGTTTCGTCAATTTCTTGGAAGGTTATCGTGTTTTCAACGCCATTTTTAGTCACAATAAAATTATAACCATAATCTTCTAAACCATCATAAACCGCTGTAACGGTTACTTTATCTTGTAAACTAGTTGGTGCTGTAAAAGAAAACAGACTACCAATAACTAAAGTCATTATTACTACTTTTAAAATTGTTTTCATGTTGCTATGTGTTTAAATACTAAAATTTATGTTTTACGGGTCGGAGTTTTACCACTACAAGTCCGAGATGCTTTTAGTTAACTATATAAACATAGTAAACACGTGGTCGTGATATGTACGTCTTTAAATCCCTATAAATTTTATTATTTTTTCCACAAACATGTCAAATACTTCAATTACAATTAAGATGATTATAATCCACTCGAGACGACTACTCTCCTTATGGTCCATAATATCCTTAAAAAGCTCTAAATTCTCTTTAATAATGTCTATACGCTCATGTATAGAACGGTAACGGTTTTGTAGGTCGAAAGTTTTTTTAAGTTCTATACTTACCGTGTTTAAAATTTCATTATCCCAAGTACTGTCTGGTGAGTCAAAAATGTACAGGTTTTCTGAAATTCTATTTTTAATGTTTAAAATCTTACCAATAAACTTTTTCAGTTTATGTCCTGAAATGTCCAACTTACCTTTTTCTTCTAAAAAACGGGTGTGTTGATTAATTTCAATTATTAATGATTCTGTAATTTCATCATAACGATCTAGCGCAACCGATTGTGACGTGTTTAGCATCACTAAACGAATCATGTCCTGATCTAAACTTGGTATAATAATTTTTTCAAATCCTACTTTAAGCTGCTTTTCTTCTACAAAAACCTCTATATCATCAAACAGCGGGTTTTTAAATACATTGTTACAACTTGGTTGTATAGTTTTAATAATGCTTTGAATCTGGCTGTCTTCAACATTAAAAAAGCTAACTACTCCATATTGAAATACATACACGTATGCATTTTCTGAAATGGTATAAAACGCTTCGTCACTATCCTGAAAAAGCAATTGCCAAGACAATTGCTTTTTTATTTCTTTAATATTAATAGTGCTTGCTACCTGATAAGCAACAACGTGATGCATGACTAAAAATCGCCCGTATTATCGTCTTCGTCTGTCAATTCTGGATCTACCACTGCAGTTGGATCGTCCTCTTCGAAGTCTTCATAATCGTCCTCGTCGTAATTCTCCATAGTCTGTACTAATTTAGTACTTACTTTTACAAGATACTTGGTATCTTCCGTAGTCACTTCAACACATTCTACCCATTCGTTTTGAGCATTTTTAAACTCAATAATATGATCTTCATCATAACCATCTGGGTATTTATCTACTAATAGTTTTAGTATTTCCGGCGTCAATTTTTTAAAATCTACGATAACGCGTTTTAAATTGTCTGGTCCTTTTCTTAATGCCATAATTCTTTTTCTATTCTTTTTTATTTTTTTACTCTAATAACATCGTAAACATCTTTACGTCTGTCTTTTAAATTTTTTACTGCTCCAAATGAATGTAATTCTCTTAGTAAACTAATATCTACATCGGCTACTAAAATCATTTCTGTATTTGTTGTTGCTTCTGCTTTAATACCGTTACTTGGAAATGAAAAATCGCATGGTGTAAATACGGCAGATTGCGCGTATTGAATATCCATATTATTTACATTTGGTAAATTCCCAACGCTTCCGGCAATTGCCACGTAACATTCATTCTCTACAGCTCTTGCTTGCGCACATAAACGCACACGAGAATATCCATTTTGAGTGTCTGTTAAAAACGGTACAAATAAAATATCCATACCTTCATCGGACAATAACCTTGATAGTTCCGGAAACTCCGAATCGTAACAAATTAGTATCCCTATTTTACCTGCATCGGTTTCAAAGGTTTGTAATTTATGTCCACGTTGCATACCCCAAACTTTTGCTTCATCTGGTGTTACATGAATTTTCTCATAACGCTCCAAACTACCATCTCTTCGGCATAAATAACCTACATTATACAACTTATCATCTATTAATTCTGGCATACTACCAGTAATAATATTGATGTTATAGGAAATAGACAGTTGTTGCATTTTATCTACAATCTCTTTGGTGTATTTAGCAAGTTGCCTAATAGCATCCGGCTCGTGTAAGTGATTGTATTTAGCCATTAAAGGCGCATTAAAAAACTCTGGAAATAATGCAAAGTCCGAGCGGTAAGCTGCGACACTGTCTACAAAATATTCCACCTGCTGCATTAACTCCTCAAGACTATTATAGGTACGCATTTGCCACTGTATAAGTCCTAAACGAACCACCGTTTTAACGGTACTCGCTTTTTTATTGACTTTTGCGTAGTAAATATTATCCCATTCCATTAACACTGCGTATTCACTCGATGCTGAATCTCCGGGCAAATAGCCTTTTATAATTCTAAGCGGATGAAAGTCGTTAGACATTTGAAAATTTAAAACAGGATCGTGAATCTCTTTACGTTTTACTTTTTCAATATATTGCTTTGGCGTTAATTCATTTTGATGTTGATGGTAATTAGGCATTCGACCACCAAATACGATACCTTTTAAATTTAATTCTTCACAAACCTCTTTACGGTAATCGTATAAACGTCTTCCTAAACGTAAGCCTCTAAATTCTGGTTTTATAAAAACATCAATACCGTACATGATATCTCCGTTTGGGTCGTGGTTTACAAACTTATCACCTTTAATAATATCTGCATAAGTATGGTTGTCCTCTACTTTATCATAATCTACAATAAGAGAAAGGGCACAACCAGCAATAACACCATCAATTTTTATAACAACTTGACCTTTAGGAAAAATAGTAGTTAAGCGCTCTATATGATGTTTTTTCCAATACGAATCCAATACACCACCATAAGACTCTAAAGTTGCCGATTTAAGCTCTTCAAAATCTTCTACCGTAAGGTATTTTAATTCGATATTTTCAATTTTATGCTCGTCCATTATTGATTTAAAATATAAGCAAAAATTAACGGCGCTACAATAGTAGCATCGCTTTCCACTATAAATTTAGGTGTATCAATATCTAATTTACCCCATGTAATTTTTTCGTTTGGTACAGCTCCAGAATACGACCCATAACTGGTTGTAGAGTCCGAAATTTGACAGAAGTAACTCCAGAATGGCGTGTCTTCACGTTCCATATCTTGATATAACATTGGCACCACACAGATTGGAAAATCTCCCGCAATTCCTCCTCCAATCTGGAAGAAACCAATCCCTTTTTGAGAATTATTGGTGTACCAGTCTGCTAAAAATGTCATGTATTCAATACCTGACTTCATGGTACTTGCTTTAAGCTCTCCTTTAAGGACATAACTTGCAAAAATATTACCCATTGTACTATCTTCCCAACCTGGGCAGATAATTGGTAAGTTTTTTTCTGCAGCAGCATACATCCAAGAATCTTTTAAATCAATCTCGTAATACTCTTCTAAAACGCCAGATAATAGCATTTTATACATGTATTCATGTGGCAAATAACGTTCGCCTTTAGCTTCGGCATCTTTCCAAATTTTTACAATGTGTTTTTGCAAACGACGAAACGCTTCTTCTTCAGGTATACACGTGTCTGTTACTCTATTTAAACCTTTTTCTAATAAATCCCATTCGTCTTGTGCTGTTAAATCTCTATAGTTTGGCACACGCTTGTAGTGCGAATGTGCAACTAAATTCATAATGTCTTCTTCCAAATTGGCTCCGGTACAAGAAATAATTTGCACTTTGTCCTGACGAATCATTTCAGCAAAACTTTTACCTAATTCTGCAGTACTCATTGCTCCAGCCAGAGATACTAACATTTTAGCGCCATTAGCTAATTGTGCTTCGTATCCTTTAGCCGCATCTACCAAAGCAGCTGCATTAAAGTGTAAATAATGGTGTTCTATAAATTGTGAAATTGGTCCTTTAGTACTCATCGTCTTCGTTATATTTTGCGCTATTATTTTTTTGTTTTGTATTATCGTATGCGTTATCATATTCGTCTCCTGCAGCATCATTTTGAAACTTGTAGCTTAACATTTTGTAGTATAGTTTAGCAGCTAAAAAGTCTGAAGATTTTTCAACTTTATTAGGGCATAATTCTACTATATCAAAACCTACTACATTTTTCTCTTCAAAAACCTGCTTAAGGAAATCTAATGTTTCGTACCACAACATTCCGCCTGGCTCAGGAGTTCCTGTTCCTGGACAAATTGAAGGATCGAAAGCATCTAAATCTATGGTAATAAATACATTTTCTGTCATCTGGTCTATTGCAGAGTCCATCCAAGTATCGTCTAAAGCCATTTCGTGAGCGAAATACGTTTTATCTTTATCCATTACCGTGGTTTCAATAACGTCCATAGAACGGATTCCTACTTGAATTAAATTTGTATTCTGACTTGCTTCATATAAAGCACACGCATGATTGCATTTAGAACCATCATATTCTTTACGTAAATCGGCATGAGCATCTAATTGCAAAACCGTTAAGCTAGGATACATTTCGTTAAAAGCACGAATAGTGCCTATAGAAATTGAATGCTCTCCACCAAAAATGGTTACAAACTTATTTTTCTTAATATATTTTTTAGTTGCAGCATGAACAGCTTCTACCATAGCTTCTGGTGAAGCATCTTCAGTAACAGCATCTGCCAGATAAACCCCTTGCTTGTAAACTTCAGTCTCAGTCTCAATATCGTAAAGTTCCATGTTTTCTGAAGCATTTAAAAATGCTTCTGGACCTTTATCGGCACCTTTTTGCCACGTGCTTGTCCCGTCATAAGGCACAGGAATTAATACAATTTTTGCCTGCTCTAATTTTGCGAATTCATCTGGAATTCCTGCATAGTTGTTAGTTTGCATAACCTAAAATTTTAAGTAAGTCTTCACTTTTTTGTTGTTCGTTAAATACTGTTTTTACTAAATTTCCATTTTCATCTTTATCGATTAAAATGTGCTTTGGTGTTGGGATTAAGCAGTGCTGTAACCCGCCATATCCACCAATGGTTTCCTGATAAGCTCCTGTATTAAAAAAGCCTATATATAAAGGTTTATCTTTATTATATTTAGGTAAATAAATAGCGTTCATGTTTTGTTCACTATTGTAATAATCGTCACTATCGCAAGTTAAACCACCTAATAATACACGCTCATAAGATTCGTTCCAGCGGTTTAAGGCTAGCATAATAAAGCGTTTATTAATAGCCCATGTATCTGGTAAAGTTGTGATAAAAGAGGAATTAATCATATTCCACTTCTCACGATCGTTTTGTTGTTTCTGATATAAAATTTCATAAATAGCGCCGCCACTCTCACCTACAGTAAAACTTCCAAACTCTGTAAAAATGTTTGGAACATCTACCTCTTCATTTTCGCAGGTAATTTTTATTTGATTAACGATTTCATCTACTAAATAATCGTATTCAAAATCGAATAACAACGAGTTTTTAATAGGAAATCCACCACCAATATTTAAACTATCCAAACTTGGACAAATCTTTTTAAGACTGGTGTATACTTTTAAACATTTTAAAAGCTCATTCCAGTAATATGCTGTATCACGAATACCAGTATTTATAAAAAAGTGAAGCATTTTAAGCTCTACTTTAGGATTGTCTTTAATTTGCTTATTAAAAAAAGGAACAATGTTTTTATAACCTATCCCTAAACGAGATGTATAAAACTCAAATTTTGGTTCTTCTTCCGATGCAATACGAATTCCAATTTTAAATGTATCATCAATCTGCTCGGAAAGCAAATCAATTTCTTCATAATTATCTATAATAGGAATACAGTTTTTCTGACCGTTATTAATTAGTCGCGCAATGTTTGTAACATATTGTGCACGCTTAAAACCGTTACTAATAACGTAAGTCTCATTGGTTATCTTTCCTTCTTTCTTTAAGTTTTCTACAATATCGATATCAAATGCCGAAGAGGTTTCAATATGGATATCATTTTTTAAAGCTTCATTTAAAACATGTTTAAAATGAGAACTTTTTGTACAATAGCAATAATTGTAAGTTCCTTTATAATCATGTTTTTTTATAGCATCGCTAAACCATGTTTTTGCACGATTAATGTTTTTAGAAATTTGAGGTAAATAGGTAAACTTTAAGGGTGCACCATATTCTTCTACTAATTCCATTAAATCAATATCATGAAAGTTTAGTTTGTTATTCTCAAGTGTAAATTCCTCTTGGGGAAAATCATAGGTTTGACTGATTAAGTCGATATATTTCGTGTTCATTCTGATAAAATTATTAATCTTAATTTAAAAAACAGGTATATTCTCTGTTAAATAACCATTAAATAATAAAAAAATCAGATTTGAATGATGCGTTCACTTGTAGGTGCAAACGCATATACATGCTGGCTAGCATATATGGTCGTAAAAGCGGAAGTTAGCTTTAAAATTCGGTTGCTTAAACGGTAAGCTGCTTTTGAAAATGACTTCCACATTTCCAATTGCCCGAACATAGAAACAGTGTTCAAAAATGTTCAGCTAAATGCAGTACAAATGAAAACTAAAAAATGATGCAAAATTCTATTTAACAAAAATTTAACATTCTACTATTTTACTTTACTCCTTTAAAAGTGCAACACACTATTTAAAAGGGCTTACACACTCATTATCACTTTTAAATCCTTCTGCTTAGAGTTAGTTTTAAATCCTATTAACTAATAAATTAAACATTATGAAAACTCAAACACGCTTAATTCAATTTAAAAAAACCCTTATGCTTTTAGTATTCGGTATGGCTATTCAATTCTCTAATGCGCAAGAGAGTCCGGAGCCATCTACAAAAAACTCTTTAGTAATTAAGGGACAAGTAACAGACAGTGAAGGCTTCCTTCCCGGAACCAGTATTTATTTAAAAGGTAGTAGTATTGGTGTTGTAAGTGATGATTCTGGTAATTATACATTTCCTAAACCACTAGCGGTGGGTGACATCTTAGTTTTCAGCTACCTAGGGTACGAAAAAAAAGAAGTTAAAGTGACAAGTGACACCTTGGTTATTAATCCAAAAATGGAGCTTGAATCTACCGAAATTGTATTAACTGCACTGGATAGAGGCTTACCCTTTAAGTCTAAACGCAAATAAAATATTACTATGAAACTCATCTTTACTATAATTCTCTTAATAGGCTTGGGTCGGTTGCAAGCTCAACAATCTGACTTTAAACACATCTCATTTGATAAGGCAGATCGCATAGCATTGACCCATAAAGATGAGTCTTTAAAGAATTTACCAGAATTAACTTATAAGCTAACAAAAGGCTTAGCGACCGATGTTGAAAAATTCAGGGCTATTTATAAATGGGTTTGCATTTCAGTTTCCAACGATTATAATTTGTGGGATTTAAATGAAAGTAAAAGAAGTAGATTTAAAAATAAAACTGAGAAATTAGAGCAATGGAATGCCAAGATTAAAAAGAAGCTCTACCAGAACTTACTAAAACGAAAACAAACTATCTGCAGTGGTTATGCATTTTTATTAAAAGACCTTTGTGAATTAGCAGGTTTACGTGTAGAAGTGATACATGGTTTTGGAAGAACAGCTTACACCAACTTAAATAAAAACTCTAAACCAAATCACAGCTGGAATAGTGTTTACTTAAATGAAAAATGGTATCTAGTAGACGCCACATGGGCTAGCGGTAAGCAAAACCCAATCACTTTTGAATTTGAGTTTGATTATAGTGATGGGTATTTTTTAGCGCATCCTCAATTATTTAAAACAAACCATTTTCCAATAGATTTAAAATGGCAATTAATTGGTAATGAAACTTTTACATTTCAGTCATTTTTAGCAGCGCCATTATTTTATAGAGATGGGTTTATTTTTATTGAAGAACCAGCACGACTACATAAGTTCCATACCAATATTAATATTAGCGAAACCGGTAAGTTTAGTTACAAATTTAAAATACCTATAGACTCCAAATCTCTAGTTTTTCAGTTAGATGATGGCGTTCAAGTGACGAAAATTTATCCAGAAATAGATATTAGAAATGAAACAACTGTTTTAAGTTATCGTTTTGAACACACAGGGTTTTACGATGTGCATTTACTGTATAATGACACGTATCTTGCAACTTACACTTATAAAGTAGTGCCATAAAAAAAGCCGAAACATAGACGTTTCGGCTTTTAATTATATCATCATTAAAAGATTAAGCTCTTGCGCTGTTAAGTGTTTCCAGTGTCCTCTAGGTAAATCCTTTTTAGTAAGGTGTCCTATAGCCACACAATCTACCTTAGCAATTTCATATTTGAAATGACCAAAAATGGTGTGTAAAATAGAATTTCCTGTGTTTTTAATTTTTAGGCCAATCATGTTTTTTGAAGAGTTGTCGATATAGCTAATTTCTTCAACTGTAATTAACTTTCCTTCATCTCTAAAGCCTTCTTGTATCGCTTTAAAATCTTCAAATTTTAAACTTCTGTCTAATTCAATTTGAAATAAACGCGGTACACCTTTATTAGAATTTGTAAATCGGTTATGAACTGTTTCATCATTAGTCAATAAAATTAAACCTGTAGAGCCTCTACCTAAACGACCAATAGGTTTTATTCTAGAGCTTGTTGCATTTGCAACTAAATCCATTATAGTTTTACCTTTACCTTCACTAGTAGTAGTTGCAAAACCTTTAGGTTTATTTAAAAGCACATAGGCCTTCTTTTCTGGGTTAATTCTTGCACCATCGTAACGCACCTCATCACTTAGCTTTACTTTGTAACCCATTTCGTTAATAATTTTACCATTAACGGTTACAAGTCCCATAGCAATATACTGGTCTGCATCCCTACGTGAACAAATACCAGAATTGGCTATATATTTATTTAAGCGCATTTCGTCCTTGTTTCCAGACGTTGCTTTTTTAACTGGTTTTTGTTCTGATTTAACAGCAGGTTTTACAGGTGCTTTTGCATTGGAATAACGACTTTTAGGCTTCGGTTTATTGGCACCTGTCGATTTTCTATTATCATTTCTGTTTTTTGCCATTTTAATAAATTTTGTACAAAGATAGACTTAAATCCTAATTCTTAATCTGAAAGCTAGGTTTTAATATCTTTTATTGAAAAAATAACTATGTTAGGTAAGATTGTATCCTAGAAACATCTATTAAAACAATACTTACTACACCACAAAAAATAATAAATTTTATGAGGTTATGTAATCCTAGCATGTATTTTTTTGATTGTACTAACCATAAAAGAAGTATAAAAATACTAAGCAAGAAAAAGCTTAAATAGAAATAGTATAGCATATATCCCAAATCATGATATTTGAGAATAAAATAAATTGTTACTCCTGTAAAAAAAACTAGAAAACTAATTAGTAGCTTAGAATGTGTTACGCCATACACAATAGGAATAGTTTTGTAATTTAAAGTTAAATCGCCTTTTATGTTTTCTAAATCTTTTACAAGTTCCCGTATTAAGATTAAAAGAAACAAATAAACCGCATGTAAAAAAATAACGCTGGTAAAGTTCTTATAATAGATAAATAGTATAAAAAATGGCGTAATTGTAAGTAATGCAGAAATAATATTACCTATAAACGTGTAGCGTTTTAGTTTATGTGAATAAAACCAGATAAAGAATATATATATTGAAAAAAAACAAACCGCACGGAATGAAACATAACTTGCCATAATTATGGCAGAGAAATTTAACACAAAGTAAAATGATAATTTCGTGTTTTGACTTACCAACTTATCCAGCATACTTTTATTTGGACGATTAATTAAATCCTTCTCACTATCGTAAAAATTATTAATAATATAACCTCCAGCAATACTTGCTGCACATGCTAGAATGAGCATAAAAAGTTTGGGATCTAACACCACGTCTTTAAGACTAAGCTCTGGAGCAAAAATAAAGAGTGCTGCCAAATATTGGGCTAGAAGAATTAAAAGGATATTATAGCCTCGAATAACAGAAAACATACTAAAAAATTTTAGTACAACATGTTTCTGTTTTCTACTAAACATAAGAAAAATAGGATATGTTAGGTTTCGTTTAGAAGTTATATACTACTTCTAATTTATGATCCTTAAGAGATTGCTTTGCTTTTTCAAGATCTTCTGTAAAACCTAGAATGTAACCACCGCCACCAGAACCACATAGTTTTAAATAGTAGTCGTTAGTTTCAATCCCTTTTTGCCATAATTCATGAAATTGCTGAGGAATCATTGGCTTAAAATGACTTAGCGCTACAGTAGATAACTGTTTTGTGTTTTTAAATAAAGATTTGATATCTCCTTTTAAAAAATCATCTACACAAGCATCCGTATATTTAATAAACTTATTTTTAAGCATTTTACGAAAACCAACTTGTTTCATGTTCTCCATAAAAATACTTACCATTGGTGCAGTTTCTCCAACCATACCACTATCCAATAAAAATACACCACCTTTTCCGGTTGCCAGTTGTGCTGGAATTCCTGTAGCTTCTATATGATCTCTGGAATTAATTAAAATTGGTAAACTTAAATAACTATTTAATGGGTCTAATCCTGAAGATTTTCCATGGAAAAAAGATTCCATTTCGGAAAAAATGGCTTTAAGTTTTAATAGTTTTTCTCTAGTTAAATTCTCTAAAACGGTAATTTTATCATACGCGTATTTATCGTAAATAGCAGCTACTAAAGCTCCTGAACTACCCACACCGTAACCTTGAGGAATAGATGAGTCAAAATACATACCTGCAGCTACATCACTTTTTAATTCTTCAATATTAAATGATACGATATCAGCATCGATTTGCTCTAAATAGGTTGCAAATCTTAATAAACTTTCGTTAGAAGATTTTGCTTGTGGTGTTAAATTATCATCACTTTTTAGCGCCCCATTATAAAAATTATAAGGTATAGAAAGCCCTTTAGAATCTTTTATAATTCCATACTCTCCAAATAATAAAATTTTAGAATAAAATAATGGTCCTTTCATGACGATATAAATTAAATACTCAAATTATTAACTAAGATACGACTTTATTTTATACTATATCTGCACCCAAGCCAATTTGGTCGCAAATATAATGTCCATTTTGGCAATATGCAACTAACTCAGTCTTAATGAATTCTAGGACAGCTGCCTTCTCATTTTCAGGATAGAGCACATGTACATTTGCTCCAGCATCCAAAGTGAAACACACATGAGAATTTGTAGCCGCTCTATAAGCCCATATTTTATTTATAATTTCCAAGGTATTTGGCTTCATTAATATATAATATGGTCTACTTGTCATCATCATAGCATGTAAGGTTAGCGCTTCGCTTTCTACAAGTTCTACAAAAGCTTCTAAGTTACCATTTTGTAATATAGCGGTTATATCGGTTAAATTTTTATGCGCTTGTTTAAATCGAGTCTCGGCATAGTCATGACCGTGCATTAAGTTATGCCCAACTGTACTACTAACTTGCTTTTCTCCCTTATCTACTAATAAAATAGTATCCTGATAATTTTTAAAATGGTCATGTACCTTAAAGGGAAATTTAACACCAAATAAATCATTACTATCTTTAATGCTTTCTGTTTTTCCCCAAACCACTAATTCACCTTCAAGACTACGACAAGCACTTCCCGAACCTAAACGTGCTAAAAATGATGTTTTTTTTATGCGCTCTGCTTCGCTTAAATTTAAAACTTGAGACTCTATATCCATTAAACAAGAAGCTAAAGCACTTAATCCTGATGCTGAAGAAGCAATTCCAGAACTGTGGGGAAATGTGTTTTCTGTTATAATATTAAAATGAAACTCTTTTAAAAAAGGAATATATGCCTCTATTCTATTAAAAAACGTTTCTATTTTGGGTTTAAAATCGACGTTTTCTTTACCATCAAGCAAGACATCAAATGAGAATTTTTCGTCTTGTGTTTCTCGTTTTGAATAGCTTAATTTTGTTATGGTTTTACAATGATTAAGGGTAAAGCTTATGGACGGATTTTCTGGAATTTGATGCTTTTTTTTACCCCAATATTTAACCAAAGCAATATTACTTGGTGATTGATAAGTTACTTCTCCATTTGGAATTTGATCAGCATTGTAAGTTGCTTTAAATTGATCAGAGTTCATGCTTTTTTATTTAAAACTCAAATATAATGGTATTTCGCATAACTTTTAACATCACACTACAGCTTAATTAATTTTAAAGTATTAATTTTGCAATAAGATTCACACCAACAATAAGAATTACATAATAAAAATGGACAAAAAGCAGCGAATATTATTAACAATGCTTGAACTTTCTGCGAAAAATGGATTAAATGCAACACCAATTTCAAAAGTTGCAAAAGAAGCCAATGTTGCCGTAGGAACTATATATCACTATTACGACACAAAAGAAGATATTGTAAAAGAGCTGTACTCCATAATAGTACAAGATTTGGCTAAAATGCTTGTTTTAAATCGTGACATTTCAAAACCCTACAAAGAGCAGTATCACCAATTATGGTTAAATTTTTATAATTATTTTATTGCTAATCCTTCTGCTTTTTTCTTTATGGACAATGTCGCTATACCTCCGGTAATAGATAATGAGGAAGTGGATAAAAATGTAGTGCATTACCGTGGGTTAAAAGAATTCATGATGCAAGGTATTAACGAGAAGCATTTAAAAAATGTTGAACTTAAACTTTTAATGCAAATGGGTTTTGGAAACTTAATTGCTATTTCTAAAATTAGACTTCGAGAGGAACTAGTTATGGATGAGCAGCAAATTAATGATGCTTTTGAAATGTCTTGGGATTGTATCCGATATATTGAATAATTAACTATTCACCTAATTGTTTTGCAATTATGAAACCGCTGGTCCAGGCATTCTGGAAATTAAATCCGCCGGTTACACCATCTATGTTTAATATTTCCCCTGCAAAATAAAGATTCTTATGTTGCTTGGATTCAAACGTTTTAAAATTAACCTCTTTTAAATCGATACCACCAGCTGTAACAAATTCTTCTTTAAAAGTACTTTTACCATTTATTTGAAATACAGCTGATGTAAGCTGTTGTGCTAATGCTTCTAAAGCTGCTTTATTAACATCTGCCCAAGTTACTAGTTCTCCAATTTCAGCATGCAAGACCAATGTTTTCCATAAGCGTTTTGGCAGCTCAAATTGTGCAAATTTTAAAATGGTTTTTTTTCCCAACTCGTGTTTAAAGCTCATAAGTTGATTTAAGGTCTGCAGGTAAGTCTGGTTTATAAAATTGATTTTTATGTTAAACTTATACTTAACTGCCGCAAGTTCTAAAGCGCCATAGGCTGATAATTTTAAAATGGAAGGCGCACTAAATCCCCAGTGAGTAAATAATAATGGCCCTGAAGATGATAAATTAGTTCCCAATACCTCTACTTGAACGTCTTGAGCAACCACTCCTGGTATATTTTTTATACGTACATCATCACAATTAAAGGTAAATAGCGATGGTACTGGTGGTACTATTTGGTAACCTTGAGTTTTAAGTAAATTCCAGATTTTAGGATTACTTCCTGTAGCCATAACTAATTTATTACATGAAAATTCATCCGTTTTTGTTGAAACTTGCCAGCCATCAGCTACCTGAGAAAACAGTGTTACCGACTGGTTGGTTAAAATATCTACATTAAACTTTTCAGCTTCAGAAATAAAACAATCTATAATGGTTTGCGAAGTATTTGATTCTGGGAAAATTCTTCCGTCTTCTTCAATCTTAAGTGCAACTCCTCGCTCTTCAAACCAAGACATCGTATCTCCTGTCATAAATGTATGAAATGGTCCTAGAAGTTCTTTTTCTCCTCTTGGATAATTATAGGTTAAGTCTTTAGGAATAAACTCTGCATGGGTTACATTACACCTACCACCACCAGAGATTTTTACTTTTCCTAATACGTCTTTACCGCGTTCTAAAATAGCTATTTTTAATTGTGGAAAATTTTGTGCGGTATTTATAGCAGTAAAAAAGCCTGAAGCTCCTCCACCAATAATTATAATATCATAAGTTTTCATAATCTATCTGGATAGTCGCTTATTATACCGTCAACTTCTAAATCTTTGATGTTTTCTATATCATTAGGATCATTTACCGTCCATGTGATAACTTTTAAACCTAAGTTTTTAGCTTTTAAAACATTTGCTCTGGTTAGTAAAGTGTAATTTGGATGTATGGCAAAAGCGTTTATTTCTTTGGCGAAAGATAATGCTTCTGTAACACTTGCTTGAGTTAAAACAGCTAGTTGAAGTTCTGGATTTAATTTAGCTATGTCTTGAAGTTCTGTTTTTTGAAAACTAGAAACTATAATTTGTTCATTATCTAACCTACCAGATTTGATATAATCTCCAATAATTTTAGCGACTCCAGCTGCTGTGCTTCTACCTTTTAATTCTATATTAATTAACCCTTTATCGGGGATTACATCTAACACATCTTGCAATGTTGGTATTAAAAATTGATTATCTACACGAAGGGTTTTTAAATACGAAAATGGAAATGAAGCTAATTCTCCATTTCCATTTGTCATTCTATTTAATGTAAAATCATGAAAAACCACAATTTCTCCAGTTGCACATTTATGAACATCTATTTCAATTGCATTAACACCTAAGCTAAATGCTTTCGTTATAGATTCCAAAGTGTTTTCGGCTATGTAAGCTTTTGCACCTCTATGTCCAATTTTTAACATGCTTAAAAATTTACTCCAAAACCAAAGGAGAATCTTAAACCATCGACACTGTTGAATAAATTAAACGTTCCACTTAGAGACTCCGCTGCTGTTACCCAGAAACCTCCACCATAAGAGTTGTGCCATTTATCTGATTCTTCACTTCTAACCCAAACACGACCAACGTCTCCTCCCGCAAAAACCCCAAACTGTAATGGCAGTGTTTTTGTTTTTAAAGGTTCAAAACTGTATCGTACATCTGCATTACCTACTAAACCGTACTGACCTGTAAAACGCTCTGTTCTAAAACCTCTTAAACCATTATTACCTCCAATGTTTGCCGCTTGGTAAAACAAATATTCATTTCCTACTCTAATTTGAGTGTTTAATTTTGTTTTTAAAACTAATTTTCTATTGGTTACTAAAGCATTATAAAATGTAAGATCTGAGTTTAAATAACCATAAGTACCTTCCGTACGTTCTGGCTCTGTTTTACCACCTATTTCAAGCTCAAAAAACATACCTCTTGTAGGGTTAATTTTACTATCGTAACCTGCATACAAAAAGTTAGCTTCTGCTCCTGCGAAATAACGTCTTTCGTAAAGCTCAGAATCATTATCTGGTTCTACAAGATTAATAAATCTATCGTTGGTATCTTCAATTTGAATACCTTCTCCAAATACTTTTAAACCAAAATCACTACCAAAATCTCCTTTTCTAACAAAACCTAATGATAAGTGATAAATACTCATTTTAACTCGGTTAAAATCAAAATCTAAATCATCATCAAAATTTAAAGGATTTTCAGTTTCATTACCAAATCCGAAAAAGTTATTTGTAAAATTTGCACTGGTTATTTTACCTCCAATATGAAAGTTCCAGTCTTTTATAATATTAGCAAATTCTCCATCGTAATTAATACTAAATCCTTGTGTGGCAAAAAAGTACCCTGCATTAAACTTATGCTGTTGAGAATATGGGTTTCGTTTAAAACCTTTTACCGTATACGTATTAAAAATTCCTAATTTAACTCCATCATCTGGATTAAACCCGACACTTGGTGCAATCACATTTGTTTTAACAATCCCTTTATTAAAATCGAACAAGTTATTATTATAAATATCGGTTAAAACAATTTGTCCTCCTTTACTTTCTTCTATAGTATTTGGTTTAGATTTATGGTCATAAACTCGAGTTCTCTTACCGTTTTTAATTTTATAGATATCATTATTCTGACCTCCAATAATTCTAGTGAAAATTGGATTTTTAGCATTACCTTTTACTTCAAAAACATCATCATCATCTAAACCATAGACCCATATTTCTTTCGTAATTTCTTTATTAAATGTTCTGTTTAAAAGCGTGTCTGCCTTTTTACCATCTTTAATCCTAAATATTTTAATATTAGTTTCTTTATTTCCTGATCTTGTAATTTCAAAATAATCGTCTTTATCTGTACCTGTAACAATAACCAGTTCATTTAAATAATTATAATATCTAGATGCAATATCTATCATATTAGAACGACGTTCCTTTAAATATCCTTTAATTTCATCAATATTTTTATCTTGTGCTCCTTCAGGTAATTTTGAAAATGCGGTTTCTATAACTTCATCGGTAACATTTTCTTGTAAAAATTTAGCTTGTTTTAACCATGCGTCTTTTTCAGACTGCTGAATTAAAACTTTATCCAATTTAATACCAGCAGAATTCATCCATTTAATGTCTTTTAATTCGCCGTCATAAACTTGCAATTGCTTAGTAGAACCAGAAATTACTCTTAAAATATCTAACAATGCTCCATCAAAATTTGCAAACACTTGGTCTCTATCTCTTGGGATGGGTTTAAAAAGTTTGTCTCCATTCTTTTGGTCAAACTGAGCCCATCTCCATTGATCTTGATGTCTGTCCCAATCTCCAATTAGCATATCAAATAATCGCGCTCTTATATAAGAATTTTCATCAATTTTATACTTTTCGTCTTCACGTATTTTTTCTATAATATCATGAGTACTTTCGATATCGTCTGCATAGCCAAAGTTACGTTCGTTAGTATAGTTTTCTTCTGGACGCTCTTCTATCATATAAAGCTCGCCGCCATATTCAGCATTGTATTCTCCTAAATATTTATGCTTTGGAATGTAATAAAGCTTCGGGTTGGTGTGGTAAACCTTAGCGGCATCAGACAAATCTGGTATTGCTAAAAACGCATAAGGATGAGCTGCTGTGTAAAAATCTAAGACCAAATCTTCTACTTTTGTTTGTGTAAACTGATCTTCAATATAATTTTCTTTAAAGACTACGGTCTGTAAATATTGTGTTGCACTTTTACGCAGTGCTCTCATATTTAACTCTCTTCCATCTTTAGTTTTTAGTCGTAATGATCTAGTTTGATGTCCGCCTCCTTTTCTAACAATTTCTAATCCACCATAAAGTGTATCTAAAGTCGCTACAGGTACTGTAATTTTTTTACTATACATTTCTCTGTAACGATCACCCAATAAAGATTCATAAACACTCGACTTATCAGTTTCACTTTTAGTATAAACTGAGGCTTCTATTTTTTGAGGAAAAGTATCGTTTAGGGTAGACAAGTCGAATGTCTTTCTACTTTCTAATACTTTCTTTTGAAAAAGCAACTCTTTTTTTCCCGCAACTTCTGCATAATAACTTACAAAAGCCTCACCGTTTTTATAAATATTAAATTCTACAAACCCTTGTTTACCAGAACTAAATAAACCATTGTTAGACAATGCCGCAAAAGACTCTTTAGCACCAGATCCTGAAACAATTTGTTTTATACCTTCTTCTTCAATGTATTGTAATGTATGTTCATGACCTGAAGCAAAAACGACGTTATTATATTCCAACGCCATAGTTTCAATACGGTTCATCAATTCATTATAACGTTCGTTATACCTGTCTTGAATTGAAACTCCTCCTTGCGTTCTTATTTGTGTAACTAAAGATGCTAATATTGGCATCGGAATTTTTTTCTGTAAGGGATATAAATGTTTTTTTGCTGCATAAAAACCTCCATGAACTCCATTAGTCTTCATAGGATGATGCATTGCAAATAAGACTGTCTTATTTTGAGCTTTTTTCAATTCGCCTTCCAACTCCTCAAAAAAACGATCTCTCGTTTTAATTTCGCATTCATCATTTATGGTTGGATGTTCATTCCAGTCTTCTAGATACCATTGAGAATCGATTATAATTAACTGTACATCTTTACTAACGTCCAAACTAACTAAAGGACATCCTTTCTCAGGTTGAAACGTGTTTTTACCAAGAGCATCGTCTATATAATCTTCTTCTCGATCCAAACCTTGCAAACCGTTAGAATACCAATCGTGATTACCAGGTATAAAAACAACTTCTCCTTTAAAGTTTTTGGTCGCCTTAATTTGACCTTCTAATGCATTAACTGCATTATCTCTGCCAGCTTCGTCTTTCTTAGGCAAACCAGCTGGATAGATGTTGTCTCCTAAAAAAATCATGTAATCTTTTTTGGTAGATTTATCTTTAATATGCTCGTCTAAAATAGTCAAGCCTTTAGACATACCATTTACTGGAGACTTTCCTGCATCTCCAATTAAATAAAAAGTTTGTATTGGTTTATCTGTTGGTAGATTTTCTATTTTATTATCCTCATCTTTATATTGCTCCTTATACGTTGCACATGCTGAAAATAAAAACACTGCTAGAAGTGTTAGAATTATGTTATTTTTTCTCATAGTCGTGGTTACTGTTAGTTTATTTATTAACTTCAATCCTTTAAATTTATCTTATGAAAACTGACCTAATAAAAAAAACTGAAGATTTCGTTTTTGAGTTATTTAAGAATGAACTTGACAATTCTTTTATCTATCATAATTACACCCATACTAAACGTGTGGTTAAAAGTACCAAAGAAATAATTGAAAATTCTAAAATTAATGTTAATGATGCAGAAATCGTTATTCTTGCGTCTTGGTTGCATGATACGGGTTACACAAAATGCCGAGAAGGTCACGAGGAGGAAAGTGTAAAAATTGCTACTCAGTTTTTAAAATCACAAAATGTTGCTGAAGATAAAATTGAAGCCATAAACAAATGTATTATGGCTACAAAATTTAAAGATTCTCCAAATTCTGAATTAGAAAAGATAATAAGAGATGCAGATGCTTCTCATTTTGGGAAGAAATATTTTGAAGAGGCTAGCGAATTTTTAAGAAAAGAACTAGAAATACAAAACATAAAAAAATATTCGCCTACAGAATGGCTTACAGAAAATATAGATGTACTTGCCAACAAGCATCAATTTTATACAGATTATGCCTTAAAAAATTGGGAAAAACGTAAAGAAAAAAATCTTGGCTCTCTCATTAAAACTAAGAAAAAGCGTAAATCTAAAATTGAAACCGAAAAAATAAAAGCTAAATTAAAAACAAAGTATAAGGATGAAAGTCCTGATAGAGGTATTCAGTCTTTTTATAGGATAACTTTAAAAAACCACATTAAACTAAGTGATATTGCAGATACAAAAGCAAATATTTTACTTTCAGTAAATGCCATAATCATTTCAGTAGTTTTAGCCAATTTAATATCTAAACTAGATACTAATCCATATTTAACCTTACCCACTGTTATTTTTACTTTATTCTGCGTTGTATCTATGGTTTTATCTATAATTGCAACCAGGCCTAATGTTACGCGTGGGGAATTTACTAAAGAAGATGTAAGAAATAAAGATGTTAACTTAACCTTTTTCGGTAATTTTCATAGAATGAAGTTAGAGGATTATGAGTGGGCCATTTCAGAATTGATACAAGATAGGGATTACATCTACTCTTCATTAACTAAAGATTTATATTTTCTAGGAAAGGTTTTAGACAGAAAGTACAGAATTTTAAGAGTAACCTACACGGTTTTCATGGTTGGAATAATCACATCGTTATTTGCTTTTGCTTATGCCGTTAAAACACATCCTACAGCAGATATTGAAGATGTTTTAAAACCAGATGCTACTGAACAGGTTGCTCCTGTAAAATAATTTCAATTTAATGGAGCTCTTGAAAGTCGTTATATGAAAAATATTTTTTAGGCACTTTTAGTTTGTAATTTACACCTACTCTAAGTGCTTTTAGACCAGTTATCCCTTGTAGGTTTTCAAGCTCTAAAAACTCAAGGTCGTTATTTAAAAATGATTTGCTCTGCAAGAAATTGATGTATTTTTTATATTCTTCTGCGTCATCATCTTGAGCATACATTATTGATATTTTACCTGCCTGAGTGACACGTTCTTCTGTTCCTTTTATACAAGCTTTATCAATTCGTTTTTTTACAACTTCGTAACTGGCGTTATAAGCACCATCTACATCAAATTGTTTTTCATCAAATCTAAAATTTATAGATATGGGTTGATTAAATACTAAAATCATCGATGCTATTTGTAGTGCCATAGGGTACGCATCATTATTTTTTTCTATAGTGGTTTCAATCTCACACATGGTTTGAAGTTGCCATAACCTAAGATTGTACAAATGTTCTGTTTTAAAAGAGTCCTCTTTCGTTATAGCTTCACCTATATACATATTATGTTCTACACCATCGGTTTTATAGCGGTCAAAATAATGAGGATAATCTTTTTGTGCGCCTAATTGCCTTATGTCTATTACCTTGGTAATATCTTCGTTTATTGCAGAAACGCTCTCATCAAAATTCTTTCGGTAATAATAAATTGTTTTTAATTCTGGATCTAATTTTTCGTAATATCTATCGACATATGATGTGGTGTTTTTATGATTATTTTTTTGACTATCAAATAACGGTTCTATCTCATTTTTAAAAAATAATTGAAAATCCCGCTCTGTATTTACCTGAATATCTTCATTGAGTTCTTTTTCAAAATGATTTAATTGACTTAGTGTGTTTTTTAAAGCTGAATTTTCTACAATCTCTACTATTAAAATTATAGTTTGCTTAATGAGTTTTAATTGTAGTAATAAATCTTTTTTTGTTGCTTCATTTCTTTCTTTAGAAGATCCTACAATATCTGATTGTCCAAAAAGCGGAAATACATTTTTAAAATTTATTTTTTTGAAACGAGCTTTTACATTGTGATGTTGAGTCTCATACATGTAATGCCTAGCTGCGCTTTCAAATTTCCATTGTACACTTGGGTGTATTGAAGTACATTCTTTTTGAATTATAGCTTGAATTTGATTTTGCTCTTCTTCTTGTGATCTTTTTACTGCTAAACGTATGTATGGCATTACATCTTCCAGCTTATAGGCTTTAAAACTATTTAATTCAAATGGTTTTTTAGACACTAGCTCTAATATACCTAACAATTGCCCTTCATGCGATATTGGTGCAAATATAGCGCTTTCTATACCTTGGCTATGTAAAATACTTAATTGTGGTGAGTCTCCATAAGATAGTCTAAAGGCATCTGAGACATTTGAAATAGAATAATAGTTTTTATCCTTTATTAGGCTGTGAAATGAATGGCTACAAAAGAGACTAGTGCAACATTGAGAATCATCTTTTTGAAGCAAAAAGCTATTTATTTTCGCATCATAAACTTTAATTAATGATGTGTCTTCTTTGTTAAATATTGAAAAGCCAACCTGTAAATCGCTAACATTTAAAAGACTCTTAAAAACCTCTTGAAAATTATTTATAAATAAATCTTTTTCCTGTTTATTATTAGCTATTAAAGAAGCCTTAATGTTGGATATGGCTTGATCTTCTGTAACATCTACCATATTACCAATGACAAACCCATAAAATAGATAACTATTTGGTGGGAATTTTTCTTGCCAGATTTCTAAATCATTAAAATTATCAATTAAATACTCGTAGTCTAATCTTGAAATTTCTGGAGCCGCATCTGTTTTAATAATGTTTACAAAATCGGCATTATACAAAATTTTGTAGGTTCTTTTAAGTCCATTTTTATCGGGAATTTCATAATAAAACGGACGTTTAAAATTTACTTGATACCCATAATATTCGTTTAAAATAATCGCACAAGAAAGAATATACTGATCATTTTCTGGTAAATTAACAATGTTTAGTTGAAATGTATCTCCCGCATTTTTTATAATATTTTTGAAACGCTGGGATGATTTAAATATTTTATTATGAAAAATAACCGAAGCGGTTTTAATTTCATTTAAAGTAAGGACATCACTAAATACATCTTCCAAGATATATTGTATTGGCTCATTTAACCGTTCCAAATCATTAATATTAGAAAACCCATCAATAAGCTCAGGATGTGTTTCTACCAAATGCTCTAATTGCTTTTTTCTGTGCAATTGGTGGTCATTAAGCGTTAGCTGATTATAAACATCTAACAGAACCTGAAATCCAATTTTAATTTTGAAAGGCAAATAAAAGCCATCATTAATATCTTTCATAAGTATAAAAATAAGCAAATAAAAAAGCGTTTCAAATAAATTGAAACGCTAGTTTACATTTAATAAAAGTACTTAATTAAATGTTAGAGTTTTTCTAACAGCATAAATTCGTTTTTATCAAGCTTAATCTCATTTAAATCTGTAAAAGTTTTTTTAGAAATAACATCTTTATATGGATGCTTAGTATTTAAATTCACAATTTCTTCTTTATTTCCTAAGTTTGCAATATAAATAACCTCATCTGAACCGTTATAACGCTTAAAGGCTAAAATAGATTTGTTATCTGCTAGTAAGTTTTCATAAGCACTTGCGTTTTTTCCACCGTACATTGCTGTATTATTCTGTTTAATTTCTGCAAGAGTTTGTAATAGTTTCCACATGTCACCTTTTGTGTGCGGAAAACTATCTTTTTCAAAAAACAATAAACGCTTATCTAAACCATATTCCTGACCAGAATAAATTAGTGGCATTCCCGGAGCGGCATAACTTAGTGCCGTCATAGCCATACCATTTTCTCCCATACGTTCTTTTATTGTTCCGTTCCAAGAATTTTCATCATGATTAGTTACAAAATTCATTAAAATATCATCTTTTTCGTACTTAACATTAAGGCTATCCATATAGGTTTTCCAGGATGCTGCATTAGCTTCACCTTTAGCCAATTTATTTAATAAATGATGTCCATCCCAAGCATAAGCCATATCAAACAAATTATCTTTTAACAGTTCCGGCTCCCATGCTTCTGCTAACATAAAAATGGGTTTTTCTTTTCTAAGTTGTGGTATTGCTTGCTCCCAAAAACTAGTAGGCACAGAACCTGCAACATCACATCTAAAACCATCAATACCTTCATTTTTTATCCAATAGGACATATCATTTATCATTTCTTTTCTTAAACCTTCATTATCATAGTTTAAATCGGCTACATCTGCCCAGCCCACAGGAGTTCCATCTTCATTTAAGGGATCTGTAATTTCACCCTTAATATTTTTGGTATAATACTCTGGATGGTTTTTTATCCAGGTATGATCCCAGCCTGTATGATTAGGTACCCAGTCTAGAATGACCAACATATCATTTTGATGCGCTACGTTAACTAAATTTCTAAAGTCTTCTATAGTACCAAATTCTGGATTAATTTTTTTGAAATCTGAGACCGCATAGTAACTTCCCAACATTTTATCAAGTTTCGCTTCATCTTCTATTAAACTGGCAAAATCACCTCCAGTTGCTTTACGCTTGGTCTGGCTAATAGGAAAAACAGGCATTAACCAAATTATTTTAACGCCAAGTTCTTTAAGCTGCGGAATATCTTTTGTAAACGCATTAAAAGTACCCTCATTAGAATATTGTCTAATATTGGCTTCATAAATTACAGCTGTTTCTAAAAGTGAATCGTTAACCTGAATTATTTTTTCTGAAGTGTCCTTTGGTGAAACCGCTTCTTTTTTACAACTAAATAAAATTGTAATTAGTAAAGTAGCTAAAAGTATTTTTCTCATGATATTATTTCAATTCTAAAATTAAACTCGTTTTTCCTTCTATTGACAATTCTTCTTTTAAATCGATTGTTTTACTTGAAAGAATATCACTTCCTGAAGTATAATTTTTAATATTTTCTTGAAATCGATTTAAATTTACTTTTTGATGACCTAAAGAATTATTTAAAATGATCATCACACTCTCTGTGTCGTTATGACGGAAATACACATAGACATTATTTTCAGGAATATAATGCGTTAGTTTTCCAGTATGAATCACTTCTTTGTTTTTTCTCCAATTCAATAGTTTTTTTGAAAAATCGAAATATTGTTTTTGAACTGAAGTCCTTCCTAAACTTGAAAAAGCATTATTAGAATCGCCTTTCCAACCACCTGGAAAATCTTGACGAATGTCTGCATCACCTTTTCCTTTATCGCCTGCCATTCCTATTTCAGAACCGTAATAAATTTGAGGTATACCACGTGTTGTAGCCAACAAAGTCATTCCTAATTGGTACGTTTTGAAATCGTTTTTATAAATTTCATTAAATCTACCAGTATCATGATTTTCTAAAAAAACTAATAGATTACTTGGGTTTGCATACAAAAAATCGTTGGTAAAATTATCATAGAATTTTATGACTCCTTCATTCCAACCAGCATTGTTTTCATTAAAGACATTTCCAAATGCATCGTGTAAAGTAAAATCCATTACCGAAGGACAAAATGAGTTGTAACTTTGAATTTTGCCAATTGGACTATTTTTTTGCCAATATGAAATTTGAGCTTGATCGTGCATCCAAACTTCTGCAACTATGTTAAAAAAGGGATATTCATCTATAATGGCTTTTGTCCACTTTGCAATGCTATCTTTATCATTATAAGAGTAAGTATCTACACGAAAACCATCTAAATCGGCATATTCAATCCACCAAATTGCATTTTGAATAAGATAGTTTAAAACTAAAGGGTTGGATTGATTTAAATCGGGCATACTTGGCACAAACCAACCATCCATACAATACTTAGCATCTCGTTTTGAAGCATTTGAATCGAATTGAGTAGACATTCGATAATTACTTTGAGCATAACCAGGAAATTGATGAAACCAATCGTATGTTGGCATATCTTTAAACATCCAATGCTCTGCGCCCCAATGATTGGTAACATAATCCATAATTAACTTCATATCCCGTTTATGCATTTCAGCAGCTAAACGTTTGTAATCTTCATTGGTTCCATAACGAGCATCTATTTGATATACATCCGATTGACCATAAGTATGATATGAATAATCTTTGTCATTATCTTCACAAAGCGGTGTTGACCAAATTGCTGTTGCGCCTAATTCTTGTATATAATCTAAATTTTTAATAATTCCTTCTATATCACCACCGTGTCTTCCACCTGGCAAACTTCTGTTGGCTTTTTCTTGAAGATTTGGAGAAGAATCGTTGGAGTCATTTCCATTAGCAAAACGATCTGGCATTAATAAATACATCACATCTGAAGTATCAAAACTTTTTCTGTTGGCAGAATTTTCTCTTCTTTTTTTAATTTCAAAATCTTTTACAAATGATTTTTTACCATTTTTAAAAGTGAATTTTAAACTTTGAGCCGAAACATTTTTAGTTTCAATTGTAACGAAAATATAATTTGGATTTTCGGTTTTTGCTACGTTTGTAATTACAACATTATTTGAAACGGAAACTGTATTTTTGGCTATATTTTTTCCGTAAAATAATACTTGGACTTCACTTTTGCTCATCCCTTCGTACCAAAATGGTGGTTCCATTTTGTCGATTTGAGCAAAAGTGAAAGTTGTTATTAAAAGGAATAAAACTGTTATTTGTTTTTTCATGTTTTATTATTTAGATGCTGAAATAAGTTCGGCATGACAAAAAATTTATTCTACTTCAACAATACTTATTGCATAACCACCAGCTGAAGCAGAAGTCATTTTTAATTTTGATTTATTGGTTACTTTCTGTTTGGTGATTTTATAAGCTTGTGGGTTTGTTTTATAATCGGCATCTTTTGCATCAGCATAGATAGTTGCTTCATATTTTTTACCCTTATCTAGGAAATCTAAACTAATTGTTGATGTTCTTGGGTTAACTCCATTGTTATTTCCTACAAACCAATTGTTTGAATTTTTATCTTTCCTTGCAATAGTGATGTAATAACCTGGCTCTGCTTCTAAATATTTCGATTCAGTCCATTCTACGGGAACATCTTTTATAAATTGAAATGCATCTAAAAAACGGTTATAGTTTTCTGGTAAATCGGCAGCCATTTGCAATGGAGAATACATCACAACATACAAACCTAATTGGTTTGACAAAGTTGTATTTACATGCGAATTGTTGTTTGGGTTTAGTTTAGAAATATCCATTTCAAAAATTCCTGGTGTATAATCCATTGGTCCACCCATTAATCTTGTGAAAGGTAAAACTGTAGTATGATTTGGTTTTGAACCACCAAATGCCTGGAACTCTGTTCCACGAGCTGATTCGTTTCCAATCATGTTTGGATAAGTTCTGCAAATTCCTGTTGGACGAACAGCTTCGTGAGCATTAATCATTATTTTATAATCAACTGCTTTTTCAATTACATACTGATAATGATTTAAAATCCATTGGCTGTAATGATGTTCACCTCTTGGCAACATATTTCCTACATAACCTGTTTTTACAGTATCATAGCCGTTTTCATTCATAAATTGGAATGCTTTATCTAAATGACGCTCATAATTTCTAGCTGAGCCTGAAGTTTCATGATGCATCATCATTTTTACACCTTTTGATTTTGCATAAGCATGAATTTCTTTTACATCAAAATCTGGATAAGGTGTTACAAAATCAAACACATAATCTTTAGATTGACCAAACCAATCTTCCCAACCTTCATTCCAACCTTCTACTAAAACTGCATCAAATCCGTGAAGTGCTGCAAAATCTATAAGCTCTTTAACGTGTTTAGTCGTTGCACCGTGTGTACCATTTGGTGTTGCTTTTGAGTAATCTGTAATTCCTAACTGAATAGATGGAAAATCATTAGTGTAAGACCATGAACTTTTTCCAGTAATCATTTCCCACCAAACTCCAACATATTTTATAGGTTTTATCCAAGAAGTGTCTTCAATTTTACAAGGTTCGTTTAAGTTTAACGTCATTCTTGAAGCTAAAATATCTCTAGCATCGTTACTAATGACTAGTGTTCTCCATGGAGAAGTACATGGGGCTTGCATATAACCTTTATCTCCTTTTGCATCTGGAGTTAAATGCGATTGAAAAACCATAGTTTTATCATTCAAATCTAAACTCATGCAAGAATAATTTATTAGAGCTGCTTCGTGAATATTAATGTAAATTCCATCTGCAGTTTTCATCATTAATGAGGTTTGAACCCCGGTATTAGAAAACTGTTTTTGAGAAGCATTACCTGTTACTGCTTTTTTAAATAGACCTCTTATTTCTGACAGTTTACTTTCGGTATAATCGTATTCTTGAGTATCATAATCTCCAGGAATCCAAAATGCTGTATGATCTCCAGTCATGGCAAACTCAGTTCTTTCCTCTTTAATCACAAAATAAGCCAGATTTTTTTGTTGAGGAAATTCATATCGAAACCCCAAACCATCATTGAATAAACGGAAACGAATAATCATTTCTCTTTCTGTTTCGTTTTGTTTTAATTGAACAGCTAATTCATTGTAGTGGTTTTGAATTTGTGATTCTTCACCCCAAACTGTATTCCAAGTTTCATTGAATGTTGAAGGTGTAGCACTAACCACTTTAAAATCGTTTAAAAGTGATTTTTTATCATTTTTTAATTCTAACCCTAACTTGCTGCTTTTAACAACTTCTTTATTTAAGTAAGAAAGTTGGTATGTTGGAGTTCCATCACTTAATAAAGAAAACTTCATTAAAAAATTTCCGTTTGGTGATTTAAATTCTTGAGCGTTTCCAAAAACTGAAACTAATAGAATTATAATTAAAGCTTTAATTTTATTCATTTGATTATTTTTTAGACGCTGAAACAAGTTCGGTAAAACTATTTTGTTTTTTTCCATTTACAACAACATCAATGTTTTGATTGCCTTCTATACTAATTTTAGGTTCATAGTGATTAACTTCCACCTTAACAATAGCATTTCTAAAATTAACTTTAAAAGAATAGGCTTCCCATTCTTTTGGTATTTTTGGGTCAAAATGTAACTGATTGTTTTTAACTCTCATTCCACCAAAACCTTCTACAATACTCATCCAAGTTCCTGCCATACTAGTAATATGAAGCCCTTCATGAACTTCATGGTTATAATCGTCTAAATCTAATCGAGATGTTCTTAAATAAAAGGTGTAAGCCTGTTCCATTTTATCTAACTTAGCAGCTAAAATACTATGTACACAAGGCGATAAAGAACTTTCATGGACTGTAAAGGGCTCGTAAAAGTTGTAATGTTTTTCTAATTCTTCGGTAGTAAAGTGATCTTCAAAAAAGTAAAATCCTTGTAACACATCGGCTTGTTTAATATAAGGCGATCTTAAAATTTTGTCCCATGACCATTTTTGGTTAATAGGTCTTTCAGATGTTGGCAATTGATCTACTGTAACCAATTCTTTGTCTAAAAAACCATCTTGTTGTAAGTAAACACCTTTTTCTTCACTAAATGGAAAATACATATTCTCAGCAACTGTTTTCCATTGTTTTAATTCATTTTCTAAAAGATGTGTTTTTGCAACAACATTTTTATAATTGTTAGGATATTCTAATTCGATTTTATCTAATTGCTCTAAAGTATATTCTAAACACCATTTTGCTAGGTAGTTTGTGTACCAATTATTATTGATATTATTTTCATATTCATTAGGTCCCGTGACTCCTAACATGACAAACTTATTTTTTTCAGTTGAAAAATTAACTCGCTGCTCCCAAAAACGAGCTATACCAATTAAAACTTCAATTCCAGCTTGAGCTAAATAAGAATAATCGTTTGTATATCGCGTATAATTATATATTGCGAATGCTATTGCTCCGTTACGATGAATTTCTTCAAAAGTAATTTCCCATTCATTATGGCATTCTTCACCATTCATGGTTACCATAGGGTAAAGCGCTGCACCATTTTTAAACCCTAGTTTTTGAGCATTTTCTATAGCTTTTTCCAAATGTTTGTAGCGGTAGTACAATAAATTTTTTGCGACCTCATCATTTTTGGTCGCCATATAAAATGGTATACAATAAGCTTCAGTATCCCAATAAGTACTTCCTCCATATTTTTCTCCTGTAAATCCTTTAGGACCTATGTTTAGAGAGGCATCTTTTCCTAAATACGTTTGATTTAATTGGAATATATTAAAACGGATACCTTGTTGAGCCTTAACATCTCCAGATATGGTAATATCTGCCATTTCCCAAATTTTAGACCAAGCTTGTACTTGTTTTTCTAAAAGTCCAGTGAATTGCAATGTATTAGCAATTTCAATATTTTGTTTTGCAATATGTTTTAAATCATTTCTATGATGTGCTCGGTCTGAAACGTAACCACCAAATTTAATTATACTTAAAGTGGAGTTTTGAGCAATAGTGTAAGAATAATTTAAGGAAATTTTATGTGCTTCTTTGTTTACTGAGGCTGGAAGATTTGTTTTTTGTCCGTTAACTTGAAATTGAGTACTATTATAAGTACAGGTATGAAATTCAGTTTTATTTGTTTTAGAAACTATAAACGCTTGGTTTTCAAAATGTTCTACAGACAATGTTTCCCAAAATTTATCTTCCCAGTTAGTATCTTCGTTGGTAATACCTGCATCAATGTAGGAAGACAATTCCAGTTGAGCGGTTTGATTTAATGGCGTAATTTGATATTGAATGGCACCAATTTCATCATGTGTTAAACTTAAAAAACGTTTAGACTCCACTTTTACTTCTAATCCATTATTTAAAAAAGCAATGAATGAACGTGAAAGCCAGCCTTCTTTCATATTTAATTCCCTTTTAAAATCCACAACTTTTTTACAGGAATTTAAATCTAAAACTTCTCCATTTAAAGAAACAGAAAGTCCTATCCAATTTGGAGCATTTAATACTTTAGCAAAATAATTAGGATATCCATTTTTCCACCAACCCACACGAGTTTTGTCTGGATAGTAAACTCCTGCAATATAACTTCCTTGAAAAGATGGTCCAGAATAATCTTCTTCAAAATTGGCTCTTTGCCCCATTGCTCCATTACCTATACTAAATAAACTTTCAGAAGATTTTACACGATCTTTATGAAATCCTTCTTCTATAATGGACCACTCGTTAGGTATGATATAATCTTGATTCATAATATATTATTTTGTTGAAAAACGGTTTATGCGTTTTTCATGACACTTTACTTTTTAATTAATTCGGTTATAAAATTTGAAGGCATACTCTTAAAATCATTAAATACAATTTGTGCTTCAAATAGTATATGTTGTTCTCCAATACCTACAGCATACATTTGTGCAGTATTTGCAGCTTGTATTCCAGAAACAGAGTCTTCAAAAACAACACATTCTTTTGCCTGGCAATTAATAGTTTGGGCTGCCTTTATAAATACTTCTGGGTTTGGTTTTGCTGTAGACACATCGTTTCCATCTACAATAGCATCAAAATATGGTCTAAGCTCTACACGATCCAGAATATAACGTGCATTTTTACTTGCAGATCCGAGTGCGATTGGTTTATTTGCCTCTTTGATAGTCTCTAGAAATGCTTGTACTCCTGGTAGAATTTCACTGCTCGTCATTGTTGAGATATAATTTAAATATTCCTCATTTTTCTTTTTCATGAGTGCTTCAAATTCGGTTTCAGAAATCGTTTTGTTTCCCCAAGCTAAAATTTTCTCTAAGGATTTTACACGGCTTACCCCTTTTAGTTCTTCATTTTGAAGTTCTGTAAACTCTATATCAATACTATTTGCCAAATTTTTCCAAGCTAAATAGTGGTATTTTGCAGTATCTACAATTACTCCATCTAAATCAAAAATAAATCCATTCATATTAAATAATTTCTTGTGCGGGTTGATAACTAATTGCGTTTTTATCTGTAATCAAAAAATTACACAGTCCCGCAATAATTAAGCTTATGCCAGCAATAGTCATAGCATATATAGATTCTTCTCCAAATAAACTCATTAAAGCATTAATCCCACCGAGAGCCGCTATAATTTGAGGAATTACAATAAACATGTTAAATATGCCCATAATGACTCCCATTTTTTTAGGGTCTACAGCACTAGATAACATGGCATAAGGCATAGAGAGAATACTTCCCCATGAAATACCAATTAGTATAAAACAATATTTAAGTTGTGAAGGATTACAAAAATACATAGCAAGAAAACCTACACCTCCAAGTATAAGTGACACCATATGAACGTATTTTCTATTAATACGTCTTTTTGAAGTATAAACAACTAATAGTAATGCAAATGCCATAGAAGAGAGTCCATAAACACCCATAGCAGAACCAACCTCATTTGATGATTTTTGAAAAGCTGTATTTTGAACATCAAACTTTTCGGCTTGAGCAGTTATAGTTAAATCAAATTCTGCTTTTGCTGGTGCGGGTGTTTTATATACATGCTCTGTTAATGCAGGATTTGCAAGACTCCACATGGTAAAAAAAGCAAACCAAGAAAAAAATTGAATAACACCAAGCTTTTTCATGGTTTTGGGCATAGAACCAATGTTGTTAAGAATATCTGGTATAAAGTTGTTTTTTTGTTTCTTTTCTTCTCGAAAAGCTTCCATATCTTCAGGTGGATATTCAGTTGTTGTAAAAACGGTGTATAAAATGCTAATTAGAAATACAAAAGCACCAATTGCAAATGCAATTTTTACTGAAGCTGGAATAACGCCTAACTCTGCAGCATCACTAACACCCAATTTTGAAACTAACCACGGTAAGTTACTAGCTACCCAAGTACCAATTCCAATAATTAAGGTTTGAACTACGAACCCGTAGGACCGTTGTGACTCGGGAAGTTTATCTGCTACCAATGCCCGGAAAGGCTCCATGGACAAATTAATTGAGGCATCTAAAATCCATAAAAATCCTGCTGCCATCCATAAAGTTGGAGAATATGGCACAAAAAATAGAGCAATAGAACTTAAAATAGCTCCAATAAGAAAATACGGGCGTCGTCTGCCCCATTTATCACTCCAAGTTTTATCACTTAAATAACCAATAATTGGCTGTACAAGTAATCCGGTAAGTGGCGCTGCAATCCATAAAAACGGAATATCGTCTTTGCCTGCTCCAAGTGTTTGAAATATTCGAGACATAAAGCCTCCTTGTAAAGCAAATCCGAATTGAATTCCAAGAAAGCCGAAACTCATGTTCCAAATTTCCCAAAACCCCAATACACGCTTTTTCATAAATAGTATATTTTAAATGAATACTATTTTGATAAGCTATAATCTTATCAAAACTTAAATTAATTGAGAAGTAAAAATAAGTTTTGACTAGTGCGTAAAGATATAAAAGATTTTAAATCTGCATTGCTTTTTTTTTATTTTGTTGATTCTCGTTCAATAAGTTCTGTTTCAATAACCTCTGTTTCGTAACGTTCCAGCTCCATTTCTTCCTCTTCATAATCCTCTAGTTCTAAACGATTTATAAGCAACTCAGCCGCTCGCTCCCCAATTTTCTGGGCATGTTGAGATACAGAGGTTAAGGTAGGCACAGCATTTTGAGAGAGAACTCCATCCGAGAATCCTATAACTTGTAAGTCTTCTGGAATTCGCTTTTTAAGTTTTCTTGCGACTTTCATAACGGTTAGTGCATAAATTTCATTTACTGCAAAAACACCATCTATTTCTGGGTTAGAGATAAGCATGTGCTCAATATCTTGTTCTAATTGAGTCAAATTATCATCTATAAGCTCTGAGTCTTCGACTTTTAAAATTAAGGAATCATTTAAGGCTTTTTTGTTTTCTTCTAATGCTAAAATATAGCCCTTAGTTCTTAGCGCTCCAACATTTACAAAGTCTTTTGTTGTTACAATCGCAATGTGATTACAACCAGAATTAATTAATTTTTCTACTGCCTTTTTTGAACCTAACAAATCGTCTACAATAACTTTATCACATTTAATTGAGTCTTCAACGCGATCAAACATAACAATAGGCATACCTTGCGCAATCGTTTCGTTAAAATGATGAAAATCACGTTTTTCTAAAGTTTCTTTGGAAATAGATAATATAAACCCATCAATACTTCCATTTGCTAGCATTTCCATATTTAAAACCTCTTTAGAAAACGACTCATTAGACAATCCAATAATTACATTGTAACCTCTTTGATTAGCAATATGCTCTATTCCAAAAATGACTTTGGAAAAAAAATAGTGCACTATCTCGGGAATAATTACACCTATTGTTTTAGTCTTTTTATTTTTAAGGCTTAACGCAATATTGTTTGGTTTATAATTATAAAATTTAGCAAAAGCTTGAACTTTCTCTCTCGTTTCTTCACTAATTTCTTTACTGTTTTTTAATGATTTTGAAACCGTAGAGATAGAAACATTAAGTTCTTTTGCTATTAACTTTAGTGTAATTTTCTTTTTCATAATTAAAAGGGGTTAAAAAACAATATTTAATAAAATATTAGGCTAAAAATAACATAGAATATATCAAAACAGGCTAAAAATCAATAATTAACATAAAGTTGTCAACACGAAAACGTTTTCGTTAGTTTCAAAAAAATTTCCAGACAAAAATTTTACATAGATTTAACATTGAGAAGTAAAAATAAGGTCAATCTATTTAAAAATCAAAAGCATTTACATGAAAGTTTTTATTCAAAAATTGTACTTAATACTGTGTCTTGTACCAACCATTTTTATGGCACAAAGCATAGTTACCGGAAATGTTTCCGAAAAGGCCTCCGGATTACCACTTCCAGGGGTAAATATTATAATTAAAAATTCATCTACGGGAACTTCTGCAGATTTTGATGGTAATTATAGCCTTCAAGTTAATCCCGGGGATGTCATTGTTTTTTCTTATGTAGGTTTTGTTACTCAAGAAATACCATATACCAATCAAAAAACTATCAATGTAGCCTTAGCAGAAGATAGTGCTCAGTTGGACGAAGTCGTTATCATTGGTTACGGCTCTGTAAAAAAAGAAGACTTAACAGGTTCTGTAGACTTAGTGACCTCTAAAGACTTTAATAAAGGTAATATTGTTTCTACAGATCAGCTTTTACAAGGTAAAGCAGCTGGTGTTAGAATTACAAATGATGGAGGTTCTCCTGACTCCAATCCAAATATTAGAATAAGAGGTAGTGCTTCTCTTAATGCAAGTAATAGTCCATTAATTGTTATTGATGGTGTCCCTCTTGGAAACCAAAATCCTGCAGGAAACTCAAACCCTTTAAGTTTAGTTAACCCTAACGATGTTGAAAGCTTTACTATACTTAAAGATGCTTCTGCTACAGCAATATATGGGGCTAGAGCATCAAATGGTGTTATTATTATTACCACTAAAAGAGGAACTAGTGGAGCTCCAAAATATAATTTCTCAACAGATACTACAGTAAATACTGGGGGAAATGATTTAGATATAATGGATAGTGCTACTTATGTGCAGTTTATTAACCAATACTTTCCAACTAAAGCAGAACTTTTAGGTGTCCCTGTTGGAAGTGTTCAAACTTCTGAAGAAATTGCTCAAATCATCTCAACACCATCTGGAGAAAGAGCTATTTATGATACAGATTGGAGAGAAAACATTCTTAGAACCGCTATTACTTCGAATACTAATTTTGGTGTAAACGCTTTTCTTTTTGACAAATTACCTACAAGAATGTCTGTAGGATATACTAATGCTAAAGGTATTGTTATAGAGGATGATTACGAAAGATTTACAGGATCTTTAAATATGTCTCCTAAGTTTTTAGATAATAACCTTAAAGTTAACTTAAATTCTAAAGTTGTATATGCTGAAAAAAATGCTATTGATGCAGGTGGAATTTTAGGTAATGCCATAGGGTTTAACCCAACACAGCCTATTTACAATAATGCACCAGACAATAGATTTGGTGGTTATTTTCAAAATACAATTGTAGAGGGAAATAATTTAATTACCGATGGACAAATTAATCCGCTTTCTCTAGCAGAACAAAGAGAACGTCCCGAAACAGTTAAACGATTTTTAGGAAATATCGAATTAGATTATACTCTACCATTTTTTCCAGACTTAAAAATTGTTACAAACATAGGTTTAGATGCCTCTAAATCTAGAATTGAAGAACGCTACAGCGACAATGCTGTGCAGACTTACAGATTTGACCAAAATAACAGTGATATAGACACAAACTTTGTGTTTAATCCTGGTACAAATTACAGAGAGTTTCAAACCATAACAAATACAACGTTTGACTTATATACACAATATAGAAAAGAATTTGAGACTGGCTTTTTAAACAATTTTGATGTACAGATAGGCTACTCCTACCAGAATTTTAAGAATGATGGTAATCGCCAAATTTTTAATTACAATGTAGATACCGGGATACGTGAAGAGACTATAAATCCCGATAATCCAAATAACAGATATTTTAACGAGTACAATCTACAATCATTTTTTGCACGTTCTAATGTTAATTTAAATAACAAATACTTATTAACGTTCTCTTTAAGAGCCGATGCCTCTTCTTTATTTGTAAGTGATGATATTTGGGATAGCGATGTTTGGGGCTTTTTCCCAGCAGCTGCATTAGCTTGGAAAGTTAATGAAGAACCCTTTTTAAAAAACAGCAGTACTGTTAATGACTTAAAGCTTAGACTTGGAATTGGACAAACAGGACAAAACGATATAACTGGTGCAGTAGGTTTTTATCCTTCTACTCCATTTTTTCAAGCAGGAAACGCCAATAGTCAATATTTTCCAAATTCGTCACTTTATGCTGCATTACCATTTAACCCAGATCTGACTTGGGAAAAAACAACAACTTATAATGCTGGTTTAGATTTTAGTTTCTTTAAAAACGGATTTATAAATGGTGCTTTTGATATCTACCAAAGAGAAACAACCGATTTATTAGCTAAAGCTCCGGTTCCAGCTGGTCAAGGTCTAACTAATGAATTTATTGATAATATTGGAAGTAGTGAGAGTAAAGGTTTTGAGTTAAATTTAAACTTAAGACCTGTTGTAACAGAACATGTGGAATTAAGTTTTAATGGAAATATAGGTTATAATAAAACCGAAATTACAGATTTAGAAGGTGCCGATTTATTAGAGGCAGGAGGAAATGTGAGAGGTACTGGAACCACGCTTCTGTATCATAAAGTTGGTTTACAAGCAGGTTCTGCATGGGTCTTAAAACAAGTTTATGATGTTGCAGGAAACCCAATACCAGGTGCATTTGCAGATTTAAACGGAGATAATGTTATCGATAATGACGATCGTTATTTTGAACAAATAGCTCCTAACTGGACCTATGGTTTTGGTATGAATTTCACTTATAAAACATGGGATTTATCTTCAAGTTTTAGAGGTCAAGTGGGTGGACATGTATACAATCAAACCAAATTAAATTACGGATTCACAGAAAGTGCAATTCCTCAAAACGCAAGTAGTTTAACCAACGTACTTAATTTTTATACCGGAGCAGCAAACCCAGCATTTACAGATTATTCTAATCAAAATGTGGTTTACTCAGACTTTTTCCTAGAAGATGCAACTTTTTTAAGATGCGATAATATCACTTTAGGAAAACGTTTTGATAATATGATAAAAAATGGAAGTGTTCGTTTTTATGCAGCCGTTAGTAATGCTTTTATAATAACAGATTACACAGGACAAGATCCCGAAAATTTTGGAGGTATTGATGGTGCTTTTTACCCAAGACCTCGATCTTTCACTTTTGGATTAAATCTTGATTTTTAAAAATAATTAACTATGAAAAAAATAACTTTAATCATTGCAAGTATTATACTTATTTCGGGTAGCTCTTGCGTTAATGATTTAGAAACAAAACCGAAAGTTAATCTTTCTCTAGAAGATTTATTAGACTCAGACCCTAATGCAGTAGAAGGAATTTTAGCCAAGCTTTATGCGTCTTATGCTTTAACAGGAACAGATGGACCTGGAAGTGCAGATATTACAGCTCAAGACGCAGGAGAGTCTGGATTTTTAAGAGCTATTATTAACCTACAAGATTTCACAGCCGATGGTATGAAAAACAGATGGGGAGATGGAGGATTGGATCCTCTAACAACAACTACTAACTGGACAGATAATAATAAGTTTTTTCGCTTATTTTATGATAGAGCATATTTTACTATACCGCAATGTAACAACTTAATTAGTATTTTAAATAATAACGATTTTGAAAATAGTGAGGTTATCAAATCTGAAGCTCGCCTTTTAAGAGCCTTGTCTTATTTCTATCTTATAGATACTTTCGGAAAAGGTGTTTTAGCAACTGAAGAAAATCTAGGACAATCTACGCCATTACCAGAATCTTCACGTTCGGAATTATTTAATTATGTTGAAGCTGAACTTTTAGAAATTGAAACCATTTTACCTGACAGAATTGGCTATGGCCGAGTTAACAGATTTGTTGCCAATATGTTACTTGCAAAACTTTATATTAATGCTGAAGTTTATATAGGAGTGCCAAGATATAATGATGCTGTCACCCAACTTAATAAAGTAATTGGTGAAGGCGGATATACTTTAGACCCTAATTTTGTACACCTTTTTTCTGGAGATAATGATAGCTCTCCTGAAATTATATTTCCAATCCTAGCAGACCCAGTAAGCAACCAAAGTTATGGTAACACGACTTACATTGTAAACGGGAATATGAATAGTGCTACAATGCCCACTTTGGATTTTGGAAATTTAGGTGGTGTATTTGCATGGGCTGGTCATAGAGCAACAAAATCTTGGTATGGTTTATTTGGAAATAGCGCTGCGGATCTTGCTAATGCTACAGATAGACGTGCTGGATTATTTTGGACGGACGGTCACAATTTCGAAATGAATGATTATAGAGAGTGGACAGATGGTTTTCCTTCAACTAAATTTAGAAATACGGGTGCAAACACAACTATTTCTCCTTCAGAATTTTCTGGAACAGACTTTCCTTTATATAGACTTGCAGATGCTTATTTAATGTATGCAGAGTGCGCTCTAAGAGGCGCTACAAACGCATCTATCGGAGATGCTTTAAACTATGTAAATTTAGTTCGAAACAGGTCTGTAGCAACACCAATAACGAGTGGAGAATTAACTTTAGACTTTATTATAGATGAAAGAGCAAGAGAGTTAAATCTAGAAGGTCACAGACGTACAGATCTTATTCGTTTTAATAGGTTTACTGGCGGAAGTTACATCTGGTCTTGGAAAGGCGGTACATTTAATGGGACAGCAATTCCAGAAGCTTACAAATTATTTCCAATCCCAGTATCTGCATTAAACTCAAATCCTAATTTACAACAAAACCCAGGTTTTTAATTTAAATAAAATTATTATGAAAAATTTTAAAATATTTTTAAGTCTTGCTGTAATAGCTTTTTTAAGCTTTTATTCATGCGAAGAGAATGATGATTTAGTATTTACCGCTCAACCACAAGGTGAATTTTCATTCTCAAATACATTTTTAGATCAATACATTTTAACCTCACAAGCTTCTTCCAACCTTGCTGAAAGATTTACTTGGCAAGATGCTAATTTTGGAGTTCAAGTTAATACAACTTATGAGTTACAAGTGTCTACTGTGGGAGACTTTAGTGACATGGAAATTATTGGAGAAACTACCGGCAACGAATTGGCAGTAACTATAGGAGAAATGTTAACTCTTGCTAACGATGCTGGTTTAAATAATGACCCAGCTACTCCAGAATTAAATTCAGGAACTTTTACGTTTAGAGTTCGAGCTTATGTAGGAGATGCTGTAAGCACAACAGAAAAATACTCATTTCCTCAAGCCCTTAATGTATTTTTAGCACCAAATAGTAATGGTGGAGGAAGTGGTTCTGGAATTATGATTTCTGAATGGGGCGTTATTGGCTCTGCAGCAAACGATTGGGGTAATGCTGGACCAGATTTACCTTTTTACACCACCACAGATCCAGATGTTTTAGTGGCTTATGTTAATTTAAAAGATGGTGAAATTAAACTAAGACAAAGTATGGATTGGAATTTACCAAACTACGGAGATGCTACTGGAGATGGAATTTTAGATCAAGACGCAAATAATAATATTGCGGTTACAGCGGGAGATTACAAAATTGAATTTAACACTGCAACATTAGCCTATTCTATTGTACCATTTTCTTATGGTATTGTTGGTTCTGCTTGGAATGATTGGGGTAATGCGGGACCAGATGCAAAAATGTTTTATGATTATACATCAGATTCATTTAAAGTAGGTGTTAAATTACAAGCTGGGGAATTCAAAATTCGTTTTAACCAAGATTGGAGTTTACCAAATTATGGAGATGCTACTGGAGATGGTATTTTAGATCAAGATGCCAATAATAATATTGAAATTACAACTCCTGGATTTTATGTGCTTTCTGCAAACTTCACTACGTTAGAATATACTTTAGTTCAGTCAGATCTTTGGGGTATTGTAGGTTCTGGTTATAATGATTGGGGCGCAACTTCAGACTTTATGTTTACTCCTTTAACAGACACTAATTGGCTAGCACAGAATGTTATGTTAATTAATGGAGAAATTAAAATAAGACAAAATGAAGACTGGAATTTACCTAATTATGGAGATGCTACTGGAGATGGTATATTAGATCAAGATAGTAATAACAATATTCCAGTAACTATGGGAACGTATGATATCAAATTAGATTTTACAGACCCTGGGGCACCAACATACACAATTATTACAAAATAAAGAATTAAAAGGGTTTGATTAAACAATTAATCAAACCCCTTTTTTTTAAAAACATATTAAAATGATAAAAAAAATACTCTTTTTTGTTTTTGCATTACCGCTTTTTGCATTGGCGCAACAACAAAATATCACTTACTCTGTTAGTCCAACAGTATTTGAAGAAAATCAGTCAATTACTATTACGGTTAATGGAAATAGTATAAACGAATCTTTATGGAACGTAACCAATAATGAATTATATATCTGGTCATGGTCTTACGATTTAAATCTCGATAATATTCAAGGTTGTCCTACAAACGGAGACTGGACAGACTCTTCAAATTCATCTAACCCTAGCGCAAACAGGTTTAGCTATAACGCAGGGACAGATACCTATACCATTTCATTTATTCCTAATGCATTTTACGCTAGAAATGGAATTGGTAGAATTGGTTTTCTGGTTAAAGCCAAAAACGGAACTGGAGACAAAAAATCTCAAGACATCTTAGTAAATGTTGGAGCCTTTCAGGTTGCTTTAACCGCTCCTGCTCAAAACTCAACAACCATATTAAACTCTGGTGGGAGCTTACCAATTACAGCTAACAATACTGGTGGAAATGCAACATATGTGTTAAAAGCTAATGGAACTACTATAAATACACAAACAAATATTACAAACTATTCATATACAGACACGAATATTACTCAAAATAAAGAATATAGTTTGGAGGTGACTTATTTAGGTGTTACTAAAATAAAAACGTTTAGCGCTTTAGTAGATCCTGGAAGTTCATTTCAAGTGCTTAGTGGTAATTACGTAGATGGTATAAATTATGACCCAGCAGATCCTACTAAAGCCACCTTACTATTATATGCCGAAGGAAAAGATTTTGTATATGTAGCTGGTAGCTTTAACAATTATCAGCCAAATAGCACTTATGCAATGAAAAGGGATCCATCTAGAAACAACAGATTTTGGATTACTCTAACTGGACTAACACCTGGTCAAATTGAAACTTATCAATATTGGGTTGTAGATAAAACTCCAGTGACTAATTCTCCAAAATTAGTTAAAACAGCAGACCCGTATTCTAAATTAGTATTATCTCCTTTTGACGATCCATTTATTCCTGCATCGACCTATCCAAACCTACCTGCTTATCCCGCAGGACAACAAAGAGAAGTTACGGTCTTACAAACGAATCAAACACCTTATAATTGGCAGGTTACGAATTTTGTGAAGCCCAAAAAAGAAGATTTAATTATTTATGAAGTTTTAGTTAGAGATTTTGATGGTGACAGAAACTATCAAGATTTAATTGATAGAATTCAATATTTTAAAAATTTAAATATTAACGCCATACAGTTAATGCCTGTAATGGAATATGAAGGTAATGAAAGTTGGGGCTATAATACTTCTTTTCATCTTGCTACCGATAAGTTTTATGGGACGCAAAATAAATTAAAAGAGTTTATAGATGTATGTCACCAAAATGGTATTGCAGTTATTCTAGACGTTGCTTTAAACCACGCATTTGGTAGAAATCCAATGGTAAGAATGTGGATGGATGACCCCGATAATGATGGTTGGGGAGAACCAAGTAGCGAAAACCCTTATTTTAATCAGGTCGCAAAACACTCTTATAGTGTTGGAAGTGATTTTGATCATTCTAACTCATTTACAAAAATATATACAAAACGAGTTATAGATTATTGGATTAATGAATTTAAAATTGATGGTTTTCGTTGGGATTTAACAAAAGGATTTACACAAAACTGCTCGGCTTCAAACGAAGCTTGTACAAATGCATATCAAGCAGACCGAGTTGCTGTTTTACAAGAATATGCAAGTTATTCATGGAATATTGACCCAACACACTATGTTATTTTTGAACATTTAGGTATAGATGCTGAAGAGCAAGCTTGGGCAAACTTTAGAGTAAGTGGTGAAAGTGATGGCATCCCTAAAGGAGTTATGATGTGGGGTAAAATGACAGACCAGTATAATCAATTAACTATGGGTTATGCTAGTAATACAGACTTTAACAGAATGGGGCATGTCTCACGAGGTTTTTCAAATAAGAGGTTAATAGGTTATGCTGAAAGCCATGATGAGGAAAGATTAATGTACAAAAACGTACAGTTTGGAAATGCTACAAACTCATCACATAATGTCACTAATTTAAATGTAGCTTTAAGCAGGATGTCTGCTTTAGGTGCTGTAACACTTACTATTCCAGGTCCAAAGATGATTTGGCACTTTGGAGCTTTAGGTATGGAAAATTCTATTTTTACTTGTTCCAATGGAACAGTAAATGATCCATCTGGTTCTAATGGTGATTGTAAATTAGATACCAAGCCTCAACCTCAATGGACAAATAACTGGTTAGGAAATACAGAACGTCTAAAAATATATAATGATTGGGCAAGAATTAATGCCTTAAAGACTAATGAGGACGTGTTTGAAGGTAATTACACTATAAACTCAGGTAGTCTAACCCCAAAAATTTATATTAATAATCCGAATTTAAGCAGCAGCTCTCTCAAAGATGTAGTAATTATTGCCAATTTTAATGTTGTAAGCGAAAACGTTCAACCATTTTTTCCATATACTGGAAACTGGTATGACTTAATGGATGCTACAGGTAATACCGTTTTAAATGTAACCAATACTTCGGATGCAATTACTTTAGCTCCGGGAGAATTTAGAATTTACGGGAATCAACAACAATCTCTAGGAGTTAACTCTATTGTATTAGAGCCTAAATTCTTTTTAACTCCAAATCCTGCTAAATCATCATTTACATTAAATACTAAAGTCGAGTCTGTTGAAATTTACAGTTTAGCAGGGAAATTAGTTAAGCAATTCAAAAACCCAATAAACGCAGATTATATATATAATATAGATGAGCTTTCTCAAGGAATGTACTTGGTAAGAGTTTCAAATAATGACACCACAATTAGCCTTAAATTGATAAAAAGTTGAATTTGTTTTAGTCTGAAATAAAATTTAATTCTAAGAAAATGGTTAGTCAATTATTTAAAAAGCTTCGGTTTCCCGAAGCTTTTTATTTTATTCTTGAGTTACGTAAAATGCGTGGATACAACCAGGTAACCAGAAAATAAGAGTTAAAATTAAATTGACTAAAAATTTAGCACCTAATCCATGTTTTAATAATACAGAAACAGGTGGTATTAAAATATTTAGTATAATGGTTAGTAAGCTCATAGTTATTAGTGTTTTACTAAAATTAAATATATTTTTACATTATACTCTTAAAAATATATTAATTGTTTTAGCTTTAAGACTACTTGTTAGTGTTAAACCATCCAAACAAAATTAGACTTCTTCATAAAAATGACTTTAAATCCACAACAAAAAACATATTGGGTTAGTTGCAAAAATTGTGGTGGATTGGGTAAAAAACGACGGAAACCCCGTAAAAAAGACCGTCAAAGATTTCAAAAGGAATACCAGGACTTTATAATGTCTGATGTAAATAAAAACAAGCCAATTAAACCAAAAGGATCAATTTATGATTGTCCTATATGTAAAGGCAATGGTATCATAACATCCACTCTAGCCCCTACAATAAACCCAAACTTTCCTCATGTCTGTATCATTGGTGCAGGAATTGGAGGTGTTGCTTTAGCCTTAACTCTATTTCAACGAGGTATCCCTTTTACATTATTCGAAAAAGATCAAAGTTTTAATTCTCGGTCTCAAGGTTATGGTTTAACACTTCAACAAGCTAGTAAAGCTTTAAAACGTTTTGGAATTACTTCTTTGCCTAACGGAATAAATTCAACTAAACATATAGTACACAATAGCATTGGAGAAGTTATTGGAGAATGGGGTAAAAGAAAATGGATTACAGAAGACAAAAAGTCTAATTCAAAAAAGTCAAATATCCACATTGCGAGGCAAAGTTTAAGATTAGAACTTTTACAACAACTTGGAGGTCCACATATGGTACAATGGGATCATGAATTTTTAAACTGCACAACTCTAAGTCCTGAGCTTATTGAAGTGACTTTTAAATCTCAAAATGAGCTAAAAAAAATAAAGACTAACCTTGTTGTTGGTGCAGATGGTATTAGAAGTAAAGTGAGACCATTAGTTATTTCAAATACAAAAACTCCATTGCGTTATCTAGACTGTATGGTTATTCTAGGGATTTGTAATTTAAACGAATTAAAACATGTAAATAGTCCACTTCTAGATTTGGAGACTGTATTTCAAACCGCAAATGGAAAAGAGCGCATATATGTAATGCCATTTAATTCAGAAGCTGTTATGTGGCAATTGAGTTTTCCTATTTCAGAAACAAAAGCTTTAAATTTAAGCAAGAGTGAGATAAAATACCTAAAAGATGAAGCCGTTAAAAGAGCAAACTGGCACACACCTATTCCTGAAATAATTAAAGCTACAACAGAAAAACTTATTTCAGGCTACCCGGTTTATGACCGGAAGCCATTACAAAGTGATGACTTTAAACAAACAGGGAATATAACTTTAATTGGTGACGCAGCACATCCCATGAGTCCATTTAAAGGTCAAGGAGCTAATCAAGCTTTATTAGATGCTTTAGAACTTAGCGCAACGTTAACTAAAACAATTAACACCTATTCTAATTGGAAAGACACAGGATTAAGACCTCTTTTAACTAAGTTTGAAACCAATATGCTCAAAAGAAGTGCTGTAAAAGTTAAGGATTCTGCAGAAGCAGCTCAGGCGTTACATTCGGAACACATACTAATAAAAAAAAATCATCCTAGAGGAAAGTTTGATAAAAACTCTAAAAACAAAAAAGACCTAATTAACTGATTAACAGAAATTAAGTCTTTTTATTTGTACGGGCGGGGAGACTCGAACTCCCACACCTCGCGGCACTAGATCCTAAGTCTAGCGTGTCTACCAATTCCACCACGCCCGCAATTTCAGATTGCAAATATAAACAAAGTTTCTAATTTACAAACAACTCATACCTATAAAAATATAAGCTTTTTGTATTTTTACTAAAATCAAACAATACTTATGGACCAAATAAATTCTTATTTAGAAACTCATAAAGAGCGATTTATAGACGAATTAATTCAACTCTTGAAAATCCCTTCAATAAGTGCAGATTCTGCTTATAAAAAAGACGTTATCTTAACTGCTGAAGAAGTTAAAAAACATCTTGAAAATGCGGGGTGTGATGTTGTCGAAATTTGTGAAACGGATGGCTATCCAATAATTTATGGCGAAAAAATTATAAATAATGATCTACCAACTGTTTTAGTTTACGGTCATTATGATGTGCAACCACCAGATCCCATAGATTTATGGACTTCTCCACCATTTGAGCCTGTTATTAAAGCTACAAAAACTCACCCAGAAGGTGCTATTTTCGCAAGAGGTGCTTGTGACGATAAAGGACAAATGTATATGCATGTTAAGGCTTTAGAGTTTATGACAAATACCGATAACTTACCATGTAATGTCAAGTTTATGATAGAAGGCGAGGAAGAAGTTGGAAGCGTTAACTTAGCGACATTTGTAAAAAACAATCAGGAAAAATTAAAAAATGATGTCATTTTAATTAGTGATACAGGTATGATTGCTAAAGATGTCCCATCTATTACTACTGGATTGAGAGGTTTAAGTTATGTTGAAGTTGAAGTTACAGGACCTAATAGAGATTTACATTCGGGATTATATGGTGGTGCAGTTGCAAATCCTATAAATATTCTAGCAAAAATGATAGCTTCATTGCATGATGAAAATAATCATATTACAATTCCTGGTTTTTATGATGCGGTTGAAGATTTATCAAATGAAGAACGCGCAGAAATGGCTAAAGCACCATTTAACTTAGACAACTATAAAGACGCTTTAGATATTAAAGATGTGCATGGAGAAAAAGGTTATAGCACTAATGAAAGAAACTCTATAAGACCTACACTTGATGTTAATGGTATTTGGGGTGGCTACACTGGTGAAGGGGCGAAAACAGTTATAGCAAGTAAAGCTTATGCTAAAATTTCTATGCGATTAGTACCACACCAAAAATGGGAAAATATCACTCAATTATTTAAAACCCACTTTGAAAATATTGCTCCAGCAAGCGTAACCGTTAAAGTAAAACCACACCATGGTGGCGAAGGTTATGTGACGCCTATAGATAACATAGGTTATTTAGCTGCTAGTCAAGCCTACGAAACGACTTTTGGTAAAAAGCCTATCCCGCAACGTAGTGGAGGAAGTATACCTATAGTTGCTTTGTTTGAAAGAGAATTAAAAAGTAAAACCATTTTAATGGGCTTTGGATTAGATAGTGATGCCATACACTCTCCAAATGAACATTTTGGTGTTTGGAACTATCTAAAAGGCATAGAAACAATTCCATACTTTTATAAAAACTTTACCAAACTATTTCAAGAAGAACATAAATAACAACAAAAAACCCGTTACAAATAGTAACGGGTTTTTTTATAGATTTTAGTAATGTATTAAAATTACTGTATTTGAAACTTAATTGGTAGTGAGTAAGGTACAGTTACTGCTTTACCACGTTGCTTACCTGGCTTCATCTTAGGTAATAAATTTACAACACGTGCAGCTTCTGCTTCTAATTTCGGGTGTGGAGCTCTTGCTCTTACATCAGTAATATTTCCAGTCTTATCAATTTTAAATACTACTATAATACGTTGTATACCGTCAAGACCTAGGTCTTGAGCTAATTCAGTATTGAATTTTTTATTGATAAATTGTGCGATTTTTTCAGACATACATGCTTTTTTAGCATCGTTGTTTCCAGACTCACATCCAGGAAAAACTGGTACATTCTCAATAACAGAGAAAGGCACCTCAATATCTTCTTCAATTTCTTCTACGACTACTTCTTCAACCTCAACAATCTCCTCTTGTTGGTCGGTTTCTGTAGACTCTATAACTGTCTCTTCAATTTCCTCTTCATCTTCTACCACTTCAATAACTTCTGGAGCTGCTGGTGGTGGCGGTGGTGGCGGTGGTGTATTTAAAATTTCAGTAATTGGAATTTCTTCATCATCAATATCATCTAGATTTAATTGCCCAATATCAATCAATTCCTTGTCGTAGGTTTTATGATTAATACTTATATATGTAATGGCTAACATTAAAGCTAAACCTACAGCAAAGTATAAAGAACTGTTACGTCCTACATTAGCTTTTGGATTTTTTTTAGACTCCATAATTTTAATTAAGTTTTATACCGAATGCTAAAATAACTATTTATTTATGAAAAAAACAAAGTTCCTTTAACTTTTAACGGTCTTTAAAATGAAAATATTTATTATTAATATAGCAAATAATGTGCCTAAAGCATTAGCTAAAATATCTAAAATATCTCCTTGACGATTAGCGGTTAAAAAATGTTGAAGAAATTCAATTAAAATCCCAAACAAAAGAGACCAAAAGGAAGCAATAATTATTGTTTTTTTAAAAGAAACTTTTAAAAATGAATAAATCGTAACCCACCAGAAAAAAGTAAATATAAAATAAGCCAAAGCGTGAAAAAGTTTGTCGCTTTGGCTTGGTAATTTCATGCTCGTTTTTAAAGTATCTAAAGAAAGATACATTAACAAAGCAGTGTAAATAATACTAATTAGTGCAATTTTATTTTTACGCGCCAATAATAGCTTTATAATCATCTGCCGATATAAGGTTGTCTAATTCTGATACGTCAGATACTTTTACTTTAACCATCCATCCTGCACCATAAGGATCAGAATTTACTAGTTCTGGATCATCTTCTAAAGCCTCATTAAACTCAATAATTTCCCCAGAAACTGGTAAAAATAAATCAGATACTGTTTTAACAGCTTCTACGGTTCCAAAAACTTCTTCAGCTTCTAAAGTCTCATCAACGGTTTCTACTTCTACATAAACAATATCACCTAATTCACTTTGTGCGAAATCTGTAATTCCTACAGTAATGATATCACCGTCTACTTTAATCCATTCGTGGTCTTTAGTGTATTTTAGTTCTGCTGGTATATTCATGCTTTTTGTATTTGTTTTTGCAAATGTATTTAAAGTTTATTGATTTTTAATTGTTGTGCTATTAATTTCCAAAATTATATCTAAGTGTTAACCCAGAACGTATCGTCGTTTGTGGGAAAGCAGTAGAGATTGCATATTCTGAAAACGTATAATCAAAATAAAATATGGCGGTTAAATTTCTACTAAATGCGTAATCGGCATTAAATTTTGCACCATAAAGTGTCTGACCATTAGTAATTTGATTATTATCTAAATCTAGATATCTCACAATGGTTTTATTATTCCTTACAGAGACATCTGCTTTCATATTTAAATCGCTTACTATTTTCTTTTTAGGTCCTGCGATTTTAGATCGAATGGTTACGTCTTTTATTCGGTAACCTAACCCTAATTTATATTCCTGACCTTGAATCTCAGTCATTAAATTATTATCAAAACTTAGTGTTAACAAGCGGTCTTTCTGAATTTCTGCTAATATTTTTATAGAATTTTTCATTTCAAAATCTAATCTCACTAATGGCGAGAACATTTCGGTAATGGTAATATTACTATACAATTCTTCATTTTTATAATTTCCAGCCTGATCTAATACATCTCTTGGTTGCGAATCATAATCTACAGAAAAATCTATGTCTTCATAATTTAGGTTATTTCTAAACTGGTTTATGGTATAATTAGATCGGTACCCATGAGTTAACGAGAATCTTTTAAAATTCTTTTTAAACCATTTCATCTTCATAAAACCTGTATACTTAACATCCCAGTTAGGTAAAGGTGTACTTTTAAAAGCACCCAATTTTACTTTGCCTGCATCTTGTCCAGAGTAAGCACTCGCAAATGCAGGTAATAATACTGCCTGATTATTTTTTCCAAAACCTTTAGGATAACCTTCAGCATCCAAATTATTTGGGTTATTTACATCTATCCCTTTTTCTGCCGCTAAACGTCGGGCAATTATTAATCTGTTTTTTCTAAACTCGGTAAAAGCTTCAGACTCTACTTCGTCGCTAGCACTAAATGCAGTTGCAATGGTTAAAGTAGATATAGCGAAATTACCAAATTCATTTGGAGTTAAAGATTGGTACTCTAAATCTCCGTTATTTTCAATATCCTGAACGATATAGTTTTCTGCATAATTATTAGCTAAAGTTCTGCTACCAATAATGTCAACTTTAAAGTCGTCAAAAGGCTCTAAGCTTGCAGCTAACTGCAAATCTTTTGTTTTGTTTACTGTGTATTGTTGATTAAATTCTGGGAACTGAGTTAAGTACCCATTTCTTGCTGCAAAATTTCTAATATCACTTTGGCTACCAAAAGTATAGCCTACCGTTGGTTTAAATGTCCCAATAAAACCTGGAGTATTTAAATAACCTGGTAAAAAAGTTCCGCTATTTTCAGAATAATTAATTTGAATTTGTTTTATACTTGTTAATAAACCAATTCCGAAATTACCTAATTTAGAGCCTTTTTGCTTATTTTTTGGTGCTGCAATTTTTTGTTCTGTTGTAGAAGATGCTTCAGGAAGTCCTGGCGCTGCTTTAGCTTTTGGCTGTATGTTTTGGTTAGCTCCACGATTTACAAGTTTAGATTTTTTAATGTTAAGATACTTGTAAAGCTTTTTCATATCTAAAGTGGAGTTTAGGGTATGCGTACTACCATTTGATATGGCATTACCTAAATCATAAGTTAATCCATCTAACTCAATTTCTCCAAATAAGTCTGACCCTTTTTCCCATTGGAATTCTCCCATATAAGAATAGGTTGCATTAATAAATTCAAAGGTTGGTATTTTATTAATTGGAATTTCATAGTTCACTCCTAAAGACTGGAATTGTCGGTTTGGATCCCCAAAATCGAACAGTCCATCATAAATCCCTAAAGTTGGATCTTGTTCTCCATTAATTATTAAATCGTTTTTAAAATAATTTCTAACAATATTATTGTTTGCTGCTGAAAAGTTTAAACTTAAAGCTTTTGTTAGATTCCAGTTCACATTATATTGAAAGTCAAAAGTATAATTTCTTCTAAAAAGCTCTTCAATTGCTATATTATCTCCGCCTAAATCTAAATCTCTAAATTTCTGACGATTAAATTGTCTTAAAATATCTGTATTTACAGCTACAGAAGACGGTAAAGGATTGAAGTTGAATTCTTTTAAAAGCTTCCAGTACTTTCCAGTAAATAAAGAGTCGTTTTTCTTAAATGGCTCAATACTTTTTGGTTGAAAACTATATGCATAGTTAACTCCAGTTCTTAATTGTTTATTTTGAGAACTTTCAATTTCAAAATCTCTATGAAACTCTTTGTTATATGAATAATTAAAGGTGAAATTTTCTATATCGTACGGTTGTGGTTTTGCGTCTCCGGTTCTATTTTTCTTAACACCTATAAAATTTATACTTTGTCTTTTTGTATAATCTTCCGACTGTTCTCTAATTGCAGTTCTTTCAGCTTCGCTTGTGGCGTTATCAATTCTTGTTTGAAGCGGTATATCTTTGTATTGCTCATCAAATTCTGGTGTAATAACTTCCACACCTTGACCATAATTAAATGGCACCTGAATACCCCATTTTTTAGGCAAAAGTTGTCCTAGATTTACGTTGGTTACCATATCGTACTGCTTAACATCTTCACGGCTTCTTTGGTTTGGACCTTGATCTATGGCTCCAAAACCTGCAGTACTCATTCGTCCACTTGCGCTTACATTGGCAAAATCTGCAAAATTGGTATCTACACTTAAAACTGCTGCCCAGCCACCTTCGTTATCTAATTCTGAAAGTCGTAATTCATTAAACCAAGCATCTCCACAAATAGTCCCGTTTGAAGCATTTTTAACACCAACCATAAGTGTACGAATAGCCCCAAAGTTTGGATTACCTTTTATGGCAATACGTTGCTGTCCTGTAACATAATTTTGAAATTCTGTTCCCGTTATTGGTACGGCTTCGTTGTTTATTACATCATAAAACGTTGCGTCTGGATTTGTAAGGGTTCCCGTACTAATCCCTAAAGCTTTTATACGTTGTAATAACTCTAAAGGTAAATTAATCTCATTAACTTCGGGCCAGTAACCTTCTGCTGAAGAAGGATTAATTGAAGATACTGATAAAGGAACTTCAATCTGATAATAGTTTTGAGTTAAATCGTTACCCATTCTTATAAATCCAACCATTTCATTATCAGACAGTGATACGCCAGAGTCTAAATTAGCTTCAGCATGAATAAACATTCTAAGTTTTTTATACTGACGCATATCAACATCAATATTTTTAAAAACAGCTCTAGAGTCTGCAACAGGTAAATCACAAACACCAACCACTAAAGATTGTTCATTTTGATCTACAATGGTGTTATTATTATTAACCTGTTCTGGTACTACACCAGGTGGAGAAATATAATTTCCGTCGTTTACTTGCGCACTAACTACACCTATGTTAAAATCGGCATCCGATTGAGGCTGACTAGAATCGGCTAAATCTCTAGTGTAACGTCTCCAATCACTTCTTACCAAATCAAAAGTTCCAAAACGCATGGTGGTTTGTGTTGTAAACTGATTAAGATAAACACGTGCAAAACGAATAGATCTAAAATCTGTAATTCCACCAACTCTGCTATATTCTGGAATTGCAGGATCATCATAAGTAGATAATGGTACTGTTACCGGAATTCTAAATTGATACCAGTTTACGGCTATATCTGAACCATCTGGTAAAAAACGAGTTACCGTTTTAGAGTCTACAATAAACTCATTTGTATTTAAATTTAAAGATGCAGGTGAGATGTTCATTTTATATTCAAAATAACTATCAATGGTATTCATTGTGTTATCTCGGTTAACATCTTCTACATCTGGGAATGTTGTAGAACCTCTATCGGTATCACTTAAATTATCTGGTGAATTACCTTGTAAACCATTGTACCTTTTATAACGTTCTAAAACATTTCCTTCTGCACCAAGGTAATATTGGTAGTTATCGTTTGCCGGATCTAATAACCCAGAGAAACTACTTGGGAATAAACTTGCCTCTTCAGCATCATCATAACCATCATAACCAACGTCTTGATTATCTCTTTGTTCCCCTGTAGTGTCGAATGCGTATATTAAAGATTGATTTAATGGCACTACAGATTGATAATCCGTTGGTTGCAATAATGAGATATTACCATCCTGAGGTAGACCGTTTTCATATTGTTTACGACCATCTTTTAAAATATCTTCAGAAATGTTACCCAAATTAATAACTAATTGACCACCAGTGTTTGATGGATTTTCCTGAAATGGGTCTTGTAACCAGAATTCGATATACTCTACATTGGCCTGTTCAAAATCTGATGAAGTGATTTGTCTAGTAATACCTGCCCAGCTATTATTAGGGTTGGTTAAGACATTATTTTCCGATCCTGGCTGAAAATTATATGGACCTCTTTCTGTTGGATAATAACTTAAATCTAACGTATTTAATACGGTTGTTTGACCTTGAGCTACATCCTGCTGTGGGAATAATTCGTTTATAAAAACTCTACTATTATAAAAACCAGAAACATCATCATCGGTTATTCCTCCTGGTCGATTACTAGAATAAAATATTTGGTCTATTGTATACCAGTTTAATAAAGCCCTACCATAACCGTTTTCAATGCCATTATCATCAAAAGCTGTAGTTCCATTTAAATTTAATGGTCGACTTGAAATACTCCAAGATTGTGGTGATTTTAAGTCTATTCCGGTCTGTGAACCTTCAAAATCGTCTATATATGATGTAGCCTCTCCATTAAAATCGGTTCCTTTTGGAGCTCCAGGCAGTAAATAAGCAAATTCACCTCTAACTGATAAATTAGATGGTGCATCGGTATCCACGTTTGGTAACATGTTAGCCAGTCGACTAAAAAATGGCACTTCAGTTGAATAGTTACCGTTTAAACCAAAAATAGTGTTATTAATAGGTTCTGAATTGTAATTGGCTTTTTGAGTAATAGGTCGTTCACTTAAATTGATAAAAGTTCCTCCTAAAACAAAATTTTCGTTAAACTGATGTTCTACATTAATCCCAGAAAAACGCTTGGTCTGTTGTCCAAAAATAGAATTATTTTCTGTTGAAACTTCAATAGGAATGTTTGACGCTTTTAAAGCTGGATCGATAATATTTACACGACCTAATTGGTAATTTACGGTATAATCGACACCTTCTACTAAAACACGTCCTCCCGCAGTAACCTTAACAGATCCTCTTGGAACATTAAAACCTCCAATTGGAATTCCGTCTCCAGCTTCAGACTTATAGCGACCTTTTATTTGAAACTTATTTTTTTCAACTTCATCTAAAGCACCTGTTTTTGTCGACTCGTATAACAAATCATATACATACTTGGCCTGGTTAGGGTTAAACGTATTGTTTTCGTAATCTGTTTCATTATCTGTTGGGTTACCATCGTCATCTAATACATCAAATAAGTAACGCCCAAAAGGTTCTGCTTTAGTGAAGATAATTTTACCATTTTGAGTTAAAACCGTCACTCCAGGAACGAAGTCAAAAAAACCATCTCCACCAGATTGAGGGTCGTTATTAAAATTTAAACGATCTAATCCAAAAAGTTTTAAAAGTGTAGTTTCTTGAATTGGTTTGCCATTAAATGTGGTTCCAAAAGGTGTGCCTGCCACTGGCGTAATGTAGTTTAATGGCGCAGATTCGTTATAGAAAATGTTAAGTCTAAAGTCGTCTTGAGATAATTGAAATGCACCTGTATCATAGATGTTTTTCATCATTAAATCCCAAGTTGGTCGCTCTACACTTGTAATACTACTTTTTAATTGTTTTACTACTAAAGCATTGTTTGTCACTTGAGTGGTTTGACCCTGAGTATTGGTCTGTACATCTGTTGCATTAACTCCATCATTAGCAAATTCTCCAACCTGATACACACGTCCACCTGCGGTAAACTGATATGCTACCGCTAAAACTTCATCATTATTTAATCGTTGATTTAAAGAAATATAACCTAACTGAGTATTTAATATGTAGTCCTGTCCTTGCTGTAATTGTCTTGCATTTTCAAGTTTTGAATAATCAAAACCTTCATTGACACCACTATAATTAAATCCGTTTTGTGCAGTTGCTATTTCACGAATATTTTGATTTAACTGGGAACCACCGCCACCTATATTAGTAGGATCCAAACGGTTATTGGCATTATTTGGAAAAGCATTTGGTCCCGCAGTTACAGAAACATTAGGGTTTCCTAAATTTTCAGATTCCCCTAAATCTTCTAAAGCAACAAGATTTCTTACATTCTCTGTTCTGTTAGTTCTATTGGTTACCCAAACTTCTGCTCTTGTAATTTGAATATTAGAGTTTATAAATGGGAAATTCTCTAAAGCTTGATCATAATTCTCTCTAAAGTACTGTGCCAAGAAATAGTGTCTGTTTTCGTCATAATCTCTAATAAAAAAATCAAACTCTTCTACAGTTCCTCCTCCTTGAGCAACCACAGTTCTAGAATCGGAACGTTGTTCAGAAAAAACCCCAGTAACTCTGGTTTTTCCAAACTGAAGTTCTGTCTTTACTCCAAATAAGCTTTGTGCACCCGTAATTAATGATGAATTAAGAGGCATGCTAACATTACCAACTTCAATTTTTTGAATGATATCATCTTCGGTTGGTGCGTATTCTAATTTTAATAAATTCTGAAAATCGAAGGTAGACTGTGTGTCGTAATTTGCATTTACTTGTAATCTGGTTCCTACTTTACCTAGTAAACTTAGACTTATTCTTTGATCAAAATCAAATGTAAAGTTACTTCTATTTTGTGGCGAAAAGGTTGGATTATCTTGTTTTGTAAACAAAACACCCAAGTCAATTTCTACAGATCCTTGTGGAATAAACTCTATGGTATTGCCTCCAAATATACTTTCAAATAAACCTGATTTAATATAAAATTCTGGAAGCAAATTTTTTCGCTTTTCTTCAGCTTCTTCATCATTACCATCTAGAGTGCTAATTTTGTCTTTATAATAACTTTGAAGATTTTCTCTATCTACTAATTCCTGATATTGTCGCGGCGTTAAAATAACAGGATAATTTATGTTGAAATTTCCTAAAGTTTCAGAATAAATATAGCGGTCTGTAATAGGATCGTAAGTGTATTTAGCCTGAATACTATTAGGATTTGGTAAAGATAACTCGCTAAAACTGTAAGTTGTTTTTGTAGAATCCTGAACGATTTCATTATCCTCTTGTGCCGTTACTAAAAAAACAGAACCAACTACTAATAATAGTGTTAACGCAGACTGAAAAGATTTTTGAAAAAAGCTTAAAATTGTTTTCAAGATATATTATAAATTTTTTAAGGCTAATTTTATTAATTGTTCTACGCTAGATTCCGGTTGTGTTGCAACTATTTTATCTAAAGCTTTTTCGGCTTGTTTTTTATTAAATCCAAGGACTTCTAATGCAGATAACGCTTCTTCTTTATTCGTATTGCTTTCTTTAACAGAAACTTCATCGATATCGTAAATTTTAAGAATTTTATCTTTTAAATCTATAATAACACGTTGTGCTGTTTTTAAACCTATTCCTTTTATAGATTGGATTAGAGCAACATCTTCCGTAGCAATACCTTCTCTTACCTGCTTTGGAGACAAAGAAGATAACATAGTTCTGGCTGTATTAGTACCAATCCCACTTACGGAAATTAAGAGTCTAAAGATTTCTCTTTCTGCTAATGAAGAAAAACCATATAACGTATGGGCATCTTCTTTGACCTGAAGATGCGTATATAGTTTGATAGTTTCGTTATCTGATAGTTTAGAATATGTATGAAGTGAAATATTAACAAAGTAGCCTATACCATTGCAATCAATAACCACATGGGTTGGATTTTTCTCAGCTAATTTCCCTTTTAAATGCGTAATCATTTAACTTTTTTTTAAGATTATAAAACTACACATTTTTTTTTACTTTGAATTTATTTTAAACAAACAGATTTTAGCTTAAAGAATTTATTAAATCATGCTTATTTTTAAAGCTTTTTCGTTGGAAGCTTTTTCTTTTTGCTGGGCATCTATTACAGCTATTGCCGTCATATTTACCATTTCGTCTACACTTGCTCCCAATTGCAAAATATGTACTGGTTTACGCATACCCATCATAATAGGTCCAATTGATTCTGCTTTATTTAATTCTTTCAATAATTTATAGGTAATGTTGGCAGAATCTAAATTTGGAAAAATTAAACTATTGACCTTACGTCCATTTAATTTAGAAAATGGGAATTTCTCCTGAAGCATTTCAGAATTTAAAGCAAAATCCGTTTGTAATTCTCCATCAACAATAAGATCGGGATAATTTTTATGTAAATAATTTACTGCTTCCGAAACCTTATGTGCTTTTTCATGAGTGGAAGACCCAAAGTTAGAGTAAGAAATCATAGCCATTACAGGTTCTATACCAAACATTCTAACTACTTGGGCTGTCATTAAGGCTATACGAGATAAATCCCTGTCGTTTGGATCTATATTTATTGAGGTATCACTTAAAAATAATGGTCCTCTTTCTGTCATCATCACGTTTGTTGTTGCTACTCGTGAAGCCCCAGGAGCCATACCAATAAGCTCTAGCATTGGTTTTACTACCATAGGATAACTTTGTGTAAATCCAGATATTAAAGCATCAGCATCACCTTCATTTACCATCATTGCAGCAAAGTAGTTACGTTCCCTCATACGTTTTTGCGCAGAGTATAAACTTATACCTTTACGCTGTCTTGAAGTCCAATAGGCTTGAGCATATTTTTCCAAACGCTCTAATTCTTCATCCGATTTTGGATCGATAATTAAAACTTCAGCATCAAACTCAATTTCTTCTTTTAGCTTTTCAATAGCTTCACGTCTACCTAATAGAATTGGGATTGCAATACCTTCTTCATAAGCTATTTGTGCCGCTTTTAAAACATCTAACTGATCGGCTTCGGTATAAACAACGCGCTTAGGATTTATTCGTGCACGATTCATTAATAAACGAACCAGTTTATTGTCCGATCCTAATCGTTTTAAAAGTTCTTCTCTATATTTATCAAAATCTTCAATTGGCTCCTTAGCCACACCACTTTCTTGAGCCGCTCTAGCTACTGCAGGAGGCAACTCTGCAATTAATCTTGGGTCAAAAGGTTTTGGAATTATGTAGTCTCTACCAAAGGTAAGTCTGGTTTCACCATAGGCAATATTTACCTGTTCTGGTACGGGCTCTTTAGCTAATTGTGCCAATGCCATGACCGCAGCCATTTTCATTTCCTCATTAATTTTAGTCGCTCTAACATCTAGAGCACCACGGAAAATAAATGGGAATCCTAAAACATTGTTAACTTGATTAGGGTTATCACTTCGACCAGTTGCGACAATTATATCGGGACGAGAAGCTAATGCAATCTCGTAATTAACTTCTGGTGTAGGATTGGCTAAAGCAAAAACAATTGGATTTGCAGACATGGATTGTAACATCTCAGGACTTACAATGTCTCCAACCGATAATCCTAAAAACACATCTGAGTCCACCATAGCTTCGGCTAGGTTAGCATACACTTTGTCTGTCGCAAAATGCATTTGTGTTTCCGTTAAATCGGTTCTGTTTTTATGAAGCACTCCATTAACGTCAAACATAATAACGTTTTCAGGTTGTACTCCTAAAGCTTCATAAAGTTTTATACATGCCATAGCTGCAGAACCTGCTCCTGAAACTACTAGCTTTATTGTTGCAATATCTTTATCTGCTAATTCTAAAGCATTCAGTAATGCTGCTGATGAAATGATTGCAGTACCATGCTGATCATCATGCATAACTGGAATATCCAGTTCATCCTTAAGACGTCTTTCAATTTCAAAAGCTTCTGGAGCCTTAATGTCTTCTAAATTAATTCCTCCAAATGTTGGCGCAATGTTTTTAACCGTTTTAATAAATTCTTCTGGGTCTTCTGTATTTATTTCAATATCAAAAACATCTATGTCTGCGAAGATTTTAAATAACAAACCTTTCCCTTCCATAACGGGTTTAGAGGCTTCGGGTCCAATATTCCCAAGACCTAACACAGCAGTACCATTTGTAATTACAGCTACTAAATTACCTTTTGTAGTGTATTTATAAACATTATTGACGTCTTTAGCAATTTCCAAACAAGGTTCTGCAACGCCGGGAGAATAAGCCAAAGCCAAATCTCGCTGAGAAGCATATTTTTTTGTAGGAACAACTTTTATTTTACCTGGTGTAGGTTTAGCGTGATATACTAAGGCTTCACGACGTCTGTTTTGTTTACTCATGGAATTAGATTTTCATTCATTAATAATAATAAAATGAATTGGACTAACAAATGTAAGTGATAATATACACATAACACAAAAAATTAATTTTTATAAACTATGCCTTATTAAGCTTATTCTAAACAAAAAAGCAGTGATAGAAATCACTGCTTTATATTTAAAAGAATATTATCTACACTAATCCAAAATCAATTCTTTTATATTTAAGTTTTTTGGTAATCCTCCTAAGTGTTGTAATTTTACTTTTGCCAGTTTTTGTGCAATATCTAAACTTTCATCTATAAACATTTGGTGAATATTTCCATACAAAAAACCGGTCCAAAAAGCATCTCCTGCTCCAGTTGCATCTTTAATTTCAGAAATTTCAAGTCCTTTTTTTCTTATAATACCTTCATTAACATCTGACACAACAACCCCACTAGCTCCTTTGGTTAGACAAATTGTTGAAGCGCCTAAATTGTGGAAATAATCGAATATAAATTCTTCGGATTTATTTTCATTAAACAACCTTAAACAATCATCGTCACTTAGTTTTACCAATGGATTATTGTTTAAATAGTTTGCCAATATTTGCTTAGCTTCCTCTCTATTATTCCAAATTCGTTCAGAAAAATTTATATCTATGCTAAGTTTTAAACCTAATTGCTTAGCCTTTTTTGCTTTTTCTAGAATGGTTGTTCTTGCAGGTTCTTTGCTTAAAGCAAAACAAGTGGTGTGAAAAATTTTTGCAGATGATATTACTGCATCTGACAATTGGCTTTCTGTTATATGATAATCTGCCGACCTATAGGGAATAAAATCTGGGGTTGTTTTAGATTTTGAAACCATTATAATAGAGGTTGGTAAGCTTTCTACTTGTGTTAAAGAAGAGACATTTACATGACTTTTTTTTAATTGATTATATATAAAATCTCCCAATCCATCTTTGCCACAAGTCGCAACAAGTAATGAATTTAAGCCTAACTTAGATGCATTTACAGCAACATTTGTTGGAGAGCCTCCCAAAAAACGATGATAGTTATTTGTATCCTCAATAGAAGCATTAAATTCATGTCCTATAAAATCTATTAAAACCTCTCCTACACTTATTATATCTATAGTTTTCACTTTACACGAGTAATTTAAAATTTGAATTTATGGTTTTATTAAGAAGTATTGCTGCTGCTCCACTCCATGCACAATAAGGAACGCCATTTGGTTGGGTTGTGTCGGTATTAAAATTTTCGAAAAAAGAATAATTATCTACCGCATTTACTTGTTCTATTTGTTTTAAAATACTAGAAGCTTTAGAATTTTCAGATTTATAAGATAGAGCCATTCCAAAAAAACCATTTACCATTGGCCAACTTCCACCGTTATGAAACTCGTTAGGATAATTTCTAAATTCGTATTTACAATTATCCTTTAATAAATTCCAATGTTCATCTTTTGGAAGTATTGGAGGCCAAAATGCAGGAATTAACCCTAGTTTTGTAGATTTTGATAAATTAAAAGCATATTGAATAAGGTTATCTTGAAAAGACTTTGACCCTACATTTAATAGCAATAGTAATGAGTTTGCAAATGCATCAAATTGAGTTTTATAACCTGAAGGAGAAAAAGAGCAAGGTAAATAATCTTTAAGCTTTATGTTTTTAAATGCTTTTTCATGAAATTTCTCTGAAGTCGAATTTGGAAAAAAATTAGCTTCAATTTGAAATTGAATACATTCAATTTTATTTGCAACTCTTTTAGTTTTATTAAAATAATGATAGCTTTTTAAAGCCCACAATCTTAATAATTGATCATATAAAACATAACCATCTGTAATATACTCGTCTGCCCAATTGCCTGATAATGGAACATACATTAGATGTTTATTATTAAATTCCCATGCTTCTAATAATTCTAAACCTTTGTTTATATGATTTTGGTATTTGTTTACTATTGATGCGTCCTTTTCATAATATGCTAATTGACAAACGCCAATAATAAACCATGTAACAGCATCTACTCTGCCGGCTAATCCACCGTAACTTACATCCGTTTCTTTCTCTTTAAACAAGATGTTTGAAGGAATTGTTCCTATATAATGTTGATTATTAGCTAACGAATGAATTGTATTTTTAAAAGTGCTTATTAAATCTTTGTCTCTCGAAGCCAAAGCGGCTAAACCACAAATAACGCCATCTCTAGCCCAAACCCTTTTATAGTTCGATATATTTTCAGCACTTGCTACAAAACCATCTTTTGTAGAGCACTGCTTTAATAAAGCTAAAGCTTTTGTGTAATTAACTGATTCCACTTATTATTATTTTTTGGTTTTTATTAATAAAGTACATAAAGCACTTATTACTAATAGTACCCCTGCAAAAGTTATGGCTTGTCTAGGGTCGTTATTTAAAAAATTCTTTAAAATATAGCCAAATGAAATGTTTTGAAAAATCATTGGTATTACAATCATCATATTAATAATCCCCATATAAACACCATAACGCTCTTTAGGTATTTCTGAAACTACCATTAAATAAGGAATTCCCATCATGCTTGCCCATCCAATCCCAAAACCAGATATGGCGACTAAAAGCATATTTTTATTTTCAATATGTGGAAATGCTAAAAAACCAATTGCTGCAATAAAAACGCAAACCGCATGTACATATTTTGCACTATACTTTTTTGCAAATCCTACTAGTAGAAAGGCTACCAAAAAAGTTACTACATTATACCAGCCGTTAACTAGACCTGTCCAACTTACAGCTTGTTCGTAAGCTACCGGATTACTCTTAGGAGTTGCATCCCAAACGGAAAGCGCAACACTTTTAGAAGAGTTTTGCCAGTAACAAAACAAGGCATACCATTGAAAAAGATAAACTAAAGCTAATTGCCACATGACTTTAGGCATGTCGCCTATAGCAGAAAAAATTTCTAGTAAGGGCTGAAAAAAATGACCTTTTTCATTTTTCAATTTTTGAAGTTCTTCCTCTGTTGGTGGTATTTCGTTAGTGGTATAAATACTCCATAAAATACTACCAATAGAAACTACAGCGCCAAGAAAAAAAGAAGCGTAAACCCATTTAGGCAATGCGCCAACTGTACCAATAAATATTAAAGGAAAAATAAACAGTGATAAATTAGAAAGTACTTGTCCAAAACCCGTAAAGAAGCTTTGCATTTGAAACCCTAAAGGTTGCTGTTCTTCATCTAACTTATCTGCAATAAAAGCTCTATAAGGCTCCATTGCAGTATTATTTCCCGCATCTAAAATCCAAAGTAATCCTGCTGCCATCCATAAAGAACTGCTAAAAGGAAATGCTAATAATGTTAAACTACATAAAATAGCACCAATTAAAAAGTAAGGTTTTCTTCTACCAAATTTGGGACTCCAAGTTTTATCACTTAATGCTCCTACAACAGGTTGAACTAATAATCCAGTTACAGGTCCAGCCAAATGTAGTAAAGGTATTTGGTCTGCGCTTGCCCCTAAAAAATCATAAATAGGCGTTACTGCACTTTGTTGTAAACCGAAACTATATTGAATTCCAAAAAACCCAACATTCATATTTAATATTTGCCAAAAACTTAATTTTACCTTTTTAAACATGATCGCTTTGTTTTTTTAATTTTCTCTTTAATACTATTTTTAAATAAAGGGCTGACAGAAATTATTCATGCCAACCCTTTACCAATCAACATACTTAAAACTTATATTGTAACCCTAAAGAAACAGATCTTCCTGGTAATGTTCTTGCTCTAACGATATTATCTTGTCCTTCGGTAATGTTTGCTTCTTCTGCTTCTGTAATTCCTATAGAATCGAATATGTTATTTGCAGAAACATTAGCTGTAAGGTTTTTAGCAATATCATAGTTAACAAACCCGTTAATTATTACAAATCCTGGCATAATAAGTTCATTAGTGTCTTGCGTATATGCTTTTGTTTGACCTATAAAACTTAATCCGAATGAATTTTGGTTGTTGGTACCAAAGTTAAATGATGGAATAATGTTATAAATAAAATCTGGTTGTCTTCTTGGTGTATTACCATCATTATCTCCAGAAACAATTTCTGCGTTTGTATAAGTAAAAGCACCTCTTACATTAAATTTTTGAAAAGTATAAAATCCTTCTAATTCTAAACCTAAAGACTTGTAGTCGTTTTCAATAATGCTATTAGAACTTGCTTCAAAACCACCTTCTTCTGATGTTTGTGCAAAAAATGCAGTTGCGTAAATTGCACCGTTATTTAACTGTCTCTTATAACCAACTTCACCTTGAGTTATAAAGTCTAAAGCATTAATTCTATCATCAGACTGATAATCTAAACCAGCAAATAAAATTCTATCTGCTTTTGCAGATGCACCTTTACTATATCTAGCAAAAAAAGATTGGTTGTCTTGTAGTTTGTAATTTAACCCTAATGAATAAGAAATATAATCATAGTTATAATTAACTGCAGTTACATTTGCATTATCAATTGCTTCAACTGATTGTTCTGGGACAGAGATAACTCCATCATTGTTAACGTCGTAAGTTGTAAGCGTACCATCAGCAAAAGAGCCTGACACTTTACCATTATCGTATCTCATGCTGGCATCTATGGTAAACGCTTCTATTGGATTAAAGGTTATGTTTGCATATGGTGCAGAGACATTATATTGTGTGTCGTAATTTCTATGTAAGTTACCCCAAAATGGTGTTCCATAAGCATATAAACCATTTTCACTTAAAGGTGTATTAGACGCATCAAACACATTAATTAATCTGGCATTATCATCGTTAACTTCTTGTAGATATGAACTCCATAACCAAGACATTGATACGTTTTGGAAAGATTTAAAGTAACCCAATGTGAAATCTACTTTATCAAAAGATTTTGATAATTTAAAATCATTCATGAAATTATTAAAGTTATTTAATTCCACGTCGAACATATGTATTCTTGCTACTAAACTATTATTAGCTACTGGAGTTCCATCTACATATTGAAGAGAAGATCCCGGTCCAAAAGAGTCTGCTATTGTAGATGCTGAAGCAACTTCTGCTGGAAATGGAGATATAAATACACCGCTATTAGAAGAAAAACGTCCATTATTACTAATTTTCCAATCATTTTCTAAATCGAAAGAAGCCGACATTCCAACAGATGTAGAAACTGGATGCATACCGTCAGTAACATTTCCTCTTCTCAATGAGCCGTCTGCTCCTAATCCAACAGTATTTAATAAATTAACAGAATGTAATGAGCCAGTCGTTGCATCAAAATTTTGCACATCTCCCCAATTAGGATCACTATTAGTACCTGAAACCTTCATTGGAGCAGGTAAATAAGCTACAGACCTATCATTTAAGTATTTAGCATAAACTCTTACTTCTCCTTTTTCAAACTCTTTAGTTAAGCTTAGTTTCAATTGACCTCCATTATTACCTGTAAAGCCAGTTTCTCTTATACCTTCTCCAACTCTATAAAAACCTCCTGTATGAAGATATAAATCATCACCAATTTTAGATCCATAATCAAAATCTGTTCTGAATGAATTATAATTCGCTCCAATGGTAGTTCCTATTGCTCCTCCTTCAGTTTTACCAGTTTTACTAATAATGTTTATAATTCCACCAGGTCCATTTGATGTTAATGTTGAAGCAGAACCTCCACGGATAGCTTCAATTCTAGAAACATTATAATCGAATCTTGTAAAAATATCTGCTGTTCCAAATGAAATATCACCATATAAAAGCACTGGTAATCCGTCTTCTTGTAATTGAACATATTTTGAACCACCTGAAGAAATTGGCACACCACGAACAGCAATATTTGAATTCCCTTCTCCTCCAGAAGACTCAGAACGTATTCCAGGTATTGTTCTAAATATTTCGGCTGTAGATCTAGGAGCTGATTGGGTTATAACAGCTGGTTTAATAGATGTTACAGAAACACTAGACTCGATTTTACTTCTTGGATTGACTACTCCTGTTATAATCACTTCGTCTAAAGCTGCCGCATCTTCTTCCAAAACAAAATTTATTGTAATGTTCTCATTTTGAGCAGTAACCGTATTTGTTTGCGATTTATAACCTATGTAGGAAGCCACTACATTGTAAGTTCCGTTTTCTACATTTTTTATACTATAATTTCCATCAAAATCTGATACAGCACCTTGACTTAAACCTTCAAGAATAACGTTTACGCCAGTAAGTGGCTCTCCTTTATTATCTTTAACAGTTCCTGAAATTGTTGTTTGTGCAACTGAAAAAGAAAAAGTTAATAGAGTAAATGTTAATACAAACCATGTTGTTTTAATTGATTTCATTTGTCTATAATTTATATAATTAATAAAAAATTTAGTTAATACACGATAAAATTAAAATTATAAGTACTAAAAAAATAAAAATCAACACCGAAAACGTTTTCGAAACTACCGAAAACGTTTTCGGTGTTGATTTTTTGTTTATTTTTGATAAAATTGAATCTCTTGAAGCCTGTAACTTTAAAACAAATAGCAGAAATTTTAGATATTTCTGTCACAACAGTATCTAAAGCCTTAAAAGATTATCCTGATGTAAGTAAGAAAACAAAAGGATTAGTTAGAGATCTTGCTCAAACTTTAAATTATAAACCAAATGAATTTGCGGTAAACCTAAGGACAAAAGAGTCTAAAACAATCGGTTTAATCATACCTGAAATTGTTCATCATTTTTTTTCTTCTGTGATAAAAGGCATAATAAATCAAGCTGAAAAAAAGGGGTATTTAGTTATTATACTGCAGTCTAATGAGTCATACGATTTAGAAAAAAAACAATTAAAATTATTATTAAATAAGCGTGTAGATGGTATTTTAATTTCTATAGCAAATGGGACGGCAGATTTTAATCATTTAGAGGAAGTATTAAGGGATGGTAAACCATTGGTGATGTTTGACAAAATAGCAAAAGTGGTTAACTGTTCTAAAGTTATTATAGATGATAGAAAAGCAGCTTATAATGCTACCCAACATTTAATAGATACAGGTTGTAAACGTATTGCCCATTTCAGAGGTCCTTTGCTACCACAAAACTCAATTGATAGATTTTTGGGATATAAAAAAGCACTTTTAGATAATAATATAGAATATGATTCTAGTTTGGTGTACATATGTGAATGTGGTGATAAAAGTTTTGAAGAAGGAAAACTTAATGCTAAAAAAGTTTTAGAAGATCATAGCGATGTAGATGGTATATTCATAAATACAGATATGGTCGCTATAGGTGCTATTACAGCTTTTAAGGATTTAGGGGTGAAAATTCCTGAAGACATTTCTATAGTTGGATTTAGTAATTGGTTTATGTCATCTGCAATTACCCCAACTTTAACTACAATAAATCAACCTGGTTATGAGATGGGAAAAAAGGCTTTTAAACAACTTTACAAAGAATTAAAAACGCTTAAAAAGGAAAAACATATAATTCCTAAAATTATCGAGCTTGAAACAAACTTAGTAGAAAGAAATACGACGAAACCTATTTTAAAAAATTAATATTTCTACGAAGTCCACTAAATTTGGTGCGTTTTACAGCTGATTTTTGAAAGACTTTTTTAAAAACGTCCTCCGTAATCTCTTCCCAGTCTTTTTTAGACATACTAAGTAATTCTGGTTTTGGATGAAATAAAGGTTCCTGGTGTGGTTTTGAAAAGCGATTCCAAGGACAAACATCTTGGCACACATCGCAACCAAACATCCAGTCGTCCATTTTTGATTTAAACTCGGTTGGTATTTGATTCTTAAGTTCAATAGTTAAGTAAGAAATGCATTTGCTGCCATCTACCACATAAGGTTCTGTAATGGCTTGCGTGGGGCAAGCATCTATACAAGCGGTACAAGAACCACAATGGTCTGTTGTTATATGGTCATATTCTAATTCCAAGTCAATAATTAATTCTGCTATGAAATAAAATGACCCTACCTTTTGGGTAAGCAAATTACTGTGTTTTCCTATCCACCCTAAACCCGATTTTGCTGCCCATGCTTTATCTAAAATCGGAGCAGAATCTACAAAAGCACGACCAGAAACTTCTCCTATTTCAGTTTCTATAAATTGATGTAGTTCTTTTAATTTTGATTTGATGATATGATGGTAATCCTGACCATAAGCGTACTTAGAAATTTTATAGGAGTTTTCGTTTTGTTCTTCTGATGGATAGTAGTTTAATAAAAGTGACACCACACTTTTTGAATCTTCTACGAGCTTTGTAGGATCTAAGCGCTTATCAAAATGGTTTTCCATATACTGCATCTCGCCATGTGCATTGGATTTTAACCATCGTTCAAGTCTTGGCGCTTCTTCTTCCAAAAAGCCTGCTTTACTTATACCACAAGATAAGAAGCCTAAGCGTTTAGCTTCGGCTTTTATTAGTTTAGTATATGTTGATGCGTTGCTCATGTTGCATTAACGGTTGAAGCGGCATCCTTTTTTTGCTGCCATAAATGGCAAAAAAAGATATAGCGTAAAACGTGACCTGAAAGGAATGCCCTAAAATAAACCACCTTGAATTGGTCCTTTTACTTTACCCAGATGCTTATAGGCCAATTCGGTAACCTCACGACCTCTTGGTGTCCTTACAATGAAACCTTGCTGTATTAAAAAAGGTTCGTAAACTTCCTCGATAGTTTCGGGACTTTCACTTACTGCTGTGGCAATGGTTGAAACCCCAACAGGTCCACCTTTAAATTTATCGATTATAGTAGTTAATATTTTATTATCCATTTCGTCTAAGCCATAAGCATCTACATTTAATGCTTTAAGCGCAAATTTTGCTATAGCAATATCAATAGTTCCATTACCTTTAATTTGTGCAAAATCTCTAACACGACGCAATAAGGCGTTGGCAATTCTTGGGGTACCACGACTACGTCCCGCAATTTCTATGGCTGCTTCCATAGTAATGGGCATATTTAAAATGTCGGAACTACGCTGTACGATGGTTGTTAGTAACTCTGTATTATAGTATTGTAAACGACTCTGAATTCCAAAACGTGCACGCATGGGAGCAGTTAGTAATCCTGAACGTGTGGTAGCACCTACTAAAGTAAATGGGTTAAGGTTAATTTGAACAGTTCTGGCATTAGGACCAGACTCTATCATGATATCTATTTTAAAGTCTTCCATTGCAGAATATAAATACTCTTCTACAATAGGACTTAAACGATGAATTTCGTCTATAAATAATACATCCCGGTCATCTAAATTCGTTAACAAACCTGCTAAATCGCCTGGTTTGTCTAAAACAGGACCTGACGTAATTTTTATCCCTACCTGAAGCTCATTTGCCAAAATATTGGCTAGTGTGGTTTTACCTAAACCTGGAGGACCATGGAATAGAGTATGATCCAGAGCTTCATCACGCTGGTTGGCTGCCTGAACAAATATTTGAAGATTTTCTAAAACCTGATCCTGACCAGTAAAATCTGAAAAAGACAACGGTCTTAATTGTTTTTCAACATCAAATTCTTCTGGAGTAAAGTGTTCGTTGGTAGGATCTAAATTTTCATTCATAAGATTAAGTAACAGGTGCTTTAAACTAAATCAAATATAACCAAAAAAAAGCCTTTCGGTTAAGAAAGGCTTTAATTATATACGTTTAGAATTAGTGTTGTAGTTCTTCTTCACCTTCATACATTGGTACTGTTTGAGGCACAAAATCGTCCTCATGACCAGGCTTAGAATAGTCGTATGCCCAACGGTGAACTTCTGGTATAGCACCAGGCCAGTTTCCGTGGATGTGCTCTACAGGTGTTGTCCACTCCATAGTATTTGATCTCCATGGATTTTGAACTGCTTTCTTACCATAAAATATACTAGCGAAAAAGTTATATAAAAATACCAATTGGAAAACTCCTCCAATTAATGCAAATAATGTTATTACCACATTTACATTAGCTAAATCGTCAAATAATGGGAAGTTTGAGTTGGTATAATAACGTCTTGGTAAACCTGCCATTCCAATAAAGTGCATTGGGAAAAATACACCATAAGCACACACTGCGGTTACCCAAAAGTGAATGTAACCTAATTTCTTATTAAGCATTCTACCGAACATTTTCGGGAACCAGTGGTAAATACCAGCAAACATCCCGTAAAGTGCAGAGATACCCATTACTAAGTGGAAGTGAGCCACTACAAAGTACGTATCGTGAACGTTAATATCTAAAGCTGAATCTCCTAAGATAATACCAGTTAAACCTCCTGTAATAAATGTTGATACTAAACCAATAGAAAATAACATTGCGGGGTTCATCTGAAGGTTACCTTTCCAGAGTGTAGTAATATAGTTAAATGCTTTTACCGCTGAAGGAATTGCAATTAATAAAGTCGTAAATGTAAATACAGATCCTAAGAATGGATTCATTCCTGAGATAAACATGTGGTGACCCCAAACAATTGTCGATAAAAAGGCAATTGCTAAAATAGATGCTACCATGGCTCTATAACCGAAAATTGGTTTACGAGAGTTTGTTGCAATAATTTCTGAGGTAATCCCTAATGCTGGTAATAATACAATATATACTTCCGGGTGACCTAAGAACCAAAATAAGTGCTCAAATAAAACCGGAGAACCACCTTGGTAATGTAATACTTCACCTTGAATAAAGATATCTGATAAGAAAAATGATGTACCAAAACTTCTATCCATTATCAATAATAATGCTGCAGATAATAATACAGGGAATGAAATGATACCGATAATAGCTGTTACGAAAAACGCCCAGATTGTAAGCGGTAAACGCGTCATTGACATTCCTTTTGTTCTTAAATTGATAACTGTAACAACATAATTAAGCGATCCTAATAATGAAGAAGCGATAAATATTGCCATAGATACTAACCATAAGGTCATACCCATACCAGAACCACCTTGCGCTAAAGGTAATGCACTTAATGGTGGATAGATAGTCCATCCCGCTGCTGCTGGTCCTGCTTCAACAAAAAATGAGCAAACCATAATTACACTAGAAATAAAGAATAACCAATAAGAAACCATGTTAAGGAATCCAGAAGCCATATCTCGTGCACCAATTTGGAGTGGAATTAATAAGTTACTAAACGTACCAGATAAACCTGCTGTTAAAACAAAGAATACCATAATTGTACCGTGAATAGTAACTAATGCTAAATAAATATCGGCATCCATAACACCTTCTGGCGCCCATTTTCCTAATAAAGCTTTGAAAATTACATTAGGCTCTTCTGGCCATGCAATTTGCATACGCATCATTAAAGACATCATTACGCCGATAACACCCATAATTGTACCAGTAATTAAATACTGCTTAGCAATCATTTTGTGATCCTGGCTAAAAATATATTTTGTTATAAACGTTTCTTTAGGGTGATGACCATGATCGTCGTGTGCATGTGCATCTTCTACGTGTGCTGACATAATCTTATATTTTCTTTTTCTTTTTTATTCTACAGTAACTAAAGAGTATTTAAACTCTTTTTGTGTTTTTAACCAAGCCTCATACTCTTCTTGTGTTTCCACAATAATCTTCATTTGCATATTGTAATGAGATTTACCACAAATTTTATTACATAATAATAGATAATCAAATTCGTAACGTTCTAAACCTTCTTCACCTTTAGCAACAAGTTCTTTACTTTTTTCAACTCTAATTCTGTTGATATTTGCAACCTTATCAATCATTTCTGGTGTCTCACGCATTTCTGCAGTGGTTTTAGTAGGTGTAAAACTAAATTGAGTAATCATACCAGGTACACAGTTCATTTGAGCTCTAAAGTGAGGCATATAAGCTGAGTGTAATACATCTTGAGAACGCATTTTAAATAGTACTGGTTTACCTACTGGTAAGTGTAACTCTGTAGTTATAATATCGTCTTGAGCATTAGGGTCCGATTCATCTACCCCTAAAATATTAGCTCTATCAATATCAATTAATCTTACGTTAGCTTTTCCTAAGGTATTATCTTGTCCTGCATAACGAGCTTTCCAGTTAAATTGCTGAGCATAAAGCTCTACAACTAAAGGATCTTTAGACGTATCGATATTCATGATATTAGTCCAAGTAAATAATCCTTGGATAATTAATCCAGCTAGAACTATAACTGGAATGATAGTCCAAATAGCTTCTAATTTATTGTTATCGGCAAAGAATAATGCTTTACGACCTTTTTCTCCTTTGTATTTATAGGCAAAGTAGTGTAATAAAAACTGAGTTACCGTTTGTACAAAAAAGATCACAATCATAGAAATGATCATCAAGTTATCTATACCAGGTCCGTGTTCTGAAGCAGAATTAGACATTAAAGGTAAATCTCCAAACTTTACAAAACAGATAATGGTAATAACATAAATGAAGATTAAGAAACCTATCATTAAATACCCATTAATACGGTTGTCTGTATCGTTTGCAACTTGATTATTGGCCTCCTTATTTCCGACTTGTGTTAAATCGAATATTTTAACCATTTGCCAAATGGCAACAAGTATAAAAACTAAAACTAAAATTGATAATAAAGCAGTCATTGTTGTCCTTCTTCTTTATATATTAATAATGAAAATGTTCACTTTCCTTAATTAAAGGGTTACCTTTTGGTAATAGCGGTGCTTTTGATAAAGCAGTAAATACGATAAGTATGAATAAACCAGCAAATAGTAATATTGATCCAATTTCTGGAACACCAATAAACCATCTGTCTCCAACCGTTGCAGGCATAATCATATTAAAGATATCAATATAGTGTCCACATAAGATTACTATCCCAGCCATTACTACAAACCAAGGTAAACGTTTGTAATCACTATTCATTAACAGTAATAATGGGAAAACAAAATTCATGGCTACCATACCAAAGAATGGTAATTTATAATCTTCAATTCTAGTTATGAAGTAAGTTACTTCTTCTGGAATGTTTGAGTACCAGATTAACATAAATTGTGAAAACCATAAGTAAGTCCAGAAAATAGAAATACCAAACATGAATTTAGCTAAATCATGAATATGGCTATCGTTAACCTGTGGTAATAAACCCTTAGACTTTAAATACATTGTAATTAATGCAATAACGGTAATACCACTTACAAACATACTTGCAAACACATACCATCCAAATAAGGTAGAAAACCAGTGAGGATCTACAGACATAATCCAATCCCAAGACATCATAGATTCTGTATAAATAAAGAATACTAAAAATGCTGCTGAAATTCTAAATGTCTTCTTGTAATTTCTAATATCACCTTTTTCTGCATCATCTTGAGCTAAAGAGAATTTACGAGCGAAGAAACGGTATAAACACCAACCAGCAATAAAAATGATTCCTCTAATTAAAAAACCTGTTTTATTTAACCAGCCTTGTTTTCCTGCAACTAATTTATCGTAATGCTCACTTTGAGGATTCACCATTTCTGGATCCATCCAAATAAAAATATGATCACCAGCAAAGTATGCTACACCTAAAACAATAATAGCTCCAGGTAATAAGTAATAAGTAATAGCTTCCATAACTCTAAATAGTAATGGCGACCAACCCGCTTGAGCTGCAAATTGTATAGCGTAAAAAGCAAGAACACCTAAAGAAATCATCATAAAGAAAAAAGCTGCCACGTATAATGCAGACCATGGTCTATTATGAATTTGATGCATAACGTGTTCTGCATGCTCGTCATCATGTGATGCCTCAGCGTGATGATTGTCACTTGATAAAGCACCGTGCGTATCGTCTGCATGTGTATTATCTGAATGATCATTACCACCTTTTACAACATGAGCTACTGTTTTAGCTTCATGCGCTTCGCCATGTCCACCATGTGAACTTTCACTTGCTAATAATTCTTTTACATCACCTAATGATTTATCTGAATCTATAAAACCAAAAGTGATACCAATTATACCTAGTATGATTAGGATAACAGCGAATATTTTAAGTCTACTTGAAAATGTGTACATATCTTTATATATAACCTTTTATCTCCTATTATTTTATTTCAGAACGTAATTTCATTACATACTGAGCTACTTCCCAACGTTCTTTTTCATTCAACTGGTTAGCATAAGAACCCATTGCATTTTTACCATAATAAATTGTATGATAAACACTACCAATGGTAATATCTCTGTCTGCATAACTAGGAACACCAAGAATCTTTTCTCTTTTAACTAGATTACCTTGACCTTTACCATTATTACCGTGACAAATAGCACAGTAAATTTGATACAGTTGACCAGTTTTAATTTCGTCCACTTGTGTTGAATCTAATGGGGAACGTAATGTGTTTTTAGCTAATTCGTAACCTTCCGTTGTATTTGGAATTTCGAATAACGAATAACCTCTTGGAATAGTTCCTTTTACAGGAATCTGAGCTTCAACATCACCTGCAAAAATTTCAGCTTCTTGGTAAGCTTCATAACCAACAGACTCATACATGTTTGGCATGTATTCGTAATTTGGTCTAGAATCTTTTTTACAAGATGCTAAAGAGATTAGAAGGACTGAAACTAGTATTAAATTATTTAAAATCTTCATGAGTTCTAATTAATGCGCTTTATCTACAATATTAACTTCTACAGCACCAGTTGATAAGAAAAAATCATGTAGTGCTTTTTCATCACCATGTACAGGTACTTCCATAAGGAAATGATCGTCTGTTGTTCTTTTATCTGGGTTTTCTGCTTCTTTAAAAGGCCACATTCTACTTCTTAAGTAAAATGTAATAACCATTAAGTGAGCTGCAAAAAATACAGTAAGCTCAAACATAATTGGAACAAAAGCCGGCATGTTCTCTAAATAACTGAAACTTGGCTTACCACCAATATCCTGAGGCCAATCCTCAATCATGATAAAATTCATCATTAATGTGGCAACAGCTAAACCGACACAACCGTACATAAAGGCACATATGGCTAAACGTGTAGGTGCTAATCCCATTGCCTTATCTAGTCCGTGAACTGGAAATGGTGTATAAATTTCTTCGATATGATGTTTAGCAGCACGTGTTTGTTTCACTGCAGACATTAAAATGTCGTCATCATTGTAAATAGCGTGAATTACTTTTGAAGCTTCCATATGCTACTTTTAATTGTTTGTGTTATTATCTTCTTCTAATTTTAAATTAGAAGTTCTTGCATCTGCTCCTGTACCAACTAAAGATTGTCCTGAATCTCTAAGAGTTTTGTACTTGTCTCCAGATGATTTTAAAATCGTTTTTACTTCGGCCTGTGCGATAACTGGGAATGTTCTAGAGTATAATAAAAATAATACAAAGAAGAATCCTATGGTTCCTATAAAGATCCCAATATCTACAAATGTTGGAGAGAACATTGTCCAAGATGATGGTAAGTAATCTCTGTGTAATGATGTTACAATAATTACAAAACGCTCAAACCACATCCCAATGTTTACTACAATTGAAATAGCAAAAGAAAACATAATACTTGTACGTAATTTCTTAAACCACATAAATTGAGGAGAAAATACGTTACATGACATCATTGCCCAATATGCCCATGCGTAAGGTCCGGTTGCTCTGTTTAAGAAAGCATATTGCTCAAACTCTACACCAGAATACCATGCTACGAATAACTCTGTAATATAAGCTACACCAACAATAGAACCTGTAAGCATAATGACAATATTCATTAACTCAATGTGTTGTACTGTAATATAATCTTCCATATTACATACTTTACGCATAATAATAAGAAGTGTGTTTACCATAGCAAATCCAGAGAAAATCGCACCAGCAACGAAGTATGGTGGGAAAATTGTGGTATGCCATCCTGGTATAACAGATGTTGCGAAGTCAAACGATACAATTGTGTGTACCGAAAGTACTAATGGTGTTGCTAAACCTGCAAGTACTAAAGAAACTTCTTCAAAACGTTGCCAGTCTTTTGCTCTACCTGTCCAACCAAAACTTAGTAAACTGTATATTTTTTTCTGGAATGGTTTGATAGCTCTATCTCTAAGCATTGCAAAGTCAGGTAATAAACCAGTCCACCAGAATACTAATGATACCGATAAATACGTTGAAATTGCAAATACATCCCAAAGTAAAGGTGAATTAAAGTTTACCCATAACGATCCAAATTGGTTTGGTATAGGTAAAACCCAGTATGCTAACCATGGACGACCCATGTGAATTATTGGGAATAAACCTGCTTGAACTACCGAGAAGATTGTCATTGCTTCCGCAGAACGGTTAATTGCCATTCTCCATTTTTGACGGAATAATAAAAGTACTGCAGAAATTAATGTTCCTGCGTGACCAATACCAACCCACCAAACGAAGTTAGTAATATCCCAAGCCCAGTTTACTGTTCTGTTTAATCCCCAAGTACCGATACCTGTAGATACTGTATAAATAATACATCCTATTCCCCAAAGAAATGCAATAAGAGCGATTGAAAAAACAATCCACCATTGCTTATTTGCTTTACCTTCTACAGGTGCGGCAATGTCTACAGTTACATCGTGGTAAGATTTGTTACCGGTAACTAAAGGTCTTCTAATAGGTGCTTCGTAATGAGACGCCATAATCCTTTTTAAATTATTACTTTGTTAATTATCTACTTATTATATGTTTCTTACTTTAGTTTGGTACATCACATTTGGTTTTGTCCCAACACTTTCTAGTAAGTGATACATACGATCATCTTTTGTTAAAGCCGCAACTTTACTATCCTTATCGTTTATGTCTCCAAAAGTCATTGCTCCATTGCTACAAGCTGCAGAACAAGCGGTTTGGAATTCTCCATCTTTAATTTCACGTCCGTCACGTTTAGCATCAAGAATAGTTTTTTGTGTTTTTTGAATACACATAGAACATTTCTCCATAACTCCACGAGAACGTACTGTAACATCTGGATTGATAACCATACGACCTAAATCGTCATTCATGTGGTAATCGAACTCATCGTTACCGTTATATAAGAACCAGTTAAAACGACGTACTTTATAAGGGCAGTTGTTTGCACAATATCTTGTACCAACACATCTGTTATAAGCCATGTGGTTTTGACCTTGACGACCATGAGCTGTTGCCGCTACTGGACAAACAGTTTCACATGGAGCATGGTTACAGTGCTGACACATAACTGGTTGGAAAGCTACTTGTGGATTATCTGCAGGATCTTCTAATTCTCCAAAACCTCCTAAAGAACCATTATCTCCAAATAAACCAGAGAATCCCTCTTTTTTAGCATCATCTTCAGCAAAAGTTTCTTCTGAAGAATAATATCTATCTATACGTAACCAATGCATATCACGGCTACGACGTATTTCTTCTTTACCAACTACAGGTACATTATTCTCTGCATGACAAGCAATAACACAAGCACCACAACCGGTACATGCATTTAAATCGATTGATAAGTTGAAGTGATGTCCAATAGAACGATCAAATTCATCCCATAAATCTACTTCTGGAGACGTTACTGGAGTCTCTTGGTGATTTAAAGATACTACTGGAATTGCATTCCAGTAGTGCTTATCTTTAGTGTTAAACACCTCTAAAGTTGTTTCTTTAACAATATCTCCACGACCCATTAATGTACGTTGTACTTGGATACTCGCAAATTCATGTTTCCCTGCTACTTTAGCAATATCTACAGACTGTGTACTATTAAAGTTAGTGTATAACTTATAAGCATTAACCCCTGTTTTCATTTCGTCCTTAAGACCAGCTACTCTACCGTACCCTAAAGATAATCCGATAGTTCCTTTAGCTTGTCCTGGTTGGATAACTACAGGAACATTTTTTAATGTGGTATTACCTAATTTAATATCGATATAACTACCATCTAAAGCACCAGTAGCATCGTAAGTATTTGTAATTTCTTTAGCTTCAGCATCTGCATTAGATATTGTAGCGTAGTTATCCCAAGATATTCTTGAAATTGGATCTGGAAACTCTTGTAACCAAGGGTTGTTAGCTTGTTGTCCATCACCCATACCAACTTTAGTATATAGGGCTAATTCAAAACCTTTTCCTGCTTTTGCAGAATTTGCCAACTCGCTAGCTGCGTTAGACACAGAAATGTTTAACATTTGAGGCTCCTCTACGACTGCATCTTCTTTTTTAAGACCTAAACCTGTAGCAACATCGTCTATAACACCTCCAACAAACGTTTTATCTGTATTTTCTTGTGTTGCTGTATCTGAAACAATATTTTCTACTGTAAATCCGCTTCCAACAAAAACACCATCGTGTAAAGCTTGGTTAAAAGATTGTCCTTTAAGAATAGACGTCTTCCAAGTATCTTTAATATAATCGTTTAATGGCGTATCGTTTGCAATCCACTTTAATAAAGCGTCTTGAAATTGTCTTGTTTTAAATAACGGACGAATTGTAGGTTGCATTAACCCATAATGTCCTTTTTTAAACTCTACATCTCCCCAACTTTCTAAGTAATGTGGAGCTGGAGCAATAAATTGAGTTTCTAAAGCAGTTTCATCTTCTTTAATAGAAAATGCAATTGTAAGTTTTGTCTTTTTTAAACCTGCCTTAAAATCTTCAGAATTTGGTAAGGTGTATAATGGATTTACGCCATTCATAATAACAGCACCAACACTACCAGATTTCATATCATTTACCAATTGCATCACAGCTTCGTCTTTACCTTGACGCGTTTTAATTACGTTTTTAGTATCAAAAGCTTTACTGCTTAATTTGGCATTAATTTCTAAAGCAACAGTTTGCGCATTTACATCTTGTAAACCTGTTACAACAACTGCATTACTACCTGCTTTATTTATTTCTGAAGCAACTTTATTTACTACAGCTTCCAAGTTCTTTGGTAAATTTCCTGAAACAGAACCACCAACAATATAACTATGTAATTTTGCTAAAACTAATTTTTGCTCGCTTGGCTTTAACGGCACACGCATATCTGCATTGGCACCAGACAAGGACATATTTGTCTCAAACTGAATATGGCGAGACATTTTTCCGTTTTGAGGAACACGTCCTTGAGCATATCCAGAGTCAAAACCACCACCTTGCCAGTCACCTAAGAAATCGGCACCGACAGATACAATAGTTTGAGCTTTTGAAAAATCGTAATTTGCAAGAGCACGTTCTCCGTATTTAGCTTCAAACGCATCTAATGCCTTAGATTCTGAAACCGCATCGTACTGAACATGTTTTACGTTTCCGTATTTTGCTTTAAATTCTTCAATTAATTTATAGGTTGAAGGACTTGCAAAGGTCTGTGTTAATAATACAATTTGCTTACCTTCATTCATTAAATTGGTTAGGGTCTGATTCACTTCTGCATCAAACTCACTCCAAGTAATTTTATTTCCGTTTTTCTTAGGATGTTTAGCTCTAAGACTGTCATACAAATCTAAAACAGAAGCATTAACTCTTGCATTAGCATTTCCATTGGTTTGTGCTAAAGTGTTATTTTCAATTTTAATGGGACGACCTTCTCTGGTTTTAACTAAAACACTCGCAAAATCAAAACCGTTAGCTATTGTAGTGGCATAATAATTTGCTACACCAGGCACAATAGTCTCTGACTGAACTACATAAGGTATCGATTTAATGACTGGTCCTTCACACGCCGCTAATGAAGCAGCTGCTGTACTAAAACCAACATACTTTAAGAAATCGCGTCGAGTTGTAGACGACTCCTCCAGAGTATTCTTATCACCTAAGAATTCATCGGTAGGAATTTCATTAACAAACTCGTTTTGTTTTAGCGTCTCAACAATAGAGCTATCTTTTAGCTCCTCAACACTTGTCCAGTATTTCTTGTTTGATGACATATTATATAATTGAATTACTTCTTATTAATTTTTTGATACTTCTATACTATTGCGACAATTAGTAGTGACACTTACCACATTCTAATCCGCCCATCTGCGCAGCAGTTAACTGATCTACACCATACTTTTTAGATAACTCTTCATGAATTTTAGTATAGTAATCATTTCCTTCTACCTTAACATTTGTCTCTCTGTGACAGTTAATACACCAGCCCATTGTTAATGGTGCGTGCTGATACATCACTTCCATTTCTTCAACTGGTCCGTGACAGGTCTGGCATTCAATCTGACCAACCATAACGTGTTGAGAGTGATTAAAATAAGCAAAGTCTGGTAAATTATGAATTCTAACCCATTTAACCGGCTTTGTTTTACCTGTATATTTCTGGTTTGCATCATCCCAACCTACTGCTTCGTAAAGCTTTTTAATTTCACCATCGTAAAACTCTTTACTATACTCTTCTGTTGCTGTAGATTCTGCCACTTCATAAATAGACTTGTGACAGTTCATACAAATATTTAATGATGGAATACCCGAATGTTTAGAAACTCTTGCTGAAGAGTGACAATATTTACAATCGATTCCATTTTCACCTGCATGTATTCTGTGTGAGTAATGAATAGGCTGCACTGGCTCGTATCCTTGATTTACTCCTACCTGAGATAAATACCCATAAACAAAATAAGCACTTGATAACAATAAAATAATAACTGTTACAATTACTAAAAATTGGTTTTGAACAAAAGCCTTCCAAAGTGGTGTACGCTCTGTTTTAGCAGGAAGTTCAACACCTTTTTCAGTTGCAAAACGTCTTAAGGTTTTATTTACAATAACTAAAGCAATTGCTAGTAAAGCAAACAATACTGCTAAAGCACCAAGGATTAAAATATTTGAATCACCAGAATCTACTGGTGGAGTATTTATAATTGTTGGTCCAGGAAGTCCATCAGTAGGAGTTTCAGCTTGAGCTGTGTAAGCAAGAATATTATCAATATCTGCATTAGATAATTGAGGAAAAGCCGTCATAGCGGTTCCGTTATACTCCTTGTAAATCTTATTTGCATAAGCGTCGCCAGCTTTTATCATTCCGGCACTATTCTTAATCCACTTATACAACCACTCACGATCCAATCCTTCTTCTTCAGCTAAACGTGTTTCCACATTAGCTAAAGCAGGACCTGTCATTTTCTTATTTAGTTTATGACAAGATGCACAGTTGGCATTAAATAAAGATTTTCCCGCCGCAGCATCTCCTTCTTGTGCGGATAATGACGAAGAGAAAGCGAGCAATACGACTAAGCTTAAACGTAGAAAAAGAAAGCTTAAGTTACGGTGAATCACCTGTTTCATATTATTAATTGAATTTACTTCTAAACTTTGGTATGATTTTTTCACTATATAAAATGATAAAATCGGTTTTTTACATGTTACGCAAAAGTAATACTTAAAGTCGATTTTAGAAATGTTAGAGAACTCTTAATTTATAATTTAGAAAAATTCTAAATAAGATTTTTTAATATTTCCCGTTTTAAGAACTACTTTTGTTTTAAATTAAATTAGTAGACCCATGAATAAATCCATAAGATTTGCATTATTTACAGTATCATTCCTTGTATTTACTATAAACATACAAGCACAGAATTCGACTGTAAAAATAGATAAAGATCCAAAAATTGATGCTTTATTAAAGCTGAAAAAAGAACTAAATGCCGACAATTCTTCGTCTAAGAACTACAAAATTCAAATTTTTTCTGGAGATATGGCAGGTGCTAAAAATGCAGAATCTAAGTATAAACTAAATTTTAAAGATTGGAAGTCTTCTATGGAATATGAGACTCCGAACTATAAAATATGGGTTGGTAGCTTTAGAACGAGTTTAGAAGCCGACAGAGCTTTAAAAACAATACGTAAAGAATTTAATGGTGCTTTTATTTTTAAACCAAAACAAGAACGAAAATAACATATTTTAAATACAAAAAGGCGACCAAATGGTCGCCTTTTTTGTTTAACATATTTATAGTTACTTAAGCTTTTTCTTAACTTCCACTTCATGGAATGCTTCAATAACATCTTGTTCTTTAATATCATTGTAGTTTTTAATTTGCATACCACAATCGTAACCTTTAGAAACTTCTTTAACGTCGTCTTTAAATCGTTTAAGTGATGCCAGTTCACCTGTGTAAACTACAACACCATCACGAATAATTCGGATTTGTGAATTTCTAAAAATCTTACCATTGGTTACCATACAACCTGCAATGGTACCAATTTTAGATACTTTAAAGATTTCTCTAATTTCTGCAGTACCAGTAATCTCTTCTTTAAGCTCTGGAGATAACATACCTTCCATTGCATCTTTAAGATCGTTTATAGCATCATAAATAATAGAATATGTTCTGATATCTACTTCTTCTTGATCTGCTATAGATCTTGCATTACCTACTGGTCTTACATTAAATCCGATAATAATGGCATCTGAAGCAGTTGCTAGTAACACATCACTTTCTGTAATAGCTCCTACACCTTTATGAATTATATTAACCTGTATTTCTTCTGTAGATAATTTTTGGAATGAATCTGTTAATGCTTCAACCGAACCATCCACGTCACCTTTAAGAATAATATTTAATTCTTTAAAAGTTCCTAAAGCAATACGTCTACCAATTTCATCTAAAGTTAATGATTTAGTTGTTCTAACATCTTGCTCACGTTGTAATTGCGTACGTTTAGAGGCAATTTGTTTCGCTTCTCTTTCGTCTTCAAACACATTAAACTTATCACCTGCTTGAGGCGCTCCATCTAATCCTAATATAGAAACTGGTGTTGAAGGACCTGCAGCAGCAACATCGTTACCACGCTCATCCTGCATTGCTTTTACTTTACCACTACTCTTACCTGCCAAGACATAATCTCCAACACGTAATGTTCCTGCCTGAACCAATACCGTTGAAACATAACCTCTACCTTTATCTAAAAAGGCCTCAACTACGGTTCCTACAGCTGGTTTATTTGGATTAGCTTTAAGCTCCAAAAGCTCCGCTTCTAAAAGTACTTTTTCTAAAAGTTCTTTAACACCTGTACCTACTTTTGCTGAAATATCATGAGATTGAATTTTTCCACCCCAATCTTCAACAAGTAAATTCATTTGCGCTAAACCTTCCTTAATCTTTTCTGGATTTGCAGTAGGTTTATCAATTTTATTAATTGCAAAAACAATAGGAACTCCTGCTGCTTGAGCGTGAGCAATTGCTTCTTTTGTTTGAGGCATGATATCATCATCTGCTGCTGCCACAATAATAGCAATATCTGTTACCTGAGCACCACGTGCACGCATTGCCGTAAAGGCCTCGTGACCAGGTGTATCTAAAAAGGCAATTTTTTGTCCGTTATCGAGTTTTACACCATACGCACCAATGTGCTGTGTAATTCCTCCAGACTCACCTGCAATAACATTCTCTTTTCTAATATAATCCAGTAAAGATGTTTTACCGTGATCTACGTGACCCATCACGGTAACGATTGGTGCACGATCTACTAAATCTTCTGGTTTATCTTCTACTTCAGTTATAGATTCTTCTATATCTGCTGTAATAAATTCTACTTTATAACCAAATTCATCTGCAACAATAGATAAAGTTTCAGCATCTAAACGCTGATTCATAGTAACCATCATTCCAAGTGACATACATGCTGAAATAATTTGAGTAACACTCACATCCATCATCGTTGCCATTTCACTAGCTGTAACAAATTCTGTTACTTTTAGTGTCTTGCTTTCTGCAGCTTCTATTTGCTGATCAATCTCAGATTTCTCTCTGTGCTGATCTCTTTTATCTCTTCTATATTTAGCTCCTTTTCCTTTAGATGATTTTCCTTGAAGTTTTTCTAAAGTTTCACGAACTTGTCTTTGTACTTCTTCTTCTGTAGGTTCAGCCTTAACGATTGGACCTCTTTTTTGATTACCACCTTTTTTACCTTTAAAACGATCGTTACCGCGCGACGTATTAGTTCCTGCATCACCAGGTTTAGAAATACGGCGACGCTTACGCTTGTTGTTTGCCGAATTTGCGCCTGGTTTAGAATCTTCTTTCTTCTTTTTAGGCTTATTAAATTGTGATAAGTCTATTTTATCTCCAGCAATTTTGGGACCTGATAGTTTTTGATATTTAGTCTCTACCATTTCATCTCCAGGACCAACCTCTTTAGCAACTTCTTCCTTTTCAGTTGCGTCTTTAGATTTTTCTTTAGGAGTTTCTGTTTTAGGCTCTGTCTTTGACTTTTCCGGAGCTTTCTCTTTAGGAGCTTCTGGCTTAGATTCTGATTTTTCCGGAGCCGGCTTAGCTGCTACAGGTTGATCTTCTTTCTTAGCTACTGGAGCTTCTTCTTTTTTAGGCTCTGTTTTAGCTTCCGCTTTTTCTGACTGAGTATTGGCAGTTGTTTTCTGATCTAAATCAATCTTACCAACTGTTTTAGGTCCAGAAAGTGTTTTTGAAGCTTTTACCACTTCTTGCTCTTTAGCTTTAGCTGCAGCTTCTTCTCTTTTCGCTTTTTCCTCTAGCTCCTTTTCACGTTTTAAACGTAAATCCTCCTTTTCTTTAAGCTTAGCTTCACTTACTGCCTGAGATTTCATCTTTTTATTAGCGTCTGTCTCGAATTGATCTGATAACAACTTGTAAGTTTCTTCAGAAATTTTCGTAGTAGGACGCTTCTCTATTTCGACACCTTTGGAATCTAAATATTCCACAGCACGATCTAGAGAGATGTTAAGCTCACGTAATACTTTATTTAATCTAATTGTTTCAGCCATAAATTGCTTTACTCTTTAATAACTTCAAATATAGGTTTAATCTTCAAATTCTTCTTTAAGAATACGAATGACATCCATAATTGTTTCTTCTTCTAAATCGGTACGTTTAACAAGGTCTTCTACATCTTGCTCAAGTACACTTTTCGCAGTATCTAAACCTGCTTTGCTGAATTCTGCAATAATCCAACCTTCAATTTCATCAGAGAATTCTCTTAATTCCACATCTTCTTCCGCTCCTTCTCTAAATACATCTATTTCATAACCAGTTAATTGACCAGCCAATCTAATATTGTGACCTCCACGACCAATAGCTTTACTTACTTCTTCTGGTTTCAGAATAGCTTCAGCACGTTTGTTTTCCTCATCAATTTTAATAGATGTCACACGTGCAGGACTAAGCGCTCTGGTGATGTAAAGGTTTAAGTTATTAGTATAATTAATAACATCTATGTTTTCATTACCTAATTCTCTAACAATACCATGAATACGAGATCCTTTCATCCCTACACAAGCACCTACTGGGTCAATTCTATCATCGTAAGAATCTACCGCCACTTTAGCTTTTTCCCCTGGAATTCTAACTACGTTTTTAATAGTAATTAAACCATCAAACACTTCTGGAATTTCAGATTCAAATAATTTTTCTAAGAACTTAGGCGATGTACGAGACATAATAATGGCTGGCTTATTTCCTTTTAAGTCAACACTTTCTATAATTCCTCTTACGTTATCTCCTTTTCTAAAGAAATCCGACGGGATTTGCTTTTCCTTTGGCAAGATAATTTCATTTCCTTCATCATCCAACAAAATTACTGCTTTATGACGAATATGATGTACCTCTGCAGTATACAAGTCGCCTTCTAAATCTTTAAATTGCTTATAAAGATTAGTATTGTCATGCTCATGAATTTTTGAAATTAAATTTTGACGAAGCGCTAAAATAGCACGACGTCCTAAATCGATTAATTTCACTTCTTCCGATACATCTTCCCCTACCTCAAAATCTGGCTCAATTTTACGAGCTTCAGATAAAGAGATTTCTTGGTTTGGTTCTTCAACCTCACCATCGGCAACTACAACTCTGTTTCTCCAGATTTCTAAATCTCCTTTATCTGGATTAATAATAATATCAAAATTATCATCATCTCCAAACTTTTTCTTTAATGCATTTCTAAAAACGTCTTCTAGAATAGACATTAAAGTGACTCTATCTATTAATTTATCGTCTTTAAATTCTGAAAAAGAGTCTATTAGCGCAAGATTCTCCATATTACATTAATAATTAAAATTTTATTACTACACTAGCGCTAGAAATATCTCCAAACGCTATAGTTTTTTTATTATGAACTGTTACTTTACCTTTTCCGACAGGTTTAGGCTCTCGAGATTTCCACTCAAGGTCGATCCCATCATTTGATACTTTCTTTAATTCTGCTTCCAGCTTTAAACCATCTGTAGTTTTAACCTCCAAAACTCTACCAATATGTTTATCGTACTGTCTTGGTAAGGTTAAAGGTGCAGTAGCACCAGCAGACATAACTTCTAAAGAAAAATCATGTTCTTCCCTATCTATATTGTGTTCTATAGCCCTGCTTATAAACATACAATCTTCCACCTTCACACCAGAATCACCGTCAATAATTATTTTAATGGCATGATCTGACCCTACTGAAAAGTCTATTAAAAATAGATCTTTTCTTTCTTCTAAAGCTTCTTGGAGCAATTGTTTTACTGTGTCTAAAAACATTTTTTAGTATAAAAAGAGGGGACTTTTTTAATGTCCCCTCGCTATAGATTTCTTACAACGATGCAAATATACATTTAATTTATGAAAATTCATAATGTTTTAAAAATGTATGTTTTACAAATTACTTTAAGGCATAAAAAAAGGATTGCCAGTTAGACAATCCTTTTAAAATGTTGGCCCACTAGGGCTCGAACCTAGACTCTTCGGTACCAAAAACCGACGTGTTGCCAGTTACACCATAGGCCATTCTGACATTGAGAGTGCAAATTTAAAACAAAGTTTTACACTTGCAAATATTTTTTAAACAAAATATTAAATAAATTTAAACGTTTGAATAAAAACCAAATGTAATCCCATAATTATTACTAAATTCGCTCTTTAAAAATATACATTTATGTCTGTAAAATCCTTTAAAAAATACAACCAAATATTAGGTTGGTTGACGTTTTTAATTGCATTAATAGTCTACACCTTAACGGTAGAACCAACCGTAAGTTTCTGGGACGCAGGAGAATATATTTTAACTTCTTCAAAACTACAAGTTGGACATCCACCTGGAGCTCCATTATTTCAAATGCTTGGAGCTGTGTTTTCAATATTTGCTATAGACAATTCTTATATTGGTTTAGTCATGAATTTAATGAGTGCTTTTTCTAGTGCATTTGCTATTTTATTTATGTTCTGGTCTATAGTGCTTTTATTACAAAAGATTTCTGCAGTAAAGCTTAGAGACATTACAAAGTCTCAAACTATTGTTATTTTAGGAAGTGCTTTTGTTGGTTCATTATCATTCGCATTTACAGACACTTTTTGGTTTAATGCTGCAGAAACCGAGGTTTATGCTATGGCAACCTTTATAATGACCTTAATGTTTTACCTAGCTTTACGTTGGGAAAAAGATATGTTTAAACCACGTGGTAATCGATGGTTAATTTTAATTGCTTTTGTTATTGGACTTTCCTTTGGTATACACTTTATGGGTTTACTTACTATTCCTGCAATTGGATTAATTTACTTTTTTAAAAATTACGATAAAGTTACTGTTAAAAGTTTTATTGTTGCCAATGTAGTATCGGTTGCGGTTTTACTTTTCATTTTTAAACTTATGTTTCCTAACATCTTGAGATACTTTAGTGTTTTGGAGTTGTTTTTTGTTAATCAAATTGGACTACCTTTTAATTCTGGTAGTATCATTGCCGGAATTTTGCTTATTGCCGGTTTTTATTATGGTTTAAAATACACCCGCGAAAAAGGCTATACACAATATAATACAGGTATTTTATGTCTTTTATTTGTAATAATAGGTTCTTCTACCTGGTTAATGTTACCTATTAGAGCTAATGCCAACGTGGTTATTAATGAAAATAATCCATCGAGTGCAAGAGAGCTTTTGGCTTACTATAACTTGGAGCAATATCCTGAAACGCATTTATTTTATGGTCCTTTATTTACCGATCAATATTCTGGTTTAGATGAAAACAACCCATATGTGGACGATAAACCGAAATATGAAAAAGACGAAGTTAAGGGTGAATATATTATTGTAAACGATTACAAAAATTCTAAGCAAAATTACAATAGTAAACACGCACAAGTATTACCTAGAATGTGGAGTGCTGAGAATGCTGAGAATTATATGATTTTTACCGGGTATTTAGATTTTAAATTAAAAGCTGAATACCAAATGGAAAATGAACTAAGACAAACCGTAAGTTCGTTTAAAGCAGAAGTGGCAAAAGGTCGTGTAGACTATGAAGATTATAACACCTTTTTAAAACAGTTTTCACAATATATTGATGTAGAAAAACCTTCTCTATTTACCAATATCGCTTTTATGTTTGAATATCAGTTAGGTTATATGTATTGGCGTTATTTTATGTGGAATTTTACTGGGAGACAAGATGATATTCAGGGTCGTTTAGACAACCATGGAAATTGGATAAGTGGTATTGATTTTATTGATAGTATGCACTTAGGCCTTTCTCAAGATAACCTTCCTAGTGATGTAAAAAACAACAAAGCAAGAAATACTTATTACTTTTTACCTTTTATTCTTGGGCTTATTGGTTTTTTCTTCATGTTTAATAAAGACAAGAAATTATTCTGGGTTTTATTGGTGTTTTTCTTATTTACCGGTTTAGCCATTCAAGTTTATACTAACGTAAGACCTTTTGAACCTAGAGAGCGTGATTATTCAGTAGTAGGTTCATTTTACGTGTTTGCGCTATGGATAGGAATTGGTGTTTATGCCATTTTTGATTTATTAAAGACCTATGCTTCAAAACGAATTTTAGCTCCTGTAATTCCTGCCGTTTGTATGATTGTTCCTTTAGTTTTAATAGCTAATAACTGGGATGATCACGACAGGTCCGATAAATATACCGCATTAGCTATGGCTAAAAAATATTTAGGCTCATGCCAAGAAAATGCTATTTTATTTTCGATTGGAGATAACGATACGTTCGCTTTATGGTATGCGCAAGAAATTGAAGGTTACCGTACCGATGTGCGTGTGGTAAACACCAGTTTATTTCAAACAGACTGGTATATTGACCAGATGAAACGAAAGGCTTATGAAAGTGATCCAATTCCTTCTGCTTTAACACATGACAAATATAAGCATGGCACACGTGACTATATTATGAAAAATGTGGTTAGTCCAGATACTTTGGACATCAAAACATTTATGACGTTCATAACTAGTGATGACCCTAAAACGAAATTTAAATATTCTGTTATCGCTAATAATGAAGATCCTTCCGGATATCCAGACTTTTATTTAAACTCTAATTATTTCCCTGTAGACCATATTAGAATTCCTGTAAATAAAGAAGCGGTTTTAAAAAATGGTATTGTAAAACAAAAAGATGCCGATAAAATTGAAGATGAGCTTATCGTTAAAATTAAAGACAATGCTATTTATAAGAACAGACTATTAATGTTAGATATAGTAGCTAATAACGATTGGAAACGCCCTATTTATTTTACAGGTGGCGCTTTTAGCGATGAGGATTATATTTGGATGAAAGACTACCTGCAATTAGATGGTATGGTTTACAAATTAGTTCCTATAAAAACTAAGGTTGATAAAGCCAACCCTTTTGATATGGGTCGTGTAGATGCAGACTTAATGTACAAACAGGTAAAATCTTGGGATTGGGGTAATAGTGGTAGTAAAACCATTTACCATGATACAGAAACTAGAAGAAATTCTATTACTTATAGAGGAAATTTAGCGCGTCTTATAGAAGCTTTAATTAATGAAGATGAATTAGACAAAGCTGAAGAAGTAGCCGATATAGCCATGAAGAATATGCCAGTAGATCAATTCGGGTATTATACGTTATTGGAACCATATATTAATGCTTATTACGAAGTGAAGGCTAAAGATAAAGCCCGAAAACTATTTAAAGACGTTGCAGTTAAGTATCAAGAAAGCTTAAAGTATTACAGTGAGTTACCTGTTGAAGACCAAGAAGAAAACTTTACAGAGATTATTACAGATATTGAGCGTTATAAGGCATTAATTGATGTGGTAATAGATTATGATAAGGAATTTGGTAAAAAAGAATCTATGACCTTTAATAACTACTTGCGTTTATTTGAACACTTCTATCAAGGTGATGAGCCTGAAGAAGAAATGAAACCAAATGAACGTGATTTAGAAACTGCTGTAGACACCTTTTCAGGGTTAAAACTAGATTAATCTTTTGCGCTTCATTCCTGTAAAAACACCTTTTTTTATCGGTTGGTTTTTTCCCAAATATATATGGAAAAAGCCAACTGATAAAAATAGTATCTACCTGACTTTTGATGACGGACCGACACCCGAAATTACTCCATGGATTTTAGATGATCTTAAAAAATACAACGCCAAAGCTACTTTTTTTTGTATAGGTGCAAATATTGAAAAACATCCAGATCTATTCAAACGGATTCAACAGGAAGGTCACGTTATAGGTAATCATACTCAAACCCATGTAAATGGTTGGAAAAGCTCGTTGGAAACTTATCAGAAAGAAACTCAAATAGCTCAAAAAAATATAGAAGCTCATTTAATAAATTCATCGAATTCAGCTAAGAAATTATTTAGACCACCATATGGTAGAATAACCTCTCCTCAAGGTAAATGGTTAATCGATAAAGGTTTTAGTATAGTGATGTGGAGTATTCTAACTTTTGATTGGGAGCAAAAATTATCAAAAGAAAAGTGCCTTAAAAAGAGTTTAAAAGCAAAATCGGGTGATATTGTGGTATTTCACGACAGCGTAAAAGCTTCAAAAAACTTAACGTATGTGTTACCGCTATTTTTAAAATATTATACTGAGAAAGGTTATACTATAAAAGGCTTATAACTAAGCGTATTGCTGAAGTTTTGTAATTAATGCATTAGCATCTAACTCGCCGCTTTGTCTCCATTGCATCTCGCCATTCTTATAAATAATTAAGGTAGGCAAACCTTTAACCCTTAGAGCTTCAGATAACTCTTGGTTTTTATCAACGTCAATTTTAATCACTTTCGCTTTATCACCTAAAGCTGCTGCAACATCACGAAGTACTGGATGCATGGCAGTAGATTGTTCGTTCCATTCTGTATAAAAGTCCAATAACACAGGAACTTCAACGTCTATTAATTCTCCAAATTTTGACATGTTACAAAACTTTTAAGATCATATTACCTTACAAACCTACACTTTTTTTTGAATTTCAATAAAAACTTTAAAGAATCTTGGTAAAAAATTAACAATTAAGTAGTTAGTTTTTTCTTTTTAAGTTCAATAACTGTAATTTCAGGCCATATCCCTACACGACCAGGAAATGCTAAAAATCCGAAACCTCTATTAACATAAAGATATTTTCCTTTTTCAGCATATAATCCAGCCCATTTTGGATAACGGTATTTTACAGGACTCCATTTAAAGTTTAAAAAAGGGATCTCTATACCAAACTGCATTCCGTGGGTATGTCCGGCAAGCGTTAGTTGAATTTTCTTATTGAAGTTTATAATATTAGTTTCCTCTTTTACGGTATCTAAGTTAAACCTATCATGGGTATTAAATTCTTTCTTTTTATAGTCAAAATGCGAAGGGTCATGAGACATTAATACATTAAAAGCTCCATCAGAAATTTGTTGAGTTGCCTTTACTAAACTTCCGCGCTTTGGAAAGTGTCTTGACGCTCCCCAGTTTTCAACCCCTAAAATATTTAAGGTGTCTGTTCCACGCTTAATTTGTCGGTTTTCGTTTTGCAACAAATCAAAACCTATAGCTTTATGCACCGCTTCAATTTTTTTATGATTTTCATTAAAATCGGTTACCGATTCATAAGCATAATAACCATAATCATGATTTCCTAACACAGAAAACTTCCCATCTTTTGCTTTCAGCTTTTCAAATATGGAAATATAAGGATCCATTTCTTCTGCTTTAGCATTTACGATGTCTCCGGTAAATAAAATGGCATCACTCTCCTGTTCGTTAATAAGATTAACGGCGTATTCTATTTTTTCAATATTATCGAAACTTCCAGAATGAATATCGCTTATCTGAGTGATTCTGTAACCATCAAAAGCATCGGGTAAATCATCAAATTCTATGGTTTGTGTAATAACTCTAAAATCATATTTCCCCTTAAAAACCCCATATAAAAAACCAGCAAAAGGAATGGCTGCTATACCTAATGCGACTTGGCTAATAAATTTTCTACGAGACGGGATTGCCTCAGAAACTGAACGACTATCTAAACTAAAGTAATTGGCTATTCCAGCAAAAAATCTAAAAATATCTTCAGCAAAGAGAAAGAAAAACACAATGACTTTAGGTACAAAATACGTAAGCATTAATGCAATAGCGTAACCCGTATTTAAGCTAAAGCGGTTTTCATTATAAACAATGTACATATTGTAAACAATAATCAAGCAAACCACCACAAAAAGCAGCCAATAGGCCACTAAAACCATTTTATTTTTAGTAAGTGTTCTAAGTGCAAAAAAAGTATAGAGTTCTACTATAAAAAAAAGAAGAAAAGGAATAAATAAACGCGCCATAATGCTTTTTGAAAAACGAAAATACTGCTTTAGATTTAGTTTTTGTCTTATCAAATTGTTAAACGTTAAAAACTCATACTTTTTGTACATTAGAGCCTAGTAAAAAAAAATTTATGAGAACTCTTTATGCCTTCTTTATTTTACTCGCACTTTTTAGTTGCAAAAAAGAAAAAATTGCCAATAAACAGTCTAATGATGAACAACCGCCATTAATTGAATTTGTAAATCCCTTTATAGGTACTGGCGGACATGGTCACACCTATCCCGGAGCTACGATGCCATTTGGTATGATGCAGTTAAGCCCAGACACCCGTTTAGATGGTTGGGATGGATGCTCGGGTTATCATTATTCGGATGAGTATATTTATGGTTTTTCTCATACACATTTAAGCGGAACAGGAGTTTCAGATTATGGCGATATACTTTTAATGCCAACCAACCAGATTAGTTTCAATAATGGAGCAGATGGCAAAAAAGGATACAAAGCTCATTTCTCTCACGAGAATGAAATTGCACAACCTGGATTTTACAAAGTCCATTTAGACAGCACAAATATTGACGTGGAACTTACCGTGTCTAAACGAAGCGGCATACATAAATACCTATTTCCGTCAAAAGAACATCAAGTTGTTATTTTAGATTTAGCGCATCGAGACGAGGTCTTAGAGGCTAATATTGAAAAGGTTTCAAATACCGAAATTGTGGGCTACCGCTTTTCTAAAGCTTGGGCTAAAGACCAGCGATTATTTTTTGCAATGGAAACTTCCCATCCCTTTGATGCTATTTTACAATCGCCAAAAGAAGATGGCTCGGAAAACGGAATGAGGTCTGCCTTAACTTTTAAGAACCCAAACAACGAACCTGTTTATATTAAAATTGGTATAAGTGCAGTAGATATTGAAGGTGCCAAGCAAAATTTAAAACAGGAAATTGGCACTAAATCTTTTGAGCTTGTAAAAAAAGAAGCCCAAGAGGTCTGGGAGAAACAACTCAATAAAATAGTGATTGAAACTAAAAACCAAGACGATAAAAACAACTTTTATACCGCTTTATATCATACCATGTTGGCTCCAAACCTCTATCAAGATATAGATGGAAGATATCGTGGGATGGATTTAAAAATTCACCAGACTAAAGGTTTTGAATATTACACGGTATTTTCCCTTTGGGATACCTATCGCGCCACGCATCCTTTATACACCATTATTGAGCAGGACAAAACCAACGATTTTATAAACACCTTTTTAGCGAAGTATGATGAAGGTGGCATTATGCCCATTTGGGATTTATCTGGAAATTATACCGGTTGCATGATTGGTTATCATGCTGTACCTGTTATTGCAGATGCGTATTTAAAAGGAATCAACAATTATGATGCTGAAAAAGCTTTTAAGGCCATGAAACATTCTGCTATGCAAGACAAACTAGGATTAAAGGATTATAAAAATATTGGTTTTATTCCTGTTGAAAATGAAAGTGAATCGGTTTCTAAAACCTTAGAATATGCTTACGATGATTGGACAATCGCCAAAATGGCGGACGCTTTAGGTAAAAATGAAGATGCTAAAGCATTTTATAATCGTGCACAATATTATAAGAATGTGTTTGATCCAGAAACCCAGTTTATGCGTGGCCGATTTAGAAATACCTGGTTTACTCCTTTTGATCCTTATGAGGTAAATTTTAATTATACTGAAGCAAATTCGTGGCAATACAGTTTTTATGTTCCACAAGATATTTCTGGATTTATGAAGCTGTTAGGCGGAAAACATCAGCTAGAGCAACAATTAGATCATTTATTTACAGCCGAAAACAAAACTTCTGGCGCACACCAAGTGGATATTACGGGATTAATTGGGCAATATGCACATGGGAACGAGCCTAGTCACCATATGGCATATCTTTATAATTTTGTAAACAAACCTTACAAAACACAAGAAAAAGTACATGAAATTTTAAAAACCATGTACAAAAATGAACCGGATGGTATTTCTGGTAATGAAGATTGCGGACAAATGAGCGCATGGTATGTATTTTCAAGTATAGGATTTTATCCAGTAACGCCAGGAAGCAATACCTATATAATTGGCTCGCCACTTATGGAAAAAGCTACTATTAATCTTGAAAACGGCAAACAATTTTCGATGATTGCTGAAGGTGTTTCCGAAGAAAATAAATACATTGCTTCAGCCACATTAAATGGAAAACCACTGCACCAAAGTTTTATCACGCACCAATCAATTATTGAAGGTGGCACGCTTCATTTTAAGATGACCAATACACTTTCTAAATGGGCTACAAAAGATAGCGAGATCCCAGAAACTTCTATTTCTCAAGAAAAGTATCCGTTTGTTCCTTCGCCTTTTATTGAAAAAGGTGCTATTGCATTTAAAGGTCAAACGGAAGTTCATTTAAATTCCACAGAACAAAACAATCCTATCTACTACAGCTTAAATCATCAAGATTTTAAAGAATATACAGAACCATTTAAAATTACAGAAAACACTATTTTAAATGTATATGCGCAAAAAGACAAGATTAAAAGCCCTGTTTTAGAAACGTCGTTTTATAAAATAGACCCTAATTTAAGTTTAAAATTGAATACTAAGTATGAAAATAGATATAGTGGCGGTGGACCTAATGCTTTAATAGATGGTGTTTTTGGCACTGCCGATTTTAGATCCGGAACTTGGCAGGGTTATCTAGACACTAATTTAGATGTGGTTTTAGACTTAGGAATACAGAAACCAATTAATAACATTCAAATAAATTTTTTAGAAGACCAGCGTTCTTGGATTTTTCTACCCAAAAAAGTTGTTTTTTACGGTTCTAACGATGGTAAAACATTTGAAGAAATAAGTCTCCATGAATTTGAAAAACCTGTAAACAACGAAAACGTTACAGTATCTTCAGTGAAAAGTAAAAAAACGAATAAAAAATATAGATTTATTAAAGTTTATGCCGAAACGTTGGGAAATCTACCAAAATGGCACTTAGGCTTTCAACATCAAGGAAAAAGTTGGATATTCACAGACGAAATAACGGTGCATTAAATTAAGGATTTGACTAAATACAAACCTTTTTTTACGATATATAAACTTAACACCACCTGTTTTTCAACTATTTTTAAAATCTTAATATTTAATTAATCATTTATAAAATGTCAGAACAAAAATCTTACCGATCGTCCTTTATTTTATTAACCACATTATTCTTCCTTTGGGGATTTATTACTGTACTTGTAGATAGTTTAGTTCCGAGATTAAGGGAAGTTTTCGAATTGAGTTATGGAATGATTGGTTTTTTACAATCGGCTTTTTTTGTGGCATACTTTGTATTTTCTTTACCAGCAGGTTGGTTAATTTCAAAAGTAGGTTATAAAAGAGGTATTGTTATTGGTTTACTAACCATGTCTGCCGGATGCTTATTATTTTATCCAGCATCTTCTGAACGTATTTTTGCAGTATTTTTACTGGCATTTTTCACCCTAGCTGGTGGTATTACCATTTTACAGGTTGCTGCCAATCCTTACGTAGCCGTTTTAGGTCCAGAAGAAAAAGCGAGTTCACGTTTAAATTTATCTCAGGCATTTAATTCTTTAGGTGCAACCATTGCTCCTATAGTTGGCGCAGCTTATTTATTAAGCGATAAAATTTTAACCTCTGTTGAGATTGGAAATTTATCGGTAGCCGATAAAGATGCTTATTATTTACAAGAAGCTGGCGCTGTACAAGCTCCGTTTTTAATTTTTGCTGCTGTAATTTTCTTATTAGCCGTTACGTTTTCATTTATTAAACTTCCTCAAATATTAAAAGACTCTGCTGCAAATGGTAGCTATTTCCAGGCACTTAAGAGAAAGCAAGTGTGGATGGGTGCTTTAGGTATTTTCTTTTATGTAGGTGCAGAAGTTGCTATTGGTAGTGTTTTAGTAAACTATTTTTTAGATTTAAACGTTAACGAAATTATTAATAATAGTCCGTTCTTAAAAAGTATTGCAACTGGTTTAATTGAATTATTTGGAGGTTCTACAGAGAATTTAGATGCTAAAGGTCTAGTTGGTGCATTTGTGATGTTTTACTGGTTAGGTGCTATGGTTGGACGTTTTATTGGTTCTTATTTAACTAAAATTTTCAAACCTTCAAGAATATTAATGATTTTTGGTTTAATAGCTATTTCATTAATTGTTGTGAGTATTACCTCAACAGGATTACTAGCTATGTGGTCTATTTTAGCAGTAGGGTTATTTAATTCTATTATGTTCCCAACCATTTTCACTTTAACTTTAGATGGACAAGGCGATTTAAAACCTCGTATTTCTGGTTTACTTTGTATGGCTATTGTTGGTGGTGGTGTTATCTTACCAATTTTTGGAAATTTAGTAGACTGGAAAGGCTTTACCGCAGGATTACTATTCTTAACAGTTTGCTATGGTTACATTGCTTACTTTGCGTTTTCAAAGAAAAATATATAACATAAACTCATAAAGTTCAAAAAAGGCTTAATCTAACTGATTAAGCCTTTTTTCATTTTAATTAAGTATCTTCAAGTTTTAAATTTACCTATAACATGAAACGTCGCAACTTCATAAAAAACGCCTCATTATCCACTTTAGGAATTACAGGAATGGCTTCTGCAATAGCGTGTGAGACGCATAACAAAACCACCAACTTAAAAACTGCTTCAAAAATGACTACTAAAAAATCTGGACCTATTGCTATTTGCACTTGGGCTTTTACCAATGCTAATGCAGCAGCCGGTAAAGCTTTAGACGACAACACAAATGCATTAGATGCCGCTATTATTGGCGTTGCAGTTGAAGAGGAAAATTTAAAAAATTCTACGGTTGGAAAAGGTGGAGATCCGGACCGCGAAGGTAATGTGACTTTGGATGCTTGCGTTATGGATTACACTGGAGATTGTGGTGCGGTCGTTTGTGTGGAAAATATTACCAATGTGGCTGCTTTAGCTAAAAAAGTAATGACCGAAACACCTCATGTGATGTTAGCAGGGCAAGGTGCTGAAGAATTTGCCTATACACAAGGTTTTAGAAAAGAAGAGTTACTTACTGAAGAAGCTAAAAAAAACTGGAAAGAGTGGCTTAAAACTTCGGAATATAAACCCATTATTAATATTGAAAATCACGATACGATTGGCATGTTAACCTTAGATGTTCATGGAAATATTGCTGGAACTTGTACCACATCTGGTTTATCCTATAAAATGAAAGGTCGTGTGGGCGATTCGCCTATTATTGGTTCTGGCTTGTTTATAGATAATGAAATAGGTGGCGCTACCGCAACTGGTATGGGTGAAGAAGTAATGAAAACCGTAGGTAGTTTTTTAATTGTTGAGTTAATGCGACAAGGAAAAAGTCCACAAGAGGCTTGCGAAGAAGCTGTACATCGTATTGTTTCAAAAAATGAAAATTATAAAAATTTTCAAATTGCATACATTGCCATGAATAAAGCTGGAGAAACTGGTTCTTACTGTATCCATAAAGGTTTTACTTATATGAAATATGAGAATGGTAAAAATGAAAATATTCCTTCGCCTTCCTATATAAAAGAATAAAAACAGTATACTTTACAAGACACTTTCAATTGTAAGCTAAATATCTTCTGTTTAAAGCTTAAGTTTTTGTAGTTTTATAATCTTCAAAACCATTTATAATGTCAGAACAAAAACGTCTTTTTTTAGTTGATGCTTACGCGCTTATTTTTCGAGGTTATTATGCCTTCATAAAAAACCCAAGAATTAACTCTAAAGGTCAGGACACCTCAGCTATTATGGGGTTTATGAACTCTTTACTAGATGTCATTAAACGTGAACGACCAGACCATTTAGCCGTTTGTTTTGATAAAGGCGGAAGTACCGACCGTGTAGAAATGTTTCAAGACTATAAAGCCAATCGTGATGAAACTCCAGAAGGCATTAGAACTGCCATTCCTTTTATATGCGATATCCTTAATGCTATGAATATTCCTATTATGGTTAAGGAAGGTTTTGAAGCAGATGATGTTATTGGAACGCTTTCCAAGCAAGCGGAAAAAGAAGGTTATAAAACCTATATGGTCACACCAGACAAAGATTTTGCTCAACTGGTTAGCGAAAATATTTTTATGTACCGACCGGTTTTTGGTGGTGGTTATGAAACTTGGGGTATTCCAGAAGTTCAGAAAAAATTTGAAGTTAAAGATCCCTTACAGGTGATAGACTTTCTTGGAATGATGGGCGATTCTAGTGATAATATTCCCGGACTACCAGGTGTTGGAGAAAAAACGGCTAAAAAGTTTTTAGCTCAGTTTGGCAGTATGGAAAATTTATTAGCCAATACAGACCAGCTTAAAGGAAAAATGAAAGAGAAAATTGAAGCAAATGCAGAGCTTGGTTTATTATCTAAAAAACTGGCAACCATAATGCTAGATGTTCCTGTAACTTTTAATGCTGAAGATTTTGAAATGTCGGAACCAGACATACCAAAAGTGACAGAAATTTTTCAGGAATTAGAATTTAGACGTTTAACCGATAATTTTGTTAAAACCTTTTCTGCTGAAGCAGTAAGTGAAGCATCAAACACTTCGGCTTCATCTGAAAATAAAGCCACACCAAAAGAAACTGCTGCTGCAGGAGAAGGACAATTTTCATTATTTGGCGGCTCAACTTCAACAGAAGAAAGTACAACAGGTTTTGAACGTAAAACTATAAAAAACACGTCTCACTTATACCAAAGTGTCGCGCCGGGCATGGCGACAAAATTGTTTATGGCCAATGTGCTTAAACAAACTTCGGTTTGTTTTGACACAGAAACCACTGGCTTAAATCCGCTAACCGCAGAACTGTTTGGAATTGCCTTTTCATGGGAAACAGGTAAAGGCTTTTATTTGCCATTTCCAGAAGACCAAAATGAAGCTCAAAACCTTATAGAAGTATTACGTCCATTTTTTGAAGCGGAACATATCGAGAAAATTGGTCAGAATTTAAAATACGACATAAAGGTTTTAGCCAAATATAATATTGAAGTTAAAGGTCCGCTTTTCGATACCATGTTAGCACATTATTTAATTAATCCAGATATGCGACATAATATGGATGTTCTGGCAGAAACCTATTTAAATTATACTCCAGTAGCGATTTCAGAATTAATTGGTAAAAAAGGAAAAAACCAATTATCTATGCGTGATGTTCCTGTGGAGCAACAAACCGAATATGCGGTGGAAGATGCAGACATTACCTTACAATTAAAAGAGCATTTTTCTAAGGAATTAACCGATGCCAATACACAAAAGCTATTTAATGATATAGAAATACCATTATTACGTGTTTTGGCAGATATGGAATTGGAAGGAATTAATCTAGATGAAGCCTTTTTAAATAGCTTGTCTGAAGATTTAACCAGAGATATTGCCACTTTAGAAGCGAAAATTTACGAGGTGGCTGGAGAAGAATTTAATATTGCCTCTCCAAAACAATTAGGAGTTATTTTATTTGAAAAACTAAAACTGGTCGATAAACCTAAAAAAACCAAAACCGGACAATATTCTACAGCAGAAGATGTATTGAGTTATCTGGCTAAAGACCATAACATAGTACAAAACATTTTAGACTATCGTGGACTAAGTAAATTAAAAAGCACCTATGTTGATGCTTTACCAACACAGGTAGAACCAGCTACCAAACGCGTCCATACCGATTATATGCAAACCGTAGCCGCTACAGGTCGATTAAGCAGTAACAATCCTAATTTACAAAATATTCCTATTCGTACAGAGCTTGGCCGACAAGTGCGAAAAGCCTTTATTCCAAGAAATGAAGACTATATTTTATTGGCTGCCGATTATTCGCAAATTGAATTACGAATTATTGCTGCTTTAAGTAAAGAAACCAACATGATTGAAGCGTTTAAGAATGGTGAAGACATTCACGCTTCTACCGCAGCAAAAGTATTTAATGTGCCTTTAGCTGAAGTGACTCGTGAGCAGCGTAGTAATGCCAAAACCGTTAATTTTGGAATTGTCTATGGCGTTTCTGCTTTTGGTTTAAGTAACCAAACCAACTTATCCCGAGGTGAAGCTAAAGATTTAATAGATACCTATTACGAAACCTATCCAAAATTAAAAGCCTATATGAGCGAGCTAGTAGATTTTGCTCGGGATAACGGTTATGTGCAAACCGTTTTAGGACGACGTCGTTATTTAAAAGATATTAATTCTCGTAATGCAGTCGTTCGTGGCGCTGCAGAGCGTAATGCGGTTAATGCACCTATACAAGGTAGCGCTGCCGACATTATAAAACTTGCCATGATAAATATTCATCAAAAATTAAAAGAAGGCAATTACAAGTCTAAAATGTTGTTACAGGTGCATGATGAATTGGTGTTTGATATTTTTAAACCAGAATTAGACGAATTAAAAACGCTTATTAAAACCGAAATGGAAAACGCCTTTAAACTAGAAGTGCCTTTAGATGTGGAAGTGGATACTGGATTGAATTGGTTGGAGGCGCATTAAAAATTAGCAGTATTTTCGAAATGAATAAATTAATAATTGCTTTTATAATTGGCTTTACATTTTTAAATCTAAATGCCCAAAGTTCTGATGAATCAAGATCTGATAATATTACGACTTTTAAAAACTATCTAGTTTTTAAAACCAATATTAGCACACAAAATGAATCGTTTTCGGTATTTGATGGTGAAGAAAAGTATTCTATTGAAGCTTTAAATGCATTTAAACTTCAATTGGCAGCCAACTATAGATTTTTAGGCTTAAGTTTATCGTTTTCACCTTTAGATAAAAGTTCAGATTTTAAATCTAAATTTATTGAAACCAAAATCCGCTTTTTTATAAAAAAATGGATACAAAGTATTGAATACAGACGTGTACAAGGGTTTTATTTAGAGAATGTAAGTACCGATGCGATAGACCAGCAATTTCCTCATTTAAAAACTACCAGTTATATTGGTGAAACGTCTTATGTCTTTAATGACGATTTTTCGCTAAAACACTTAACCGACCAGAATGAGTGGCAACACGAAAGTGCAGGAAGTTTTATACCAGCTATTCGATATGGTTATAATCGTATATCGGACTATGTTTTTGAAAATAAATTTGTCCAAAATAATTACGATATTAAACTGGCTCCTTCTTACTATTACACTTGGTGTTTAAAAAACAACTGGTTTATAGCTCCAAATGTAACGCCGTCTATAGGTTTACGTTTTTCTAAAGAACGATTTTTAGACCTAGAAGAAAGTGACACCTTTGTTACAAAAGGACTTAATTTAGGAATTCAATACGGATATACTTCAGAACGTATAAGCACTGGTGCTGTTTTTAATTTTGAAGCTAATAGTATTAATAAAAGTTCAAATCGTAATCTAGAAATAGACCGAAATTACGTGAATTTATATTTCACTTACCGTTTTGATGCGCCACGATTTTTGGAAGATGCTGTCGATGGAATTTATAGAAAATTAGGACTTTAATTTTTAGAGTCTTTATATTCTAGATATTTAATAAATGGGTTGGTGTGTCGGTTTAAATATCCGTGAACAGCACTACTCACAGTTAAAATCCCTGCCGAAACTGCTGCAGCATAAACTACAAAATCTTCAACATCTAGATTTGCGTAAGCAATAGCTATTAAAGCCCATGCGCCTACCAAAGCAAATTCTCTCATGTTTCGGGTCCAAGTAATCCATAAATTTATAATAAGCGCAATTGTAATCATCACAATAGTCCAAACCACGGGAGAAATACCAAAACCATCCCAATTTATTTTTACCAAATAAGCCGACACATTTGCAACACTAGCTACAGTAACCCAACCACTATAAATTACAAATGGCCACCATAAAAATACTATAGTTGGTAAAGGCGCATCATATAATTCCATACGGTTATTCCATACTATTTTAAGCAAAGACCCTAGAAGTATAAAGATAAACAAGCAAGACAAACCAGTATATTCATAAATCCAGCTAAATACCCAGCTTATATTAGCCAAGCATGATACTATAAACCAGAGCCCTATTGTTTCCACAAAATCGTCTTGTTTTTTGGAGTTAAATAAACTGCGTCCTTGATATATTACAAAACCTAAAACGAGTAAATAAATAACTCCCCAAATAGAAAACGCATATCCAGCAGGTGTAAATAAGGTTTTTAAGCCGCCAGAAACTTCACCAATAGTTGTATTATTTAATAGGCCTGTATTAGACAAATAATTAACTATAACCATGCTTACAAATAAAAAAGCATTTCCTAATTGTAGTGTTTTTTTCATTTTAATAAAATTAATTTAATAATAATTAATTAAAACGGATGAGCGTCTTAAAAAAAACATAAATGAAATAAAGTTTAGTATATTTGATAAACTTCAAATCTATAAGTGAATTCTCTTAAAACTATACTTTATTTTTCAATTTTTGATTATCCATTATGCAAAGAGGAAATAAAGCAATATGCACAACATTTAGATAATGTAGATGAAGAATTAAAAACACTTATTGATAAAAATATTATTTTTTTAAAAGATGGTTTTTATAATATCGAAAACAACTTAAAACACATTGAAAGACGTTTAGCTGGGAATAAAAAGGCGAAAGATTTAATGCCCAAAGCCTATAAAATGTCTAAACGAATTATGAGTTTTCCTTTTATTGAAGCTGTAACTATTTCTGGAGCATTATCTAAAAACTTTATAGATGATGACGGCGATATCGACTACTTTATTATTACAACACCAAATAAACTTTGGATTGCAAGAACACTTTTAATTTTATACAAAAAGATATTCTTATTAAATTCTAAAAAATACTTTTGTGTTAATTATTTTGTAAGTACTAATCATTTAGAAATAGATGAAAAAAATAAATTTACAGCAACAGAAATGGTAACGCTTATTCCTGTTTATGGTACTGAAGCTTATCAAGATTTTGTAAATAAAAATTATTGGGTTAAAAGTTATTTCCCTAATAAACCAATGGAAAGCCAAACGCGTTTTAAAGATTTTAAAAAACCATTTTGGTCGACTTGTTTAGAAAACTTTTTTAATATTTCTTTTGTAAGTCATGCATTCGAGCCTTTCTTTAAAAAAATCACTTTAAAAAAATGGGAAAGTAAGTTTAAAAAATTGCATCCTGAAGATTTTCAAATCGCATTAAAATCTACCGATGATGTGTCTAAACATCACCCAAGACATTTTCAAAAAAAAGTCATAAATCTTTTAAACGAAAAATACGACCATATAAACACCACTTTTAACTTAAACCTAAGCAAAGAAGATGTGTGATGTTGTTTTATCTAATAGCTATTATTATAGATTTGATGCCAAACAATGGGCAAACCAGCAGCCTTTTCCGCCATTAGGAACACTTTATGCTGCTGCTTATTTACGTAGTAAAAATTATAAGGTTAAAGTTTTTGACACCAATTTAATAAATAGTCCACAAGATATAGCAGCTTTTTTAAAGGCTAACACACCTAAGCTTTTCGTTATTTATGATGATGGTTTTAATTACTTAACCAAAATGTGCTTAACCGTTATGCGTGAAGCGGCTTTTGACAAAATAAAAATAGCCAAGCAATTAGGGTGTTTTATAGCTATTTCTAGCTCCGATGCGACAGATCATGCTGAAAAATATTTAAACGCTGGTGCAGATGTGATTATAAAAGGTGAAGGCGAATTAACGCTAGGAGAATTAACAACAGCTGTTATAAAAAACAGTGACTTTAGCACTATTGATGGTCTAATTTATAAAAAAAATAGTGAAATTATCACAAACAAGCCACGCGTTGTATTAAGAGATTTAGATGTCTTACCAATGCCTGCTTGGGATTTAATCTCTTTGGATTCTTATAAAAAGATATGGGAAGCTGGCGGCAACCCTTTTACCTTAAATATAGCCACCACGAGAGGCTGCCCATTTAAATGCAATTGGTGTGCAAAACCTATTTATGGCAACCGATATAATTCGCACTCTCCCGAATATATTACCAAGCACCTCAAATATTTAAATGAAACTTTTGATGTATCTCGCTTTTGGATGTGTGATGATATTTTTGGACTTAAACCAAATTGGGTACAAGAATTTAATGGACAATTACAAAAAGTAGATTTAAAAATTAAATATTTTATACAAAGTCGGGTAGACCTATTGCTAAAAGAAGACACTATAGAAGCGTTATCAAAAAGTGGCTTAGAAGAAGTTTGGGTTGGTGCTGAAAGCGGCTCCCAAGCAGTTTTAGATGCTATGGACAAGGACACAAAAGTGTCTCAAATTTACGAAGCCACTAGGCTTCTAAAAGAAAAAAATATTAGAGTAGCTTTCTTTATACAGTTTGGTTATTTAAATGAAACGAGTGCAGATATTGAGCTTACTATTAAAATGATAAGAGAGTTATTACCCGATAATATTGGTGTTTCGGTATCGTATCCATTACCTGGAACAAAATTTTATGACAAAGTTAAAGACGATCTAAAATTAAAAGCCAATTGGACCGACAGTGATGATTTAGCTATGATGTTTAAAGGCTCTTTTAATTCTAACTATTATAGAAAATTACAGCGCTACGTACATAAAATTTATAGAAGAAGTCAAGGTGTTTTCTATTTAAAATCGGTAACCAACTCTAATATAAAAACCAATTGGCGACTTATTGGCTTATTACCTTATTACGCAATTGCTTCGTTTGTGGACCAATTACAATTAAAAAAATTACAACATCATGACTAACTCTTTTGATGTTGCTTCAAACACATACGATATTACATTCACTTATTCTAAAGTTGGTATGGCACAACGCCAAATTGTTTATAAACACTTAGATGTTGTTTTTAAAACAAATAAAACTTTAAAAATCCTTGAACTTAATTGCGGCACTGGTTACGATGCTCTTCAATTCGCAAAAAAAGGACACCACGTTTTGGCAACCGATATTTCCAGCAGAATGATTTCTGTTTGTCAAAATAAAAACAAGCTTAAAAATTTAGAGTTTAAAACTTTAGATATTAATGCTATTTCTCAAACAGATTTCTCAAATAAATTTGATATTATATTTTCAAATTTTGGAGGTTTAAACTGCTTATCTTCAGCTGAAATACATCAATTTTTTAAAAATGCATCACAATTGCTTTCTGATAAAGGAAAACTAATTTTAGTAATTATGCCTAAACTTTGCATTTGGGAACGTCTTTATTTCAGTTTAAAAAATGAATTTAAAAAAGCAAAAAGACGACAAACTAATGATTTTATTCAAGCAAATGTAAATGGTGTAAAGGTAAAAACGTGGTATTATAATCCGCAAGACTTAATAGCGTTAAGCCATTCTACTTATAATATAAATACTTTAAAACCCATTGGTTTAACAGTTCCTCCATCTTATTTAGAACAGTCTTTCTTAAGCTCTAAATTTTGCCTATCACTTTTTAAGTTTCTAGATAGTATCTTTACACATAAGCGATTTGCAACATACGCCGATCATTTTTTAATGGAGCTGGAGCTAAAATGAGTTTACTATTAACACATACCTATTTTTTATTTGAAGATGCTAAGGAAAAAAGTATTATGCGTCCCTATGCCCCTTTAGGTTTGTTATATATTTCTGGTTATTTAAATAAATATAACATAGAAAACCATGTTTACGATTCTACTTTTTATAGTAAAACAGAGCAGCTAAACTTTATAAAAGAAAAGCAACCAAAAGCAATTGCTATTTATACCAATTTAATGACGAAAATTAATGTTATTAAATTAATAAAAATCTTAAAAACTGAAGCCAATTATGGTTTTCCTACAATTATTTTAGGTGGTCCAGATGTGACTTATAACTTAGAAAATTACTTAAACACTGGTGCAGATTATATTATTATAGGCGAAGGAGAACAAACAACTTTAGAACTTTATAATGCTATTTTAAATAACGAAGAGGTTTCAGGAATTACAGGGATTGCCTATTTAAAAGACCAAAGTGTTTACAAAACACCACCAAGAGTTAAAATGAAAAGTTTAGAAGATTTACCTCTTCCAAACCGAAAGGCTATTCCCGTACAAAAATACTTAGACACTTGGAAAACTCATCATGGCAAAAGCTCTATGACAGTAAGTACACAACGCGGCTGCCCTTATACTTGTAAGTGGTGTAGTACTGCTGTTTATGGACAAAGTTATAGACGAAGACCTGCAAATTTGGTTGCTAGTGAATTAAAAATGCTTAAAAATACCTATAATCCAGATACGATTTGGTTTGTAGATGACGTGTTTACCGTAAGTTTTAAGTGGATTGAAGCGTTTCATGAAGAAGTTATAAAACAAGATGCTATTATTCCTTTTGAATGTATTACAAGAGCTGAGCGCCTAAATGATCATATATTAAAGCTTTTAAAAGAAGCGGGTTGTTATAGAATATGGATTGGTGCAGAATCTGGTTCTCAAAAAATTATAGACGCTATGGATAGGCGTGTCGATGTTAACCTTGTAAAAGAAGTTATACAAAAAACCAATGCACTTGGTATGGAAACAGGCACATTTATTATGGTGGGTTATCCTGGCGAAACTGTTGAAGATATTACCGCTACAACTACCTATTTAAAAGAAGCTAATCCAACACATTTTACCATTACAAAAGCCTATCCTATAAAAGGCACATCGCTTTACAATGAGATAGAAAAAGACATTACCATACAACCCAATTGGGAAACCAGTACAGATAGAGACATAGATTTTAAACGTACTTACACTACAAAATTTTATGATTTAGCTATTAGACATATTGTTAATGAAGTTAATTTTAATAAAGAACTATTAAAAGGAAAACATAAAAATTTAGTAACTGCTACTAAACTTAAAACAAAATCTATTTTAGCTAAAAGTGTTATGCAATTTTATAAATGAAAACACATTTTTACATTTATTTATTTATACTATTTACGGCTTGTAAACAAAGTTATGAAAACGCAAATCTTACAGATACAATAACTTTAAAATGGCATAAGGCTTATGATGAAGATTCTTTAGACAAGTCTATGATTGGCTTACAATGGGCATTATCCTATACAGGTGCTTACACGCCTTGCAACTTAGGTGTCATGACTGTAAAGAACGACTTAATTACAATAGATTTAAAAAAACTGAGCTATAATACAAAAGGCCACCTTGCATTGTTAAATATAACTGAGAAAGTAAAACACACAGAAGGTTATAGAAAAAATAAATATATAGATATTGGAAGATTTGTAACCTTAATTTTAGGAAATCCTAATTACTATTATGCTTTATCGCAAACCCCAAAAACACTTAAAGACCTCAAACAAAAATACAATTTGAGTAATGAAAAAGTCTACATTAACAACTCAAGTGTAGCGATACAAGACCGCGTAATTTCATTTTCTGAACAAGAAAAATTTAATCAAGTTTTTATTTCGGAAGAGGTAGATTCTATAACAAAACAAGTTTATGAATTTGAAACTATTGAATTGTTACCTAATGGGCAACTTCGTTTTGGTATTTATGATTTTGAAGGCAATTTAAAAAGCAAAGCAAATCCTAAATTTAGTAAGGCTGGTAAGCCAGCAAAATGTATTTGGTGTCATGAGTCTAAACTTAACCCATTATTTAGAGAACAAAAGTCTTTTGAAGCATTTCTTTCTCCTGAAGCATTTCAAAAGAAAATAAAAGAATCTAATTTACAATTTACTAAAGACAGATCGTTATTAAATGGCACCGTAGACTTTAATAATAAACAACAACATACCTTAGCCGAATTACTTTATATCTCTTTTTTGCAACCAAATGCCAAACGCTTAAGTAGTGAATGGAATATGAGTGAAGCTAAAGTAAAAGAATTTTTAAAATCTATAAAAACAACAAAACACGACGAATTTCCTTTTTTAGGAGCTGTTTATAACCGCAAAGAAATAGAAACGTTTGAGCCAAGCAAATGGCTTTCTACTCCAGCACCTGTAAGAGAATAACGACTTACTCTTTTACTAAAACATGTTTGTAATTTTTAATTGCAAATTTTAATGTTTCCCAAAAATTACGTTTTTCTGAACGGATATAAACTCTAAAATATATAAAACCAAACCAGGCACGAAATAAAATATTTGGAGGTAATTTAATTAATTTTTTAATTATTGGAAAGGTTCTAGGCCAAAGTACAGCTGTTTGAAAAAATTTCTGTAAATTTTGTAATTCTCGCTTATGTGGCAATTCTAATTGAGAAGATAAAAAGAAAGATTTATCTAATTCTTCTACCGAAAATGTAGGGCTTAAATAGCCTTTTTGCAATGCATAATCCGATAATTCTGTTCCTGGAAAAGGCGAAAATATAGAGCACCAAGGGTAATCGGCTTTTATTTTTATATTCAGTTCTACGGTAGAAAAAGCATCTTCTAAGGTTTCATCTGGCAAACCTAAAATATTATAGGTTCTAAATGTTATGCCTGCTTCGTGAAGAAGATTTGCTGCTTCAACTATTTGTTTATCGGTTAATTGTTTTTTTAATACTTGATTTCTTAAATCTTCATTACCAGATTCTACTCCGAAAAATACGGATTGGCAGCCACCTTTTGCTAAATTAAAAGCATATGCTCTATCTGCCGCAACCAAATCTGCTCTAACCAAACAAATAAAAGGCAGGTTTACTTCTTTTTTAAATCGTTCTAAAAACTCATATAACCAAGAACGATTCATCCCAAAAACGTCATCTGCAAAATATATAACCTCAACAGGCGTATTGTTTTTTAGTTGGATACATTCTTCAATCACTTTATCTATTTCTCGAATTCTAACATATTTACCTTTACCTTTATAAAGTTCTCGCATAGCATCTTCAAAACAAAAAGAACAGTGAAATGGGCAACCTCTAGAAGTAATAACATTTCTTACTTGTCGTTGTTGACTTTTATCTAATGTTTTATAAAGTTTTCGATCTGGATAAGGATACTCATCCATATCTTTACGTAAGTTTCTTAGAGAATTATGCTTCACTTTTCCTTCAACATCAATATAAGACAGGTTAGGCACATCATAGAAGGTTTGGTTATGATCTATAGCATTTAAAATATCCAACATAGATTCTTCACCTTCACCTCTAATCATAAAATCGATACCATCTTCTCTAATAAAATCTGGAAAAAAAGTTGGATGAGCACCACCAAATAAAGTGATGATATTATATTTTTCTTTAATTTCTTTTGCCAGTCTTTTCCCCCAATTATGGCTACCACTCATTACTGAAAAGCCTATAATATCTGGCTGAAATGTTTCAATAATCTGTTGAAAATCTTTTAAATGATGACCTACTTCTAATTCACATTGATGACCATGAGATTTAACCATTGCAGAAATATACATTGGACCAACAAATTCGTAGTCCATATTTTGTAAGAATAGAAGTTTAGCCATACTTAATATTTATGCTTTTAGAGTAAAAATAAATTAAGGTTAAAAATAACACTAATAAACTCCATAGTCTTGGATAATGTATTAATAAATTAAATATTGGAGCCGTTTTAAAATTTGGTATATGATGCATCTGTAAATTAAAAGCTATAAAAACAAAAAGTGAAATTACAACTATTTGTAAAGTAGACTTTAAAGCTAATAACCATTTAAAAATATACACTAAGGGAAGTAATAGCAATAAAAAATGATATGATGCAGTAGCGGGAAGAACCACAAAAACACCAACTAATCCTATAGAAATCTCTACGTTATTTAATTTGTAATTATTTTGTCTAATAATAAATAGAAACGGAATAAACAGTAACAAGTAGAACATTAACTTAAGTACATCTTTAAGAATTGGACTATTTATGAGCGGAATTAAATTATCTTTAGAATGAAAAATAAATAAGTTATTTAAAAGAGAATCTAAAGATTGAAAACCAATAGCATACTTACCTTGTCCAGATAAATCGCCTTGTAAATGGGATTTAAAATGATTAAAAAAAGTAGTATAGATTTGATTATCTATTAAATATAAGAAAACGACAATACCTAATAGACTTAAAAGCGTAAACAGAAAAAAAACAACCCTCTTTTTTTGTTTTAAGCTGTATGCAAGAAAAAGTATTGGTAGGTACTTTAAAGACGCCATAACACCTAACAACACACCAACAAGTTTTGGTTTAGAAACGACATTTTTTTGAGCTAAAATTTCTAATAAAACAAAGCCAAGTAAAAAATAAATTTGCCCAGAATTTATACAACTAGCTATAGGTGTACAAAAAAGTGTTATAAATAATAAGCAGCTATTAAAATTCCATGAGGTTATTTGACGTATCCTAAAAGGTAATATTAATAATATGATACAATTAATTACCAACCAAATACGTTTAGCTGTTAGGACATCAAAAAAAGCTAGTGGTACATATGCATAAGCGGTTATTGGAGGAAAGGGGGAAAACTTTGCACCCGAAACGATACCTAATTCCTGTGCTTCTTTTTTAAACCATTGATTATTATAAAATTTATGAATAGGTTTTTTATTAAGTACTAGCTTAGACGCCACATAATAATTATTAAAATCGCTATTTGTAGTATTCCATCCTGGCAAAATACCTTTAAGAACGACTATAACTAAAACAACAGCTATCCATAGTTTAATTAGGTATTCTTTTATTACTAGGTTCGTTTTAAACGTTTTTTTCACTAATTATTTGTTGTTACGTCTTCACTATTTTTTACAATAGAAATCTTGTTTTTTAAATTTTGATTATACGAATTCTTTAATAATTGAGTCCCGATTACAAATGAACTTAATGTAATTAAAACCCCATTAAACAAGCCTATAATAACAGTACTTGCCCAACCCGAAATAGCATTATTAGTAAATAGTTTTTCGTATAATATAAATATGGCAAAAATGACTAATATTAAAAGCAGCGTAATAAATATCCATAAGCAAACAACTAGTAATTGTTCGGCATACTCAATAAAAGATTTTATAGCATGATTTAATAAATCTGCCATACTCATTTTAGACTTTCCATGACTTCTTTTGTGTCTATCGACTTCTATATAATATTTACTTAATGGAAATTTAGAAAGAAATGCTGGAAAATGAACAAATCCCACATTTGTTGCTCGATTTAAAACAGTTCTATTAATTAAGCAATAATTTCCAAAAGCAATAGATTGCCCTGTTATAATTTTAAAGATTATTTTATAAATAGCATAAGAAAATCTAAAAAAGTAAGATTCTTTTCTTTTTTTTCTTACAACATGTATTATATCATAGTTTTTAAGTTTAATCATTTTTGGAATTAAATTCACATCATCTTGTCCATCACTATCCAACACAATAAACTGATTAGCCTTTGTAGATTTAGCATAAGTTAGTCCTTGAAAAATAGCTTGTTGATGACCAATATTGAAGTCTAACTCTATAATTGTAAGCTTTATTTTTTCTGACTTAAGAGAAAATGAACGTAACAGACTTGAAGTCTTATCTGTAGAACCATCGTTTACTATAACAATTTCAAATAAACCATTTAAAACATGACATACCTCTTTTAGTGAATTTAGAAAATTGATAATGTTTTCTTGTTCATTAAAGCAAGGAGCCAAAATTACTATTGGTGAAGGCCTATTCATTTTATCTATTTTCTTTTAAAAATTAAATGTCCTTCGGTTTCATGTTCAAATTGATAGTTATCGTACAAGATACTATTTATTCTGTGGCTATAAACATCAATCCATAAACCGGTAAGTTTTTTTAGTACAATAACTCTGTCTGCCTTTTGATCTTCCATATATTCTAATAGCTCTTCTTGCCAAGAAATTAGATGTTTAGGTGTACTATTTGTAAGTTCTCCCGTAAGTATAAAACCTTCTCTTGCTAATCTACATGTAGTAATTACGCCTAACTCCAAATAAATATTAGGATCTTGACCCAATACAAATATCTCATCATCAACACTTATTTTATGTTCTAAATAAGAAACTACAGCCTTTCTTTGATAGTACATTTCTTTAAAATCTGGTAATAAAAATGTTTGTCCTGCATCAAAATTATTGGTCAAAAACCCTGATCTAATAAAAACTGTTCCCGTTTTAAATATTGGAAAAACAATTATAATAGAACATAAAATGATTAAAACAGATGCCTTTTTTTTAGATAATTTCTTAATTAAAATTATAATTCCTTCCACAAAGCCTAATGTTAAAAATGGCCATAAAATACTGTATTGATAGGGATAAAATCGTCCTTCTACAAACAGCATTAACCCAACTCCAATAACGATTAATTTAATTACTAAGTTTTTAGAAAAAACAAATAGACTTAAAATCCCGCCAAATCTTAAAATTGGGTCATTTAAAAACGTCCAAAATGTCTTAAATAATGTTCTGGTGCTAAAGCGAGATACATATCCAGAGTAATTAAAAAGTGTATCTAAAACAACAGACTCCCAAAAACCATAAAAAGTTTTAGTTAAAAGTAAATAAATTAAAAAAATAATTGAAGGAATAAGCATTCCTAACAAAAATTCAAGCACATAATGCCATTCAATTGTATTTATGCTCTTAACCTTTTTAAAGTAAAAAAATAAAATAAGAGGCAATCCAATAAGTAATGCTGTAGGTTTTACCCAGCAAGCTATAGCAATTGTAATACCTGCTATTAAGAAATAACCTGTCTTTTTAGTTTTAAGTAAGTGGTAAGACAAAAACACATAACATAATGTAATAATATTGGTTACATCTCCCGTATTACCTGGCCCATCAATTATCACATGGCGTAACCAAACCACACCTATTAAAAAACTTATTATTTTGGAGTGATTTAATCTTGATAAACGAAACAAAGAAAATGCTGTTAGTGATAAAATAATTAAATCAAAAAAACGGTACGCCATTATAGTTTCCCCAAAAAAAAGGGACGCGAGCGAATAGGTTAATAAGCCCATTGGCCCTTTTTTTTCAACAAAATCTATATATGGCAAACCACCATTTTTTAAAACTAAACCTTGATAATGATAAATGCCTTGATTAAATCCCGATGGAAAATTTAGATAAAGTATGATTGTAAAAATTAATAGCATCATCAAAAAAACAATTATCCAAACTGCTGATTTATAGCTTAAAAATGAATAACTATTTGTGCCCATACATTAATTTAAAAATGATTTAAACATATAAAACCCTTCTTTTACATGAATTTTAAACTCCATCCAATTATTTAAAGATTTTATTCTATTCCAAAGGTATTTAGGTCGTAAGTAAAATGAGATATAAGCGTTATTTTTTAGATGTTGTAATTCTTCTCTGCTCAAAACGCCTGTACCCATAGTAACTTGGTTCCCAGATTGATCCATTACTTGCAGAGCGTCATCTATTAATCCTTTGTTTAAAGCCTCTTCCCTAAACGACGTATTACTTCTAGGAACAGCAACATTAAAAGACGCATAATCTGCATCTATTTTTTTAGCAAATGCTATAGTGTTTAAAATGGAAGCTTTAGATTGTCCTGGCACACCAATTAAAAATGTCCCTAAACGTTTAATCCCTATTTTTTTTGACAAAGCAAAAGTGTCTATAACGTGTTGTGTGGTATAATTTTTTTTGTAATGAACAAGCATATTATCTTCTGCCCATTCCACCCCAAACATAATTAAACTACAACCCGCTTTTTTCATTAACAACAATTCCTTTTCTTTTAAAACATCTACGCGAGAAAAACACATCCAAGTTAGTCCATAATTACTTTTTATCATCCAATTTAACACATCATTTGTTATGGCTTTTGACTGGAAAAAAGTTTGATCGGAAAAATATATAAATTTATAACCTTGCGCTTTTAAAGTTTTTAGTTCTTCTATTATTGAATGTGACGTTCTAGTTGCATAAGGCAAGGTAGACATTATACAGAATGTGCAGGGATAAGGACAGGCATAATTAGTTAAAACCGTTGCCATAGGAAAAGCGTTTGCAAATGGCATTCTATAATTACCTTTAAATAAGTTTTGTTTTGGAGGCTTTACATCTAAAGGTTTTGAGCGTTTACTTTGATGTGTTATTGTTTTATTAAAACGATCTCGATAAACAAGACCTTCAATAGCAGTACTTTTTTCTATAAATTGCTTAAAACCATCTTTATAAAAGTTGGTAATAATTGCATCTAACCATAAATTATCGGCTAATTTTTTATCATATTTGTCTAATAGTGCATCGCCAGAACACGCAATAACAGCATGCTTTAGTTGTTTTTTTACTAATTTATAAAACGAAACATCTTCGGTTAAAGAAACAGATCCCATTAAACCTATTATATAATCTGGCTTAAAATTTATAATACGTTCTAAAGACTTTTCAACAGAGAGTTTTTCTGCAATACAGTCTATAACTAATAGGTTATATTCTGGAGCATTAAAAAAAGAGGTTTGCATTAATAAATCTACAGGCTGAGGTAAATAGTAAGCTTTAGATACTTTTGAACAATAATAATCCCTAATATAAATTTTTTGACCTGGTGGGTTTAAAAATAAAATACGTTTGGATTGATGCATTAATTGAAGTTTCAAATTTAAGTATGAGCAAATTTACTAATTTTAGTAGCCATACCATCTGTATTTCTTTTACTTAAACAGTCTATGTTATGATTACAAACTACTGCAACCTTAGATTTGGGGTGAACAAAACAAGGAGAACACCATAAGTCTGGATTTAAATTAAGCATTAATTCACTGTCTTTATAACCAACTAATTTAGCTGAAGTTGGTCCCCAAATACCAATAGTTTTTACATTAAAAAAATAAGAGATATGCAAAGGTCCAGAATCGTTTGTAATAAATAATTTTACTTGTCTTAAATGATTTACAAAGTCTTTTAAATTATGTTGCCCCGCTAAAATTGTAAGTTGTTGTTTTGGTATCCCTTTTTTTATTAATTCTTGTTCAAAATATCTAACGTAAGTAAGTTCTGAATTTGCGCCTGTTAAATAAAAATGCCAGCTTGGATGTTTATCATATAAAGATGTTATTAATGACGTAAATTTATGGACAGGAAATTTACGTTCTTCAAGATAGTTACCCGCATTTATATTTACTGCTATTTTATTAGATTTATTTGTAAGTAACGCTTCATTGGGTTTGTACGTATAGGTTTTACCAAACAATTCTGCAATAGCATGTGTGGCTGGTTTATTAAGTAACGATACAGAATTTTGCCGAGATGTCGTATTAACTTTAGTTTCAAAACAAAAGGAACTACAAGGTTTCCCTATACCAATTAGTAGTCTAAATAACCCAGATAAGTTAGACACGCGTTCCATATCTAATATTGAGGTATTTTTACGCCTCCAAACATTTAATATAGTTGCTAATAGCGTCCCAATAATAGCAAATGGATTATTAGATTTTATGTAGACCGCATTTAAATCTAATAAATCGATAATTGCTTTATTTTGGTGTAGCGTTATAAACGTTATTTTTTTATTAGGAATATTTATAGATTTTGTAACATGAGCTATCCTAGTTATGCTACCAATACCAAATAACTTAATCACAACAAAATGATTTGTTTTGGCTGAAGACGTTTTAATTGGTTTTAATGCATTACAAACCTTGTATATAGGTAAAAACAAACCATCTACAAATATTAAAGCCTTGTAATTCAAATTTTAGATAGTTTAGTCGTAAATATATGAGTATAATTTAAAAATTTAGCTTAAAGCTTACTTACAAAATGGTTGTCTATTAACTCACAAATACTATGTTCTATAAATAAATGTACCTCTTGTATTCTTGATGTTTGAAAAGAGCTAACAGCAATATTTATATCGCAAACAGAACTAATTTCATCTACCGATTTACCACTTAGCCCTACTACAAAGCATTTTTTTTCTTTAGCTAATTTAAGTGCTTTTAAAACGTTTGCACTTTTACCGCTTGTAGTTATACCAATAACGACATCTTTTGGTGATGCTAACGCATTAATTTGACGAGAGAAAACATCTTCAAAAGAATAATCATTACAAATTGACGTTAATACAGAAGTGTCTGTTGTTAGAGCAATAGCTGCTAAAGGTTGCCTCTTTTTATTACTAAAATTACCAACTAATTCCGCTGCCATGTGTTGTGCATCTGCAGCACTACCACCATTTCCTAAAATAATAATTTTACCTCCAATTTCTAAACGTTTAATACAAGTATTTGCAATTAGTTCCATATTACTCTTATTAGCATTTATGGTTTGCTCAAGTGTTTGAATATGTGCTTCTAAATTTTTAGTAATCATTGTTTATTTTGCTAATTAGTTTTGTGGTACTCTTACCTTCAACTAAATCAATTAAGTGAACCGATTTAACCAAGTCACTTCCTATGACGTCTTCAGTTTTATAATCTGCTCCTTTAACTAAAACATCTGGCTCAATACATTTTATTAACTCATAAGGGGTTTCTTCATTAAACAAAATAGCGTAATCTACAGCTTTTAAGGCGTTAATAAGATAAACTCTGTCTAATTCAGAATTTATAGGACGATTAGATCCTTTAAGTTTTTTTACCGACATATCGGTATTTACACCTACTATTAACACATCTCCTAAGCGTTTAGCTTCTTCTAAATATTTGATATGACCTAAATGAAGAATATCAAAACAACCATTGGTAAAAACAATTTTTTGATGTTTTTTTTTCAGACTATTAATAATGTCTTTAATGTCTTCTAATGATTTAATATTATGTTCCTTAGGATATATTTCCTCTAATGAAGCAGTTGCTACTCCAATTTTTGCTACTACAATACTAGCCGCAATGTTTGCAAATTTAACGGCCTCTTCAACTGTTTTATTTAGAGATAACATATATGCTAAAGCCGCAATTACAGTGTCTCCTGCACCTGTTACATCGTAAACTTCTTTAGCACTAGTGGGTAAAATTTTTAAATTGTTTTTAAAAACAGCAATCCCTTTGTGGCTTAATGTGATTATAGAATACGTTAACTGATAATCATTTTTTAGTTTACGACTAGCGTCTAACAAGTTATTATCGTCTATTTTTAAATTGATAGCTAAACTCGCTTCTTTTTTATTAGGAGTTAATAAATAGGCCCCAGTGTACTTGGAGTAGTCTATTCCTTTTGGGTCTACTAATACTTTAACGCCTTTATGGTTCGCTAGTTTTATTAGTTGGCTTGTTAAATTCTTTGTCATGATACCTTTACCATAATCGGAAATCACTACAATTTTATAATCACTTAAATTTTTTTCTAATAACTCTAATAGTTTATTTGAAGAATCTGTTGATATATCTTTTATAATCTCTTGGTCGTAACGCAAGATTTGTTGGTTTGAAGATAATATTCTTGTTTTTTTTGAAGCAATTCGTTCTTTTTCTTCAATTAAAAATTTTGTGCTTATATTTTTTTCTTTAAGCAAATTCAATAATACTGAAGCATTAATACAATTACCTATTACACTTACCAAATCTACTTTAGCACCAAATGCCAATAGGTTATTAACAACGTTACCTGCGCCTCCAAGAGCTAATTTTTCATTGTTTATATTAATAATAGGCACTGGTGCTTCTGGAGAAATACGTTCTGCACTTCCTACCAAGTAACTATCTATAATAATATCTCCAACAACTAATATCTGGTTACTCATTATTCCAATTAAATGATTTTTCAATATACGGGATAAAATCTTTTATGCCTTGTTCTAATGAATATTTAGGAAAATAACTTAAGTGTTTTGCACTCAAACTAATATCGGCTTTTGTATGTAGTTGATAGTTTAAATATGGATTATCAAAATACGCAATACTTAAGTTACTATTTAATTCTTTACATAAAATATTGGCTATATCTAAAAAGCTTCTGCTATCTCCAAAACCAATATTAAAAATACCACTTTTATGTGTTTTAGCTGCTAATACGTTAGACCAAATTACATCTTTAATATAAACAAAATCTCTTTTTATATTTTGAGAACCTTTAAAAAGTTGTGGGTTTTTATTTGCTAGTATTTGGTGCCCTAACTGCATAACCATAGATGCCGTTTTGTTTTTAAAGAATTCTTTAGGTCCGTAAACGTTAAAATACTTTAGTCCTACAATATGAATATTTGGAAATGCCTTCATGTGGTTTTTTGCAATAATATCCATATTATATTTAGAAAAACCATAAGGACTTTCTGGTTGGTCGTCTCCAATTTTTTGAGGAGCAAGACTTGAACCATATGTAGATGCAGAACTAGCGTAGACAACTTTAGCATTATTAAGTCTAGCCATTTTTAAAAGCTTATGAAAACTATTTACGTTAGTTCTAAAGATCATTTCTTGGTCGTAAATACGTGTGTCTGAAATGGCTGCTTTATGAAAAATATAATCAAATTTAAAAGCGTCTAATTGCTTTAAATCTTCATCGTTAGTAATGTCACCACATAATATGACCCCTTTAAAGCCTATTAAATTTTTGTAATGTCCAAAAGATTTTAAATTCCCATTTGCAAAAGTTTGTCCGTTTCTAAAAATATCAAAAACTACAATTATAGAAGACGGATAATTGTTTTGAAAATAAAACGCCAAATTAGAGCCAATAAAGCCAGCGCCTCCAGTAATTAATATGGTTTTATTATTAAAGGATTCTTCCATTATTTTATATAGTTGCTAATGGTTTTTATTGATGGAATTACAAATTTTGCAGAATTTTCAGAGTTTTCTGCTTTATGAATACTTTTTACCAAAATAGTGTTTTTTATGCCAAAATTTAGCGCAGCTTCTATATCAATGTCTTTATCACCAATCATCCAAGAAGAGTTGTTATCTATTTTGTATTTAAGACTAGCAGCTTCAAACATTCCTGTATTTGGTTTTCTACACTTACAGTTATCTTCAGGTTTATGAGGGCAAAAAAACACGTCTATATTTGTAACGCCTTTCTTTTGAAACTCCTGCAACATCCAATTATTTAAAATATTAAAATCTTCAAGTGTATAACGACCTCTTCCTATGCCAGACTGGTTGGTTACTATTATTAAGTTGTAGCCTTTTCTTTGTAAATACCTAAAACTGTCAAATACGCCATCTATAAATTCAAAATTGTCTATTTCAAAAACGTAACCATTATCCTTATTAATAACGCCATCTCTATCTAAAAAAACAGTTTTCATTTATAAGTTAATTCAACTTTAAAGCTCATTAGTAGCAAACTAAGGTAATAATATTTTACTTTTGATAAAGAATATTTTGTAAACCTCATATTTTATATTTAAAAGTAAAATTAATTGAAGCTAAACCTAAGTGTTTTAAGAAAAATAAAAGCGATTGGCTTAAACACAGTAAGGCAAGTATTAACCTCCGTTTTTTCAATTACAATACCATTTATAGTAATTTATTATTCAAAAAAAGAGGTTTGGGGAGAATTTGTTACTTATTTATTGTTTGTATTAATAATAAGTCAACTAATTAATTTTGGAAATAAAGAGTACTTATTAAGAACATTTAGTAAAAAACCCAATAAAATAATTAACACCTTTAGTTCTGTTTTTTTTACGCGACTGCCGCTTACACTAATTTTATCTGCTATTGGCTTTTTGTTTTTTGACGCTTGGCTTATTGGTTATATTTTTATCTGGAGCTTGGGGCAATTTTTAAGTCATTCTTTTGAAACGATTTTAATTTATGAGAAGAAGTTCTCTTATTCGATTATTATAGAAGTTCTCTTTTTTACGTTATTAGTTTTAGCTTTTATTTTATATAGATCGAATTTCAATATTTATATTTTAATTGTTAGTTATAGTATTTATCAATTATGTAAAGGCCTAAGTTATTTCTCCATATTTTACAAGTATATAAATCTTAAAAAGATTAGTATTAATTTTAAGTATTTTAAAATTAGTTTTTGGTTTTTTCTACTATCCATTCTTGGGTTTTTAACCAATAAAATAGATCTCTATATCGTGGATATGTTTTTAAACAAAAAAACGTTGTCTAACTACCAAATAATAAACAGTTTGTTAGTATTCACTATGTCTTTATCTGCATATATTTTTATCCCTTTTGTAAAAAACATATATAGAATCAAGCGGAAAACCATTCTAAAAATTAAAAAACTACTTTTTCTTTGCGGACTTATTGTTTCTATATTTTGCATTGTTATTGTTTATTATGTGGCAACTTATTTTTTAAACACTAGCTATTCACTTTATTTTTACTTAATCGCTTTCTTTTATATTTTACCATGTTTTGCTTATGGTATTGATATTTTAATGTTATTCAAAAAGGGAAAAGAAAAAACAGTTGTACTATATTTGTTTTATGGTGTTGTTATAAATACAATAACAAGTATTCTATTACTTAATAATAATTTTGATATTATTGGTGCATTAGTAGGCGGAACAACTGCGCAGTTGCTAATTTTAGTATTATTGAAAAGAAATTCATTTTTACATGATTGCTCAATTACTTAAAAAGCTTAACAAAAAAACACTCCCTAACAAATACTTTTTCTCACCAGAATGGATCGTTTTAGGTGTTAATAACGTTTGCAATTTACACTGCAAAATGTGCGATGTTGGAACAAAAAACTTAGAAAGTAATTTTGCGCAAAATTTAGTAGGTAGTCATCCTATTAATATGCCTTTAGAGCTTATAAAAAAAATTATAGATCAAACTGCAGAATTTTATCCAAATGCAAAATTAGGTTATGCTTTTACAGAGCCATTAGTTTATCCTCATTTAGAAGAATCTTTAACATACGCAAAACAAAAAGGAATCTCTACATCAATAACCACTAATGCACTAACATTAAAACAAAAGGCGTCATTTCTTGCTAAAAATAATACTGAAGTATTTATTTCTTTGGATGGCCCGCAAGATATACACAATGACATTAGAGGTCATAAAAAATCTTTTCAGAAAGCTGTAGAAGGCATTGAGCAGTTATTAGAAATCAAACCAAACGCTAAAATCTCTATTTTTTGTGTTATAACAGAGTGGAATATTGGGTATTTACAGGATTTTTTAAATTTTTTTAAAAATTATCCTTTACAACAAGTTGGGTTTATGCATACCAATTTTACACCTCAACATGTGGCAGATTTTCATAATATTTTATGGGGAAAGCATTACCATGCGACCGCTTCAAATATGGATGAGATTAATATAAACAATTTTAATCTAGATAAACTTTGGAATGAAATTGATTTAATTAATCAATTATCTTATCAATTTCCTGTAACGTTTTCACCAGAAATTACTTCAAAAGAAAAATTAAATGAATTTTATAATAAACCACAACAAATAATTGGAAAAAGCTGTAATGATGTTTTTACCAATATAATGGTAAAATCTGATGGGTCTGTAATTCCTTCCCATGGTAGATGTTATAATTTAACCCTTGGAAACTTGTATACAGAAAATTTGAAATCTATATGGAATGGTTCTATTTTAAAAAAATTAAGAACTGATTTAAAAACATCTAACGGGTTATTTCCTGCCTGTAGCAGATGTTGCAGTGCGTTATAACAAATTTAATGGACTATTTAAAATATATAGCAAAAACAGGTAGAACTCATCAACATCCTTATGGTCAAAAAGGCACCTACTTACTATTAGAAAAGCTTCCAAAAAACTTAACAAATAAAACTATTTTAGAAGTAGGTTGTGGTACAGGACATACTGCAGCCATACTTTCCAAGTACGATAATTTATTTTACACAGGAGTTGATACGTCTTTAGACATGATTAATTTTTCTAATAAAAGAAAAGAAAAACTTAATCTAACTAACTGTAACTTTAAACACACAACTATTTACAACGCTCATTTCAAAAATAATTACTTCGATGTTATTATTTGTGAATCTGTTTTAGCCATTCAAGACTTTGATTCTTTTCATCGTATTTTAAAAGAATGTTTTAGAATTCTAAAACATGAAGGTGTTTTTATTTTTAATGAAACATTATGGAACGAACGCACAAAAAAAGAAACCATAAAGAAAACTAATAGCTTAGCTTCAAAACACTTTGGAATAATTCAAGCTGAACCATCTGCAACTCTCAACAAATGGATTTATGCCCTAAAAAAAAATGGCTTTAATCATATAAATACTAATCAGATTACTAAAAATAATTGTGATAATACAAGTATCAAAATAGACACACTAGAAGCACGTAGCTTAAACTATTCTAAAAAAAGTAAATACTTAAAGTCTTTAAATTTGAGATATCTATTTTTGTATTTTTATTTTAAGTTTAAAAACAAGGCTATTAAAATAAATTCAGGTGAGTTAGAAACGTATATTTTTACCGCAAAAAAACAAAAACAATCCAAAAATAATGGCTAACAAAATAATTATTTTTAACCCTAAAAGCGCCAATGGTAAACATCGTTTACCAAATAGTATTCTGCAAGTCGGCGCTTCTATACATGGGAAGTATAATTATGTTTTTGTAGATGGCAATATGGAATCTAACCCCTGGGAAACCATAAACAATTATTTTAAAACTGGAGAGTTTAAATACTTTTGTTCAACCGTAATGCCTGGACCGCAATTAAAACAGGCTATTCCTTATGCTAAAAACATAAAATCTTTATATCCAGAAAGCGTCACTATTTGGGGTGGCTACTTTGCTTCTAATCAATACAAAGCTTGTTTAGAGTCTGGTTATATAGACTATATTGTAAATGGTCCAGGAGATGTCACATTCCCTAAATTAATAGATCATTTAGAAGGTAAAAATACCGAAAACATATCACTTATTAGAAATCTAATTTATAAGAACAATAAAGGCGAAATAACACAAACCGTAAAAGAAGCTTTATTAGACCAAGACACTTTACCATCTTATCCCTACACCTATTTTAATACATTTTATCCCTTAGAAAACTATTTGGCTAAAACATTTATGGGGCAAAAAACATTTGCTTACCATAGCAGTATGGGATGCCCTTTTTCTTGCTCTTTTTGCGCAGTTGTACCCATTTACAATGCTAAATGGAAAGCAAAATCTGCAAACACCATTTATAATGATTTACGTTTTTTTAAAGAAAAATATAATGTAGATGCTATAGAGTTTCACGACAATAATTTTTTTACGTCTAAAAAACGTGTCTTAGAATTTTCAGAGCTTGTTTTAAATGATAATATAGAATGGTGGGGTGAAGGACGAATTGACACTTTAAATAAATATAGTGACAACGATTTAAAATTGATGCGTAATGCAGGTTGTCGTATGATTTTTTTAGGTGCCGAAACTGGAAACGACAAGGTTTTAAAGCAAATGAATAAAGGCGGAACACAGTCTGGACAAATGATTAAAGACTTTGTATTGCGCATGAAAAAAGCAGATATAATTCCTGAACTTTCGTTTGTATTAGGTATGCCCGCAGAAACTGAAAATGAAGTATACAATAATATTCTATGGGACATTAATTTTATAAAAGAAATAAAAGCCTTAAATCCAGATGCTGAAGTTATCATCTATTTATACAGTCCTGTTCCAACAGAAGGTTCTGAACTTTATCAACAAATTTTAGATGCGGGTTTTAGTTTTCCCGAAACATTAGAAGAATGGATTGCTCCTAGCTGGGAAAAATTTGATTTAAGAAAGAATCCTTTGACGCCTTGGTTAAAACCCTATATGATAGATAAAATTCAAAATTTCGAAACTGTTTTAAATGGATATTATCCAACCGCATCAGACTTTAGAATAAAAGGCTATAAAAAACAATTACTTAAATTACTATCTGGTTATCGTTTTAAAAACGGTTGGTATAAATACCCTTACGAAATTAAAGCACTTCATAAGATTTGGAAATATCGCCAGCCAGAATTAGAAGGATTTTATTCGGAATAAATAATGCGTAAACTATTAAAAAAAATATCTAATCCTTTTTTGAAGTTTTGTTTTGATTACTACTATAGAAAACCACGTAAATTTTCTTACCAGAACATAACTATTTTGGTTCATCCAGAAGTGTTTTCACCAAAATTCACCATATCAACTAAGCTACTTTTAAATTACATAAAACCTCTTAACCTAAACCATAAGAACGTATTAGAATTAGGTTGTGGTTCAGGGATTATTTCTCTGTTTGCAGCATCTAAAGGCGCAAATGTAGTAGCTTCAGACATTAACCTTATTGCTCTTGAAGCTTTAAAAAAAGCATCAAAAAAAAATAATATTAACTTAAAAATTATTCACTCTAATTTATTTGAAAAAATAGAGTCAAAAAATTTCGATTATATTATAATAAATCCTCCTTATTATCCCATGACACCAAAAAACGATAAAGAACGTGCTTGGTTTTGTGGTGAAAATTTTGAATATTTTGAATCTCTTTTTTCTCAATTAAATATTTCTTTAAAACAAGAGATAATAATGATTTTATCTCAAGACTGTGAAATTTCAAAAATTAAATCTATTGCTTCAAAAAACAAGTTAAAATTAAAGTGTTTAATTGAAACAAAGGTGCTTGGTGAAAAGAACTATATTTTCAAAATAGAAAACCGATGAGAAAAAAGTAAATTAGATAATAATAGTTCTTTTTATTATTCTTGTATTACTCCTTTTTTTTGGAGTTAACATTAGGTTTAATTTTAAATATAGAGAAATTATTAACTATTACCATGCTTACAAATAAAAAAGCACTTCCTAACTGTAGTGTTTTTTTCATTTATAAAACAGATAAAAATTAGCGCTTTTTCTTCTTAAATTTCTTTTTAGACCTCACGTTTGTAGCAGCTTCACTTTCGCCTTTAGGCTTAAAAGTCGCTTTAGTTTTGCGTTTATTAAACGGAACCGCATCGTTATAAGTATCTTTTGTTTTTCCTGGCTTATTTTTACGCCAATTTTTAGCACTAGGCTTATCGCCTTCTGGAAGTAAGCGTTGTAACAAATCGGTTTTACCTAAACGATTTAGTGTTTTAGTAATCCAGGCTTTATTTTCATCTTTATACCAAAAGAAAAAACGGTGTTGTTCATCTTTTTCCTTTCTGGTTTTTGGTGTATTTACCTTTTTAAGAGTATATGGATGGTAACCACTGTAGTAAATTACGGTAGCCACAGTCATTGGTGTTGGAGTAAAACCTTGCACTTGTTCTAACTGAAATCCTAAATCTTTAGTTTCGGCAGCTAGATTTGCCATATCTTCTACTTCACATGCCGGATGATTTGAAATAAAATAAGGAATTAACTGAAGATTCAACTTATTCTTAATGTTTATCTTGTCAAAACGCTCCTTGAATTTATGAAAGTATGAAAATGATGGTTTACGCATTAACTTTAAAACAGGATCACTAGTATGCTCTGGCGCTACTTTTAATCGTCCAGAAACATGGTTGGTCATCACTTCTTCTGTGTACGCATCTAATTCTTTAGGATCGGCATTTTTATTAAATTCTGGCACCAACATATCATGGCGTATTCCAGAACCAATAAACGATTTTTTAACCTTAGGATGTTTATCCACCGCTTGGTATAAATCGGTTAACGGTTTGTGTGAGGTATCCAGATTACTACAAATTACGGGCGAAATACAACTTGGCGCCACGCACTTATCGCATATCGCTTGTACTTTTCCTTTCATCTGGTACATATTCGCACTTGGGCCACCAATATCACTTAAATAGCCTTTAAAATCGGGCATATTTGCAACGGTATCTACTTCTTTTAAAATAGATTCTTGACTACGGGACGCTATAAATTTACCTTGGTGTGCAGAAATAGTACAAAAACTACAACCTCCAAAACAACCACGGTGAATATTAATAGAAAACTTAATCATCTCAAACGCAGGTATAGGTCCGCGCTTGTTATATTTTGGATGTGGTAAGCGTGTATAAGGTAAGTCGAAAGACGCATCAATCTCACTTTCCGTCATAGTTGGATATGGCGGATTAATCATCAATGTTTTATTGCCAATTTTCTGAAAAATTCGTCTTGCAGCCAGTTTATTACTTTCCTGTTCAATTACTTTAAAGTTACTTGCGTAAGCTTTCTTATCGTTTAAACAAACGGTATGAGAAGCTATTTCTACATCTTCCCAATTACTGTTTTTCGGAATTTTTTCTCCTTCATCTAATAAAACAGCAGTCTGGTTAATGGTATTTATACTCGAAAAAGGCACGCCTTTTTGTAACAAACGCACCACTTCACGTAGTGGCTGCTCGCCCATACCATACACCAACATATCGGCACCACTAGTTTCCAGAATACTTGGCATTAACTGGTCACTCCAATAATCGTAATGAGTTACTCGACGTAAAGACGCCTCAATCCCACCAATTAAAATGGGTACATCAGGAAATTTCTCCTTTAAAATTTTACTGTAAACGGTTGTAGCATAATCGGGTCTAAAACCAATATCGCCATTTGGCGTATAAGCATCTTTATCTCTACGCTTTTTATTAGCGTTGTAATTGCTCAACATAGAGTCCATACAACCAGCCGTAATCCCAAAAAATAATTTAGGACGTCCTAACTTTACAAAATCCTGTAAATTATCGTTAACATTTGGTTGCGGTACAATTGCCACTCGCAAGCCATAACTTTCTAAAATACGACCAATAACTGCAGGTCCAAAAGATGGATGATCTACATAGGCATCGCCACTAAAAAGTATAACGTCCAGCTCCTGCCAACCGCGTATTTTAACCTCTTTGTTTGTGGTAGGTAACCAATCTGATAATTGTAATTCTTGCATAGCGCTGCAAAATTAAGCAAAAAACTAATCTTAATTAAGACATTTAACGTAAACCCTTAGTTATTAGTCTTTTTTGGGCGTTCCCTTTCAGGTCGTGCTCTCGCGACTCGCTTTAAAATGTGGCTTATACGCTGCCACATTTAAAGAGCTCAAACAAACGCTCCATCACTAACGCGAGATTTGAGTAACAATTAAATCCAACACAAACCTCTCGACTGCGCTCGAGGAGACAATTTATAATCGTTTAAAAATAAATATACTTTTGTCTGGTCGAGCGCAGTCGAGACCTAATTTTTACCAAGTTTATCTTAAACCTTCGGACTAGGTTTAAAGAATAGTCATTTCGACAATAGGAGAAATCCCAACAATCCAAACTCCACTATAGATCTAAATCCTTAATCGTTTCAATTTTATTTCGCTCTAAGAAAGCATCAATCGTTTCAAAATGCTCTATAACACGTTGATTTTTAAACTCAAAAACCTTATTAGCTAAACCTTGTAAGAAATCTCTATCGTGAGAAACAAGAATTAGAGTTCCATCAAATTCTAAAAGCGCTTCCTTCAATACATCTTTAGACTTTAAATCTAAGTGATTGGTAGGTTCATCGAGAATCAATACGTTAACAGGCTCCAGTAATAATTTTACCATTGCCAGTCTGGTTTTTTCACCACCAGACAGGACCCCTACTTTTTTATCTATATCATCGCCTTTAAACATAAAGCGTCCCAAGACATTTTTTACCTGAGTTCTAATATCGCCTTTAGCCACATCATCAATCGTCTGGAAAACTGTTAAGTCGTTATCCAAAAGTGCTGCCTGGTTTTGAGCAAAATAACCTACCTGTACATTATGTCCTAAGGTACATTCCCCTTCTACATCAATTTCGCCAAGAATAGCTTTAATCATGGTCGACTTTCCTTCGCCGTTTCGTCCTACAAAACATACCTTTTCTCCTCTGGCTATAGACATACTTGCATCATTAAAAACCGTATGATCTCCATAAGATTTTGACACGTCTTTTACTGTTACCGGATAATCGCCTGAACGTTGCGCAGGTGGAAATTTTAATTTAAGAGCCGAGTTATCTACTTCATCCACTTCAATAATTTCCAGTTTTTCCAACATACGTTCTCGAGAATTTACTTGATTGGTTTTAGAGTAAGTTCCTTTAAAACGCTCAATAAATGCCATATTATCGGCAATAAATTTTTGTTGCTCTTGGTAAGCTTTAATTTGATTTTGTCTGCGCTCTTCACGAAGCTGTAAGTAATGTGTATACTTTGCTTTATAGTCGTAAATGCGACCCATAGTTACCTCTATAGTCCTGTTGGTAATATTATCTATAAAGGCACGGTCATGGGAAATAACCACGACTGCATTAGCTTTATTTACTAAAAAGTCCTCTAGCCAAATCACAGATTCTATATCGATATGGTTAGTAGGCTCATCTAATAAAATAAGGTCTGGCTTTTGTAATAATATTTTTGCCAATTCAATTCGCATACGCCAACCTCCAGAAAATTCGCTAGTGGCTCTTGTAAAATCTTCTTGTTTAAAACCTAGACCTTTTAAAGCTTTTTCAACTTCAGCATCATAATTCACATCTTCCAAAGCATAATACTTTTCACCTAGGTCCGACACACGTTCTATAATTTTCATATAGTCGTCACTTTCATAATCGGTCCGTGTTTCTAACTGCTTATTTAATTCATCCATTTCTGCCTTCATTATAAAGACATGAGAAAAGGCTTTAGAAGCTTCTTCAAAAACAGTAGCATCATCCTGTGTTAATAAGTGTTGTGGTAAATAAGCTATCTTGGTGTCTTTTGGACAACTAACACCACCACGTGTAGCTTTTTGCTTGCCTGCAATTATTTTCATCATGGTCGATTTACCGGCACCATTTTTACCCATTAAGGCTATTTTATCATTCTCATTAATAGTAAAAGACACATCCTTAAATAAAGTTTCTCCACTAAATTCTACCGCTAAAGCATCAACTGAAATCATAACTTCTGTTTTAAAAGCGCGAAATTAACAAATAAGTAAGAGATATTAACCTAGTGTATCTGAAAAAAGGATGAAATTAACCAGTAACTTAAAGATATTAACAGAGTTATTAAAAATAACAGAGCACACTATTTGGTAATCAAATATATAATCGTAAATTTGCAAACTCTTTTTGAGAGAGGAATGTTTAATAATTAAAAATTAAAAGTGTGGACACATTAAGCTACAAAACGATTTCAGCTAACAAAGCGACTGCAGACAAGCAGTGGGTTTTAGTAGATGCTGAAGGTCAATCATTAGGGCGTTTGTCTTCTAAAGTTGCAAAACTATTAAGAGGAAAACACAAGCCAAGCTTTACACCGCATGTTGATTGTGGAGATAACGTGATTGTTATCAATGCAGAAAAAGTCAACTTAACTGGAAACAAGTGGAATGACAAAACGTACATTCGACATACTGGTTACCCAGGTGGACAAAGAAGCTTAACAGCTACTGAATTGTTTGGAAAAGATCCAGCAAGATTAGTAGAAAAATCAGTAAAAGGAATGTTACCTAAAAACAAATTAGGAGCTGCAATATTCCGTAATTTAAACGTTGTTTCTGGTACAGAGCATGCTCACGGTGCACAAAAGCCAAAAACAATTAACTTAAACGAATTCAAGTAATGGAGGTAATTCACAAAATTGGTCGTCGTAAAACGGCTGTGGCTCGTGCTTATGTTTCTCAAGGAACAGGAAAAATCACGATAAACAAAAAAGAATTAAATACTTACTTTCCAACAGCAACTTTACAGTACAAAGTAAACCAGCCGTTAATGCTTACTAGCAACGATGGTAACTTTGATATTAAAGTAAATGTTTTTGGTGGTGGTATTACTGGACAGGCAGAAGCAATCCGTTTAGCAATTTCTCGCGCAATGTGTGAGTTAGATGCTGAAAACAGATTAATCTTAAAGCCAGAAGGTTTATTAACAAGAGACCCAAGAATGGTTGAACGTAAGAAATTCGGTCAGAAGAAAGCTCGTAAGAAATTTCAATTCTCGAAACGTTAATATTATTATTGGATATATTCTATCCAAAACATTTAAAACATTAAACAGTTATTGTTGTCCTAGCTTAATCGCAGGATCTAGTTTAGCATCTAAATGCAGCCAAAAGCCTAAGCTAATTGCTTAAAGCCCAATGGAACATTGCTAATTCAACAGAACGTAAACTATTACAAAATGGCAGTAGAAGTAAAAGAATTATTAGAAGCAGGTGTACATTTTGGTCACTTGACTCGTAAATGGGATCCAAACATGGCTCCTTACATTTATATGGAGCGTAATGGTATCCATATCATTAACCTATATAAAACCGCAGCTAAAATTGACGAAGCTGGAGAAGCATTAGCTAAAATAGCAGCTTCAGGTCGTAAAATTTTATTTGTTGCAACTAAGAAACAAGCAAAAGATATCGTTGCTGAAAAAGCAGGTAACATCAACATGCCTTACATCACAGAAAGATGGCCAGGTGGTATGTTAACTAACTTCGTTACAATTCGTAAGGCAATTAAAAAAATGTCTACAATTGATAGAATGAAGAAAGACGGAACGTTTAACACACTTTCTAAAAAAGAACGTTTACAAGTAGATCGTCTTAGAGCTAAGTTAGAGAAAAACTTAGGTTCTATAGCAGATATGACTCGTTTACCAGGTGCTTTGTTTGTTATCGATATTAAACGTGAACATATTGCAATTAAAGAAGCTCAGAAATTAAACATTCCTATTTTTGCAATGGTAGATACTAATTCAGATCCTCGTGAAGTGGATTACGTAATACCATCAAATGATGATGCTTCTAAATCAATAGATAAAGTTTTAACTCATGTAACTGAAGCTGTAACAAGCGGATTAAATGAGCGTAAAGCGGCTAAAGCAGACAAAGATGCTGCTAAAGCAGATAAGCCTGCTAAAAAAGCGAAAGCAGTAGCAGCAAACGAAGAAGAATAATTAACAATTACGAAACCTTATAAAGTCGTTTAATCTTTTTCTTTGCAGAAACATTTTAAACGACTTTTTTTAAATTATACGCATAATGAGTGAAGTAAAAATTTCAGCAGCAGAAGTAAATAAGCTTAGACAAGCAACTGGTGCAGGTATGATGGACTGTAAAAAAGCTTTAGTTGAAGCTGGAGGTGATTTTGATAAAGCAATTGACGTTTTACGTAAAAAAGGTCAAAAAGTTGCTGAAAAAAGAGCAGACAGAGATTCTTCTGAAGGAGCTGCTGCTATTAAGATTAACGACGATAACACTTCTGGTGTTGCAATTGTATTAGGTTGTGAAACAGATTTCGTTGGTAAAAATGAATCTTTCTTAGAATTAGCTAGTCAATTTGCAGATATCGCTATCAATTACGATACTAAAGAGGACTTCTTAAAAGCAGATTTCGGTGGTATGACCGTAGCTGAAAAACTAGTTGAACAAACTGGTGTAGTAGGTGAAAAATTAGAAATTAATGCTTTTGAAAAATTAAATGCTCCATACGTTGGATCTTACGTACACATCAATAAAATTGGTGCATTAGTTGGATTAAACAAAGAGAACGAAGGTGTTGCTAAAGATGTAGCGATGCAAGTTGCTTCTATGGGTGCAACGTCTTTATCTTATAAAGGTTTTGATCCTGCTTATGTAGCTTCTGAAACTGAAGCTCGTATTGCAGTGATTGAAAAAGACAATGAAGAATTAGGTCGTTTAGGGAAACCATTAAAAAATGTACCTCAATACATCTCTATGTCTCAATTAACTCCTGAAGTTATGGCTAAAGCAGAAGAAGATGCTAAAGCGCAATTAGCTGCAGAAGGTAAACCAGAAAAAATCTGGGGTAATATTTTACCAGGAAAAATGGAGCGTTTCGTGTCTGACAACACTACTTTAGACCAAGAGCAGTGTTTATTAGATCAGAAATTTATTAAAGACGAAAAGAAAACCGTTGCAGAATATGTAGCTGGTGAAGGTGTTGAAGTTTTAGACTTCAAACGTGTTTCTTTAGGATAATATAATACACCTTTTTATATAAAGCCACCACTCTTTTTGGAGTTGGTGGCTTTTTTCATTTAAAAAGTTAGCAAAATATTAAATTCAATTATTAAAAAAATATGTAGTTTTGCAACACAATAACTCACATTATGAAATATAAGAGAATTCTTTTAAAATTATCTGGAGAGGCTTTAATGGGAAAACGCCAATATGGTATAGATCCAGAACGTTTATCGGAATACGCTCAAGACATAAAAACCATTACCGATCAAGGTGTTGAAGTTGCTATAGTTATTGGAGGCGGAAACATATTTAGAGGTGTAGCTGGTGCCAGTAATGGTATGGATCGTGTACAGGGCGACCATATGGGGATGCTAGCAACCGTTATTAATGGTTTGGCATTACAAAGTGCACTGGAAGATGCTGGTATACAAACCAGACTGCAAACTGCTATTAAAATAGATGAAGTTGCAGAGCCTTTTATTAGACGTAAAGCAATGAATCACTTAAGTAAAGGTCGTGTAGTTATATTTGGTGGCGGCACAGGAAACCCTTACTTCACAACAGATTCTGCAGCAGTATTAAGAGCTATAGAAATTGAAGCTGATGTGATATTAAAAGGAACAAGAGTTGATGGAATCTATAATGTAGATCCAGAAAAAGACACTACAGCAGTTAAATTTGACCATATTACTTTTGACGATGTCTTACGTAAAGGCTTAAAAGTTATGGACACTACTGCATTTACACTAAGTCAGGAAAACAACCTGCCTATTATTGTTTTTGATATGAATACACCAGGGAACTTGTTAAAGGTTGTTTCTGGAGAAACTATTGGTACAGAAGTTAACTTTTAAGCTTTGGCTTAATTTTTGGATAAATCTAGCTAATTAAAGATTATAAAAAATGAACGACGATATTAAATTTATACTTGATTCTACCAAAGAATCTATGATTGCTGCCATAAAGCATTTAGAAAAACAATTTGTTAATATTAGAGCTGGTAAAGCAAGTCCTGCCATGTTAGGAAGTGTGATGGTCGATTATTATGGGTCTCAAACCCCATTATCTCAGGTAGCGAATGTAAACACCCCAGATGGAAGAACCATTACCGTACAACCTTGGGAAAAAAACATGATGCAGCCTATTGAAAAAGCTATCATGATAGCTAATTTAGGCTTCAATCCAATGAATAATGGAGACATGATTATTATTAGCGTTCCACCTTTAACTGAAGAAAGACGTCGTGATTTAGCTAAACAGGCTAAAGCAGAAGCAGAAGATGCTAAAGTTGGTGTACGTAATGCACGTAAAGATGCCAACAACGAAATTAAAAATTTAGACGATATTTCTGAAGACTTACAAAAAAACGCCGAAGATGATGTTCAAAAGTTAACAGATAGTTATATAAAACTCATCGATGATACGCTTGGCGTAAAAGAAAAAGAAATTATGACCGTATAATTAGAAGCGACTTGAAAGTCGCTTTTTTTTAACTTTTTACTTTTTTAGCACTTATATATTACATGATTAGAAAATTAATATTTGTTGTTTTTGTTTTGTTTGGTTTATCGCTTCAAGCCCAGACGGAAACGCCTATTAATGATTCTATAAAACGTGTAAATTTATTAAAAGAAATAGGTCAAGGATTTTTACCTTCTAAATTATTTAAATTCGATTTAAGATATTTAGTAAAATACAATCAGTACGAAGGGTTTAGAAGTGGAATTGGTGGAATCACAAATGATGAGTTTTCAAAAAAATTTAGAATTAATAGCTATATTGTTTACGGTTTTGTAGATAAAACTATTAAGTATAGTGTTGGTGGCGGTTATAAAGTTGCCGAAGACACTAACACTTGGATTAACTATTCCTACACAGACGATTTAACCGAAACAGGAAGCACTCAATTTATCTTAGATAAACGCTTCTTTCAATTTTTTGAACCTAGACTTTTAAACATTAGCCTATTTCATAGACATGTATCTAATAAAGTTACTGTTGAGCATGAAATTTTACCCAAATTACTTTCTGAATTTCAGGTTTCTGTAAATAATATTGAACCAAAATATGGCTATACTTATGTGTTAGACGGCAAAGATTATCGTGATTTTGGAACATCTATTGGTAAATTAGCACTACAATGGATGCCATTTACGGAGATTGACCCTGAAACCAAAAAAATTACAAAAGATGGATTTCCAAAATTCACTCTGCAATACACAAAGAGTTTTAAAAATGTATTTGATGCCGATTTTAATTTCTCTAAAACCGATTTAAGAGTTGTCCAAAAGTTTGATTACAACGAACCAGAATCTTTCTCTATACTAACATTTACTGCAGGATATGCTCATGGAGATACTCCAATTACAGATATGTATCATGCTTACCCAAATAACATAAACAAAGAAACTATAGGGCAACGTTTTTCTGTTGCTGGGATTAATAGTTTTGAAACCATGTATTTTAATGAGTTTTTCTCAGACCGCTTTTCTACATTAATCTTTAAACATTATTTTGAGCCTTTTCATTTTGGAAAAAAATTTAATCCTCAATTGGTTCTTATTAATCGTTTAGCAATTGGTAACATGAAAAACATTAATAGACATGATGGTATAGACTTTGGTACCTTAGAGCATGGTTATACTGAAGCGGGTTTCGAGTTAAACAAATTACTTTTTGGCTTTGGCTTAAGTACCACCTATCGTTATGGAGCTTACCACTTACCTTTAGAAGAAGATAATATTGCCATAAAATTTACATTTAACATTACATTATAATCTCCAATTTAGTCTTTAAATTTATAAGGATTTAACTACCTTTGCGCTGTTTTTTAAAGCGATATGTTAAAACTTTTTTCGAAAAATTTCTGGGATGTTCTTGCTAGACTTATCTTAAGAAATAAAATTGGCATCCTTATTTTTGTTGTATTAATAACTTTGTTATTAAGCACGCAATGGAAACACATGCGCTTTACCTATACTGAAGCCAACCTTTTACCAGACGAACATGAAGTTAATTTAACTTACAATAATTTCTTAGATGTTTTTGGAGAAGAAGGAAACTTGGTTATTCTTGGTATAAAAGATAATAAACTGTATACAGTAGAAACCTTAAATGCTTGGAACAATTTAGCTCAAAACTTTAAAAACAACCCAAGTGTTGCTTCTGTAGTCTCCATAAAAGACCTTCAAAAACTTATAAAAAATAACGAATTAAAAAAGTTTGACGTTCAACCTTTTATAAAAGATTCGGTTAAAACACAGCAGGAATTAAATCGGCTTAAAGGCGATTTATTTGAGAAATATCCATTTTACGATAATTTTTTATTCAATAACGCCGAAGTTAAAACCATTAGATCGGCTATTTATTTAAAGAAAGATATTGTTAATACTCAAGCCAGAAAAGATTTTATTATAGATGATCTTTTACCAAAAATAAAGGCGTTTGAAGAAACTTATAAGGTTAACGTGCGTATCTCGGGGATGCCGTATATCCGTACCCTAAATGCTCAAAATATTGTAGATGAAATTGGTTTATTTGTTGCTGCTGCACTTTTTGTTACATCACTAATTTTCTTTTTCTTTTTTAGATCATTTAGAGCAACCATTATATCGCTAATTGTAGTATGTATTGGTGTGATGTGGACATTAGGCTTCCTTGGCTTACTTCACTACGAAATTACTGTTTTAACAGCACTTATTCCACCATTAATCATCGTAATTGGTATTCCTAATTGTATCTTTTTAATAAATAAATACCAACATGAAGTAAAGCTTCATGGTAATAAAGTAAAGTCTTTACAACGTGTTATTACAAAAGTGGGTAACGCTACGTTAATGACTAATGTAACAACCGCATCTGGTTTTGCTACGTTTATAATTACAGAAAGCAAACTTTTAAAGGAATTTGGTGTTGTAGCGTCTTTAAGTATTATAGCTATTTTTATTTTATGCTTATTAATAATACCTATACTTTATACCTTTTTACCGTATCCAAAACCAAGACACTTAAACCATTTAAATAAACGATGGATTGGGGCATTTGTGGACTGGATGGAACGTATGGTCAAAGAACGACGTATTGCCATTTACAGTATCGCTTTTGTATTAATTGTGACGTCAATTATTGGTATTTTTCAAATAAAAATATCAGGAAGTCTTATAGAAGACATGCCTAAAAAAACCGAGTTTTTTGAAGATATTCGCTTCTTTGAAGAAGAGTTTGATGGGGTAATGCCTGTAGAAATTATGATTGATACCAAGCGTAAAAAAGGGGTTATGAAACTAGCTACGCTTAAACGCATGAATGAGCTCGAGGAATTTATAAATGAAATTCCTGAGTTATCTAAACCTGTTTCTGTAGTTAGCCTGGTTAAATATGCCAAACAAGCTTATTATAACGGAAATCCTGAATATTACGATTTACCTTCTAGCCAAGAGAATACTTTTATCTTACAATACGTAAAAAATTCTGGAGCTACAGATGCTAATCTTTTAAGTAATTTTGTGGATAGTACAGGACAATATGCCCGTATTACAACCTTCATGAAAGATATTGGTACGGATAAAATGAAAACAATCGAAGAAAACATCCAAACCGAAATATATAAGCTTTTTCCTGAAGAACGCTACGATGTAATCATGACAGGTAAAGCGCTCGTTTTCCAGAAAGGAACAACTTACTTGGTTAAAAACCTTGCATTATCTTTAAGCTTAGCAGTCGTTTTAATTGCTTTGTTTATGGCATTTATGTTTAGGTCAGCCAGAATGATTATTGTATCTCTAATCCCAAACTTATTGCCATTAGTAGTTACAGCAGGGTTAATGGGCTATTTAGGAGTACCAATAAAACCATCAACCATATTAGTGTTTAGTATTGCTTTTGGAATTTCGGTTGATGATACCATTCACTTTTTAGCAAAATACCGTCAAGAATTACTAGCTAATAACTGGCGTATCAAACGTTCGGTGTACGCCGCTTTAAGAGAAACTGGCGTAAGTATGTTTTATACTTCTATTGTCTTATTTTTCGGCTTCTCTGTATTTACCATTTCTAGTTTTGGTGGCACAGTAGCTTTAGGCGCATTAGTATCGGTAACCCTACTGTTTGCCATGCTATCCAATTTATTACTATTACCATCTTTACTATTATCTTTAGAACGTAGTATAGCTAATAAAGAAGTCTTTAAAGAACCTTCTATAAATATCATTCCTGCTGAAGATGATGACGCAGAGGAAAACGATATATTAAAATAATTATATTTTTAACACATTTATGAAAACACTAAATATCTCACAATTATTAAAAAGTCAACCTTTAGAACATGTTGAAATTAAAGGTTGGGTAAGAACATTTAGAGCTAACAGATTTATTGCCTTAAATGATGGATCTTCATTACACAACATTCAATGTGTGGTCGATTTTGAAAACACCGATGAATCCATTTTAAAACGAATAACTACAGGAGCTGCGGTAAGTATAACTGGTGAGTTAATCGAAAGTCAAGGGAAAGGACAAAATGTTGAAATAAATGTAAAAAAACTGGAGATTTTAGGAGATTCAGATCCGGAAACCTATCCTATTCAACCTAAAAAACACTCTTTTGAGTTTTTAAGAGAAAATGCACATTTACGCACAAGAACAAATACATTTAGTGCTGTAATGCGCTTACGTTCATCATTATCTTTTGCGGTACACAAATATTTTAACGATAATGGTTTTAACTACATGCACACACCAATTATTACGGGTAGTGATGCTGAAGGTGCTGGTGAAATGTTTCGTGTAAGTACATTAGACCAGAAAAACCCACCATTAACAGAATCTGGTGAGGTTGATCATTCTAAAAATTTCTTTGGAAAAGACACTAACTTAACCGTTTCTGGTCAGTTAGAAGCTGAAACTTATGCCATGTCTTTAGGAAAAGTATACACTTTTGGTCCAACGTTTAGAGCAGAAAATTCAAACACGTCACGTCACTTATCTGAATTCTGGATGATTGAACCTGAAGTTGCTTTTATGGATTTAGCTGGAAATATGGATTTGGCTGAAGATTTTATGAAATCTGTTATTAACTATGTTTTAGAACATAACAAAGACGATATCGAGTTTTTAAATAATCGTCTTTTAGATGAAGACAAAACAAAACCTCAAGCAGAACGTAACGAATTAAGTTTAATTGAAAAATTAAATTTTGTAGTCGAAAATAACTTTAAACGTGTAAGTTATACCGAAGCAATTGATATTTTAAGAAATTCTAAACCTAATAAGAAAAAGAAATTTAATTATTTAATTGAAGAATGGGGAGCCGATTTACAATCGGAACACGAACGTTTCTTAGTAGAAAAACACTTTAAGTGTCCTGTCATTTTATTCGATTATCCTGCTAACATTAAAGCGTTTTATATGCGTTTAAATGAAGATGGAAAAACCGTTAGAGCTATGGATATTTTGTTTCCTGGTATTGGAGAAATTGTAGGTGGCTCTCAACGTGAAGAACGCTTAGATGTTTTAAAAGAAAAAATGGCAGTTTTGGATATTTCTGAAGAAGAGTTATGGTGGTACCTAGATTTACGTAAGTATGGTACTGCAGTACACTCTGGATTTGGTTTAGGTTTTGAACGTTTGGTTATGTTCGTAACTGGAATGACTAATATTAGAGATGTAATCCCTTATCCAAGAACGCCTCAAAATGCGGAATTTTAAATTATTGGTCTATTTAGATTAATAGTAAATAATACATAAATTACTCTTAAAACAATCTACACAACTCCTGTTATGTAGATTGTTTTTTTTATTTTAGTCTTTTACTAAAACCCCTATGTTAAAACAATTTTTACAATTTAAACTTTCGCAAAAGCTCTCGCCACAACAAATTCAGTTAATGAAACTGATACAGTTACCAACGCAAGAGTTTGAACAACGTTTAAAACAAGAATTAGAAGAAAATCCTGCTTTAGATAGTGGCAAAGAAGAAATTGTAGACGAGTTTGATGACTTTGATAACACGCAAGACGACTATAACGATAATGAAACCATCGAAGCAGATGATATTAATGTAGACGATTATTTAAGTGACGACGATATTCCAGATTATAAAACAAGCGTTAATAACTATAGCAGCGACGATGAGGAAAAAACAATGCCTTATGCTGCAGGAACTTCATTTACACAACATTTAATTAACCAGTTAAATACGTTTACACTTGGTGAAGAAGCATATCAAATTGCTGAATTTTTAGTGGGAAGTGTGGATGATAGCGGATACATTCGTCGGGATTTAGAAGATATTGTAGATGATTTAGCTTTTACCCAAAGTGTTTATACAGATTCTTCAACGGTTAATAATATTTTAAAAATTGTTCATCAGCTAGATCCTGCTGGTGTTGGAGCAAGAAACTTACAGGAATGTTTAAGTATTCAGCTTCACAGAAAAGAAAAAACACCTGAAATAGAACTTGCTATTCGGATTATAGATGAAACTTTTGATCAGTTTACTAAAAAGCATTACAAAAAATTAATAGCCAAATTCAATATAAACGAAGAGCAACTTAGAGATGCTATTCATGAAATTGAGCGCTTAAACCCAAAACCTGGTGGTTCGTATGCGGGAAATAACCGTATGGTGGAGCATGTAGTACCAGATTTTGCTATAAAAATTGTAGATGGTGAGTTAGAGTTAACACTAAACGGACGTAATGCGCCAGAACTTCATGTATCCCGAGAATACAGTAACATGATGAAGGGTTATAAGGAAAGTAAAGAGAAATCTAAAGCTCAAAAAGACGCTGTTCAATTTATAAAACAAAAATTAGATGCTGCAAAATGGTTTATAGAAGCCATTAGACAACGCCAGCAGACACTTTTTGTTACAATGAGTGCAATTATGCATTATCAGAAAGAATACTTCCTTACAGGCGATGAGCGAAAGCTTAGACCAATGATTCTAAAAGATATTGCAGACGAAATTGATATGGACGTTTCTACGGTATCTCGGGTAGCTAATAGTAAATATGTTGATACACCTTATGGCACTAAACTAATTAAAGAGTTTTTTAGTGAGTCTATGACAAATGATAAAGGTGAAGAAGTATCTACACGAGAAATTAAAAAAATTCTGGAAACTGTAGTTGAAAATGAAAACAAGAAAAAACCTTTAACCGATGAAGCTTTGGCTAAAATATTAAAAGAAAAAGGTTATCCAATTGCTCGAAGAACTGTTGCTAAATATAGAGAACAATTAGACTTACCAGTTGCACGATTAAGAAAGAAAATTTAATGAATTTCCTTTTAAAAAGTATTTCCTTTATTTTCCATCCTTTATTTATGCCTTTAATTGGCGTTGTATTCTATTTTTCAAAATCGCCAAGACATTTACCTCAAGAGCTTATTTTTAATAAACTTATAGCTTTAAGTATTTTAACTATAGCCTTACCCATTTTAGTCTTTTTCTTACTAAAAACTTTAGGAAAAGCACAGAGCATTTATTTAAAAGATGTTAAGGAAAGGAGTTTGCCTTTAGCTATTAATTGTGGGATTCTTATAATTATACTGTTTCGAATCTTTCCTAACCATCAAATTATTGAGTTACACTTTTTCTTTGTAGCCATACTAATGTCTACCATTACCTGTTTCATTTTAGCTCTTCTAAAATTTAGAGCAAGCTTACATATGACAGCTATCACTGGCATATTCACGTTTTTTTTAATGATAGCTATAGAATACAGTATAAATATTAATGGCACTATTGCCTTAATGTTTATTATAACCGGAGCAATAGCCACCTCAAGAATACATCTAAAGGCACATAGCAACTTAGAACTGATAGTTGGCTGTTTTATTGGAATTATACCACAGATTATTGTGATAAATTATTGGTTTTAGTTAAAGCAAGTAAAACATTAAACCTACTCTAATCTCGGACATATCCAAACTTGTTTGTTTAGCTATCACTTGATCTTTAAACAAAGTGTTTAAACCATAATACACATGGAAGTTCCACGTATTATAGCCTGTACTAAGCGTTAAACCATATTGCAGCTTATTGAATACATCACTATTAATAATTTTAATAGTGCCTAAATCGCCTTTAAAATTAGTTCCGTTTCTAAACATATAACCAAACTTAAAACCGCCATAAATTCTCCAAAACTTGTAGTTTGTAGCAGATGAATTACGCCATCTAAATTCAATAGGCATTTCGATTAAATGAGTGAAAAATTTATTTTTACTAAAATCGACTTGTGAGCCATCTAAAACTGAAAATTCAATCTCCTCATTATTATCACTAATAAGTAAGTTTTGGTTATATGAATTAGTAGACAAGCCTAAGCCTACACCAATAGCTTTTGTACGTGCATTATTAATAGGGAAATCCCTTATAAACCCCAAATGTAAACCAATTGAAAAACCACTTTGTGTAACACCATCTGGCTTATTAATAAGGACGTTGTACGTAGCTCCCAAATAAAATTGATCTTCCCTATATTTAGTATCAATAACACTATCCTTGACAATCTCATCTTGAGCTTTTAAAAGATGTAATGATAAAAAAGAAAAACAAAAACTTAAAAAAAGTGGTTTAAGCATAGGAGTACTATTTTAAAAACAAAAGACGCTTTGCATACACAAAACGTCTTTTTATAAAATTAAGATAAATTAAATTATTTTAAAGCACTACCTTTTTTTGTAGTGTAATTTAATTTTAATGCATTGACTTTACGTAATTCCTGCTCAATGTCTGATACTAATCCCATATTGGTTTCTTTATCGACTTTTAATGCAGTAGTTAAAAGAGGTATTTCCTCTTCACGTTTTGTGGCTCTTTCAGCAGCAATAAAAGCAGCGATATCTTTAACGTCTGCAAATTTATCATTTAACTGAATACGTGGCTCATCACCTGCATTTTTATAAGCATCACTTGGAGCTCCAGCATAAATAAACATTACCAAATTCTTTTTGTCAAGTTTTTCAACTTCTTTAGCAGAAGGTAAGTTATTTTTAATTTTTAAGCTGTTATCTCTCATTACAGTTGCCACCATAAAGAAGAATAAAAGCATAAATACAATATCTGGTAAAGATGCTGTAGAAATAGCTGGTAACTCATTGTTACCTTTCTTTTTAAATTTTGACATAATCTGTTTTTTATTTAGGTTCTGCTTTAGAGATGATTCGAGGATATTTATCCTTAATGTTATCTATTTTAGCTTTAAGCTTTTCACTCTTAAACTCAGAAGATTTCGTGTCATTATAAGATTTATCCATCTCATCAAAACTACGATTATATAACTGTTGTGCTAATCTGTTTCTTAATTCAGAATACGCACTAGCTAATTGGTCGTAAGCTGTAATAAACGTTTCGTAACTCGTTCCTCTTTTATTTTGAATAGAAACAATTGCTTTTGTAGGGTTATCTGAAGATGCTGGGTCTTTAGCACCTCTACAATAACTACATGCAGCATCACCTTGTCCTCCACCATTGTCAATAAATGCGATAGCGGCAGCCTTAAGGTCTTTCATCTTCATTAAATTCTCTTCAACTAGTAGTTGATTGTCTTTACTAATCTCTACTGTGAAAATATTTTTCTGCTTAATTTTTACATCTGGTGGTGGAATATCTGGTGGTAATTTAGAATTTATACCAGAATCTACCTCAATAGTTGTAGTCACTAAGAAGAAAATTAGTAATAAGAAGGCAATGTCAGCCATAGAGCCTGCATTAACTTCTGGTGCTGATCTTTTTGCCATAATTATTTAAACATTTTTCGTGCGCCACCTAACATCATTGCGACAGCAGCAACTACTATTAATATGTAAAAAGCAACTAATCCTGCGCCAACCATTGTAGATTCTCCGCTTGTAGCTACTAATCCGTTATACTTGTAGGTCATTGTATCTCCACCTGAAACTGCATAAGCAATAACAAGTACTACGATAAATGCTCCTACTCCTATTAACGTATTTTTTAGTCCTGAAGTATTTGTAAATACATTTTTTAAAGTAAATAATACAACTAAAACCAATGTGATGGCTAAAACTGCATAAGCAATATACATAAATGTATTAACCGAAGTGCTAGCCTCGCCAGCTTTTACTGCCTCATCGCCAGCACCAATGATTGAACCTAAGAAGACGATAGATATAACGCCTACTATGGCTGCAACCAGAGTAATTATTTTTTGTGAATTCATAACGTGAGTTTAAATTTAAATTATATTATTTTTTGTACTTAGTTAACATGTCAATTAACGTAATAGAAGCATCTTCCATATCGTTAACGATACTGTCAATTTTAGCAATAATATAATTGTAAAATATTTGTAGGATAATTGCAACAATTAAACCAAATACTGTTGTTAATAAAGCGACTTTAATACCTCCAGCTACTAAAGATGGTTGCATATCTCCTGCTGCTTCAATTTTATCGAATGCTTGAATCATACCAATTACTGTACCCATGAACCCTAACATTGGAGCTAATGCGATAAATAAAGAGATCCAAGAAACGTTTTTCTCTAACTGTCCCATTTGAACTCCGCCGTAAGCAACAACAGCTTTCTCAGCAGAATCTAAACTTTCGTTAGCTCTATCTAAACCTTGGTAGTAAATAGAGGCAACTGGTCCTTTTGTATTACGACATACTTCTTTAGCCGCTTCAATACCACCAGAATTTAATGCATCTTCTACATCTTGAGTTAATTTCTTAGTGTTTGTTGTAGATAAATTTAAAAAGATAATTCTTTCAATAGCAATAGCTAAACCTAGAATTAAACATAATAATACAATCCCCATAAATCCTGGTCCACCTTCAATAAAACGCTTTTTAAGCTCTTGGTGAAATCCTAATTTTTCTTCTGGTGCATCATCTTGTGAAGCATCATCTTGAATTGTTGCAACCGTTGTAGCTAAACTAGTCGTTGTTGTTGCGTTAACTGTTGATCCTATAGCCATTAATAAGGTTATAGCTAAAATTGAAAAAAATCTTTTCATTGTTGTCGTTCTTAAATTGTTCTTAATTTTATTGATTTAAAGTGCTAAAGATATAAAAATTTGTGTTCAAAAATAAAAATACAGCTTTTTTTGATGTTAAATCCTACTTAAAATAAACTTACTCGTATTTATTAGGCTATAAGGTAGCGGTTTAGCAAATTTACTAAAATTTGCTTTTTACGCTAAAGTCTTCATAAAAGTGCCGTTTAAGACATTTCTCCTCTTAAATCATTCTGAAATGCCGTTTTAAAGGCTACTTTATCTAATTGTTTTGGTAGCAAATACATTAATTTGCATAAAGCAGCTTCAGTTGTAATATCTTTTCCAGATATAAGACCAATTTTTGTTAGTTTTTCACTAGTCTCATATTGTCCCATAGCTACACTTCCTCCAGAACATTGGGTTACATTTATAATTGCTATATCTTTTTCTATGGCATTTTTTAACAGTCTTAAAAACCATTTTTCTGTTGAGCAGTTTCCAGACCCGTAAGTCTCTAAAATAACTCCTTTTAATCCTTTAGTGTTAAATATACTCGTTAAAACTTCAGCAGTTATTCCTGGAAACAACTTTACAAGAGCGATATTTGTTTCTAGAGTTTTATGAACTATGAGTCCATCATGAGTAACTGGTTTAAACAACTGTTTTTTATTTACTTTTAAATGCACTCCAGACTCGGCCAATTCAGGATAATTTAAACTTGCAAATGCCTCAAAATGTTCAGCATTTATTTTGGTTGTTCTATTACCTCGGTAGAGTTTATATTCAAAATATAGACCTACTTCTTTAATAACTGGCGCGTCATTTTTCTTAAGAGCCGCCAATTGAATTGAGGTTATTAAATTTTCCTTGGCATCGGTTCGTAAATCTCCTATAGGTAATTGAGAACCTGTAAAAATAACTGGTTTACCTAGGTTTTCTAGCATAAAGCTCAAAGCAGATGCCGAATAACTCATGGTATCACTTCCATGCAGAATAACGAAGCCGTCAAACTTATGATAATTTAATTCTATAACTTCTGCAATTTCTATCCAGCAATCTGGATTCATATTACTAGAATCTATAGGCTCTTCAAAAGAAAGTGTTTCTATATCACATTCTAATAATTTTAACTCTGGAATTCGCAAAAGTAAATTATTAAAGTCAAAAGCTCTTAAAGCACCTGTATCGGCATCTTTTATCATACCAATGGTTCCACCTGTATAAATAAGTAAAATTTTTGAAGACGTTTGAGTCATAAATTATATTTTAAAGATAGCTTTTGAATTTTCTGTAGTTAGGTCGGCAATAGTTTCAGCTGAAATCGAATAAATGTCTGCTAATTTATCTAATACATTTGCAATGTAAGCACTTTCGTTACGTTTCCCTCTGAAAGGTTTTGGTGCCAAATATGGCGAATCTGTTTCCAAAACAATATGTTTTAAATCAATTTCATTTAAAAACTGATCTATTTTACCATTTTTAAATGTTACCACACCACCAATACCTAATGCCATATTATAAGATATTGCTTGTTTAGCCTGTTCTAAATTGCCCGTAAAGCAATGAAAAATACCAAATAAATCATCTCCTTTTTCAGATTCTAATACTTCAAAGACCTCATCAAACGCATCACGGCAATGAATGACTATGGGTAATTTATATTTTTTAGCCAGTTTTATCTGATGTTTAAATGCCTTCTGCTGTATCTCTAAAGTCGTTTTATCCCAATATAAATCAATACCAATTTCGCCTACTGCATAAAACTTATGAGTTTCTAGCATTTCTTCTACATGAGCTAATTCATCCAGATAATTCTCTTTAACATGCGTGGGGTGAAATCCCATCATTAAGTATACATGTTCTGGATATTTTTTTTGTAAATCCAACATAGATTTGGTGTACGTAGAGTCTATTGCCGGTATAAAAAAACGCTTAACATTGGCATCTAATGCTCTTTGAATCATTTCATCTTGATCTTCGGAAAATGCTTCGCTATATAAATGTGTATGTGTGTCTGTAATTATCATGAAGTAAAAATATAAAATCATAGTTTGGTATAGCTATTCTCTTGATAATTTTATTCGTTAAATCCTTTAATTACCTTAAACAGCTCTTAATTTTAATGTATTTTTATATCGAATTTTATAGACTATGAATCACGATTTAAAAGACTTATTAGAATCTAAAAATTACACCAGAGTTAAGTTAAAAGAAACCATTACCAATCATTTAGAATTTAAAGCTACTATTAATGGTGTTGTTGGTAGTTTTATTCTGGACACAGGTGCCTCAAGCTCTTGTGTTGGGTTTGACAACATTGAATATTTTAAACTTTTAGCTGAAGACTCTCAAATTAAAGCTGCTGGAGCCGGCGCAAGCGATATGCTTACACAGAGCGCCAATAAAAATGTTTTAAAAATTGGCAAGTGGCAGTTTAACAATTTATCCCTTGTTTTATTTGATTTAAGTCATGTAAACAATGCACTTATTAATCACGATTCTCAACCTGTAGATGGTATAATTGGTGCCGATGTTTTAAAGAAATCTAAAGCAATTATAGATTATAGTCAGAAGTATTTATACCTTAAACTAAAAACAAAAAAGGCCTAACTTACATTAGACCTTTTTTAAACTTTTATAAATTTTAAAGCTCTAAAGCTTTTTTAATATTTCCATCCATCAGCAATTCTTCTGGGCTTTCTAAAGCCTCTTTAACTGCTACCAAGAATCCTACAGATTCTTTCCCGTCAATAATTCTATGGTCATAAGATAATGCCACATACATCATTGGGTGAATTTCTACTTTACCATCTACAGCGATTGGACGCTCGATAATATTATGCATCCCTAAAATTCCACTTTGTGGAGGATTTATAATAGGAGTAGATAACATACTACCAAATACACCACCATTAGAAATAGTAAATGTACCACCAGTCATTTCATCTACCGTAATTTGCCCGTCACGAGCACGTAAAGCCAAACGTTTTACTTCTGCCTCTACACCTCTAAAACTTAAATTTTCTGCATTACGTATTACAGGAACCATTAAACCTTTAGGTCCAGATACCGCAATAGATACATCTACAAAATCGTAAGACAACATTTCCTTACCATCTATCATAGAATTTACAGCAGGATATAATTTTAAAGCTCTAACGACTGCTAAAGTAAAAAATGACATAAAGCCTAAACCTACGCCATGTTTAGATTTAAATTCTTCTTTATATTGATTACGTAAATTAAATATTGGCGTCATATTAACCTCATTAAATGTGGTTAACATTGCAGTTGTATTTTTAGCTTCTACTAAACGCTCTGCAACTTTACGACGTAACATAGACATTTTACTTCTAGACGTCCCACGGTTTCCACCTGTTGGAGTTCCCATGCTTGGCACTGCATTAACTGCATCGTCTTTTGTTACACGTCCATCTTTACCTGTACCAGATACCGCTGTAGCCTCAATTCCTTTTTCTGCTAAAATTTTCTTAGCTGCAGGACTGGCAATTCCAGAAGATTTTACACTTTGATCTGGATTTGGTGCTTTAGGCTCTGTATTTTTTGTTTCTTTTTGATCTTTAGCTATATCGGCTTCAGCATTTTCGTTTCCACCTTCATCGCCTCCTTCATAAGTTGAGCTTGCTGGAGCTTCTGCACTTGTATCAATTAAACAAACTACTTGCCCAACCTCAACAGCATCACCTTCTTCAGCTTTAAGAGTTATAGTTCCACTCGCTTCTGCAGGTAGTTCTAGAGTCGCTTTATCACTATCTACTTCAGCAATAGCTTGGTCTTTCTCTACATAATCACCATCTTTTACTAACCATTCTGCTATTTCTACTTCTGTAATAGACTCGCCTGGAGAAGGCACTTTCATTTCTAAAATCATTATTCTATAATTTTATGTTGTATTAGTTTATTTTTTATTGAAGGATATATCCTCTATTTCATGTTTTGCATTCAATTTAATATGTAAATTAAGTGCATCTGCTTTAGACTTTTCTAATGAAACTTCATACATCTGATATTCATTAGCATCTTTACCTAAATATTTTATGGTATTTATTTTCCCTGTTGTATTAAAAAGTCTTTCGTTGTAAGATTTAATACGATTTAATGAGGTTGCTTTTTTTGATGTTTCAGAATATAAATTTAAAATAGATTCAAAATTCTGTTCATTAAAAGCTTGTGTGTAAGCTTTCACAGTTTTAGCGTCTGTAGTATTTTTATTTTGAGCGAACCCAATTGTAAGACTTAAAAATGCTAAGATTAAGATGATTTTTTTCATAATTCTATGATTTTATTATCGTTGATTGTTCTTAGAAGCATCAAATACATAATCAATAACTTCTTTATGACGTCTCTTGGACCTTGTTGAACTTCCTGCCGCAGGAGCGCCATAAGGTCTTCTGCTAACAGCTCTAAATTGTTTTGCTTCTTCTAAATGCATAAGTATATGTGCATAAGCACCCATATTTCTTGGTTCTTCTTGAGCCCACACCACATCTTCTACATTTTTATATTGCTCTAAGACCTCTTTGATTTTATCTATAGGTAATGGAAACAACTGCTCTACTCTTACTAAAGCAACATCTGTTCTATTTAAGTTTTCTCTTTCCTCTAACAAATCGTAATAAAACTTACCAGACACAAAGACTAAAGTTTTAGTGTCTTCTGGTTTTATTTCAGTTTCATTAATTAAAGTCTGGAATGTTCCGCCTGCAAATTCTTCTATAGTAGATACACATTTCGGGTGACGTAACAAACTTTTTGGTGTAAACACAATTAGAGGCTTACGGTAATTAATTAACATTTGTCTTCTTAACAAATGAAACATATTTGCTGGGCTTGTACAATTAGCTACAAACATATTATCCTTAGCACACAACTGTAAATAACGCTCCATACGAGCAGAAGAGTGCTCTGCACCTTGACCTTCATACCCGTGAGGCAATAACATGACTAAACCATTTTGTGTTTTCCACTTATCTTCACCAGCCGAAATATACTGGTCTATCATGATCTGAGCACCATTACTGAAATCTCCAAATTGAGCTTCCCAAATGGTTAAGGCTTTTGGATTTGCCATAGCATAACCATAATCAAAACCAACTACACCATATTCGGATAGTAGTGAATTAAATATATTGAATCGTCCCTGTTCACCACCTAATTGGTTTAAAAGTACAATTTCTTCTTCGCTATCTTCTACCTTAACGACTGCATGTCTATGAGAGAATGTACCACGCTCAACATCTTGTCCAGAGATACGAACATCATAACCTTCTTTTAATAAAGTTCCATAAGCTAAATGCTCTGCCATAGCCCAATCCAGTTTGTTTTCTTCAAACATGGTTTGTCTAGACTCTATTAATCTTTCAATTTTACGAATAAACTTCTTGTCTTTAGGTAAGTTTGAAATGACTTTAGTAATTTGCTCTAAAGTCTCTTTAGAAGTTGTTGTATCTACATCCTTCATCATTTCGGTTTCATCAACCCTAACAAAGTTTTCCCATTCACTTTGCATGAATGGTGTAATTACAGTTTTATCTTCTTTACGAGAATCTTCTAAATTCTCTTCTAACTTAGACTTATAATCGTTTTCTAGCTGCTTTACATAACCCGAGTCTATTACTTTTTCTGCTAAAAGCTTTTGAGCGTAAATATCTCGTGGGTTATCGTGTTTAGAAATAGCTTTATATAATTTCGGCTGGGTAAAACGAGGTTCGTCACCTTCATTATGCCCATATTTTCTATAACCTAATAAATCAATAAACACATCACGCTTAAACTTCATTCTAAAGTCTAAAGCAAATAGCATGGCATGAACCACAGCTTCTGCATCGTCTGCATTAACGTGTAACACAGGAGAAAGCGTTACTTTTGCAATATCCGTACAGTAAGTACTTGAACGTGCATCTAAATAATTGGTAGTAAAACCAACCTGATTATTTACAACTATGTGAATAGTTCCGTTTGTTTTGTAGCCATCTAATTGTGCCATTTGTACAATTTCGTAAACTAACCCTTGTCCGGCGATAGCTGCATCACCATGAACAACAATAGGAAGCACTTGGCTGAAATTGTCGCTGTATAGTTTATCTTGTTTTGCTCTAACAATACCTTCTACTACGGCTCCAACTGTTTCTAAGTGAGATGGATTGGGTGCAATACTTAATTTTATAGCTTTACCCGATTCGGTATTACGTTCACTTGTCCAGCCTAAGTGATATTTTACATCACCATCAAAGACTTCTTGTTCGTAATCTTTACCATCAAATTCACTAAAGATATCTTTAGCCGATTTTCCAAATATATTTGTTAAGGTACTTAAACGACCACGGTGAGCCATACCCATAACAAATTCTTTAACACCTACCTCGGCTGCTTTTTCAATTAAAGCATCTAAACCTGGAATTAAAGATTCTCCACCTTCTAAAGAAAATCGTTTTTGCCCAACATATTTAGTATGCAAAAAGCTTTCAAAGGAAACGGCTTCGTTTAATTTTTTTAATATATGTTTCTTCTGGTCTGAAGAAAATTTGGGTTGATTGTCGTTAATATTTAATTTATCCTGAATATATTTTATTTCTTCAGGCTTTCTAATATACATATACTCTACACCAATAGAATCACAATAAATACGTTCTAAATGGTTGATAATTTCTTGTAAAGATTGTGACCCAATCCCTAAAATTTCTCCTGCATTAAATACCGTAGTTAAATCCGATTGTGATAAACCAAAGTTTTCTAGCTCTAAAGTAGGCGCATATTTACGACGCTCTCTAACGGGATTGGTTTTTGTAAACAAATGACCTCTGTTTCTATAACCATCTATAAGTTTAATAACTTGAAATTCTTTTTGAACATGTTCTGGAATTTGAGTGGTGACACCATCTACAATTTCCGTATCAAAACCATAGTTTTCACTACCGAAGTCGTAACCTTGAAAAAAGGCTCTCCAGCTAGGTTCTACAGAATCTGGGTTTTTTAAATATTGGTCGTATAAATCAGCAAAGTATGCTGTGTGGGCTGCGTTTAAAAAGGAGTATTTATCCATTAGAATGTGCTTGGCGTGTTCGCTTCTACAAAATTTAATCAAAAATACAACATTTACCAAAAACAGCATCTATTTTATTATATTTATAACTAATTTTTTATAAAACCTATCCTTGTGAACTATTTTAAACTTCAAATAACACTTATTACAATTAGCTTATTTTCTGTTCTAAATGTAAGTGCTCAAATAAATTCATCTGCTCAAGAAAGTAGTTTTTGGGAGCATGTTCGATTTGGAGGTAGCTTAGGCTTAAGCACCTCTAACGACTTTTTTACTCTTGGAGTAGCTCCTAGTGCTATATATGAATTTAACCAACAATTTGCGCTTGGAGTTAGCTTAAACTACACTTATAACCAGTTAAAAAATCAATATAAATCTAATATTTACGGCGGTAGTATTTTAGGTCTATTTCATCCTATTCCAGAGATTCAACTTTCTGCAGAATTAGAACAATTAAGAGTTAATAGGAGTTTTGAAGGAAATTTTAGCGGACTTGAAGATGATAATTATTGGGCACCTGCCTTATTTGTTGGAGCGGGTTACCGCACCAATAATATTACGCTTGGTTTGAGATATGATTTGCTCTACAACGATAACCGCAGTGTTTACGCTAGTGCCTTAACACCATTTATTAGAGTTTATTTTTAGAAAATTTCTGCTTGTACCACACTTTTTGCCATTCGCGTTGCAATATAAGAAAGGAAACTTCTTCAGATAACTTAAGTGTGTCATCGCCATTTAATTTTTTTATTTTGTCTTCAGAAACATCTATAATATAAAGTAGATTTAAATATTCTGCGAATTTTTCCTGAATCAACTTATAAACAGTTTCATGTAAGATAAACTTTAAAGAGGAAGGTAAAATGTCTCCACTAAAGTCTAGATCTATATTTGCATATAAAAAATCTTTGTTTAACTGAAGCACTAATTTCTTATATAAATCAAGCTGTTCAGCCTCCTGAAATAACGCTTCGTAGGTCTGTGGTAAATTCATACTTGCTAAACTGTTCGCTTCATTAAAGCATGACCGAAATCCTTAAGTTGTTCTTTTTTATTTTCCGAAATACTTAAATTTTCCAAAACCTTATAAGCATCATTAGTATATTTTTTTATGGCTTCTTGAGTTGCTTCTGCAGAACCCGAGCTCTTGAAAAGTTGCTTTACACGATCAATTTTAAATGTATTATCTTCTAAAACTGAACTAAATAAAGAGGTTAATTCTGCCTTTTCTTTATCATTTAAAGTTTCCAACGCTTTTAGATACAAATAGGTTTTCTTATTTTCTATAATATCACCACCAACTTGTTTTCCAAAAGTTTTAGGATCTCCAAAAGCGTCCAAATAATCGTCTTGAAGTTGAAAAGCAATACCAAGTAAGCGTCCAAAACTGTAGATATCCTCTTGATCACTTTTAGAAGCATTAGCTACAATAGCACCCATTTTCATAGCCGCACCAACCAACACAGCTGTTTTATACTCAATCATTTTTAAGTATTCTGGTATGGTAACATCTTGTCGCGTTTCAAAATCGACATCATATTGCTGTCCTTCGCAAACTTCTAATGCTGTTTTACTAAAAAGTTTAGCTAATTGCTGAAACGTTTGTGGCTCATAGCATTCAAACAACTGATATGCCATAATAAGCATTGCATCACCAGATAAAATTCCAGTATTTGTATCCCATTTTATATGCACTGTTTCTTTTCCTCTTCGCAATGGTGCGGCATCCATAATATCGTCATGAACTAAAGAAAAATTATGGAATACCTCTACACTAAGAGCTGCAGGCAATGCCTTTTTATAGTCTGCATTAAAAACTTCTGCTGTCATAAGCGTTAATACAGGTCTTAAGCGCTTACCTCCTAATTGCAAAATATAATTTACAGGTTCGTATAGATTTAATGGTTCTCTCTTAACGGTAAATGCATTCAAATAATTGATAAATGCTTCTTGATAATATTGAGTTGTTTGCATAAGGCAAAAATAACACTTTAGCTTTTGTTGTAACGTATTAAAATAATGTTAAAAAAAGATTAAATGAATGGAAACTTTAAAAACAATTAAAGTTTCCTGCGTATATTTGCACCAAATTATGAAAGAAAAAATAGTTATAAAGTCTGCCGATTTATTTTTAACCTATGGGTTTAAAAGCGTCACTATGGACGACATCGCTAATGCACTAGGGATTTCCAAGAAAACCATATATGTGTATTTTAAAAATAAAACCAAACTGGTTGAAGCCGTAGCAATCCATTTATTCGACACCATTTGTGGTGGTATTGATTGTATTTTTGAAAGATCTGCTAATCCAATAGAAGAACTCTACGAAGTTAAAATGTTTGTTATGCAACATTTAAAAGACGAAAAAGCTTCGCCTCAATTTCAACTAAAAAAATATTACGTTGATGTTTATGAAATGCTTCGTTTTAAACAATTTGAAAAAATGCATGAGTCTGTTACCCGAAGTTTATTACATGGTATAGATACAGGTGTATTTAGAGAAAATATCAATGTAGAATTTATATCACGAATGTATTTTAATGGAATGACAGGCATAAAAGACGAAACTATTTTTCCTTCAACTTTATTTAAAATGAATGATTTGATGGAATACTATTTAGAATACCACTTAAGAGCGATAGTTACCGATAAAGGAATGAAAATACTAACAAAATTTATTAAAAACCAAACACAACAACATGCGTAAATTACTATTTATTGGTCTGGTTTTGTTGAGCTTACAAGTAGTGGCGCAACAAGATATTCCAAACACTTTTACTTTGCAGGAGGCTATAGATTATGCTTTGCAAAATAACAGAAATGCAATTCTAGCAAATAAGGATATCACAGCTGCCGAAAAACAAAAATGGGAGACTACAGCTACAGGGTTACCACAAATTAATGCCGAAGTAAACTACCAAAACTTTTTAAAACAACAGGTGTCTGTGGTTCCTGCAGAATTTTTTGGCGGACAACCAGGAGAACTTGCTGAAGTTATTTTTGGAGCGAAGCAAACCGCTACGGGTACCGCTACTTTAAGTCAGAAAATTTTTGACGGTACATATTTAGTGGGTTTACAATCGGCCAAAGTGTTCTTAGAAATATCTAAAAATGCAAAAATTAAAACCGATTTACAAGTACGTGAAGGTGTTATAAATGCATTTGGCAATGTATTATTGGCTCAAGAAAGTATTAGTATTCTTGAAAGTAATATTGAAGTTTTAGAAAAAAACCTTTTTGATATTACTAAAATCTATGAAAATGGTTTTGAAGAAGAAGAAAGTGTAGAACAGTTAAAAATTACACTATCTGGTGTAAAAAACCAGTTGAATAAAACCAAACGATTAGAAACTATAGCCTATCAAATGCTTAATTTGACTCTAGGGATTCCTTACAATTACAGCATAACTTTAACCGATAATTTAGAAACATTAACTCAACGAAATATTTTATTTGATACAAATGGAAGTAATGAAGTTACTTCTACCATAGATTATTTAATTGCACAAAATGATAAAACTGCTAAGGAATTGTTAGTAAAGCTTGAGAAAAGCAAAGCCTTACCAACTTTAAGTGCTTTTTTAAATGGTGGTTATTCTTCATTTGGAGATGAATTTGTGTTTTTGGATAAAGACAACAAATGGTTTGCCTCTTCTCTTTTAGGTGTTAATTTAAAAATTCCAATTTTTAGCTCTTTAGGAAGAAGTGCAGCAACACAACGCGCCGAAATTAACTTGGATAAAGCCGAATTACAATTAATAGAAACCGAACAAAAACTTCAGCTTCAAATCAATTCTGCTAAAAACGATTATGAATTTGCTGTTGAGGATTATGAAAATAAAAAAGAAAATCTTGCTCTTGCACAACGTATTGAGTCTAAAAATCAAACTAAATTTTTTGAAGGAGTTGCTACCAGTTTCGATTTAAGACAAGCACAAATTCAATTATACACAACCCAACAAGAGTATTTACAAACTATGTTAAATGTTTTAAATGCGAAAGCAAAACTTGAGACATTAACTAACCAAACATCAACTTACTAATACAAGAATTATGAAAAAAATTATAACACTAGTAACTTTAAGTCTTATTTTATGGTCTTGTGGTGGCGATAAACAAGAAGCATCCCTAGAAGCAGTTTTAAATTCTAAAAACACCAAAGACATTGCTACTAAACGTCAAGAATTAGTAGACCAGCAACAAAACATACAGCAGCAATTAAAACAAATTGATGAGGCTTTAGCTGAGATTAATCCAGATAAAAATGTGCCTTTAATTACAACCTTTAAAGCCAAGACAGAAGAGTTTAATCATTATGTAGAATTACAAGGAAATGTAACCACCAAACAAAACCTAGTTTTAACTCCAGAAATGTCTGGCATTTTAACTTCAGTCTATGTAAAAGAAGGCGATAAAGTAAGAAAAGGTCAATTACTTGCTTTAGTAGACGATGGTGGATTATCACAACAAAAAGCACAATTACAAATTCAGGCAGATTTAGCTAAAACCACTTATGAGCGTCAAAAACGTTTATGGGACCAGAAAATTGGAAGTGAAATACAATTTTTACAAGCCAAGTCGACTTACGACGGACAAATGGCTGCATTAAATCAAATTAACCAGCAATTAGCTAAAACCAGAATTACAGCGCCTTTTAGTGGAGAGATAGACGATGTTATTACAGAACAAGGAAGTGTGGTTGGAGCAGGACAAACTCCTATTATGCGTATTGTAAATTTAAACGATATGTATATTGAAACCGAAGTTCCAGAGCGTTATTTAGCAAATATCTCTAACGACTCTAAAGTAGAAGTTAATTTCCCTGTGTTAAATGAAACTGTACAAGCTAAAGTAAGACAAACTGGAAATTACATTAACCCATCTAACAGAACTTTCAAAATTGAAATTGAAGTTCCAAAGACTGAAAAACAAATAAAACCAAACTTAACAGCGCGTTTAAAAATTAACGATTACACAAATAAAGAGGCTATTCTTATACCGCAAAACATTATTTCTGAAAATGCAGATGGAGAGCAATACATTTATATTCTTGAAGATAAAGAGAATAATAAAGCAGTTGCAAAACAAGTGATTATTGAAACTGGAGAAACTCAGGGTGATGTCATAGAAATTTTATCGGGATTAAAAAACAATGATGAAATTATTCAAGAAGGTGCAAGAAGTGTAAAAGAAGGTCAAACGGTTAAGATTATAAACTAAGAGCATGAGTAAAAAACAAAAAAATACCGATAAGGATTTCTTCCTGTCCACCTGGGCAATAAATAACAAGACTACCATCTATATTGCTATAGCGTTAATCTTGTTTTTAGGTGGATCTGCCTACTTTAGTATGCCTAGAGAGAGTTTTCCTGAAATTAAAGAAACTAAAATCTATATCAGTTCTTTATTTCCAGGAAACACAGCAGAAGATATCGAAAAACTAATTACAGATCCTTTAGAAGACAAGCTAAAAACTGTAAGTAATGTTGTAGAAATCACGTCAACCTCGCAAGAAGACTACTCTATGGTGGTTGTGGAGTTTGATGAAAAGATTACAGTAGAACAAGCCAAGCAAAAAGTTAAAGACGAAATAGATAGTGAAACTTCGGGAGAAGACTGGCCTACTTTTAACGGTGCCAAAGTAGAACCCAATGTGTTTGAGTTAAGTATGTCTGAAGAAATTCCGATTCTTAACATTAATATATCTGGAGATTATCCTGTTGAAAAATTAAAGGAATATGCCGAATATTTACAGGACGAAATTGAAGATTTAAAACAAATTAAAAAAGTAGATATTCGTGGTGCTCAAGAAAAAGAAGTAGAAGTTGCGGTAGATATCTATAAAATGATGGCCTCTCAGGTTAGTTTTGATGATATTATAAACGCCATAAACAGAGGAAACACCACCATGTCTGCAGGTAATTTTATTAATAGCGGACAAAGAAGAACCATTAGAATTATTGGTGAAATTGAAAATCCTCAGGACTTAAATGACTTTGTCGTAAAATCTGAAAACAACAACCCTATCTATCTTAAAGATGTTGCAAAAGTAGCTTTTAAAGAAAAAGACCGCACCACTTACGCTCGTGAGTTTGGAGACCGAGTGGTTATGTTAGATGTGAAAAAACGTGCGGGAAAAAACATGGTAGCCGCAGCAGAAGAAATTGAGGTGATTGTAAAAAATGCAATTGAAGACGTTTTCCCAAGCAATCTTAAAGTAACTATTACTAACGACCAGTCATCAAAAACCATTGGACAAGTGGACGACTTGGTGAATAATATCATATTCGGTATTATTCTGGTAGTCACGGTACTAATGTTTTTCTTAGGATTTAAAAACGCACTTTTTGTAGGTTTTGCAATACCTATGTCCATGTTTATGTCTTTAATGATTTTAGAGTATTTAGGATATACGATGAATACCATGATTCTTTTCGGATTAATTATGGGACTAGGAATGCTGGTAGATAATGGTATTGTTGTGGTTGAAAATGTCTACCGACTAATGGAAGACGAAGGTTTAAGCCGAACAGAAGCTGCTAAAAAAGGGATTGGAGAAATTGCTTTTCCAATTATAATCTCTACCGCAACAACAGTAGCCGCTTTTATCCCTTTAGGTTTATGGCCAGGTGTAATGGGAGAATTCATGGTATACTTTCCAATTACATTATCTGTAGTTTTAGGATCTTCGTTATTCGTTGCAATATTTTTTAATTCGGTTTTAGTGTCGGAGTTTATGACTATTCAGGATAAAGAAATGCCTTTAAAACAAATAATTAAAGTCACTTCCATAATTGGTGGTATTGGACTCTTAATTCTAATTTTTGGTGGCACTTACCGCGGTTTAGGAACTTTAATGATTTTTACCGCCATATTACTTTGGGCTTACCGCTTTTTTATTCGAAAATGGGCTAATAATTTCCAAGATAAAACTTTAGTTAAATTAGAAAACTTTTACGAACGTGTCTTAAGTGGCGCTCTAAAAGGCAAAAGACCACAAATTATTATTGGGTCAACTTTTGCTCTTTTAATTATTGCTTTTATAGGTTTTGGTGCATCTGTTGCGTCTCAGCGAACAAAAATTGAATTTTTCCCAGACAATAAACCAAATCAGATTATTGTCTATATCGAATATCCTCAAGGTACCGATATTGAAAAAACCAACGCCATTACTAAAGAAATTGAAGCAAAAGTATATAACGTTATTAACGATTCTGAATACATTGAAGATGGCGAAAATTTCTTAGTGGAAAGTGCAGTTTCTCAGGTTGGTGAAGGTGCAGGAAACCCTCAAACCGATGGTGGTTCTGCTGCAGAAATGCCTCATAAGGGAAAAATAACCGCTTCTATGCGTGAGTATAAATATAGAAAAGGCAAAGACAGTGAAGTTTTAAGACAAAAAGTTCAAGAAGCCTTAGTAGGTATTTACCCAGGTGTATTAATTTCTGTTGAAAAAGACCAAAATGGTCCACCAGCTGGAGCGCCAATTAATATTGAAATTGAAGGCGATGATTATAATGAGTTAATTAATCTAGCTGAAAAAATGCGTGAATTTATTAATAGCAAAAACATAGCAGCTATTGATGAGTTAAAGATTGATGTTAATAAAGATAAACCTGCTATGCAAGTAGTCGTAGACCGTGAAAAAGCAGGAGAACTTGGTGTAAGCACAGGACAAGTGGGCCAACAGTTAAGAAATTCTTTATTTGGTGCAAAAGCAGGGATTTATAAAGAAGATGGGGACGATTTTGATATTTACGTACGTTTTAATGAAGAAAACCGCTATAATAAAAGCGCCATCTTTAATCAGAAAATAACATTTAGAGATATGGCATCTGGGCAAATTAAGGAAATTCCAGTATCTTCTGTAGCTAAACAACGTAACAATTCAGGGTTTAGCGCTATAAAACATAGAGATACCAAACGTGTTGTTACCGTTTACTCTGCATTAGCTCCAGGATTTACAGATGCTGGTGCAGTGGTGAGTCAGATTCAAAATGAAATGAAAAATTTTGAAGCACTTCCAGAAGGTGTTAAAATAGATTACACAGGTCAAATTGAAGAACAGAATAAGCAAATGACCTTCTTAATGGGTGCGTTTTTTACAGGATTAGGTTTAATCTTTTTAATTCTAATTTTTCAATTTAACTCTGTTTCTAAGCCAACTATAATTATGATAGCTATCTTTTTAAGTTTAATTGGAGTTTTTGGTGGTATTGTTCTTTCTGGATCTTCATTTGTTATTATGATGACCATGATGGGAATTATATCTCTTGCTGGTATTGTTGTAAATAATGGTGTTGTACTTCTAGATTACGCACAACTTTTAATAGACCGAAAAAAGAAGGAATTAGATTTAGATGAAGACGACTATTTAGAACAAGGAGAGCTTTTAAAACAAGTCATACAGTCTGGCAAAGCCCGTTTAAGACCTGTGTTATTAACCGCTATTACAACTATTTTAGGTTTAATACCATTAGCCATAGGATTAAATATAGATTTCTTTGGTCTGTTTAGTAATTTTAATCCTAATATTTATTTTGGAGGAGATAATGTTATTTTTTGGGGACCATTAGCATGGACAGTTATTTATGGATTATTTGTAGCAACGTTTTTAACTCTTATTGTAGTACCAGCATTATTTTATCTTTCAGTACGCCTTAAAATGTGGTTAAGACGTAAGTTAAGAAAGGATGAACAAGACACGTTTAACAACCCTAACAAGGATTTACTTATCGATTAAAACGGGTTGGTATGGAATATAAAAAAAGGAGCTTATAACAAGCTCCTTTTTTTTATATAGTAAATGTTTATTATTTTTCCATTTCTGGTGGATAAGCTTCAAGAATTTCTTCAACAAACTCATTAATACGTTCTTGTTTCTTTCTCACATTTTGTGTTAAATATCCAGAACCTTGACCTTGCCAAACTAATTCTTTTGTATTGGCATCAATTAAATCAACATATAACGTTCCTTCTGTTGAAGTTGATACAGAGGTGCCAAAAGAAGCTCCGTAGAAGCCATAACCAAATCCCCAGCCCCAATTATTTCTATTGATGTTGACGTTTTCTCTTGATTTAGTAAAAATACTAATTAACAAGTCTGGATTCTCAGATTTTGTGAAACCTTTTGCTAACATTTCACTTTCAATTGCTCTTAAAATGCGTCGCTTATCAATATCATTAATTTCTGCTTTGTCAATACCTGTTTTAAAATAAGCAAAGGTTTTATAATTATTAAAGTTTGCTTTAGTATCATAATCTGACGCTACTCTAACCGAGTTACAAGAGGTAAAGCATAATACACCAACTAAGGCAACAATAAAGTACATGTGTTTTTTCATAGCATTTATAATTTAATGTTAGTCTAACAACGCATCATCTACAATATTAGGTAATGTTACTTTTAAATTTGGTTCGGCCTCCATAGCTCGTTTTATTGCGAAAACAGCTTCGTTATTTCTTGCCCAACTTCTTCTAGCAATACCATTATTTACATCCCAGAAAAGCATTGATTTTAAGCGTCTTGACGCTTCACTACTACCATCAAGAACCATACCAAATCCACCATTAATAACTTCACCCCAGCCAACGCCACCACCATTATGAATGCTTACCCAAGTTGCACCTCTAAAACTATCGCCAATAACATTATGGATGGCCATATCTGCTGTAAAGCGTGACCCATCATAAATATTACTAGTTTCACGATAAGGAGAGTCGGTTCCAGAAACATCATGATGATCTCTTCCTAAAATAACGGTTTCAATTTCTCCTTTTTTTATAGCATTATTAAAGGCTTCAGCAATTTTCATACGTCCTTCAGCATCTGCATATAATATTCTAGCTTGAGAACCTACCACTAATTTATTTTCTTGTGCGCCTTTTATCCATTGAATGTTATCGGCCATTTGTTGCTGTATTTCTTTGGGAGAATTTTTCTTAATTTCTTCAAGTACCTCACAAGCTATAGCATCTGTTTTTTCTAAATCTTCTGGTTTTCCTGAAGCACAAACCCAACGAAATGGTCCAAAACCATAATCGAAACACATAGGTCCCATAATGTCTTGTACGTAACTTGGATATTTAAAATCTATATTATTTTCAGCCATAATATCTGCTCCCGCACGAGATGCTTCTAGTAAAAAGGCATTTCCATAATCAAAAAAATAAGTGCCTTTTGCTGTATGTTTATTTATTGCTTCAGCATGTCTTCTAAGACTCTTTTGAACATGCGTTTTAAACTCTTCAGGATTATTCGCCATCATTTCATTAGCTGCTTCAAAAGACAAATCGGCCGGATAATAACCTCCAGCCCATGGATTGTGAAGCGACGTTTGGTCACTTCCCAGATCTATATGAATGTGCTCTGCATCAAATTTTTCCCAGACTTCTACAACATTACCAAGGTAAGCTATGGATACGGTTTCTTTATGTTCTTTTGCTTTTCGAACTCTTGCTACTAAAACCTCTAAATCTGTAATTTTTTCGTCAATCCATCCCTGATCTAAACGCACTTGTGTTATTTTGGGATTCACTTCTGCACAAACTGTTATACATCCAGCTATGTTTCCTGCTTTTGGTTGAGCGCCAGACATACCACCTAATCCTGATGTCACAAATAAATTACCTTTAGGTTGTTTTCCTATTTTTCTAAAGCCGTTTAAAACTGTTATTGTGGTTCCATGAACAATCCCTTGCGGACCAATATACATATAACTACCAGCAGTCATTTGACCATATTGTGTAACACCTAATGCATTAAATTTTTCCCAATCGTCGGGTTTAGAATAGTTTGGAATCATCATACCATTAGTTACAACTACTCTAGGAGCATCTTTATGACTAGGAAATAATCCCATGGGATGACCGGAATACATCACTAAGGTTTGCTCATCATTCATCTCAGCGAGATACTTCATGGTTAATAAATACTGCGCCCAATTAGAGAACACACCACCATTACCACCATAAGTTATTAATTCTTGTGGATGTTGTGCAACCGCATGATCTAAATTATTCTGTATCATGAGCATTATCGCTGCAGCTTGTTTTGATTGCGCAGGATATTCTTTTATAGGTCGTGCATACATTTTATAGTCCGGTAAGAATCTATACATATAAATTCTTCCATATAACTCCAGCTCTTCTTTAAATTCTGGAAGTAATGCAGCATGATGCTTCTTATCAAAATATCGTAAGGCATTTTTTAAAGCTAATTTTGTTTCTTCGGCTGAAAGAATAGCTTTACGTTTTGGCGCGTGATTTATTGAGGTGTCGTAGTGTTTTTTTTGAGGTAATTCTGAAGGAATTCCTTGTAATATTTGTTCTTTAAAGTTCATTTTATATTCGTTTAAGGTGAGTAAATTCATTTAAAAATAAAATGAAAGTCTATGGATAACGAATATCTACACGATGATGTGTGTGAGCAATTAAAATTTTATATGTTTTAAATATAAGATCCAAACTTTAGTTTGTTTTTTGTTTTGATTTATCAAATCCATAAGGACAATGCCTGCAACCACTTTCACAACAATAACCTCTTTTTAAATGGTATTGCTCTGTAAAACACCTATAGCCCTCTGGAGTTAGGTAATAATCGCCTTCTTCTGGTTTTATTATCTTTTTCATCTCCTACAAATATAAAGTTTTTGTAGCTGAGTACATAACATAAAAAAAGTCTTCAAAATGAATTGAAGACTTTTCTTAATGTTAATAGTTGGTATTAAATTCCTAACTTCTCTTTAATTAATTTTATTTCGTCTTCTAAAGCCAAAATTTTAGTTGCCTGACTTTCTATAATTTCATTTTGCTCTTGAACTGCTTTAACTAATACAGGTATTACTTCTATATAGTTTACAGCAAGCATGCCTGTTTCCTTATTTGTATTATCGACTAATGCAGGTAATAAATCTTGGAAGTCTTGAGCCATAAATCCATAATGCATTCTATCTGAAGTATCATCAATATAATTGTAAGTAAATGTTTTCATGGCCTTTACAGTACTTAATCCTTTATTGTTCTCCAAAATATTCTTTTTCATTCTTCTGTCGGACGTTTGAGAAGCATTTTGATAATACAAAGTACGCCAAGCATTACCATTTCTTCCAAGATCTCTATTATTATTTAAAACGGGATAAAGTGCAAAATCACTAAACACATAATCTGCAGAAGTACCTCCGCCGGCTCCAATATTAATTCTTAGTCCTCCTGCTGCATTATCGTCGTTGGTGTGAATACCTTGGGTATAAACTCTTCTAAAATGAAAATCAAAACGCCCAATATCTAATCCGCCAAGAGTTAAATTATCGTTAGAGTTAATTGCTGGTCTAAGTGAAACATTATCCATTATAAATCTAGTGGTTCCAGCAAACCTATAATTATACAGACCCGTGGTTAAAGAATTATTAAAAACCAGAGTTCTTGTTGAGTTTTCAGCCATAAACTGACTGTTAAAACTGGTATGCTCAAGATTGATTCCATTTAAATTTAGAGTACGGCTATTGATATCTAAGATAAAAGTAGGGTTTGTTTTTCCAATACCAACCTGACAAAAAGCAGTAGTGGTTACAAATAAAACTAAAAGTGTAATTATGATTTTCATAAGTAGCTGATTTTAATATAAATATATAAAAAATAAGACTCACAATTAGCTGATTTATAGTTTGTTATAATCGAAAAGCAATATTTAACACACCGAAAAAAATTCATCCGATTTATTAACTATTTATCTATAAAATAGACTGTTTTTAAAAATTTTAGATTAAGATTTTAATAGTTAAAACGTCCAAATTTTGGATTTTTATAGCTTTTTGAATTCTTCTACTTAGCAAAAACTTTAGCTTGTAGAAATAAAAACAAAAAAAAGACTCCAAATTTTTAATTTTTGGAGTCCTTTCAAAAGTTAATTATTTAAACCTATTGTGGTCTGCCGCTCACAATTTTAAATTCAGATCTTCTGTTTATTTGTCTCTCTTCATCTGTACATTTCTTAGCACAATCTATCTTAGGATCTGACTCTCCAAATCCTTTACCTGTAATTCTGCTTGCATCTATACCTTTAGATACAACATATTGCACTGTGCTTTGAGCTCTGCGCTCTGATAATTGCATATTATACTTGTCTGAACCTAAATAATCTGTATGTGATCTTACGAAGATGACCATTTCAGGATATTTATTCATCACAGCTACTAATTTATCTAGCTCAAATGCGCCTTGCTGTGTAATGTTAGACTTATCAAAGTCAAATAAAATTGGATTTAACACCACTTCATCCTTAACAATAATTTTATCTATTGGCTTAAGAGGAATTTCCAAATTGTCCATTTCTGCTTTTGGAGCTATATAACTTATTAATGAGCTCTCAAAATCTGGCTTTTTGGTTGTAAAACTTAAAGCTGTTTCACATAATGTCTTATAAGACACTTGTCCATTAGCATCAGTTTTCTCTAATAGAACGACTTTACCATCTACATCTTTAATCTCTACCATAGCGTCTACTAAAACTTCATTTGTCTCTGCATTAACAACAGTAGCAACAACATCTGTATAGCAAGGCTTGATACGCATGATTTTGTAAATATCATCGCCACCTTTTCCTCCTTCTCGGTTTGAAGACACATAACCTTCTCCTGTATCTTCATTAATCGTAAAAGCTAAATCATCTGCACTAGAGTTTACCGGTGCTGCTAAGTTTTTAATAACTCCGTTTCTGTATTCAAAAACATCTAATCCTCCCATACCTAATTGTCCTGTAGACGAAAAGTATAAGGTATTATCGTCACTTATAAAAGGAAACATTTCCTGTCCTTCTGTATTAATTTTATCTCCTAAGTTTTCTGGTTCTCCAAAGGTACCATCTGCATTAACCATAACTTTATAAAGGTCAAACTTACCATAACCGTTTGGCATATCTGAGGCAAAGTATAAGGTACTGCCGTCTTTACTTAAACTTGGGTTTTTTACAGAGTATGTATCTGCGTTAAAAGGTAGTGGCTTTTCTTTTTTCCAATCATCTCCATCCTTAGTTGCCATATATAAGTGTATTACACTTACTTTAGTTTTGTTGTCTTCCAGTTTTTCGTAAACTCCATCATAAAAGCTTTCTCTAGAAAAATACATCGTGTTTCCATCTGGACTAAAGGTTACTAAACCTTCATGATACTTTGTATTAATACTTTTTACTTTCTCTGCTTCTGCTCCTTGGTTATCTGCCCCTAAAGCTACTCGATAAACATCTAAAAAAGGCTCTTCTTTCCACCCGTATGTTTTTCTTGAGGTGTTTCTTGCTGTAGAAAAATATAACATATTGTTTTCTACTGTTCCTCCAAACTCTGAATACTCTGAATTAAACCCTAAAGATTCTAATTCGTAACCTGGTTTTGCAGCTAATAACTTTGGTAAATAATCCGAATCTGCCTTAAAAGCTTTAGCTCTATCGTCTCTTGGTTTTAGACTGGCAAATTTTTGCATTTGTGCATTAGACTCCTCATACTTTCCATTGGCTTTTAGCATTTGAGCATAGTTGTAAATCATTTCTGGTTCTTCATTATTTACAAGTGCTTTTGCATACCAACGTTCTGCTTCAGCCGTATTATAGATATTGAAATTGGCTTCGGCTAATTGACCATAAACGTATGTGTCGCCTTCTCCTTTTTCAACTAATTTATTATACGCCTCTATAGCATCTACAAACTGTAGTTTTTTAAATAATTTATCTGCCTTTTCTGTAGATTTATTCTGAGAGAATCCTGCTACAGCTATAAAAAGCGTTAAGATGGTTATTTGTATATTTTTCATTTTTATGTCTGCTTTATATGGTTATGATAAATAGTTCTTGATTAAAAGTAACGTGGTGAACGTGATACTTTTGATGGAACGAAAATATCGAAATTAATAAAGATTTCATGCGATGAACTGGTCACGACATTTAAATCTGATTGAATAGAATCATAAGCATATCCGATTCTTAAATTTGGTGAAATCATAAAATTAACCATGCCACTAAACGAATCATCTAATCGGTAACCAGCACCAATCTCTACTAAGTCATACATAAACAAGTTAAGATTGGCATCAAAACTTACTGGAGCATTAACCGCATACTTTACAAAAGTGTGAGGTTTTAACTTGAAGTTTTCAGATAAATCGAATACATAACCTGCTGCTCCAAAAAAGTGCTTAGTTTCAGATCCGAATTTATTTCCGTTAACATCAATATGAACTGAATTTAACATATTTGGTAAAGATGCTGAGATATAGTATTTATTAGGTTTATAAAAATAAACTCCAGCTCCGATGTTAGGCGTTACCTCATCTACATTTTGAGCAAAAAAACCATCTCCCGGGTCTGTAACTACAAGTTCGCCAGTTCCTATTTTATGGAATGTTGCTCCTGCTTTTAAACCAAAAGCCAATTTAGTGGTTTCTCCTGTTGGAATAGTATAAGAAAAATCTGCATATGCATTAGTCTCTTCTACCGGTCCTATTTCATCACTAATTAATGATAATCCTAAACCTACACGATTCCCCACTGGCGAATGAATGGTTAATGTTCCTGTACTCGGGGAACCTTCTAAACCAACCCACTGACTTCTGTATAACGCCCCAATTGAGGTGGTACCAGATGAGCCTGCATACGCGGGATTGATAATGTTCATGTTATACATATACTGCGTATACTGCGGATCTTGCTGTGCGGTAGCTGCGAAACCAACTAGCAATAAAATGATTAAATGTACTTTTCTCATTGTTGTTTTTTAAAATTGTTGATTTAAAGATTATCTGTTAATATAAACCCAAGAGGCTTTTTGTTTTCCATTTTGGTAACGTATAATATAATAGTAAGTACCTGTTGGAAGTTCATCTCCGCTATTGCTTTGACCTCTCCATTCATTAGAATAACCATCATTTTTCACATATACTTTTGTACCGTTACGATTAAATATTTCAATAGACTGAACGTTAAAGCTACTTAAGTCAAAACTATCATTTAATCCATCATTATTTGGCGAAATACCTTGAGGTATCACACAATTAGCTGACTCTTCAACTGTAACAGTTTCTGATTCTGAACAACCTGTTAAAATATTCGTAGCTGTAATAGTGTAATCTCCACTTAAAAGAACAGTGTTTAAATCTAAATTACTCTCACCGTTAATTATGGCTCCATTATATTCCCATGTAATATTTACATCACTTTCATTAAAGTTATCTAATGACGCTACAATAGTTATTGGCGTTGTCGTATTAGGACAAACCTCATATCCAGTTGTATCATAAAACTCTAATTCAGGTAACTCATTTACTACAATCTGGAAAGAAGTAGTTGAATAACAATTAGTAGAATTATCTTCAACCCTTACATATATAGTTTGATTCGTTGCAGTAGTGTTATTATAAGCCGTTTCATTTACAATAAGTGGTGTTCCATTATCTGCACCAACTTGAGTTTCGTGATACGTTAAAGTAACTCCTGTAAGACCTCCAATAATTTCAGCACCTGCTGGGGTTAGGTCAAAAGTTGAAAACCCATCATTATTATCATCACATACTTCAATATTAGCAGCTGTTTGAATTACAACTGGAGGCAATACTGTGAAAGTCTCACTCGTAGTTGACCCACAAATGTTTGTAGGGTCAATACTATATTCTATCGTATATGTTGCATTTGGTGTCCCATTAGTTACCGTACCTGTAGATGCATCAATAACAGCACCATCAGTAGGTAAAGGGTTAAATGCAAATGTTCCGCCTGGATCCCCATCTATAGTTACTGTCGCACCGTCACATGTTGGTGTTACAGAGAAACTTGTGTCTGCAGGAGTACCATTGAATTCTACAGTAACAGAATCTGTTAAAGTCACTGGAGGACCAACACATTGTGTATAAGTTATAGTAGCCTCATAAGTAGTTGTTTGAGTTGGAAAAACGGTTATCGTTTCTGTATTACCAATAAAGATACCATCTTCATACCACTCAAATATATAATCTGGCGTAGAACTTTGACCTGGAGAGAATCTATAAGACTCAGGAGCAGAAGGATCTACAACCCAATTCCCTGTGTTTCTTCCCGCTGGAGCAAAACCAACATCTCCTGCCATATTTTGAACACCAATTACAGAGCTTCCGCTATTCCATGCACAGCCTGGTTTTTCAAAAACATTAATGTCTATATTGTTTGATCCTTCATATAAAATTGCCTGCATAGATGCCTGCTGTGTAGTACAGCTAAATTGACATACTGCATTGTAATTTAATACAAATTGTCTATTTGGAGCTGACCCTAAAATGGTATAATTGATATCCCCACAAGTGTTTGGATTAATATCATGATAAGCCACAAAAATGTTTACATCTCTTAGTGTAGCTGAAGTATTATTAGGAATTGGCTGATTAAATGAATAACCTGAACCTGTTCCCGCTATGGTAGGATCAAAAGAAATCGCACCATTTGCACCTACAACTAACTGGTTATAAGTATCTCCAAAGAAACAAAAATCAAAGCCCATATCAACTACATCAGACCATCTGTCGTCTATTGTTAAACTTGTAGGTGTACCTCCTGATAAAATAGGTGTAGGACATCCTCCAAGAGCATTAATTTCATACACATTAAAGTCTTGTCCAGTCACTTGGAAATTCGCTGTTAAATCTATAGTGTTATCTGTACAATCAAATACTTGGTCTGGACCTGCATAGATAATACTACACTCATTTGGCGGTGCTGGGCACACTATAGTTAATGGGTCACTAAACTCAATACAATTAATGTCATCTGTACTTACTTCTATAATTACTTCAGTTCCTGCTGGATATGGCCCCATAGTAACAATACCTGGTCCTGCTGGTAATTGCCCAGCACTACCTTGGTCGTCTGCTACTTGTACTGAAGATACAGAACCAAAATCTATAATATTTACTTCAATTACAAATTCTGGATTGTCTGGATTTGCACTACAATCTCCAATAGGTGTGAAGGTCACATCCGGAGCAATACAAGTTTGACATATTACAGTTGCGTTTATTGGCGTTTGTGAGCCTGATCCACAACTAACACTCCCATCTGCATCAAACACAATTGAAAGCGTATCGCCTGTAGATGTATAAGTAAGTCCTGTTACATCTCCTGTTACATCGGCTTCTATAGGTGTTCCATCTGTATCTAATACATCAAAATCATCACAACATGCTTCCAAAGTACCTTGATTAAAAGTAATGGTTACAGGGAAACCAGTTGTTGTTGTAAATGTAAATACATTATCATCGTTATTAGTATAACAATAATTAAAATCTAATGCTGCCGCACTACAATCTACTGTGAAATTAGTTTGAACAGTAGTTGTAAAATTGACTGGCCCAGCCCATAAACTAGTCATACCATTAGTACAATTTGCTTGTACGTAAACTTCGTATGGTGTTGAGAAATTTAATCCAGTAACATTAGCATTTGGCACCATGACATTGGTACCTGCACCATTTGCTGGTACTCCTGTACCTGCCGGTTGAACGACATAATTCCAAGAGGTTTCTCCATTGACTCCAACCCAAGAAATATCTGCAGATTGTCCTCCAATGTTAGTAACTGTTAAATTGGTTGGAGCGATACAAAAATCTCCACAAGTTTCTACAGAAATTTGATCTAAAGCTAAATCTCCTTCAAAGCCTGTACCTGCACCACCATAACTAAACTGAATGTAAATGGTTTGAGTTAAATAAGCTGATAAGTCAATTCCTATTGGAACCCAAGGGTCTGTTGCTAAAGTTTGTAAAGCACCTATGTAACTATATACGTTTGTAAATGGTCCCGTTGGAGTATTACCTACACCAACATTAAGTGTCCCAATATCATCACCAAAAGCATGCATAAAAAAGGATAACTCTGCTCCGTCTACTGCAGTTGTTAAATCTATAGCTGGTGTAATGGCATTCGCTATCGCTGAAGCGTTACCTGACGCTTCATATTCTAAATGTACTCCAGGACTTCCATTGTAAGTAACATTTGGCCCTGTTCCTGTGGAGTTAGCATTTGGATTTGTTATTCTCCAGTTACCATTTGCTCCTCCAAAACCAGTTCCTGTCCAACCTGCAGGTGCTACACCAGATGCAGCTCCAAAAGTTTCGGTGAATATAGCTGTAGATGTACCTGTTGAACAAGTTACTCCTACTGGTGGTGGTGGTGGTGCATTTTCTGTTGTAAAGTTAACCGGTCCAGCCCAAACACTTTCGCCAGAAGGCGAACATATAGCTCTTACATAAACTTCATATGGCGTAGTTGGAGTTAATCCTGTTGCTGGGTAAACTGATGCACCTGGAACACCTGCTCCTGTTGGCACTCCTGTACCGGCAGGTTGAATTACAATTTCCCAAGCTGTTTCAGTTCCGTTTGAAACCCATGAAATATCAGCAGTCGTATCTGTAATGTTAGACACTAAAATATTTGATGGTGCAATACAAAACGTACCACAAGTTTCTACAGTAATTTGGTCGATAGACATATCGCCTTCAAAACCTGTTCCTGCACCTCCATAACTAAATTGTATATAAATGACTTGACCTAAATATGCTGATAAATCTACACCAATAGGCACCCAAGCTTCCGTTGCGGTTGCTTGAAAGTCACCAACCCAAGAATATTCAGTTGTAAATGGTCCTGTTGGAGAAGTACCAATACCCACATTTAAAGTTCCCATATCGTCACCAAATGCATGCATAAAAAAGGCTAATTCAGCACCGTCAACCGCCGTAGACAAATCTATAGCAGGAGATATTGCATTTGCAATTGCGCTTGAATTCCCTGAAGCTTCGTATTCTAAATGAACACCTGGATTTCCATCATAAGTAATATTTGGTCCCGTACCTCCAGAGTTTGCACTTGGATTCGTTATTCTCCAATTTCCATTAGCTCCTCCAAAACCGGTTCCTGTCCAGCCTGCTGGCGCAGCACCTGAAACTGTACCAAATGTCTCCGTAAAAACGGTTGAAGACGCTCCTGAAGCACATGTAACACCAACTGGTGGTGGTGGTGGTACATTTAATGTATTAAAATTGAATGGCCCAGCCCAAGTACTATTTCCGTCTGTTCCACCACAAGCCGACTGAATATAAACTTCGTATGGTGAACTTGGATTTAAACCTGTTACTATGTAAGGTGATGTTTGACTAGGTCCCATTGTTGGAACACCTGTACCTGCAGGTTGAACTACTACATTCCAAGCTGTTTCTGTTCCTCCTGGACTCCAATTGACCTGTACTCCATCACTTGTAATATTTGTTAATGTTACCGCTGTAGGTTCTGCGCACAATAAATTAGATACCACAACATTATCTATTAACCAGTACCATGCCCAAACGTTATTGTCATTATACACAAAACGAATTTGCATATTTGGATTGCTAAAAGCAGTTATATTTATAGCTTGTTCGTTTGGTGCATTAAATGCACCCGTAGTTGCCGACTGGTTTAATACCTCCACCCAATTGGTTCCGTCAAAAACTTCTACAATCGCTCTATCTCCTCCGCCATTTCTATAAAACTGATCGAATTCTAAAAATAGGTTTGTTGCACCAGTTGTATCAAACACAGGAGATGTCAACGTTTCTAACAGAAGTGTACCATTTCCGTCCGCATCACTATCAACAACAGCCACATTAGATCCGTTCAAGGAATTTGCACCTCCTTGTAGACCAGAAACCCAGGAGTCCCCTGTAGCACCACCTGCGTCTGTAATAGTCCAGGTTGCTGGAATTGAAGCATCAAAATTTTCAGTAAGGTAAACTTGTGCATTTATGGAATATATTCCAAAAACGAGCAAGATTAGTAAAGTAATTTTTCTCATTTGATGTATAGAATTAAAGAATTTTAACCCTAAAGTAACAATTAAATAACACTGTGAAATAATTTTGTGAAGTTAATAGATAAACAGTAATATTTTACCTATAAACGGTAAAGCTCAAAAAAATATTCAAATAAATATATAAAAAAGCCCACTATACATAGCGGGCTTTTAAAAACAAATTTGTTATTAAAATTTAGTTTCCGGTTACTACAACATTATCTACATGATATCTTGTTGTTGCACTAGGGTCTGAACCTGAATATTTGAATGCGAAATTAACCGTTCCATTTAAACAAGATACATTAATTGGTCCTTTACTTTCAAAACCTCCAAAACCACTTGATGGACCTTGTTGAATATCTGCATCTAATTCTGTCCAATCTGTAGTTGTTACGTCTCCTGTAAAGTTTTCAGTTACTAAAACAGACAATATAATACCATTTGAGAAGGCTGCTTCAACGTCAAAGCTAAATTCTTCACCCGTCGTAGAATCTAAATCTATACCTGGAGTTACTAACCAAACTTCTGCTTCTGATTCGTTAGAACTAAAAGCTGAAATTCTTGAATAGAAATTTCCACTAAATGAGCTAATAAACCAATCTACATTTCCACCATCTACATTAACCATTGTCCAGCCTTCTGCTGCATAACCACCAAATCCTGAGAAATTTTCAGAGAAAATAGCAGCTCCACCACCACTTGGGCCATCACAGTCTAAAACTACTGGATCACAACGGTTAGGGTCGGTAAAATTAATATCTTCCGTACCATTTAAAATTAACACACTAAAATCATCTCCAAAGTCTCTTGAATAAACGCCTTGAACTGACCCTTTACCTTGTGGCAACTGTGCACCTTTAAAATCTGCAAATGTACTTGTCTGTAAAGAAATAGTTGCATTTGTATCGCAACTTAAAATTGATCTAAAACCATCAAACTCATCGGTAGCCTCACCTGCATAGGTTAAATTTTTCTGAGCTTTGATAATTTGAGTGTTATCTAATTTAACGAAAGTATTTTCGTCTAAATCTCCTAAATCTGCAATTGTAGTTAATTTAGGTGTAATTGTTGCTGTTTCAGGATCTCTTACAATGAATTTTGTAAATTCAGCTTCCGAAATTTGCTCTAAACTATTACCATTAGATCTTCCTAAAGTATATACCCCATTTTCCTCGCCAATAGCTAATCCATTTAACTTGATATAAACTTTACGACCAAAGTTATAGATTCCACCTAAGTCTCTTGTATTAATTTCAACTTTTAAACCTCTTCTTACATCAGTAGCTGGATCATTTCCATCTACAGAATTTTGAATGATAATTTCTTCAAAGAAATTACCTGCTCCATCATCTGATACTACATAACCTATAGTATATAATGGTGCATCATTTTCAACAGAAAATACACCAATTTGTTCACCGTCTAATACTGCTGCATCATAACGAGCAACAATATTCGAAAATGATGTAAATTGACCCAAAGCAGCAACATCTACAGGTGCTACAGTTAAGTCTGGTGTTGTAAAATCATCATCTTCAACACAAGAATTTATAAATAGCAGGGCTACTAAACTGAAACCTAATGCTAAAATTTTATTTGTTTTCATACTAATCGTTTTTATTAAATATATATTTTTCTTTTTAATTTTTAAAATCTTACATAACAATTTAAGAAGTAGTTAGCTCCTCTACCAAAGAAATACTTTGGTGCAAACACTCTAGAGCTTCCTGAACTATCTTCTAATAAATCGGTGTAGTTAGCATTTCTTCCCTGCTCAAAACCACCAGTTCTGTATTCTTTATCTAACACGTTACCCACACTTGCAAAAAACCCGATGTATTTATCTCCAATTTTCCAAGATTTACCTCCTACTAAATTAACAACCATATAGTCTTCAATTTCTTCCTGACGTAATAATTCTCTAGCTACATTTGGATCATAATCGCTTAAGGTATTTCCATCTCTAATATCTTGTGTAAAATAAGCAGAACGTGCTAAAGGACTAATATCTACGTAAGTATTAGAGAAAAAGTTTGCTGTTGCTCCAAACCACCAATAGTCTGGATCTCTATATTCAAACCCTACAGAATAAGCACGTTGTGGCCCACCTGCAATTTTGTAATCTTTTATAGCTGTTTTGTAAATGTCATTTACAACACTTCCATCATTTTCTTCAGATCTTGTATTAAAGTCTTCAGATGTTGAAGTTAAATAAACAAACGGATTATTATCGTAAGTATATTGTCCTACAGAAGCAGCTCCTTTTAATTTAATGGTAGGTGTTACCTGAGCCTCTATACCCAACTCTGCACCAATATGTCTTTTATCTACCCCTGCTAGAGTTTCTTGAATAAACCCAGAAACTTCACCTTGAGTAAAGAAGAAAGACACCTCATTTGCATCCTCTATTTTTGTATAAAACCCCGTTAAACGAGCCTTAACGATAGGAGATCTAAAAATATAACTTGCGTCTACAGACTGAATTTTTTCTTCTGTTAATTTAACACCCGGGAAATTTTGACCTCTTGACACTCCTACATAATCCTGACTTTCTCTAGCATTGGTATAAGTGTTTCTTAAGTTTGGTGCTTGCTGTACGTAAGCGCCATTCACGTCTATTAAATGTTTACCAGTGATTTTATAAGTAAATCCTCCTTTAGCTCCAAAACCTGTAAAATCTAATTTATCGCCTTTCCCTGAAGAATTATCTAATACTTCAACTTCTCCAATTTTTTCACCGTCAGTATTAAAAACATCTTCATAAAATACTTGGTTTCCATTTTTATACAAACCTTCTCTTTGGTATTCTGTTTTTGTTATACTACCCGCTACAAAAAAGTCAATTTTATTATATTTAAACTGTGCTTGCGCAAATCCTCCTAATTCGTCTGCATACAAATTGTAGTTATATCTGTATTTCTCACCTTCATTAGCAACTTGACCTGGGTTAAGTAAGTTAAAATCTACTTGACTAAATGCATCTACGTTTGCAATCCCAACATTACTTCCTAATAAGTCAATAACTTCAGCAAAGTTTTGAGATTTTAATCGTCTATAGTTTACACCTCCGTTAACTAAAATATTATCTGAAATTTCTTTAGTAAAAACTGAATTTACAGATAAAGTTTTGTCGTCTGTTCTATCCTCATACAACACATAAGCTGCAGAATTAGTATTGTATGGTCCTGAATTATCATTAATATTTGCTTGAAATATAGCATTCCAATCTATTTGACCATCATTTAAAAATTCTTGCTGTGCCAAGTAAGCCGACGTAAAATCTGGTCCATCATCGTCAATTTGTGACAAATGATAACTCGGTAAGTTCTGATAATAGGCTGGACTTGGATTTTTTCCACCTGGAAAATCTAAACGACTACTTCCAGTTTTACCAAATTGGTAAGCTACTGTAGTATTTAAACTTGTTTTTTCGTTAAAATCCCAATAATGAGATAATTGTAAAATAGGCTCCTCAACCTCTCTTATTCTTGAATTTTTCTTTTCACCATTTAAGTAACCCCAATATTCATTATACTTAATACCTTTTAGGTCCACAACCTCTTGAGTGTTTGGAGAAGTTCTCCCTCGTCTGTTAGGTGCATAAATAGAGGTGAAGTTTAAACTATGTTTATCATTAATAACTTTTTCTACAGAAGCAAAAAACGAATTAGCATCATATAAAGTAGCGTCTTGAAAACCTTCGTCTCCCCAACGTCTTCCTGCCATAATAGTATAAGCCCAACCATCTTGCATTAAGCCTGACGAATATTTAGCCATTAATCTATTAGTGTAACTTCTGTTAGAAGATGAATAGGTAATTTGACCACCTTCTCTGTAGCTAGAAGCTCTAGTGTTAATATTAGTAGATCCTAATATACCTCCAAAAGTATGAGAAGCTGGATGTAATCCCATACTTAAATCTTGGTTTCTAACCACATCATTTAAGCCACCCCAGTTACCCCATTGTGGTCTTCCAGTATCAAATTTATTCATTTTGATACCGTTAATCATTACAGTCCCATTATCTGAATCTAAACCTCTCACTCTAAAAAATGAAGAACTAAATTCAAAAGCTGCAGTACGTTGAAAAACATCTAAAGAAGAAGATAATAAACCTGAAATATTATCAGAGCCACTATCGTCATCATTTAATTCATCATCTGTTAAAGTAATAGTAAACAAATCCTGTTGACCAGTAATATCAACATCCATTGAGATACCAGTTAAATCTACAGTTTCCCCTTCATTTATAACTATTGGGAATCTTTTTGTTGTGTAACCTTCTTTTGTAATTACCAGAACTTGCTCTCCTAACTCTGGAGTTGTACTAAATTTAAAAAATCCTAAACCATCGGTTTTAGTTTCTTGTTGAGTGGCCTCAATAGTTACTGTTACTTCCGGAAGAGGTTCGTTTGTTACGCCATCAACAACACTACCTTTTACAATAGTTTCCTGTGCTAAAGCACTGATTGTTGAAAAGACGCCTAACAAAACAATCAATAAAAGTTTTTTCATGTTTTCTCTTTAAAATTAATTTATAGTTTGTTAAAATTTCCCTAACAAAGAACCTAAATATTAAATTTACGTTACTAAAGGGCTGCAAATTTACATTATTTATAATAATTATCTACTTTTGGCAGAGATTTTGCAAATAACATAACATTAACATAACACTAAGTTTTAATGAACAGATTAATTAAGTTAACCTTAACCCTTACTATTGCTGCACTATTTACTATGCACGCACAGGAAAAGAAAAAATTTAAATTACACACGGTAGCGTTTTATAATTTAGAAAATTTATTCGATACCATAAATGATCCTGAGAAAAACGATGAAGCAAGTCCGATGATGGAGCTTAGAGCAAATCGTTCGGAAGTTTATCAAAAGAAAGTTCATAATATGGCACGAGTTTTATCTGAAATAGGTACAGACTTAAATCCAAACGGCGCTTCTATTATAGGAGTTTGTGAAATTGAAAACAGAGAAGTTCTTGAAGATGTTATAAATGACCCTCAATTAGTTGATAAAGGTTATAGCATTATACACTTTGATGGCCCAGACGCTAGAAGTATTGATGTTGCCTTATTATACAAAAAAACAGCATTTCAACCAACTTCAAAAAGTTCTCATGAACTAAAAATATTTGATTACGGCTCGAGAAAACGTATTTACACAAGAGACCAACTATTGGTTTCTGGTCTTTTAGATGGTGAAGAGATGCATTTTATCGTCAACCATTGGCCTTCAAGAAGTGGTGGAGAAGCAAAAAGTAGAGCAAAACGTGTTGCTGCTGCAAAACTTAATAAATCTATAATAGATTCTTTACAAACTTTAAATCCATACGCTAAAATTATTACAATGGGCGATTTGAATGATGACCCAACAAATGCTAGCGTTAAAGATGTTTTAGAGGCCGAAAGAAATAAAGATAAAGTTAAGTTTAAAGGTATTTACAATCCTTATATAGATATGTTTAAAAAAGAAGGTTTAGGTACCACTGCATATAGAGATGCTTGGAGTTTATTTGATCAAATTATGTTAACAAAACCTTTTGTTGAAGAAGACTACAAAACATTTCATTTATACAAAGCTGGTATTTTTAATAAACAATATTTAGTAAATCCTAAAGGACGCTGGAAAGGATATCCTTTTAGAAGTTTTGCAGATGGTGGCTTCAGTGGTGGTTTTAGTGATCACTTCCCTGTTTACGTTCATCTTATTAAAGAAATTGAATAATACAACTAACATACTTATATATAAAGACTGCTGTTTCCAGCAGTCTTTTTTATTTACCCTACTTTTTAAGTCCTTGTTTAATTATATTTGTAAGAGTAGAAAATTATGCAAGATTTAAATCCTAAATTAATACAAAAACTAGAGCAACGTTTAGCCAATCAAAGTTTAAGACAACTTGGATTGCCTTCTCATTTAGTAGATTTTTCTTCTAACGATTATTTAGGTTTTGCTAAAAATAAAAACATCTATAATTCTACTTTAGAGTTATTACATAATTCTAAAGTAGAGCTAAATGGCTCTGGCGGTTCTAGATTGCTTACAGGTAATCATTCGCTTTATGAATTAGCAGAACTTACCATTTCAAAATTCCATCAAACTACAAGTGCAACTATATATAATTCTGGTTATAATGCCAACATTGGTGTGTTATCTTGTGTACCGCAGCGTAATGATGTTATTTTATATGATGAATTTTGCCATGCATCCATACGTGAAGGTATAGACATGAGTCATGCTAAATCTTATAAATTTCAGCATAATAATTTAGAAGATTTAGAATTGAAATTGAAAAAATTTAGTTCTTATGACACGACTTATATTGTAACAGAGTCTGTATTTTCTATGGATGGCGATTCTCCAAATATAGATAAGCTTTTAAAATTATCTAAAACCTACAACGGTAAAATTATTTTAGATGAAGCGCACGCTTTAGGTGTTTTTGGTAAAAATGGTTGTGGATTAATAGATTCAAAAGAAAAAGCAGACGCCATTTTTGCAAGAATTATAACTTTTGGTAAAGCATTAGGTAGTCATGGTGCTGCAGTTTTAGGGTCAGACCAATTAAAAACTTACCTTATTAACTTTTCTAAACCACTAATATATACAACAGCTTTAGCGCCTCATGCAGTAGCTACAATTATTTCTGCTTATAAAACTTTAAAAAGTACCAAAGCTCTATCTACTTTACGCGCTAATATTTTGTTTTTTAATTCTGAAATAGAGCGTCTTGGTTTAACTAGTTATTTTATAATAAATAACTCTGCCATACAATCGGCTTTAATATCGGGTAATGAAAATGTAAAACAAGTGGCTTCAATTTTAAATAAACATGGCTTTGAAGTAAAACCTATTTTAAGTCCAACAGTACCAAAAAACGAAGAGCGACTTCGCTTTTGTTTGCACAGTTACAATACCATTGGGCAAATCACAGAAGTTTTAGAGCAACTTAAAACCTCAATACATGGCTAATCAATTTAAAACCATTGCGCGATTTAATTATTCTGCAGAAGCACAAATTATAAAAGGCCGACTTGAAGCAGAAGGCATTACTGTATACCTAGCAGACCAACACACCATAGATACCGACCCATTAATTAGTAATGCAATTGGTGGCGTGAAACTTCAAGTTGAAGCTTCTCAGGTTTTTGAAGCCAAACAAATCTTAGAAAGTATTTCAAAATATTCCTTAGATAATAATGGAGAGCCTATCGCTTGCCCTAATTGTAAAAGCGAAAAAGTAGAATTATTTTCAACCATAAATAGCATCAAATCTTTATTAGCCTTTATATTGGGATTTGTATTTGGAACATTACCTTTCCATGCGCGTTATCAATATCAATGTGAAACTTGTAAAACCGAATTTAACACCAAATGAAAACCTATTTTGTAACCGGAATTTCTACAGAAGTAGGAAAAACTATAGCATCTGCCATTTTAGTTGAAGCCTTGCAAGCCGACTATTGGAAACCTATTCAATCTGGAGAGTTAGACTATGGTGATGCTCAAAAAGTAGAGAAACTAATTTCCAACAGTACTTCTCAATTTCACAACAACAGTTACGCACTCAAAACACCTATGAGTCCTCATGCAGCTGCAGAAATTGATGGTATTATTATAGATTTAAAAAAAATTAAACCACCAAAAACTAAAAATCATTTAATTATTGAAGGCGCCGGAGGTTTATTAGTGCCTCTAAACAATAGCAATACCATTTTAGACATTATCCCAAAAAAGGCTGAAGTAATAGTTGTTTCACGTCATTATTTAGGTAGTATTAATCACACACTTTTAACCTTAAACCTATTAGAACAAAAAGGGTTTAAAACGAAAATTATTTTTAGCGGAGATAAACATCCAACCACAGAAGACATTATTTTAAAAATGAGCAACACGGAGTTTATTGGGCGAATAAACGAAGAGCCTTACTTTGATAAAAATGTCATAAAAGAATACGCACAATTATTTAAAGACAAACTCTAGTTGTAAGATGCTGAAATAAATTCAGCTTGACGTTAAAATATAATGCTAAATTAGCAATATTCGTCATTCTGAACTCGTTTCAGAATCATACCATACAAATACCAAGTTTCAAAAAATGACCTTAAAAGAACGCGATAAAAAACACCTTTGGCATCCATTAACCCAACACAAATTACATCCCGAAGCTATTGCTATTAAAAAAGCAAAAGACTGTGTTTTAATAGATGAAGAAGGTCATGAGTATATAGATGCAATTGCTTCATGGTACACATGCATGTACGGACATTGTAATGACTATATTACAAACCGCGTTTATAAACAAATGCAACAGTTAGATCAAGTTGTTTTTAGCGGTTTTACACACGAGCCTGCAGTAGAATTATCCGAAAAACTTATAGAAATTCTACCCCAAAATCAAGAAAAATTATTTTTTAGTGACAATGGCTCGTCAAGTGTTGAAATTGGAATTAAAATGGCTTTACAATACCATTTTAATAAAGGTGAAACCCGCCAAACCTTAATAGCTTTTGAAGATGGCTTTCATGGTGATACCTTTGGAGCTATGAGTGTCTCTGGGCTTTCTGTTTATAATGGTCCTTTTGAAGAACTTTTGTTAGATGTAAAACGTATTCCTACTCCAAATGGAGAAAATAATGGCGATATTATAGCGCAATTAGAACATATTATAGCCAATAACAAGGTCGCAGGATTTGTTTACGAACCTTTAGTTCAAGGAGCAGCTGCAATGAAAATGCATGACAAAAACGGTTTAGAGCTTATTCTTTCTTTTTGTAAAAAACATCAAATTATTACGGTTGCAGATGAAGTTATGACAGGATTTGGAAAAACCGGAACCTATTTTGCCTCAGACCAATTAGATATTAAGCCCGATATTATGTGCTTAAGCAAAGCCTTAACCGCAGGTCTATTACCTATGGCTATTACAAGCTGTAGTCTGGAAATTTACAATGCGTTTTATAGTGACGATATCGCAAAAGGTTTATTTCATGGCCACACCTACTCTGCAAACCCATTAGCTTGTACCGCCGCAATTGCAGGTATAGAGTTGTTAACTTCTAAAGAAATTCAAAATAATATTTCTACTATAATAGCATATCATAAAGCTTTTGGAGAACGCATTAAAAACCATAACAAAGTAAGTTCTGTAAGACAAACAGGAATTATTTTTGCTTTAGATTTAAATATTAAAATGGAACGTTATGGGAATTTAAGAGATAAATTATTTAAGTTTTTTATGAATCACGGCGTGTTCTTAAGACCATTAGGATCTACCATTTATATTTTAGCTCCATATACCATATCCAAACCTCAACTAGATAAAATTTATAGCACTATTGAAAGTGCTTTAGAAATCATTTAAAAAGAACCAGTTTTGAAGTTCAAAAAACTTAGGAGTTAAATAAGCGAAGCCTTATTTTTGCAGTAAGTTAAAATGTATGTTACAACAATCAATCTCCATAACAGCTATCGCAACAGTTTCTCCTTTAGGAAGTAAACGTAAAGAGATTTTAGAAGCTTATAAAAACACAAATCATTATTTTTCAGTACAAGATAATGATTGGATGGCAACATTACCTGAAGATGTATTAAATGATGTTGAAAGTCTTAAATTAGAAAACTCCAAATATAAGTACTTAGATAATTCAGTACTATTTTCAATACTAAGTTCTAGAAATGCTATAAAAGAAGCGAGCTGGAATACAAATGCACATTTTGGAGTTAATATTGGTTCTTCTAGAGGTGCAACTGCTATTTTTGAAATGGAGCATGCGTATTTTTTAAAACATAAAAAGGCACAAACTTTAGCTTCTCCAACCACCACTTTAGGAAATATCTCTTCATGGGTTGCGCACGATTTGCAAACCTCTGGACCAGATATCTCACATTCTATTACCTGCTCTACTGCTTTACATGCCGTATTAAATGGTGTTGTTTGGCTACAATCTGGGAAATGCAACCAGTTTTTAGTTGGTGGTAGCGAAGCCCCACTAACCGCTTTTACCATTGCCCAAATGAAAGCGTTAAAAATTTATGCTAAACTAGAGCAACAAAACTATCCTTGTTTAGCATTAGATTTTGAAAAGACTCAAAATTCTATGATTTTGGGTGAAGCCGCAGGAAGCATGTGTCTAGAATCTGGATTAAAAAAACATCGATTGGCTCAAATTACTGGAGTAGGTTTTGCTACAGAAGTTCTAACCCATCATGTCTCTTTATCTGCAGATGGTGACTGTTTTATAAAATCGATGCAAATGGCATTAAAGGAAGCTGAAATGGAACAAGTGGATATTATTGTAACCCATTCTGCAGGAACCATAAAAGGAGACAAAGCCGAATTAAACGCTATACAAAGCGTTTTTAAAACCACACCTTATTTAACTAATAATAAGTGGAAAATAGGTCATAGTTTGGGAGCTTCCGGACTATTAAGTTTAGAAATGGCTATTTTAATGCTTCAGGAGAATACCGTTTTTCCGGTTCCATATATTCAACAAGAAAAACCCAAAGAAATTCGTTCCATTTTAATTAATGCAGTGGGTTTTGGTGGAAATGCAGTAAGTATAATAATTAAAAAATAAATTTTTCAGCCTTAAAAAAAGGATATTTTGGCTATATTTCAACTTAAAAACAAATGTATATTCCTATTTTTGTTTTAAATAATCAAGCATAATGAGTGAGGTAAGACATAATTGGACTAAAGAAGAAATTCTTGCTATTTATAACAAACCTATGATGGAGTTGTTATATGAAGCTGCAACAATTCACAGACAACAACATGACCCTAATGTGGTTCAGGTTTCTACATTATTATCTATTAAAACAGGTGGTTGTTCTGAAGATTGCGGGTATTGTCCACAAGCTGCAAGATATCATACTGGTGTAGAAGGTAATGATTTAATGACTGTGCAACAGGTTAAAGCACAGGCTTTACGTGCCAAATCTGGAGGAAGTTCTCGGGTTTGTATGGGTGCTGCATGGCGAAATGTAAAAGATGGACCAGAATTTGACCAAGTCTTAGATATGGTTCGTACCATAAATAAACTAGACATGGAGGTATGCTGTACTTTAGGTATGGTTACCGAAAACCAAGCACAGCGTCTGGCTGAAGCTGGTTTGTATGCTTACAACCATAATTTAGATTCTTCTGAAGAGTATTATAAAGAAGTTATTTCTACCAGAGGTTACCAGGACCGTTTGGACACTATCGATAATGTTCGCAAAACGAATGTAACTGTTTGTTCTGGAGGAATTATTGGTATGGGAGAAAATATTGAAGACCGGGCAGGTATGTTAGTCGCACTTTCTACCTTAAATCCACAGCCGGAATCGACCCCAATTAACGCCTTAGTTGCTGTAGAAGGAACGCCATTAGAAGACCAGAAACCAGTTGATATCTGGGATATGATACGTATGGTAGCTACAACACGAATTGTACTTCCTGAAACGCAAGTACGTTTAAGTGCAGGTAGGACTCAAATGAGTCGTGAAGGTCAAGCCATGTGTTTTTTCGCAGGAGCCAATTCCATTTTTGCAGGTGATAAATTATTAACTACGCCTAATCCAGATGTTAATGAAGACATGAAAATGTTCGAAGCGTTAGGTATGATTCCTCAAAAACCATTTACTAAAAAAGTACAACCACAATCGGTTGAAGCTTCAGAATCAAAATTTCAAGCTTTAGGTGAAAAACCTAAATGGACACGTCCCGATCATAAAATTGAACGTAACGAAGAAGCAAAGCAAAAAGCCAAAATGCTTAAGTAGAATAGTAACATAATTACTAAAAAGCAGTTTTTAATTTTATACTAAGATTAACAACTGCTTTTTGTGTTTTTACTACTTTTGTAAGCTAAACATTTTATTCATTTGAGTTTAAATCTTCAACATATCCCAAGGGTAAAACATATTACCAAAGCGGATTTTTTAGAACACTACTTTAAGCCTCAGAAACCTGTGGTTATAGAGCGTTTTATTGATGATTGGCCAGCATATTCCAAATGGAATCTAGATTATATGAAAACGGTTGCAGGAGACAAAACTGTACCATTGTATGATGATAGACCTGTGGATTATAAAGATGGATTTAATCAGCCTCATGCTAAAATGAAAATGAGAGATTATGTAGATTTATTAAAAAGTGAACCTACAAAATTTAGAATTTTTCTTTGGAACATTTTAAAGGAAGTACCTCAACTTCAAAAAGATTATACATTTCCTGATTTTGGATTACGATTAATGAAAGGCTTACCAATGTTATTTTTTGGCGGAAAAGACTCTTACACTTTTATGCATTATGATATTGACTTAGCTAACATTTTTCATTTTCATTTTGATGGAAAAAAAGAAATAATTCTATTCGACCAAAATCAGAATAAACATTTATACAAGGTACCTTATGCTTTAATTACCAGAGAAGATATTGATTTTTCTAATCCAGATTTTAATAAGTGGCCTAATTTAAAACACGCAAAAGGCTGGAAAACAGAGCTTAATCATGGAGAAGTTCTTTATATGCCTGAAGGATACTGGCATTATATGAAGTATATTACCCCTGGATTTTCTATGAGTTTACGCGCAATTGCAAGACACCCAAAAAATTTAAGCAAAGCAGTTTACAATGTCTTTATAATGCGTAATATTGATAATGTAATGAGACGCCTAAAAGGTCAAAAATGGATAGATTGGAAAAACAAAAAGGCATTAACTAACAATTAATTAATTATGAAAAAATTATTATTTATAGCACTTCTGCTAAGCACTTACTTATCGAATGCACAAGCTTTTAGTGGTAAAGGCGATAAAAAACTTCAAATTGGAGGAAACTTTCAAGAATTTGCTTCTGGAATAAATGCTAGTTTTGACTATGGTCTAGCCGATAACATTTCTGTTGGTGTTTCAACCTCATATGCACTAAATACAAATGAACGTTTGGATGCAGATTTTATTGATCGATACGATATAAAGGCCAGAATAAATGCTAATCTAGGAAATGTTATAAATATCAGTGAAAACTTTGATGTGTATCCTGGATTAAGTTTAAGCACAAAAAACTTTGGTGGTCATCTTGGGGTAAGATATTTCTTTACTGATGGTTTCGGTCTTTACTCGGAATTTAATACTACTCTGGCAAAATACGATAATGATATTTCTGCTCCAGAAGCATTACATAATCAATTCACTATTAACATTGGCGCAGCATTTAACCTATAAATATAAGTTATTAAATATGACTAATGCTTTTATATGCACTGGTCATATTTAATGCTAAGGTATAAGTTCTTTAACCTTGTTGTAAACCATTGACGAATCCCAACCTCGATAAAGCAGATAGTCTGCCAATTTTTTTCTTTTTTTATATTTATTAGTCTCAGTAATGGCTTCTAATCGCTTTAAAGCCAAAAGGTCGAACGTCTCAAAATAATCATTTTCTGAAATTTGAGCGAGTCCTTTTTTAATATTATAGGCTGAAATTTGACGCAACTTAAGCTCGTTTTCTATACGTCTTTTTCCCCATTTCTTAACTCTAAATTTTCCACGAGCAAAAGTTTCTGCAAAACGTGTTTCATTTAAAAAATTATGATCTAATAAATGAACTAAAATGACATCTATGGCTTGAGGAATCATCTGTAACTCTCTTAATTTAGACACTACCTCCTTATGACAGCGCTCTTGGTAAGCACAATAATGCTCCAATTTGCGCTTAGCTTCTTCAATTGTATAAGATGTTTTTATAATCATAGAATTCCAAAATTAATCTTTTTTTAGTGAATTTTGTTAATAACTATTTCAATTTTAAGACATTACTTAACCTTATCGTAATATTGAACAATAAGTATTTCATATATTTGTAGGCTTATTTTTTTTAAAGACTATGAAATTTAAATTATTATTTATTCTTGTAATTAGTTTTATATCAATTGGTAATAGCCAAATATTGACATTCGACTTTAATGGGTTAACTGGAAATGAAGTTAGTGCAACATCTAACTTTAATGATCCAAATTTAACAAACTCTACTATTACAAGGGGTACAGGATTAACAGGAAGTAACAATGGTGATAGGTTTAATGCAAATAATTGGGGAAGTGTTTCAATTAATAATGCAGTCACTAATAATAAATATATGGAGTTTACTGTTACTCCAAATACAGGTTATGCTTTTAATGCATCAACTATAGATATTAATTTTCAAAGATCTGGTACTGGACCAAGAGGTATTGCTTTAAGAAGTTCTGCGGATGGATTTTCTACAAATATAGATGGCGAAAAAACCATAATTGATAATACAAGTGTTCAAACATTTACTTTTAATATAAATTTAAATAATAATTCTTCGCCAATAACATTTAGGTTTTATGCTTGGGCAGAAGCAGGTACTGGAACTGGTGGTTTTGAAGGTCCAGGAAATGATATAATTGTTAATGGCTCGGTATATCTAAACACACCACAACCAGAAATTAATATTACTGGAAATGCTATAGATATTGCTAATAACGATAATACACCACAGACAGGAGATTTTACAGATTTTGGTGATGTAGATGTGACTTCGGGTACACAAGCAAATGCTTTTGTCATACAAAACACAGGCACTGCTCCATTAGTGCTTTCTGGTGCTCCTATTGTTTCTATTACTGGGGCAAATGCGGCCGATTTTACAGTAACTTCAAATGCTACAACTCCAGTAATAAGTGGAAGTAATACGTCTTTCACAATAACTTTTAACCCAAGCGCAGTAGGTTTAAGAACGGCTATAATTAGTATTGCTAATAACGATACAGATGAAAACCCTTATACATTTAGCATACAAGGAAATGGAACAACCCCATGTGTTGCCCCTATCAATCAGCCAACAAATCTAGTTTTTAGCGGCATAACAAATTCCAGCATTTCTGGTAGTTTTACTGCCAACACTTCAGATGGCTATTTAGTCGTACAAAGTACATCACCAACATTGAGTGCCACACCTGTAAATGGAACAAACTATAATCCTGGTGATGCTTTAGGTGGAGGAACCGTAATTCAATCTGATACAAGTACAAGCTTTAATGCAACAGGATTAAATAATTCAACTACCTATTACTATTTTATTTTTAGCTATAATACTACAAATTGCATTGGAGGACCTGCGTATAATACTACAACTCCACTTGTTGGAAATGAAACAACTTTAGATGGGCCTTGTGTTGACGAAGATTTTACAACAAATAGCCCAGCACCAACAAATTGGATAGCCTCTGACGTTTCTAGAAGCGTTTCAGCAACAGATTATAATTCAGCACCTGCCGCTATGGCTTTTGATGCTTTTAATGGCTTTTTAACCACAGATTTGATTAGTCAACCATCAAGTCTAAGTTTCTTTTTAGGTAGATCTGGAAACACATCAGCCAAGACTTTAAATATTAACGTGTCTACAACTAGTCAAACTGGACCATTTACAACCATACAAATATTTAATCATTCAAACGTTCCTTCTGGCTCTTACAATCAGTATACAGTAGATTTATCGGCTTATTCGAGTGAATCTAATGTTTGGATTCAATTTGAAAAAGTTTCAGGAACGACATCACCTTGGAGGTTAGATGATGTAGAAGTATATTGTGATAATAGTTGTACGCCAACACATAGCATTACATCTTTTACTCCAACCACAGGACCAGTTGGCACAGAAGTTACTATAAATGGTTCTGGTTTTACAGCTGGATCTACAGTTTCAGTTAATGGCGTATTAGCTACAATTTTAAGCCAAACCACTACTGAGTTAATTATAGAAATTCCAAGTGGAGCAACTACTGGTTCTATAACTGTAAATGAAAATGGTTGCGATTTAGATAGTACAACCATGTTTACTCTAATTTCCGAAAGTGGCTCTTGTTCAATTTCATCCTTTACAGATCTTATTATATCTGAAGTGTATGATACCGATGGTGGAAATGGATGGTATATGGAGTTGTATAACCCTACCAGTAGCGCTATAGACTTAGATGCTCCAGGAACAGATTTTGAAATTGAACGTTATGGAGACATAGGCAATGCAGCACCAGACAGAACTATTGATCTTGTCGGCATCGTTCCACCTAATAGCACATATCTAATGGAAGTTGGTAGCTCAGGTCAGGGAAACTGTCCTGGTCTAAGTACAGATTATGATGATTTTGGAGCTGGTATAAACGAAAATGATGAAATTAGATTAACTAAAAATGGCAACCCATACGATGTGGTGTATTGTCCAAATGAAATTGGTTATTCTATTTCTAGAATTAATAGTGCTACCGGACCGTCTGCAACGTATGATGGAGCAGATTGGAATTTAAACTTAAATGAAACTTGTTCCGATTTGGGGGCTTACAATGCGGTAAACTCAACATTCCCAACTGTTACTACTCAACCTTCAGATATAGGTTCTTGTTCATCTGTGGCAGATTTTCAAATTTCAGCAACTGCAGGAAATTCTGGGTCTTTAACTTATCAATGGTATTTCAATAATGGTACTGCTGCAGACTGGACTGTAGTAAATAGCGCAAACCTACCATTGGTAACCGTTAGTGGAGAAACAACAGATAATCTGCAATTAAGCGGCGCTGTATCTTCTTATTCAGGGTATCAGTTTTATTGTTTAGTCACCGAAAATGGTTCTTGTTCAACCGTATCTGACGCAGCACATTTAAGAAGCGACAGTACTGTTTGGAATGGAACAACCTGGAGCAATAGTATACCAACTAACACCATACTTGCTGTTTTAGACGCTAATTATGACACTAGCATAGACGGTAACATTGTTGCTTGTAGTTTGGTTATAAATACCTCCAACACACTAACCGTTGGAGATTTATCCTTTATACAAATTACTAATGACATTGTTAATAACGGAACTGTTTTGGTTACAGATAAAGGTAGTGTGGTTCAAATAAATGATAATGCACAATATGTTGAAAACGGCACAACAACTGTAAGTAAATTTACAGCTCCAATAAATGACTGGTACGAATATACGTACTGGAGTTCTCCAGTAGAAAATGAAACCTTTGGAGGTGCTTTAAGTCAAGCAAATGGTAACAGACGTTTTTCATTTATTGCTGCAAACTTTGTAGATAGTTTTTATGAGAATAATAACGATAATACTCAAACTTTTGGCCCTGCTGTAGATGGCGTAGATGATAATAATGATGTATGGTTCTTACAAAGTGCTGGAGACATCATGATTCCTGGTGCTGGATACATTGCATCACATTCTACTGCTGCAATGGTAGGTGGACAAAGCGAATACCTTTATAATTTTAATGGCCCATTAAATAATGGTGTTATAAATGCAAACATAGCCAGAAATGATAGCGAATTAAATGATAATAACTGGAATTTAATCGGTAACCCTTATGCATCTGCAATAGATATAAATGCTTTTTTTAATGAGAATCTAGAAAGCATGTCTGTTAACGGGAAGTTAGAAGGTGAAATATATTTCTGGACGCATAGCACTCCACCATCGGCAACTACAAATGGAAATGAAATTTACAACTTTAATGTCTCAGATTATGCTATTGTAAATGGTTCTGGAGGTGTCGCAGGTGGCGATTTAAATAATGACGGAACGGTAGACGCATTAGATATTCCTAATTCATTTATTCCTTCTTGTCAGAGTTTTTTCATTCGATATTCAGACAATCCTGCAAGTACAACTGGTACAGCCATCTTTAACAATAGTATGAGAGTTACGGGAGATAATGACCAGTTTTTTAGAACAGCTTCCAATACTGTTCCTAATAAATTATGGTTAAACTTATCTAGTGATTTTGGAGTGTACAATCAGGTTTTAGTAAGTTATATAGATGGAGCATCAGCTCAATATGACGGTTCTTTTTATGATTCTAAAAAAATCAATTTATATAAGTCTAGCATCGGTTTATACTCTACTCCTATTGGAGACGAATCTCAAAAATATCAAATACAAGGTAAGCACACCAACGATTTAAATTTAGATGAAGTAATTCCATTAGGGTTTAAAAATGGAATTAATGCGCCAACTACTTTTACATTTTCACTAGATAAAATTGATGGTGACTTTTTAAACAACAATGCGATTTATCTTAAAGATAAAGATTTAGGAACTTATACCGATTTAAAACAAACCAACTATACTTTTACATCTAATGTAGGTGAATTTTCTAATCGATTTGAAATTGTTTTTAAAACAGAAAGTTTGTCTACAACAGATTTTACAAATAATGAAGGTACATTTGTAATGTACGAAACTAATGAAAGTACATTTGTTTTTAAAACAAATACAACATCTAAAATTAAATCTATTTCAATTTATAATACTATAGGTCAAGTTGTGTTTTCAAATGCAGCGATTAATAATTCTAGCTTTGAAATGGATAGTTCTAAATTTAGTAAAGCGATGTATATAGCTAAAATAGAATTAGATAACAATCAAACTATAGTTAAGAAAGCCATTAAAAAATAGATTTAAATAAAGCTATTAGGAAAGCACTTTATTTTTTAAAGTGCTTTTTTTATAAAGTATATTTTAAAGCCACAATTAAATTTCTACCTGGCGCTGCTATACCAGAAGAATAAGTTTTATAACGCTGGTCTGTAATATTTTCTAGACTGGCCGATAATATGGTATTAGGGTTTAATTGGTATTGAGTTGCCAAGTTAAACGTGTACCAAGAAGGAGAAAAAGGATTGCCGTTACTATCTAAAGCGTAGATATAATCTTTTTCCTGCTCGGATGGCGCTAGTTGGTTATTAGATAATTCTCCATTAAAATTAACAAAAGCATCTAAGGTAAGTTTACTGTTTTTCCATATCAAATGAGAGTTTCCAAAATTTGGAGAGACATGTCGTGCTGGAACGGTTTCAGTTTCATAAATTTCTTTTCCACCAATCACATTATATTGTGTTTTAGAAGAAAAATGCTCTGTAAGTTGAAATTTTGCTCCTAGCTCCACACCATAAATTTTAGCCTGACTGGCATTTTGAATGGATTGCACCTCACTCAATTCGCCATCATAAATAATTTCATCTGCACCATTAAGAGTAGTTGCTCGTCTTACCAAAGCATCATCTAAATAAGTATAAAAGGTATTGATATCTAATATTGCTTTTTTATTAAAATTTAAAGTCAAACCTAATTCACCTCCATAAGCATATTCAGGTTTAAGGTCATTATTAGGCACCACAACAGATCCTGGTTCTGAGTCGAATACTTTGCCTATATCATCTATATTTGGTGCTCTAAAAGCAGTAGAAAGGTTAAATTTCCAATTAATTACTTCTGTAGGCAACCATGAAAAGCCTAAAGAACCCGTTAAAGCATCGAAATTTGTATTTGCTTCTGTAAATGGAAGATTTAAAAAGGTGTTATTTTCTTCAAAATTTGACTTTAAAATAATACTGTTATACCGCAGTCCAGATTGAAGGGTAAATGTTTCGATAGGTTTATACTTTAAATTCACATAAGCTGCAGCAGATTGCCATTTAGAACCATTTGGATAACGCGTTACGATAGCTTCTTCTTCCAAAGTTTCAATATTTTTTTGAAAGGCATCCGAACCAACTTTATTATAAACATATTCCAACCCGTAAAATAAATTTAATTTTGAACTGAAAACTTTTTCCAAATCTAAATTAAATGAAAAAGCATCGACTTGTTCTTCTCTAGTACTTAAAATAACATCTTGAAAATCTCTATCATTTCTGCTTTCATTAAATTTTTGATACGCTACATTGGCTTTTAAATTATCGTAAAACGAATTATTAGAATTTCTATAATCGATACCTAAATTAGCCATTAGCCATTTTTGTGGACCATAATACCACTCTGCAGAACGTAAATTATCTCCACGATAACGAATTAACCGGTCATAGCGTGGCACATCGGTTGTTTTGGTATAGAACAAACCCAATGACACATCTAAATTTCTGTTGGGAACAAAAAGAACTTTTTGCATATAGTTAACTTGATCGTAACCTGTATCTTTTTGAATTAAATCATTCTGATTTTGAACAATAAAATCCTCATTTCTAGACGTAATAACAAATTCTGGTCTTAAATATTCCTTTGGACCGTGAGAACCCATACGTAAATCATCAAAAGAAGAAAATGTGAAATTGCTTAAAAAAGCCCATTTTTTTAATCCAATATTTACATTTGCATTAACCGTTTGTTCTTTACTTGCAGTTGCATATCTAACAGTCGCATTACTATTTAAAATTAAACTGTCCTGATAAGATAATTCTGGCTTTTTGGTATTAAAACTCATAACACCACCAATAGCATCACTTCCATAAATTACAGTACCGGCACCTAAAGTTACTTCGGTATCACTAACTGTAAAAGGATCTATGGATATTACATTTTGCAAATTACCACTTCTAAAAATGGCGTTATTCATTCTCACACCATCTACAGTAATTAATAATCTGTTAGTTGAAAACCCTCTAATTATAGGACTTCCACCGCCTAACTGACTTTTTTGAATATATACTTTACCGGTTCGCTCTAAAACATCTGCGCTCGTTTGAGGTTGTGTTAAACCAATCGTTTTTGCGTCTATGCGGGTAATTGTTTTAGGAATGTCATTTTTATTCTCTTGAAATTTTGAGGCAGAAAGGACAATTTCATCTAAATTCTGAAGATTAGAATCTAATAATATAATCCCATTTGTAAGTTCTTGCTTATAAACCAACTGTTCTAAGTATGAAATATGCTTTATAACTAAAAGTTCATTAGTTGAAAATATAGCTAAATCTACAAATCCTAATTTATTAGACACGACGCTTTTAGACATGCTTTCGTTAAATACAGCAACACCAGAAATGGGCTGATTATTTTCTGCATTTAAAATTTGAATGCTTTGCGCAACACTTACATTTATAACTAATAATAAAATGATGCAGAGAACTTGTTTCATATTTAATTAAAAACTTCGTTTAGAATTTGTAAAGATTTTGGTTTTTTAAAGCCTATTAAATGAAGTTCATAATACTTCAACAAAATAATTAAAAAACGCTGACGCTGGTTTGACGACATTTTTATTGCATCTAAAGCATCAAAATTTGTGCCCAAAAGAGTTTTAAAGAGGTTTAAATCTTCGCCTAAAATAAATTGCTCATGCGTTTTATTAAAATCGAACGCGCCTTCTACTAAATTGAAATAAGATAAATCCATGTGTGTAGTATCTGGATAAAATCCTAAATATTTTGTGAGTTTAAGCAGAAAAAGCAAATGAAAGTTGGAGTAGTCTTGGCTTATGTCTAGCCAATTTAATGCGGCTTCTATATAGCTAAAAAGAGCTTCATTTTGTTCTTCTTCTTTTAGAGCATTTGCTAAAACATCTGAAATAAACATTGCTATAGCACTCTTGTAAACATTTTGATGTATGGAACTATAAAGTGTATGATTTTTTAAATCTTTTACGTACTGTAAACTTCTATTAGCCTTAAAATCTGTTTCAATATCTAATTGTGTTAGAAGTTGAAAAAAAGCAATTCTCTTATTTTTTTTAGATTTTAAAACGCCTTTTAAAATATAACTTACAATTCCTTTTTGCTGGGTAAAACATTTAACGATAAGGTCATTATCGTTATACTTAATTTTTGATAAGACAATTGCGTTTAAGGAAAGAATCATAATTATTGTCTAATAAGCATCACCTTTAAAACTTTGGTTTCAAAAGTATCTAGATCGTTTAATAAAATAACATAAACTCCAGATGCTACTACTTTATTGGAAAGATTTCTACCATTCCATAATGCTGTTCCGCCATCAATTTCCAAATTAAACCCTTTAAACTTACCATTTGATCGGGTCTCTGCTTCAGTGACCAAATTACCTTCTATATCAGTAATTTTTACATTAACATTTTTAGAAAGACCGGTGATTTTGATTTTATCTTGTTCCATATTAAATCCTGGTCTAACAGGATTTGGATAAACATATGCATTTTCTAAATTGTCTTGAGGTACCGAGGAAGTACCCTTAAAAGAAACCATTCCTTTATCGGTTGCAAAAAAAACTTCTCCAGTAGTTTCATTTATTTTAATATCTAATATATCATTACTTGGTAGCGGTGAATTGTCCTTTGTAAAACGATAAATGGTTCTTTGCCCGTCTGCAGTAATATAAAAAACTCCATTGTCTAAAGTTCCAATCCATTTATTATTAGTTCCATCTACCTCGATATCATTTATATACTGAAAGAAAAACAATTCACTTGCAATACCATCTTCTAAAAAGATAATGCTTTCAACTTCTGGATTTCCATTTGCAAAACCACTTGGGTCGTATATAATTCTTAAGCCTTCTTTGGTTCCTACCCACACTTGGTTACTTCTATCTACTCTTAAAGCACGAACATCATTAGATGGCATGTTATTTTCATCATTTACAATATTATTTAATTCTCCGTTAGAAACATTATAGCTAATTACACCAAAGTTAGAAGTTGCCATAAATACATTCCCATCGGCATCAAAATCCACATCCGCAAATCCCAGATTTACCGTAGGATTGGTTATAATTTGTGACAAGTCTATGCCTTGCCAAGCACCGTCTGCAAATCTATTTAATGCATTATTGACTCTTCCATTTGTGACCCATAAAGCGTTATTTTCATCATAGTTTGCAGTCATTAATAAGTAAAAAACATCTACAAACCTATCTAAACTACTATTGTTTTCATCATATAGATTTAATAAATTATCATTTTCTAGCTCAATAAGACCTGGCGTCCAATAGGTACTTAAATATGCTTTATTTGAATTAAATTTATTAATTATAACATGATTGATATAATAGGGGCTTGGCACAATCTGACTAATAGTGTCATAAGGTATATTTTGCCATTCATTATTTTTAAATCTACTAATTCCTGATTTTTCAATACCACCACTAAACCCATAATTTGCAGCAAAACTTCCATGTACAGCCCAAATTTGATTAGCACTTAAATCTATTTGAAAAATTCGGTTTAATAATGGACTACTTGGATGGAGCTCTTCAAATTCGGCATCTGAAAAATTCGTTTTTAAAACGCCAAAGCCTTCTTTTCCTAAGTTTAAAATTCCTTTTGTCCCTATATAAATGTCTGTGTCGTTAAAAATTGTTCTACTAAAATTAGTGTTGTTATAACTACTAGAAGGTATAGATATTATAGGCTGATACGTTTCAGTATAGATATTAGAAACATCTATAGTGGTAACTGCTAGCTGATTATTTATAGTGTACAAATCCAAAATTGGGTTAGAAAAAAATTCTCTTTCAAAAACATTTAATCCTATTACCTCAAAAACTCTTTGGTTGTTTGCTGCTGCATATAAACGTGCACCTACAGAAGCTATGCCTTCCCAAATCCCATTAGATAAAGTTTGCCATTCTTGAAAATCTATTAAATTAGGATTAGAAGTCAATGCTCTACGAATTCCGGAGTCTGTAGCTGCATAAAAAAAACCATCAAAAACAGCTATTTCATTTATAGATAACTGTGTACCATTATCTCCTATAAAAAAAGTATCTCCAAACTCTAACTGGTTTATATTATATTCTGAAATACCAAAATCTGCAGAAATATATACAGTATTGTTAAATAATATAAAATCATTAATTCGTTTTTTATCTGGAAGAATGGTTTGTTTATCTAAAATATCTACAACATTTAAGACATCCTTTGTGTTTTCATTTAGAACTTGTATAAGCCCGTTTTCAAAACCAATAACAAGTAAATTAGAATTTTCAATATAAATTAAAGCACTTATAGTATCTCCAGACAATCCTTGTACGGAACTAATTGTTGTTAGTTCAAATGTTTGCTTGTCGTAAGTAAAAATAGCATTCTCCGCAGCTGCATAAATTTTATTTTCAGATTGTGTAAGTACCGAAATATCCAAGTAGGAGAAATACTGGTTCCAAGTTTTAGAAAAATCTTGTGCACAAATTGAAAAACAATTTAAACACAAAAAAATAATTAAAAAAGGTTTATAAAATTTCATGAAGTTTATAAAAACTGAAGTTAAAGCTAAATAACCAAAAATAGTATAAATTATTGTACTTTTGATTGTATTTTCAACATTGTTAGATGCTTTTTAGTAGTCCGTTTTTCCTCTATCTGTTTTTGCCAGCTACTCTATTTTGCTATTTTTTATCTCCTTCTAAGTTTAAAAACAGTATTCTATTGTTGGCTAGTTTATTTTTTTATACATGGGGAGAAAGACACCTTGTATTACTTATTATTGCTTCAGGTTTAATAGATTTTTGCTGTGGATTGGTTATAGAACGTTATCATAAAAAATTAGGTTTAACGATATCTATTGCTTTTAACTTAAGTTTACTTATGTATTTTAAATATGCCGGTTTTGTATCGGAAATTTTTAACTCGATTAATCTCATTTCTAACGAAAATAACAGAATCTTTAATAGTATTATTCTTCCCTTAGGTATAAGTTTTTACACTTTCCAGACTATGTCTTACAGTATCGACGTCTATCGTGGTAAAATAAAAGCAACTAAAAGTCTAATAAATTTTCTAACCTATGTTTCTCTATTTCCGCAATTAATTGCCGGTCCTATTGTAAGATATGCCCAAGTGGAAAAAGAAATCTCAAGTCGTAAAGTTACAGTAGATTTGTTTTATTCTGGTATCCTAAGATTTGTTTATGGCTTGGCAAAAAAACTAATAGTTGCCAATCAATGTGCTTTTTTAGCCGATGGTATTTTTGCGCTCCATAATGATGAAAAATCTATGCTTTTAGCTTGGATTGGTTTAATTGCATATGGTTTTCAGATCTTTTTTGACTTCTCAGGATATTCAGATATGGCGATAGGTTTAGGCAAAATGTTTGGATTTAATTTTCCAGAAAACTTTAATTACCCCTATATTTCTAAATCGGTAAAAGAATTTTGGAGACGTTGGCACATTACACTATCTGAATGGTTTAAGGATTATTTATATATTTCTTTAGGTGGGAATAGGATAAGTGTTAACAGAACATACCTTAACTTACTGTTTGTCTTTTTTATTACTGGTTTATGGCATGGTGCCAATTGGACATTCATTATTTGGGGATTATTTCATGGTTTTTTTATTTTAATGGAAAAGAGGTTTGAAAAATCTTTTTTTGATAAATTACCAAACTGGTTTTTACATGTTTACTTGATGTTTATTATTACTTTTTCTTGGGCTATATTTAGAAGTAATACAATAACAGATGCCTGGCAATACATTAAACAACTTTTTAATTTTTCGGTAGAAACCAATTTTAATTATCTTTATTTCTATATGACCAAAGAAGTCATTTTTGCAATGCTAATTGCATTTTTATTATCTACTCCAAAATTTCAGATTTATATAAAAAAAATATTAAAATCTTTTCATATACAGGGTCCAACACTTAAATATCTAAAAGTCTTTTACGTTTTAGGACTGTTTTTTATTTGTCAATATTACATTGCTTCAGGGTCTTATAATCCGTTTATTTATTTTAGATTTTAAAATATGAAGACTCCTAAATACATTCTTATTGTACTTTTTTTGGGAATACTTATTCTCCCCAATCTAATGATGCTTTTTAGTAGGAAAAACTCTTTTCAACCAAGTTCAATTCATCCAAAAGTTTTAGTTTCAGAATTTAAATCTTACTATGCGGAACACTATGGTTCAAAAGAAACTTTGCTAACCAATTACATAGCTTTTAAAAAAAACACTTTAAAAGAAAATGCTTTACCAAATCGAATTATAAAAGGTAAAAATGATTGGTGGTTTTTAGGTAATCATTATAATAACAGTTTAAATGATGCTTTTGGAGTTGAAAGATTTTCAGAAAATGATTTGTATAACATATCCAAATACTTAGAAAGCTGGGATACATATCTTAAAACAAAAGATATTGTTTTTTATATACTTATTGTTCCAGATAAAAACAAAATTTATAAGGAGCACTTACCTTTTAAAATGACTACTAAATTCCCTAGGGTAAATCAATTAGAATCATATTTAAAGGACAAAGATTTAAATTTTATAAATCTAACCTCTACAATTTTAAAGGCAAAACAAACTAATCAAGTTTATTTAAAAAATGACACGCATTGGAGTAGTTTAGGTGCTTTTTCAGGTTATAAACGTTTGTTAGAAAACATTCAGCATAAATTTAATATCAAACCAGAACTTCTAGAAAATTACAGTATTGTAAATGAAGAGTCTTACCAAGGTGATATTCCAAGACTGGTTTATGAAGAGGACCCTATAATAAAACCGTACTTAGATAAAAGTATTTATAACTTCAAACAAATATTTGACTATGAATACGAAAGGCATTATTTTAATGAAAGTAGAGAAACAGATATTTTGTTATTTCATGATTCATTTATGCTGGCTATGATACCTTTTATGAATGAAACTTTTAAAAACACACGATTTCTTAAATCCATTCAATTAGATCGTGCTAAAATTGAAGCATACCAACCAGATATTGTTGTTTTAGAACTCGTAGAACGAAATCTTAGCGAGTTAATTTCATTAAAAAAGCCTTTAGAAAACTAATACTAAAGGCTTTTTATTAAACTATAAATACGCTTTATTATACAACGCCTTGTGCTAACATAGCATCTGCAACTTTAACAAAACCAGCAATATTTGCTCCTTTCACATAGTCTACATTACCACTACTATCTTTACCATATTCTACACAAGAAGCGTGAATATCGTTCATGATTTGATGTAACTTGGCATCTACTTCTTCTCTTGTCCAATTGTATCTTAAACTGTTCTGACTCATCTCTAATCCAGAAGTTGCAACACCACCAGCATTAGAAGCTTTACCAGGAGCAAATAAAACTTTCGCTTTCTGGAACACTTCTACACCTTCTGGTGTAGTAGGCATATTTGCTCCTTCTGCAACTACTAATACCTTATTTGCAACTAAAGCTTTAGCTTCATCTGCATTTAATTCATTCTGTGTAGCACATGGTAATGCAATGTCGCAATTTACACTCCAAGGTCTTTCACCTTCAAAGTATTTAGCTGAAGGATATTTTTCAACATACTCGCTAATTCTCCCTCGCTTCACATTTTTAATTTCCATTACGTGCGCAAGCTTTTCTTCATTTATTCCGTCTTCATCTAAAATATATCCTCCAGAATCTGACATCGTAACAACTTTAGCTCCTAATTGTGTTGCTTTTTCGCAAGCATATTGAGCTACATTTCCAGATCCAGAAATGACTACTGTTTTACCACTAAATGAGTCGTTTTTAGTTGCAAGCATATTGTTTGCAAAGTATACACAACCATAACCTGTAGCTTCTGGACGAATTAAAGAACCTCCATAAGTAATGCCTTTTCCTGTTAACACACCAACAAATTCGTTACGCAAACGTTTATATTGCCCAAACATGAAACCTATTTCTCTTCCACCTACACCAATATCTCCTGCTGGAACATCTGTGTTTCCTCCAATGTGTCGAGAAAGCTCTGTCATAAACGATTGGCAAAAACGCATCACTTCATTATCACTCTTGCCTTTAGGGTCAAAGTCACTTCCTCCTTTTCCACCACCCATAGGCAATGTTGTTAAAGAATTTTTAAAGACCTGTTCAAAACCTAAAAATTTTAAAATACTTAAGTTTACCGATGGATGAAATCGTAATCCTCCTTTGTAAGGTCCAATAGCTGAATTGAACTGTACTCTAAAACCTCTGTTTACCTGTGTATTTCCTTTGTCATCTATCCAAGGAACTCTAAAAATTATAGTGCGTTCTGGTTCTACCATGCGCTCTAATAACATTTTGTTTTGATACTTAGAATTTGACTCGATAAATGGAATTACAGTTTCTGCAACTTCATGAACCGCTTGCATAAATTCTGGTTCGTTAGGGTTTTTAGATTCTACGTAATCTATAAATGCTTTAATTTTATTTTCCATGTAGTACTAATTACGAAATAATTGATATTTGTTGAAATTTGATAAACAAATATACATTATCTTTAAAAATAGAGGTCTATTTTTCTGAAATTTGAAATCTAATTTTAACATTTTTTTAAAATTTGTGTTATAGTAGCATAATTATTTGTTTGCTAAGCACGTTTTTATATATTTGTTAACTTAAATAGGTTTTATAATCCTTAAAATATGCTTAAAAATAAATTATCCATAGCATTAATTGTATGTATTACAACTATACAATTTGGCTTTGCGCAACTAGGATTTTCTCACGAGATTGGTATTATCACTGGTCCAGTAGCTTTTCAATCGGATTTTGGAGAACGTAAAGATTTTGATACGAACAAAGGTAATACTGGTTTTGGGATTGGTTTAGTTCACTATATCAACTTTGCCTATAGAGCAGACTGTAACTGTTACAGTACAGACACTTACTTTAATGATCACTTTAAATTAAGATCTGAAATTTCTTACAACAAAACAAAATTAAATCATTTTGGAGAATGGGTTAAAGATTCTAGAACATCTGAAAATGCTAGAAAATTAAGAGGACATTCTGGTGAATCGAATAATTTTGATATAGGTATGCAGTTAGAGTGGTTCCCGTTAAGTATTCGTTCTTTCCAGGCATTTACACCAAAATTTGCTCCTTTTGCTAGTTTAGGAGCACATTATGTCTCTTACAACCCTAAGGCTTTTACAGATTATGTTAGTAGCAATCCGTTTAACCCTAATGATATTGGAAACATAGACGACAACAACAATTTTTATGATCCATGGTCCCAGCCTGGCTATAAAGATCCTGTGTCTGAGGATTCTGGATCTACTTGGTCTATAGTTGCCAGCGTTGGAACAAGATATAAGATAAATGTATTAGCCGATTTAATGATTGACTTAAGATGGCAATACTATTTTAGTGATGATGTAGATGGTCTCAACCACGACTACAAATCTAACAAGAACAACGATTGGTTAGTTTGGTTAAATTTTGGATATATTTACTATTTGGATTAATAAAGAAATAATAAATTTTTATATAAAGCACTACTTAAACCGTAGTGCTTTTTTTTACGCTTTAAATTTTATTAGAACCTATACCTTAATTATATAAATATCTGGAATTAAAAATAAATACACAGTAATAGCTACAAAAAAAGGCCTAATCCTAAAATTAAGCCTTCTTTTATCTAATAATTATAACTTTAATAAGCTCTTTCTTTATTTCCTTCGAAGAAATTAATAAAGGCTCTATTAACCACTCTATTTCCTCCATCGGTTGGGTAATCTCCCGTAAAATACCAATCTCCTAAATTTTTAGGACAGGCTTTATGTAAGTTAGAAACTGGTTGGAAGATGATCTTAACTTCTGCATTAACACTTTCGTGAGTTAAAAGTTCTGATATTTTATCTGAAATTTGTTCGTCCGTAAATGGCGCATAAATTTCTTTAACAAAATTAACCACTTTGGAGTCTTTTAAATCTACCTGCTCCAAACATTTTTTATATACTTTTTCAACGATGTCATAACTGTTATTTTCCTTCAACAGTTCTAAAGCTGCTTGAAACGCTACTAAACTTTCTAAGTTAGCCATATCTATACCATAACAGTCTGGATACCTAATTTGAGGCGCCGAAGACACTACAACAATTCGTTTTGGGTGCAAACGATCCATCATTTTAATGATACTCTTTTTCAAAGTAGTTCCACGAACAATGCTGTCGTCTATAATAACCAAATTATCTTCTGGTTTTATAACACCATAGGTCACATCATAAACGTGAGCTACTAAATCGTCACGACTACTGTCTTCAGTAATAAATGTTCTTAGTTTAACATCTTTAATTGCAATTTTTTCAACTCGAGATCTTTCACTTAAAATTTCGGTAACCTGTGCTTTTGTTAATTCACCATTACCTGCAATAATTTCTTGAGTTTTTCTTTCATTTATAAATTCTTCAACAGACTCAATCATTCCAAAAAATGAAGTTTCTGCTGTATTTGGTATATAAGAAAACACGGTGTTTTTAGTGTCATTATCTATTGCCTTTAAAACTTCCGGCATTAACAATTTACCTAACTGCTTACGCTCTTGGTAAATTTCGGCATCACTTCCACGTGAAAAATAGATACGCTCAAAAGAACAGGATTTACGTTCTAAAGGTTCTAAGATTTGCTCTATAGAAACTTCTCCAGATTTTTTAGTAATAATAGCATGACCAGGTTCTAACTCCTTAACATCTTCAAATTTGACATTAAATACGGTTTGAATAACTGGTCTTTCTGAAGCTATCACCACAACTTCATCATCCTTATAGTAATAAGTTGGTCTAATTCCAGCAGGATCTCTCAATACAAATGAATCTCCGTGACCTAACAAACCAGCCATAGCATAACCACCATCCCAGTTTTTAGCTGCTTTACGAAGTATTTTTGCGATGTCGATACGCTCAGCTATTAATGGTGAAGATTCTACTTTTGTGTAACCTTCTTTTTTTAATTTTTTATAAATTTTAGTTACTGATGCATCTAAGAAATGACCTATTTTCTCCATTATAGTAATGGTATCGGTATATTCTTTAGGATGCTGACCAAGCTCTACCAGATTACCAAACAAATCTTTAACATTAGTCATGTTAAAGTTGCCTGCCAGAATAAGGTTTCTGTGCATCCAGTTATTTTGTCTTAAAAAGGGATGAACACTTTCTACACTGTTTTTTCCAAAAGTACCATAACGAACGTGTCCTAAAAAAACTTCTCCAATGTACGGGATATGCTTTTTTTGAAGTTGAACATCGTCTGCATATTCTGGATGTGCAGTCATTTCAGTATTAATACGCTCATTAATTTGAGCAAAAATATCTTGTATGGGTTGTTGTGCTATAGATCTAACACGGCTTATATAGCGTTCTCCAGGTTGAGTATTTAATTTTATACTTGCAAAACCAGCACCGTCCTGACCACGATTATGCTGTTTTTCCATCATTAAATACATTTTATTAACTCCATAAAATGCGCTACCATATTTTTCTTTATAAAACTCTAAAGGTTTTAAAAGTCTAATTTGTGCGATACCACATTCGTGTTTTAAAGCGTCACTCATTTTATTTATTCTGTTGTGTGTAGGTTAAGTCGTAATAAAATTAATTTGTTTACTTTTTATTAAAAAACAAAAACGCTCTAAATTAATAGAGCGCGTTAGATTATGATTGGATATTAAACTGCGTTAAGGCTTTAAATTGCTTCAATCTATTTTTAATATCCTCTTGGGTTAAATTAACCATGCGTTCTGTACCAAATTTCTCGACACAAAAAGAGGCTAAGGTTGATCCATATATAACAGCATTTTTCATGTTTTCAAAAGATAAGTCTTCGGTTTTTGCTAAATATCCTGCAAAACCACCAGCAAACGTATCTCCTGCTCCTGTTGGATCAAAAACTTCAGCTAAAGGTAATGCTGGTGCGTAAAACATATCGTCGTTATGAAATAACAACGCACCATGTTCTCCTTTCTTAATCACTACATATTTTGGTCCCATACTGTGAATTTTCTTAGCAGCATTCACCAGAGAATATTCTCCAGACAACTGTCTTGCTTCTTCGTCATTAATAGTTATTACATCTACCTTAGAGATTACATGTTTTAAATCGTCTAAAGCGATATTCATCCAAAAATCCATCGTATCCAAAATTACTAATTTTGGCTTTGTGGTCATTTGTTCTAAAACACCTAGTTGTACTAAAGGATGTAAATTTCCTAACATTACAATTTCTGCATCTTTATAAGCATTTGGTACCACTGGATTAAATGTTTCCAGCACGTTTAGTTCTGTAACAAGAGTATCTCTAGAGTTCATATCATTATGATATTTACCACTCCAGAAAAAAGTTTTTCCATCTTTTACAATTTCAACACCATCTACATTCACATTTCTGTCCGATAATAAATCTAAATATTCTTGTGGAAAATCGCCACCAACTACAGAAACTGCTGCTGCATCCACTCCAAAGTTTGAAGCCGACAAACCTATATAGGTTGCTGCTCCTCCAAGAATTTTATCGGTTTTACCAAAAGGGGTTTCTATAGCGTCGAATGCGACTGTACCAACAATAACTAATTTACTCATAATTACATTTTGAAATAAGGTGCAAATTTAAACAAAATATTTAGCTTATGCCTTATAAAATTAACATCTAATAAGAATCATTTCCTTCCAAAATCGGCAGGTATTTCTCCCCAGGCTTTGGTTTCCCATTTTACGATAGTAGTTTTATAGGTATTGGCTTTTAACCAAGCTTCTGCACGATCTACCAAGTCAAAGACAGGCTTATTTATTGTATTTCGCTCCAGTTTAGTGTTACATTTCTTCTTTCTAACCCAGCTCATCGCTGTTTTAGAATCTGTATAGATGATCCTGTCGCTATTATGTTTTTTTAAAAAACTTAAGCCGTGTACTAAGGCTAAAAATTCGCCTATATTATTTGTGCCTTCTTCAAAAGGACCTTGAATAAAGAGCTGCTTGTTAGATTTTGTATCAACCCCACGATATTCCATAATACCAGGATTTCCACTTGAGGCAGCATCTACAGCAATAGAATTGTAATTAGGCTGCCCAATCTTTTCCAATTGTGCTTTAGTAAGACTCGACTTTAAATCCTCTTTTTTACCAACAAAATCAAAATAATTGCCTTTAAAGGCTTCTTCGGCGTGTTCTTTTGAAACAAAAGATTTGTATTGTGCTCCTGGGAAATCTTTTATAAGTTTTTTACAGGTATTCCAAGAATCAAAAACGCCCGTTTTATGACCTTGCCAAATGACATAATATTTTTTTTTTGTTTTACTCATTTAATAATGTTGAAACAACCTCAGGAAAATTTTTCATTTCTAACAAATGAATTTTAGCCGCAACATCATTTGCATTATCGCTAGGAAGCACTTCACATTTTGCTTGATGTATAATGGCGCCTTCATCGTAATGTTCGTTTACATAATGAATAGTGATACCTGTTTCGGTTTCTTTATGGGCAACTACAGCTTCATGGACATATTTTCCATACATACCTTTTCCGCCATATTTTGGCAATAAAGCAGGATGCACATTTATAACCTTATTAGGGTAATGCTCTAATATGTATTCGGGAAATTTCCATAAAAAACCAGCCAAAATAATAAGGTCTGCTTTTTCAGATTTTAAGAGATCTAGGACCAAATTAGTCTCTGTAAACGCTTTCTTGTTAAATGAAAATGCAGGTACACCAAGGGTTTTGGCCCGGTCTAATACTTTGGCATGTGGATTGTTAGTTAAAATTAAAGTAACACGACCTTTTTCACTGTTTTGAAAAAACTTTATTAAATTTTCAGCGTTAGATCCGCTTCCGGATGCAAAAATTACAATTCGTTTCATATACAGCCAAATCTATGGTTTAGAGTACAAAAAAAAGAATAATTAATAACAATTAATACGCAAAACACAGATAATTTAAATTAAAAATATTAAATTTAATCTCACATTTTTAAAGTAAATGTGTGTTTTAAATTAAAGTTTTTTATTTTTGCGTCTTAATTAAAACTAAAAATTAAAAATTATGTCAGACATTGCATCAAGAGTAAAAGCGATAATCGTAGACAAATTAGGAGTTGATGAAAACGAAGTTGTAACAGAAGCTAGCTTCACAAACGACTTAGGAGCAGATTCATTAGACACTGTTGAATTAATAATGGAATTCGAAAAAGAATTTGATATTCAAATTCCAGATGATCAAGCTGAAAACATTGCTACAGTTGGTCAAGCAATTTCTTATATTGAAGCTGCAAAATAATTAAAAATTTATGGAACTAAAGCGAGTTGTAGTTACAGGCTTAGGCGCACTTACGCCTATTGGAAACACCAAAGACGAATATTGGAATGCTCTAATATCGGGTAAAAGCGGTGCTGCACCTATAACCTATTTTGATACTGAAAAGTTCAAAACAAAATTCGCTTGCGAACTGAAAAATTTTAATGCGACCGATTTTATTGATCGAAAAGAGGCTCGCAAAATGGATAGGTTTACACAGTACGCAATGGTCGCATCTGATGAGGCTATTGCGGACTCAAACCTTGATTTAGACAAAGTCAATAAACTTAAAGTTGGCGTTATTTGGGGTGCTGGAATTGGTGGTTTAGAAACCTTTCAAAACGAAGTAATCAATTACTGTGATGGTGATGGTTCTCCGCGTTTTAATCCGTTCTTTATCCCTAAAATGATTGCCGATATTGCTCCTGGAAACATTTCTATAAAAAATGGTTTCATGGGACCTAATTACACTACAGTTTCCGCTTGTGCATCATCTGCAAATGCTATGATTGATGCCTTAAATTATATTAGGTTAGGACATTGTGACGTAATTGTTACCGGTGGTAGCGAAGCTGCTGTAACTATAGCAGGTATGGGTGGATTTAATGCCATGCATGCACTATCTACTAATAACGACAACCCACAAGAGGCTTCCAAACCTTTTGACGCAACCAGAGATGGTTTTGTTTTAGGTGAAGGTGCTGGAGCTATTGTACTTGAAGAATATGAACATGCTAAAGCAAGAGGTGCTAAAATTTATGCAGAGCTTGTTGGTGGTGGTTTATCTTCAGATGCTTACCATATGACTGCACCACATCCAGAAGGAATTGGGGTTATGGCGGTAATGAGAAATTGTTTAGAAAATGCAGGTTTAAAACCTGAAGATGTAGATCATATCAACACACACGGAACGTCTACTCCACTTGGAGACGTTGCAGAACTTAAAGCAATTAGTGAAGTTTTTGGAGATCATGCTAAAAACATCAATATTAATTCTACCAAATCTATGACTGGTCATTTACTTGGTGCTGCTGGAGCTGTCGAAGCAATTGCTTCAATTATGGCTATGGAGCATGGTATTGTACCTCCAACCATAAACCATAAAGTTGTGGACGAAAACATAGACCCAAAGCTTAATTTAACTTTAAATACGCCTCAAAAAAGAGACATTAAAGTTGCTATGAGTAATACATTTGGTTTTGGTGGCCATAATGCTTGTGTCGTTTTCAAAAAATTAGATTAATCCCGAATGTCTTTCATTCGTAAAATATTTAATTCCCAATCTGATAAAGATGGGGAATTTGCTATTTATCTTACACAATTACTAGGTTTTAAACCTAAAAAAATTGATCAATATCATATTGCTTTTACACATCGCTCTTTAAATTTAAAAAACGAAGAAGGCAATGCTGTAAATTATGAGCGCTTAGAGTTTCTTGGAGACGCCATGTTAAGCTCTGTAATTGCACACCACTTATTTATTGAAGTTCCGGAAGGCGACGAAGGTTACCTTACTAAAATGCGTTCTAAAATAGTAAGTAGAGAGCACCTTAATGAGTTAGGGAAAAAATTAGACCTCATTCAGCATTTAAAAAGCAATATTCCAACCACACAATTTGGTGTAAACATTCATGGTAATTTATTTGAAGCTTTAATTGGTGCGATCTATCTTGACAGAGGATACCGTTATTGCGAAAAATTTATCTACAAAACCGTTATTTTACCTTACGTAGACATAGAAAAACTTGAAGGTAAGGTAATAAGTTATAAGAGCTTATTTATTGAGTGGTGCCAGAAAGAAAAAAAGGCATTTAACTACGAAGTTTATGATGATACTGGGAATGACGACTTGCGTCATTTTGCTGTAAAGCTAAGTGTTAATGATAAAATCATTTCCAAAGCGAGAGCCACTTCAAAAAAGAAAGCAGAAGAAAAAGCCTCAAAACGTGCTTACTTTGTTTTTCAAACACAAATACAATCCTAAAATTTTTAGTAAAATACCAAGCTATAACTATAACGATTTCGTAATAAAAATGCGTTAACATTGCTTATTTTACTACCTTTTATAGCTTTTAAATAGTATATTTACAGCTCATTAACAGTTATATGGCTATTCTAAAATTAAATTATAATGATTTTTTTGAAGACGATGAATATACTGTTTTTGCAATTCATGGTGTGCTGGAGCAGTACCGATTAGCTTATTTAATTAATAAGCAACTTGGACTATCTTTAAAAAGAAATGTAAAGGATATCACCCATTTAGGTCATAATACCTGCTTTGATTATTTTGAATATGAAAACGTTTATCAGGATATTACCTACAATCTGGTTACCAATATTTGTAAAGTCACAGAGGACCAGTCTAAAACTGCTCTAGATTTATTTTCTTTAGATGTAAGTCCAAACTTAAAAGCTTATTATCTAATTCCAGAATTAAAAAAAGTAAACTTTTTTTTTAAAATAAACCAAACATTCACGGCTGCAAAACAGCAGGTTATGTTAAAAAAAATACTAGAAATACCACAAGTAGTTACAGCCTACACTGTAGATGTAACCACTTTAAAGTCAAAAAATAATTTAATATTCGATTAATGTTAAAACAGAAAAAAACCAAAATAGTTGCAACCTTAGGACCAGCAACAAGCGATAAGAAAGTTCTAAAAGCTATGTGCGATGAAGGCGCAAACGTATTTAGAATTAACTTCTCTCATGCCGATTATAAAGATGTGGAAGAGCGCGTAAAAATGATACGTGAGCTAAATGAAGAATTTGGTTATAACGTTTCCATTTTAGGAGATTTACAAGGTCCAAAACTTCGTGTAGGTGTGATGAAAAGCGAAGTAATTGTTAATGAAGGTGATAAGATAATTTTTGCTACAGGTAAGCGCTTTGAAGGCACAAAGGAACGTGTTTATATGACCTATAAACAATTTCCACAAGATGCTAAGCCGGGCGAACGTATTCTTTTAGATGATGGAAAGTTAATTTTTGAGGTAGAATCTTCTAACAAAAAAGACGAAGTTACTGCCAGAGTTATACAAGGCGGACCCTTAAAATCTAAAAAAGGGGTTAACCTACCAAATACCAATATTTCTCAACCTGCATTAACAGAGAAAGATATTGAAGATGCTATTTTTGCTTGTAAATTAGGTGTAGACTGGATGGCATTGTCTTTTGTACGTCATGCTGAAGATTTAATAGAGTTACAAGAATTAATTAAAAAACATAGCGACCATAAAATTCCCATTATCGCTAAAATTGAAAAGCCAGAAGCTTTAACCAATATCGATAAAATTGTTGCCTATTGCGATGGTTTAATGGTAGCGCGAGGCGATCTTGGAGTAGAAATTCCGGCTGAAGAAGTGCCATTAGCACAAAAGCAACTGGTATTAAAAGCTAAAAAAGCTAGAATACCTGTAATTATTGCCACGCAAATGATGGAAACCATGATTACAAGTTTAACGCCAACTCGTGCCGAGGTTAATGACGTTGCCAATTCTGTAATGGATGGTGCAGATGCTGTAATGCTTTCTGGAGAAACCAGTGTTGGTAAATATCCAGTGCAAGTTATAAGACAAATGGCAAACATAATTAGAAGTGTAGAAGACTCTACTCTAATTAGTGTACCACAAAATCCACCACACATACGTACAAAGCGTTACATTACTAAATCTATATGTTATCATGCAGCGCATATGGCAAACGAAATTGATGCTGCTGGGATTTCAACCTTAACCAATTCTGGTTATACCGCATTCCAGATATCAGCATGGAGACCAAAATCTCATATATTAGTATTTACTTCTAACAAACGTATCTTAACCCAGTTAAGTTTACTTTGGGGCGTTAAAGCATTCTTTTACGATAAATTTGTAAGTACAGACGAAACGATAGAAGATGTGAACAAAATGGCTCAAGAAATGGGATACCTTAAAAAAGGAGATATGCTAGTAAGTTTAGCCGCAATGCCAATACAAGAAAAAGGTATGGTAAACACCTTAAGAGTTAGCGAAATTTAAAAGCTAATTTGGGCGTTACCTTTCAGGTCGTGTCATCCGCTATATCTTTTCTGCGAAGCAGTCCCAAATTTATTTTGGGATCTTTTAAAACTTAGTTTTAAGTTTATATAAAAGTTGTTTTATAAAATTCCGCAAAAAAGGATGCCGCTACTACCACTAACGCAAAAACAAACCCCATAACAAAATTTAGTTTTGTTATGGGGTTTTTTATATTTAAAAAGGATAATTATAAATATTTGAGATTTAAACTATTAATCCATTTTTAGTGACTTTGTATTACTTATATCGCATTGTTGAACAACGTTTTTAATTAGAGGTTTAATCTCTAATTTTCTAATCTTTCTATTGGCAGAGTTTATTTTGAGATTATTCCAGATTACAGCCATTTTTCTAGCCAATTTATCCATTGGCATTGGAATATCTTGTTCAGCACCTGATTTTAATTCAATTCTATGAGTAGCGTTGTCAACTTTCACTATTACAAGGTAGTCAAACCCTTTATAACTAAATGCTTCTTCTCTCCATCCTTTAGTAAATAAATTGTCCAAAAATCCGTTCAAATTTTCTACGTTAGCTTTGTCATAAGTCAGAATATAGTTTTCGTTATCGTCAATCACAAACAGTCTTTGTTCAACTTTAGTACAGTTAGGCGCACTATTGGTAAACAAGATTATATAGTCGCTGAATAATCCGTTTTTGTATGTGCCGAGTTCTACTTTATTTATTGTAGTCGAGTCCAAAAACTCTACTTTCAAATAAGATGTTTGGAAATAATAAGTTCGTGAGAATTTATATTCAGTTTCTCGATTTTCAACATCGGTTGGATTGAACTGATTCAGTTTTTGTTCCAAATATTTAATCCAATTATCAGTCATCTCAAATGTTGCACAACGGTTTTGTATATGGTATGTTGCGTGGTTTAAGCACTTAATTTAGCAAATAAAAACCTAATAGAAAATCCGCGAGGATTTTAGTAAATAAGCTTAAACTTGTAACAAATTATAATAAAATGTTCAAAAATATTTATTTTAATAATCAATAGATTTATAATTTTCTAAATCGGACTTATTTATCGGTCTTTTCATGTATGGAATTACAGGTTTAGCTAATTTTTCATGTTCATACCCAAGAGCAAATCCCATTTTAAATCCTAAATTATCTTCTGTCGTAACATATACATTGTCATATTCATCGTCAGTTTCAGGAATGAATATTAAAACCTCTTTATTAACGATTTCTTTAGTCATCCATTCATCTCCTTTTTTGGTTTTGTACCATCCATAAACTTCAGGTTTATAATCAGGTTTCAAACTTAAATCATGTGCGTATTCCAAATAATTTATAAAATAACAAAGAGTGTCAAATTCGATGTCATATGGAAATGTTATAACAAGTTTATCATTAAAAATTGTTATTTTAGGTTTAATAGTATTTTCTCCTTTGCTGAAATCAATAAATTGTTCAATTGCTTTTTCAAGATATTCTTGTTTGAGATTTTTAACAATAACTATTTTATTATTAGTCATTTTAATTAAATCCGTTTCTTTAAACGCTTTAACATCATTTGAATAGTTTTCGGTTTTTTGATTTAAAAAAAGCATTGCAACAATAATTACAAATGCAATTATTACTATTATTATTAAATTTTTATTGTTCATCGATTTTGTTTATCATATTGTTGCTAACGGTTTGGTATTAGAAAAATTGTGATATTGTCAGCGAGGATTTTCAGCAGGAAAATCTGAAGTTGGCAAAATGAGCAACATACTTAGGTTAAGCCTAAAACTAGCAATTTTTTTATACTTTTTTGTGGTGCGTTTTTTCGCGCTCTTTTTTTCATTCGATTTCTTCCCATTTGCCTTTTCGAAAGTACATATTATGAAATTTTGGTGAATTAAACACCATAAAAAAGCTCCAAATTTCTCGATATATTGTTGGATTAGTTTCTAGTATATGATGAGTAGGTTTTCCCATTTCAATCATAATTCTCGCAGATTCATAAGGCGAAATGGTTGATATCGTTCCTTTATAAGTTTCGTTAATTTCTTTTCCGTCCGTCACGTAAAAATACAACGAGTCATTTTCTTTTATTTCAAATCGAAAGTTATTGTATTGCCAATCCGCTTGTTTTCCAGAAAAGTAATTTCGGTCAATCACATATTCACCGTAATAATCTGATTTGTCAAGAACCTTTTTTGTGTAAAATGGCTGAAGAATAACAGATAAAATACACATTATTAACAGAACGCACCACATTCCGATTAAAGCAATTCCAAAAATCTTTTTCTTTGTTATAATCCATACTATAAACAGGATTATTGAAATCGGAAGTATGTAAAAAATAAATTGTAATCCTGCCATTAATTAAATTCTCGAAGTTTTTTTCAAATGTTGCACAACTTATTATATCAAAACATTTATTACCAATATCCCACAAATAATTTAAGATATGCCAAGTTTGATATTATTGTTTGGTTAAATATAAATAAAGTAGGCAAATAAGTTTTCTTTAAACTATAAAAATACTTCTCATTTTTAAAAACTGCTTGAGGTAAAACCACCGCGTTAGTGATTGTAGCGGTATCCTTTTTTGCGAAAGTTTATAAAACAACTTTTTATATAAACTTAAAACTTAATGTTTAAAAGATCCCCAAATAAATTTGGGACTACTTCGCAAAAAAGATTTAGCGAAAAGCACGACCTGAAAGGAAACGCATAAATCAATTCACTAAAATTTAAACTCCAGCTGTACGTCTATGGGTTTTTCAACTTTGGTTTTCGTTTTCTTTTCGGTATTTAAATTGCTTAAAGAAATACCTAAAAGCCTCACGGAATTGGTCATTTTTTCCTGATACAAGAGTTCTTTTGCGGTTTCTAAAATTATGGCAGCATCATTTACAAAATAGGGCAAGGTTTTACTTCTGGTTTGGAGTGTAAAATCACTATACTTTATTTTTAAGGTCACTGTTTTTCCTGCCACTTTACTTTTTTTAAGGCGTCTGGAAACTTCTTCGGCAATGTGCTCTAAGCGTTCCATCATAAAAATCTCGGAAGATAAATTCTCGTTAAACGTCCGCTCTGCTGCCAGACTTTTTCTAATTCTGTTTGGTTTTACTTCGCTGTTATGAATACCTCTAACCACATGGTAGTAATAGCTGCCAGATTTGCCGAAATGCTGCTGTAAATACTCTAAAGATTTGCTTTTTAAGTCTAAACCTGTATAAATGCCTTTTTGGTACATTTTCTCTGCAGTGACCTTGCCTATACCGTAAAATTTACGAATGTCTAACGCTTCCAGAAAGTCTAAAACATCTTCTGGGTTAACGGTTTTTTGTCCGTTAGGCTTATTATAGTCGCTAGCCACTTTAGCTATAAATTTATTGATGCTTATGCCTGCCGATGCCGTTAATCCAACTTCTTTATAAATACGAGATCTAATTTCTTCTGCAATAAGCGATGCGCTGGGATTTCCTTTTTTATTTTCGGTCACATCTAAATAGGCCTCGTCTAAAGATAGTGGCTCGACCAAATCGGTATATTCATTAAAAATTTTACGAATTTTAGCCGAAATTTCCTTATACCTGTCAAACCGAGTACGCACAAATAGAAGTTCCGGACATAATTTTTTAGCCAAAACGCCACTCATAGCACTTTTTACACCAAATTTTCTAGCTTCGTAACTTGCTGCACTTACAACTCCTCTGGTTTCGCTACCGCCAACTGCCAATGGTTTTCCTTTAAGCTCTGGAAAATCCATTTGCTCTACAGACGCGTAAAACGCATCCATATCCACATGAATAATTTTTCTTATTGGTAAATCGTTTGGCATCTTGTAAATTTAACACAAAATAAATTGTGCACATGAAACTTTTATATGGCTATCTGGTAATTTTATTAGCATTATTGGTCTGGTCTGGCATAAAGCCCAAAGAACAGTTTACGTGGTTTTTAGAAGTCTTACCTGCTATTCTTGGCATTATGGTTTTAATAGTAACTTTTAAGAATTTTAGATTTACCAATTTTGTGTATAGTCTTGTTTTTATACACTGCGTTATTTTAATTATTGGCGGACATTATACCTATGCCGAAGTGCCTTTATTCGACTGGATACAAAACACTTTTAATCAGTCGCGAAATAATTATGATAAATTGGGTCATTTTGCACAGGGTTTTGTTCCATTTTTCATAGTGAGAGAAATGTTTATTAGAAAAAATGTGGTTAATGGCAAAAAATGGCTGTCTTTTATAGCCGTTTGTATTGTTATGGCAATAAGCGTAAGTTATGAGTTTATAGAATGGTTGGTGTCGGTTTTAACTGCGGAAGGAGGCGACGCTTTTTTAGGCACGCAAGGTTATGTTTGGGACACACAGTCGGACATGCTTTTTGCCACCATTGGTGCAATTATAGGCGTATTATTTTTTAGAAACAGTCATGATAAAGCCCTTAAACACTTTAATTTAGATGCAAGAAATAGAGCGTAAATTTTTAGTAAAAAACTTCAATTTTAAAACTGAAGCTTTTTCTAAAACCCGTATTACACAAGGGTTTTTAAATACACATCCAGAGCGTACAGTTAGAGTTCGTATTAAAGGCGAACAAGGTTTTTTAACTATAAAAGGTAAATCTAACCAAAGCGGAACAACTCGTTTTGAATGGGAAAAAGAGATTCCTTTAGCTGAAGCAGAACAACTTATAGCTTTATGTGAAGAAGGTGTTATTGGCAAAACCAGGTATGAAGTAAAGCAAGACAAACACACCTACGAAATTGATGAGTTTTATGGTGAAAATGAAGGGTTGATAATTGCAGAGATAGAATTGCAAGATGAAGATGAAGCATTTTTAAAACCTGACTGGCTTGGCGAAGAGGTTACAGGTCTTGTAAAATATTATAACTCTCAACTAAGCAAGCATCCTTATAAGACCTGGAAATAAATTATTTACTAATGGTAAACTTGGTTGAAATTTCATTTCCAGCTTCGTCCACAACCGTTAAAAAATAATCTCCTATTTCGGGTTGTAAGGCTTTTTCATGTATGGTTTTAGTCTCTCCCAAATACTTGCTTTTTAGATACCAATATAAAGTCTCTTCGGGCTTATTATGGGCTATTTTAAAAATAACATCGTTTACCGTTTCATCTAAATCCTTTGGTAAATAAATAATGGCATTGGGTTTAGGGTAAATAAATTGAAATAATTGTTCATTTTTAGATACGCAGTCTTCTCGAAAAGGAGGCATATCCGCATAAAACGGGTTTTTAGCCTTATAATAATAGGCCATTAATGGTGGTAATTGAAACCAAGAACGTTGTACCATTTGGCTATTATCTTCACAATTTAAATTAACACGATACTGTAAATTTTTATCTAAATGAATTTGATAATGATACTTACAAGCTTCCGTTTTTAGACCACTTTGCGGAATTAATTCCTGTATCACATCTTCGCAATTCACACTTGCACGAGATCCACTTTTTGCACACACTTCTACCTCAACCATATCGTCTAATGGCGCCGTAAACCATTCACTTTTTGGGAGTTTATCGAACACACTAAAAAGTAAAGGTGCTGCAGCTTCTACTCCAACCAAACCTGGTCTACCTTCACCATCTGCATTTCCCGCCCAAACGCCAACCACATAATCTTTAGTAGTGCCTATTGCCCAAGCATCTTTAAAACCATAACTCGTGCCTGTTTTCCAAGCAATTTGCTTGGAATCGTCATAAAACGACCAGTTTTCGTCTTCTTGTGGACGGTTGACCTCTTTTAAACTTTCAAAAGTTAAGTACATAGACGCTGCATTAAACAACGGTTTTTCTCTTTGTTTTTTACCAAAATCAACTTTATAATTCGCAAAGAGATTAGGCTCCGTAAATTCATTTGAAAAATATTCAGAAGACGTTTGGGTATAATGATTAACCGCGCCCGCAAAAGCCGCATAGGTTTTACACAAATCCCACAAATTACTTTCCGCACCGCCAAGAATAAGCGATAACCCGTAATGTTGCGCATCAAATGTTACATTGGTTAGAGGTATTTGTTTTAAAACACTATGAAACCGCTCAAGTCCGTAACTTTTTAATAAACGTACACTTGGTACATTTAAAGATCTTGCCAAAGCTTGTTTTGCCGAAACAGCACCATCGTAAGTCTTATTATAATTTTGTGGCTCATAATTGCCATATTGTGTAGGAATATCTGGCACTATGGTATTAGGTAAAATCATCCCATCATCTAACAAAGCGCTATATAAAATAGGTTTTAGGACGCTACCAGTACTTCTGGGTTTGTCTATAATATCAACATCTTTTTGATGTGATTTAGTTGTAGGCGAATTTCCTATATAGGCTAAAACATTTCTGGTTTTTACATCTAAAACCAAAACTGCTATGTTATAAATTTCATTCTGACTTAGCGTTTTATAATGACTTTCAACTAAGGCATTAATTTGGGTTTGAAGTTCTTCATCTATAGTCGTTTTAATATATTTTCCGGAAGAACTCAGACTCAGTTTTTGTAACAAATGTGGAGCTAATTGTGGTAATTTGTAAGGTTTACCAGGTAAATTTTCAGCGACAGCTAAGTCATAGGTTAATTGGTCTATAATTTTTTTCTGATATAATTTTTTAAGTAAGCGATTACGTTTTTTTAATAATAACTGCTGATTTTTTCCTGGGAAAATTAAACTAGGTGCATTTGGCAAAACCGCTAATGTTGCGCTTTCTGCCCAAGATAATTGATGTGCTGAACGGTTAAAATAACGCCAAGAAGCAGCTTCTAAACCTACTACATTGCCTCCAAAAGGCGCATGATTAGCATATAAGGACAAGATTTTATCTTTTGAATATTTTAATTCAATACGTGTTGCAAGTATAAATTCTTTCAGTTTTTCTAAATAGGTTCTTTTTTGCCCATCTCTGGATAAACGGATGACTTGTTGCGTGATGGTACTTGCACCTCGTTTCACTTCATTAGAGGCCAAGTTTTGTTTTAAAGCTTTAAATATAGATATAGGATTAAAGCCTGGGTGCTTGTAAAAATATTCATCTTCAAAATACAACACACAGGTTTTAAATTTTTGTGGAATACTGTCACTTTCCGGGAAACGCCACTGTCCGTCTTTGGCTATTTTTGCTCCTAATAAAGTATTGCTAGCACTTGTTATTACGGTTGACGTAGGCGTGTTAAACAAGTTTTTGGGCAAACAAAAGGCATACCAGATTAAAGCGACCGTAATTACGACCGCTTTAATTTTATGTTTAAATACGTATGTTTTTAATTTATTCAAGAACCGTTTGTACTGGATGTATTTTTAATGTAAAACCTCCTGACCAAGCTTAGGTTGACATTTTTAAAATTGAATATTTTAATATCTATAAATGATTCGATGTTTGGTCGAGCTTAATCAAAACTTCAATTATTTAACCACCTCAACCCATTGGCCTCTATTTCTAACAAAAAAGTCGTTATCATACATCGCTTCTGCTTGTAAGCCTGGTAAATAATACTTACCTAAGTAAGAGGCATTAAGCATAATTTGAAAGGTTTTCGACTTTCCATTGCCACTTCCGTCTAAATCAAAATAATACTTAACATCATTATCTCTTATGTCTATATATCGTGCCTGATTAGATGTAGATGCTCCAAAATCTGTAAACCTTGTGTTTACAATTTCCCAACCCGATGGAAAAAATTGTGATAAAGCAACATGGTTAACTCCAATATTTTTCATGTTTCTAATATTCACTACAGCTACAAAATCCTGACCTTGTTTTAATTTTGAAATAGCTATTGGATTACCTTTTAAATCTTTATAAGCAATGGAAGCATTTAGACCACGTTGTTCACTTTGTTCCTGTCCTAAAGGTAATTTCCCAGAATTCAGGATTCTTACAAAAACCATATTATCATTTTCGTTATTAAGTTTTAAGCTGTTTACTCCTTCTACAACTTCTAAATTACGAACCGCAATTGCGTTTTTAGTATTTATGGTTTCTTTTTTACCATTATGAGTATAACTTACGTGTATGTCTTTTCCGCCATTAGCTTCTACCATTTTCGCCAACGCCATTAAGCTATACGCTGTGGTTTGAGTGCTCATCCATTGGTTAGAAGATAACTCTTTAGCTAATTCTTTAGCCAGTTCTCTAGCTCTCGAATCTTTTAATATAACCAGCGTTTCCAAAGCCATAGCTTTATTTCGGTTTTGAGAGCCATACGTATAGCTATTATGTTTTGGAGCTTTAATATTTAAGCTGGCCGTATTTACCAGAGCTAAACTCGCCTCGTTTTGTCCAGCCAAAGCATAAGCTGCTGCCAGTCGCCACTTAGCTTCATTAGAAATTTCAGTAAATTCCCGTAAGCGGTTCATGGCACTTAACTCGGCTTCTCCAGCTAAAGCTAAAGTATATAATCGATACGCTTGTGCTAAATCTGAATTATGGTTACGGTAACTTGGTCTCCAGTTTCTTGCAGCATCTTTTTGGTAGCGTATCCAGTTATTTTTAAACGTTAATGGCAACACATAGCCTTTTTTCTCGGCTTCAAGCATAAAATGTCCGGCATAACTTGTACCCCAGTCATCTGTATTGCTTTCTCCTATCCAATACGATAAACCTCCATTAGGTGTCTGGAATTTTCCTATTCGGCTAATACCGTTTTTAACATGTTTTGAAATCTCTTGTTTTTTACTTGCCTCTAAATCAAAAATATTATTTAGAAATAATTGCGGGAAAACACTTGAGGTGGTTTGCTCCACACACCCATGAGGATATCTAATTAAATACTGAAGACGCGAAGTAAAATTCATTGGAGGTAAAGTAGAAAACTCTACAGTGGCTGAATTGGTTTTAACTTCTCCAAAAGTTTTAAAGCTCATGGTCTTTTGAGCTTTAGATTCTAACTCGCCCTCAATAGATTTTGTGCTGATAGGATTTGGGTTATACACCTCAAATTCTACTTTATAACTAGATTTTTCTCTTCCGCTAGATGCTGTTATTTCAATGGTATTTTTCGGAAACGCTTTAGACACATCTAAAGTGAAGTAAGCCATTTTTTCATCTGGAGAAGTAAAGGTTAAGTTAGAACTTTTAGAACCATTTACCTTAACACCTTCACTCGTTTTAATACTTAAGTTTACATTTTTGATGCTATTTTCCATAGCGAAAACTGTAACTGGAACAATAACTTGTTCCCTAGGACTTAATTTACGTGGCACACTAGCTAATACCATTAATGGTTTTTTTACCGCTGCAGTTTGTTCTGCATGACCATAGGCTTCATTTTCCACATCGCTCGCAACTACCATTGCCCGAACAGAACCAATGTAATTTGGCAAAGTAATTTCATGAGATTTTGTAGAACCTGATTCCAGATAAAAAGGTCCTAAATAGGTTACCACCGGTTTAAAACGATTGGCTTTTTTGTTTTTGCCCTTATCTAAACTTCCGTCTCCACCAATCGCGAAAATTTGTTCTATACTACCAGAATAGGCTCCAATGACATCATCAAACATATCCCATGTTTTAACTCCTAAAGCTTCACGTGCATAAAAATGCTCATGCGGATTTGGTGTTTTAAATCGGGTTAAGTCTAATAAACCTTCTTCTACTATAGCCAAAGTATAAGTCATGGCTTTTTTGTTCTTTTCTGAAACTTTTACCGTGAATTTAGATTCTGGTTCTAGAGTTTTTGGTAAATCAATTTCTGGCTCTAAAATAGTAGATGCATCTTCAACTAAAAGCGGAATAACCCCATATAATCTTAGAGGCAGATCGTTTTCTGACATGGCATGTGGCTGAAGTAAAGAGATATTTACGAAAACATTGGGTGCCATTTCCTTTGTAATTGGAATAGACAATTTAGTTTCTCCTTTTCTGGTTTTTACCCAGTTAAAACTTACAACTTCCGATCCGTTTTCTATACTTAGTAACGCTCTACCGTCTTGAGCAGAAGGAAAGGAAATTTGAGCAGTTTCACCTACATTATATTTTTCTTTATCTGCTGTAAACACAAGCATCTTAGAAGCTTCTTTATCTTCGCCGGTAGATTTTTTCCACCAGTTTCTATAAAAATAAGCCGTTCGACCTGTAGCATGACCACTTACAGGATCTAAAACACGAATCAAATATCTGCCAGAATCTTCTTCATCTATATTAATATCAAAATTTGCTTCGCCTTTTGCATTGGTAGATAGTGTCGTTTCATAAACCGGTTGATGGAAAGTGCTGGACGTATATTGCGAAAGTTTATCTTCGGAAGCATTCCACCACCAACGCCATTCAATTTTATACACTTTAACTTCTAACTTATCACGTTTTACAGGTTTACCATCTTTATCTACAACCGCAACTTTGAAATTCTGATTTTCATTGGTGTAAAAGGAGCCGTAAGCTTTAGGTTCTGGTGATTTTAAACCCACAAAAGAAGTATATGGTGCATAAGGTATTGTAAAGGCATCTATTGAAAAATCGCCCCCATTTTCAAACGCACGAACCAAAAACTGAGCGTTTAGTAAACCCGGTGTATTAGCACTTACTTTTAAATTATTAGAAACAAGTGCTTTGCCTTCCTGATTTACATTGCCTTTAAAAACCGTAAGCTCTTCAGTATCGAAGTTTTTTGTTGGATCGGTAAAAACATAATCTGGATAAGATTTAAATCCTTGGTAAGATGTGGTAAACTTCACTTTAACCTCAGCCTTTACTCCTTTTGCTGGAGCCCCATGCAACCAGTTGACTGCCAAATTAGCTTTAGCCGATTTTTGACTAGATAGAACCTCATCTTTAAAATTAATATCAATTTTTAAACGATTAGGTTTTATGGTTTCAACTTTAAGGGTTTTATAAAATTTTGCGCCGCCAACACTTACTTTTGCCAGCCAATTTCCTGTCTTATCTTCGGCTTGTGTTGGAATTTGAAAGCTATACAATCTATTTTTATGAGACTTCGTAATTTCTCTATAAGTTAATTTTCCATTTGGATCTGTTACTTCTAATTTTACCGGATGGTCTTGTGGTAAAGGATTAGACACATCATTTAACATAAAAGATAAGTAAACCGTATCTCCAGGACGCCAAACACCGCGCTCTGTATATAAAAACCCTTTTAAACCTTTTTGCAATTTAGATCCCGAAACATCAAAATTACTAAGTGAAAGACTGTTTCCATCGTCAAGTTTTACATACGTTACATTTCTACCTTTAGAAACCACAGCAAATGACGCATAATGCTCGGACTCTATTGTAACTATTCCTTCGGTATTGGTTGTGGCATTTGTAATTTCCTGCTGCTGAAAATTATACAATTTAACTTCTACTCCAGATTCTGGTTTAGTGTCCAGTAAATTACTTACTGCAAAATGATAGGTATGATCAGTTTCCTTTTTAACGATAACTCCTAAATTTGATGCTATTAAATTTTGACTTACAATGCGTTCTTCATTAAAATAAGCTTCGTGGCACGGATTGTTACGTTCTTTCCAATTATAAGGATAGTTATTGTATCTATACGTTAAGTTATTCCAATAAGCTTCTTCAAGCTCGTCTGTATTTTCATTTTCAAAATCAATTTCATTTTCGCTGTAATCGTCTTCATAATCATCAGACTCATTGCTTGATGCCGCGTTAGTTTGGTTGTTACAGTTGTATAATGAATATTCTTTTTTGTACTCTAACTCTACTCTATAGATAGCACCTCTTTCAGCTTTAAAAAAGTTAGCTAAGTCTATACTATAGGTTTTAAATTTTCCGCTATGTTCTAATTCATTATCTATTAAGGTGATGGTTTGCTTAGCAACACGTCTTCCTACTTGTCTAATAGCATACTTGTTATTACTGTTTAGATTATTTTCTTGTAAAAACTGAAGCACATTATCTTCATATATTTTTATAACTCTAACATCTACTGCCTTAAGATTAACGGCTTCAAAATTGAATTTAAGATCACGAGAATTAGGTAAAATAACACCCGAATTAATTAAACGTATTTCGGGCTTAATGTCCTCAAATGCAATTGATTCAGAATAGGTAGTTTTTAATTTATAAAGATCTGTGTTTTCTATACCCTGAAAAACATCCATTTGTAACACACCACTAAGTTTTGTTTCAGGATAAACCTTTAAAACGTTTCCATCGACTACAAAATTTAGACCTGGGCTATTTTGTATAGTAACCAGTCCATCAAAATTTTGCTCTTTTTTAATAGGATCTGAAAAATTAATTTTCACAAATTGTTCTGGGATTTGTATAACTTCAACATTTATAACTGTAAAATTATCTCTCCCAGGTATGTTTAGTTTTTCTTCACCAATATTATCCGATTGTATGTATTTACCATTCCATTTTAAAGTAATAAAATCTTCTTCAACTTTCCGATGGATACTATCTATTTTAAATTCAAAATAAGATGAAGACGTTTTACTTTCATTCCATACAATATCTAATTCTTCGTTGTCTTGATAGGCATTAAGAATTTGTTTTGCTTTATCATAATCAACTTCATCTGCTAATTTTAAATAGCCTAATACATATTGCCATTCCTTATCGTAAGATTGTAAAGCTGATGTATTTACAGAAAAGTTAGGTTTTTTGGTTTTAAACTTAAACGTATACGCTTTTAAATTGTCCTCAATTTTTGGGTATAATTTATCTAATTGCAAGCGTACGGTATATTCTGTAGCAACGTCTAAATCTTCATCGGGCTTAAAAACAAAAGAGTGGTTGTTATTGGCAACTAAACTTCCTGAAACTGAAGGTGAGATTGAAAAAAAACTTTGATCTAAGGCTTGGTCTGCTTTCCAATTTGAAACAGGCTTAACCAAATTAACTACGATATTAGATTTAACAGAGTTTACACCAGTAGTTGTAAAGCTTATATATTCTCTAAATTTAAAAATATTATCCTCTGAGTAACCTTTATCTTTTTTACACGAAAAAACAAGACAAAGAGAAATTAAAATAAACTTAACGTGAAGACTTTTCATTGATAAAATTGGATTTAAGCTTTGGATATTATACTTTATAAAATTAAGCTTTTTTTAACTCATATCTAATCAAATCCTTCAAATAATACCTTTGAAATAAGAATTTTAAAGGTTTGATATGAGTCAAAATCCATTTGATTTTAATCATAATTGATAGGCTTATTTTTAATTCCCAATAATATCATAGATATTTATATGAAAGATGTATAATTAAAAATAAATAATATGTTAAAAAAATACTTTTTTATATGTGCTGTTTTATTCAGCTCATTTGGGTTTTCACAGGCAAACACTGCTACAGAACCTAATATAATATTTTTTATTGTTGATGATCTGGGCTATTATGACTTAGAAATCTACAATGATTTATTGGGCGCAAACGCAACGGGTCTCTATGAAACACCCAATATAGATGCTATGGCTAATCAAGGTGTGATGTTTACACATGCTTATGAAGCTGCACCAAGATGTGCGGCTTCTAGAACATCCATTATGACTGGGAAATTTGAATCTAGACCTTCTGTAACTAGTGGTCTTTACTTACCTGCAGACAATCACCCCGACGGTTATGCTGAAACTACTTGGGCTCAAGCGCTAAAAAACGAAGGTTACAAAACTTTTTTTATTGGAAAATGGCATTTGGGACATGATGCTAATCACTATCCAGATAGTTTTGGGTTCGATATTAACCTAGGAGGAAGCGATGTGGGAGCTCCAAACACCTATTGGCATCCTTATGCTAATGAGATGAACGATATTATTTCTCCTCCACCAGCAGCTGGACTTACTATTGCTGACGGAACTACAGGCGACTACTTAACCGACAGGATTACCGCTGTTACAAATAATTTTATTAGCACACATGTAACAAATAATCCAACACAACCTTTCTTAGCAATGGTTTCGCACTATGGTGTACATACACCTTTAGAAGCTAAAGCTGCAGATGTAACTACGTTTCAAAATAAAGTAAATAACATCACCTATACTGGTCCTGAGTTTGAAAATGACTTAACTGCTAAAACCAGATTACATCAAAACAACGCAACCTATGCTGCAATGATTAAAAGTATAGATGAAAGTTTAGGCTCTATTCGCGCACAATTAACGTCTAGTGGAATTGCAGATAATACAGTTATTATTTTAACCTCAGATAATGGTGGATTGTCAACTACCGAAATTGGAGGAAACAGAGAGCTACCAACTTCTAACAGACCATTTAGAGGCGGTAAAACCTGGTTGTTTGAAGGTGGTGTTAGACTACCGTTAATAGTTTACGGTCCAAGTTCTACATTTAGAAGTAATACCGTTGTAGACACTCCTGTAGTTGGTACAGACTTTTTCCCAACCATTTTAGAATTAGGTAATGCACCATTACTTCCTGCACAACATTTGGACGGAGAAAGTTTTAAAGATCTATTAGTTACAAGTGGTAACGCTGGTTTCACAAGAACAAACCCAATTATATGGGACTTTAACTTTGCTAGTTCAGGAACTGCAAACGTAAGTATGGCAGGTGCAAGGCAAGGTAATTTTAAGCTTTTAGAGTTTAAATACAACAATGTTTTTGAGCTTTACGATGTGGTAAACGACCCAGGAGAAACAACAGATTTAAGTGGATCTAACCCAGCAATTGTAGAACAATTAAAAAATGCTATATTTTCATATAGAAGTAACGCTGGTATAACTCATAGAGTAACTAACTCTGGGCAAATTGCAGAAAATGAGTATTTATATAACAATATGAATGCGCAAACAGGCTCTAATATTCAACCGAGTTTTGGATGTGCTGAACCATCTACAAGTGATTCAATTATATATAATGAAGGTCATGAATGCTGGTACGATTTAGATTGGCCAATAAATGTGGCAACTGGCTCGGATGCTTCTCTTTCTGAAGCTGGACCAACTGAAGCAAGAACAGGTAATGTTGCCTTAAAAATAAATGTTGTTAATGGTGGTGGATACGGTAAAGTAAGAGTTACTAACACAGCATTTTACGAAGATTTACAAGGTGCAGATATTACATTAAGTGTATATGCTAAGTCAAACAATTCTAATCGAATCCGTTTTCAGTTAAAAGTTAATTATACCGATGGTTCAAATAGTACATTTAATGCTGCAAACGAATTTACAACATCTAATACTTACCAACAATATTCTTACACTTATCCAACTGCAACTATAACTAGTCAACCTGTAGAATCTGTTGAAGTAAGGTTACAATTAGGACGAGATAATGGCGAAATAACTATAGATGATTGGTCAAGTGTAGTTAATGGTATTACTCTTAGCACTCCTATTTTTGAAGAAAGTAAAGTTTCCATTTATCCTAATCCAACATCAGATTATATAAATATATCAGGTCCTTTAGTAGTAACAAAAGCGTACTTAATTGATTTAAATGGAAAATTAATTAAAAAGTCCATTGGAGACACAGAACGTATAGATGTAAGTGATGTTGCAACAGGAACTTATATCTTAAAGGCTTTTGTAGAAGGCAATCAACATATTGTTAAAAAAATTACGATTAAGTAAATTTTAATTTTTGCAACTTATTATAAAGAGTCATAATTACTATGACTCTTTTTTTGTTTTAATAAGTAACAAGAACTTAACTAAAAAAGGGTTAATTATTAGTATATTCGCAATAATTCAAATAAAAAATTTAAATTATATTATTATGGCAGAAGTTTCGACTGAATTCGGAATTAAAGAAGCTTTAAAACAGCTAGGAATTAAAGACGTAAATCAAGGAACCTCTACAGGTTCTCAAAATTTTGGAAGTGGTGAAACAATTTCATCTTACTCTCCAACAGATGGTTCGTTAATTGCTAAAGTAACCACTACAACAAGAGAAGATTATGATAAGGTAATTGATAGTGCATCTGCAGCATTTAAAACTTTTCGTGCTATGCCAGCACCTCAGCGTGGCGAAATTGTACGTCAATTTGGAAATAAATTAAGAGAATTAAAAGAACCTTTAGGGAAACTGGTTTCTTATGAAATGGGAAAATCATTACAAGAAGGTTACGGAGAGGTTCAGGAAATGATTGACATTTGCGACTTTGCTGTTGGTTTATCAAGACAACTTAACGGTCAAACCATACCTTCAGAACGACCAGGTCACGTTATGCGTGAGCAGTGGCATTCTTTAGGGATAGTAGGAATTATTTCCGCATTTAACTTCCCTGTTGCTGTTTGGGCTTGGAATACAGCTCTAGCATGGGTTTGTGGAGACGTTTGCGTTTGGAAAGCTTCAGAAAAAACACCTTTATGTTCTGTTGCATGTCAAAATATTATTGCAGAAGTGTTAAAAGACAATAACATGCCAGAAGGTATTTCTTGTATTATAAATGGCGATTATAAAGTGGGAGAGTTTATGACTACTGACCATAGATTACCATTAATTTCTGCTACAGGATCTACACGAATGGGGCGTATTGTTGGTGCAACAGTTGCCGAGCGTTTCGGGAAGTCTTTATTAGAGTTAGGAGGAAACAATGCTATTATTATAACACCTACTGCCGACTTAAAAGTAGTAGTACCAGGTGCAGTTTTTGGAGCAGTAGGAACTTGTGGACAACGTTGTACTTCTACACGTCGTTTAATTATTCATGAAAGTGTATATGATAAAGTAAGAGACGCTATTGTTGGTGCTTATAAGCAATTAACTATTGGTAATCCTTTAGATGAAAAAAATCATATTGGACCATTAATCGATAAAGATGCGGTAAATACTTATTTATCTGCAATTGAAAAAGCAAAAGCGGAAGGCGGAAACGTATTAGTTGAAGGCGGAGTTATTGAAGGTGAAGGTTACGAGTCTGGATGTTATGTAAAACCAGCTATTATTGAAGCTAAAAATGATTTCGAAATTGTACAGTCTGAGACATTTGCCCCAGTACTTTATTTAATGAAATATTCTGGAGATGTTGAAAATGCTATCGACATGCAAAATGGTGTAGCACAAGGTTTATCTTCTGCAATTATGACCAATGAAATGAAAGAAGCTGAAAAATTCTTATCTTTTTCTGGTTCTGACTGTGGTATTGCTAATGTAAACATTGGAACCTCTGGTGCAGAAATTGGCGGTGCTTTTGGTGGTGAAAAAGAAACAGGTGGCGGACGTGAGTCTGGATCTGATGCTTGGAAAGTGTACATGAGAAGACAAACCAATACAGTAAACTACTCGGATGAACTTCCTTTAGCTCAAGGTATTAAGTTTGACTTATAATCTTAATATAACCTATAGTCAAAAGCCATTTCTTAGTTGAAATGGCTTTTTTTTATCATATATATTTATTTTCATCCCTAAAACATGTGCTTTAATCGATTTTTCAAAAATAAATAATCACTCAAAGTTAATTTATACTATATTTAATAAACCACAATGTTATTCATTTTTAGAACATTGCAACTTAAAAACCAACCAAGAGAATCTGTTATTCAATATATGTTTAACAGATTTTTTTTAAACCTTTTTTTAAAACTGAAGTCTTAACTATATGACTCACAAAGAACTACGACATTTGTTTTCTAGAGCTGGTTTTGGGATAAAACCTAAAGAGCTCCACAAATTAGCAATTTTAGAAAAGACTGAAGTGGTTAAGTTGTTATTAAAGGAATCTCAAACAATAACAGATTTAAAAATTGATTTGTCCAAGTTTGAGTCGGTTGACATAAAAAATCTTAAACAAGATAAAGCACTTGCCATAAAACTAAGGCAGGAAAGTCGTAAAAAACTAAGACCTTATAATATTGCATGGATAGACAGATTAAACAATCCTAAAGAACGATTACGCGAACGCTTAACCTTGTTTTGGGCTAACCATTTTGTTTGTAGAGATAGTAATATTATTCATGTTCAAAAATACAACAACACATTAAGAACACATGCCTTAGGAAATTTTAGAGCTTTTACCAAAGCTATTTCCAAAGAAGCTGCAATGATTAAATATTTAAATACCAAGCAAAACAAAAAAGCAAAACCTAACGAGAATTTTGCCAGAGAACTCATGGAGCTTTTTACATTAGGTATTGGTAATTACTCTGAAGCAGATATTAAAGCGTCTGCAAGAGCTTTTACAGGTTATAGTTTTGATTATTGGGGCAACTTTAAACTAATAGAAAAGCATCACGACTTTGGTGATAAAACATTTTTTGGGAATACTGGTAATTTTGATGGCGATGCTATTATTGATCTTATTTTAGACCAAAAGTCATGTGCAGAATTTATTTGCACTAAAATATATAAGTATTTTGTGAACTATGAAGTTAACAAAACACATGTCAACCAAATGGTTGAAGTCTTCTTTCCTGTTTACAATATTGAGACTTTAATGCAATTTGTTTTTAATTCTAATTGGTTTTATAATGAAGAACATATAGGTACTAAAATAAAATCTCCTGTAGATTGGCTAACTAGCATAAATCAAATTGTACCAATAAAGTTTAAAAAACAAAAGCAATTACTTAACATTCAAAAAATGTTGGGTCAAATTTTATTATTTCCACCTAATGTTGCGGGTTGGGAAGAACATCAAAGCTGGATAGACTCTAACACCATTGTTTTACGCTTGAAATTGCCGGTTTTATTATTACAAAAAACCACCATTCCATCAACTTTAACCATTGATTTTCCAGATTTAAAGACATCTTATTTTAATACTTTTCCAGACTGGGAAGAATTTCAAAACGCATACGGTTCTATAGACAATTCTAATTTACTAGATTATATACTAAACTGTAGAATAAGCCCAAAACTTAAAGCATTATTAAAATCACAGCAAAACTTAAACTCAGAAGATTATGTAATACAATTATTGTCCTTACCTGAATTTCAAATGTGTTAATTATGAAAAGAAGAGATTTTTTAAAAAATTCTGCACTAGCTAGTAGTGTTATGTTTGCACCAAGTTTTGTAAATGCTGCAAATAATTTAGTATTTACAAATACAGGACAAAAGCGTCTAGTAATTATTCAATTATCTGGTGGTAATGATGGGTTAAACACAGTTATTCCTGTAGATAATGATATCTATTACAAAAACAGACCTAATATTTCTATAGAAAAAAATAAGGCTTTGCACTTAAGTGATACTATAAGTTTAAATCCAAATTTAATAGGCTTACAAAAACTTTATGATAAAGGAAATTTATGTATTATAAACAATGTAGGTTATCCAAATCCAGACCGGTCTCATTTTAGATCTACAGATATATGGCAAACAGCAAGTGACTCTAATCAATTCTTTAAATATGGTTGGGTTGGGCGCTATTTAGACCAAAATGCAAAATTTGCTTACCAAGCAATTGAGTTAGATGACAGTCTGAGTCTTGCCTTAAAAGGCAAAGAGTTAAATGGGATTGCAACAAAAAATCCAGAAGCTTTTTTTAAGGCTTCTAATGACCCATTTTTTAATCAGCTTTTAAGACAAAAAACCGATGTACATTTAAGCGAGCACAATTTGGGTTATTTATACAAAACCATGACCGATGCAAAATCTAGTGCTAAATATATAAATGAAAAAAATACTATAAAAGACACTAGAATTACCTATCCAAACTCTAATTTTGGCAAACAGCTAAAAACCACTGCTAACCTTATTAATTCTAATATAAACACACAAATTTTTTATACTTCTTTAGATGGCTTTGACACACATGTTAACCAAGAAAAAAGGCAAGGTGGCTTATTAAAAACCTACGCAGAATGTCTAGAGGTTTTTGTAAATGACCTAAAACAAAATGGCACTTTTAAAGACACTTTAATTTTAACCTTTTCAGAGTTTGGCAGACGTGTGAGTCAAAATGCCGCTAAAGGTACGGACCATGGAGCAGCAAATAATGTGTTTGTTGTTGGTGATGAACTTAAAAAACAAGGTTTTTATAATGATTTAGCTACACTAGAAGATTTAGATGATAATGGCGATATTAAATACGACATTGATTTTAGAGAAATTTATGCTACAATCTTAAACAAATGGTTAAACGTTGATGATACCGCTATTTTAATTAAAAAATTTAATAGTTTAGACTTTATTTAATTAGACTTCATTTTTCTTACTTTTTAAAAAAATTGTTTTTATTTCAAAATAGACGCAACCATATAAATAGTTTTGTATCTATAGGTTAAACAAATTAATAAACCAAAAATGAAATTTATACCAAGCTTTATTTTTACAGTAGGATTTTTACTAATGCTGATTAGTTGTGAAGATAGAGTTCCACTCGCTAATAGCAAACGATTGTTAGTAAAAGGTACGATTCTTAATCAGAACAATGAAAGTATTCCAAATGCTGAAATTGGTGTCTTTTCTGGAAGAAACAATGAGTTTGACACACCAGGTTTAGGTTTTAATGGTTCTGGTGGCGAGTTATTAGCAAGAACAGTTAGTAATCCGGACGGTACGTTTACGTTAATTACATTATATCCCATAACCGATTCGTTTAGTGTTGAGGTTTTTGGGGAAGAAGCATTTTCTAGATATTCTTACAAGACAGATATTGCCAACTTTGAACCGACAGATTTAACAATTAATGTAGGAAACGTTATTCTAAGTGAGAAATCTGAGGTCACTTTTAATATCAATAGAACAAACGCGTCAAGCACAGAATTACAATATAGTATAAGCTATAGAGATACATTTTGTAGAGACGTTTTTTTTGAAGAGGCTTTAGATGAAGAGTTATCGCAATGCCATGAAATTCTTCAAATAGTTAGAACATTGGATGATAACAATCCAGATGATTCTATAGACTTTACGTCTTTAGTAAATTCAGAAATTACCTTCACCTATTCAATAAACGGACAACCACAACAAACCGAAATACTAACCATAGACCAAGCAGATTATGAGTTTAATTTTAACTACTAAAAGCAAAATAGTAATTGCAATTTTCTTCTTGTTTTCTCTAGTTTTAAAAGCTCAAGATTTTGATGATTTGACCACCGAAGTTCAAGATAGTATAAGAGCAAATACCACACAGCGCTATGCTATTTTTACAATTGGAGGATTGGCTCCAATAAAAAGAAATAATACGGCTTTTCAAAACGGAACCGATATAACTTTTGGGTTTAACTTTGGAGCTCAACTTTTTGTTTACGACCGTTTCTTTATAGGTGGTTTTATAAACTCCAATAAAGCTGAAGTTACCGACAAAACGCTAGTTGGTGAATATGATAAAACAAATATCACCTTATTGTACTTAGAACTTGGTTACGAGTTTGAATTTAATAAACAGTTTAATTTAGGTGTAAGTTTTTCACCATTAGGTAGAGCAAATTATAATAATACTATATCTAATAACAGTAATTTTACATCACAAACAGACATTGCAAATGTGATACTCTTTACTGCTTATTTAAGATATAATTTCTCTCGAAATTTTTCATTATTTGCAAGCTATTCGTTTAGAAACGATAATTTAAGAATAGAGGCAGCACCAGAAATTAAAAATCGTTTTGATAATATTCAGTATCATAATTTTGGTTTTGGACTTAAATATGCGGTGGGTTTAAGGTCTATGTTTAAAAGACCTTCGTACTACAATAATTAATAAATTATTACAAAAATTATCACTAAACTAATACTAATTATACTTTACCTTTCTAAGTATACGCATCGTTAATTTGTAAGCGTCGTAAATAGAAGTATTATAAGCTTTTAATAGCGGTTTTGCTTCTTCGAGCTTTTGCAATGCATCCTCAAAACCATTGAGATAGCAAATCAAATAAATGTCTGATAGATTTTTTAAATCTGCTTCGTCATTTGGGTTTAAAGGCACACTATTTTTCAACTTATCAAAAAGCGAATTGTTAGCGTTATATATATGATGCAAGGTTTTTTTATCGAATTGTGGCGGCTCAAAAAGTAGTTTAGTATGAATAGAATATTGTGCGTTATCGCCAAAGTTAATAGTGGTCTCTTCTAGTTTGTAATATTTAAAGTTATTTTGAAGTCCAAGTTTTACATATTCGACAATACTAAACTTATCATTTGAGTATTCTATAGACACTTCATCTAAAGCAGAAAAAAACAATCGCACTTGCTCATTAATTAATTCAATATCGACTCTTGAGTAAAACACTTCATGCTTGACTTTCTTTTCTAATCCAGACCAGCATACTACAAAATACTCTTTAAATACTTTATATTGAGGATTAACTTCCTGCCTTGCTTTAAAAAAGTCGAATACCCCATTTAAGGTTAACTCAATATTGTTTTGAGAATTATTTTCTATGGCTTTTACAATAGAAGAATTAACGTCTTTAATTTCAATATCAAAAACCTTAGGCATACTTATACTACCATCTCTAAAAAAGACAGCGCCACCATAATATTTCCAAATGTTTTTTTTAAGTGAGGTTAGACCATCTACAGGTCTTATACTAATTAAACCAACGACTTTATCTTCCGGTAAATGTGGAAAAGGCACATTTTCATAGGTAATTATTGGAGCATTAGTAATGTATGCATTTATTAAATTTTGAATTTTACTATCGTCAAAAAAATCGACTCCAACAATAGCGTTATCTTCATCTTTAACCCCAACCACAATAAAGGAGTTATTATTTGGGTTACTATTAGCCAAAGCACAAATATGCTTCAACAATTTTCCTTTACCTTCTTTAGATCCAATATCAATTTTCAACTTTTTATCAAAAAATGTATTCTCATTATTATGAGCTAACAGATTTTTAATAAGAAGTCGTTTATTAATCATTTAATCTTTCTTTACTATAGTACTGCTTGCTTGTGCAGTGCAAAAAACCAATAGATCCGCAATATTAACATGAGATGGTCTTGACACTACAAACTGAATAATCTCCGCTATATCATCTGCCTGTAAAGCTTTAAAACCGGTATAAACATTATTAGCAGCCTCATTGCCCTTAAAACGTACCTGAGAAAATTCCGTTTCTACCATCCCAGGATTAATAGCACCAACTTTTATTCCATAAGGATTTAAATCGATACGCATGCCTTCAGTAATGGCTAAAACTGCATGTTTACTGGCGCAATACACATTCCCTTTAGGGTACACTTCTTTTCCTGCACTAGAACCGATATTTATTATATGTCCGCTTTGTCTTTTAGTCATTTGAGGTATAATCGCTTTACTTACATAAAGTAAGCCTTTCACATTAATATCCATCATCGCATCCCAATCGTCTATAGTTCCGGTTTCAATAGGATCTAAACCATGAGCGTTTCCTGCATTATTAATTAATACATCAATGTTACTAAAAGCATCAGGCAAAGATGCTATAGCTTTTTTAACAGCCTCATTATCTCTCACATCAAAACATAAGGTGTGGACATTGGTAGATTTTTCTAATGCCGATTTTATGGTTTCTAATCGGTCTTCACGTCGTCCACAAATAATTAAATTAATATTATGCTTGGCAAATTCAAATGCAGTTGCTCTTCCAATACCACTTGTAGCTCCTGTTATTAAGGCTGTTTGGCTCATGTTATTTATACTTGTTAGTTAAGATTATTAACTTATTTTAATATTTCGTTAGGTTAAATTTAGTTAACAAAGGGCACTTTTGGTTAAATATTTTACAAAAGTTTGAATCTATATTTTGTAAAGAGAATTCTAACCTAAATTTGGATTGAACAAAAACCTAACAATTATGAAAAATTTATTCAATAAACTTTTTTTTGTAGCTATTTTATTAACGCTATTTAATTGTAGTGATGATGATAGTAGTACAACACCTGAAAGAGGAAGTGCTTACATGAGTGTTAAACTTGTAGATGCACCTGGAGATTACGAGCATGTTTATGTAGACGTTGAAGACATTATGATTAAAGTAAATGATGATAGCGAAGATGATAGCGGATGGATTAGTATTAATGCAATCAACCCTGGAATTTATGATTTATTAGAATTAACCGGAGGAATTAATGTTTTATTAGCTGATGATTATGAAATTCCATCTGGAACACTTAATCAAATACGTTTAATTTTAGGTACAGACAACAGTGTTGTAATTGATGGACAAACTTACCCACTTAATACCCCAAGTGCTCAGCAGTCTGGATTAAAGATAAAAGTAAACCAGCCTGTTTTACCAAATATTAGCTATACCTTTTTATTAGATTTTGATGTTGATGCTTCTGTAGTTTTAGCACCAGATACAAGTAATATCAATCTAAAACCAGTAATTAATGCAAGTGTAGAAGCGGAGACAGGGGTAATTTCTGGAACAATAGATAATTTTGACACATTACAGTCTCAGGTTTTAATTGAAGCAACAAATGGAATTGAAACCATTTCAACATATGCAAATGATTTAGGAGAATATGTTTTAGTTGGTTTACCTAGTGGTACTTACACTGTAACAGCTTATGCAGATAGTTCGTTAGGATTCCCTGATGTTATAGTTACTAACGTAACTGTGGAAGTTGGCCAAACAACAACTTTAGATCCGATTACGTTTCAATAAATAAATATTATAATAAATAAAAAATCCAGTGGTTAAACTACCACTGGATTTTTTTTAACCAATTGTTAACAGCATGTAAGTCATTTTTTTAATTATTTGCAGGGTTGAAACGAGTTATACAATTTTCGCCCTAAACTTATAAGAAAATGGAAGAAACATCTACAGTAGATATTAAATCGATTAATGAAAAAATAGAAAGAGAAAGCGCTTTTATAGATTTGCTTATGCTCGAAATGAACAAGGTTATTGTAGGTCAAAAACACATGGTAGAGCGTTTGTTAATTGGACTTTTAGGACAAGGACACATTTTACTTGAAGGAGTACCTGGTTTAGCAAAAACATTAGCCATTAACACCTTATCTAAAGCTATAGACGCCAGTTTTAGCCGTATTCAGTTTACACCAGACTTATTACCAGCAGATGTAGTTGGTACATTAATTTACAACATTAAAGAAAATGATTTCTCGATAAAAAAAGGACCTATTTTTGCCAATTTTGTGTTAGCCGATGAGATTAACCGTGCTCCAGCTAAAGTACAAAGTGCGCTTTTAGAAGCCATGCAGGAAAAGCAAGTGACCATTGGCGACGAAACCTTTATTCTAGACAAGCCCTTTTTAGTAATGGCTACCCAAAACCCTGTAGAACAAGAAGGAACTTATCCTTTACCAGAAGCTCAGGTAGACCGTTTTATGCTAAAAACGGTTATTGATTATCCAAAACAGGACGAAGAACAATTAATTATGAGAGCCAATTTAAAAGGTTCTTTTCCAACTGTAAATCCTGTAGTATCTGTTTCTCAAATTTTATCGGCTCAAAAAGCTGTACGAGAAGTTTATATGGATGAAAAAATTGAAAAATACATTCTAGATATCATCTTTGCAACGCGTTATCCTGAAAAATATAAATTAGACGACTTAAAGCCTTTAATTTCATTTGGAGCATCTCCGCGTGGTAGTATTAATTTAGCAACAGCCGCTAAATGCTATGCTTTTATTAAGCGAAGAGGTTACGTGATTCCAGAAGATGTACGTGCGGTTATTTACGACGTGTTAAGACACAGAATTGGAATTACCTACGAGGCTGAAGCAGAAAACATTACTTCAGAAGACATTATTACCAAAATTGTAAATGTGGTTGAAGTACCGTAATCAATTATCAATTTACAGTTAACATATATCAAAATTTTATTTGAGGATGTTAATTGAACTACTCTTAATTCGATAATTGATAATTGATCAATGAAAATGGATACTAAAGAATTACTTAAAAAAGTACGAAAAATAGAGATTAAGACACGTCGTTTGTCCGATCATATTTTTGGTGGCGAATACCATTCGACCTTCAAAGGTCGCGGTATGACGTTTTCTGAAGTAAGACAGTATCAGTTTGGAGATGATGTAAGAAATATAGATTGGAATGTTACCGCTCGTTATAACGAACCCTACATAAAAGTATTTGAAGAAGAACGGGAATTAACCATGATGTTAATGGTTGATGTATCCGGTTCTGAACTTTTTGGTACCGACCAGCAACTTAAAAAAGATGTTGTGACTGAAATTGGGGCAACCTTGGCTTTTTCAGCTACACAAAACAACGATAAAATTGGTCTTATTTTATTTTCAGACCAAATCGAATTATATATTCCTCCTAAAAAAGGACGTTCTCACGTTTTAAGAATTATTCGGGAACTTATAGAATTTCAGCCAAAAAGTACTTTAACCAACGTATCGGAAGCACTTAAATTTTTATCTAATGTCATGAAAAAGAAAGCAATCGTTTTTATGTTAAGCGATTTTATTTCTGAAGATTATGAGCAAAATTTAAAAATTGCTGCCAAAAAGCATGACATAACAGGCATACGTGTTTATGATAAGCATGAAGAGTCTATCCCAAATTTAGGGGTTGTGCAAATGCAGGATCAGGAAACAGGAGACCTTCAACTTATTAATACCAGTTCTAAAACGGTTAGACAAAATTATAGCAAGTATTACATCGAAAAAGTTAACTTTTATAAAGACACTTTTGCTAAATCTGGTGCAGGTGCTATTAACTGCCGTACAGATGAGAGTTATGTAAAAAAATTATTAGGCTATTTTAAAAGAAGATAAAACCATTTATGAATAACAAGTTACGACTTTTAAATTCTGAAATAAGGAAAACCAAACATTGGGTTTTGCTATTGTTTTGTGCGCTCTTTTCTATAGGTTCTTTTAGTCAGGTAAAGTCTTCAACAGACGTAAAATCTATTAAAATAGGAGAAGAAATCACTTATAAAATAGAAGTAGAAACTGACACAACCAACTATGTTGTTTTTCCTGAAGGTCAAACCTTTCAGCCTCTTGAAATGATTGAGTCCTATAAAACGGATACGGTTAAAAAAAATGCTAAATACCAGCTTATTAAAACATACGGACTTACGCAATTTGACTCTGGACGTTATGTAATTCCTAAACAAAAGGTAATTATAGCTAATAAAACTGTAGAATTAGATTCTATTTTAGTTGAAATAAATCCTATAGTTGTAGATACGACCAAACAAAACCTATACGATATAAAACCTCTAATTAAAGTAGAAGCGCCAAGTAGTAACTGGTGGTTATATGTAGTATTAGCCATTATTATTCTTGCTTTAGTTGGATTTTTAATTTACTGGTTTATCTGGCGTAAAAAACCATTAACCGAAGAAGAAAAAATAGCTTTATTACCACCATATGACCGTGCAAAATTGGCTTTAAAAAAATTAGATGAAAGTGGTTATTTAGAGCAAGATGCCTATAAAGATTATTATTCGGAATTAACTTTAGCCATTCGTAAATATTTAGATGAAAAAGTTTATGATCGAGCTTTAGAAAGTACTACAGACGAATTAATTACGAAATTAACCTTACTTCGTGAAGCGCATCAAATAGAATTAAGCGAAACTTCATTACGCAATTTAGAAAGTATCTTAAAACGTGCGGATTTAGTGAAGTTTGCAAAATCTGCACCAGATAAGCAAATGGCTATTTTAGACCGAAAAGTTGTAGATGAAGAAATTGACCATGTTAAAGAAGCACTACCAGAGCCTTCAGAAGAAGAAAAACTTTTAGACGAAAAGTACAGATTAGAAGAAGAACGTAAAAAACGCCAGTATAATATTATATTAACTGCTTGCGTTATTTTTGTCTTGTTTGTAGCAACATTTGCAATGTTTAGTATAAAGTATGGGTTTGCCTATACCGTAGATACCATAATTAGAAAAGAAACCAAATTATTGTTGGAAGACGAATGGGTTAAAAGTGATTATGGCTTTCCTCCTATTACTATAGAAACTCCAAAAGTTTTAAAACGTGATTCACTGAGCTTACCAAAAGATATGGTTGCAAAACTAAAAATGAGTCATTTTAAATACGAGTTAGACGAAAAATTTTTAATTACTACAACAACTACTCAGTTTTTAACTGATGCTAATGCAGCGCAAAGCCCAAACAATCCTCAAGAAAAACCAGAGATTGATATGGAAAAAGCGGTAGAAGGCAGCATTAAACAACTAGAAGCGCGTGGCGCAAGAAATATCTTATCAACCAATAAAAAATTTACAACACCAAATGGTGCTGAAGGTTTGGAAACTAAAGGTACTTTAGAACGTCCTATAAAAGAAGGATCTGAAAATTATGTTTATGGTAATTTTACTATACTAACGTTTAGTTCAAAAGAAGATCAAGTATTACAACAAATATTTATCACGTATTTAAAAGATGATGTTTATCTCAACCAAATACATGATCGTATTATAGATTCTATAGAATTAAAACCTAAAAAAGACGAAGAAAACTAATGTTAGAAGGCGTTACATTTTTAAATCCATCATTCTTTTGGCTATTACTGGTACTTCCACTTGCCATAGTTTGGTATATTTTGAAATATAAAAATCAAACTGCAGAATTAAAACTTTCAAGTTTAAAAGGATTTAATGTATCAAACTCTTTACTGCCTAAACTAAAACACCTTTTATTTGTTGCACGACTGTTAGCTTTGGTATTTATTATTACAGCTTTGGCGCGCCCAAGAACATCTAATACCACCACAAAAACAAAAACAACAAAAGGTATAGATATTGTTATGGCAATAGATGTCTCTGCTAGTATGTTGGCAAGAGATTTAAAACCTAACCGATTAGAAGCTTTAAAAAATGTTGCCGCAGAGTTTATTAAAGGTAGACCTAACGACCGTATTGGTTTAGTAGAATATGCAGGTGAAAGTTACACAAAAACACCTATTACAAGTGATAAAAGTATTGTCTTACGTTCATTAGAAAGTATTGAATATAATACGATTATAGAAGGTGGAACTGCGATAGGAATGGGTCTTGCAACTTCTGTTAACCGATTAAAAGACAGTAAAGCAAAAAGCAAGGTTATTATTTTACTTACAGATGGTGTAAATAATGCTGGATCTATTAATCCAAAAATTGCAAGCGAGTTGGCTAAAGAGTTTGGTATTAAAACCTATACCATTGGTCTGGGAACAAATGGTATGGCATTATCGCCAGTAAGATTAAAGCCTAATGGTCAATTTCAATACGGTAATACAAAAGTAGAAATTGATGAAGCTTTATTAAAAGATATTGCAGCACAAACCGGTGGTAAATATTTTAGAGCGACCAATAATAAAAAATTAGAAACCATTTACGACGAAATTAATAAGCTCGAAAAAACAGATGTTGAAGAATTAAAGTTTACCAGTTATAAAGAGTTATTTAGACCGTTATTACTAATTGCTATGCTATTGTTATTAGTAGAAATATTGTTGCGTTTTACAGTTTTTAGAAGTTTTGTTTAAAGGTGTTATTATACAAGCAAGTTCAAGAAGCACTGGAAACACCAGTAAAATTGTTAATGAAATAAAACTCCAATCTGGTTTTGATGTGGTGGATTTAAATTTACTACAGATTGGACATTATGATTACGATTATAAAAATAGAGACGATGATTTTCAACCGCTGTTTAAAGACATCGTAACAAACTATAAAACCATCATATTTGTCACACCTATTTACTGGTATAGTATGAGTGGATTATTGAAAGTGTTTTTTGATCGTATTTCAGATTTTTTAAATGACAAAACAGATTACGGTAGAAAATTAAGAGGCTTTAAAATGCTAAGTGTAAGTATAAGTAACGACAACACGTTTTATGATGGATTTGAGATGCCATTTAAAAATAGTGCCAATTATTTGGGAATGACTTATAAAGGTCATTTACATACTTGGGTTAAAAATAATAGCGTTTCTGAAGAGGTACAATTAAACATTAAAACCTTTATAAAGCAAGCGTTAAACTAATAGAATAAAAAACAAATGATTCAATTTGAAGAAAAAATATGGTTTTGGGCTTTACTAATTATTCCATTAATAATAGTAGGTTTTTTAGTACTTCAATTTTGGAAAAGAAAGACTCAGAAAAAATTTGCAAATTCAGCATTATTAAAGCAATTAAGCCCTAATAAATCTACCTTTAAACCAGTCTTAAAAGTTATAGTATTGTGTTTAGCATTTGCCTGTTTTATTGTTGCATTGGTAAATCCTAAAATGGGTACAAAACTAGAATCGGTTAAGCGTGAAGGCTTAGATATTGTTTTTGCTGTAGACGTTTCTAAAAGTATGTTGGCAGAGGACATGGCACCTAACCGTCTGGACAAAGCAAAACAATTAGTCACTCAGGTTATTAATAGTTTAGCTAGTGACCGTGTGGGGATTATTGCCTATGCAGGTAAAGCTTTCCCTCAATTGCCTATTACAACAGATTATGGTTCGGCAAAATTATTCCTTCAAAGCATGAATACCGATATGCTTTCTAGTCAAGGAACTGCCATAAATGAAGCCATTAAGTTAAGTACAACTTATTATGATGAAAACCTAGACACAAATAGAGTATTAATTATTATTTCTGATGGAGAAGACCATACCGAAGCATCTTTAGAAATTGCTGAAGAAGCTAGTAGTCAAGGTATTAAAATTTTTACCGTAGGTGTCGGAGATACAAAAGGCGGACCTATTCCATTAAAACAAAATGGCGTATTACAAGGTTATAAAAAAGATAAAAATGGCGAAACCGTTATTACAAAGTTAGACGAAGAAACCTTAATTAACATTGCTCAGGCTGCAAACGGATTTTATATAAACGGAACTTCTACTCAAAAAGTAGTTGATAAAATAAAAACAGAATTAGATAAATTAGACCGCTCAGAACTTGAATCTCAACAATTTGCCGATTTTGAAGATCAGTTCCAATGGTTTCTTGGTTTTGGTCTACTTTTTGTTCTAATAGATTTATTATTATTAGACCGAAAAACAGCATGGCTTAAAAAACTTAATCTGTTTAACGAGAATTTATAAAAGTTTTAACGCTATCATTTTCAGTCATTTAATACTTTTAACGCCCCAAATTTAATAATTATGAAGGATTTTTTTCTCTATATATGTATCGCCTTTTCAACATTATCTTGGTCTCAGAACGAAGACAAAACACTTCAGAAAAAAGAAGAAAAAGCAACACAGTTAATTGTTTCTGCTAACGATAAGATAAGTTCTAATCAATTTATTGAAGCAGAAATGGATTATAGAAAAGCCATTTCAAGTAAACCTTCAAGCGTTGCAGGTACTTATAATTTAGCGCACTCTTATTACAAAAACGAAAATTTTGAAGAAGCTTTATATAGAAATCAACAAGCTGCAAAAAATGCGGTAGATAAAGATGAAAAACACAAAGCTTTTCATAATATTGGAAATATTTTAATGAAAGAAAAAAAGTGTAAAGAAGCGGTTGAGGCTTATAAAAATGCACTTAGAAATAATCCTAAAGACGATGAAACCCGTTATAATTTCGCTTTAGCTAAAGAATGTGCTAAACAACAAGAAGACGACAAACCTCAGGAGGAAAATAAAGACGGTGAGAATAATAAGGATAAAGAAAAAAACGAGGATAAGGACAAAAAGGAGAACAACGAAAAGGAAAAAGAGCAGGACCAAAAAGACCAAAATCAAAAAGATAAAGGCGACGAGAATAAAGATCAGGAAAACAAAGACAAAGACGATCAAGGCAAACCTAAAGACGAGAAAAAAGATGCTGGAAAAGGAGATGAAGATAAAAAACAGCAACAGCCACAAAAAGGACAATTGTCTCCTCAACAAATAAAAAATTTACTGGAAGCCATGAACAATCAGGAAAAGAAAGTTCAAGAAAAAGTAAATGCTCAACAGGCTAAAGGTGTAAAAGTACAAACCGATAAAGATTGGTAATTACAGAGAGATTTAAAATGAAACACTCAAAATGTATAGGCTTATTATTAATGATGCTGGTTTTTACCAGTATGATTACTGCTCAGGTACAATTTGAAGCTAAAGCCAGCAAAACCACATTAGGGGTTAATGAACGCTTACGTATAGATTTTGAAATGAATGAGGATGGCGATAATTTTATCCCACCAAATTTTAATGGATTTACAGTAGTTGGCGGCCCAAACCAATCGGTTAGTCATTCTTGGATGAATGGTGTCCGTAGTTTTAATAAAACCTATAGCTATTTTCTTCAGCCTAACAGTCAGGGAACGTTTACCATTTCTCAGGCGGAAATAGAAGTTGAAGGTGTGGTTTATAAGACCTCACCAGTAAAAATAACCGTCACCAAAGCTATAGACATCCCAAAGGATCCAAACAATCCAGATTATATTGCTAATAATAAAATTCACGTTACTGCTAATCTTTCAAAATCTAAACCTTATTTAAACGAAGCTATTACGGTAGAGTATAGACTTTACGTTGCCCCAAGAACTAGTGTTAGTAATTGGCGGGAAGTAGATAATCCGGAGTTTAATGGGTTCTGGAGTCAAAATATCGATACAAAATCCCGAGAGGTCTTTAAAGGCATATATAATGGGGAAGAATATCGTTATGTTATTTTAAGACGTGCTGTATTATATCCTCAAAAAACAGGCGAATTAAAAATTGAACCTTTAAGTTTAGATGTCGGTATAGATGTTCCTACCGGGCAATATGATTTCTTTGGAAGACCTTTAAGTAGACAGGTTCGTAAAACCATATCTACCGGGACGCAAATAGTAGATGTCAAAGCATTACCTCTTGAAGGAAAACCAGATAATTTTACTGGTGCGGTTGGAGATTTTACGTTTAAAACAACAACAGACAAAACCAGTTTGGACGCCAATGAATCTTTCAACTTAAATATAGAAGTTACAGGTAATGGTAATTTAAAATTATTTGAATTACCTGGCATTAATCTGCCTAGCTCTTTAGAAGTTTATGAACCAGAACGTGGTGAAAAAGTAAATACATATAGTTCCGGAATGCAAGGTAAAATAAGTGACATCTATACCATTGTGCCACAATTTAAAGGTAAATACCCACTACCCAGTATTAACTTTTCCTATTTTGATCCTAAAACGGAAACCTATAAAACCTTAAGCTCTCAGGAAATTATTATAGATGTTATTAATGGACCTTTAGCAACAGAAAATACAGTTGTAGAAGAAAATGCGACACCTAAATCTAAAGACAATCAAAAAGAGTTTTTAGATATTAAAACAGAAACTGCATTTACAAGTACAGAGCAAACCCATTTATATAAATCCACAGGATTTTGGAATGCCTTATTATTGCCATTAATTGCTATTCCTCTAGCTTTAATAATCCGCCGTAAACGCGAAGATTATTTGGCAGATGTAAGCGGAAACAAATCTAGAAAAGCAAGTAGACTTTCCCGTAAATATTTAGGAGCTGCCAAACGTAATCTTGGAGACAAAGTGCCATTTTACTTAGCACTTGAAAAAGCATTACACAATTATTTAAAAGCAAAACTTAGAATAGAGACTAGTGAAATGAGTAAGGAAAAAATAGTGGCAATTTTGGAAGAAAGAGATGTTACTAAAGAAAGTATCTCGCAGTTCATATCTATTTTAGAAAGTTGTGAACAAGCACGATACTCACCAATTACAACTGTAACTATGCAGCAAGATTATGATAAGGCTGCCGAGACCATAAGTTCAATAGATAAAGAAATTAATTAAACCAGAGTTACTATGAAATACCTCATATTATATATTTTGGTTTTCTTTACAACCATATCGTTTAGTCAGGAAGACGCACTTTTTGATAAAGCAAATACGTTTTACAAAACCGAAAACTACTCGGAAGCCGTAAAAACTTATGAGCAATTATTGAGTTTGAAAAAAGAGTCTCCAGAGTTATATTTTAACTTGGGTAATGCCCATTATAAATTAAATAACACTGCTCAAAGTATCTATAATTATGAAAAGGCACTCGAGTTGAGTCCTAATAACAAGGATATTTTACAAAATTTAGCATTTGCCAATAATATGAAGGTAGATGCTTTTGAGACTTTACCCGAAATGGGCTACACCAAATATATGAATGCTTTTTCTAGAACATTTAGCACCACGGTATGGTCTGTTTTGGCTATTATATGCTCTGTACTCTTTACATCCGCTTTAATTATTTATTTTTTTACTGAGCGTACTCAGGTAAAACGGATTTTTTTTATTGCAGGGTTTGTGCTTTTACTCTTTGGACTATTTACTTTAGGAGTGGCCAATTACAGATATAATAATATCGATATGAAAACTTTTGCAATTGTATTTTCTAAAGAAAGCAAGGTTAAAACTGAAGCTAATTTTAAAAGTGAAGATGCCTTTATACTACATGAAGGAACAAAAGTTACTGTTTTAGACACTATAGAGAATTGGAAAAAAATTAAATTATCCAATGGTAAATCGGGTTGGATTTTAAAAAATGATATTAAATCTCTTTAATATTTAATTAAAAATTAACAGATATCTCTTTGGTTTATTTTATTTTTACCCTTTAGGTAAAAAAATGATCAAATTTGTTGTCTCTTTTCTTTTCTCATTCATTTTTATGGCAAATTTAACTTTGCCTACCTTAAATTATACTTTTAATTTAGATATAGAGAAAAGCTTACTTATAGATTTTTCCGAGGAAGAGGAAGAAGAAAAAGGCTCTGAAAAGCAAAAGGAATTAGAAATTTTTCTAATTAAAAATTCTTCAGATGAAGTTTGTTTTGAAGAAAACACAACAAATGGTTTTACGGCTTATTTTTATAAATCGTATCAAAAACCGCAAATTAATCAGGTGTTTTCTCCTCCTGATATAATGACTACTTTTTAAAATTTACATTATTACATTTTATTATTTCTAATTCTGCAATACTTTAATTATTGCAAATAAATACATTTTATATGTTTAAAACATTAAAACATGATTTACCAGCTAGTATAGTGGTATTTTTTGTAGCACTACCACTTTGTTTAGGTATTGCTTTAGCAAGTGGTGCGCCACTATTTTCTGGTCTTATCGCTGGTATTGTAGGCGGTATAGTCGTTGGTGCCTTATCTGGCTCTAAAATTGGGGTAAGTGGTCCTGCTGCAGGATTAGCAGCTATAGTATTAACAGCAATTGGAACCTTGGGTGGTTACGAAAATTTTCTGGTAGCAGTCGTTTTAGGTGGTGCTATTCAATTGTTATTTGGTCTATTACGTGCCGGTATTATTGGGTATTACTTTCCTTCTTCAGTTATTAAAGGAATGCTTACCGGTATTGGGATTATCATTATACTAAAGCAAATTCCTCACTTTTTTGGTTTAGATAGAGATCCTGAAGGTGACTGGGCATTTTTTCAATTAGATGGTGAAAACACTTTTTCAGAGATATTAAACATTGGAGAATACCTACAGATTGGTTCTTTTGTTATAGGTTTAACGGGCTTAGCTATACTATTAATTTGGGATAATATACTTTCAAAAAAAGCTAAAATATTCACCGTTATACAAGGTCCATTAGTAGCTGTAGCTTTAGGTATTATATTTTATCTGGTAACTCAGGACAACGAAACAATAAGCATAGGTAAAACGCATTTAGTAAGTGTGCCTGTTCCAGATAGTTTAGATTCGTTTATCAGTCAATTTAGATTCCCTAATTTTTCTGCAATAACAAATCCTCAAGTTTGGGTAACAGCATTTACAATAGCATTAGTAGCTAGTTTAGAAACTTTACTATGTGTAGAAGCAACAGATAAACTAGATCCTAATAAAAACGTTACTCCTACAAACAGAGAATTATTAGCTCAAGGTACTGGAAACATTATTTCAGGTATGATTGGTGGATTACCAATTACACAGGTAATTGTTCGTAGTTCTGCTAATATTCAATCTGGAGGTCGCACTAAACTGTCAGCAATTATACATGGTTTTTTCTTATTAATTTCTGTAATACTTATCCCTAATTTATTAAATAAGATTCCATTATCGGTATTAGCAGCCATACTATTGGTTGTAGGTTATAAATTAGCAAAACCTGCACTATTTAAAAAAATGTGGGACTTAGGTTGGAAGCAATATGTTCCATTTTTTATTACAATAATTGGTATTGTTTTTACTGATTTGTTAGTAGGAATAGGTTTAGGGCTTTTAGTTGGTATTGTAGTGGTACTTATAAAAAGTTATCAAAATTCACACTTCTTGCATAAAGAAGGAGAAGATATAGATGATGGAAAAATAAAAATGACTTTTGCCGAAGAGGTGACTTTTATAAATAAAGGTGCTATTTTAAATGAATTAAATAGTTTAAAAGAGAATACATATCTAGAACTTGATGTAAGAAACACAAAGTTTTTAGATTATGATATTATCGAAATCTTAGAAGATTTTGCATTTAAAGCCAAGCAGAAAAACATTAATATTAAAATTATTTCGGAACGTGGTATTGTAGAAAATCCTGATAGCATTATTGAGTTTTTTAAATTAGAACCAAGGGAAGGAAAACCTAAAAAAATAGCTTAATGCAATTTAGATTTAAAACTCTGCTTATCCTTAGCCTCTTTATTAGTTTACCAAAACTAAGTTTTTCACAAGACAGTGAGTTAGGAAACTGGCTTATTTATATAGGTAACAAGCAGCTTAATGAAAAATGGAATTGGCATCATGAAGTGCAATACAGAAATTATGATGCTGTAGGAGACTTGGAGCAATTATTACTTAGAACCGGATTTGGGTATACATTTAATGAAAGTAAATCTAATTTACTATTAGGTTACGGATATATTTTAAGCGAAAACTATGTGGGGCTAAGTGATGAAAAAATAAGTGTGAACGAACACCGAATTTTTCAGCAATTTATAACTAAGCAACAGCTTTCAAAAGTAAGTTTACAACACAGGTATAGGTTTGAGCAACGTTTTGTTGAAGATGATTTTAAAATGCGATTTCGATATTTTCTGGGAATAAATATTCCGCTTCAATACAAAAAAGATGCTAAAAATCCATTATATCTTTCGGCCTATAACGAAATATTCTTAAATACAGAAAGTGCTGTTTTTGATAGAAATCGTTTATATGGTGGTTTAGGGTATAAATTTTCGGAACACGTAAAACTTGAACTAGGCTATATGAACCAATTTTTTGAAACAAGTAGTCGAGATCAAATAAACATCATAGCATTTGTGAATTTTTAAATGCTTTAATTAAAAAATAAAAAACATATAATTATGAAAAATACAGCAATTACTAAAGAAGTACAAGATGGTTTAACACCTCAAGGAGTCTTAAACGATTTATTAGAAGGTAATCAGCGTTTTGTAAATAATAACGCACAAGCATTAGATAATCCTTCACTTATATCACAAACTACAAATGGACAACATCCAAAAGCTGTCGTGTTATCTTGTATAGACTCACGAGTTCCTGTAGAAACTGTTTTAGACCAAGCTATTGGAGATGTTTTTGTTGCCAGAGTAGCTGGAAATTTTGAAAATACAGACATTTTAGGAAGTTTAGAATATTCTTGTAAAGTAGCTGGTAGTAAATTAGTTTTAGTGTTAGGACATGAAGCTTGTGGAGCGGTTAAAGCTGCTTGCGATGGAGTGGAATTAGGTAATATTACGCATTTACTTAGTAACATTTTACCTGCAGTAAAACAATCTGCAGACGAAGTTGAAGGTGAAGCCAACTCATCTAACAAAGCTTTTGTAGCCAAAACAGTAGAAAACAATGTAAAATTAACCATTGAGCGTATTCGTGAAAAAAGCCCCATTTTAAAAGAAATGGAACAAGCTGGCGAAATTAAAATTGTTGGCGGTGTGTACAGTTTACATTCTGGTAAAGTAGAAATGCTATAATTGTAACCTTACAAAATAAAAAAAGCGATTTAACACCTTAGTTAAATCGCTTTTCTGTTTTATACACTTAGTATTACTCTGCTTCTATTTCAGTTTCTTCCTCTTCAGGCGTAATCGGTTGCTCTTCAGAATCTTCAGATTTAATAATATTAGGGAAAATTAAAGGCGTTAAACTTTTAATTGGTTCATACAAAGTGGAGTCCTCAAGCTCTTCTTCACTTAAAAAAGGAATCGTACTATTCATCTTACTAAAAATAATAAGCAAAATACTGGCTATTAAAGCCATTTTTAAACCACCAAACACACCACCTAATAGTTTATTTACAATGCCCAGCATCGCTAAACTGGCAAGCTTAGTAAGAGCTTTTCCCGCTAAACTTATAGTTAATACAATAATTAAAAAGGTAATGGCAAATGCGGTAACGTTAATGGTTTTCTCATTCCATTCGGTCTTTGTCTCTAAAAATTCTGACACAAAATAACTAAAATGAATTGCGCCATAAACCCCTGCAACCAAAGCTACTAAAGAAGCCACCTCAACAAAAAAGCCTTTAAAAAAACCTCGAACTAAACCAAAACCAATTAAGGCTATAAGTATAATATCTAAAACCGACATAATGCTAAATTTTGGTAAATATAACCTAACTTTGCGACTTTAAAAATGCTATGTCAAGAGATCAAAAACTAAAAGAGCGCTGGGAAGCTGTTATTTCCAAGTTATCACAGCAATTTGCAGATGGAGACACACTAGATTTGGATGCGGTTATTTACTTAATTGGCGTTCAAGAACTGGGGCAATTTGACCGTAAATTTAAAAAAGACCATAAGCTGGATTTAATGCACATTGCTATTTGCAAACTACTCAGTCCTTATGGTTATTATGAAATGGATTTTGTAGATGAAGATGGATGGCCACACTACAAAACCATAGAGGCGCTACCTCATTTAAAAGCAGGAGAACAAAGTATTTTAATGAAAGAAGCAATTGTAAACTATTTTTTAGAAAATAAGTTTATAGATTAAATCATGGCGTTACCCTATCGGGTCGGGCTTTCACGACTCGCTTTTTTTTTTTTAAAAACACTTAATTTAAATATCATAAGGCACAGATAAAACAAAAAAAGAGCTCAAACAAACGCTCAATCCCTAACGCAAATAAAGAAAAAACAGTAAATTTGTATACCATTTTAAGGTACTGAAAAAATTCAGCATTGATTATGATAGATCAGATAAAAGAACTAATTGCAGAAGCAGAAGCATTTAAAGCACAAACTAAAGAAGAGGTTGAAGCCTATCGCATCAAACTTTTAGGGCAAAAAGGGATAGTAAAACAGTATTTTGCTGAATTTAAAAATGTAGCAAACGATCAGAAAAAAGAGTTTGGACAGGTTATAAATACCCTAAAAAAAACTGCTGAAGAAAAAATTAATACCCTTAAAAGTGAACTTGAGCAAAAAGAAGAGGTTTCTCAAAGTAACTTAGATGTATCTCGCCCAGGCGAACCTATAAGTTTAGGAGCAAGACATCCTATTTCTATTGTAAAGAATCAAATTATAGATATTTTTTCACGCATTGGGTTTAACGTCAGTGAAGGTCCTGAAGTGGAAGACGACTGGCACAATTTTACAGCCTTAAACTTACCAGAATATCATCCAGCAAGAGATATGCAGGATACTTTTTTTATACAAACCAATCCAGATATTTTACTACGTACACATACCAGCTCGGTACAAGTACGTTATATGGAAAACAACAAACCACCTATTAGAACTATTTCTCCAGGTCGTGTATATCGTAACGAAGCTATCTCGGCACGTTCACATTGTTTTTTCCACCAACTAGAAGGTTTATATATTGACAAAGACGTTAGTTTTGCCGACTTAAAGCAGACCTTACAATATTTTACCACAGAGCTTTTTGGAAAGTCTAAAATACGTTTAAGACCTTCTTATTTCCCATTTACAGAGCCAAGTGCAGAAATAGATGTGTATTGGGGTCTAGAAACTGAAACCGATTACAAAATTACCAAAGGAACCGGATGGTTAGAAATTGGTGGTTGTGGTATGGTAGATCCAAACGTATTAAAAAACTGCGGTATAGATGCAGAAGATTACTCTGGTTTTGCTTTTGGTGTTGGTATAGACCGTATTGCCATGTTACTTTACCAGATTGGAGATATTCGTCTATTAAGCGAAAACGATGTACGTTTCTTAGAACAATTTAAATCGGCTCTATAAACACTTATTTTTGTGAAAAAAGATATAACAATTCCAGTGATAACAGATGTTTATGTTGCGGTTGTAAATGAGTATAATGACATTTATAAAACACAAGATTGGAACGCTTATATTATTAACGATAAGGACGTAGATTTAGATATGGTCATTATTGTTACCGATGGGTATTCTGAGAAAAAAATGACCTCTGTTTTTAGAAAAAAATTAGATGTTTTACCTAAAAAGAGTTACGCAAAAATTGAGTTAATGCAGGAAGATTTATTTGCATTAAACAACCGTTTTAAAGTCTCCTTTTTTGAAGGAAACACGATGTATGATAAAACCTATGTTTTTAGAAAAAACACCATTAATTTAAAGGCTTTACAAAACATTCCTTTAATGGAGGCTAAAGGTGTTTTAGTTAAATAGCTTATACCTTTTTAATCACGTTAGTTACAATTCCCCAGATAATAAAATTATTGTCCTCACTAATTCTAATAATAGGATAATTAGGGTTTTCTGGTTTTAACCAGATTCCTTCACTGTCTACACGCAAGCGCTTTACAGTAAACTCTCCATCAAGAAAACACACAGCAATTTTATTGTTTTCTGGCTCTACACTTCGGTCTATTACCAGTAAATCATTATCGTCCAATCCGGCACCAATCATAGATTGACCGCTAACTCTAGCATAAAAAGTAGTTTCCTTATTTTTTATAAGTTCATTATCTAAGGACATTCTGTTTTCTGAAAAGTCTTCAGTTGGAGACGGAAATCCTGCAGAAATTCCTGTGTCAAAAAACTGCGCACCGGTAATACTTGTTATTTCTTCTGGTGTAAAAAACACAAGGCTTTCAGACTGAGGCATTATCATACTTAGAAGTTTTAAGGTAGAACGTAAAGTTAAGCTATTTTTTATTAATTAAAAAAGCGCTTTAAAGCGCAAATTTTAATAACGAGCCGTTATTCTATAAACTTAAATTGTGTCTTCTAAGTCAAAGTTAAATCTAACTTCTATTTTGAAAATAAAAAGCCACACTACAAAGTGTGGCTTTTCTAATTATAATAATTAGAAATAAGATTAATTATTAATCATTATCTTTTTAGTTATTTTATTGTTTCCATCTTGCACGCTTATTAAGTACATTCCAGACTGAACTTTACCTAAATTAATAGTTTGTTTTAAACTACCATTAGCATCAAAGTTATTACTAAAAACTTTACGTCCTCTAATATCTAATACATCTATTGAAACCGAATTAGATTTAGCAGAAGATAAACTTACGGTAAACTCACCATTATTAGGGTTTGGATATATTAATAATCCATCATCTTCTAAAGTAAAATCTGAAGTAGATAATACTGGTTCAACAGATGTAGAGCAAATATTAATGGTTGCAGAGTTTAAAGTCGCAATGTTACCGTCACCAATATTTATATCGGTAATTAAATAACGCCAATTCCCTGCTGAATTTTGTCCATCAAAAACATTAAGAGCCTCTACAGGTAATACAGCATCATTATTATCTGTATCTGCACAGTTTGTTGCTGCACCTTCATCATCATAAGATACAATAACTGCATTTTGAGGTCCAACACAAGCTCCCGAAACCATTCTAACTTGAGTGGTGTTAAAAGGCGGTATAACTGCAATAAAAATATCTCCTGAATTATTATGTGTAAGATTTGTTCCTACATTAACATCTGTAATTGTTGCAGAATCTGGAACGTTAATATTAAATACTGTGAATTGAGTATTACTTTCTGGCACTGAAGTATTTGGGTTAATTGTATAATCAACACATTGGTTAACTGTTGTATATGTGTAATTTCCTATTGCGAAGTCTTGAGAATTAATATTAAAGAAAATATTAGTCGCAGCTTCAACCATAACTCTACAATATGGCGCAGTTATATTTGGTACCGTAATTGTGTGTGAACCGTCGTTTAAAGTATTTGTTGCTAATATTGTAGGGTAAGTTAATCCACCATCTGTAGATAATCTAATATTTACATTTGGAGAAGCTGTAACACCTGCATTTGTACCTGCAACATTCCAAGTAATTGTTTCTGTAGTACCAGGAGTCCAAACTATGCTGTTTACAACATTTTGAGAGGTTACTCGAAATGGTCCTGCTGAATTGCTAAAAGTTACAGTCATATTATCTACAGCTGTATTACCTCCTCTAGAGTCGTTGTCTCTAACAGTTAGTCTAAAGTTTTGGGTTCTATTTACAGAAGGTAAAACTTCCCAAGTCGTTCCACCACCATTACTGGTTAGTAAGCTATTTAAATTTGGAATAAATCTTGTTGGATTAGATGTGCCTTCAAAAGAACGCACCATTGGTCCACCTGTGTTTGTGGCTACTGGAATTCCAGAAGCTCCTAAATCATATTGTTCCCAAGTAAATGTATGAGATCCTGTTCCATCTACATCGGTAGAAGTTCCAGTTAGTTTATAAGGTGTAGAAATTGGCACTGTGTAATTAACTCCTGCTTCAGCTATGGGAGCTATATTTCCTGTAACAGATTGATTAGCACAAGTACTTGCCCCACTAAATACGTTATTAAATATTAAAACTAAACTTCTTTGGTGAAAATAAGCATCACTGTTATTTTGTACATTTTGAGGAGCACAAATACCTGCATAAGCCATTATAGTGGTTCCACTTCCTACTTCATAAGCGTTTGATGCAGATCTGTTACCTCCTGCACAATTACCCGCATTACCGTTAAACGTATGCGGCGAGCCATATTGGTGTCCCAATTCATGAGCAACAAAATCTATGTCATAAGCATCTCCTACTGGAGCAGGTAAGCCAGTTATACCTCTTGCTTTATTACCATTAACACATGGTGAATTTAAAGAAGCTAATCCACCGCCTCCAGTACTAAAAGTATGACCAATATCATAATTTGCACTACCAATTGCTCCATCTATTACAGTTTGGCTTTGATTTATTAAAGTTCCTGCGTTATTATTATCAAAACTATCCGAGTTTATAAAAATAATGGCATTATTATTTGCTACTAAAGTCATAGTTATTGACAAATCTCTTTCATAAATAAAATTATTACGCGTAAGAGTAACAACAATAGCATCAAATACAGCTGTTCTTTTTGCTGCTTCTGTACTTGCTGCAGTTAATCCCGCTGCCATCCAATGAAATTGAGAATATTCAATAGTTGTTGCTATAGCAATTCTGAAATTTCTTAAACGCCCATCGTTAGCATTAAAATTAAGTGACTCTGCGTTTGAAAGTCTTTCGTTATCTTCATCTGTATTTTCATAATGACATGTAAAACCGCTGTCTAACGCTGGTAAGTCCTTCTTAGAATAGACAATATAACTTTTTCCATCCTTAGAATAAGGGTCTATAAATTCTGTACCATTTTTTGGAGAATATAACATTGTATGTAAACCTTTATTAGTCACCGAAAAACGGATAAGTGTCCCGGGGTTTTCAATACTTTCTCCTGAATAAGATCTTAATGTTGGATATTGGTTTTGTAAAGCATCTTCCATTACAGAAGCTTCGGTGATTTTAAATTGCTCCAAAACACCTGAAGCGACTGGGAATTTTACAATTAAAGTTGAAGCGCTTCCAACAACACTTCTTTGTGGAGCATTTTGCAACTGCTGCTTTAAACCAATAATATTTAAGTCATAAAACTGAGCCTGAAAAGGCTCTGTCTTTCTAAAGTTAAGCTCTTTTACAGAGACTCTTTCTTTTGTCGTTTTTGTCCATAAACTAGAATTTTGAGCATTTAAATTGAAGCCAAAAACTAATAGTAATAAACAAAGAACACTTTTTAAGTATTTTTTTTTCATAAGTTTACTTGTTAAATTAATATATTAAACTTAATATATTTAATTGGTTTTTAGCAATTTTTAATATTTATATATGAAATATTTAACAATTTTATTGTTTACAGTTTTATTTACTTGTGATTCCGTACAGGAAAATTTGAATGAAAATAAAATAATGTCATCTAACAATTGGTGTCCCGACGACGGTAAGTGTTCGGTTACGAAGTATGAAAACACTAATCTATTTTTAAAAACGGATGAGTTTGGCAATAACTATACTGATACAACTGAGGGAGAAAATATAGTTTTAAAATTTGAATACAAAAGATTGAATACTATAGATGCGGAAGATAGTGATTACACAGAGCTTATTTGGATTGAATTAAAAAATCTAGAAGATTCTTTTTCAGTCTCAAATGAAGATTTAAAAAATTATAATGTTGTATTTACAAGACTTTGTTTTTGTCGAGGTCAGACGGGAAATTACCCTATTAAAAGTGGTAAATTAGAATATAAAAAAGAAAAAGACAACAAGTATATTAAGTTAACATTTAACAACCAAACTGTACCACAAGTTCTAAAATTTGTGGAAACCAATTTATAAAAGAAAAGGCTGTTAAAAAAAACAGCCTTTATTATTATATATCCTTATTCATTTTAAAATCTTCCATGAATTTTGTGGTATAATTACCAGAAACATAATCCGGATGATCCATTAATTGTCTATGAAATGGAATAGTTGTCTTAATTCCCTCAATAACAAACTCATCTAATGCTCGTCTCATCTTACTTATAGCTTCTTCTCTAGTTTGAGCTGTAGTAATTAATTTAGCAATCATTGAGTCATAATTTGGCGGGATAGAGTATCCTGCATATACGTGAGTATCAAGTCTTACACCATGACCACCTGGAGCATGTAAAGTTGTAATCTTTCCTGGTGATGGTCTAAAATCATTGTAAGGATCCTCTGCATTAATACGGCACTCTATAGAATGTAATTGTGGCATATAGTTTTTACCAGAAATCGGCACACCAGCTGCGACTAAAATTTGTTCACGTATTAAATCGAAATCAATAACCTGCTCAGTAATTGGATGCTCTACTTGAATACGTGTATTCATTTCCATAAAATAGAAGTTTCTGTGTTTATCCACCAAAAACTCAACCGTTCCTGCACCTTCATATTTAATATACTCTGCTGCTTTTACAGCAGCTTCACCCATTTTCTCACGAAGTTCGTCAGTCATGAATGGTGACGGAGTTTCTTCTGTTAATTTCTGGTGTCTACGCTGTACAGAACAATCTCTTTCAGATAAATGACAAGCTTTTCCTGTAGAATCTCCAACAATTTGGATTTCAATATGTCTAGGCTCTTCAATAAGCTTTTCCATATACATGTCATCATTTCCAAATGCTGCTTTAGATTCAGCTCTTGCAGATTCCCATGCGGCTTGAAGATTTTCCTCTTTCCAAACAGCTCTCATACCTTTACCTCCACCTCCGGCAGAAGCTTTTAGCATCACTGGATAACCTGTTTCCTTAGCTATTTTTTTACAAGACTCAAAGTCTTTAATAATGCCTTCACTTCCTGGTACACATGGCACACCAGCAGCAATCATGGTAGATTTAGCATTTGCTTTATCTCCCATTCTATCAATCATAGATTCTGAAGCGCCAATAAATTTAATATTATGCTCTTCACAAATTTTTGAAAACTTAGCGTTTTCAGACAGAAACCCATATCCTGGATGAATTGCATCAGCATTAGTAATTTCTGCTGCTGCAATTATATTAGATATTTTAAGGTAAGATTGATTACTAGGCGGTGGACCAATACAAACGGCTTCGTCTGCAAACTTTACATGTAGACTCTCTGCATCTGCAGTAGAGTAAACTGCAACAGTTTTTATTCCCATTTCCTTGCAGGTTCTAATAACACGAAGTGCTATTTCTCCTCTATTGGCAATTAATATTTTTTTAAACATAACTTTTCAAATTAAAAATTTCAAATTCCAAGTACCTAATTCCTCTTTTGGGTTTTGATAGGATTTGTCCATTGGAATTTTTAAAGGGTTATGATGGATCAACTAAAAATAAAGGCTGATCAAATTCTACTGGTGAAGAATCATCTACTAGAATTTTAACCACTTTACCTGAAACTTCAGATTCAATTTCATTAAATAATTTCATTGCCTCAATTATACAAAGTACATCACCCTCAGCAATAGTTTGACCAACTTCTACAAATAAAGGCTTATCTGGAGAAGGTTTTCTGTAAAAAGTTCCAATTATTGGTGATTTTACAGTAATATATTTAGAATCTTCATCTGCTTTAGCAGGCTCAGCAGGAGCACTACTTGTTGGAGCTGCTACTGGTGCTGGCGCTGATGGTTGTTGCTGCATTGACATTTGCGGCATTTGAGTAGCCATAGGAACTTGCTGCACATAAGTAGTTTCTTCAGATCCCGTTTTTATTGTAATTTTAACATCATCTGTTTCAAGCTTTACTTCGCTAGCACCAGATTTTGCTACGAATCTAATTAAATTTTGAATATCTTTTAAATCCATAATATTTAAGTTATTTATTAAATTAGTTAGTGTTATAAGCCCATTTAAGGTAAATTGAGCCCCATGTAAAACCGCCGCCAAAAGCAGCAAAAATTAAATTATCTCCTTTTTTGAATTGTTTTTCAAAATCATTTAATAGTAAAGGTAATGTAGCAGAAGTTGTATTCCCATATTTATGGATATTTTTTAATACTTTTTCTTCCGGTAAATTCATTCGGTTAGATGTAGCATCGATAATTCTCATGTTAGCTTGGTGAGGCACTAACCAATCCACATCGTCTCCTGTCAAATTATTTCTTTGTAAAATTTCTGTACACGCTCCGGCCATATTTGATACAGCATATTTAAATACCGTTTTACCGTCCTGATGTACAAAATGTTTTTTATTATTTAAAGTCTCTAAACTAGGTGGGGTTATAGAACCACCTGCTTCAATTTTTAAAAACTCACGTCCTATTCCATCTGTTCTTAAATACTCATCCTGTAACCCTAAACCTTCAGTATTTGGTTCTAAAAGTACAGCTCCAGCACCATCTCCAAAAATAATACACGTTGTTCTATCTGTATAATCGATAATAGAAGACATTTTATCTGCTCCAATTAAAAGAACCTTTTTATAGCGTCCAGATTCTATATAACTCGCTCCAGTTGATAAAGCATATAAAAAACTGGAACATGCAGCTTGTAAATCATATGAAAAAGCATTAACAGCTCCTATTTTTGAAGCTGTGTATGCAGCTGTAGATGCTACAGGCATATCTGGGGTTGCAGTTGCAACTATAACCAAATCTATTTCTTCTGGATTTATAGACGCTTTTTCTATTAAATTTTGAGCAGCATTAATAGCAAGGTAAGACGTTCCTTCGCCTTCTTTTTTTAATATGCGTCGTTCTTTAATTCCCGTTCGAGAAGTAATCCATTCATCATTGGTATCTACCATAGTTTCCAAAACTTTGTTTGATAAAACAAAATCTGGAACATATCCTCCAACAGCTGTTATAGCAGCACTAATTTTACTCATTTTTAAGTGTTTTAGTATAAAAACAACCTTTTTAAGCCCGTTTTTTACAAATAACAGTGCAAAATAAGTTGTTTTTAACTTAAAGAAAAATTAATCACAAAAAAAACGCTCACAGAGGAGCGCTTATTTATATGCATGCATAATAGTTATGCTGCGTTTTCTTCTTCTACAGAGTTATCAATAACAACTTGACCTCTGTGATATAATTTACCTTCAAACCAATGAGCTCTATGGTATAAGTGAGCTTCTCCTGTTGTTGGGCAAGTTGCTACTTGTGGAGCAACTGCTTTATAATGTGTTCTTCTCTTATCTCTTCTTGTTTTCGAGATTTTTCTTTTAGGATGTGCCATTTGATGTATTTATTTATCCGTTAATAGTTTTTTTAAAGTATCCCAACGCGGGTCTGTACTGTCTTTTTCTTCAATAATATCTTTCTCTTTTGGACTTAATTCGTCTAATTTTTCTAAAATTTCCGATTCTAAAGTACCATCTTCAACACCTGGATGAACTCGTTTAGCAGGTAGTGCTAAAACAATTAATTCATATACGTATTGCTGTATGTTTAATTCATATTCACCATGTGGCAAAATAAGAATATCTATGTTTTCATCGTTAAATTCTTGACCAAATTTTACCACAAGCTGCATATCATTAATGATATCTTGATTGTATGCTTCATTGGTTACATCACAATTTACATTAACATAACCACTTGCTGTAAAAGACAACTCCATTAGAGTACTTTTTTTATCAAGCTCCATGATTACTTTTACTTCAGCCGAATTAAAATCGTCAAATCCAAAAAAATGTAGGAACGTATCGTCTATATCAAAATTGAAATAATGTTTTCCAGCTTTTAAACCCACAAAAGGGATTATAAATTCTTTTAAAGACTTCATTATCACATCTATTTTGAGCCTGCAAATATATAATTTTTTATTTAATTAAAACTTTTATAAACATTTTTTTGTTTATATCTTTTTCTTGCCTGTTTTTAAAGGGTCAGCAGTAAGCTCTTGATATTCTTTGCGATTATTAAAGATTTTTATCCCTTCAAAGATTGCTTTCTTCATGGAATTAGCATTTGCAAGACCTTTTCCTGCGATATCATAAGCTGTTCCATGATCTGGTGAAGTACGAATTTTATTTAATCCTGCTGTATAATTAACACCTTCCCCAAATGAAAGTGTCTTAAAAGGAATTAAACCTTGATCATGATAAGATGCAATTATGGCATCAAAATTTTTATAATTATCTGATCCAAAAAAACTGTCTGCCGCATAAGGTCCAAAAACTAGTTTTCCTTCTTTTTTAATTTTTTCTAAAGCTGGTCTCAATACTTCATCATCTTCTTTACCTATCACTCCATTATCGCCATTATGCGGATTAATACCTAAAACCGCTATTTTTGGTTTGGAAATCTGAAAATCGGCTTGTAAACTCTCATAAACTGTCTTGATTTTATTCTGAATTAGTTCTGAAGTAATATGACTAGATACTTCTTTTACAGGAACATGATCTGTTAATAAACCCACTCTTAAACCATCATTTACCATAAACATTAAAGCCCGACCTTCTAACTGTTCATTTAAATAATTGGTATGACCTGGAAACTTAAATGCATCAGACTGAATGTTATATTTATTGATGGGAGCTGTTACTAAAACATCAATGTGTCCGTCTTTTAAAGCTTTAGTTGCAGCAGTAAAAGATTCTATAGCAACCTCTCCAATTCTATTGTTTTCTTCTCCAAAATTAATTTCAAAATCGTCTTTATAACTTGTAATTACATTAATTTTTTGTTCAGAAATTTGGTCAAATTCTTTAGCATAAAAAAAGTGCATTGAAAATTTAAAATGCTTTTTAACGAAGTTTAAAGATTTTTGTGAGCCAAAAATAACTGGTGTACAAAAATCAAGCATTCGTTTATCTTCAAAAATGGATAGTATAATTTCCAATCCTACACCATTTAAATCGCCAACAGAAAACCCTACAACTATATTTTTATTATTATCCATGTATTATTTTACTAATGTTTGTAATTTTACAAGGCAAATTTAATCATTTAATTTCATGTTTACGGGGATAATTGAAACACTTGGGGAAATAAAGACCTTAGAGAAAACAGATTCTAATCTTAATTTAACCATACACAGTAATATTACTAATGAACTTAAAATAGACCAAAGTGTAGCCCATAATGGTATATGTCTTACTGTAGTTCGTATCGATGATAGTAATTATACTGTTACGGCAATAAATGAAACTTTAGAAAAGACAAATTTAGGGGAACTAAAAAAAGGAGACAAAGTTAACTTAGAACGTGCAATGAAATTAGGGAGCAGGTTAGATGGACATATTGTTCAAGGTCATGTCGACCAAGTTGGCACATGCACTGCTATTAAAAATGAGCAAGGAAGCTGGATTTTTACTTTTAGCTATGATGCGGCATTAAAAAATGTCACTATAGAAAAAGGTTCAATTACTGTAAACGGAACAAGTTTAACTGTAATAAATTCTAAAAAAGGGGAATTTAGTGTCGCTATTATTCCTTATACTTTTGAAAATACTTTATTTCACAGCTATAAAGTTGGAACAAAAGTTAATCTAGAGTTTGATGTTATTGGAAAGTATGTAAAAAGACTTACAGAAATGTATTAAGCGTTACTTTTTCTAAATTTCTTTATAGTAAAATAAGCGCCAAAAATTAAGCCTGCAATTATTAAAATCAAAATACTACCGTCTATTGGCAAACCAGGACCAGATGGTGGTGGTTGTAAAGGCGGCGGTGGTGGGTTACCACCTCCAATCTGTGCTTTACTAATCACTGAAGTTAATAGTACACAAAGGGTCAAAAGATTTTTAATACTTTTCATAATTTGGGTTCAAATCAGCTGTAAAAATAGAAAAAAAAATTTTGTAACAAAATTTTAAGACTAATTAATCTAAAATGAACGTTCTTAAATCTTTAAACCGTTAATAAAACTGTTGAATGGAAAAATATGATGTTTTTGTAATTGGAACTGGAATTGCGGGTCAAACTGCAGCAAAAATTTGTTGCGAAAATGGTCTTAAAGTGGCCATTTGCGATAATCGGGAATTTGGTGGCGTTTGTGCTAACCGAGGTTGTGACCCAAAAAAAGTACTTATCCAATTTTCTGAACTTTTGGATTATAGCAGACATTTAAAAGGTTTAGGAATAGAAAAACTTCCAAAAATTAACTGGAAAGCAATTCAAAAATTAAAATCTAAATTTACCTCTAAAGTTCCAGAGTCCACAGAAAAAAATCTGACTCAATTAGGCATTGATATATATCATCAATCTCCAGAATTTATTGACAAGAACACCATTTCTGTTGAAGGTAAAAAAATTACCGCATCGTATTTTGTTATTGCCAGCGGAAGAGTCCCAAGAACACTTCATATAAAGGGTGAAAAACATTTAAAATTAAGTGATGACATACTTAATTTAGAAAAACTACCAAAAACAGCAACTTTTATTGGCTCAGGTTATGTAGGTATGGAGTTTGCGTGTATGCTAAATACTTTAGGCACTAAAGTTACAATCATAGAAAAAGGCCCTAAAGCTTTAAAAGCTTTTGATGATTATCTGGTTAATCTACTCGTTAAAAAATTAAAAAAGGATGGAATTAATTTTATTTTTAATGCAGATGTTTCACGAGTAGAACGACTAACCAAAAATTACAGATTACATTATTCTGAAAATGGAGAACATAAGGCACTAAAGTCTAGACAAGTTTTCAATACTGCCGGACGGGTGCCTTCTACAGATGTACTTCAGCTTCAAAATGCAGATATCGAAGCATCATCTAAAGGTGTAGACGTTAATGAGTTTATGCAAAGCACCAGCCAGTCTCATGTTTATGCTTGTGGCGATGTGTCCAGTGCCTCTTTACCACTTACGCCACTTTCTGGCTTGCAAGGTTATATTGCGGCCAATAATATTATTAAAGCTAAATCTAAAACTTTTAGTTATCCACTAGTGCCTTCTACCGTTTTTACCTCGCCCAATTTGTCTAGTGTTGGACTAAGTGAAGCCGATGCGAAAAGCCGATACAAATCGGTTAAAATTTATCAAGGTGATGCTACAGATTGGTACAATGCACGAAAACAAAATGCCAAAATTTACGCGTATAAAATTCTAGTTAACGAGCGTACCGATGAAATTTTAGGAGCCCATTTATTAAGCACTGAAAGTAACGAGTGTATTAATATTTTAAGCATGGCTATAACTCAAAAAATGACCACTGCACAATTTAAAAAACAAATTTTTACCTATCCATCGTACACCAACGATTTAAAAGCAATGCTTAAAAAAGAGGATTAAAAAAAGCCTGAATAATTTCATATTCAGGCTTTTTTATATAAACAATAACGGATTTTAAACGTGTTTACCTACCTCAAAACCATGTTTCCCTAAATATTGGTTTCCGCTATCAATAGCATCACTTTCTAAAGTGGTTCCCATAGAATCGTTCCAACGATTTAAGTAACCAAAAAGTGAAATAACACCTAACATTTCTACTATTTCGCCTTCTGTCCAATGTTCGTGTAAACGTTTTTGAATATCTGCATCTACTGCGTTTGGTACTTGACTTGCCGCTAAACTAAAATCTAAAGCCGCACGCTCAGCTTCATTAAAAGCAGGATGCGTTCTGTATTCCCAAATATTATCCAGTTGCTCTTGCTCTGCTCCATAACGTTCCGCAGCTCTAATGGCGTGCGCTTGGCAATATCTGCAACCTGTAGCGTTACTACTAACCCAGGCAATCATTCGTTTTAAGGCAGAAGTCACCTTACCTTCATTTGCCATAACCGCTTTATTCAAATTAATAAAAGCTTTGCTAATGGCAGGTCTACGTTGCATAGTTAAAACTGAATTTGGACAAAAGCCTAAGGTCTCATTAAAAAATTCGGCCAATTCTCTGGTTTCCGGGTCATGTTCTGCACTTAATGGTGTTACTAATGGCATTTATTTATATTTTTAAGGTTATATATAGTATTTTTGGAATACTTAAATTTACTCTACAAGAAACAAAAAAATAGTTACACATGACAAATCAAATCACTACAACTTGGCTAGGAAATATGAAGTTTGAGAGCACCAATCCTTCTGGGCATAATTTGTTTATAGATGCTGGTGCCGAAAATGGTGGTAATGATGAAGGTTACCGTCCAAAAGCCCTGATGCTTTCCGGTTTAGCGGGTTGTGCAGGTTTAGATGTGGCGTCCTTAATTAAAAAAATGAAATTAGATGTAGATACGTTTAAAATTGAAATTGAAGCGAATTTAACTGAAGAACATCCAAAATATTATGATAAAGTTGAGATGAATTTTCACTTTTACGGAAACCATTTAGATGAAAAAAAATTACAAAGAGCAGTAGATTTATCTGCTGAAACTTATTGCGGAGTGTTAGAAATGTTTCGTCAATTCGCAGCGGTTACTATTCAAACTTTTTATCACAAGAACTAACACTTTTTTAAACTGAATTGAGTTCAGTAGTATTCATCTTTTCAATTAAAATATATGCGTTGGACGCTTAAAGCCAAACCCGAAAAACATAAAATCAATCATTTAAAAAATGTTTTAAATGTTGAAGAAAACGTGGCAACACTGTTAATCCAAAGAGGTATTGAAACGTTTGAGGAGGCTAAAACATTTTTTCGTCCGCAGTTAAGCGATTTACATGATCCTTTTTTAATGAAAGACATGCAAAAAGCTGTTAATCGTATTGAAAAAGCACTACAAAACAATGAACGAATTCTGGTTTATGGCGATTATGATGTGGACGGAACGACTTCAGTAGCTTTAATGTCAAGTTACCTAAAAACCCATTCCGACAACATCTCGAGTTATATTCCGGATCGTTACCAAGAAGGTTATGGGGTTTCTTATCAAGGAATCGATTTTGCGCACGACAACGAGTTTAGCTTAATTATAGCTTTAGATTGTGGTATAAAAGCAATTGAAAAAGTAGCCTATGCCAAAGAAAAAGGCATCGATTTTATTATATGCGACCACCACAGACCAGGAAACCAAGTTCCAAACGCAATTGCGGTTTTAGACCCCAAACAAGACGATTGTAATTACCCTTACGATGAGCTTTGTGGTTGCGGTGTTGGTTTTAAATTAATTCAAGCCATAGCTTCAACAAAAGGAGAAACTATTGAGGATTTAATTCCGTATTTAGATTTAGTGGCGACCGCAATTGGTGCAGATATTGTACCCATAACTGGGGAAAACCGAACTCTAGCTTATTTTGGTATGCAGGTTGTTAATCAAAATCCGAGAGCTGGTTTTAAAGCCATCATTAATCAAATTAAAAAAAATACACTTACCATTACCGATGTGGTTTTTATTATTGCGCCACGAATTAATGCTGCCGGACGTATGAAACATGGCATGTATGCGGTGGATTTACTCACACAAACCAATTTTGAATTAGCCGAGCAATATGCGGGCGAAATAGAAACTTTTAATAGCGATAGACGAGATGCCGACAAACAAATTACTATTGAAGCTTTACAGCAAATTGAAGAACAAAAAGAACAGAAACGCTTTACTACTGTTGTTTATAACGAAAACTGGCATAAAGGCGTTATTGGTATTGTGGCTTCTAGACTCATAGAAACTTATTATCGTCCCACGTTAGTGTTTACTAAAAGTGGCGAGTTTTTAGCTGCTTCTGCACGTTCGGTTTCTGGTTTTGATGTCTATAACGCACTCGAAGCTTGTTCTGAACATATTGAACAGTTTGGCGGACATAAATACGCGGCAGGTTTAACCTTAAAACCTGAAAATTATGAGGCTTTTAAAAACGCTTTTGAAGCTGAAGTTAAAAACACTATTAACCCCAATTTACTAACGCCAGAATTAAAAATTGATGCGCAAATTAATTTAAGTGAAGTAGATGATAAACTCATGCGCATTTTAAAACAATTTGCGCCATACGGACCCGGAAATATGTCACCCATTTTTATGAGCGAACAACTACAAGATACCGGTTATGGCAAGTGTGTTGGCGAAGACGATAAACATTTACGTATTACAGTTAAAGATGATTCTACCAAAAATAGCTTAGTCTGTATTGGTTTTAATTTGGGCCATAAATTAGATGTAATTAAAAATAAACAATTCTTTAGAGCTGCCTATTCTGTAGATGAAAACGAATGGCAAGGTCACGTAAGTTTACAATTAAAGCTAAGAGATATAAAAGCATAAAATTATGAAAATCTTCTTTACACTTGTTTGTCTCATTCTTTTTGGGCATATCCATGCTCAAAATCTGGTTAAAAACCCGAGTTTTGAAGAAGCACATAAAGGTCCGTTATCATATGGCGAATTTCATAATAACGTATGGTCTTGGTCAAGTCCAAATTTAGGGACACCAGATTATTTTTCTATTAGAAGCCGAGCTATGAATGCTAGAAATTATCGTGGCAATCAAGACCCAAAAACAGGCGATTGTTATGCAGGTATGTATTTGTTTGCAGTAAAAAATGGTAATTCCTACAGAGAATACGTTCAGGTAGAATTACAGAACAAGTTGAAGAAAAACACAACCTACAAAGTATCATATCATATTAGTTTGGCTGAGTTTTCAAGCCATAGCGTAGATACTGTACACACCTTATTTACAGCAGAACGAACTGGCGGACTTAAAAACGAATCGACTTTATTTGGCAAAAAACATGAAGGTCCAAAATTAAAAGATGGCGTTTTAGAGTTAGACACCTTAAAAAATAATTCATTTTCAAAAGAAACTTATTATTTAGCAAACGGACCTCAACTCATGTACGATTGGATAAAAGTTGAATTCTTATATAAAGCATCAGGTTTTGAGCAATTTATGGTGGTTGGTAACCTAAACACTAATAAAAACACCAAAGTAACCCAACATAGAGCTATAGAGCAACGTGCGTTTGCCTATTATTATTTAGATGAAGTAGAAATTATTGAAGTGGAATCGGCTCCAGTTGAAGATGAACAAATCACATTTCAACCTGAAAAAACCTATACCTTCAAAAATGTGTTATTCGATTTTGATAAAGCCGAATTATTAGACGTGTCTATTGAAGAATTAGATAAATTATATCAACATTTAGAAGAAAACAAGACTCTAAACATAACTATTTACGGACACACAGACAACGTTGGTTTAGATAGCAGAAATAAAGAATTATCTGAACAACGTGCCAAAGCAGTGTCTAATTATTTTATACAAAAAGGCTTAAACCCAGAACGTATAAAATGGTTTGGCTTTGGTGCAGATGCTCCTTTAACCACAAACGATACCGAAGAAAATAGAGCTAAAAACCGACGTGTGGAGTTTAAATTAAAAGCTGAATGAGAATTTTAAACATATTATTTTTATTAAGTGTTGGTTTCTGTTATGGTCAGAATTTGGTAGTGAATCCAAGTTTTGAAATATGCAAATCTACTCCAGAGTCAATAGGACAATTCGATTTCTTAGTAACATCATGGAATTCTCCAAACTACGGATCTACCGATTATTTTAAAGGAAGTAGCAAAACTCAAGGATTTCTTAATTACAGAGGGTTTCAAGAAGCTAAATCAGGGAATTCTTACGTTGGTTGTTATCTATTATCCGAAGATAATTATAGAGAATATATTCAGGGAAAGCTCTCGTCTATCTTAGAATTTGATACTGAATACACGATTTCATTTTATATTAGTTTAGCAGAAGAGTCCATGCTATCCATAAAAAATATTGATATTATGTTAGTTTCGGAAAATGCCTCAGACTATGAATATGGTACTTTTATTGACATCAATTTAAAAAAATCGGAATCAACATTATTAAAAACCAATTCAAAGCAATTTTACTCAGACAAAATGAACTGGATTAAAGTGTCTTCCACTTACAGGGCGAGAGGTTTTGAAAAATATTTTATAATCGGAAATTTTAATTCTGATAAAAACACAGTAACTAAAAGAGAGCCAAATTTCAAAAAAAAGAAAGATCATTTTGCCTATTATTACATTGACGAAATATCGGTAATTGAAAATAAAACCGCTACTATCGAAGATAAGAAAACAATTGAGATCCTAACATTTCAACCTGAAAAAACCTATACCTTCAAAAATGTGTTATTTGATTTTGATAAAGCCGAATTATTAGACGTGTCTATTGAAGAATTAGATAAATTATATCAACATTTAGAAGAAAACAAGACTCTAAACATAACTATTTACGGACATACAGACAATGTTGGTTTAGACAGCAGAAATAAAGAATTATCTGAACAGCGTGCCGAAGCAGTGTCTAATTATTTTATACAAAAAGGCTTAAACCCAGAACGTGTAAAATGGTTTGGTTTTGGTGCAGATGCTCCTTTAACCACAAACGATACCGAAGAAAATAGAGCTAAAAACCGACGTGTGGAGTTTAAATTATCTAATAAATGAAATTAAATTATTTGATTTTTTTGTTGAGCTTTAGTTTCTGCAGTGCGCAAAATTTGGTTAAAAATCCAAGTTTTGAAGAATTTAAGTTTTGTCCAGAAAACAATAGTCAATTTAATAATAATGTAATTAGTTGGTCTCTACCTAATAAGGGAACGAGTGATTATTATAATACATGTAGTACTTTTTTAAACGATAAAAACCCTCATGGATATCAAAATCCACAGCATGGAAACGGATATGCTGGTATTGTTGTTTATTATGAAAACATGCGTAATACACTTAAAGATTACAGGGAATATATACAAGGTGAATTAAAAGACACATTAATAAAGGACAAACGCTATGTTGTGAAAATACGCATAAGTTTAGCAGATAAAGCCAATTTTACAATTAACGAGTTGGCTTTAGTATTAACCAATCAAGCCATAAGTTCGTCAAAGGATTCTTATATTGATATAAACAATATTACAATAGATAGTTTTACTTACAAGAAAGTGAATTTCAAATACAAGCCATTTTATCATATAAAAGATAGGTGGATGACTTTGGAAAAAGAGTTTGTAGCTAGTGGTTTTGAAAAATTTTTATGCTTTGGAAACTTTAATTCAGATTTAAAGACCGAAAAACTAAAAATTGACAAGCATTTATTTCCTATAGAAAGCTATTATTATATTGATAATATTTCTATAGAGCCAGTATCTTTATATACTTTTCAGCTTGAAAAAACTTACACCTTCAAAAACGTGTTATTCGATTTTGATAAAGCGGAATTGTTAGACGATTCTATTGAAGAATTAGATAAATTATATCAACATTTAGAAGAAAACAAGACTCTAAACATCACAATTTACGGACATACAGACAATGTAGGTTTAGATAGCAGAAACAAAGAATTATCTGAACAACGCGCCGAAGCGGTTTCTAATTATCTAATTAGCAAAGGATTAAACCCAGAACGTATAAAATGGTTTGGTTTTGGCGCAGATGCTCCAATAACTACCAACGACACCGAAGAAAACAGAGCGAAAAACCGACGTGTAGAGTTTAAATTAACAGAAAAATAAGATTAAGTTGTCTGGTCGAGCGTAGTCGAGACCTATTTTAATAAAACACAAATGCCAAAAAAAGATCCATACCAAGCCTTAAGATTTAAGGAATTCAATATTTTTTTAATGGTTCGATTTGCATTAGTATTAGCGTGGTCTATGCAATTTGTCGTCATAGAATGGCAGGTGTATAGTTTAACCAAAAATCCATGGTCTTTAGGTTTAATTGGTTTAATGGAAGTTATTCCTGCGGTAGGCTTAGCTTTATTTGCGGGACATATTGTAGACCAAAAAGAAAAACGAACGCTACTTATTAAATGTATATTGGCTTTTTTACTTATTAGTACGGGTTTATTTTTTATAACTCTTCCGGAATATGCAAGTTTAGATTCTAGCCTATATGTTATTTATGCCTTAGTATTTTGTGGTGGTTTAGTTCGCGCATTTATTAGTCCCACTATATTCTCGCTTCTAGCATTGGTTGTGCCCAGAAAAGTCTACACCAATGCGGCAACGTGGAGCAGTTCTACTTGGCAAATGGCATCGGTTTTAGGTCCAGCCATAGCGGGTTTTGCTATTTATAAAATTGGCGTGCATTGGTCTATGAGTTTAATTGTAGTTTTTGCACTTATAGCACTAATAGCTTTATTAAATATTGAAAAGAAACCCATCCATAACCCTAAAATTGGCGAGCCTATTTTTAAAAGTTTAAAAGAAGGCGTTCTGTTTGTAAAAAATGAGAAAGTCATTTTAGGCGCTATAACTTTAGACATGATTGCGGTACTTTTTGGTGGCGCAGTTGCCTTATTACCTGTTTTTGCACAAGACATTCTGGAAGTTGGCTCTAAAGGTTTCGGATTTTTACGTGCTGCTCCCGCGGTTGGCGCTTTTATTACCATGATTATTTCGGCATATATGCCTTTAAATAAAAATGCCGGTTACAAATTATTAGCAGCTATTTTTGGATTTGGCGTGTGTATTATTGTTTTCGGTCTGTCTGAGGTTTATTGGATTTCTATTTTAGCTTTATTTTTTAGTGGCGTAACAGATGGCATTTCTATGGTTATAAGACAAACCATTATGCAATTAAAAACCCCAGACGCTATGCGTGGTCGCGTATCTTCTGTAGAAAGTATTTTTACTGGAAGTTCTAACGAGCTTGGCGCGTTTGAAAGTGGTTTAACTGCAAAATTGATGGGTACCGTTACTGCGGTAGTATTTGGTGGATGTATGACCCTAATTACGGTAGTTTCTACAGGGATTGCTTTTCCTAAATTAAGACGATTGAATTTGGAGGAAGATGATAAATAAAATGATATAAATATGAGTTTTAAAAAAGATGTCTACTTACTATTTGATGACAAAAAAGGAACAAAAAAAGGTGATGCCTTTTTGGAATACTTTATTTCATCTTTAATAATTCTTAATGTAATTTGTATTTTCTTAGAATCTTATAAAGATATAAGGATACGTTTCAAAGACGTTTTTTATTCTATTGAGATTTTTTCAATAGTGTTTTTTACTATTGAATATATTATTAGAATATGGGTTTCTGATTTAAAATATCAAAATTTAACACCTTTTAAAGCTAGAATAAAATACATTTTTTCATTTTTAGGATTAATCGATTTGATATCTATTCTACCATTTTACTTACCATATATTATCAAAATTGATTTAAGAGTGGTGAGGGTTTTAAGGCTTTTCAGATTGTTAAGAATTTTAAAACTAAATCGTCACTCAAGGTCAGTTAAAATGATTGGAAAAGTATTAAAAAACACTAAAAATGATATTCTAGTAACTATCTTCATGGTTTTTATTCTATTAGTTTTGTCATCTACGTTGATGTACAGTATAGAAAATGAAGCTCAACCTGAGGCATTTGAAAACATAGGACAAGCTTTATGGTGGGCAGTTGCCACTTTGACGACTGTAGGCTATGGAGATATTTATCCTATAACTGGTTTTGGTAAATTCTTAAGTGGAATTATTGCACTGTTAGGAATAGGTATAGTAGCATTACCTACTGGAATAATAAGTTCGGCTTACATTGAAGAAGTTCAGAAAACCAAGAAAAAAGCAATTTGTATAAAATGTGGAGAGCAAATAGAGAAAAAAATTATCCCTTAAACTCCTTCAACTCTAAAACATTTCCATCAAACACTCCATAGGTGTAATACTGAATCCAATCGCCAAGATTAATGTATTTAGAAGTGTCGTTAATTGAAATTTCTAAAGGTAAATGTCTGTGTCCAAACACGTAATAATCGCGGTGTTGTTGACTTTCTTTACGCTTGCAGTATTGAACTAACCACTCATTATCTTCACCTAAAAACTTAGCATCGTCGTCTCCAGAAATGAGTTTGTTTTTAACGCTCATATACTGCGCTAATTTTACGCCAATATCTGGATGCAACCAATTAAATAACCATTTGCTTAATGGATTGGTAAACACCTTTTTCATGCGTTTATAACCTTTATCGCCTGGACCTAAACCATCGCCATGACCTATTAAAAAAGTTGTATTGTTAAACGTAAAATCCTTGGGTTTATGAAAAACCTCAATATTAAGTTCGGTTTTAAAATAGTCACGCATCCACAAATCATGGTTACCTACAAAGAAGTAAATAGGAACACCTGAGTCTGAAATTTCGGCAAGTTTGCCTAAGGTTCTGGTAAAGCCTTTTGGGATTACAGTTTTATACTCAAACCAGAAGTCGAATAAATCTCCCAACAAAAAGATAGCAGCTGCATCGTGTTTGATATGATCTAACCAAGCCACAAATTTTTTCTCTCGCGGTAATGACTGCTCCATGGTTGGTGCGCCTAAATGATTATCGCTAGAGAAATAAATTTTTTTGCCTTCTGGTATTTGCATGAGGTAAATGTAGGAAATTTATAGGTTTATTTTTTTGCGTTAGTGATGGAAGCGGGATCCTTTTTTTGCTTTAGCAAATGGCAAAAAAAGATTTAGCGTACAGCACGACCTTTAGGTAACGCCATTATTCTATTCATTATCGCTTGCAAACCACTGTGCGAAGCTACTTTCGGTTTCCTGTAATTTAAGGGAATGTAAACTGATGTTTTCTGGTAAACGTTGTTTAATTTTCTCGGCAAAGTCAATAACCATCATCTCACTGGTTGGTTGATAATCTACCAGAAGCACTGTGTGACCGCGATCTTTAAGTTCTTTTGCCAGATCTACGTGTGGTGTGTTTTTGTTAAACACAGTAGCGTGGTCAAACACATCTACAATTTCTTCTTTTACAATTTTTTTTAGGTCTGTAAAATCTATAACCATTCCAAATTTCACATGGTTTTGGTCGCTAATTGGCGTTCCTATTACCGTAACATTTAACTTATAACTATGTCCGTGTACATTTTTACACTTCCCGTCGTAACCATACAACGCGTGCCCGGTTTCGAAAGAGAACTTTTTTGTGATGCGAATTTGACTCATTTTTGCTTGTTTACGCTACAAAGGTAAATATTTTGGCTTAGCAATTTTTTTTTAGCCTACTTTTGATTAAAATTATTTATATGGCAGAACTTTTTGAGCAATTAGATTTTGTTATTAATGAGCAATACGAAACTATTATTAAAGATATTGCGACTAAAAAGTATAGTATTGTTGAAGATTTTTTCTCGGCTGAACAAGTTGCTACTTTACGTGAGGAACTGCTTATAAAATATGAAGCTGAAAGTTTTAAGAAAGCTGCCATAGGAAACCGTGTTAACGAAGTAGTTGCCAAATATATTCGAGGTGATGTGATTTTATGGATGGACGAAAAAACAGCAAATTTTAGAGAACTTCCATTTTTTAATAAGCTGAATGATTTGATTGCCTACCTTAATAAAACATGTTTTATGGGGATATTGCACAAAGAGTTTCATTATGCCATTTATCCAACAGGGACGTTTTATAAACGCCATATCGATACTTTTCAAAATGATGACCGCCGAAAACTCTCCTTTGTTTGTTATTTAAACGATGAGGATTGGCAACCTGAAAATGGTGGTGAGCTGGTGTTGTATTTAAATGAAAATAACCAAGAAACCGAAAAAGTCATTTATCCTTTTCCTGGTCGAGTGGTAATTTTTGAAAGTCAAATTATAGAACACGAAGTAAAACCAGTTAATACAAAACGTTTAAGTATAACAGGTTGGTTAAAGACGCGTTAGTTATCTTTTATTACGCATGCGGTTGTAAAAGTAAATGATAATTAAAACCAATGCTAGTATAGCGAATAATGAATTTCCCATGATGTTTATTTTATTAGTGGTATAAAATCGTGTCTAAATTTAAGAATTAATGGTAAACCTCTTGCTACCATCCATAAAGTAAATGCAATAAAAATTGCATAAAGTTTAAAATCGTAAAGATCTAAGACGTAAAGCACAGGTATAAATACTAAAAATGTAGATCCTAAAAGGACGTTTCTAAGGTATTTCATTTTTCCCATTCCTTTAAACATCCCATCAAAAATAAAGGCAACTGCAGCTATAGGCTGCATTGCTAAAACCAGCCAGAATACGGTTTTAAATTCGGTTAACACTTGTGGTTCTTTTGTGAAAATTAAACCAATATAATTATAAGCTACAAAACCAAATGCAGCAATAACAAGACCTAACACAATACCGCATTTTATAAGTTTATGACTTAATTGTAATAAATGCTTATAGTTTTTTTGTCCCAATAAACGTCCCGATAAAATATTACCTGCACTAGCGTATCCATCTATTAAAAATGCTCCTAAAAACCATAAGTTTATAGCAATAGTGTAAGCTGCAATATAATTTTTACCATAGCTTGTGGCAAAACTAGTTGCAAAATATAATGCGGCGTTTAAAGCTAATGTACGCACAAACAGGTTTAATATCATAAGTACAAAATCCTTAATTTTAGGATTAAATGGAAACCTCAACCTTAAGGTAATACTGGTTTTTTTGTACAAATAATAGGTTGCCATTAAAGCCATAGTGGCTTGTGAAATAATACTTGCATACGCTGCACCTTTTATATGAAAGGCAGGCGTGACACCAGAAATACCATTAACTAAAACTAAATCTAACGCCACATTTAACACGGCTCCAGTAATGGCTATTAACATAGGAAAATAGGTGTTTTGCAAACCTCTAAACACTCCAAATACAGCAATAACATATAAGGTAAAAGGAAAACCAAACACACGAATTTTATAATAATCCACACTAAAATCCAACACCAGATTTTCTGCATTGTAAAGCTGGAAAATCTGTATAGCTAAAGGATACGTTGCGATAATAATCAGTACACTTAAACTGGTGATAATAAAAATAGCTTGCGCTGGTAAATCTTTTAAATTTTCCAGATTATTTGCGCCTAAAGCTTGAGAAAGTAAAGATGAAATAGCACTTCGCGTTTGACCCAAAACCCATATTAACATAGATAAAAAGGTAGACACAATTCCCACTGCTGCTAATGACTCTACAGGATTTACGACTACATTTCCTACTACTGCTGCATCGGTTAAAGATAATATAGGCTCTGAAATTCCGGCAATTAAGGCTGGAATTGCGAGTTGATTAATTCGTCTTAGTGAAATATCTGCCATTAAAATTGCTTACGATAGTCTAAAATAGTTACAGGTTTTCTGCCGCCTTTACTTTGTTTAAGTTTAAATAAATCTTCTGCAGACGCCAACTCAATTTTTGGAGTTACTCGCAATTTAGATTTTAAAACATTAATTAGTTTTTCTTTTTGATCTTCAGATGGGTTTTGCAATAGTGTTTTTATAATCACCTCATCCAAATCTAATCTGGAATGGTGAATTTCGATGACATAATCTATAACAAACTCTACATCGTTTAACACATTTTGAATGGCTGGAGGATAAAGAGTTGTGCCTTTTAACTTAATCATTTGTTGTTTACGTCCAAAAACCGGACTTAAACGCAAGGTTTGTCTTCCACAAGAGCAAAACTTGGTATGCGCTTTAACCATATCGCCTGTCTTGTAACGCAATAATGGCATGGCTTCTAAACCTAAAGTGGTAATGGTTAGCTCGCCAACTTCACCCGGTTTTACCGTTTCATTTTTTTCGTCTAAAATTTCTACAATCACTAATTCCGGATGATGATGTCCGCCTTGTTGGACTTCACATTCTGTAAATGCAGTTGCCATTTCGGTAGAAGCGTAAGTTGAAAACAGCTCCACATTCCAATTTTCTGTAATTTTTTTACCTAAAGCATTTAACGAAAAATCGTCCTGACGAATAGGTTCACCAATGCAAATAATGCGTTTTATACTGGTTGCATTTAGGTTGAAGTTATTTTGCAGCGCAAATGCTTTTAATTTAATTAAAAATGAAGGTACTGCGATTAAATAATTAGGCTCAAATTTTAAAATACTATCCCAATGCTGTGCGGGAGATGCAATACCTAACCTTATAATTCCTGCGCCAATTTTTTTTGCTCCTAAAAAATACGCCAAACCTGCCATAAAACATTTGTCTATAGTGGTCATGAGCTGCAACACATCGGTTTTGGTTACTTGTGCGGTTGCAAAAGAAATGGCTTCGTTATAGGCTAAACGCTCTAAATCGTTTTCAGTTAAAGGAAAAAAAACAGGTTCGCCTAAGGTTCCAGAAGTGGTATTATAATCTACAATTTCCGTTTTATCCACACATATAAAATCGGTATTATGGCGTTGTAAATCGGTTTTAGTGGTTACAGGAATCTGTTGTAAATCTTCAATCGTTTTAATTTCAGAAATTGAAATGTTATTAGATTTAAAAAGTGTTTTGTAAAACTTAGATTTAGCGTCTAAATACTGCAAAGCTTCAGCTAACTTCTGCTCCTGAAAAATTTTAATGGCTTCAACCGATTGTGTTTCAATGTCTGGAATCATTTTTTAGCTTTTCGGTTCGATTTTTTTATGAGTTTCTCTAAGCGTTCTTCATCTAAAAGCGTGGTAACTTCTTTGGTTTTAGAAGTTTCAAAATAAGATAAAGCTTTTGCGTACTCTTTTTGATTATAATAATGCAAACCTACTAAATAATATGCTTTCCAATACTCTGGATTCAGGTTTATAAATGCTGAAAAGTCTTGAGTGGCACTAACTGTATTGTTTTCTAATTGCTGCTCTAAAAGACGTTCTTGTTTGCGGTAAGCTTCATAGTGTCTGAAGGCTTCCGTGTTCACAAAATCATCTTTGGAAATAACCCAATCTGCGTTATAAATATTTTGGTCGTTTGAAATATGAAACGATTCATCAAAAACCGTATGTAAATCGTAAGCCACAAATGCTCCTAACTGATACGGATTACTGGAAACCCAAACTTTTAAATCTTTAGGCTGAAACACAATACCATGATGAGCTAACAACTGATTTAACGCTTTTTCGTTACCAAAACCAATGTGTTTATCGTTTAAACCTTTGGTGTCTCTTAGAATTTCTACTGCCTTTTCTGGATTGATTTTATCATGATTTTCCAATAATTGTTCTGCTCTTTCGTAGCGATATGCGGTATGACTTTCTTTAATGGTTTTTAAATTTCTGTTATCTTTTGCATAAGCATCACTTTGAAAATGATTAGAACAGACCAATTCACTTGAATTTTCGACTTTATAAACGCCAAAATTCTTTGGAGATACTTCTATTAAAACCGCGTTATTAGATTTAGAACTTCCAACTAGTATAGATTCGGAGACAAAAACCTCTCGTTTTTTTGCAATTTCAATAGCTTCTTCTATCGTACTCGCATACTGAAGGATTTCTCGGGTTAAAATGGAAATTGGTGTTTTTGCTACTAATGGAATTTTAGATTTTCCAGCATTTATAGTTACCGTTAAACCTTCCACATTCATCCCAGAAACCACGCCAATCATTCCGCCCCAAGTAACAGACATAAACGCATAACCTTGATCTGGTTTTACAAATGCAATCATTTTATTTTTGGCAAAATCGTCTCCTGCATAAAAATCGAAATTACGCCCAATCAATAAATTGCCATCTTCAGTTTTATCGTCCCAAACCGCAAAAGACGTACAACCTACCAAAGCTAAATCTTGTAAGGCATGACCAATATCGTGAGCGCCATGTAAATATAACGAGCGTAAATATGGCGTTGCAATACCATTAAAATCTTCCGAAGCATAGCGCGATACGCCATAAATTTCAGCTTTAAACTCATTAGGAATGTGTTTGTATATTTTTCGGTTATACCAGTGCAAAAATTTCTGTAAGAATTTCTGTTTGCCTTCACTTGGAACTAAGGTTTTAATTTTATCGAAAAACACTTTTTCCTGTGTGTACATTAAATCTTTGGTTAATACTCCAATATCTAATCCGCGTTGGTAAGCGTTTCCTTCCACATATAACTCGTAAAGCCCAAACTTGTTTTTAGTTAAAAAGCTTTTATTTACTTTAAACGTAGAATCGTTTATAAGTGTTTTTTCTACTGTATTGGTTGTGTAAGAACTTAAGTCAGGTTGATGTTTTAGTGATTTTTTTACTCCACAAGAACTTAACATAAAGGTTGCAAAAACAACCGTTATTTTAAAGAGAAAAGCGCTGGTTTTACTGATTTTTAAATTCCTTTTCATAGCGTTTGTTCACTCGTTTTATGGTATTGGCTTCTTTATTATCCACCCATTTCTGACCTTGAATACGTCGCATGATATTTTCGAAAGTACGCATAAAAACAAGGTTTTTAAACAACTTAGCTAAACCTTTTACAGTTCTTGGAAAAGCCCGAAGCGTAATGGAAAATCCGCCATTTTCGTAAGTAATATAATGCCAGTAACCACTTGGCATGTAAAGCGCATCGCCATGATTCATTTCGGCATGTAAACCATGCGCTTGTTTTAGCATTGGATATTTTTCAAAATCGGGATTATCCATATCTATACATTCTAAATTATGTACCGTGTAAGGTACTTTGTATAAATATTGTGCTTGGTCTGGTGCAAAAAGTGTGACATTTTTAGTCCCATGAAAATGAAAGTGAACCAAATCGGCTAAATCCATATCGTAATGCGCTAAAACTTTCGAGCCTTTCCCGCCAAAAAACATAACCGGTAGTTTTTTGAAAAACTTTAATCCCATATCCGGATAGCTAAAATCTTTGGTTAATTCCGGCATTTTTTGCAATACATTATAAAAAAACATACGCAAATCTGTAGGTTGCGTTTTAAGCAACTCGATATAATCGTATAGTTTCATTTTTTTTGCAGGCACTACAGAATTAGTGCGTCCTTTTGTAGGTTCGTTATTATAAAGTGGCACAATCTGGTCGCCAGCTTTACTTTGAATATAATCTAAACTCCATGTATTATAAGCTGGCCATGATTTGGCTAAATCTTCAATAATCACCGGTTTTTGAGGCTTAAAATAATGCGTGATAAAATCTTCTTTAGAAATTGATTTTATTCTTGGAATTTCTGTGGTTTTGATACGTTCCATACTGTGATTATTTCTTCGATTTACATAATACATTGTACACAAGCGGTTGCAAAGTAAACGAAACTAATAGCGCTGTGCTTATTCCAATTACCGATACTAATGCTAACGATTGCAACGCTGGATGCTTGGCTAAAAATAAAATACCAACACCTAATAACGTGGTAATTACCGATAAAATAACCGAAGTCTTATACGTTGGCAACACTGCGTTTTCTTGTTTATTATTCTTGATTAAACCATTGGTAATAAATATACTGTAATCTACGCCTAAACCAAAAATAAAGGTTGAGATTATAATGTTAAATACATTAAACTGAATATTAAAAAACGCCATAAGTCCAATGGTAATTAACCAGGTTATTACAATTGGTAAAATAGTTGCCAGAACTAACTTAATATTTCTATAAAAAATAAATAACACTAATAAAACCGCTCCAAAGCAATACAACATTAAGGTGTTAAAGCTGTTTTTTAATTGTCCTAACAAATCCTCGTTAATAGCTTGTCTGTCTATTAAAATAGTCCCTTTTTGATTTTTAAATTGAGCTTTAAAAGCATTGACTTGATTGTCTTTTAATTTGACTAATGTCGTAACCGTATGGAATTGATCATTTGAGCTTATGAAATCTTCAGGAGAAATTGAAGCGATGCCTTTTAAGTCTTCAAGATGAAGAATATTGAAAGGCTGGTTGAGTAAATTATAAAATGCCTGATGCGTTTCGGGTTTAAAACCGAAAACTTCGCCTTTTAAAATGAATTCCTCTTTTAAAAATTGCTTTCGTTCTTCATTAAAAAAAGTCGTCCATTGTTGTAAACCTTCTTTTTGCGTGCGCTTAGATTTTACTAATGGCGTAACCGATGTAAAACTCACTAAACTGTTAGTGGCCTTTTGCTTTTTTAATGTTGAAAATAATATATCGTTATGTTGTAAAGCTTCGTCTAAAGTATTCCCATAACTCACTAAATACACCGATTTATCTGAAGCATTGGTTAATTGGTCTAACTCTTTTTCGGCTTGTTTTAAATGTTGAGGCACAAAATTTAAACTCGACAGATTTTTATTAAATGATACCTGAGAATAGAAAAACACACTACCAATTAAAAGCAAGACTAAGCCAATAATCCATCCTTTTTTTTGATGGAATGGATACGATGCAAACTTATCAATAGGCGTTTGTTTGGCTAATGTTTTCTTTTTAGGCGCTTTGTATAACACAGGAATTAATACCAAAGCAAAAAATGCAGCACTTAATACACTTAATCCTGCAAAAAGTCCTAAATCTTGTAGCGCATCGGAATTGATAAACAACAAACAGAAAAAAGCCAAAGCAGTGGTTACACTACTCATAATAATAGGTTTCGTGACCTGATTTAAAGTGTCTTCTATGGTATGTTGGGCACGTAAATGCGTTAAAATATGTAAAGCATAATCTAAAGTTACACCTAATAAAACCGCACCAACGCCTAACGAAATGGCTGATATTTGAGTTTTAAATAAGCTTAAAATGGCTAAAGCCACTAAAGCCCCAAAAACGGTTGGTAAAAGCAAAATAATTGGCACAAAAACACTTCTGTAAAACACGATAAACACCATTAAAAGCAAGCTTAGCGCCAAACTTACGGTTAAAATAACATCGGTTTTAATTTGGTTGGCATTAGCAACTGCTATTAAAACACCTCCAAAATATGACGCTGTAATTTCGGATTGATATTTAGTGTTTAATTTAGATTGTAAGTTGTATAAAGCAGTGCTAAATTGGGTGTTTTTTTGAGTTTCGCTGGTTGGAAATTTAGGTGTTATAAATAACAACACATCGGTTTCTTTCTTATTAACTAAAAATCCATTGACTATTTTAAAATCATCGTTAAAACCCAATGATTTTAAATGATTAATTCCCATTAAGGACAGACCTAAAGGATCACGAACCAAGGTTTTTTTAGCAATTAAGCCCGATGGTGAAATTAGTGTTTCGTAATTCTGTTGGGTAATAGCAGCTATACTATCTGGAGTCATTTTAGCTTCAATGTGTTGATAGTCTTCCGCAGTTAAGAAATACGGAAGGTTTTCGTAAACCACATCTAAAGTTTCAAATAACGACTCTTCTTCAATATAACCTTGAACGGATTTAATATATGGATTTTTGGATGCATTTAGTTCCTCTAAAAAATCTTCGGCATAATTAGTTAATGTTTCAGTAGAAACAGCATCTTTTTTTCTAATATGCACTATAATTTTATCAGAAAAATTAGCTGTTTTTAGAACTTTTTGAAGCGTTTTATTGTCTTCGTTTTGAGGAATTAATTTAGAAACATCTTCAGCAAAACTTATGCTTAAAATACGCCAAACTAAAACGATTAATAACATAAAAAGTAAAGCAGTACCAACAACAGGATTCTTTTTTAACTTTAAATAGAATTTGTAAAATAGATTAAGCATGTCTGGCGCTTCTTTTAAGTGAAAACCATGAAAACAAACCATAACTTAACAGTCCAAAAACTAAAGCAGAACTTGTGCTTAAAACCAAACTACCTATGAGATACGATTTTAAATTTTGAAATAAATCGTAGTTTTTAGTAAAGGTCTCTAAGGTATAATAGGTTTTTATGCCTAAAACCCAATTGCCAACCTGCATACTTAACAATAAGACTAGCGGAATAAATGGAGGCAAACTTATGTTAGAGCTTATAAAAGCAATAACTTTATTTAGTTTTAATAGCATCGCTAAAAAAATGACTATAACCGTGTGGAATCCCCAAAGTGGTGATAAGCCTAAAAAAATACCTAAAGCTACCGAGAATGCTTTCTTTTTTGGAGCATCCTGAGTATATAAAACATCTTCAGCTATAAATTGTTTGAGTCCTTTTTTTTTTAATTTCTTAAAGAAGTTTTTAGGAATAACATAAAATAATTTCACTAAAAGAAACCATATAATTAAGGTCGTAATTCGTGCAATGTCCCAAAATGGTCTAAAGTGTGAAACCCGTTCTTTCGGATCATACAAAACTTTTATAGGCACATGCGTAATAGAAATATTAATCCAGTGCGCTTTTACAATAGCTTCGACCTCAAATTCAAATTTCTTGGTCATTTTAAGCCATTTTATGGCTTTCATGGCTTTTATAGGGTACAATCTAAAACCAGATTGCGAATCGTTAAGCGATAAACCTGTAACAGCTTTTACCCAATAGGTAGAAACACGATTTCCTTTAGCGCTTTGCGCAAATACATTGGCATTGTTCATGTTTCTATCGCCAATAATCAATTGATTTTTATTTGCAGATTGCTCTAAATGATTGGTGAAATTTGGAATATCGTCTGGAAAATGTTGCCCATCGGTATCTAAAGTAATAGCAAAATCAAATCCCATGCTTAAGGCGTGTTTAAAACCTATTTTTAAACTATGTCCTTTTCCTGAATTTTTAGATTGATGTAAAGCAGTTATTTGCGGATAATTATTTAAAATGTCCTTCGTTTTATCTGAAGAACCATCGTTAACCACAATAACATTGGTGGTGTAATTTAAAACACCATCTAAAACACGTTTTAAGGTATTTTGATTGTTATAAGTTGGCAAAACCACACAACAGTTTAAGGCTACTAATTGAGCTTTAGTCTGTTTTATGATGTTGGTTTCGTGCAAATCTTATGTTTTTTTGACAAATATAGCATTACATTTTAATACAGTTGTATTATCAGGAACGCTAACTAAGATTTTAGTGGAAGTTTTATTGGTTTCAGCAGTTAAGCTGACTTCAAAATTTAATTCACTATTTTTATCTGGCTCTACAACACTTAAAAATTTTAGTTGCGATACTTGTTGTAATTGAAGTTTACAATGTAGTTCTTGCTCTAAAACATTCTTTACTATTTGAAGCATGACAACGCCTGGTGTGACTTTAAATTTAGGAAAATGACCATTAAATATTTCGTGTGATGCGTTAATTTGAATTGAAAAATTCAAACAACTTTCTCCTTCAAAGCTTAATGCGTTTAGGTTATAAAAATCTTCTAATAAAGCCATAATTACAAGGTAAATGCAGTATCTAAAACAGGTTTATTATCGACTCTGTTTTTAAATTCAATTAAAGTAAAATCATTATTAGGCTCTATTAGTTTTACTGTTTTAACTACAAATTCATGCTTTGGAAACGTCAATTCAAATTGCGCCATATACTTTCTTAACCGTTTATTTTTTGGCTTAAACACAACTAAATAGCCTGTTTTAGTAGAAAAATAGTCAATTTCAAATGTTTCATCATCAAATAAATCTCCTGTAACACTATTAACAATTAGTGTGTTTAGTTGCTTAAACCATTTATTAGAATCTAAATCTATAGACTTACGTTTTCCATCGTTAAAAACTAATAGTAAGTTGTCTTTAAAAATAGCGATGTTAGACTTTGGTGTAATATATTCCCAACGCACTAAATTAGGGGATTTGTAAACCAGTTTCCCAGTAGATATAATACTGTTATTTAGAACACTAATTTGTTTGGTTTGCGTAAAATTACTACTAAGAGTATTCGTGTTTTTAGCCTTTAACGCGACATCTTTTTTAAAAGCAGCAATCTCTTTAGGACTTAGTGTATTTTGCTGTGAAAAAGCTATGCACTGAAAGCTTAAAAAAACAATTAAAAAAAAGGTTATACTATTAGTTTTCATTTATCAATTGACTTATAGTTACGGGTTGTAACTGTTTCTGTTTTGCAATTTGCAATAAGCGTTCCAAAACAGGTAAACAATTAGGTTGTTTATCGTGTAATAAGATAATATCGCCTTGTTTTAAATCTTTTGTTATACGTTTTAAAATACGAGATTCGCTTTTAAAAAACGTATCGAAAGAACGTTTATTCCAACCAATTACTTTTAGGTTGGTGTGTTGTATTGCTTTAGCTAAATGTGGAGTTGTAATGCCAAATGGCGGTCTAAAATAAACCATATTGTATGCATATTGCTTTAAAACTGAATTTGTTTTTTCAATTTCAGCTAACCATTTTTTTGCGCTAAAACCTCCAATATATGGGCTGTGAGAATAGCTATGATTCCCAATCTCGTGACCACATCTAATAATACGTTTTACTAATCCCGAATATTTATCAGCTTCTTTTCCTATTAAAAAAAACGTGGCTTTAGCATTGTGTTTTTCTAAAATATCTAAAATTTGAGGTGTAAATTCTGGGTTTGGACCATCGTCAAACGTAATGGCAAAAAATGCTTTTTTACTTTTAGGATGTTTTGTTTTAGCTGTTAAAAAAAACTGCCAACCCATTGACATAGATCCCAAAAAAATGATGACTATCCAGAGTAAAATTATAGTGCCCATAAACAAGCCAACCGAAACGTGGTTTGTAAACATTACCAAAGCCGTAATAATACTAACAACCAATAATACAAAAGCCAGTCTAAATTTTAGCATGTCGATATAAGTATAAAACTATGATTTTGTCCTTGTTCTTGGTTATAAAGCAGAATCGTTTTAAACGGTTTTGCTTTATTCTGTTTAACCGTAAGTCCTTCGGGAATAGTTTGATTTATTAACATATATTGTGCTAAAAATACGGCAAATCCAGAAACGGTAAAATAATCGCCAACCACATCTTTATACGCTATTTGCGTGGTGTTTTGAAATGTATTTTCTAAAAGTGACTCGTAATACACGTCAAATTCATCATTTTTATGTCCGGTGATTATGGCATCTACTTCATCTAAACCACATTTTTTTAAAATTGAAATGGCATGGGTTTCAATACTATTAATTTTTAAATGATGAAGTACTTCAACAGATTTTAAACAAATGCTGTTTTCTTTTTTAATATTTGACAATCCAAAAAAGTGAGCGCCTTCAGATTTAGGTAAGCGAATTTCTGAGTCATCTTTTAATTCATTTTTATATTGAAGATCACTAAAAGTAGCTCCTATTTCGTCAATTCCACCAACTAAAATAGAATTATCTTCATCCAGCTCTATACACAATTTAGCATCTAACAAAGCCGACTCAAAAGATACTGCGCCATTTACATAAGTGTTATTATAAGATTTGCACTTTAAGCCTAAAGCTATTTGTGCACCAACGGTATTATGTGTGGATTGTATAAATGCTGTTGGCGTTAAATAATCTTCGTTATTAGCTATAATGGCTTCCAGAAATGTTTCGGTAGCATCTATACAGCCCATTCCTGTTCCTGTTAAAATAGCGTCTGGAACTTCAATTTCAGCTTTAGACAAAGCTAACTGACTTGCAGTTACTCCCATTTTTACTGCAGAAGACATTCGTCTTAAAGCTATAGGTGAAATAAATTTTTTAAATTCTAGATATTTAGCTTTTACTGTAGAATTTGAATAATCTAAAGGTTTAAATACCAATTTTTCTACATCAAAAGTATCTTGAGTAGAAATTGAAACCGCACTATTGATGTAACAGGTTTTCATGCTTTAGATAAAATTAAAGTGGAACAATTACCACCAAATCCGAAGGAATTAGATAAAACGTGATTTATTTTTGCTGAAACCAACTTGGTTTCTGGGATTAACCCTAATTCTGGTATAGGGTTTTTAAAATTTAAATTGGGAAAAACCGCCTGTTCTTGAATGGCTAAAATGGAAATTATAGCTTCCACTGCGCCAGCTGTTGCTAAGGTATGACCTGTAAAAGCTTTAGTAGAACTAAATTTTGGGACTTGAGTAAATAAACGTTTAATAGCTGCGCTTTCGGACGAATCGTTATTTACGGTTGCTGTACCGTGAGCATTAATATAATCTATGTGTTCTGGTTGTAGTTTAGCCAATTTCAATGCTTTTTGCATGGCTAAAAAAGCACCATCGCCATTTTCTGACGATGCTGTTTGATGAAATGCATCATTAGCATTCCCATAACCCGAAACATAAGCTAAAACGGGTTTGTCTTGTCTTGCACGTTCAGATTCCAATATTAAAAAGGCGCCAGCTTCACCTAAATTCAATCCTTTTCTATTGGCGTCAAAAGGTGCGCAAATCTCATCAGATAAAATCATAAGCGATTTAAATCCGTTAATAGTAAATTTACACAACGGATCTGTACCGCCAACAATAACACGATCTAACTGACCAGATCTTATAAGTCGCGCGCCTAACATAATAGCATTAGTTGCAGAAGAACAAGCAGTACTTATAGTCGTTACAAACTCTGTAATATTAAAATAATTGGCTATTTTATTGCTGCTATCTCCAGCGTGATGGCTTGAAATATATTTTTCGGCGTTTTTTGAACTATTAAAATCTGGAAAATGAAGTTCACTTTTATCCATGCCCCCAACTGTAGTTGCACTAATTAAACCTGTTTTATAGTTAAAAACATCACTAATATTGGCTTGAGCTAAAGCTTCTTTTACCGCAATACAACCCAATAATGCGGTGCGTGTATAATTATGGTTTTCAGGTAAATTTAATGCTTTTGAAAGCTCTAAATTGGTCTTTTTAATTTCGCCAACCTTAATACTATTAGCGTGTGCTGTTTTAAAATTTGAAATGGTAGAGATACCACTTTTTGAAGCCATTAAAGAAGTTCTATGGTCTTCAACAGTGTGACCTATTGCCGAAATAATACCCATTCCGGTAACAGCAATACCGTTATGTGGTTTATTTGGTCCTATGTGTTTTTATATAATTAGCTAAGACATCTATAGATTGAAAAATCGCTTTTCCGTCGTTAGGATTAGTTAATTTAATACCATAATCTTTGTCTAGCATTACAATTAATTCTAAAGCATCTATAGAATCTAAACCTAATCCGTCTCCAAATAAAGCATCTGAATTGTCAATATCCTCAACAGCTATATCTTCTAAGTTTAGTAATTCAATGATTTTTTCTTTAAGTTCTAATTGTAAAGACATATTATTTGGTATATAATTCTAAAATTTCGGTTTCGTTATGCTTAATAGCACCTGTATTGGACACCAAATATAAGAAAGCTTCGTAGTTATTTGCATCTAAATTGACCCAACCACACAAAACTTTTTCTGCTTTACCCGATTTTAATAAGTAATTGGTTTGAATTAGGAAGTCTTTAGGACTAAAACTAGGCATGACCAAAAAACAATTTTCTGTGTGTAATTGGTGTTTAATGCTTATTTCTCCCAGACAAATATTAGGTAAAGTATAGACGAAAACCGATGGACTTGGGTAATAGTTATTTTTATCTGTAATACTGCTTTGATGTTTTCTATCGGTTTCTAAACTTGAAGCATGATTGGCGAAAATTAAAGCGGTATTTTTATTGATAGATGAATGACTTTCCGGTTTCAAAATACATTCTGAAGCCAAAAGCGCCAACTGACTTAACAAATCCATTTTATGAAATTTTGGATAGTTTGAAATGCGTGCTTTATAAGCTTTTTTTAAAAATAATTGAAGGTCTTTAGTTTCTGAACAGAATACATTCTTGCCATTAAAAGCAATACTGCTTTCTTTTATAGACACATAAGATTCAATATAAAATGGTGTTTCCTCCATTTACTTCAACTTACAAATTAATAGTGTATGATAGTCACCTAATGTATGGTCTTTGGTTACCGTTAAACCAGCTTTTTCAATTAATTGTATAAAAACCGAAGCATCATACATCCGTGAGTTCCCGTTAGCTAAAGCGGTAAAATAAAGCGATGTGGCTTGTAAAGAAAATTGTGCATTTTTAAATTTTTGTCGGTCTGTAAAAGTTTCAACAATAATTAATTCCGAATCTTTTGTCATGGCTTTACCTGCAACTTTTAAAATTTTCAGAATCTCTTCTTTAGAAAAACAATCTAAAAACTGACTCATCCAAAACACATTGGCAGTATGGTGTATCGTTGGATTTTCAGACAACCAATCTATTTCTTCGCCTGTAACTCTATCAGCATAACCCGCATTAGAAATGTTTTGTAAAGCTACTTTTAATTGTCCGGGCAAGTCATAAATAGTTATAGCTACATCTTTATTATAATTTAAGCATTGTAAGGTAAATTTACCTGTATTAGCTCCAATATCTATAAGGGTTTTTGGATGGTTTCTAAATACAATGGATAATGCCATATCAAAAATTCCATCGGAATAAAAATGATCAAATTCAAACCACGATTTTTGGACTTTTTTATCTAACTGAGATAAACCTTCATAAATAGTATCCCAATTTCCAAATTCCTTTAAGCCTTCTGGCTTTGTATTGGTTATAGAATCTTTTAAATGATGTAATCCTTTATAACAGACATCATTTGTAAAATTTAAATTAACGTTTATCATTTGGTTATAGGTTAAAAAATAGCCTGTTTTGGTTAATTCAAACTCATTTTTTTCGTTTTTACTTACAATATTGGCGCTTTCAGCAATTTCTAACAAAACTTCAAGACCATAAACACTAACATCTAAAACCTCAGACAAATTAGTAATAGAGTTTTCTTCATTTTTATGATTAAAAATATAATCTAAAACCCCTAAATCTCTAAGCGTTACCGTGGTTTGAAACACAAAAGGTGCAAATGCTATTTTTTGTGCTTCTTCTATTGCCGTTACGGCTTTTAAAGGTTTCTGTTTCATAATTAATATATTTTTTTAAAAACCACTGCCGTATTGACACCTCCAAAACCCGATGCGGTTTTTAAAGCATAGGTTAGAGTTGTTTTTTTATTTTTAGAAATAACATTTAAAGCTTTGTTTGTGCCTAAATTGGTAAATCCTAAAGAGGTAAACAATGTATTTTTGTGTAATGATTGCATGGCTAAAATGGTTTCCAGCAAGCCAGAAGTACCTAAAGTATGACCGTAATACGCTTTATAACTATTAACTGGTGTTTTTTGAAGTCCAATTCTATTAAAGGCTTCGGCTTCCATATTATCGTTAAAAAGTGTTGCGGTGCCGTGAGCCGAAATATAATCGATATCTGTAGCCTTTAAACCAGCTTCTTTTAAAGCTATTGTAATACTTCTAGAAAGCCCTTCTCCAATCCGCGAAGGTCCAGAAATATGGTTGGCATCGTTTATAGACGATTCGCCTAACAATTCTACAGCATCTTCGGATAAATTAGCTGTACTTTTTGTTACTAAAATGCTGGCAACTGCTTCGCCTATATTAATACCTTTCCTTTTAGCATCGTAAGGTTTACAAGGTTCTGCACTCATAGCTTGAAAGGAATTAAACCCAGACAAAATAAATTCTGAAACTAAATCGCCACTAACCACAAAAACATTATCGTATTCATTTTCTAAAAGGTAACGTTTAGCTACAGAAAGCGCTAAAACACCAGAAACGCATGCGTTAGACACCACAATGGGCTGTTGTTTAAAACCAAAAACAGTTTTTATTTTTTGAGCTAAAACACTTAAATAGGCAGAACTTTGGTCTTGCTTATTTAACGCGTTGATATTTCCTTTGGTTGTTGAAATAATTAAGCCTGTTTTAGAGCTTATTTTTAATTTTGAAGCTGAAATAACTTCAGCTAAAGAACATATCATGGCTTGTTCTAAAACCGAAGCTTCCATGTTATATTCTAATTTTTTATATGCGGAATGTAGTCGGTCTTTATCTATGATAGATCCGTAAAATGGTGAATGAAAATAAGATGTGTCATCAATTAATTTTACACCTGAAATATTAGCCTCAACATTGCGTATATTTTCTTCGGTAGAAAACCCTAAAGCCGAAATAATAGTGCTATGCGACAAATAAATTTTAGTCATTTAGCATTTGTTTTAAAGCTGTTTTATAATATTCGGGGAAAACCAAAGCTAATTCGTTAATTTCAAAATGAGTAAAAACCTGAGTCGTTTCGCCTAAACAAACTACTTGGTTGTCTTCATTATAAATGGTGTATTTATAAACTATTTTAGCTGACTCTTTAGGGATCAACTCTACTTTAATTGTTGGGTTTTGCCCGTATTTTAAAGTTAGTTTATGCTCTGTGTTGGTTTTAACAATTGGTAAGGCAAAGCCATGAGCTTTTGCTGTTAAGTAGTCGATATGGTGTTTTTTAGCAAATGCTTCTCTGGCAAATTCAAAATATTTAATATAATGGCCATGCCAAACAATACCTAAGGAGTCGACGTCACTAAACGAGATTTGTATGGGAAACGTTGCTGTGAGCTGGTTCATATTAATCTTTTAAAATAGTACTCATTTGGGCGCTTGCTATTAAAGTTTCGCCTACATAACTTTCAAAATTAACCAACACCATTTGTTCTGTTTCGTACAAGATAATAACTTTAGTTATTAAAGTTTGATTGACTAAAGGTAACTGTTCTAATTTAAATTGCTTTACGCCTGCAATAAAGCCTTCTTTTGCTGACGTTAAATTATCTTTATTTTTAAAACCTGTATATAAAGCTACACTTTGTGCCATATGTTCAATTAATCCCATTTCATTAAAAAAACCATTTTCTGCAAATAGGTTCTCGGGTTCAATTGTAAGTGTTGTTTCCGCATTTCCTTCAGCAAAATCTAGCAAACCATCCACCATAATTATTGGTGCTCTATGCGGAATGAGTTGTTTAATTTCCGATAATGAGTTGATAGGTAATGTAAAATTGTTCAAATTATGCTTCATCGTCCCAAAAGTTATAAAAATTGAACCATTGTAACGGGTATTTTGAAATCATTTTTTCTAAACTTTCTGTATAAGATTGTAATAAATCCTCTGGTCTTTTTGAAATCACTTGAACTCTTTCGGCATATAATTGATACTTCTTTTTAGGCTCTCTAAATACATACACAAAGAGTACAGGCACTTGTAATTTACTACCCAAATGGAATGGTCCAACCGGAAATTTAGCTGTTTTATTTAGTAGTTTGCCTTCAATACATTTTACTCCTTCTAAATATCTGTCGCCAGAAATACATACCAAACGGTTTTGTGCCAAAGCTGCATTAATCTCGAAAATATGAGAAAAATCGTATTTTACAATAATAAATTGTGTTTCGTCTTTTTTAAGGTATTTATTAAGATAATCCTTTATAGCCTGATGGTCTTGGTCTGTTATGACTATACTAACGTTAGTCTTGTCAATTCTGTTTTTAAAAAAATATTGTGCTAACTCAAAATTACCCATGTGAGCACTTATAAGTAAACCACCTTTTTGTTCTGCTAGAGCATCTTTAATAAGATGTTCTCCATTATAATTAAATGTATAAGAGTCTCTTAGATTTGCCGAAATTGCTATTTTATCTATTAACGTCTGCCCAAACACATAGTAGGTTTTATAGATACTAAGGGCTGATTTAAACCAAGAATATCCCAAACGTTTTCTAAAATAAAAACGTAATCCTTGAACATTTTTACCAGAAAACAAACAAAAATAAGGAACCGGCAAGTGCATTAAAGCGTAAGCGGCATTAACTCCAAAGTTTTTGATGAAAAACACAAAAACCTTAAAGCCAAACACACTACCTCGAGATTTCCCGTCCCACTCTGCTGCCATATTATTGTTTAATTTAAACCAATGTATATTTTAAATCCCTCCGGAAATGCTAATAATTTCTCCTGTAATATAAGAGGCTTTTTCTGAGGCTAAAAAAGCGACCAAATGAGCGACTTCTTCTGGTTCTCCAAAACGATTTGCCGGTATTTGTTTTTTAAGCTGCGTTTGGTCTAAATCTTTGGTCATATCGGAAGTTATAAAACCAGGTGCTACCGCATTTACGGTTACCCCTTTTTTTGCCACTTCTTTAGACAATGCTTTTGTTGCTGAAATGATAGCGCCTTTTGCTGCCGAATAATTAGTTTGCCCAGCCTGACCATGAAGTCCCGACAGAGAGACTATATTTATAATACGTCCAAATTTTTGAAGCATCATAGGTTGAATGACCTTTTGAGTCATATTGAAAAACCCATTTACACTCGTATTAAATACTGAAGACCAGTCTGCTTCTGGCATCCACATAAATAAACCGTCTTTTGTAATCCCTGCATTATTAATGAGTATAGAAATGCCTTGTTCTGGGTTGTTCGTCTGCCAGATATTCAATGTTTTTTCTACATCTTCAGCATTTGACACATCACATTTTAATATTTCAGCAGAACCACCAAAAGCTTCAATTTGAGCTAAAGTATCTTTTGCTGCAGCTTCGTTAGAATTATAATTTATTAAAATATGAAGGTCTAAGTGTTTTGCCAATTCTATACAAATAGCTTTGCCAATGCCTCGTGATCCACCTGTAACTAATGCTATCTTTTTCATATTAAATAGTAGTATTCGTCTGCATTAAAAAAGCTTTTACTTTTGAAATGTAAGGATACATCACAAGATCTTCTTTAAACACCGGAACAATTTCTCTAATAGACGTATATAGTTTAAGCGTCTCTGAAGACAGTTTATCCTGAATTTCCAAATACTCTATAGCCTGAATAATAGTAATAACTTCTATCGCTAATACTTCAAAAGTATTTTCAATCACTTTTTTAGTTAATAAGGCGGCATTGGTGCCCATACTTACCACATCTTGATTGTCGTTATTATTTGGGATACTATGTACATACATAGGATTTGATAAGGTCTGATTTTCGGCTGTGGTAGACGTTGCGGTAAATTGTACTCCTTGCATTCCAAAATTTAATCCTAGTTGTCCCAAATTTACAAATGGTGGTAATAAATTATTCAGCTTAGAGTTAAGTAAATAATTTAGTTGTCGTTCTGCCAACATACTGGTTTTGGTTATAACTAGCTTTAATTTATCCATTTCTAGAGAAACATAATCGCCATGAAAATTGCCTCCATGATATACATTTTGATTTGCAACATCTATAATCGGGTTGTCGTTAGCCGAATTAACTTCGTCTACCAAAACTTTTTCTGCCTGATTAATAGTGTCTAAAACAGGTCCTAAAATTTGTGGCACACAACGTATAGAGTAATATTCCTGTACTTTATCGTGGAAGATGTCTACATCTTCATTCGACTTATACAAATGTTGTGCTCTATGTTTTATAAGCTTACTGTCTTTAAGATGAAGTCGCATTTGCTCTGCTACTTCACTTTGACCACCATGTTTTTTGGTTTGATGCAGTTCTAAGGATAAATGATCGTCATAAGCTTGAACCAATTCATTTATGGCCGAAGAACATTGAGTTGAAATTTTAATTATTTTTTTAGCATAAATTAAATTAATCATGCCAATTCCAGTCATTACAGAAGTTCCATTAATTAATCCTAATCCTTCACGAAGGACAATCTCTATAGGCTTAATTTGTTCGGTATTAAAAACCTCTTTGGTTTCTAATCGTTTTCCTTTGAAAAACACTTCACCTTCACCTATAAGAACCAGCGCTATATGTGCTAATTGCACCAAATCTCCACTTGCTCCTACGCCGCCATGATGAAATATAAGTGGATGAATATTTTTATTTAACAGCGCTTTCATGACATCTAATACCGAAGAATGAATGCCTGAGTTTCCTAGAGACAAGGTGTTTAAACGTGCCAATAAAGCTGCTCTAACACAGGCTTCATCTAACACATCTCCTGTGCCGGACGCATGGCTACGTATTAAATTATATTGAAGCTCTTTAGTTTTAGAGGCTTCAATTTTATACTGCGCCATAGGTCCAAACCCTGTATTTACACCATATATAATTTTATTTTCTGCAAATTCTTTTAAAAAATCATGACTTGCTTTTACCGCAAGCATTGTATCCTCATCTATTTGTACCGGTGTATTTTTAAATACTACTGTATTAAAATCTTTTAAGCTTAAGGTTCCGTTTATATTTAGCATTTATATGTTTTTCAATTTAAAACTAAATTGTACTTTTAAATTCTATTCGATAAAATTAAGATTTTTATTATAACACGCCTATAAATTGAAAGATAATCCCTCTGTAGATATATTAATTATTGGTGCTGGTCCTGCTGGCTGTGTTGCGGCGATGTATTTAAAGCAAAAAGGCTACAATGTCTTGGTTGTTGAGAAAAACGAATTTCCAAGATTTGCCATAGGAGAAAGCTTGCTCCCAAGATGCATGGAGCATTTTACTGAAGTTGGACTTTTTGATGCTATTAATCAAGCTGGATTCGAAAAAAAGTATGGTGCACGTTTTATTAGAGGTAATGATGTTTGTGAATTTGATTTTAGCGATAAATTTACAGAAGGCTGGGATTGGACTTGGCAGGTGCCTCGTGCAGAATTTGATAAAGTTCTAACCGATACTTTAGAAAAACATGGCGTGAAAGTCCTTTTTAACACTGAAGTATTGGATGTTGATATACAACCTAACGGAAGCTCAACATCTCGGGTAAAACATATTAAAAACGCTTCTGAAAAAACAATTCTGGCAAAATTTATTATTGATTGTAGTGGTTATGGTCGATTATTGGCTAACCAAATGACTTTAAATAAAGCTTCCGACGTGCAGGTTAATGCAAGTGTATTTACTCATGTAAAAGATGTTAATCGTCCAAAAGGTAAAGAAGGTACTTTAATTACTTTTGATGTTTTAGATTTAAATACTTGGCTTTGGGTTATTCCTTTCTCTAACGGAAACACCAGTTTAGGCGTGGTAAGCAACGAGGAAACTATTAAAAAAACGAAAGGTGATGCCTTTACCAAGTTAAATTATTTCTTGAATAAGTCTGAGCATTACAAACAGCGTTTTAAAGATTGTGAGCCTATAATTAATACCTATGACATGTGTGCGTTTTCCAAATCGGCAACCAAACTCTATGGAACTGGTTTTGCTTTAACAGGAAATAGTGCAGAATTTTTGGATCCTGTATTTTCGAGTGGTGTAACATTTGCAACAGAATCTGCCCTAAAAGCAGCACAACTTACAGCGTTACAACTAAAAGGAGACCTTGTAAATTGGGAAACAGACTACGAGCTTTATATAAAATCTGGGGTTAATGTTTTTAAAAGCTATGTTAAGGAATGGTACACTGGAAATTTACAAACCTTGTTTTTTAATGCGGACGATAATTTAGAAAACAAGCGTCAAATTTGTTCGGTTTTAGCTGGTTATGTCTGGGACATTGCAAATCCTTTTGTAAAACATCATGATAGGATTTTACCAAACTTGGCTTATTTAACTAAAATGAAGAAAAACTCTTAATTTCTTTTTCTACAAAATCTGTTTTTTCATCACAAATCTCCAGAATTAATTTACAAAGTTCCTGTTTAAAGTCGTTTAAAGTTTCTTGTGAAATGAAATCATCATATTTACCATAAGATATTTGTTTTTGAAAAGGTAAAAAACCTGATTTTAAGTTTTTAAATGAAATGATCCCAGCCTGCAAAGGGAACTTCAAAGGAGCGGATTGTGACATCATTAAGGCATAAGTTAAAATCTGGAATGGTTTACTGTACTTATCGTAATCTAAGGAAATATCTTCCCAGTTCATCACCCTAACTTTATCTTGTTTAACGCTACCCGTTTTATAATCTATAATTCGGGTAATTCCATTAAATTCGTCAATTCTATCTACTGTTCCCTTAATTTTAATAGGGAAATTCAAAGGTTCCACATCCAAAATTATTTCATTTTTAAGCTCTAATGCAATAATTTTAATCTCATGCCCATTTTTTAATTCGGCAATTTCAAAATTTAAAAAATTTAAAACATAACGCTTTGCAACCTCAAAAATAATAAGGTTCTTTCCTTTAGTAACATCACCATTTTTATATATTTTTTCAAAATACATTAAAACCGTAGCGTCTATTTTAGTCTTTAAAGCTTCTAATGGCTCGACTTCTAAAATCTTACCTTCAAATGGTTTGTAAAATACTTCAAGTACTTCATGTACTATAGTTCCTAAAGTATTAGCTGCAACAACTTCTTCAATGTTATCTTCCTTTTGTATTCCCAAAACCTTATCATAATAAAAATCTAAAGGATTTCGAATATAGTTTGTTAAAGATGAAGGTGAAAATCCTTTTTGGGCTAGTTGTTTTATACTACTTAATACTAAAGGCGTTTTTATTATATGATTTGGTGTTTCAATATATGTTGGAATATCTGCCGACAAAATATGATGCTGAATATTATGTAATTGTTCCGTTTCAAGCTGATGAATAAATCGGCTTTTTTCTCCACCCAAAAGCGCATCCATTTCGGTATTATAAATAATATGGACGTTTTTTGCACGTTGTAATAAATGATAAAAATGGTAGGTATAAACGGCATCTTTATCTGTATATGTTGGTAAACCGTATTCCGTTTTTAAGTCGAAAGGAATAAAAGAATTATCAGATTTTCCCGAAGGTAAAATCCCTTCATTAACAGAGGTAATGATAACGTTTTCAAAATCTAAAACCCTAGATTCTAACATTCCCATAATTTGTAATCCTTGTAAAGGCTCTCCTTTAATATCAAGCGTTTCATTGGAAACTAATTCTTTAAATAATTCGAAAAGTATAGAAATAGATGTAATATGCTTATAGGTTTTATTTAAATCTAAAAGCTGCTCGAAAACCTGATTAAATTTGTAGAGATACTCTAATTCAATAGCAGAATTAGGTCTTAGAGTCAATTCATCTTTCAATACATTGATAATGAATAAAAATTGATGAATAGAATCAGTAACATTATTATCTTTATAAAATATAGCCTTCAGAAAATCTTCATTTTTAGGAAAAAATAAACAAACCTTTTCTAGTGTATAGAAAACTTCGTTAGATTGCTTTAAATTAGTTAAAACAACATCTATTGAATCTGAAATAAAAATTGGTCGCAAATATTCATTAGATATTATATTAAATAAATCTTTATAAAATATGTGAGTTTCTTTTGAAGATTTTACGTTGAATATTAATAGAAATAAATGATAAAAAGACGACAGATTTAATGGCAAACCCATAGTAATATTTATATTATTAACCGATTTAGGGATTGACCCCAAAACTGGTAATAATAAATTTTCATCTCCGAGAACAAGAGCCGTTTTAGAAATATTTTCAGTATCTAAACTATCTAAAATTTGACCTACCAACTTTGCTTGCCCCACACTCTTTTGTGTGCCATAAATAGAAATATCTTTTTTATGAGTATAATAATTTGGTAATTTAGTTAAATCGTTAGTTTCAAATAAGTTGTTTTCTTTGAAGGAACGAATAAATTTTCCTGCGCTGTGATTTTTTTTATTATAGAAATACTCGTCTAAATCCCAGAAAAAAAGTGCTTTATCAGATTGCTTAAATGATTTAAAAATGATTTCTTCACAGGTATTTAAGGCATTAAAGCCAACAAAAACATGCGTTTTATTAGTCTCTTTAATATAATCATCTATATTATTTTTTGCCACTTTGTAAACCAATCCTTGATATGCCTTAGCTTGATCTAATAAAGTCTCACTAAAATTATTATAAAGTAATTCTAAAGAATTCCAAAACTCTAAATAATTATAAATTAACTCTGATTGGTTTAAGTTTTTAGACCAATGCTCAATTTCTTTAATTGAAGCCAAGTAGTTAAATATCTGACTAGAATTAATATTATACCGATCTATTTCATTAAAGTCCTGTATAATAAGTTGAGCCCATTTACTAAATGCATAAAAATTATCTTTAGGTAGTTTAGAAGGAGTTTTTAAATAAACATCATATAAAATAAATAGAGCTACTGTATTGCTTATAGTTATTGTTCCACTTACTTCTTCTATAAATTCTTCAATACTTAAAATTAATGGACTTATAACTGTTCCAGAAATATGTGATAAAAGTTCTTTTTTAAAAAATACACCTGCTCTTTTACTTGGAAAAATAAATGTATAAGCATTTATATTCTTAACATCTAATTGGCAAACGACATCATGTAAAAAAGTTTTCATTTTATAAAAATAAAAAACGCTTCGGTTTCCCGAAGCGTTTTATTATTTATTTGTGTATTTAGTTAAAACTTATTTTTTAAGTTTTACTTCTACACGTCTGTTGTTTCTTCTACCAGCAGCAGTTTTGTTAGTATCGATTGGGTTTGTTTCACCAAATCCAACTGACTCTAATCTTGCAGGGTCGATTCCATTTTCAACTAAGTAACCTTTTACAGCACCAGCTCTAGAGTCTGATAAACCTTGGTTTAAAGTTTCAGAACCAACACTATCTGTGTGACCTTCAATAATGAAGTTAGCATCTGGATATTCTTTTAAGATTGCAGTGATTGACTGTAATACTGGGTAAGTTGCTTTTTTGAAACTTGCTTTACCAGTTTCGAATAAAATTGTCTTTGCATAGCTATTTAATTTATTCATTACTTCAACTGTAGGTAATACAGGCTCAGGACAACCATTGTTTGCAACAGTTCCTTTAACGTTAGGACACTTATCATCTTTATCTAACACACCATCACCATCAGCATCTGGCCAAGGACATCCATTATTAGCTGCAGGACCTGCAACATCTGGACACTTATCATCTTTATCAGCAACACCATCACCATCAGCATCAGGACAACCAGCTAAAGTTTTTAAACCTTTAACAGTTGGACAAGCATCAGTATTATCTGGAACACCGTCACCATCAGTATCAGGACATCCGTTAAACTCAGCTAATCCAGCTTCGTTAGGACAAGTATCTTTAGCATCTTCGATTCCGTCACCATCAGTATCAGGACATCCATTAAATTCAGCTAAACCAGGAACTTCTGGACAAGCATCGTCTTTATCGTAAACACCATCACCATCAGTATCTTTACCACCAAATTTAACTTTAATACCTGCATTATGTTGAAAATGAGAAGTTAAATATTCTTCGAATGAATGCTTATATTTAGTTTCTAGCATTAGTGCAATATGCTCTGAAATATTGATATCTAAACCAATAGCACCATTTACAGTTCCAGCTCCTACTAAATTATCTCTTCCTCTCTCAACAGAGAATGTATTATAAGTTCCTTCTTCAATCCAAGTGTAACCACCACCAACACCTAAGTTAGGGCTTAAGAATCCAAACAGAGTACCAAAGTGGTAACGAACAGCACCATCTACAGCATAATAATCTAAATCTCCTACTTTAACGCTTGGTACATCACTACCAAATTGACCCCATTTTTCTATTTTATTAATAGAACCTCTTGCCTCTAAAGAAAAGTTTTTTCCTAAATACTTAGAAACAGAAATAGTTGACAATGAAGGTAAAATGTTCCAGTGATCCTTAACATTATAGAATTCTTGGAAATAATCTCCTTGTGGAGCATCTTCTCCTACTGGAAATACATCAACTGCATTTATACCAAAAGAGATTGCCCAAGGGTTGTTTTCGTCTTGTGCATTTACATTGCTAAAGCTCACTAAAAGCACCAATGCTAATACTAATCGGTTAAGATTTTTCATATTCAATTAAATTTAATTTTAAGTGTTAATCGGTAACAAAAGTAAGTGGTTATAAATTATTAACAAAGTGAAATGTTAAAAATATTACATTTTTTACGTTAAATTATCCTTAAAGATGCTTTTTAGGTAATGATATCAAGCTTTTTTCCGACCTTTATAAAAGCCTCTACAGCTTTATTGAGCTGGTTTTCAGTATGTGCTGCAGACAGCTGGACTCTAATCCTCGCTTTTTCTTTAGGAACTACTGGAAAGAAAAATCCAATAACATAAATTCCTTCTTTTAAGAGCTCATTTGCCATACTTTGAGCTAATTTCGCATCATAGAGCATTACAGGTACGATTGCTGAGTCTCCGTCAACTATATCAAAACCTGCTGCTTTCATACCTTTTTTAAAATGATTAGTGTTTTTTTCTAACTGGTCTCTAAGACTCGTATCATTCTTTAATAAATCGAATACCTTTATAGATGCACCAACAATTGCAGGCGCTAAAGAGTTTGAAAACAAATATGGTCTCGATTTCTGACGCAACATTTCGATAATTTCCTTTTTACCTGTCGTATAACCTCCCATAGCACCACCTAAAGCTTTCCCTAAGGTACCTGTAATAATATCTATTCGGCCAAGAACACCTTTTTCTTCTAAAGTTCCAATACCGGTTTTACCTATAAAACCTGCTGCATGACATTCGTCTATCATAACCATCGCATCATATTTATCGGCTAAATCACAAATTTTGTCTAATGGAGCAACCAAACCATCCATTGAAAACACACCATCGGTTACAATAATTTTAAAACGGGCATTTTTTTCGTTTGCAGCAATAAGTTGTTGCTCCAAATCCGCCATATCATTATTTTGATATCTAAAACGTTTGGCTTTACACAAACGCACTCCATCAATTATAGAGGCGTGATTTAAACTATCGGAAATAATAGCATCCTCTGCGCCTAATAACGGCTCAAAAACTCCACCGTTGGCGTCGAAAGCTGCAGCATATAAAATAGTATCTTCAGTTTGATAGAAATCTGCTATTTTTTGTTCTAATTCCTTATGAATATCCTGAGTACCGCAAATAAAACGGACAGAGGACATTCCAAACCCATGCGTATCCATTGCGTCTTTTGCTGCCTGAATAACATCTGGATGACTAGATAATCCCAAATAGTTGTTAGCACAAAAGTTTAAAACGGTTTCTCCTGTATTTAAAGTGATTTCTGCACCTTGAGGTGAAGTAATTATGCGTTCAGATTTAAATAATCCATTATCTTTAATGGTTTGTAATTCTTCAGCTAAATGTTCTTTTATTTTTGAATACATATTTGTTTTTTTTCAAATTTAAGGTCTTTTTTAAACTTCTTCAATAATTATAGCATCATTTATATACACTATTAATAATTTTTCTACTGCAAAGCCAACATCTTCCAATGCTAACCTATATGCATGTAGCTGCTCTTTATACTTCGGGTTTTTTAACCCTGTTTTATAATCGATAATAGTTGCTGTATTATTCTTTACTACAAAACGGTCTGGTCTTAGTATTAACCCGTTTTGAGATAATAAATCGGTTTCATTAAAAATGGAGTAATCACGACTATAATAACCTTTAAGTGATTCCATATTTACCAAATCATTTAATAAGGGCAGAAGGTTTTTAGCTTCTTCTTTAGACACGTTCCCTTTTGTAATCTGGAAATTTACAGCTGCACAAACATCTTTTGCATAATAAACTCGCGACATAATATGGTGTATTGCATTACCTTTTTGAAGTGCTTCTTCCTGAACTGATCCCCACAACGCTCCTGAAGATGTAATTAAGTGAATACCATGATCTTCTTTAGCAACGCTTATAAACTCTAGAGGATTTGATTCATTATCACTTGATGATTTTTTTTGCGAAAGCTGATTTATATTTCCAAAATTTATATGTTCTTGACTATTTAATTGTTCTCCTAAATGCTCAAGATAATGATATAATATACCTTGATAGGTTTCTAGGTTAGGTTTTGCCTCTTTTTTGGTTATTATACATAAACGTTCTACTGCTCTAGTTAACGCTACATAAAATACATTTATAACATCCAATTCTTGTTGGGCTCTATGGTTAATATAGATACTATTGGTGTGGCTATTATAATTTTCAAAATCGTTATTATAGTCAAGAAGAATGGAATTTATGTTTGACACTTGACTATCGGCTTCGTTAAGTTCAATCCACTCCTTTGGTTTAATTTCATTATATACATTTAAATCTACAAACGGATATATAACCACAGGAAACTCCAATCCTTTTGAAGAATGAATCGTCATAATTTTTACAGCGTTAGCTTCGCTTGCTGTAGATATTTTAAGTTTAGTTTTATTCAACTCAAAATATTCTAAAAATTCTTGAATTGAACTTGAAACTTTTTGTGTAAACTCAAATACAGTTTCCAAATAAAACTGTATGTAAGCATTGCTTTGATGGACTAATTTAAATTGTCTTATAATGGTTTCTGCAAGCTCGTATAATGGTAACTGTTGTGATGACTGAGCATCAAAATAAAAACCAAATTTCTCAAAAGGCTTAAAAAAGGTATTATTTTCTAAGTGAATATGATCCAAATAAAACGTATGCTTGTCTTCAATATTTAATTTGATTGCAATAAAATCTAAAATAATAAGACGGTTCTCTACATCTGATGCATTTTGTATATGCTGCAAAACAGCATTTATAAAACCTATTTCATCTGCATTTACAAGCAGCAAGGAGTCTGATGATGTAAAAGGTATATTTTGGTCCCCTAAATAATTGGCAATTGTTTTTGCTTCACTTTTTTTTCTAACTAAAACACAAAGGTCCTGGTAATTATAATTTAGTGCCAAGCAGCTTTTAATATGTTCTAAAACAGTTTCACAGTATAATGGCTCTGCTTCTTCCTTATTTTTATATTCTAAAAAAGTAATACCCACAAAACCCTCATGGTTAGAGATTTGTTTTTGAGCTGCATTTTCGTATAATTCCTTATATGCTATATGATTTAGACAGTGCTTTGAAATAAATTTAAATAAACCATTATTAAAATTTACAACTGCTTTATGACTGCGATAATTGCTTTCTAATTTTACCACTTGCTTTGGCTCTATAAATGGCTCATCACTATTTATTAACCCTAAAAACTGTTCTGCTTTTCCTCCACGCCATCTGTAAATGGCTTGTTTTGCATCACCAACTATCATAGCTGTGCCTTTCTCGTTAGGAAGATGTTCTGTGCTTAAAGTATTATCAATTAATGGGATAAGATTGTTCCATTGCAACTCGCTAGTATCCTGAAATTCGTCTATAAAATAATGGTGGAAACGCTCACCTATTCGTTCATAAATAAAAGGAATAGGTTGATTTTTAATTTCATCACTAATAATGCCATTAAATTCTGAAACAAGCATTTTATTATCATCTTTTTTTATCGTATTTAACGTTTGCTTTATTTGATTTAAAAGTGATAGTGGAGTGATGTTTTTGTAAATACTTTTGTAAAATTTCCAGGCATAAAAACTCTCTTTAACTTTCATAAAAGCCCTATATATTTCTGGAATAATTTCGTCAAGTATCCTCTGAGTTACGACGGGTGCAGATTTTTTATAAATACTCTTAGCCTGCTCTAAATTTTCTTCTAATTTAGTTTTATACGCGTCCTGCTGGCTTAACGATAAAGCTTTCTCAAAATAGTTCCAGACTGACCCGCGGTTAAAATCATCTTTGGTAATGTGGTAATTTTTAAAGGTTTCCAGAGTTTGCTGCGCAATTGTCTCGACACTTATTTTATGCTTTAAAACGTTATTTTTAATATGTTTTTTTAAACGCTTAAAATCTTCCAAAGACACATTTTCAATATCTTTTGTTTGTTTTAAATGGTTTTCATTTACGAGTAAAAGGGCAATTTCATTTAAATCTTTAGAGATATCCCAGCTTTTATCATCATCTGCTTTTTCAATAGCAAAGTTTATAAGTATTTTAGTAAGTTCTTTATCTGTACCTGCTTTAGCAATAAGTAAGTCTACAGCTTTTTGAAGTAATAAAACCGTATCTAATTCAACTTCAAAATTAACGGGAAGTTTCAAGTCATGTGCAAAAGTTCTTATTAATCTGTGATTAAATCCGTCAATTGTAGAAATATTTAATGCTGCATATTGTTGTAATATAACTTCTAATACCAAAGAAGCTCTTTGATGTAAAATGGTTTTGTCAATATTTAAATCTAGTGCTATAGCATTAAATATATCGTTAGAGCCATTAATAATGTCTGGGTTAGAAAAATCCTTTAAGCAATCTATTATACGGTGTTTCATTTCACCAACTGCTTTATTAGTAAAAGTAATAGCTAATATTCGTTGAAATTTATAAATGTTAGAAGTGGCTAACAACAAGCTTAAATAAGCTTTAACTAAAGTAAATGTCTTACCGCTTCCAGCAGATGCATCGTAAATTTTAAAAGAATTAGTCTGATTCATTTAGAATATATAAATCATAAAGTAACGGATTTACGATGAGTTAGTTGTTAAAGAAATTTAAAAAATTATTTTATTCCATCTAATTATCGTTAATTTTGAAATTAACAAAACTAAAAACAAAATTTATGTCATTCCAATTACCAAAATTAGACTATTCATACGATGCTTTAGAACCACATATCGATGCAAGAACTATGGAAATTCACCATAGTAAACACCATCAAGGATATACAAATAATTTAAATGGAGCTATAGAAGGCACCGATTTAGAAGGAAAAACTATTGAAAATATCTTAATTAATTTAGATATGGACAATAAAGCGGTTAGAAATAACGGTGGAGGATTTTATAACCATTCTTTATTCTGGTCTATAATGAATCCTGACAATAAAGGTCGTTTGTCTGGTGCATTAAAGGATGCTATTGAAGCAAAATTTAAAACTTTTGATGCTTTTAAAGATGAATTTAGCAAAGCTGCAAAAACCCAATTCGGTTCAGGGTGGGCTTGGTTGTGCGCACACGAAGACGGAAGCGTTTCTGTGTGTTCTACACCTAACCAAGACAACCCACTAATGCCAGGAGCAGGTTGTGGCGGAACACCAATTTTAGGATTAGATGTTTGGGAACATGCATATTATTTAAACTACCAAAACAGAAGACCAGATTACGTTGAAGCTTTTTTTAACGTAATTAACTGGAACGAAGTAGAACGTCGTTACGCAGTTGCTACAAAATAAAATTTAAAGTTTTAAAACTATTAAAAAGCTCAAGACCATAGGTTTTGGGCTTTTTGTTTTTTAAAAGTATTAAGGCGTTTCCTTTCAGCTCGTGCTAAACGCTATATCTTTTTTTGCCACATGCAAAAGCAAAAAAAGAATGCCGCTTCTATCACTAACGCAAAAAAACAAGAGACTGAAGACTGTGGACTGTGGACTGTGGACTGTGGACTGTGGACTGTGGACTGTGGACTGTGGACTAAAAACTAACCTCTAAACAAAAAGAAATCGTCTTTCATGTCTTCTATTTGAGCATCTTTATTAGTTATGATATAATCAATCGCTTTTGTGGTAAAAGTGTTTCCTTTTTCAGTTAGAGATACTATATTTTTATTAATTACAATCATATTATTTTTCAACGCTAAATCTAAAACAGATTTTGCGCGTACTTTTTGCCAGTTGATATGTTCCCGCAAGTGATTAACATGACGTTCTTCCAACTCGTCATGATTTTTTAAATGCAATAAAAAAGTTAACAAAGACACTTCTGTACGTTGCTGTTTTTCTCGATACAACACAGCAATAACCCCTTTACTTGGTGCAAATAAATAGACTAGTAAAAATACAAGACCTAACATGGTAGTAATGCTTCCGGCAATAGAGGCATCTAAAGTATGAGCCAACCAATAGCCTGAAATTGCACTAAAAACTCCAAAACCTACTGCAAGCAGTAGCATTTTTTTCAGATTGGTAGTTAATAAATAGGCACTAGCAGCTGGTGCAATCATAAGTGCTACGACCAGAATAGCTCCAACCGCCTCAAAAGCTCCAACTGTGGTTACAGACGATACACTCATTAATCCATAATGAATAAGTATTGGAGAAAATCCTAACGAAGCCGATAAACCTTCATCAAAGGTGCTTACTTTCAATTCTTTAAAAAATGCAAAGAGTAATACTAGTGTTAATACTAAAATACCTCCAATTAACCACAAAGATTTCGGGCCCACATCTGTACCAAACCAAATCAAACGATCAAAAGGTGTAAAAGCCAGTTCTCCTAGTAATACCGCGTCTATATCCAAATGCACGTCATTGGCATTTTTTGCAATCATAATAACCCCAATACTAAACAAAATTGGAAACACTAGTCCAATTGCTGTATCTTCTTTAACTAAGCCTGTTTTTTGAATATATTCCACTAATACTACCGTAATAATTCCGGTTAATGCCGCAAGTAAAATAAGAATTGGCGAATTTAAATCTTGTGTAATAAAAAAACCGATAACGATACCCGGTAAAATGGAATGACTAATAGCATCGCTTATCATAGCCATTTTACGAAGTACTAAAAACGTGCCTGGTATAGCACAAGCAATTGCGACTAAACTCGCAATTAACTGTATTTCAACCTGAGCGTTATTCATCTTTAAAATTTTGGTTGTACAAATTACTTGCTTTTTCAAAGCCTTCAGGAGTTAAACTCCAGTTTAAACCAGAAATCGTGATGTAATTTTTTTCTTCCAGCTCCTGTAATGTTTTTCGTGTAAAGCCTTGAAAATTATTTAATAATTTGATGCTGTGCGGATGTGAGATATCTTCGTGAGTTTCTGCAATATGATGCATAAAGGATAAAGTTTTATAAAGCTCTAAATCGCGACGGTTTTTCATAAATCGAATTTGTTTAAATAATAAACCTCGACTTGGAGAAAACACAAAAGAAACCAGCACAAACACTCCTGCAACAATGACAATTACCGGACCAGTAGATAAATTATTTTGACTAGCACTAATTACTGTTCCAAACACTCCAGAAAAAGCGCCAAAAACAGCTGCCAAAATAACCATAGTACTTAAGCTGTTTGTCCACTGTCGTGCTGCTGCTGCTGGTGCTAAAAGCATCGCACTCATTAAAACCACACCTACCGTTTGTAAGCCTAAAACTATGGCTAACACTATAAAACTTGTAATTAATACATCTATAAATTTGGTGTTAAATCCTAAGGTTTTGGTATAATCGGCATCAAATAATAGGATTTTAAATTCTTTCCAGAACAGCAATAATACAAATAGACATAATCCCGTAACTATAGCCATTAAATACACATCTGCAATGAGTAATGTAGCTGCCTGACCAAATAAATATTTATCTAATCCTGCCTGATTGGCGTTGGGTTGCTTCTGAATAAACGTTAAAAGTAACATTCCAAACCCAAAAAAAAGTGACAAAATTAATCCTAAAGCTGTATCGGACTTTAAATGTGTTTTGGTGATAATACCACGAATCCAGAACGTACCAACAAGTCCACTAATTAAGGCACCAAGTAATAACACATTACTTTCTTTAGCACCCGTTATTAAAAAAGCTATCGCAATACCTGGCAAAGCAGCATGAGAAATAGCATCTCCCAAAAGACTTTGCTTTCTTAACACCGCAAAACTTCCAAGCATACCACAAACTGCTCCCAAAATGGCAGTTCCTATTGCAATAACAAGAAAGGTGTAATCTGTAAAGTTCATTTTTTCTTTAGTAGTTGGTATTTGGTAAAATCGTTAATTGATGACTGATAGCTGTTTCATTACAAAAACCTATTTATTAACACTTACCTTAAAATTAATCCCGTAGGTTTTAGTTAAATTATCATCATTAAAAATATCTTTCACTGCACCTGTTGCTATTTTTTTCACATTTAAAAAGGTAACCCAATCGAAATATTCTGGTACTGTTTGCAAATCGTGATGTACAACAACTACAGTTTTGCCAGCTTTGCGTAATTCTTTTAAAATATTAATAATAGCAATTTCTGTTGTTGCATCTACACCTTGAAAAGGTTCATCCATAAAATAGATAGATGCATTTTGCACTAAAGCTCTTGCTAAGAAAATACGTTGTTGTTGCCCACCAGAAAGCTGACTAATTTGTCGGCCTTTAAATGGTAACATTCCTACTTTTTCCAGAGCTTCTAAAGCAGCTTTCTTCTCTTTCTGTCCCGGACGTTTAATCCAACCCAAAGCACCGTAAGTTCCCATAGTAACAACATCTAAAGCTGTGGTTGGAAAATCCCAATCTACACTTCCCTTTTGTGGCACATAAGCAACCAAGTCACGTTGTTTTTTATATGGTTTCCCATATATAGAAACACTACCAGCTATAGGTTTTAAAATACCTAAAATAGATTTAATAAGAGTCGATTTTCCTGCTCCGTTAGGACCAACTATAGCCATTAAAACACCTTCTGGAATTTCTAAATCGATGTCCCAAAGTACAGGTTTATAATTATATGCAACCGTTAAATCGTCTACCTTAATAGCTATTGGATTTGACATAAATACGTGTTTTTATTTTAAAGCGTTTACAATAGTCTTTACGTTATACTCAAACATACCTACATAAGTTCCTTCAATAGTTCCTGAGGTTCCCAAAGCATCTGAATATAAAGTACCACCAATCTGAACGTCATGATTTTGAGCTTTTACTGCAGCTTGTAAAGCTTCAATGGTACGTTTAGGTACAGAACTTTCAACAAAAACTGCTTTAATTTTATGCTCTATGATAAAACTTGCTAATTGTTGTACATCTTTCACACCTGCTTCTGTAGCTGTACTTAAGCCCTGTAAACCAACCACTTCAAAGTCGTAAGCTTTTCCGAAGTAATTAAACGCGTCGTGAGCGGTAACTAATATACGTTTTTCCTTAGGCAATGCTTCTATTGTAGATTTTACTGTAATTTCCAGAGCATCTAGTTTTTCTAAAAATTTAGCTTCATTTGCTTTATAATTTTCACTGTTTTCAGGATCTTTTTCAGACAAAACTTTAGTGACTTTTTTTGTGAATTGCTTAAAATACTGAATATTGAACCAAACATGCGGATCGTAATTAGAGGCAAAATATTCGCTCCCAATTAACCCGGATTTATCCAATTCTTCAGCTAAAGCAATTTGAGATCTGGTGTTATTTCCCATTTTTTCAAAAACCTCAACCAATTTACCTTCCAAATGCAATCCGTTATAAAAAATAACATCTGCATTAACTAGTTTATTCACGTCGCCTTCACTTGCTTTATACAAGTGCGGGTCTACTCCAGAGCCCATTAAACCATTAACAGTAATGTGGTCTCCACCAATATTTTGTACCAAGTCGGTAATCATGGTAGTTGTAGTTACTACATTTAATTTTCCATTAGAGTTTGTTTCATTTTTACAAGAAACCAATGTTATAACAAGTGTTACAAGACATAATATATTCTTCATTTTTTATCGTATTTATTTTTTAGGAATTCTAAAACTTACTCCTGCACTTAATAAAATATCTTGTCCTTTAGTAAAACTAGATCCAAAAGTGGCATCAAACTGGACATTATTGTTTAGCAAGTAGGTAAAACCAGCATCCCACAAGTGGTTGGCTTGATTATCTTCAGGAAAATCGCCATAAACTTCAACATAAGCACCAATTTTATCTGTAATACTATAACCATAAGCCAAGGTATATAGATAAGCAACTTCTGAAGAGTCATTTCCCCAAGCAGCACCTAAATTATAAGCTAAGCTAGATTTTTCACTTAAGGTATGAGCAAAAGAAAATCTAAAATCGGCTCCTGTAGTTTCTGGTCTATAATCTGTAGAAGCGGTAAAAGGTAAATACAAGTGTCCCAGAAAACCAATCTCTGGCATAAATCCATTTTCCTGAGTAATAGTGGTTTTAAAACCTAGTAATAAAGGCTCGAAGCCAGAAGTTACATTGTCTAATGTTCTACCATTTACTGTAGTTTGACCTTCGGTGAAATTCCACCCCAATCTTAATTCTAAATTATCTAGTAATCCAAAACGCACTAAGGTAGTGTTGTAGGTGTAATTTTCAGATTTTACGGCGTTTTCTTCAAAACTTTCATAAAAACCACCAGTTTCAACCTGTAAAAACCCTTTAGGCATCGCAGTTGGAGATTCTGTTGCGTCTGGTCTGTCGGTAATTAATGCTCCCAATTCTGCATCTACATTATCTGTAATACTTGTATTCGTATTTTGAGCGCTTACCCAAATACTTATCCCAAAACATATTAGAGCTAATTTGTATTTCATTTTAGTTAATTTTTATGCAAATATAAACTTATTTTTAGATTAGTCTAAAAATAAGTTTAGAAAATTAGTATATATTTGTAATACGATAATATGGAGCAATGACTTTAACCGAAGAAAACTATATAAAAGGAATTTATCATTTAGGCAAACAAGGCAAGGAAAGTGTAAGTACTAATGCGGTTGCCAAAGCCATGAAAACCAAAGCGTCTTCGGCTACAGATATGATTAAAAAATTGTCTGATAAGCAATTAGTAAACTATGTTAAATACCAAGGTGTTAGCTTAACCGCACAAGGACAATTAGCGGCTAAAAACATTATTAGAAAACATCGCTTATGGGAAGTTTTTTTGGTTGAAAAATTAAATTTTACTTGGGATGAAGTTCATGATGTTGCAGAACAGTTGGAACACATAAAATCTGAAAAATTAATAAATGAATTAGACGCGTTTCTAAATTTTCCTAAGTACGATCCGCACGGAGACCCAATTCCTGATAAAAACGGAAATTTTAATAGCATAGATAAAATCATTTTAGCTAACGCGGAATTAAAAAAAATATATAAATGTGTTGGAGTAAAAGACACCTCCACAGATTTTTTAAGGTATTTAGATACCAATAAAATTGCATTAGGAACGTTATTTGAAGTAATACACAAAGAACCTTTTGATAATTCTTTAAAGCTTATGTATAATAATACAGAATTAGTGGTTTCCCAACATGTTGCAAAAAACATTTTTGTATCTATAGAACTATAATATGAACTATTTTTTACTTCCCTTTTTTCTCTTAGCCTCTTTAACTTACGCGCAAGACACTACTGTAGTAAAAGCGCCAAAAATTGTTATGGAGCAAAAAATAAATCAGGCAATTCCTGTAAATAATATGTCAGTCACTTTACTTAAAGTCTTAAGTGATTCTAGATGTCCTATTGGAGTAACCTGTATTTGGGCTGGAGAAGCCAAAGTACTTGTTGAAGTTATTACAAATGGGAAAAAAGAAAAAAAAGAAGTTTTTATAACTTCAAACGGATTAACAAAGTCAAGTTCTTTTATAGCAAGTGATGGAGAATTTAATATAAATGCTATTGACCTTTTACCTTACCCTGAAGAAGGTAAGACTATTGGCGAGTATATTTTAAAGATAAATGTTACTAAAGCCAATTAACAACCACAACTGCCATTACCACAGTCTTTTCCTGCTTTAGATTTTTTTGGTAAAATATATTTATAGACTAAAAACCCTACAGCAATAAGTAATGCCGCTCCTACCAAAACCTTTTGTATCACTGGACTTTCCATAAGATTGCTTATTTTAAAAACTGATAGCTTGCAAAAGCCACTACGTATGCCAATGCCGTCATAACTACTAATTGGTAAGCTGGCCATTTCCAGCTGTTAGTTTCTTTTTTAACTATAGCTAAAGTACTCATACATTGCATGGCAAATGCATAAAATAGTAACAATGAAATTCCCGAAGCAAAATTAAATAATGGTCCACCTAAAATAGGGTTGACCTCGCCTGCCATTCGGTTTTTAATCGTTTCTTCATCGTCATTACCAACACTATAAATGGTTGCTAAAGTTCCTACAAACACTTCACGCGCAGCAAAACTACTTACTATGGCAATACCAATTTTCCAGTCGTAACCTAAAGGTCTAATAACAGGCTCTATAGCTCTTCCTGTAATTCCTATAAAAGAATGTTCTAATTTATGTGAAGCAATTTTCTTGTTAAGTTCTTCACTTCCTAAATTATCTGAAGCATATTGCTCTGTAACTATTTCTTCGGCATTATTAAAGGCATCACCTGGACCATAAGATGCTAAAACCCATAGCACGATAGAAATAGCCAAGATTATTTTTCCTGCTCCAACCACAAAGGATTTGGTTTTTTCTAAAACCGTTAAACCTACATTTTTAAGAAGCGGCAGTTTGTAATTGGGCATTTCTACTACAAAAAACGTTTTGCTTTTTATTTTTAACACCTTATTTAAAAGGTATGCTGAAAATACTGCCGAACCGAAACCTATTAAATATAAAAGCATTAAAGTTAATGCCTGATAGCTTAATCCAATGATAGAACCTTCCGGTATAACCAAGGAAATAATAATTAAATACACAGGTAATCTGGCAGAACATGTTGTAAATGGCGTAACTAAAATAGTAATTAATCGTTCTTTCCAGCTTTCAATATTTCGCGTTGCCATAATAGCCGGAATAGCACAAGCTGTTCCTGAAATTAATGGGACAACACTTTTACCGCTTAGTCCAAATTTTCGCATGACGCGATCCATTAAAAACACCACACGGCTCATATAACCACTTTCTTCTAAAACAGAAATAAATAAAAACAGGAAAGCAATTTGTGGTATAAAAATTACTATACCACCAAGTCCGGAAATAATTCCCTCAGCCAATAAATTGGTAAAATCTCCTGGAGGCAAGGTATCTTTAACCCATTCACTTAAGTTTGCAAAAGCTGTGTCTATTAAATCCATTGGTACGCTAGACCAATCGTAAATAGCTTGAAAAATAAGTAGTAAAATGAAGAAAAAGATTACATAACCAAAAATCTTATGCGTTAAAATACGATCCATTCTAGTTCGTAAATCTTTAGCTTGAGAGGCATCAACCGTTTTACCAATTTTTAAAACTTCATTAATAAACTGGTAACGTTTAATGGTTTCCTTTTGTTGAAGTCGTTTTAAATCGCCTTCAGATTTTGTTTTAAAACTCGTAATGGCATCAATTTCCTTCCTATTGGTTTTTCCAAAATTGACATCTTGTGTAATGACCAGCCATAATTTATATAGTAACTGATTTGGAAACGCCACTCTTAACCTATTAAAATATTCAGAATCAATCTCTGAAGCATTTAAACAAGGTTCTGTAGATATATCCTTATAAGATTGAATCGTTTCCTTTAACTCTGCAATACCAGAATTTTTTCGGGTACTTATTAAGGCTATTTTTGTTTTTAAGTGTTTTTCTAGATAAGGTATATCTAAAGAAATCCCTTTATAAGACATACGATCTGCCATATTTATAGCAAGAATGGTAGGGATTTCTAAATCTTTAATTTGTGTAAATAATAATAAGTTACGTTTTAAATTTTCTACATCACTTACCACTACAACAACATCGGGAAAATCTTTGTCGTTTTTATTAAGCAACAATTCAATAACCACATTTTCGTCTAAAGACGAAGCGTTTAAGGAATACGTTCCCGGTAAATCTATAATATGTGCTTTAAGATTTCTGTCTAACTTGCAAATCCCCTGTTTTTTTTCAACCGTAATTCCTGGATAATTCCCAACCTGCTGGTTTAAGCCTGTAAGTGCATTGAACACCGAGGTTTTACCTGTATTAGGATTTCCAATTAAAGCAATATTAATATGTTTACTCATTACAGTTTTTCAATTAAGATATGAATGGCTGTTTCTTTTCTAATAGCTAAATGCGTCCCGTTAATATTTAAATACATGGGATCCGAAAACGGGGCAACTTGTACCAATTGTACCTTATTACCAGGTAAACAACCCATTTCCAATAACTTTAAAGGAATTTCTACAGACGAAACGTCTAATATTACTGCGTGTTCTCCACGCTTTAAATCTGCAAGTGTATGGCTCAAGCTTATTTAGATTGATTTTAAAGAAGCAAAAGTAGTAGAAATTAATCAGTCAAAAAAAAATATAGACCTAAAGTCTTAATCATATTCCTTTTTTAACGTTTTAAGATCCTCTAATAATTGTTGTATAGCTTCTGGATCTGTACCGTCATAATAATTTCTAATTCTTCGTTCTTTATCTATTAACATAAAGTTTTCGGTATGGATCATATCATATTCATCTCCATTACCATCTGTTAAAACAGCAAAGTAACTTTTTCTAGCTAACTCATAAATTTGTTTTTTATCGCCGGTAACCAGATTCCATTTTTTATCATTCACCCCTTTTTGTTGTGCATAACGTTTCAATTGAGCTACCGAATCTATTTTAGGAGTAACCGAATGAGACAACAACATAACCTCATCATCATCTAAAATTTCTTTTTGAATTTGATACATGTGATCTGTCATGATAGGGCAAATGGTAGGACAAGTTGTGAAGAAAAAATCGGCAATGTATATCTTGTCTTTATAATCCTCTTGAGTTATGGTTTTACCATTCTGATTAATTAAAGAGAAATCGGCAATTTTGTGATACTTTTTTACATGCTGAATAGTAGTGTCCACTAACTCTTGGTTTACCGATGCTGGTTGCCAAATAGGCAAAACTTTATCTACACTTAGTATAGAATAGAACACTGTTATAATTACAGCAGAAAGCAAAATAAAAAAAAAGGCAAACTTTTTGTAGTCTTTAAAAAACTCTAACATAATAGCTTATTAATACTACAAAAATACAAGATAGGAATCGTACCAAAAACTTTATACACTCATAAATTGCTGTTAATGTCTTAACTCAATTCATTTTAATTTTTTTAAACCAAGCTTAAATATGTACTTTTGGGCGATTATTTACAGATTATATACTACATGGAATTTATTATAAAAATTGGACAGTTTCTTTTAAGCTTGTCATTATTAATAGTGTTACACGAATTAGGTCATTTTATTCCTGCAAAATTATTTAAAACCAGAGTCGAAAAATTTTATTTGTTTTTTGATGTTAAGTTTTCCCTTTTTAAAAAGAAAATTGGAGATACCGTATATGGAATTGGCTGGTTACCACTTGGTGGTTATGTGAAGATTTCTGGAATGATAGACGAAAGCATGGACAAAGAACAAATGGCTTTACCACCACAACCTTGGGAATTTCGTTCTAAACCAGCTTGGCAACGTTTAATAATTATGCTTGGTGGTGTTACCGTAAACTTTGTATTAGCCTTACTTATATATATTGTAGCCTCTTGGGCTTATGGCGATGCCGATATTTCTACAGACAGTATAAAAGAAGGATATACCGTTCAAAATCCTTTATTAACTAAATTAGGTTTTGAAACGGGAGACGATGTTGTTAGGATTGATGATAAAGAAATTACAAAATATTCTGAGATTAAAGGAAATATTATTGGCGCAAAATCGGTTACCGTAGAAAGAAACGGCGAACAAAAAACCATTGCATTACCAGAAGATTTTTTAGGACAATTATCTACAAGTGATGATCGAGATTTGTTTGAACTTAGAATTCCTTTTGTAGTAGTGAAAGTTCCAGATTCATCTTTAAATAAAAATTCAGGATTAAAGGAAGGCGATATTATTAGAACATTAGATGGTAAAGATGCTGAATATACAGATCAAGTTGTTTCAATTGCGAAAGATTCAAAAAATCAAACTATTAAAGCTGACGTGTTAAGAAATGGAGAATTGGAGTCTTTAGAGTTAAAAATAAATGATAAAGGGGAATTAGGTGTTGTGCAAGGTGTTACATACAAAAGCATGGAAGAGTTAGGGTATTTAAAGGTTGTTAGAAACGAATACTCTTTTTCAGAAAGCTTCGGTGTAGGTCTAGATAAATTCACTTCTCAAATTACAGGCTATTTTGGGCAATTAAAACAAATTTTTAGTCCAAGTACTGGTGCTTACAAAGGTGTTGGTGGTTTTAAAGCGATTTACGACGTATTTCCAGACACATGGAGCTGGCCGGCATTTTGGAGTATTACTGCTTTTCTATCTATTATGTTAGGGGTTCTTAATTTATTACCTATTCCTGCTTTAGATGGTGGACATGTGATGTTTTTACTATATGAAATGATTTCCGGACGTAAGCCTGGAGACAAATTTATGGAGTATGCACAAATGGTTGGTTTCTTTATTTTAATAGCTTTAGTGCTGTTTGCCAACGGAAATGATATTTTTAAAGCACTTTTTAATTAAATTTTTATAAAAAAGTTTTGTGCAATTTAAAAAACCTTTTATATTTGCGCACTCAAACAAACACTCCTCTTTAGCTCAGTTGGTTAGAGCATCTGACTGTTAATCAGAGGGTCCTTGGTTCGAGCCCAAGAAGAGGAGCAAGTTTAAAAGCCTTTACAGCAATGTAAAGGCTTTTTTTATGCTATATTTATAGACTACTAATAAAAACATAATGCTATACTTAGTACCAACACCAATAGGCAATCTAGAAGATATTACTTTTCGAGCGTTACGCATACTTAAAGAAGTCGATTGTATTTTAGCTGAAGACACCCGAACTTCCGGAAAACTCTTAAAGCATTACGAGATTAAAACGCCAATGCAAAGCCACCATATGCATAACGAACATAAAACGGTAGAGCAATTAATTAAACGTCTTCAAAATGGAGAAAAAATAGCGTTAATTAGTGATGCCGGAACTCCTGCTATATCAGACCCAGGGTTTTTATTAACCCGCGCCTGTGTAGAGAACCAGATAGAAGTTAACTGCTTACCCGGCGCAACTGCTTTTGTACCTGCACTAGTAAATAGTGGTCTACCTAATGATAAATTTGTTTTTGAAGGATTTCTTCCAGTAAAAAAAGGGCGACAAACCCGTTTGAAATTTTTAGCAGAAGAAACTCGTACTATGATTTTTTATGAAAGTCCTCATAAATTAATTAAAACATTAGGTCATTTTTGCGAGTATTTTGGAGAGGAACGTCCGGTTTCGGTTTCAAGAGAAATTACAAAGCTTTTTGAAGAAACTGTTCGCGGTACTGCAAAGGAAGTTTTAGATCATTATACTAATAAACCGCCTAAGGGCGAAATTGTTGTTATTGTTGGCGGCTTACCTTCTTAAAACCCGGAAAAATTCATTTATTTTTTTCTTTTAGAAGAAATAAAACTTACTTTTTAGAGTTGTTTTTAGTAGAGTTAAAGTTTACACTTTTTATCTCGTTATAATAATAGTATATTTACACTAATTTACATCATATTAACCCTCATCTAAAACCAAGTTTTAGATTCTATATATATAAAACAAATGGCTTGTCAAAGTTGTGCAACAGGAACCGATGGTCAACCAAAAGGTTGCAAAAATAATGGTACATGTGGTACAGACAGTTGTAATAAACTAACCGTTTTCGATTGGTTATCTAACATGTCTTTACCAAATAATGAAAAACCATTTGACTGGGTTGAAGTTCGCTTTAAAAACGGACGAAAAGAATACTATAAAAACACTGAAAATTTATCGTTAAGCATAGGAGATATTGTAGCTACACAAGTACAATCTGGACATGATATTGGAATGGTTACTTTAACCGGAGAATTGGTTAGAGTACAAATGAAGCGAAAGAAAATAAATGCCGAAACGAAAGAATTCGAAAAAGTATATCGTAAAGCTTCTCAAAAAGATATCGACATTTGGTCTGCTGCAAGAGACAGAGAAGAACCTATGAAGGTAAAAGCAAGGCAATTTGCTATAGATTTAAAACTGAAAATGAAAATTTCAGATATTGAATTTCAAGGTGATGCCAGTAAAGCAACCTTTTACTATACTGCAGAAGAACGTGTTGATTTTAGAGAGCTTATAAAACTATTTGCCAAAGAGTTCAAGACCCGTATAGAAATGAAACAAGTTGGGTTTAGACAAGAAGCGTCACGACTTGGTGGTATTGGATCATGCGGAAGAGAATTGTGTTGTTCTACTTGGCTAACAGACTTTAGATCGGTAAGTACAAGTGCTGCACGTTACCAACAACTGTCTTTAAATCCGCAAAAACTGGCTGGGCAATGTGGTAAATTAAAATGTTGTTTAAATTATGAGCTAGATTCTTATTTAGATGCTTTAAAAACATTTCCTAAAACGGAAACCAAACTTTATACGGAAAAAGGAACCGCAGTTTGCCAGAAAACAGACATTTTTAAAGGTCATTTGTGGTATGCTTATGAAGGAGATTGGATGAATTGGCATTTGTTAACCAAAGAACAGGCCAATGCCATTATTTTTAAAAATAAGAAAAAAGAAACTGTTGCTAGTATAGAGGAATATGCAGTTAATATAACGGAAGAGCCTAAAACTGAATTTGAAAATGTCGTTGGACAAGACAGTTTAACCCGATTTGATAAACCTAAATCTAAAGGAAGAGGTAGACAAAACAAGTCTAAAAAACGAAATCCTAATTCGGCTACAAAATCGGCAAATCCAAATCAAAAAAGAACAGCATCTAAAAAAACAGGCCCTAAACCAAAGCGAAATCAAACAACAACAGACGCAAAAGTAAATCCGAAGGAAGCTCCAACACAAAAAAATAATTCAAAAAAAAGAAGACCTTCTAATAAGCCAAGAAAAACGAGACCTAACCCGAATACCAATGATTCAAAAAAAGACTAATATAAATTTCATATTAATTATTGCTGTGATCTGTTTTGTATCATGCAAAAATGATATGGTCTTTGATGAGTATAAAGAAGTCTCTACCTCTTGGAACGAGAAAGATATCGTTTCTTTTAAAATGAATCCTAATGACACTTTACAAGCTTATAATTTATTTGTAAATGTTAGAAACACCAATGAGTATAAATACAATAACTTATTCCTTATTGTTGAAATGGACTTTCCAAATGGTAAAGTAGTTGTAGATACGCTAGAATATAAGATGGCCTATAAAACAGGTGAATTATTGGGAGAAGGTATTGGCGCCATAAAAACAAACAAATTATGGTATAAAGAAGGCGTTAAATTTACCGAAGAAGGCGATTACGAAATAAAAATTCAACATGCTATGAGAAAAAATGGCGAAGTGAATGGAATTACAAATCTGGAAGGCGTTACCGATGTAGGATTTAGTATAGAAAAATCAAAATAAAAAACACCTATAACTTTTTTAATTAAAAGCGAGATATGGCAAAGAAAAAAAATAATCAAAACACAGGTTTTGGAACTTATATCAAATGGTTTTGGATGCTATTTTTAAGCGGTGTGCTTATGATAGTTCTTGTTTTCTTTTTAGCATCAGTAGGTGTGTTCGGAGAGCTTCCAGACCATACACAATTAGAAAACCCTAATACCAATTTAGCTTCAGAAATTATTTCTTCAGATGGAAAAACTCTGGCTAAATTTTATTTTAATGATAATAGAACGCCTGTAAGTTATGAGAACTTACCAAAAGATTTAGTAAATGCATTAATTGCAACCGAAGATGCTCGTTTTTATGACCATTCTGGTATTGATGCTCGTGGTACTTTACGAGCAATTGTTATGCTTGGTAAAGGTGGCGGTGCAAGTACAATATCTCAGCAATTAGCAAAACAATTGTTTACAGACCAGGTGTCTAGTAGTAAAATTGAACGTGCTTTTCAAAAAATAAAAGAATGGATTATTGCTATTCGTTTAGAGCGTCAATACACTAAAGAGGAAATTATTACACAATATTTTAATATTTACGATTTTGGTAATAATGCCGATGGTATTAGAAGTGCTTCGCGTATCTATTTTGGAAAAGAACCAAAAGATTTAAATGTAAAGGAGTCTGCTATGTTAGTAGGAATGTTTAAAAACTCCTCTTTATACAACCCAAGACCTTCTAGAAACCCAATCGGAACAAAAGACCGAAGAAATACCGTTCTAGACCAAATGGTTAAATATGGTTACTTAAAAGAAACAATTAGCGATTCTTTACAAAAAACACCTTTAGATTTAAAGTATACTCCAGAATCCCATCGTGATGGTACTGCAACTTATTTTAGAGCTTACCTAACAGAATATATGAAAGATTGGATTAAAAACAATCCAAAACCAGACGGGTCAAAATATAATTTATACAACGACGGATTAAAAATTTATACCACTATAGATTCCAGAATGCAGGAATATGCAGAAAATGCAGTTGCAAAGCATATGGAAAAATTACAGGCTGAATTTTTTGTTCAAAATAAACCAGATCGAAATAAAACAGCTCCTTTTTTAGGACTAACAGTAGACGAAGTTGAAGATTTATTGCGTCGTGACATTAAAAAATCCGAACGCTGGCGTAAAATGAAATACGATTTAAAAAAATCGGAAGATGAAATCTATGCTTCTTTTGAAAAACCAACTCCAATGAGTGTGTTTTCATGGAAAGGAGAGATAGATACTATTATGAAACCTATAGATTCTATGCGCTACTACAAATCCTTTTTACGTACAGGAATGATGAGTATGGAACCACAATCGGGTCATGTAAAAGCTTGGGTTGGAGGTTTTAATTACAGACATTTCCAATATGATATGGTAAAACAAGGTAAACGTCAAGTAGGCTCAACCTTTAAACCATTTGTTTACGCTACCGCAATAGACCAATTACACATGTCGCCTTGCGACCAATTACCAAAATCTCAATATACTATTGAAGCAGGAAAGTGGAACAATCAGAAAGCCTGGACGCCAAGTAATAGTGATGGTAGTTATGGTGGTATGATGACCTTAAAATCGGCTCTTGCAAATTCTGTAAATACCGTCACTGCACGATTAATGGATAAAGTAGGGCCAAAACAGGTAACCAATTTAGCTCAAAAATTAGGAGTAACTTCTAATATTCCTGAAGTTCCTTCCATTGCTTTAGGAACTCCAGACATTAGCGTTTACGAAATGGTAGGTGCTTATGCCACATTTGCAAACAAAGGGGTTTATATAGAACCAATTATGGTTACTGCAATTTCAGATAAAAATGATACGGTTTTAGAACAGTTTTTACCTAAATCTCAAGATGTTTTGAGCGAAGAATCTGCTTATGTTACTGTAAAGTTAATGGAAGGTGTTACTCAAGGTGGTTCTGGAACACGTTTAAGAACTAAGGGTGCAGATCAATGGAACGCAGTTTATAGAGAAATAATTACAGGTTATCCTTATGAATTTAAAAATCCAATAGCTGGTAAAACAGGAACTACACAAAATAACAGTGATGGCTGGTTTATGGGAATGGTTCCTAACTTAGTTACCGGAGTTTGGGTTGGTGGCGAAGACAGAGCAACACATTTTAGAAATATAGCGTATGGTCAAGGTGCTTCTATGGCATTACCTATATGGGGAATGTATATGAAAGACTGTTATGCCAATAAAGATTTAGAAATTTCTAAAGGTGAATTTGAAGCTCCTGAAGAATTAACTATCGAAGTGGATTGTGACAATTATAATCCAGATGGTTCGGAAACACCTCAAGTTCCCGATATTGATGATTTGGGAATGTAACTCTAAAATATAAATATTATTTTAAGGAATATTTAGAATAAGCCTTAATTTATTAAGCCATTCATTTTTGAATGGCTTTTTTATTTGTAAATTTATACTTCAAAAATAAACATAAACGAATGATTTCAAAAAAAGTAAATTCGGTTAAAGAAGCTTTAGAAGGTGTTAAAAATGACATGACCTTTATGTTAGGAGGTTTTGGATTGTGTGGTATTCCTGAAAATGCTATAGCCGAGTTAGTTGAAAAAAATATAAACGGATTAACCTGTATTTCTAATAATGCTGGGGTAGACGATTTTGGATTAGGCTTACTGTTACACGGTAAACAAATTAAAAAAATGATTTCTTCATATGTTGGAGAAAATGATGAATTTGAACGCCAAATGCTTTCAGGGGAATTGGATGTAGAATTAATTCCTCAAGGTACTTTAGCCGAGCGCTGTAGAGCAGCACAATCTGGTTTTCCTGCAATTTATACACCTGCAGGATTTGGAACTGAGGTTGCAAAAGGTAAAGAAACTCGTGAATTTGATGGCAAAATGTATGTGCTAGAACATGCTTTTAAGGCTGATTTTTCTTTTGTAAAAGCCTGGAAAGGCGATACCGCTGGAAATTTAATATTTAAAGGTACCGCAAGAAACTTTAACCCAGTCATGTGTGGCGCTGCAAAAATTACAGTAGCAGAAGTTGAAGAGTTAGTTCCTGCTGGTGAGTTAGACCCAAATCAAATTCATATCCCAGGAATTTTTGTACAGCGTATATTTCAAGGTGAGAAGTACGAAAAACGAATTGAGCAACGAACAGTGAGAACTAAATAATTTTTCAATGCACTAATTTAATAATGTAGCAATGGAAAGAAAAAACATAATTTTAGACAAATCAATTGAGTTTTCTTTACACATTATTGAATTTACAGAATTATTAGAATCTAAAAGAAAATTTGTAATTGCAAATCAGCTTTTAAAATCTGGAACAAGTATAGGTGCAAATATTCATGAAGCACAAAATGCAGAAAGTAAAGCAGACTTTATTCATAAATTAAAAATAGCAGCAAAAGAATTAGAAGAAACAAAGTATTGGCTATTATTATGCGAAAAAGCATCATCGTATACTTTTAACCCTATAGTTAAACTACAAATTAAAGAACTTGGTTTGATATTATATAAAATAATAAGCACGAGTTATAAAACAAAACCTTGACTTTAAAATTACTATTTCATAGTCAAATTGTTACATTTTTACATTAAAGAATTGAAACATTAAATATATGTTAGATAAAACAGGAATAGCAAAACGAATTGCAAAAGAAGTACAAGATGGTTACTATGTAAATCTTGGTATTGGTATACCAACTTTAGTAGCTAACTATGTAAGAGACGATATAGAAGTGGAATTTCAAAGTGAAAATGGTGTGCTTGGCATGGGGCCTTTTCCTTTTGAAGGTGAAGAAGATGCCGATATTATTAATGCAGGAAAACAAACCATAACCACTTTACCTGGTGCAAGTTTTTTTGATTCAGCCACCAGTTTTTCAATGATTCGTGGTCAACATGTGCATTTAACTATTTTAGGAGCAATGGAAGTGTCCGAAAATGGGGATATTGCTAACTGGAAAATACCTGGTAAAATGGTTAAAGGTATGGGCGGTGCTATGGACTTAGTTGCTTCAGCAGAAAATATTATTGTAGCCATGATGCATACCAATCGTGCTGGCGAATCTAAACTATTGAAAAAATGCAGCTTACCGCTTACTGGTGTTGGTTGTGTTAAAAAAATAGTAACCAATTTAGCTGTATTAGAAGTTACGCCTAAAGGATTTAAATTATTGGAGCGCGCTCCAGGAGTTTCTGTAGAAGACATCCAAAATGCTACAGAAGGTGAATTGATTATAGAAGGTGATATTCCTGAAATGAATATCTAGATATAAATACACGTCATTTATAAATAAAAAAATCTCAAACTAATGTTTGAGATTTTTTTATTTATTCAACATGCAACTCATTTTATTCAGGTAATACAACCTTTCTAAATTCTTCTCTCCGTTTTTTTAGATTTTCTCTTGCTAAAGAAATACGATCTTCAAGTACTTTTAATTTATCTTCTGCTTTAGATATCTTTTTTTCTTTTTCTATAGCTTGCTCTAAAGTAATTACTTGATTCTCTCTTTGTGTTTTAACTCTTTCTCTAATTTTTACTATTTTTTCTCTACCATTACGAACAAACTCTTGCTTATCTTTTAAATTCTGCTCTTGTTCTTTAATTTTATTTTTAGCCTCTTCAGATCTTAGTTCTACAAACTCTCTGCCAGTTAAACCATTTTTGTATTTTCCATAGGCGTTACCGTTATTAGACTTATCATTTTTTATTTTATCATGATTGTGATTACCGTGATCTTTTTCTTTATGCTTTTTTAATTTTGCTTCTTTAACTTTCTCTGTTTTGTCATTATTCTTTTGGTTGATTTCTTTAGAGTTTTCCTGTGCAAAAGTGCTTAAATTTCCAAAGGTTAATACAATCCCAAAAGTTAAAATAAAAGTATATTTTTTCATCTTTTCTAATTTTATAGTGAGTCTAATTCTTTTAAGGCGCTCTCTGCTTCTTCCTTAATATTTTCTAATTCAGTTTCAGTATCTTGAATTTTATCTTCAATAGCTTCTATTCTTTCAACTTGTTGTTGTATTTGTTCTTCTTCCTTTTTTTTATCTGTGCAGCCTAAAAAAAGTAAAGCACTAAATAAAGTTAGAATTAATAGTTTTACAGAATTTTTCATTAAATAAATGGATTAGTTTATAGTTATATTGATAAGAAAACTACAGTTTATTTGAGCGGCAAACAAGTTTTTAACTTTTTATAAGTAAAAATGTTATTTTATAAAAATGAATTTCTAGTTAGCAAAACTTTAAATTCCTTTTGGTATCGCTTCAATTAATGTTTTAGTATAAGGTTTTTTAGGATTACTATAAATTTGGTCGGCATCTCCAATTTCTTCAATTTTACCTTTATTCATTACTAATAATTGGTCACTCATATATTTAACTACGGCTAAGTCGTGAGAAATAAATATATAAGTAAATCCAAAATTTTCTTTTAATTCATTTAGAAGATTTAAAACCTGTGCTTGTACCGAGATATCTAAAGCAGAAACCGACTCGTCACACACAATTAGCTTTGGTTTCAAGGCAATGGTTCTGGCAATCCCAACACGTTGTCTCTGTCCTCCAGAAAATTCATGTGGATATCTGTTAAAAGCTGTTTCATCCAAACCTACCTGCGTTAATAATTCTAGCGTTTTTGCTTTACATTCGGCTTTGCTGGCATATAATTTATGAACCAGCATTGGTTCCATTATGGTTTCTCCAACAGAGCGACGTGGATTTAAAGACGAATACGGATCCTGAAATATAATTTGAATTTCTTTTCTAAACGTTACCATTTCAGCCTTAGAGATTTTTGTGATATCTATACCTCTATATAGAATTTTACCTGCAGTAGCTTTTTCTAAGTTTAAAATGGCATTTCCCAAAGTACTTTTGCCACAACCCGATTCTCCTACCAATCCTAAAGTCTCACCTTCATAAACATTAAAACTCACATGGTTAACCGCTTTAAAACGCTCTTTTTTACCAAAAAAACCTGTAGTAGAAATATATTCTTTATCTACATCAATAACCTGCAAAAGAGGTATTTGACTATATATCTGTTTATGGTGTTGTAGCCTATCTTCTGCGGTATATTCGTTAGCAAATTCTTCCTTTTTTAAAATAGAGCTTACGGTTGGCAAGCGTTTTAATCTAACGTCCAGACTTGGTCTTGAGGCTATTAGTGCCTTAGTGTACTCGTTTTTTGGAGAATTAAAAATTTGTTCTGTAGTATTCTGTTCTACAATTTCGCCTTTATACATCACTAAAACCCTATCGGCTATTTTAGAAATTAAAGCTAAATCGTGTGTTATAAATAACACACTCATTTTTGTTTGCTTCTGTAACTCTTTAAGAAGTATAATAATTTCCTTTTGCACAGTAACATCAAGCGCAGTTGTAGGTTCATCGGCTATTAAAAGATCTGGTTTACAGGAAATTGCCATAGCAATCATAACTCTTTGCTTTTGTCCACCAGAAATTTCGTGCGGGTAAGCTTTATAAACGCGTTCTGGATTTGGTAGTTTAACTTGTTCAAATAATTGTAAAACCTCAGCTTTAAGCTCTGAGTCGTTCAAATTAGAATGCTGCTTTAAGATCTCTTCTACTTGCTTACCACATCGCATACTAGGATTTAAAGAACTCATAGGTTCCTGAAAAATCATAGCAATTTGCTTTCCTCTAATCTTTTGGAATGCTTTATCTCTAAGATTAGTAATGTCATTAGATTTGTATATAATGTTACCAGAGGTAATTTTTGCTAAATTTTTAGGCAGAAGTCCCATTAGAGCTAGCGAGGTTACAGATTTACCAGACCCTGACTCTCCAACAATGCCTAATATCTCATTTTCAAATATTTCAAATGAAATTGTTTTAATCACTTCTTTCTTACCAAAAGAAATTTTCAGGTTTTCAACGCTTAATAGACTCATATCTACGAATTTAATCAATTAAAATGGATTCTTTTAAATCATCGATTAAACCGAATGACTTTTGCTTAAATGTTAAAGTTTGAGTGATTTATATAAATATTATTCAATTTTTTAGCTACATAAAAGAATAATTCATAGTTTTAAAATGAATCAATTAAAAATTAAACCGATAATTATGAAAAAAATCTTTACGCTTTTAATTATTTGTTTACTATTTAGCCTGCATTCTTTCGCACAGGATAAGACCTGCGGAACTATGGAGAATCTGGAATTACGTAAACAAAAAGATCCGCAGCTTGAGAAAAGAATGCAGGACATTGAAAAATTTACTAAGTCTAAAGTTTCAGACTTTGAACAAAACCAGCAAAAGATTGTCGGTAATGTTATTACAATCCCGGTTGTAGTACATGTATTATATAGAAATAGTACAGAAAACATCAGTGTTGCTCAAATTCAATCTCAACTAGATGTTTTAAATGAAGATTTTAGACGAACAAATCCAGACGCCAATAACATATGGTCACAAGCAGCAGATACAGAAATCGAATTTTGTTTATCTACTGTAGACCCAAATGGAAATGCGACTACTGGGATTACCCGTAAACAAACCACAAGACAGGATTGGGGCGCAAACGATGACGCAAAACGCTCATCTTCAGGTGGAATTGACCCATGGAATACTGCAGAATATTTAAACATGTGGGTTGTTCCTAAAATGACTACTGTTTCTGGAGGACAAACTATAAATTTATTAGGTTATGCTCAATTTCCTGGAGGTTCTGCAGCTACCGATGGTCTTGTTATGATTTATAATGCATTTGGTCGTACAGGTGCTGTAACTGCTCCGTATGATGGTGGAAGAACTACCACACATGAAATTGGACACTATTTAAATTTACGTCACATCTGGGGAGATGCTAATTGTGGAAACGATTTTGTAAGTGATACACCTACACACCAAACTTCAAATAGAGGATGCCCAGTTGGCCAAGTGTCATGTTCTTCTACAGATATGCCACAAAACTATATGGATTACACGAATGATTCGTGTATGAATTTATTTACACAAGGTCAAAAAAACCGAATGAGAGCTGTTTTAGCTGCTGGTGGACCAAGACGTTCTTTAGCCTTATCTGATAAATGTGGAGCTGTTGTTCAGCCTACTTGTAATGATGGTGTTCAAAATGGAAATGAAACTGGAGTAGATTGTGGTGGCTCATGTACACCTTGTCAAACAGGGAATCAATATTGCGCTTCTCAAGGAAATAGTGTTGCAGATGAATATATTAGCAATGTTAAGCTAGGAAGTATTAACAATAATTCTGGTGCTCAAAGCTATTCTAATTTTACTTCGATTTCAACATCTTTAACTAAAGGGTCTAGCTATACTTTAAGCGTAACACCTACTTGGACAGGAACAACTTACAGCGAAGGTTATGCTGCTTGGATTGATTTTAATCAAGACGGAGATTTTAATGATGCTGGAGAACAAATATTTTCTAGAGCTGCATCTCAAACAAGTCCAGTAACTGGAACGGTTTCTATACCAACTACTGCCCTTAATGGAACTACGAGATTAAGAGTTTCTATGAAATATAATGGTGTACCAACATCTTGTGAAACGTTTGATTATGGTGAAGTTGAAGACTATACAGTTAACATTACAAGTAGTGGAACTGGAGGTTCGTCTTGTAGCAATACAGTATCAAGCTTCCCTTACAATGAAGGATTTGAAAGTGGTTTTGGAGCTTGGACACAAGCTACAAACGATGATTTTAACTGGACAAGACAAAGTGGATCTACTGCATCTAGTAATACAGGACCAACAAGTGCTTCTCAAGGTTCACAATATATCTATATGGAGTCTTCTGCTCCAAACAATAACGTGAGTCGTGCTATAATAGAATCTCCATGTTATAATCTTTCTGGAGTATCTCAAGGTCGTTTTACTTTCAAGTACCATATGTATGGTGCAAGTAACATGGGTAATTTAAAATTAGCCGTTTCAACCAATAATGGATCTTCTTGGACAACTATTTGGACCAGAACTGGAAATCAAGGTAATGCTTGGTTAGATGCCGATGTGGATTTATCTGCCTATTCAAGCAGTACTATTAAATTACGTTTTGATGGTACCACAGGAACGACTTGGCAAGGTGATATGGCGGTAGATGCTATTGCACTTACGAATGCTCCTGCCGACAAATGTGCTGGTGTTAGTCCATATAATAGTAGTACTAGTTATAGCGTAGGAGATCGTGTAACATACCAAGGAAGTTTATATGAAAGAACTTCTACAGGATGGATAAATTTAGGAACTTGTGGAACTCCGCGAGTGGATAATAGTAGAACTGAAGTAGCTACTTTAGAAGCTATTGAATTTAACATATATCCTAATCCTGTAAAAGGAAATACTTTGTACATTAAATCTAATATTGAAAATGTGCCATTTAAAGTTGTAAATATGTTAGGACAACAAGTGGCTAGAGGAACAACTTCTAACCAAAGTTTAAATGTTTCTAATATAGAAGCTGGCATGTATTTAATACAATTTGATACTGCAGATGGTTTAATAACCAAAAAATTCTTGAAAGAATAATCATTAGTAAATAATTGAAAACTAAAAGACCGCTATTTAAGCGGTCTTTTTTTATCTAAAAGTTATTATATTATACGTGTATGATTTCGTCCTCTTCTAAAATAGCATCCCCACGTAAACGTAGAAAAATTTGAGCTACTGCAATAGTATCTTTCTCGCAATAGGTAATAATTCTATCGATATCTTTTTCATTGTAAAACACATCTCTTACTTCACTACCATCTATATCGTCTTTAGGCGAAGGAATGCCTAAAACATTGGTTAAGAGCTTTAAAGAAGTGTAGGTTTTATAATCTCCAAACTTCCATAATTCTAAAGTGTCTAAGTGTGGGACTTCCCAAGGTTTCTTTCCAAACAAATTGAGTTTAGAAGGCAAAGATATGTTATGAATTATCATACGTCTGGCGATATAGGGAAAATCAAATTCCTTACCATTATGTGCACAAAGCAAATAACGATTGTCGTAATAATGGGTTTCTAAAAGATTTTTAAAGTCTTTTAAAATAGTTATCTCATCACCATAAAAAGACGTCGTTCTAAATTGTCGCACATCGCCTTGATTTTTAAAAAAACCTACCGAAATACAAACAATTTTTCCAAACTCTGCCCAAATTCCAGCACGATCGTAAAATTCTTCAGCATTAAACTCTTCTTTACGCTGGTAACGTGTTTTTAATTCCCAAAGCTCTTTTTTTGTATCAGAAAGCTCATTAAAATGTTCGGTTTCCGGAACTGTTTCAATATCCAGAAATAAAATATGTTCGAGATTAAGTTTTGAAATCATTTTTAAATGACTTTACTGGACAGATATTTATGTACTTCGTACACATCTATACTTTTATTAAATTTTTTACTTACTGAAGGAATATTTTCACTAGAAATCCAGATTTTAAGTTCCGCATCCAAATCAAAAGTGCCTGCAGTTTCTAAGGAAAACCTAGAAATACTTTTATAAGGCATAGATTTATACTCTATTTTACTACCTGTTAAACCTTGCACATCGATTAAAATAAGACGCTTGTTTGTAAACATAAAGACGTCTCGCATCAATTTAAAACCTAACTCAATGTCTTCACTATCGGTTAAAAGACGACCGTATTTGTCGTTTAGTTTTTCTACCGAAACCTCACTTGCGTTTCCTAATAATTTGTTGAATAGTCCCATTTATTCTTTTTCTAACATGTTATAAGCTTCATCTATATATAAATCAATATCATCTGTAAATACACCAACACCTTGGTCTGGCGATTTCTGGTGTCCCAAACGAACAATTATAATATTATCTGTAGGTTCAACAATAACGTATTGACCTAAGTGTCCACGCATCATAAAAAAGTTTTTATCTCCTTTTTTCTGTAGCCACCAGCCATAACCATATTGCGGGCTTTCTGGAAATTTTGGCACTAAAGATTTTGCTACAAATGCAGAATCTAATAGTTGTTTCCCATTCCATTTTCCGTGGTCTTTGTAAAGTTTTCCAAAACGTGCAAAATCTTTGGCGTTACTGGCAATGCAGCAATACGCTTTTACCAAGTCGTGAGATTCGCTATCTACTTGCCAAAGTGTTGCGTTTTCGCTACCTAGAGGTTTCCAGAAACTTTCTTCTAAATACTTGTATAGTTTTTTACCGGTTGCTTTTTCTATGACCATAGCTAACATTTGCGTATCTCCACTTGCATATTTAAAAGCTTGTCCAGGCTCATCGACTACTTTTAAACCATTCATAACTTTGGCTAAATCGTCGTCAAAATAAGCACGTGTGGTAATGGATAATGGCGAATAATATTTCTCGTCCCAATTGGTTCCTGAGCTCATGGTAGATAAATCGCCAACCGTCATTTTTTTAGCTTTATCGTCACAAAATGCTGGTAAAAAGTCACAAACAGGTTGCTCTAAGCTTTTTATATGTCCTTGTTGAATGGCCATTCCCAATAATCCTGATACATAACTTTTTGCCATACTAAAGGAATTACTTTTAGAATTTGGTCCAAACCCGTCGTAATACTCCTCAAACCAAATGCTATCATTTTTAATAATTACATAGGCTATAGTACCCCAATCTTTATTAGCTTTTGCTAGACGTTCTGTGGGTTTTACGGTATTATAATTTTTATGATTAGACCACGGTTGTGCTTGTCCGTTATTTACTTGTTGATTATCAAACTTTTTATAGTCCTCTAAATAAGCAGTAGTATAGCCATTTAGATAAATAGTCCTCACTGCTTTAATAAGATAATCTGTATCTGTAATATAAAGTGTGGCAATTAGTAAAACGAAGATGATTAATATGCCTTTAAATAGATTTTTTAAAAATTTCATAGAAGTGAATTAGTAATATTTAAAGATATGAATTAAAACTGAAAAATTAGATTTCGACTACGCTCGACCAGACATAAATTTTTATAATAAAAACTTACAGGTGTGTCTTGCGTTAGCGGTTGAAAAGGCATCCTTTTTTGAGATGCTGAAATAAATTCAGCACGAGAAAAAGATAGAATGGAAAACGCGACCCTTGTGGTAACGTTAAAATTTAAAAAAAAGAGAGTTGTTTGTAAGGGTTTTCGTGATCTAAAAGCCATTTTTTACGATGAATGCCTCCTGCATAACCTGTTAAACTACCATCGGAACCAATAACGCGATGACATGGAATAATAATCCATAATGGGTTTTTTCCATTTGCATTTGCTACCGCTCTAATGGCTTTAACATCACCTAAAGTTTTAGAAAGTTCTAAATATGAGCAGGTTTTCCCGTAAGGAATTTGTTGTAAAGCTTTCCAAACTGTTTGTTGAAAGTCGGTGCCTTCTGGGTTTAATTTTAAGTTAAATTGCTCGCGCTCGCCATTAAAATACTCGTTGAGCTGATATACTGCATCTTCGAGAACTTCAGGAATAATCTCGGTTATGTTTTCTTCGGAATTTAATACGGTTACGTTAGAGATTCCGTCGTCATCACCAGTAATTTTAGTGAAGCCTAAAGGCGTGTTGATGATGCATTCTTCCACTAAGACGATGGATTTTCTGGGTTGTGAAGTCCTAATTTTCTGGCTCTATTTTCCCAGCTTTTTCGTGCTAGACGTTGTAAGTCATCAATACTATCGCTCTCATCCATAATTTCCAAACCAAGTAGGGTTTCTATAACGTCTTCCATAGTTACAATACCACTCACGCTACCATACTCGTCTACCACTAATGCCATATGGTTTCGACTTTCTACCAATTTATCAAACAACACCGGAATTGGAATGTTTCGGTCTACAATAATAATTTGTCTTTTTAATTCTGAAAGTAATTTGGTGCCATTTCCTAATGCCATTTCCTTAAAAACCTCATCTTTAAGAACTAAACCACTAATATTATCGGCTTTTTTGCTGTACACAGGAATTCTTGAAAAACGTACATTCATGTTTCTATTAAAAAAGTCTTCGACTGTGGTTTGCTCGTCTTCAGATTTTAAAACAATTCTGGGCGTCATGATATCTTTAGCAAAGACCTCTTTAAACGTTAACAGGTTTCTAATAATCTTACTTTCATTTTCCTGAAAAACACCTTCATCTTTAGCCATATCCGTCATTACCAAAAATCCTTCACGACTTAAAATGCTTCCGTGTCCTTTACCACCAATAAGTTTTGTGGTTAATTGAAGTAACCATAAAATTCCGGTCCATTTTAAAGGAAATATTAAAATATTTAAGGCTCCCGAGGTAAAATTAGCTAGACTTTTCCAGTATTTCGCCCCAATAGTTTTTGGGATAATTTCTGATGCAATTAAAATTAAGAAGGTCATTACTGCCGAAACTATACCTACGGTATTAATACCAAAAAGCTCAAATTTATAAGGCAACTCTTCTGCCTGTATACCAACCATCATGGCTCCAACAGTATGGGCAATGGTGTTTAAAGTAAGTATGGCAATAAGTGGTTTGTCGACATCTTGTTTTAAAGCTTCTAGGTTTAGTGCATAGCTTTTACCTTCTTGTTTTTTTACGTTTATAAATGTTGGTGTTACACTTAAAAGTACGGCTTCCAGTATAGAGCATAAAAATGAAAAGAAGATGGATAAGGTTGCCCAAAGTAAAAGTGCTGTCATTTGATGGTTTAGTTTTTTTTACTAATGTATAAAAATGAAATGGGTTTGGTGTTAAAGTTAATTTAAAAGCCTTTTAATTTTAGCTTAATAGTTTCACCACATCTTTAGCAAAATAGCTTGCAATAACATCTGCTCCTGCTCTTTTTATGGCAGTGACCTGCTCCATCATAACAGCATCGTGATTTAACCAACCTTTTTCGGCAGCTGCTTTTAGCATAGCATATTCGCCAGATACTTGATACACTGCAACAGGAACGTCTACCGCATTTTTTATCTCGCGTACAATGTCCAGATAACATAACCCTGGTTTTACCATTACAATATCCGCACCTTCATCTATATCCATTTCGGTTTCCTTAATGGCTTCAAACCGATTCGCATAATCCATTTGATAGGTTTTTTTATCTTTTGGAATATCCATCATATCAACAGGTGCAGAGTCCAAAGCATCACGAAATGGGCCGTAAAATGACGATGCATATTTAGCGGAATAGCTCATAATTCCTGTGTCTGTAAATCCTTCTGTCTCTAAAGCTTCACGAATACTTAAAATGCGTCCGTCCATCATGTCGCTTGGTGCTACAAAATTGGCGCCAGCTTTGACGTGAGATAGGCTCATTTCTGCTAAAAACTGATTGGTTTTATCGTTAGAAACTACTCCATTTTCTATAATTCCGTCGTGTCCGTATTGCGAATATGGGTCTAATGCTACATCGGTCATAACCAACATATCTGGACATGCATTTTTTACAGTTTTTATGGCGCGTTGCATTAATCCTTCTGGGTTTAATGCTTCTTTTCCTGCATTGTCTTTTAAAGCATCCGGTACTTTTACAAAAAGCAATACACTTTTTAAACCCATGCTCCAAAGCTCTTTTACTTCCTTTTCTAACAGATCTAAACTGTAGCGGTAGTAATTTGGCATAGACGCAATTTCTTCTTTTACTCCTTTACCTTCTACCACAAATAGCGGCACTAAAAAGTCGTTTGGAGAAATGATGGTTTCTCTTACTAGGCTTCTTATAGCTTCGCTGGTTCTTAATCTTCTATTTCGTCTTAGTGGATACATCTTATTAGTCTTCAGTTTGCAGTCTTCAGTGTTATCAATTTTTTTTACAAAATTTGATTAAAAGTATTTTTGCAAAGATAAATAAACTTGCATACGTCATTTTTTTTTTTTTTAGTTTACTTAAATTTTTTTTACTATAAAACTAACTAACATGAAAAAACTATTTAAATTAGCTTTGATTTTATTTATTTCAAGCTGTTCTAAAAATGAGAAAACTGACATCAATCAGTTAACTTCAAAAGATATTGAAAATGTAAAGAATGAAACATTAGCTTTAGATATAAACTTAAAAGAATATAATAACACCAATGTTAAGTATTATTTTACTAGTTTTAGTCAAAGGGAATTTACTTATTCTCAAGATTTCTTAACAAAAGAGCTTCCTATAATAGGATTAAAAAATAAAGTTGTTGATATTAAATTATATTATAAAAATAATTTAGAAGAAAAACTTGATCTTAAAAATGTTATTGGTTATTCAATTTATACAATTGACGATAATAACGAAATGACACATGGTTTTTATAAAAAAGAAAACGAAACATTTATTTTAAAAAGAGCTTTAAGGGAAGATGTTAGGAATTTAGAAAATGTTAATTTCTTGTATTGGAAATATTTTAATAAAGAATTTAAAAACAATAAACACATAGGAGTTAAGAGTATATCTAATTTAAACGATGAAGGCAGAGAAGCTAGATATGGCAACCAAAGAAATGCTTTTAATATGTTTAGAGTTATATATCAATTCCCAAGTAATAAAGATAATTTAAGAAACTCTACATCTAGATATCCTGCAAGTGGTGCTGGAGAATGTGACAATAGTTGTTCAGAACAAGGTGATGGAGTTTGTGATGGTGGTTATTATTGTGATATTGGAGCTAGTGGTGGAGATGGTGGTTCTAATGGTGGTTCTGATGATGGTACTTGTGAAGATGATCAAAATAGGGTTGCTGTTGTTGATCAAAATATAATTGCTAACGATTTAGCAAATGAGCTTTTTGATTTAGATTTACATAGAAATTTAAGAGACAATTTTTTATTAAATTATAATATAGGAACAAAACACACTAATTATTATTATGCTATTTCAGACTTTAAAATGGTTAGCGATTATAATACTTCTACTTTTTTAAAAATGATTAGCACTTTACCAAGTTTAAATACAAGCGTTAATAGACTATTAGAGGACAACACCGATAATAATACTATAATATTAACTCAACAATTAAAAACAGATATTATAGCTATTTTAGATGATTTAAGATTAATGTCTAATAATCCAGATTTTAATTATATTTTAGACGATTTGGAAAATGACTTAAATATCTATTCTAATAAAACTAAAGGAGAGATATTAAATTCAATGGAATAATGAAATATATTTATTTAACCTTTTTTTTAATATTTATTTCATGCAAATCTGAAGATGAGTATATTGGCACATATAAATCTATTATTCCCAATAAGCAATTAAAGAAAAAGTTTAAAACTCAGCAATATATATTTAATAACGAATTAATTTTAAAAAAAGACTCTACTTTTTTTTTTAAGACTTGCGGTATATATGCTAATGGTAAATGGTCTATTAATAATAAAAACATTATATTAAAATCTGATAGTACACGATTTAGAAATGATAGTATTAACAAAATTAGTAAACCTGAAGGCCAACGTTTAGAAGAATTATTAACTTTGAAAAAATATAATAACATATATGTTTCTAAACTAAAAAATGGAGGGACCTACAACTACATGAAAAAAGTAAGTCAATAACTCATATTTCAATTTATACTTTTAAACACCTTGGCTAATAATTTTTCAACCCCAAGGTGTTTTTTTGTGCCTTATACAAACGACCTATTAGCTTTTCACTTTAAATTTTATTAATCCAATCTACAGGATTTTTTAAAACTTCAATAAGTTTCGCTTCTGCTGAAGCTGGTTCTGGATGATGATCGTAAACCCATTGAACGTGTGGTGGCAAACTCATTAATATACTTTCAATACGTCCATTGGTTTTTAAACCGAATAATGTGCCTTTATCGTGTACTAAATTAAATTCTACATAACGACCACGACGAATTTCCTGCCAGTCCCGTTGTGCTTTGGTGTATTCTAAATCTTTTCTTTTTTCTACAATAGGCACATAGGCTTCAATAAAGCTATTACCAACTTCAGTTTCAAAATTATACCAATCTTCCATAGACATATCGTCGGTTTTTTTACAATAATCGTAAAATAATCCACCTATACCACGACCTTCTTCACGATGTGTGTTATAAAAATATTCGTCGCAACGCGCTTTATATTTTGGGTAAAACTCTGGATTATGTTTATCGCAAGCTGTTTTACAAACTTGATGAAAATGTTTGGCATCTTCTTCAAATAAATAATAAGGTGTTAAATCTTGTCCGCCACCAAACCATTGGTCTACAATATTTCCGTCTTTATCGTACATTTCAAAATAGCGCCAATTAGCATGAACCGTAGGCACCATTGGGTTTTTTGGATGTAACACCAAACTTAAACCACACGCAAAAAAATCGGCATCCTCAACTCCAAAGTACTTTTGCATGCTGTCTGGTAATTTACCATGAACCCCAGATATATTAACACCACCTTTTTCAAAAACATTTCCGTTTTCTATCACACGTGTTCTGCCGCCGCCACCTTCAGGTCTGTCCCAAAGATCTTCTTTAAACTTAGCTTTTCCATCGATAGCCTCTAATTTAGAGGTAATTCGGTCTTGTAGTTCATGAATGTATTTAAAAAACTGGTCTTTCATTTTATTTTTTATTTGTGGCTTTCAATTCATCTTATAACTACCTTAAAATGTAGTTATTTATGAGCTAAAGCGCTTTTTTTATTTAATAATTCAACTGTTTTTATAGAAGCTGCAGTTACGCTAAATGGTAAAACCAGAATAACCCCAAATACAGGAATTAATAAAAACAACATAAATATAATGCCATTTCCTATGGCTAAACCTTTATGATTTGAAACAAATTTTATACTGTCGCGGTAGTTATAATGACGCTCTAAGGTATAATCTATATTTCCAAAACCTGCATAATAAGATTGTGTAAGGAATAATGCTATCGTTGAAAACACGTTAACTCCAGGAATAAATTTTAAGAGTAAAAGCGGTATTGTAATTAGTAGTTCTTTTAACAAGTTTCGCACATTCATACGAATACCTCTAACCAGTTGTTCTGTGAAGTTTGTTTTACGATGTTCGTGATGAACATTTCCAGTTAAATAAGCTTCAATTTTCTCTGAAACGGGACTCATAAATGGTGCAGAAAATGCCATGATAATATGCTTGTAGAGCACCAAGCCAATTGCTAACACAAAAATAACTCCTAAAATAGTTGAAAATGAGGTGAAGGTGTCTTTACCAAATTCCCAAATCCATATTCTTGCAATAAATGCACCTATGTTATCTGAAAAGCCATAAGCAATTAACCCAATACTGATTGCAGTTAATGCACTTATAACGATAGGTATAAAAAAGTATTTCCATAGCTTTAGTTTATTCATTAAACTAAAACTATGGAAATAGCCTTGAATACCTTTTATGATGTTTTTAATCATTATTCTATGCTTAATGCCTTACACATGTGAAGGTTATTAAGTAAAAGAATTACGCTTTATATTCTTTTACCGCATCTATAAATGCTTTGGCGTTTTCTAACGGAATGTTTGGTAAAATACCATGACCTAAATTTACAATGTATTTATCTTTTCCAAACTCGTTAATCATTTGAGTTACCATTTTCTTAATTTCGGCTGGTGGCGAAAATAAACGTGTAGGATCAAAATTACCTTGTAAGGTAATGTTTCCTCCAGTTAAATAACGTGCATTTCTAGCCGAACAGGTCCAGTCTACACCTAATGCAGAAGCACCTGATTTTGCCATAGTATCTAATGCAAACCAGCAACCTTTACCAAATGCAATGACAGGTGCATCATCTTTAAGGGCATCTATAATTTGCTGAATGTATTTCCATGAAAATTCCTGATAATCTACCGGAGATAGCATACCACCCCAAGAATCGAATACCTGAACCGCATTACAACCGGCTTTTACTTTTTCTTTTAGATAAGTAATAGTCGTGTCTGTAATTTTCTGTAATAATTGATGAGCTGCCACAGGATTTGTAAAACAAAATTCCTTGGCTTTATCAAAGTTTTTAGAACCCTGACCTTGTACACAATAACATAAAATAGTCCAAGGTGATCCAGCAAAACCAATTAACGGAATTTCGTCATTTAGTTTTTCCTTAGTCGCTTTTATAGCCTGATACACATAGTCTAAAGCTTCTTTAACATCTGGAACAATCACGTTATCCACATCTTTTTGCGAACGAATAGGATTTGGCAAATAAGGACCAAAGTTTGGTTTCATCTGCACCTCGATATTCATAGCCTGAGGAATCACTAAAATATCACTGAATAAAATAGCAGCATCCATGCCGTACCTACGTATAGGTTGTACGGTAATTTCACTTGCTAATTCTGGCGTCTGGCAACGTGTGAAAAAATCGTATTTTGCCTTTATTTCCATGAATTCTGGCAAATATCTTCCGGCTTGACGCATCATCCATACTGGTGGACGTTCTACAGTTTCTCCTTTTAATGCTCTTAAAAATAAATCGTTCTTCATAAATAGCTGTTAGCTGTTAGCTTTTGGCTGTTAGCTTTTTTTTATTAATTAGGTTTCGACTTTGCTCAACCTGACACTTTGGTTTTAATGACTGATAAAAAAATCATTAAAAAATTTAGCAGAGAGTAAGGGATTCGAACCCTTGGTACCTTTGCAAGTACACTACCTTTCCAAGGTAGCACGATCGGCCGCTCTGTCAACTCTCTAGTTATATTTTTTGCTTATAGCAGGTGGCCTTTTGCTATTAGCTTGTTCTCTGATTTATTAGGTCTCAACTTTAGCCTGTCTTGAGCGACAGTCGAAAGGCTCAACCAGACATGCCTTGTTAGTTAACCTGTTATTGCTAAAAAGCTATTTTACACAAATGCTTCATTTACTAATTCAATCACACTTTCTACCGTTGGCACTTTTGCCACACGTACATCTTCAAAATGTTTTCTGGCGTGTTTTGCTGTAGTTTCTCCAATACAAAATGCAATAGGTCTTATGGTGTTTTCTTTTACAAAACTGTCTATAGTGCTTGGACTGTAAAACATCACACCTTCTGCTTTAGTATTAATTTCTAAAGGATCAAACTTTGTGCTGTAAGCTTCAATTTCTTCAACTTTAATATTGCTTTCTCCTAAAATAGTAGGTAAGGCATCTAAACGAATATCACTACAAAAATAAGTAACTTCTGTGCCTTCCATATAATCTAGTAGATAATTTGCTAAGGTCTCGGCATTTTTAGCTTGGTGTTTTACTTTTCCTATTTTTTGTTCTATTAACTTTTTTGTACGTCTTCCTACGCAGTAAATAGTCTTAAAATTTAAGTCTTCAGCAGGAACACTATTTACTATAGCTTCTACCGCATTCTGACTTGTGATAACTACATTTTTATGTGCTTTTTTAAGCACATGTGGTGCAAGACGATTAATATTTACTTTTACAAAATCGGCATGATTAACTTTGATCCCATCATGGAATAATTTATTCTGCTCGTCGGTTAAAGCTTTTGTAGAGAAAACTGTTTCATCTCTTTTAGTATAATCACGGATGTCTACTAAACTATTTCCACCTTTATCTAAAATATAATGTGCACAAAAATTGGCGATATCATGATGTTTTCCGAAAGGTTCAATTTTCTCAACTTCAATTTTACGTGTTCCATCACGACTTAGTAAAATTCCTTTAAAACAAATATCATCTTCTTTATCTCTGTAAAACGCTAATGCTCCAATTGGTGCAGAACAACCACCTTCCAGAATTCGTAAAAATTTACGTTCTATAGAGGTACAAATTTCTGTTTTTTCGTCGTTAATTTCTTTACAAATTTCTATGACCTCAACATTTTCTTCCAATGCAGCAACCATAACTGCGCCTTGTGCTGGTGCAGGAATCATCCAATCTAAATTAAACGAGTTTTCTGGTTTAATTCCTAAACGCCCTAATCCCGCAGCTGCGAAAATAGCACCATTCCAAGTTTCGCTATTTTCAAGTTTCTCTAAACGAGAATTAACATTACCACGAATATCTTCAACTTTATGAGTAGGAAAGCGGTTTAACCACTGCGCTCTTCGACGTAAACTGCTCGTAGCTATTATTGCGTCTGGCTGACTTAAAAATTCTTCAGAATCGTTAAAAACCAACATATCACGTGTGTTTCCACGTTTTAAAACTGCCGCTTGTATAATGCCTTCCGGCATCATGGTTGGTACATCTTTTAAAGAGTGTACTGCCACATCTATATCGCCATTTAACAAAGCAATATCTAATGTTTTGGTGAAAATTCCAGTGACTCCAAGCTCATAAAGTGGCTTGTCTAACACTATGTCTCCTGTGGATTTTACAGGCACTAAAACACATTCGTGACCCAAATGTTCTAACTGAGATTTTACTGCGTTTGCTTGCCAAAGGGCTAGTTGGCTATCGCGTGTACCAATGCGTATGGTTTTAGACATGGTTTATTTGGTTCTTATAACTGAAACACTTTTTTAATAAGTTCTAAACTATCTGTATTAGAACTCGCATCATCTTTTAAATGGTGCGCAAAGTGATTTGTTATTTTTTGTATAATATTATTACTAATTAATTCGGCTTGTTCTTCGTTAAAATTAGCCAACTTTTTACGTTGTGTATCTAGTTCGGCAATTTTAAAATCGTGAAGTTTATGTTTTAAAGCTTTTATAGTTGGCGCAAATTTACGTGTCTCTAACCAAGCGTTAAAATCGGTTTTTACTTCTTCTATAATTTCTTCAGCTAAAGGAATATGAGTTTTACGACGCTCCAGAGTATCGTCTGTCATTTGAGATAATTGATCCAGATGTACTAAAGTGACTTGTTCTAAATCGGTCACATTTTCATTTACATTTTTAGGAATCGATAAGTCTAAAATTAAAAGCGGTTTGTTGTTTTTAATAATATATTTATCTACCGTTGGGTTTTGTGCACCTGTAGATACAATTAAAATATCTGCAGCGTGAATTTCTTCCTGTAAATTGGCATAATCTTTAACTACTAGATTAAATTTACCAGCAATTTTTTCGGCTTTATCTTTAGTACGATTAATAAGTGTAATATGCTCATTTTTGGTGTGTTTTACCAAATTTTCGCAGGTATTACGTCCTATTTTACCAGTTCCAAATAATAAAATATTTTTATCTGAAACGTTTTCAACTTCATTTAAAATATAATGTACCGATGCAAAAGATACCGATGTTGCTCCCGAAGAAATCTCGGTTTCGGTCTTAATACGTTTACTTGCTTGAATTACGGCATTTAATAAACGCTCTAAAAAAGGATTTAATAAGCCTTGTTTTTTTGAAGCTCTAGCACTTACTTTTAATTGACTTATAATTTCAAAATCCCCTAATATCTGACTATCCAAGCCACAACCTACACGAAATAAATGCGAGATAGCTTCACGGCTTTTATAAATGTATGCGACTTCCTGAAACTCTTCAACCGTTCCTTTGGTGTTGTCACATAGTAATTTAATTAATTGATATGGGTGCTCGGCAAAGCCAAAAATTTCTGTACGGTTACAGGTAGAAGTTACCAGTAAGCTCTCAATACCAGCTTCCTTAGCCTGAGCCAGTAAATTAGCTTTTGCGTTTTCATCTAAACTAAAATGACCTCTTACCTCGGCATCTGCTTTTTTATAGCTTAAGCCTAAGGCATAGAAATGAGTTCCTTTAGAGATGTGGTATTGTTCCATTAAAGCATTAAGGTATTGTCTGCAAATTTACACGTCGGTTATGGTTTTTTATAACGCTGTAAGAACAATAAATGTCGCTTGTGGTTTTTTAGAGTTGTTTTTTGTATTTTTACACTATTATTACAGTAATAACAAGCTTTTACGGTTGCTAAGCTAAAATTAGTTTAGAACGAATCTAAATAAAATAAATATATTTTTTATGTCTATTTCAGAAAAAAATAACGCTAAAGGGTTCTATAATGAAACCCAGATTGAAGATGGATTTTTAGTTTTAAGTTACCGAAACGACACCAATCAAATTGTTGATATTGAGAGAGATATAGACAGTAGTTTTATTCAGTTTCATTTTTGTTTGAAAGGACATAGCGCCTTTTTATTTAATAATGGCTCTTATGTTTTAGACATTTCTGAAGAATCTTCACTATTACTTTATAACCCGCAAAGAGACTTACCTATTTTTTTAAAAGTAAAGCCGAATAGTTGGATGGTTTCTATAGTGATTTCTATTAAAAAGTTTCATGGTTTATTTTCTCAGGAAGCCGATTATATTTCATTTTTGAACAAAGACAATAAAGACACCAAGTATTATAAAGATGGGCAAATTTCGCCGTCTATGAGTATTGCTTTAAATCAGGTGATTAACTACAATCTTAATGAGATTATAAAACCACTCTATTTTAAAGCGAAAGCTTATGAGTTATTAAGTCTTTATTTTAACCGAAATGAAGATGCCGATATTGAACAATGCCCATTTTTAGCCGATGAAAGTAATGTAACCAAAATAAAGCGTGCTAAAGATATTATTATTTCTCGCATGGCAGAGCCACCAACTTTACAGGAATTATCGGACGAGATTAATTTAAGCTTAAAAAAACTAAAAGAAGGCTTTAAGCAAATTTATGGCGATACGGTTTATGGCTTTTTGTTTGATTATAAGATGGAAGTTGCCCGTAAACTCTTAGAAACCGGAACTCATAACGTTAACGAAGTAGGTTTAAAAGTTGGTTATAGCACAGGAAGCCATTTTATAGCCGCTTTTAAAAAGAAATATGGTACTACGCCTAAAAAGTATTTGCAGAGTAGTTAAAATGAGAAAAGGTATCTTATAACTTTACAGTTACAGACACCTTTATATAAAAACTTGTAAGTATTAATCTTGGTAATAATGTGCTATTATTTGAATATCATCATTTCCTGTTCCAATATACATTTTTACAGCACCTGTTCCTCCCGTATCTCCAACCGCTAATTGAGCAGCAAACATTGCTGTATAAGTGCCTGGTCCCAACTTAACATAATCTGAACCAGTATTATGAAAATTTTCATATTCACCATTTCTACCATCTCCGTTATTATAAAATTGACCATTAATTGCTAACATTCCTCCTACTTCTTGGCAATTTGTACCACTTGAATTAACATCAATACACCAAGGCCCATCATTTATTGGATTGCCATCCACATCAAATGTTACGGCAGGTCCTAAATAATTATTTCTTCTAAAATATAAACCTGTTTGTACAATTCTAGCATGTTCGTCATCAATTCTACCTGAAGGGTTTGCTGTTTTGTAAACTGACCACGATACAGAATAATTTATTTCTACAATAGCATTTTTTGTTAAGGTAAAACTTGTTGCTGTTCCCCCAACGGGTATACCTGCGGTTGTATAACCAAAACCACCTCCAGTTTGATTAATTAAAGTTGTTGGACTAATTCCATCAATTAAGTAATTCTCAGAATCGAATAAAATTTCTATATTATCCGTTTGTGTCCCTAACACTAGATCTCCATTGTCGTCTATATGCACTTGTGTTGTACTGTCTGGACCCAAATTATTTGGGTTATTTGCACTACTTAAACCATCTATTCTAATAGTTTCAATAGGTCCACCAACATGTAATGCTTGTTGTGGATTGTCTGTATTAATACCTACTTGTGAAAAAGCAGTACTAAAAATACATACAAAGCTAAAGGTTATATATAATTTTTTCATAATTAATTGTAAATTCTAATTTTTAAATAATCTTTATCTCCACCAAACCCTACGCTTGTAAAATCTAAAGCGTTGCTATTAACCTCTCCAAAAAAATGTAAGGTGTGGTTTCCTGCAGGTAGAGTTAAATAACCTTGGCTATTCATATATGGATAACCTATGGTGCCCCCATAATTTGTTTCATAAGACTGACCTTTGTAACCATGTCTAATACTTTTTTCTGTAGCATCTAGACCATCACTATTAACATCTACACAGAAATAAGTTATCATACTTACAGCTCTATCATATGTTGCATAAGTAGTTGGAGGACTAGTACTTAAATCGTTACCAGTTATTAATAACGTAATGCCATATTTAACCTCTACGGTTGCCGCTTGAGGACAATTAAATGTTATTGTTTTTATAGTATCTTCATTGGTTGTGCTACCTACACCACAATTAACGACAGAACCAGAACCATAACCTAATGCGTAAGGATCGTCTTCTATAAAATTTGGTATATCTAAAAGAAAGTTTAATGGCTCAATAGAATCTGACCCAAATCCGCTTCCAAAAGTTATATCTCCATTACCATCAACATAAGCTTTTACTAGCTTACCCGATGGGTTTTGTACAGGGTTATTAGCAGTATTTAAGGCATCTATTCTAATAGTAGAATTAGTTCCTGCAACATGCAATTCCTCTTGAGGTGTTAATGTACCTATCCCTACTTGAGAAAAGCTTATAAAAAAGCATAGGTTGAACATTACTATGATAAAATAGTTTTTTTTCATAATGTTTTTTGGTTTTAAATATTAATGAAGACGAAGAAATATAGCGTCATATCCTGTAGCAAATTCAACATATGCTGCTTTAGAGGTTGTGCCACCTCCGCCGCCTTTTACATTTGAAGATACTTCGCCATAAAATTGAATTTCATATTTGCCAGCACCAGGAAGTTGTATGTACGCAGTAGAAGCATTATACATAGGACCCGTAACACTTAAGGCAGAGCCACTAGAATAGCATTTAGAAACCGGACCATACTTTCTAGTTCCCACACCACTTACAATAAAATAAGTACTTATTCTTCTTGCAAAATTATCGGATATCGGGACTCTTCCCGCATTTAAATACACATCAAAACTTAAATTGTATTTTACTTCAAGAATTGCTGGTCTGTTTATAGTAACTTCAAATAAGGTTATTTGAACATCTGCTTCACCATCGGTATCATTAGCCGCAAGAGACACAAAATTTACTGGGATGGCAGCATCATCAACCGCATCTGTACCATTACTATTATATAATGGTTTAAACTCTGTGGTTAAATTACCTAAATCATCGACGTATAGATTATATGTATTATTTGATAAATCCATATCACCATCTACATCTCCTGCGTTATAGGGACTATTATCTGCATCTAAACTTTCAACTCTAACTGTACCTGTATTGGAACCTATATGTAAAGCTTGTTGTGGATTTGTTGTATTTATTCCAACTTGTGCGAATAATGGAAAACAAATCAAGGCTGGGAGTAATTTTTTAATCATATACCTACTTTTATAATAGGAATATATTCAATAATATAAACTACGCAATGTTTTGTTTAAAATATTCGATAAAATTCATCTTTTGAGGTTAAATAACGTATACGTATTAATATTTTCAATAAAAAACTTAATAATCCTCATCTATTAATCGTTTTCTTGTTTTTACTTTATAATTGTTTTGAAGTTAATCGTAAACTCATAAAAGCTAGAACTCATAACGTTAACGAAGTAGGTTTAAAAGTTGGTTATAGCACTGGAAGCCATTTTATAGCCGCTTTTAAAAAGAAATATGTTACTACGCCTAAAAAGTATTTGCAGAGTAGTTAAATATTATTAATTGTGCTTTAAGAGAATTAATTTATTATTTTAGAGTCTAAATTTATTTTAACCAACCAAAAACCCCACCATGAAATTAGAAAAAATACTAGATAAGTTAGGCTCTATTGAGAAAAACTCATTCATAAAAATAATAGACAATATTATATCTAAAGAACCTAATAATTTAAAGATTATAAATAAAATATTAAGTTCTACAGATAAAGGTTTAAAGTCTGTAGACAATCAAAATATTTCAAAAATATTTGAACTTACTCAAAACGAATTTCAAGATCATATAAAATGTGAATTTCAAGAAATCACATCCCAGTTAGATATTTTAATAGATATTATTATTAGAGATGGTAATTGTATCATGAAGCAAGATTGGTTTTCAAGATTATATGAGAAAGAAATCAAACAACTTAAAAATAAAATTAAAGAATTAAATGCTGATTTTGAAGATGAAAAATCGGAACTATCTTCTTCCAGAAAGAGAGATTATAAAATTTACAAATCTTGCTTACATACAGCCTATTTTAATGATGTAGATAATAATAGAGATGCAAAAATAACATCTGATGAGCTTTCAATTATACTAACATTATCAAAACAACTTGGTTTATCTCAAGAGGAGATTAAACTAATAAACTATTCCATTCTTCCAATAAAAAAACTTGATATTCAGGATGTTATTAAGAGTTTGAAAAACATAGGAGTTATTTTCTATTCAAATAAAGAAAATACGATTTATGTTGCTGATGAGATGGTTAGGGTTCTTAGAAGAGTTAGGGAACAAGAAGTCGCTGAGAAATTTTTTAGAAGAACTCTAAAATTACTAAGAGAGCCAATTTTAAATCAAATTTGTAAAGAACATAATATTGACAGAAAATTAACACCAGCACAGAAAATAGAAGAAATTATAAAAGAAGGTGTTTCTTTTACCAATCTACTTTTGGAAGATATTTATAAGCAAGGCAGTACTCTTACAGAAAAGAAAAAGACATTAAATGAGCTTTGTGAAAAAGGATTAAATATTAATAATTTAAAAGGTAGTGTTTTAGAAGATAAAATATGTAGCCTAATTGAACACTTCGACAGCGTTGAAAGAGATGAGAAAGTAGGCATTTCTATCGATGGGTTTGATAAGCTCCTTTCTGAGTTAAATCAATCTCTACCAAAACAAAATAAACACATTAAAGAGCAATTTGAATTGCAGGATGAATATGTTTTAAAAGCTGATTTTTTATTAGACTATAACATAAAACCAAGAGATATTTTAGATTTATTGGTTAAAGAAGATTTAATTAAATTTATTAAAGATAATGGAGTAAAACAACGTGGCGATAATATTCTTAACATATTAGAACACTACAAAGATGTTGAAAATCTTTATTTGGAAAATTTTGAGAATGTTGCGTATAGAAATTTAAATGTTTTAAAAGAAAACGGAATAACAGTTAAAGAAAGTGAGCTTGGTTTAAAATTTGAAGAATTAACAAAAACTATTTTCGAAGGTCTTGGTTTACAAGTTGATGATGTTTTAAAGAATCAATTAAACACCAAGAAAGACATGATGGATATCCTAATCAATTTAGGTAACAATGAAATTATAATTGTAGAATGCAAAACAAGTAAAGAGAAGGGTTATAACAAGTTTAGTACAGTTTCTAGACAACTAAAATCTTATCAAAATGTTGCTTTAAAAAATGATTTGAGAATTGTAAAAATTCTTTTAGTCGCTCCTGAATTTAGTGATGATTTTGTTACTGATTGTGAAATGGATACAGAAATGAATCTATCGCTTATAACCGCTTCAACCTTATTAAATATTTCCGAAGCTTTTAAAACATCAAAATTTAATGAATTTCCTCATGTTTTATTTCGAGATATTGTGATAAATGAAGAAAGAATTTTAAAGGCTTTAAGCAAATAATTAATAATCCTCATCCATCAATCGTTTTCTGGTTTTGTGGACTACTTTATCAATAATGTTTTGATAGAGTTCTTCTTCGTCTTTATTTTCATTAAACTCTTCTCCGTAAGAGCCTGTTTCTAAATACGAATCTAGAACAATTAAGTCGTTAGAATCGTCCTTTAAATAAGCGAAATAGTATAAACGAGTATTTTCAGAGTCGCTTGTGGTTTTAATTAGTTTATAGAAATGAATTTCTCCTTTATCTCCTAAATCGGTTTCAAATGGTTTTTTGTCTACAAATACTATGGAATCACGCTCTTTTTCAATATTCGTATCGGCAAATAAGTAAGATTTAATGTAGCTGTCCTGTGTTATACCAGTTGCTTTCGCATGAGTATATAATTCTTTATGGTAAAGCTTACTTATTATAAGGTGTTTAAGATCATCACTATAAATGGTTTTTTCTTTTAAAGCATTAGGTATGGTTTCATTTTCTCTTGCTAATAACGAATAATAAGACGCTTGGGCATGTCCGTTTTTACTTTCAATTAATTTGTTAAAAAATTCTTGTGCTGTTTTTTCTTCACGGTAAGGAAAAATTAAATACACATAATCTATTAGGCCATAGTTTCCTTTGTAAGAACTGCTATATTGACTATAACTACGCTTTATTTCAATTTTACCATCGTTAATAATTTGCTTTTTATATTTTTTGTAGACTTTAGGCTTAATTTCGTCTTTAATAATAAGCTGACTCAACAGACCATAAATTGGAGCCTTGTAATCGTTTACAGATGTAAACTGTAATAATTCTGGAAACAACTGTTTTTTACCACTTAAACTATCGTTATAACGGTTTAAAACATTTGTAATTTCACGCTCATCTAAGGGTAAATCTTTATTAAGGAGTTGAATAAACTTCTCATACGATTTCGTGGTATTCTTTCTAAAAAAACTATTTAAAACTATAATTTGAACTTCTGGATCGCTGTAAGAATCATCATATAACTGCTCCAAGTAAGTTTCTAAATTTGGATGCTCCAGCTGTGCCAGCTCTTTAATAAGCTTGTATTTAATATCAATTTTATTTTCAGGGAAATCGAAAGTTTTTAAAAACTTCATTAAAGGTTCTGCATGAGTGGTGTTAAATTTTAATTTATCTACACTATCAAACACAATGCTATCATTGGCTTTTAGTGCTTCTAAAAAAATTGGTGTTTTATCTTTAAATACAGAAACTCCCAACAAGGTATCTAAGGGTTGGAAGGAATTGTAAAATGTTTTTAAAAATTGACTTTGTGGCGTTATGGTATCACCTTGAGCACGTAACTCAAAATAAGCGCCTTTTTTAAGTATGTTTTTTACGTAAACTTGTTTAATACTGGCAGTATCTCTTAAAATATACTCATATGTAAACGTACTGTCTTTAACCTGTTTCTTTTCATTTAAAATAATAAAATCCTTGTAGCCCTCATACTGGCTATAATTTTCATATTCTTTTTTTACGGTAGCCCACAAACTATCAATGTGTTCAAACATCTGTAAATCGTGATACTTGTATTTGGTCACATAAATCTGTTCGTTTGCTTTACTATAATAGGTTGTTAAGGTCTCTTTTTCAGCATAAGGTTTTTCTTTTTCGTAACTATAGTTGCTTTTTGGTGGTATAGTTTTGGTATTTGTTTTTACTGAAAAATGCAAAGACGTATCAATAACTGTTTCAAAATTATCCGGATATTGGTATGCTTTAAATTTTAAAGAGCTGAAATACTTTTTAGCTTCTGCCTCACTTTGTCCTACATAACCTAAGGTGTAGTAACTACCATCTTTTATTACGGTTTTTAAATGAAGACCATTAACAGAATCTTTTAATATAGCATTGGTTTCATAACTTGTAACTGGTGTTCTTGTAAGTTTACCTTCGTTAACTTCCAATTCCAGGTTTTTAAGAAAGTTATGAGCCATAAATTTTGCCTCGAAACTATCTTCTTCCAAATAATAATTGTCATGATAAACGGTTTCTCTTAAAAAGTAAAAGGCATTGTTGTAATAACCTTGCACGAGTTTATTACCTGAATAATCGTAATTATCCGTCACGTAAGTTTCGGGAAATTTTAGTTCATATTTATTAAAAGGCTCCTTTAATACCGTAAATGTTGTTGCAGATTCTTTAAATGAAATTGAATCGAACACATTTTTTTCAAAATCTAACACGTAAGTTTTAAGCCCAGATAATTTAATAATAATAAATTCTAGTGGCGTTTGATAAATATGAAATTTTTCATAATCGCCTTTTTTGGTCTGATTAACAATACTTAACCCAGGAAATTTCCCCGTAATAGGTTCTTTCGAAATGATTTTTCCCGGAACGTCTTCAAACAAAAACTTTTCAATGTGGTTTAAGTATAAATTATTATCGTTAGGTAAATAGTTAAAGGTGTTTATTCTGGTAAGCGTTAAATGTGCGCCGTTTGGTAAGTCTGGAGATATGTAATATTTAATTCCATTATACAAGAATTCTCGTAACTCGCCATATGCATTTAAGCTTATAAAACCATCTGGAGTTTGCTGCTTAGAAAATACAGGGGTTTTAATTTTGGTTTCCAAGCGTTCCTTTTCGGTTATGGCAAGATTTGTTTTTAAAGATGTTAAGGGTTTTACACGATATCCTAAATTTTGAAGTAATTGTATCATCCCGCGTTTTCCGCCTAAATGCGCTGCTCCAACTCCAGAAAACACAGACTTGGTTTGCATAACAGAATCTAGAACCTTAACCATATTATCATTTCTAATAAATAGCATATGTTCTCTAAAATATTCAGAATTTGATGCTTTACTTATAGAATCTAAAAACTGGATATTTCGATCTCGGTACGTATTTTCTCTTAATAAATATGCGTTTTCCTTTTCATATAACTTAGCCAACCAAGGGTCTATTTTATCTTTTTTTGAATTTTTTTGTGCTTTTGCTACCAAATATCGCGACTCTTCTAAATTTTCGAGACTAATAATGGGCTTATTAGTTTTTTTTCCTGCCTGATAAATAAACATATCTAGGTAGGTTTCTTCTTCAAAATTATCTTTAGCCGAATCTTTTCTGTATAAAATACCATTAACTAACTGGTTATTAAAGCGTATAGCAGAACGAATTAGCAAATCTTTGGGAGCTTCAATTCCAACAATATTAGAATAAAAATCATCTTTAAACGTAGAGGCATAATTTTGCGGAAACAACGTCGTGGTGTAGTAATTATACTCCAGCCATTCACTCGGGCTGGATTCTAAAGCAACATAATCGGCATTATTTAAGGCTTCAAAAAACACATCGTCCAATCGAAACGCCACTTTATTGCTTACATGCATGGTACCATATAAGTAAGAAGGTTTTTCTAAACCATTACCACTAATTTCCCATAATAAACTGTTTTGATTTTCTTGGGAAAACCCGATAAATGAAACAAAAATAAAGAGGTAAAAAACACTGTACTTCATAAATACTTAAGAAAAAGGTATGTAAAGGTATTAAAATATCTTACTACTATAGCAACGCTTAATAAGTAGGCATATTACAAAATAGAATTGTATTTTTGTAACACTATAAATTTTTTAAATGAAAAAAGGCATTTTAATGGTTAATCTGGGTTCGCCAGATTCTCCTACTCCAAAAGACGTCAAAACATATTTAGGGGAATTTTTAATGGATGAACGCGTTATAGACGTGCCTTTATGGGCAAGAACGCTTTTAGTTAAAGGGATTATTTTAAATACCAGACCTAAACAAAGTGCCAAAGCTTACCAAAAAATATGGTGGGAAAATGGCTCGCCTTTAATTGTGTTAAGTGAACAGTTAAAAGAAAAAGTGCAGGAAAAAGTAGACTATCCTGTTGCTTTAGCTATGCGCTACGGAAGTATGACCATAAAAAAAGGACTACAAGAGCTGGTAGACAAAGGTGTAGAAGAGGTGTTTTTAATACCATTATACCCACAATTTGCTATGGCAACAACCGAGACTATTTTGGTGTTAGCAGAAGAGGTTAGAGCGCAACATTTTCCTAATGTAAAGATTCAAGATTTACCTGCTTTTTATAATAATGAAGATTATATTAATGTGCTATCAAATTCAATTCAACATCATTTAAAAGATAAAGATTACGAGCATTTACTGTTTTCATATCATGGTGTTCCAGAACGTCATATTCGAAAAAGCGATATTACAAAATCACATTGTAAAATAGATGGCTCTTGTTGTGCTACACCAAGTCCTGCACACGAATTTTGTTACAGACACCAATGTAAGGAAGTTACCCGATTGGTTGCCGAAAAACTAAACTTAAAGCCCGATACGTATTCAACATCATTTCAATCCCGATTAGGATTTGATCCTTGGTTACAACCTTATACGGACAGAACCATAGAACGTTTAGGGAAAAAAGGCATTAAAAACATGGCTATAGTTACGCCTGCATTTGTAAGTGATTGCTTAGAAACCTTAGAAGAAATTGCTATGGAAGGTGAAGAACTGTTCCACGAAGTTGGTGGTAAAGAATTTACAACAGTACCGTGTTTAAATTCGGACCAGCCATGGGTAGATTTATTAGCACAATGGATTAACGACTGGGCAAAAACACCTGTTAACGCTTAATGAAACCAAACAAAGCAGCACTATTAGGCTCGGAAACCATACCAAAACTTTTGGTCAAACAAGCCGTACCTGCCTCTATAGGTATTTTAGTGATGTCTTTAAACATTTTAGTCGATACTATTTTTGTGGGTCAATGGATTGGACCAACAGCAATTGCAGCTATTAATGTTGTCTTACCAGTCTCATTTTTTATTGCGGCTATTGGTATGAGTATTGGTATTGGTGGATCGTCTATTATCTCCAGAGCCTTAGGCTCCAACAACCATAATAAAGCACTCACTGTTTTTGGTAATCAAATCGCGTTAACTTTACTAATTACGGTTAGTTTTGTTGCTGCGGGATTGTACTATGTAGATAATCTTATTCCTTCTTTTGGTGGTAAAGGTGCTATTTTTGCTCCTGCCAAAATATATTATACCATTGTGCTTTATGGTGTGCCATTCTTGGCCTTGTGCATGATGGGAAACACAGTAATTAGAGCTGAGGGCAAACCAAAATTTGCCATGTATGCCATGTTAATTCCATCGGTTGGGAATTTGCTGCTCGATTATCTTTTAATAAATGTATTAGATTATGGTATGGAAGGCGCAGCTTGGGCGACTACTATTTCGTATGGTTTATGTGTCGCTTTTATATTTTGGTTTTTCTGCTCCAAAAAATCGGAATTAAAACCCAACATATCCCATTTTAAATTAAAACTGCCTATAGTTAAAGAAATTGGTAGCTTAGGTTTTGTTACACTTGCCCGACAAGCCGTAGTAAGTATCACCTATTTATATTTAAATAATTTACTCTTTAATTATGGCGGAGAAACCTTAGTGACCGCTTACGCCATCTCTGCACGTATGCTTATGTTCGCGTTATTTCCTGTATTTGGGATTACACAAGGTTTTTTACCTATTGCAGGCTTTAATTATGGCGCAAAGAACTATAGTAGGGTGAAAGAATCTGTTGCTGTTGGAGTAAAATCTGCGGTGTTTTTCGGGTTTATCGTCTTTGCTGTATTGATGCTTTTCCCTACAACGATTTCAAAATTATTTACTACCGACAAAGCGGTTTTAGAACTGGCTCCAGATGCGATGCGCTGGGTATTTGCTGTAACACCTATAGCTGCCGTTCAAATTATTGGCGCAGCCTATTTTCAGGCTATAGGTAAAGCTATTCCTGCGTTATTATTAACTTTAACCAGACAAGGCTTCATATTTATACCTTTGTTGTATATTTTACCTCAGTTTTTTGGAGAATTAGGTATTTGGATGGCATTTCCAATTTCCGATGTTTCTGCAACTATCATTACAGCAATCTTTTTAAAACGAGAATTAAATAAACTTCCATCAACACCAAACCAGACTCATGGAACCGTACTATAACTATATAAAAGCTTTACATCTTATTTTTGTAATTACTTGGTTTGCAGGTTTATTTTATATCCCGCGTTTATTTGTTTATCAAATAGAAGCCTTTCATAAACCTTCTCCCGAAAAAGAAATTTTAGGCAAACAACTTAAACTTATGGCAAAACGCCTATGGTATATTATTACTTGGCCAAGTGCCATTTTAGCCATTATTTTTGCCTTACTACTTTTACATTTAAGACCTTTTTTATTAGAGTTGTCTTGGATGCAAGTTAAATTAGGTTTTGTAGTCCTATTAATTATTTACCATTTAAAAACACACATCTACTTTAAGCAATTACAAGTAGATGATGTTCGTAAAACCAGCAATTTTATGCGTTTATGGAATGAAGGTGCCACCTTTATTTTATTTGCAGTTATCTTTTTGGTACTGGTTAAAAGTGCCATTAATTGGATTTTTGGTGTTATTGGTATTTTAGTATTAGGTATTTTATTAATGTTGGGCTTTAAAGTGTATAAACGTATTAGAGATAAAAACCCTGAGGCTTAGTAACATATTGGCGTTCCCTTTCAGGTCGTGCTATCCGTTATATCTTTTTTTGGCTTAGGCGCACCAAAAAAAGGATGCCACTTCTATCACTAAAGCATAGACTTAAGTATTAAAGATTAATCGCGTGATTTCCTGCTGTCTAAATGATTTTTTATATACAATCTTGATTAAGTTCTCGACTGCGCTCGAACAGACAAAAATTTTCATATTAGTCATGTCGAGGTATCGAGACATCACATAATATTTTTTTATTATATAGTCACCAAAATAGTGTGATTTCTCCTTACGTCGAAATGACTTTTTATTTACAATCTTAATTGAGTTCTCGACTGCGCTCCAAAAAACATTAAACTATTACTCTTAGTTTTCGCATTAGCGATTGCAGCGGTATCCTTTTTTTGCTTTAATAAATGGCAAAAAAAGATATAGCGTAAAGCGCGACCATTTTTTAAAATGGGAATGCCCAAAAAAGAATAAAACCAGTTAATTGGCTTCATTTTTGCTATATTTATGCCAAAGCATTTTAAAATTGTTTCGAAAAAAATATTCTTTACGCGTCCGCATTTTTGTTGCCATGATTTTTTTGGTGCTACTCGCCTCTATTTTGATTGCTTTAGTAGCTATTTTTCAGTACCGTGAAGAAACTCAAGATTACCATACACAACGTTTAGAGCGTAAGGAAAAAAGTATAAAACGACATATCGAGTTTGTTATTAGAGAAACTACCTACGAGGTAAGTACAGAGAAAATTCCGCTTATTTTTAAGGATGAAATTCATGAAATTGCCGATGTGCATAACCTTCAAATTAATCTATACGATTTAGAAGGTTCTATATTAAAAAGTTCTAAAGCTGCTTTACCACAGGACACCATACAAGCTTGTATTAAAGCCCCTATTTTAAATGATTTACTTAACTCCGCAGAACATCGTGTAGTTGAAGAACGTGAGGAAGACGGACAAAGTTTTCGCTCTTCTTATACGTATTTAACCGATGCTAATTTTAAACCTATTGGGATTGTAAATTTACCTTACTTAGAGAATGACGATTTTCTAGCGAAAGAACTTCGGGAGTTTTTTGAGCGTTTAGGTTATGCCTATGTTTTTATGCTTTTTATTGCAATTGCATTAGCTTATTTACTCTCCAAATACATTACAAAAAATTTAAAAACCATTAGCGATAAGATTAACCAAACCCGTTTGGAAAAACGTAACCAGCGTATTGAAATTGGTTCTACGACCGAAGAAATAGCCACACTTGTAGATTCTTATAATAGCATGATTGACGAGCTTGAAGAAAGTGCGGTAAAGTTAGCCACAAGCGAGCGAGAACAGGCTTGGCGTGAAATGGCAAAACAAGTGGCGCATGAGGTTAAAAACCCATTAACACCAATGCGTTTAACCATACAGAGTTTTCAGCGTAAATTTGATCCTAATGATCCTGATATTATTCAAAAAGTAGATGAATATTCTAAAACCTTAATCCAACAAATAGATACCATGAGCTCCATTGCTTCGGCGTTTTCAAATTTTGCTAAAATGCCTGCTCAACAAAAAGAAGAGCTTAATGTGGTTGAAGTGATAGATTTGGCGTTGGATATTTTTAATGAAGATTATATTACCTTTAGTTCTAATAAAAAGGAAATCATTACTAAATTTGACCGGACACAATTAATAAGAGTCGTTACTAATTTAGTGAAAAATGCTATACAAGCAATTCCTAAAGAACGTACGCCAAAGGTTATAATTAATTTAAACGAATCTCCTACAGAGATAACCATTGAAGTTATAGATAATGGCGGAGGTATTAGCAAAGACAATATTGATAAAGTATTTGAACCTAAATTTACCACTAAAACCAGTGGTATGGGATTAGGTTTACCAATGATTAAAAGTGTAATTGAAACCTATAACGGAACGATAACATTTACAACCCAAGAAAATATAGGAACAACCTTTTTGGTTGTTTTTCCAAAATAATAAGCCATGACATACGAAAACATTCTTAGCAACTTTAGTAATGGAATAACTACTATTACTGTTAACCGACCAAGTAAATTAAATGCCTTAAACAAAGTAACTATTGAAGAGCTACACCATGCTTTTAAAGAAGCTAATAGCCATAAAGAAACTAAAGTAATTATACTTACGGGTTATGGAGAAAAAGCATTTGTTGCTGGAGCAGACATAAGCGAATTTGCTAATTTTAGTGTAGAAAATGGCGGCAAATTGGCTGCCAATGGGCAAGAACTTCTATTTAATTTTATTGAAAATTTAGACACTCCTGTTATTGCTGCTGTAAATGGTTTTGCTTTAGGCGGCGGTTTAGAATTAGCCATGTCTGCTCATTTTAGAATTGCTAGCGATAATGCAAAAATGGGGTTACCAGAAACCTCTTTAGGCGTCATTCCTGGATATGGTGGGACACAGCGTTTACCACAGCTTATTGGCAAAGGTCGCGCAATGGAATTAGTCATGACTGCTGGAATGATTGACGCTGCTACTGCGTTAAATTATGGTTTAGTAAACCACGTGGTGTCTTTAGAAGAACTACTACCTCTTGCTGAAAAAATTGCAGGCAAAATTATGAGAAACTCTTCGGTTGCTATAAGCAAAGCTATTAAAGCTGTAAATGCCAACTTTATAGATGGTGTTAGTGGCTATGAGGTGGAAATTGAGCAGTTTGGCGCTTGTTTTGGTACTGCCGATTTTAAAGAAGGTACTACTGCATTTTTAGAAAAACGTAAAGCAGACTTTAAAGGACATTAATTATATGCCTTTCCTAAATTAAAAAAGCCTCACAAATTGTGAGGCTTTTTAAGTAAGTAGGGATTTATTGGTAGATTTATAAGTTTACCAATTCTTCAAAAACGTCGCCGTTTTTTGTCTTTATAACCACTTTATAAGAGGTTGCTTTGTTTTTATTTAATTTAAAGATACGACCCGCAAAATTCTGGTCTTTAACAAGTTCCTTTTTTAATAAGTTAAACTCATTGGTTTCAATATCTTTGGCGTAAATGTATATTTTAAGCTTGGTTAAGCCTGTCGTTAACTGGCTTACATATAACAAATTACTTCTAAGCGTAACAGTTGGTGCGTAGCTTTTTAAAACTCTTTTAGTATTTACTTTTGCAAACTCTTCTGTAACTTTAACTGGGTAACGATTTGTTACTTTGTTAGTAGTAACCTCGAAAAAATAGTAACCTTCTGGCAGTAAACTAAAATCGAAGTTTTTACTGTATGAACCAGCATTTTCAATTACTTCAGAATATAAAATACTTGAAAATTTATCCTTTAAAACTACTTTAGAGTTTTTCTCTACGAAGTCTAACTTAAATTCGGTGTATTTACCTAAATCGCCATCTCCTTTTGTAATATTATTAGCATTTAAACTATTTATAGCTAATACAGCTATCACTAATACATTTAAAATCTTTTTCATCATCTTCATATTAAAAGTTATGGTACAAAATTAATAGTTTTAACGCTTAAAGAACATATCATAATTGCCACATTTATACACTATATTAACCTTAATATCTTTTTTTTTCTTAAATTGTGTTAATTTTAATGTTATAATTAGTTGTTATGCAGCAAAAACCCAGCTTAGAACATATTGATCCTAATGTATTTAGTTCAATTTTTATTAAACAACACGATTTTAATCATCCAAACACGTTTTTATCTTGGCATTTTCATCCGGAACTGGAATTGGTTTACATTAAGAATGTCTCTGGAAAACGTCATATAGGTAGCCATCTGTCTTATTTTGACACCAATCAATTATTATTGGTAGGTTCTAACTTACCTCATCAAGGTTTTGCCAATAATATGCCGGTAAATGGCAAAGAGACCATTGTACAGTTTAAGCCTAATTTTTTAGGGGACGCCTTTTTTAATTTACCCGAAACTTTTGAAATTAATAATTTACTAGAGCGGTCTAAACAAGGTTTACTTTTTACTGGTGAAGAAAAAGATAAAATTGGATTAAAAGTGGAAGCCCTAATGGAAACCAGCGGATTTAACAGAACACTTTTGTTTCTAGAAATTTTGAATGATTTAGCGCAGCAAAACGACTACAAGGTTTTAAATGGTAATGGCTATGCGTTTGAGAGTGATTTAAAAGGCAGTCATAAAGTAGATACTATATTTAGTTATATCACAGAGCATTTTAGAGATGATATTACTTTAGAAGCTATTGCAGATAAAACTGGTATGACAGTCCCATCATTTTGTAGATTTTTTAAAAAGGCAACCGGCAAAACCTTTACAAAGGTTTTAAATGAATACAGAATTGTACACGCTACAAAACTCATTACAGAAACAGACCATACAATTACCGATATTTGTTATGAATGTGGTTTTAATAGTTTCTCCTATTTTAACACTCAATTTAATTTAATTACTGGAAAAAGTGCCTCAAAATATAGAAAGGACAAACGTGCTTTTTTAGAATCTAATTAAACTTTACCGTTCCACTCGTTATAAAATTGATCTAAATACAGTTCCATAAAGGCATGACGTTTTTCGGCCAACTGTTTTCCTGTTTTAGTATTCATCTTATCCTTTAAAAGTAACAGCTTTTCATAAAAATGATTTATAGTTGGTGCGGTAGAAGCCTTATACGTTTCCTTATCCATGTGTAAATTTGGCGCTATGTCCGGATCGTAAATCTTACGGTTTTTAAATCCGCCATAATTAAATGTTCTGGCAATTCCTATAGCACCTATCGCGTCTAGTCGGTCAGCATCCTGAACCACATCGAGCTCTAAAGACTTAAATTTTTGAGTTTCATGTCCGCCTTTAAAACTTATATTTTCAATAATAGCAACAACATGTGTTATGATAGGTTCTTCAACTTGAAACACTTCTAGATGTTTTCTTGCCACTTTTGGGCCAACAGTTTCATCGCCATTATGAAATTTACTATCGGCTATATCATGTAATAAAGCTCCTAATGCAACCACAAAACTGTCCACTTTTTCAGTTTTTGCTATTAATAAGGCGTTTTTATACACGCGTTCTATGTGAAACCAATCGTGTCCACCTTCAACATTTTCGAGTTGTTTTTTTACGAAATGTATGGTTTGATTAATTATTGAGGTTTTATCCATAGCACAAAAAAAAGCCTTTCAATTTAAAGTTGAAAGGCTTTGTTGAATTTTGTTTGGTAAAAGTAATTCACCTATTTCAATACATAATAATCTCATCTAAATTAGTGTGAAGTTGAAAAAAATTCAGCTTGACTAAACGTTATAAGGATTCAAATGCTTTACAATTTTGCTGGTTCCACCCATTTAAACTGATAAGAGTTTGCTGGTACCTTCATTCGCTCTGCAATACGCGTCATACGTGCCGGTAATTTCATTAGGTAATCTCTGGCTTTTTCAGCTTCAGGATCAAGACCAGTCATACCACCAATATTCCATTTCGTATTTAACTTCTCTAAAATATCGATATAATCCATAGATGTGTAAACACCTATTCGTTGTGCAGTATTACTAAACTCTTCAAAAGCAGTGCTAATTTCGCCTCCAGATTCTCTTAAAAAATGAGCTGGCATAGTAATTTTTGCTTTCATCATATATTCAAAAGCCATCATCATCTGGTTTGGATCTTCTTTAAAAATACGATCTACAAATTCGCTATATGCCATATGATGACGCATCTCATCTCCAGAAATAATTTTACACATTTTAGCTAACTGCTTATTTCCTTTTTCTTTGGCTAATTTTGCCACACGGTTATGAGAAATATAGGTTGCTAATTCTTGGAATGAAGTGTAAACAAAGTTTTTATAAGGATCACGGTCTGTACCAATATCAAACCCATCGGCAATTAAGTGCTGCGTGGTTTTTTCAATTTCTTTCATGTTTACACGTCCAGATAAATACAAATATTTATTTAGCACGTCTCCATGTCTGTTCTCTTCAGAAGTCCATTGGCGCACCCATTTAGACCAGCCATTTCGCTCTATTTGCCCTACACCTTCCACATCCATTAACCAAGATTCGTAAGTTGGTAAAGCTTCTTCTGTAATCATATCTCCTACCAATACCACCCAGAAATCGTAAGGTAACTCTTTGCTTAACTCGCGGATTTCCTTAACTTCTTCAAAAAACGTATCCGATTCTGAATCTGGTAAAAAATCACTTGGTTGCCATATAGTTTCTATAGGCACTAGATATTTTTCAATTAACGTATCAACATCTTTTTCAAGATATTTCATAACGTCTAAGCGTATATTTTTTAAAGACATAATTTATGTAGATTTAATGGCGTTTGTAATAGTATGTTCTACTTTATCTATAAGATCCTGGGCTTCGTAATCTTTAACTTTTAAATAATCGTGAACAGTAAATGTAATATGATGACCAATTCCCATAGGAAATTTACCGTAAGGTAAGGTTTTATACGAATTATTTATAGTAATTGGAATAACAATTGCATTTGGTGCTTTCTTAAATAACACGGTTAACCCTTTCGTTTGAAATGGTTTAGGAGCTCCAGTTCTACTTCTAGTACCTTCTGGAAAAATAACCACTGCACGTTTATGAGTTTCAATATAATTTGCCATAGCCGCAATAGCTGTTAACGCCTGACGCGGATTTTTACGCTCAATTAATACAGATCCTCCAACTCTTAAATTATAAGAAACACTGGGAAAACCGCGTCCCAATTCCTTTTTGCTAATAAATTTTGGATGAAATCTACGCATAAACCAAATTATTGGTGGAATATCATTCATGCTTTGATGATTGGCAACAATAATTGCTGGCTGGTCTGTAGGGATATGGTCTGGAACTTTAAAACTATAGGTAAATCCTAAAATATGTAAACAACGAGTTAAGCCAAGATTTAATAATGCCACACTTATTCTGTGTGCATTATATCCAAACACATTATAGCAAATTACTTGGATTGGATGAAATATAAGCAACAACAATCCAAAAAATATAAAGTAAATAATGGTTAACGGATAGGCTAAAATTTTCCTCATTATAATAACTATAGTAAACTACAAAGTTAGTGACATTAAAAGATTAGACATAAAAAAACCACGTAAAAATACGTGGCTTTACTATGTATGCATTGTAAATTTTTAACAGTGTGTGTTATAGGCATCTCTTAAATTCTCTGCAATTAACTCTGCTGGTCTTCCTTCAATATGATGACGTTCAAGCATGTGAACCAATTCACCATCCTTAAATAACGCCATACAAGGTGAGCTTGGAGGAAAAGGCACCATAAATTCTCTAGCTTTATTTACAGCATCTTTGTCTACACCCGCGAAAACTGTAGTAATGTGGTCTGGTTTCTTACTATTATCTAAGCTCATTCTGGCTCCTGGTCTGGCATTTGCAGCTGCACAACCACAAACAGAGTTGACTACTAGTAATGTAGTACCTTCTTTAGAAATTGCGTTAGTAACATCTTCACTGGTATGTAATTCTTGAAAACCTACGTTAGTTAAATCTTCACGCATTGGTTTTACTAATTGTTCTGGATACATAATTTCAATTTTTATTTATACTGCAAAGTTAATCAAAAATCATGCAATACTCTTTTTTGAAATTTTTTAAGTGAATTTGTGCCATATGGTCAGTTTAATCTATTTACAAAAAACATCTTTTGATTTTTAGATATTACATATTAAAACTGTAACAATTTTTAATAACTTCTACTAACTATAGTATCTTTGAATTGATAAAATTAGAAGTAATGAGTGTATTTAAATGGATTGGTGCCACAGTGGGATGGTCGCTTGGTGGACCTTTAGGTGCTATTTTAGGATTGGCTTTGGGAAGTTTAGGCGATGCGTTTTCTAAAGAAGAAAACCTGTTTAATCTTGGAGAAGGCGATAAGAAAAAACGAAGACCATCTCCAAATTACAGTTATAGAAACCAGACACAACCCGGAGATTTTGAAGTAAGTCTCTTGGTTTTAGCCAGTGTGGTTATTAAAGCCGATGGAAAACAAGATCAGCGAGAATTGGATCTTGTACGCATGCAATTTGTTAAACTTTACGGTAAGGAACGGGCAAATAATGCGTTTAAAGTTTTTAAGGAAATAAGTAAGCAGCAAATTTCTACTAGACAAGTTTGTTTGCAAATACAGCAACGCATGGAACATGCATCCCGCTTACAACTGGTTCATTTTCTATTTGATATTGCAAAAGCAGACGGCGAAGTACATGAGAGCGAAGAATCTCAAATACATACCATTGCTGGATATCTTAATATTAGCTATCGCGATTACGAAAGTATTAAAGCCATGTTTTATAACAGTAGTAATAGCGCATATAAAATTTTAGAGATTACACCAGAAGCTAGTGTTGATGAAATTAAAAAAGCATACAGACGCATGGCTAAAAAATACCATCCAGATAAAGTAGAACATTTAGGCGAAGCACATAAAAAAGGAGCGGAAGCAAAATTTAAAGAAGTTTTAAAAGCTTACGAACAACTTCAAAAAGAACGCGGATTCTAATATTACATATGGGTTAAAAAATAAAAAAGGTGAAATTGCTTTCACCTTTTTTGCCCCAAATCTACCATTAACTTAACCTACTTACGTTATGGTTTAGTAAATATAACCCTACTACACTTTGTATAACAATTTTTTTGTTGAAATGTGAAATTACTCGTTAAAGTGACTGTTTTTAACAATTATTGAGTTTATTAACTTAAAGCTTGAGATAAATCCTGAATTAAGTCTTCGATATCTTCAATTCCTACACTTAATCTAATTAAGGAATCCACAATGCCTAATTTGTCACGTTCAGCTTTTGGTATACTAGCATGCGTCATACTTGCCGGATGTCCCACAAGTGACTCCACACCGCCTAATGATTCTGCTAGTGTAAATAGTTTTAGCTGCTGTAATACATGTATGGTTTCTTCATAAGTACTATTTTTTAAACTAAAACTTACCATACCACCAAAATCTTTCATTTGCTTTTTTGCAACTTTATGGTTTGGAAAGTTTTCAAAACCTGGCCAATAAACACGATCTACTTTTGGATGATTCAAAAGAAAATGAGCCACAGTTTTCGCATTTTCGCAATGTCTTTGCATCCGGACATGTAGTGTTTTTAAACCTCTTAAAGCTAAAAACGCGTCTTGTGGGCCACAAATAGCACCACTAGAATTCTGAATGAAATAAAGTTTTTTAGCTAATGCTTCATCTTTAACCACCAAACCGCCTAAAACCACATCGCTATGTCCACCAATATATTTGGTAATAGAATGCATTACTATATCTGCTCCTAAATCTAATGGTTGCTGTAAATATGGGCTTGCAAAGGTATTGTCTACTGCTAACAGTATACAATGTGTTTTTGCTATGTGGCTAACCGCTGCAATATCTATAATGTTTAACAGCGGATTTGTAGGCGTTTCTATCCAGATTAATGCTGTTTTTTCATTTATAAAACTTTCAATATGAGACGCTTCCTTCATGTCCACAAAATGAAACACTATTCCGTAGGTCTCATATTGCTGTGTAAATAATCTATAACTGCCGCCATACAAGTCATTAGTTGCTATCACTTCATCTCCAGGTTTTAAAAGTTTTAAAATGGCATCTATTGCAGCCATTCCAGACCCAAATGCTGAACCGTAAACACCATTTTCTATACTAGCAAGAGCATTCTCTAAAGCTTCTCTACTTGGATTTTTAGATCGTGAATATGCATAACCTTTATGCACGCCTGGTGCTTCTTGGATATACGTAGAAGTTTGGTATATAGGTGGCATTACAGCGCCATAAGCCTTGTCTGGATGTTGATTTCCGTGGATGGTTTTGGTGTTAAATTTCATACAGTAATTGTATTTTGCTATCATTTTAAGTTAAAAATGATTTTGATAACCACTAAAATAACGTTTAATTCGTTGTATTAAAAACCGCATCAAATTCTTTAACGTCATGTTTAAATTCTCTAAATTATATTTCTACTGTGCAATTACCTTAACTTTTTTGAGTTTAATGTCATGCGAAAAAGAAGAAGTTTTACAATACTCCGAAATTAACATCACCAGTATGAAAGACACTAAAGTAGTAGTGAATATCCCAAAAGTTCTAGGTGATAGCGAAGTAGCTCAAAAAATAAATAAAAAACTAACTCAATTTGTTACAAATGCATTACAAATGGATGTTAATGCGGAAGATACAGAAGACATTACTTTGAGCGTAACTCTTTTTAATACTGCTTATAAGCGCTTTAAAAAACAGGTAGAGCAAATTACAACAGAACCTTTACCAGCTTGGGAAGCTGTTATTGAAGGCGAGAAGATTTATGAAGATGAAAACTTAGTCTCTTTTAGTATGTCTTCAAGCATAAATACTGGAGGCTCAAAAGGAACTACACAAATTAAGTTCTTAAATTTCGATAAGGATATGGGAAAAGCATTAAGTTTTAAACACCTTATCTCAAACCCTGAAAAATTTAACCTAGTTTTAGAAAAATATTTGGTACGCGAATTAATGTCTAATACAGCTTACACCATAAAAGAATTTAAAACAGAAGGTAAGCTAAGAAATCCCGATGAAATAAGCTTTAATACAAATGGTATTATTGCATTGTATAAAACCAATTTAAACGATTTTGTTGAAATAGCTGTACCATTTTCTCAAATTGAAAGCTTTCTAAATTATTAGATTTTTAAAGCACGCTTTTGGGCTAAAATATAGCCTAAATGAATCCCTTCATGAAAATTATTAAATGCTATAGCCTCTTCTACAGTAGTTAATGTACTTTTTGTGGTTACGGTATACTCATGAAACGTTTGAAAAACCCTATTGGTGTAATCTTCTTTGGTTTTTTCAATAGTAGAAAACAATAAGCCTTTAACAAAATCCACTTCAGCTTGAGTGGCTTCATGCTCGGTTTTAGTTCCTTTTTTGTATTTATCTACAAAATCTTCCTCCAATAACATAGGTAAGCCCGATAGTTTATATACCAGAATTTGTTGGGTTACTACAGTGTGCGCTATATTCCAAAAAATATTATTGTTATAGCCTTCTGGAACTTTATTAAGTTGTTCTAAATCTAAATTTTCTAAAAACGATTTAAATATGGTTCTGTTTTTTATGGTAACGTCGAAAGTAAAATTCATGTTTTAATAATTTTTTCTTAAAGCTAAAATTAATTCATTTAAAAACCATAATTTTTACATGTTATTAACTCAAAAACTATGAAAACACATCGTTATAATACCACCATAAACTGGACAGGTAATTTAGGTTCGGGAACAAAAAGTTATAAAAACTACAGTAGAGATTATACCATTAGCAGTAATGGTAAAACCCAAACCATCTCTGGCTCCAGCGATCCTGCTTTTTTAGGAGATAGCTCTAAATATAATCCGGAAGAATTATTACTAAGTGCAGTAAGTTCATGCCATATGCTTTGGTATTTGCACCTTTGCGCCACAAATAATATTGTAGTCACTAGCTATACAGACAAGGCTACCGGCACTATGAAAGAGGTAGAAAATGGAAGTGGAAAGTTTACAGGAATTACTTTACATCCAGAAATTACTATAACCGCTAAAGCCGATTTAAAATTGGCAGAATTACTTCATAACAGGGCAAATGAAATGTGTTTTATTGCAAATTCCCTAAATTTTAAAGTAGCACATCAAGCAGTTATTTCAGTTGAAAATTGATAGAAATACGTTTTCTTTGCACTGAAATACTTTAGCTATGAACATTTTTTTCTATTTAAAATCTTGCTCGACCTGTAAACGAATTTTAGACGATTTAAATTTACCTGAAACGGTAACGCTTCAAAATATAAAAAATGATCCTATTACAGAGGAGCAGTTAGACCACATGAAAAAACTAGCAGGCTCACACGAAGCTTTGTTTAGCAGAAGAGCAACGCTATATAAAGAAAGAGATCTTAAAAATGAAACGCTAACAGAAAACGATTATAAAGCTTTAATATTAGAACATTATACCTTTTTAAGTCGTCCCGTTTTGGTGTCTAATAATACTATTTTTGTTGGAAATTCTAAAAAAACTGTGGAAGCTGCTAAAACCTTTTTAAATGAACACTAGAGCATTAGCACTAATAGCTGTTTTTATGGTGCAGCTTTTGTACGGGTTAACCTTTACATTTGCTAAAGGCATTATAAATGAAGGCCTTATTGCGCCTTTTGGATTTATTTTAGTGCGCATTATTGGCGCAACCGCTTTATTTTGGATCCTGAGCATATTCACCAAAAACGAAAAAATAGAGCGTAAAGATTTTCTGACCTTCTTTTTAGCCTCCATATTTGGTATTGCCTTAAACATGCTAACCTTTTTTAAAGGATTAGAATATACTACGCCCATAAATGCTTCTGTAATTATGATTACAGTGCCCATAATTGTTTTACTCCTTTCTGCTATTTTTTTAGCTGAAAAATTGACCTTAATTAAGGTGTTAGGCGTTTTTTTAGGGTTTAGTGGAGCTATAATTTTAAGCTTATATGGTTCTGGAACTTCAAGTGTTGGTAGCAATGTGCCTTTAGGTAATTTACTAGTGTTTATAAATGCTGCATCCTATTCGGTTTATATTATTATTATTAAAAAAGTCACTTCAAAATACCATCCATTTTCATTTATTAAATGGTTGTTTTTATTTGGTTTGTGTATTGTGCTGCCTTTTGGTTATGAGGATTTAACACAGGTAGAACTTTACAGGTTTACTGCTTACGACTTTTTTGCGGTGGCATTTGTGGTGGTAGGAGCAACCTTTGGAACGTATTTATTAAATCCAATTGGTCTTAGACATTTAAAAGCATCTACTGTAACCACTTTTATATACTTACAACCAGTTATTGCTGCCATTTTTGCAATTGCTATGGGTGCAGACAGTTTAAATGTGATTAAAGTTTTAGCGGCTGCTATTATTTTCTCTGGTGTCTATTTAGTAACAAAGAAGAAAAAAGAAAAACAGGAAAGTATATTATAACTCTAAGTTTTGCGGTTTTTTTCCAAAAGCTCTGGTATCTTCTTTTGTTAAAACCTTGTAATTTTTAGACTTAGGGAAGTTATTAGCATCCGTTAGTAACTCTTCCTTTAGTGCGGTAAGTTGTCGGGTATTTAAATCTATCCACGCGCCTAAAATCTCACAATGCGCTAAATGTTTACCTTTTTTATTGTAGAAGTTATGCTCAAATTTAAAAAACATACCATCTTCACTTAAACCAGCAACTTCAAGAGAAACATCAATCGTTTCACCTAAAAAAGCTTCTTTAAAATAATAGATATGCTCATAAAATACAACTGGACCTAAATGTGCTTTACTTAAGGTCATTAATGAAAATCCATGATCCTGTAAAAAAGCCGTTCTGGTATGGCTCATTAAATTTAAATAGGCAGAATTTGCCATATGTCTATTCGCATCAATATCGCTCCAGCGTATTTCAAAAGATTTTTTATACATAACATTAAGATTCAATCCTCTTCAAAATTACAATTTATTGTCACTTTGCGCTATATTTAAGAAACATTTATAATACGCTAGGTTTTACTTACCTTTGCGACTTTATACCTTATTTATATGATATATTCCATGACGGGTTATGGTAAATCGGTTTTACAATTACCAACCAAAAAAGTAACCATAGAGCTTAAGTCTTTAAACAGTAAAAGTATTGACTTAAATGTTCGAATGCCTTCTATTTATAGAGAAAAGGAATTGGATATACGTAAACAATTAGCAAAAGATTTAGAGCGTGGCAAAGTAGATTTTTCTATTTATGTAGAAACCACTGCAGACGATACCAGTACTCAAATAAACACGCCTGTAGTCCAAAAATACATGCAACAGCTAAATGAAGTGGTGCCAGGTGATGGTATTGAGTTATTAAAAATGGCTATGCGTTTACCGGATGCTTTAAATACGGTAAGAGAAGAAATAAATGAAGCAGAGTGGCAACATATTGAAGCCGGTATAAAAGAGACTATTGACGCTATTACGCAATACCGCCTGGACGAAGGAAAAATTTTAGAGGCCGATTTTAAAGCGCGTATAGAAACACTTTCTAATTTATTGGAAGAGGTTATAAAAATTGATCCTGAACGTGTTGAAGCGGTTCGTGAACGTCTTCATAAAGGTGTTGCAGAGTTAAAAGAAAAATATGACGAAAACCGATTTGAACAAGAATTAGTCTATTATATTGAAAAATATGATATAACTGAAGAAAAAGTGCGATTAACCAACCATTTAAATTACTTTATAGAAAGTATAAACTCCAAAGACTCTAATGGTAAAAAATTAGGATTTATAGGCCAAGAAATGGGTCGCGAAATTAATACCATAGGCTCAAAAAGTAATTATGCCCCAATGCAGCAGCTTGTGGTGCAAATGAAAGACGAACTGGAAAAAATAAAAGAACAATTATTAAACGTACTTTAAGAATTTTAAGTGTGAATAATGAAGTCGGATGCGTGATATTGGATGCCCGATGAATAAATTTTGCTTTCTAAATGAAGGACTAATAACTGTTAATTATTAAATGATAACTGAATAAAATGCCCAATACCAATACAACACAAGGTAAACTTATTGTTTTTTCTGCACCATCTGGCTCAGGAAAAACAACCATCGTAAGACATTTGCTTAAACAAGAGTCTTTAAATTTAGCATTTTCTATTTCTGCGACGTCTCGCGAAAAAAGAGGTACAGAAGAACATGCTAAAGACTACTATTTTCTTTCGGCTCATGATTTTAAGCAACATATTAAAAATGACGATTTTTTAGAATGGGAAGAAGTCTATCGAGATAATTTTTATGGCACTTTAAAAAATGAAGTTGAGCGTTTATGGGCACTAGGGAAAAATGTTATTTTTGATATTGATGTGTCTGGAGGCTTGCGTATTAAACGAAAATTTCCAGAACAAACTTTAGCTATTTTTGTAAAGCCGCCAAGTATAGACGAACTTAAAATAAGACTAAAAAACCGTAAGACAGAGTCGGACGACAAAATAAACATGCGTGTGGCAAAAGCCAGTGCAGAGTTAGCTACTGCACCACTATTTGATGTGATTATCGAAAATGATAAACTCGAGAATGCTTTAGCGGAAGCTGAACTTTTAGTGGGAACATTTGTAAATAAGTAATCACTACAACCGACCAACACTAAATGATTACCGATAACTGATAATTGATCACTGAACATGAAAGTAGGTTTATATTTTGGCTCTTTTAATCCCATACATATTGGTCATTTAATTATTGCCAATCATTTGGTAGAAAACAGCGATTTAGACCAAATCTGGTTTGTGGTGACACCACATAATCCTTTTAAGAAAAAAGCTTCTTTATTAGATAATTATCAGCGTTTAGAAATGGTTTTTTTAGCCACTAAAGATTACGATAAACTACAACCTTGCGATATCGAGTTTAATTTACCGCAACCCAATTATACCGTTAATACATTAATTCATTTAAAAGAAAAACATCCTACTCATGATTTTTCTATCATAATGGGAGAAGACAATTTAAAAAGTTTTCATAAGTGGAAAAATTACGAGGTCATACTTGAAGATTACCAAGTGTATGTTTACCCTAGAATTTCTGAAGGAATTGTTGAAACCCAATTTACCAATCATCCAAAAATTTCAAGAGTAGATGCACCAATTATTGAGTTGTCTTCTACCATGATTCGTAATAGTATAAAAGCTCAAAAAAACGTAAAACCTTTATTAAGCCCAGAAGTTTGGAGGTATATTGACGAGATGGGGTTTTATGAATAAAAATTAGAACTTCATTAACAGTGTTTTGTATTCATAATTAAGACCTTGTAGTACACAATTTAAACTATAATTATGAAAAGAAAAGCAAATGCAATTTGGAAAGGCTCAGGTAAAGAAGGAAATGGAGTTTTAAATGGCCCAAGTGGCGTATTAAATGAAACTCCTTTTAGTTTTAAAGCTCGTTTTGAGAATGAAAATGGTAAAGCAGGAACTAACCCAGAAGAGCTAATAGCAGCAGCTCACGCGGGCTGTTATAGCATGCAACTAAGTTTTATGTTAAATGCTAATAGTTTTACAGCCGATACTTTGGATGTTGATGCTATAATTGAAATGGAAGAAAAAGATGGTGGTTTTGCTTTTAAGCATATTCAATTAAATTTAGATGCAAAAGTCCCAAAAATTTCGGAAGAAGAATTTAAGCAAATTGCTCAAAAAGCAAAAGACATTTGTCCAGTTTCAAAAGCATTAAGTAGTGTTACTATAGATTTAAATATCACATTCAGTAACTAAATTTATATCATCTAAAATATAAACACCCAAGATTACAGTGTAGTCTTGGGTGTTTTTTATTTATACTAAGTTCTTATATTCTATCTGCTTCTCTAGTATTCTCTTTTTTGTCTGTACGTTGTACACGTTTTTTTTGCGCAGAGGTTTTAGATTTGTTTACCGTTTGTCCTTCTTTATAGTAAGCAATATAACCTCGACCTCTAAACTCGTATAAGGTTCCAGAATCAGGATGAAATAATTCTATGGTCTGATCATTTACAATATTCAGTTCAAAATATTCATTATCAAAATAATCATAGTCAAGCGTTAACGTTTTCAAATAAAAATTACCTGGCACATCATTTACGCCATAAATTCCTGTATAATCCCAATATAAATTATTTGGATTTGTTGGGACAACATCTTGAGAACTTCTAAAGGTGTTATCATTTCCACCAGATAAAAACTGTAGATAGTTTTCGTTATCAAACTCGTTTAATACACCGTAATCACTTGTATACGTTTTTTCCCAAGCTTCATATTCCTGCATAAAATATCTTACATTATCGTAAAAAACATAATCATAATCAAATGTGTTTCGGTTATAGCCATGTAAAAAATAAGAGGTGTCATTATAAATATTATATAATTCAATCGTATTTTGGTCTACTACAAACACATCAAAACTATCAAAGCCATCTATGATATGGTTGGTATCTAAAATACCATTATAAGCGTCGTAGTGCCCAATTTCAATACCAAAACCGTTTCCTTGACTTCCTATGCCCACCAAATTATTGTTTGCGTATAAAATACCATTCCTAAATGATACAGTAAAAGCTATTTGCAAAAAAGGAGTTTCACCATAACCAATAGTTTGATTTATATCTATATACCATAACTCGTAAGAATTAAGTAATTGATTGGTTGTAATAGTAGTTACAGGTGCCGGTTGTACATATGGTGTCTCATCTACAATAACTTCTGTATAACAAGAGGTGAAAAGTAATGCTATTAAAGCAAATGCTGAAAGTAATTTTGTTGTTTTCATAATCTTGAATTTTAAAGTTATACTTCAATAAAACCAAAAGACGTGCCAAAATATAAAAGCTTCTAAGAATAGCATTGCAGTAACTCTAATAAATTGTGTATTTTTGAAGGTATAAATACCTATGTTAAAAGCTTATGAGTGCATTAAAATATGCTGTTTTTGGATCTGGAAGTTGGGCAACCGCTATAGTAAAAATGTTATGTGAAAATTTAGACGAAGTAGGCTGGTATATGCGTAGCATATATACCAAGGAACATTTATTAAAGGAACAACATAACCCAAGTTACTTAAGTTCAGTAGAGTTTCATTTAGATCAACTTAAACTAAGTAACGATATTAATGAAATTGCAGCGTATGCAGATGTTCTCATATTTGTTATTCCTTCCGCTTTTATTCATTCTGAATTAGAAAAATTAAACGTAGATATCTCTAACAAAACTATTGTGAGTGCTGTAAAAGGTATTTTACCTGAAACAGGTTTATTGTTAGGTGAACATTTTCACGAAAACTTCCAAATACCTTACGATAATATTGGTGTAATAGCCGGACCTTGCCATGCAGAAGAGGTCGCTTTAGAACGTTTATCTTACTTAACCATTTCTTGCTCAGATAAGAAAAAAGCACAGCAATTAGCTAAAGTTTTAGAAAGCCATTACATTAAAACAAAAACCAGTGATGATGTGATTGGTACTGAATATGCTGTAATGCTTAAAAATATTTATGCTGTGGCAGCAGGTATAGCACACGGTTTAGGTTATGGTGATAATTTCCAGAGTGTCTTAATGAGTAATGCTATTCGGGAGATGAAGCGTTTTATTAAAAAAATGCATAAAATGAAGCGTAACATCAACAATTCAGCTTATTTAGGAGACTTGTTAGTTACTGGTTACTCTACATTTTCAAGAAACCGAATGTTTGGAAACATGATTGGAAAAGGATACACCGTTAAAAGTGCACAAATGGAAATGAGTATGGTAGCCGAAGGTTACTATGCCACTAAAAGTGCTTTTAAGCTAAATGAAAAAAATAAAAAGAAAACCCGTTTACCTATAATAAATGCGGTTCACGAGATTTTATATGAGGGCAAAGATGCTAAAAAAGTCTTCCTAAAATTAACTGATAAGTTAGACTAATTATTAAGTAGATATCTTAAAACTAAAAAAGTTCCGTTATAAAACGGAACTTTTTTTATATAATTATTTAACTTGTGTTTTAGTCTGCTAAGATAATCACTTTGTTATCTTTCATTTCAACTGTTCCAGAATTAATCTTAACAGTTAAAACCTTTGGATCGTCAATATGAGGCACTACAGTTCCGTGCAAATCGTCTAATACCAAATGACTTTGAGTATGCACGTTTATTTTAATAACACCTTCCGTTAAAACAGAAACTATTGGTGCGTGGTTATTAAGCATTTGAAATGCTCCTTCTACTCCAGGAACAGTAACTGCATCTACTTCGCTACTAAATAATGTGGCTTCTGGCGATACGATTTCTAAAAACATGTACTTTTAATTTAGTATTAAACCTATAATTATTCTCCAGCAAGCATTTTCTCTCCAGCTTCAATTGCTTCAGCAATAGAACCTTTAAGGTTAAATGCAGCTTCTGGTAAATGGTCTAATTCACCATCCATAATCATGTTAAATCCTTTAATCGTTTCCTTAATATCTACAAGTACTCCAGGAATACCTGTAAACTGCTCGGCAACGTGGAAAGGCTGAGATAAGAAACGTTGTACACGTCTAGCTCTACCTACAGCTAATTTATCTTCTTCAGATAATTCTTCCATACCTAAGATGGCAATAATATCTTGTAATTCTTTATAACGTTGTAATAACTCTTTAACACGTTGTGCACAGTCATAGTGCTCATTACCTAAAATATCTGCTGTTAAAATACGAGACGTAGAATCTAACGGGTCTACCGCTGGATAAATACCTAACTCGGCAATTTTACGAGATAATACGGTTGTTGCATCTAAGTGAGCAAAGGTTGTTGCTGGTGCTGGATCCGTTAAATCATCTGCAGGTACGTAAACCGCTTGTACAGATGTAATAGAACCTCTTTTAGTAGATGTAATACGCTCCTGCATTGCTCCCATCTCGGTCGCTAATGTTGGTTGGTAACCTACCGCAGATGGCATACGACCTAATAAAGCCGATACCTCAGAACCTGCTTGTGTAAAACGGAAGATATTATCTACGAAAAATAATACGTCTTTTCCTTGTCCTTCACCTGCACCATCACGGAAATATTCTGCAATAGTTAATCCTGAAAGTGCTACACGAGCACGAGCTCCAGGTGGCTCGTTCATTTGTCCAAATACGAAAGTTGCTTTAGAATCTTTCATAGCTGTTTTATCAACTTTTTGAAGATCCCATCCACCATCTTCCATAGAATGCATAAAGTCATCACCATACTTGATAATTCCAGACTCTAACATTTCACGAAGTAAATCATTTCCTTCACGTGTACGTTCTCCTACCCCTGCGAATACAGAAAGTCCACCGTGACCTTTGGCAATGTTGTTAATTAATTCCTGAATTAATACCGTTTTACCTACTCCTGCTCCACCAAATAAACCAATTTTTCCACCTTTTGCGTAAGGCTCAATTAAGTCTATAACTTTAATTCCCGTAAATAAAACTTCTGTAGACGTAGATAAGTCTTCAAATTTAGGAGCTTGTCTGTGTATTGGTAAACCTGCATCTCCCGACTTAGGTAAATCTCCTAAACCATCAATTGCATCACCAATTACATTAAATAAACGTCCATAAACATCTCCTCCTATTGGCATTTGTATTGGAGCACCTGTAGCAATAACTTCGGTTCCTCTACTTAAACCATCTGAAGAGTCCATAGCAATGGTACGAACTGAATCTTCACCAATATGAGATTGTACTTCTAATACTAATTTAGTACCGTCAGCTTTATTAATTTCTAACGAATCGTAAATTTTTGGAAGTTCTGAACCAGAAGCGAATTCTACATCGATAACTGGACCAATAATTTGAGCAACTTTACCTGTAACTTTTGACATTACTTATCTATTTAATATTATGGTATTTAATTGATTTGAAAACCTATACGTTTTCGCGTGCAAAGATAGTTGTTTTAATTTAATTTAAAAGTCTTATTAAAAGCTTTTTTAAAACGAAAAAAACACCTTCAAACTGAAGGTGTTTTTTATACTGTATAATTGCTTAAATTATTGAAGTAGAACAGGATAACTTACATTAAAGTCTTCTGCTTTATTTAAATTTCCAGAAGCTTCAAAGTTAGAACCATATGTTGCATCTATAGCTTTTAAGAATGCATTAGCCATTAAAGCATAACCTCTAGCTGTTAAATGTACACCGTCTAAACTCACTAAACCTCCTGTAACAAGGTTTGTTGATAGATTATAATCATCAAATTGGATACCCATAGTAGCCTGATTTAAAATACTGTTTAAATCTACTAAAGCTAAACCATTAGCATTTGCAATAGCTGCTATAGAAGCATTATAAGCTATGGTTGCATCTGCAATTTCCTGCTGCTCTGATGGTAATAAAACAAATGAATCACTCATTGGGTTTTGAGTACCTAATCCTGAAGGTATTTGAGAAGCTGCAGTTAACAAAATTAAATCTGTAGGTTCTGCCTGTCTATAACTAGGAATACCAAAACCTGATAAATCTGTTAAGGTTTCATCTTCAATAACCACTGCGTTATCAGGTATAGCACTAAAAACAATAGTTCTTCTGTCTGCTTCTTCTTGAGAAATAGCATTGTTTGCTAACGCAAATTGAATACCTCCATTGTAAGTTGCATATCCTTGGTTTAATTGACCAGCTGTTGCAGCGTCTAAAGGTACAGGATTATAAGCTACGGTTGTAAAGAAAGATAAACTGGTAATATTAGGCAAATTACCAATTGCCCCTTTTGCACCAGTCCCTACTAAACCATTAACTAATGTTGAAAGAGCGAAGTCGAATGTAGCTTGTGGCGTTATAGGGTTAGACCCATCTCCACCTGTAGTCGCGTAACCCAAAACATCATTTCCTCCAACTTCACTTAAAGTAAAAAAGGTTGGTGTTTGTGGTACAATAGCTAACTCTAACATTGATGCATCTGGGGTGTTTCCTGTTAATCTAACCGCATATGGATTTGCTGCAGATGGAAAATTCATAATATTTCCATAACCTGGCGCAATCATATGAAAACTTTTTGCTCCTGGAACACCTAAATTGTTAAATGGTCCTGTAGGGTTATTTAAAACAATATCTGTAGAAACAGTAACAGGTCCAATTAAAGACTCTAAGGGAGCAGGTCCTGTACCATTAAATACTAATCTTGGTTGTGTAATTCTTGTTCCATTTGCCGCTAACCCTCCAAAATTATCATTTGTTAAAGGCTGAACGAAGTTACCGCCACCTGCCTTAGCAAATTGCTTAGCTAAACTATTAGGAAAAGAGTTTTCCTGAGATGCTTGAAATAAGGCGTTGTCTGTAAATCCTGCAGTAAAAGAAGCTCCAACTGCAACATAATTTGAAAAATCTGCCTGACCAGCAGTTAAAGCAGGTCTATTAACCTCTTCATTTTGATTCTCAATAAAATCTTCTTCGTCATTACAAGAGGTAAAACCAACTGCAAGAGCTAGAAGACATAAATATTTTATGCTTTTCATAATTTTTCTTTTTTATAGGTTGTTAATAGTTAAACCAACATAATACATAGATCCAATAAATCCAGTACCAAACGCAGTAAAGTATTCCTTACCTGTAAGGTTTGTTCCTCCTGCCTTTAAAGTTGTTTTTAAACTTGGAATGTTATAATTGATTTGAGCATCTACGACATGAAATTCTGGTACTACACCATTTCCAAACGTTGCTTCCCAGAAATAATCATCACTAAATCTGTATGAGACATTAAATCCGAAATTTTTAAATAATTCTGTGTTACCAAAAGACGCTTTAAACTTATGTTCTGGTGTATTAAAATTCGTTTGAAAATCTGGATTAGCTTCTTGATCGAAATCTAATTTTGTAAAGGTATAACTTCCGCTTAAATCGAAGTTTTTAAATACTTTAGTAGATAATCCTAAAGATGCACCATAAGAGTTTACATTAGCATCAGAATTTGTGTAAGTACTATAAGCTTGGAAATCTCCATTTGCTATTGCTTGTACAGATGAGCTATTGTCTCCAACAGTTCCATAATACGGAGAAATCACTACGTTTTGAGAGATAAAATCTTTATATGCATTATAGTATGTACTAAAGTCTACAATTACTTTGTTTAACTTACCTCTATAACCTATCTCAACAGAAGTAACTTGTTCTGGTTTTATTAAGTCTGGATTTGCTATTTCTAAATCTGCTGGATTACCAGAATTTGCAAAGTCCCTTACAGATTGTTGTGAATAAGAATTATTATATGCAACCGCACCTGTTTGTGTTACTGTTGCAGGTTGACCTAAAGTCTGCCCTTCTGTACTTACATTAAAAGTTCTAACATATCTGTCTAAGTTTTCTTTTGCAGAACCTACTAGAATTGCTCTACCAGCATCTAAACCAATAAATAAATCCTGAGTTGTTGGATTTCTGAAGCCTGTTTGTACTGACGCTCTAATGTTATGATTTTTATTTACAGTTAAACCACCAGATAATCTTGGGGAGAAAAAGCCATCAAATAATTCTGATTTATCATAACGTCCAGAAGCGGTTAATTTTAATTTTAAACTTTCGTTTAATTCTAAGTCTTTTTGTACTTGCGTATATACACCAAATTCAGAATAATCTATTGGGCTATCGCCATCAGTATAGATAGTTCCTCCAGAATTAAGATTATATCTTCTAAAAGAACCTCCTACTTGAATTTCAGCAACATCTATTAAATGTCCGAAATTATAGTTAGCATCACTATGTATATATTTTGATGCATCTTGAAATTTAGAACCTTGACTTAAATCTGGATTATTAATACTTTGGTTAAACGCATTTTTAAACTCTGGTGATCCTGGTAAATAACGCCCTGTGTCTGCTGCAGCTCTTGCTGCATCATGTTTTTGTTGATCGGTTAAACCTTGTGGATTTCCTGATAACTCTATACCTGCATAGGTTGCAATATAGTCGCCAAACCAATCTTCGTCACTTTTCCAAGCTCGGTTAATGTTAATTCCTGTAAATACCATATCGTAAGAATCTCCAGCTTTATCTGAAACTTCATAAGCTCTTACAAAGAAATTATCATTTCTAACTTCTAATTTGTGTTGTTGTTGGAAAAAGCCATTAATATTATATCGGTTAGTTCCTTGATAAATAGTTGATCCAGTTCCAACCTTACCTACATAAGATAGTTCTAAACTATTTCCATCAATTGGTCTAAAGTATAATCCCCAATCTGCTTTAATACTTTCCGCATTATAATTGGTTAAAGTTTCTTCATTATAACCAGTTCTACTAACTACTACATCTGGAATTATTCCTAATCCTGAAGCCGAACGAATATTTGTAGATACTTCATCACCATAAACATTAATACCATCATAGTTTGTGTTAGAACGTGTTCTACTAGGATCTATTTTATCTACTTCACTTGTTGCTGCCCAATCTGTTCCTTTTAAGTATCCAAAATTTACTTTAGCTGCAAACTTATCTGTAAACTTATGAGCTAATCTAATACCTAAATCGGTATAGGCATTTTCACCAGCTGCTTCTTGATCTGTAATACCTTTTTTAATGTATCCACTAATCCCCTCAAAATCAAATGGGTTTTTACTTCTCATAAATAAGATCCCATTAAATGCGTTAGCGCCATATAAAGCTGAAGATGCTCCCGGAAGTAATTCTACACTTAAAACATCAGTTTCTATCATACCCACTAAGTTACCTATTGGGAAATTTAATGCAGGTGTAGAGTTGTCCATACCATCCACTAACTGCATAAATCGGGTATTTGCAAATGTTGCAAAACCTCTCGTGTTAACCGATTTAAACGTTAAACTGTTAGTGTTAACATCCACTCCTTTAAGGTCTTCTAAACCGCCATAAAAATCTGCTGAAGCAGTACTTTTAATTTCTTTTAGCCCGAAACGCTCTACAGTTACAGGAGATTCAAACACACGTTCTGGAGTTCTAGATGCAGAGATAACTACCTCATCTAAAGCAGTACCTTCTTCTAGAACCACATCAAAAGATTGATTATTAGCTGTAACTTCTTGATTTGATGTTGCAAAACCAACACTACTTATTTGAATTGTAAATGGTGGCTCACTGTCTGTTGTTAAATTAAATTTACCATCGAAGTCTGTTACGGTTCCCGAAGAAGTTCCTACAACAATTACGTTAGCCCCAGGAATTGGCAGACCACTATCGTCTAAAACCGTCCCGGAAATGCTTGTTTGTGAATAGGTTAGCCCAAAACAGAACAATAATAAAATTGAAAAGATTGATTTCATATTATCAAATTAGTTAGATTATTTAGAGTAAATATACATTTTTTAACTATTTATTGTGAAAATTTTATAAAAATTATGCGTGCATAATAGTTTTTTAACAAAAAAAGCACATTCAAAATGTGAATGTGCTTTTATTTATTTTGATATTTTTTATGTTTTTATTCTACCGTAACCGATTTTGCAAGGTTTCTTGGTTGGTCTACATTTTTGTCAAGTAATACCGCAATATGGTAAGATAATAACTGAAGGGGAATTGTAGTTAATAATGGAGACAAGGCCTCTAAAGTGTCCGGCACTTCAATGACGTGATCTGCTAAATTCTTAACATCAACGTCACCTTCGGTAACAATACCAATTATTTTACCTTTTCTCGCCTTGATTTCTTGAACATTACTTACCACTTTTTCGTAATGACCTTTTTTTGTTGCAATTACAAAAACAGGCATTTGCTCATCAATTAAAGCAATTGGACCGTGCTTCATTTCTGCAGCTGGATATCCTTCCGCATGGATGTAAGAAATCTCTTTTAGTTTTAATGCGCCTTCTAGAGCTACAGGAAAATTATAGCCTCTTCCTAAATAAAGACAATTCTTAGCATCCTTATACATTTTAGCAACTTCTAAAATATGTTTATCCGACTCTAATGCTTTTTTTACTTTTTCAGGAATAAGCTCGAGTTCTTGTAAATGATACTGATAATTACTTGTTGAAATATTACCATTTGCTTTAGCTAATTTTAAAGCAATAAGGGTTAATACAGTAATTTGAGTAGTAAATGCTTTAGTTGAAGCTACTCCTATTTCTGGACCTGCATGTGTGTATGCTCCGGCATCTGCCTCTCTTGCAATTGAAGAACCTACTACATTACAAACACCAAATACAAATGCACCATGTTGTTTGGCTAGTTTGATAGCTGCTAAAGTATCTGCTGTTTCTCCAGATTGAGAAATAGCAATAACCACATCTTTATTGGTTATAACAGGGTTACGATATCTAAATTCTGATGCATACTCAACCTCAACAGGTATTCTTGCTAAATCCTCAAAAATATATTCTGAAACCAAACCTGCATGCCATGATGTACCACAAGCCACAACGATAATTCTGTTTGCATTAAGGAAACGATCTAAATTATCGTCTATTCCAGCCATTCTGATAATGCCTTCTTTAACTAATAAACGACCTCTATAAGTATCTTTTATGGCATTTGGCTGTTCATAAATTTCTTTAAGCATAAAATGATCGTAACCACCTTTTACAATTTGCTCTAAATTAATTTGAAGCTCTTGTATGTAGGTATCGGTTAACTCGTCGCTTATAATTTTCCTAATTTTGATGTCTTTCCCTAAACGAATAACCGCTAATTCTTCATCTTCCAGATAAATCGCTTTTTTGGTATACTCTAAAAATGGAGAGGCATCACTAGCAATAAAAAACTCGTCTTCTCCAACCCCAATAGCTAAAGGGCTACCAAGTTTTGCTACAACAATTTCATTAGGTTTATTTTTATCAAAAACGGCAATTGCATAGGCACCAACCACTTGATTTAATGCAATTTGAACGGCTTTACCTAATTTTAAATTTTGGTTTCTCTGAACATCTTCAATTAAATTAACTAAAACCTCTGTGTCTGTATCTGAGTGAAAGATGTAGCCTCTTTTAATTAACTCTTGTTTTATTGATTCATAATTTTCAATTATTCCATTATGAATAATAACCAGATTTCCGGAATTGGAATAATGTGGGTGAGAATTCACATCGTTTGGTACACCGTGAGTTGCCCATCGTGTATGTCCAATAGCAAGGTTTCCTGAGGTTATAATATCATTTTTAGCTTTCAGCTCTAAGTCCGAAACCTTACCCTTAGTCTTACAAAGTTTGATATCATTCCCATCATAAATGGCAATTCCAGCACTATCATATCCTCTATATTCTAATCGTTTTAAACCTTCTAAAACAACTGGATAAGCTTCACGCTTACCAATATAACCTACAATTCCACACATAATTACTAATTTTCTTCTGTGTAATAAATTTCAAACTTCACTTTTTTATCTTCAGGAACATTTGAAGAAGTTCCATAAAGTACTGTACCTTTATTATTTAATACCGTGTTCTGAGGAACAGCTTCAATTATTGTTTGATCATTTGGTAAGCCAACAGTTACAGGAGTTTTTAACTGAGACGTTCCAAGATTATTTATATTGTTGGTAACATATAGTCCAAGTTTCACATTTGTGGAATCTCTCAATAATATGTTATTCATATGCTCTGTAAGTCTTATTTTATATTTAACACCTTCACCACTAGAATTTCTTGTTAACGGAACCGAATAAACAGTTCTTGAAGAATTTGCGTCTGCAGTTGATGTACTATCAAAAAAGTAATCAATGATTGGTAAGTTATTTTTTAAATCGTACAAGACAACTCTATTAGGTTGTTTTCCATTTGGATTATTGATTTGGCTATTATCAACAAAAAATGTCAAATTAGCTTCATTAATCAACCACTTCCCTCTAAAACTTTTGAAATTTTCTAATTCGTCTGATATACCATTACCATCAAAATCTTCACTTCCAAATAAATCGATTACAGCGAAATTACCATTGAAGCCACGTAAAAACAAGTTGTCGTCCCCACTAACCTCGTTTGCATTTAAGGTAGCGATGTCTGGTGTATTTGTAAAGGTATTTAAACGTATTCCATTAAATCCAAAATTATACTCTGATGGGTTTCTGATATCTTCTACAAAACCTGGTGCATCTTCTGCATTGTTAGTAAAGTCTACCGTAATACCAGCATTTGTATTTGCAAGATTAAGTGCAATTAAACTACCATCTGCATTAGTTGCCTCAACCTTAAATATTAAACCTCTAAAGAATGCTTTAAAATTGTTGGCATTACTTAAATAATCTAGTGTTGTTTGTGTGTTATCAGTTGCTGGATCTGTATCTTCTACTATCCCTAATAAATCGTTCCAAAATTGCTTATTAGCGTTTGTTGTATCGTTTGGATTGTTATTTAAAAGGTTTAAAAATAATCCTGGAGAAAACCTACTTTTTATGTCTGTTGTTGGTAATCCATCTTCTCCAAGTTCAAACAAAACATTTTCGGAGCTATTTGGTTTAAAATCATCAATTGTATAAAGAACTGTGTAAGAATCATCTTGTGCCTCTAAAGTATTCGTATAAAAATCTGAATAATAGCGCTGTGGTTCCTCAAAATTAGTTGCAGGATCTAAATCTCTTAATAAATAATTACTTTTTAAAATAGTTAACTTATAGGTTACATCTTGATTTCCAAAAATAGAATCTAAAGTGTACTGCCCTTCTCCATCTTCGGATGTAGAGTTTAAAGTAGAAAAATAAGGAATATTTAAAATTACTCTTTTAATTCTAGGATTCTCTCCAAAATCTGGGTTAAAAGTAGTAGGTGTAATTTCCGTAATTATGTTAGCTGTGGTTTGTGTATTATAAGTGTTATCCTTTAAAACACCTAAATAACTGTATGGTAAACCATTTACTTGTACAGGTCCTGTATTTTTAGAAAAGGCTGTAACTGGAAATTCCCTAACAGAAACGTTAAAGTTCTGTGCTCCTTTTACATCACTTTCAATGTCGGCAAAATCTTTGTCGCAAGAGCTTAAAGATATTAGTAAGGTTAAAGCTGTAAGCTTTAATAAAATATGTTTCATAGCAAAAAAACGTTTATTGTAAAACGCTTGTATTATAAAAATTAGTGTAGGCTTCTGCAAATTCGTCTTTTTCTTTAAAATCTAAGACTGGTTTATCTGCATTATCTAAATAAGTGTTTAACTCTTCAGGCAATTCATAGGAACCTTTAATAAGTGCATCCGAGTGGTCTATAGCCACTTTCATAAAGTTGGTGTAATTTGGTATTTTCAGCAAATCGATTGCTTTATCATCAATTTGATCAAACTTTACTTTATTAATTAAGTCTTTGTTTAATTCTCCATCAAAACCTTTATTATAGATAGAGGTTACAATTTTACTTTCTGTAAATAATGGTTCATCTTTATAAAACTGTTTCAAATAAAGTGGTAATAATGAAGCTAACCACCCGTGAACATGGATAATGTCTGGAGACCAGTTTAATTTTTTAACCGTTTCAATAACGCCTTTTGCAAAAAATATAGCACGCTCGTCGTTATCTGAAAACAGTTTTCCGTCCTCATCGGTTAAAGTTGCTTTTCTTTTAAAATAATCGTCGTTATCTATAAAATAAACCTGAATACGTTCTTTAGGGATCGATGCTACCTTTATAATTAGAGGCATATCTAAATCGTTTATAACTAAATTAATTCCTGAGAGACGTATAACTTCATGTAATTGATGTCTTCTTTCATTGATATTACCAAATCTTGGCATAAAAATTCTTATTTGCCCACCTTGCTGGTTAATCATTCTTGGGGTTTCAAACGACATTGATGAGATTTCAGTTTCTGGCAAATAAGGTACTACCTCAGATGATACATATAATATCCTCTTATCTTTCATAAATTAAATTTTTGATCATTATTACACTGTCTTTAAAATATAAAACAGATTTATTTTTAAAAAACAAAATAAAAAACACGCAAAAGTACAAAAAATAATGCTAATATCGGCTTAAAATCTTAGTTTTGCAGACGTTAAACTTATATTAATATATGCAGGTTTTCAATAAAAGCAAGGATTTACAAAAACAAATTAACGCTTTAAAAACTAAAAATTATACTATTGGATTTGTGCCTACTATGGGCGCTTTACACCAAGGTCATCTTTCTTTAGTACAAAGTGCTTTGCAAGAAAATGATTTTGTTTTGGTTAGTATTTTTGTAAATCCGACGCAATTTGATAATCCGGAAGATTTAAACAAATACCCGCGTACATTAGAAAGAGATGTTAATTTATTAAAAACAGTTTCCAATCAACTTTTGGTTTATGCCCCAACTGTAGACGATATTTATGAGAATACGGTCACGTCTAAACATTTCGATTTTAATGGTTTAGAGCATGAAATGGAAGGTAAATTTCGAGCAGGACATTTTGATGGTGTAGGAACCGTTGTAAAAAAACTATTGGAAATTGTAAAACCTGACAAAGCGTTTTTTGGCGAAAAAGATTTCCAACAACTTCAAATTATTAAAACGTTAGTTAAAAAAAATAATATTCCGGTTACCATTATTGGTTGCGACATTTATAGAGAGCCCAACGGTTTAGCCATGAGCTCCAGAAACGAACGCTTATCTGAATCTGCCAGAAATGAAGCTTCATTTATCTATAAAACACTTCAACAAGCAAAAATTTATTTTGGCACAAAAAGTGCTAATGAAGTAGTGAAATGGGTAGAAAAACAATTTTCGAATAATAAAACTTTAGAGTTGGAATATTTTACTATTGCAGACGAAACAAATTTAAAACCCGTTAAAAGAAAAAGTAAATCTAAAACATACCGTGCGTTTATTGCGGTCTATACTGAAAACATTAGACTTATAGACAATATCGCTCTAAATTAATTATATTTGTACCATGTTAATACAAGTTGTAAAATCTAAAATTCACCGAGTTAAAGTTACAGGAGCCGAGTTAAATTATATTGGTAGTATTACTATTGATGAAGATTTAATGGATGCTGCAAACATAATTAGAGGTGAAAAAGTTCAGATTGTAAACAATAATAATGGCGAACGTTTAGAAACTTACGCTATTCCAGGACCTCGTAATTCAGGTGAAATTACCTTAAATGGAGCTGCAGCTCGTAAAGTAGCTAAAGGAGATATCCTTATTTTAATTACTTATGGAACTATGGATATTGAAGAAGCTAAAACGTTTCAACCAAACCTTGTGTTTCCTAATGAAGCCAATAATTTATTGCAATAATTCGTGTCTAAATCTTTAAAAAACACATTAAAAATAGGAATCCCACTTTTGTTGGGATTTTTTTTAGTCTGGTACTCCTTATCTAAAGTGTCTTTTAGTGAGCTACTAGAATATTTTAAAAGCGCTAATTATTTTTATGTGTTTTTAGGTGTGTTTTTTGGGTTACTTAGTCATATTTCTAGAGCATATCGCTGGGTTTTTATTTTGGAACCATTGGGATATAAAATTAAATTTGCCAACAGTTTTATGGCAGTGTTTTCTGCATACCTTATTAATTTTACTATTCCTAGAGCTGGAGAAGTTGCCCGAGCAACCATTTTAACCAATTATGAAAAGGTTCCTTTCGAAAAAGGCTTTGGAACCATTGTTGCCGAGCGTATTGCCGATTTAATTATCATGTTTCTTATTGTTGGCATAACGCTTTTTCTTCAGTTTGATTTTATTTTTGATTTCTTAGAATCCAGATTTAATTTTAATTCAATTTTAATAGCAGCTTTGCTCTTATTAAGTCTTGGTTTTGTTGCATTTTTAATAATTAGAAAAAGCACTTCCGGACTGGCCTTAAAAATTAAAACCTTTATAACAGGACTTATAGATGGCGCTTTAAGTATTTTTAAAATGAAGAAAAAATGGGCCTTTATTTTCCACACGTTTTTTATCTGGATCATGTATGTGCTTATGTTTTATGTCACCACTTTTGCAGTACCAGAACTTGAAGGTGTGACTATTGGAGCTGTCCTTATTGGGTTTATTTTAGCCAGTTTTAGTATTGCTGCAACCAATGGTGGGATTGGTTCTTTTCCGGTAGCAGTAGTAACAGGATTTACGTTGTTTAATTTACCTTACAGTCCAAGTCTGGCTTTTGGCTGGATTATGTGGACGGCACAAACCGCTATGATTATTATTTGTGGTGGCGCCTCTTTAATTTGTTTACCGCTATTTAATAAAAAGAAATAATTTGTACATTGCATACAAGTAAATTCTTTTTAAAATGAAAAACATCTGTTTCCTTTTAGTTGCAATACTTGCAACAGTTCAAATTACAGCACAAACCCTATATAAAAATATAGAATCTAGTATTTTAGGCGAAACTCGAGAACTTAAAATACAAGTCCCGCGTGGTCACGATGCTTACGAGAATGACGGAAAAAAATATCCTTTAGTCGTGGTTTTAGATGGCGATTATTTATTTGAGCCTGTTGCAGGGATAGTAGATTACTATTCATTTTGGGACGATATGCCAAATTCTATAGTGGTAGGAATCAACCAATCTAAAACAAGAGATACAGACTTATTATATGATGAAAGAAATTCGCTTCCTATGGATGAAGGACAACAATTCTTCAGTTTTGTTATGGAAGAGGTTTTACCTTATTTGGAAAAAAACTTCAATTTAGAGAAGTTTAAAATGATGGTGGGTCATGGTAAATCTGCTAATTATGTTAACTATTTTATGTTGAAAGCTGAAAAAACACCAACATTTCAGTCGTTTGTAGTTTTAGGACCAGATTTTGCACCAGACATGATGTCGTTTATAACCGATGTAGCTCCAAAAACCGAAACTAAATTGTTTTATTATTTAGCGACCTCAACTAATGACGTGCCAGAAATTAAAACAAATACCGAAGCTTTAGCTGCCACTTTAAAAACGGTAGATAATAAAAATTTCTTTTTTAATGCAGATACTTTTGAAGGACCATCTCATTATTCTTTACCTGCACATTCATTTGCAAAAGCTTTAGAAAACACCTTTTTTGTGTATCAACCTATTAGCAAAAAAGAATATACCGATGTTATTTTAAAATTAAGCGGATCTCCAGTAGAGTATTTAACTGAAAAGTATGCAACTATAGAAGACCTTTTTGGTATCAAAAAACAAATTTTAATTAACGATTTCAGAGCTATTTATGCGGCTATTAGAAAGTCGGAGAAATGGGAACCTCTAGAAGAGTTATCTAAAATTGCTAAAAAAGAATATCCAGACCATATTATTGGACCATACTATATGGCACGTTATTACGAAGAAATAGGCGAGCCTAAAAAAGCTTATAAAGCTTATCAAAACGCTTATATTTTTGAAGAAATTGGAGGGATAACCAAAGATGAAGTGTTAGAAAAAGCAGACCAGTTAAAAGCAGATTTCGGCTTCTAAATATGGCAAAACTTAAATCGGCATTTTTTTGTCAGAATTGTGGTACCCAATTTGCCAAATGGCAAGGACAATGTACGGCTTGTAAGGAGTGGAATACCATAGTGGAAGAACTGGTAAGTAAACCAGATAAAAACGATTGGAAAGCCACAACCACCGTAAAAACCAAAAATGCCAAACCCTTACTTATTCATGAAATAGACTCGGCAAAAGAAGCGCGTTTAGACACGTTTGATGCCGAATTTAACCGAGTACTTGGTGGCGGATTAGTACCTGGAAGTTTAACGCTTTTAGGTGGAGATCCTGGTATTGGTAAAAGTACGTTGTGCTTACAAATAGCTTTAAAATTACCCTATAAAACCCTTTATGTTTCGGGTGAAGAAAGCCAGAAACAAATAAAAATGCGTGCCGAACGTATTAATCCAGTTAACAACACGTGTTTTATTTTAACCGAAACCAAAACACAACATATTTTTAAGCAAATTGAAGCTTTAGAGCCAGATATTGTGGTAATTGATTCTATCCAAACTTTGCAAAGCGATTATATCGAGTCTTCTGCAGGAAGTATTTCTCAGGTTAAAGAATGTACTACAGAGCTTATTAAGTTTGCTAAAGAAACTAATACTCCTGTTATTTTAATTGGACATATTACTAAAGACGGTAACATTGCCGGACCAAAAATATTAGAACACATGGTAGATACGGTACTTCATTTTGAAGGCGACCGCAACCATGTGTTTAGAATATTACGTGCCAATAAAAACCGTTTTGGATCTACCAACGAGTTAGGGATATACGAAATGCAAGGCACAGGTTTACGCGAAGTATCTAACCCTAGCGAGTTACTTATTTCTGAGAAAGATGGTGAACTTTCTGGAAACGCCATAGCCGCAACTTTAGAAGGCGTAAGACCTTTAATGATAGAAGTACAAGCCTTAGTAAGTACCGCAGTTTATGGTACCCCACAACGAAGCGCCACAGGCTTTAACGCCAAACGCTTAAACATGCTTTTGGCAGTTTTAGAAAAGCGTGCAGGGTTTAGATTAGGTGCAAAAGATGTGTTTTTAAATATTACTGGTGGAATTACTGTAGACGATCCTGCGATAGATTTAGCCGTAGTTGCAGCTATTTTATCGAGCAACGAAGATGAAGCTTTGCCAAGTAATTATTGTTTTGCTGCAGAAGTTGGCTTATCTGGAGAAATAAGACCTGTACAACGCGTAGAACAACGTATTTTAGAAGCTGAAAAATTAGGCTTTTCAACCATTTTTGTATCCAAATATAATAAGATTTCAATTAAACCAAAATGCATTAAAATTCAATTGATTTCTAAAATTGAAGATGTGGTGGGGTTTTTAGTTTAGTCGATTTGTCATTCTGCTGAAAAGCAGAATCCAACTCATGATGCAACCAGTATTAATTTTGTAAGATGATTAGTTTAAAAGAAACCTTAATTTATATTCTTTTTTTATTTGTTGCTATGTCTTGTAGTCATCGAGAAAAACTAATTGGTAGTTATTCTGTCTTAACTAGTGAAAATCAGTATTTTGAAATTGTGATACAAGACAATACTTATTATCAAATAGATCCAGATTTCTTAACTACAGAAAAACGAAAAATTTTTGTTTCTGAAACTAATATTATATTATGTGATGTTGATAATTCTAATAAAATAGAATTTACATTGCAAGCTAACAAGAATGGTACTTATAAGTTTATTTACGATTCAACACAGTTTTGGACTCTAAATAAAATAAATGATAAATATAATTATATGGACTTCTTAGAAGATTTAGACACCTTACGTTTTAAATCTGAATTTCATTTGAGAAAAAAACAATCTTCTTTAAGATAACAAATTTTATAAATTTTGCAAAAACGATAGGAGCGGCATCCTTTTTTGTCTGGTTGAGCGCAGTCGAAACCTCATGACAAAAAAGATATAGCTTATAGCGTGGTGGCTTGCCATTTGCCCAAATAAAAAAAGCGATACTTTTACGTATCGCTTTTTTAGATAAAATACTTAATTATTTTTTAAGCTTTTGTGTGGGTAACACTTTATAGCCCATGTTATATAAGGTAAAGCCATAAATATCTGCCCATTCTTGTATTTGCATACTTACAGGTTTTCCTGCGCCATGACCTGCATTTACATCTATACGAATTAGAGTTGGATTTGCGCCAGTTTGATTAGCTTGTAACTCTGCCGCAAATTTAAAACTGTGTGCTGGAACTACACGGTCGTCATGATCTCCTGTAGTAATTAAGGTTGCTGGATACTCGGTATCTGGCTTTACATTGTGTACCGGAGAATAGTTTTTAAGATAGTCGAACATCTCTCTATTATCTTCTGCGGTTCCGTAATCGTAAGCCCAACCAGCTCCTGCAGTAAAAGTATGGTAACGTAACATGTCTAATACACCTACGCCCGGTAATGCTACTTGCATTAAATCTGGTCTTTGTGTTAGAGTGGCGCCAACTAACAAACCGCCGTTAGAACGTCCCGAAATAGCTAGATAAGATTTTGAAGTGTATTTGTTTTCTATTAAATATTCGGCAGCTGCAATAAAGTCGTCAAATACATTTTGCTTTTTAAGCTGTGTACCTGCATCATGCCACTTTTTACCGTATTCGCCACCACCACGTAAATTAGGCACTGCGTAGATACCACCTTGCTCTAACCAAACGGAATTGGTAATGCTAAAACTTGGTGTTAAGCTAATGTTGAAACCGCCATAACCGTAAAGTATGGTTGGATTTTTACCATTAAGTTCGGTGCCTTTTTTGTAGGTAATAATCATAGGTATTTTTGTACCATCTTTAGAGAAATAGAAGACTTGCTTAGATTCGTAGTCATCACTATTAAAATCTATTTTTGGTGTCCAGTATTGCGTAGACTCACCGGTTTCTACATTGTATTTGTAAATACTACTTGGCGTGTTGTAATTGGTAAATGAATAGTATAATTCTTTCTCTTCTTTTTTCCCACCAATACTTCCTGCGCTTCCAATACCTGGTAATTTAACTTCTCTAACTAATTTACCATCATAGTCGTATTGTATTACTTTAGAAACCGCATCTACCATATATTCTGCAAAGAAATAATGACCACCTGTAGAAATTGAAAGTACATTTTCGGTTTCTGGAATAAAATCTACCCAATTTTCTGGTGATGGATTTTTAGCGTCTACTACCACAACTTTACCGTTAGGTGCGTTTAAATTGGTTTTTAAGTAGAGTTTACTACCCACATTTTCTACTAAATAAGTATCGGAATCGGTATTGTCTATTATAGGTTTAAAATTAGCATTTGGAGACTTTAAATCTTTAATAAATAACTTGTTTCCAGAGGTGGAAACTGAAGCGCTTAACATAAGATAATTTTGATCTTCGGTTACGTTTGCGCCTATATAACGGTGTTTTTCTGCTTCTGTAGCCCCAAAAATAATTTTATCGTCTTTTTGAGGCGTGCCTAACTTATGGTAGTACACTTTGTGCTGATCTGTTTTTGCCGATAGCTCGCTACCTTTAGGTTTGTCGTAACTTGAATAATAAAATCCATCGTTACCTTTCCATGAGGTTCCGCTGAATTTGATATCTACTAAAGTATCTTCAATAATTTCTTTAGTTTCGGTATTCATGATTAAGACTTTACGCCAGTCACTTCCACCTTCAGAAATGGAATAAGCAGCTAAAGAGCCATCTTCTGTAAAACTTAATCCCGATAATGAAGTGGTTCCATCTTCAGAGAATGTGTTAGGATCTAGAAATACCTCATCATTACCGTTTTCGTTTGTTCTGTAAATAACATAATGATTTTGTAATCCATCATTTTTATAATAGTAGTTTTGATTACCTTCTTTAAATGGTGCTCCTACTTTTTCATAATTCCATAGCTTCTCCAAGCGATCTTTAAGTGCTGCTCTATAAGGAATCTGGTCTAAATAATTATAGGTTACTTTATTTTGTGCTTTTACCCAAGCTTCGGTATCCGGGCTTCTATCGTCTTCCAGCCAACCAAAATCGTCTTTAACCTCTACACCAAAATAAGTTCTTGTAGAGTCAACACGTTTAGTTTCGGGATAAGTAATAGCCATTTGGGATTCTTCCTGTTCTTGTTTTTTATCTGTTTTACACGACATAATTGTAGCAAGTGTAATTGCACAAAGGGTTAATTTTTTCATTGATTAAGATTTTGAATCTAAATTTAACAAAAAAAGCACTTACAAGTCTATATGTAAGTGCTTTTTAACGTATCGTTTTATGCGATTACTGTTTTATAAATTTCTTATTTACTGTCTGATTTGGACCTATAAGTTTTAAAAAGTAAATACCATCTTTTAGGTTAGAAACATTAATGTCTTTTACAATAGGTTTACTTAATATTTTTTTACCTAAAACATCATAAATCTCGTAGGTGTTTAAATTCTCAATAGTCGATACTATTAGAAATTTAGTGGTTGGGTTTGGAGAAATGGAAACGGTTTCAGGATTGGTATTTGCTTCTACTTTATTAAAAATATTCTCGCCACTATTAGCCACAACTTTTTGACCATAAGAACTTATGGCGAAAAAAGTGAATAAAGCAACAAGTATAAATTGTTTCATTAATATAGATTCTAAGTAAATTTAAGGTTTAAACTAATACAACGCTTAATTTTATATTTTTTTTAAATTATACCAATTGATTTTTTACTAAATACTCTGCAATTTGTACCGTATTAGTCGCAGCACCTTTACGTAAATTATCGGCCACAATCCACATATTTAAAGTGTTTGGTTGTGTTTCGTCTCTACGAATACGACCTACAAACACTTCATCTTTATTATGCGCATAAATTGGCATTGGATAGATATTTGTAGCGGTATTATCTTGTACAACTACACCAGGAGTTTCGCTTAATATTTGTCTTACATCTGCAAGATTAAAATCTTTTTCAAACTCTACATTAACGGCTTCACTATGTCCACCAGCAGTAGGAATTCTTACCGCAGTTGCTGACACGGAAAATGTTTTGTCGTTTAATATTTTTTGAGGTTCTCTGGCTAATTTCATTTCTTCTTTAGTGTACCCATTTTCCTCAAATACGTCGCAATGTGGTAAAGCATTTTTACCTATTGGGTAAGGATAAGCCATTTCTCCTTTGATGCCTGCTATTTCATTTTCTAATTGTTGTACGGCTTTTATTCCTGTACCAGAAACCGACTGATACGTTGATACCAATACACGTTTCATTTTATATTTTTTATGAAGTGGTGCTAAAGCCATTACCAATTGTATGGTTGAACAATTAGGATTAGCAATAATCTTATCGTTTTTAGTTAACTCTGAAGCATTAATTTCTGGAACAATTAATTTTTTGGTTTCGTCCATACGCCATGCCGAAGAATTGTCTACTACCGTAGTCCCTAATTCTGCAAACTTAGGTGCCCATTCTAATGAAGTTTCTCCTCCTGCAGAAAACAAAGCGATATCTGGCTTTGCATTTACGGCATCTTGTAAACTTATAATACTATATTCCTTGTTATTATAAGAAATTTTGTTCCCTACAGAACGCTCTGATGCAACTGGAATAAGTTCCGTTACAGGAAAATTACGTTCCTGTAAAACGCTAAGCATTACTTGTCCTACCATGCCTGTTGCTCCAACAACTGCTACTTTCATATTAAAAATTTTAAGACTGTAAATTTAAGCTTATTAGCTTATAAAAACACAAAAGACCTAGATTTCTCCAAGTCTTTTCCGTTAATTATTTAACAAGTAAATTTTAAACTTTTAAAATACTTTATCCCAAGGAATTTTAGCACAAACTAAAAGTAAAGCAATACTATAAAAAATAGCTATTTTTTTTAGCTTTCCAGCAGAGGATAACTGCTTTTTGTGCTTAGAATAACCAATTGTAATTAATACAACTGCCAGAATCATGGCTACAGGATGCTCTACCACATTGCTTCTTAATACAGAGTTTTTCATAATTTCTCCCATAGATAATTCGCTAAAATAATCGGCTGTAAACCATAGCACAATACCTATTAATAATTGAATATGCGATACTATAAGAGTAAATAAGGATATTCTAAAATCTTTGGGTTCGTACTCTTTTTTGCCAATTGTTTTAATTACGGCATTAAAAGTTGCTAGTACTAATACTAATAATACTAAGTAAGCCCAATAGTGATGTAAAACCTTTACTGTTTCCATAATGTTATGATCTAAATTGTTTAAAATGTTTAATTAAGTTTTGAGTAGACTGGTCGTGGTGATTTAAATCCTGCGCATCAAAATCTTTTAATATCGTATTTGCTAATTGCTTACCTAACTCTACCCCAAACTGGTCGTAACTAAAAATATTCCAGATAACGCCTTGTACGTATATTTTATGCTCATACATTGCTATAAGTTTTCCTAAACTTTCTGGAGTTAATTTATTTATGAATATAGAATTGGTAGGTTTATTACCTTCAAATACTTTAAATGGTGTTAGTTGTGCTGTTGTTTCAGCTGAAGTTTGATTCGCTTTAAATTCTGCTAAAACCTCTTCTTCAGTTTTACCTTTATACAAGGCTTCGGTTTGTGCAATGTAATTAGACATTAATTTGTCTTGATGATCTTGATTGCCATGAAGTGATTCAGCAAAACCAATAAAATCTGCAGGAATTAATTTAGTGCCTTGATGAATTAATTGAAAAAAGGCATGTTGTGAATTGGTTCCTGGCTCTCCCCAAATTAAAGTACCTGTTTGGTAATTAACACGATTTCCGTTTCTATCGATGCTTTTTCCGTTACTTTCCATAATACCTTGTTGCAAATAGGTTGCAAACTGGTTAAGATATTGTGAATACGCAATTACAGCTTCACTTTCGGCTCCAAAAAAGTTATTATACCAAATGCTTAATAAGGCTAATGTTACCGGAATATTCTCTTTAAAATTAGCTGTTCTAAAATGTGTATCCATTTTATGAGCACCATTTAAAAGGCTATCGAAATTTTTATAACCAACAGCTAAACTTATGGTTAAACCTACAGCGCTCCATAAAGAAAAACGTCCGCCAACCCAGTTCCACATTGGGAAAATGTTGTTAGCATCTATACCAAACTCTTGAACTTTCTCAATATTTGTAGATACCGCAACAAAATGTTTTGCCACATCTTCTTGAGAGGCATGCTCTAAAAACCAAGTTCTAATTGTGTTTGCATTAGATAAGGTTTCTTGAGTCGTAAATGTTTTAGAAACAATAACAAATAATGTGGTTTCTGGATTAAGTTGTTTAATCACTTCATTCACATGATCGCCATCTACATTACTTACAAAATGCGTGTTTAAGTGGTTTTTGTAATACTGAAGCGATTCTACCACCATAGCCGGTCCTAAATCTGAACCGCCAATACCAATATTTACAACATCGGTAAATGCTTTGTTTGTGTAACCTTTTTGTTCTCCTGAAACTACCGCATTTGTAAACTCTTCAATTTTAGATTTTACTTCGTAGATTTCCGGGATAACATCTTCACCATTTACAATTACTTGTGCTTTTTTAGGCGCTCTCAAAGCCGTATGTAAAACTTCTCTTCCTTCAGTTTCATTGATGACCTCACCCTTAAACTGAGCTTCAATTGCTTCTTTTAAGTGAACTTCTTGAGCCAAATTTTGGAGTAGTTCTAAGGTTTTATCTGTAACTCGGTTTTTTGAATAGTCTAAGTAAAAGTCTTCCCAGTTTATAGTTAATTTTTCAGCACGATTAGCATCTTCTTCAAACAGGTTGACCATTTGCAAGGCTTTAACCTCATTAAAATGAAGTTGTAAGTCTTTCCAAGCTTGAGTATGTGTGGGGTTTATTTTTGGTATGGGCATAATTAATTGTAGGTAATCTGGTTTTCGGGTAATTTTAAATTTTTATTTTTTGTTGAAGTACTTGCGTTGTCTAACTGTTCTTTTAAAGGTTTAATATAATCCAAATAAGTTTGTTTATATTTCTCTTCTAAAGGCTCAGAAGCGGGAAGTTTTAAAGCAAAAGGATCTACTTGTACACCATTTTTCCAGAAACGGTAACATACATGTGGTCCAGAAGTATTCCCTGTCATACCAACCCAGCCAATGACATCGCCTTGTTTTACATACTGACCAACATTTACTTTACGTTTTTGCATGTGTAAGTATTGAGTAGAATAGGTACTATTATGCTTAATTTTTACATAATTTCCATTTCCTCTGGTGTAAGCCGATTTTTCTACTGTTCCGTTAGCTGTAGAAACAATAGGCGTTCCTATTCCTGCTGCAAAATCGGTTCCTTTATGTGGTCTTACCTTATTACCATACAAAGCAATTCGTCTCTTTAAATTAAAGCGTGATGAAATTCGTTTAAACTCTACTGGCGCTTTTAAAAACGCACGACGTAAACTTTTGGCATTTTCGTTATAATAATCTGGAGCATTTAGTGAGTCTTTTTGAAACTCGAAAGCATAAAATGATTCTTTATTATGATTAAAATATGCCGCTTTAATGTTTTCTATACCCGCGTAAATAGTGTCATCTATATACTTTTCGGTATAAATAACCTTAAATTTATCTTTTTTCTGAAGTCTTGTAAAATCTATAGTCCAAGCATAAATATCGGACATTTTATAGGCTAAAACCAAGCTGACTCCTTTATCTTCTAATGCTTGAGAAATGGTAGAATTTATACTTGCTGTAACTTCCTTTTCCACATATTTAATGGGCTTGGTACTGCGGTACGCTGTAATAGAGTCTTTAAAGTTTATAACCACAAAATCTTCTTTGTTTGGCTGATAAATAAATGTTTGCGGGGTTTGTAAAGAGTCTTTAGCACATAGTAATGTGTATGGTTTTCCAGGTCTTAAACTTCTAATGTTAAAGGTGTTTTTAATACTTTCAACAATCTCATAAATACGTGGATAAGCGATGTGATTTCGATCTAAAATAGCTCCAAATGTATCGCCACTTTTAATGGTGTCTTTTTTTACGACAAAATCGTCGAGTTTAAAACCAAACTCGTAGCTGGATTTTGGTTTTACTTCGGCGATTTCTTCATTGACCTCTGTATCTTTTTGGTCTTTATTGCAATTATAAAAAAGTAAAGATGCTGCTATTAATGCTAAACATCTTGTCCCCATTGTTCTAACTCTTCTGTACTCCATAATTCAGGGAAAAATATTCGTTTTTGGTATTTTGGGTGCATGTATTTTACCCACTCGCTTCCTCCAGTTGCTTCTGCTGTTTTTCCGCCAATGTTCAGGTAATGATTTGCTGTATTATAATGAGCCATTACCCAAGTAATATTTACTGTGTAATCGTAATGACGCATTGCTTTTGTTAAATCTTTATCTTGTTTAACCTCTTCTGGAAGATTTTTATAAATCGTCCATAGATTATTGGTGTTGTAACACTCTGCAAATCTAATAAATTCCGCCTTGTATTTATCTTCAAACACCTTTAAAGTATAACTTTTTTTACCGGTTTTATAATCTTTGCCTGCTGCCTGCCAATATAAATGCTCATAGGCATGCTCAAAAGGTGTATTACGATCTATTGTTTTTCTAAAACGATTATCTATTAAATTAATTGTTTCGGTTGAAGCAAATTCAATTTTACGATATTGAGCACTTTGAAAGCCACTTGCTGGTGTAAGTGTATTTCTAAATTTATTGTATTGTTCTACATCCATACCGTCTTTCATAACATTAAAAGATGAAGTCAATACATCAAAATAACGACTAATACGCATAATTTTATTTTCAAAAAATTCTGCAGTAATCGATACAGTGTTAGCTACCTGATCTATTTCCCATAAAATCATCTTAAACAGTAACTCGTTAACCTGATGATACATTAAAAACACCATTTCATCTGGCAGCGTTGTACGCTGTACTTGCAAATTTAATAGTGCATCGGTCTGGATGTAATCCCAATATGTAATGGGTTTACTATGCAAGAGGCCACTAAGGTGTGTGTTAACATCTTGGTCTAAGTTGTTATACTTGTCGTTTAATTGGTCTTTAATATTTGGTTGGTTTGCCATAACATTAATCTATAATTATTTTAAAAGGATGACTTAATCCTTTGTAAGCTTCTAGGTCTGCTCTTAATGAACCTACTGCTAAATCTGCTTTGATGCGTAAAGGTATTTTATTTTTATCGTTAGATACCCAAAGGGTTAAACTTTCTTCTTCTTTAAACACTCGTCCAGCCATAACATAAGGTCTAAACATGAGTGTATTTACTTTTCCAAACTCTGTTTTTATAACTTCTGTTCCTAAATATTTTAATTTAAAACCATAGCTTTCTTCATCAAAAAACATATCTAATTTCACTTCATCACCTGGCTTTAAGTTATCAATATCCATATGATTACGTAAGTAATAGAATGTTGAAACCATATCCTGCACATTTGGTGCTACAGACACTGTTTTTTCAGTTTTATGTTTTTTATCTGTTATGAAAGCTTCGTGTTTGGTCTGGTCAAATTTTATTTCCAGATCTTTAGTGTGTCCACCTTCATCTATTTTTCTAATAAATTTATAAGGGATAATTTTGGACTTATCGAAATAACTCTCATAACGGTCTTCAACTTTAAAAAACCATTTGATGGCACCGGTTGTCCAGCCTTTTCCTATAACATGATAAACTGGCTTACCACCAATGTTGGTTTCATTAACTTGTAATGTAGCATTACCTGCTTTAAAAAAACCACTGTAACTCATTTTAAACTTAAACCATTCTCCTGCTTTAAATGAAGAGGTTTGGTCTTGAGCAAACATATGTAAAGAAAAACTAATTGCAAGGATAAGTAAAATTGACTTTTTCATAATTTTAAAAATTACCTAAGAGACCTTTTTCAATCTCTTAGAGTTTATATTAGATATTTTGCAATTACTATTCCAAAAATATAAAACAAAAAAGCGCTATTAGAATTTAATAACGCTTTTTTGTTGTATTAAACCTTAAAGCGTCCCTCGTTTTTGCTGTTCTCTTTCTATAGATTCAAACAAAGCTTTAAAGTTTCCTGCTCCAAACCCTTGAGCTCCCATACGCTGAATGATTTCAAAAAACAATGTTGGTCTATCTTCAACTGGCTTAGTGAATATTTGTAATAAGTAACCTTCTTCATCGGCATCTATCATAATTGAAAGTTTTTGAAGCTCACTAATATCCTCTTTCATCATTTCCATATGCTCACCCAAACGGTTTGGAATATCGTCATAATACGCTTGTGGCGGTGGTGGTAAAAACTCTACACCTCTAGCTTTTAGTTGTGAAACTGTTTTTATAATATCGTCTGTAGCTACTGCAATATGTTGTACTCCAGAGTCTTCATAAAAATCTAAATACTCCTCAATTTGAGATTTTTTAGCGGCTTTAGCTGGTTCGTTTATTGGAAACTTGATACGACCATTACCATTACTCATTACTTTACTCATTAAAGCTGAATATTCGGTATGGATTTGTTTATCATCAAAAGACAAGAAATTTACAAATCCCATCACGTCTTCGTACCACTTAACCCAGGTATTCATTTGTCCCCAACCAACATTACCAACCATGTGGTCTATATATTTTAACCCTACAGGCTCTGGATTGTAGTCTGTTTTAAGTTCTACAAAGCCTGGCATAAATATTCCGTTGTAGTTTTTGCGCTCTACAAACATGTGTACGGTTTCCCCGTAGGTGTAAATTCCTGCTCTTACGACTTCTCCAAACTCATCTTTCTCCACAACAGGTTCCATGTAAGATTTTGCACCACGCTTAGTCGTCTCTTCGTAAGATTTACGAGCATCTTCTACCCATAATGCCACCACTTTAACACCATCTCCATGTTTAACGATGTGATTATTTATTTCTGACTTGCTATTTAGAGGTGTAGTAAGAACTAAACGAATTTTATCCTGTTTTAATACATAACTTACAGAGTCTTTAGAACCTGTCTCAAGACCTCTATATGCAAAGTCTTGAAACCCAAAGGCTGTTTTATAAAAATATGCTGCCTGTTTAGCATTACCCACATAAAATTCTACATAATCTGTTCCTAAAAGCGGTAGAAAATCCTGAGCGCCTTCAAATATTTTTTCTAAACCGTAGTTTACTGATTTTACTTCTTTTGCCATCTTAATAAATTTGATGTTTTATAAATTTATAATTAGAAAATGATTTTTCCATTTTCTAATTAGTTAATTGTTTAATTATTTTTAATGCTCCAACCAGGATTTATAATAATCCTCATCGGCAATTTTTAAGGCTTCTTCTGTTACCATTAATGGTTTAAATGTATCTACCATAACCGCAAGCTCTTCAGTTTCGGTTTTACCTATACTTCGCTCTGTAGCTCCTGGATGTGGCCCGTGGGGAATTCCTGCCGGATGCAGAGAGATATGTCCTTGCTCAATATCGTTTCTAGACATAAAATCGCCATCTACATAATACAACACCTCATCACTATCTATATTGCTATGGTTGTATGGGGCTGGAATACTATCTGGATGATAGTCGTATAAACGCGGTACAAAACTGCAAATTACAAATGCATTCGTCTCAAACGTTTGGTGAACTGGTGGCGGTTGGTGAATACGTCCTGTTATAGGTTCAAAATCATGAATTGAAAACGCATACGGGTAATTAAACCCATCGTAACCTACCACATCAAATGGATGTGAGGCGTACACCATCTCAAACATATCGTCTTGTTTTTTAATTTTCATTAAAAACTCTCCAGACTCATTATTGGTTTCCAATTCGTATGGCTGACGTAAATCGCGCTCACAAAATGGAGAATGTTCTAATAATTGTCCAAACCAGTTGCGGTAACGCTTAGGCGTATAAACCGGACTTCTTGACTCTACAATAAATAATCGGTTATCTTCAGTGTCGAAATCCATTTTGTAGATAATACCTCGTGGAATGACTAAATAGTCTCCATATTTAAAATCTAGATTCCCTAAATGTGTACGTAGTTTTCCGGAACCTTTATGAACGAAAATGACTTCGTCTGCATCGGTATTTTTATAGAAATAGTCTTGTGTTTTGTTTTTTGGCGCTGCAAGTATAATACTACAATCGCTATTAGTTAAAACCGTTTTACGACTTTCTAAATAATCGTTTTCTGGTTTAACCTGAAAGCCTCTAAAACGATACGACTGCATATTATTTGCTTTCGCTATTTTTGGCTTTACAGAGTATTGTTTTTTAATTTCTTTTACTTGCGTTGGTCTTTGCTCGTGATAGGAATTAGTAGACATCCCATCAAAACCAATAGTCCCAAATAATTGTTCGTAATAAAGAGATCCGTCTTTTTTACGAAACTGTGTGTGTCTTTTTGGAGGTATAGCTCCTAATTTATGATAAAAAGGCATAGTTTTTTATTATTGAATATTAATACGAAGTGAATGATTCAAAAAAAACAGCTGCACGTCATTCTGGATTTCTTTTAATAAGAAATTTAAGATGTATTAATAAATTGGACCAAAAATGTTTCATTGTCTTACAAATATCGTCATTTTTTTATGGATTTAAAAATGAATTTTTTGCGTTAGCGATGGAAAGATTTGTTTGAGCTCTTTTTTGTGTAATATTGAGCGCAGTCGAAATATAGACACAAAAAAAGCGAGTCTTGACAGCGCGGTTTAAATTTGATAAAATTTAAAAACGCCCAAATCCTTTTTATTAAAACCAGTAGCCTATGTTAAAAAACCAGTATTGCTGACTAAGCTCTGGTGAGTAAGTGTATTTGACTTCTATTGGACCTATAAACGAGTCGTAAGAATAACCCAATGCGTAGCCAGAATAGGTTGGCAAACTAATCCAATTAGAGGTTTTGAACAAATCGTCTTCTACATTAGCGTAGTTTGCAGATGCTATAATATGACTTTTTTTAAAAATCTCGTAATCAACATCTAAACCACCTTTAATGTAACTATTTGCGGCTAACGTTAAATAATCGTAGCCATAAAAACTTTTAAAATTATTTATAAAATTGTTGGCATAACCACCTAAAACGTAATTTAGATAAATATTATTTCTCGCATTAATCGTAAATCCAGCAGAAGTATATGGTTTAAATGAGAATTTATCAAATACTGTAAAAGTATATGCTAAAGAAGCATCATAAGTTGAAAAAGGTGTGAAATTATCATTAAAATCTGATGAAAAAATATAATAATGGGCTTTAGCATTAAACAAAACACCTCTTTTTGGGAAAAACTTATTATCGAATGTATCGAAACTTATTTGTCCAAACAAACTAAACAGGTTACTATTCTCAAAGGTTGTTTTGGTATCGCTAAGCACAGATGTTAGGGTTTCTGTATTAATTTCTAGCTTTTTTTGTTCAATACCCAAACGTAAAGGAAAGTCTTTTCTAAACTGTGTTTGTAAGAAAAACTGATTGGTAAAATCGCTGTATTTAATATTTATCTTATTAAGATTACTTGACTCTAATTGATCTTCGGTTAGAAGTCCTGATGCGTTAATATTTTTTTCAAATTCGTTATATCTAGAATTAAAACCTACACTCCAATATACACCTTTATCTATATAATAATTTAAATTATACCTAATGTTATCTCCTAAAATAAGGTCTAAAGACCCTATATCGTTTTTAAATAATAATTTTTTACGGGTAAGATTTACTAATAACGCCGAATCATATAAATCGTCATAATGTAAAGCTAATCTTAAAAAGGTTTTTTGTTTGGATTCTGTTGTTTTTATAAACAGATCATAGCCATCATCGTTTGGTTTAAATTCGTAGAAAAAACTATCGAAGTTATTGGTCGCAATTAAATTATTTGTACCCTTATTAAATTTTTTAAAAGTGGTGGTAGAATTTTGTTTTAGCTTTAATTTACTTTTTATGTAAGAACTGGTATAGTTTTCTTTACCACTTATATAAATTTCTTTTAAATTTAAAGTATCCGGAAGTGGTTTTACAAACTCTTTTTTTAATTTGTTTGAATCAATTTTAGGTAACTTATCTAAGCTGAAACTATTATGTATTGCCGCTTTTTCGCCTTCTTTAATAATTTTTCTACCATCATCGAATGATACTATAGTGAAACTAGTAATATCTGGTTTGATATAAATATCTGTCTTTTTGGACTTGATTTTCATATCGTTAATAGTTCTAAAATTATTTATTTGAAATAGTATTTCTGGAGCTGAAGACAAATCGGTTCTATTTGCCAGTCCGTCCTGAACATCTACCCCAATAATAATATCCATACCTTTTGCTCTTAGCTCGTCAATGGGGTAATTATTTACAACACCACCATCTATAAGCAGCTCGTCATTAATTAAGACAGCTTGAAAAAGCGAAGGTAATGCACTACTTGCTTTAACCGCCAAGGGTAAATTTCCAGAATCCAATATTACCTGAGTTCCATTTTCTACATTAGTTGCAATACAAAAAAATGGAATTGGTAACTTAGAAAAATCATTTTCATTGCAAGTATTTAACATTAATCTGGTAAGTAAATCAAAAGTGTTTTGTCCTCTAGACAAAGCACTCGGGAGTTTTAATTTAAAACGATCAAAAGGCAGCGTAACAACATATTTTTCAGAATTCTCTCTTTCATAACTTGTTTTAGCTTCTCTAGGAAGATTGTCATTTATAATATCGTCAAAATCTACACCTTTAAAAATAGAATCCAATTGTTTACCACTATAGCCAGATGCATATAAAGATCCTATAACCGCACCCATACTGGTTCCTGCTACGTAATCTATTTTTACTCCTAAGCTATCTATAACTTTTAGAGCGCCAATATGTGCAAATCCTTTTGCGCCACCACCACTTAGCACTAAACCAACTTTTGGTTTTTTTTGGGCTGTGTTTTGAGACCAGCTTAACTGTAAGCTGATTAAAACTATAATAATGGTTAAAACCTGTTTCATGCTTTATGGTAGTACTGATATATTTTTTGTGCTCTACTTAAGCCAACTACAGCTTCAAGCTCGTCTAACTTTGCATTTGCAATACGTTTGGTAGACTTAAAAACTTTCATTAAATCTACAATAGTTTTTTCGCCTATTCCAGAAATACTTTCTAATTCTGTTTTTAGTGCACCTTTACTTCTTCGGTTTCTATGATGTTCAATACCAAAACGATGCGCTTCGTTTCTTAACTGTTGTATAATTTTAAGAGTTTCACTTTTTTTATCTAAATATAACGGAATTGGATCATTTGGATAAAATAATTCTTCTAAACGTTTTGCAATACCTATTATGGCAATTTTTCCTCTTAAACCAAGTAAATCTAGACTTTTTAAAGCTGAAGATAATTGACCTTTACCACCATCTATAATAATTAATTGTGGGAGCGGTTCTCCTTCGTTTAACAGTCTTTTGTAGCGTCTAAAAACCACTTCTTCCATACTGGCAAAATCGTCTGGACCTTCAACCGTTTTAATGTTAAAATGACGGTAATCTTTTTTACTAGGCTTTCCGTTTTTAAAAACCACGCAGGCAGCAACCGGATTTGTTCCCTGGATATTAGAATTATCAAAGCATTCAATATGTCTAGGTTCTTCTTTTAGCCTTAAATCGGTTTTCATTTGTGCCATTATACGATTGGCATGTTTATCTGGATCGGTAATTTTTATTTGTTTAAAACGTTCCAGTCTATAAAATTTGGCGTTTCTTTCCGATAGATCCAAAATCCGTTTTTTGTCGCCCAGTTGTGGAACGGTTACTTTTATACCTTCACCCAAATCTAAAGGCATTTGTGTATAAACTTCTTTAGACTGACTATTAAAACGCTCTCTTAATTCCACAATAGCAAGCTCTAACAATTCTTTGTCGGTTTCGTCTAATTTCTTTTTAATTTCTAAGGTGTGTGAACGAATAATAGAACCAAAAGACAGCTGTAAAAAGTTTACATACCCATAACTGTCGTCACTTACAATACTAAACACATCTACATTGTTAATTTTTGGATTAACAACTGTAGATTTAGACTGGTACTTTTCTAAAACATCTATTTTTTCTTTAATTTTTTGAGCTTCTTCAAATTGCATATCATTTGCCAGCTCTTTCATTTGGGTTTTGAATTGCCCAAGAGACGCTTTAAAATTTCCTTTTAGAATATCACGAATAGCAGTAATATTTTCGTTGTAATGTGCTTCGGTTTCGTAACCCTCACAAGGTCCCTTACAATTACCTAAATGATATTCTAGACACACTTTATACTTTCCTGCTTGAATTTTTTCTTCAGCCAAATCGTAATTACAGGTTCTAATTTGGTACAGCCCTTTAATTAAATCCAGTAAAGTCCCAACTGTTTTCATACTGGTATAAGGACCAAAATATTCACTACCATCCTTAATCATGCGGCGCGTAGGAAATATTCTAGGAAAGCGTTCATTTTTAAGACAAATCCAAGGATAAGACTTATCGTCTTTTAATAAAACATTATACCGAGGTTTGTATTTTTTTATAAGATTATTTTCTAAAAGCAGAGCATCACTTTCCGTATTAACCACGATGTGTTTAATACTACGGATTTTTTTAACCAAAACTCTCGTTTTACCACTGTCATGCGTTTTGGTAAAATATGAGGAGACTCGTTTTTTTAGGTTTTTAGCTTTTCCAACATAGATAATAACATCGTTTTTATCGAAATACTGGTACACTCCAGGTGCATTAGGTAACGTTTTAAGTTGTAATTCTAATTCTGGAGACATAACTAATAGCTGGTTATCGTATATGCCCAAAGGTAAAAATTAATATTCATCTAACCTTAACAATTACTTAGGTTTGGCGTTAAAATTAGTATAAATTTGTGATGAAAATATTTTGCTATTTATTACCTTTCGATTTGAATAAATTTTATGTCAAAAAAAACTATTGGTCGCGTAGACTGCATCAATTTCCCAAAATTACAATTACATCAAATAGACTGTAAAATAGATACAGGAGCGTATACTAGCTCTATACATTGCTCCGAAATTACTAAAGAAGGAGATAAATTACGTTGTAAGTTTTACAGTAAGGGTCACCCTAATTTTAATGGTAAAGAAGTTGTTTTTGACACCTATTCTTTAACCGATGTAAAAAGTAGTAACGGACATGTGGAAAACCGTTATAAAATAAAAACCGACGTAGTGTTTTTTGGAAAAACCTATGTGATAAATCTTACATTAAGTACACGAGACGATATGAAATATCCTGTTTTAATTGGCCGACAATTTTTAAGAAAAAAATTTTTAGTCGATGTCGATCTTGAAAACCAATCTTTTAAACACCAGTAAAATGAATATTGTTATATTATCTCGTAATGCCAATCTATATTCTACAGATCGTATTATTGAAGAAGCCGAAAATAAAGGCCATCATGTAGAAGTTATAGATCCTCTAAAGTGTGATATTATCATTGAAAGAGAAAAACCAACTATATATTATAAAAATAAATATCTGGATTATGTCGATGCCGTTATTCCAAGAATTGGTGCGTCGGTAACCTTTTACGGTTGTGCTGTTGTAAGACAGTTTGAAATGATGAATGTATTTACTACTGCCACCAGTGATGCCATTTTAAATTCTAGAGATAAACTTAAAAGTTTACAACGCTTAAGTAAAAAAGGTATTGGAATGCCTAAAACTGTTTTTACCAATTATACCCGAGATGCCAGAGAAGTGTTGCAACATGTTGGCGGTGCTCCTGTAATTATTAAACTTTTAGAAGGTACACAAGGTTTAGGTGTGGTGTTAGCAGAAACAAAAAGTGCTGCAGAATCTGTTTTAGAAGCCTTTAATGGCTTACAAGCCAGAGTGATTATACAAGAATTTATTAAAGAAGCTAAAGGAGCAGATATTAGAGCCTTAATTGTGGACGGACAAGTCGTTGGAGCCATGAAACGACAAGGAAAAGAAGGCGAATTTAGAAGTAACTTACATAGAGGTGGAAGTGCTAATATTATTAAATTAAATGAAGCAGAGTTAAAACTTGCTATGCGTTCTGCAGAAGTTTTAAAACTTCCAGTTTGTGGTGTCGATATGTTACAGTCTGAACGTGGACCTTTACTTTTAGAAGTAAATTCTACCCCTGGTTTAGAAGGTATAGAACAGGCTACAGGTAAAAATATTGCTAAAAGTATTATAAGTTATATAGAGCGTAACGTTAATAAGTAAACATGAATTACCCTAATGGTATTTTAACTATACTTGGAAAAAGTATTAAACGTGGCCAATCTGCCGAAGCTAAGTTTAGTGTTGCTAAATTGCATACTAATACTTCTGTAGATGTTCCCGTAATTATACATCGGGCAAAAAAAGCTGGACCTACTGTTTTATTCACGGCTGGTATACATGGCGATGAAGTAAATGGGATTGAAGTGGTAAGGCAAATTATTGCTCAAGGCATTAACAAACCAAAAATAGGAACTATTATATGCCTACCGGTTATTAATATCTTCGGTTTTATAAATCTACAGCGTGAATTTCCCGATGGTCGCGATTTAAACCGTGTGTTTCCTGGAAGTAAATCGGGTTCTTTAGCCTCTCGTGTGGCTTATCATTTAATGAAAGAAGTCATTCCTAATGTAGACTACATTGTAGACTTCCATACTGGCGGTGCTAACAGATTTAATGCACCACAAGTTAGAATAGCCGCTAATAATGAGAAGTATGACGAGTTTGCAAAGTTATTTGGCGCACCATTTGTGCTTTATTCAAAAAACATAAAAAAATCCTTTAGAAACGCTTGTAACAACCTTCATATTCCCGTTATTTTATTTGAAGGCGGCAAGTCTCTACATATCGATAAACACATAACCAATGTAGGATTAGAAGGTTCCAAACGGTTTTTGCATCACTTAGGAATGCTTAATGATACTTTAGAGGTTAAACAAATCGATAATCATCCGGTATTTATTTTAGAAAGTAAATGGATTAGAGCCAAATATTCTGGCATGTTTAAACCGCTTTTTAATATTAATGCTTATGTGGAGAAAGGCGAGGTTTTAGGTTACATTACAGATCCTTTTGGAAAACTTAATCATGCCATTAAAGCTTCAAATAGGGGTTATTTAATAAATGTTAACGAATCGCCCATAGTTTATCAGGGTGATGCTGTGTTTCATATTACCACCAAAATTAAGGCGGATAATGACTAAAGCGGAATTACGTCATATCTATAAGGAAAAACGGGCAAGTTTGTCTCCTCAAACTGTTGAGGATTACAGTATTGCTATTGCAAACCAGTTATTAGAGTTACCTATTTGGGACAAAATGTATTTCCATGTCTTTTTAACTATGGAAAATCAAAAGGAAGTAAAAACAGAATTTATATTACATATTCTACAAGGTAAAGATAAAAACTGCTTAGTGTCCAAAAGCGACTTTTCGACTTTTAAAATGAAGAGTTATTTATTACAAGATAATACTAAAATAGGTTTAAACGTCTACGGAATTCCTGAGCCTATAGATGGTATAGAAATAGACCATTCTAAAATAGAAGTGGTTTTTGTGCCGCTTTTGGCTTATGATAAAAAAGGACATCGCACAGGTTACGGTAAAGGATTTTACGACCGATTTTTAAATGAATGCGCACCAAATTGCGTGAAAGTAGGTTTGTCTTTTTTCCCACCAGAAAACGATATTACAGATATTTTAACTACCGATGTTGCTTTAGATTATTGCGTTACTCCAGAACAGGTATATAGGTTTTAGGGCAAATGGCTAGCCACCACGCTATCCGCTATATCTTTTTGGTCTAAAAAGAGCCCAAAAAGGATGCCGCTACTATCGTTTTTGCTGAGTTATGAGAAACAATTAGGAGTTCGTTTCAACATAAGTTTTAAAATTTTCTAAAATAGCCTGCCAACCAGCTTTTTGCATTTCATCTGTATGAGTACCTTCGGCTTCAAAAGATTCTTTCACTAAAACCGTATCCTCTTCAACAGTAAAAGAAATCGTAACTTTTCTACCATCTTCAAGAGTATAAGATATAAACTCATGAGGCACAATTTTGTCATAGGTTGCAGAGAAATCAAACCCCATACTAGCATCTTTAGCTTCCATACGATATGTAAACTGACCACCTAGTCGTAAATCATTTTCGGCTTTAGGACAACACCAAGTGTCTGAAGCAAAGTTCCATTTTACAATATGCTCAGGTTTGTTCCAATAATTCCAAATGGTTTCTACAGGAGCATTAATAGTGGTATGTACGGTTATCATTTCTTTAGAAGTTGCCATATGCATTAAATTTATTTAAAAAATTGATGTTGTAGAGCTTCAATAATAATGTCATGATCTTCTTCATCACTTAAACCAGAGACTGTAATAACAGCAACCATTCCTGCATTTTTTACAAAAATAGGTATGGCGCCTCCTTTTGCTAAATAAGAGTTATCGTCTAAAGCAAAAGTATCTTTTAAACTCATTTTATGAGTGAATAAATCATTCTTAACATTTAGTGAACTTTCTTCAAAATGCTTTGCAACGTTGGCTTTTCTATTTAACCATAAATGTTTATCTGCAGGTAAACCTTCATCTACATATAAAAATACAGTATGGTTTAAGCGTTCTATTTTTACTGCAATGTTGTGATGGTTCTTTTGAGCCAATGTAATGATAGCCAATCCCATATCTAAAGCCATACGATTGGTAAACTGCTCCAATTCAATTTTTTTTAAGATAGAATTTTCCATAATAGCTACTGTTTTAAACTTACTACTCTTCTTTAGTGCTTTTAGAAAAAGCTGTTTTATTCCAAAATATTAAGATAATAAAACCAATACAAATAGATACATCTGCTATATTAAAAACGGGTTCAAAAAACGTAAAGAAATCGCCACCTATAAATGGTATCCATTTAGGTAAATAGCCATTCCAAATGGGTAAATACAGCATATCCACCACTTGACCATGAAGTAGCGGCGCATAAGAATTTTTACCTAAAAACGTGGCTACTTGTGTATTACTGCTGCTAAATAACACACCATAAAATATAGAATCTATAATATTACCTATAGCACCAGCCATAATAAAAATAAGAGCGGTAACCAGCACTTTTGGACCGCGAGAGCTAATAGTTTTATAGAGCCAATAACCTACACCTAATATGGCGAAAATTCTAAAAATGGTTAAACTTACTTTAGCGGTATTTTCGCTTAGAAACGGAAAGATATCATTCAGTTTTGTGCCCCAAGCCATGCCTTTATTCTCCACAAAGAAAATTTTAAACCATGTAAATACTTCTACATCTTCGCCTAATACAAAATGTGTTTTAATATAAATTTTACTAAGCTGATCGATTAATAAAATAAGAATAATAAAAAGTGTTGCTTTTTTTAGCGACATGATTTTAAAATTTTTAAAATAAAAAACGCTTCAATATAACATTAAAGCGTTTTGTGTTTTATGAAAGCCTATTAGATTATTGCATATTTTTAGCTTCAATACTCAAGGTTGCATGTGGCACTAACTCTAAACGTTTTTTGTTTATTAATTTACCAGTTACACGACAAACACCATAACTTTTATTTTCAATACGGATTAACGCGTTTTTTAAATCGCGGATAAACTTTTCCTGACGTATAGCTAACTGAGAATTGCTTTCTTTACTCATGACCTCGCTACCTTCATCAAACGCCTTAAATGTAGGAGACGTGTCATCTGTACCATTATTATGGTCATTCATGTATGCGCTCTTAATTAACTCTAAATCATGCTTAGCGTGTTCAATTTTTTCTTGAATTAAAGTTTTAAATTCTGCTAAGTCTGCGTCCGAATATCTTACTGTTGTATCTACTGACATAATTTTTAAATTTTTGTAATATATAAGTTGGTTTCTACATCATCAAACACAATTTCCATACCATTGTCCAGATGATCTACTAATTCTAATGTTTCTGTAAGTGTTTCAACCTTAATATAGTCTAAATTAGCTTTTACTGCTTTTGTAACACTTACTTCATTTTTAATTTTCACTTCAATACGGTCGGTCACTTCAAAACCAGAATCTTTACGTAAGTTTTGTATGCGGTTTACCAATTCTCTGGCAATACCTTCTTCTCGTAAATCTTCGGTTATGGTGACGTCTAAAGCAACTGTAATAGCTCCTTCATTTGCCACTAACCAACCTTCAATATCTTGCGATGTAATTTCTACATCACTACGTTCTAAAGTAATACTTTTTCCGTTAACATTTACATCGAGTGTTCCTTTTTGCTCAATAGTTTTAATATTTTCTGCATTTAAGCTATTAATTTCATTAGCAATAAGCTTCATATCCTTACCAAATCGAGGTCCTAACGCTTTAAAGTTTGGTTTAATCTGCTTCACTAAAATATCTGATGCATCGCTTAATAGCTCAATATCTTTAATATTTACTTCGCTTTTTATTAAATCTGCTACTGCAAGAATTTCCTCTTTTTGCTGTTCTGAATCTACAGGAATCATGATTTTCTGTAAAGGCTGACGCACTTTTATCTTTTCTTTAGCACGTAATGATAAAACTAAAGATGAAATGGTTTGTGCATTTTCCATTTTACGTTCTAAACTCTTGTCAACATAAGCCGCGTCGAACACAGGGAAATTGGCCAAGTGAACACTTTCAAAACTTTCTTTTTGAGTCACTTTATTTAAATCTAAATACAAACGATCCATAAAGAAAGGTGCAATTGGTGCGCCTAACTTTGCTATGGTTTCCATACAGGTATAAAGCGTTTGGTATGCCGAGATTTTATCGGTTTGGTAGTCGCCTTTCCAGAAACGTCTTCTACTTAAACGTACGTACCAGTTACTCAAGTAATCTTGTGTAAAATTAGAAATAGCACGTGCTGCTTTTGTAGGCTCGTACTCTGCGTAATAGTCGTCTACTTTTTGTATTAGCGTATGTAATTCACTTAAAATCCAACGGTCTAGTTCTGGTCGGTCTTCTAAAGCAATATCTGCTTCAGCGTAAGTAAATCCATCTAAATTGGTGTAGAGTTGAAAGAACGAATAGGTATTGTATAATGTCCCAAAAAACTTACGTTTTACTTCTTCTACGCCATCTAAATCAAATTTAAGGTTATCCCAAGGATTGGCATTAGAAATCATGTACCAACGTGTTGCATCGGCACCATAAGTCTCTAAAGTGGTAAACGGATCTACTGCGTTTCCTAAACGTTTCGACATTTTTTGTCCATTTTTGTCTAACACTAATCCATTAGATACGACGTTTTTATAGGCAACCGAATCGAAAACCATAGTACCAATAGCATGAAGCGTATAGAACCAACCTCTGGTTTGGTCTACACCTTCGGCAATAAAATCGGCTGGAAATGCTTTATTATCATCAATTAAGTCTTTATTTTCAAATGGGTAATGCCACTGTGCATAAGGCATAGAACCAGAATCGAACCATACATCTATTAAGTCGCTTTCGCGTTTCATAGGTTGTCCGCTAGCTGAAACTAAAGTAATATCGTCTACAATATTTTTATGTAAATCTAATTTCGCATAGTTTTCTTCAGACATATCGCCAACCACAAAATCTTCAAAAATGTCTTTTGCTAAAACACCAGCTTTAACCGCTTTTGCCATTTCAGCTTTTAGTTCTGCAACAGAACCTATACAAATTTCTTCTTTTCCGTCTTCGGTTCTCCAAATAGGTAAAGGAATTCCCCAATAACGTGAACGTGATAAATTCCAATCGTTTGCATTAGCTAACCAATTCCCGAAACGACCAGTTCCCGTAGATTCTGGTTTCCAATTAATGGTTTTGTTTAAGTCGTGCATTCTATCCTTAACATCGGTGATTTTAATAAACCATGAGTCTAACGGATAGTATAAAATTGGCTTATCGGTTCTCCAACAGTTTGGATAACTGTGCTTATATTTTTCAACCTTAAAGGCTTTGTTTTCTGTTTTTAATTTTATGGCAAGCTCAACATCTACCGATTTTTCTGGAGCCTCACCATCTGGATAATATTCGTTTTTAACGTATTTACCTGCAAATTCGCCCATTTCTGGTCTAAATTTACCTTGTAAATCTACAAGTGGTACTAAATTATCATTTTCGTCTTTCACCAACATTGGCGGAATTTCTGGTACAGCTTGCTTTGCCACTAAAGCATCATCTGCTCCAAAAGTTGGTGCGGTATGTACTATTCCTGTTCCATCTTCGGTAGTTACGAAATCTCCAGAAATAATTCTAAAGGCATTTTCAGGATTATCGTTTGGTAATACGTAGTCTAATAACTGTTCGTATTTAATACCAACTAAATCTTTTCCTTTAAATTCTTTTACAACGTAATAAGGGATTTTTTTATCGCCATCTTTATAGTCTAAAAGTGCCGATTTTTCTTCAACTAACACATTGTTTTTACCACCAAATTGTTTGTTTAGCAAAGGTTTTGCCAACACCACATTCATAGGTTTAAAGGTGTATTGGTTGTAAGTTTCAACTAAAACGTAATCTATTTTTGGCCCTACGGTTAAAGCCGTGTTACTTGGTAAAGTCCAAGGAGTTGTAGTCCATGCTAAAAAGTGAATATCGCCTTCATTTTGTAAAAAGTCTGGCAATGTACTTGCTACAGCTTTAAACTGAGCTACAATTGTCGTATCTGTAACGTCTTGGTAGGTTCCAGGCTGGTTTAACTCGTGAGAACTTAAACCTGTTCCTGCTTTAGGAGAATACGGCTGTATCGTATAACCTTTATACATTAATTGCTTTTGGTAAATTTCTTTTAACAACCACCAAACCGATTCCATATATTTTGGCTCGTAAGTCACATACGGGTCGTCCATATCTACCCAATAACCCATTTTCTGGGTTAAGTCGTTCCAGATATCGGTATAACGCATCACCGCTTTACGACAAGCCTCGTTGTATTCTTCTACAGATATTTTTGTACCAATATCTTCCTTAGTAATCCCAAGTTCTTTTTCTACACCAAGTTCTACAGGTAAACCATGTGTGTCCCAGCCGGCTTTACGCTTTACTTGGAAACCTTTCATGGTTTTGTAACGCGGAAAAATATCTTTTATAGAACGTGCTAAAACGTGGTGTACACCTGGTAATCCATTTGCAGAAGGTGGTCCTTCAAAAAACACATAAGGTTCTGCGCCTTCTCTTGAGGTTACACTTTTTTCAAAAATGTTGTTTTCTTCCCAATAGCTTAAAATTTCGTTAGCTACATTTGGTAGGTTAAGTCCTTTATATTCAGCAAATTTCGTACTCATAATTGGTATTTTGTCCTAAGTGTGCGAAAATAAGGATTTTTGCAACAAAACTAAATGAAGATTCACATTAAATGTGTGTTAAGAAAGTTTGGTTGTTTTTTTGGGCGTTACCCTGCGGGTCAGGCTGTACGTTATATCTTTTTTGCCATTTGCTAAAGCAAAAAAAGGATACCACTTCCATCCTTAACGCGACTTTAATTTAGTGCTAGTTATTTCTATGAATTAAGATGTTGCATTTGAGTTGGTTAAATGTAAAGCTCAACTTATGTGATGTCTCCTATCGTCGACATGATTTCTTGAAAAAATTAGGTTTACAAATAGGTTTAGACTAAACTCAACCTGATTTATTTTATAGAAATAGTTAGCACGATAGTATTGTCCGTTCGAGCGTAGTCGAGAACTTAAAGAATGAACTTATTAATTGTCATTTCGAAATTAGGAGAAATCTTTACCTTTTATATAAATTAAATTTTAATGAATTATGATGTGATGTCTCCTATCTTCGACATGATTTCTTGAAAAAATTAGGTTTACAAATAGGTTTCGACTAAGCTCAACCAGACATTTCAATTAATTATTCATAAAAAATATCGAGCAAAAAAATAATTGTAAACTTTTCTAAAATCCTGTATTTTTGAATCTATGCTACATGTAAAAAATCTCACTTTTTCTTATTCAAAAAAAATCATTTTAAAACATCTTAATTTTACCGTTGAAAAAGGCGAACATCTTGCTATAATTGGTGAAAGTGGTTGCGGAAAAAGTACATTACTTAAATTACTTTACGGCGAATACGATTTAAAAAAAGGACAAATTTTTTGGGATGATACCGAAATTTTAGGTCCGGAACATAATCTTGTTGTTGGTTACGATTTTATGAAATCGGTCACTCAGGAGTTTGATTTAATGCCTTTTATTTCTGTTGAAGAAAATATTGGAAAATATCTATCTAATTTTTATCCAGAAGAAAAGAAAAAACGAACCGCAGAGCTTATAAAAGTGGTGGAGTTGGAAAGTGTAGCTAAAACTAAAGTAAAGTTACTTAGTGGTGGACAAAAGCAGCGTGTTGCTTTGGCTAGATCTTTAGCTAAACAACCTGAAATATTACTTTTGGATGAACCCTTTAGCCATATAGATAATTTTAAAAAGCAGTCTTTAAGACGAAATATATTTAGCTATTTAAAAGAAAAAAATATTGCTTGTATTGTAGCCACTCACGATAAAAATGATGTGCTTGGCTTTGCTGACCAAATGATGCTTTTAGATAAAAAAGTCATTGTAGTTAAGGACACTCCTGAAACTTTATACAAAGACCCAAAAACTCCTTTAATGGCGTCATTTTTTGAAGAATTTAATGTGATTAATGATGAGATTATTTACGCTCATGAACTTACTATAGTACAGTCTTCACCATTAAAAGCCAAAGTAATAACGTCTTATTTTAATGGTAGAAATTATCTTATAAAAGCAAAGCTGGACAGTCAAGATGTTATTTTTGAGCATGATATCCATTTGGAAAATAACACTGAAATTTATTTATCAAAACGTTTAAGCAAAGCAGGCAAATAAAATAAATCTGTTATTAACGCTACAGCTACCGTAACCGCGCATAACAGTCCGAAATCTCGAACCGACGGTGTTGCGCTAGACGCAATAATTAAAAATCCAGCAACTAAAGCAAATGTGGTAGAAATTAAAGCTGAACCTGTGTAACGCATTGCGCTATCCATTCGTTCTTCTGGTGATGCGGAATTACCTTTCGTTTTTCTGTATTTATAGACTAAATGTATGGTGTCGTCCATAGCAATTCCAAGCATAATTGGTGTAATCATAGCTGTAGTAACGTCTAATGGGATATTTAACCAACTCATTAAAATGGCTAAAATAGCTAATGGTAACATATTTGGTATTAAAACTAAAATAGTGGTTTTTACATTTTTTATAAAGATGAGTAAACATAAAAAGGCCACAAAAAAAGCTGCAAAGAAAGACCTGAACTGGGTTTGTAAAATGAAGTTATTTAGTTGTGCAAATACAACAGCAAAGCCATTTATTTTAAGTTGATAAGTTTCTGTATTAAATGTCGCTTTAAAATCCGATTGAATATCTGCTATAAGCTTCTCAAGTTCGGAAGTTTTCATCTCCTTAAAACTTATAGTAATTCCTGCAGAAGATAAATCGTCTGAAAATAATTTGAAAAAACTGTTACGGTCTGTATCTACTTTACTTAACGTATTTTTTATGGCATCCTGCGAAACATTAGATTGAAATAACACAGGTGTTCTTTGTTCTAAAAATTTTTTGATATTTACAACAGATATAGGCGCGTTTATTACCAGGTTATTTTCAAGTTTTGATTGAAATTTTTCTAATTGTTTTAAAGCCTCAGTATTGGTAATTAAGTCTCCGTTTTTAGCAGAAATGTCCAGTTGCATGCGTGAACTTCCATTTAACTTACCTTCTACAACTCTCAAATCTTGTTTCGCTTTGCCTTCAGCTAAAAGGTTTTGAGAATTGGTATCTATTTTCACTTGAAAAACAGCATACAAACCATAAATTAATAGCACAGTAAACACCAAAATAATTTTGGTTTTAGATTTAGTAGTAAACACATTTAACCAATCTATAAACTTGGATTGGCTTAAGCCTATCATTTCCAAAATAGGCTTGGTTGTTTTAAACTCTGAATTCATAAAACTAAACCCTATAATAGCAATAACATAAACCAGTATAAAACTTAAAATTAAACCAATACAGGTAAAAACACCCATGTTTTTAAAAGCTGGTAGTGGTGATAAATACAGCGCAAAATACCCTACAAATGTGGTTAGCGTAGTATAAAAACAAGGTGTAAAACTTTTTTTAATGGTTATGGCTAATAACTGTGTTTTTGTTTGATCTAAATGTTGAAGGCCTTCTTTATGATAAATATTGATAATATGAACCGCATCGCTTACACTATACACCATTAAAATGGTAGGAATAAGCATAGAAATCATGTTTAAAGCATAACCCATTGAAGTAATAAGCCCAAACAATAAAGATACCGGTACTGCTACCGAGATTAAAGACACTAATAAATAGCGCTTACTAGGCAACATAAACAATAACATTAGTGTAATAAACAACACTGTTAAACCTCCAAAAACAAGACTTTCTTTATAAATCCCTTTACTGTAAGCTTCATTTAAAACCGGTGGACCGGTCAAATAATAATCGTCATAATTTTGTTCAATAAGTGTAGTTATTTCACCTAAAAGATCTTTACGCTTTGTTTCTATGGATGGTGTTGGGTTTAATTGAATATAGAAAAATTGATGCTTAAAATCTTTAGTTACTAACTGACTGCTCATGTTTGGTAACTTAGAAAGCACACTTTTTAAGCCTTTTTCGCTGCGATTGGTGTTATATACATCTTCAAACTTAATAGAGTTATTAGCGTATAGAGGATATTGTGCTTTAGCAATACTAAAAGACGTTTTAACGTAAGATAAAGTATCTATTGCTTCATGAAGTTGTAATAATTTCTTTTTTTCCTGTTTTCCAATTGCATTTTCCACAGGAAACATGCCAACAAAAATCTCATCCGAGCCAAACTCTTTTTGAAAATCGATATAAGCCTTATAGCTCGGGTCATTTTCTAAAAACCAGATAGACAAGGAATTATCTATACGCAGATGATTTATGGTTTGATATCCTGAAAATGCCATTAAAACGGTTAAGCATACTATAATCGCTATTCTAAACTGAATAATACTGCTTACAAATCGTTCTAATGTTTTCATATTAATTTTATACAATTGTTGTAATAATAAAGCTGTTGTTTCTAAAAACTTTTCCTAGATTATACTGTAACTATCTTATCCGTTTATTACATATAAAGTAATTATAACTTTCTAAAGATCTACTTTTTCAGCATATTCCAAACCATTTGGTAAATCCAAATTAGAAAATTCCAAATGTAAAACGCGTCTGCGTTTGCCGCTTTTGTTTTTAGAAGACGCATGTAAAATTTGAGGTTTTAAAATATGAATTCCTCCTAAATTCACTTCACAATCAAAAGGTAAAGAATTATCTATAATTAACTTTATTTCAGTATCTGTTAAGCGTTTGTTTTGCGAACCCGGAATTACTTTTAAAGCACCATTTTCTGAATTTGTATTGTCTAAATGTACACGAATACTAATTGTGTTTTTATTTATAGCTTCAGGTGGAATAACACTAATAACGTCTTCTTTTTTAGTCCAAGAAGTAAAACCATCAGTTTCAATTTTATCTTTTACATTTACGGGTAAATCTTGATGCCATGTCACGTACCAATTATCTTGTATGGTTTTATCAAAATAAATCACTTTAGTTAGAAAAGCGTTTGGTAATAAACTATCAATAATTTGCTTTAAATTTTTATTAATTACTAAAGGTTTTAACTGTGGTAGCCTTAAAAACACTTCACGTAAGCTATACGTTTTACCAGGATTATTTTTTAAATACATGTGAAGTTTACCCTTAATTTTCTTAATCTCACGTTTGGTATACACTTGATTTAAAACCGAAAATCCTTTATGTAAAACCTGCTTTTTTAATAGAGTTAACTCTTTTAAGTCTAATTCAGTATTATACGTGTCTACACTTTCTTGTAAACGTTCTTTAATGGTTTCCTTTAAACGTTTTGGCGCTAACACTTTAATGCCATCACCTAAAGATAAAATCTCTTTTTCAAGTTCAAAATTATGTTGTACATCTAAAGAAATAGTGATCCCATAATTATCTTTATCAACAATTTTTTGAGACGAATGAAACGGTTTTGTCACCACATATGGCGCATGTTTATGAGTAACATAAAGTAAAATATGTTCGGTTTTTATAGTAGGACTTACAGAAACACCAATCACGTTTTTGTAATAATTTTCTAAATTAAAAGTGGTGTTGTAAATAAATTCGTCTGCAGATTCTTCAATTTTAACAATACGGTCTAATGCTAGATTTAAAAGTGCCACATTAGAGTTTTTACGACCTATAATAAACCATCTGTTTCTAAACTCTTTCAACAAATAAGGATGAAAAGTAAATGTGCTTTTCTCTCTAGCTTTAAACGATTTGTAAGTTAGTTTTATTGGTTTTTTAACTTGTATGTAGCGATACAATTCATCTAAAAAGTTGAAGCCTTTTAGGTTATCATTTTTTTCAAAATCTATAAGTGCTTTCTCTTGGGTTTTCTGCGTGTAAACGTGATCTTCTAATTTCTGAACCATGCTATCTAAAGCCGAAAAATGCGAAAATCCTTGAAATTGTTTTAAAAACGAAACTGCTTCAGATAACTTATTTAAATCTTGATTAGAAATTGGGCTATTGGTAATACTATAATTCTCGTCTTCGTATTTATAAAACTTTCGGTCGTAAACAATAATTGGCGCATTATAACCCAATTTATCGCTACGCATCATCTGTAAATCTAACTGAATCGTACGTTTACTAACATCTACATCTTTTCCTTCGTAATCATACAAAGCATCGGAACAAGCTTCAATTAAATCGTTCAAAGTCCATGTTTTGAAATGGTTTTGTAAACATTTATCTATGGTTTTATATCTTAAAAGTGCGTTTTTATTTACAGCCATTTTTCAATTAATTTCACTTCTAAAATAGAAAAAATAACTAGTACGCAAAAACATTGCGTATGGGCATTTCATTTTTGTATAAAATTACAGCAGATGAAAGCTTTAGAATACAAAATATTTGATGTTTTAACCGAAAGAATAACAGTTTCCCAATTTGAAAATTGGTTGTATACTAATGATGAATTATTATCTAATCTAGACTCGAATCCATATTATTTTGATCTTTTTACCATAAATTATAGTAATGATGAATGGAGTAAAAAATTATTGCAGGTCACTAATGAAAAACATGGTGAAGATTTTATGATATTTTTTAAACTAATCGAAGGTTGTAAAAAACTGAGTAAAGCAAATAATTTTGATGAAGCTTATTTACATTTAAATGTTTTATTAGAGTGTTTTGACTATCAAACTGAATATGATATACTATGGGATTTTTATCTATTAAGAGAAGATTTTGAAAATTTTCAATTTACTATTATTAATAAAAATGAATTGATAAATAAAGTTAGAAAGCTTTCGAATACAACGCTCAATTTAATGAATAGTTTAGAAGACTTAAAATCGATAAAATTATATTTTTTAAACAACTCAAAACCCAAAACAGCATTTACCTTGGTGGAAAATAAAAATAAAATTTGCACAATTCAAAAAAAGTTAATACTTCGTATTAAGGCATTACTTTTTAAAAAAAATTGAAAATAAATTTTGATAACTCAAAAATAAAAACAAATCTTTGCCCAGCGGAAATAAAAATTTCCAAAGAAAAAATTAATAATAAAAACTCGAAGTATGATAATTTCTATAGCATATCCAGATTTCCCAAAAGGACGTATTCCTTCTGCGGTGCTTCGAGCGTATTTTAGTTAATACCACTTTCATAAACAAATGAAAAATCCGAAGCAATTAAAAAACTGTTTCGGATTTTTTGTTTTCAACCTTAGCAACTCTGCTAAACACATTCCTAAACAGTAGTAAAAACAACCCATGTTGCGTTTAGACTAAATGTCACGCTTCATTTTAAATAAAATCAATCATGAATTATATCAAATTCATTTAAACCTTGATTCCTAATTAGAAGCGTTTCTTGGAATCGTTAACATAACAGCAAACTTGTTTTTAGATAACCTCTAGAGCAACATGTAATTTAAAATACAAAACTAAAATTACAGAGGTTTGTGGTTGTAATAAAAAACCAAAAGCACTTTTAAAACGTTTGAAACACCAGCTTTTACTAGAGCTTTTAGAAGATAAAATATTATGGCAAAGTCATTAACAAAAACTAAAATAATACAAATAACATCTGGTCGCGGACCTGCAGAATGCTGTTGGGTTGTAGCTCAAGTTCTAAAATTATTTTTAGAAGCCGCAAAATTAAAAACTATTGAATACAGCATTTTGCAGCGCGAAACAGGCGTAGAAAATGGCACATTACAATCGGCAACTGTGCAAATTTCAGGAACTAATTTAACCACATTTTTAAGCAAGTGGCTAGGAACAATTCAATGGATTGGCGTATCTGCATATAGACCAAAACACAAACGTAAAAACTGGTTTATAGGTATTTATGAAATTGAGCAAATATACGGCTCAGATATAGCAGATAAAGACATTTTATATCAAGCCACAAGAAGTTCTGGTCCAGGCGGACAACATGTAAACAAAGTAAGTTCTGCAATTAGAGCAACGCATAAACCAACCAATACGCAAGTGTTGGTAATGGATAGCAGATCTCAACATCAAAACAAAAAATTAGCGAAAATTAGGTTGATTGAAAAAGTCAATCAAACACAAACAAAGCGCTTAAAGTCGAGCATTAAAAATCAATGGGAAAACCACTTAAATATAAAAAGAGGTCAGCCAACAAAAGTATTTAAAGGCTCGGATTTTAAAATTCAGAAAAAAGACAAAACGTTCAAAAAAGAACGTGGAAAACTAAAAACTGAATTGCAAAAGCAACTAAAATTAAAATAATCGTGGAAACCAACATACTAAACACCTACGTACTGAAAGCATTAGATGCTTATCCGTACGATTTAGAAGAAACCGTAGAGAATTTAAACTACGCATTGTCTTATCAAGAAGATAATATACATGCACTGTTTTTAATGGGAAAGTTACAAGCAGAACAATTTGGAGATTACGAAAAAGCAAAGCAGTATTACGCCGAAGTACTATCCATTAAGTTAGATTTTCATAAAGTCTACAGCAGCTATATTCAAGTGTTACTTTGGAACGAAGATTTTATAGAAGCGCAACAATTAATAGAATTTGCATTTACGGTAAAAGGCTTAAGTAAATCCGAAATTTGGGTTTTAAATGATCAGTTACTAGAACAAAAGCAACATTACAAAAAAGCGTTGAAATCTTTTAAAACTGCCAAACAAGTTGCTTATAACAATGATTTTACAAGTTTCATAGATTCTGAAATATCTAGAGTTAAAGCTAAAATTAAGGCAAACGCTTCTAAAAAGTGTAAAAAAAAGAATCCTAAGAATAAGTGGAATAAGAAAAAGAAATAATTTTTTCAAAATAAATTACACTACGCAAAAATATTGCGCAAAAGAGTAAAATATTTGTAAAGTAATTAGAAAGAAGTCTTTTTAATTTAAACAATGGTAGTCACTCCACTAGTTAAGAACACTAGTGGAGTTAAAAAAAGTTCATTAACATAAAACTGGGAAGATAACGATTGGATGTTTGCTCGCTTTGGATGCGAGAGGTTGTAGGTTCGAGTCCTGCTTCTCAGACAAATTAAATGGAAGTATTGAGCAATTGGTTGGCTCGCCAGACTGTAAATCTGGTCTTTTTTAAGCTTGTAGGTTCGAGTCCTACTACTTCCACATCAAGCAGGTCTTGTTAGGTGTTTCAATATAACACCATTGCATAAACCGTCACAGTTTGTATTACGTTTTTATGTTCAACTTGACTTGAAGGCTACGGTTATTAGCCAAATAATAATCAATTCTATGTACGCAGGTTCGAATCCTGCCTTCATTAACTTGAAGTAGCTAAGTCTGGTTAAGCAATAGATCAATTTGTAGGTTCGAGTCCTACCAAACCGAGTTTTCGGTTTGTGGCGAAATTGGCAAACGCACTGTATTTCGGTTACAGCAATTGAAATGGATTCAAAATCCAACTTTAGGAAAGAAGATCAACTTTAAAAAATAGATCCCTTGTGCGTCACACAATAAATGGCAAAAAAAGCAAAGTGTTTAAAAACGTGCTAACACTTTTAGCAATTGGGAAAACACCTTGAAATTCAGCATTATTAAAAGCTGTTTTATGGATTCTTTAAAAGATTCATTTTTAAGTTTAAAACATCATGTTAATAGCTTATTAATCATCTACAAAACAATTCATATAAAGCTAAAATAAGCCGAATTTCCGTAGTAATAACAATGCATTTAAGCGCTTTGTTTACAAAGAATAGTCATTATCGTAACTGGTAATTCTATTATAAATGTTTAATAGTTCTGTATTAAAAATAGAAACAGAACAAAAATTAGAATCAAATGAAAAGAGTAAGAATTAACTCAGGATTTGTAGGATTAGTATTTAAAAACAATAATTATAAACGCGTAATTACTGAAGGAACACATTGGTTAAATTTTAACAAACGTGTTTTAAACTATACAATGTCGCACTCATTTAAAACACCTATAACCTTAGAAATCTTACTTAAAGATTCTAATTTATCTAGCATGTTAGAGGTTGTAGAAGTTAAGGATAACGAAATTGTTTTAATGTACGAAAACAACAATTTTAAAACCGTTTTAACTGCAGGAAGACATGTTTTTTGGAAAGGATTAATCAATTATAAATTTACCACAGTAGATTTAAATAACATTGAAATCACCGAAGATATTAACAAAAGCTTGTTTAATCATGCATCGTTAAAAGCATACATCAGAGTTTTTGAAGTCTCTGCGTTTGAAAAAGCAGTTTTAATTATAGACGACCAATATCAAAAAACATTAGGCGCAGGAACCTATTACTATTGGAGAAATAATCAAACCATTAAAATTGCAAAAGCAGATTTACGTCAGTTACAATTAGAAATTTCGGGTCAAGAATTGTTAACAAAAGATAAAGCTACTATTAGAATTAACTTTTATGCGCAGTACAAAGTGGTAAACATTGAAACCGCATTAATGCAAAATAAAGAGTACGAAAAGCAATTATATATTGCCTTACAATTAAAGTTAAGAGCCTATGTTGGCGCTTATACTTTAGACGAATTATTAGAGCAAAAAGAAAGTATTTCTAACGCAGTTTTAACTGAAGTAACTGAGCAAGCCAAGAAATTAGGTGTGACTGTTTTAAACACAGGAATTAGAGATGTTATTTTGCCAGGAGACATGAAAGAAATCATGAATCAGGTTTTAGTAGCACAAAAAAAGGCGCAAGCCAATGTTATTACCAGACGTGAGGAAACCGCTTCCACAAGAAGTTTGTTAAATACCGCAAAATTAATGGAAGATAACAGCATGTTATTCAAGTTGAAAGAAATGGAATATGTAGAGAAAATTGCAGAAAAAGTAGGCGAAATTACGGTTGGAAACCATGGAAACACCTTGGAACAATTAAAACATATGTTTACTGTAAATAAGTAATAGTATGGCGTAACCCAAACAAAAGTTTGGGTTACGCTTTCCGCTAAATCTTTTGCAAAAAAACAAAAGGATACCGCATCAATCGCTTACGTAGTAATTCTCGCAAAGTGTTTACATTATTATAAGCTTGTTTCAGATGTAATTAAACACAATTTTTAAATAAAAAATTCAGTACGCAAAAACATTGCACACAACTGCTTAATATTTGCAGAGTAATTAGAAACAAGTACTTCTAATTAGTATAAAAAACAGCGCCATTAAACAGAGACGTTAATGGCGCACAATTAAAATAAAATGAAACATATAGATAAATGGTTGAATAAAAACGAAACGTTTTGGAACAGTTTACAAGTACATTGTATTACAGAATGTTGCGGAATAGACGCTTTTTGCTTTGAAGAACAAACCATAAAAGACGCGATTAAAACCGAAAACGTAAAAAAGTTAATCAATAACATTAACTTATTTAACATTGAAGTCATTCAATCTGAAATAACAGAAGTAACCTCAGATGTATTACATATTACAGAAAATAAAAAGGCATTTTTAGAGAGAATGTACGCTATAAAAAATACCATATTAAAAATGGAAAAAGAAAACAAAACTATTACAGGTCACGATTTATTAGCCTTAGGTTACAGACAAGGAAAATGGATGAAAGATGCTATAAAACATATTAATACCAATAAATTATTAGATTCAGAAATGGAAGCGTATTTAGAGCAATTTAAATTACCAGAACCAATTCCGTTACATCAAGAAAAAGTCTCTTTTTCAGTTAATATTAAAGCAGAACACAACGAAGAGATTGAGAATGTAGACAAGGTGATTAATTCAATGGAAACATTAATGAAAACTCCAACATTAGTAGATGGAGCAATTATGCCAGATGCTTGTCCAGCGGGACCAGACGGCACTATTCCTGTTGGTGGTGTTGCGGTTGCAAAAAACGCGATTCATCCAGGTATGCATAGTGCAGATATTTGCTGTTCTGTGATGCTAACAGATTTTGGTAAAATAGACCCTAAAATCATTTTAGATGTGGCGCATAAAAACACCCATTTTGGACCAGGGGGAAGAGATAGAGATACACAATTTAGATTTCCAAAAAAGTTGTTAGAGGCATTTGAAACTAATTTCTTTTTAAAAGACAAACAAATGGTTCAAATTGCTAGAGCTCATCTAGGAACTCAAGGCGATGGAAATCACTTTTTGTTTGTTGGAACCTCTAAAAAAACAGGAAATACAATGATGGTAACACATCATGGTTCAAGAGGTCCAGGCGCAAGATTATATGATAAAGGTATGAAAGTTGCAGAACGTTTTAGACAAATTTTATCACCTGAGACTAAAAAGCAAAATGCGTGGATTCCTTTTGATACCGAAGAAGGACAAAATTATTGGGATGCATTACAAATCATTAGACAATGGACAAAAACAAACCACGAAGTGATTCATAATTCGGTTGCTGAAGCATTAGAGATTCCAATAGAAAACAGATATTGGAACGAACATAATTTTGTTTTTAAAGATGGCGATTTATTCTACCATGCTAAAGGTGCAACACCACTAGATAAAAAGTTTATGCCAGATATTACTGGACCTAGATTAATTCCGTTAAACATGGCAGAACCTGTTTTAATTGTTGAAGGTGAAACCACAACAACCAATTTAGGGTTTGCACCACATGGTGCAGGTAGAAACGTGAGTAGAACGCGACATAGAAAAAGTAAATCAGGAAGTATCATGCAAATTTTTAAAGAGGAAACTAAAGGAATTGATGCACGTTTTTTCTCTAAAGAAATTGATATTACTGAATTACCAAGTGCTTACAAAAACGCGAAAACCGTTAGAGCGCAAATGGACGAGTTTAACTTAGGTAAGGTTATTGACGAAGTGATGCCCTACGGTTCTATTATGGCTGGAGATTGGCAAAAAAATGCCCCTTGGAAATTAAAAGCAAGAGCTAAAAAACAACTAAATAATAGAGGTAATAAAAAATAACCATTAGAAAGGAAAAAGTGGACTGGCTTAGGTTGGTCTGCTTTTTTTATTTACAAAATTTCAATAATATTAAACTCTAAGCCCCTAAAAGCAACCTCATCTCCAACTCTCTTGCCTAATAGCAACTGACCTATTGGCGTACTTGAGGAAATAGCATAAAAAGTAGTGTTTTCAACCCTAAGTTCTCCTGAGCTTATCCCGATAAAATAATTAGATCCTGAGGTAAAAACCACGCTGCCTAAGCCAATGGTTTCCGATGTAGATTCAGGGTTTATTTTATCCAAGATGTGTTGACTTTTCTGTATATCTACTAATTGTTGCCCTGCTTTTTCACGTTCCAGTTGAACCATTGCCCGACCTGTTTCGTGTTTATCTCCAGCGCTACTTTTGGTTTCACTTTCTAGACTCTGCTGTAAGTTATTAATAATATCTTTTATGCTGTCTAAGCGTTGCTTTATACTAAGCTGACACAAAGCTAAAAGCTCCGTTTTTATAGTGTTATTATCCATAAAGTAGTTAATCTTCAAACTTTAAAGGTCCGTGAAAACCCATTTGTCTCATAATCCACGTTTTGCGCTTAGCGATGTAATTGGTTGGTGGATTTGCGCGGTATCTTCTTGGATTTGGCAACACCGCTGCTATTGCTGCTGCCTGACTTTTAGATAATTTGTTTGCTGATGTTTTAAACCAGTACTGTGAAGCTGCTTGCGCACCATAAACTCCATTACCCATTTCTATACTGTTTAAATACACTTCCATAATGCGTTCTTTACTCCAGATTAATTCGATTAAAAATGTAAAATAGGTTTCTAAACCTTTACGCAACCAACTACGGTTTGGCCATAGAAATACATTTTTTGCCGTCTGCTGGCTAATGGTGCTTCCGCCTTTAATACGTTTGCCTTTCTGGTTGTTTTCGTAAGCTTTTTCTATAGCCACCATATCAAACCCATTGTGTTTTAAAAATTTCTGGTCTTCACTACAAATAACTGCTTTTTTTAAGTGGTCTGAAATCTCTTCAGAAGTCACCCATTCATGCTTAACGGACTTCGTTTTACTATCGTCTTCAAAATAACGAATAGCCATTAAAGGTGTGTAATAAACGGGCACAAACTTATATAAGGTCACTAAGCCTACAGAAATTACTATAAACCAAAGCGCGCATTTAAATAAAAACGTAAAAATTCTTTTCATGTATGTGTTTTAAATTAATCTACTAAATCTGCCAATTCTTTGCCTACTAGGCTGCCAATTGCAATGCCCATACCTCCAAGTCTTACGCCACAATAGATATGATTAGAGATTTGTTTTACAATTGGTTTTTTTTGAGCACCTACACCCATAATTCCGCTCCAGCGGTGCTCGATTTCAAAATTTGAATTGGGTAAAATTACGGTATGTAATAATGCTTCTAATTTATTCTGAATTAATTCGGTTTGCTCGAAACTGGTAGTTTCTTCTGTTTTAAAATCCAATTGTCTTCCGCCACCTAATAGAATTCTGTTATTGATGTTTCTGAAGTAATAATAGCCTTGCTCTAAATGAAAGGTTCCTTTTATATGAAGTTTTTTGATAGGTGATGTTATTAAAACCTGAGCTCGTGCTGGTTTAACGACTTCATCTAAAAGCTGAGAAGCAAAACCATTAGTAGCTACCAAAACTTTTTTAGCTTTTAAATTAAACTGATTGGTTTTTAGTTCTACACCAGTATTATGTTCTTCAATTGCTTCAACCGAAATATGATTTAAAATTTTAATATCATTTTTAATGGCTTTTTTTAATAGCGTATCCATCATTTTACCCGTATCTATCTGTCCTTCAAAAGGATTAAAAATGAGTTGTTCGTGAATATTTTTAAAATTGAAATGATTATCTATTTCTGTAAATACTTCTGCTTTAAATATGGGTTTTAATAATTGATTGATATGATTTTTATGCACCTGGCACTCTTCAAATAAAAAACTGTCACGTTCTGTAAATATTTCAAAACCACCAAAAGCGTTGTAACTCATATTTTTATCGCCAACCAACTGTCTTAAAAGGTGTAAACCCTTTATGCGTTGCAAAACTAATTTAATAACCTCTTCTTCAGAGTGTGTTTTTAAGTCATCAATAAGTTCTGTTAAGCTTCCAAAGCAAGCAAATCCCGCATTTTTTGTACTAGCTCCTTGAGGCAATAGACCTCTTTCCAAAATAACTATTTTGGCTTTAGGGTGTTTTTTTCTAAGTTGAAGTGCACAATTCAAACCCACAATACCACTGCCAATAATTACGTAATCTATGTTAGATAGCCAGTTTTTGTGTTCCCAGTAACTATAATTCATAGCTACAAGAAACAAAAAAAACCTTAATAGCAATCACTATTAAGGTTTAAAAATTTATGTTTTTTAAAACGAATTATTTCATTTTACTAGCCATGATTAATGCGTTATAAGCGTTTACCATTTTACCAGATTTTGTTAAATCTTGAAATGATCTCACGTCTTCTGGATTTCCACCAACAACAACGTTTGTAGTTACTGGAATTCCAGAACTTAAAATAACTTGTTTAACTTGAGCAGCAGTTAATTTTGGATAATAAGACCACACTAAAGCTGCAACACCTGCAACTGCTGGAGCAGCCATACTTGTTCCTCCAAACGTACTATATTCATTTTCTGGTGTAGAAGAGTAAACTTCTGCACCTGGTGCAAATACATCTACATTTTTCTTACCATAGTTAGAAAACCCTGCAACAATATTAGAGCCGTATTTTGGTGCTAATGCGCCAACACGTATGTAAGTATTAGACACTTCTGCGCCTCCAGTATTATCGTCTGGGAAGTTTGGTTCTACATCTACGTCTTCACCCGAGTTTCCTGCAGCATGCACAAAAATCACATTGTTATCGCTTGCATATTTAATAGCATCTCTAACCCAGTCGCTATGTATAGAAAACGATTTACCAAAACTTCCATTAATAATATTTGCTCCATTGTCTACCGCATAACGGATTCCTTTTGCCACATCTTTATCGTACTCGTCTCCATTTGGTACTACACGAATACTCATTAATACCGCATTGTTTGCAACACCATTGGCACCTTTTCCATTATCACGTTCTGCTAAAATAATACCGGCAACATGCGTTCCGTGAGCTTCAGATTTTACTGAAGGCATTACGTTAGCATTACCGTATCCTGGCATATCGTTAAAATCGTTAGGGTTATCTCCCGTAGTTCTGTAAGAATATTCTGGGTTTAAACCTTTACTGTAGCTATCTGCTAGTTTTGTTAACTCATCTTTTAAAGTTTCTTGACCTTTTTGAATACTTGGTAAACCAAAACCATTCATTTGTTCTGCAAGTCCTTTGTATTGTAATAATGTTTCGTCGGTTGTTTCTAAGTTCTTAACCTCTTCATTAGTATAATCTTCTTTACCAAAATGTTTTGTAAACGCATCATCTGCCGCATTTAAAGCTGCATATATTTGCTCATAACGTTGTTTTTTTGGTGCAACGCCTGCTTTTTCTTTCTCTAAAGTTTCTACTGCTCTTGCGTATTGCGGATGATTTTTATCACCTAAAGCTACAACTCTTACATATTCTAACTGCTCGTCGTAAGCATCGCCTAAAAAGTTCCAACCGTGAATATCATCTACATAACCGTTTTTATCGTCGTCTATACCATTTCCTGGAATTTCATCTTCGTTAGTCCAAAGATTATCATCTAAATCTTCATGAGTAATGTCTATTCCAGAATCTATAACGGCAACAATAATTTTCTTTCCTTTTTTATCTTTAATAATTTCAGAATAAGCTTTGTTCACACTCATTCCAGGAATGGTGTCTTTTACTAAATCTAAATGTCCCCAGTTTTGTTTTTCATACTCGGTTAATTCTTGTTCTTTAATTGGTGTGTTATCAATATTTGAAATTGGTGTAGACAGAATTTCTGAACTACCACCACAACTTGATAAAAGGACTGCTGCTACAGCAGAAAATAAGATAGGTTTATTAATAAATTTCATATAAATTATGTTTAGTTAAATATGTCGTTACAAGTAAAGGTGTCTTTTAATCGTACGCCTTTTTCGGTGTGTTGCACCGTAATAATTTCGTTATGAGCGTCATGTTCCATAAACAGATACAACTCATTATCGGCCGCCATGTTTAGAAAGCGTTCTTTTTCATCTAAAGTTAACAATGGTCTAGTGTCGTAACCCATAACAAATGGTAAAGGTAAATGTCCTACTGTTGGTAAAAGGTCGGCCATAAAACAAATGGTTTTACCTTTATAATGAATCATTGGAATCATTTGTTTTTCGGTATGACCATTTGCGAAAAAAATATCGAAGCCTAAAGCTGAATTTTTTAAAATATCAGTTTCAGGAATATCCGTAAATTTTAATTGTCCGCATTCTTCCATAGGAAGAATATTTTCTTTTAAAAACGAAGCCACTTCACGTCTATTTGGCTCTGTAGCCCATTTCCAATGGTTTTTATTACTCCAAAAATGTGCATTTTTAAATGCTGGTTGTAAATTTCGGTTTTTATCATATTCAATACTACCACCACAATGGTCAAAATGTAAATGCGTCATAAACACATCGGTAATATCATCTCTATGAAATCCTGCAGCTTTTAGAGATTTATCCATAGAATCGTCACCGTATAAATGATAATGTCCATAAAATTTTTCACTTTGCTTATTACCCATTCCGGTATCTATAAGCGTAAGTTTATTGCCATCTTCTATAAGTAAACATCGCGCGGCAATGTCTATCATATTATTACTGTCGGCAGGATTGGTTCTGGTCCATAACGATTTTGGTACTACGCCAAACATAGCGCCGCCATCTAATTTAAAATGTCCAGATTGAATTGGGTATAATTTCATACGTAGTGCAAATTATGAAATTCTTAAATATTCTTTATATTAATTGGTAATTTATTAACGTGATTTTATATCTAAATTGTAATTTTGTGGCTTATTCAGAAACGATTGAAGATTTTTTTCACATATATCCTTTTACTTAGTTTTGCGTTTAGACCTGTTTATACTGTAACCTACATTGGATATTTTGAATTAAACATAGATTACATTATAGAAACTTATTGTATTAATAAAGAAAAACCAGAGTTAAAATGTAATGGTCAATGTCATCTTGCCGATCAATTAAATTTTAGTGATGATACTAACGAAGGTAATTATGCATTAATTGTAGAAGCCTTTTTTCCTGTATATTTTCAGTCAACAACATTACATATTGAAGGTGAAACTTACACTAAGTTAAAACTAAAGTCTAGATATAATTATATTCTTCCTTTTTATAATTCTCCAAATTATAAAATTAGTGCACCTCCAAAACTAAGTTAAATAACATTCTAGTTTTAATATTACCTCCACATTTTTATAAAATAAAAATAAGCGGAGGTTAATTTGTATACCCTAATTTAACTTTAAATGAAATATATTTTATTTACCGTCATTTTCATGTCGGTACTCTTTGCGCATGCGCAAAACAAATACTCTGGAAAAATAATTAATTCTGAAAATTTACCCATAATTGGAGCAACTATACAGTCTAAAAAAAATCTCAATAATGCAGTTATATCAGATCTCAATGGGCAGTTTAGTATAGAAAACAATTCTGAAGTTATCATTAAACATATTGGATATAAAACAATAGTTATGTCTTTAAATTCAGGTTATACAACTATAATTTTAGAAGAAAATGACGAACTTTTAAATGAAGTTGTAATTTCTGCAAGTCGGGAACTTCAGCGTCGTAAAGAGGTTCCAGCGTCAATTACTGTAATTACTAAAAAAGACTTAAAAGCTGCAAAAGCATTTGGAATTGATCAATTAGTCAACAGTGTGCCTGGAGTATTAATGAGTACTTCTCGTGCAGCAAGTAACGAACAACATTTCATGTCTGTACGCTCTCCAATTTCTACAAAATCATTATTTCTTTATATCGAAGACGGTTTACCTATTAGACCAACAGCAGTATTTAATCATAATGCTCTTTTAGAAATGAATGATGTGGCTTTTAATCGTGTAGAGGTAATTAAAGGTCTCGCGTCTAGTATTTATGGAAGCGAAGCAATTGGTGGAAGTTTCAACTTTATCACTAAAAATCCAACTAAATATTTTACTGGAAGTTTAGACTTTCAAACCAATGATTTGGGCTTAAAACGTTATGCTTTTGAAGCTTCCCAATACGCCAATAAAAACATTGGTTTTTATATTGGTACGCAATATGTAAATCGTAAAAACGGTCCTGTTTCACATAGTGACTACGAAAAATTTGCCATTACATTTAAAAATGTCAATCACTTATCGTCAACAATGAATTGGTCGAATACCTTTCACATTATAGATTATAGAAGTGATATGACTGGTTCTTTAAGTGAAGAAGATTATAATAATGGTAATTATGAAAGTGATCAAACTTTTACCGAACGTGACGCGTTTGCGTTTCGTTTTAAAAGCACTTTAGACAAAACGTGGAATGCTTCTAATAAAACGGTTTTTAATTTTTCTTTTCGTAAGAATGAAATGAGTCAAAATCCATCATATCGTATACGTCAATTTAGACAACAAGGACAATTAACTGGTTTTGGAAGTGGAGAACTTAATAACGATACATTCTATAGTTATGTTGGACTAATTCAACATAAAAAAGAATTCAACTTTGCAAATTCATCTTTAATTATTGGGGCAACTACCGATTTTTCACCACAAAAATATATAGCAGAAACTTTAGATGTGACCGTTAATCCTTCGACAGGACAAAACACAGATTTTACCTTAAATTCTGGCGACTTCATTTTAAATTATAAAGCCAATATTTTAAACTATGCCACATATTTTCAGTATGAAATAAATCCTATCGAAAAATTAAAAATTACAGCAGCTTTACGTTATGATAAGTTTGACTACGATTACAACAATCAAGCCGATGGAATTGCTGGTCCAAAAGATTCTAAAAACAGTTACGACAATATCTCACCTAAACTTGGTGCAAATTATAATTTGAATAAAAATTTAGGGGTTTATGCTAATTATTCTAATGGATTTACTCCACCACAAACCTCTACTTTATACCGAAATAGTTTTGTTGGTGTAGGCGAAAGTGTGTTTGATTTAAAGCCAAGTACTTACGATAATCTTGAAGTTGGAACTTATACTAAAGTTAAAAACATCACTTTAGATGTAGCATTGTATTTACTTAATGGTAAAAATACTTTAGTGACGTTAAGAGATGAAAACGATGCCTTTTTTAATGCTAATGCTGGTGAAACAAGATCTTATGGTTTAGAATATGGAGTTTCCTACAAACCAATTTCCACATTAGAATTTTCGCATAACGGAAGTTTTGCCAAACACGAATACATTTCTTTTTTTGATGATGGTGTGGATTATTCTAATACCGACCGTGAAACTTCACCTAAGTTATTAGGAACAACTAAAGTAAGTTACAATGCCTTTAAAAACTTTAATGTGACTTTATCTCACGAATTAGTTGGCGCTTACAATACAAGTTTTGAAAATCAAGTAAGTAACGACGATGGATCTAAATCTACTGCTATTTATGACGGGCATAACATTTTTAACGCCTTAGTGAGCTACAAGTACAAATCTTTTGATGTTTGGTTACATGCCTTAAACTTATTTGATGATTTATACTCAGCACGTGCAAGTTATAATCGCTTTAGAGGCGAAAACTCCTACACCATTGGGAATCCAAGAGCATTTCATGTTGGTGTGAAATACAATTTTTAATTATGAAAAATAGAAACCTAAACCAATGGTTTTGGAAATGGCACTTTATTGCAGGAATTATAAGCTTACCGTTTATAATGATTCTTGCTTTAACAGGTGGAATTTACCTATTTAAGGACAATTACGAAGCACCAAAACAAGCCCATATTAAAACGGTTGAGTCTACAGGAAAAAAGCAGTCGTTTGATGCACAATATAAGGTTGCACAAAGTCACAGTAAAGTGCCATTAACCGAAATGGTTATTCCAACAGGCGACAATCAAGCTACCGAGTTTGTTTCGGGACGTTTTAGTCATAAAAACAGTGTGTTTGTTAATCCTTACACCAATACTTTACAAGGAAAAATAAGTCCTAAAGATAGTGATATGCATACAGTTAGAAAGTTGCATGGCGAATTGCTTTTAGGGAAATTTGGAACTAAAATCGTAGAATTAGTTGCCAGTTGGATGTTGGTACTAATTTTAACGGGACTTTATATTTATTGGCCTTCTAAAAAAGAAGGCTTAAAGGCTTTAGTACGATTACGATTTAAAGAAGGAAAACATGTTTTTTACAGAGATTTGCATGCTTTATTAGGGTTTTGGGTGTCTATTTTATTATTAATGACATTAGCAGGTGGTTTTCCATGGACAGATGTTTTTGGATCGAATTTTAAGTGGTTTCAAGGTGTTACCAATACTGGATTTCCAAAAGGTTGGGATGGTCATGGAATGAATTCAACTACTACTAATAATAATGCCCTTAGTTTAGACCAAATGGTTAATAAAGCTAATAATTTAAATCTTGAAGGTATCACATGCATTGTTTTACCTAAAAATGAAAAAAAAGTATTTAGTGTTTATAACACGACATTTAACCTAGATTTGCAACAAAAATTTCATTTCGACCAATATTCTGGAAAGCTCATAAAGGCTTACAAATGGTCGGATGTTGGGATTTTAATGCGAGGTAGAATGTGGTTTATGGCATTCCATCAAGGTCAGTTTGGAAAAACTAATTTTGCCGTTATGCTGTTTGTAGCCATAGCTTTATTTATTATAAGTTTAGCAGGATTATTGTCTTATGTAAAACGTAAACCTAAAAACAAAATAGGTGTTCCTAAAGTCTCCAAAAAATTTAAAGTAGGTTATGGCATAATCGCTCTGATTGCTATTTTAGGTATTGTATTTCCATTGTTTGGAGCAAGTGTACTCCTTATAATTCTTGGCGAATATTTTATGAAGCTAAAAAAAGCCTAAAAACGATATTAGCATGTTTTTAAATAAAGCGATACTATTTTATATACAGTATCGCTTTATTAGTTTACAGTATTGTACTTCAAGTTTTTACTGCTCGCAATATTTTAATTAAACCCTATTCTTATAAGTATAAATGAAAATTCTTTTTTTATCTTCGGAAATCTATTACTAATACAAAATACGTATTCAAACTTTCAACTTTTAATATATCCAAATTTGGAAAAGTGGTTTTGTTAAAATTGAATAGGTAATTTTAACGCCAAATTAATATCTTTAGAAAGTGAAGACAGTATTTTTAGCCAAAAATTTTAAGGGTTTTAGCCCTAATTTACAGATAAACTAACCAAATGATAGAATTAGCAGGAATAATAATATTAGGAATTTTAGCGCAATGGGTTGCTTGGAAATTTAAAATTCCAGCCATTTTACCTTTAATTCTAATAGGACTTCTCGTGGGGCCAATTGCGGCAGAATTTTTAAGCCATGACGGAACAAAATGGATTGAACCTATATGGAATGAGAGCGAAGGACTTTTCCCCGGAGAAAGTTTATTCTACTTTGTTTCGCTCGCCATTAGTATTATTTTATTTGAAGGCGGACTAACTTTAAAGCTTAGTGAAATTAAAAATGTAGGACCTGTTATATCAAAATTGATATCCGTAGGTTCAATAGTTACATTTTTTGGTGCTGCAGTTGCCGCGCATTATGTGTTTTATCTAACTTGGGAAATTTCATTTTTATTCTCAGCATTAATCATAGTGACTGGTCCAACTGTAATTACACCTATTCTTAGAAATATTCCTCTTAAAAAAGATGTTTCTGCAGTTTTAAAATGGGAAGGAATTTTAATTGATCCTATTGGAGCCTTAGTTGCTGTTTTGGTATTTGAATTTATTAGTGTAGATGCTGGTGGTGAGTTTACTAAAACCGCATTGGTTGAATTTGGTAAGATTGTATTATTTGGAGCTACATTCGGATTTACATTTGCCCATGCCTTAAATTTTATCATCAATAAAAAATTAGTACCACATTACTTATTAAATGTTTTTGCTCTAGCAGCTGTTTTAGGTGTTTTTGTCCTGTCTGATGCTTTTGCACATGAATCTGGTTTACTTGCAGTGGTGGTTATGGGTATGGTTTTAGGAAATTCAAAATCGGCTTATCTAAAAGAGCTTTTATACTTTAAAGAATCTTTAAGTGTCTTACTAATTTCTATATTATTTATTCTTTTAGCAGCTAACATAAATTTTAGTGAGCTGTTGTTAATTTATAACTGGAATACAGCCATATTATTCGCCATTATAGTTTTTGTTATTAGACCGCTTGGTGTATTTTTAAGTACCACGGGATCTACTTTAAAATTAAATGAAAAACTATTTATAAGCTGGGTTGGACCACGTGGTATTGTTGCAGCCGGTATTGCTTCTTTATTTGGTTTAAAATTAGCAAGTGAAGGCGTTGTAGATGCCGAATATATTACCCCATTAGTTTTTGTAATAGTTTTAGGTACCGTATTATTAAACGCAACAACTGCAAGACTTTTTGCTCGATTAGTTGGTGTATTTTTAAATAACAGTGAAGGTATTTTAATTGTGGGTGCAAGTAAAGTATCGCGTTTAATTGGGCATTATTTAGAAGAAAATGGCCGTCATGTCGTACTTATTGATAGTAATGAAAGTAATATTGCTAAAGCTAAAGAATTAAACCTAGAAGCAATTACTACCAATATCTATTCGGATAACTTAATTGATAATATTGAATTAAATGATGTAGGCTATTTAATGGCACTTACAGGAAGTTCTGATATTAATAAATACGCCATCAATAAATTTTCAAAACAATTTGGTGAAAACGGATCGTTTAGATTGGTCACCAATGAAGAGATGAAAGATGAAAATAACAATCCTAAAGAAGGCTTATTTTCTCAAACTGATGATTATGTTAGATTATCTACCGTAACCAGAAAGTTCCCGAGTATTCAAGAAATTGAATTAACCGATACACAACATTACTTAGATTTGATAAAAATTTCAAAAGAAGATAATGACATTATACCTTTATTCTTAAAAGATCCTAAAGGCGATTTAACTATCATACCTTCGGATAGTGAATCTATTAAAATTACAGAACCTAAACATCATTTAGTCTACTTAGGAAAACCATTTGATGTGGAAGTTATTGTTGAAGAAGCTAATTAAAACAAAAGCCTGATTTAAAAATCAGGCTTTTGTTTTTTTGTGCTATTACATAATATGTAATTCTGTGAACTCTTTATCTATAATTAAAGCATCACCATCAAAATGAATGTCTTTTAATAGAATTTCAACATTATCTATTTCAATTTTAGAAATCTTAAATGGTAAACCTATTAAATTCAATTTAAACGTGTTGTAAGATGTTGTAAACTTACCAGACTTATGTTGCTGTATAATTAGTTCGTTACTCTTTCCGGTAAGCTTAAAATTACGTAAGCTATAGCGTCCTTTAGTGTAATCGTAACCGTCGTGCGCATCGTCATACAATTCTGAACTTTCTTTACCTCTCTTATAATAGACGTCCAAGGTAACTTGTTCTATTTCTTTTTCGCCTACATATTGTTGTACTGGATATTTAGGAATTACAGTACCAGCTTTTACAAAAATAGGCATGGTATCTAGTGTTGTATCTACCCAAACTTCTTTTCCGCCTTCTACCGAATTATTATCCCAGTAATTGTACCAGATACCTTTTGGAATATATAAACGTCTGCCTATCGAGTTTGGCTCTAAAATAGGACATACCAGCATTTGTTTACCAAAAATAAACTCATCGGTTCTATAATGGGTTTGTACATCTGTCTGGTCATATAATACCAGCGATTTTAGCATTGGGGTTCCTTGGTCTAAATAGTTCCAAAATGCAGTATATAAATATGGTAATAATTGGTAACGTAGTTCAATAAACTTACGCACCACATTAGTTATTTCGTCTCCAAACATCCAAGGTTCTTGGTCGCCATGATCTCCAGAAGAATGCGTACGACAAAACGGGTGAAATACCCCAAGTTGAATCCAACGCGCATAAAGCTCGCCATTTGGCTGCTCTGCAAATCCTCCAATATCGCTTCCAATAAATGAAAAGCCCGAAAGTGCCATACGTTGTGCTTGTACATTAGCAATCCATAAGTGTTCCCAAGTTGCTACGTTATCTCCTGTCCAAGACGACGTGTAACGCTGCGTCCCAGAATACGCTGCACGAGTAATTACAAACGGACGCTTTGGATAAGCATATTTCTTTAAACCGTGGTATGTGGCGCGAGCCATTTGCATACCGTACACATTATGTGCTTTTCTATGGCTACATGGGTTACCATCATAATCGTGACGTACATCGTCTGGGAATGTTTTATTAGGAACCTCCATAACCGCAGGTTCGTTCATATCATTCCAAACACCTTTTACACCAATATCTTCCACTAATTCTTTAAATAAGTCACTCCACCATTCTCTAACTTCACGACGTGTAAAATCTGGGAAATAACACTCGCCAGGCCAAACTTTACCTTTCATATAAGGTCCATCGGCACGTTTACAGAAATAGTCTTTTTCTAAACCTTCTCTAAAAACACTGTAGGCATTATCTATTTTAATTCCCGGGTCAATAATTACAATGGTTTTAAATCCGTCGTCCGCCAGTTCCTTAACCATACGTTTTGGATCTGGGAAATACTCTTTACTCCAAGTAAAACAACGAAAGCCCTCCATATAATCGATATCTAAATAAATCGCATCACACGGTATTTTTAAATCTCTAAACTTTTTAGTGATTTCCTTAACGTTACTTTCTGGGTAATAACTCCATTTACATTGGTGATACCCTAAAGTCCATAAGGCTGGTAATTGGTGAGGTTTTCCAGTTAAATCGGTATAACTTTCTACCACGTCTGTCATTTCCGGACCGTAGATAAAGTAGTAGTTCATTTCTCCACCTTGTGCCCAGAAACTAGTTACGTTTTTACGTTCGTGCGCAAAATCGAAATATGATCTAAAGGTATTATCGAAGAAAATTCCGTAAGATTTTTCGTTATGTAGTCCTGTAAAAAAAGGAATAGCTTTATAAATAGGATCGGTTTGCTTACCATACGCGTAAGAATCGGTTACCCAATTCTGGAAGCGTTTTCCTTTTAAGTTTAAATGTTCGGGTTTGTCGCCTAAGCCGTAATAACTCTCGCCGTTTTGAGCGGCTTTACTCATTTTTACCACATTACCACCAAACTCGTAGCTTTCTTCCCAATGAAACCCTAGTTCATCTTCACTTATCAAAGAATTATCTTTAGCATCGAACAATGTAATTTTTAAATCACTTTTATTTACATGACAAATTAATTTTTGAGTGGTAATAACATAGGTATTATCCTTCTCAAAAACTTCTAATTTATTATATCCTGTACTTGCGTATTTGGTTATGGCGTAAGAAAAATCTTTATCGAAATTAGAATCTGTTGCATATCTAAAACGCAATAAACTATCTCTTAAAACGGTAATTTGAAGCGCGACATTATTTTCGGTTGTAAATAATAAAACATCTACATTTTTTGAATAAGAAACGATTTGATTAGGAAACTGATTCCCTTTTTTTTCTAACTCAGTATTTGTAATCATAATTATTGAAAATTTGTAAGGTAAACTTAGGCAATTATTCGCTTTTAAGGGGTCATAAATCGTTAAAAATAAGGTGGTTTATTACTGAAAAGCTTACGAAAACGATGTAGATTTTGATTTATTTAGGTGAAAATTTTTATAGCTAAAAAAAACTTTATTTTTTTATAATTAATTTCCACTTTTCAGATTCTGAAAATTCTTTTATAATTTGATTTCTTTTAAATAATAAGTTGGTCATATACCTTTTAAGAAATAATGAATCAGCTAATTTCCCCAAAAAACCATAAGGTGACTGGTACTCAAAAATATCTGTCATTAAAGTTTTTTCCTCTGAAATGTTTTCAAATATATGATCGTGTTGAAAGGATTTAAAAATACCATTTTTCATTTCATCTCGAAAATAACTTGGGCTATCAAACTGAGTGATTTCTGAGGTTAAATTTTGATAAAATCCAAAATGTTTTGCTCTCCAAGTTACACTTTCTCCCATTTCTATGAGTCCACTTTTTTTTCCAGCAATCGCTTCTTCGTTGGTGTGTTCTGTAGAAATTTTATGCAAATCGATACTTCTTGATAAATCGAAAACAATCTTGCAATTTGCTTTTATCTCGGTGTGAATCTCAATTTTGGGCATTTATAAAACTAGTTTAAACTTCATACTGAAACATCACAGCCGCTAAAGGAGGCACCATAATTTCCGCAGAAAATGTTTTCCCGTTCCACTCTAATTTTTTGGTTTTAATGACTTTTTTATTTAGCTTATTACTACCACCAAAATCTTCAGCATCGCTATTAAATACCTCAACAATACTGCCTTTTCTTGGTAAACCAATTTTATAAGATTCGTGTGTGTTTGGTGTAAAATTGCAAACTACAATTAAATCATTTTTAGGGTCGTGACCTTTACGAATGTAAGATAACACACTGTTTTGTGCATCGTCAAGGCTAATCCATTCAAAACCTTCGATACTAAACGCTTTTTCGTACAATGCTGGCGTGTTTTTATAAAATGTATTTAAGGCTTTTAGGTGTTTTTGCGCACCTTGATGTGGTAAAAATTCTAATACATTCCAGTCCAGACTTTTTTGGAAATTCCATTCTTCATACTGTCCAAATTCGTCTCCCATAAAAAGTAATTTTCCACCAGGATGCGTGTACATGTAGGTATAAAGTAATCTTAAATTAGCAAAGCGTTGCCACTCGTCGCCTGGTAGACGACCTAAAATAGAGTTTTTACCATACACCACTTCATCATGAGAAAGTGGTAGCATAAAATTCTCTGTAAAAGCATACGCCAGACTAAAGGTAATATCGTTTTGATGGTGTTGTCTGTAAATAGGGTCTTTTGCAAAATAGTCTAAAGTATCGTGCATCCAGCCCATCATCCATTTCATACCAAATCCTAAACCACCAACACTTACAGGTTTGGTAACGCCTGGAAAAGCTGTAGATTCTTCAGCTATGGTTTGTACATCATCATAACGGCTATAGACCGCTTCATTAAATTCTCTTAAAAAAGAAATAGCTGCCAGATTTTCGTTAGTCCCAAAATGATTAGGTTCCCACTCGCCTGCTTCCCGTGAATAATCTAGATAAATCATAGAAGCCACAGCATCTACTCGTAATCCATCGATATGGTAATGTTCTAACCAGAATAAGGCATTACTAATTAAAAACGAACGCACTTCATTACGCTCATAATTAAAAATTAAACTTTTCCAATCTGGATGATATCCTTTTCTTACGTCTGGATGTTCGTACAGGTGTGAGCCGTCAAACTGACCCAAACCATGCGCATCACTTGGAAAATGAGAAGGTACCCAATCTAAGATAACTCCTATATCATTTTGGTGAAATGCATCTATTAAACCCATAAATTCCTGCGGGTTCCCGAAACGAGATGTTGGTGCAAAATAACCGGTTAACTGATAACCCCAGGATGGATCATACGGATATTCCATAATTGGCATAAATTCTACATGGGTAAAATTCATGTCCTTTACGTAATTAACCAACTCTGTGGCTAATTTTTTATAGGTTAAACGGTCGCCATTTTCATTTTTACGCCAAGAGTCCAAATGCACTTCGTAAACCGCGTAAGGTTTATCTAAATCATTTTTGTCTTTACGGTAACTCAACCATTTTTTGTCGTCCCATTTATAGTCTGAAATATCCCAGATTATAGAAGCTGTTTGTGGTGGATGCTCGCAGTACAAAGCATAAGGATCGGCTTTTTCGGTAACTATGTCGTTATTATTTGAGACGATTTTATACTTATAGCGCATACCAACTTTAGCATTTGGAATAAATCCTTCCCAAATCCCAGAACTGTCCCAACGTACAAAAAGCTCATTCTCGGCGTCATTCCAAAAATTAAAATCGCCAACAACCGATACTTTTTTTGCGGTTGGTGCCCAAACTGAAAAATAGATACCTTCTTGTCCGTTTAAAGTAACTTTGTGGGCTCCAAATTTTTCGTACAGCTTAAAATGCTTTCCTGCTTTAAAAAGATTAATATCAAAATCTGTAAAAAGACTATAGGTTTGGGTGTTGTTCATTTTTTTGTGTTGGTGTTTAGGTCTTTACCAGACCATAATTATCATGCCTAAATTCCATTTTACCAATGTTTGGAAAATGGGATTTGTAATTTTACCCTAATTGAAAACCGTTAGGAATTACTGCATTCTTTTTAATAACTACAATGCCATCTTTAATTAAGTAATTATCGGTTTCTTCATCTTTTAAATGTTTTCCACCTTTAATAATCACATTATTACCAATGCTGCAGTTTTTATCTAAAATAGCATAACTAATATGGCAACGTTTACCAATACCTTTAGCAACTATGGTGTCGTTTTCAATTTCATCTAAAGTCTGGTAATAATCGCTTCCCATCATGTAAGTATTAGAAATGACGCTTTCATCGCCTATTCTAGAACGAATACCTATAACAGACTTGGTAATACTTTCAGCATTTATAATACAACCTTCCGCAATAACCGCTTTTTCCAATCTGGTTCCCGAAATTTTTGAGGTTGGTAAAATACGTGCTCTGGTGTAAACGCTATTATCTCTATCGTATAAATCGAATTGTGGGATATCGTCCGTTAAACCAATATTTGCTTCAAAAAAGGAATCGATATTTCCTATGTCTGTCCAATAACCTTCAAACTGATAACTTAACACCTTCACTTTATTTATGGATTGTGGAATAATTTCATTTCCAAAATCTATCGTGTCTGGGTTTTTCATTAATTCAATTAATAGTTCTCTATTAAAAATGTAAATACCCATAGAGGCTAAATAGTTTCTATTTTGCGCCTTCATTTCATCACTAACATCACTAGACCATTCTGGTAAAACACTAGCGTCTGGTTTTTCTATAAAAGAGGTAATGACATTTTCATCATTAGTCTTTAAAATACCGAATGATGTGGCTTCTTTGGCTGCTACAGGTAAAGTAGCAATTGAGATAGAGGCTTTACTTTTAATATGCTTTTCTAGCATATCATTAAAATCCATTTTATATAACTGGTCTCCAGATAAAATTAACACATAATCAAAATTATGACTCATTAAATGGTGCATACTTTGTCTAACAGCATCTGCAGTTCCTTGAAACCACGTTTTATTATTTGGAGTTTGCTCTGCCGCTAAAACGTCCACAAAACCTGAACTAAAAAAACTAAAATTATAGGTGTTTTTAATGTGCTGATTTAAAGACGCCGAATTGAATTGTGTTAACACAAACATGCGTTTAATGTCTGAATTAATACAATTTGAAATTGGAATATCTACCAAGCGGTATTTTCCTGCTATTGGAACAGCTGGTTTAGAGCGCGATTCGGTTAACGGATATAATCGTGAGCCTTGTCCGCCACCAAGGATAATTGAAATGACTTTGTCGTTAATCATTGGATGAGTGTTTTATAGAGTTCTTGATAGGTTTTTGCCGACTGAAGCCACGAATGGTCAATAGTCATAATATATTTTTGGGTGTCTTTAAATTTTTCGGTTTTTGCGTAAAATGCTTTTGCTTTTAAGATGCCATCTACTGTAGCATTTACTGTAGCTTCGGGTATTACAATACCAAACCCGTTTTTTGAAATGTCTGTAATGGTGTCTTTTAATCCGCCAATATTATTAACAATAGGAATGGTTCCATAGCGTAACGAATACATCTGGTTTAAACCGCAAGGTTCCACGCGTGAAGGCATGATTAAAAAATCGGCTCCTGCATACACGATATGAGATAACTTTTCATCATAACCAATATAATTATTATACACATCGCTATGGTTTTCTCTAAGTTGAATTAAGCCGTCTTCAATTGAAGCTTCTCCAGAACCTAATAATAAGATTGAAATATCTTTATGTTGAAGCACTTCGTTGAAGATTGCCGGAAATAAATCGGCTCCTTTTTCCAAAACCAATCTTCCAATAAAGGCGAAAAGTGGTTTATTGGGATCTAAATTATAGGTTTCACACAGCCATTTTTTATTGGCTTTTTTTCCGCTTAAAACCGACGTTCGTGTGTAGTTTTTAACAATAAATTCATCGGTTTTAGGGTTCCAAACTTCGGTATCTATCCCATTTAAAACACCAACACATTTTTGGTGTTCACTAGCCAAAAGCGCTTCAAGACCATTGGCTTTTTCTTTAAGTTCTTCCATATAACTTGGAGAAACCGTGGTGACTTTCCATGCACATTTTATTGCTGCTGCTAAGGGATTGATTTGATGATTCCAGTCTAACAATCCTACGTTTGTAAAATCAAATTCCGGAATTAAACCCACTAAATCGTGAGAAAACCAACCTTGATATTGTGCATTATGAATGGTAAAAACCACTGGAATTTTATTCAAGTTTTTGTAAGTAAAACTTTCCTGAAGCATAAACGGAACCAATCCTGTATGGTGGTCGTGACAGTGTATAAGTGCAGGAGGATTTTTTAAACTTTTAACCCAGTCTAACACTGCAATTTGAAAAGCCAGAAAACGTTTAGTGTCGTTATGAGAATACACATAATCCGTATCTAAAACACCTTCAATATGAACCAAAAACAAATCGTAACCCAACGTATTCTGGTCTAAGGTCATAATTTGAAACGGAATAAGCGCTTCACCTAAGTAGATTTCAGCTTCAAAAAGTTTAGAGAATGTATGGTTTTTAGTGAATTTATTCTGATAAAAAGGCATTACAACCTGACTAGTATTCCCTAAGTCATTCTGATATTTTGGTAACGCACCTACCACATCGGCTAAGCCACCTACTTTTGCAATTGGATAACATTCTGCGCTAATATGTAATACTTTCATGGTCTTCTTTAAAATTGCCTTATAAAGCTAACGATATTAACTTAAATAGAATAACTATTTTAAAGTATTACAGAAATTTTACAAAAGCATAACATTTGTTGCATATTTGATAATAAGGCATCCATTTTAAATAAATGGAAAGACCATTTTTAAAACATAAAAAACCTCGATATCCTAAAGAATACGAGGTTTCTGGGTTGTATTTTCCTTTATGTAAAGGTAAGTGTTGTTTAATCGTTTAGTTTTAGAACTGCCATAAATGCCTGTTGAGGAATTTCTACATTTCCAACCTGACGCATACGTTTTTTACCTTTTTTCTGCTTTTCTAATAATTTACGTTTACGCGAAATATCTCCACCATAACACTTAGCAGTAACGTCTTTACGTAATGCTTTTACGGTTTCTCTTGCGATAATTTTTGCTCCAATAGCCGCCTGAATAGGAATATCGAACTGTTGTCTTGGAATTAATTCTTTTAATTTTTCGCACATTTTTTTACCAATATGGTGTGCGTTATCGGTATGAATTAATGCTGAAAGCGCATCCACAGATTGAGCATTTAATAAAACATCTAAACGTACTAATTTAGAAGCTTTCATACCAATTGGATGATAATCGAAAGAGGCATAACCTTTAGAAACTGTTTTTAAACGATCGTAAAAATCGAAAACAATTTCAGCTAAAGGCATTTCAAACGTTAACTCAACACGTTCTGGTGTTAAATAAGTCTGGTTTAAAATCATCCCTCGTTTTTCAATACACAAACTCATGACATTTCCAACAAAATCGGATTTTGTAATAATGGTTGCTTTTATGTAAGGTTCTTCTACTCTATTTAAACTTGATGGTTCTGGTAAATCACTCGGGTTATTAACAATAATTATATCATCTGGTTCTTTGTGAGAAAATGCATGGTAACTAACATTAGGAACCGTAGTAATTACGGTCATATCAAACTCACGTTCTAAACGCTCCTGTATAATTTCCATATGAAGCATTCCTAAGAATCCACAACGAAATCCGAAGCCTAATGCTGCAGAACTTTCTGGTGCAAATACTAAAGACGCATCGTTTAACTGAAGTTTTTCCATAGAACTACGCAGCTCTTCGTAATCTTCAGTATCTACCGGGTAAATACCTGCAAATACCATAGGTTTTACATCTTCGAAACCAGATATCGCATTTTTTGTAGGGTTGGCAGCATCGGTAATAGTATCTCCTACTTTTACTTCTTTAGCTTCTTTTATACCAGTAATTACATAACCTACATCTCCAGCTTTAATTTCTTGACGTGGAAATTGTTTTAGTTTTAACGTACCAACTTCATCTGCACCATAAGTTTTCCCTGTGGCAATAAACTTAATTTGTTGATTCTTCTTTATAGAACCATTAATAACTCTAAAATAAGTTTCTACACCTCTAAATGGGTTATAAACCGAGTCGAAAATTAAGGCTTGAAGTGGTTCGTCGACATTTCCTTTAGGAGCCGGAATACGTTCTATAATTGCTTTTAAAATATTTTCTACACCAAAACCTGTTTTACCACTAGCGTGAATAACCTCAGCTGGATCGCAACCCAATAAATCTACAATATCATCGGTTACTTCTTCTGGGTTAGCACTTGGTAAATCTACTTTATTTAAAACTGGAATAATTTCCAAGTCATTTTCTAAAGCCAAATATAAATTTGAAATGGTTTGTGCTTGTATACTTTGTGCAGCATCTACAATAAGTAATGCACCTTCACAAGCCGCAATAGATCTGGATACTTCATAAGAAAAATCCACGTGACCTGGAGTGTCAATTAAATTTAAGATATAATCTTCACCTTCATAATGATATTCCATTTGAATGGCGTGCGATTTTATAGTAATCCCACGTTCACGTTCCAAATCCATACTATCTAATAACTGCGCTTGCTCTTCACGAGCGGTAACAGTTCCTGTATGACCTAGTAAACGATCGGCAAGTGTGCTTTTTCCGTGGTCAATATGTGCAATAATGCAAAAGTTTCTAATATTCTTCATAGTCTTTCGTCTCTAAACAAAGTAGATGCTGCAAATATAGTTAGAAAAAATGAGTGTTTAGATTTTTAAGCATTCAACTTATAAGGCATTTGACGTATTGTTTTTACTGTATTAAATATAGAATTTTGAGTCTATTAATTTAAAAACTAACACGATGAAAAAATGTATTTATGTAATGGTTTTAACCATGCTTTTATGGAATTGTAGCAGCGACGACGATGCTCAAACCTTAACACAAGCTCCTTTACCAGCTCCAGTAAGTAGCTGTACTAATGGACCTGTTTGTAATGTTGCACTTGCCAATGGAGAAACTGCAGGTACTGTTGCAGCAAGTATTGTAGGAAATTACACATTGAATTATGACGAAATACAAACTGGAGGTCCATTTCCTGCTGCTGCGGTTGCTACTGCTGAAGTAACAAGCGATAATAAGCTAATTTTTACTTATAATGGCGATTGTGTTACTGTTGAAAACCCTTTTCAAACTAGTGCTGCAGAAGTGGTGTTTAGAGATAATTGCCAATTTGATGTTCGCTTTGCGGTATCGGAAAGTAGCAATGGAGGTTTGAATGAAATAAATATTTTTTCATTTGATGGCAGTCAGTTTTTCGGGCAGTTCAGAGAATAACTTAAATTTATTATTAAAAAAAGCTCTTAAATATCGTGATATTTAAGAGCTTTTATGTTATAATTCTTGAAACTAATTAAGCAAAGATGCTTCTTGAACCAAAAGTTCGTTATCGTCTTCTAAAGCTTTTTCTATAAACTCGTTTATAGCAGGATTTCTTTCTAAACCTTCGTCAAGTTTTACACTTAAAATTAAGGTTGCTGCAATACGTGTTCCTACTTTTTTAACTGCTGTTCCAAATAAAGGCTCTAATTCTTCATAAGAAACGTCTTTGGCTAATTCTAAAATTTCGGCACGAACTTTTAACTGTTTTTCCTCTGGTAAATTAGTGTATTTTTTACCTAATTTATTTATGGTATTAATAGCTTTTGCTCCTTGTTGCGGATGATTAGTTTGTTTTGGTGCTTGTTTTTGTTGTTGAGGTTTTGGTTTTTGCTTAGCCCAAGAATCTCTTAAACCAACTGTTTTATTAAACACCAAATGACCATTAGTTGTATCGTTATCCACATTAAAATAACCTAAACGTTGAAACTGAAACTGGTCTCCTGCTTTAGCCTCTTTTAAACTTGGCTCTACAAACGCCTCAATAATTTGTAAAGAATCTGGATTTATAAACTCCATAAAGTCTTTGTTTTCATGACTATCTGGTGCTTCATCATTAAATAAACGATCGTACTCTCTTACTTCTGCTTTAATAGCGTGTGGAATTGAAACCCAGTGTAATGTCCCTTTAACACGTTTTTCAGTGTCTTCAGAATAGGTACAATGTACTTCTGTAATGTTACCTTCAGCATCTTTTACAACACTTTCAGCTTTTATGATATAAGCATTTTTTAATCTTACTTCTCCACCTATTTGTAAACGGAAAAATTTACTGCTTGCTTCTTCTTTAAAATCTTCTTTTTCTATATAAATTTCTCTAGAAAAAGGCACTTTTCTAAAACCGGCACTCTCATCTTCTTGGTTATTTTCAGCTTCAAGCCATTCCACTTTATCTTCAGGATAATTAGTAATTACCACTTTAAGCGGATCTAAAACTGCCATAACACGTGGCGCCGTTTTATTTAAATCTTCCCGAACGCAAAATTCTAAAAGAGCGACATCAATAACATTATCACGCTTAGCAACACCTGCCTTTTCTACAAAATTTCTTATGGCGTTTGGTGTGTAACCTCTTCTACGCAACCCAGAAATAGTTGGCATTCTTGGATCATCCCATCCAGTAACAATTTGCTCTTCCACCAGTTTAAGTAATTTACGCTTGCTCATAATGGTGTAACTTAAATTCAAACGCGCAAATTCACGTTGTTTAGGTTGCATTGGATATTTATCTTTTGCATAACTATAAACTGTTTCCTTAAACCAGTCGTAAAGTTCTCTATGTGGTTTAAATTCTAAGGAACATAAGGAGTGAGATATTTGTTCTATATAATCACTTTCTCCATGCGTCCAGTCGTACATTGGGTAAATACACCAATCATTTGCTGTTCTATGGTGATGCTTGTGTAATACACGGTACATAATTGGATCACGCATTAACATATTGGTATGTTGCATGTCTATTTTAGCACGTAAAATATGTTCGCCGTCTTTGAAGTCTCCATTTTTCATTTTAGAGAATAGCTCTAAATTTTCCTCGACTGTACGGTTTCTAAACGGTCCATCTACACCTGGTTGGGTTGGCGTTCCTTTTTGCTCTGCCATAGCTTCGCTAGATTGAGAATCTACATAAGCTTTGCCATCTTTAATCATTAAAACCGCCCAGTCGTATAATTCTTGAAAATAGTCTGACGAGTAGCGTTCTTCTGCCCAATGGTAACCTAACCATTCAATATCACGTTTAATAGCATCTACATATTCCTGCTCTTCTTTTGCTGGATTAGTATCGTCAAAACGTAAGTTTACAGGTGCGTTGTAACGTTCTCCCAATCCAAAACTAATGCCTATAGCTTTAGTGTGACCAATATGTAAATACCCATTTGGCTCTGGTGGAAAACGGAAACGTAGTTTATCTTTAGCTAATCCGTTGGCTAAATCTTCTTCTATAATATGCTCTAAAAAATTGAGCGCTTTTTTATCTTCAGACATATGTAATGGTTACTTGTAATAGGCTGTAAAATTAAGTAAATTCGTAACAAATCGTATTAATTTTATACTAATACTATATTAATACAAATTAAAATTACAAAACGATGCCTTACAAATGTCCTAAATGTGAAAATACCACCTACGAAATTGGTGAAATGAGAGCTACTGGTGGTACTTTATCTAAAATATTTGATGTACAAAACAAGAAGTTTAGTAGCGTAACCTGTAAAAAATGTACGTATACAGAATTTTATAAAACTAAAACCAGTGCGCTAAGTAATATTTTTGATTTTTTTACCAGTTAATTTTCATTTTAAACGTAGTGTAGTAATCTCAATGCAATTATATTTGCCACATGGGAATAATAAAAGTTGAAAACATTCGTGTTTACGCACATCATGGCTGTTTAAAAGAAGAAACCGCTATTGGCAGCGAATATAGAGTAGATTTAAAAGTTAAAGCCGATTTACAAAAAAGCGCTGTAAGTGATAAACTTGAAGATACGGTAGATTATGTACTTTTAAATAAAATTGTGGTCGAGGAAATGGCTATACCAAATGCTCTTTTAGAAAAAGTAGCCAAACGTATTATAGACCGTATTTTTAAAGAAGATTGTTTAGTAACTATTGCTACCGTAAGTGTTAGTAAAATAAACCCACCTATAGGTGGCGATGTGCAAATGGTAACTATAGAAATGACAGAAAAAAGAAAAGCATAAAAAGTTTAGGTTATAAAACCTTTAATTTTTTATATTTGCTGTCCTATTAATTTAGAATTAATGGCGTCGTGGCCGAGTGGCTAGGCAGAGGTCTGCAAAACCTTGTACAGCGGTTCGAATCCGCTCGACGCCTCTAGATTTAAGCGTTACTTATTTAAGTAGCGCTTTTTTATTTTTAATTGTAACATTCTTTCAATCGTCTTTGCGAGGAAGTATGACGAAGCAAAATGTTAAATTAAAACCCTTTCAAAATGAAAAGATTACTTCGTTGTCCCTCCTCGTAATGACTTTATAATTAGTATTTACTTGCTTTAACGTTTTATAAGTTTGTGTTTGCTTATCCCTTTATTAGTATGTATAGAAATATAATACACACCTGTATTAAAATTTGCAACACTTATTGTTGATGTGTTATAAGTGCTAACTAATTGCCCTAAACTGTTATAAATAACGACTTTTTGTAATTGTATAGCATTTGATAAACTAATAGTAAAACTATCTTGTGTTGGGTTTGGTACCAAACTAATACTTGGTAAAGATTGTTTGGTTGTAGATAAAGTAATTCCAGAAATATCGAAAACACGCACGTGACCGGAATTGTTACCATTTCCATCATTTAATTGTGCACCTACCGCTAAAGTTGTGCCATCTGAAGATAAACTAACATTTGATCCACTGATATCATCAGCTGATTCGCCATCAATATCATTTCCGATTTGAATCCAGTTGTCATTTATATTTTGTAAAACCCTTACATGGCCAGAGTCAGTTCCATTTCCATCATTTCTATATGCACCAATAGCTACTATATTACCATCAGAACTCAAACTTATGGCACTACCACTTTCATCATTAATTGTTTCTCCAATGATATCACTACCAACTTTTACCCAATTGTTATTTTGAAATTTATAGATTCTACTAATACCAGAATCTATTCCTATTGCAAACTTTGGAGCTGTACCAATTGCTATTATATCACCTAACCCATTTAATTCAATGTCGTATCCAATTTGATCACCAGCAATTTCTCCTTCTATATCATTACCAATTTGTGTCCAATTTCCAGCGATGTTTTCATAAACACGAACATGGCCTGAACCATTACCATTTCCGTCATTATAAGGAGCTCCGATAGCAATGATATTTCCAGTTGAGTTCAAACTTACTGAAAAACCGCTTTGATCATTTGTACCTACACCGTCAATATCACTCCCAATCTGTAACCAATTATTAGAAACATATTCAAATATACGAACATGACCAGAGTTAGCACCGTTTTCGTCATTATGAGGAGCACCGATAGCAATAATATTTCCAGTTGAATTTAAACTTATTGATTGACCACTCAAGTCACCTAAAGCTTCACCGTCTATATCCTGACCTAACTGAATCCAATTGTCAGCAATATTTTCATATACACGAACATGACCGGCTTCAGATCCATTTGCATCGTTAAAATTTGCTCCAATAGCAACAATGCCACCATCTGATGATAAACTCACACTTCGACCACTTCTGTCATCTGCTACTTCTCCATCTATATCTTGACCAATTTGCATCCAATTACCGCTTTGGTTTTCATAAATTCGTACATGTCCAGAGAAATTACCATTCCCATCATTATTAGTTGCACCGATAGCTATTATATTTCCTATTGCATTTAAACTTATTGAACTACCACTAGAGTCATTAGCCGCTTCACCATCTATATCTTGCCCTATTTGTACTTGACTTAAGCTAATAAATGGAATGATTAAAAAGAGTAAAAAATGTTTCATAATAATATTTTTAAATATTTACAAAGTTATATTTTTAACTAATTATTGTAAATACCTACTTCTAGGTATTTTTTTGTTAATTATTATTTTATCACTATTTTTCAAACACAACCAACTTATAATTAAAATAAAATGACGAAAATCTATGCTTCCGCATATATAGAAATTTATAGTAGTAATAATATATTAATACAAAATTGGACAACTAAACCTTTAAATACTTCTGTTTTTAAAAATGAATTAAAACATTTTTTAGACCTATTTTTTAAGTATAAACCAAAAGGCTTACTTTGGATTCAAGATAATTTCGATTTAGAAATCCCTGAAGAGATGTACAATTGGATAGAAGAGCACATATTAGTCCCTCAATACAAAGCTGGTTTGCGTAAACTTGCTTTTACTGTGCCTAAAGAACAATTTGCATACTTGTCTATTATAAATTCTTTTAACGAAGTAAAGTCGGTTTTACAACCTAGATATTTTATATGTACAGAAAAGGCTTTGGCTTTTTTACACGAAAAAAATCTAGAAGAGAATATTACAGAAACTAGCCTTAAAATAGACCATCTTAATGACAAAAGTAAGGTGAGTTTTGATGTTGAACATAGACATTTACCACAAACCATAAAATATCTAAAAAAATTAAATAAACATTTAAACTTTAGAGTACATAATAAACAATTTTTTGATTTATTAACGATAAGAGAAATTGAAATAATTAAATTAATTGGTGAAGGCAAAGATAAAACAGAAATTGCTAAAGCTTTATTTATATCTAAAAACACCGTAATTACACACCGAAGAAATATAATTAAGAAATTAAATATTAAATCGCAGTCGGATTGGAAAAAATATATCGATGTGTTTTTTTAATTGTTTAAAAAAAATTAATCCAACGGATTTAAAGCTTCAATTTTATGTTGCAAACGTGCTTTTTCTTTTGGGAAAAAACCTTGTACGAGTAGTAATATGCCAAATCCAAGAATAACAAGTGCTATAATTTTCTTAGTTTTAAAAATGCGTTTAGGAGTTAATTTTCGTTTTAAGCGTTTTGCCAAAGTAATTTTGAATAAATCGGCCACAAAATAACTTCCTAACATTCCACAAATAAATAGAAAAACGCCATTGTAAGAACTGGTTAAGGAGTTGGCTAAAACAATAAAACCTAACCAACCTATTAAAACCCCAATATTTATAAAGTTTAGTAAAAATCCTTTTACAAATAGCTTCCAGTAATCTTTTTGAATATGAACTTCTTGATATTCTCTAACAATAGATTTAAAAGATTTTGAAGCTTTTAGGAAAGAAATTATGCCGTAAATAATAAGTAATACGCCACCAAAGACCAAAAAATTACTATCGCCTTTAACTTTATCTATTAAATTTTCGGTACTGTAAAATGCTACGAGGATAAATAAAATATCGGCTAAAATAACGCCAGCATCAAAAACCAATGCGCTTTTAAAGCCTTTTGTAGCACCAGTTTCTAATAAAACGAAAAAAACAGGTCCTATGGTAAAGGAAAGTATAATACCAAAAGGAATTCCCGCAATTATATCGTCTAACATAAAAATATAGCTGTTTACTACAAAGTAAAGAAAATTTTATGAATTACTTAGCGATATGAACAGCTGTTCCTATTACCGTCACGAAAAAATAAGAACCTTGAAAATTTTCAAAATCTACACTTATTCCTACAACTGCATTGGCATTTTTTAACTCGGCATGCTCTTGTAGCTTTTGAAAAGCTTCTTCTTGCGCTGTGTTAATAACCTCTGAGCTAATGTCTAAGTTTTTTTCTGTTTTAAATGAAAATTTGGTTTTAACATTAGATGAGGTTCCAGTAACTAAACCTTTATATTCTATTATTTTATAGCCTTCTACGGAATTTGTGGTGGTAAGTATCATTTTAGTAGTATTTAGAGGTTAGTTGAGAAGTAAATCTAAATAAATTTTAATGAAAAAGGTTCTCGATACATTTTAATTTTTCGCTACGCTACAAATTAAAACACTCGAATTGACACTTTTTCATATCTTGAATGAGGTCTCGACTTCGCTCGACCAGACACAATTTTAAAATAAAAAATCCTTTAGATTAGTGTTTTCTAAAGGATTTATTGAAAGTTGCTTTAAAACTTTTTATTCCGGTTTCCCAACTAGAGTAAAATCTAAATGTTTTTTAACTAAATCGGCGTTTTTTACTTTTACGATGACTTCGTCTCCTAGTTGAAACACTTGTTTGGTATCTCTTCCAACTATGGCATAATTTTCTGCATCAAACTCGTAATAATCGCCTTTTATGTCTTTGGTTCTTACCATACCTTCACATTTATTAGAAATAATTTCTACATAAATTCCCCATTCGGTAGCTCCGGAAATAACACCTAAAAACTCTTCATCTTGGTGATCTTGCATAAATTTCACCTGCATGTATTTAATACTGTCACGCTCGGCTTTTGTAGCTAGATTTTCCATGTTAGACGAATGTTTACATTTCTCTTCATACACTTCTCCATTGGCGCTTTTTTCGCCATCCAGATAACGTTGTAATAATCTATGCGCCATAACATCGGGATAACGACGGATTGGTGAGGTAAAATGACTGTAATAATCGAACGCTAAACCATAATGACCAATATTTTTGGTCGTATATTCGGCTTTACTCATGGTACGAATAGCTAGTGTATCTACTAAATTTTGCTCTTTACGACCATTAACATCACTTAAAAGTTTATTTAGAGAGGCTGTAGTGGTTTTTCTGTCTTTAAAGTTAAGCTTGTAACCAAAACGAGAAACCACAGTTTGTAAGGATGCTAATTTAGTGTCGTCTGGTTCGTCATGAACTCTGTACACAAATGTTTTTTCTGGTTTTTTCTTACTTACAAATTCGGATACCTTACGATTGGCTAATAACATAAATTCTTCAATTAATTTATTAGCATCTTTACTGGTTTTAAAAAATACGCCAACTGGATTAGCATCTTCGTCTAAATTGAATTTAACTTCAACTTTATCAAAAGAAATAGCCCCATGTGCCATACGTTTAATACGCATTTTTTTGGCAAGCTGGTCTAATTTTAAAATGGCATAGGAAATATCTTCCGAAGTATTATAGGCTTCACCGGTTAAAGATACCTCTGCTGGTATATTATTTGTACCGCTTTCTATAACAGCCTGAGCTTCTTCGTAAGCAAAACGTGCATCACTATAAGTAACTGTTCTTCCAAACCATTGGTTTAGAATTTCGGTTTTTTCGTTCATTTCAAACACGGCAGAAAACGTATATTTTTCTTCATGTGGTCTTAAACTACACGCACCATTACTTAATATTTCTGGTAACATAGGTACTACACGATCTACTAAATATACACTGGTAGCACGTTCATAAGCTTCATCGTCCAGAATAGTGCCTTCTTGTAAATAATGAGACACATCGGCAATATGAATTCCTATTTCGTAATTTCCATTTTCTAAAACTGTAAACGACAGCGCATCATCAAAATCTTTAGCATCTTTTGGGTCTATGGTAAAGGTTAAATCTTTACGCATATCGCGACGCTTGGCAATTTCTTCAGGTTTAATTTCTAAATCAATAGAATTGGCAAAATCTTCAACTTCCTGAGGAAATTCCGCCGGTAAACCGTATTCGGCTAAAATAGAATGAATTTCTGTGCTATGTAAACCTGGTTTTCCAAGCACTTTAATAACTTTTCCGTTAGGTGAAGAAGCTTTTGCTTCCCATTCTTCCAACCTTACCAATACCTTATCGCCATCTTCTGCCTTTAAGGTTTTGTTAATAGGTACAAAAATATCGGTGTACATTTTAGAATCGTCTGGAACTACAAATGCAAAATTCTTTTTTTCGTGTATTTGAATAATACCCACAAATTCGCTTTTCTTACGATTGATTATGTTGGTAATTTCGCCTTCCATACGTCCGTTTTTACGGCGTTTGTATATGTAAAGTTCTACCGTATCGCCGTCTAAAGCTTGGTTAATATTGTTTGAGGCAATGTAAATATCGTCTGTAAATTCTTCGCAAATCACATATCCAGAACCTTTACTGGTCATATCTAAAGTTCCAGTATAATATTCGGTATTATTAATAGCTTTAAACTTGCCGCGATCTATTTCTTCAATATCTCCTTTTTGTTTTAAAGCTGCTAATTTTTTAATAATTTGATTGCGTCCACTAGCATCTGTAATGTTTAATTTTGATGCAATTTGTTTATAATTATAAGTTGCATTTCTATCTTTTTTTAAGATACTTAAAATAGTATCCGATAGGTTGGCAACGCGATTATGTGATGGTTTTCTAGTTTTCTTTTTACTCATGTAATTTTTTATGTAATCATTCCTTAAAGTTATAGGAATTTTTAATGTTTGATTCAATTATTGTATTAAATAATTGATAAATAATAGTATGGTGAAGAAGAGGAAACACTATTATTATTTTTACAAAGCTACACTTTTATAATTAAATGACATTTTTGTTAAGTTTATTTTAATAAAAAAGTCAGTTATTAATTAACTGACTTCTAAAATTTAAGTGAACTAAACTTTAATTATCACAGTCGTAATAATCTACTCCATAATCTTTTTCGTTTATTCTTATTCTATTTATGTGCACATAAATGGAAGATGAAGCATCTATTAGAAAATAAGTTTGTACAGTTCCACCATTTCCATCTGCATGTAATCTATTAGTAGTTTTACCAGAACTTCTAATTTCCGAGCGTCTATCTGGAGACACGGCAATGGTACTAAAATGAATGTTATCTCTGTAACGGTTTTTATATTCTATAAACCATTTATATTTTTTAGCATATTTATTATAATCGCCACGTTTTACTCTAAAGTCTAAACCTTTTAGACAGTCTGTGGTACGCCAAGAACCCCAACTATTTTGGGCTATAATGCTTGTACTACATAATAAAAATACAAATACACTTAATACAAGTAATTTTTTCATAATAAATTGATTTTAAGATTCTTATAAATTTAATAAGTCTTACACTCTTATGAAATACCTAATTTTATGTACTTTTTAAAACAAAAAAAGCCTCACTAAATACATAGCAAGGCTTAAAACTTTTTATAAATTATTACTTAAAGCTTACAGCTTATTTCTTCACCACTTTTCTACTCGCTTTACCTTTATTGGTTTCTATTTCTAGAAAATAAACACCTGTTGGGAATTCACTTAAATCTATTTCTGTAGACTGTGTTGTTTTTATTTTTTGACCGAAATAATTGTAAATGGTTACAGCTTTTAACTCTAAATTATTAGTTAGTGTTATAGAAACTTTATCAGTTGTGGGGTTTGGTGATACACTAAAATTTTCTAATACAAAACTATCCGAAGCTAAAGTAATTCCTGATAAATCGTAAACACGAACGTGACCTGAGTCTGTTCCATTTCCATCATTGAATGGTGAACCAATAGCTAAAGTAGAAGCATCACTACTTAAAGATACGCTCAATCCACTAAAATCACCTACGGCTTCTCCATCAATATCTTGTCCTATTTGGGTCCAAGTGCCTGATTGATTTTCATACACACGCACATGACCGGAATCTGAGCCATTTCCATCATTGTAAATTGCTCCAATAGCGATTACAGAACCATCACTATTTAAACTAACAGAATGACCACTTTGGTCTTCTGAAACTTCCCCATCAATATCTTGACCAATCTGTGTCCAAACACCATTTTGGTTTTCAAATATTCTTACGTGACCTGAATTATTGCCATTACCATCATTTAATATAGCTCCTATAGAGACTATAGAGCCATCACTATTTAAACTAACAGTGTGACCACTTTGGTCTGCTGCTGCTTCTCCATCAATATCTTGTCCTATCTGAGTCCATGTATTTGCTATGTTTTCAAAAATACGTACATGACCAGAATCTGTGCCATTACCATCGTTTAACATTGCTCCAATAGCTACTATAGTTCCATTTGAAGATAATTTTATAAAATTGCCACTTTGATCAAAATTTGCTTCTCCATCAATATCTTGTCCTATTTGTGTCCATGTATTTACTATGTTTTCAAAAATACGTACATGGCCAACGAAAAAATCGTTACCATCGTTCTGAATTGCACCGATAGCTAAAATATTACCATCATTATTTAAACTAACAGAATAACCACTTAAATCTCCTAATGCTTCACCATCAATATCTTGTCCTATTTGAGTCCAAACGCCACTTTGGTTTTCAAAAACTCTTACATGTCCTGAATTAGAACCATTTCCATCGTTAGAAGGAGCTCCAACTGCAACAATAGAACCATCAGAAGATAAGCTTACTGAATATCCACTTAAATCATTAGCTGCTTCACCATCGATATCTTGTCCTATTTGAGTCCAAACACCACTTTGGTTTTCAAAAACTCTTACATGTCCTGAAGTAGAACCATTTCCATCGGTACGGGTTGCTCCAATTGCTACTATGGTACCATTCGCAGATAAACTTACAGAAAATCCACTTTGGTCATCTGGAGCTTCACCATCTATATCTTGGCCTATTTGTACTTGACTAAATCCTAAAAAAGGAAATAATATTAAGAGTAAAATGTACTTCATAACTTTATTTTTTAATTATTTTTCTACTTGCTTTTCCTTTATTGGTTTCTATTTCTATAAAATAAACACCTGTTGAAACATCACTTAAATCTACTTCTGTTGACTGTGTTGTTTTTATATTTTGACCGAAATAATTATAAACTGTAACTTGTTGAAGTTCTAAATTAGAATTTAATTTTAAAGTGACTTTATCTGTTGTTGGGTTTGGTGATATGTTAAAGTTATCTAATACAAAATTGTCTGATGCTAAAGTAATTCCTGAAATATCAAAAATTCTTACGTGGCCTGAGTTACTTCCGTTTCCATCGTTAGTATAACCTCCAATAATAACATTATTAGAGTTTGATGATAAATTTACGGAAAAACCAAAATTATCTAATGCTGATTCTCCATTTATTATATTTCCTGCCAGTATCCAATTACCATTAATATTTTCAAAAACACGAGCATAGCCATTACTATTATCACTTGCTCCTACAGAAACAACATTACCGGAACTATTTAAACTAACAGATCTACCAGATTGATCTTGTGAGTTCAAACCATCAATATCCTGACCAATTTGGGTCCAAACTCCATTTAAATTATTAAATACACGAATATGACCAGACCAAAAACCATTACCACTATTTAAAATTGCACCTGCAGCTAAGATATTACCACTATCATTTAAATCTACTGAAATTCCAAATAAATCATTTGAAGCTTCACCATCAATATCTTGTCCAATTTGTGCCCAAACTCCATTTAAATTTTCATAAATGCGTACATGACCAGAGTCTGAACCATTTCCATCATTGTTTCTCCCTCCTATAGCAATAATATTTCCATCATTACTTAAGCTAACCGATCCACCAAAAAAATCTCCTACTGCTTCACCATCAATATCTTGTCCTATTTGTGTCCAAACTCCATTTAAATTTTCAAATACACGAACATGTCCAGTATTTGAATTATTACTTTCAGCTCCTACAGCAAGAATATTTCCATTTTCTGATAAATCAACAGATCTTCCAAAAGTATCTCCTGCCTCTTCTCCGTTTATATCTTGTCCAATTTGTGTCCAAACGCTATTCAAATTTTCAAATACACGAACATGACCAGAATTTGAACCATTTCCATCGTTATTTATTGCTCCAATAGCTACAACAGAACCATCGGATGATATACTAACTGACCAACCACTACGATCTTCAGCTACTTCACCATCGATATCTTGACCTATTTGTGTCCAAACGCCAGATTGATTTTCATAAACACGAACATGACCGGAATTTGAACCATTTCCATCGTTATTTATCGATCCAATAGCAATTATAGTTCCATCACCCGAAATATCTGTACTAAAACCAGAAAAATCTCCTGCTGCTTCTCCATCTATATCTTGACCTATTTGTACTTGACTTATGCTTAAAAAAGGGATTATTAATAGAAGTAAAAATTGTTTCATAGTTTTTTAAATTATAATTAACCTTCAAAATTATGTTTTTAAATAAAACTAAACCATACCTAATTTTATGTATTTTTTTAAGCTTCAAACCTTATTAACAACTATTATATATTAATCATCTTTTCTTTTAAAAATTTAAAAAAAAATAATGATGATTATGTTGTGTTAATAGCGGTATAACTTTTTTAATTTTTTCTTGGTTTAAAATTTATGGGTTCTTTATTAAACCACTATTAACAGTTAAAAATCGCTTTAAAAGCTTATATATGAACTCTTTTGAGTTTGCTATTAACAGTTGTTAATAACCTTAGTTAACCGTTAATTTTTTATAAGTATTTAAAATTTTAAGTCTCATAAACCTAAATTTTAACGCTAACAACTTCGCTAAAAATTTTGGTTAACTTATTTGCATAGTAATTCTCAATTTTGGTTTGTAATTTTTTACGGATATTCCTAATAAAAGTTTTAAGAAACTACAAACAGTTATTAACAAGTAATTAAATGAAAATAAACCGTAATTAACAATTCTAAACATAAGTTAGATTTTAAAAAATCAAAATTAAATTAATACAATATCTTAAGTCTTTAAAGTTATTATAGTTATGACTTATTATTAACTTTGTCTTCTTAACAAATACATATATTATGACAATTTCTATAGGAAACGATCACGCAGGAACCGACTACAAACAAGCTATTGTAAAACATCTGGAAGCTAAAGGTTACACTATTAATAATTATGGCACCGATAGTTTTGATAGTGTAGATTATCCAGATTACGCACATTTGGTATCTAAAGATGTTAATGATAAAAAAGTAGAATTTGGTATTCTTATTTGTGGTAGTGCCAATGGTGTTGCTATGACCGCTAATAAATACGCAAACGTGCGTGCTGGTTTATGCTGGTCTAAAGAAATTGTAAGTTTAATACGCCAACATAATAATGCCAATATATTATGTATTCCTGCTCGTTTTACTGCCATTCATCAAGCGGTAGATATGGTAGATACGTTTTTAAATACCGAGTTTGAAGGCGGAAGACATCAAAACCGTGTTAATAAGATTGCCTGCTCTTAAATTATGGGGCATTCGCACGCACATAACCATGCTCATCCAGAGTTAAAAGGTAGAAATTTATTTATTTCTATACTTTTAAACATACTTATAACGGTAGCACAAGTTATAGGTGGATTGTTATCTGGAAGTTTAAGTTTGTTAAGCGATGCGTTACACAATTTTAGCGATGTTATTTCTTTAATTGTTAGTTATATAGCTAATAAGTTAAGCCGGCGTAAAGCATCTTTACAACGCACCTTTGGCTATAAACGTGCCGAAGTATTAGCTGCTTTTGTAAATGCAGTTAGTTTAATTGTTATTGCTATACTTTTAATTATTGAAGCGATAAAACGTTTTCAGGAGCCTCAAGAGATAGAGTCCGAAGTGGTAATCTGGCTTTCCATTTTAGGTATTTTAGCTAACGGGTTTAGTGTGTTATTATTAAAAAAAGATGCTAAATCTAACATGAACATGAAAAGTGCTTATCTACACTTATTAACAGACATGTTAGCAAGTGTTGCCGTTTTAGTGGGCGGTTTACTTATGAAATTTTACCAGTTATTCTGGGTAGATAGTGTGTTAACCTTTGCTATTGCTGTTTATCTGGTTTATGTGGGTTACGATTTATTAAAGGTTTCTACCAAAGTTTTAATGCTGTTTACACCAGACCATATCGATGTTCAAAAAGTAGTGAATGCTGTAAATACCTTAGATCAGGTAAAAAAATTACACCATGTACACATCTGGAATTTAAGCGATAACGAATTACATTTAGAAGCGCACTTAGATTTAGAAGCAGACGTTACAACCACTCAATTTAATAGAATTTTAGAGAAAATTGAACAGCTTTTGCACGAGCAATTTAATATTAACCATATTACTATTCAACCCGAGTTTAATAAAAAAGATCCAAAAGATGTGATTGTCCAGGATTAAGCTTTTTTGGCAAATGGCAAGCCACCACGCTATACGCTATATCTTTTTGGTCTAAAAAGAGCCCAAAAAGGATGCCGCTTCTATCGTTTTTGCAATATATGTTTATCAATTCAATTTCAGTTAAATAAAAAAAAAATGCTAAAAATAGTTACCAAAACCTTTCAAGACTTAAACACAGAAGACTTATACGCTATTTTAGAATTGCGTAGCGAAGTTTTTGTGGTAGAACAGGATTGTGTTTATCAGGATATCGATTATAAGGATCAAAAAGCCATTCATGTAATAGGTTATAAAAATAATAAAGTAGTGGCTTATTCGCGTTTATTTAAACCTAAGGACTATTTTGAATTAGCCAGTATTGGTCGTGTAGTGGTAGCAAAAAATGAAAGACAACACAAGTATGGTTATCAAATTATGGAGGCTTCTATTACAGCTATACAATCTATATTTAATGAAAGCGAAATTAAAATTTCTGCACAATGTTATTTAGAAAAATTTTATACCAATTTAGGATTTAAACCTACTGGAGAATCCTATTTAGAAGATGGTATTCCGCATATGGCCATGATAAAATCTTAAAAAAAAGCTTCAGTTATATTCTGAAGCTTTTTTGTTATCTGCGTTTGCCTATATACGTAATTAGTATTTCTACACGTCGGTCAAATTCTGGGTCACCACCAAGTGGATAACGACGTCGCATCCCAACATATTTCATTCGGTTTCTATTAATTCCTTGGTCTTCCAAATAATTAAAAATAAATCGTGCTCTGGCAACCGATAAGTTACGTTTTTTTGTTTTTTTATCTATAGCATCTCTTGAGCCTTCTGTACAACACACATGACCTTCTATTGTAAAATACACATGTGGATTTCTTTTTAATACCGCTGCAATTTTTTCTAAAACAGGTTTAGACTCTTTTGTAATATAACTGTAGTTGGTTTTAAAATGAATATTTTCAAGAAGAAGCTTATCACCTTTTTGAATCAAATCTTTATCTAAATCGTCAATGGTTCGTTGCATTTTGCTGTTTTCAGCAAGTTTCTCTTCTTCCAGTTCTTCTTTCTTTTTAGCAACAGTAGATACCAAAATTTCAACTTTTCTATTTAAACCTCTAATTTGGTTTAATTCGGCTTCTTTAATAACCTTTAATAAAATTTCTCCTTTTCCATTAACGTTGGTAATAAGACTTTCATCTATACCATAACCAGAAAAGAGATCTTTAATTTTATCGGCTCTTTGTTGAGATAATTTTAAGTTATAATCGTTAGTACCTCTATCATCACAAAAGCCATAAATAGCAATTTTACTTACTTTTAAAGTATCTAGAGTAGATATAAAAAGCAGTAATCTGTTTTCTTCAGTTAAAGGAACTTCATATTTATCGGTATCAAAATAGACATCATGTTTATAGTCTTTTTGAGCTGTTATAACATTAGAAATTAATCCTATACATAATAAGAAGACTAATTTATATGTGTGTTTAAAGTACATGGTCGATTTATTTTAAATAACTGTTATAGGTATTTGGGTTTTGCAATATAGCACTTGCGGTTTTAATTTCCTCGTTATGAATTTTATAATATTCATATAAACCTTCACGATACGCATAACGTTTTACAATTTCTTCCGTAAGTAAATTTACTAATTGCGATTTATTGTCGTCTATAGCTTCTAATTTAGAAGCTTCAATGTTTTTTAGTAATGCATTATAGTCTTTCTTAATATCATCATCTAATTGTTCGTTTTTTGCGACTTCTAATGCTTTTTCTAAAGCCAATTCGGTTTCTGTTTTAAAATTAAAACCAGAAGATTTTAAGAAGTTTTTAAATTCATTGAAATGAGCATCCGAAAACTTGAAAGTATTAATATTAGGAATAGAATTAGAATAGTAAAATTCAGTAGCAAAATCGAAAATACTTTGATTATCTAAAATCGCTCTTGTAATAGCAGAATTTTTAGTATTCGCTAAAACCTTATCTGGCATTACCCCGCCACCATCAAATACTTTTCGTCCATTTTTAGTTGTAAATTCTGAAAAGTTATCTTCCTTCTTTCTTATAGCATTTCCTTTGTCGTCTCTGTTTCTATAATCTAATGCCTGAATACATCTACCTGAAGGCGTATAATACCTTGAAATAGTCACTTTAAATTGTGTCCCATACGTTAACTTCTTTACACGTTGTACCAAACCTTTACCAAAACTTCTTGATCCAACTATAACCGCTCGGTCTAAATCCTGTAAAGTACCAGCTACAATCTCACTTGCGGAAGCACTTTTACCATCTATTAGCACCACTACCGGAATGTTTAAATCTAAAGGCTCATTTTGAGTGGTATAGGTTTTATTATACTCTTTAATTTTTGATTTAGTTGTAACTACAACCTGACCTTTAGGAACAAATAAGTTTACAATATTAACAGCTTCACTTAACAAACCTCCAGGGTTACCTCTTAAGTCTAGTATAATTTGTTTAGCACCTTGAGCCTTTAAATCTTTAAGCGCATATATAGTTTGAGTGGTTGTTTTCTGATTAAATTTACTTAAAACAATATATCCTACTTGTTCGTTAATTAATGAAAAATGAGGAACTGCATCTATTTCTCTTTCAGATCTTGAGACTTCGGCAGTAAATGTTTTGCCTTGTCTGAAATATTCAACACTAATCTTGCTATTTGGAGCGCCTTTTAGAAGATCTAAAGCATCTTCTTTATAATCTGCTAGAAGTGTTCCGTCTACTTTTATAATTTCATCTCCAGCTTTTAAACCTGCTTTATCTGCCGGATAATCTTTATAAGCTTCAATAATGACTACTTTATCTTTTAAAGTGGCAATATGTGCACCAATGCCCGAGTAATCTCCAGTACGTCTTATACGCTCTGCCTCTACATCTTGCTCATTATAAAAATTGGTGTAAGGATCTAAATCTTCCAACATACTTTTTATAGCGGTATCCATTAAATCTGCAGGATTGGTATCGTCTACATAATTCATATTAACTTCTTTAAAAAGCGTGGTAAATATTTCTATTTGTTTTGCAATTTCAAAGAAGTCGTTATTATAAGCTGTTGTTGATATAAAAATGAATATAGCAACTACTGGTAAAACTATAAATTGAACGATTTTTTTCTTCATTTTTAGGGATTTAGAAGTTTGTAACGTCTCTATTTTGTTCTATAAATTTATGAAACAGTTTTTTAGTTTTTTCATTAATTAGTTCAAAATCTGGCATATCTTTATGATTATAAATAATCATAAAAGCATAGTCTGTAAGTTGATTATCGTATAATACGGATTTGTTTAAGCGGTAAGCCTCTCTTAGTAAGCGTTTAATCCTATTTCTGTGAACAGCATTTTTAAAATTTCGCTTACTTACTGAAACACCAACTTTTAAACTTGTATTATTTTTTACAAAAACTAACCGCAAAGGATATGCCGAAATGGACTTGCCGTTTGTAAATATCTGGTCTACAGCCTTTTTACTTTTAAGTTTTTCGTTTTTTTTGTAAGTAAAATCCATAATTATTGGTAAATATAGAGAAGTTTTAGTTATCTTAGGATTTAATCTTGATTTGAAGAATTCAAAATTAAGTCTTTTTAACCAACTAAATATTATTACAATGTCTTTTACTAACCAACTAAAGGCTTTTGTAAGCGAATATGAACAAAACGCTTCAAAAGAGTATTTGCAAATTACGGATTGGTCCGTAAGAACTTTAAAATCTAGTGATTTATTAACCAGAACGTTAAAAACTGGAGACTCACTTCCTAATGGAAGTTTGATAGATTCAAATGGAATTCCAATAAAGATTTATGATTTAATTAAACAAACCCCTTTAGTCATTACCTTTTATCGCGGTGGTTGGTGTCCTTTTTGTAATCTTCAACTCAAAGCATTACAGCGTATTTTACCAGATATTGTTGATAAAGGTTATAGTTTAATTGCTATTACACCAGAATTACCAAATCAATCTTTTCAAACAAAAGAAATTAATAATTTAAAGTTTACGATTTTGTCTGATGTGAATAATAAATATGCAAATGCATTAAGTTTGGCTTATACGTTACCGCCAAGTTTAATAAATATTTATTACGAAAATGGTATAGAATTATCGAAAAGTGATATGGAAGTAGAAGCTCAACTTCCAATTCCAGCAACCTATGTTGTTAATCAAGCTGGAGAAATTACTTATCATTATGTAGATGCCGATTATAAAAAACGTGCCGACTTAGAAGCTATTATTGAAGCTTTATAATAAAAAAACCACCTAATTTAGGTGGTTTTTTTATTAAAGAGATTTTGATATTACTTTTTATTATTTGTTTTATCAATATCTGCCATACGTTGTTTAGGGTCAATCTCTACAGATTTAACCGCTTTTTTTGCTGTAAACTCATAGGTTGGATATGCCCAAGCCCAGTCTTTTAAAATGGTTGCTGTGGTAGGTTTTTCGCCACGCATCATTTGTAGTGGAATGTATATATCTTCTGTTGTACCATCAGTATATTCAACTTTTAAATCTAATGGCATTGGCATTAAAGCCTTACGACTTAAAGTAATTTTAGAACCTTCAACACTATCTACTGCGTAATCAATTGTATTTGTAGTTTGTGTCCAATCCATTAAATACCAATCTAATTCTAAACCAGATACTTTTTCGGCAGAACGAATAATATCAATAGGTCTTGGGTGTTTAAATGAAAAATCTGCAAAATACTTTTTAAGGGTTTTAGCTAAGTTTTCTTCACCTATAATATAACCTAATTGTGCTAAAAATACTTCACCTTTACTGTAGGCAGAAACACCATAAGCTCCATTATAATTATATCGATCGGCATGCGTACTTTGCGGTTGTTCTATACCAGATTTAGCTAAACCATAGTAACTTTTATAAGCACCTTCAGTAGGAAATGATTTGTTTTCATTCATAACTTCATTCATAGCCAAATCGCTAATATAGCTGGTAAAACCTTCATCCATCCACTCATGTTTAGCTTCATTAGTGGCTAATAAAAACTGAAACCAACTGTGAGCCAATTCGTGTGCCGTAACACCAACTAAGCTACCAAATTTACGCTGTCCTGTAATTAAAGTACACATAGCATACTCCATTCCACCATCGCCGCCTTGAATAACGGAATATTGCTCGTAAGGATATTTACCAATGTTTTCACTAAAATACTGCATTAACTCTACCGTTTTAGGTTGTAAGTTTTTCCAGTTATCTAAATAGGTTTGCTCTAAATCTTTTTTATAGTAAAAATGTAATAATGGTCCATTTGGAACCTGCATGGTATCGTGAATAAAATCTGGATCTGCAGCCCAAGTAAAGTCGTGTACTTTTGGAGCTTTAAAATGAAGTGTTTTTTTAGACCCATTTATTTTAGCTTCACCTTGTTGATAACCTGTGCCACCAACCACGTAATTTTTGTCTATGGTTAATTTCACATCAAAATCTCCCCAAACCCCATGAAATTCTCTACCAATATATGGGTCTGCATGCCAACCTTCAAAATCATATTCGGCTAATTTTGGGTACCATTGTGTCATAGAAAGAGCAACACCTTCGGCATTATTACGTCCAGAACGTCTAATTTGTACAGGAACTTGAGCATCAAAATCCATTTTAAATGTTACAGTTTCCCCAGGTTGGATTGGCTTACTTAAATTAACTTCTAAAACAGTACCAACCGTTTCATGCGTTAAAGTTGTACCATTTTGGGTTAAAGCGTTTACTTTAATGTACCCAATTTCATCTGGTTGTAATTTGCTAATACGATCGCCAACACGTCGGTCTGGATCTGCAATACTGCGAGATCTCACATCCATTTCACTACCTGGTTGAAACGCATTAAAGTATAAATGGTAATAGACTCGGTTTAAAACATCTGGAGAGTTGTTCGTGTATTTAAGTGTTTGATTTCCTTTATATTTAAAGGTATTCACGTCCATATCAATACTCATATCATAGTCAACATGTTGTTGCCAGTATGTTGAGGTTTTAGATGTTAAAGGCGTTTGTGGAGTGTTTGTTTGTGCAACTGCTTCTTGAGAAGAATTACAAGAAGTTAACACGAATGCTACTGAAAGTAACGGTATAAATAATTTTTTCATGTATAAATTTTAAAGTAGACTTTAAAATTACAATTAATATAGATAGCCTCAAAACACATTATGAGTTATCGTATTAATTTACATAAAAACCTCTAATAGCTCAGCTTGTTTGGCTTCAATTTTAAAAGAAGTTATCGTAGCTGGAATTAAAATAGTTTCTCCTAGCGCTATTTTGTAATCTATATTATTACATATTAATGATGCTTCTCCAGATACGCACATTAAAATAACAAAAGAATCTAAAGTGGAATAGTCTTTTACAATTTCTCCATTAATAGGTAAGAAATTAGTTTTAAAGTAAGGTGAATGAACGAGTTGGTTAGATTGGTTTAATTCTGATACATAATTGGTTTTATAAGAATCCTGACGTTTAAAATCAATCACATCTAAAGCCAAATCATTATGGAGTTCTCTTTTTTCACCTGTTGAAGCATCTACACGATCATAATCGTAAACACGATAGGTAATATCTGATGTTTGTTGTATTTCTGCTAACAAAACTCCTGCACCTATAGCGTGTATGCGTCCTGTTGGAATATAATACGTGTCGCCTTTTGAAACGTTTTCATGATGCATTAACTCTAATACCTTACCATTTTCTAAATGTGTTTGGTAATCTTTTTTATTGGTGTCATTTTCAAAACCTACAATAATTTCAGCATCTTTATCGGCCTGCATAATGTACCACATTTCATTTTTCCCAAATGAATTATGGCGCTCTTTTGCGACCTCGTTACTAGGGTGAACTTGTATAGAAAGTGGCGTTTTGGCATCAATAAACTTAATAAGTAATGGGAATTTCTCTCCAAACTGTTCGTAAACTTTTTTACCTAAAAAGTCATCTTTATACGTTGAAATTAATTCTTTTAAGCTTTTTCCTTTTAAGTTACCAGATGCAACAATAGACTCATCATGTTCCACATCTGAAATTTCCCAAGATTCCCCTATGCAATCTTCCTCATAATCTTTATGAAGTTCAGACTTTAATTTATTACCACCCCACATGCGGTATTTAAAAATAGGTTCGAATTTTAGAGGATATAAAGCCATAGAAGTTATTAGTCTAAAAACAAAAGTAAAGAAATTTTACAATCATTTTTCTAAAAGGCAAGTTTAAAGTTCATCATTACTGTTCAGTTCAATTAAAGAAAACACTTCAACATCTAATAAACTCGGACTTATAAACTCAAAATTTTCTAAATTATTTACTTTTATTGCTTTAGGTAAAGCGTCTATATGTAAATAGTCTTTTAAATTTATCTGACTTAAGTTCCATATTGCTCCATTTTTTTCTGTAGCTGAAAAATAAATTGGTATTACTTTTACGTATGTATAAGGTTGTTTTTTAAAGCCTTTAGACGTAATGGTAAAATACAAATAAAGGTTTGGCGGTTTAATTTTTAAGAAGGAATTTGGCCCACCAATAGCGGAGCAAGATTTTGATATGATGTAATTAAAACTATTAGTACCACTTGTTTTTACTCCAGAATAACAGTTTCCACGACTTGGTAAATAAGGTTCTGATGAGGTATTCTCATAAAATTTAATAGAAACAATACTATCTGTTGATTTTTTAAATTGAAATGTTTCAAATTCTAATTTTACGGTATATCCCCAAAACACGCCATCTTGAGCATTTAAACCCAAAGAACCTAATAAACAAAGACTGCAAAAAATTAATTTTTTCATAACCGATTGATTTTGACTAATTCATTTGTTATTGAAAGATTCATGGGGTCTCCATCGTAATAATGTACTTTATTTAATTCTAAAGTTTGGTGTACGTTTTCTGCATGGTTAATTTTTTGACTGGCTATAATTACCAAGTGTTCTTTTTTCTTAGAAAAGAAAATGTGTTTATTTTGTTCGCCTGTATATGAACTAACATTGTGCGAACTGAGGTAATAGAACCTTTTGGTTTCTATAGGTTTAATTTCATGTTCGGGTATGTTAGAGCTAGTTACCATAAATGCAAGTAGAGGAAAGTTTACATTAACAATGTAGCTATTATATCCTTTTAATGTCATGGAGTTTTCTAACTTATTTATCGAATAACTAACACTATTTAAAACATTGCCAGATGTTTTAAAATAGTGAGGTACTATCGTTTCAATAGGTATATCGGTATCAAAATGTACGGTTAACTCAAAATGACCGCTATTACTAGCTTGGCTAAAGGACGTTAAGGTGATACTTAATGTGAAGATGCAAAGCATTAATTTTTTCATTTACTTATTTTTTTAAACTGAATTTTTTTAATAATTCTTCGGTAAATTGTAGATATTCACAGGAGTTTTTATTTGTAGACAGATACACATAACCTTTTATGTCATTATTTAGATAATAAGGTAATATAACGTCCTCAAATTGATCTTTAGTTGTAGAATTTAAATACGTATTTATATAGTTTTTTACTAAAATGAGCTGATTATTTTTATCTCTTACTTGAAACAACGTATCTATTGTTGAACAATTAAGAGCCTTTACTTTTTTAAAAATTTCGAAATTCTTAGAAGTTTTTATTAGTTTTATTTTTTCTGCTTTGTCCGATAAAGATTCTATTTGATTTCCTTGACTATAACTGGGTATATATAAATAATCTCCTTCCGAAAAAATGATATTAGCATTTGTGTATTCTGGCATCATAAAGTTAAAATTCAAAATAATAAGCTTCATCACTTTTTTATGCAATCTTGCTTCAATACATGTTATTAGAGGGAAAAATACAGTATTGGCAATTATTAAATGCTCATTTTTTGAAATGTGGTGACTATAAAAATCTAATGCATCTTTTTTAAAATTAAGTCCATTTTGCGTTCTATGTAAACTTTTGGATGAAACTCTTATTACAGGATTTATAATGAGTTCTTCTTTATCTATAAACCTAAATTTAAACGAATCTGGTCCCCGTAATTGAGCCGATACATTTAATACTACAAGCAATGCACTAAATAATAAAGTTGTTTTCATCATACTATCAAAATTAAGAAAACGCGTTATATTAAAAAGTTTAAATGAGTAACTGGTGCCTTTCGTTGAGTGATTAAATAATTATAAGAAAAAAAAGCCTTTACATTACTGTAAAGGCTTGTCAATTGAAGTGGTCCCACCTGGGCTCGAACCAGGGACTTTCTGATTATGAGTCAGATACTCTAACCAGCTGAGTTATAGGACCGCAATCGAGGATGCAATATTACTACATATTTTAATTTTCAGCAAGAAAAATTTTAGTTATCTAATCTCTTGGCATAATTCAATTAAAACACCATTACTACTTTTGGGATGTAAAAAGGCTACCAGCTTATTATCGGCACCTTTTTTAGGCGTTTCATTCAGTACGATAAAAGCCTCATTTTTAAGGCGTTTAATCTCAGCTTCAATATCATCTACATCAAATGCAATATGATGGATGCCTTCACCTTTTTTCTCTATAAATTTTGCTATAGGACTGTCTGGGTTTGTAGCTTCTAATAATTCAATTTTATTAGACCCTACTTTAAAAAAAGATGTATTAACGCCTTCACTTTCTACAGCTTCTTCTTTATAATGAGGTTTCCCAAATAATTTTGAAAATAACGCGTTGGAATCTTTAAGATTTTTAACAGCAATGCCAATATGTTCTATGTTATTCATAAAAAATGTATCTTTAGGTTAGGTATAATTTTTGTTTACAAAAGTACTTAAATCTTTAAATAACACTATTTTTGCACTATGGAAGAAACGCAAAGACAAAAAAAAATAGGCACGGTCTTACAAAAAGACTTAGCCGATATCTTACAAACCGCAGCAACACAAGGTGGTATGCGTGGTATAATTATATCTGTATCTAAAGTAAAAGTAACGGTAGATTTAGGAGTTGCTAAAGTTTACTTAAGTATTTTTCCTAATAATAAAGCTAAAGAATTAATAGAAGGTATTCGTTCTAATACTCCATTTATACGTCATGAAATGGCACAACGTACTAAAAACCAATTACGTCGTATGCCAAATTTAGAATTTTTTGTAGACGATTCTTTAGAACATATTGACAAAATTGAGCAATCTTTAAAGCGTACAGATAATCCTATTACAAACCGCGACTTATTAGAAAAACGTAAAAAACAATAGGTTGAATTTTGCCCTTTACATCGCTAAGCGCTATTTAAAATCTAAGAGCAGTAATAATGCGATTAATTTTATAACCTATATTGCTTTAATTGGTGTTATACTTGGTGCAGCTTCTTTGTTTATTGTGCTGTCCGGATTTTCGGGATTACGAGATTTTACTCTAAAATTTACTAGTGTTATAGATCCGGATTTTAAGGTAGAAAGTGTTAGTGGTAAATCGTTCCAATTAACGCCTAAAATGGCAACCGATTTAAAAGCTATAAATAATATAAACCTTTACTCTAAAATTATTGAAGAACGTGTTATTGCTACTTCAGAAGGCAAGCAGGTTATGGCGTTTATAAAAGGCGTAGACCAGAATTACGAAAAAATTACTTTAACAGATTCTATACTTTATAACGGTTCTTGGCTTACACAAAATACACCACAAATTGTAAGTGGTTATGGGATTGCAAGTGCATTATCTATTGGAGTTTTAGATTATGGAAAGGCTATTAACATCTATGTACCTAAACCAGGAAAAGGTCAAATTACCAGAGAAGACCAGGCTTTTAATACCTTTTCTGCTATAAATGTGGGCATTTATAGCTTAAATGAAGCATTAGATAATAAATACATTTTTACCAGTTTTAATACAGCTCAAAACTTATTAGACTATAAAGATAATCAAGTCTCTTCATTAGAAATAAAGCTTAAAAACCCCGAATTATCTTCAGAAACCAGAACACAAATTGAAACTGCTTTAGGTAAAAATTTTAGAATTAAAGACACCTCGCAACTTAACGAAGCCTTGTATAAAATGCTAAATACCGAAAATCTTGCGGTGTATTTAATTTTTACCTTAGTCCTTATCATAGCTTTATTTAATGTTATTGGGTCAATTGTTATGATGATTTTAGACAAGCGTAAAACCCTTTCAACATTATATAATTTAGGCTCTCCCATAAGTCAGATAAGAAATATTTTCTTTATGCAAGGCGTTTTAATGTCTGTTTTAGGAGGATTTATTGGCTTAGTTATAGGCTATGGCATTGTACAACTGCAATACAGCTTTTCATTGGTTATGTTAACGCCAAATTTACCATATCCGGTTGCTATTAAATTGATGAATTTTGTAATCGTATTTGTAACTATTACTGTTTTAGGCGTTATAGCCTCTAAAATTGCGAGTAGCCGTATTTCTAAAAATTTACTTCATAAATTATAAAAAGTAGGGCAAGTGGCAAAGCCAACACGCTTTCGGCAGTCGCTTTTTTTGTTTGCATAACTGCAACAAACAAAAAAGAGCTCCAACAAAGCCTCAATCGTTCTTGCGATATTTTAGTGTATTCATAATTTTTTTACTTAATATGTTCTTAACTCCGCTCGAACGGACAAAAGTTTAGTGATTAATAACATAAGAATATGTCAGGTCGAGCGTAGTCGAGACCTCACACAAGTACTAACAAAAATTTGATTTAGATTTTAGAAGTTATATAGATTTCTCCTATCGTCGAAATGACGGTTAAATGGAGTGTTTTATTAAGTTCTCGACTCCGCTCGAACGGACAAAAATTGAATGAATTTGTTAAAATAGGGTTACCGCAAGAGCGATAGCAGTGGTAGCTTTTGTAAAATTTATTAGAAATTTTACAAAACTAAAACGTATAGCGCGGTGCTTTAGCACTTGGCCAAAACAATAGAAAACTACTCGGTAAACTGATAGTCCCCAAAATGTTCTAAAACCTCATCAAAAGCCGCAAAAACATCTTTAGAATTGTCGCTGGTTACCATTTTCATACGCATCTCTTTAAAATGTGGAATGTTTTTAAAATAATTGGTATAGTGACGTCGCGTTTCAAAAACACCAAGCGTTTCTCCTTTCCAGTCTATAGCCATCTGTAAATGTCTTCTGGCAGCTTCTACGCGTTCTTGTATAGTAATTGGAGCTAAGTGTTCACCTGTATTAAAAAAGTGCTTTACTTGCTTAAAAAACCACGGATTTCCAATAGTTGCACGACCAATCATACAACCATCCAAGCCATAATCGTCGCGCATTTCCATTGCGCGCTCTGGAGAGGTTACATCGCCATTTCCAAAAACGGGAATGTGCATACGTGGGTTATTTTTTACGGCAGCAATAGGTTTCCAGTCGGCATCTCCTTTATACATCTGGGCTCTGGTACGTCCATGTATAGCTATAGCTTTACAACCTACATCTTGTAAACGTTCTGCAACTTCTAAAATACGTATAGAATCATGATCCCAACCCAGACGGGTTTTTACTGTAACAGGAATGTTGGTTCGCTTTACCATTTCGGCAGTTAATTGCTCCATTAAGCAAATATCTTTTAAAATACCAGCTCCGGCTCCTTTACTAACCACCTTTTTAACAGGACAGCCAAAATTTATATCTATAATATCTGGTTTAGACTGGGCAACAATGTCTATGGTTTCCAGCATACTATCAATATTGGCTCCAAATATTTGGATGCCTACAGGACGTTCCTTTTCATAAATATCAAGTTTCATAACACTTTTGGCAGCATTACGAATAAGACCTTCACTAGACACAAATTCTGTATATACCACATCTGCGCCTTGTTCTTTACATAACGCTCTAAATGGTGGATCACTAACGTCTTCCATAGGTGCTAAAAGCAAAGGAAAATCGGGTAATTCTATGTCGCCTATTTTTACCAAAATATGTTCTAATTTGATGCAAAATTAGGGATTTTTTATATAGAATACTAAAGAGTTTAAACTGTTTAACTTTTTACCTACAAAACAGTTTTTTTTCAAAATTATATTAAACAAAGGAAGTTTTTAATTAATTTTAATGTAACTAACTTTTAATTTTAAAACTATGGAAATGAATTATTTAGCCATTTTAGTTGCTGCAATTGTACCTTTAATTATAGGTTTTTTATGGTACAGTCCTAAATTATTTGGAAGCGTTTGGATGCGTGAAGCAGAAATGACAGAAGCTAAAATGAAAAAGGGAAATATGGCAGTTATATTTGGGATTACCTTATTTTTATCTTTTTTATTGTCGTTTTTTTTACAACAACTTACCAATCACCAAACAGGCGCAATCCAATTAACGGGTGGAGATCTAGAGTTTGCAAAACCATCTTTTCATCAATTTATGGCAGACTATGGTATGGCATTTAGAACGTTTAGGCATGGTGCGTTACATGGTGCTTTAGCAGGCGTATTTTTTTTTTTCCTGTAATTGCAATTAACGGTTTGTTTGAGCGTAAAAGTTGGACTTATATTTTTGTTAATTCAGGATATTGGCTAGTTACTTTAACTATAATGGGAGCAATTGTGTGCGGCTGGGTATAATTTTTTAAATTTTAACACATAAAAAGGCTGAATTACATTAAATTCAGTCTTTTTTTAATTCCTATTGGTTACCTATACTTTAATTAGCTCTATTAACGATGTTCCAGATTCTTGGGATGGATTGCAGGATGATGATCTTTTCTTAAAAACCAGGTTTTTAAGAGCGACAGAGTTAGGTATGCCAAACACCATTAAACCCTATTATATAGCGGTTTTTAATGAAGAAGCTCTTTGTGGAATTGCCATTTTACAGCATGTCGATTTTAATTTGGATGTTTCTCTGGATGAAGCCAATTCATCATTAAAAAAACAAATCTTTAAAGCAGTTAACTTTGTTTCGAAAGGACAAATTATTGTTTTAGGAAATTTACTACAGACTGGACAGCATAGTTACTTTGTAAGCTCTAATTTTAGTTTAGATTTATTTTTTGAAACAGTTTATAATGCAATCGATGAACTTTCAAAACGTATTAAAGCCGAAACAAATAAGCGAGTTAAATGTATTCTTTTAAAGGATTATGAAATTACCGATAGAATTCATTCTCAAGATAATTTTTTAAAACAGAATCATTTTTTTAAGGTTAATGTTCAGCCTAGTATGGTGATGAATATTCCACCTCAATGGAATAGTTTTGATGATTATGTAAAGGGTTTAAATAAAAAATACCGCAGACGTTTTACCACAGCATCTAAGAAAGGTAAAGCGCTTAGTGTTCGCCTTCTTAATCAAGTTGAAATAGAGCGTTTTGAGCCTGAAATTTTTAAACTTTATAATGAAGTTGCTTCTAATGCCACAATAAACCTCTTTAAATTACCAGAGCATCACTTCACGACTTTAAAACATTTTCTTCAAGAGGATTTTTATATTTATGGTTATTTTTTAAACGAAAAATTGATTGGTTTTTTTAGTTTAATAAAACATAATGACACTTTGGACACCTATTTTTTAGGTTATAATAACGAGTTAAATTATACCTATCAAATTTATTTAAATATGTTGTATCGCATGATTAAGCATGGTATAGAGCAAGATTACAAGCATATTATTTTTGCAAGAACAGCAATGGAAATAAAGAGTAGTGTAGGAGCAAAGCCTTTAGAAATGGTGATGTATATGAAACACACCAATCGCTTTCTTAATAGGATATTAAAATGGTGTGTAAAACTAATGACTCCAAAAAAAGAATGGCAAGAACGCCACCCTTTTGTAAATTAAAATTTTACTATTGTCTCCACTTAATGACAATATCTACAAAAACATTTACTAAAGTTCCAGTGCCACCTTGAGTTACAGTTAAAATGTCTCCACTATTAATATCTAAATTATAGGTGTTTGTAAAAAATTCGCCATTAGCATCTAAAGCGAGAGTTCCATCAATATTTGGATTAGTATCATTGTTCGGAACAGGAATTCCATTAATAACTAACTGTATTCTTTTTAATGGAGAAGCAACCTCTGCTCTTATGTTAATTTCAACAATTGTTCCATTTATGGGTATTTTAGGCCCTGTAAGTTCTACATCACCGGTATATTCCAGACGTGTTGCTGCAATTCCATCTTCGGCATAGGAGTATAAACTAGTTTCTGCAGAAAGCCATTTTCCTTTACTTGCACTGTATAAATAAAGTCTATCACCAATTACAGCGAATTCACCATCACTTGAACCTATTGGCGATGTTTGGGGCATTAAGTACAACGAAGGTAAACCGTTTTCTTGATTATTGATATCTAGTTTGGCTTGGGGTTGCGTGGTGTTTATTCCTACTTTTTGTGCGTAAGTAGACAATACAAAAAAGAATAATAAAATAAAAATACGTGGTTTCATACTACTTTCTTTTTTTTATCCATACGTCTACTGTAATATCTGTAGTAGCTGCACCTGCACCTGTAACAAAAAACTTTAATACCTGTCCGGCATTTATATCCATATTAAAATTAGTATTTATATAACTGTATGGGTCTAACCTTAGTAAGCCATTTACATTAGCATCTGGGTTAAATGGAACGTTAACATTATCTAAAATCATTTGTATCATTTTTCCATCTTGTCCATTTCGTGCATTTAGTGATACATAAACAATGGTTGAGTTTTCTTTTATTTTTGGACCATTGTTTTGTACGTCACCCACGTATTCTAATGGTTCGTTATCAGCCCCATCTTCTAGACCAAATGAGTATTTATTAGCCTCAATACTTAACCATTTTCCTCTTGATTGGTCGTATAGAAATAACTCATTATCTATTACTGCAAGCTGTCCTGAATCTGTTCCTACAGGATTAGTTTGTGGTTCTAGGCGTAATGCAGGTATACCGTTATTTGTTGTAGCGATATGTAACTCCGCCCTAGGGTCAATAGTACCAATCCCAACTTGTGCAGAAGCTACAAGATATGAGAAAAGACAAATGGTGGATATTATTTTATTCATTGTACTGTAATTTTATACAAAAATATATACAGTAATAATTATTAAAACCCTGTTTAACAGTTAATTATTGTATTTTTAGCTCTACAGCTTAATTAATCGATAAGCGTAAAAAGTTTAGTTTTATTAACTTTTTTTTAAGTATTTCCAATTGATAATTTTAATAAAACACACTTTAACCTTTTTTAAGCACCGTTTGTCGTGTAAAATTTTATATTAACTGTTAAATTTAGAGCTGAAAATATTTAGAAAAAATATTAAAATTTTGTTGATATTACTGGTTTAAGACGTTTTTTATAATGGTATTCTATTTTGAGTAGTAAAAAATCGCTAATAAATAGTATTTTAAGATAATAGAATAAAATTTTAATAAACCTTTAATAAAACCTATAGTTGGGCTTAAAATACGGTTTGTATCTTTATTAAAAACTAAAATTATGGCAAATCAACAAGATGTTCTAACAAAAATTTCAATGTTAACTACAGAAATTAAAACTAAATATCCAGAATTACAGAAATATTTGGATGAGACTAGAATTACATTACCACAAGGTGATAATAGTGATGCTGAAATAGATTCAAAAAGTTTAGAGAATTATATGAATGAATTGGAAGAATTAATTAAAAATTATAAAGATAATAAGTCATAGTAAATCATAAAAAAAGACCATGAAATTTCATGGTCTTTTTTTTATGATAAATTCTAAATTAGTCTTTGTTTTCTTGTCTTAATTTAGCTTCTTTCATAGCTTCACCAATTTGATTACTAGCAGCAAAACTTGCTACCATATCATTTAACATGTTACTACCTGCTTGTGGCGAATTTGGTAATAATATTAAATTACTATTTGTTTCACTACCAATTGCTTGTAATGTATCATAATGCTGTGTGACTACTATTAGTGCAGAAGCTTCCTGAGAATTTATTCCTACCTTATTTAAAACCTCAACACTTTCTTCTAATCCTCTTGCAATCTCACGTCTTTGATCGGCAATACCTTGTCCTTGTAAACGTTTACTTTCTGCTTCAGCTTTAGCTTTTTCTACAATTAAAATGCGTTGTGCATCACCTTCATATTGTGCAGCAGTTTTTTCTCTATCGGCAGCATTAATTCGGTTCATAGCTATCTTAACTTGTGGATCTGGATCGATATCTGTTACTAATGTTCTAATAATATCAAAACCATAATCCATCATGGCATCGTTTAATTCTGCTTTTACAGCTAAGGCAATATCATCTTTTTTCACAAAAACGTCATCTAATCTCATTTTTGGTACTTCGGCACGCACCACATCAAAAACATAAGATGTAATTTGTTCGTGCGGGTAATCTAACTTGTAAAATGCATCGTAAACTTTTTCTGAGATTACTTTGTATTGTACAGAAACCTTAAGTTTAACAAATACATCATCTAAGGTTTTGGTTTCAACAATGACATCTAATTGCTGAATTTTTAGACTTAAACGACCAGCTATACGGTCTACTAACGGAATTTTTAGTTTTAATCCCGAGTGTCTTATACTTTCAAACTTTCCAAAGCGTTCTATAATAGCGGCACTTTGTTGTTTGACTGTAAAAAGGCCTGTAAATACAATAATTAAGGCTAAAACAATAAAAGGAATAAATAACATAGTATTTGGTTTTAATGGTTAAAATGAAATCTTTACTAATTTACGCTATATTTGCTCATCCTAGATCTATTTATTATGAAAAATAAACGCAATTACCTATTAGTAGTACTTATACTATGTTTTGTTACACTTTCTTCAGCACAAAGACGAAAAGCTAAAGGAACCGTTAATATTGTAAATGGTTTTTCAATTGGAGGTGGTATTACTTCTTTTGATATTTTAACGGATAATTTTTCGACTATAGAAAAGGATGGATGGATAGTAAATATGAGCGCTACGGTAGAAATACCTCATAAATGGTTTAATGTAAGTTATGGCATGCAACTGTCTGAAAATAATATAGGTATTGCTTCTAAACCTTTAGGTCTAACTTTATCCGATACTAGTGTTGATTATAAAGTGTTTACTGCTCAAGTTGTTTTTTTATGGCATATTAAATTATTGAGTGAGTATGTTACATTAGATGTTGGTCCTATGTTACAATACAATAGCGATTTGGAAATAAAAGATGATACTTACGAAAATGCTATTTTAGATGGTTACACTACCGTTACAGCAGATAATATAAAAGATATCAATAACTTTAATGTTAATGGTGCTGTAGGAATAACAGCAGGATTCTCTCATTTAAAAGTTAGAGCCCAATATATTTATGGGTTTACTAATATTTTAGGAAATTTAAATAACAACGATTTTTCAGATAATATCGATAAAAAATTTAAAGGAAATCAAAGTATGCTGGCTTTGACAGCTATGTTTTCGTTTTAAATAAATATTGTTCTAAATAAAGAAAGCGAGTTAATGATTTCATTTAACTCGCTTTTTACTTTTTAAAGTACTGTTTAACAAGCTTCAATTAACTTTTTTATACGTTTTATAGTTTCCGTTTGTCCTATCATAAACATGATATCAAACACATCTGGACCAGCTAATTCGCCAACTAAAGCCAAACGTAATGGCATCATTACTTTTCCAAAACCAATGTCTTTAGAACCAATCCATGTTTTTACGGTAGTTTGAATGGTCTCTTTTTCAAATTCTGAAATACCTTCCAAAAGCGTTACTAATTCTTGTAATAATGGTTTCGTATCTTCTTTAACAGCTTTTTTAAAAGCTTTATCATCAAACTGCTCTGGAGTAACAAAGAAAAAATGACTTAAGCCCCAAAATTCATTTACAAACGTAGCACGTTCTTTAATTAAATCGACTACCAATTCAATATAATTAATATCAATGTCTTTTAATTCAGGACATAGCGCTTTAAATGTTTCTGCAAGTTCGTAATTGTTTTGTTCCTGCATGTAATGGTGGTTAAACCATTTGGTTTTATCTGGATCAAAACGTGCTCCAGCTTTATTAACTTTGTTTAAATCGAATGCAGCTATAAGTTCTTCAATAGTAAAAATTTCTTGTTCAGTACCTGGGTTCCAGCCTAAAAACGCTAAGAAATTAGTTACAGCTTCACTAAAATAACCATCTTCTTTATAACCTCTGGATACAGTACCGTCTGGAGCAGTATATTCTAAAGGAAATACAGGGAAACCTAACTTATCGCCATCACGTTTACTTAATTTTCCTTTTCCTGTTGGTTTTAATAATAGGGGTAGGTGTGCAAATTCTGGTTTTTCCCAACCAAATGCATCATATAATTGATAGTGTAGTGCTAAACTAGGTAGCCATTCTTCACCTCTTATCACATGAGAAATTTCCATTAAATGGTCGTCAACAATATTAGCCAAGTGGTAAGTTGGCATACCGTCACTTTTAAAAAGAACTTTATCATCTAAAATATTGGTGTCTATATTTATATCACCTCTAATAATATCTTTTAAATGAAGTGTTTGATTTTCAGGAGATTTAAATCTTATTACATAATCCTCACCAGCTTCCATTTTAGCAGCGACTTCTTCCGGAGAAAGTGTTAGAGAATTCTCTAGTTTCTCTCTATTATGCCAGTTATATATAAAAGTTTTTCCTTTTTCTTCGTGGTCTTTTCTATGAGCATCCAATGCATCAGCCGTATCAAATGCATAATAGGCATTTCCACTTTCAATTAATTGATCGGCATATTGTCTATATAAATGTTTACGCTCACTTTGTTTGTATGGTCCATAATTTCCAGGATTTTTTGGCCCTTCGTCTATCACCATGTGGCACCAGTTTAGTGCTTTTGTTATATAGTCTTCAGCGCCTTCAACAAAACGCTTCTGGTCGGTATCTTCAATTCTTAAAATAAAAGTTCCACCATGTTTTTTAGCAAATAAATAATTAAATAAGGCTGTTCTTACGCCTCCAATATGTAAAGGACCCGTTGGGCTTGGTGCAAAACGCACGCGTACATTTTTAGTCATTTTTTTGAATTTAAGACTGCAAAGATATAGGTTATAGGTTAACTATAAAGTTTTACAAGCCTTCATTTTTACGTTAAATGAAGCATTTGTAATCATTTAGCACAGAATAAATATGTATTTTAGAGGTTATTTATGTAAACAGATTTATTTTAAAGTGAATTCATTTAGTAACTTACAATCAAAACTCGTTCAGTTTGTAAAGAAATATTACACAAATGAACTTATTAAAGGAGGATTATTATTCTTCACTTTAGGTGCTTTATATATCATATTTATTCTTTTAATAGAGCATGTGTTCTGGTTAAATTCAGGATTAAGAACACTTCTTTTTTGGGTGTTTATAAGTGTAGAGTTAGTGTTACTTTATAAGTTTGTTGCTATACCATTAGCGAAACTCTTTAACCTTAAAAAAGGGATTAGCTTTTCTCAGGCCTCTCAAATTATTGGAGAACATTTTCCGGAAGTTAGCGATAAGCTTTTAAATGTTTTACAATTAAATAGCACATCAGAACAATCGGATTTACTGCTGGCAAGCATAGAGCAGAAGTCTAATGAGTTACAGCCTATACCATTTAAAAACGCAGTAAATTATAAAACCAATGTAAAGTATGTTAAGTATGCGCTTATTCCAGTGCTTATTGTAACTGCTTTTTGGTTTTCTGGTAAGCTTAACTGGTTTAGTGACAGTTACACACGTGTTGTAAATTATAATTTAGCTTACGAGCCACCTGCACCATTTAAATTTTTTGTATTAAATACCGATTTAAATACTATTGAAAATAAACCGTTTACGCTTAAAGTAGAAACAGCAGGTACTGTTGTTCCAGAAACTATAAGTATTTCGTATAATAATGAAACTTATTTTTTAGAACGTTCAGAGCTTGGGATATCGACCTTTACGTTTAATCAATTGACTGCTCCAATCACATTTCGGTTATCTGCCAATGGGGTTACTTCTCGTCCTTATACCATCCAAATTATAAATGCGCCACAAGTGGTAAGTTTTGATATGATTCTAGATTACCCAGCTTACACAGGTAAAACCAGAGAAACACTTAAAAGTATTGGTAATGCAGTTGTGCCAGAAGGAACTCAAGTTACTTGGGAAATTAAAAGTGCCAATAGTAATCAAATCCAGCTTTTAAGTTCAGATACTTTAAATTTTACTCAAGCTAAAGCAGATAGATTTAATTTGTCTAAACGCGTTTATAATCCTTTGGATTATACCATATCTTCAAGCAATACAACCTTGAAAAATTATGAAAATTTGTCTTTTAACTTAAAAGTTTTAAAGGATCAGTTCCCAGAATTAAATGTTCAAGTAAAGACAGATTCTTTAGACCAGCAAACCCTTTATTTTTATGGCAAAGCATCGGACGATTATGGTTTAAAACATTTGCAATTGGTGTATTTTCCTATTCAAGAAGAAACCAAAGCTGTTAAAAAAAACATTCCTATAGCTTCAAGTAATTTTTCTGAATTTTTAAGCACATTTCCTCAAAATCTTCCTATTGAATCCGGAAAAACCTATGAAATGTATTTTGAGGTGTTCGATAATGGTTTATCCTCTAAATCCACAAAAAGTAGCACATTTACTTACCGTAAGAGAACAGAATCTGAGGAAACAGATAAACAACTCCAAGATCAGAATAAAAGTATTGATGCTTTAGGGCAATCTATCAAGCAATTTAAAAAAGAAGAAAAAAGTTTAGAAAGTTTATCTAAAACTCAAAAAGAAAAAAGTGAATTAAATTTTTCAGACAAAAAGAAATTAAATCAATTTTTAGAGCGTCAGTTAGAACAAAAAAAAGAACTTCAACAAATTAATAAATCTCTTCAAAAAAACTTAGACGAGTTTAAGAAAGAAAATATTCAAGAGAAGGAAAAAGACGCATTTAAAGAAGATTTAAAGAAGCGTTTAAAAGAAAATGAAGCTCAGGCTAAAAAAGATGAAAAACTGCTTGAGGAGCTTCGAAAATTGCAAGAAAAATTTTCTAAAGAAGAGTTTACTGAAAAATTAGATGAGCTAGCTAAAAAAGCAAAATCTCAAAAGCGCAGTCTGGAACAAATTTTAGAAATGACAAAACGTTATTATGTTAAAAAGAAATTAGAACAAATTTCTGAAAAGTTGGATGACCTAGCTAAACAACAAGATGAGCTTTCTAAAAAAGATAAAGAAAACACACAAGATTCTCAGGAAAAACTTAATAAAGCGTTTAACGATTTAAAAAAGGAGTTAGATCAACTAGAGAAGGATAATAAAGACTTAAAATCTCCTTTAGACACCAATCGTAACGAAAATGCTGAAGACACTATCTCTGAAGAGCAAAAAGAAGCTTCTGAAGCTTTAGAAGAAAATGAATCTTCATCAAGTAAAGAAAAGAAAGAACAAGCAAAGTCTAAAGCTAAGAAAAAACAAAAAAGTGCTGCCCAACAAATGAAGAAAATGAGTATGTCCATGAAAATGAATATGCAATCTTCTGCAGGAGAACAAATGGAGGAAGACCGAGAGATGTTACGTCAAATCCTAGACAATTTATTAGTATTTTCTTTTAATGAAGAAGAGAATATGACTAAATTTTCTAAAATTAAAACAAATAATAGCCAATATACTAAGTTGCTTAAAACCCAAAATGAGCTTAAAAATAATTTTGAGCATATTGATGATAGTCTATTTGCATTATCATTAAGACAACCTTTAATATCAGAAAAAGTAAATACCGAAATAGAAAATATATATTTTAATATCGATAAAGCTTTAGCTCGTTTTTCAGAAAATGATTTGTACCAAGGTGTTGGTTACCAGCAATACGCTATCACGTCTACTAATACGTTGGCAGATTTGTTAAGTGACACTTTGGATGCTATGGATATGCAAATGGGAATGCCCTCACCTGGTTCTGGCGAAGGAGGAATGCCTCTACCAGACATTATTATTAGTCAGGAAGAATTAGCTAAAAAAATGGAGAAGGCTAATAAAAAAGGGAAAGAAGGTAAGGAAGGCAAAGAAGGAGACCAAGGTCAGGAAGGAGAGCAAGGGGAAAAGGGTGAATCTGGAAAGGATGGAAAAGAAGGTCAAGATGGTGAACAAGGCGAAAATGGAAGTAGTGGTAGTAATGGTTCTTCAGGCAAAAATGGTAAATCTGGTAAAAATGGAAAGGGTTCTGGTAAAGACGGAGATAACGGAACTAACGGCAAAGATGGTTCTAAAGGTAAAAATGGTAAACAAGGTTCTGGTAATGAAAATGGTTTAAGTGAAGAACAAAAACTTAATGAGGCATTAAATGGTGAATTATTTCAAATTTACCAAGAGCAACAGCAATTACGTGAAGCTCTAGATAAGCGTTTAGAGAAAGATGGTTTAAAAGAAAATGGTGATGCTTCAAGACTTTTGAAAGATATGGAACGTCTAGAGTTGGATTTATTAAACAATGGAATAACCGATGAAACTGTTTCAAAAATGAAAAATATTAAACACCAGCTTTTAAAACTTGAAAAAGCGGTGTTACAACAAGGTGAAGATACAAAGCGAAAATCGGACACAAATAAAAAAGAATTCCAGGATCCACCAGATAGTTCAATTCGTAAAGCGAAATCTTATTTTAATACCACTGAAATTTTAAATAAACAAAACTTACCTTTGCAGCCAGTTTATAAAGAAAAAGTGCAACAGTATTTTAATTTAAAAGATGATTGAATTTCATTACGAAACAGATTTTGAGTTAGGTTTAAAAACTCAAATTTCTAATTGGTTACAACAAATTATTCAAGATGAAGGATGTGTTTTAAATGAGGTGAATTATATTTTTTGTGATGATGATTATCTTCATAAATTAAATGTGGATTTTCTTGATCACGATACCTTAACCGATGTGATTAGTTTTGATTATTGTGTAGGTAAAAACCTACAAGGAGATATTTTTATTTCTATAGAACGTGTTCAAGATAATGCAAATGATTTTAAGGTTTCTTTTAATGAAGAATTACTAAGAGTAATGTGTCACGGTTTATTTCATTTTTGTGGCTACAAAGATAAATCTGAAGAAGATGCAGTCCTTATGCGTAGTAAAGAAAACGAGGCGTTAAGTCTTTATAAAAGTAAATTTAATACAAATACTTTATAATGTTCCACGTGGAACATTATAATTAATGGAGAACAATTATGTTTCAAGATGAATATGATGTAATAGTTGTTGGTGCTGGTCATGCTGGTAGTGAAGCAGCAGCTGCAGCAGCTAATATGGGGTCCAAAACTCTTCTTATAACCATGAATTTACAAAACATTGCGCAAATGTCTTGTAATCCGGCTATGGGTGGTATTGCTAAAGGTCAAATTGTAAGAGAAATTGATGCTTTAGGTGGTTATAGTGGTATTGTTTCAGATACTTCTGCTATACAATTTAAAATGCTTAATAAATCTAAGGGTCCTGCTATGTGGAGTCCAAGGGTGCAAAGTGACCGTATGCGTTTTGCAGAAGATTGGCGTATGATGCTTGAGCAAACTAAAAACTTAGATTTTTACCAAGAAATGGTTTCAGGTTTGTTAATTGAAAATCATAAAGTAGTTGGAGTAACTACATCGCTTGGTGTTAAAGTAAAAGGTAAATCTGTTGTTTTAACAAACGGAACTTTTTTAAATGGACTTATTCATATTGGTGATAAAAATTTTGGTGGTGGTAGAGCAGGAGAAAGAGCTGCAACTGGAATTACCGAGCAATTAGTTCAGTTAGGTTTTGAATCTGGCCGAATGAAAACAGGTACACCGCCACGTGTAGATGGTAGATCTTTAGATTTTTCTAAAATGACAGAGCAACCCGGAGATTTAAACCCAGAAAAGTTTTCATATTCCGATATTACAAAACCTTTAACGCATCAACGTTCTTGCCATATGTCATATACTAGCGAGAAGGTCCATGATTTGTTGCGGGAAGGTTTCGATAGAAGTCCTATGTTTAATGGACGTATTAAAAGTTTGGGTCCGCGTTATTGTCCTTCAATAGAAGATAAAATTAATCGTTTTGCAGATAAAGACAGGCATCAACTTTTTGTGGAGCCTGAGGGCTGGAATACCTGCGAATATTATATTAATGGGTTTTCCACTTCACTTCCAGAAGATGTGCAATTTAAAGCCTTAAGTTCTGTAGCTGGTTTTGAAAACGTCAAATTTTTTAGACCTGGATATGCTATAGAATATGATTATTTCCCACCAACACAATTAAAACACACCTTAGAAACAAAGTTAGTTGAAGGATTATATTTTGCTGGACAAATAAATGGTACTACCGGTTATGAAGAGGCAGCATCTCAAGGTTTAATGGCGGGTATTAATGCGTCTCTAAAAATACATGAAAAAGAATCTTTTATTTTACAAAGAGATGAGGCTTATATAGGTGTTTTAATAGATGATTTAATTACAAAAGGTACTGAGGAGCCGTACAGAATGTTTACTTCGAGAGCCGAATATAGAACCCTTCTTCGTCAAGATAATGCCGATGTTCGATTAACGCCAAAAGGTTTTGAAATAGGATTAGCTTCCGAAAAACGTTTAAGACGTATGGAAGAAAAGAACGATAAAGCTATGCAATTTGTGGAGTTTTTTAAAGAAACTAGTGTGGAACCAGATGAGGTTAATCCGATCTTAGTATCTAAAAATTCTGCCGAGGTGAGACAGAAAGATAAGATGTTTAAACTGTTTGCTAGGCCTAATATAGATATCTCAGATATGAAACAAATTGAATCTGTTTCTGAATATATTAAAGAGCATAATTTAGTTAACGAAGAAATAGAGCAGGCGGAAATTCAAATTAAATATTCTGGATATATTGAACGAGAACGTGCTAATGCCGATAAATTAACTCGTCTAGAATATATTAAAATTCCACAAGATTTTGATTACTCTAAGTTAGTATCAATGAGTTTAGAGGCTAGAGAAAAGCTTAAAAACATTAAACCTGTTACCATTGCTCAAGCGAGTAGAGTTAGTGGTGTATCACCTAGTGATATTTCTGTTTTATTAGTTTATTTAGGGCGTTAATTTTAAAGTGTTCCACGTGGAACATCCGGAATGGAATCTATAGTTTTAAAGAAAAATAAAGATATTTATAAAATTATAACTGCGGTTTTAATTGCGTTATTTCCAATACATCCTGTTTTTACTTTATATTTTGATTGGCCTGTAATTTTAAAATGTGTACTTATTTTAATCTGTTTAGGCTTTAGGAAATATTATATTTTCGAATTTAAAAAACAACTGGTTCAAGTTAGGTTTCTGGGTTTGAAACTTAATGAAAATTCAATATTTGAACATTCTGCAAATTACTTATTAATACATAAAGCTGTTCAGGATACTAAATATGAATTAAGAATTGGAACCGATAAAGAATATGAGATAATTGTAATTCATAAAGATTATTTTTATGTATCTAATTTAGCATCTCAACTAAGTCATTTATTACATATAGATTTGTATAACCCTTTTGAAGATTATGATTAATTTAAAAGTAAAAGATTATTCCGTTTCTAATGAAATTTTTACTCTGGTTAAAAATAATAAATATGGTTATTTAGAAACAACACCTCAGCCAAAATTAAATGACTTAGCGTCATATTATGAGTCAACCGATTATATTTCGCATACCAATAGTAAAAGAAATTTATTTGAAAAAATATATCATACTGTTCGAGAAATAACTCTTAAGCAAAAAATTAATCTTATAAAATCGCAACATGAATCTAATCAAAAACATATTTTAGATATTGGTTGCGGAACAGGACATTTTTTAAAATCTTGTTTAAATGAAGGTTGGAATATTACTGGAGTGGAACCAAATCCACAAGCCAGAACTATTGCAAGTCAACTAACAAAAAAAAACATATTAGATTCTAAAGAGCTATTTCAATTAAAACCTTCTAGTTTTGATGTGATTACATTATGGCATGTTTTAGAACATTTACCAGATTTAGAACATCATATGCAACAATTTAAAAACTTATTAAAGCCAGATGGCATTTTAATAGTTGCGGTACCTAATTACAAAAGTGATGATGCATCTTATTACGGAAAATATTGGGCTGCATATGATGTGCCAAGACACTTATGGCATTTTGACAAAAAAAGTATAAATGCTTTATCTAAAGCTTTCAATCTTAAACTTACTCAAACTAAACCCATGTGGTTTGATGCTTTTTATGTTTCTTTATTATCTGAAAAATATAAAACAGGTCAATCCAACTTTTTAAAATCATTTTGGATAGGATTGCGATCTAACTTAAAAAGTTTACGTAATAAAGAGTTTTCTTCACTCATTTATACAATAAAGCACAATTAAACGTATTTTAAAAAGTTTTAAGCCTTTTTTAAACCATTTCTAGGGAGTTTGTGTAGATTCTAAAATTACGCTCTTAGAACCTTTAAAAATAACATATTTATGATAAGATTAAACTATCACATATAAAATTATAATAATTAATTCTTATGATTAATATTTTTTCATCATGTCTTAGGTTTACATTACATTTGCAGCTTAAAATATAAAAGATAATAAAATGAAAAAAATAGGTTTAATTTTAGTTGCAGCTTTAGCATTAAGCTCATGTCAAAAACAAAAATTTGGTTTTGTAAATAATACTAAAGTTATCAATGAAGTAAATTTCAAAAAAGATTTAGAAACTAAATTTACTGCCAGAGAAGAAAAATTAAATAAAAAAGCTGATAGTTTAGGGCGCTCTTTTCAGGAAGAGGTTAAAGTGGCTAGTGAATTAGCAGCAACTTTAAAAAGTGAATCTCGTATTCAAGAATTATCTCAAAACTTACAACAGAAAAACGATAATTTAAGTCGTATGTTACAAGGTGAAAAGCAGCAGTTAGCTAACGAGTACAGAACAGAAGTTGATTCGTTAATTTCTAACGTTAAGAAGTTTGTAAAGGAATATGGTAAATCTAATGGTTACGATTATATTTTTGGAACTAGCGATAATACTGCAAGTGTAATGTACGGACCTGAAGGAGAGGATTTAACAGAAGAGATTATCAAAAAATTTAATGAAAAAAAGTAAATACTTTTAATCTAATTATAAAAAAAGGCTCAACATAAGTTGAGCCTTTTTTTAGTTAAGATGTAAATATATACAAAGCAAATATAGCAGGTATAAAGTAAACAGCTATGGTTTTTGCACCTTCATAATCTTTAGCTAGGCGTTGACCAAATAATAATAACAGTAAGGTTACACAAGATAAAACGGTTCCCATAGTTGCAAAATAGCGCGTGCCATAAGCTAGAATTTCAATTATACCAATAGTACAAAGCAATCCTGCAAAAATTTCAGTTGCTAAAATAATACCTACACTTAAAGGCACGATTTTACCTAAAAATGTACTTTTAAAATGTTCTTTAAGCCAAGAGATATTCCCATTCCAGTCTATAACTTTGTCTATTCCGGATTGTAAAAAAGTTATTACTAAAAATAATAGTAATATAATTTCTGTAGTATTAAATAAAATAAATTTCATAGTTAGTCTTGTTTAGCGTGAAGTAATCGGGTTAGTTTTATTGATAAATCCGTTAAAATAATTTTAGAATTTCCATTTCTTTCAATATGGTAAATTGCATCTTGTAAAGCTTCAGAAATATCTAAAATGTTATTATTATGTACAAATGGCGCAAATTTAGCTAAGTCAAAATTTTTCGTTTTAATATCAAAATATACTAAACTGCTAGCGTTATAATTAAGTAATAAAGCTTGTCTAAAAAAATTAATACAATAATTTAAAAATAGTTTTTGAGTTTCTCGTCCTGTTTTAGCAATTTCTTCACTCCAACTAATTAAATCATGAATAGCCGTTTTGTTTCCTTTGGCTTTAAAGGCACTTCTTATCCAAGTAATAAACCAAGTTTCAAATTGAATCTCTTCACTGTCTTGATAAACTAAATCACAAGCTTTATTGTAATTACCATCCGATTGTCTTGCTATAGCTAAAGCATCTTTTTCAGAAATACTATACTGTTTGACCAAGCCGTTTTTAATATCTTCTTCTGCCAATGGAGGAAAATGTAAAATTTGGCAACGTGATCTAATAGTGTTTATAATTTGCTCTTCATCTTCAGCTATTAAAAGGAAAATAGTTTTATTTGGTGGTTCTTCAATTAGTTTAAGTAATTTATTAGCAGCAGCAGTATTCATTTTCTCAGCCATCCAAATTAACATAATCTTATAGCCACCTTCGTAAGACTTTAAAGCTAAAGCTTTAATAATATCTAAAGCTTCATCTACACCAATTTGTCCCTGTTTATTATCAACGCCTAAACGTTTATACCAGTCATAAAGGTTACCGTAGGGTTGTTCTTTTAAAAGGGTTCTCCATTCTGGTAAAAAGTGAGATGAGACCGGATGTTTTTTAACTTGGTCTGTAGTTGTTACTGGAAATGCAAAATGCAAATCTGGATGAGAAAACTGTTCAAACTTTAAATTACAAGCTGCATTTCCCGTATTATTTTCCCCATCGGTATTTTGACATAACACGTATTGCGCATAAGCAATCGCCATAGCTAGAGTTCCAGATCCTTCTGGACCCACAAATAATTGAGCATGTGGAATCCTTCCGTGATCTACGCTTTTAATAAGGTGAGATTTAATATAATTTAACCCTAAAACATCTTTAAATAACATAAAGCAAATATAAAAGACTTAAAAATTATAGTTGTTATAATATGTCTTTTAAATATATAAAAAGTTTATCGACTTTGTTATATTTGAAACATAACTACTTAACTTAAAAAGAATGAAAACCCTGAATGATTTTAACTTTAAAGATAAAAAAGCACTAATAAGAGTAGATTTTAATGTGCCCTTAGATGCAGATTTTAAAATTACCGACGCTACTCGTATCAAGGCCGCTAAACCTACTATAATAAAAATATTAGAAGATGGCGGTAGCTGTGTGTTAATGTCACATTTAGGTCGTCCAAAAGGCGTTCAAGAAGAATTTTCATTAAAACATATTGTAGACGAAGTCGAAAATGTTGTTGGTGTAGAGACCAAATTTGTAAATAACTGTGTTGGGGAAGAAGTTGAAGCAGCCGCAGCAAACCTAAAACCTGGAGAAATTTTAATTTTAGAAAATCTAAGATTTCACGATGAAGAAACTGCGGGCGATAGAGACTTTGCAGAACAATTATCAAAATTAGGAGATATTTACGTTAATGACGCATTTGGAACTGCTCATAGAGCACATGCTTCTACAACCATTGTTGCAGAATTTTTCCCAGATAACAAATGTTTTGGTTTCTTATTAGAACAGGAAATTAAAAGTATCGATAAAGTTATGAAAACAGGCGAAAAACCTGTTTTAGCTATTTTGGGAGGAGCAAAGGTGTCTTCTAAAATTACTATTATTGAAAATATTTTAGACAAAGTAGACCATTTAATTATTGGTGGTGGAATGTCTTTTACATTTATTAAAGCTCAAGGAGGTAAAGTAGGAGATTCTATTTGTGAAGACGATAAAATGGAATTGGCTTTAGATATTTTAAAGCAAGCCGAAGCTAAAAATGTTAAAGTTCATATTCCTGTAGATGTTATTGCGGCAGACGACTTTAATAACAATGCCAATACGCAAGTTGTGGATATTAAAGAAATCCCAGATGGTTGGCAAGGACTTGATGCTGGACCAAAATCTAGAGAAAATTTCAATGTAGTTGTAAAACAATGTAAAACCATTTTATGGAATGGACCATTAGGCGTTTTTGAAATGGAAAATTTTGCAGCAGGAACAATCGCTTTGGGTAACTCTATTGCAGAAGCAACCAAAAACGGAGCTTTTTCTTTAGTTGGCGGAGGAGACTCTGTAGCTGCAGTTAAAGAATTTGGTTTTGAACATAAAGTGAGTTACGTTAGTACAGGTGGTGGTGCAATGCTGGAAAGTCTTGAAGGTATTACATTACCTGGAATTGCAGCAATACAAAAATAAAAAAGCATTTATAAAAGGGTTGCCTCATAAGTAGCCCTTTTTTATATAATAAATATACGATTTTACGCCTCATGGCGTTAAAACATGACAATTAAATAGACCTATGACTATTAAGTATTTCTTTATTTTTCTTTTTGTTCTGACTTTTAATACCATTAATGCACAGGATACAACTCAGGTAACTACAAAAAAAGTAGTGTTAACCGAGAAAGTGGGTGGTATAGATTTTAAAACTAAAACCATTACAGCAGAAATTCTTTCCGATAGCACACAAACACTTTTAGATAATCAAATAGCTGAAGCTTTCGAAGAGAAATGGAAAGAGGAACTATATAGTAATACCTTATTCGATACTATATACAGGGATGTAACAGGTTTAAAGTATGAAGCGGTTTATTATCCAGAATTGCCTACAGACACTTTAAAAGCGCGACTGCAACGCTTGCAAGCAAGAACACCTTTTAATGTAGAATATAACGCAGAACTTGAAAGTGTAATTAAAAACTTTCTGAAAAACAGGCATCAATCTTTAGAGCGTTTAATGGGGTTAAGTACCTATTATTTTCCAATGTTCGAGAGAGAATTTGACAATTTAGATATTCCACTAGAAATGAAATATCTTGCAATTGTAGAATCTGCACTTAAACCAAAAGCAAAATCTCGTGTTGGAGCTACAGGTTTATGGCAATTTATGTATGCTACAGGAAAGCAGTATGGTTTAGATGTGTCTAGTTATGTAGATGAGCGTAGCGACCCTATAAAATCAACTACAACAGCAGGAGTATATTTATCTCGTTTATATGATATTTTTGGCGATTGGGATTTAGCTCTAGCTGCTTATAATTCAGGTCCAGGAAATGTATTAAAAGCAATAAGACGTTCTGGTGGTTATAAAAATTACTGGAACTTGAGACCTTTCTTACCACGTGAAACAGCCGGATATGTACCAGCTTTTTTAGCGACTATGTATATTTTTGAATATGCCGAAGAACATGGGTTTATAAAACATAAGCCTAAATACAGACATATTGAAACCGATACCATTCATATTAAACGTACCATTTCTTTCGATCAGATTTCTGAAGTGACTGGTGTGGATATTGAAGAGATCCAGTATTTAAACCCTACTTATAAACTAGACATTATTCCTTTTGTAAAAAACAAAAACTACACATTAACACTTCCAAAAGAAAATATGGCCATTTTTGTAGCTAATGAGGAGCAAATATATGCTTATGTCAAAGAGGAAGAAGATAAGAGAGAAAAACCTTTACCTCAATTGGTGCAATCTGAAAATAAAATTAGATATAAGGTAAGGGCTGGAGATTATTTAGGTAAAATTGCAAGAAAATATAATGTTAGAATAAGCCAGCTTAAGCAATGGAATGGTTTAAGAAATAATAATATTAGTATCGGGCAAAGACTAACCATTTACACGCGGAACATACCTTCTAAAACCACAGTTGCTAGTAGTAATAGTACTGAAAAATCTTCAAAAACAAGCTCAGGAAAAATTTACACAGTGAAATCTGGAGATTCGCTTTGGAGCATCTCACAAAAATTTCCTGGAGTTTCTGTAGAAAATATTCAAAAGTGGAACAATATTAGTGGTACTAAACTTAAATTAGGAATGAAACTTAAAGTCTCTAAAAGCTAACACCATGAAATATTGTATTCAATTTTTTTTAATTCTTGTTTTTTTAACCTCATGTAATGATGGAGATAAGAAAAAAAATCGCATCCTGTCGGACTCTTCAGGAAATTTAAATAACCTTTCTGTTGTTGTAGACAACGATGCTTGGAACTCTGAAATAGGCGAAAGTATTCGCAATATTTTTGCTGCTCCTGTAGATGGCTTGCCGCAAAAGGAGCCATTATTTAATATTAATCAAATTCCAACAGCTGTTTTTTCAGATTTTGCAACTAAAAATCGACTTATACTAAAAATCGATAAAAATCCTTCAAAAGGTGTAGATTTTAATAACAATACTTATGCAAAACCACAGAAAGTAGTTGTAGTTAAAGGAAATTCTAAAACAGAAATTATTGAAGTCTTAAAAGAAAATGCTAGTAAAATTATTACAGCCTTTAAAGATGTAGAAATTAAAGAACGAAAACGCCAAATTGCAAAATCTTTAAGTAGCGATAAAGCTATTAAAGAGCGTTTAGGAATTACCATTAAATATCCTTCTGTTTATAGAACAGCAAAAGAAGAAAATAATTTTTTCTGGTTAAGAAAAGATATTACAACAGGTACAACAAATATAATGTTGTACGAAATTCCTCTAGACCAGTTAACCATTGATACTACTTTAGTACAGCAAATAATTAAAATTAGAGACAGTATTGGCGAAAAATATATTCCAGGTCCCACCGATGGTACCTTCATGAAAACGGAGGAAGCTTATTCACCATTTTTTTACACAACTATTTTAGATGGCAAGCCAGCTTTTGAAATGCGTGCCACATGGGATGTTAAAGACGCTTTTATGGCAGGTCCTTTTGTAACTTATGTTATACGAGATGACGAGAATAACCGTTACCTAATAGCAGAAGGATTTACATTTGCACCATCTGTAAATAAAAGAGATTATATGTTCGAGCTTGAAGCTATTATCAAGTCAATTCGCTTTTTGCAATAATATCTAAATAAATTAAATAAAAAAACCAACGCAAATGCGTTGGTTTTTTTATTTATAGTAAAATGATATAATTAATCTTTTTTTACTTCTTTTTTATCATCATCATCCTTACTAGCGTCTTTAAATTCTTTCATTCCGCTACCAAGACCACGCATTAATTCTGGAATTTTTTTACCACCAAAAAGAAGTAATAAAACCACAACTACTAAAATGACTTGAGGTACTCCAATCATTCCTAAAAATATACTTGCTGAAATCATATCTAAAAAATTTAGGATACAAAGTTAGTAATTTAAGTTTAATATTAACGTTTAAATACTAACTTTAGCATCTGTTGGACCTATAAAACACTTATAATTTAATTACTTTTGTTAGCATATGGCAAAAAAGAGAAAACCCCGTAGAAAAATTAGCAAGAAATTGCTACACAACTATAGGTTATTACTATTAAATCAAGATACGTTTGAAGAAAGGTTTTCATTAAGATTAAACCTACTAAACGTCTTTATTCTAGTTTCATTATCTTCTATTTTTCTGGTTGCAGCAACTACTTTACTTATTGTATTTACACCTTTAAAAGAATATATTCCAGGATACTCATCAAGATCTTTAAAAAAGAAGGCAACATTATTAACCCTAAAAACCGACTCTTTACAAGATGTCATAAATGTTAATGAGAAATATTATGAGTCTATAAAACAAGTCTTGTCTGGCGATTTAAAAGCTGAAGACGTTTCTAAAGATTCTATTATTGCTTCAGTAAAGTTAGAAGCTAGTAAACTTAATTTTAAACCGAATGCTCAAGACTCTACGTTAAGAGAAAAAGTAGATAAAGAAGATAAGTACAGTATTTTTGATGCCGCACAAACAAAAGCAAATTTTATTTTGTTTAGACCTGTAAAAGGAACTATTACCGAAAATTTTAATATCAAAGAAAAACATTTTGCAGTAGATATTTCTGTAACAAAAGATGAACCTGTTAAGGCAACAGCAGATGGAACAGTTGTTTTTTCAGACTTCACAACACAAACCGGATATGTAGTTATTATAGAACACAAATATGGTTTAATATCTGTATATAAACACAACTCTAAACTCACTAAAAAACAAGGAGATTTAGTTAAAGCAGGAGAAGTTATTGCTATTTCAGGCAGTACAGGCGAGTTGTCTACTGGACCTCATTTACACTTTGAGCTTTGGAGTGATGGTTATCCGGTAAATCCAAATAATTTCATAGATTTTAAATAAATGGGTTTAAAAGCAATTTTAGCAAAACCATTTGCGACTTATATAAAATTTAAAGTGAATAATTGGGCTAATAACCCAGTGAAAACACAAGAAAAAGTATTTAAAGAACTTATAAAACAAGCTTCTCAAACCGCTTTTGGAAAAGATCATGATTTTAATTCTATTCATACTTTCGAAGATTTTAAAAAGCGTGTTCCAGTTCGAGATTATGAAGGCTTAAAAGCCTATGTAGATAGAGCAGTAAACGGTGAAGAAGACGTTTTGTGGAAAGGAAAACCATTATATTTCGCAAAAACTTCAGGCACTACTTCAGGAGCTAAATATATTCCGCTAACTAAAGAAAGTATGCCTAATCATATTGAAGCTGCAAGAAATGCGATATTACTTTATATTGCAGAAACCGGTAATAGTAGTGTGGTTAATGGAAAAATGATTTTTTTACAAGGTAGCCCTATTTTAACCGAAAAGAATGGCATTCAATTAGGACGCTTATCTGGAATTGTGGCACATTATGTTCCAGCATACTTACAAAAAAATCGCATGCCAAGCTGGGAAACCAATTGTATTGAAGATTGGGAAACTAAAGTCAATGCTATAGTTGAAGAAACCCTGCAAGAAGACATGAGTATTATTTCAGGTATTCCTTCTTGGGTACAGATGTATTTTGAAAAAATTCAGCAAACCACAAATAAAAAAGTTGGAGACGTTTTTAAAAATTTCAATTTATTTATTTACGGTGGCGTTAATTATGAACCTTATCGTGCTAAATTTGAGAATTTAATAGGTCGAAAAGTAGATAGTATCGAGTTATATCCTGCTAGCGAAGGTTTTTTCGCTTATCAAGACAAACAAAATGAAAATGGGATGTTACTTCAACTCAATTCTGGTATGTTTTATGAGTTTATAAAAGCAGATCATTTTTTTGATGAAGACCCTGAAAGAATCACCATTAAAGATGTAGAGAAAAACGTTAATTATGTTATGATTATTTCTACAAATGCAGGACTTTGGGCTTATAATATTGGAGACACTGTAATGTTTACCAGCTTAAAACCATATAGAATTATTGTTTCAGGACGTATTAAACACTTTATCTCTGCTTTTGGAGAACATGTGATAGGGAAAGAGGTGGAATATGCTTTAAAAGAAGCTCTACAAGTATTTCCTCAAGTTAGAGTTTCGGAATTTACTGTAGCTCCGCAAATTAACCCAGAAGCCGGTTTGCCTTATCATGAATGGTTTATTGAATTTGAAAATAAACCCAAAGACTTCACAGAATTTTCTAAGTATATTGATGAATCTTTACAAAAACAAAACTCATATTATTTCGATTTAATTGAAGGAAAAGTACTTCAACCTTTAAAAATAAGTTCACTTAAAAAGCATGCATTTCAAAATTATATGAAGTCGCAAGGTAAATTAGGTGGGCAAAATAAAATTCCAAGATTAACAAACGATAGGACTATAGCAAACCAGCTTACAAAATATTTATTGTAACTTGTCGTTAATAATAACACTAACAGCCTAAATGAAACCGAATAAAAATATATTAGAACGCACACGCGCTCAAGAAAGTAGCAGTGCTATAGAGCGTTTGTACATTACAATGCGTCATCTCTTTAACAGAGGTTTCTATAAACCTATGGGTGTTTCTGGAGAAACATTAAGAGAATCTCTATTGGTTTTAAGACCTGAAATATATGGTTATATAGCCGAAGACAAAACAGAATTAGTAGGTTTAAAATATGTAATAGACCGCTTGCCAATAGGAATAGAAGAGTGTCGTTTTATAAACCTTACAAGTGATGAGGGTTATAAAAATTCTCACTTTACGCCAATAATTCCAGAAAAACGACGCAGGCATTGTTATCGCATCGATAAAGAACAAATGAATATCGAAATTACACGTGGAAGAAGTGAGATTTATGATATTCTAACACATCTTACCTTTTTGTTTATAGAATCTGAAAAGATTTGTAAGCGTGTTTTAATTGACGAAAATGGTACAACTTCTAGAGATTGGCAAAAGCTTGAAAATGCCATTTTAAACACTGAGGAATTAAGCCAACAAGAACGCGAGATTGCTATTACACACACCGCAAATATTTTAGGGCATACGTTTAAAGAAATATCAGAATTATATACAAATTTTGCAACAGATAAAAAACCGGAACGTTTCCTTGAAATCATATATTGGTTAGGTCATCTGGCGATAAAGGAGCATTTAACTAATGAAAAACGAATAGTTACATTTAGTAAGGTGTTACGTGAACGTTTAGGTCATCATATTCATGGAGAAATCTGGTCGGACCATATTAAAACCATTTTAGTTGAAAATAAATTTGAAGACCGACCAATTCATATTATAAGTGCTAATCTTCATAGTGTTATGAACACATTATATGCCCCAAAAGCTCTTCCAAGTGAAATTAAAAATGGTGTATTTACTACTTATGAAGCATTAAGTTTAAAAGCAAATGATAAATTACGTCAAAAAGTAGAAAAAATTGCTTTGGCTAATGGTATGATAAATATTAAAGATACCTCAGGGACAAATATTGATGTACAAATTTTTGATTCTAATAAAATTGATGTCTCTAAATTAGATATTAAACTAACTTTAGACTCCAATAAGCTTAAAAATCCTATTATATTTGTCATGGATTATGCATTTGGAGAGCAGGCTTATGAAGTTATAGATGAGCTTTTAAAGCCATACCAAATAGAAGATAAAACAGTAAGTTTAAATATTGAATCTATCTCTATTATGGGTAAAGCAGGAATTTTAGAAGGAAAAAAAGGAGATATTATGATACCTTCAGCACATATTTTTGAAGGTACTGCAGATAATTACCCATTTAAAAACGAGTTATCTAAATCCGACTTTAAAAATGAAGATTTAAATGTTTTTGAAGGTTCTATGATTACGGTACTAGGGACATCGCTTCAAAATAAAGATATTTTAAAATTCTTTTTCAATTCCACGTGGAATGTGATAGGATTAGAAATGGAAGGAGCGCATTACCAAAAAGCTATTCAATCGGCTTCAAAAGTAAGAAAGAGTATAAATCCAAAGGTAAAAGTAAGATATGCCTATTATGCAAGTGATAATCCTTTGGAAACTGGAAGTACTTTAGCTTCTGGAGGCTTAGGAACTTCAGGAGTCAAGCCAACATATGTTATTACAAGAAAAATTTTAGAACAAATATTCAAACAGTAGATGAGCACAGAACAAAAAAATAATAAAGATACCGAAGAGGTAGATTTAATAGTATTCTTTAATTACATAGGGGATGCACTTAGTAGATTATTTAGATTTGTAGGAAACATCCTAAAGTATCTGTTTTCTAGTATAATATATATATTTAAGGTTCTTTTTAAGAGCTGGAAGATTATTTTAAGTGTTTTAATTATTGCTATAATTTTAGGTTACTTTTTTGATAAAAATAGAACAAGTACGTATCAAACATCTATGCTTGTAGAACCTTATTTTGATACCAAATATCAATTAGTTACAAATATTGAATATTTTAATGCTCTTATTGCAAGTAGAAATATTGAAACTCTAAAAGATATATTCGATATTGAGGAGGATGTTGTTAAACAAATTGTAAGATTTGAAATAAAACCAGGTCCTGAAACTGAAAATGACCGTAAACTTCAATATGAAGATTTTTTAAAATTATTAGACAGTACAAGAGCAAAAGAATATTCTTATGAAGAGTTTGTAGAGAATAGAAGTATTTATTCTGGTAAGCTTTTTAATATAACTGCTTATACTAAAAAAAATAACATATTTAACAAATTAGAAGACGGTATTGTAGCATCTTTTACTAACGATTTCTCTAGAAAATCGAGACAACGAAGAGATACGTTGTTGGCCATACAAAAAAGAAATTTAATTGTCCAACTTAAACAAATTGATTCTCTTCAAAACATTTATATCGAGGTCCTTAAGGACGAATCGAAAAAAATAAAAAGTAACGTAGATTTAGGAGGTATTTCATTTTCTACCGATAGACAAACAACTAAAGAGTACGATTTGTTTTTAGAAGAACAACGAATTAGAGATCAATTGAAAGCTATAGAAGAGCAGCGTATACAAGAAAATGAATATTTTGACGTTATTTCTGGTTTTCAAAAAGTCGGAAATAAAGTATCACCATGGTTTAGAGGATATATATACCTATTTCCCATTTTAGCTTTTTTCTTTATTTGTATTTTCTTTTTTGTGAAACAGTTTATAAAGTTCACACTTAATTATGAAAAATAGATGTGTTTTAATTACAGGTGGAGCAGGTTTTATAGGGGCAAACTTTGTTGAATATATTGTAGTTAAAAACCCGGATACCTTTTACGTTAACTTAGATAAATTAACCTACGCTGGAAATCTTGAGAATCTTAAAGAAGTTAATCAATCTAATTATACTTTCGTAGAAGGAGATATCTGTAATAGAGACTTGATTGAAAAATTATTTGAGAAACATCAGTTTGACGGAGTTATTCACTTTGCTGCAGAGTCTCATGTAGATAACTCTATTAAAAATCCGGGTGCGTTTATAGAGACGAATATTACAGGTACATTTAACTTAATAGATGTTGCCAAAAATTTTTGGATGTCTGCTCCTAATACCTATAAACAAGAATTTGAACACGCAAGATTTCACCACATTTCTACAGATGAGGTATACGGTACTCTCGGAGAAACAGGTTTGTTTACAGAAGATACACCATATGCACCAAACAGTCCATATAGTGCCTCAAAAGCGGCTAGTGATTTTGTCGTGAGAAGTTATTTTCATACTTATGGGATGAATGTAGTTACCACAAATTGTTCTAACAATTATGGTCCAAAACAGCACGATGAAAAATTAATTCCAACCATTATTAGAAAAGCCTTAAATGGAGAAGCAATTCCTATTTATGGCGATGGAAAAAATATAAGAGATTGGCTATACGTATTAGACCACTGTAAAGGTATAGACTTGGTTTTTGAAACAGGTAAAGCTGGGGAAACTTACAATATTGGTGGTCGAAATGAACGGAACAACTTATATATTGTAGATACCATTTGTAGTATTTTAGATAAAATTAAACCTTCTAAAAAAAGTTATAAAGAGCAAATATCTTTTGTAACCGATAGACCAGGACACGATTTTAGATATGCTATAGATGCTAATAAACTTGAAAAGGAATTAGGCTGGAAAGCCGATGAAAATTTTGAGTCTGGGATTGAGAAGACCATAAACTGGTACTTAAAAAAATATAATTAATTATGAAAGGCATAATTTTAGCAGGTGGATCGGGAACAAGATTACATCCACTAACAAAGGTTTTGAGTAAACAGCTTATGCCTATTTATGATAAACCCATGATTTATTATCCGCTTTCAACATTAATGGAAGCTGGTATAAATGAAATTTTAATTATTTCAACCCCAGAACATTTACCGTTATTTAAACAATTATTAGGAGATGGTTCTCATTTGGGCTGCACATTTGAATATGCTGTACAAAAAGACCCTAATGGTTTAGCCGAAGCTTTTATTATTGGTGCAGATTTTATTGGAGACGATAAAGTGGCTTTAATTTTGGGCGATAATATTTTTTACGGCACAGGATTATCAGAGTTACTTCAGGATAACAATGATCCGGATGGTGGTATTGTTTACGCATATCACGTTACAGATCCAGAGCGTTATGGTGTGGTAAATTTTGATAAAAGTGGAAAAGTACTTTCAATAGAAGAAAAACCAGAACATCCAAAATCTAATTTTGCGGTACCAGGAATCTATTTTTATGATAATACAGTTGTAAATATTGCAAAATCTATAAAACCAAGTCATCGAGGAGAACTTGAAATTACAGATGTAAATAAAGCTTACTTAGAGCAAGGTAAATTAAAAGTGAGTATTCTTGACAAAGGAACTGCGTGGCTAGACACAGGAACTTTTAATTCACTTATGCAGGCTTCTCAGTTTGTTGAGGTTATCGAAGAACGTCAGGGTTTGAAAATTGGCGCTATAGAAGGTGTGGCATATAAAATGGGATACATTACATCTAAACAATTGGAAGCATTGGCAACACCACTTCTAAAAAGCGGTTACGGAAAGCATTTAATGAGCTTATTAAGTTAAAATGACAGTTACAAAAACCAAATTAAACCATTGTTTTATTATAGAGCCTAAAGTTTTTGACGATCAAAGAGGTTATTTTTTTGAATCGTATAACAAGACTAATTTTGAAAAAGAAACAGGTCTAAACCCGGATTTTATTCAGGATAATGAGGCGTATTCCACAAAAGGCACTTTACGTGGTTTACATTTTCAGAAAGGAGAGTATGCTCAAGCCAAACTAGTAAGAGTTACTCAAGGGGAAGTTTTAGATGTTGCGGTTGATTTAAGACCTGATTCTTCAACTTTTAAGGAATATATTTCGATAGAGCTTTCAGCGGAAAATAAAAAACAATTATTTGTACCCAGAGGTTTTGCTCACGGTTATATTGTACTTAGTAACACGGCTGTATTTAATTACAAATGTGACAATGTTTATCATAAACCTTCAGAAGGTGGAATTATTTATAACGATACTACCTTAAATATAGATTGGATTCTAGATGAAGAGACTTTTATTATTTCAGATAAAGATAAAATTTTACCATCTATAAACGATTTGTTTTAAATGAAACACATTTTAGTAACAGGTGCAAATGGTCAATTGGGGCAATGTTTAAAAGTGCTGGCTCAATCCTCAGAGCATAGCTTTACTTTTTTAAATAGTAAAGAATTAGATGTAACAAACCCAAACCAAATCACTTCTGTTTTTAAGACACAATCCTACGATTTTTGTATTAACTGTGCAGCTTACACAGCGGTAGATAAGGCTGAAAGTGAGGTAAACCAAGCTCAAAGCATAAATGCTCAAGGCGCTAAAAATCTTGCAGAAGCCTGTAAAACATTTAACACAGTTCTAATACATATTTCAACAGATTTTGTGTTTGATGGTACCAAGCATATATCATATATAGAAACAGACGCAACCAATCCTTTATCGGTTTATGGACAAACAAAATTAGAAGCCGAGCAATATATTCAAGAGATTTTAGAAAGGTATTATATTATTAGAACGTCCTGGTTGTACTCTGAATTTGGAAAAAACTTTGTTAAAAGGATGCTTCATTTAGCCAGAAACCGTGACGAGCTAAATATTGTAGATAATCAAATAGGAACACCAACCTACGCTATGGACTTGGCAAAGGTTATTTTGAAAATGATACCTACTGAAGTATATTATGGGTTGTATCATTTTAGTAATCAAGGTGTTGCGAGTTGGTATGATTTTGCTAAAGTTATTTTTGAATTAACACAGACAACAATTAAAGTTAATCCTATACCAGCATCTAGTTATCCTACACCAGCTGAAAGACCTCATTTTAGTGTTCTAAATAAGGCAAAAATTGTTCAGAATTTTAATTTAGAAATACCTTATTGGCAGGAAAGTCTTAAAAAATGCATAAAAGCCTTATTTTAGCATAAAATTTATCTTTTAGATGGAAGTTAAAATAGCTATAATAGGCTTAGGTTACGTTGGATTGCCCTTAGCTGTGGAGTTTGCAAAAAAGTATCAAGTTATAGGTTTCGATATTAATCAAAGCCGTATTTCAGAATTAAATAAAGGGGAAGATCATACCTTAGAGGTTTCTAAAAAGGCGCTACAGTCAGTTTTGAATCAGGAAAAATTAGGCTTGGTTTTTTCATCAAGTATAGATGATTTAAAAGAAGCCAATTTTTATATTGTAACCGTACCTACACCAGTAGACGATAATAAAATGCCAATTTTAACTCCGTTAGTTAAAGCATCAGAAACCATTGCACAGGTTTTAAAACCTAATGACATTGTGGTTTACGAATCTACCGTTTACCCAGGTGTTACTGAAGATGTTTGTGTCCCTATTTTAGAAAAAAATAGCGGACTTCAATTTAATAAAGATTTTTATTGCGGCTATTCTCCAGAGCGTATAAACCCTGGTGATAAAACACACACGGTTACGAAAATAAAAAAAGTAACATCAGGTTCTACGCCAGAGATTGGTGAAAAAGTAAATGCAGTTTATGCATCAATAATAACTGCAGGAACCCATTTGGCGCAAAGTATTAAAGTAGCAGAAGCTGCTAAAGTTATTGAAAATGCCCAACGCGATATTAATATTGCATTTGTTAATGAGTTAGCAAAAATTTTCAATAAATTAGACATTGATACACATTCAGTTTTAGAAGCTGCAGGAACAAAATGGAATTTTTTACCATTTAAACCAGGTTTAGTTGGTGGGCATTGTATAGGCGTAGACCCATATTATTTAGCCCAAAAAGCTCAGGAAGTTGGATACCATCCAGAAATTATTTTAGCAGGAAGACGTATTAATGATTCTATGGGAGAATTTGTGGCAACACAAGTCTTAAAATTAATGGCTCAAAAAGCTATTGAAGTTAAAAATTCGAAAGTTTTAATGTTAGGGATTACGTTTAAAGAAAACTGTCCAGATATAAGAAACACTAAAGCAATAGATGTTTACAAAACCTTAGCATCTTTTAATATGAATGTGGATGTTTACGATCCTTGGGCGGATAAAAACGAAGTAGAAAGTGAATATGGAATTACTTTAAAGGAAAATTTAAATGAAGCCTATGACGCTATAATTCATACTGTAGCTCACACTAAATTTAAAACTTTAGACATCACAAAACTGGCAAAAGAAAATGCAGTAATTTACGATGTTAAAGGAACTTTGGATGTTACTAAAATTGATAAACGATTATAATATAAAATGTACGAAACCCCTTATCATACAAACGATTTATCAACTTACTCTTTTTTAGTTACAGGTGGAGCTGGATTTATAGGATCTAATCTTGTCGAGTATTTATTAAAGTATAATGCAAAAAAGGTCGTTATTTTAGACAATCTTAGCAATGGACATTTTAAAAATATAGAAGGTTTCGTAAACCCACCAAAATGTGAATTTATAGAAGGTGATATAAGGAACTTAGAAACCTGTAAAACTGCTATTAAAGATATAGATTATGTACTACACCAAGCAGCATTAGGTTCTGTTCCAAGATCAATAAACGATCCTATTACTTCAAACGATGTAAATGTATCTGGATTTCTTAATATGTTGTTAGCCGTAAAAGAGTCAAAAACCGTTAAAAAAATGGTTTATGCAGCGTCTTCTAGTACCTATGGAGACAGTAAAGTGTTACCAAAAGTTGAAGATAATATTGGTAAACCGTTATCTCCATATGCTATAACAAAATACGTAAACGAGTTGTACGCAGATGTATTTTCAAAAACGTACGGTGTTCATACAATCGGATTACGATATTTTAATGTCTTTGGCCCTAAGCAAGATCCAAACGGTGCTTACGCGGCGGTTATTCCATTATTTATGAAGGGTGCGTTGGGAAATAAGACCATTACAATTAATGGTGATGGCGAGCAAACTAGAGATTTTACATTTATAGAAAATGTTGTGCAAGCCAATATTAAAGCAGTACTTTCTAATTTAGAACAGCATGAAGTATTCAATGTAGCTGTTAATGATAGGATTAGTGTAAATAAATTATGGAATACCATAAAAACAATCACTAATTCAAAAAGTGAAATAAAGTATAATTCACCAAGACAGGGTGATGTAAAAGATTCTTTAGCAGATATTAGCAAAGCGAAAAATCTATTAAATTACACACCTAAATTTGAATTAGAGAAAGGGTTGGGAATAACTCTAGACTGGTTTAATAATAAAAATGTTTAATTAAAATACTTATATTGGCCTTTTAAAAGAAAAATAAAAAAATGCTAGATTTAAAAGAAAAATCAATACTAATTACAGGAGGTACAGGCTCTTTAGGAAAAGCTTTAACGACTCATATATTACATAAGTATCCAAATTTAAAACGCTTAATTGTTTTCTCAAGAGATGAACAAAAGCAGTTTCAAATGGCTCAAGAGTTTCCTGCATCAAAATACCCTCAAATACGTTATTTTATTGGAGATGTTCGTGACAAAGAAAGGTTAGAACGTGCATTTCAAAAGGTAGATTATGTTATACATGCTGCAGCAATGAAACATGTACATATTGCAGAATATAACCCAGACGAATGTATTAAAACAAATATTGGTGGTGCAGAAAATGTAGTAGATGCTTGTTTTAAAACTAAGGTTAAACGTGTCGTTGCATTATCTACAGATAAAGCTTGCGCACCTATAAACCTTTACGGTGCTACTAAATTGACTTCAGATAAATTATTTATTGCAGCCAATAATATTAAAGGTGAAAATCCAATTCGTTTCTCTGTCGTTAGATATGGTAATGTTATGGGGTCTAATGGCTCTGTTATTCCTTTTTTTATTAATAAAAAGAAAGAAGATAATAAGTTACCAATAACAGATCCAAACATGACTAGATTCAATATTTCTCTTCAAGGTGGAGTAGATATGGTAATGCATGCTTTAGAGCACGCTTGGGGTGGCGAATTATTTGTGCCCAAAATCCCATCTTATCGAATTATGGATGTTGCCGAAGCAATTGGACCAAATTGTGAAAAACCCGTTGTTGGAATTCGTCCTGGAGAAAAAGTTCATGAAGAAATGATTACTGCTTCAGACTCTTTCTATACTTACGATTTAGGAAAGTACTATACTATTATTCCTGCTACCCCATCGTGGAGTGTAGATGATTTTATACAAGCTTTTGATGCTAAAAAAGTAGAAAGTGGCTTTAGTTACAATTCTGGAGATAACGAAAAATGGGAAACGGTAGAAAGTTTAAGAACACTAATTAAAGAGCATGTAGATGCAACGTTTGAAGCTTAAAAATGAAACAATCTATTCCATATGGTAAGCAAAATATTCAGCAGGACGATATAGATGCTGTTGTACAAGCTTTAACCTCAGATTATTTAACACAAGGACCAAAAGTAGCAGAGTTTGAAACTGCTTTTGCAAACTATGTTGGTTCAAAATATGCGGTTGCAGTTAATAATGCAACTGCGGGATTACATCTAGCTGTTTTAGCGTTAGATTTACAACCTGGAGACCGTGTTATAACTACACCAATAACTTTTGCGGCGTCAGCAAACTGTGTACGTTATGCAGGTGCCGAAGTTTGGTTTGCAGATATAGATAGAGAAACGTACACGTTAAGTTTAGAAAGTACTAAAGAGCTTATAGAGAGTAAACCCAAGGGTTTTTTTAAGGGAATTATTCCAGTAGATTTTGCTGGTCTGCCTGTAAACCTTGAATTATTTCGTGAATTAGCAAACAAACATAACTTGTGGATTATTGAAGATGCTTGTCATGCACCTGGAGGCTATTTTATAGATTCTAAAAACGAAAAACAGTTTTGTGGTAATGGTGTTTATGCAGATATTGGCGTGTTTTCCTTTCATCCAGTTAAACATATCGCCTGTGGAGAAGGTGGTATGTTAACAACAAATTCAGAAGAACTTTACAAAAAATTAAATCTTCTACGTACTCATGGGATTACTAAAGACCATATGACAGAAAACCATGGGGCTTGGTATTACGAAATGCAAACTTTAGGATTTAATTACCGTTTAACCGATATACAAAGTGCTCTAGGTATAACACAATTAGCAAAAAATGAGAATGGTGTAAGAAGACGAAATGAAATAGCTTCAAATTATAAAAAAGCGTTTAGTGGTAAATTAAAATTTCAAAATTTACCAGAGAATTTATATAATGCGCATCATTTATTCGTTGTTGAGGTACAAAATCGTAAAGCGCTTTATGAGTATTTAAAAGAAGAGAATATTTATGCACAAATACATTATATTCCAGTACATACACTTCCATATTATAAGCAAATAGGTTACGAAGGTGCAAATTTACAGAATGCTGAAGATTACTATAGTAAATGCATAAGTCTGCCAATGTACCCTAGCTTAACTAGTGATGAGCAGATTTATGTTATAGAAAAAGTTTTAATTTTTTTAAATGGCTAATTTAGCAATCATACCAGCACGAGGCGGAAGCAAACGTATTCCAAAAAAAAACATTAAATTATTCCATAATAAACCGATTATAGAATATACGATCACGACCTTAAAAAACTCAAATTTATTTGATGAGGTCATGGTTTCAACAGATGACTTAGAAATTAAAAATATAGCTGAAACATTGGGAGCAAAAGTTCCTTTTCTTAGAAATGAAGAAAGCGCAAATGATTTTGCGACGCTATCTCAGGTTATATTGGAAGTTTTAAGCATGTATAAACAACAAGGAAAACAATTTGAACACGTATGTTGTATGTTGCCTACAGCTGCATTAATTTTACCATCAAAAATAAAAGAAGGCTTTGACCTTTTAAAAAATAAAAATTTAAATACAGTAGTCCCAGTTATAGCATTTAGTTACCCTATTCAAAGAGCTTTTAAAGCAGAAAAGGGCATTTTAAAACTTAGAGAACCTAAACATATCAATACAAGATCTCAAGATTTAGAAACTCATTATCACGATTCTGGTCAGTTTTACTGGCTAAATGTTGAAGACTTTTTGAATGAAAAAACGATATTTTCAAATAAAACAGGGTTTATAGAATTAAAAGAACATGAAGCTCAGGATGTCGATACATTAGAAGATTGGCAAATGCTTAATATAAAATATAATTATAAAAATTTACATAATGAAAAAAACGTATAAAACAGACCAAGAAGAATTCTGGGCAGGAGAATTTGGCGAGCAATATATAGACAGAAATAAAGGAGAAAAACTATTAGCCTCTAATCTTAATTTTTTTAACAAAGCTTTATCTAGTGTAGTTAAACCAGAATCGTTTATAGAATTTGGTGCAAATATTGGAATGAACTCAAAAGCTTTAAAGTTATTATTTCCAGGAACTCAAATAAAAGCAGTGGAAATTAACGAAAAAGCAGCAGCTATACTTAAAGAAACTATTGGAGAGCAAAATGTGTTTAATCAATCTATATTCGATTTTTCATCGGAAGAACAGTTTGATGTAAGTTTTATAAAAGGTGTTTTAATTCATATTAATCCAGATATGCTTTCTGTAGTCTATGAAAAATTATTTAACAGCTCTAAAAAATATATATTAATTGGCGAATATTATAACCCTTCTCCAGTAACTATTAGTTATAGAGGTCATTCAGATAGATTGTATAAACGAGATTTTGCAGGAGAAATGTTAGATAAATATCCTTCATTAGAACTAATAGATTATGGGTTTTCATATAAAAGAGATGTGAATTTCCCTCAAGATGATATCACGTGGTTTTTATTAAAAAAAAATAAATAATGGAAATTAATTATTGTAATGTTTGCCTTTTTCCTGAAACAAAGCCTGATTTGTACTTTAACGATAATGGTGTTTGTTCTGCTTGTATTGCTGCAGAGTCTAAGGATAAAGGGATAGATTGGAAACAGAGAGAAGCAGATTTTAAAACAATTATAGATAAATTTAAACTTAAAGATGATGAAATTGGCTACGACTGTTTAATACCTGTTAGTGGCGGAAAAGATTCAACATACCAAGCTTATTTTATGAAAGAAGTTTGGGGTATGAATCCCCTTTGTGTTTGTTTTGAAACTACAATGGTGACAGAAATAGGACGTCGAAATTTAGATAATATTTCTAAAATGGGTATAGATGTTATCCATTTTAAAAAAAATTACAATGCTTATAAATCTATGGTAAAGGAAGGGTTTATTCGTGTTGGTGATGAAATGTGGCCAAACCATATTGGTATTTTTACCATTCCAATTAACATAGCTGTAAAATTTAATATTCCCTTAATTATTTGGGGAGAAAATTCACAACAAGAATATGGCGGTCCACTTGAAAGTATAGAGAATAATAAATTAACTAGAAGCTGGTTAGAAGAATTTGGTGGATTATTAGGAAATCGAATTCAAGATATGATTGGTGTAGATGGTTTAACAGCTAAAGAATTAACACCATATTTTTACCCATCAGACGAAGAAATTGAAAAAACAGGAATAACCAGTATCTTTTTAGGACATTATTTCTTTTGGGATGCTAGAAAGCAACTAGAAATTATTAAAAAGCATGGTTTTGAGGTTAAAGAAGATGGGCCAGTAGAAGGAACTTATACAAATTATGAAAATATAGATGAACAAATTGTAGGTCTTCATGATTATTTGAAGTTCGTAAAATATGGTTTTGGTAGAGCAACAGACCATGCTTGTATAGATATAAGAAATAAAAGACTTACAAGAGAAGAAGGCTTAGAGCTTGTTAAAAAATTTGATGGTAAATACCCACATCTTTCGGTAAATGCATTTATTGAGTATTCTGGTATGACAAAAAGGGAAATAGATCAAATCTTAGACTCATATACCAATCCTGTATTATTTAAAATGAATGATGACGGCTCGTTTGCTAGAGATAATGATGGTAACCTAATACGTAATTTTGAGATAAATTAATGACTATTGCAATTATTAAATATGGCATGGGTAATGTTGCTTCTGTACAAAAAGTGCTCAAGAAACTAGGTTACAACAGTATTATTACAAATTATGCTGAAGATATACGTAATGCCGATTTAATTTTACTACCAGGCGTTGGTTCTTTTAAAAAAGGGATGGAGAATTTAAAACAATATGGATTAATAGAGGTTTTAAATGAAGAAGTTTTAAATAAAAAAAAGCCATTTATAGGAATTTGTTTAGGGATGCAACTTTTGGCTACATACGGTAATGAACCTACTAAAGTTAAGGGTTTAAACTTTATAAAAGGAGAAGTTATAAAAATTAATTCGCCTAAAAATTTAAGAGTACCACATTTAGGGTGGAATAGTCTTAATATAGTTTCTAATCAAAAAAGTGAGCTATATAAACCATTTAACAAACAAGACTTTTACTTTATACATAGTTATCACTTTAAGGCAGAAGCTATAGAAGATGTTTGCATTACTGTAAATTACGATTTAGAAATGGTTGCAGGATTACAAAAAGATAATATATATGCCATGCAATTTCATCCAGAGAAAAGTCAAGAAGTAGGTTTATTATTATTAAAAACAATTATAGATCAATATGCTTAAATGTAGAGTTATTCCAGTTTTAACGTTTAATGGTTTTGCTTTAGTAAAAACAAAAGGCTATGCTGGTAATGCACGTATGGTGGGTAATGCAGTACAAGCGGCAAAAGTTTACAATGCAAGAAATGTAGATGAATTGGTTTTTTTAGACATTTATGCGTCTGATAAAAACAGGAAAATGAACCTTCAAATGGCTCGTTTAATTATAAACGAATGTTTTATGCCAGTAGCTTTAGGTGGAGGTATAAAAACTATTGAAGATATTAACGATTTATTAGCTATTGGTGCAGATAAAGTTGTTTTAAAAAATAAAATTATTGAAACCCCGGAGTTTATAAATCAAGCTTCAGAAATATTTGGCAATCAGTGTATAGTTCTAGCTATAGACGCCTTAAAAGAAGACGATGGAATTTATTATTTATACAATCGCTTAAATAAAAAAATTCCGCTTTTTCAGTATTTAGAAGATATTAAGAATTATAATTTTGGCGAAATTATATTAACATCTGTAAATAACGATGGTATGATGAATGGTTTCGATATAGATTTGGTAAAACAAGTTGAAAAAATTATAAATGTACCAATTGTGGTTTCTGGTGGGGCTGGAGAACCTCAACATTTTAAAGAGTTATTTTCTCAAACAAATATAGAAGCGGTTGCAGCAGCAAGTATCTTTCATTTTACACGTTATACACCAAGAGATTTAAAATTAGCTATCCAAGAGGTTGGAAAACCTGTTAGGCTAGTAGAAAAAACATTTATTCCTATAAACTAAAAAAAGATGTCCTTAAAAATTCTATGTAGAGCAGACGGAAATTCTATAATAGGATTAGGGCATATGTACCGTATATTTTCTATAATAGAATTTTACAAGGACACATTTGAAGTTATTTTTTTAACAAGAGAAACGTCTACTTTAAAAAGTATCCCTCAAGATTATACAACAAAGTTAATTCCAGAACATATTGTTTTAGAACAAGAAGCTACTTGGATAAAAGAACAGTACAGCTCTAAAAATATTATCATAGTTGCCGATGGTTATCAATTTGATTCAACTTACCAAAAGCAAATAAAATCTCAAGGCTTTCAATTAATTTATATAGACGACTTAATGAGCGAGCATATGTTTGCAGACATTGTTGTAAATCATTCACCATTTGCTAAAGAAGAGCACTTTAAAAGCGAAAACTACACTAAATTTGCATTAGGCACCTCTTATGCAATGCTTAGACCTAAATTTAACCGTTTAGCACAATTAGAAAATAATTTTTCTACGATTAAAGAGGTTTTTGTGTGTTTTGGTGGTGCGGATCCATATAATTTATCTTATAAAGCAGCTTTAGCTCTACTTCAAATAGAAAAAATTAAACAAGTTCATGTCGTTTTAGGAGGTGCTTACAATCATTCTGATATTTACGACCTAGAACAAACGTCTCAAAACCTTAAACTTCACTCTAACTTAGATGAAGAACATCTAAGTCTATTAATGAAAAAATGCCAGTTGGGTATTGCGCCATCAAGTACCATCCTATACGAACTGTGCGCTGTAAAAATGCCAATTTTAAGTGGCTATTATGTAGAAAATCAAAAATATATATACAGGGCTTTAAGCGATAGAGGTATTGTTTTTAAAGGAGACGATTTTTCAAATTATTCTATAGCAGACTTTAAGCTTAAAATTGAAGCTATTTTAAATAAAAATGATTTTTCTGGGTATTTAAATCAACAAAAGCAGTTAATAGATGGATTTAGTAAAACACGTTTTTTAGGTTTAATACACCAATTAAACCTAAAATTTAGAAAAGTAAACTTACAAGATGCAAAACTTGTTTTTGATTGGTCTAATGAACCAGTTGTAAGGCAGTTTTCATTTAACAGCGAACCTTTAATTTGGGAAAATCATTTAGAATGGTTTTCGAAAAAAATAAAAGATAAAAACACATTGTTTTTAATAGCAGAAGTAGATAATAAACCAGCAGGAGTCGTTCGTTATGAGATTTATGAAAACCACGCTGTAGTAGGCATTTTAATAGATAAAATTTTTAGAGGTCAAAAATTAGCTCCAGAGTTTTTAAAACAGAGTGCAGAGCTATACTTCAAAAATTACAACATACCAATTTGGGCATATATAAAAAAAGAGAATAAAGCCTCTATTAAATCCTTTGAGAATGCGAGATATATGTATATAAAAGAGGAAATTATAAAAGGAAATGTTAGTTTTGTATATAAACTCGAAAAATAAATGAACACTCAAAAGTGCTTTATCATTGCAGAACTTTCAGCAAATCACGGTGGAGATATAAATATAGCTAAAGAAACCGTTAGAGCGGCAAAACGTGCTGGTGCAGACGCAATTAAATTGCAAACCTATACGGCAGATACCATTACACTAGATGTAAAAAGTGATTTATTTAAAATTTCTCAAGGCACCTCTTGGGATGGGCAATATTTACATGATTTATATAAAACAGCCTCTTTACCTTGGGAATGGCATAAGGAATTATTTCAATTAGCAAAAGAAGAAGGTTTAGTTTGTTTTTCTTCGCCTTTTGATATTTCTGCGGTAGATTTTTTAGAAACGCTTGAAGCACCTATATATAAAATTGCTTCTTTTGAAATTACAGATATACCACTTATTAAATATGTGGCATCAAAACAAAAACCTGTTATTATTTCTACTGGTATTGCAACTATTGAGGATATTGAATTAGCTATAAAAACTTGTAAAGCACAAGGTAATAATGATATAACTATTTTAAAATGCACATCTGCTTATCCTGCCGAGCCAGAAGATGCAAATTTATTAACCATACCAGATATTGTAAATAGGTTTAAAGTTAAATCTGGCTTGTCGGACCATACTTTAGGTACAGAAACTCCAGTAGTCGCAGTTGCTTTAGGGGCAACAGTTATAGAAAAGCATTTTATTTTAGATAAATCTATTGGCGGAGCAGATGCTCACTTTTCATTAGACGAGCAAGAGTTTACCCAAATGGTAAATGCTGTGCGGCTAACAGAAAAGATGATGGGCAAAGTAGATTATGAAATGACTAAAAAAAAGAAGTCTAGCAGAGAATTTTCTAGGTCACTTTTTATCGCTGAAGATGTTAGAGCTGGTCAAACACTTTCAGAGAAAAACATTAAATCTGTTAGACCAAGTTTTGGTTTGCACCCTAAATATTACGATGAGGTTTTAGGAAAAACCTTTTTAGAAGATTATAAAAAAGGGACTCCTTTAAGTTTAGAATTAATAAAATAATAATGAAATTACTATTTGTAGAAAATCAATATAAAACCTTTTTCTTTGAAGCTATAGCATTAAAACTTCAAGAGCAAGGACATGATATATTTTGGATTGTTCAAAACAAAAAATTTGCACCTAAAAGTAAATTTAACACACACATAATTCCGTATCCCAAAAAAAATAGTAAAACTTATACGCCAGATAAATCTATAGACTACATTATAGAATCCGATCGTAACATGAATTACTTCGAGTATAAAGATAAAAGCCATTTTTATTATTATTCCGAGGTGTTAAAAAAGTTAGTTCATGAGATTCATCCAGATTTTATTTTTGGAGAGTGTACGCTATTTCATGAGTTATTAATTGCAAAACACTGTAAAGAACTTGGAATTAAATATTTAAACCCACTACCTTGTCGTTACCCAACCAATAAATTTACCTTTTACCTTTATCATACAATGGAATCTTATGGTGGTTGCAATAAAGATCTTCCTAGAGAAAAAGCGATAGAAATTATAGACAATATAAATGGACGAGTGATTGCTCCAGATTATATGAAGCCGTTAGTAAAAACTAAGTTTGAGAAACTTCAAGATAAATTATATAAAACGAGAGGTTATTATTTAGGTGAAAAATATAATACACCAAGCCCTTTTGTAAAATTAAAAATTGAAAAAACTAAAAACCAGAATAAACAAAAATGGGACGTTTTAGCCCAAGAAGGAGTAGATAAAACAGATGGTTTTAAAGTTTTATATCCCCTACAAGTTCAACCTGAAGAAAATATAGATGTTTGGGGAAGACCTAGAAGAAACCAATTAAAAGTAATACAGGAAATTGTTGAAAACCTGCCAGAAGATGCTATACTATATGTAAAGCCAAATCCTAAACCAAGATATGAGGTGGATGGCGATATGATTCATTTTGTTTCTAATCATAAAAAAATAAAAATGATTAGTCACTCAACCTCAATGACAGAAGTTTTTAATGATTTTGATTTAATTATAACAGTCACAGGAACAGTAGCCATAGAAAGTATATTGGCAAATAAACCTGTAGTTACACTTATAAAGACTTTAAATAATACAGTAAAAAATTGTATTTATTTAGAAAAACTAGATAACTTAGAAGACATCATATTAAATGTTAAAAACGATAGCTTTCCTAAAGCAACTTTAGATGAAAAAATAGGTCTCATAAATCTATTAAACCGGACAAGTTATGAAGGAAATGTCTCAGATGTTTTTAATGATCCTAATTGTTTAGATGAGGATAATATTAATTTAATTGTGAGTGCTTTTAATGAAATCATAGAAAAATAATGATAAGAAAATTAATAAATCGATTTGGATCTTTATCAAAAATTAAATTTTATTATCAAAGAAGCGTTCAAGATTTTGATAAAAGAGAACAAATAAGTAAAAAAATAGCATCTAAAATTGGTAAAGAAAATTTTTCGGGATCTTCAATTTTAGACAAAGAGTACAATAACAGCTTAAACTCTTTAGGCTTTATAGACTTTGGAAAAATTATAAATATAGAAGAGGTTAATAATATTAAAAAAAAGTTATTGGGCTTAAAGTGTTGTGACCCTTACAGGCCAGAGCTTGGAGATTTTTTACATAAGGATATCCCGAGTGCTGTTCATGTTGCCAATTACAAGAGATCAGACTTAGCTAAAATTCCTGAAATAATGGATATAGCTAACGACCCAGAAATTTTAAAATTAACTCAAAATTTTTTAGGAGCAAAACCTACTATAAGTAATATAAATTGCTGGTGGTCTATGCCTAACAAAGATCAAGCGGAACAAGCACAATTCTTTCATAGAGATGTAGATGATTATAAGTTTTGCAAGCTTTTTTTATATTTAACAGACGTAACATTAAAAAGTGGACCACATGTTTATGTACAAAACTCGGTTTCAAGTAATACTTTAACCAAAATAAAAAGGTATAGTGATAAGGAAATAGAAAATCATTTTGGAAAAGAAAACGTGTTATATTTTACAGGAGATAAAGGTAGTATGTTTATGGTAAATACATATGGTTTTCATAAAGGTCTATTGCCTGAAAAAGAGGAGAGGTTGTTACTTCAAGTTCAATACTCATTACAAGATATTGGAATAGAAGAATATACGCCAGTAAAAGTTAAAGATTTTATGTACAGTAAATATATTAATAGATTAATTGTCAAATAATGAGAAAAATAGCACAATTTTTTTCTTCAATATTTTTTGTTAGATATACTGTATTATTCTTTATAAGAATTCAGTCTTTATTTGTTAGAGTATTAAGTAATCTTAAATTTAAAGCTTTAGTAAAGAATTCTGGAGATAGCTTATGTCATTACACAACAGAAATAAAGCATGGAGAAAATATTACTATTGGTAATTATTGTAGAATTGGTAAATACTCTAGCTTAGGTGCTATGAGTCCTATAACAATTGGTAATGATGTAACGCTTTCAAGAGGTGTGATATTAGAAACGGCTGGTTTAGATTTTTCAACACAACAACCTTATAAACATATATCAAAACCAATAGTTATTGAAGATGGTGTATGGTTAGGAACGAATGTTATGGTTTTAGGAGGTGTTACCATCGGAAAAAATGCAATAATTGGGGCAGGAGCTGTGATTACTAAAAATGTTAATGAAAGTGAAATAATTGTAGGCGCAAAAAACAGAGTATTATGATTAAAAAATATTTTTTCGCATTATTATGCCTACTGCCTTTTAAACTACCTAATTTTTTTTTAAGATTATTTGGAGTAAATATAACAAACAAGGCTAAAATTGGTTTTTCGATTATTTTACTATCAGATATTAATATGATTGGGAATAGTAAAATTGGACACTTTAATTTTATTAAATGCGATAAGTTGTACTTAGAAGATCAAAGCTATATAGGTCATTTAAATAAAATAAAAGGACCATTTGATATTGAGCTAGGTAAACGCTCAGCAATTGGAAATTCAAATAAATTAGTGAGAGCGAATTTAGGTGTAACTTATGGTAAAAGCGTTCTAAAACTTGGAGAACTTTCAAAAGTAACATCAGAACATTATTTAGATCTTACAAATAGTATAACTATGGGTAATTTTACAACACTTGCAGGTATTAGATCCCAAATATGGACGCATGGCTACATGCATGCTAACACAGGAGAAGATCGAGTTAGAATAGATGGTAAGATAGAGATAGGTAATAATGTATATATTGGATCGGGTTGTATATTTAATCCTGGTGTAAAGATATTAAATGCTATTTCTGTTGGATCTGGAAGTATTTTATCAAAAAACCTTAAAAAATCTGGAATGTATGTAAATCAACCGCTAAGATATTTAGATAATGATATTGAAGTGGTAAAGAGAAAATTAAAAAGGTTAGATAATCCAGATGTGATTGATAAAGTGTATCTTAAAGAATGAATTTTGAGCTTATAAATACTACTTTTTTAAAAAAATTCAACCCCCAAAGAGTTACATTTTTCGGTATTCTTTTGTGGCTTTTTTTCTTTTTTTCTGCCTCAATGCAAATTAAAGAACCAGCCTCTTTTGTAAGTATTTTATATATTTTTATAAATTATATTGCCTTGTTCACGGGTTTTCTTCTTATTAGAAAAACCCCAGTAACTATTAATAAGAAGTTTATTCCAAAAAAAGAAACAGTTTTACTACTATTATATATTTTTATTACAGTAGCCATATTAGGTTTTGTATTTAGACTAATAGATAAATTAGTAATAAGACAAATTGTAATTGGAGATACAACTATAGAAAACAGAAAGTTACTAGTGGCTATAAAACCAAGTATTTTTGGGGTCTTGTCAGCCATGATGACTCCGTTTTCATATATTCCATTTTTTTTATTTCATTTTTTAAAATTAAAGTCAAAATTCTTTGGTTTAATTTGTCTTGTAGTTTTTTTCTTACCAGTTTTCGATAATTTAATAATGGGTTCTAGGTCTGGTATATTTATCGTAATTATATTTTTCGCAATAATTGTTAGCTATTTTCAACTAATAAAATTTACTCTATCAAAAACTTTAATTATTGGAATATTTTTATTTATAGGTTTGTTGATTACAACAAGATTTTTTGTTGAAAGAACTAAAGAATATATGGTTACAGATGAAAGAGCAATAAAACATATATTAACAAACGCAGTTTACAATTTTACATTAGAACCCACTGAAAAAGCAAGAGATAATATTATTAATACCGAAATAAAAACACTAAAAATGGCAAAGCTTACTCATATGAATGTAGCACAATATTATTGTCATGGAATATTTGAGTTTGCTTATTTACAAAAAAATTATGAAAACCCACATTACTATGGAGCTTTTACATTTGGTATAATATTTAAGTTTACAAATATTATATTAGGAACAAATATAGATTTAAATAAAATACAGAATAGCGCCCCAAGAACTGGTATATATACAACTTTTTTTGGGCCAACATATATAGATTTTGGATGGTTAGCTCCTTTTTTTATGTTCTTTTTTGGTATATTACAAAGTATAGTATATAATAAAATATTAAAAGGAAATTTTAAATACATTCCTTTGTTGTTTTACTTCCTAATTATAGATTTTTTTATTCCTGTAATTAATTTTATAGACTCTGCACAAGGACTTTATACTATATTTTCACTTTTGCTATTCATTTTTTTATTTAAATTAGCATCAAGTAAAATCATATTTCAGGTAAATAATGAAAGAAAACAAATACGCTTTTTTAAATGAAAAATACTATATACATAATTGTTTTAATTATTATAACAATATCCTGTAAAGAAGAAAATAAAGAAATAAAAATAGATAAAGTACAGGATAAAGAAAATAGTACAAACTGGAAAGTAATTGAAAAAAATTATGCAATTAATGACGTCTATGAAATTGGTGATGTAAGAAGATATGGAATTATTATTGGAGAAAATGATAAAATACATCCTTACAGTAAAAAATCTACTATTGAAACTGTTTTAGAAATATCATCTAAATATAAATTCCCAATCCTGTTTCCAGAAGGGACTTACAATTTTGGTATTTTTATTAAGGGGTTAGAAAATGTTGAAATAATATCAAAAAATGCAAAATTTACAGGACCAATCTATATTATAGATAATGATTCTTTAAAAAAATCAAAGGACATAAAGGTCTCTGGAGTTATCACAACATATTATAAAGTTTTTATGAGAAACTCAAAGGACATAGAGTTTGATAAGTTAATAATTACCTCAGATATTTCTAAAAACAGTATTAAATCATCATCTATGGGTTGCGACATATACGCTGGCGTAGATTATGTTTATATAAATGAATTAGAAATTAATGGTGTGGGTTCTTCTGCAGATAATCATACTTTAACGAGAGCTGCTTTACAAGTACACGGTTGGAATAATAATCCATCAAATTTAGAAATAAATAAAATTACTATTACAAATTGTGATAGGCATGCTATTTATTTAACAGGTAATAACCACATAATAAATAACATAAATATAGATAATTATGGTAATGGAAACTATAATAATGTTAGTGATTTAGAGGATTCTGAGAAAGGAGATACTCAAAAAATTACAGGTCTATGGCTTAACAAATGTAATAATAGTTCTATAGGTTCTGTAACTATTAATACAAATGATTCTAAAGGAACCTATTCAGTTTGGTTAGATGAAGGTAATATTGGAGAGCCAACCACAATAGAAAAAGTGACATTAATTGGTGGAGACAAGAAATTGCCGATTTTTGCCAATGAACTTAGTAACTGTGTTATTAGAAAAGTAGTTAAATAATATTGAAATCAATTTTAAAAAAAAGACTATTATTTTTGGTTGCTTTTGGATTTTCAAAAGCAACTGTTTTTTTTGCCCCATTATTACTTTCTAATCAACTTACAAAGACAGATTATGGCTCTTTTGAATATGCTCTAAACATAGCATTTATTGCAGCTTCCATAATTAGTTTAGGTGTAACAAGTGCTTATCCATATTTTAAGCTTAAAAGAAATCTAAAAACCATATTTGTTGGCTTTAAAGTTTTCTATATGTATTTGCTAGTGTCAAGCTTAATACTTCTTTGCATCATTTTACTATTTCATAATTCATTCGAACTTATTTTATCCGTTTTATTTATGTACACATTAAGTAATCAAATGATGTACTCCACAATAGACAAAACCAATGAAAACATTATAAAGGCAGTTATTACAGACTCTATGTTTTACATAGTATTATTACTAGCTTATGTGTTTATGTACTTTACACAAAGGAGCAATATAAATTTTGTATTCTACTTTTCAATTTGTTATAGTGTTTTCTACATTACATTAACTTTAAAAAATGCTGTAAAGCTTAATTCACATAATATTAAAAGATACCTAAAATTAGTAAAGTACGGAAAAAGCGTTATGATTTCTGGTTGTTTAATATTGTTAGTAGCTAACTCTGGAAGGTTATTAGTTGAGTATATTTTTAATGATAAAAATCTAATTGCCATTTTTAGTTTTTACTTTAGAATGGCATCATTTGTATTAATTATACACCAAGTTTTATCTATTATTTATTTTAAAAAGATATATACATTTTCATTAAAAAAATTAGACCGTTTTTTTTCGGTTTTTTTGATTATTATTTTATGTTCAGTTATTATAACTTTTTTTGTAGTTCCATTATTTGGAATCCATTTTTTTAAATTATTTGAAACATTCGAAACATATAAATTAAGTTATAACATTTTATGCTTTCAGATGTTTTTTTGGATTGTTTTAGCTAATAATGAAAGCGTTATTTATAGGGAAAATTTAGCTTCTAAAATGAATTATGGCTTTAGTGTATTACTAATTCTCTTTTTTATAGTATCATACTTTATAAAAGACGTAGTATCGTTTTATCAAACAGTATTAATATTGTATGTTTTAGTTATAATTGCAACTGCTATTCAGTTTTTTATACTTTATCAATACAAAAAAATGTTCCTTAAAAATACTATCTTAATTAGTGCCTTTACATTAATTATATCCTTAATAAGTTTTATATGGTTATAAAGGATATTAAGTTTAAAAGAGAAGATTATTTTTTAAGTGTGTTAGCTTTATTTTTAATAACACTTCCTATTTCTTATGGGTTAAATTCTATATCGGTAATTTTAATAGGGGTATTTTTTTTTATAGATAAAACAGCAAACATTTCACTGAAATTAAAACGATTAAAGAGTAATAAGTTATTTTTACTTTTCCTGTTGTTTTTTTTAGTACAATTAATAGGATTATTTTATACTCAAGACTTTAACAGAGGATTAAAATTAATACAGAATTTTCTACCGTTTCTTGTATTACCATTAACTTTATTAAGTGAACCTATTCAAGCTAAAAAATGCGCAACACTACTTTATGCTAATTGTATATTTATGTTTTTATTATTAATTGGACTTTTAATAGCCCAATTTACCATTAACGGAAATTTTATACGATTTGAGCATCAATTATTCGAAGCTTTGGATATTAGTACATTTTATTTTTCGGCATTTATATATTTAAATATTATAACAATACTTTTTCACCTAAGGCATGAAAAATTTAGAAATTTATTGGATATAGGATTAATACTATTTTTTGTTTATTTCTTAATCCTATTAGGCGCCAGAATAAGTTTAGTTATTACTTTAATTTCTTTGACTTTATTTTTTATTCGATTTGTAAATTTTAAAAAAAACGATTTTTCAAAAAAAACAATTTTAATTATTTGCACTGTACTTGTAACTAGCATTGCAGCTTATCAAATACCACAAATAAAAAAGAAAGTAGATATTACCGCAAGAACAATGGATTTTGATTTTGAAACTATTCTTACTAAAAATCAAATTTCAATAACTAGAAATTCAATTGAATATAGAGTTTTAATTAACTATTGTAGTTTTCAAATTTTTAAGGAAAATATTATTGGTGTTGGCACCGGAGATAACCGTGTAGAGATGCAAAATCAATATCAAAAATTAAATTTTAGAGCTGGTATTTTAGAAAACTTTAATTGTCATAATCAGTATTTTGAAGAAGCTACAAAAACAGGTGTTTTTGGTCTAATTTCGTTTACATTATTACTTGGGTTTACATTTTATAAATCCTTAAAAGAAAAAAGACTATTATTTTACGTCGTAATTTATATAAGTCTTGTGTGTTTAACAGAATCCTACTTTTATAGGCATCATGGTATTATGTTTGGAGCTTTTTTTATTGCGCTTTTTTATAATTTAGAAAAGTCATCACATACTAATAATTTTAAAGATGCGTTTTTTAATTAAACCAGTACTTAGTGAGTAAACTTTACCAAGCCAATTTTTTATATTCGACATTTTATTTAAGCTTATTATTCGGTTTAATTATATGGTTTATTACATGGTTAATTTTACCTGTAAATACAACGCCCTTATCTTTAGAAACCTTTTGTTACATATGCCTTTCCTTTAGTTCATTAACTATAGGTTACCACATTGTTAAAATTAAAAACATTGAAAAAACTGTATGGTTACCACATAAATTTTTTTTTAAATTTTTAATAGTAATTTTATGTGTTGGTCTCCTATTTAGATATATAGATTTATTTTATTTTAGAAATTTATCACTTTCTAATCCGTATTATCAAAATAAAATACTTTCATTAAACAATAGTCAATACACACCTTTAATTGTTACACTTTTAGGTACATTACGAGCTTTATGCTATATTCCGATACTTTATTTAATAGTAACAAAATCTAAAAACAAAAGTTTGTGGATTATTTCAATAACAATTTTACTATTGTTTAGTATAGAAATACTACTATTTGGAACAAGAAAACCTTTATTCCATTTACTCATTTTAATTTTAATAACGTTAGGTCTAACAGTTAAAAACTATAAACAACTACTAAATAAATATACTATAGGCTTATTAGTCTTCACAACTATTGGTTTAGGTTTTTTTTCCTATTTTATTTTAAATAAAAGAGTAACAGAAGTACCGGTAAAAAATATAAAATTAATAGATGTTGTTAATTCAAGGTATAATGATTTTGTACCCATAAAAACTTCAAAACTTAATGATTTTAAGAAATCACCTAATAGCCTTAAAACAAAAACTGAGTTAATGCTTATACATACAGGACAGTATGTTGTGCATGGATTTTATGAGTTAGACTATATTATAAATAACAATTTACCAAGAGCTTATGGAAAATACTCTTTTAATCCAATTTTTAAAGCACTTGGAAGATTTAATTTAGGAACTGATGATGCTAATACTTTAACATATCATCCTAGAGATTACGTCTATGTCTCTTTTTTTGGATCTTTTTTTATAGATTTTGGTTGGTTTTCGCTAATTATTTTTTTTATTTATGGAATGTTTCAAAAATTGATTGTTTCTTTTGCAAAACAAAATCCATTTATAATGGTATTATGGGTTCTCACATTATGTATTAACCTTATAATGCCTATATTTAATTTAGCATCTGGCGTAGAATTTTATTTGCAAGTTTTTTTAATTCTAATAGCTTTTACCCAAATTAAATACAATATATCAAACAAATGAAAAAGGCTTTAGTCCAAGACTGGTATTATGTAAATGGTGGTGCAGAGAAAGTAATCCATTCTATAAATAATGTTTATGATGATTTCGATCATTTTTCGTTAATAGATTTTTTAAATGAAGAAGATAGAAAGTTCATTTTAAATGGGAAAAAAGCGACGACTAGTTTTATTCAAAATTTACCTACAGCAAAATCTAATCATCGTAAATTTTTACAATTATTTCCATATGCAATCGAACAATTTGATTTATCAGAATACGATTTAATAGTTTCATCATCGGGTTTTGTGGCAAAAGGAGTTTTAACTCATCAAAACCAAACCCATATTTGTTACTGCCATTCACCAATGAGATATGCTTGGGATTTATACCATAGTTATTTAAGAGATGTTGGTTTAGATAGAGGTCTAAAAAGTATGTATGCAAAATATGTGCTTCATAAATTAAGATTATGGGATATAGCATCCCTTAATAGAGTAGATCATTTTATTGCAAATTCAAACCATATAGCAAAGCGAATAAAAAAATTATATAATAGAGATGCAGATGTTATTTATCCGCCAGTAGATACTAATAAATTTTCTTTAGAAACTAATAAAGAGGATTACTATATAACTGCATCTAGATTAGTTCCTCATAAAAAAGTTAAAATAATTGCCCAAGCTTTTTCTAAATTAACAGACAAGAAATTATTAATACTTGGAGATGGTCCAGAGCTAAAAGAAATAAAGACATTTGCAACACCAAATATTATATTTTTAGGTCATGTCTCATCAGAAGAATTAATAATGTATTTACAAAAAGCAAAAGCGTTTGTATTTGCTGCCGAAGAGGATTTTGGAATTGCACCTGTAGAGGCTCAAGCTTGTGGTACTCCAGTAATTAGCTTAGGAAAAGGAGGTTGTGCTGAAACTATTATAAATAATGCAACAGGATTATTCTTTTACGAGCAAACACCTCAATCAATAATAGAGGCGGTTAGTAAGTTTGAAAAATTAAATTTAGATCCAAACATTATAAGAAAAAATGCTTTAAGATTCTCTAAAGAACGTTTTGAAAAAGAGTTTGAAGACTATATCAATAAAAAGCTGTAATAGCTTTATATAGTCTATTAATAGTTAAATCAATAAAAAAATCATTAGTTTTGTTTATAACCTAATCTGATTTTTTGGAAGCTATATTAATATTTGCAGGTGCTTTTTTACTTACGTACTTTACCATACCAAAAATTATTGCTTTGGTAAAGTATAAAGATTTATTAGATGCTCCTAATGTTAGAAGTTCTCACCTTAAGCACACACCAACGTTAGGTGGTATAGCATTTTATTTTACCTTAATGTTTTCTCTTTTTTTTCTAAAAGATTACGATGTTACAAAAGTGGTTTATAATATTATTCCAGGGTTAACGATTCTATTTATTTTTGGATTAAAAGATGATTTGGTTATATTATCTCCAATTGCAAAATTATTTGCTCAAATTGTTGCTGTAAGTTTTATTTTAATAAATGATTCTTTTCTAATTAACTCTTTAAACGGGTTTTTAACCTTACAAGAAATTCCTAATTGGATAGCATTTTTTATAAGTGGATTTTTAATGATTTTAGTTATTAATGCTTATAATTTAATAGATGGTATTGATGGATTAGCGGCTGGAATTGGCATTGTGATTTCCTCTGTTTATTTGGTAATATTCTATTTTTTAAAAATGGAATTTTATGTGTATCTGTCATTAATTCTAATTGCTATTTTGTTGGCGTTTTTAAGGTATAATCTTTCAAGATATAACAAAATATTTATGGGAGATACAGGGTCTTTAATTGTCGGTTTTATTTTAGGAGTATTTACAATTAAATTACTAAGTTTAAAAAATTATATAGAATCTTCAGACTTTCCATTATTAATAGAAAATATTCCATTAGTAGCTTTAGCCATATTAGTTGTACCTTTATTTGATACTACAAGAGTTTTTGCCATAAGGCTTTTAAATAAAAAAAGCCCTTTTTCTGCCGATAGAAATCATCTTCACCATATTTTAATTAAAATGGGTTTTAGTCATTTAAAAGCCTCTATTGTACTAACCATTTCTAATTTACTGTTTGTAGTACTTTTTATCTATTTAGCAAGTACATCTAAACAATATTTCTTAATTGCTTTTGGGGTTGTTTTTATTTTTATAATCATATTTATTTTTTATAAACTCAATTCTAAGTTTACTGAAAATACTTCCGTAGACCCAAATGATGATTTAAATGAAAAATCATCATAAAATTTTAAAAGAACTCTTTGATTATGCATTAGCTATTAGCCTTTTAATGGGCTTATTTTTACCTATTATTTTATTAATTGTGTTGGCAACAATAGATACCAAAAGGTTTGGGTTGTTTGAACAAAAACGGGTTGGCTATAAAGGTAAATTGTTTAAAATTCATAAAATTAGAACCATGAAAAGGTCGGATAACAGATCAACAATTACATTATATAAAGATAAGCGTATTACCAAATTTGGATTGTTTTTAAGAAATTATAAGTTAGATGAATTACCACAAATATTTAATATTTTAAAAGGCGATATGAGTTTTGTAGGTCCACGTCCAGATGTGCAAGGATATGCAGATAAATTAGAAGGAGAAGATAGAATTGTTTTAGATGTCAAGCCGGGAATAACAGGGCCTGCACAGCTATATTTTAAAAATGAATCTAAAATACTGTCAAACCAGATAAATCCAGAACTATACAACAAAACAATTATATGGCCAAAAAAAGTATCCATAAACAAAGCTTACATTAAAAATTATACTTTATTAGCCGACTTTAAATATATTTATAAAACTATTTTTGGTCTTTATGAATAAAAAAATATGGTTGTCTCCGCCACACATGGGTCACACCGAGCAAAATTTTATTAATCGAGCATTTCAAGAAAACTGGTTAACTACGGCTGGCTCAAATGTAGATGGCTTTGAAAGTGATTTAGAATTGTTTTTTGAATCTTCACGCAAAGTTATTGTTTTAAATTCAGGTACATCTGCAATACACTTGGCACTTATTAAATCAAATGTTAATCCTGGGGATGAAGTTTTGTGTCAAAGTTTTACATTTTGTGGCTCAGCAAATCCTATAAAATATTTAAATGCAAAACCAATTTTTATAGATAGTGAACCAGAAACTTTAAATATGTGTCCAACTTATTTGGAAGCCGCAATAAAAGATAGATTAACACATGGGGTAAAACCTAAAGCTATTATTGTAGTACACTTATTTGGTATGCCCGCAAACATGAAGGCTATTAAAGAAATTTCTAAAAATTATGGTATTCCAATAATCGAAGACGCGGCAGAAGCTTTAGGGTCTAAATATAAAAACGAATTGTGTGGAGCATTGGCGGAATTTGGAATATTATCTTTCAATGGTAATAAAATTATAACTACCAGCTCAGGTGGTGCACTTTTAGTAAAAACAATTGAAGAAAAAAAAGAAATCATTCACTTGGCAAGTCAAGCTAGAGATTTAGATATACATTATCAACACAGTAAAATTGGTTATAATTATAGGTTAAGTAACATACTAGCGGGTATTGGAAGAGGTCAAATGCAGGTGTTAAATTCCCATTTAGAAAAACTTAAACAAAACCATAATTTTTATAAAAATCTATTTAAAAATTCATTAAATTTTTCTTTACATAAAAATCCAAATAAAGATTATGATAGTAATTTTTGGCTCAATATAGTTATTATTAGTAAATCAGCTAGTTTTTCTAATTTGGATGTAATAAATCACCTTTCAAAATACAATATAGAATCTCGACCTTTATGGAAACCGATGCACCTGCAACCCGTGTATAAGGATGACTTGTTTTATGGTTCAAATATTTCAGAAGAATTTTTCAATAATGGGGTTTGTTTGCCATCTGGTTCTAGTCTCTCGGAAGAAGACAAGAAAAGAATTGTAAATGCTCTATCCTTTTACATTTAAATTTCTTCTTTCAATATAATACATTCGGTTTATTTATATTTGTCAAAAGATGGTTTAGTTAATAGAAATCAGAAAGATAAACAATGAAAATAGCAGTAATAGGAACAGGATACGTAGGGTTGGTGACAGGAACTTGTTTGGCAGAAACAGGGAATGAAGTACTATGTATCGACATAAATGAAGAAAAAGTAAAACAAATGCAATCTGGTGTGGTGCCTATATATGAACCTCATTTAGAAAATTTATTTGAACGTAATATTGAAGCCAACCGTTTACGATTTTCGACCAGCTTAAAAGAAGGATTAGATTATGGAGACATTATTTTCTTAGCATTACCAACTCCAGAAGACGAAGATGGGTCTGCCGATTTAAAATACATTCTTGGTGTTGCAGACGATATAGGGAAATTAATTACAAGTTATAAGGTCATTGTAGATAAAAGTACAGTGCCTGTAGGAACATCAGACCGAGTTAAAGAAGCTATAGCAAAAAATGCCAAAGTGGAATTTGATGTGGTTTCTAATCCAGAGTTTTTGCGTGAAGGGTTTGCAGTAGACGATTTTCTTAAACCAGAGCGTATTGTTGTAGGTTCTAGCAGCGAAAAAGCAACGCAGCTCATGGAAAAACTTTATAAACCTTTTGTGCGTTCTGGAAACCCAATTATTATCATGGACGAGAAGTCTGCAGAACTAACCAAATACGCAGCTAATGCCTTTTTAGCAACAAAAATTACCTTTATGAATGAGATTGCCAACTTCTGTGAAAAAGTTGGTGCAGACGTCGATAAAGTACGTATAGGTATGGGAACCGATTCTCGTATTGGGAAAAGATTCTTGTTTCCAGGAATTGGTTATGGAGGCTCTTGTTTTCCAAAAGATGTTAAAGCATTACATAAATCTGGTAAAGACCATAATTATAATTTTGAAATTTTAGATGCAGTAGTTAATGTTAATCAGGAACAAAAACTTAAACTTATACCTAAAATTAAAGATTACTTTAATAATAATTTAAAAGGAAAAAAAATAGCGGTTTGGGGCTTAGCGTTTAAACCAGAAACGGATGATATTAGAGAAGCTCCTGCATTATATACTATAGATAATTTATTACAATTAGGAGCACATATTACCGCGTTCGACCCTGAAGCCATGCCTAACGTTAAACGTAGGTATGATGATAAAATAGCCTTTTCTAAAAGCATGTACGAAGCTTTAGAAGGTGCAGATGCATTAATAATTTGTACGGAATGGAGTATTTTTAGAACACCAGATTTCTCTAAAATTAAATCTTTGTTAAATCATCCTGTTATTTTTGATGGTCGAAATTTATATGATGTAAACGATGTAAAAAATGAAGGTTTTACATACCTTTCAATAGGAAGATAATATGAAGAAAACCGTTTTAATTACAGGTGCAGCAGGATTTTTAGGATCTCATTTATGCGATCGTTTTATAGCCGAAGGTTATAAAGTTATCGGTATGGATAATTTTATTACCGGAGATCAAAAAAATCTAAAGCATTTAGACCATGAAGCTCAATTTAACTTTATAAATCATGATGTTACAGAGCACATCACTATAGAAGAAGACATCCATTATATTTTACATTTCGCTTCACCAGCTAGTCCAATAGACTATCTTAAAATCCCTATTCAAACTTTAAAAGTAGGTTCTTTAGGAACACATAACTTATTGGGTTTAGCTAAAGCAAAAAATGCAAGAATACTTATTGCATCAACTTCAGAAATTTATGGAGATCCTTTAGTGCATCCTCAAACCGAAGAGTATTACGGCAATGTCAACACAATTGGACCAAGAGGTGTTTACGATGAAGCTAAGCGTTTCCAGGAGTCTATAACCATGGCTTATAATACCTTTCATGGATTAGAAACTCGCATAGTAAGAATTTTTAACACTTATGGACCACGAATGCGACTTAACGATGGTCGTGTAATACCAGCATTTATGGGTCAAGCCCTTCGTGGAGAAGATTTAACAGTGTTTGGAGATGGTTCTCAAACACGCTCATTCTGCTATGTCACCGATCAAGTTGAAGGTATTTATAGATTGTTGTTAAGCGATTATGAACTACCAGTTAACATTGGTAATCCGCATGAAATTTCTATAAGAGATTTTGCTGAAGAAATTATCAAACTTACAGGAACTACTCAAAAAGTTATTTATAAAGATCTGCCTGTTAACGACCCGATGCAACGTCAGCCAAATATTGACAAGGCTAAATCTATTTTAGGCTGGGAACCTAAAGTAGACAGAGCAGAAGGTATGAAAAAAACATTTGATTACTTTAAAAGTTTAACTCAGGAGGAACTTTATAAAAGCGAGCATAAAGATTTTACAAAATTTAATAAGTAAGATTAAATGGAGTACACAAAAGGAAGATATTCATGGGTAATAAGACCATTATTAATTGGATTTGACCTTTGTGTTATTAACGGATTTGCGTATTCCTTTTTTAATTTCAATCAGCAAAGCTTATATTTTTTCTCAAATGAGCTATTAAATAATAAACACTTTTTGTTTTTATTATATTCAGTAGCTCTCTGGCTTTTATCGAGCTCTGTTTTAAAATTTTATAAAGTTTATCGCTATACCTCACCAATAAATATTCTAACACTTTTAATACAGCAGTTTTTAACGTTTACATTTATATTTTTTGCATTTATTGGGGCATTTAGAAGTATAGATATTCAAGTTTTTGAAGCCATTATGTTTTTAATGGTCACATTTTTAGTTATTGGTGTAGCTAAATTTGTGAGTTATTATTTGTTGAAATTTTTTAGAAAAATTTGGCGTGGAAACTTAAGGCAAATAGTAATTATTGGTAATTCTGAAAGTGCACAAGAAATGCACAAACTAGCAACTATTAAAAAGGATTTAGGTTATCGTATTAAAGCAACTTTTAGCGATTACAAATTTAAAAATTTAAAAGGCAAACCAAAGGACTGTTTTGAGTATTTAAAAACAGAAGATGGTATTGATGAAATTTACTGTTCTATTGATGAATTTTCGGAAAGCGAAATAAACGAATTAGTAAAACTTGCAGAACTAAATCACTTTAATCTTAAGTTTTTACAGGAATCAAAACTCTCAATCACAAAAAGACTTAAAACCGATTTTTACAACTATTTACCTGTACTTTCTCTACAGGAAGTACCAATTAATAACGACTTAAATAAAATCATAAAACGAATATTCGATATCCTATTTTCTTTTTTTGTAATTCTATTTGTCATGTCTTGGTTAACTCCAATTTTAATCATTTTAATTAAATTAGAATCTAAAGGACCTGTATTTTATAAACATGTAAGAAATGGTATAAACTATAAAGAATTTACCTGTTATAAATTCAGATCCTTAAAAACCGTTAAAGAAGTTCAAGGTACTTATGTAACTCAAAATGACGATAGAGTGACTAAAATAGGTCAATTTTTAAGACGTACCAGTTTAGATGAAATGCCTCAGTTTTACAATGTCTTAGTTGGAGATATGAGTGTTGTTGGGCCAAGACCGCACATGTTATCTTATACTGAAGACTATTCAAAACAAATCAATAAATACAACTTTATATTTAGGCATAATGTCAAGCCAGGTATCACAGGTTTAGCGCAAATAAAAGGTTACAGAGGAGAAATAAAAACTAAGGAGGATATTATAAACCGCATCAAATACGATAATTTTTATATTGAAAACTGGAGCTTGTTTTTAGATATAAAAATTATTTTTGAAACAGCTACTAATATGTTTCGTGGTCAAAAAGAAGCGTATTAAAATGAAACAACCCTTAGTTTCTATTATAACGCCAATGTTTAACTCGGCAAGCTTCATAGCCGATTGCATAAAAAGTATACAGTCTCAATCTTACAAAAACTGGGAACTATATTTAATTGACGATGCTTCTACAGATCAAACTTTGCAAATTGTACAGCCTTTTATAGAATCAGATACCAGAATAATATTAATTAAAAATGCTATAAATTCTGGAGCTGCAGTTGCTAGAAATTTAGGGATTTCTTATGCGTCTGGAGATTTTATAGCTTTTTTAGATGCGGACGATTTATGGCTGCCAAATAAACTAGAGATTCAAGTTTCTGTTTTACTCAACTCTCAGTGTGAAGTATGTTTTTCAAGTTACTATCAAATTAATGAATCTGGAACTAAAAAAGTAGCTTTAATTAATGCTTTACCTAAGCTAACCTACAGTAAACTTTTAAAAAGTAATTATATAGGGAATTTAACGGGTATTTATAGTGTAAAAAGTTTAGGAAAAATCACATCACCTAACTTGCGTAAAAGACAAGATTGGCTGCTCTGGTTACAAGCTTTAAAAGTTTCTAAACATCCTGCAATTGGGGTATTAGAACCTTTGGCACATTATAGAGTGAGGTCTCAATCCATATCTGCTAATAAATTAGGTTTAGTTAAATATAATTACTGGGTTTATAAGAAAGGCTTAAATTTTACAACCTTACAATCGGTTTGGAGAACCACTGTTTTTTTAATAGAGCATGTATTTATAAAAACACGATTTATAAAAAAATTAGACTAAAGATGTAAACTGCTTTAGTTTACCACTTTTCGAACGTTTTAATTCGGTTACTTTTTCAAATTCTAATCTTAGCCCAGACTCTAGATAGGTCTCTACAGCCTTATAAATATCTTTTTTTTGTAATTCTGTTAATGTTTCAGAGCTCACATAAGTAATTTTAAAAAGATCTTGTTCTAGTTGTGTAATAACAAATTCTTTAACATGAGCTTCATCTTCTATTACGGTTTTTGTAATGTAATAAAATGTAAGCCCAGCAGCTTTCTTTCCACTTGGTAATGTAATTAAGTCACTAGTTCGGCCCAATAGGGTTTTTAAAATAGGATATTTAGGAGTGCTTTTTTCATCTAAAACTCCAATGTCGCCAAGTTCATATCTTATAATAGGATGTGCTTTATTGTATAAAGAGGTTATAACGATTTTTCCTTCCTCACCATAAGGCAAAACTTTATTGTTTTCGTCCAAAATTTCAACCAAAATAGTTTCGCTATTTACTTTCCAAGTACCATCTGGATTTTTAAAAGCAATTAAACCTACTTCAGCAGCACCATATTCATTAACAATAGGAATATTAAACTGCTTTTCCAATAAAAGTCTGTCTTTCTCATAAAGCATTTCAGAAGTGACAATACAACACTTTAAACTTGGGCAAACTTGAGATAAAATAACGTTTTCTTGCTCTAGATACTTAGCAAATTGTACAATTGCGCTGGTGTAACCGTTAATGTATTCAAACTTTTGATACTTAAATAAATTAAGGTTTTCCTTCATCGCGTCTGCACTTAGATTAAAGACCGAAAAACGATATCGATGACTTAACCAGTCTTTAAAACGTTCTTTATAATAAGACACTTTTTGTAAAGGTATTCCATAAAATCGCGCTTGATAAGAATCGTCTAAATCTATATCATACCAAGAATAGCAATCCATAAATTCATTCCAGGTGAGTGCATGGCAATATTTATCTTTTGCAAAAATAAACGGATTTCCAGAAGACCCAGAGGTTTTATTTACATACTGGTTTCTGTAATGATAGCCTTCACTTAGACGCTGTTTTAAAGGTTGTTGAAAATCTTTTTTACTTAGAATAGGAATTGCATTCCAATGCTCTGTAGAAATTTCTTTTAAATGATTTTTATAAAATGAATTGTGCTCCAAATGAAAATCTAAAATAGCACGTTTTTTTATATTAATATAGTCTTCAAATTCTTCTTCGGGAATAGATTTTATAGCTTCAAAATCGGCTTTTGCCCTTTTCATAGGAAAGCCATTAAAACGTAAGGACCAACTAAATAATTTCATTTTTTAAAAATCTATAGTAAATGTAATTAATTCTTTAAGGAATAATTCTATTATAAAGTTAAAACCCATTATTTTTGCCTGAAACAACTACACAACAATGAATATTTTAGTATTAGGATCTGGAGGAAGAGAGCATACCTTTGCTTGGAAATTAGCGCAAAGCCCAAAATGTAAAAATTTATTTGTAGCTCCCGGAAATTCCGGAACTGCAAAGATTGCTACCAATGTACCTGTTGGCGTAACCGATTTTACAGCGATAAAAGAGGTGGTGCTAAACAACAAAATTTCTATGGTTGTAGTTGGTCCAGAAGACCCTTTAGTACAAGGTATTCATGATTATTTTTTAGAAGATAATGCATTAAAAAATGTAGCGGTTATTGGTCCACAGAAAGCAGCTGCAGAGTTAGAAGGCAGTAAAGATTTTGCAAAAGAATTTTTGTTTAGACACGATATTCCTACTGCTGCTTATAAATGTTTTGATGCCAACTCTGTAGAAGAAGGCTATAAATTTCTTGAAAGTTTAAAGCCGCCATATGTGCTTAAAGCGGATGGTTTAGCGGCTGGTAAAGGTGTTTTAATTTTAAACGATTTAGATGAAGCTAAGTTGGAGCTAAAAAACATGCTTGTAGAAGCCAAGTTTGGAACAGCAAGTAAAAAGGTGGTTATTGAAGAATTTTTAGATGGTATTGAATTAAGTTGTTTTGTGTTAACTGATGGTAAAAACTATAAAATTTTACCAACTGCAAAGGACTATAAACGTATTGGTGAAGGTGATACCGGATTAAACACTGGTGGTATGGGCGCAGTTTCTCCAGTACCTTTTGCTACCCCAGAATTTTTAAATAAAATTGAAGAGCGTATAGTAAAACCAACAATAGATGGTTTTCAAAAAGATAATTTACCTTATATAGGTTTTGTTTTTATTGGATTAATAAAGGTAGGAGAAGATCCTTTTGTAATCGAATATAACGTGAGAATGGGCGATCCAGAAACGGAAGTGGTTCTACCACGTTTAAAAAATGATTTAGTAGATATATTTGAAGCTATGTCTAACCAGACTTTAGATGACATCACCATTGAAGTTGATGAGCGTGCAGCAACAACTATTATGCTTGTGTCTGGTGGTTACCCAGAATCTTATGAGAAATCTAAAAAAATAACAGGATTAAGTGATATTGAAAACTCCATTGTTTTTCATGCCGGAGCACAATTAGATCAAGATGAGGTTGTAACTTCTGGAGGTCGTGTCATGGCAATTACAAGTTATGGAGATACTTATAAAGAAGCCATAAAAAAATCTTACCAAAGTATTGACAAAATCAAGTTTGATAAGATGTATTATAGAAAAGATATAGGATTCGATTTATAAATCGAATCCTATTAAATTATTATAGGAAAGAGTGAGAAGTAATACTTTTGTCTTCTTCACCATTTTGATGATGCTCTTTTAACTGTAACATCCAGTATACAAAAGCTACCATACCAATTAGCATAAAAATCCAAGAAAAAATATTTGCAGCCCACCAATTTTCTAACTCCAGTGCTCTTAATGCATGAAAAGGCGCAAATAAAACATCTGTAAATAAATTTTCTATAAATTGAAATAAATCTTTCATTAGGTTTAATTTTATAAATTGTAAGATATAAAGTCTTATTTAAAAAAGCAAAAATACAAAAAGTACTAATGATAACAACAATATTTAGTAAATCTAGACCAATTAATTATATCATTATATTTTTTATACTGGTTTTTGCTTTTTTAATTGCTGTTTTTAACTACTACACTCAAAGTTTAAATCTTTATAACATTGGTCATTTAGTGTTTAATTTTATAGTAGTTCTTGTTACTGTATTTACCTTAAATTTTATTGTAACTAAAAATGCTCTTTCAAAGGATAACACCTTTGCAGTTTTTATATTTTCCTTATTTGTATTGCTCTTGCCTCAAGTTTTTTTTAGTACAAAACTGTTGTTGTCAAACTTGTTTGTGTTATTCTCTGTAAGACGATTGGTTAGTTTATCCTCTCAAAAAAATACTATAAAAAAACTTTTGGACTCGGGAATATTAATTGCTTTAGCTTCAATTTGCTATATATGGTCTGTTTGGTTTCTTATATTACCATTAATTGCAATTTACCTACATTCTGAACGGCGTTTAAATTATTGGTTACTGCCTATAATTGGTTTTTTATCTGTTGCTATTATTGTTTATGCTATATATCTTTTATATCCAACTTGGTTTTCTATTAATTTAAGTATGGAAGGTCTTGGATTGGACTTTTCTATTTATAATAATACTCAAATTATTATAGCATTGACTTTAATATTTGGACTAAGTGTTTGGTTTTCATTTTACTATGTGTCATCAATTAAGAAACGAAAACGAGTTAAGTGGCCTGCTTATAAATTAGTGTTTATATATTTATGTGTTGCGGTAATTGTTTTCTTTTTTAAGGCTGAAAAAGTGATTTCAGAATTTATAATTTTATCTATGCCTTTTGCCATTATTTCTGCTAATTACTTTCAAAAAAATTCAGATAAATGGTTTAAGAACATATTACTTGTTTTGTGGATAATACTATCACTATATTTAATTTTTATATAGCTTAGACTAGAGTTTAAGGCTTAAAAAAGTCGTTAATTTAAAGTATATTTGTGTTTTAAATACATCATCTATGAGTTTTACAGTAACAGCAAATGCTATTTTTTTAGAAGTTATAAATAAGTATCATGTTATAAATACAGTAGACCAGTCGTTTAGCAATCCGTATATTGAAAATGACCAGTTAATCGAGCATTTGTTATTCAGAAAATGTTGGATAGATACCGTACAGTGGCATTACGAAGATATAATTAGAGACCCAGAAATTGATCCTGTAGCGGCTTTAACGTTAAAGCGACAAATTGATGCTTCTAACCAAGATAGAACTGATATGGTTGAGTATATTGATAGTTATTTTTTAAAAAAATACGCGCATATCACTCCAAAACCTTCGGCAAAGATTAATTCTGAAAGTCCTGCTTGGGCAATAGATAGATTATCTATTCTGGCTCTTAAAATTTATCATATGGACGAAGAAGCAAGACGTCCAGATGCTACAGAAGCTCATAAGCAAGCTTGTAAGAAAAAATTAGATGTGCTTCTAGAACAAAGAATAGATTTAAGTACCGCAATAGAAGAGCTGCTTTTAGATATTGAAAATGGAGATAAATACATGAAAGTATATAAACAAATGAAAATGTATAATGACGACGAACTTAATCCCGTGTTAAGAGGTCAGAAATAGTCAGTTTTCATGCCTTTACAAAAACATATTTTAGTAATACGTCTCTCTGCTATGGGAGACGTTGCTATTTCTGTACCTGTGCTTCGGGCATTCACCGAAAAAAATCCCGATGTAAAAATTACAGTTTTAACTCGAACTTTTTTTGCACCAATATTTGAACATATCACCAACGTATCAGTTTTTAAAGCCGATTTGAAAGGTGAACATAAAGGTGTTTTTGGCTTATATAAGTTATCAAAACAATTAAAAGCATTAGGTATTACAGAAATAGCCGATTTACATAATGTGTTGCGTACAAATATTCTAAAAACATTTCTTTTTGGAACAAAATGTGTGCAAATTGATAAAGGTAGAGCTGAAAAAAAGGCATTAGTTTCAGGAAAAATTTTTGAGCCATTAAAATCATCTCACGAACGATATGCAGACGTCTTTAGAGCTTTAGGTTATCAATTGGATTTGACTAATCCAATTATAGAACCTTCACAACAATTTCCAGTTGGTTTTCCAGAAGAATTTAAACACAAACCACTAATAGGAATTGCGCCATTTGCACAATACGAGTCTAAAACATATCCCTTAGACCAAATGAAAATTGTAATTAATTTATTAAGTAAAGACTATAATATCTTGTTATTTGGTGGTGGGACAAAAGAGCAAGAGCAATTAGAGTTTATTGAGAAAGATGATTCCAATATCTTTAACGTGGTAGGCAAATTTACTTTTACTCAAGAATTAGCTATAATTTCAAATCTTGACCTCATGTTAAGTATGGATTCTGGAAATGGACACTTAGCGGCTATGTTTGGTGTAAAGGTGATTACCATTTGGGGAAATACGCATCCTTATGCTGGCTTTGTGCCATTTAACCAGCCAGACAGTCATCAATTAGTGCCAAACCGCGAAAATTACCCATTAATTCCAACTAGTATTTTTGGAAAAAATGTACCAGAAAACTATAAAACCGTTGCTGGAACTATTAGTCCAACAACCGTTATCACATGTCTTGAAACAGTATTAAATAACTAGTTTTTTGAACGATTTAAAAGTAACTCTTTAATCTGAGCAAGTTCAGTTTTTAAACTTTGAACTTCAGAATTTAAATTTTCTATTTGAGTTTGTTGCTCTTGAATTGCTTTTACTGTAACAGGAATTATTTGTGTGAATTTTATTCCACTAGGTTTATTGTAAACTACATGAGTTTTATCTCCAGATTCGTCCAAACTAACCCAATCTGAAGTTTTAACAGCTTCTGGTAGTACACTCCATAATTCTTCAATAAAAAAACCTAGTTTGTCTTCTTTTGTGTTTTCAGGAATTGATTTACCTTTTATAGTCATTTGGTCTTTGTAGCTAATTGGTTTTAATTGCATTATTGTAGATAATCCCTTATTTAAATCTTTGGTTGTAGATAATTTTCCTGTAGTTCTAGAATAGGTGTTAGTAGGTGTAATAAAATCATCAGCATAAACATCATCCCATCGTCTTGTAGTACCTGAGAATGGATCTGCTCCAAGATCCGAGCTAAAATCGTCCATTGGACTAAATCCGCCGCCTTCATAAAACAATTCATTTGTTCCATCTACAACATACTCTATAGATCCTAAAGCAATTGCAGTTCCTCCTGATGATCCATTATAACCTCCAACAACAAACTCCTTTGTAAAAGGTCCGCCACCAAAAGTATCTGAAAAACTTGTACCATCATCAGAGTCTACTATTGCAGTTCCTGCACCAAAATTTGTATAACCATCTGAGAAATTGGTGGTCATTTGAGGTTGACCCGAGTTGTCTTCAAAAGTTATATTTCCAGATCCAGTACCTTCAAAATATAAATCTCTTGAATTTAAATCGATGTAAGTAGTCTGTGTTAAGGACCCTCCAAGTCTAACTGTCCCTGAGTTTTCTGTTATTCCGTTTTCAAATGTATAAGTGCCTCCACCACCTAACACTGGTAGTGTTACAGAGTTTCCATTACTTATACTTAAAACACTTCCAGTAATGCTTAAAGTTTGACTATCCGTTCCGGTTCCTCCACCAGTTGGAGGCATCCAAGTTGCAAACCCATTTGCATCACTGGTAAGTACATAACCATTTTGCTGTTGTCCGTCTTCTAACTTAAATGTGTAAACTCCAGTATTAGCTGTAATGTTTTCGGTGACTAGAACATTATCTATCGAAGCGCCATAATCATAATTTCCATTATATTCGAATCGTAAAGAATAATTATTTCCAGCAATCACGTTTAAAGAATTCGTGTATGAAGTATCAATATCAGATGTTGTATTAATCAAATCTCCTCCTTCTTGTATATTAAGGGTATTGTTAAATAGATAAACACGAAAAGAGTCTCCACTAGCACCAAAGTTATTGTACCTATAATCAAAACTTACATTAATACTCGCAGTTGATGGTGTAGAAGTAAAATTTATTAATGCAGTAGCATTTTGAGTACAACCACTTTCGTCAGAATCTATATAAAGCCAATTCCCGGTACAACTTGAACAATTAGCATTTATATCACCAGTAGTTGTGTTTTCCCAACCATCTACAGTGCATCCCGTACTATTATTGTTTTCTAATACAGTATAACTGGTAAAATTTTCATTAAGTAATTCAATTAATCCACCACTATTTCCAAGTACAGTATTACCAACTATGTGTAGTGTTGCTTCTGGATTTACTGTGCCAATTCCAACTTGACCAAAGCTAATTCCTAAACTTAAATTAAAGATGATAAAAAATGACAGTAGTGTTTTCATTGTTTTTTTTCTCAAACCTAAATTTTAGTATCATTAAAATCAAATAAACACTATGCGGAATTACGGAATTTATACTATTTTCCGTAATTTAATACTGTATTACATTAAAATTTATGAAAATTGCAATAGTAACTACATCAATAATAATTTTTACGTTATCTTTTTTACACTACTATTTAAAAAAGATAAAACCAACAGTTTTTGCTTTTTATACCTCTTGGTTTCTCTTATTTGCTAGCTTAATAATTTCTTCAAGTAATCCATCTATTTTTAATGAATCTTTTATAAATACTTTTGCATTATTATTTTTCGTTTGGCTTACTTTATTACCTGTAATAATGTATAACATTGTCTGTTCTTATTTTGGTAATAAAGAATACGATTTCAAAAATTTCTATTTACCAGCAACACTTTTTCTTATCAATGTATTTTGTCTTATTTATTTTGGCTTAGAAAATGATAAAAATGAATTTATTGATGTGGTTGTTGAGAATGTAATGTCATATGTTAATTACATAATTATTTTATTTATATTTCCAATTTCGACAATTTACTATACATACAAATCTTTTAAAATTATAGGGTTTTTTTCTTCGGTAGAATTGTTCAAAAAGAAATCGAGTAAAAATTACATGACATTCTTTATTTTATTATATGTTATTTATATCATTATTTGGGTTTTTCAAAATTATATATTAAATGAAAGTTTTTTTAAAAGCCTACTTAAAGCTTATTATGTGTTTTACTTTATACTATCATATTATTGTATATATAAAGTTGCTGAAATAGAAGTTAAGAATAATAATTTAGATCAAGATATTGATATAGAAAGTTTACATCAGCGACTAATGACAGCTATATTAGAAGATAAAATATACTTAAATCCAAAATTAACTGTAAAAGATTTAGCAAGGGAAATTGGTTCTAACGAGAAATATGTTTCTAATTTAATTAATAAAAAAAATAATATGAATTTTTCTAATTTTATTAATATCTATAGAGTAGATTATGCTAAGTTATTATTGTTTGATGAAGAGTATAGTAATTTCACTATAGAGGCTATTGGAGGTTTAGCTGGTTTTAATTCTAAATCTGGTTTTAATGCAACTTTTAAGAAAGTAACTGGTCTTACACCTACCCAATTTAAAACTAACAAAAAGACATAAAAGAATAATATAATTAAATCTTATTTCTTAATAGATGTAACTATCTTTTTTAATTCTTCTAATTCTATTTTCATTGCATCAATTTCTTTTTGTTGAGACTCTATAATAGCTTGCTGTTCTTGTATCGCTTTTACTGTAACCGGAATAATTTCAGAATAAGCAACACCTAATTTATCATTCTTTACTTTAATGTAATCATCTTTTTGAGCCTCACTGATTGGTTTCCAAGAATGGGATACTACAACTTCACTAATTATTTCTTGTAGATCTTGAGCTAAAAAGCCTATTTTCAATTCTTTTTGACTATTAGTAAGTATTGTTTTACCATAACTTTCATTTTTCCATTTATAGCTTACAGGTTTTAATTGCATTAGTTCATTTAATCCATAATGTAATGGTTTAATGTCTTCTTTTAATCTAGCATCTGAGGTATTAATAACTCCATTTGAAGCATATAACTGATTCCATCTGTTCGTTGCACTACCTAAGTTATAGGTGGCGTCAAAAAGTGGTGATAATGGTTGGTCTAAAAATGTTTCAACAACTCCATCTCTTATAAATTCAATGGAACCCAAGCCAATTTCTGTACCATCTGTTAGTCCATTGTCTACATCTAATAAGTGTGATGTAGTTAGATTAGTACCTATAGTAACACGTCCAGTCCTATAAATATCATCTGCAGAAGAGCTTCCGGAATGGAAACGCCAATCATCATCTGAAGCGCCTGGAGTGCCAGAGCCAGGGTCTTGCCATGTTGCATTTCCGTTAGCATCAGAAGTAAGAACTCTACCAATAGCTTGACTGCCATCAACAATTCGTAATGCAGAACTTGTTAAACCAACATTGGTAATAACAATATCATCAACTCGTGCCAAATCTCCTCCAGTACTAATAGATCCATCCTTTTCATAAGCCCATGTAAGTGTGTATGCTCCAGTTGTTGGTATAACATAGCTAAAACTTGTCCATCCAATGGTTCCAGACCATTGGTTTATTTGTGTACCATTAACATAGAATCTTAAATAATCAAAACTAGCTTCCGAACTTACTTCGTAAAAAAAGGTAACTGTTCCTCCACCTGCGCCAATATTTATATTTAAATTCATTTGGGTCGATTGACTGTTATTTATATCTCCAGATTCTGCAGCTTGTACACCACCATTTGCACTTGTAGTTTGTACAAACCAATTGGCATCACCACTTGTGGTTAAAGGCGCTAAACCACTTTCAAAATCTTGAGTAAATGTTCCTGTTCCTAAAGAAATAGACTCCACATGTAACGGAGCTGTAGGCGTAGTAGTGTTTATACCTACATTTCCTGTATTAGCATTGTATATATCTGCTCCAGTAATAGTCCAATCTAAATCCGCACCACTAAATGGAGACCAAATAACTCCAGTAAAATAATAAAAACCAGGTGTGTTGTCCGTTTGGTAAATTAAAAGTCCGGTTGCGGGAGCTGTTATTGCATCTCTGTCTGTTTGACTCATTCTTGAAATTAATAAACCTTGGTTGGTCGAATTTAGCTCTAAGATAGAGCTAGGATCTGGGTTTGTGGTACCAATACCTACTTGTGAGAATAGAGTAAATGTTGAAAGTAAGACTAATAGAATAGTGAAGTAAAAATGTTTGATCATAATGAATTATTTAATCATTATGTTAAAATATATAGTATTTCTTTTTTATGTGTAAAAAAACAGATGAAAGGTTGATAAAATTGTTAATACGTTTTAGAATTTATAATATGTAAATTACATTCTGTTTTTAAGATTAAATGCAAAAAAAAACGAGGAATTATCTCCTCGTTTTTTTTATATAACGTTTTTACTTTCTAAACATCATCGTAATCTACAACAAGAGTTGCGCTAGTAGGTTGCGCTTGACAGGTTAAAATGAGTCCTTCAGCAACTTCTTTATCGGTTAAAATAGAGTTTTGTCTCATAACAGTTGTACCTACTTTAACACGAGCAATACAGCTACTACAAACACCGCCTTGACAGGAATAGGGTGCGTCTAAATCTTTTTCAATAGCCATTTCAAGAACCGTTTTTTCTTGAGACATCATAAAGGTTTCCTCTTCATCATCAACAATAACGGTAATTTTTGTTTCACCATTAGCAAGTATAGGATCTGCAGCAACTGCAGTAGAAGAAGAGGTAAATAATTCAAAATGAATACGTTCTTCATGTACTTGATTCGCTAATAACGTAGTTTTTACCATGTTTATCATAGCCTCAGGTCCGCATAAATAAAAGTCGTCTATGGTTAAGTCTTTAAACTTATCTTTAATAATTAAATCCACAGTAGATTCTTCAATTCGGCCAAACAAAGCATTTGCTTCTTTATTCTGACTATATAAAAACTGTAAATGAAAACGATCGCCATAGGTTTGGTGCAAGTCTAACAACTCTTGAAAAAATATCGTGTCTTTAACAGTTTTATTACCGTAAACCAAAACAAACTCACTCTTTGGCTCATCTTCTAAAACCGTTTTAGCAATGCTTAATATTGGTGTAATACCACTACCTGCAGCAAAAGCAGCAATTCGTCTTGTTTTATTAGGATCTGCTTCAAAAACAAAACGACCTTGAGGTGTAGCAACCTCTAAGGTGTCTCCAGCTTCTAAACTAGTGGTCGCATAATTAGAAAATACACCATTTTCTACAGCTTTAATAGCGACTTTTAATTCCCCACTATTAGGAGAAGAACAGATAGAGTAATCTCTTCTTATATCTTCACCATTAATACTAGATTTTAAAGTAAGATATTGTCCAGCTTTAAAACGGTAATCGTTTTTTAAATGACTAGGAATAACAAAACTTAAAGTAACAGCTTTAGCTGTCTCTTTGGTGATAGATTTTATATTTAAGGTATTAAATTGTGCCATTTTTCAATATTTTATACAAAAATAGTGAAGCTTTTACCATTATTAAATCAAATTGAATAAAATTATATGCCTAAGTATTTTATACATAAGAAATTGATGTATATTTGAACTATGGGAAATTCAAAACTTTATAAAGGTAGTTTAACCACTATAATCATGAAGCTGTTGGCAGAACATGATAAAATGTATGGTTATGAAATAACTCAAAAAGTAAAACATTTAACCAAAGGTGAATTAAATATTACCGAAGGAGCTTTATATCCAGCCTTACATAAATTAGAGGCAGAGGGTTTATTAGATGTTGAGGTAAAAAAAGTAGATAACCGTTTACGTAAATACTACAAATTAACAGAAAGTGGTATGAAAGAAACGGTTAATTTATTAACCGAATTACAACAATATATTCAAACCATGCAGCATTTGGTAAATCCTAAATTAAGTTTAGACTAATGAATAAATTAACACCAGAAAACATAAAGTTTATAGACAATTATTTGGTTAAAGCTGATGTAATTTATTTAGATATTAGAGTTGAAATGATTGATCATATCGCAACAGCCTTAGAATCTCGAATGCAAACAAAAAACGAAGATTTTTATAATGCTTTTAAAGACTATATGGTGGAACATAAAAAATCTTTAATTAAAAGTGATAAAAAACATAGAAAGTCTATACGAAAAGATATTATAAAACAAATCCTCAAAAAAACAATATCTATTCAGGCATTTTTAGTTTTTTGTATCGCTTTTATGACACAACTTTATTTAAATAATAATCACCATTTTTTTGAAGATAATTATTTTTTTAGTTATTACGGTTTGTTAATGTTAGGTTGCTTTTTCGCTACTAAATATCTTAATTTTTTCTTTTCAAAACCTAAAATTGATTATAGTTTAAAATATTCGGCTATATCTATTATGGCTTCGGTTCTTGTTATTAGCTATTACTCATTATCTATACTTTTCAGAATTGTAAATAGAGTTTTTGACAAAACAGTTTTAATTGTTTTTTTAAGTGTCTTTATTGTTTTGTTATTCAACTCCTTCTGTGTTTTAAATAATTATATCAACAAATATAAAAAGCAATATTACTTTTTATGAAGCTAAGTAAAGAACAAATAGCATCTCTATACAAATTCACCCGTCAACATTACGTGGTACATTACGATTTACAAACCGAGCTTGTAGATCATCTTGCAAATGATATCGAAACCATTTGGGAAACAAAACCTAGTTTAAGTTTTGAGCAAGCTAGAGATATATCTTTTAAAAAATTTGGAGTTTTTGGTTTTATGGATGTAGTTTCGGCACGCCAAAAAGCTATGAATAAGCGCTACATGAAATTACTATGGTTGTTTGCTAGGGATTGGTTTGCTTTTCCAGAACTACTTAAAACCTTAGTAGTATTCTTTATAGTACTTTTTTTATTTCAACTAGATTATGGTAATTATTTAGCTATTAGTCTTTTTACAGGATTATTTGTAGCTATGTTTATTAAAGGTGTAAAGTTTTCTAAATACATTAAGAAAAAAGAAAAACCAAAAGAGAAATTATGGCTTTTAGAAGATTTAATTTTTAGGAATGCTTCAGCAAACGCACTGTTATTACTATCTCTTGTTGTAAATAGTTATAATACCATAAGTATCTTTTGGACTTATAAATTTGCGCCACTAATTGCGGCGCTTGTGTTTACTCTATTTACCATTTATAGTTACGTAAGTGTAGTGGTTTTACCTAATAAGTCTCAAGATGTATTAAAAAAAGTGTATCCGGAATTTAATGTGTAACATTTATTACCTTTAGGCTACTAATAAAATGTAAAATAAATATAACGTTATGAATAAAATAATTTATGTATTGGCAATTGCTTTAGCCACATCTTTGTCGACTTTCGCACAAAGTGAAAATTCAGATTTTAAAAATCAAACCATAGAGTTTATTAAAATTACGGGCTCTAGAGATTTATTTGATGGAGCTATAGAACAAATTGGAGCAAGTGTTCCAGAAGAGAACAAAGCAGCTTACAGAAAAGAAGCTAATGCAACTTTAGACCAGTTATATTCAGATTTAGCCGATATTTATATGGAAGAATTTACAGCTCAAGAGATTAATGAGTTGGTGAAGTTTTATAAATCCGATTTAGGAAAAAAAGTGGCTTCTAAGCAAGGCTTACTAGCACAAAAAGGGATGATGTTAGGTCAGAATTGGGGTATGGGCTTAGGTAAAATTGCAGAAAAACACAGCAAATAATTACAAATTATTGACTTGATCCCAAAACCAATTCCTTTTAAACCATGATTAAACAATTTATAAAGTTAGAGTGGAAATCTTTTTTGAGGTCTGCAGCATTTAAAACCAATCTTGCGCTTAAAATTTTAATGGTTTTAGGAGCTCTATATTTTATTGCTTGCTTTCTGTTGCTAGGGTTTGGTACCTATTATATTATAGAAAAAGCTTTAGAAAAAGAACCGTTTGAAGTCATTAATAAAATTCTAATTTTTTATGTGATTTTGGATTTGGTCATTCGGTATTTTTTACAAAAAATGCCTATTGTTAATATCAAGCCTTTTTTATATCTACCGCTTAAAAAAAATACGGTCATAAATTTTGGGATTGCTAAAACAGCCATTTCTTTTTTTAATGTTATTCATGCATTTTTCTTTATTCCATTTTCTATAGTTTTAATTATTGAAGGTTATGATGTAGTAAATGTTATAGGTTGGCATATCGCCATTATGTCTTTAATTTATTGTAACAACTTTATAAACATTTTTGTTAATAGTAAGGATCTTGTTTTTGCTTTAGTTGTAATGGTTATTGTTGCATTAGGAGCATTAATGTATTTTAATGTATTCGATCTTACTGCATACACTTCTCAAATCTTTACAGCTTTTTACAATTTACCTTACCTGGCAATTATACCATTACTATTGGCTGTGGCTTTATATAGGCTGGCATTTAACTATTTCAAGACACATTTTTATTTAGATGCTGGTTTGGCATCCAAAGTTGCGGTTGCAGAAACCGATAATATGACTTGGTTAAATCGCTTCGGAAGTGTTTCTACGTTTTTAAAAAATGACATTAAATTAATAAAACGAAATAAGCGCTCTAAGACTACGGTTTTAATGAGTGTGTTATTCATTTTTTACGGCATGTTATTCTTTACAGGCGCAGTAGAAGCATATGATGGTCCATTCTGGAGAATATTTGCAGGTATTTTTGTCTCTGGCGGCTTTCTATTTAGCTTCGGGCAATTTGTACCAAGCTGGGATAGTTCTTATTATCCGTTATTAATGAGTCAGAATATTAAATATAGATTGTATTTAGAATCTAAATGGTACTTAATGGTTATAGCTACTATTGTTTCAACGATATTAGCTTCATTTTATTTATATTTTGGTTGGCAAGCTTACGCTGCTGTAGTTGCTGGAGCAATTTATAACATTGGAGTAAACTCTCATATTGTACTTTGGGGTGGTGCATATATAAAAACACCAATAGACTTAACTTCTAATAAAAAAGCATTTGGAGATAAGAAAGCATTTAATGTTAAAACCTTGCTATTAACCATTCCTAAATTACTATTACCTATGGCAATATATGCTGCAGGGCATTTACTGCATGGCGAATTGTTAGGATTTTCTTTAATAGTTGTAGTTGGAGTTTTAGGCTTTTTATTCAAAAATAGAGTGTTTACTTTAATAGAAAGCATTTATAAAACAGAGAAATACAAAACTATTGCCGCTTATAAACAAACCAATTAAAAATCATGATTACAACAACAAATTTATCTAAAAAATATAACGACGCTTTAGTATTACATATTGAAAGCCTGTCTATTCCAAAAGGTCAGAGTTTTGGACTGGTTGGTAATAATGGTGCAGGAAAAACCACCTATTTTAGTTTGCTTTTAGACTTAATACAACCTACAACTGGAGAAATTAGTAATAATGATGTCGTGGTTAATAAAAGTGAAGACTGGAAACCTTTTACTTCGGCATTTATAGATGAAACTTTTTTAATTGGTTACCTAACTCCAGAAGAATATTTCTACTTTATTGGCGAATTAAGAGGTCAGAATAAAAGTGATGTTGACGCTTTGTTAAGTCAATTTGAAGATTTTTTTCATGGTGAAATATTAAATCAAAAAAAATACCTGAGAGATTTAAGTAAAGGAAACCAGAAAAAAGCAGGTATTGTTGCAGCATTAATTGGGCATCCAGAAGTTATTATTTTAGACGAGCCATTTGCTAATTTAGATCCAACCACACAAATTAGGCTAAAAGCTATAATTAAAGATTTAGCACAAACCAAAGGAGTTACTGTTTTGGTGTCTAGTCACGATTTACTTCATGTTACCGATGTTTGCGAACGTATAGTGGTTTTGGAGAAGGGGCAAATTATTAAAGATTTAGCTACTAACGAGGCGACTTTAAAAGAATTAGAGGCTCATTTTTCAAACTAAAAATTAAAAGTAAAGAAGCGAGAAGCTTCTTAGGTTTAAGAGTTGAGTTGAGTTAATTTTAGTCGTTAATAAAACGCTATAATCCAAAAAGTTGCTTATTTTTACGTGCTTTAGTCAATACATATACTATTTACTAAAGTTTTTAGTTATGTATTAAAATAATTAATAACGTTGAAGTTAGCATTAAAATCTATTATAATAGCAGGAGTTATCACGATAGCTTTTCAAAGTTGTTCCAGAAAAAAAGACAATTTTGTAAGCCGTAATTACCATGCGTTAAACACAAAATATAATACCTTATTTAATGGTTATCAGGCTTTAGAAAAAGGTCGTGATGAGCTAAATAATTCTTACGAAGATAATTACTGGGAGCTTCTACCTATAGAACGTATGCAAATTAGCGAAGATATCTTTCTTCCTAGTGAGTCTAAAAATGAAAACTTTTCAAGAGCTGAAGAAAAAGCCGTTAAAGCCATTCAAAAACATGGCATGAATATTAACGGTAAGGAAAAAAATCCTCAAATAGATGAAGCGTATCTTCTTTTAGGAAAAGCACGTTATTTCGACCAACGTTTTATTCCTGCTTTAGAAGCCTTCAACTACATACTTTATAAATACCCTACAAGCGACAAAATTAATCAAGCAAAAATATGGCGTGAAAAAACCAATATCCGTCTTGAAAATGATGAGGTTGCTATAGAGAATCTAAAACGTTTATTAGAACAGGAAGAACTGGAGCAGCAAAATTTAGCAGACGCCACTTCTATGTTAGCCCAAGCCTACATTAACACAAAATCTTTAGATAGTGCGCTTACACAAATTAAAGTGGCGGCAAAAAACACTAAAAAAGATTTCGAAAAAGGACGTTTCAATATTATAAAAGGACAACTTTATAATAAACTAAATTATAAAGACAGCGCTAATATGGCTTTTGACAAAGTCATAAAATTAAATAGAAAAATTCCACGTAAATATTTAATGGCAGCGCATATAGAAAAAGCTAAAAATTTCGACTATAAAAATGGCGATAAACTGGCTTTCTCAGAGTTGTTAACGGATTTGGAGGAAGATCGTGAAAACCGTCCGTTTCTGGATAAAATATTTTTTCAGAAAGCTCAGTATTTTCAAAACACCAATAACGACTCGTTAGCTATTGTTTACTATAATAAATCTTTACGTAAAGGTTCCAGAGATAAACAGCTTACCGCAAATACCTATACCATTTTAGGCGATTATTATTTTGATAATTCTGAATATAAAACTGCAGGTGCTTATTTTGATAGCACTATGACTAATTTAAGAACTAATAGTAAGCCTTTTCGGGTAATGAAACGTAAGCGTGAAAATTTAGATGACGTTATTTTATATGAAGGTATTGCCACTACAAACGATAGTATTTTACGCCTGGTAAACATGTCTGAAGCGGAACGTTTATCTTATTTCACAAAGTATACCGATAGTTTAAAACAGGAAATGGCACTCTTAGCCGAGAAAAAAGAAATAAAATCTCGTAATAAAGGCTTAAACCAAGATAAAAATACTACACCATTTGTTAAAAACAGATCTAATCCTGGAGCAGCATCAACATTCTATTTTTATAACCCGACCACTGTAGCTTATGGAAAACAAGAGTTCGAACAAATTTATGGAGACAGAAAAAATAACGATAACTGGCGTTGGTCTAGTTTAAAATCTAATGGCTTTAAATCTAATAACATTGCAAATAATGCAATTGTTTCTAACGATTCTTTAGAGACACTTCAACCAGACTATTATATCTCGAAAATACCTAAGGACGCAGTTGTTATTGATAGTTTGGTAACGGACAGAAATTATGCTTATTATCAACTAGGTTTAATTTATAAAGAAAAGTTTAAAGAGTATAAACTATCTAAAACTAAGTTTGAAAACTTACTAGATAACAACCCTGAAGAAAAGTTGATACTGCCTTCTAAGTATAACTTATATAAAATTAATGAGCTTTTAAATGAAGGTTCTCAAATGGCTTTTTACAAGGAAGACATCATTAAGAATTATCCGGATTCTCGTTATGCAAAAATTTTATTAAATCCGGATGCTGCAAATATAACCGACACAGAAAGTCCAGAATATTTGTATGCACAAACATTTAAGTTGTTAGACGAGCAAAAGTTTGAAGAAGTAATAGAAAAAAGTGACCAGTATAGCGCTAATTTTAGTGATGAGCCAATTCAACCAAAATTTGAACTTTTAAAAGCAACTGCAATTGGTCGTTTAGACGGTTATGCTGCCTATAAACAAGCATTAGATAATGTGGCGCTGGAGTTTGCAAATTCCCCAGAAGGCATACAGGCTAAAACCCGATCAAACCAGTTAGTACAATTAAACGATACAACTTTTGTAAATAATGAAGCATCAAAAAACTATAAAGCTATATATGTTTTTAATGCTTCAGAACTAAACCAAATAGACGACTTTACAAAGCGTTTAACTGAAGCTATAGAAAAAGCAAACTATAGAGAGCTTACTGTGTCTAAAGATTTGTACGATAGAAACACGTGGTTTGTTGTGGTACATGGTTTTAAAAATATACAAAATCCAAAAGGATTAACCGATTTGTTTGGTCAATTAAAAAGCACAAAACCTTTTAAAATTAAGCGTCAGCCTATTGCGGTATCATCCGAGAATTATCAGAAAATTCAAATTTATAAAAGTCTTAATAGCTATCTAAATCTTAAATAACCCCAAATTATGAAAAGAGATAAAAAATTAGATTCTTCTTCTATCCAGAACATTATTTCGCCATCAACTCGTGTTAAAGGAGATTTTAGCAGTAATGGAGACATTAGAGTGGACGGATATTTAGAAGGTACAGTAAAAACTTCAGGAAAAGTAGTAGTTGGAAAAGACGGACAAATTGTTGGTAAGTTAGAGTGTACAAGTGCTTATTTTGAAGGAGCTTTTCAAGGAGAGATGAAAATAGAAAATACACTTACTTTAAAAGCAAGTGCAAAAATTGAAGGCGATGTAGTGACTGAAAAGTTGATGGTAGAGCCTGGTGCTATTTTTAACGTATCTTGTGTTATGAAATCAACCGTTAAAGACCTAAAAGGTGACGCAAAAACCCAAAAAACCGCTTAATAAATTTATTCGTTTTACCTCTATTGGTTTACAAATGGGCTTAACCATTTACTTAGGTAGTAAATTAGGTGAGTGGCTGGATGTTAAGTTTAACAATCAAGACCAGTTATATTATAAAATAGTGTCTTTAATTGCCATTTTTATTGCAATTGCATCAGTAATATATCAGGTTATTCAAATTACTAAAGACAAATCACCCTAAAATAAAATTAAACAAATGCTAAAACGTATTCTTATCGTAACTGCAGCGCTTGTGGTGTTATTTCTTGTCGCTTATAATATTCATAACTATTTAAGTATTAAAGCCTTGTCTTTTCCTTTAATATCAGTTTACGGCTTTCATGCTATAGCAGCAATTATAGTATATGTGGCTGTAGAGTTGGTGGCGAGTAAGTTGCCTAATCAGGCAGGATATGCATACCTTATGTTGATGTTTTTTAAAATTGGGGCATTTGTATTGTTGTTTCAAACCTCTGTTTTTGCAAAGGACCAATTAGAACAAGCCGATAAAATAGCTCTGGTAGTCCCACTATTCCTGTTTTTAATAGTAGAAGCTATTGCCGTAGGAAAGTTGCTAAACAGCAAATAGTTAACAAAATTTAAAGCGAATTTATTCATAGATATCTCATCCTGAAATTTTAACATAAAAATTGAATAAAAAAAAGGGTTTGGTATTTTAAATTATTGCGTACATTTGCACAAAATTTACGAAGCATAAATTTCATTAGTTAGAAAAAATATGATGGTAGCAACAAAATCTATTCAATTTATAGCAGCTTTAGCTTTCATTTTTACGTCATTCTCAGCATTTGCTGGCGGTAGCGATAATGGTCAGCCAGGCAATACCATAGATACTCCAGAGGAAATTAAAGACTATATTGCTCATCACTTAAAAGATTCTCACGATTTTCATTTATTTACAGATAACGAGTCAGGTACTCATGTAAGCTTTCCTTTACCTGTAATTGTTTGGACTAATGATGGTTTAAAAACCTTTATGTCGTCTGCATTTCATCATGATGATAATGGTGAAGTTATTGTTGAAAAAGGAGATGCACGTTTAGTAAAACTTCACAGTAAAATATACGAATTAGAAGAAGGAGCAACTTCAATTAATTTTGATGAGGAAAATCATCCTACAAACGCTCACAAAGTATTAGACTTTTCTATAACCAAATCTGTTTTTGGAATGTTATTGGCAGGAATCTTAATGTTATTAGGGTTTGGTGCTTTAGCAAGAGGTTATAAAAAAGGACATTCTGTACCAAAAGGTTTTGCTAGAGTTTTAGAGCCTTTAGTTATTTATGTAAGAGATGATATTGCAAAACCAAACATTGGTAAAAAGTACCGTAAGTTTATGGGCTTCTTATTAACTGTGTTTTTCTTTATCTGGATATTAAATTTATTAGGTTTAACACCATTAGGATTTAACGTAACAGGACAAATAGCAGTAACAGTATGTTTAGCTATTTTCACAGCTATAATTTACTTATTTAGTGGTAGTAAAGATTTCTGGGCGCACACGTTGTGGATGCCAGGAGTGCCAGTAATATTAAGACCAATATTAGCAGTTATAGAATTAATAGGATTTGTTATTATCAAACCGTTTTCATTATTAGTACGTTTATTTGCTAACATGACGGCAGGTCACTTCGTAGTAATGAGCTTAATAGCTTTAATGATTACGATGAAAGAAGCATTCGGACCAGTTGCGTCTACAGGAATGTCTTTAGTATTGGCTCTATTTATTTCGGTTATAGAAATTTTAGTAGCATTTTTACAGGCGTTTATTTTTACGATGTTATCATCTCTATTTATAGGGATGGCGGTTGAAGAACACGAACATCATTAATATAATATTTCAGTGTAAGCTGAAATTTAAAGAGAATTTGTTTAATTAATATTTATAAAAATCAAATTAGTATGTACAATTTAATTGGAGCAGGATTAATCGTAATCGGTGGAGGAATCGGATTAGGTCAAATTGGTGGAAAAGCAATGGAAGGTATTGCTCGTCAACCTGAAGCAGCTGGAAAAATCCAAACTGCCATGATCATCATTGGTGCCTTATTAGAAGGTTTAGCTTTCGGTGCGTTAATCTTAGGAGCTTAATCCTAAAACAAACAAACTCAGTTTCTGTAACGGTTGGTTGCAGAAACTGTTTTTAAAAATTAAACAAAACAATAGTTAGTTAATCTATACCATATGGAAACTTTATTAAATGATTTTTCGGTTGGCTTATTTATAATGCAAGCGGTTATCTTATTAATATTAATTTTATTAATGAGAAAATTTGCATGGAAACCTATCTTAGACGCGTTACAATCTCGTGAAGATGGTATTCAAAATGCATTAGATTCAGCAGAGAAAGCAAAGTTAGAAATGCAAAACTTAACTGCATCTAACGATAAATTATTAAAAGAAGCTCGTGCAGAACGCGAAGTATTATTAAAAGAAGCTCGCGAGATGAAAGAAACTATGATTTCTTCAGCTAAAGAAGAAGCTCAAGTTCAGGCTAATGCTATGATTGCTCAAGCTCAAGCAGCTATAGAAAGTGAGAAAAAAGCAGCTATGGCAGAGTTAAAATCTCACGTAGCAAGCTTATCTTTAGAAATTGCAGAAAAAGTGGTACGCCAAGAATTATCTAATAAAGACAAGCAAGAAGCATTAGTGGAGTCTATGTTAGGTGAAGCGACTTTAAACTAAATTATTAATTAACAAACAATCCTTTTCTTTTTTGAAAAGGTTAGTATAGGATATGTCAGGAACAAGAGCAGCCATACGTTACGCCAAAGCAGTTTTAGCTTTAGCTCAAGATCAAAATGCAGCAGAAGCTGTAAATAATGATATGAGTTTAATAGCTAATACGGTTAATGGTAGTAAGGAATTACAAGATGTTTTAAGCAGCCCTGTAATAAGTGCTGAGGTTAAAAAATCGGCTTTATTAGCTGTTTTTCCTAATACCACAAAAAATACCTTAGACTTAATTAATACCTTAATTACAAATAACCGTTTAGATATTATAGGAGCAGTTGCATCAAAATATGTTGTAATTTATAATGAGTCTATAGGTAACCAAACCGCAACAGTTACTACCGCAGTAGAATTATCGGGAGATTTAGAAACTAAGGTTTTACAAAAAGTTAAAGAATTAACGGGTAAAGCTGTAACGGTAAAAAATATAGTAGATGAAACTATTTTAGGTGGTTTCATTTTAAGAGTTGGAGATATACAGTACGATGCAAGTATTGCCAACAAACTAAACAAATTAAAAAGAGAATTTACATTAAACTAAAGTGTTGGAAATTAGATGTATCTAACGTCTAACCTCTAGCGTCTAAAGACTAAATAAAATGGCAGAAGTAAAACCAGCTGAAGTATCAGCGATCTTAAAACAACAACTTTCAGGTTTTGAAGCAGGTGCTTCATTAAACGAAGTAGGGACAGTATTAACTGTTGGTGATGGTATTGTAAGAGCTTACGGACTATCTAACGCACAATATGGTGAGTTAGTAGAATTCGAAGGTGGATTAGAAGGTATCGTACTTAACCTTGAAGAAGATAATGTAGGTATTGTACTTTTAGGAACTTCAGTAGGAGTAAGAGAAGGATCTACAGTAAAAAGAACTAACCGTATCGCTTCTATTAACGTAGGTGAAGGTATTGTTGGTCGTGTGGTAGATACTTTAGGAAATCCAATTGATGGTAAAGGTCCTATTGTTGGGGAAACTTACCAGATGCCATTAGAGCGTAAAGCTCCTGGTGTTATTTACAGAGAGCCAGTAACAGAACCAATGCAAACTGGTATTAAAGCAATTGATGCGATGATTCCTGTAGGTAGAGGTCAGCGTGAGCTTGTTATTGGAGATAGACAAACAGGTAAAACAACCGTTTGTATTGATGCCATCTTAAATCAGAAAGAATTTTACGATGCAGGAAATCCTGTATATTGTATATATGTTGCAGTAGGACAAAAAGCATCTACAGTAGCAAACATTGCTAAAACATTAGAAGAAAAAGGCGCTTTAGCTTATACTACTATTGTTGCAGCAAACGCAAGTGATCCAGCAGCAATGCAGGTATATGCACCATTTACTGGAGCATCTATTGGAGAATATTTTAGAGATACAGGTAGACCAGCATTAATTGTTTTTGATGATTTATCTAAACAAGCGGTTGCTTACCGTGAGGTATCTTTATTATTACGTCGTCCACCAGGACGTGAGGCTTATCCAGGTGACGTTTTCTACTTACACTCAAGATTATTAGAGCGTTCTGCAAAAGTAATTAATAATGATGCGATTGCTAGAGAAATGAATGACTTACCAGATTCTATCAAAGGAATCGTAAAAGGTGGTGGTTCTTTAACAGCACTTCCAATTATTGAAACTCAAGCGGGAGACGTTTCGGCATATATTCCAACAAACGTAATTTCTATTACAGACGGACAAATTTTCTTAGATGGAGATTTATTTAACTCTGGAGTTAGACCAGCAATTAACGTAGGTATTTCGGTATCTCGTGTAGGTGGTAACGCACAGATTAAGTCTATGAAAAAAGTATCTGGTACTTTAAAATTAGACCAGGCACAATTCCGTGAATTAGAAGCATTCGCGAAGTTTGGATCAGATTTAGATGCGGTAACTTTAAACGTAATTAATAAAGGTAAGCGTAACGTTGAGATTTTAAAGCAAGGACAAAACGATCCGTTTAAAGTTGAAGATCAGGTTGCAATTATCTACGCAGGTTCTAAAAACTTATTAAAGAATGTTCCTGTAGAGAAAGTAAAAGAATTTGAAAGAGATTATTTAGAGTTCTTAAATGCTAAGCATAGAGACACTTTAGATACTCTAAAAGCTGGTAAGTTAACAGATGAGGTAATCGACACCTTAACTTTAGTAGCTAAAGAATTATCAGCTAAATATTAAATTAGACTTTAGTCGTTAGTCTGTAGTGATCTAAACTATAGACTAACAACTAAACACTAAAGACTAACAAATGGCAAATTTAAAAGAAATACGTAACAGAATATCATCGGTTAATTCTACGATGCAGATTACCAGTGCCATGAAAATGGTATCTGCTGCAAAGCTGAAGAAAGCCCAAGATGCTATTACTGCAATGCGTCCTTATGCAGATAAATTAACTGAACTTTTACAAAGTTTAAGTGCTACTTTAGATGCAGATTCTGGAAGCAAATTTGCAGAACAACGTGAAGTAAAAAATGTATTAATTGTAGCCATTACCTCAAACAGAGGATTATGTGGTGCTTTTAATACTAATATTATTAAACAATCTACTGCTTTAGCCGCTAAGTACGCAGGTAAAAACGTGTCTTTTTTAACTATAGGTAAAAAAGCTAACGATATTTTATCTAAGTCATTTACAGTGGTGGGTAACGAAAGTAAAGTTTATGACGACTTAACTTTTGAAAACGTTTCTGAAATAGCAGAAAGTTTGATGGAAAAATTTGTTAATGGCGAAGTCGATAAAATCGAAATTGTTTATAATAAATTTAAAAACGCAGCAACACAATTAGTAATGGTAGAACAATTCTTGCCAATTGTTCCTGTTGAAAACGATTCTAATGTCGTGTTAGATTATATTTTCGAGCCAGAAAAAGAAAAAATTGTAGAGGAATTAATTCCAAAATCTTTAAAAACACAATTATACAAAGGTGTTAGAGATTCTTTCGCTTCAGAGCATGGTGCACGTATGACGGCTATGCACAAAGCAACAGATAACGCTAAAGAATTAAGAGACCAGTTAAAATTAACTTATAACAAAGCAAGACAAGCAGCCATTACTAACGAAATTTTAGAAATTGTTGGTGGAGCAGAAGCTTTAAATAACTAAAAATAACTTTTAAACATATTATCAATTAATTATCTCTTATAAGATAATTTTAAATTACTTAAGAAGCTTTATTCTTTAAAGAATAAAGCTTTTTTTATTAATTAAACTCAAAAAAACATGAAAAAAATTTCTTTACTCGTATTTCTTATTTGCACAAGTTTATCCGCACAGCTAAAAGTGGGAGATATCAGCTTAGATTTTGGAGAGCCTGTTACAGACACTAAAATAGGTGAAGTCATCCAAATTTCAGGAGTTCATAATAATACTATTTATGCATTAGCAAGACAGAAAAACAAGTTTTTCCTTCAAACTTTTGATGCAGCTACAAGTAATTTTAAGTCTAGTGTTTTATTAGAGTTTGATAAATTAAATGGAAACAAACTAGAAATTCAGGATTTAACCGTTTTAGGGGATAAAATTTATTTAATGTTGTCTTATTATGATAGAAAAGAAAAGACCAATAATTTTATAGCTAAAGAAATTAAAGATGATAAAATTATAAAAACAACTAATTTACTTTCTGTGCCAGTAGAGAAAAAAAGTAAAATGGGAAGTTTTGTATTTACAACATCTTATGATGAATATAATTATCTTATTTCTCACGTTGGAATAAACGAGAGAAAAGAAGAGTTGGCTTATAGCGTTAAACTTTACGATAATAATTTAAACGAGGTTTTAAGTGATACTTATGAAGTTGTCTTTGAAGAACAAAAGGATCAATTTTTCGATTTTTCTGATGTTCAAGTTAATGAGCATGGAGATGTTTTAATAGCAACTACAGAAAGTTTTAGAGATAAAAAAAATAAAACAAGTGTTAACAACATTACCATTCACGCTTATCTTTCTAAAAATGAATACAAAAAACAAGTAACCAACGTAACCTTACAAGGTAAGCGTGCCTTAAACTGTAGTTTGATGGAGACAAAGGATAATACCTTACACGCAATTGGATTTTATTCAGATTTAAAAAATAGTGGTAGAGCAGAATATACGGTTGAAGGTATTTATGACGTGACGTTTAATTACACAACAGGCGAGGTAACAAAGCAGACTTTTAACGATTTTACTGTAGCTGTAAAAGAGAAGTTAATTGGAGAAAGACGAGCAAAGAAAGGGAAAGATTTAAAACCTTTTTATAGAAATATTTCTTTCGTAGAAAGAGATAATGGTGGTGTTATTGTTTTGTCTGAATATGCTTTAGTAGTGCAAGGCCGTTCTAGTGGTATTGGCCCATTGGCAATTACTCCATATACTTATATTTCAAATGAAATTATCGTTACCGCTCTAAAACAAGATGGTAGTTTAGAATGGAGTAATGTTATTCCTAAAGAGCAGCAGGTTACTGTGTCAGAATTAGGTTTTACTCTTGGTTTTGGTGGAGGTAATGGAGGTGTTTCAGTGTCTGCTGGATTATATTTCCCATTAGCCATACTAGGTAATGGACCAGAATTTTTAAGTGCTATCCCAATTTATCACAATGGAGAATTAACTGTGGTGGTTAATGATGACCCTAAAAACATCGGGATTACAGATATTGACGATGTAAAAAAAGTTAGAAATATTAAAAAGATGATTCCTGTTGCGTTTACTTTTGATGAGCAAACAGGAGAGTTAGAGCGAACAGATCCTTTAGAATTTGAGAAAAAACAGATTGTAATACGTCCAGCAACGAAGTATAGAAAAGCTTCAAACGTGTATTATATTTATGGAGGAAATAAAGAAGGAAACTGTATTGGTGTAATGACGCTAAACTAGTTCTAAAACTAATTTAATAGTATTAAAGCCTTATTTGAATTTTCAAATGAGGCTTTTTTAAATTTATGCCTATATTGTAATAAACAAAAACTTACAGCTATGAAAATTTACGGATTACTTACAATAATATTTAGTTTAGCTGTTTTAACAACATGCTCCACTAATAAAAACAAAAATGCTAACAACGCACTACTATTTGAGAAAGATGCACTCATTAAGATTAATCAAGTGACTTATCAAAAACAAGTAGCAGGTAAAGAGGAAGTTGGTGAGTCGTATAAATTAATGGTTGATATTTTATCTAACCCTAAAAATTCAGAACTAGATAGTATTTATTTTAGAGGACTAAAAGGGAAATTAAAATTGCAGAATAACTCCTATACAGCAGTATTAAATGGTCCATCAAATAGAGATTTAATTATGTCTGAAAACCAAATTGAAGAATTAGAAAACGAACTCCCAGATATTTCTAAAATGCCATTCAATTTAAATGACAAAGAATGTGTCATCAGTTATATTGAAAACAGTCGTACAAAATTCTTAAAAACCACAAAACTTAAAGAATTACCCGCAACGTATTATCCATCTACACCGCCTAAAAAGTAATTCATACACTTTTTTGAAAAGCAGCTTATATAACGTACATTTAGACCAATAAATAGATTTACTTGAGCGTTTTAAAAAAGTTTCTAAAGGATACTATAATTTATGGTTTAGCCACTGTAATTCCAAGACTAATGAATATTATTCTTGTAAGTTTACATACCGAAACATTAGAGACGACTAGTTATTCCGAAAACACTACGTTTTACATCTACGCGGCTTTTTTTAATGTATTGCTAACCTATGGTATGGAAACCGCTTTTTTTAGGTTTTTTAGTAAAAGCAAAGAAAAGGATAAGATATTTTCTACAGCCTTGATAAGCCTATTGTCAACAACAGCTGTCTTTTTTATAATCGTCATTTCATTTAATGAAAGTTTGGCCAACTTTGTAGCGCTAGACCAAACCTTTTTTAATTTATTAGTAGGTGTATTAGTTTTAGACACCTTAGTAGCAATACCTTTTGCTTATTTGAGAGCTTCAGGAAGACCTATTAAGTTTACGGCAATAAAGCTTATTAATATTATTATTGTAGTGGTTTTAAACTACTTTTTTTTGTGGGCAATACCTAAATTTCAAATCAACTTTCCAGGTTATAATAACACGCAGCTGGTAACTTATATATTTATAGCCAACTTAATGGCAAGTTTAGTAACCTTTTTATTATTACTACCTTATTTTTTCAGAACAAAACTTCAATTTAGTAAACGCATTTTAAAACAGTTATTAAATTATAGCTGGCCAATTATGGTGGCTGGTTTAGCTTATGTTATAAACGAAAATTTTGATAAATTCTGGATTCCTCAGGTTTTAGGAAAATCGGTTAATGGTGCTTATGCAGGCTGCTACAAACTAGGAGTGTTTATGACCATTTTTATCATGGCATTTCGTCTGGGTGCAGAACCATTCTTTTTTAATCATGCTAAAGAAAAAAACGCAACGACGACCTATGCTTTTATTATGAAGTACTTTGTCATTTTAGGTTGTGCCATGCTGGTATTTATAATTGCCTATTTAGATGTGTTTAAAGTCATTTTAGTAGACAATCCTGACTATTGGATAGCCTTAGAGATTGTGCCTATTATTTTACTTGCAAACTTGTGTTTAGGCATTTATTTTAATTTAGCCATTTGGTATAAACTTACCGACAAAACACGCTATGGAATGTATATTTCTATTTTTGGGGCATTAATTACTATTGGACTGAACATTATGTTTGTAAAGGAAATTGGTTTTATGGCTTCTGCCTGGGCAACATTAATTACCTATGTGTCAATGATGTTAGTGTCTTATTTATTAGGGCAGAAGTATTATCCAGTGCCTTACGATATTAAAAAAATACTCTTGTATTTAGTTAGTGCAACTCTTTTATCTCTATGTGCTTTAAAAACCCATCAAAATTATTACTTAAACACATTTTTTGTTTTAGTATTTTTGGGATTAGTAGTTATGGTAGAAAAGAAAGAACTAAAACAATTATTAAACCGTTAGAACTCTAAGAATAAATCTATGCAAATTCAAATTATTAATAAATCCAGTCATGAGTTACCTAGTTATGAAACCTTAGGTTCTGCAGGAATGGATTTAAGGGCTCATTTAGAAGCCTCAGTTACTTTAAAGCCTTTAGAGCGCACAATTGTAAAAACAGGTTTATTTATTGAGTTACCAGTAGGTATTGAAGCACAGGTAAGACCAAGAAGTGGTTTAGCTGCTAAAAATGGAATAACAGTTTTAAATGCTCCTGGAACTATAGATGCAGATTATAGAGGTGAAATTGGTGTTATTTTAGTTAACCTATCTAATGAAGCTTTTACCATACAAAACGGCGAGCGAATCGCACAACTGGTTATTGCAAAACACGAACGTGCCGAATGGAAAGAGGTAAATCAATTATCTGAAACACAACGTGGAGAAGGCGGTTTTGGAAGTACAGGTGTAAAATAAAAAACTTATAGGCAATGAAATATTTTATTATAGCACTATTGTACTCAACATTCAGTCTTGCACAAGACAATTCAGAAAAAGTTGTAGAAGTTTCTTTAAATGCTTGCGACTGTATCGCAAAAATAGATACAGCTTTAAGTTTTGAAGATAAAAGTGCTGAAATAAAATCATGCATAGAATCTGCAAATACAAGCTACCAACTTAGCCATAAATTAGAAACTATTTCGGAAGTTTTAAATGATACGATTTCTAATACGAAAGAGCTGGATAAGTCTGTAGATAATTTAAATAGTACTACAAAAAATTATACACTTACACTCAATACTCAGGAAGATTATCAAGAAATTGAAGATTATCTTATGGAAACTTGTGGAGATATGAGAGATATTTATTTTTCAAATGATGAAACTCGAAGAAAATCCATCTCTAAAAATGATGAAGCAAGAGCTCAATATTCTTTAGGTATTAGAGCAGGAGAAAATGAAGATTTTCAAACAGCCTTAATGCATTATAAAAAAGCCGTACAAATTGACCCAAAATTTGCTTTTGCTTGGGATAATTTAGGGATTACCTATCGCAGATTAAACCGAAATAAAGAAGCTATAGAAGCCTATAAGAAATCTCTAGAGATTGATCCAAAAGGTTCCATGCCTTTAATGAATATTGGCATAGCTTACCAGTATCTGGAAGATTATGATAATGCTATAAAGTATTATAAAAAGCTTAAAAAATACTATAAAGACAATCCTGAAAGTTATTATGGGTTGTCAAGGATGTATATCTTTAAAGAAGATTATAATGCTGCTGCAGATAATATAATGAAAGCTTATAAATTGTATGTAAAAATGGAATCTCCATATAAAGCAGATGCAGAACAAATTTTAAGTTTAATTTACAAGACGATGGAAGAAAAAGGGATGAAAAATGAGTTTTTAGAAATCGCAAAAGACAATAACTTAAATATTGTTAATTAATTCAAATAATTAAAACCACCTTTTTAAGGGATAAGAAATAATAAAATGAAAATTATAGTTCCTATGGCGGGACGTGGTTCACGTCTTCGTCCACATAGTTTAACCGTTCCAAAACCATTAATTCCTGTAGCAGGGCAACCAATAGTACATCGTTTGGTAAAAGACATTGTAAAAGTCTTAGATCAACCTGTTACAGAAATCGCATTTGTTTTAGGTGATCCTGCTTGGTTTGGAGAAGATGTGGTTTCGCATTTAACTGAATTAGCAGAGAGCTTAGGCGCAAAAGCTTCTATTTATAGACAAGACCAACCATTAGGCACAGGACATGCTATTATGTGTGCCGAGCCTTCATTATCTGGACCAGCTGTAATTGCTTATGCAGACACCTTAATTCGTGCAAGTTTTAATTTAGATCCAGAAGCAGATGCTGTAATATGGACCAAGGAAGTTGAAAACCCTGAAGCGTATGGTGTTGTAAAACTAAATAAAGACCAAAATATTATAGAATTGGTTGAAAAACCAGAAACTTTTGTAAGTAACCAGGCAGTAATTGGGATTTATTATTTTAAAGAGGTTGCCGAATTAAAAGCAGAACTACAAACCGTTTTAGATAATAATATTATCCATGGTGGAGAATACCAAATCAATGATGGTATTAAAGCAATGATGTCTAAAGGAAAAGTGTTTAAAACAGGTACGGTAGACGAATGGATGGATTGTGGTAATAAAAATATTACTTTAGAAACTAATGCTAAGATGCTTGACTTTATTAAGGCTGATGGCATAGAACAAATGATTTCGGATTCTGTAATCTTAGAGAATTCTAATATTATCGAGCCATGTATCATAGGTGAAAATGTAAAACTTAAAAACACTACAATTGGACCTCATGTATCTATTGGTAATAATTGTATTATAGAGAATTGTACCATTCAAAACAGTCTAATACAAAATCATAGTACAATTGCAAATGCTCAATTAAATGAAGCGATGATAGGTAATCACGTAAAATATAATGGTGATTTTACCAAAATAAGTATTGGAGATTACACGACAATGGAATAGTTATTGAGAAATTTCAATATATCTTTTTTTAAAATTTATGAATCGTAAAGCACATTTATTAAACTTGTTAGTGGGGTTAGTTTTAATCCCATCAATGCTTTGTGCTCAAGTAGATTTTAATAAAACCCCAAATGACGATTTAGGCAATAACGAAAATAAATTTCAGGAGTATTTCTTTGAAGCCATCAAACAAAAAGGAATTGAAAATTATGAAAAAGCAATAGAATACGTTCAAAAATGTATTCAAATTAACCCTGAAGAAGCTTCATTATATTTTGAATTAGGTAAAAACCACAATAAGCTGGGTAATTATGTTTTAGCGGCAAACGCATTAAAAAAAGCCTTAGAACTTAAACCAGGTAATCTTTGGATTTTAGATGAATTGTATTTTGTTTACATACAGCAAAAAGATTATAATAGTGCGGTAAATACTATAAAGGAACTGGTTAAGTATCAACCAAAATATAAGGAAGACCTTGCAAACATTTATGTTCAGATTAAAGATTACGACAGCGCCTTGTCTATTTTAGACGAGTTGGATAAAAAATTTGGAATAACCAGTGAACGCGAACAATTAAGAAACAGCATTTATAAAATTACAGGACAACAAGATGTACTCATAGATAATCTAGAAAACCAAAAAACGATTAATCCAGAAGATGAAGCTAATTATCTCAAATTAATATATCGTTACAGCGAAAACAATCAACCTGAAAAAGCATTCGAAACAGCTCAAGACCTTTTAAAAATAAATCCAACATCTCAGTTAGTCCATTTGGCTTTATATAAGTTTTATATTCAGAAAAATCAATTAGATTTAGCTGTAGAGTCTATGAAAATTGTTATTAACGGTACAAAAATAGATGCGACCAGCAAGAGTAAAGTACTTAACGACTTTGTTCGTTTTGTTGCACAAAACCCTAAATATGAAGACGATTTAATAGAAGCAACTTCAGTAATTTCAGATTCCTCAAGCGCAATAGATTTAGGAAATTATTACTTTAAAAAAGGGAACAAACAAAAAGCATTAGACTACTATTTAGAGGCTTATCAAAATAATAATCAGGATTTCACATTAATTAAACAAATTATATTAATTCAAATAGATCTTTCAGATTATAATAAAGCATTGACTTTAAGTGATGAAGCCATAGAGATATATCCTGCACAACCCATTTTATATTTATTAAATGGCGTAGCTTTAAATGGTTTAAATCGGTTTCAAGAAGCTGTAGATACTTTAGAAATTGGTGTAGATTACCTTATTGAAGACACAACTATGGAAAAAGATTTTTACATACAATTAAGTGAAGCTTTTAATGGTCTAAACAATTTAGAAAAGGCAAAAACGTTTAAAGACAAAGCAAACAAGCTTAAAATCAACTAAAATATATGTTCAAAACTATAAAATTTGCAGTTTTTTTTGCTGCTTTAGCCATTTTGTTTTCTTCTTGTAATGCTAGTAAAACAGTTACAAGTTCGGCTACAGCAGATCCTTCAATTAAAACAAAACAAGTAGTAAATGCAGTTAATACTGCAGAAACCGAGTTTAAGACTTTAGTTGGAAAATTAAAAATTGAAACCATTAATGGCGATAAATCTCAGAGCACCAGCGTGTCTTTTCGTATGGAAAAAGATAAAACCATATGGATAAGCAAATTAGGTCTTGTTAAAGCAATTATAACACAAGATCGTGTTGCGTTTTACAACAAACTAGATAACACTTATTTTGATGGAGATTTTAGTTATTTAAGTAATTTAGTTGGTACAGAATTAGACTTTTTTAAAGTTCAAAACATACTTTTAGGGCAACCTATTTTGGCTCTAGATGCTAAAACTTATAATAGTTCTGTTGCTGATAATTCTTACATACTTAGTCCTAAACAACAATTGGAGTTATATGAAATCTTCTTTTTGATGAACCCTTCTCATTTTAAATCCAATTCTCAACAAATTTCCCAAACCAAAGAAAAACGTTTTTTACAAATAGATTATTTAAGTTATCAAAAAGTAAAACAACTTAATATTCCTGAAAATATTAAAATTCTAGCGGTAGAAGATGGAAGCGAATTACAAATAAATTTAGAATTAAAAAGCTTAGATTTGGACAAAGATTTAAGTTTTCCTTTTGAAATTCCTTCAGGATACGAATTAATTAAACTATAGATGCTTAAACATAAAGTCATAATCTTATGTATTGCTTTTTTCTGTGGAATAACCTTAAGTTCTGCTCAAAAAAGTAAACAAGACCAATTAGAAGAACGCCGACAAGAATTGCGTAATGAAATACGTAAAATCAATAACTTATTGTTTCAAAATACCAATAAAAAAAAATCTGAAGCGTCTAAAATTGAAGATTTAAATTACAAGCTTGAAGTAAGACGAAATCTTATAAAAGTAACTAATGAGCAGGCTAATTTACTTACTAGAGAAATTAATAGTAATCAAAATAAAATTTCTGATTTAAATAAAGAACTTGAGGTTTTAAAAGCCAATTACGCAAAGCTTTTGGTCAAGTCATACAAAAATAAAAATACGCAAAGCCGTATTATGTTTTTATTGTCTTCAAATAATTTTAAACAAGCTTATAAACGCCTTCAATACATAAATCAGTATAGTGATTATCAAAAAAAGCAAGGTGAAAACATTACGGAAAAAACAAACGAATTATTAGCGGTTAATAAAAAACTAATAGAACAGAAAAAATCTAAAGATGCTTTAATTGAAGAAAACAGAAAAGCAAAAATTGCTTTAGAAAAAGACGTTATAGAACAAAAAGCCATATTAGCTTTAATACAAAAAGATTTAGACAAATACAGTGCAGAAGTTAGAGAAAAGCAAAAGGAAGTTGCAAAAATAGACAAGGAAATCTCAGATTTAATTAAAGCAGCTATTGCAAAATCTAACAAAAAAGCAGGTGTAAAACCAAGTAATAAAGTAGGTAAGGCAGAAGAGTTTGCATTAACAGCAGAATCTAAAGCTCTAGCAGCAGACTTTTTAAGTAATAAAGGAAAACTACCTTGGCCTGTAGAAAAAGGAATTATAAAACTTCGCTATGGGCGCCAACCGCATCCTATAGATAAATCCTTGCAAATAGAAAGTAATGGTGTGCGTATTGCAACCGAAACGAATGCTAAAGTAAGAGCTGTTTTTAATGGCGAAGTACTTGCGGTACAAAAAGCAAAATTAGGAAGTATTACTGTATTAATTCAGCATGGTAATTATGTAAGTTCTTATACCAATTTGGGTAAAGTCTATGTAAGTGAAGGAGAAAAAGTATCTACAAAACAAGATATAGGAGAAATATTTACTAATCCAATTACCAACGAAACCATTTTAAGATTTAGTATTTTTAAAAATAGCACCACACAAAATCCAGCACTTTGGATTTATAAAATGTAAAGCTTAATTTTCAAGGCGTTTTACAGACTTAAGGTCCAAGTCCGTGCTAAAAGGTTAATCTTTTCTCTTGGTTTGGTGATAAAGTTATAACTATCATGATATAAATTTATGGATTTTATTTACGAACATAATTTTATCTTTGCATTTATTTTTTTGTTAATAAGCTTAATTCTAATTTTTAAACAGCTAAATTTCAATTTAAGTCAAAAATTAAAAAAATTTGAGCAGTCAGAAATTAAGGTATTTATCAGTGATTGGGTATTGATTTTTGGGTTTTTATTGTTAAGCTTTTTATTATTTAATCAATGAGTTTTTTTTAAAAATATTTTAAAACCTGTATAATTTTTTTATAATACTCTTATTAGTCAACTTATTAAGTCTAAAAGTATTAGAATTAGATTTTAAAAAAAACAATAGCGCGGACTTGTAGTCCGTGAAATAGTAGAGTAAATACACAAAAGCTTTTAAAATAGTTTGTAAAGTTTTTTTCGAAACAATAAAATTTAGAATAGCTTCTTTTTAAGACTGTAAATAGTGTTCTATTCCATAAACAAAGCCCTCAATTCTGTAGCTTCACTAGGTTTCATTTTTCCCGCAAGTACTAAACTTAACTGTTTTCTTCGCAAGGCACCTTTAAAGCGGCTAATTTCTAATTCGGTTTCAGGAACTAATTCTGGAATTCTTACAGGTTGCCCAGTTTCATCTACAGCAACAAAAGTATAAATAGCTTCGTTAGCTTTAGTTTTAATACCAGATTCTCTGTCTTCTACCCAAACATCCATAAACACCTCCATAGAAGTCTTAAATGCTCTAGAAACCTTTGCCTCTACTGTAACAACACTACCTAGAGGAACCGATTTATTAAATGCGACATGATTTACAGATGCGGTTACGACAATGCGTCGAGAATGTCTTCGGGCACTAATACTTGCAGCACGATCCATTCGAGCTAAAAGTTCTCCTCCAAAAAGATTATTTAGTGGGTTAGTTTCACTAGGCAAAACCATATCGGTTAAAACGGTAAGAGATTCTATTGCTTTACGTGCATCCATTGGGCTTCAAATTTTATGCAAATGTAAAGCCTAAAATAGGTTTATGGTAGTAATTAACAGAAAATTTACAAAAGCTTAATCTAAAGCTTTTACAAGTAACCAAGCGTTACTGTTTTCGTTATTTTTAATATGTCGTAATGCAGATAAGGCTTCAAGTTTGTCGCTATAACTTTCATAAGCCACTTCATGTAAACCATATTTGTTTACACCAATTTTATGGGCTTTAAATCCTTTATCTTTTAATTGCTCTACCTTGCTTAGACTATTTTCTTCAACTCTATAAGCACCAGCAATGATATGATAAGGACCATTTGGTTTTTTTTCAACAGAAAATTTAACTAAAGGTAATGGGTTGGAAATTATAAAAGTAGCTTCTTGAATTTTAGATTCTATAGCATCATTAGCTTCCTCCATAACCACTTGGTTATGAGTTTTAACCTGATTGCTGTAATAAGTTCCACCAGCAAAACCACCTAATGTTAAAGCAACTAGTCCGACAGCTGCATATTTTAAATAGTTTTTAGATCTAGATTTTGATGGTTTTATTACCTTAACTGTTGTTTCTTTTTCAAGAGTTTGTGCTTTTTCAGTAACTGCTGAAGTTGATAAGCGCTCTACAGAAGACACTACAATTTGTTGTAAACCAAAAGCTTCAGGTAAGTAATTAACACTTAGGCTTGGTTTAAATTCAATTTTAGAGTCTATATTAAAACGTAACTCTCCAATAGTATCTAGTTCTACGCTTTCTCCTTGTATTAATTGAGATTTAAATCGCTCAACCTGTTTTGCAATTTTTAAATTTGCTGCTTCAAATGGTATTTTTTCAACATCTGCAATATAACGTGCTAATAAACCATCATTTACTTTAATGTGTTCATTAAATAAAATAGCTTTTTTTGGAGCAAAAAAGGTTTTTGTAGTAGAGTTAAGTTCTGCCGAAACTTGTCGTGTCACGAAAGAACCAAAGTCTGGTAACGTTACACAGTCGTAACGGTATAATAAATCGCTTATGTAAGTTTGTAATTGCATTAGAGCAAAGTTATACTTTTTTAAAAAAGACTGAAATTTCTTGTATATTAGTTATTAACACTGTGCTTAAATTTTAGTGTTCTAACTAAAAATCAATAACATAAAAATGAAAAAAAATGAGTTATTATATGTTTTAGCCCTTCAACATGTAGCTAAAATAGGAGATGTAACTGCTAAGAAACTCATTTCTCATTGTGGATCTGCTGAAGCAGTTTTTAAAGAAAAGAAATCCAATTTACTTAGAATTGACGGGATAGGAGAATTAACAATATCTAATCTTTTTGATAAAACCCATTTAATTGAGGCTGAAAAGGAGCTTGATTTTATGGAAAAAAATTTTATAACGCCGCGCTATTTTAAAGATGAAGATTATCCAGAACGTTTAAAACAATGTATTGACGCTCCAATTGTGTTATTTGAAGCGGGACAAATAGATTTAGATAATCCACATATTATTAGTGTAGTAGGCGCTAGAAAAATCACGACTGCAGGAATCGCTTTTTGTGAACGTTTAGTAGAAGAACTTGCTATGTACAATCCAATTATTGTTTCAGGGTTTGCTTACGGTACAGATATCACGGCACATAAAGCAGCCATAAATAATAAGTTGCAAACTATTGCTTGCTTGGCTCATGGACTAGATCAAATATATCCCAAAGTTCACAAAAAGTACATGAGTGATGTAGAAAAAAATGGTGGTTTTTTAACAGATTTTTGGAGTACAGATGCATTTGATAGAAATAATTTTTTGAAACGAAATCGAATTATTGCCGGTTTAAGTGAGGCGACTATAGTTATTGAATCTGCTGAAAAAGGAGGAAGTTTAGTCACTGCAGACATAGCTAATTCTTACGATCGTGAAGTCTTTGCAGTGCCTGGCAGAGTAACAGATTCTCAAAGTGTAGGTTGTAATGATTTAATTAAACATCAAAAAGCACATTTGCTCTCTAACCCTTTAGACATTCCATATTTACTAAACTGGAATTTAGAAAAACAAAAAAGTATACCAATACAAAAACAGCTTTTTGTTGAGATGACTAATGAGGAAACATTAGTTTATAATTACTTAAAACATAAAAACAAAGAATTACTAGATGTTATAGCTTTAGATTGTAATATACCTACTTATAAATTAGCAGGATTACTAATTACTATGGAATTAAAAGGTATTATTAGGCCTTTACCAGGGAAATTATTTGAAACAGTTTAATAATGAGCACAATTGAAATGTTAAATAATTAACAAGTGAAGGTGAATTTGTTTAAATATTTTAATTTTTCAAAAAACCGAACGTTCATTCGTATATTGTATGCGCAATAAATAATTAACGTTCTTTTAAATGAAAAAAATTACATTATTCTTAGTTTTATCTATTCTTTTTGATATTTGTGTGGCTCAAGTTGGAATCGGTACAGTAAATCCAACCGCAGCTTTGGATGTGCAATCTTCAACTGGAGGCTTATTAGCGCCAAGAGTTGCACTTACAAATACGTTAATTTCAGCTCCAGTTTTAAATCCTCAAGGTGGTTTATTACCGGCAGGAACTATGGTATATAATATAAATACCATAGCAGATGTTTCTCCAGGTTATTATTACTGGAATGGTACTTTATGGGTAAGAATGGCAGCAGCGTCCACTTCTAATGACTGGACGTTAACAGGAAATGCAGGAACTACTGCAGGCACTAATTTTTTGGGAACTACAGACGCGACAGATTTAAGGATAAAAACCCAAAATATAAATAGATGGAATATATCTAATGCAAATAATGGTCAATTACAATCTTATAGTAGAGGAACTGCAGGAGCTCCAATATATTCTTTTCAAACAGATACTAATACAGGATTATTTAGTTCTGGTGTAGACGCTGTAGGTTTAACTACAAATGGAGTAGAAAAATTACGTGTAAATAATAATGGAAATGTGGTTATTGGAAGTACAATGGGTGCAGGTGGAGCTAAATTACACCTTACAGGAGCAGGAAACACTATAAGAGTAGATAATTTAAGCTCAATTAATGTTAATAATAATGGGATCGATAATCCTGTGGTTAAGGTGAATGCAAATGGAGATTTTATCTTAGAACCCTCTGTAACAACTCAAGCTTCTAATGAAAGTTCTGCAGACACATTTTTAGCTGCTCCTTTTGAACTATCAAGTAGCACTGGTGCGTTTACCTCTGCAGTCATCCATACAGTTAATATAACTTTAACTAAGCCCACACTTGTAGAAGTTGTTTATTGGACAGGATGCTCAATAAATAGATTTAGCACATTTACACCAATAATATCAGATGATCAGGCAAGAGGTTATGGTGTTTTGGTTCAAGAGACGGGCGCTACTACAGGTACCGCAGTGGATGTATCTTATTGCGCAAATTCTTATAGTAATGGTACAACCTCAGGAGTTAATGAAAATTTCACGTTAAGTGGAAATGGATATGTAAGCCTGCCAGCAGGTAACCATACATTTACTGTTACGGCTTTTGCTTTAGGAGGCACAGGTGGTTTTGGTGCCCAAGGTTACCGAATTAGATTTGGAAACAATGCTCTAAGCCGCTTTCAAATAATTTATCATAATTAATATAAGACTGTTATGAAAAGCTTAATTCTTATTGTTTTTTTAATTTTTACTTCACTTATTTTTTCACAAAATCATTCTAATCCTTCACAAAGATTTTTAGAAGGTGAAGAATTAAAACTTTTTAAAATAAAGATACTAGGAGGAGATCAAACTTCAATCTTAGAACAGAAGATTAATTCTAAAAGTTACTTAAAAGGAGAAGAATTAGAACAATTTAAAGAGAAAATTTTAGGCAGAAGATTGAACAATTTTTCTAAATCTGTAAATGAACATAAGTTTTTAAAAGGAGAAGAGTTAGAAAATTTTAAAGAGAAAATTTTAAACAGAAATTTTAATTTCCAAAAATTAGATAAAAAAGAACATTAAATTTAATTATTGTTCGATAAAAAAGGCCTAATAATATTATCAGACCTTTTTATTAATACCCTACTTTACCTCTTACGCGTTTTATAACACTATTACAAACCGTACTAGCTTTCTCAGCGCCTATAGCCAAAGTATTATCAATTTCATCTAAATTGCTCATGTAATAATTGTAACGCTCTCTTTGAGTAGAAAATTTGTCTAAAATTAATTCATATAATGCCTGCTTGGCATGTCCATAACCATAATTTCCATTTTCATAATTGGCTTTCATGATTTTAATTTCATTATCAGAAGCTAGTAAACTATAAATAGCAAAACAATTACAAGTAGTCCAGTCTTTAGGGTCTTCTAAAGCGGTACTGTCTGTTTCAATAGACATAATTTGCTTGCGTAATTGTTTTTCAGCTAAAAAAACATTTATAGTGTTGCCTTTACTTTTACTCATTTTAGAACCATCTGTTCCAGGAATTAGCATAGTATTTTCTTGAATTTTGGCATCTGGAAGCACAAAGGTTTCACCTAGTTTTGCATGAAAACGAGATGCTACATCTCTGGTCATTTCAATATGTTGTAACTGGTCTTTACCTACCGGAATAATTTCTGCATCATACGCCAAAATATCGGCAGCCATAAGCATTGGATAACTAAATAAGCCTGAATTAACATCTTCTAGTCTATCAGCTTTATCTTTAAAACTATGTGCTAATGTTAGACGCTGGTATGGAAAGAAACAGCTTAAATACCATGTTAGTTCTGTTACCTGTGGGACATCACTTTGTCTGTAAAACACTGTTTTTTCAATATCTAAACCAAAAGCAAGCCAAACTGCTGCAGTAGAGTAAGTGTTTTCTCTCATTACTTTAGCGTCCTTAATTTGTGTTAAGGAATGTAAATCGGCAATAAATAAAAAAGATTCATTTTCTGGATTATTTGCCATTTCTATAGCAGGTATTAAAGCTCCTAAAATGTTACCCAAATGTGGCGTTCCTGTACTTTGTATTCCTGTAAGTATTCTAGACATAATTTAATTCTTCAAATTAGGCGATTTTCAATATTTAGTTTAAAAGCAAAGGTAATTTATTTGTATGGACTCAAAAAAGAAAATAGTTCAATAAAAATAGCTAGATTTGGCATTGTATGAAATGGTTTAAAATTCTTTTTTGGTTACTTTATAGAATCTGGTTTTATGTTTTACTAGCATTACCAATTTTAGTAATGTTTCCTTTTTTAATTATCTCAATTTTAAAAGAAACTTGGTACCCGTATTTTTTTAGAATGGCACGTATTTGGTCTAAAATTATATTATTTGGGATGGGTTTTCATATAAAAATTACAAAGGATGCTATTCCAGAACCTCATAGAAGCTATATGTTTGTTGCTAACCACACTTCAATGACAGATATTATGCTTATGCTGGTGGTTATTAAAAATCCATTTGTATTTGTTGGTAAAGCAGAATTAGCTAAAATTCCGGTTTTCGGTTTTTTTTATAAGCGTACATCTATATTGGTAGATAGAAACAGCACAAAAAGTAGACAAGCTGTGTTTTTAAGAGCGCAAAAACGATTAAAACAAGGGTTAAGTATTTGTATTTTCCCTGAAGGTGGCGTGCCTGAAGAATCTATTTTATTAGACGAATTTAAGGATGGAGCTTTTAGATTAGCTATAAATCATAAAATTCCAATTGTTCCATTAACTTTTCCAGATAATAAAAAAAGGTTTTCTTACACATTTTTTAGCGGCTCTCCAGGACAAATGAGAGCCCATATACATTCTTTTATAAAAACAGATACTCTAGATATAAAAGGTACTAAGGCATTAAATGAAAAAACTAAAATGATAATTTACAATAAATTAATAAACTACTAAAAAAGCAAAGACATAACGGGTAAAAAAATGAAAGGCAATTCGAGAGAATTGCCTTTCTTGGTGTCGGACTTAGCATATAGTAAAAGTTTAACCAACTAAAAACCTAGAACTAAAATTTGTAACTAAATCCTGTATAGACACCAATAATATATGGGTTAAAATTACCCGAGGTGTTTGAGAACCCGTTAATTTGATATTTAAATGTTGGCTCAAATATATAAATAAAAGATTTACTAAACTTATAATTTAACCCTAAACCTAAATTTGTGCTAAAACTAACATTATTTATATTGTTAGCTTCTCCTATATCCGTTTTATAGCCATCAAATTCCGAAACTACTAAATTATTTTCTAATAGAAAAGTACTTAAACCACCAATTATACTTACCCCAAATCTAGAATTACTTAAAGTATATTCAAGCTCTACGGGTACCTCTAAATAACTAATTCGTTGACTTAGAGCAGCGTTAAAGTTTAATTCACTATTAATTTGTTGTATGGCTAAATTATCTGCACTAATTACACTTACCCCTTGATTGTTAACAGAAGAATAAAAATCGATATTCATAAAAGAGTCCGGTTTAGTGTTGCTCACGCTTTCAAAAACAATAACATCGTCCGTATCATAACTTAAGTTTAATTTATTTATACCAGTACGTACTTTAATTTTTTTATTTACAGTATATCCTACAGAAACTCCGTAACTGGTGTTAACCTCTCCACTTTTACTATTGTTATTAAACTGGCTTCCAAATTGAGATCCTTCTCCAAAAGAGTTATAATATACAGGTGCAATATTTGGAGAAACAGACCACCTGTGACCAATTTTTTCTTTTTCTAGTAACTTTTTACTTTCTGCTATAGCGGCTTCTATACTTTTAGCATCTCTTATTATAATATTATAGCTTGAAATTGAATCTGGAGCTAATAAAACCAACGGTTTTGACACTCCATATAATGTTTTGTTAGAATTTGTGGTGGTTTGCTTTCTAGAATAGTTAGAACTAAAAGATGAATTCTTTTCTAATACTTTAGTTGAGTTTTGTTTTTTTAATGTTGAAGCACTTAACTTATTAAGTGTGTTATTTGCAGTATTTGTATAGTTTTTAATACTCTTGTTTGTATTGGTCGATAAATGGTTATTTAATGAAGTGCTATTTACCAATTGGTCTTTATTTGAAGTATTGGATGAATTATTTTTAGTATTTTTTTGAAGTTTGTTGCTATAACGTTCCTCTTTAGTGTTATTTAATTTAAGTGTTTTATTATCTATGTTATGTTTAGAATTTGGCGAAATTAGAATTTCTTTTGAAGAATTATTATTAACTAATCCGTCGTTAGTTGTGGAACTGTTAATTGTGTTTAATTTATTTTTACTAACATTTTTATCCGTTACAGATACATCTGTATTGTTTGAGCTATCGTAATTTTGGTGGTTTAATTTCTTATCATCCGAAGAATTGTAAACAACTTTGCCATTACTTTCTGAAGTATTAATTTCATTTAGCTTAGACTGTTTGTTTAGAGTGATTTTTGAATCTTCTTTATTAGACTTTGTATTTATGACAGGTGATGTGTTGGTTGAAGTATATAGATAAATACCCGAGGTTAATAGTACAATCAACGCAGCAGCAATACCAGAAATCCTTGACCAAATAGGTATTAATTTTGGAGTAGTATTTGATGTGTTCTTTTGAAGTTGTTTCTCTATATTTTTCCAAACTTGTTTGTCTGGCGTAGCTTCAAAGTCTTTAAACTTTTCTTGAAACAGTCGGTCTATGTGTTTTTTTTGGCTCATTTATGAATTATGAGAATTTTGTCTTGTTTTATACTGGTTTACACGATCTTTTAATAATACCCGAGCTCTATTTAAATTAGATTTAGAGGTGCCGGTTGTAATATGTAATAAATCGCTTATTTCTTTATGCGAAAACCCATCCATAACATAAAGGTTAAAAACCATTCTGTAGCGGTCGGGTAAATTTTGAATACATTCCAATAAAAACTGTAAAGGAATGTCTTCAGTTTCGTCATCATTAATGTCTATTGTTTTGTCTTCAATTTGCTCTTCATCTACAATTTTGAAAACAGATGTTTTTCTATAACGTTGTAATGTATTATTTATAGTAACTCTTTTAAGCCATCCTTCAAAAGAGCCTTGATGATTATATTGATTTATTTTTTCAAAAATTAACAAAAAAGCATCCTGTAAATTATCTTGAGCTTCGGCATAGCTTCTTGAGTACTTCAAGCATACAGTAAATAATTTACTCGAAAAGAGTTTATATAATTCACTTTGTGCTTTAGTATCATTTAATTTACATTTTTGTATGAGTTGCTCCAAACTCAAATTAATCAGGTGTTTAGTTATTAATCTATAGCTTCCACTTCATATGTTAAATATACATCTTGATCGTTATCATCCTTACCTTGCCAAAATTTAAACACATAAGTTCCTTCCTCCTCGGCTTTAAAACGAAAAGAGGCTTCTGTGTTTGCATTTAATGGAGAACAGTTACCATTACTTGCAAAATAGGTGCTTATAATAGCCACAGTTCTTTCATTAGTGTTTTTAGCATAATAAATATCATTAAACGCATGACAGTTTGTTGGTCTATTATAATTAATAATAATATCTTCAGCTACGCCCACTTCTACTGTCTGTGGTATAATTACATTATCTACTGGTAACAACTGCTGGTAATCTTCAATACTATCATCATCTACACTGCAGGATAGGGCAAAAAAGGAGCAGAGTAAAATGTATAAAACATTCTTTTTCATAAATAGGTCTTTGATATTAAGATACTTAATTTACAAAAAGGTTGCGTGTAAATAAAAAAAATCTCGTTTAACACGAGATTTTTTTAAAATTAAGCCAATTCTTTGAGTTGAGATTTAATTTTTTGTTCCAGTTCATCAAATAATTCTGGGTTATCTTCAATAATAGCTTTTACAGCATCTCTTCCTTGCCCAAGTTTGGTCTCTTCATAACTAAACCAAGACCCACTCTTTTTAACGATTTCCATTTCTACAGCGACATCTAAGATTTCTCCCACTTTAGAGACTCCAGCGCCATACATTATATCAAATTCAGCAGTTCTAAATGGTGGTGCCACTTTATTTTTAACCACCTTTACTTTAGTTTTATTACCCATAACCTCACCATTACTATCTTTAATTTGAGTTGAACGACGAATATCTAAACGAACAGACGCGTAAAATTTAAGGGCATTACCTCCAGTTGTTGTTTCTGGGTTTCCAAACATAACCCCAATTTTTTCTCGTAACTGGTTAATAAAAATTACAGTGCAATTGGTTTTACTAATTGAAGCGGTAAGTTTTCTTAAAGCTTGAGACATTAAACGGGCATGTAATCCCATTTTAGAATCTCCCATTTCTCCTTCTATTTCGCTTTTAGGTGTTAAAGCAGCAACAGAATCTATAACAACAATATCAATTGCTCCAGAGCGTATTAAATTATCTGCTATTTCTAATGCTTGTTCTCCATTATCTGGTTGAGAAATAATTAAATTATCTATATCAACTCCTAATTTAGCTGCATAAAAACGATCAAATGCATGCTCTGCATCTATAAAGGCAGCAATGCCTCCAGCTTTTTGCGCTTCTGCAATTGCATGTAAGGTTAAAGTGGTTTTACCTGAAGATTCTGGACCATAAATTTCTATAACACGACCTCTAGGATATCCACCAACCCCTAGAGCAATATCTAGACCTAAAGATCCTGTTGGGATAGCATCTACATCAACAACAGCAGCATCACTCATTTTCATGACGGTGCCTTTCCCGTAAGCTTTGTCTAATTTATCTAAGGTTAATTTTAATGCTTTTAATTTTCCTTCTTTTTCATTGCTCATAATAACTTATTTCTATAAATGTAAGGCTAAAATACAACTATTTTATTTTTTTTTAATCTAAGACGCAACCTTTTTAAAGTTTATGCATCTATTTAATAAATAGGGAAATTATTGCTGTGAAAAAGAAAATTATTCCTCCTATTTTAAAACAACATCTCTTTAATTTTTAGTTGTTAATTATGAGATATTTAAGAAAAATAGTTCAATTTAAAGCATTAGGCGTTTCAGTCTCTATTTTAGTAAATAGCAGCTGTAAAGCCGATGGAGGGTAACTCGTAACATTTTTTAAATAAAAATTTAAAAAATTAATAACGAGTTAGTCTATTAAAAGTCCTTTACGATCGTCGTAAGGGACTTTTTTTTTGTTTAAAATAAGCGGGTTTTTATATCTAAAATTATATTCTACCTTTGCAAAAATTATTCTTTAACCTTAAAAACTTAGTATAGCATGCAACTGTACAACAAATTAAGCGCCAAAGAACGAGCAGAACTTATTGAAAAAGCAGGAAAAGACCGGTTAACCTTATCTTTTTATGTCTATGCTCAAATTGGCAACCCACAACAATTACGAGACGATTTATTTATTACATGGAACAATTTAGACGTTTTAGGACGTATTTATGTGGCTCATGAAGGGATTAATGCACAATTATCTTTACCAGCCGATCATTTTGAAGCCTTTAAAAACCATCTGGATAGTATCGATTTTTTGAAGGATATCCGTTTAAATATTGCTGTAGAGCAGGATAATATGTCTTTCTTAAAACTGAAAGTTAAGGTTAGAGATAAAATTGTAGCAGACGGTTTAAACGACGACACTTTTGATGTGACCAATAAAGGAATTCATCTTTCTGCTAAGGAATTTAATGAAATGCTTTCTAACCCCAATACGGTTTGTGTAGATATGCGTAACCATTATGAGAGCGAAATTGGCCATTTTAATGGTGCAGTTACCCCAGATGTGGATACGTTTCGTGAAAGTTTAGATATTATTGAGGCCGATTTGCGAGATCATAAAGAAGATAAAAACCTATTAATGTATTGTACGGGTGGTATACGCTGTGAAAAAGCGAGTGCTTATTACAAACATAAAGGCTTTAAAAATGTGTATCAATTAGAAGGTGGTATAATTGAGTACACTAGACAAGTCAATGAAGAGGGCATTGAAAATAAATTTATAGGGAAGAATTTTGTGTTTGACGATCGTCGTGCCGAAAAAATTAGTGACGATGTTATTGCTAAATGTCACCAATGCGGTGCACCACATGATGTTCATACTAATTGTGCAAACGATGCCTGCCATTTATTATTCTTGCAATGTGATGCTTGTAAAGAAGAAATGAATAATTGCTGTTCTACCAGCTGTAAAGAAATACACGCCTTACCTTATGAAGAACAAAAAGAATTAAGAAAAGGTCAAGCAAATAGTAACGATATCTTTAAAAAAGGACGCGCAGACCATTTACCTTATAAAAAAGATTTACGAAACATCTTTGAAGTCTTGAAAAAAGATAAGTTAAAGGATTAAATGGGACAATTAAATTTCAATGTATTTAATCTTCTAATATTTTCAGGAATTGTTAATGGATTAATTTTTAGCACAGTTGTTCTAAGTAAGAAGAAGTTTATTACAAATAATACTATCTATTTAGCATTAATTGTGTTGTTTCTATCTTTAAGTAATTTACAGTATTGGTTTTTAGACACTAAAATAACCGAAAAGTATAGCTTCATAAAATATGTTTTTATTCCTTTTCATTGGTTAGTGTTACCAATGTTCTATATGTATGTCAATAAATTTATAGGAAATAAAATAACTTTAAAAAGGCAGTTTTTACTAATACTGCCTTTTTTAATTGTATCAATTTTATATACTATCCAAAGTGTTTATAGCTTGTTTATTAATAAATTATATCTACTTCCTTCACATTTTGAAAATGGTTTGTTCGTTTATTTAGAATTAGCCTCTATTTGTTTTAATATCCTACTAATTATACTTAGCTATAAATCAATAATTATTTACGAAAAAAAAGATATACTAACCCTAAATATTATAAAGGCTCAAACAAGTTGGTTAAAACAATTAATATGCATTGGGCTGCTTATTTGTGTTGCTTGGTTAATAGCTATCTGTATTATTTTAATATTAAATAAAAATACTTCTGTTTTATTTTATCCGCTTTGGATTATAATTTCCCTATTGATTTACTGGATTGGTTATGTAGGAATTAATAAATCCTTAGAATTAAAAGAAAGAATACAATTACGACAAGTTAGAATTCAAAAATCTAAAAAAGCTAAGTCGATTAAAATGATACCTCAAGAAGGAAAAGAGGCGTACAAAAATGTTATTGGTTTAATTTTAAATGAAAAACTACATCTTGACCCGAAGATGAGTTTAAAAAAAATAGCTTTAAAATTAGATTTAAGCGAAGGTTATATTTCTCAATTAATTAATAAGAATTCAGATTCAAACTTTAATGATTTTTTAAATACGCTACGTGTTAAAGATGCAAAAAGGATGCTTAAAAATGTAGCTTATAATAACTATACTTTAGAATCTATTGGGTTAGAAGCTGGCTTTAATTCCAAAACCAGTTTTTATGCAGTCTTTAAAAAACACGTGAAAAAGACACCATTGCAGTATAAAAAAGATGTACAGAATTTGTAACTATCTTGTTATTTGGTACATTCAAAACTTTATAACATTGTAATATTGGTTTACTAAATTTAAAATCAGTATTACATGAAAAAGATATTATTATTAGCTATAATTTTTTGTAGTTGCAAAAGCGCCAATAATTTAGAGGACACAAAAAATATAAAAAAATAATACTTTGTATTTATTATTTAATAAAAAGGAGTATGTATCTACTTTATTTGTTTTTAAAGACTATAAAATAACATCGTTTTTCCAGAACTAGACATGAGGCAACAATCAGGAGACAATCGGGAAATAACACCTTACTTGTTAAATAATTAGTTAAAAGCTTTAAACAGTCGTGAGCCCAATAGACTAAAACTACAAATGAAAAAAAATTATAAAGTCATTTTAATTTCAATGAGCGGCGTAAGAGTTTATAACAAACACTTACTTGAACTTGGTCTAACTTTACCAGGATTTGTAGAAAGAAGCGAAGTAATTGCAAGTTTGCCAAGTTTAGGTTTATTAACTCTTGCCTCTCATACACCCGAAAATTGGAATATAGTCTATAAGGAATTAGATAACTATTCAGAATCTGACATACTTGAAATAATTAGCGAAAATCCAGATATCATTGCTTTTTCTTCCTTAACCGCAAGGATTAATGAAACTTACGAATTATGTAAGCGATTTAAAAAGATTGGAATTACGGTTGCAATTGGAGGTCTACACGTTTCAGCAATGCCAGAAGAAGCTACAAAATTTGCAGATGTTATTATCCAAGGCGAAGGAGAAATAATTTGGGAAACAATCCTTAAAGATTTTGAAAGCAATGAACTAAAATCAATTTATAGCTCACTTTCAAACCCAAAGTATACTTTCAATTTTAAATCTTGTAAAGTTCCGAAATATGAATTGCTCGACATCTCAAAATACAATAGGTTAACAATTCAAACAACAAGAGGTTGTCCTTTAAATTGTAGTTTTTGTGCAGCTTCACGAACAATAAGTGCATACAAAAAGAAATCAATTGCACAAATCGAAAAAGAACTTAACAAAATACTTGAAGTTTGGGAAAGACCTTTTATTGAGTTAGCTGATGATAATACATTTGTAGATAAAAAATGGTCGATAGAATTATTAAATCTATTTGGAAAGTATAAAATAAAATGGTTTACAGAAACAGATATTTCTATTGCCTATGATGATGAATTGTTAGAATTATTAGCAAAATCAAACTGTGCTCAAGTCTTAATTGGATTTGAAACTGTAAACAAAATAGGTTTAAAAGGGATAGATAGAAAAGACTGGAAACATAAACAATTCGATAATTATTTTAAAGCAATTAACAAAATACAGTCCTATGGAATTTCAGTAAATGGTTGCTTTATTCTTGGTTTTGATACAGACACAAAAGATACGTTTAAAGAAACAGAACAGTTTATAATTAATAGCAATCTTTCTGAAGTACAAATTACTTTACTAACACCTTTTCCCGGAACTGAACTTTACAATCAGTTAAAAAGTCAAAACAGATTATTACAAGATAACTACTGGGATAAGTGTACATTATTTGATGTGAATTTCATTCCAAAAAACTTTTCTGTGGAGGAACTTGAAAGAGAATTTGAGGTGCTAATGCAAAGAGTTTACTCTAAAGAATTAGTTACGAATAGAAAAAAACATTTTAAGCAAACATTATTAAATAAACGACAGAAAAAAAATATATGAGTCCATTTAAAACTTTAATAAAACTATTAACCTTTAAGTTAACTAGAGACGAAATGTTAAATTTTAATAAGTATCATTTCATTCTAGGTTTAATAGGAACTTGGCTAGTTGGAATGGGAAGATATTGGGATGATACTGGAGCTAATTGGATGCAACATTTAGGTTTAGGTTCTATTATATACATTTTTGTTTTAGCCTTAATTATTTGGCTTATTTTACTTCCTTATAAAATAAATAACTGGAGTTATTTCATTGTTGTTACTTTCATAAGCTTGACTTCATTTCCAGCAATCTTTTATGCAATTCCTGTAGAAAAATTTCTTTCAATAGAAACTTCAAACACTATAAATGTTTGGTTTTTAGCTGTTGTAGCAATTTGGAGATTAGCATTATTGTACTATTTCTTAAAGCATTTCACTAAACTCAGTAAAATAGACATAATTACTGTAACTCTAATGCCAATTTGTGTAATTATATCTGTTTTAACAATGCTAAATTTACATAGAGTTGTCTTCAATATTATGGGTGGAATGAGAAATCCAACGCCACATGATAGTTCATATTTTGTGCTAATGTTATTAACTGGACTATCTTTAATTTTATCAATACCTTTATTGATTTCTTATGGAATGGGAGTTTATTACAGGCGAAAATTATTTAAAGAAGAATAAAGTCTTTAATAACAATATTGTATAAAAAATTAATAGCTATTAAATCACCAAAGTGAACATGAAATTTACAAATTAAATTGCAACAATAATCCAGAACAAGTATACAATAGTTTTTAAAATATTTAATTTTCTCTTAACCACTATTAAATTTACTTTTGACTATAAGAAATATGTATAAATTATTGAAAAACAATAATTATTTTATCTGTATTTGTTTGTAACAATTTTAAAAAAAGATAGTCCTATATTCATAATATAGAATTTACACACTATATTTCGTTCAACTTAAAATTTTTAAAATGTTAGATTGGTATTCGGGTTTAGAATTGTTTCCAAAAATTTATTGGTCAATTGCTTTAATAGCTTCCCTTTTCTTTATCATTATCATAATTTTAACCTTCGCAGGTGGAGAATCTGGAGCGTTAGAAGACTTAGATTCCGAAATTGATAACGATACAGGAATTGGATTTCAGTTTATAACATTCAAAAACTTAGTAGGGTTTTTTACAATTTTTGGTTGGTCGGGAATAGCTTGTCTAGATGCTGGCTTTTCTAATCCAATAACTATTTTAATCTCATTTGTTTGTGGATTAATTATGATGACCATAATGGCAGCAATGTTTTATTATATGCGAAAACTTAATGATAGTGGAACGTTAGTTTACAAAAATGCTATAAACCAGATTGGTGAAGTTTATTTAACTGTTAACGCCAAACGTTCTAAAATAGGAAAAGTAAGTATTAGAATTCAAGGTTCTTTGAGAGAGTTAGATGCTTTAACTGATTCTGAAACACCTTTAAATACAGGAACGGTCGTAAAAGTTACAGAAGTCACTCCAAACGGCATTTTAATCATAGAAAAATTAAATAACTAAATTAAATTATGTTTTTACAAACCTCTCCAGATGCCTTAAATTTAGGCTTTCCAATTGCAATAGTTGCAGCAGTACTTTTCGTATTTGTTTTTCTAATTGTTTTAATTAAACGCTATAAACGTTGTCCTTCCGATCGCATACTTGTAGTTTACGGTAAAGTTGGAGGTGGACAATCAGCCAAATGTATTCATGGTGGTGCAGCATTTATATTGCCAGTAATTCAAGATTACGAGTTTCTAGAATTAACACCAATTTCTATAGAAGTTAACTTGGTTAATGCACTTTCTAAGCAAAATATTCGTGTAAATGTACCTTCTCGTTTTACAATTGGGGTTTCAACAGAACCTGGAATTATGCAAAATGCTGCAGAACGTTTATTAGGTTTAGGGCAAAACCAAATTCAAGAATTGGCGCAAGAAATTATTTTTGGGCAATTACGTTTAGTGGTAGCTTCAATGGATATTGAAGAAATTAATAATGATAGAGATAAGTTTTTAACTAATATTTCTGATAGTGTTGAATCTGAACTTAAGAAAGTAGGTTTAAAACTTATAAACGTAAATATTACTGATATTGTTGATGAATCTGGATATATTGAGGCGTTAGGTAAGGAAGCAGCAGCTCATGCCATTAATGCTGCTCGTAAGTCGGTTGCTGAAAAAAACAGAGATGGCTCGATTGGAGAGGCCAATGCTTTACAAGACGAGCGTACACAAGTGGCAGCAGCAAATGCGCAAGCGGTCGAAGGAGAGAATACTGCAAAAATTGCAGTTGCAAACTCAGATTCTTTAAGAAGACAACGAGAAGCAGAAGCAGAGCGTACAGCAATTGCATCTGAAAAAGTTCAAAGTGCAAATGCTTTAAAAGAATCTTATGCGGCAGAACAAGAAGCTGAAACAGCTAGAGCAGAAAGAGAACGTTCTTCTCAACAAGCAGATATTATAGTTCCAGCAGAAATTGATAAACGTAAAGTTGAAATTGATGCAGAAGCACGTGCCGAAAATATTAGGAGAATAGCAAAAGGTGAAGCCGACGCTATTTTATTTAAAGCACAAGCCGAAGCACAAGGTTTATACGAAGTATTAACCAAACAAGCAGCTGGTTTAGACCAAATAGTAAAAGCAGCAGGAAACAATTCTAAAGATGCAGTATTATTATTAATTGCAGATAAATTACCGGAATTGGTAAAAACACAAGCAGAAGCAATTAAAAATATTAAAATTGATAAAGTAACCGTTTGGGAAAATGGCGGTTCTGGTGAAGATGGAAAATCTTCTACAGCTAATTTTTTATCAGGAATGTATAAGTCTGTTCCGCCACTACAAGACATGTTTAACATGGCTGGAATGCAATTACCTAATTATTTAAAAGGTGAAGACGTTGAAGAAGTAACAGAAGTTAAACCAGAAGATAAAACTGAGAATAAATAGATTGTCATACTTTTATAATATAACAAAAGCCCAATTTCTAATTAAGAAATTGGGCTTTTTAAATATTTAAATTTAAAGAACTACTTCTTTAAAGCATCTCTAATTTCTATTAATAATTCTTCTTGTGTTGGTCCTTTTGGAGCAGCAGGAGCTTCTTCTTTTTTCTTTTTAGTTTTCTCAATACCTTTTATAAGCATAAACATAACAAATGCTACAATAACAAAGTCTAAGACATTAGTAATAAACTCGCCATATAAAACAGCGACTTCTCCAACCATTTCTCCAGCTTCATTAACGGTTCCTTCTTTTGCTACCCATTTTAAATCTTTAAAATCGGTATTAAAAATTAAGCCTACTAAAGGAGAAACTATTCCTCCAGTAAACGACTTTACAACATTGTTAAACGCTGCACCCATTACAAATGCAACAGCAATGTCTACCAGATTGCCTTTCATGGCAAATTCCTTAAATTCTTTTAACATAATATGATTGATTAATAGTTATTTTACTAAGTTAAATAAAAAGATTGAAATTTAAGTGCTCTACCTAGCTCTTATGAGTTTACCTAATAAATGTTCTTTTAACTCTTTGTGAAATACTAGTAATAAGCTCGTACGATATAGATTCTGCTTTTTCAGCTAATAAATTGGCACTATTAGTTTTATCAAAAATAATCACTTCATCGCCTTCCGCGCAATCAATATCTGTAACATCTACCATAATCATATCCATACAAACATTACCAATTATAGCTGCTCTTTTGTTATTTATCATTACATATCCTTTTCCTTTCCCTAAACTTCTATGGATCCCATCTGCATGGCCTATAGGTAAAGTCGCCGTAACAGTTTCTTTATTAGCAATATAAGCTCTGTTATATCCTAAACTATCTCCAGCTTTTAAATAATGAATTTGTGAGATACAGGTTTTTAAAGTAGAAATAGGTTGAAACCAAGAGTTAAATTTATTATCGTTACCAAAACCATAAATACCAATGCCACTTCTAACCATATCAAAATGTGCTTGTGGAAAATTTAATATTCCAGAGGTGTTACATAAATGTAAAAAGGGCTTATAATCTAATAAACTTCTTAAATTGGTAGAGGCTATTTTAAAGTCTTCAATTTGTTTTAAGGTGAAAGGTTTCTCGTTGTCATCTTCACTCGCAGCAAGGTGAGAAAATATAGAAGCCACTCTAATGCTTGTGGTTTGTTTTAAATAAGATGAAATTAAATTAACGGTTCCTACAGCAAATCCCAGTCTATTCAAACCAGTGTTAAATTTAATATGTACAGGATAATCCGTTTGCTTTTTCTGATCTGCAATAGTAATAAATTCCTTTAGAATTCTTTCAGAATATAAACTAGGCTCTAAACAATGCTCTATAATTAATGGGAAGTTTATAGGCTGACAATGTAGTACCAAAATAGGTTTTGTTATCCCAGCCTCACGCAAGGCAATACCTTCTTTTACATAAGCAACTGCAAAATAGTCGATCTCTAACCCTTGTAAATGTTTTGCAATTACTTGAGCATCGCTTCCGTAAGCAAATGCTTTAACTACTGCTAAAATTTTAGTTTCAGGTTGAAGTTTAGATTTTAAAACCTTAAAATTATGTGTTACGGCATTCAAATCAATTTCTAAAACCGTTTCCCTAAAACTAGACATTTTCTGGATCGATTTTATTAGAAACCGTTTCCGATTCAACATTCATTTTTCTAATTTTCTCTCGGGTCGTGGCTTTGTAATAAGCTGCTCGGCTTAACGGCTCGTACTCATTAGTCTCTCCAAGCATTACAATATTTTCATTACTAGTTTTTCTATGACTGTATTGGGCAAGGTTACCGGTTTTTGTACAAACCGCATGAACTTTAGTAACATATTCTGCAGTAGCCATAAGGAAAGGCATCGGGCCAAATGGGTTGCCTTTAAAATCCATATCTAATCCCGCAACTATCACTCGGATCCCTTTATTAGCTAAGTCATTACAAACGCGTACAATTTCATCATCAAAAAACTGTGCTTCATCAATTCCTACCACATCACAACCATCGGCTAAAATAGGAATATTAGCAGCTGCAGGAACTGGCGTAGAGCGTATTTGGTTGGCATCATGAGACACAACCATTTCTTCGTCATAACGTGTATCTAAAGCAGGTTTAAAGATTTCTACCTTTTGTTTTGCAAATTGGGCACGCTTTAACCTTCGAATAAGTTCTTCGGTTTTTCCAGAAAACATTGAGCCACAAATGACTTCAATCCATCCAAATTGTTCTTTTTGATTTACTGTATTTTCAAGAAACATTTTGTAATTTTAAGCCTAAAACGAAAATTATTCGTTTCTTTAAGTCATCCAAATTTATTAAAAATAGGTCTCTTAAATCGCATTAATTTAATTTTATATAAAAAATAGTTATGAAGAAGAAGTTAGAATCAGAATTAATGAGCATTGCGCACAGGATTCTAAAGTTAAAAGGAAAAGAAGATGTTGCTAAAATGCATGCTGAGGTTTCAGCTTTATATGAAAAATTAACCGTTCTGAAATTTGCAAACGAAAATTTTGACGAAAAATTACCAACTATAGGTAACGATTCTTCGTTTTTTGGCATGCTGGATACCGCATTTAATAATAAAATTAGCGATAATATAGAGGTAGAGAATAAGACCTATATTAATGTTGATGAGAATGAAAATGAAGCCATTACAGAGCCATTAATGGAGACCATTAAAGATATGGTGGCACAAATGCCAATGGAGGCAGACAAAATGGACGAAATTTTTGAAGAAATTAAAGAGGCTAAAACTTACAGTCAGAAAAAAAATGATTTTGAAGATATTACCTCTGCCTACAAAGAAACTCCAGTTTTTGATCCGGTAGATCGTGTAACTTCTGAAAAGAAAAGTTTAAACGATATGTTTAATAAAGGCGAATTTAAAATAGGTTTAAATGATAAAATTGCTTTTATAAAACACTTATTTGATGGAAACACAGATGATTATAATAGAGTGCTGTCACAATTAAATACATCGGGTAGTTTTATGGAAGCTTCGGCATTAGTACAAAATTTAATTAAACCAGACTATAGTAATTGGGAAGGTAAAGAAGATTACGAAAACAGATTTATGGAGCTTTTGGAAGCTCGATTTGATAGTTAAAAAAAAGAGACCTTAAATTAGGTCTCTTTTTTTATGCTTTTAGGTGTTTTATCATATCTTTTGTAATAGCATCTAAATCGTATTGATGTTTCCAGTTCCATTGTGCTCTGGCTTCATCATCATTTATGCTGCCAGGCCAACTATCGGCAATTTGTTGTCTAAAGTCTGGATTGTAGCTTATTTCAAATTCAGGAATATGTTTAGTAATTGTCGCAGCAATTTCTTTTGGAGTAAAACTTACTCCTGCCAAGTTATAGGAAGATCTAATTTTTATGTCTTCTGCATCGGCGTCCATTAGATCTATGGTAGCTTTTATGGCATCATCCATATATAACATAGGTAAACGGCTATCTTCACTTAAAAAACACTCATACTTCTTGTGCTTAATAGCTTCATGGTAAATTTCTACAGCATAATCTGTGGTGCCTCCTCCAGGCTGAGTTTTCCAGCTAATTAAACCTGGATATCTTATACTTCTAACATCAACCCCATATTTATTAAAATAGTATTCACACCAGCGCTCTCCAACCTGTTTTGTAATACCATAAACTGTGCTTGGTTCCATAACTGTATATTGGGGCGTATTTTCTTTTGGTGTTGTTGGTCCAAATACGGCAATACTTGAAGGCCAGAAAATTTTATCAATAAGTTTAGCTTTAGCGAGATTTAAAACATGAAATAGAGATTCTGTATTTAAGTCCCAAGCTTTGATAGGAAATTTTTCTCCAGTAGCACTTAGAAGTGCTGCCATTAAGTATATGGTTTTTACATTATGTTTTTTACAACAAATCTGTATAGCGTTATAATCCTGAGCATCTAAAATCTCAAAAGTTCCTGAATTGACTAAGGCTACATTATTATAATTAATGTCTGATGCGATAACATTGCTGTTCCCGTATTTTGCTCTTAGTGCTTGTGTTAATTCAGATCCAATTTGTCCGCCAGCTCCAATAATTAGTATTTTACCTGCCATTATGAAATTATCAATTTTACAGACGTAAAAATATAATAAATATAATAAAAACAACTAAATATGGTGATTCAATAATTTGTAGTTTAATCGCTAAACATTTCTTTTATCCCATTATATTTGTAATAAACAGCATTACAAATGATTAAATATTATAGTATATTAATTTTTCTATTGGTCTTAAGTTGTAAAAATGACGATGTTGCTCAAAAAACAAGTGACATTTCAAAAAAGCAAGAAGCATTTTTGACTAAAGAAACTATTTCAGCACTAAAATTTAATGATTACTTATTAGATGCTAAAGCATCAGTTTTAGCAAGCGAATGGAAGTCGTATCAAACTATTGCTTCAGAAATTGAACAGATTAAAAATTTAAATTTTGATTTCTTTAATAAAGAAAAAGATGTGTTTGATACGACTTTTAAAGAATTTCAAACCAATATACCAGAGAGTTTAAACACGCAACCTATTAAAGCACGTGCCTTAGTTCTAGAAACTCACATGTATCGTCTGAAGGACGAATTAGGCTTTAAAAAAAAATTATTTAAGAGCGATTTAAAATATGTGAAGGAAGTCTTAGTAGCTTTCTCTAACCTTAATCTTCAGATAAATAAAAAACTAGAAAAGGAGGCTCAAATTATTATCAGACCTTATTAAAAATAGTCAATGAACAAAGTCATAACTTTAATTACAATACTATTATTTACAAGTTGTAGTAGTACAAAACAGATTACAGATGTAAAAGACCCTATTGCACAAGTGAACTTGGTACTAAATGAATGGCATGAAGCAGCAGCGCAAGCCAATTATGAAAATTATTTTTCAAAAATGAGTAAGGATGCCATATTTATTGGGACTGATGCTACAGAAAATTGGCATTTAGAAGATTTTAAAACATTTGCAAAACCTTACTTTGATAGAGGAAAAGCGTGGAGTTTTTCTACCTTAGAACGTCATGTTTATATAAATATTGAAGGAGGTATAGCCTGGTTTGATGAATTATTAGACACGCAAATGGAAATTTGTAGAGGTTCTGGAGTATTAATATTAACCTCAAAAGGATGGAAGATTCAACATTATGTATTATCAATGACTATTCCTAATGAAAATGTAGATGAGGTGGTAAAAATTAAAAAAATAATTGAATTACAAACAAAACTTAAATATCAGTAAACGCGCAGTTCGTCGATGATTTTGTTAAATAATCGTACAGATAAACTTCTTTTACTATTTTTATGAAAATTTTAACTTATGAAAAAAATTTTATTTTTTATCGTTTTTGCTGTTGTTATAAATTTTGCTCACGCTCAATTTAATGAAATGGCTCCTTGGATGATTGAATTAAATGAAAAAGCAAAACTTACAAATAAACCTCTTAAATTTCAAGAAATTGTAAATGCATTCAACAATTACTGGGAAACCCGAGACCCAAATGTAAAAGGTAGTGGTTATAAGCCTTTTAAGCGCTGGGAAAACTACTGGAAAAACTTCGTAAAACCAGATGGTACATTACCCAATGGAAAAGAACTACTTGATCAATTTAATCAATATAAAGCTTTAAAGGCATCTCAAAAAAACTCTAATTCGAGCGCTCAATTAGTAGATGTAAGTAACTGGCAACCCGTTGGACCTTTTTCACATATTAATACAGGATCATGGTCTTCGGGTCAAGGTAGAATAAATGCGATTGTAAAAGACCCTTTAGATTCTAACACTTATTATGCAGGAGCACCTGCTGGTGGTTTTTGGAAATCTACAGATGGAGGGCTTACATGGGTGACTTCAACAGATGACTTACCTCAAATAGGAGTATCAGGTATCGCTGTAGACGCAAGTAATACAAATATTATTTACATTGCTACTGGAGACGATGACGCTGGAGATTCTTTTAGTGTTGGGGTTATGAAGTCTATTGATGGAGGACTTACTTGGAACGCTACAGGATTAAATCCTAATAACTTTCCTGCAATAGACAGCATGAATGATATTTATATTAATCCTTCAAATCCTAATATGTTATGGGTTGCCACTAACAGAGGTGTTTATAGATCTACAGATGCAGGGACAAGTTGGACTGTTGGTGCAGGTACAAGTAATATTAATATTAGAGATATTAAAGTAAAACCAAATGATCCTACAGTAATTTATGCTGCCAGTTCTAACCGTTTTTACAGATCTACCAATTCAGGATCTAGTTTTACTCAAATTTTCGGAGGTTTACCTTTTAATGGAGTTTCTAGGTATGTAATAGATGTTACTCCTTCAGATCCCAATTTAGTGTATTTATTATCTGCAGATAATTCTTATGAGTTTGGTTCGATTTATAGATCTTCTAACAGCGGAGTAAATTTCTCTGTAGTAGCAAATCAAGCTATTTCAGGAGATATTTTTCAATCGACACAGTCTTGGTATGATTTAGCATTTGCAGTTTCAGATACAAACCCTAACGAGTTATATGTTGGTGTTTTAAATATCTGGAAAGGTACTGTTCAGGCCAATAATCAAGCAACTTTTACTCAATTAAATTCTTGGAGTGCTCCTTTTTCATCTGCTTATACTCATGCAGATATACATTATTTAAGATTTTTTAATGGTGAATTATTAGCAGGTACTGATGGAGGTTTTTATAAATCTACCAACGCAGGGTCAAGCTTTACAGATTTAACTGAAGGCATGCAGATAAGCCAATTTTATAGAATTGCTGTTTCAAAACAAACTTCTACTAAAATGGTTGGTGGACTTCAAGATAATGGTGGACACGCATTTAATAATAATACATGGCAAAATTATTATGGAGCAGACGGTATGGATACTGCAATAGACCCAGGAAATTCTAGCACATATTTTGGGTTTACTCAAAATGGCGGTGGATTATATATATCATCTTCTGCAGGTTCTGCGATTACAGGAAGTGTAAATAGTCCGGCAGGAACATCTGGAAATTGGATTACACCTTTAAAAATGAATAGCGACAGAGAACTTTACGCAGGTTATGAAAGTCTATATAGGTTGAATGGATCTGCATGGACACAAGTCTCTACAAATTTTGGAACACGAATAGATCATTTAGAAATAGATGATATTAATCCAGATAATATTTTCATAGCCATTAATAATTCTCTTAGAAAAAGTACAAACAGAGGAGTAAGTTTTGGTACAGTGGAAACATTTACTAGCGATATCACATCCATTGAAGTTAATAATACTAATAATAATATTATTTATGTTACAACATCTGGTTCAGCTGGAGGCGTATTTAAGTCAAACGATGGTGGTTTAAATTTTGTATCAATTAGTTCAGGTTTACCAAATGTTACTAAAAACATTATTAAACATCAACCATTACACTCTAAAAATCCGTTGTTTTTAGGAACTAGCTTAGGTGTTTATAGATATGATGACGATACCTTAGTTTGGGAATTATTTGAAAATGGATTACCTACAGTATCGGTTACAGATTTAGAAATTAATATTTTTGACGATAATATAACTGCTGCTACCTATGGAAGAGGAATTTGGCAATCTGCAATCCCAATCGAAACACCGACAAACGATATTAAGTTTGTAAGTTTAAGTGGTATTTCTACAGAAATTAACTGTAACACCAATTTGTCACCATTGGTTGAAGTTAAAAATAATGGAGCAAATCCAATAAGCTCTGTAGATATAACGTATTATATCGATGGAGTAGCAAATAATTATAATTGGTCTTCGGGTACAATTGCGGTTGGGCAAACAGCAGTAATTACATTACCAAATATTGCATTTACAAAAGGGTTACACACGTTTAGAGTTTCATCTACAATTACCAATGATGCACATTTAGTAAATAATGACTCTGAAGAACAATTGGTTTATGCCAATGATAGTGGTCAGACTAATGTTGTAAATACATTTGAAACACCAGCTGAAGAGTTATTAGTTTTTGACGAAGGAACATCTACCCAATACTGGGAAAGAGGAATCCCGACTGATGATATTCTTAACGATGCTGCTAATCCAACAAATCAAGTTTATGGTACTAATTTAACTTCAAATTATGCAGATAATGTTAAAAGTTATTTAGTTTCTCAATGTTTTGATTTAACGACATTATCATCTCCAGTTTTAAAATTTGATATGGCTTTTGACTTAGAAACAGACTGGGATATTGTATATGTAGAATACTCAATAGATAATGGGTTAAATTGGACAATTTTAGGAGATGCTTCAGACGCTAACTGGTATAATAGTAATACAACACAAGGTCAAAACAATACATGTTTTAATTGTCCAGGAAGCCAATGGACTGGAACAGATGGTAATTTAAACGAATACAGTAAGAGTTTAGATGCGTTTGCTTCGGCTACAAACTTTATGGCTCGAATAGTTTTTCACTCAGATGAATCTGTAAATCAAGAAGGTGTAATTATAGATAATTTTGTAATTACAGGAAATACACTAAGTACTGAAGAATTTTCAGTAGATAGTTTTTCTATTTATCCAAATCCATCTAACGGACTATTTCATATTAAAACCTCAAAATCAATGCGTTTTAATTATGCTATTTATGACGTTACAGGTAAGCTTGTTTTAAAAGAAAATGAAGTAGCGACTAAAAATAATAAGTATACAATAAATTTAAGTAATTATGCTCAAGGTTTGTATTTCTTAAATATGACCTCTGAAAACACAACTATTACTAAAAAATTGATGTTAAAATAGAAATATTTAAAAATTATTAAAACGCATTCATTAACTTGTAATGCGTTTTTTTATGCAAAAAATTAATCAGAAACATTTATGAAAACTAAATTAACAACAACAATTTTAGGAGCATCGCTTCTATTTGCTATGGGATGCAAAAAGGAACCTAAGCAAGAACCAGAACAAAAAGAAGAGGTTGCTGTGGTAACTGTACCAGGAATAAATTTGGATTATATGGATCCAAACACAAAACCTAACGACGACTTTTTTAAATATGTAAATGGAAAGTGGTTAGAAAATACCGAAATTCCAGATGATAGATCACGTTGGGGAAGTTTTGATGAGTTACGTCAGATGACAGATGAAGATGCTTTAGGTATTTTAAAGTCTGCAATGGGACAAAATAAAGATTTGGAAAAAATAACTGTTGCTCCGGGATCAGACCAAGAAAAAGCAGTCTTTTTATTCCAAACTATTATGGATACCATAAGCCGTAACAAGCAAGGCATTTCTCCAGTTAAGCCATATTTAGCAAAAATAGAAGCTATTAACAATGTTAAAGATTTACAAGATTATTTAATTGAAATGGAACCTCAAGGAGGCGCAGGTTTTTTTGGATTTTATGTGTATGCAGACGCTAAGGATAGCAATAAAAATGTAGGTTACTTAGGAACTGGAGGTTTAGGCTTACCAGATAGAGATTACTACGTAAAAGATGATGCAGATTCTAAAGAAAAAAGAGAAAAATATGTAGAGCATATTACTAGAATGTTACAGTTTTTAGGTGATACACCAGAAAATGCAGCAAAACAAGCGAAACAAATTTTAGCTTTTGAAACGAGTTTAGCGCAGCCAAGATTAGATAAAGTGGAGTTACGTGACGATCGTAAAACATACAATCCTATGGCTATTTCAGAATTACAAAAGTTAACACCTGCGATAGATTGGAACGCTTACTTTAAAGGCATTGGTGTAAAATCTATAGACACTGTAATTGTATCTCAGCCAAAATACATGAAAGCTTTAAACGGTATTTTACAAAAAGGTAATGTAGAAAACTGGAAAGCTTATTTAAGATGGTCGGCATTTAACGATGCTGCAGGGATGTTAAGCACAGAAATTGAAAAGGCTAATTGGGATTTTTATAGCAAAACTTTAGGAGGTGCTAAAAAACAACGTCCATTAGAAGAAAGAGCTTTAGGGACATTAAATTGGACCATTGGTGAAGCTTTAGGTAAACTTTATGTAGAAAAAATGTTCCCTGCTGAAGCTAAAGTGAAAGCAGAAAAAATGATTAAAAATGTCATCTTAGCTTTTGAAGGTCGAATTAACAATTTAGACTGGATGAGTGCTGAAACTAAGCAAAAAGCAATTGAAAAATTAAAAGCAACTAAAGTTAAAATTGCATATCCAGACCAATGGAAGGATTACTCAGCTTTAAAAGTAAAAAGCGTAGCAGAAGGTGGGACCTATCTAACTAATATGTTAAATGCATCTAAATGGAATTTTCAAGAAGATTTAGATAAATTAGGTCAACCAGTAGATAAAACGGAATGGGGTATGGCTCCACAAATTGTAAACGCTTACTTTAACCCTAGCTATAATGAGATTGTATTTCCAGCAGCTATTCTTCAACCACCTTTCTATAATTATACAGCAGACGATGCTGTAAATTATGGTGGTATTGGTGCTGTAATTGGTCATGAAATTTCGCATAGTTTTGATGACTCTGGTGCTCGTTACGATAAAGATGGGAATTTGAATAACTGGTGGACCGACGAAGATTTAAATCAATTTGAAGCTTTAGGGAAAGCATTAGCAGATCAATACAGTGCTATTGAAGTATTACCAGACACAAAAATTAATGGTGCTTTTACTTTAGGTGAAAATATTGGAGATTTAGGTGGTGTATTAGCAGCTTATGATGCTATGCAAATGAGCTTTAAAGAAAATGGTAGACCAGAAAATATAGATGGTTTTACTCCAGAACAACGTTTCTTTATGAGTTGGGCAACCGTTTGGAGAACTAAAATGCGTGACGATGCGCTTAAAAACCGTATCAAAACAGATCCGCATTCACCTGGGATGACGCGAGCTGTTCAACCTTTATTAAATGTAGATGCGTTTTACAAAGCTTTTAATATAAATGAAGGAGATAAAATGTACATTGCACCAGAAAATAGAGTACGAATTTGGTAATTTATTTTAAATGTTAAAGAAAACCCCGAAAATTAACTTTCGGGGTTTTCTTTATGTTCTTTTTACAAGTGCATAAAAATCATTATCCAATGGTAAATAACCTTGGTTATATACAAAATAATATACAGTACCAGCTTTGGTAGTATATATACTGGTAAAATAATTAAAATTGAATCCTAAAAGACTTAATTGCTGTTTAGAAACTTTTGTTTTCTGGTCCGGATTTAATTCTTCAAGAATTCGCCAGTTTTTACGTAATGCGTTGTTTGTATTTCGAATAAGATTAACAGCATCCTTATTATTTCTATTGTTATAGGTGTTTCTGCAGCCATCACAGCAAAACTTTTTGTCTTCCCGACCAATAATTTTAGTACCACATTCCGGACATGTTTTTTCCATAATCAAACAGTTTCAATAGTAATAAGTTAAAAAGATAAAAATTAAAACTTAGAAACGAGATATAAACTAAAATTTCATGGGTTTAAATGCTGAAAAATCTTATTAATTTTTAATCTTATCTTCCTGTATTGGCGAATAATTTTGCTTTACGACACCATTTACAATAATAGAGTCAAAAAAACACTTCACTCCTGTGGCATTGCTTAAATCTTCACTATTTTGAATGTGAAAATGTAAATGGGCTTCAGACGAGTTTCCAGAATTACCACAAAGACCAAGTAAATCTCCTTGTTTTACCTTATGTCCTTCTTTTACTTTTACCGAGTGTTGTTTAAAATGAGCAAAAAATAAATACTCATTAGCTGCAGTTTTTAAAATAACAGTATTTCCAGGAGCATATATAGTATTCATTTCACCTGGAATATTATCTTTAATACCATCTACTGCTAAAACCACCTCAGCATCACAAGGTGCTATAATGTCTTTTCCAAAAGCATAATAATCTTCGTTTGTAGTACCGTCTGTTTTATAAGATTTGCCAAGATTATCTGTAACAACTAAATCAAACGCATTTTTTTGAGCACGATCTTCAACATGATAATTTAGTGCTTTGGTATCTCCACCCCAAATTACGGTCCATTCATCTTTAAATGGTAAAATAAGCTTCGTTGTGTTTTTTTCAAGTTTTGGAGAGCTATCTTCGTTATAAGGTTTTATAAATAATCCATTAATTTTCTGGTTAGTGTTGATAGATATATTTAATTGAAATAACATCTTTTCAAACTGAGTTTTATATATAGCATAACTTCCATTTTCATAGCCTAAAAACTCCCTATTTTTAATAGTTCCAAAATCATGTGCTAAAGCTTCAACAAATTCTTTGGTTTTATCTAAGGGTAAAGCAGCTTTCATTTCATCTGAAAATAAATTGAAAATAGCCTCACTGCTACCTTGATTGTAAAGCGTTTCAAATTGATGGGAAACCGTTTTGTAACTTTCTTTTTCGGTCTGGCTGAAAGTAAGAAATGGTAAAATAAATAAAGCGTACAAGTAAATTGATTTCATGGATATAAGTGTTTCATTCACATCATCTAAAGTACTACAAAATCGGTTTACATTTTTAAAGAATTTTTTCAATTTGATAAGATTTACTTAACAGTTGCTATTAAATAAAAGTTAATCGTTTCTGTAATTTAGATTATAACTAAAGAGATTAGTAACTTACTACTATGGAAAAGATATTAGTAGTCGGTGCAAACGGCACCACAGGAAAAGAAATTGTAAACTTATTAAATCAATCTCAATATTTTGAACCTTATGCAATGGTAAGAAAACCAGAGCAAGAGGAACAATTCAAATCTAAAGGAATTAAAATCATTTTAGCCGATTTGGAAGAAGATGTTTCGAATACCACAAAAGGCATGGATAAAGTAATCTTTGCAGCTGGTTCTGGAGGTAAAAAAGTAAAAGAGGTTGATGAAAATGGAGCTAAAAAGATAATTGATGCTTCCAAAAAAGACGGTATCAAAAAATTTGTTATGTTATCTTCTATGGGTGCAGATCAACCAGAAGAAGCAGACCAGCTAAAAGATTATTTAAAGGCTAAGCATAATGCAGATTTGTATTTAAAAGACAGTGGTTTAAACTACGCAATTGTAAGACCTGGAATTTTAAACAACAATAAGCTTAGCAATAAAATCGAGTTGAGTGAAAAGTTAAATAAAAGAGGCGAAATTAGCCGTAGTGATGTCGCTCAGGTATTAGCCAGAGTAGCTAATGATGATGTTGCTAACAACGAAACTTTTGAAATTATAAAGGGCTCTACTTTAATTGCAGATGCATTTAAAAGCGTGAAAGCATAATATTACAGCTTTAAAAAGAGATCAAACAGCAGACTACAATTGTAGTCTGCTGTTTTTTTTTTTTTTTTACATTAATTAAAATATTTCATATTCTTATAAAGTTCTGAATATCAAATTATAAAACGACAACAAGTATTTACAAACGCTATTAAATACGTAACTACCGACTAAAAATTGTGCGCTGTTACATCTTTGCAGTGTCGAAACATAAGAACTCGATAGTATTAATTGTTAACCTATAAATTTAATATCATGAACACGCTAAAAAACAAAGTACAATTAATTGGAAACTTAGGAAATGATCCAGAAATTATCAACTTAGAAACTGGAAAAAAATTGGCTAAATTTTCGGTAGCTACAAACGAGAGTTACAAAAACGCACAAGGCGAGAAAATAACAGACACACAGTGGCATAATGTAGTCGCTTGGGGAAAAACCGCAGACATTATTGAAAAATATGTTACTAAAGGTAAAGAAGTAGCTATAGAAGGTAAATTAACTTCAAGATCCTACGAAACTAAAACAGGTGAGAAGCGTTATATTACAGAGGTAGTTTGTAACGAATTATTACTTCTTGGTGCTAAATAATTAATAGTTACCTGAAATTTTAAAACGTCCGGATTTTCCCGGGCGTTTATTGTTTAAAATGATAAGAAAACCACTGCATTTTTGCATAAAATGTAAAAGTTTTTAAATAAATCTTAAACATGCTTCTAACAAATTTTGCTTTATTATTTTTAATTAAATCCAAAATATAAAATATGCACTCAGCAAGTTCCAAACTAACTAAGTTCAACCAAAATGTCTGGTCAAAATACCAAATATACAATAGTATCTTTATGACGCTTCCGTTTGACACTATTTCAAATACGGGCGCCTTGTTACCTCTATTTCATGAGACCTGCGAGAAAGGATTTAAAAATGGAGATAATCCTACTACTATAGTAGAGCGTTTTTTTGAGACTTATGGAGCCGATTTGTCTAAAGACGAGCATCTGGACTTACTATTTCGTTTTATCCAATATATAGAACGTCAGGTGGTGTTGTTTGATGCAATTGAAGATGCTTCATTTTCAACTGTAAATAATATGGATGGTATGGGTACTCTAACAAGTCTTCAGGAATATGCTAATTCCGAAAATAAAGTTGAAGCGCTTAAAACCTATTTAGAAGAGTTTAAAGTGCGTATAGTTTTAACGGCGCATCCAACTCAATTTTATCCGGGCAGCGTTTTAGGTATTATAACCGACCTAGCTAAGGCTATTGAAAATAATGATTTAACTAGCATTAATAATTTACTAGCGCAATTAGGTAAAACACCTTTCTTTAAAAAGAAAAAACCAACACCTTATGACGAAGCGGTGAGCTTAATCTGGTTTTTAGAAAATGTGTTTTATACATCGTTTGGGACAATTTATGATACTATAAATGCATCTATTTTTAATAATAAAAATCTGGAAAACGATATTATTAATATAGGGTTCTGGCCTGGTGGAGATCGGGATGGTAATCCGTTTGTGACTCCAGAAATTACTTTAAAAGTTGCAAAAAAATTAAAGCAAACCATTTTAAAAAATTATTACAAAGATATCCGGGTTTTAAGACGTAAGCTTACCTTTAAAGGAGTTGATAAGCGTATAAAAAAACTGGAAAAGAAACTTTATAAGTTAAGTGTGTCGCCACATATGAAAACAGACTTTACCTTAGCTTTTTTTAAAAATGAATTACTTGAACTAAAGACTATCATTGAAGAACAACACCAGTCATTGTATGCCGATGAGGTACAGAGTTTAATAAACAAAATCACTTTATTTGGATTTCATTTTGCGACCTTAGATATCCGTCAGGATAGCCGTGCACATCACCATGTGTTTACAACAATGGTAAATGTTTTAAATGAAAAAAATACAGGGATCTTTCCAGATAATTACAATGCTTTAGATGAAGCGGAACAGGTAAACATACTGTCTCAAATTAAAGGTCAAATCGACTTAGATTGGTTTACAGATGAAGATGTTTTAAAAACTTTAGGATCTATAACGTCATTAAAACACATTCAGGAAACTAATGGAGAACAGGCGTGTAACCGTTATATTATAAGTAATAACCAGACGACATTAAATGTCATGCAAGTCTATGCTATGCTTAAACTAGTTGCCTTTCCAGATAAAATGCCGGTTGATATAGCACCATTATTTGAAACTATAGACGACCTCGAAGGTGCTCATGAAGTTATGGAAGACTTGTACACCAATCCAGCATACGCCAAACATTTAAAGCAACGCGGAAATAAACAAACCATTATGTTAGGCTTTAGTGACGGTACAAAAGATGGAGGATATTTAATGGCCAATTGGGCCATATTTAAAGCCAAGGAACGTCTTACAGAAATGTCTAGAAAATATGGTGTTGTGGTGGTATTTTTTGATGGTCGTGGTGGACCACCAGCGCGTGGCGGCGGTAAAACACATCAGTTTTATGCGTCTTTAGGACCAACAATTGAAGATAAGGAAGTTCAATTAACAATTCAGGGTCAAACCATAAGCTCCAATTTTGGGACTTTAAATTCTTCGCAATATAACTTGGAACAATTAATAAGTTCCGGTATTCAAAACCGATTAAACGATACTAATACAGCTATGCAACCAGAAGATGTTGCGGTTATGGACCAGTTGGCAAACTCAAGCTATAAAGCATATTCGGCATTTAAGAGTCATGATAAATTCTTGCCCTATTTGGAACATATGAGTACCTTAAAATATTATGCAAAAACCAATATTGGTAGTCGTCCATCTAAGCGAGGCAGTTCTTCAGAATTAGTGTTTTCAGACTTAAGAGCCATTCCTTTTGTGGGATCTTGGAGTCAGTTAAAACAAAACGTACCAGGTTTTTTTGGTGTAGGTACCGCGCTTAAGGCATTTGAAGATGCTAACGAGTTTGACAAAGTAACACATCTGTATCAAAACTCAAGTTTCTTTAAAACACTTATAGCTAATAGTATGATGTCGCTTTCTAAGTCGTTTTTCGATTTAACCAAGTATATGGCTGAAGATGAGGTTTATGGTGAATTCTGGACACTCATTTATAACGAATACGAACTGTCTAAACGTTTAATTTTAAAATTAACGGGTTATACTGAATTAATGGAAGAAGAACCGACTGGAAAAGCATCCATTAAAGTTCGGGAATCTATAGTGTTACCTTTGTTAACCATACAGCAGTACGCTTTAAAAAACATTCAGTCTTTACGTGCTGAAGCACAAGCAGATGAACAAAAAATTGCGACTTACGAGAAAATGGTTATGCGTTCTCTCTTTGGAAATATTAATGCCAGTAGAAATTCTGCTTAATTTTAAGCTTATTATTTAAAATATCCTTTAGTTTTATTAAGCTAAAGGATATTTTTGTTTTTAAGGAGATGTGGTTTATATTACTACTTTTAAAAGAAACTTGAAAATTGATTGAGATCATAAGAAGTTTAAACGAATTAATAAGAGTTGATATCATCATCGGATTTGGATTTTACTCAATAGTATTTTTCATATTTTGGATATTCTCGGACAAAAAAGAACTTTTAAATAGTTTTGATAATACAGCTGTAAGGTTTACAATTTTTTCTGGAATTGTTTATGGAGTTTTATGGTTGACTAGAATGATTTTAAGTTATTATCAAATTGACAATGAAATGGACAAAATAGCTTTTTGTCAAAGACTTACAGGGCCCTATTGGTTTGGTTATTGGCTTCAGCCAATATTTTGGTTTTTATTGATTCAATTACTTTGGATTAAAATATTAAAAAAATCTCTAATTTTTAGAATTATTTTAAGTACTCTTTTCCTTATGTCATTTGAACGGATTATAATAATTATAACATCAATTCATAGCGATTATCTTCCGAGTAGTAATAGTTTGTTTTTATCATTTGGAGAAATTTTATTTGGATTGACAATTAAAACAATAGTTTTTATTCTAATTGTTAGTGTAATCCATTTTGGAATAAATAAAATTAAAAAAAGTTATTAGTAGCTTAGTTAAAATACTTAACCTTATAGTAAACCCATTCTTATAAAAACAAAAAACCATGAAAACCACACCAGAGCATAACGAGCGCGTTGCTAAAATGAAATTTTCTTCTGTGTATCCGCATTACGTAACCAAAGTAGAAAAGAAAGATAGAACTGTGGAGGAGTTACACGAAGTTATAGAATGGTTAACTGGCTTTAATGCGGCTAAACTTGAACAGTTAATAAAAGACGAAGTCACTTTTGAGGCATTCTTTAAAGAAGCGAAATTAAACCCGAATGCTCATTTAATAAAAGGTGTTATTTGCGGTTATCGTATTGAAGACATTGATAATGACACCACACGTCAAACTCGTTATCTGGATAAACTGGTAGATGAACTGGCTAAAGGTCGAAAAATGGAAAAAATATTACGAACTGCATAAGTTACTGTGCTGTATTTTTAAACTTCGCTTTATAAATATCGTAACACGGACATTTTTTGCAACGTTTTCGTTCTGCTTTTTTATAATTTTTACAGCATTTTGTTTTTACATTTTCGGCATCAATAATACCTGCTTCATGTAAAACGGATAAAGCTTTAAGTTTCTTTTTTGTAAGTGGTTTCTTTCCCAAACCAGAATAGTTAAATAGGTTTTATTTAATGTAAAACTTTCCGATTAAGCAGCCAATGTTTTAAAATGAAATTAACTTTTGATTTTGATTTTGAGTTGAGTTGTTATTTCTATAAATTTTAAAGTAGTTTATTTAGAAAAAATTATTTTTTGAGTCTCTTAATCAAGTATATTATACCTAATACTTCAATAAAAAAACCAATAGCATAAATAAAATTTACTAAAAATCTATTTACATCAAGTAATTTAAGGATAGAACCAAGTATTATAAGTATTGCGCCAAAAAATAGTAATTTTATATCCTTTTTCATTTCAAATAAGTGTTAATCAAAAATTGATAAAATAAGACTTTTGTTTTAAATTAACTTTAACTGAATTCGCTTACGAGCCACATCTACTTCTAAAACTTTAACGATAATTTGCTGGTGTAAACTCACGTGCTCATTTACATCTTTTACAAAACTGTCTGAAAGATTAGAGACATGAATTAAGCCACTTTCTTTAATGCCAACATCTACAAAACAACCAAAAGCAGTAATATTATTCACAATACCTGGTAGTAGTTGTCCCGCACTTAAATCGTCAATGGTTTTAATGTTTTGATTAAACGTAAACACCTTAGCCTGCTCTCTAATATCTTGACCAGGTTTTTTAAGTTCTGTAATAATATCTTCCAGCGTTAATAAACCAATATCTTCAGAAACATAGTTTTTTAAATTTATTTGATCTAAGACCGCTGTGTTACCTATTACATCTTCAACCGAAGTGGACACTTCTTTAGCCATTTTTTTCACTAAAGCGTAACGTTCTGGATGCACTGAAGAATCGTCCAGCGGATTTTTTCCGTTTTTAATGCGTAAAAATCCTGCACTTTGCTCAAAAGCTTTTCCGCCCAGTCTTGGAACGTTTTTTATGTCGGTTCTAGAATTAAAGCTTCCATGTTCACTACGGTAATTGCAAATGTTTTCGGCTAGTTTAGGCCCAATACCAGACACATAACTTAATAAACTTTTACTTGCTGTATTTATATTAACACCAACTGCATTCACACAATTTTCAACAACACCATCTAAAGCGTTCTGTAATTTATGTTGGTCAACGTCATGCTGGTATTGTCCTACACCAATAGATTTAGCATCTATTTTTACCAGTTCGGCTAGTGGGTCTTGTAAACGTCGTCCAATAGAGACTGCGCCACGAACGGTAACATCATAATCGGGAAATTCTTCTCTGGCAATTTTACTGGCAGAATAAATACTGGCACCAGCCTCACTAACTACAAAAACCTGAATGTCATTTTTAAAATGAATTTTACGAACCAATGCTTCAGTTTCTCGTGAAGCAGTTCCGTTTCCAATAGCTATAGCTTCAATTTTATAAGCCTCGCAAAGCGAACTTATTTTTTTTATGGCACCGATGCTATCATTTTTAGGAGCATGCGGATAAATGGTTTCATTATACACTAAGTCGCCCTTTTCGTCTAAACAGACCAATTTGCAACCTGTTCTAAATCCTGGGTCTAATGCGAGAATACGTTTTTCACCTAAAGGAGCTCCTAATAATAGTTGTTTTAAATTTTTGGCAAAGATGTTTATAGCGGCTTCGTCTGCTTTTTCTTTCGCTATTTGAAGTGCTTCATTACTTAGAGATGGAAATAATAATCGCTTGAAGGCATCTTTTATGGCTAATGAAATATGTTCTGCACAAGCATTGTTAGATTTGATAACGCGTTGTTCTATTTTTGAAATAGCAAAATCGGCATCGACTTCTATTTTAAATTTGATGAATCCTTCACTTTCTGCCCTTAAAATGGCTAGTAAACGGTGCGATGGGATACGCTGCAGTGTTTCGCTCCAATCGAAATAATCACGAAATTTTTGTGCTTTTTCATCGTCCTTTTTGGCTTTTACAACCTTGGTGGTAATTTGCCCGTGTCGCTCTAATTGTTGTCTTAATCCATTTCTAATATCGGTACGTTCATTAACCCATTCCGCAATAATATGTCTGGCGCCTTCTAAAGCCTCTTCTACAGACTTAATTTCTTCTCTAACGTATTTGTAAGCAATGCTCTCTATATCATTCGCATTTTGGCTCATAATTATTTTAGCCAAGGGTTCTAATCCGTTTTTTCTGGCAGTTTCAGCTTTTGTTTTTCTGCTTTTTTTGAATGGAAGATATAGGTCTTCTAATGTAATTAAATCTGTGGTAGCATTAATTTTTTGAGATAACTCTGGAGTTAAATCATTTTGATCTTCTAATGCTTTTAAAATGGTAGCTTTTCGTTTTTCTAAAGCTTCAAAAAGTGATTTATACTTTACAATATCTCCAATTTGTACTTCATCTAAATTTCCAGTAGCCTCTTTACGGTAACGCGCAATAAAAGGAATGGTGCAGTCTTCATTTAAAAGTTTAACCGTTTGCTCTACCGATTTTGGAGCTAATTGTGTTTGAGAAATAATATATGAAATCATGGAAAATAGATTGGTGGGCTAATATAATTTATAAAATGAACATGCTCAAATTATAGGGCATTTGCCTAATGGTTTTAGGTTTATAAAATCTATAGGTTTACACCAAACATTTAGAACTTATGAAAACAATTATTTTAGGACTTTTTCTTTTTACTGTGCAGGTGTTTTTTGCACAAGAGTATTACCATTTAGATCAAGAAGCCATAACTTCAGAAGCATTGGGCTTTTCAGAACCTGTAAAGCAAGTTGAGGTTTCGTATTATAAAGGAGATGACTCTGGCTATGAAACGACTATGGTGGAAGTATATTTTTTTGACGATAACAATCGAATTGTTACAAAATACATGAGAATATTTGGAGATTACGCAAGCGAAACCAGCCATCAGTATCGTTACAAAGACCAAAAATTAGATTCTTTAAATACCTACGCTAGTGCTGCATCCTTCAACTCTAAAAGTCAATTTAAATATAAAGGCGATAAGATTGTAGGAAGAACTGGATATGGAGTATATACAAATTATGAGGATACGTATACTTATGACTCTAATAACCGCTTAAAGCAAATTAAAAGAGTTTTTCCTAAAGGGAACAGTTCTGAAAGTAATTATACATACACTAATGGAGAATTAAGTTTAGTGGAAGAAATTTCTACAGATATAAAAGGTCACAAAGATTCTACCTTTTACTATTACTTGGATAATAAGGTTGTTGCTAAATACAATCCAGTTTTTAATAGCATTGTGTTTTATGATGTAAACATGGCAAATTACACGACTAATACCGTTGATAAACCATTGCCATTAATAGAAAGATATCTTAATATCAGAAAGACAGGTTCTCGTGAAGCCATTCGTAAATTTATGGATGAAAGTGTTGGTCAGGCAGAAATTGTAAAACAGAATTTAGCCAGTTCTGCCAATATGAAAGGCGATTGGTTAAGCCGCTACCAAATGACTTCTAATTATGGTAATGAAATTAAGCGTTATATTTTTAGAAAAATAACCTATGCAAATGGAGAGGTTTCTGGAAGTACAGATTTTAATTATCTATTTCAGCATAAAACAAAAGGCTTGTAATAAAAAAAAACCACAGCGAATGCTGTGGTTTTTTTTTATTTTATTTCGGATAAAGTTATTCTCCAGCTTCATTTTTAGCTTCTTCTATCATTTTTTCATTTGGTAAAATAGCTACATTTACACGTCTGTTTTTGGCTCTTCCAGCTGCAGTATCATTATCATATTTAGGTTGAGATTCTCCAAACCAATTGGTTGTAAAACGAGAGCTAGCTAAACCTTTATTTTGTAGATAATTAGTTACAGCATAAGCTCTGTTTTTAGATAAAGTCATATTGCTTTCGTCTGATCCTACACTGTCGGTATGACCAACAACTAAAATATTAGTATCTGGATACTCTGCAAAAACACCTGCTAATTTATTTAATGTTGCTTGAGAAGCACTGTTGATATTATATTTTGCAGTATCAAAATACACACCAGAATTTTCATCAAACGTTACTACAATACCATCGTCTACACGTTCTACAACAGCACCAGGAATTTCATTTTCAATTTTTTGTGCCTGCTTGTCCATTTTATTTCCAATTAGTACTCCTGCAGTACCTCCAACGACACCACCAATAACAGCACCAATTTCGCCATTACCACCTTTACCTACATTGTTACCAATTATGGCACCTAAAATAGCTCCACTGGCAGCGCCGATAACAGCACCTTTTTGTTTATTGTTTGCATTTCTTGTAGCATCACAGCTTGAAAAAGCGATTAATACGCATACCGCTAAAGCTGAAGTTATTAATTTGTTTTTTAAAGTTTTCATAGTTAGTTTAATTTAGAAAAGTTCATAGTTATTGTAAAAGGTTTCCCATCTACACTTAAAGTTTGAGTCCAGGTCATTGTAGTTTCATCTAATTGAGCAAGATTAACTCTAAATCCAGCGTTAGTGTCCGAATTTCCCTTTGCATCTGTTGGTTTTAAAAGAAAATCATAAAGACCTGAAACTTCGTCTATTTCTTGAATAGTAAAAATAAAATTTCTTTCTCCGGTAGAACAAGCAGAGTTGTTTATGGTATAAACTCCTGTATTATTATTTGGGATAAACCTCCAAGAACTTTGCATAAAACATTCTTTACTCACATCATTAAATAAGGTCACATTGTAAGTTCCTGCTTGGCTGTAAGTAATATTTTGTAATGTCCAATCACCTTTAATTACTTTTTTAGAGGCTCTAACAGTTTTTGTTCCGCCGCACGATAACATCATTAGCGATACAGCTAAAAGTAAAACGAGTTTTTTCATTTGTATTTGAGTTTTGGTTAATTAAGTCAAATCTAATTTATAGTAATTTAGATTTTATTAATAAAAACTCAATTAGGATTTATTTAACAGAGAGTTCAGTGAGGAAGTAGTCGTTTATTTAAAACTATAAACACTGTAGGTTTGTAGGTCTTTATTATAGTTGCCAAAATAATAAGTGTCACTATTTTTAACTAAAAACTCATTTTTTGTTCGCTTAAGTGTTTTTTTAAATATTTCAATTTTATCATAGCTATTTTCAATAACTTCTCCTTTAACATGATTAAAATTTGCATCAAAAAGTCCCGTGAACTGAACAGAATTTGTATCTACATAATTGATTAAGCTCTGTAATAGAAATCCACCAACAATACCAAAGTGTACAATTAAAATGGGATTTAAATCTTCTGTTATAGTGTAACCTAATGTTAAATTATAAATGTCATCAGTTTTAAAAATAGTTAATGTTGGTTGATTATAAATGGTTTTTCTTAAAAATTGATTTGTAGTTTTTAATTCTCTTACATTTTTTGAAGCACTATTTTTTTCTATTATAGGACTGTTTCTAAACGTGATAGGTTCATCTTTTTTAATTTCAAATTCGTTTATAACTTTAAACGAATTTAAATCTCGAATTTTTAAATTTACATAATCCCTAACCCAATATAGCGAGCACATATAATTATCTATTATAAATGAACTTGTACGAATAATTGATTTGTCTTTAGAAAAATCATCATGTTCTATAGTACGTAATTCGCCTTTAAATGTTTCTGTACTTATTTTACAAACAATCGTTTTAGACTTAAAAAAATCATTAGTAATATAAATAGTTTTAAAATCTTTACTGAAAAATATTTTTCTATCTGCAGCAGTTGTCTCTAAGGAGTTTGGAATATTATATTCTATAACTTGCGGCGCTTCTTTTATGTCTAAATTAAATAATGTATTGTGAAAGCTATAGGTCCATCTTTGGTCTCCTGTAATTTCGAAAGCCGATAAATCTATGGTATGGCTTTCTTGTTTTAAATTTGAATCTAAAGTATGAATTTTAATAATAGACGAGTTTTTAATAGCAGTAATAAGGTAAAATTTATTATTGTCATTCCCGTAACCAACTACCGAAGCACCTTTAAAATTCCATTTTTTAGCTTTTTTAGTTTCTATTTTATTAGTCTTTCTATCATAAGTTATTGCTCCAAAATATTTACCTGATGAGTTTGAGTAAATTAAAGTAATAGAGGTGTCGTTATACAAACTTGCTACATGATTTGTCGCTTTTTTGGGTAGCTCAAAATCGTACGATGCATTAGAAATACTGAAGTCCTTATTATAACTATATACCGAAGCATTATCTCTAAACTGAAAGAATAAGGTCATTTCATCTTTAGAATTTATGACAGGAATGACTTCTTTTAAATATTTGTCTTTAAAAAAACCGTATTTAAATTAATATCTTCAGTTTGTGAAGCTAAATATATAGGAAAAAGGAAAGCAATAAGATACTTCATTAATTAACTTATTTGCATCCCGTTTTTAACCGTAGTATCTGGATTTACAAATACCAATTTCCCTTGGTCGTCCTCGGTCATTAAAATCATTCCTTCACTTTCCACACCGCGTAACGCTCTTGGAGCCAAATTAACCAGAACAGTTACTTGTTTCCCAACAACTTCTTCAGGTGTAAAATGCTCTGCAATACCAGAAACAATGGTTCTAGTATCTATACCGGTATCTACTTTTAAAACTAGCAGTTTTTTAGCTTTAGGCATTTTCTCTGCTTCCAAAATCGTCCCAACACGAAGGTCTAATTTGGTAAAATCTTCAAAAGCTATCGTGTCTTTTTGTGGTTCTGCTTTCTTATTTGCTGCTTCATTAGCTTTTTTACTGGCTTCTAATTTATCCAGTTGAAGTTGGATGGCTTCATCATCAATTAAAGAGAATAACAATTCAGCTTTTTCAATTTTATGTTGTGCAGAAATTAACGTGCTTTTGGTTGAAATATCTTCCCAAGAATTTTTAGCATCTTCAGAAGTTAAATTCAACATACCTTTTAATTTTCCTGAAGTAAACGGTAAAAAAGGTTCACATAAGGTAGCTAACCCTGCCGCAATTTGAAGCGCAACAAACATGATGGTTTTAGTGCGCACTTCATCGGTTTTAACTAATTTCCAAGGTTCTTCGTCTGCCAAATATTTATTACCAAGTCGGGCAAGATTCATTAATTCTTGGCTGGCTTCTCTAAAGCGGTAGCGTTCTATAGAGCTTTCTATAACTGCTGGATACGCTTTTAAAGCCGCAAGAGTTTCTTCATCTAAAGCAGAAAAATCGCCAGGTTCTGGAACTAGACCATTATAATATTTATTGGTTAATACTACGACACGATTTATAAAATTACCGAAAATTGCCACCAATTCACTATTGTTTCTTGCTTGAAAATCTTTCCAAGTAAAATCGTTATCCTTAGTTTCTGGAGCATTAGCTGTTAATGCATAGCGTAGAACATCTTGCTGATTTGGAAAATCTTTTAAATATTCGGGTAACCAAACGGCCCAGTTTTTAGAAGTCGATAGTTTTTGCCCTTCTAAATTTAAAAACTCATTAGCAGGCACATTATCTGGGAGAATATATGAACCTTCCGATTTTAACATGGCAGGAAAAATAATACAGTGGAATACAATATTATCTTTACCTATAAAATGCACCAGTTTTGTATCGTCTTTTTTCCAGTAGTCTTCCCAGTTTTTTCCTTCGCGTTCTGCCCACTCCTTAGTTGCCGATATGTAGCCAATTGGCGCATCAAACCATACGTAAAGCACTTTTCCTTCGCCACCTTCGGCAGGAACAGGAATACCCCAATCTAAATCTCTGGTCACTGCTCGCGGACGCAAACCATCGTCTATCCAAGATTTTACTTGTCCGTAAACATTAGGCTTCCAGTCTTTTTTATGACCTTTTAAAATCCATTCTTTTAAAAATGCTTCATGCTTGTCTAAAGGTAAAAACCAGTGTTTAGTTTGTTTTAATGTAGGTACATTTCCAGTAATTGCAGACTTAGGGTTAATTAAGTCGGTTGCATTATGGCTGGTACCACATTTTTCGCATTGGTCGCCATAACTTTCTTCATTCCCACATTTAGGACAAGTTCCAACTACAAATCTGTCGGCTAAAAATTGGTTGGCTTCTGCATCGTATAACTGTTCTGTAGTTTCCTCAATAAATTCACCTTTATCATTTAAAGTCGTAAAAAATTCCGACGCTGTTTCATGATGAATTTTAGAAGACGTTCGAGAGTAATTATCCAGAGAAATCCCAAATTCTTCAAAAGACTCCTTAATAATTTTATGATATTTATCTACAATATCCTGAGGTGTTACACCTTCGTTTTTAGCTTTAATGGTAATGGGTACACCATGCTCGTCACTACCACAAATAAAGGCAACATCATTACCAGTTAAACGTTTAAACCGTGCATAAATATCGGCAGGTACATAAACACCCGCTAAATGTCCAATATGTATAGGTCCGTTAGTATAGGGCAATGCTGCAGTAATAGTATATCTTTTTGGTGTACTCATAGTTTGTATTTGCTTGTCCGGTCAATCGCAGTCAAGAACTTAAATATTACTTCTAGACTGCGCTCGAGGAGCTATTATTAATCTAATTTAGATCTAAAATTAGCCCACAAAAGTAAGCAATTTACAAGCGATTGTGAAAAAAAATGTACATTTACATTATGAGTAAAAATGTCTTTAATATCTTTATTTTGTGTCTTGTTTTTTTCTTCGGAAGTAAGCCTGGTTCGGCACAAAATTCAGTTTCACCTTTAAAATCCAACACCTTGATTCAGCCACCTTTTCTTAAAGCAGGCGATACGGTAGCTATTGTAGCTCCTGCCGGTATTCTAAAAAATAGAACTCAGGAAGTAAATAAAGCTATAGCCTTGTTAGAAAGCTGGGGTTTAAAAACAACCGTAGGAAAACATGTTTATACCAATGGAGGCCATTTTGCTGGGACAGATGCAGAGCGTTGTGAAGATTTTCAACAAGCATTAGATAATCCAAATATAAAAGCCATTTGGGCAGCTCGAGGCGGCTATGGAAGTGTCCGTATTTTGGATTTATTAGATTATACCAAATTTAAGAAACAACCCAAATGGATTATTGGATATAGTGATATTACTGCGTTTCATAACCAAATGAATGTGTTAGGCTTTCAAAGTTTACACGCTATGATGTGTACGAGTGTGACTGATGAATTACAAGGTAACCCTGAAACAGCAGCAACTTTTAAAAAAGCACTTTTTGGTGAAACGTTAGAATATACACTAAAAGCATCTCCATATAATAGAGAAGGTAAGGCTAGCGGACAGTTAGTTGGTGGTAATCTAGCCATTCTTGCCAGTATGTTAGGATCGGACACCAGTTTAGATACTAATGGAAAAATTCTTTTTATTGAAGAAATAGGTGAGTATGCTTACAGTATAGACCGTATGTTACAGAGTTTAAAGCGAGCTGGATATTTCAAAAATTGTGCTGGTTTAATTGTTGGAGACATCAGCAAGGTGAAAAGAAACACAACGAAATTCGGAAAAACTGTAGAACAAATTATTTTAGACGTGGTTTCAGATTATAACTTCCCAGTTGCGTTTAATATGAACGCAGGACATGAACCCGATAATCGAGCTATGGTTTTTGGGACTGAAATTAGGCTAAAGGTATCCAGTTCTGGTACCTCAATAGTCTTTTAAATCTTATAAACTATAGTTAAGTTATGGATTATGGCACAACATAACGAGCTTGGTAAAAAAGGCCAAGAGCTTGCTGTTCAGTTTTTAATTGAAAATGGCTATACTATTTTGGAGCGAAACTACCGTTTCAATAAAGCAGAGGTTGATATTATTGCACTTCAAAATGATATTTTAGCTATTGTTGAAGTTAAAACCAGATCATCGTTAGACTTCGGTAATCCAGAAAGTTTTCTTAAGCCTAGACAAATTCAAAATCTAGTCAAAGCTGTTAATTATTATGTAGAAACTTCCAATTTAGACGTTGAAATACGCTTTGATATTATATCTATTCTAAAAGAGAATGGTAATTACACATTAAAACTCATAAAAAACGCATTTTTTCATTTTTAAATCAAAAACCAAACCGACATAATGCTCATTTTATATTAAAAATACCTAATTTTTAGACAAAACGCATATTTTTTAGATAAAGTGTGTTAAAATTATAAGTTATAAGTGAATAGTTATTTTTAATTTTATAATCTCAAATTTACTATTATGAAAAATAACTACTTAATTAACAGTTTGTTAACTTTTTCCTGCGTTTTTGCAGGAATAATTAGTGCAGTAGCGCAAGTTGGTGTTGGCACAACAGCACCAAGAGGAGCACTTGATATTGCCTCGACTACTCAAGGTTTTGTATTGCCAACAGTTTCTTTAGCTGCAACTAATATAGAAACAGCAGTAAACCCTCAAGGAGGTGTAATACCTGCAGGAACTGTAGTTTATAATGATGCAACTTCTGGTGCAGGTGCTACAGCAGTAACTCCAGGAATGTATTATTGGGATGGTTCTGTATGGGTATCTTTAACTGCACCTGTAGCAACAGGAACTGATTGGACTATACTAGGGAATGGAGGAACTAATGCTAATACCAATTTTATTGGAACTACAGATAATACAGATTTTAGAGTAAGGACAAATGACACGCAACGTTTTAATTTTACTAGCAACGGGAGACTAAGATCTTATAATAACGGAAATACGGGAGCTCCAACTTATAGTTGGAATAATGATTCTGATACTGGAATGTTTAGAAATGGAGGTGATAATTTAGCTTTTTCTTCTGGTGGTATTAAATTTTTAGATTTTGTTGAAGGAGGTACAGATGAAGCAGTTTTTAATGATGATGGTAATGATACTAATTTCAGAGTAGAGACAATTAATCAAACTGCAGCGGTTTTTGTTGACGGTGGTGATGATGAAGTAGGGATTTTTACAGATAACCCTCAAAACGATGTTCATATAGCAGGAAACAATACTGGTATACGAATTGATGCCTTTAGTAACGCAAATAATGTAGCGAATAATGGAGTCGATGATTCTGTGGTTTATGTTGATGCAAATGGTGACTTGTTGTTAAAGCCTTCATTGACAGAAAGTCAAATGCCAGAAGATAATGCCTTAACTTTTGTGCCTGTTGAAGTAGAAATAGGCGATAATAATGGAAATTTCACACAACAAACATTATTTACCTCTACTTTTACCATTACTAGGGACGCTTTGGTTGAAATTGTTTATCAGATTGGAGTAAGCATGACAAGAAACAATCTTTCATCTGGTGGTGGGCCACCTTCTTTAGTAATTGATGATGGCTACCCTCGACAATATGGTACGGCAGTTTTAATAAATGGTACTATAGTTGGTTACACCGCGGAAGCTTACACAGCAAGAGGTGATAGTAGTGGTGTTTCCTACGCATCTGGAGTCTTCTTCCTTAACGGAAATGGTTATGCCCAGTTAACAGGAGCACCTGGAGGAACATCATATACCGTAGATGTAATTGGCTTTACTTTTGGTGGAGGAGATGCTTTTTTTAACACAGGTAGTAGTACAAGAGGGACTTTTGGTGGTAATCCAGGATTAGATAGATTCCAGATAATAACTCATTATTAAAATTATAATTATGAAAAGTTTACCTTATATATTATTTTTTGTAAGTTTATTTTCTTTTGCACAAGAAGAGGATAACTACAAAAAAAATCTAAACGCGTCACTTGCTCTGATAAAAAAAACAGTAGAGTCTAGTGTCAGTAATTCTAATACAAATAATTCTAGAAAAAAACAGTCTGTAAAAGTGAATTCAAATTCTTTTAACACTACTAAGAATTTATCTGGTTTAATAGACATTGATAAGATTGGACATATTAAAAATGATCAAACTATTTCTAAGATTAAAGTTTTAGAAACTAATGGTGGTAAAAGGAAATTAATTCAATATACTCCTAAAGAACCTAAGCCTATTAGCAAGGAAAATGTCAAATCTTTAAAAGCTATGTTAAGTATTCCTAAATAATAAAAAAACCTCATTTTAAATGAGGTTTTTTTATGCTTATTTTTGTTGGATGCTTAATATTGCTTTTCATTCTATTTACGCTCATGAGTTACCAGAAGGACATCGCTTTCCTATGCTTAAATATGAATTGCTTCCGGAACAATTAATTCGTGAAGGCATCTGTGAAAAGCAGAATTTTTTTGAGCCAGAAAAAATGTTGGACTTGACTCCAATTTTAAAAACGCATGATCCAGAGTACGTTTACGACTTATTAAATATTACTCTAAGTCAAAAAGCAGCTCGTAAAATTGGATTCCCATTAAGTGAAGTTTTAATAGAACGTGAAATTATTATTGCAGACGGTACTATAAAATGTTGCGACTATGCATTGAAGAACGGTATTGCCATGAATATTGCTGGAGGGACACACCATGCGTTTACCAATAAAGGTGAAGCCTTTTGCATGTTTAATGATCAGGCTATAGGTGCCAATTATCTTCTGGAAAAAAAATTGGCAAAACGTATTTTAATAATCGACTTAGATGTGCATCAAGGCAATGGTACGGCAGAAATATTTAAAAACAATCCAAATGTCTTTACTTTCTCCATGCATGGAAAAAACAATTACCCTTTTAAAAAAGAAACTTCAGATTTAGATATCGAATTGGATGATGGTATTTCAGATGAGGCTTATCTTTCTATTTTAAAAGAAACTCTGCCAAAATTGATTAAAACACATCAACCAGATTTTATATTTTATTTATCTGGAGTAGATGTATTAGCAACTGATAAGTTAGGTAAACTTGGATTAACTATAAATGGTTGTAAGGAACGTGACCGATTTGTCTTAAAAACATGTAAAACAAATATTATACCTGTGGTTTGTAGTATGGGTGGTGGCTATTCCGCGGATATTAAAATAATAATTGAAGCCCATGCGAATACATTTCGTTTAGCACAGGATCTGTTTTTTTAAAAGCTAAAATACTCTACATACTTTGCAATAACAGTAAACCAAATAAGATACAGATTACTGGAATTACAGCTAGTACAAGTAAATTATAGGTTATCTTTTTTTGTTTTAAATATTTGGCATTCATTTCTTTACGTTGTTTACCAGAGTAGCCCATCCAATTGCTAAAATGTATTCCAGCCGCAATAATGCAAAACAAGGTGATAGCTTTAGATTTTCCCATAAGTGCCGTGTTCATTTGAGATAAAAAAGCAGAAAAAAAACAACCTAATAGGAAAACACAGCTAATTTGTAAAATAGAGATATAATATAGAGCAATAGTATTTGCCTTTTGTTTAAATCGGTTTTTTAGTTGAAAAAAAACAGATAAATAGATGTTATTGAATAAGGTCATTTTATAAAAAATTAAAGCTCAAAAATAGTCTTTTGAGCTTTAATAATAATATATTTTAGTACGGATTATGGCGCAGGATTTGGTATGGCAGCATGGATAGCGTTAATACTTTCCAAAAGATCATTTGATAAAGTGATATTTATACTCGAAACATTCTCTTTAAGCTGCTCCAAATTTGTGGCTCCAATAATATTAGAAGTTACGAATGATCGTTGATTTACAAAAGCTAAAGACATTTCAGCTAAAGTTAAATTGTGCTTTTCGGCTAAAGCTAAATAAAGTTTGGTAGCTTCTGTAGACTGTTCGCTACTGTAGCGCGCAAATCTTGGAAACAGTTTCAGTCTGGCATTGTCTGCTGCTTCATTTTTAATGTATTTTCCTGATAATACACCAAATGCCATAGGCGAATAAGCTAATAAGCCCATGTGTTCCCTATGAGATACTTCTGCCATATCACCTTCATAAACACGGTTTAATAAGTTGTAGGCATTTTGAACGCTAACAGGTCTAATTAAGTCATTTTTATTGGATGCTTCAATAAAACGCATGGCACCCCAAGCTTTTTCATTACTTAATCCAAAAGTTCGGATTTTTCCAGACTTTTTAATTTCGGTTAGGGTTTCTAAAACATCTTGAAAATTTTCTTCCCATTGGTCATTTGGGTTATGAACATAATCTCTTGTCCCAAAAGTGTTTGTTTCACGTTCTGGCCAATGTAATTGATATAAATCAATATAATCAGTCTGCAATCGCTCTAACTCACTATTTACGGCTTCATGCAATGCGTCTTTACTAAAACCAGTGGTTCTAATGTGAGCGGTATAGTCTCCAGTTCCCGCAATTTTAGACGCGATGACTAAATCTTCTCTTTTTTGATGTTTTAACCAAGTACCCACTATTTCACTGGTTCGTCCCTGCGTTTTAGCTTCGGCAGGAACAGGATATAACTCTGCAGTGTCTATAAAATTAACGCCTTTACTTACAGCATAATTTAATTGGTCATGACCTTCTTTTTCGGTATTCTGATTACCAAAGGTCATAGTTCCTAAGCATATCTTACTTACTTTTATATCTGTTTTGCCTAGTGTTGTATATTTCATATGTATGGTCTGTTGTTTGAAGTAAATATAAAAAAGCCTTTCAGATAAATGCATCTGAAAGGCTTAAATGTTTGTTAATGAGAATTCTATTTTCCTCCTAAAAGCTTAGAAAGTTCATCTAATTTAGGGGTTAAAATAACTTCTATACGTCTGTTTTTAGCTTTGCCTTCATTGGTGTCGTTAGATGCAATTGGCGCATATTCACCACGACCGGCAGCGGTTAAATTCCCTTTATTAATGGCTTTGTTTTCTTCTAAAATGTTTACAATTGCTGTTGCTCTTTTAGTCGATAAGTCCCAGTTTCCACTAACTTGACCTGTTCCAGTAAACGGATCGTTATCCGTATGACCTTCAATTAAAATAGAAATTTCTGGATTTTTAGCTAATACTTCTCCTAACTGCTTCACCGCTTTTTTACCTTCAGTTCCAACAGCCCAGCTTCCAGAACTAAACAAAAGTTTATTTTCCATGGACACATAAACTTTACCGTTTCGTTGTTCTACTGTTAAGCCTTTTCCTTCAAAATCGGTTAAAGCACTAGAGATAGAATTTTTTAAATCGGTCATCGCTTTATCTTTTGCAGCAATAACGGCTTCTAATTCTTCTACACGTTTAGAGCGTTCCTCTAATTCTTTTTTTAGTGTTTCTAAACGATTACTTTCACTAGCTAAAGCATTTTCCTTAGCTTCAAGTTTTGCTAATAATTCTTTATTCTTTTTGGTATTTGCTTCTATGGCAGAAGAACTGTTTGACTCTAACGCGTCATAAGAACTTTTAAGGTTGTTATAATTAATGCGAGCAGCCGCCAATTCTGAAGCTAATTTATCTCTAGTGTCCACAACATCTTCATATTCGCTTTTTAACGCTTCGTATTCTGAATTAGTCGTGTTAGATTGATTTCTAAGAGCTTCAAGCTCATCACTTAATTCGGTGTTTTGTTTTTTAAGATCTGCATATTTGTTTTCCAAATCTTTGTAGACTTTAGGAGATACACAAGAACTTATTAAAATAGTAGTTAAAAGTAGGGTTATAAAATTTGTTTTCATTTCATATCATTTTGTTAGTTAATCATTTAGTTCTAAAACAATTGGACAATGGTCACTATGTTTGGCTTCGGTTAAAATTAAAGCGCGTTGTAATTTAGGTTCTAAGCTTTTGGAAGCCATAGCGTAATCTAATCGCCAACCTTTATTGTTAGCTCTGGCATTTGCGCGGTAACTCCACCAGCTGTATTCGGTTTTGTCTGGATTTAAATAACGAAACGTGTCTATAAAACCACTGTCTATAAATTCACCTAACCACTGGCGCTCTTCGGGTAAAAAACCAGAGACTTTTATTTTTGGATTATGTATATCTATTTCATTATGACAAATATTGTAATCGCCACAAATTACCAGATTTGGATATTCTAACACCAGATTGGAAATATAGTTTTGAAACAGTGCCATAAATTCATATTTATGCCCTAAACGCTCAATATTTGTACCACTAGGAAGATAAAGACTCATAACAGAACAGGTATCAAAATCGGCACGAATGGTTCTGCCTTCATAATCCATACTTTCTATTCCTGTACCATATTCTACATGGTTTGGCTCGATTTTACTTAAAATGGCAACGCCGCTATAGCCCTTTTTTTGAGCACTAAACCAGTAATGGTAATTATAACCAGCATCTTCAAACACACTCAGATCTAACTGTTCTTTGTTAGCTTTAATTTCTTGTAAACAAATCACATCTGGATTAGCAGCCTTCAGCCAATCTATAAATCCTTTATTTAAAGCAGCTCTTATACCATTAACATTATAAGAAATTATCTTCATCTAATTAATTATTAAAAACCTAATCTTAAAATTGGACGTAAATAGATTAAGTAATTATATACTATTTTTAGCTAAAGTAAATAATGCTTTACTTTTACACTATTAAAGCATCATTTTTTTGAAATAAAACTGCAGTAAATCAGTTTACTTATCAATGAAACAACTTTTATTAATTAGCCTTTTATTTTTTTCTGGTTTTGTGTTTTCGCAAAATGGAACTTTAGTGGGTAAAAAAATAATAAAAGTTGCAGATAGTGTTCAAATTGAGCCCTTTAGTATAAGAGCAAACGGGTTTAAAGTAGAAACTAAAACAGGTCAAGTTCTAGACTCAACCTTTTATGTTTTAAACCCCGAAACAGGCCGCTTAAAATTTATAGCTCCAATTGAAGAAGATTCCTTAGTTATTACATATAAAAAGTATCCAGAGTTCTTAACACGAATCTATAAAGGCTTAGATAAAAATTTAATTGTAGAAGCTAATACTAATCAGCAAAAATTATATCAATTAAGGCAACCTAACCAACAAACCGAATTTAGACCTTTTGACGGATTAACAACTTCTGGGAGTATAGCTCGTGGAGTTACTGTTGGAAATAATCAAAACTCGGTTTTAAATAGTGAATTGGACCTTCAAATTACAGGGAAACTTAGCGAAAAGGTATCATTAAGAGCAAGTATACAAGATGCTAATGCTCCATTACAGGAAAGTGGTTATTCTCAGCGTTTAGATGAATTTGATCAGGTTTTTATAGAATTATACAGCGATAAATGGGCTGTTAGAGCTGGAGATATTGATTTAATAAATGATACCTCGTATTTTTCAAAATTTACTAAACGTGTTCAAGGTTTACTGGTTTCTGCCGATTTGGGAAATGAAGAAACTAGTACTAATGTGTTTGGTGCTGGTGCTTTAGTTAGAGGACAGTTTTCGTCATTTCAGATAACTGGAGAAGAAGGAAATCAAGGTCCATATAAACTTCAGGGTAATAATGGAGAACTATTTGTGCTTATAGTTTCTGGTAGTGAAACGGTTTATGTTAATGGTATAGCTTTAAAACGAGGAGAAAGTGAAGACTATATTATAGATTACAATGCTGGAGAAATTATTTTCAATTCAACTTATCCTATTACTTCTGAAATGAGAATAACAGTAGATTTTCAGTTTAGCGAACGAAATTATTCTAGGATTGTTGCTTATGGTGGTGGCGCATATAAAACAGAAAAACTAACCATAAATGCTTCTGTATATTCAGAAAATGACTCAAAAAATAATCCTTTACAGCAAAATTTAAATGAAGAGCAGGTCGAGGTATTATCTAACGCAGGAGACGACAGGTCATTAATGGTAGCAAATTCTGAAGTAGCAGAAACGTTTAATGAAAATCGAATTTTATACAGAAAAGAAGTAGTAGGTACAGAAATTATCTATATTTTTTCAAATAATCCTGATGATGAATTATTTAGTGTACGATTTACTAATGTTGGAGACGGCAATGGAAATTATGTTCTTGCCAATACTAATGCTATCACAAATATTTATGAATATGTTCCACCTGTTGGAGGTGTCCCTCAAGGTGAATTTGAGCCTATTGTACAATTAGTAGCACCGACAAAACTACAAATAGGTATTGTTAACGGATTGTATAGGCCAAATAATAAAACCGAAGCACAATTTGAACTTGCAGTTAGCAAAAACGATTTAAATTTATTTTCTGATCTTGATGATGAGAATAATAACGGTGCAGCAGGAAAGTTAAGAATTAAGCGCGCTATTGTTAAAAATGATAGTTTGTGGACCATAAATGCTATTGCAGATCTGGATATTATAGAGCAAAATTTCAAAACAATACAACGGTTATATCGTGCAGAATTTAATAGAGATTGGAATCTTGATGTAGAAACCTTAAATCCAACTATAAACCTTGGAAACCAAACCTTATTTACTCTAGGCTTAGAAGCATTAAATTTTAAAAAAGGTTTTGTAAATTATAGTTTTGATTATTTAAATTACAAGGAAGCGTTTACCGGAACAAAACATAATATTAATGCTAGTTATAAATTAGATAAATTAGCTATAAGTACCAACAACAGCTTATTAAATACTAATGAAATTAATGCCGAATCTTCTTTTTTTAGAACCTACAACAATGCAATATATGACTTAAATAAATTATGGTTAGGTGCACGTTTTTCTTCAGAAGAAAACAAAAAAAGACGTAAAAATGATGGTCAATTTACCGCTTTAACTCAACGTTTTGTAGCCTATGAAGCTTATACTGGTGTTGGAGATAGTACCAAGGTGTTTGCACAACTTGGTTACAAATATCGCGTAAATGATAGTATTACCAATTTTAAGTTAGATCGTGTAAATTCCTCTAACACGTATTATTTAAACTCTAAATTAATTCAAAACGATAGAACCAATTTGGGCTTATTTGTAAATTATAGAACTCTAAGCTTTACAAATCCAGAAATTAAAACAGAGACCTCTTTAAACTCTAGGTTACAGTATAACCAGAAATTATTTAAAAATTTTGTGCAGAGCAATACAATTTTTGAAACCAATTCGGGTTCTTTACCACAGCAAGATTTTACTTATGTTGAAGTAGATCCAGGACAAGGAGTCTATATATGGATAGATTATAATAATAATGGGATTCAGGAATTAGAAGAGTTTGAAGTTGCTCAGTTTCAAGATCAGGGTACATATATTAGAGTACTTTTACCAAATCAGGTTTTTATAAAAACGCATCAAAATAGGCTAAGTCAAACACTAACCTTAAACCCTTTAGATTGGATAAATTCTGAAAGTGCTACAAAGAAATTTTTATCACACTTTTATAATCAATCCAGTTATCTGGTCGATAGAAAAACACGAAAAGTAGGAAATAACTTTAGCTTAAATCCTTTTGATACTGGTGGAGAAGATCCTCTTGGTCTTCAATTAAGTTTTAGAAACACTATTTTTTATAACCGTGGAAAACAAAAATATACAACAAGTTATACGTACCAATCTAACAAAGCGACAAATACTTTAAGCTTTGGTAAAATAGAAAGTGAATTAGAAAGTCATCAGGTAAATTTTTCTCATAAATTTCAAGAAAGTTGGTTGTTTACTTTAGAGAACACCTTAGCTAATACGACTAGTAGTAGTGAAAATTTTAGCAGTAAAGATTTTAATATAGACAGTCAGGCGGTATTTCCAAAAATATCATATTTGGTTGGAGCTAATACACATTTTGATTTGTTTTATCAGTTTTTAAGTAAAGAAAACAGTATTGGAAATTTAGAAACCTTAAAGCAACACAAGTATGGCGTTTCTTTTGGCTTAACAGGAAAAGATGTTACTAAAGGTTCTATAAACGGCGAGTTAAACTTTATAAACAACACCTTCGAAGGTGATAGTAATTCTCCAGTAGGTTACCAATTGCTAGAAGGTTTACAACCCGGTAAAAACCTGACATGGAATTTAATAGCCCAAAAAAAGCTAACCAAGTACTTAGACCTTAATTTAAGTTACTTTGGACGAAAAACCGAAACTAGTAATACAATACACACAGGAAATATACAGCTAAAAGCTTATTTTTAACTTATACGATTTTTTACTTAACTACTCTTTTAGTTTTTTATATATTGTGGAAAATTTTAAATCCCAACTTTTAGAACATGAAAAAATCTACTGTATTAAAACTAACCATCTGCCTTGTTTGCTTAAATATAGGCTTTTCTTTTGCCCAAAAAACACCTGTAAATCAATTGTTAACTTCTTATGTAAATTATTCAAATAATTTAACCGATGAAAGTTCAGTTGTAAATATTACATCATTACTACATGAAAAATTTGAGGATAATTCAACCTTTATTGGTTTGGCAGGCTTTGTGTCTAGAGAAACTAAAAACTTATCGACAATAACAGAAGAGTTTACAGAAAAATCTAAAGACAATAATTACAATTTTAAAATGATTATTGACAAAGTGGTTTACGAGTCTCAAAAAGATAAAGCAGGTACTATTTCTGCAGTAGTAAACTTTCAATCTATGATTGACGATAAAATTACCGAAAAAGGAACTGTTTTAATTAATATGATTGCCACTAAATTTATGGGCGATTGGAAAATTATCCAGTTAAACACTGTTAAAATTTCAGAACAAAGTGAAGTTGGAAACTGTGTGAGCTATTTATTTTCTAACGGAAATGCTTATTTCAATTCAGAAACCTATTATCCAGCAGGAATTAAGTATAAGAGAGAGTTTCAATCATTTAGAATAGGAACTTCTGGTGGCGAACGTGCTATAATAAATAGAGGCGATAACGATAAAACATTTATCTGGAAATTAAATGGTGATGTTTATAGCGGTAAAACCTTTATAGGTAAAGCAGCCGAAGCTAAAGACGCTGTGCAATTGGTTATACAAAATGCGTATTCAAAAACTTGTACAGAGTTTACGTTTAGTTAATTATTTTAAACACTTTAACAGAACTTTAAAATATTTAAAATCCTAAGTTATTAAAAACTCCCAATTCTGAACTTCAGAATTGGGAGTTTTTAGTTAATGAATATTCAAATAATCAAGCTAGTAAGTTAAAAAACTTACATCTTTTGAAGCCAATGTTTCACATCTACTTCCTTAGCAATTATGGCTCTTAATTCACTTATAGCTACACGTTTTTGTTCCATAGTGTCACGATGTCTAATGGTTACCGTGCGGTCTTCAATAGTATCATGATCTACAGTTATACAAAATGGTGTTCCTGCAGCATCTTGACGTCTGTAACGTTTTCCTACCGCATCTTTCTCATCATACATCACATTAAAATCCCATTTTAGGTCATCAAAAATTTCTTTAGCAATTTCTGGTAACCCATCTTTTTTAACTAATGGGAAAATAGCTGCTTTTGTTGGTGCTAACACAGCTGGAATTTTTAAAACCGTACGTGTAGTGTTGTTATCTAGTTCTTCATCCATTAAGGCAGCAGAAAATACTGCTAAAAACATTCGGTCTAACCCGATAGAGGTTTCTAAAACATATGGGGTATAACTCTTGTTTTCTTCCGGGTCAAAATACTGTAGTTTTTTACCAGAATGCTCTTCATGTGCTTTAAGGTCAAAATCGGTTCTAGAATGTATACCTTCTAATTCTTTAAATCCAAAAGGAAATTTAAATTCAATATCGGCTGCAGCATCTGCATAATGCGCTAATTTTTCGTGGTCATGGAAACGGTAATTTTCTTCTCCTAAACCTAAACTTTTATGCCATTTTAATCGGGTTTCTTTCCAGTAGTCATACCATTCGGCTTGTGTACCTGGTTTTATAAAAAACTGCATTTCCATTTGTTCAAACTCACGCATTCTAAAAATAAATTGTCTGGCAACAATTTCATTTCTAAAAGCTTTACCGGTTTGTGCAATTCCAAATGGAATTTTCATACGTCCGGTTTTTTGAACATTAGAAAAGTTTACAAAAATACCTTGCGCGGTTTCTGGTCTTAAATATAAGTCCATAGCGCTATCTGCACTGGCACCTAATTTAGTTCCAAACATTAAGTTAAATTGTTTAACTTCAGTCCAGTTGCGGCTTCCAGAAAGTGGACAAGCAATTTCAAGTTCTTCAATTAAAGCTTTAACATCAGCTAAATCTTCTTTAGTTAAAGATTCGCCTAATCGCTTTAAAATACTATCAATTTTTTCTTGATATCCTAAAACTCTTCCGTTAGTAGAAACAAATTCAGCTTTATTAAAGGCTTCACCAAAACGTTTTTCAGCTTTAGCAACTTCTTTATCTATTTTAGCTTCTAGTTTTGCACAATAGTCTTCAACTAGAACATCGGCTCTATATCTTTTTTTAGAATCTTTATTATCTATTAACGGGTCGCTAAAAGCATCGACATGTCCAGAAGCTTTCCATGTGGTTGGATGCATAAAAATAGCAGAGTCTAAACCAATAATATTGTCGTTTAGCTGCACCATTGCTTGCCACCAGTAGTCGCGAATATTCTTCTTTAATTCTACTCCATTTTGTGCATAATCGTAAACTGCACTTAGTCCATCGTAAATTTCACTACTCTGGAAAATGTAACCATACTCCTTAGCGTGAGAGATTACTTTTTTAAATTGATCGTCGTTATTTGCCATAATACAAAAATAGAAAACCGATTGGACAAACACTTATCGTTTGATAAAAAAAAGTGACCGTTTTATAGTATATTTAATCATCTGTAATTTTTTTGGTGGCTTATGATTTTTAAATCTTTATTTAACCTGTTTTTTCCTGAGGTTTGTTTGTCCTGCCATTTAGCTTTGTCCGATCATGAAATGGTTATTTGTACAGATTGCAGACACCATTTACCAATTTTAAACAATAGCTATAACCATTCAGATAATTTGGTAAAAAAAGCGTTATACGGACGGGTTAACTTAGTAGACGGCGCAGCACTTTTTAAATTTGAAAAAAAAGGTCATATTCAACAGTTGCTTCACGAATTAAAATATAAAAAAGAAGAGCGTTTAAGTAGTTTTTTTGGTGAATGGCTTGGAGAACACTTAAAACATTCTGAGTTTTTTAAAGATATAGATGTTGTAATTCCAGTGCCACTTCATCCATCAAAATTAAAACAACGTGGTTATAATCAGGTGGCAGGTTTTGGTAAGGCTTTAGCAGATTGTTTAGATGCCAGTTATAACGATGTCGTTTTATTAAAACAAAAATCTACCAACTCTCAGGTTTTTAAAAATCGTTTAGAACGTTGGCAGCTTAATAATGAAATGTTTGTAACGCAACATTTAGATAGCCTTGAAGGAAAACATATTTTATTGGTAGACGATATTATAACTACAGGTGCAACTCTAGAAGCTTGTGCTAATGAATTACTTAAAGCTCAACATATTAAAATAAGTGTGGCTACAATTGCAATTGCTTAAACCAAGTTTTATTTAAACCGAAATAAATTGTTTCTTTGTTTACAGAATTTTTTGTGCTATGAAATCAGTTGTTTATAACATAAGCTTGTTAGTTGTTTTAAGTATTTTGGTGTTTACTTGTGCCAATAGAGGAAATCCAACTGGAGGCGATAAAGATGTTATGCCTCCTAAAATTGTTAAGTCTATTCCAGAAAATTATAGTATAAATTTTAAAGACAATGAAATAACTATCTACTTTAACGAATATGTAAAGTTTAAAAACTTATCAAAACAACTTATCATATCTCCGCCAATGGAGAATGAGCCAGAAATTACACCATACAGCACCGCAAGTAAGGTTATTAAAATAAAAATTAAAGATAACTTACAACCAAATACCACTTATAGTTTTAATTTTGGAAATAGTATAGTAGATAATAACGAGGAAAATCCGTTTCCATTTTTTAAATATGTCTTTTCTACAGGTAACTATATAGATTCCTTAAAAATTTACGGTAAAGTATTTGATGCGTTAGATCGCGTTACCGAAAAAAATGTTTTGGTTAATCTTTATGAAGTTGATAGTACATTTAACGATTCAATTGTTTATAAACAAAAACCAAGATACATGACGAATACTCAAGATAGTGTTACGACATTTACTATTGAAAACATTAAGGCAGGTAACTATAAACTGGTAGCGCTTAAAGACAATAATGAGGATAATAAATTTCAACAAAAATCCGATAAAATTGCTTTTTACGATGAGGTTATTACGGTTGGAAAAGATTCGGCTTATTACGAATTAAAATTATTTAAAGAAGCTTTAGACACTAAAGTGATGAAACCCAAATTAGTGTCTGGGGAGAAGATTTCTATAGGTTTTGAAGGCGATTTCAAAGATATTACTGTTATGCCGGTATCTACTATTCCCGAAGGTTTTGAAACCAGATTGATTAAAGAGCAGGAAAAGGACTCTTTATTATATTTTTATAAGCCAAAAATAGAAATTGATTCTTTAATGCTAAGAATTTCACACGCTAAAAAAATAGATACGTTTAAAGTTAGAATAAAAGACAACCGAAGAGATACCTTAACCATTACTTCCTTAAATAAAAGTAAATTAGGATTTGATGAAGATTTTAAGCTAACCTCTAATATTCCTTTTACTGCTATAGATGAAAGTAAGATAAAAATTATAGACAAAGATTCTGTAGCTGTAACGTATACTACAGAATTAGATAGTCTAAACAACACGTATAAATTTAAGTTTCCAAAAAAAGAGGGGAATCGCTATAATATGGACGTATTACCAGAAGCTTTTACGGACTTCTTTGGGAGAACAAATGATTCTTTAAATTTTAAGGCTTCTACAGATAAATATTTAAGTTTTGGAAATATTCGTGTGGTATTAAAAAATGAGACGTATCCTTTATTTATTCAGTTTGTAAACGAAAAAAGCGAAGTGGTTTTTAGTAAATATATTACAGAAAAAGGAAATGTAGATTTCACAAACCTTCAACCTGGAGTTTATTATTTACGGGTACTTTTTGATGAAAATAATAATGGGGTTTACGACTCTGGAAATTATTTAAAAGGCAAACAACCAGAACGGGTTAGTTATGCCGAAAAACCAATTGAGGTGAGAGCTGGTTTTGAAGAGGTCACAAAGTTTATACTTAATTAAGTAACTTAAACTCATCCGCATCATTTAAAAAATTCAATTTTGTTCTAAGGGTTTCTAATGCTTCTTTTTGTAAAGTAACCACTTCAACCTGTTCTTTATAAGGTGAAATTGTGCTTATGGATTGTCCTAAACCATCAAAAGCTACAGAATGTCCTGAGTATTCGTGATTGTTAGCGTCTAAACCAACTCTATTTACACCGATGCAGTAACTCATATTTTCTATGGCTCTGGCTTTTAAAAGTGCGCTCCAGGCTTCAACTCTAACTTTTGGCCAATTAGCCACATAAATTAAAACATCGTAGTCATTCTGGTTACGTGAAAAGACAGGAAACCTTAAGTCATAGCAAATTTGTAAACATAATTTGAAGTCTTTATAGTCTACAATCACTTTTTCTTTTCCAGAAGTGTAAACTTTATGCTCACCAGCTAAGGTAAAACTATGGCGCTTATCATAATAAGTTAAATCACCATTAGGTTTTATAAAAACCATACGATTTCTAAAAACCTTATGTTCTTTAATTACAAGACTTCCGGTAATGGCACATTGTTTTTTAGAAGCCCAATGTTTTAACCATTGTATGGTTTCACCTTCCATAGATTCTGCAACTAATTCAGGCGACATAGTAAATCCTGAAGTAAACAGCTCTGGTAATACTACTAAATCTATTCCAGAATTTAAATGTTCTAATTTATCATTTAGGTTTAAACGATTTTGTAGGGGGTTTTCCCAAACCAAATTCGTTTGTATTAAAGCAACCTGTAATTGAGGCTTCATGTTATTATTTTAGCTTTTTATAAGCACGTTCCGTATTGGAAACTTCTTTTTTAAGTTTTTCAAATTTTATTTCCCAATCTTCAATATCATTAGGAGAAAGCTTTCCTTTTTTCAAGCGTCTTTCGTAAGTTTTTCTAGCATCTGAAAGCTCTTTTTTGGCATCAAGATATTTTTCTCGAGCTCTGTTTTTTTCCTTAAGCTCTTTCTCTAATTTTTCTTGTTTCTTTTTTGCTTCTCTTTGAGCTTTTTCAAGGCGTTCTTGTTCTTTTTCAAGCTTTTTTTGTTGCTCTTCAATTTCCTTTTCTGCCTCTAATCGCTTATCTAAAGTGTTAAAAATATTAGATTTTTCTCCGGAACTTAAAGACTCTGTAACTTCGTTATCGTTTTGATAAATCTTTTTTCCTTTTACAGTGTATAATTTTCCGTCACTAGTAATGACTTTTTCAGAAGATCCGCAAGAAGATATGATTATAAGTGTAAGTAAAGCTAGTGTAATTTTTAATTTCATAGTTAGATTTTTGTATACACAAAGCTACATAATAGACCATAAATAAAAGGCTTATTAGTAAAAGTTTGTGAAATACAAGAAATATTTTAAACCTATTATTTACAGATTTAATATCTTGTGGGAGTTAAAATTTAAACTTATGAAATTTATAAAAATTCTGATATGCCTTTTGGTATTTCAAGCATCTGCACAGCAAGGTGGTATGTGGATTCCTTCTCTTTTAGAAGGGATGAACGAAAAGGAAATGACTGCTTTAGGTAGTAAAATGACTGCTAAAGATATTTATGACGTCAATAACTCGAGCTTAAAAGACGCTATAGTACATTTTAATGGTGGTTGTACGGGTGAAATAATTTCCGATAAAGGCTTGTTGTTAACCAATCACCATTGCGGTTTTGGACAAATTCAATCACATTCTTCAATGGAGAATGATTATTTAAAGGATGGTTTCTGGGCAATGTCTTTAAGTGAAGAGTTGCCAAACGAAGATTTATATGTCGAATTTATTGTTAGAATTGAAGATGTAACTAATCAGGTTTTAAATGGTGTTAATGCTAACCTAACCGAAGCTGAAAAGCAATCATTAATAGATAAAAACAGTAATGCATTACAAAAAGTAACCAAGCGTGAAGATTGGCAGGATACTAAAGTAAAATCGTTTTACAATGGAAACCAGTTTTTCCTTTTTGTGACCGAGCGTTATGAAGACATCAGATTAGTTGGCGCTCCGCCAACCAGTATTGGTAAGTTTGGTAGTGATACCGATAATTGGGTGTTTCCAAGACATACGGGAGATTTTAGTATGTTTCGTATTTATGCCGATAAAAACAACAAACCAGCAAAATACAGTAAAGACAATGTGCCATTTAAACCAAAACATTTCTTACCAGTTTCTCTAGATGGTATAGAAGAAGGCGATTTTACTATGGTTTTTGGTTTTCCAGGAACAACAGACGAATATTTACCAGCAGTAGCCATAGAGCATATTACAAAAGAATATAACCCAACTAATATTGCTATTCGTGAAGCGGCTCTAAAAGTGATTGATGCACAAATGAAAGCTAGTGATGAGGTTAGAATTAAATATGCGTCTAAACAAGCGAGAATTGCAAATGCATGGAAAAAATGGATTGGCGAAAATTTAGGAATAGATAAAAGTAACGCCATAGCAGAACGTAAAGCTTTTGAAGCCACTTTTACCAAAGCGTTAAAAGAAAAAGGTCTTACTAGTAAATACGGAACTATCCTGCCGGAATTTGATAGACTTTATAAGGATTTTGCTCCAATAAATATTAAACGTCGTAATTTTATTGAAGTCTTTTTAGTGACTAATGAGTTAATGCAAATGACTTTTAGAGCATATCAGTTTGAACAAACGGTTTTAAATAAACCTGAAGCTTTTGAGCAGGCTAAACAAAGTTTTGCAAATACCTTAAAGGGCATTCATAAAGATTTTGATAAAACAGTAGATAAAGGTGTTTTTGAAAACGTGATGCCATTATACAATCCAGGTAATGTAGACCCTACTATTTATAATAAAAGTGCATTGGTTGAGTTAGATAGCGCTTTAAAGTTAATAGAAGGTTCTAAAGAAGATGTGTTAAATGCATTAAATAACGATGCCGCTTATGCGTATGCTAAACCAATGGTGGAAGAATTTTATTCTAAACTAAATGCAGAGTATGTTGCTAAACAAGAACCTATTGGAGCTTTGCAAAAACAATATATGAAAGCTTTAATGGAAGCTTTACCAAATGCCCGTTATTTCCCAGACGCTAATAGTACTTTAAGAGTTACTTACGGACAGGTTAGAGGATATTCACCAAGAGATGCTGTCTATTACGAACCAGTGAGTTACTTAGAAGGTGTTATAGAAAAATATGTGCCGGGTGATTATGAGTTTGATGTTCCAAAAAAATTACGTGATTTATACGAGGCTAAAGACTATGGTAATTATGCCGATAAAAACGGAAAAGTTCCTGTATGCTTTTTAGGAACCAATCACACCACAGGTGGAAATTCTGGTTCTCCAGCAATTGATGCACATGGTAATTTGGTAGGTTTAAATTTCGACCGTGTTTGGGAAGGTACTATGAGCGATATGAATTACGACCCAGAAATTTGTAGAAATATTATGGTAGACTTACGTTACGTCTTATTTATTGTCGATAAATACGCTGGAGCTAAACATTTAATAGATGAAATGAAATTAGTTCATCCAAAAAAGTCAAGTAAAAAGAAAAAATAATTATCTATAGAAATCTTTAACCTTATTTAAAGTTTCTTTAAATGAAGTAATATTAAAAAAGCATCAAATTCGATTGGAATTTGATGCTTTTTTGCATTAATACATGTAAATAATTCATTTATTTTAAGTTTTATTCAAATGAACATAAAAATAACAACAGCGTTTTTTTAATTATAAAATGGTTGTATTTTTGCACCCGTTTAACCACGAAAACGTTATAGTTATGAAAAAAAGTTTATTAATAGTATTTTTTACAGTTTTTAGTTTTAATTTATTTTCTCAAGTTGGTATAGGTACAGTTTCTCCAAGTCCTGGGTCAATTTTAGATATTGATTCTTCTGAAAAAGGCTTGTTGATTCCCAGAGTTAATATTTCAGACTTAAATGCTATTGCTCCTGTAACAGGTGGCGCAACAACTGGATTATTAGTTTATAATAACAATACAACTACTGGTGAAGGTTTTTATTATTGGGATAGCTCAAAATGGATTAATTTATCAAGTAAAGACTGGAAGCTTAATGGTAATAGTCTAACAACACCAGGGACAGATTTTTTAGGTACCACAGATAATAAGGATTTGATTATTAAAACCAACAATAGCGAGGTTTTAAATTTCAAGAAAAATGGTCAAATTCAAGCAAAAAATCCAGGAACTGCTTTAGAACCTTTGTTCACATGGTCTGGAGATAATAATACAGGAATGTATCAGATTTCTAGTGATAGACTTGGGTTTTCAGCGGGTGGATTAGAGTTTATGCGTTTATCTGAAGCCACAGCTTCAAATGATCTTGTTATTAATGAGCCTGGAAATATTTTGAATGTAAGAATAGAGTCTAATAACAATACACACACTATGTTTTCAGATGGAACAAATGATGCTGTTATTTTTGGATCAACTGGAACTCTATTTTCCAACGGAACAGTCTTTAGCACAGTAGATGCTTCACCAAACTATAATACAACTATAGATTATGTAGCAGATTTTGATAATGGTTCGTCTAGAGGAACTACTATGGGTTTAGGATCTATAGAGTTTTTAGTAGATGGTGAAGCAGAATTATTTGTTAGTGATAGTTTTTCTCCAAACTTAGATTTAACCTATGACTTAGGTGCTAGTATGTCATGGAGAAATATTTATGCAGGAGATTTTTATACCGTTTCTGATATTACTGCGAAGAAAAATGTAACTAAAATGCCTTATGGATTAAATGAAATTCTTAAACTTAGTACTATTTCTTATCAGTTGATAAATGATCCATTTGGTGTGGATAGAATTGGTTTGGTTGCGCAAGAAGTAAATGAGCTTATAAAAGAAGCTACGCAAACGCACACAATGAAAAAAAATGAAGCTGGTATTTTTGAAGAAGTGAAATTAGATAAAATGAGAGTGTCTTATAATAGCTTAGTGCCTGTTTTAATTCAAGCAACTAAAGAGCAACAGGAATTAATCTCTAAACTTGAAGAAAAAATAGAATCTCAAAATCAATTGCTTATTAGTTTAGAGCAAAGAATTTCAAATTTAGAACAGTAGGGTTTATATTCTACCTATTGCGTAGAACACAAAAAGCATCGTATTTTTTTGGAATGTGATGCTTTTTATGCTAATCTTTAATCTTAAAAGTTGAAATAGTATTTATGGCATAAGGTAAATAGGTTTCAAATTCGCTTTCTAACGCCTTGTAATGAATAATGTAATTTCTGCCTTTATGATTAAATAAAATATCCAGTTTAATATATTTTTTTCCCGATTCAATACCTAAGTTTTTAATTAAATAATATTTACCATATTCTTTATGGTATTCTGAAAAATAAACAGGTTTAAATAAAGATAAGTCTTCCAGAATTGAGATTTGACTCTCTAATGCTTCTTCAATATTTTTACTTTTATAATCTTCTCCATCACTAGAAAGTATATATAATTGCACATTATCGCTCTTAAAGGTCTCAAAATCTGTTTTATAAGGCGTACTAATTAAAAGATAATCGTGATATATGTAGGAGCACCATCCTTTTGGGACCTGTATTTCATAAGACTTCATATAGTTTTTTACAAGACTAGAATCAATACATTTTTTTTGAATTTATACTTTATTTACATCAAGTGCTTTTGACTTTGTTGGAGTAAATGAAGTAGATAAAATTATTAAAAGAAAAAGCGATAATAGTGTGATTGGTAATTTCATAAGCTATTTAAATAATCTCCATTTTTCGTAATAAAAAACTGGCATTCATATTCTGGCAAATCCCTTTTTTAAATTTATAGTCAAAAGACAATTCATCATTTTTTATAAAGGCATCAAAATAGTAATTTTTTACCTGCGGTAATTCGTTTTCAACTTGGCATAAACTTAAATCGTGAGTGGCAATAATACCTGTAGATTTACTTGCTACCAGTTTTTCTACAAATTGTTTAGAACCTTCAGCTTTATCCTTACTATTGGTGCCCTTTAATATTTCATCCAGTATAATAAAATAGTCGTCAGTTTTAACAGCATCAACAATATATTTTAATCGGGTTAATTCACTAAAAAAGTACGAGCTATCTTCGGTTAAATTATCTGTAGTTCTCATACTAGTAATAAGTTTTATAGGTGTGTAGCTGCTTTTAGAAGCACAAACGGGTAAACCCACATTTGCCATAACAATATGTAAAGATACGGTTCTTAAAAAGGTGCTTTTACCAGCCATATTAGCTCCTGTAACAATAAAAAATTCATCTGCATTTATGGTTAAATCGCTCGTCACACGTTTATGTGCTGCAAGTAAAGGATGACCTAAATCTTTTGCTACTATACCACTTTTGGAGCTTGTAATTTCGGGAAAAACAAAACTTTCGTGGTTAAACGTATAAGTTCCAAAACTGTTATAGGCATCAAAAAAATCGACCACTTCAAACCATTTTGAAACGGTTTCTTTATGTGTGCTAATCCATTGTTCTACAGCATAAGCATTTTTTATATCTAACAAAAAGTAACCATTACCAAATATGGCTCCTATTAAGTTGTTTCGATTGTCTAAAGCATCCAGATGTTTCGAAAACTGTTTAAATATTTCTGAGGCTTTTTTAGTAGCGGTGTTAATGTCTTTTTGTTTTTGAACGAGTAATTCACTCGTAAAATTTTCATTTTCAATAGTTTTTAGTAATGAAGCATATTGCCTGAATGTATCTTTTGTTTTTCCTGTTTTTTGGGCTAAATGATTGATGTTTTTTACATAAATACCAGAAACTAGTAAGCCAGCAAATAACCAATACCCTATAATGGCTTTAGGTACTATACCAATTACACTTAGAACAAGAATAGCAAGGGTTATTATTGAAAAGATTATAGCCAAAGCTTTACTAAATTTCGGTAATTTGTTGGTGTAATTTTGAAGCCAATTTGTAATGTCTTCGGTTTTAGTTTCAATTTCAATAAGGCTAGCGGTAGCTTGAAAGTGTTGTCTCCAATCGGTTTTAGTACTTAACTCTTTAATAGCTTCTTGTCTTTCAGTTATATGTTGAATAGAATTGGCTTTTAAAGCTTGAGCTAATAAATGTTGTCCAGATTTTGTAGCTGTTCTATCTATATTTTGAAAAAAGGAACCTTTGCCAAACAAGTCTATATCTAAACTATATTCATGCGTCGCCTCATGATAAGCTTTACCTTCAGGCTTAAATAAATAGTCTCCATTTATTATGCGAAGTTCATCCGTATTAACTTTTAAGAGTGCTTTAGTAAGAGCCTGTTTTTCTTTTAATCTCGTGTATCTTAATAATAAATATAGAAACAGAGCACTGCCAATTATTGCAATACTTGTGGTAAGAATAAGGTTTGAAAATGTATAGTAGATTAATAATAGAGTAAGTATAAATACACCTAATCTCAATACACTAAAAGAAACCAGTTGTTTTTTTAATTTTGAAACTTCTGTTGTGTAAGTTTCTATATGTTTTTGATAATAGTTTTTTAAATCTGTCATTACAAGATTTTTAAAAATTTAAAACATCATACATTTTAAAGACATTTATGATGGTTTGTACGGCGTCTTTGTAAAAAATTGGGTCTATACGCTCAAAATCGTCTGTAGGTTTATGGTAATCTTCATGGTCTGCAACCCCAAAATACACAAAAGGAATTTCAGCCTTATAAAATGCTGCATGATCGCTAGAAAAAGTCCAATTATCACTTTGGTCTAAACCTTCGTGACCAGTTAGCAAATTTACCTTTCCAAAGCTTTTGTTAGCTTCAATAGCTGGTTTTAATAAGGAATGGTATCGTGTTCCCACTGCAAATAATTGGTTAGCCTTGCTTCGGCTTACCATGTCCATATTTAAATTTAGAACAATTTGATTTTTTTCGACAATGCTGTGCTCTATAAAATGATAGCTGCCTTTTAATCCTAATTCTTCAGCATCAAAAGCGGCTAAAATAACTGAATAATTTGGTGGATTCTTTTGTAAATCATCTGCCAATGCGAACAATGCCGAAACGCCTGAAGCATCATCGTCTGCGCCATTATAAATGACTCCATTTTTTACACCTTCATGGTCATAATGCGCAGAAATTACAATGTATTTATTAGGATGCGTTTGCCCTTTTATAAGACCAAGAACATTAATACCATTATAGGTTCTATCCTGAAGATTGAACATAAAGGCTTGTTCATAATTTTCTGTAAGTGGTGCTACATTTAAATCTTTAAAACGATTTACAATATAATTCTTCGCTTTTTCAGCACCTTTTGTTCCGGTTCGTCTACCTTCAAAAGCGTCGGAAGACAAGGTTTTTATATCTATTAAAAGCTGCTCATTATTATAAGTATAGTTATTTGTACTGCTGGATTCAGTAGTTTTTGCATTTTGACTTTTACAACTTATTAATAGTAAAATAATAAGACTTGTATAGAGTATTTTCATAATAGTTAATTTTGAAGTTAAGGTACTAAAAAACCCAAGTGTCTCCACCTGGGTTTTTGTATATAATTAAAATGGTTTTAAAATTAACCTTTTAAGCTTGCTGCTAAATACTCACGATTCATACGTGCAATATTTTCTAATGAAATACCTTTAGGACACTCTACTTCGCAAGCACCAGTATTGGTACAGTTACCAAAACCTTCAGCATCCATTTGGTTTACCATGTTTAATACACGATCTGTAGCTTCAACCTGACCTTGAGGTAATAAAGCAAATTGCGAAACTTTAGCCGAAACAAATAGCATTGCACTAGAGTTTTTACAACTCGCTACACAAGCACCACAACCAATACAAGTTGCCGCATCAAACGCTTTATCTGCATTCGCTTTTTCAATAGGAATAGAGTTGGCGTCCTGAGTATTTCCAGAAGTGTTTACCGAAATAAATCCACCAGCATGTTGTACACGATCGAATGCTGAACGATCTACCACTAAATCTTTAATTACAGGAAATGCTTTAGCTCTAAAAGGTTCGATATAAATGGTTTCTCCATCTTTAAACTTACGCATGTGTAATTGGCAGGTAGTTACTAAACGATCTGGTCCATGAGCTTCACCATTAATATATAAAGAACAAGACCCGCAGATGCCTTCACGACAATCATGATCAAAAGCAACAGGCTCTTCTCCTTTAGTAATTAATTCACTGTTTAAGACGTCTAACATTTCTAAGAAAGACATATCTGGAGAAACATCGGCAATTTGGTAATCTACCATTTTCCCTTTATCGTTAGCGCCTTTTTGACGCCATATTTTTAATGTTAAATTCATAACAATGTTTTTTTAAATTTATTCGCCAATTCGATTAATATCTAAACCAGCTTTTTCAAAATCGATATCTAAACCACCTGTTTTTTTAAGGATGAAGTTAAATAGAGATACCGCAATTAGAGTAAATATGAAGGTAAATACACCATAAATAATTGGAGCAAGAATAACAATAAATATACCGCCTCCAAATATGGCTGCGCCCGCACCCATAGATTCTGTTGCTGCACCTGCACCAAGAGCAGAGAATATCAACATAAATGGTACAAAAACAATAAGCATCACTAAAGCCGTTAAAAAGGCTGCAATAGTTGCATATTTTACAGGATCAATTCGTTTTAATTTTAATCTTAAAGTACTCATAGTGGTTGGGTTTAAATGTTATTTATAAGAACGTTCTTTAACTTCAATATTTTCGTAAACAAGGTCTTCTTTATGTAGAACCGCATCTTTTGGTTCTCCTTTATATTCCCATGCCGAAACAAATTGGAATTCTTTACGACGTTGAGCTTCTCCTTCTTCAGTTTGATATTCTTCTCTAAAGTGTCCACCTGCAGATTCTTCTCTGTAAAGTGCATCTTTAGCAAATAACTCTCCTAACTCTAAGAAATCGGCAACACGACCAGCTTTCGCTAATTCTTCGTTAAATTCATCTTTAGAACCAGGCACACGAACATCTTTCCAGAATTCTGCTCTTAATTCAGAGATTTCAGTAATAGCTTCTTTTAATTCTTTTTCATTACGAGCCATTCCACATTTATTCCACATTATTTTACCTAAACGTTTGTGGAAATAATCTACTGGTTTTGTACCGTTATTATTAATTAAATGGTCAATGTCTGCTTTAACTTTATTTTCAGCTTCATCAAACTCTGGAGAATCTGTTGGGATTGGCCCAGTTCTAATATCGTCTGCTAAATAGTCTCCAATAGTATAAGGTAATACAAAATACCCATCGGCTAAACCTTGCATTAATGCAGAAGCACCAAGTCTGTTTGCTCCGTGGTCTGAGAAATTGGCTTCACCAATTGCGTATAAACCAGGAACTGTTGTTTGTAAGTTGTAATCTACCCAAATACCACCCATAGTATAGTGTACTGCAGGATAAATCATCATTGGAGTTTCGTAAGGGTTTTCGTCTACAATTTTTTCATACATCTGGAATAAATTCCCGTATTTATTTTTAACGACTTCCTTACCTAATTGAGTTACAACCTCTTTATCGTTTTCATTTAAACCTTTAACATGAGCCGCTTCTTTACCGTATCGCTGTATAGCCGATGCGAAATCTAAATAAACCGCTTCTCCGGTAGCATTAACGCCATAACCAGCATCACATCGCTCTTTTGCAGCACGAGAAGCTACATCACGAGGTACTAAGTTACCAAATGCAGGATAACGACGCTCTAAGTAATAATCACGATCTTCCTCTGCAATCTGTGTAGGTTTTAAGGTTTTATTTCTAATAGCCTCAACATCTTCCATTTTTTTAGGCACCCAGATACGACCATCGTTACGTAAAGATTCTGACATTAACGTCAGTTTTGATTGATGATCTCCGGAAACAGGAATACAAGTTGGATGAATTTGTGTATAACAAGGGTTTGCAAAGTAAGCACCACGTTTGTGAGCTTTCCATGCTGCCGTTACGTTAGAACCCATTGCATTTGTAGATAAGAAGAATACGTTACCATATCCACCAGTACCTAAAACTACAGCGTGAGCTGAATGTCTTTCAATTTCGCCGGTTACTAAATTACGGGCAATAATACCACGTGCTTTACCACCAACTTTTACAACGTCTAACATTTCATGACGATTGTACATTTTTATTTTACCACGTCCAATCTGGCGGTTCATGGCAGAATAAGCACCTAATAAAAGTTGCTGTCCTGTTTGACCCTTAGCATAGAATGTACGAGATACTAAAACACCACCAAATGAACGGTTGTCTAATAATCCACCATAGTCACGAGCAAAAGGAACACCTTGAGCCACACATTGGTCAATAATATTTGCAGAAACTTCTGCTAAACGATATACGTTAGCTTCACGAGAACGGTAATCTCCTCCTTTTACAGTATCGTAAAATAATCTGTAGGTAGAATCCCCATCACCTTGATAGTTTTTTGCTGCATTAATTCCTCCTTGTGCTGCAATGGAGTGCGCACGTCTTGGAGAATCTTGAAAACAAAATGCTTTTACGTTATAACCTAATTCGGCTAAAGTTGCAGCAGCAGACCCACCAGCTAAACCAGTTCCAACAACAATAACATCTATTAGACGTTTGTTGGCTGGATTAACTAAGTTAATTTCATTTTTATAATTTGTCCATTTATCTGCTAATGGACCTTTTGGTATTTTAGAATCTAAAGCCATAGTAAACTATATTTTAGTGGTTTAAGAAATGATAAATAGCAATAAAAATAAATCCAGCTGGAATACCAATTGCATATATTTTACTAAATGTCATTAAACCTTTGGTGTATTTGTTGTTTGCTCCAACCGACTGGAATGCCGAGTTAAAACCGTGTAATAAGTGTAATGCTAAAAATACGAACGCTATAACATAAGCAACAACTCTAATTGGGTTTTCAAATTTATGAACTAACTCTTCATAATATCTAAAACCACTGTCTGCATTTTCAGGATTTACCAAACCAGACATATCTCCAGCTATAAATTTAGTATTGATTTCTGGAATCCAAAAATCAATAAAGTGTAATATGATAAAAGCTAAAATAGCTAATCCACTCCAAATCATATTACGGCTCATCCAAGATGAATTTGCACCTCCATTATTTTTAGCGTAGCTAATTTGACGTGCTTTATTATTTCTTATTTCTAAGATGAAACCCATCACAAAGTGGAAAATTACACCGAAAATTAACACCGGTTGTAATAGATATTGAATAACCCAAAACGTACCCATAAAATGAGACACTTCGTTAAAAGTATCTGGGCTAAATACCGATAAAATGTTAATAGAAAAATGTTGAAGTAAGAAAACCATTAGAAAGAATGCTGAAAGTGCCATAGCAAACTTTCTTCCAATTGAAGAATTTAAAATTCCGCTCATTATTTTATAGTTAATTGTTTGTACAACAAAGATAAGGTGTAACCCCAACTATAGCAAATATTAAACTCTAATTTCAGTCTTATTTAGAATGTGTATAATTAGCTGTTTAACCTCTAATTATGAATAAATTCAAACGTTTTCGATAATAAAAGTCAAACAAAGCTTTAAAAACAAGTATTAATGTAGGTTTTAAGCCCTAATTTTAATTTATAGAGACCTAACTATAAACAAGTTAAGCTTAAACAAATAGGATGTTATTTGATATCGAAAGACTCTGTTTGGGACTTAATTTTTACTTTATAATTTCCTTTTGGTAAATAGTATTTTCCGTTTTTAGCTTTAGAAATTTTAAGATTTTCGTTTTCTTTTTTAAGTTGATTTACTCCTTTTTCGTTTAAAGTCACATCATAGTCTAACCTATTAAATCCTTTTTCGGCTTTAAAAGATATTTGGCGAATGACTTTACCTGAATTTGATAAAACTTCAATTTGTAATTGCTCTGCTGTATTGGTGTAAAATGAGATATGAAGTTCTGGTTCATAAGGTGTTAACCATTTACTCCAAGAGCTTCCCCAATTCCCCGAATAATTAATAGATTCAATATTAAATATCGAAACGTCTTTATTAAAAAAATCGGCATCACTATGTTTAAAAGCACTCACATTAGTTTTGTAAAGACTTCTACCGTGTGTACCTAAAATAAGATCTCCAGAAGCTTTTTGAAGGACTAAATCATGTACAGCAACTGCAGGTATTTTGTTGAAAACCTCCCAATTTTTTCCTTGATTAAAACTTACATAAGCGGCATTATCAGTACCTAGATACAGCACATTTTCATTCTCTAAATCTTCTTTAATAACATTTACAGGCGCATTGAAAACACCAGTATTTATAGGTTTCCAGGTAGTGCCATAATCTTCAGACTTATAAACATAGGCTTTAAAATCATCATTTCTGTAACCATTTAAAGTGGCGTAAACACGTTCTTTTTTATGTTGCGAAGCAATAACGCGAGATACCCACAAATTTTGAGGTAAATTATTAGAAATAACAGACCAATTTGCTCCAGAATTTTTAGTTAACTGAATTAAACCATCATCCGATCCTGTATAAATTAAACCAAACTCAAAAGGCGACTCGCTAATAGTTGTAAGGGTTCCAAAAGCAACATTTCCTTTTTTGCCTCCATGCGTTAAATCTCCCGAAATAGCATGCCAGTCGTTACCTTGGTTTAAAGAACGCATCAATTTATTGCCACCTAAATATAAAATATCCTGATTGTGAGGTGATAATAAAATAGGTGTTTGCCAATTAAATCGGTAAGGATTTTCGCCTAATTCGTGTTTAGGTTGAATGTATTTTTGTTCCTCTGTTTCACGATTTATACGGTAATAATTTCCAAATTGATAACCGGTGTAAACAATATTAGAATTTCTATTGTCTATCTGGATTTGCATCCCGTCACCACCCATAATACTTTCAAAAGGATTTTGTCCAGACTGTTGCCAGCCTTTATCCATTTTTGCGTTATGGGCTCCAACCCAAACCCCATTATCCTGTAAGCCACCGTAAACATTATAAGGCGTTTCATTATCTACATTTACGGTGTAGAATTGCCCAACCGCATTAACATTTAATTTCTCCCAAGTTTCTCCATCGTCATAACTCATGTTTAATCCGCCATCATTCCCATTTATTAAATGACCTGATTTATTTGGATTTACCCATAAAGCCTGATGATCTGCATGAACATTTTCACGACTTATAGACTCAAACGTTTGTCCTCCATTTTTAGATTTTAAAATAGGAACTCCCATAACGTAAATGTTATTTTCATTTTGAAGATCGACTCTTACTTCACCAAAATAGTATCCATAGCTATAAAATAAATCGTCTAAATAGTCGTCATGAGTTTTTTGCCAAGTATTCCCGCCATTAGTGGTTTTAAAAACCTCTGCACCAATTACTGGAGTGTCAAACAACATAGAATTAGCATCTTCAAGATAGCGCGCTAAATCTATAGGTTTAACATTACCACTTCTTACCATTTGTTTTACGTTTTCTGCACGATATTTCTCTTGAAAACCATTTGTTTTTAAAAATCCATTCAAATCTTTATCGCTTAGTTTTAAAAAGGCAGATTCTGTCATGGTTTTAAAATCGTCTTTCTGTAAACCAGATGTAATTTCTTTTTTAGTTTCTTCTGTTCTTCTGTCTTGATTGTCATGTAAAGCGTAAACGGTAGATTCGTTAAAAACGGCTAATCCAATACGTCCAACACCATCTCCTTTTGGAAAATTACTTTTTTGGGTTGAAATTAATTCCCAGTTCTGTCCGGCATCTGTACTTTTATATATACCTGAACCTGTTCCGTTTCCATTAAAATTCCACGCTTTACGATCTTTAGTCCAAGATGAAGCGTACATAATGTTGAAATTTTTTGGTGCGTGTTGCACATCGATAATTCCAGACAAATCGTTTATAAATAGAGTGTTTTGCCATGTTTTTCCTCCATCTGTGGTTTTGTAAATTCCCCTTTCATTATTAGGTGTATATAAATGTCCTAAAACGCCTACCACCACTTCGTTTACATTGTCTGGGTTTATTAATACGCGACCAATATGGTGTGAATCTGGTAATCCTAAATGCTCCCAGTTTTCTCCGTTATCTGTTGATTTTAAAATCCCTATACCAGCATAACTGGAGCGTGAACTGTTATTTTCTCCTGTGCCTACATAAATTGTTCTGCTTGCCCAATGAACTGCAATATCACCAATATTTTGTGTAGGAAAATGATCTAAAATTGGCTTAAAACTGCTGCCATTATTTGTGGTGTGCCAAACACCTCCTGAAGCATAAGCCACATAAAATTCGGTTGGATTTTCTGGGTTAACGTCTACATCTACCACACGACCACTCATTACCGTTGGTCCAATAGACTCAAAACTTATATTTTTAACTAAGGACTGGTTTTTTAAGACATTAAGTTGCATAGCATCTTCTTGTGCTTCAGCGATAGTTAGAATGCTAAAAAACAGCATAAGTCCGTATAGATTTTTCATAAAGAGGTTGAATTTTGAAAGGAATTGCGAAAAATTTCAGCTTAAAAATAAAAAAGAAATACTAGTTAAAGCTTAAAAACTTAAAAAACCATACTTAATTTAATTAAACGTACTTTTGCAGATTATTATAGAAGCTTTACAATAAGTTTCTGAAACACGATTTATGACATTTGAAGATTTAGGTCTTTCAGAAGATATTCTGAAAGCTGTAAGAGAGAAAGGTTACACAACACCTTCGCCCATACAAGAAAAAGCAATTCCACATATTCTTAACGGTAAAGATATATTAGCTTCGGCACAAACAGGTACCGGTAAAACAGCAGGTTTTACGTTGCCAATGCTACACGATTTAGCAGCAACAAAAAAAGAAGGAAAGCGACCAATACGTGCTTTAATTTTAACGCCAACACGAGAACTAGCGGCGCAAGTTTATGAAAACGTTAGAGAATACAGTGTTCACTTAGATATAAAAAGTGCTGTAATTTTTGGTGGGGTAAAAGCAAAAGCACAAATAACTACGCTTAGACGTGGTGTAGATGTTTTAGTGGCAACACCAGGACGTTTATTAGATTTAGAAAACCAAGGCGCTTTATCATTAAAACGCGTTAAAATTTTTGTTTTAGATGAAGCCGACCGTATGCTAGATATGGGGTTTTTGCGTGATATTAAAAAAGTAATTTCTTTAATTCCTGAAGAACGCCAAAATTTAATGTTTTCGGCAACATTTTCTAAGGATATTAAAGCATTGGCGCATACCATTTTAAAAAACCCAGTTTCGGTTGAAGCAACGCCAGAAAACACAGCAACAGAAACCATTACTCAAAAAGCATATAACGTAGATAAAGGTAAAAAGACTGAAGTTGTGACTAATTTAATTAAAGAAGGCAACTGGAGTCAGGTTTTAATTTTTACACGCACCAAACATGGCGCCAATAAATTAACACAGAAATTAGAGAAATCTAAAATTACGGCTGCTGCAATACACGGAAATAAAAGTCAGGGTGCAAGAACTAAAGCCTTAGCTTATTTTAAAGAAAATAAGATTAGAGTTTTAGTGGCAACAGATATTGCTGCTCGAGGACTTGATATTCCTTTATTACCACATGTTATTAATTTTGAATTACCTAACGTACCAGAAGATTATGTACATAGAATTGGTCGTACCGGTAGAGCAGGAGCGGTAGGAGAAGCTATTTCTCTAGTTTGTAGTGAGGAATTAGATTATTTAAAAGCAATTGAAAAGGTTTTAAACGAGCGCATAGAAATGGAAATTATTGAAGGTTATGAACCTACAGATGCCGCTCCACCAAAAGCCGCTTCCACACAAAAAAAGAAAAAGGGTTCCGGAGGAAATTCTAGAAGTCAAAATAGTAACGGCAAACCAAAACGACAAAGACCAAGTAACAACAGTCAGAGAAGAGATAATCCTAGAAAACGTAGAGACTAGCTTATAATTCGTTATTTAATAACATAATTATTACCTTTGGTTTTATAGAAAAATATTAAGATGAAATACGACAAAATAGACTCGAAATTATTTATAAAAAACCGTAAAAACTTTGCGGCTAAAATGAAACCAAAAGGAATTGCTTTTTTTAATTCTAACGATATTTATCCGGTTGGTGCAGATAGTACGATGCCTTTTAACCAGCATAGAGATATCTTTTATTTAAGTGGTGTCGACCAAGAAGAAAGTATTTTAGTGCTTTTTCCAGATTGCCCAAATCCTAAAAATCGTGAGGTTTTATTTTTAAAAGAAACCAATGAACATATTGCGGTTTGGGAAGGCGAAAAATTAACTAAGGAAGCCGCATTTGAAACCAGTGGTATTAAAACCGTTTACTGGTTAAAAGATTTGGAGAAAGTGTTGTTTGAAATGATGACGCAAGCCGAAACTATTTATATAAACACCAACGAGCATTATAGAGCAAATGTTGAAACTGAAACTCGTGAAGATCGTTTTACCAAATGGATTAAAGATAAATATCCTGCACATAGTGTGGCAAAATCTAATCCAATTTTACAACGATTACGTTCGGTAAAAGATCAAATAGAAATAGATTTAATGCAAACTGCGTGTTCTATTACTGAAAAAGCTTTTAAACGTATATTGAAGTTTACAAAACCTGGCGTTTTTGAATATAATCTGGAAGCCGAGTTTATGCACGAGTTTTTAAATAACCGTTCAGACGGATTTGCATACACACCAATTATAGCATCAGGAAATAATGCTAACGTATTACATTATATAGAGAATAACCAAGAATGTAAAGCGGGCGATTTAATATTAATTGATGCTGGAGCCACTTATAGTAATTATGCAAGTGATATGACCAGAACCATTCCGGTTTCTGGACGTTTTAATGATAGACAAAAAGCGGTGTATAACGCTGTAAATCGTGTAAAAAAGGATGCGACCAAAATGTTAGTTCCTGGAACCATTTGGGCAGATTACCATGTTGAGGTTGGTAAATTAATGACTAGTGAGCTTTTAGGCTTAGGTTTGTTAGATAAAGCTGATGTACAGAATGAAAATCCAGACTGGCCAGCTTACAAAAAATACTTTATGCATGGAACGTCTCACCATATTGGTTTAGACACGCATGATTATGGTATTTTAACAGAGCCTATGCAGGAAAACAACGTGTTTACGGTGGAACCAGGAATTTATATTCCAGATGAAGGATTTGGTATTCGATTAGAAGATGATTTGGTCATTCAAAAAACTGGAGAACCTTTTAACCTAATGCGTAATATTCCAATTGAAATTGAAGAAATTGAAGATATTATGAATAGTTAATATTTTAAATATACATTTTACAAAATCCGCTAATGAGTTAGCGGATTTTTTTTTTGACCTAACATGAATTGGGTATATTTAGATATAACTACATATTTCGAATAATGTTAAATAGTATTAATATCACGTTAAACTTGTTTTAAACGTCCTAAGTGCCTGGATAATTAGACTTATATTATTTAAACGAACTAAATATTAATATTAAAAATCTAAACCTATGAAAATTCAAGCTTATTTATCTTTTAACGGAAACTGTCACGATGCATTAAATTTCTATAGCGATTTATTTGATGCAAAAATTGTGAATAAACAGACTTATGAAGACGCCAAAATAGACATTCCAGCATCATTTAAAACTAAATTACAACATGCGGAATTAAAAGGAAACAATATTCATTTTATGGCTTATGATGCCTCTCCAGATACACCGCTTAATGTAGGGAACCAAATGCATATGAGTATTGATGCAGCAAGTGAAAGTGAAGGTAAAGAGTTGTTTCATAAATTATCTAACAACGGTAAAGTCCATCATGATTATCAAGAACGAGAATGGGGATATTATGGAAGATGTACCGATAAATATGGAACAAATTGGATGATTAACTACAATAAGTAATTCATCATTTAATAAATTTCTTAAAAAAAAGACGAACTATTAGTTCGTCTTTTTTTTGAATTTTACCATTCAAAATACTTCTGCGGGTTCAAACACATAACGATTTAATTTTCTGAGCGTTTCTAGCTTGTCATTAGTATTTATTAATAATGAAATATTATTATTGCTACCGCCATAAGATATCATTCTTACGTTAACATCTTGTAAGATTTGAAATAGATTAGGCGTTTCATGATGGTTTACAATATTATGGCCTACTAAACATACTATACTGCGATTGGTTTCAATTTCTATAGCTGCAATTTTTTCTAATTCATGGCAAATACTTTCTAAATGAGTAGGGTTGTCTATGGTAAGCGACACAGCTATTTCCGATGTTGTAATCATGTCAATAGGTGTTTGGTAATAATCAAAAATATCAAACACTTTTTTTAAAAAACCATGAGCCAGTAACATTCTTGCCGACTTAATTTTTATAGCCGTAATACCATCTTTTGCAGCAATTGCTTTAATACCTTCGCCATGTATGGAGCTGTCTATAAGTGTACCAGGTGCTTCGGGTTGCATCGTGTTTTTTAGTCGTACAGGGATATTTTTATTGCGAACAGGAATTACGGTTTGTGGATGTAATATTTTTGCACCAAAGTAAGCGAGTTCCGCAGCCTCTTCAAAAGATAAATGGGAAATGGTATGTGTATTGGCTACAAACCTTGGGTCGTTATTATGAAAGCCATCAATATCAGTCCAAATTTGAACTTCTTCAACATCTAAAGCAGCTCCAATAATAGTAGCGGTATAATCGCTGCCACCACGCTGTAAGTTTGAAATTTCTCCCATATAATCTCGTGTAATAAAACCTTGAGTTATATAAATTTCCACTTCATTTTTAGAGTCTAAAATTTGTGAAAGATTTTTCTTAATATAAAAATTATCAGGCTCACCAAAGTGATCTAATCGCATAAAATCTAATGCTGGTAATAGCGCGGCGTTAATTTGATGTTCTTTTAAAAAGTAATAAAATAAATGTGTAGACAAAAGTTCTCCTTGTGCTAAAACTTGATATTCGGTATGATTAGAAGTAGGTTTAGTAGCAAGGCTTTGCAGCTGCATTATCACCTTCGTAATGTAATTAATAGCTAGTTCTTTATATTCGGCTTTTTGGTATAACTGTTCTGTAACCTTAAGATAATTATCGCTTAGGCTTGAAATAATAGATTCCGCAACTGCTATTTCATTGTTTTTAATTGCGGTATTAACAGCTACTAGAGTATTTGTAGTGCCAGACATAGCAGATAGCACAACTATTTTTTTTTCGCTAGTGTTTATAATATCTTTTACTAAAGACATATTCTTTACAGACCCAACCGATGTTCCACCAAATTTTAAAATTTTCATTGAAGTATTTTTTTGATTGTAAAATTAACGGCATAATTAGAGTCGTAATAATAAATTCTAAATTTATACTATATTTGCACAAAATGTTAACTATATAACAAAATGAAAACGATTACTTTTTGTGTAGAAGAATTATTAAAACAACAACCTTTTCTTGAAGAAGCACTTTCGAGAGGAATTATAAATTACTCTGCATTAGCTGAAGAATTGATTCCTGAAATTGGTAAGCGTGTAGGTAAGCCAGTAAAAAGTGGTGCTATTATGATGGCTCTTAGACGTTATAGTATTCCTCAAGCTATTACTAATACAAACAAATTGAAGCAGATAATTATGCAGTTAGGTGATATTACTGTGCGCTCAAATTTAACAGATTTTACCTATAAAAATTCTTCAACTTTAATAGATAGTCATGCTAAAATTTTAAATCTCATCAATAAAAAAACAAATATATTTTATGCTTTTACACGTGGTATTCATGAGAGTAATTTAATTATTACTACTCAGGAAAAGGAAAATGTAATTAGCAGTTTTAAAGGGGAAATTTTATTAGAGAGTTTAGATAAACTTTCGGCTATTAGCATTCAACTCCCTGAAAATAATACCCGAATGACAGGTTTGTATTATCATATATTTAAACTTTTAGCTTGGGAAGGTATTTCCATTTATGAAATGGTATCAACTACAAACGAGTTTACTTTACTTTTTGAGGATATGTATATTGATAAAGCTTTTAAGATTATTTCGCGTTTGAAAGAAATTTAAAATAAACATAAGCAACAATATAGCTTGCTAAACTTGGCATAACCCAACCGAAACTTTGTTTAGAAAAGGGTATAAAATTTAATAAACCTAATACAACCTTATTCTCGGGAAAAACGACATGTAATACATCTGGTAAACTAAAAAGGATTGTAGTATAGACGACCACTTTAAATAACTTAGGGTTGGTGAATTTAGAAGGTATGGCATTTAAAATAATCAAAACAATAGTAACTGGATAGATAATTAATAGGATAGGAATTGCAATGTCAATAATAAAAGCCACATTAAACTGTCCAACTAATACACCAAAAAAACATCCAATAATTGCTGTAATTTGATATGCTTTTTGAGATTGATTAAAGACACCTTTAAAATAATCTGCTGTTCCGGTAATAATACCTACCGCTGTAGTAAAACAAGCTAATGCGACTAATACACTTAAAAAAACAGCACCTGTTTGCCCTAAGGTTAATATACTTAATTGATTTAATAAGGCAGTACGAGTAATGTCTCCGCTAAATTCTGCGCCAAATGCAGCGCCATTAAAAAGTAAACCAGTATATATAATTAGGAGACCAAAACCCGCTAAAAGTCCAGATTTTATTATTAACTGTTTTATATTTTCAAAAGTATGAAACCCTTTGATTTTTAGTGAAATAACTATAACGCCTCCAATAACCGCCCCGCCAATAGCATCAAAAGTTTGATAGCCTTCCAAAACACCTGAAGAAAAAGGACTCAAATAGTCTGTTGCTTGTATAATGTCAGGACTGGTAAAACAGCCAATAAAAATTATTGCCAATAAAATCAAAACAATAAGTGGTGTTAAGAATTTTCCTAGAAGTTGTGTGACCTTACTTCGATTTAAAACAAACAGCAATACTAGTCCAAAATATATTCCACTTGTAAGTAATGAGTTGCTATTAAAAAAAGGCTCTATAGCCATTTCATGCGTTACACTTGCGGTTCTTGGCGCCGGTAGCAGAATACATATAACATAAATGATAAAGCAATATACAGAGGCAAATACAGGAGAAATAGGCTTAGCAAAATCATATAAAGTACCTTGTAATTTAGCATGAGCAATTATCGCTAAAATAGGAATAATAACTGCGGTAATAGCAAAACCTAAAGTTACCAACCACCAATTATCGCCAGATTGTACACCTAAAAATGGCGGTAGAATTAAATTTCCTGCTCCAAAAAACATAGAAAATAAAGCAAAACCGGTAATTAAAATTTCTTTAGATTTATTCATTTTATGAAATTATATTAGCCGAATATAGTATAAAAATGATTTTAAATTATAAAGGGGCAGAAGTATTTTATTCGGTTTTTGGAAGCGGAGAACCTGTGGTATTAATCCATGGATTTTTAGAAAACAGTAGTATGTGGGACAATTTAATTCCAAAATTATCTAAATCGAATCAAATAATTGTAGTCGACTTATTAGGTCATGGAAATTCGCACTGTATAGGTTATATTCATAGTATGGCAGACTTTGCAGAAGCAATCGAGGAGGTTTTAAATAATCTACAAATACCTGCTTGTCAAATGGTTGGTCATAGTTTAGGTGGCTATGTGGCTTTAAGCATAGCTAAACGCGAAAATATAAAAGTCACTGGTATATGTTTACTAAATTCTACTACAAAAAACGACGATGTCTCTCGAAAATTATTACGCACCAGAGCTGTTAAAAACGCAAAAAAGTTTTATGAAAGTTTAGTAAGTATGTCAATAAACAACTTGTTTTATGAAAAAAACAGGCAAAAATTTGAAAATGAAATAGAAGCCATTAAAACCGAAGCTTTAAAAACTCCTATACAAGGTTATATTGCAGCTCAAGAAGGGATGATGCAAAGACCAGATAATACAGAGTTTTTTAAACAAAGCACCTTTAAAAAAGCAATTATTGCAGGAATAAACGATTCTGTAATAGATTTTGAAGAATTAAAACAGATTGCCAATAACACAAACGCTCAATTTTATGCCTTAAATGGTGGACACATGAGTCATGTAGAAGCATTAGAAGACTTAGAAAAAGTCTTAAGTGATTTCGTAATTAATTAATTTTCAAAATTTTTCCAGCCTTGTGCTTGTAATGGTATTTTAGTTTCTGCTCTGGTAACTAAATGCGCACCTAAACTTTCTTCAGTTATAAAGCCAATTACCGTTAAATTAGGATTTGCTTTAATTTTAGGAAAATCGTCTTGAGAAATGGTCATAAGTAACTCATAATCTTCACCGCCACTCAAGGCAATAGTGGTACTATCCATATTAAATTCTTCCGCAGTAGAAATTACTTGTGGATCAAGAGGTAGTTTGTTTTCATATAAATCGCAACCCACATTACTGGCTTTACATAAATGTAAAATTTCAGAAGAAAGTCCATCGCTAATGTCAATCATACTAGTTGGGATCACGTCTAAATCTTCTAAAAGCTTTACAATATCCTTACGAGCTTCCGGCTTTAGCTGGCGTTCAATGATATAAGTATAAGCATCTAGGTCTGGTTGGTTATTAGGGTTTACTTTAAAAACCTCTTTCTCGCGTTCTAACACCTGTAGACCTAAATAGGCGGCGCCAATATCACCAGTTACAACAAGTAAATCATTTGGTTTTGCGCCATTTCTGTAGGTTATTTTTTCCGTTTTAACCTCGCCTATAGCGGTTACAGAAATTAATAAGCCTTTTGTAGAAGACGTGGTGTCTCCGCCAATAACATCAATACCATATATAGCTGCTGCAGTTTCAATACCAGCATATAACTCTTCTAAAGCTTCTAATGGAAATCGATTTGAAACCGCTATAGAAACCGTAATTTGAGTTGCATTGGCATTCATGGCATAAACATCAGATAAATTTACAATAACCGATTTGTAACCTAGATGTTTTAAAGGCATATAACTTAAATCAAAGTGAACACCTTCAACCAATAAGTCTGTAGTGACAACAATTTTTTTCTCTCCAGGTTCTAGAACAGCTGCATCATCTCCAATACCTTTAATAGTAGAAGTTTGTTTTATGGTTAAGTTTCTAGTTAAATGTTCAATTAAACCAAATTCACCTAAGGCACTTAAATCTGTTTTCTCTGTGTTTTTATCTTCAATCATATCGCAAAATTAATAAACATAAAAATAGTATGTCTAGAAATCTTTAGATAATTAAAAATTAATTAGATAACTGTTTTTTCTTTAAAAAAAACTTACTTTTGTTGATAACCCAAACATTTTTTTGACCTATGATTAAAAATTACGTACTTTTTGTAAGTTTTTTGTTGTTTTATAATTCAGTTTTAGTCTCTCAAACCCTATGTGATACTAACACTAATATGGCAGGAATTTACCCTTGTAACGATTACGATTTAATGTCTAATGTGCCTATTTCGGTACTTGCAAATACTCTTGGAAATCCTGAAGGTAGTGATATCTGGGGATGGACAGATCCATTAAACAATAATGAATATGCAATTGTAGCGACTACAAATAGTACTGCATTCGTAAATGTAACAGATCCTTTAAATCCTGTTTTTTTAGGACGTGTAGATACTAATGCAGGTACAAATTTCTGGAGAGACGTTAAAGTATATAATAATCATGCGTTTATTGTTGCCGATGGTGTAGGTAGTCACGGTATGCAAGTGTTTGATTTAACACGACTAAGATCGGAAGCTTCTGTGAATGGTACCTATACTGCAGACGCCGTTTATACTGGTGTAGGTAGTTGTCATAACATTGTTATAAATGAATCTGAAGCGATTGCTTATTTAGTAGGCTGTAGCTCTACTAATGGAGGCGGACCTATTTTTATTGATATCTCTAATCCTACAAGCCCTACTTTTTTAAATGATTACACAGCTGGAGGTTATTCTCACGATGCTCAGGTTGTGACTTATACTGGTCCGGATTTAGACTATTATGATCCAGCAAATGGAATAATAGGTCGTCAAATTTATATCGGTAGTAATGGTAATACAGATAAAGTGGTTATTTTAGATGTAACCGATAAAAATAATGTAATACCTATAAACGAATTTTCTTATCCTCAAACAAGATACGCACACCAAGGTTGGTTTACAGACGACCAACGTTATTTTATAATGGGTGATGAGGTTGATGAACAGTCTTTTGGCTTCAATACAAAAACGTTGATATTTGATTTTAATGATTTAGATGCAGATTTTGATACAGACGCTAGTTTAACAAGAACTTATTTTGGACCAGAGCGCGCAATAGATCATAATGGTTATGTTAAAGGAGATAAATTTTACTTAGCCAACTATCGTGCTGGTTTGAGAGTTTTAGACTTAGCAAATATATCTTCTCCAGTTCCTATGACTGAGGTTGGTTATTTTGATACCTATCCAGCGAGTAATTCAGCAAATTTTAATGGTGCATGGAGTGTCTATCCTTACTTCGCTAGTGGAAATATAATAATAAGTGATATAGAAAGAGGTTTGTTTGTTGTTAGACAAAGTAATACACTAAGTGTTGATGAATTTAACTTAGAAAACACATTTTCGATGTCGCCAAACCCGGCAGAAACAGAAGTTCTTTTTTCATCAAATACTAATTTTCCTATAAATGACGTTAAGATTCATAATGTATTAGGTCAAAAAGTAAAAGAAGTTCTTAGTTTAAATAAAACAGAATATAAGTTAGATTTAAGTAATTTTAAGTCTGGAGTTTATTTAGTTACTATAAATAATAAAGTAACTAAAAAGTTAATTGTAAAATAAAACATACAAAATGAAAAAATATACACTAGTATTTTTAGCAATAGGCTTGCTTTTTTCTAACTGCAAGAGCGACGATGATGTTAATGGAACTACTCCAGTAGTGGTGCAAGCTGAGGATACTGATGGAGATGGAGTTCCAGATGCTAACGATAATTGTGCAAGCATTCCAAATCCAGATCAGGCAGATACTAATAATAATGGTATAGGAGATGCTTGTGAATCAAGTAATTTCACCCCATTATTTCCATGTGTTAATGGAATGGCCGGACCTTTTCCTTGTGATGGGATTGATGTCATGAGTGTTTTTTCAACAGATGTTTTAGCTGGAAATTCTACAGCAGAAGGTAGTGATGTTTGGGGTTGGACCGATGCTTCCACAGGTAAGGAATACGCTATTATTGGATTAACTAATGCTACAGCTTTTGTAGATATTTCAGATCCAACTGCACCAATTAATTTAGGAAGAATTGCAACAGCTCAAGGTACTGCACCATGGAGAGATGTTAAGGTTTATAATAATCACGCATTTATTGTAGCTGATGGAAATTCAAATAACTCTCATGGTATGCAGGTTTTTGATTTAACCCGTTTACGAAATGTAGCAAACCCTCCTGAAGATTTTACAGTAGATGCCTTGTTTACTGGTGTTGGAAAATGTCATAATATTGTTATAAACGAATCTGAAGCAGTAGCATATTTAGTAGGTTGTAACACAACAAATAATGGAGGACCTATTTTTGTAGATATATCTAACCCAACAAACCCTACATTTATAAACGATTATGAAGCAGCTGGATATTCTCATGATGCTCAAGTGGTTACCTATAATGGCCCAGATCCAGATTATCAAGGAAAAGAAATATATATAGGAAGTAATGGAAATACCGATACTGTTGCTATTTTAGATGTTACAGATAAAAATAATGTAATTTCAATTAGTGAATTTACTTATCCGCAAACTGCATATGCACATCAAGGCTGGTTTACAGAGGATCAACGTTATTTTATTTTAGGAGACGAATTGGATGAAACTAGTTTTGGGTTTAATACAAAGACCTTGGTGTTTGATTTTTCAGATTTAGATAATCCAACGTTGTCTTCAACATATACGGGTCCTACAGCTGCTATAGATCACAATGGTTATGTAAAAGGAAATGAGTATTATTTAGCTAATTATAGAGCTGGAATGCGAATTCTTAATTTAGATAACATTGGAAATTCATCTAACGCAATGACAGAAACTCATTTTATAGACACGTTTCCATCAAGTGATAGTGCTGCGTTTAATGGTGTTTGGAGCATTTACCCTTATTTTCAAAGTGGTAATATTGTAATTGGTGATATTGAGCGTGGTATGTTTATTGTACGTAAACAATAAAATATGAGAAATATAACTGTTGTTTTAGGGTGTTTATTGGTTGTTTTGGCATGTAAGTCAGATGATGATTTTGTAGCACCAGTTGCAAATCAACCCCAAAACCCACAAACAGTTAGTTTGCAATATGCTAAAAATTTTGGAGGCAGTAAAAATGAATTAGCTAGTGCTGTAGTGAAATTACAGGATGGCGGTTATGCTGTTTTTGGTGAAACACAATCTATCGATATAGATATTACCGACAAATCAGACACGAGTTACGATTATTGGTTGTTAAGATTTAATGCAGCAGATGAATTATTGTGGTCTAAAACTTATGGCGGTAGTTTAGATGAAAAAGGGGCCGATTTAATAGCTACTCAAGATGGTGGTTTTGTGCTAACGGGCTACGCTTCTAGTAGTGATGGCGATGTCTCTCAAAATTTTGGGAATCAGGATTTTTGGATTACAAAATTAGATAGCTCTGGAAACATTACTTGGGAAAAATCATTTGGATTTAATGGGTCAGATCGTGCTTATGCAATCATACAAACTCAAGATTCAGGCTATTTAATTTCAGGGGTGCTAGATGTTACTGCTTCAGCAGGACAAGGCAACACGTTACAGGCAAATAATCAATTACATGCTGGAGGAGATTATTGGGCGGTTAAATTAGATGCCACAGGTAATCAGGAATGGACAAAATATTTTGGAGGAAATTTATCTGATGATCCTTTTGGTGTGGCTGAAACAAGTTCTGGAAATTTTATTTTAGTTGGAGCGTCTGATAGTGCAGATGTAGACATCTCTAATAATAAAGGGTCATACGATTATTGGGTTGTTTCAATTTCAGATACAGGAGCTTTATTATGGGAAAAGAATTTTGGAGGAACCCAAATTGATGAAGCTCATGGGATTATTAAAACATCAGATAATAATTTTATTATTGTAGGAAATACCAGAAGTGATGATACCGATGTTAGTGTAAATTACGGCGATTCCGATTTATGGCTTATTAAAATAGATGAAAACGGTAATTTAATATGGGAAAAAACCATTGGAGGCGCGAGTTTTGATACTGCAAGTAGTATAACTAAAAGTGCTAATGGTTATTTAATTTCAGGTAGTTCTCGTAGTGAAAATGCTTTTATTTCGACTAACAACGGACAAAATGATGCATTAGTTGTGCAAATAGATGAAACTGGAGCTGTATTATGGCTAAAAACTATTGGAGGTAGTGAGTTTGACTTTGCTTATGATGTTACTCAATTAAATGATGGTAGTATTATTGCTGTTGGAGAAACAACCAGTAACAATTTTGATTTATCTAATAATAATGGTTTTACAGATGCGTTAATAATCAAAATAAACTAAATAATTATAACTCTTAACTTATGAAATTAATTAAATTTTTTGCTTTTATCTTTATAGGATTAGGGGTATTAAGCTGTGCAGAAGATAACGATGATGCGACTCCGTTTGTTCCTACAAACGTAACAACTCCAATGACCTCAGTAGATTTTAAATTAAGCAATGATTTTGATGGTACTTTGGTGGATAATACTAATTTCACGACGCTTACTTTAACCAATGAAAATGGAGAGGTATTACGTGCAGAGCGTATCCGATATTTAATTTCTAAATTGGAATTAACCAGCGTAGAAACAGGAACAGTTTATAAGCTAAAGGACTACAATTTGTTAGATATTTCTGATGAAACCACCTATAATTTTACTTCCGATATTCAAATACCTCTTGGCAATTATAAATTAAGTATGGTTTGGGGTTTTAATGAAGAAGATAATGTAGATGGAGTTTATGTAGATTTAAATGCTGCATCTTGGGGTTGGCCTCAAGGTTTAGGTGGAGGTTACCACTTTTTACAGTTTGATGGTAAATATAACGTAGACACAGCTTCACCAATGCCATTTAATTTTCATAATGGTACAGCAAAAAACGCAGCAGGAGAGTTTGAGCAAAACTTTGTGACATTTGCTTTTGATACAGATATTTTAATAGCTGGAAATACAGAAATTGAGTTAAAAATGAACATTGCTGAGCTTTTTAGAAACCCTAATACATGGGACTTAAATGTTCTGGACACACCATTAATGCCTAATTATACAGCACAAAAAATGATGCAGCAAAATGTTGCAAGTGTTTTTTCTATAGGAACAATTTCAAATAATTAAAATGAAATATTGGTTCATCATATTAAGTTTAAGTATTTTAGTAGTATCATGTTCAAAGGACGAAAATGAGACTTCTGAAGATGCATATGAACCAATTCCTTTTGCGCTTCAAATACCTGAAGTGTTTCAGCAAAAACTTCCAAGTCCTCTAATTCCGGTTTCAAACCCATTAACAAATGAAGGCGTTGCTCTAGGTAAAAAATTGTTTTTTGACAGAATTTTATCAGCAAACAACAGTTTAGCTTGTGTAAGCTGCCATGCTCCTCAAAAGGCTTTTTCAGATGACAGAGTTCTAAGCTTAGGGGTAAATGGACAACCAGGTAGTAGGCACTCGATGCCGCTTTTTAATTTAGCTTGGAATTTAGATGAAAAATTTTTCTGGGATGGACATAAATTTAGTTTAGAACTTCAAGCTTTAGAACCTGTTACACAAGCTAACGAGCTAGGAAATATATCCTGGGAAGATGTGGAAGAAAAATTGCAAAACCATCCAGAGTATCCTAATTTGTTTAATAGAGCTTTTGGAACAGCTACAATTACTAAAGAGCTTGTGGTTAAGGCTATAGCTCAATTTGAGAGAACACTAATTTCCGGAAATTCTAAATTTGACCAATTTACTTTGGGGCAAGTCTCTCTATCTCCTCAAGAACAAAATGGGCTAGATGTGTTTATGGATGAAACACGAGGCGACTGTTTTCATTGTCATGGAAACCCTAATAACCCATTATGGACCGATAATAAATTTCACAACAATGGTTTGGATGCCACCTTTTCAGATTTAGGTTTAGGTGGTGTTACAGGAGACTCTAATGATGATGGAAAATTTAAATCACCATCTTTAAGAAATCTTCAATACACTGCACCGTACATGCATGACGGGCGTTTCGCAACATTAGATGAGGTTATAGATCATTATAGTGAAGGTTTAGTTAATTCACCTACCATCGATCCATTAATGAAAAAAGTCGATCAAGGTGGTGTACAATTATCAGCTCAAGATAGAGCCGATTTGAAAGCATTTCTTCTTACGCTTTCAGACCCAGAATTCGTTAATAATCCTGCGTTTCAAAATCAATAGGATATTCTTATAAAACTATACAGTAATATAATGTAAGTTCTATGGAAAAAAGGGACTTATATTGTATATTTGCACTTTAATTTAGAATAATTCTAATTGAAAAATTATGATAAAAGTATCAGACATTGCTAAGAAAAAAGTAATTGAGCTTATGACCGATGATGGTTTTAACCCAGCAGTAGACTATGTGCGTGTTGGTGTTAAAAGTGGTGGTTGTTCAGGCTTGTCTTACGATTTAAAATTTGATAAACAACAAGAAGAAGAAGATAAGGTTTTTGAAGATAATGGTGTAAAAATCATTGTCGACAAAAAAAGTTTTCTGTACTTAATTGGAACCACCTTAGAATATTCGGGTGGGCTTAATGGTACAGGTTTCGTGTTTAATAATCCAAATGCTAACAGAACATGTGGATGTGGTGAATCTTTTTCACTTTAATAATATTTATTCAAGACAAAATTTATGTCAAAATATACCGAGGACGATTTAAGAGAAGAATTAAAAACCAAGGAATACGAATATGGTTTTTATACAGAAATGGAATCTGAAACCTTTCCGATTGGTTTAAATGAAGATATTGTTCGCGCCATTTCAAAGAAAAAAAACGAACCAGAATGGATGACCAACTGGCGATTAGAAGCTTACCGCATTTGGGAAGCCATGACCGAGCCAGATTGGGCAAATGTTACCTATAAAAAACCAGACTTTCAATCTATAGCTTATTATTCTGCACCAAAATCTGTAGACCCTAATAAGACCTTAGACGACGTAGATCCAGATTTGTTGGCTATGTACAAAAAGTTGGGTATTTCTGTGGATGAACAGAAAAAGATGAATAATATTGCAATGGATATTGTAGTAGATTCAGTCTCTGTTGCTACAACCTTTAAAAAGACATTAGCTGAGAAAGGAATCATATTTATGCCAATTTCTGAGGCAATCCAAGAATATCCAGAATTAGTTAAAAAATATATTGGTACTGTAGTACCAACAACCGATAATTACTACGCGGCTTTAAATAGCGCAGTATTTAGTGACGGGTCTTTCTGTTATATTCCAAAAGGCGTGCGTTGTCCTATGGAATTATCTACATATTTCAGAATTAATCAGGCAGGAACCGGGCAGTTTGAAAGAACTTTAGTAATTGCAGATGAAGGTAGTTATGTGTCTTATTTAGAAGGTTGTACAGCGCCAAGTCGTGACGAAAATCAATTACACGCAGCGGTTGTAGAGCTTATTGCTTTAGATGATGCCGAAATTAAATATAGTACAGTTCAAAACTGGTATCCGGGAAACTCTGAAGGAAAAGGTGGAGTTTACAATTTCGTGACTAAAAGAGGATTATGTGAAACGAATTCTAAAATATCATGGACTCAGGTAGAAACCGGATCGGCTGTAACTTGGAAATATCCGTCATGTATTCTAAAAGGCGATAACTCTACTGGAGAATTTTATTCTATAGCGGTTACCAATAACCATCAGCAGGCAGATACTGGAACAAAAATGATTCACTTAGGAAAAAACACTAAGTCTACCATTATTTCTAAAGGTATTTCAGCTGGAAAATCCCAAAACTCATATAGAGGATTAGTTCAAATAAATTCTCGAGCCGAAAACGCAAGAAATTTTTCGCAATGTGATAGTTTATTAATGGGTAATGAATGTGGTGCACATACATTTCCATACATAGAAACAAAAAATAAAACAGCTCAAATAGAACACGAAGCGACCACAAGTAAAATTGGTGAAGACCAGATTTTTTACTGTAACCAGCGTGGTATAGATACAGAAAAAGCTATTGCCTTAATTGTTAATGGTTTTAGTAAGGAAGTATTAAATAAGCTACCAATGGAGTTTGCAGTAGAAGCACAAAAATTACTTGAAATTAGTTTAGAAGGTTCTGTAGGTTAAAATTAAAGAATATGAAAAGATTTAGTATACTATTCGTCATTCTAGTAAGTGTTTTTGCTTGTAAAAAAGATAAAAAAAATACAGAAACTGTCGAAGAAACTACAGACAAACCCGAAATAAGTTTATACATTTTAGATGGTGGTAATATAAAAGCCAACAACTTAAACATATTTGCTCAAGGCGAGACGTATAAAGGAGAGTCTAAACTTTTAGCAAATGCCTATTATGTCATTAATCATCCAAAAGGAAAGTTACTTTGGGACACAGGTTTACCAGAAGGTATTGTAGGGAAAGAACCTTACACAACCCCAGATGGTGCTTTTACTATATCAAGACCAGACTCTTTAAAGAATCAATTTGCAAAATTGAAAATAACACCTAAAGATATTACTCACATTGCATTTTCTCATATTCATTTTGATCATACAGGAGCAGCTAATGCGTTTTCAAATGCTAAATGGATAGTACAACAAAAAGAAATGGATTTTATTAACAGTCCTGAAATTAAAAACAATGCGTTTTATGATGTAAGTTCTTTTGCGACTTTAGAAAATAAAGAGGTTGTTAATGGAGATTACGATGTGTTTGGAGACGGTTCAGTAATTATTAAATCTATGCCAGGACATACTGCTGGACATCAAGTATTGTTTTTAGATTTGCCAAATGAAGGACCAATAATACTTTCTGGAGACATTTACCATTTTAGAGAAAATAGAGAATCGGGTATTGTTCCACAATTTAATTTTGATATTCCACAAAGTCAAAAATCGATTGAAGATTTTGAAACATTTGTAGAAAGTAAAAATGCACGTGTAATCATTCAGCATGACTTAAATGATTTCAACACGTATAACAGACGTATGTATTAATAAGTAAATCATGAAAAAAGTAATTACTTTAATTGTTTTATGCCTTATAGCAACCGCGTGTAAGACAGATCAAAAAGAAAACAATCAAGATGAAGTGGTAAACACTTCTGAAGACGAAAATGATGGTTTTACACTTTTAGAAGGTAATTTTATTTACTATGCAGATGCTGCAGTTTTTCAAACACCAACAAGCTTGTTTGGGGTTGTTATGAATGAAAAAAGTCAGGAACTTGTAAATATGGCTAAGCCTTTAAAAAAACAAGATACCGATATGGTAAAAGCACGAGTTAAAGGACTTATTGAAAAAAAACCTGAAGGAGAAGAAGGCTGGGATTTTAGAATAAATATTAAAAAAATTATTTCTGTGGAGGCTTTACCAGCAAAAGAAAACGAAGTTATTACATTAGAAAAACAATAAGTTTTAAAATAAACGAAACAAATTATAATGCTTAAAATAGAAAATTTACACTCAAATATTGGTGATAAAGCCATTTTAAAAGGAATTAATTTAGACGTTAAACCTGGAGAAGTTCATGCTATTATGGGACCTAATGGTGCTGGTAAAAGTACTTTAGCTTCTGTAGTGGCAGGTAAAGAAGAGTACGAAATTACAGAAGGAAGAATTCTTTTAGACAAAGAAAATATTGAAGATTTATCGGCTGAAGAGCGTGCACATAAAGGGATTTTCTTGTCATTTCAATATCCAGTAGAAATTCCTGGTGTTTCTGTAACCAATTTCATGAAAACAGCAATTAATGAAACGCGTAAAGCTAAAGGTTTAGAAGATATGCCTGCTAATGAAATGCTTAAAATGATAAAGGAAAAAGCAGAACTTTTAGAAATTGACCGTAAGTTTTTATCTCGTTCTTTAAATGAAGGGTTTTCTGGAGGAGAGAAAAAGCGTAATGAAATTTTTCAAATGGCTATGCTGGAACCAAAACTGGCTATTTTAGATGAAACAGATTCTGGTTTAGATATCGATGCCTTGCGAATTGTTTCAAATGGTGTTAATAAACTAAAGAGTAAAGACAATGCTGTTATTGTTATCACCCATTACCAAAGACTATTAGACTATATTGTACCAGATTTTGTACATGTTTTAATGGATGGTAAAATTGTTAAATCTGGAGATGCCTCTTTAGCCTTAAAGCTAGAAGAAAAAGGTTACGACTGGATTAAAGAAGAAATGAAAGCATAATAGGTTTAAGTTGTTTAATTTCTTTTGGCAAATTTGAAATTTTGCCAATTACAGATATCAACTAAAGCTATTATAAAATAAGTAAAAGAATACAGTTTTTTGTAGAATATACTACAGACTGTTTACTGAAGACTCAAAACAATGGATTTAAAAGATAAAATATTAACCTCGTTTTTAGCGTTTGAAGATCATGTCGACGTACACTCTAGTATTCATGACATCAGAAGTGAGGCAATAAAAATATTTGAAACTCAAGGTTTTCCATCTAAAAAGGAAGAAGACTGGAAGTATACATCACTTAAAAGTATTACAAAGCAAGATTACAGTGTATTTCCTAAGCAGGAAAATGCCATAGAGTATAGCGATGTAAAAAAATACTTTATTCATGATATAGACACCTATAAAATTGTATTTATAGACGGTAAATATTCTTCACATCTTTCTCAAACTACTCATGAAGGTATCGATGTGTGTTTAATGTCTTCAGCATTAGAAAAAGAAAAATATAAAGCGACTGTCAATCAATATTTTAATAAAGTAGCTAAGCAAACCAGCTTAACAGCTTTAAACACTGCTTTTTCTAAGGAAGGCGCATACATTCATATTCCAAAACATAAAGTGGTTGAAAAACCAATTCAGATTGTACACTTTTCAACAGGAAATGAGTCGGCTTTAATGCTGCAACCCAGAAACTTAATTGTAGTCGAGGAGAATGCACAAGTTCAAATTATAGAGCGTCACCAGAGTTTAACCAGTAATCCCGTATTTACAAATTCTGTAACCGAAATATTTGTAAATAAAAGTGCCCAGTTAGACTACTATAAAATTCAAAACGATAATCAAGAAGCTTCATTAATAGATAGTACGTTTGTAGAGCAAAAAGATAAAAGTTTTGCATCGGTACACACGTTTTCATTTGGTGGTAAATTAACTCGTAATAATTTAAATTTCTATCAAAATGGAGAGTATTTAGACTCGACCATGAAAGGAATTACTATTATTGGAGATAAACAACACGTAGACCATAATACATTGGTTCACCATATCGAGCCAAATTGCGAAAGTCACCAGGATTATAAAGGAATTTTTAACGATAATTCTACCGGTGTATTTAATGGTAAGGTTTTAGTAGAAAAAGAAGCACAAAAAACCAACGCTTTCCAAGCTAATAATAACATATTAACTAGCGATAAAGCCACTATTAATACAAAACCACAATTAGAAATTTTTGCAGACGATGTTAAATGTTCTCATGGTTGTACTATTGGACAACTAGACGAAAGTGCATTGTTTTACATGAAACAACGTGGTATTCCAGAAAAAGAAGCTAAAGCCTTATTAATGTATGCCTTTAGTAACAACGTATTAAGCTCTGTTAAAATACCAGAATTAAAACAACGCATCACCAAATTAATTGCAAACAAATTAGCGGTTAAAATAGGTTTTGATTTGTAAAAGCTTAAAACTTATATATTAAAGCAGTTACTTTTAAGTAGCTGCTTTTTTATTTGGAGCTCATCTTGCTATCCACTAAATCTTTTTTTGCCATTTGCCAAAGCAAAAAAAGGATGCCGCTTCTATCAAGGCTAAAAAAATACGACAATTGACGTATGGTTTATTCATCGAGTTTTTTAGAGGTTTATATTAAAATCTAAAAGCATGAAAACTATCGTTAAAATTTTAATCGTTTTCTTTATAGTAAACGTTAATGCACAACAAAACCCTTCAATTGCAAAAGCGCCTTTTAACCCAGTAGCTTTAAAATATAAGCTAGAACATTTTAACTTAAAAGGTCCAGTAAAAACAGCACATATAAATCAGTATTATTATTACGAGTTTAATGCACAAAAGCAATTAGATAAAGTTTACGTTATAGACAGCGAAGGAAATAAAACTCTAAATGAAGCCTATTTTTATCCTAATAACAACACCATTCATAAAGTTTCTTATGTAGAAGATAATGGTTGGATGAAAACTGAATACACTAAAAACGAAAAAGACTTTATCACTAATTTTAAACTTCTAGAGTCAGAAAATTTACCAGATTACTACCAAATAGATCCAATGACTTTTGAGTATAAAAACAATCTATTAGTAAAAGAAATAACAGATAAATCGGTACATAACTATAGTTTTAAAAACGAAATAGCGACCTATACATATGACGATAATAAAAGACTTGTTGAAAGCAGATTATGGTCGGATAATGAGGAAAACACAGGCTTTTACAATAGCTATGATTATTCAAATTTTAAAGATGGTAAAATAACATATTCTAGAGGTAATGGTTACTACATTATTAATCAAACCTACAACCAAAATGGGACACTTATAGATGAATTGGTTAAAGAGAATGGTTATTCTGCAAATGCACAATCTATAGTTTGCAAAAATCCAGAATATGACGCCTATGGTAATGTGGTAAGATGTACCTCTAGTAGTAACGCGTACACTTATTTTTAACTCGAAATCCATAAAAAAATTCTCTATTAAACTAACAAAGCGTATTTTTGTAGTATGCTAGATGTAAAGAAAATAAGAGAAGATTTCCCAATCTTAAAAAGAGAAGTTAATGGTAAGCCATTAGTCTATTTAGATAATGGTGCAACTTCCCAAACGCCACAACAGGTAATAGATGTTATTGTAGATTATTATAGTAATTACAATGCTAATATACATCGTGGTGTGCATAGTTTAAGTCAAGAAGCAACCGATAAATATGAAGAAGCACGTCTTAAAATCCAAAAGCATTTTAATGCTAAAGAAGCTTACGAAATTATTCTAACTTCAGGAACAACAGAGAGCATCAATTTAGTGGCACATGGCTTTGCTTCGCTATTAGAAAAAGGAGACGAAATCATTGTTTCGGCTTTAGAACATCATAGTAATATTGTCCCTTGGCAAATGCTTTGTGAGAAAACTGGAGCAATTTTAAAGGTCATTCCTATGACATTGGAAGGTGCTTTAGATATGGATGCTTATAACAGTTTACTAAACCCTAAAACCAAGTTGGTGTTTACCAACCATATTTCAAATGCGTTAGGAACTATAAACCCTATCGATTACATCATAAAACAAGCGCGTCAGGTGGGCGCAGCGGTTTTAATAGATGGTGCTCAGGCTTGTCCGCATTTAAAACCAGATGTTCAGGCTTTAGATGTCGATTTTTATGTGACCTCTGCCCATAAAATGTGCGGTCCAACCGGCGTTGGTATGCTATACGGGAAACAAGAATGGTTGGAAAAATTGCCACCTTACCAAGGTGGAGGAGAAATGATTGCAACAGTGAGTTTTGAAAAAACCACCTATGCAGGTTTGCCTCATAAATTTGAAGCTGGAACTCCAAACATTTGTGGTGGTATTGCTTTTGGAGCGGCAATAGATTATATGAATGCGATAGGTTTCGATAACATTGCCACTTACGAGCATGAACTTTTAGACTATGCCACGTCAGAATTACTTAAAATTGAAGGACTAAAAATATTTGGAACCTCAAAAGACAAAACCTCTGTAATATCATTTAATCTGGAAGATATTCATCCCTACGATGTTGGAACTTTACTAGATAAAATGGGTATTGCGGTAAGAACAGGTCACCATTGTGCACAACCAATTATGACATTTTATAATATTCCGGGAACCGTAAGAGCTTCATTTGCTTTCTACAACACTAAAAATGAGGTAGATGCATTAGTAGCAGGAGTTAAAAAAGCAAAAATGATGTTGAGTTAAAGGATGTTTTTTAATTGTTAACGAAACGTTAATGATATCATAAATGAGATAAATTCACAACAAAACTCATAAATAATTAATAAGTTCATAGAGAATATTAATTAAATATAATTATTTATGAAAAAAACATTTTTAATTCTAACAGCACTAGGTTTATTTGCTACATCTTGTAGCGATGACAAATCTGATGAAATCGCAAATACCGATACGCAGAATAAAGTAGATATGTCCGATTTCTACCTTTATACAGACGCAGATATAGATGAACAAAATAGAATGGCTAACGGAAAATCTTCGTGTTATTCTATGGTTAACTTAAACCGCTTGTTAAATGAGAATAAAGGTTTAAATAAAAAAATGTATGATATCGAATACAATTCTAGAGTATTTGCTGCAAACATGAAACCTGGAAACGGAAATGGAAATGGAAATAATGGAGGCGGTGGTTCTGATGGAGGAACTGGTGGTGGTGACACTTCAGATAATTTAGGAGTAATAAATATTCCAGTTTATGTACATGTTATTTATAGTAACTCTAATGAAAACATTAGTAGTTCTCAAATTAATTCACAAATAAATGTTTTAAATCAAGATTTTAGAAAAACGAACTCTGATGCCAACTCAATTCCTAGTGAATTTTCTGGTTTAGCAGCAGATTCAGAAATTAACTTTACGCTAGCCAATACATTTAGATATTCAAACTCTAGAACTTCATGGGGTACAAATGATGCTATGAAAATAGCTTATCCACCTGTATCTCCAAATACGCATTTAAACATCTGGGTATGTAATATTGGTGGTGGTATTTTAGGATACGCACAATTTCCAGGAGGTCCAGCGAGTACAGATGGAGTGGTAGTTTCACCTCAGTATTTTGGGACAACGGGTTATGTAGCAGCACCTTTTGATGGTGGTAGAACTTTAACACATGAAGTTGGACACTATTTAAACTTACGCCACATATGGGGAGATGGAAGATGTCGTCAGGATGATTTTGTAGCAGATACACCAAGCTCAGACGGTCCAAATTATGGATGCCCATCTTATCCTACTGTAAACTGTAGATCTAATGATATGACCATGAATTATATGGATTACACAAATGATGCTTGTATGAGTATGTTCTCTAGTGGTCAAAAAGTAAGAATGCGTTCTATTTTTGCTTCAGGTGGACCAAGAGCAGCTATGGCAAATTAATTATAAAATACTTTAAAGTAAAAGACGCCATTTTTGGCGTCTTTTTTGTATTATTAAGAGAACAAAAACTATTCTTATGAAATTTATACTAATAATATTCAGTACCATTATGATAAATGCCTGTGGAGGCTCTAAAGATTTAGCTTCAAACACTGGTGATAATTATAGTAGTCTAACCCAAGAAAAAAGAGACATGATTAATAACATACAAATGTTAGAATATACAGCAAACTCAAGAGGTTCTCATATTTTGGTTAGAATTACAGAAAAATTTATAAACTATAAACTAAATCGTAATGACGAGTTAATAGCTATTTCAAATACAGAAAAAAATTGGAACGACTTGATGCTACTTATGGCAGACTTAGATGTTAAAACAATACCGAGTTTAGAAGCTCCAAGCAAAGCGCACCAATATGATGGCGCTGCACACGCAACTTTTTCAATATATGTACAAAAAGATGAAGAAGGTCTTCAAACTCCAACTTTTGATGCTGGAAACCCTCATAAAGCTATTGCTCCCATTATTGATAAAATGATGTCGTTAATACCATCTAAAAACTAAGGTCATTACAAGGCTTTTCATTAATTTTGCACTGAATACTTAAAATGAAGTTTTAGACATGCAAAGCATACAAGAGATACAGGAAGATATTATTGACGAATTTTCTATGTTTGAAGATTGGGAAGAGCGTTACCAGTATATGATAGATCTTGGTAAAACATTACCCTTAATAGACGAGCAATTTAAAACGGAAGATAATATTATAAAAGGTTGCCAAAGTAAAGTTTGGGTTCATGCCGAATTTAATGATAATAAAATTGAGTTTACGGCAGATAGTGATGCCATAATTACCAAAGGGATTATTGCTATACTTATCCGTGTATTTTCAAACCAATCTCCAAAGGCTATCATGGAAGCCAATACCGATTTTATAGATGAAATTGGACTGAAAGAACATTTGTCTCCAACACGAGCAAATGGCCTAGTCAGCATGATTAAGCAATTAAAAATGTATGCTATTGCATACCAAACCCAAGTTAATTAAAGTTTTTTAATTGATTAAATTTATAATAACATGAGCGAAACAACTATAGATACAGCAGAATTAGGTGAAAAAATTGTAAAAGTTTTAAAAACCATTTTTGATCCGGAAATTCCTGTAGACATATACGAACTAGGATTAATCTATGATGTGTTTGTAAATGAAGATTACGATGTTAAAATTTTAATGACTTTAACCACACCTAATTGCCCGGTAGCCGAAACTTTACCAAAAGAAGTAGAGGATAAGGTAAGATCTTTAAAAGATGTTAACGACGCAGAAGTAGAAATTACATTCGATCCACCTTGGACTCAGGACTTAATGAGTGAAGAAGCTAAGCTGGAATTAGGAATGCTTTAATTTGTATTAATATAACCACTTCTTTTTAGTATGCCAGACGAAATTATAAATCGCGTATCCAATAGTGTTTTAAAGGTTTTTGACCTTGAAGATTATTATGTGCCTGGACCACGTATTGTTATTGACTTAAAAGATTGGTTGGAACATGAGTTAATTCTTAGAGAAAAAGATTTTAGAGAACGCGTTAAAACTCATAATTGGGAACAGTATAAGTCTTGCTATGTTGCTATATATTGTAGTACAGATGCCATAGTGCCAGATTGGGCTTATATGTTAATTGCTATTGCATTGCAGCCTCATTCTGCTTACACTGCTTCAGGAGATTTAGTAGCACTAGAAACCACATTATATCAAAATCAATTACAAGATTTAGATCTTACCGAGTTTAAGGATAAGCCCGTAATTATAAAAGGCTGTGCTAAAAAGCCGGTACCTAATAGTGCTTATATTATGGCAACCAACTTATTAAAACCAATTGCTAAATCCATCATGTTTGGAGAAGCTTGTTCTGCTGTGCCTTTATATAAGCGTAAGTGATAAGATAGTTATAGACTTTTCAGAAATAAGACATTTTTCTATTTTCTAAACTATAAAGAAATAGTACTTTTGCATTTTCAAAATTAAAAAGACATGAAAAAACTAACACTTATTATGGCATTATTTGTTGGACTGGTTTCAATGAATGCGCAAGACAAAGAAGCAGATTCTACAAAGCAAGGATGGACTAGATCTGGGCAATTTCAAGTATTGTTTAACCAATCGGCATTTAACAATAACTGGACTGCAGGTGGTGTATCTAGTATTGCAGGTAACTTATCTTTAAATTACGATTTTAACTATGTAAATGATGATATTATCTGGGATAACAGATTTATTGTAGCTTACGGTGTTACAAAAATAGACGATGCTGAAAACTTTACAAAAACAGATGACCGCTTAGAGTTTACGTCTTTATTAGGAAAGGAAGTAAAAGGTAGTGCAACTTGGTTTTATTCAGCTTTTTTAAACTTTAAAACACAAATGGATTCTGGTTTCAATGAGGACGGAGAAAAAATAACTCACTTTTTCTCTCCTGCTTATTTACAGGTTGGACCTGGAATGTTATGGAAAAAATCTAATAATTTAAGTGTAAACATAGCGCCTGCTACAGCACGTTTTATATTTGTACATGATGAATTTACTGCGGTTGCGCCTGGTTTTGAAGATGAATTTAACGATGCTGGTGGTTATTTTGGTGTAGAAGCTAATGAAACCTCTCGTTTTGAATTTGGAGCCTCTTTAAACGCGTATTACAAGCTTAAATTGGTAGAGAATGTAACTATGGAAAACATTTTAAACTTATATTCTAACTACTTAGATAAGCCACAAAATGTAGATATCGATTACACCATGAATTTAGCTATGAAGATTAATAAATTTATGTCGGCTAACATCGCATTTCAAGCTATTTATGATGATAACGTTATTACTAACGATGGCTCTAAAGGGTTTCAGATTAGAGAAGTGTTTGGTTTAGGGTTTAACTATACTTTTTAAATCCCTTTCAATCTGATTAAAAATAAAAAGCCACACTATTTAGTGTGGCTTTTTATTTTGAAAAGATAAAGAATGGTTATTCTTCTTCACCCATATTGTCATAATCGTAATCCGGATATAAAAATTCGTTGTACGGAAAACGTGTTACGTGTATATCTCTTACTTCTTGGTAAACTCTGGCTTTAAAATCTTCAAGATTTTCTTTGTTTGTTGCAGAAATAAATAAAGCATTATTTCCAATTTTATTCATCCAAGTTTTTTTCCATTCACTTAAACTATAATGTGCTTTTGTTCTTATCGCTATTAAATCGGTTTCGTCAAAAGGTTCCGCTTCATAAGCATCAATTTTATTAAACACCATGATTGTAGCTTTATCTGCACAATGTATTTCGCCTAAAATTTTATTTACAGATGCGATATGATCTTCAAAATTAGGATGAGAAATATCTACCACGTGTAACAGTAAATCGGCTTCACGCACTTCATCCAAAGTACTCTTAAAACTGTCCACCAATTGTGTAGGAAGTTTTCTAATAAACCCAACCGTATCACTTAATAAAAATGGCAGGTTCTGAATAACGACTTTACGAACAGTCGTATCTAAAGTTGCAAAAAGCTTGTTCTCGGCAAAAACTTTACTTTTACTAATAGTATTCATTAAAGTAGATTTTCCAACATTGGTGTAACCTACTAAAGCCACACGAACCATTTTACCGCGATTTCCTCGTTGTACAGCTTGCTGCTTGTCTATGACTTCAATTTTCTTTTTTAAGAGCGCTATTTTATCTCTTACAATACGTCTATCGGTTTCAATCTCTGTTTCACCAGGTCCACGCATACCAATACCACCTTTTTGACGTTCAAGGTGCGTCCACATTCCTCGTAATCTTGGTAGCAAATATTCGCATTGTGCTAATTCTACCTGTGTACGCGCATAACTAGTTTGTGCACGTTGTGCAAAAATATCTAAGATTAGATTGGTCCTGTCTAAAACTTTACATTGTAATATTTCACCAATATTACGTTGTTGAGAAGCCGATAATTCATCATCAAAAATAGCGGTTCCAATATCATTAGATTCTATAAATTGCCTAACATCATCTAACTTACCTGTTCCTAAAAAGGTTTTAGGGTTAGGCATCTCCATTTTCTGGGTAAAACGCTTTATGGTTTCTCCACCAGCGGTATAGGTTAAAAACTCTAACTCGTCTAAGTATTCTTTGGATTTTACTTCGTCTTGTTCTTGGGTTATTACTCCAATTAAAACGCAACGTTCTAAACTAATATCTTTTTTTTCTAACATAGATTATAATAAGACTACAAAGTTAATCATTTGCTTAGACTTATTATTTTGTATTTTTAAACCTTACAAAATATTTAACTTTGATAAAAAACCCATTTCGCAGCAAAAAACGCTATTGTTTTGCATTTTATAATATTGAAAACCTGTTTGATATTTATAACGATAAATTAAAACATGATTCCGATTTTACCGAAAACTCGGAAATGCGTTGGACTTTAAAACGCTACAAGAATAAAATTAAAAAAATTAGTTATGCGATTTCTCAGATTGGTATAGCAGAAACACAGGATTTGCCAGTAATAGTTGGTTTAGCTGAAGTTGAAAATAAACAAGTTTTAAACGATTTAATTCAGGCTGAAGCATTAGCAAATGGCAATTATAAATACGTGCATTTCGATTCTAAAGATGAGCGCGGTATTGACGTGGCTTTACTGTATAATTCTGAAAAATTTGAAGTTATTCATGCTGAAGTGAAAGCAATTGTGTTTGAAGAAGCTAATGGAGATGTCGATTATACCAGAGATATTTTACATGTTTACGGAAAGTTTATGGGCGAAAAATTAGATGTGTTAGTCAACCATTGGCCATCTAAACGTAGTGATAATGAAAATGGTACCAAACGACTAGAGGTTTCAAATCTTGTTTCAGAAACCATACAAAATATTAGAAGTAAAAATGAACAGGCTAAGATTATTATAATGGGCGATTTTAACGACGATCCGAGTAGTGAAAGTGTAAAAAATCTAGTTAATAACAATCAGTTGTACAACCCGATGGATACCTTACTGTCTATAGATCGTGGTACTACGGTACATCGTGGCGAGTGGAACTTATTTGACCAGATTATTTTATCTATAAACTGTTTTGAACGTAAAAAAAACAGCTTAAAATTTGATACCGCAAATATCTTTGACCCTGAATTTTTAAAACAACAGGAAGGTGATTATAAGGGAACACCTTACCGAACCTATGTGGGGAAAAGTTATAAAGGTGGTTATAGCGACCACTTTCCCGTATATAGTATTTTTAAAAAATAAAAAAGAGCGCACATGGCGCTCTTTTTTATTTATAATATGCTGTATTAAAAACCAGCTAGGTTGATAATTTTACCTGGAACAATAATTACTTTCTTAGGTGTTTTTCCGTCTAATTGTTTTTGGGTTCTTTCGTCTGCCATAACAATTTTCTCAATTTCGTCTTTACTAAGATCTAATGGTAGCTCCATAGTAAAACGCATTTTACCATTAAAAGATACCGGATACACTTTGCTGCTTTCTATTAAGTGACTTTCGTCAAATTTTGGAAAAGTAACTGTAGAAATAGAAGTTGTATGACCTAACAAACTGTATAGTTCTTCAGCAATGTGTGGCGCATAAGGCGAAATTAATACCAATAACGGTTCTAAAATCTCACGACTGGTGCATTTTTGAGCACCAAGCTCGTTAACCGCAATCATAAAGGTAGAAACCGACGTGTTGAAAGAGAAATTCTCTATGTCTTCTTGTACCTTTTTAATGGTTTTATGTAACGTTTTCAAGTTGTCTTTTGTTGGCTCTGCATCGGTTACTTTTACACCATTATCGTCTATATATAATTTCCAAAGTTTTTTAAGGAAACCATGCACACCTGTAATGCCTGCTGTATTCCAAGGTTTGTATTGCTCTAATGGTCCTAAAAACATTTCGTATAAACGTAAACTATCGGCACCATATTCGGCACAAATGGCATCTGGACTAACAACGTTATATTTAGATTTCGACATTTTTTCAACCTCACGAGAAACTATAAATTCATTTTCGGAATTTAAAATAGCTTTTTTCTTGAAGTTTAAATACATGTGGTCAATTAAAAAGTTTTGATTAAATATAATTTTGTTTGAAGTATCTACAAAATTTATATTAATAGGGTAAAATGGCTCAATATAAATAAATATTTCATTTGTCCTTAGAGTCGGTAAACTATCTAAATCAATTAATTCATCAATATTGTTGAATAAATTTTCATCAATATTTTTTAATTCTTCAAGACTTAATTGTTTAGTTGAATTTGGGATTATTTTTTTATAATCATAACTAATAAAGATACTTCCGATTCTTTTGATTAATTTCGAAATATCTTCCATTTGATTTTCGCTAATGTTTATAGGGTCGAACTTAAGTATACTTGCAAAAGCACTTGTCCCCAAAATCATTCCTTGGTTAATGAGCTTTTTAAAAGGTTCTTCAATGTTTACAAAACCTCTATCTTTTAGGAATTTTACCCAAAAACGAGAGTATAGTAAATGTCCCGTAGCATGCTCGCTACCACCAATGTATAAATCGACACTTTCCCAATAGTTAAGCGCGTCTTCACTTGCAAAAGCTTGGTCTCTATTGGCTTTTTCTTCCATATATCTAAAGAAATACCAAGAACTTCCTGCCCAACCTGGCATAGTATTTAACTCTAAAGGAAATACTGTTTTATGGTCTATTAACTGGTTACTGACCACTTTATTTGTTTTTGTACACCAAGCCCAAACATCGGCGCGACCTAATGGTGGCTCGCCTTCTTCGGTTGGTAAATATTTTTCTACTTCTGGTAATACAATTGGTAAATGTTCTGTAGCAATCATTTGTGGTTTGCCATTTACATAATAAACCGGAAATGGTTCGCCCCAATAACGTTGACGACTAAAAACAGCATCACGTAAGCGGTAATTGGTTTTTCCTTTTCCTTGACCTAATTGTTCTAAGTTGTAAATAGCCAATTTAGTGGCTTTTTTGTAGTTTAAACCATTTAGGAAACCGCTATTGGCAATAACAACGTTATCTTTTCCTGTAAAAGCTTCGGTAGAAATGTCTACACCTTCAAAAATATTAGGAATAGGAATATTAAAATGTTTGGCAAAATCGTAATCACGTTGGTCGCCACAAGGTACTGCCATAACTGCTCCAGTTCCGTAGCTTGCTAACACGTAATCGCCTATCCAAACTGGAATGGGCTCTTTAGTAAATGGATGTTCTGCATAGGCACCTGTAAATACACCAGAAATGGTTTTTACATCTGCCATTCTATCGCGTTCGCTACGTTTTGCGGTAGCTTCTATATAGTCGTTAACCGCTTGTTGTTGTTCTGGTGTGGTAATTTTGTTTACCAAGTCGTGTTCTGGCGCCAATGTCATAAAACTAACGCCAAAAATAGTGTCTGGTCGCGTCGTAAAAACGGAAATTCTGAATTCTGAATTCTGAATTCTGAATTCTACTTCTGCGCCTTGAGATTTTCCAATCCAATTACGTTGTGTTTCCTTTAGCGATTCTGTAAAATCTACGGTTTCTAAACCTTGTAATAAACGTTCGGCATAAGCGGAAATACGCATAGACCATTGAGTCATTTTTTTACGAATAACGGGATGTCCACCACGCTCTGAAACGCCATTAACAATTTCGTCGTTAGCTAATACGGTTCCTAAAACCGGACACCAATTAACTTCAGTTTCGGCTAAATAAGTTAAGCGGTATTGTAATAAAATATCTTGTTGTTTTTCAGAAGAAAACGCATTCCATTGGTCTGCAGTAAAGGCTTCAATATCTTCATCGCAAACCGCGTTAACGTTTGCATTTCCTTCCGAAGAAAATATTGCAGTTAAGCTATCTATAGGTTCTGCCTTATTAGTCTCGTTGTTATACCAAGACTCAAATAACTGAATAAAAATCCACTGTGTCCATTTGTAATAGTCTGGGTCGCTGGTGCGCACTTCTCGAGACCAATCGAAAGAAAAACCAATTTTATCTAGCTGTCTTCTGTATCCTTTGATGACATAATTTTGATAATTTTCATCTTTAACTGAAATAATTTTGCCTTTTTCAATTAAAGCTGAGTCTTTTATAGTCCCATCATCCTTAAGATATTTTTTTATCAAATTTCCTTCATTGTCCAGACAACCATCAATGTTGATTTCCGTGGTATTTTTTGGATGTTGTCCTGTTTGTATGGCATACTGCTCTGCAGGTAATCCAAAACTATCATAACCTTGCGGGTGAAGTACATTAAAACCTTGGTGACGCTTGTAACGCGCATAAATATCGCTTGCTATATATCCTAACGGATGCCCAACATGTAAACCTGCTCCAGACGGATAAGGAAACATGTCTAAAACATAATATTTCGGTTTATCTGAGTTATTAGAGGCTTTAAACGTTTGGTGGTCATTCCAATATTTTTGCCATTTGGCTTCAATGTCGTTAAAATTATAGTGCATGAGTTGTTTTTTCAGCTTAATAAGACGCAAATTTAAACTTATTATAAGAAGATTAAAAGATTATACGTTGTAATCATTATAAGAATTAAATTCTTTTTATTTTTACCTAATAATTAAGTTTCTATGAGTTCCTCTTTTGATAAATTTCAAAAACGTAAATTAATTTCGTCCTATTTCTCTGTAGTATTAAGTATTGCACTTGTATTATTTTTATTGGGTCTTTTAGGTCTTTTAGTTATTAATGCCAATAAAGTAGCCAATCATTTTAGAGAGCAGGTTACCGTAACTATTTATTTAAAAGATACTGCAAAAGACATAGAAATTAAGCAATTAGAAAAAAGTTTGGCAATTGCAGATTATGTAAAATCTACTAATTACGTGTCTAAAGAACAAGCTGCAGAAATTTTAAAAGCTGAAAATGGCGAAGATTTTATGCAGTTTTTAGGGTTTAATCCGCTGCAAAACTCTATAGATATTAATTTAAAAGCCGATTTTGTAACTTCTGAAAAATTGGAAGAAATTAGTAAAGATGCCTTGTCTAAAAACTTTGTAGCCGAAGTAAGTTACGATAATGACCTGGTAAACTTAATGAACGATAATGTTAGGAAAATTAGCTTCTGGGTACTATTATTAAGCGGTATTTTTACTTTAATTGCGGTGTTATTAATAAATAGTTCTATAAGACTTTCGGTCTACTCAAAACGATTTACCATAAAAACCATGCAAATGGTTGGAGCCACAAAACGTTTTATTAGATGGCCATTTATTTTAAATAGTATTAAGTTGGGAATTATAGGTGCAATTATTGCTTTAATAGGCATGGGCTTTGTATTGTATTATATAGATAAAACATTCCCAGAATTAACCCTATTAACCAATCAGGTCTATTTAATTGCGCTGTTTGCTGGAGTCTTTTTGTTAGGTATTTTAATTACGTGGTTTTCAACGTTCTTAGCAACGCAACGCTTTTTAAATCTAAAAACCGATCAATTGTATTAATTATAGTATTTTTATCGTTTAAAAAATTAAATCATGGCTAAATCTTCTCAGGAAAAGGAATTTGTTTTTGGAAAACGCAACTATAAATTTATGTTTATTGGTCTTGCAGTAATGGCTTTAGGTTTTATTTTAATGTCTGGCGGAGGCAGTGACGACCCTAATGTGTTTAGCGATGCGATATTTTCATGGAGACGTATTCGTTTGGCTCCAGCTTTAATTATAATAGGGTTTGGCATACAGGTTTATGCTATATTAACGCGTAAAGAAGACAAAAAAGACGTCTAGTGTTATATATTTGAAGTATTAATCTTTCTTTTTAATACTTTTGTGTCATGGACATTTTAGATTCAATTATTTTAGGTATTATACAAGGTTTAACCGAGTTTTTACCCGTATCCTCAAGTGGGCATTTGGAATTAGGTAAAGCCATTCTTGGCGATCAATCCTTACCTGAAGAAAGTTTACTGTTAACTGTATTATTACACTTTGCAACTGCATTAAGTACCGTAGTTGTTTTTAGAAAAGATATTTTAAGTATTTTAAAAAGTTTATTCTCGTTCTCTTGGGATGAAGACACGCAGTTTATAGTTAAAATTATTGTATCAATGATTCCTGCGGTAATTATTGGTTTACTTTTTGAAAAACAATTGGAAGATCTTTTTGGAGCAAATATTTTATTTGTAGGCTGTATGTTGCTAATAACAGCTGTATTATTATTTTTTGCAGATAAAGCTAAAAGCACGAATAAACCGGTAAACTTTAAAGATGCTTTTATTATAGGAATCTCTCAGGCTATTGCTATGCTTCCAGGTATTTCTAGATCTGGCGCAACTATTTCTACATCGGTATTATTAGGAAACGATAAAACTAAAGCGGCTCGTTTTTCTTTTTTAATGGTTATTCCTTTAATTTTTGGAAAGATTGCTAAAGATATTATTGGAGGCGATTTAAGTTTAGATGGACAAAATACCTTAGCACTATCGGCAGGATTTGTTGCTGCTTTTTTAGCGGGATTAGTGGCATGTACTTGGATGATTTCTCTGGTTAAAAAAAGTAAATTGTCTTACTTTGCTATATATTGTGCTATTGTAGGTTGTATTGCAATAGGATTTTCAATACTAAGTTAAGAACTATGACAGGAGACGATTATCAGGCAGGACAAGTATTACTTATAGATAAACCATTACATTGGACGTCTTTTCAAGCGGTTAATAAATTACGATGGGAAATACGGCAAGCCTTCAACATAAAAAAAATAAAAGTAGGTCATGCCGGTACTTTAGATCCCTTAGCAACCGGTTTACTGGTGATTTGTACTGGTAAAATGACAAAGCAAATTGATACGTTCCAAGGTCAAATTAAAGAATATACAGGAACTATTGTTTTAGGGGCTACCACACCTTCTTATGATCTCGAGACCGAAATTGACCAAACTTTCGACACCTCGCATATTACAGAAGACTTAATTCACGAAACCACAAAACAATTTACAGGAGAAATAAATCAGTATCCACCCATATTTTCAGCCATAAAAAAAGAAGGCAAGCGTTTATATGAATTTGCGCGTGCAGGAGAAAGTGTGGAAATAAAGTCTCGTAAAATTACCATTGAAAGTTTCGAAATTACTCAGATTAATGACCGCTTTTTAGATTTTAAGGTGGTGTGTAGTAAAGGTACCTATATCCGTTCCTTGGCACACGACTTTGGAAAAGCCTTACATTCTGGAGCCCATTTGTCTGCTCTAAGACGTACAAAAATTGGCGATTTTAATGTGAATAATGCGGTTAGCATAGAAGAATTTATAAAAAACTTAACGCATTAAGTACACTTTTAAACTAACTTTAAAGTTGTATTATAATGAAATTATCTGGAGAACATAAGGCATTACTCATCTCACTTGGCATAAGTGTGTGCTTGCTTATGTTATTAATTAATGTGGCTTTTATAGATAAAAGAAGTACTGTTATTGAATTTTTTGAAGTTGAAACTGTAGTTGAAGAAGTGCCAGAAGACCCCACAGAAGAAACAGAACAAGATATCAATCAGGAATCTCAAACTAACCAGGCGTTTAATGAAACACAGAAAGCTTTAGCTCAAGCTTACGTTGTTCCTCCAGCTGAAGATTTTAAATTTGAATCGGCAGAAGAAGAAACTACCGAAACGGAAGATGATTTCTCTGAAACTAATACCATTACCGAGAATAAGACGAAAAAAGTAGCTGCAATAGATAAAAAAAAGGTCAATGCTTACGATAAAGCCAACCGAATTTTAGAGCAGCAAAAAAGCAACAACATCTCCAATGCTAATAAAAATAGTACGGTAAGCTATTCTTTAGTAAATAGAACTGCTAACCATTTACCAATTCCTGTTTATTTATGTGATGGTGGCGGAAAAATTGTAATAAGTATAGAAGTCAATGGTTCCGGTAAAGTTACTAACGCAAAAGTAAATAGTAGTTTGTCTTCTTCAAACGGCTGTTTGCAAGAACAAGCTTTAAAATATGCCAAACGTGCTAATTTTAGTACCGCAACAACTTCAAGTCAATTAGGTACCATTACCTATTTATTCCAATAGATTTTACTAAGAGGTCTATTGTATTATAAATAGGTCTCGACTTCGCTCGACCAGACAAGAAACAGACTATAGTATTTAATATTACGTCTCCGCGAGCGTAGTAGAAAGGTATATAGCTTAGTTAAAAAATTTATATAAAAACGGCTTTTTCCTTAAATCATAATTCTAATTAGACGCCGGTTAACTATATTTCTAAAAGCGCTTCTAAATCTTCCAAAACGGCTTGTCCCTTATTTTTATTATACCAGTGCTGTAACTCTTCTTTAAATTCTGGAGTTAGAGCGCCATGTTGTGTTTTATAGTTATTAACTAATTGCGTCGCTTCTTTTGGTCTTGGTCCGTAGGTAAATTGTATATGTTTATCTTGGTTTAGAGCTATAAGTTTTGGTATGGCTTTTCCACCATTGGTTAAAAAGTGGTTCATTAAAGGTTCATTATCATCTCTTAACACCAGTTTTAATTCAATTTTAGGATTTAAAACCGCTATTTTATTTAAAACCGGAATTATATGTGCAGCATCACCACACCAACTTTCAGTTAGTACTAAAAAACTGAGGTGGTGCGGATAATTTATAATTTTTTGTTGAAGCGCTTCAGGAATTTTAACGGTTTTATCCCAACGCTTCATACGTTTGTCGTTAAGCTTGGTATAATTGGCTAAGGCTTCGGTTTTTTCCTTTCCAGTGGTGCTATTTTGCCCTACTAATTGCGAAACCAAAGTTCTGTAAGCCGAATAATTCATCCCTTTTTGAAGACTTATATTAAGAATATCTTCCAAGGTCAAGGTGTTTATTTCCATAATTTAAAACTAATAATTCTATATCTTAGTTGCAAAAAAAATTATTACTTACAAGAACTTAAAATTAAAACTGCTTTTAGTTTAGGTGAAAAAATAGCTTATAAATATGAAAAAGCATAGATGTGGTTGGTGTATTGGCGATGATTTATATGAAGCCTATCATGATCAAGAATGGGGAAAACCCGTTTATGATGATGCCACTTTGTTTGAATTTTTAATTTTAGAAACCTTTCAAGCTGGTTTAAGTTGGATTACTATTTTGCGTAAACGCGAAAATTTTAGAGCTGCGTTTGATGGATTTGACTATAAAAAAATAGCTCATTACACAGAAGATAAACTTAACGAACTACAAAACAACGCCAGTATTATTAGAAATAAGTTGAAGATAAAATCGGCAGTTACAAACGCGCAAAACTTTATAAAAATACAAGAAGAGTTTGGTTCATTTTCAAACTATATCTGGGCGTTTGTAAACGGAAAACCTATTAAAAATAAGGTTGAAAATTATAAAGAAGCACCAGCTAATACACCAATTAGCGATGCTATAAGTAAAGACTTAAAAAAACGCGGATTTAAATTTGTAGGCTCAACTGTTATTTATGCACACATGCAAGCTACCGGTATGGTTAACGACCACGAAGTTGATTGTTTTAGATACCACGAGGTTTAATTTTTTATGTAAATAAGTTAAAAAATAGTCTTTTGGGAACTGTTTTAAAAAACTATATTTACAAGATAACAGTAATCATAACATTTCGATAGCCCTAAAATTTAACGCGATATCGGTAATAAAAGTTGTGATATAACGAGTTGTACAACAAGCTGAAAACATAATCATCAATGAACTTAATTAGAATTTACAACCTACTTTTTCCATTAATTAATATTCAAGAAAATCCTGATTATTTTTCTGGTAAAAGATTTATAGAAAAGGTTAGAGAATTCGATGAAAGTCATCCAACTTATCCTCAATATATTGACATAATGAGGTCAAAAAACGAATTAAAAAGTCGGAAGGATTATTATTTAGAAATTTTAGAAAGCTTTAGTCCTGATATTCAAATCGGAATAATAAATTCTATAATAGAGGATTTAGAAAATAAAGAAAATGATAATATTCAAAGAATAAGAGAATTACTAAATGGAGCCAACGTTGTACCTAATGCCGTAATAGCAGAAGAATTATGGAACGCTGAAAGGTTGACAAGATATTTAAGTGAAATTGATAATTCGATTTCACAAGGAAATTATGAAAGAGCAACGACCTTAAGTTATACTTGTCTTGAAGGTTTTTTTAAATCTTTTGTTAACGCAAATATACCTGACCAAAGTAGCGTAAATGAAATTATTAGATTAGCAAGAATTATTAGAACTTACTTACGACAAAATATTAAAAATTATCCCGACGAAGCTTTATCCTTATTAAGTAATATAACTCACACTGTTGACAGAACGAGAAATCAATTTAGTGAAGCTCATTTCGGAGAAGAAACACAAAGATGGCTTGCAATTTATATACGTGATTTAGTAAATTCTCAAATTAGAATGTTATTGACATTTATGTAAAAAGCCAGTTGCCAACAATGTATAAAAATAATTGCTACATTAGTGCTTAACCAAAGGTAGTTGCAATTTTGTTACGTCCGATTTTCCTGGGGAAAATCCTCGCATACAAAACCGCAACTATTCTTATACGAGAACGTTGGGTAACATTTAGAAAGAACAATGAATAATTCAAACTACATACTTAATATTTTCAATAAAGACAGAGAAGAAATTACTTTGGAAGATATTAAAAGTTTTTTTTCTACCCCTCAAGAGGAAACCTCTGTATTAGAATTTAAAAGTGGTAATGTAGAGATTATAGATGTATACAAAGAGATTACAGCTTTTTTTTAAATACTGAAGGTGGTCTATTAATTATTGGTTCACCTCGAGAACGAAGAGAAAAACGAAATAAAAATGAAATCACAATATGCGAAGGAGATTTAACTTATTCAAATTTCAGAAATAAAGATTGGATTTATCAAAAAATAGCATCAAACATTACACCAATACCAACTGATTTAAAAATAGTAGAATTTATAACAGAGGAAGGAGGAATTTTCTTAATTGATGTTTCACAAAGTTCAATTCCACCACATCAAAGCTCTGCAGATGGAAAATATTACATACGACTTGAAAGAGAAGCTAAACCAGCACCTCACGGAATAGTTCAGGCATTATTTGATAAACGTAGAAAGCCCAAATTAATAGCTGACATAAGTATTTCTGATAAAGACAGAACTTCTGATGAAATTGAAGTTAGAATCCGAAATGAGTCAGTTATTCCTGCTGACAAAGTTTCTTTTATAATTGACATTTACAATGTAGAACAAGTTGTGAGCGATTATAAATTTAGATTTTTTGATGATTCTTTGGGTAAAAAATATTCGATGTCTAATAAATCTGACCAAGTTTTAGTTCAAGTTATTAGTATTCCAATTAATGTTCATATTAGACATAAAAATAGTGAATATGTAATAATGGTTGGCTATTGGTGTAAAGATTTAGATTTTGAATATACGTTTTTCACATATTGTCCGAAACAGAAAAAAATAATTACGGAAGGTTCGTTTGAATCGGGCTTTCTATTTACCGAAGAACTTGAAAGAATAAAAACGTTACCCAACACCAGAATATAAGTAATAAAAAACTTAATTTATATACTAATCCTTAATTAAGAACTTCAAAAACGCCTCTCTAGAAATATCTCTAGCGCCAAGACTTTCTAAATGGTTGGTGTAGACTTGGCAATCTATTAATTTGTAATTGGTGTTTTGTATAAACGTTATAAAGCCAGCTTTACTGCCATTACTTATGGTGCTAAACATACTTTCGCCACAAAACACACCATTATTTAAGTCGACACCATACAAACCAGCGACTAGACTGTCTTCTTGCCAAACTTCTACCGAGGTAGCAAAACCTAGCTCATGCAATTCTGTATAAGCTTTAATCATGCCTATTGTAATCCAAGTGCCTTCTTGACCTGGTCGGTTTATTTTAGAACAAGCTGTAATTACTGCATTGAAATCTTTATTTATGGTGACTTCAAGATTGCAGTTTTTTAAAAACTGTTTCATGCTTTTAGAGACTTTCAATTCTTCAGGAAAAAGTACAAATCGTGGGTCTGGAGACCACCACAATAGTTGCTCATCATCTTCAAACCAAGGGAAAATACCTTTTTGGTAAGCACTAATTAATCTGCTAGAAGTTAAATTGCCGCCAATAGCCAACAAACCATCTTTTGTGGCTTGAGAAAGTTCTGGAAAGTCATCTTCTGGACGTAAATAAATCATTTTTAAAGATAAAAAAACCTCAATAGAAAACTATTGAGGCTTGTGTAATTTATAACATTGTAAAGATTAAAACGGTAAATCGTCGTGATCTTCTTCATTTAAATCGGTTGCTGGCTCGAAAGCTTGTGGTGGAGGTGTTTGACCTTGTGGTGCATTAGCTTGCACGCTTTCAATTCTCCAACCTTGTATGGTGTTAAAATATTTGGTTTCGCCTTGAGGGCTTGTCCATTCTCTTCCTCTTAAATTAATACTTACCTTAACATCTTGACCAACTTGATAGTTGTTTAAAAGATCTGTTTTATCCTGTACAAATTGTACAGATATGTGTTGTGGGTATTGCTCTTCTGTAGTTACAACAACATCTCTTTTTCTAAAACCATTGTTACCAACAGTTTCAGTTTCTCCAATCATTTTAATTTTTCCTTGTACTTCCATTATATCTATTATTAGTATTCGTCTTATTTATTCTGAAAGCAGTGTTAACCAGGCTTCGGTAACCATTTCAGATTCCAGAAGTCTTTTGGCTTCTTGATGCTTTTCAGTTTGATTTTTAAAGCCGCAATTAAAGGCTTTTATTTCGTTTTTAGAAGGTAATTTTTCAACATTTGCTAACAATCCTAAATCGTTTCCAGATAAAATGGTACTGTTTCTAATGTCTTCTGGCAATGCATCTACCCCAATACCTAAAGTGCTTAGTGGTTTTGGAATTTCAAAAAAACCAGATTTTGCTCTGCTGTAAAAACTGCCGCCTGCACGAGATACCAAATCTAATTTAACTTGGTCTATGGCGCCATTATCATCTAAAACAGCCTCGTTAATATGCATTTTAACCACTTCACAAATAATTAAGTTTCCTGCGCCACCTTCGGTTCCTAATTTTACAATTTCATTTACCTTACATTCCATTTGTACAGGACTTTCGGCTACTCTAAAGGGTTTAACCACATCACTTTTAAGCATAGTTAAACCAGCCTTAGTAAACTCGTTAACACCTAAAGCATATTCTGTACTGCTTAAAGACATTTGCTGTACAATGTCATGATTTACCACATTAATGACCACTTCTTTTACGGCCTCCACATTTTCTAGTGTATGTTTAGTGGTATTATCTCTTACACGTCTGGCTGGAGAGAATATTAATATAGGCGGATTTGCACTAAACACATTAAAAAAACTAAATGGCGAAAGGTTAGGTTTACCTTCTGCATCTATAGTGCTTGCAAAAGCAATTGGTCTAGGTGCAACTGCACTTAGTAAATAGCTGTGTAACTGAGGAGTTGTTAGGTCTTTTGGTGCAAAAGATTTCATAAAATGGTATTTTTACAAAGGTAGTTATTATGTCTTGGTCTTAAAAATGAATTACGAAGAGTTAAACACAATATTATTAACAGATTTGCATTATATTGAACACAGAAAGTTTATTTAATTTCTATGAATAGAACATTTTTTAGGTGGATTATTATTATAAGTTCTTTTTTAGTTATTTCACTTATTTTGTGGAATACCTATGCCTTTTTCCAAAAATTTAAAGTAGACGAACGGGTTAAAATGCAAAGCTGGTCTGCTGCTCAAAGCGATTTTATAAAAAGTCTTAACGATTTGGATAGTGATGTTAATCCAGTAACTTCTATGATATTGCTGGATACGACTTCTACAACTCCAATGATTATGATTGGAGAAAATAAAGACTTAATTAATTTAAAAAATATAGACACCACCATGGTAAGTGATGTCGATAAGTATCTTGAGAAACTTCAGAACCAATTTACATCTGAAAATTCTCCTATAGAAGTTAAATATGGAGATAATTTTTATGGTACTATTTACTACGGAAATTCAGACACATTAAACAAACTTAAATACTATCCGTTAGCACTACTTTTAATTATTTTCTTGTTTGCAGCGGTAGCCTATTTCTTTTATAAAAGTTCTAAAACCGCAGAGCAAAATAAATTGTGGTCTGGAATGGCAAAAGAAACCGCGCACCAGATTGGGACACCATTATCCTCTCTAATTGGTTGGATGGAAATTTTAAAAACAGAACAGATTGACCAGTCTTATGTAGAAGAAATGGAGAAGGATATCAGCCGATTACAAACCATAACAGAGCGCTTTAGTAAAATAGGTTCTTTACCAACTTTAGAAGGTTTAGATATTGTACAGCAAACAGAACAAACGTTTATTTATTTAACTTCAAGATTATCTAAATTGGTAGAGTTTACTATTGAAGTTCCAGAACATCCCATTATAGTTAATCTTAACGAACAATTACACAGCTGGACTATAGAGAATCTCGTAAAAAATGGCGTTGATGCTATGAAAGGTAAAGGAAAACTTCATTTAAAACTATGGCAGCTAGAGCATCATGTATATATCACTATATCCGACACTGGAAAAGGTATTGAGAAAAATAAATTTACTAAAATTTTCGAGCCTGGTTACACTACCAAAAAAAGAGGTTGGGGTTTGGGCTTATCTTTAACCAAGCGTATTGTGGAAGATTTTCATGATGGGAAAATCAAAGTAGAACATTCTGAGATTAATAAAGGTACAACATTTAAAATCTCTTACAAAAGTCTATAAATAGCTGTTTATTGCTTTTGCAATAGCCTCAAATTCTTCAGGGCTTAGTTTAACTTTCTCGATAAAGCGAGCATTATCCATAGTGTTTAATGGAATAAGATGAACATGTGCATGTGGGACTTCTAAACCAATAACTGTCATGCCAACACGTTTACATTCTATAGCTTTTTCTATAGCTATAGCTACTTTTCTAGAAAACTGAAGTAATTTTGTATAGGAAGCTTCATCTAAATCGAATAATTTATCAACTTCTTTTTTAGGGATACAAAGTGTATGTCCTTTAGCATTAGGATTAATATCCAAAAACGCTAAAAAATCTTCTGTTTCTGCGACTTTGTAAGAAGGGATTTCACCAGAAATAATTTTTGTGAAAATACTAGACATAATTAACGTGAGATTTCAATAATATCAAATTTCATAACACCACTTGGAACACTAATCTCGGCTACATCACCAACACTTTTACCTAATAAACCTTTGCCTATAGGAGAGTTTACCGATATTTTTCCAGATGCTAAATCGGCTTCACCATCTGCAACTAAAGTATAAAGCATCTCTGCTCCGTTAGTTTGGTTTTTAATCTTAACCTTAGAAAGCACTAAGACTTTTGAGGTGTCTAGTTTAGATTCGTCTATAATTCTAGCACCAGCTAGAGCTTCTTCTAATTTAGAGATACGCATTTCCAGCATGCCTTGTGCTTCTTTTGCAGCATCATACTCTGCATTTTCACTTAAATCACCTTTATCTCTTGCTTCAGCTATAGCGTCAGATGCTTTTACACGCTCAACATCTTTAAGATGCCTAAGCTCATCTCTAAGTTTTTTTAAACCTTCTGGTGTATAATAAGATACGTTACTCATATTTTTTTCGTTTAAATATTAGCGTCCTACCCAAATAAATAATAATTTAAGGTTAAACGCAAAAAATCTCGCGCAAACGAGATTGATTACAAATATATAAAATAATTACATGAAATCACTTTTTGTGTTAAATTGCAAAGAAAAAAGAACTATGAGTCTTAAACATTTTTTAATGGTCGTTTTATTTGTTGGATTAGCAACATCATGTAAAAAGGATGATGATAATAACGATGATCTTCAAAATCAAAACATACCAAATGTGGCATTCGATACTGGAGGATTAATAAATACCAACTTACCACAGTATAATCAAATGCAATTTGCAGGGAACTCTGTGGTTTTAGGTAATACTTATGGTATAAATGGCGTGGTGGTGTATTATGCAGGTGGCATCAACTATAGTGCTTTTGAACTTAGTGATCCTAGTCACCCTTTATCAGATTGCTCAAACCTTAGTGTTAGTCAAGGTGCAGCAACGTGCAATTGTGATGATGAAAAGAGCTTTAGTATTGTAACCGGTTTGGCTTTAAATGGAACAAATTCTCAATTTCCTTTAAAACGTTATTCTGTAGAGGTTAGTGGAAATATTATCCGTGTGTTTAATAATTAGGATTAAAAACCAAATACCGCAACATTTTTTTTACTTTTGTGTGAAGCACTTCAATTAAATTCTGTAAACAAAAACTAATATATTGGGACCAACTGTTGTTACTATTGGCACATTTGATGGAGTCCACCTTGGACATCAAAAAATAATTAAAAGGTTGGTTGCAGAAGCTAAATCCAGACAGTTAGAATCTGTAGTTCTTACTTTTTTTCCGCACCCAAGAATGGTACTTCAAAAAGATGCTAATATTAAATTAATTAACACTATTGAAGAGAAAGAAGCAATTTTAAAATCTTTTGGCTTATCAAAATTGGTTGTTAATCCATTTACCAAAGCTTTTTCCAGATTAACTGCTGAAGAATTTGTAGAACAAATTTTAGTACAACAATTACAAGCCAAACATGTTATTATTGGCTATGACCATCATTTCGGTAGAAACCGAAATGCCAATATAGACGATTTAAAAAAGTTTGGAGAAGTCTATAATTTTACTGTAGAAGAAATCTCTGCGCAAGATGTAGATGATGTTGCTGTAAGTTCTACAAAAATTAGAACTGCTTTACAAGAAGGAGATATAGAAACCGCTAATACGTTTTTAAATTATAAATTTATGCTTAGCGGTATAGTGGTAAAAGGAAAAGGAATAGGGAAAACTATAAACTATCCTACCGCTAACTTACAGATTGAAGAAGATTATAAGCTTATTCCAAAAAATGGAGTGTATATTGTAAAATCTACAATTAATAACAACGAAGTTTATGGTATGATGAATATAGGTTTTAATCCTACCGTTAATGGACAGCACAAAACTATTGAGGTTCATTTTTTAAACTTTAAGGACGACCTTTATAATAAATCACTTCAAGTAGAGCTTATAAAGCGGATTAGAAATGAAATTAAATTTAATACCTTATCCGATCTTAAAGCTCAAATAGCAATAGACCAGAAGTTTACTCTAGATTTTATTAATAATGTTAAATAGATTTCTTTTTAAACAAATAGACAATTCTGCACTTGTAGTTTTTCGAATTATTTTTGGGCTGTTGTGTTTCTTGGAATCTGTAGGGGCAATATTTACTGGCTGGGTTAAACGCACATTAATTGATCCCGACTTTACTTTTAATTTTATTGGTTTCGATTTTTTACAGCCTTTACCTGGCGACCTTATGTACTACTATTATTTTGTAATGGGTATTTTTGGTTTGGGCATAATGCTAGGCTATAAATATCGGGTAAGTATTATTAGTTTTACATTAATGTGGTGTGGTGTTTACTTTATGCAGAAATCTTCTTACAATAACCACTACTACTTACTTATTTTGCTTTGTGCTATTATGGCCATTTTACCAGCACATAGGTTTGCTTCTCTAGATGCAAAACTTAACCCGAGTATAAAATCTATACAAATGCCTGCATGGTGTAAGTGGATTTTTGTGCTTCAGTTATTTATTGTTTACACTTACGCATCGGTTGCTAAAATCTATCCAGATTGGTTAGATTTAAGTACTCCAAAATTACTTATGGAAAGTAAAAGGAATTACCCAGTAATTGGGTCGTTTTTACAAAATGATTTTATTCCTTATTTAGTAGCCTATGGTGGTATTTTGTACGATGGATTAATTATACCATTATTACTATGGAAACGTACGCGAAAAATAGCATTTTTTGCTTCTATTTTTTTCCATATGTTTAACTCTATTGTGTTTCAGGTAGGGATATTTCCATATTTAGCTTTAGCGTTTAGTTTGTTCTTTTTTGAAGCTGAAAAAATTAACCGCTGGTTTTTAAAGCGCAAGCCATTATATACAGGCAACGATGTAATTATCCCATCCTACAAGCCTTTACTTGTTGGTGTGAGTGCTGTTTACTTTGTGGTTCAAATACTGTTACCATTGCGACACCATGTTATACCAGATGATGTATTATGGACTGAAGAAGGGCATCGCTTGTCATGGCGTATGATGTTGCGTTCTAAAAGTGGAAGTACGTCTTACAAAATTGTAAATCATACCACAAAAGAATCGTTTAACGTAAATTTAGATGAGTATCTTACAAAAAAACAACAGCGTTTAGCGAGTACAAAACCAGATGTGATCTGGCAGTTTTCGCAACGCTTAAAGCGTATTTACAAAGAAAAAGGACAGGATATATCGGTTTATGTAAACTGTCTTGTAAGCGTAAATGGGAAACCTTATAAGCAACTTATAAATCCGGAGGTCGATTTGGCTGCCCAAGACTGGAGCTATTTCTCACATACTACATGGCTCTTACCATCTAATTAAATTTTTATAGCCAAAACACGATAAATCTTTCTATTTTTACAGCAAATTATATGAAACCTTAAAGCGTTAAGGATTGAGCAATATGTTTGAGCTCTTTTAGTTATTCTTTTAAAGAAATTATAACTAAAAAGCGAGTTGCGAAAGCCTGACCTGAAAGGTAACGCCAAAATATATACTATGTTACAAGTTCCATTTATTAGAGAAAATAAAGATGCTGTTGTGGCACGTCTTGCCATAAGAAATTTAGACGCAAAACCTTTAATTGAAGAGGTTTTAGTGTTAGATGAAAAACGCCGATCTATTCAGGCAGAGTTAGATGGTGTTTTAGCAGAATCTAATAAAATTTCTAAAGACATTGGAGCGTTATATAAGTCTGGTAAAGCAGATGAAGCTAATGCATTAAAAACTAAAACAGGCGAATTAAAAGAGCAGTCTAAGACGTTAGGAGATCTCTTAAATGAAACGGCAGATGCGTTAACACAACTTTTATACAAAATACCTAATGTTCCAAATGAAAAGGTGCCAGCAGGAAATAGTGATGCGGATAATGTAGAGACATTTAGAGAAGGCGATTTCCCTATACTACACGAAAATGCAAAACCACATTGGGAACTGGTTAAAGATTATAATATTATAGATTTTGAGTTGGGTAATAAAATTACCGGAGCTGGATTTCCTGTATATATTGGTAAAGGGGCGCGTTTACAACGTGCTTTAATTGCTTATTTTTTAGATAAAAATACCAAAGCAGGATATACCGAGTACCAATTACCTCACTTAATTAACGAAGCTTCTGGAATTGGTACAGGACAATTACCAGACAAAGAAGGTCAAATGTACCACGTGACTGAAGATAACTTGTACCTTATCCCAACAGCTGAGGTGCCTGGAACTAATCTTTTTAGAGACACCTTATTAAATGAAAGCGATTTGCCAATTACCATTACAGGTTACACGCCTTGTTTTAGACGTGAAGCGGGAAGTTATGGAGCACATGTGCGTGGTTTAAATCGTTTACATCAGTTTGACAAAGTAGAAATTATTCGTGTAGAGCATCCGGAAAATTCTTACAAAGCTTTAGATGGTATGGTCGCACACATACAAGGTATTTTAAAAGAATTAGAATTACCTTACCGTATTTTAACGCTTTGTGGTGGCGATGTAACTTTTGCATCGGCATTAACTTACGATTTTGAGGTGTTTTCTACAGCACAAGAGAAATGGTTAGAAGTGTCTAGTGTGTCTAATTTTGAAACCTTTCAAGCCAACCGTTTAAAACTACGTTTTAAAAATAGCGATGGTAAAAATGAACTAGCACATACTTTAAACGGAAGTTCTTTAGCATTACCACGTATTTTAGCAAGTATTTTAGAAAATTACCAAACACCAGAAGGGATTAAAGTACCAAAAGTGTTGGTGCCTTATTGTGGTTTTGAGATGATAAATTAAAGCGATATTCATAAATTATAAATGCCCGATTACAATCGGGCATTTTTTTTGCAATAGAGTTGTTATATTTACATCAAAACAGATTGTTATGCGTTGGTTTTTAATTCTTTTATTTAGTTGTTCCTTTTATGTGCAGGCACAGGATGACTTACTGGCAAGAGAATACATAAATAATGGCGCTTTTGAAAAGGCTTTGGTGATTTACAAAAAACTTCATGAAGAAAAACCAACCAACTCTTATTATGTATCCCAGTTAGTTACCTGTTACCAGCAATTGGAAGACTATACTACTGCAGAAACTGTACTAAAAGAACGACTTAAAATTTCTCAGTATCCCGTGAATTACGTTGAGTTGGGGTATAATTATCAACTCCAAAAGGATACTTTAAACGCTCAAAAAAATTATGATTTGGCAATAATCTCCATTAACGAGCGCGCCAACTATGCTTATGGTGTTGGTCGGAAATTTCAGGAATACTCGTTGTTAGATGAAGCTATTGCAACTTATGAGCTGGCCATGCAAATTGAACCTGCTATAGAGTTTAATATGCAATTAGCCGCAATTTATGGCGAAAAAGGTCAGATTGACCAAATGTTTAATAGTTATTTAAACTTTGGATTAACTAATGAAGGTAGTCGAGATGCCATAAAGCGATTTATTGGGGAATTTATAAGCGAAAACCCAGATGATGTTAATAATACTTTACTGCGTAAAGTGTTGTTAAAGCGTATACAAAGTCAACCAGACTTATATTGGAGTGATATGTTGAGCTGGTTATTTGTGCAACAAAAACAGTACGATAAAGCATTTGCGCAAGAGAAGGCTTTGTTTAAAAGAGATCCGCAACAGGATTTGACACGATTGGTCGATTTGGCAGAAACTGCTAAAATCGATGAGGTCTATAGCAAGGCTCTAGAGATTTTTAATTATGTAATAGAAAATGCACAAAATCCTGCATTGTTGTTATTTGCCAATCAGCGCATATTAGAAATAAAAACACAAACAGCTACGGTAAAAGATTATGATGAGATTAATAACATTTATGAATCTTTGTTAAAAACTTATGGTAAAACCTCGGAAAGTATAGACTTAACTGTGAGTTACGCTCACTTTTTAGCATTCTATTTAAAAGATACCAACAAAGCCATTTCAGTTTTAAAAGAATCATTAGACTTAAGAGTTTCAGAGCCCAAAAAGGCAGAGATTAAGATTGAATTAGGCGATATTCTAGTGTTTGAAGAACGTTTTAACGAAGCTTTAATTTATTATTCTCAGGTTCAAAAAACTTTAAAAAACAGTACACTTTCTCAGGTGGCACGTTTTAAAGTTGCCAAAGCTAGTTATTATAAAGGCGATTTCGATTGGGCGGAAAGTCAGTTAAAAATCTTAAAATCCTCTGTATCGCAATTAACCGCAAACGACGCTTTAGATTTAAAATTGTTAATAAGCGACAACAGACAAGAAGACAGCTTGCAAGTGGCATTAACTCAATACGCAAAAGCCGATTTAATGGCGTTTCAAAATAAAACCGAAGGAGCAATTTCACTTTTGGAAACTATAAAGCAAGAGCATAAGACTAAAAGCATTATCGCTCAAGTTCTTTTAAAACAAGCACAGCTTTATGAAAAGCAATTAAATTTTGAAAAAGCGAAAGAAAATTATATCACTTTAATAACAAACTATAAAGACAGTATTTTGGCAGACGATGCCATTTTTGCTTTGGCTATGCTTCAATTAAACCAATTAAATAATCCAGATGAAGCTAAAAAAGGCTTTGAAACCATCATTTTTGAACACGACGATAGTATTTACTTTACTGAAGCAAGAAAAAAATACAGAACGTTAAGGGGCGATAACTTGCAATAAAAAAGGTCTCACCTTTAAGCGAGACCTTAAATTATGATAATATTATTTAAAAAACAATACCTATTCCAAAACCAAACGCGTCTAATACGATTGTAGTGTCGGTATCTTTTAATTTTTCTGGTGTTAAGCTTAGTGTTTTATGGTTGTAAAATATATCTACTATTAAATTGGTAGATTCTCCAGCTTCAATAACATAACCAGCTCCCAAATTTAGAATGGTTCCTTTTCTTAATCTAGAGTTTTCTCCAAAAGGATTTATTGCTGGACCAATATTTATATAAGTATTTAAGCCTCGTTTTTGTTCTTTTAAATAGTAACGCAAATCAAAATAAGCAGGCATGGTATTTAAATTTGGGTCGCTATAACCATCCAAACCTAAACCAACGCCTAAACTTAACTTTTTAAATAAAAACACACCAGTTACCGTGTTAAGACCCCAAATAGAACCAGAGTCGTTAACATCTGTAATGAAATTACCTTCACCTTCTACAAATCGATCAGCTCTCGCTTTATGTAAAGATGAATAAGAAACTTTTGTAATATTAAAAAATGTAATTTTTTTATCTTCTTCTGTTTGGGACCAACAAGGTTTTGTCAAAAAAGTAGTTAATAGTAACAATAATAATATACGCTTCATAGCATTATAATTTGTGATAAGGACAGGAATAAATACTTAATTCAATTATTTTATATTCTGATAAGTGCAAAAATAATCTATCCTTAATTACTTAAACAAGAAATTAGTGTTTAAATATAAATTTGTCTTTGAGCTTATCTAAGCTTTTTAAAACTCTTATAACCCAAACATAAATACTACCTTTGCAGCAGTAAAATATTATAGCATGCAAATTATATATAACGTTACAGTAAATATAGCTAATGAAGTTCATGACGAATGGTTAATTTGGATTAAAGAACATATTCCACAAGTACTTTCTACAGGGAAATTTGAAAGTGCGCTAATGACAAAAGTTTTGGTAGAAGAAGAAATGGGCGGACAAACCTATTCCATTCAATATAAATCTTATTCCAGAGAAGCATTAGACGCCTATTATCGAGACGATGCAGAGAATTTAAAAACAGATGGATTAAAACGTTTTGGCGATAAAATGCTGGCGTTTAGAACCGAGTTGGAAGTAATAGACACGTATAAAGTAGACTTTAAATAAGCATACTTATATTTAAACATCACAAAAATGGCTAAGAAAAACTTTAAAAAAGCATCGGGAAAAAGCTACGAGAAATCGAACGCAAAAAAACCACAAGATCCAAATTTGGTTAAAGCTAAAAAGTTTTTAGGGCAGCACTTTTTGGAAGATGAAACCGTAGCACAACGTATTGCAGAGACACTTACCGGTAAGGGTTATAAAAAAGTGTTGGAAATAGGTCCAGGAATGGGCGTTTTAACCAAATACTTACTTCAAAATAAAGATTTTGAAACTTATGTGGTAGAGATCGACACAGAATCGGTAGACTATTTAAAAAGTAACTACTTAAGCTTAGCGCCTCGTATTATTGAAAAAGACTTTTTAAAATACGACGTTAGTGAGGTGTTTGCAGAAGAGCCATTTGCCATAACAGGAAATTTTCCTTATAATATTTCAACACAAATTGTATTTAAAACCTTAGAACTTAGAGACCAGATTCCGGAATTTACAGGAATGTTCCAAAAAGAAGTTGCAGAGCGTATTTGTAGTAAAGAAGGTTCAAAAGTTTACGGAATATTATCGGTTTTAGCTCAGGCATTTTATACTGCAGAATACTTGTTTACGGTGCCACCTAATGTGTTTAATCCGCCACCAAAAGTAGATTCTGGCGTGTTGCGTTTAACACGTAAAACAGATTATAGCTTACCTTGCGACGAAAAGTTGTTTTTTAGAGTGGTTAAACTAGCATTTCAACAACGTCGTAAAACGTTAAGAAATAGTTTAAAAACAATGGAATTAAGCGATAATTTAAGAGAAGATGCTATATTTGGGCAAAGACCAGAACAGCTATCGGTTCAAATGTTTATCGATTTAACCGTAAACATTCAAAAAGATCTAAATCTCTAAAATTTCTAAAAGATTTGAGCACAGAAAACCAAAATACATCGTTTCAGTTAACCAAAGAGTTAACTCAAGAGGTTATTGCTTATATCGAAAACCAAAATGATGTTGCCTTACAGGAGTTACTACAGGAATTTCACTATGCCGATATTGCCGAAATTTTAGATGAGGTCGACTTAGAGCAGGCTATTTATGTCATAAAACTTTTGGATTCTGAAACCACATCAGAAATCCTTATGGAAGTTGATGAGGACGTTCGTGAGAAAATATTAAAACAATTATCGGCTAAAGAAATTGCCGAAGAAATTGGCGAGCTGGATACCGATGATGCAGCCGATATATTAGCCGAACTTTCCGAAGAACGCCAAGAGCAAGTTATTAGCCAAATAGAAGATTTAGAGCACAAAGCAGAAATTCAGGAGCTTTTAGCGTATGACGAGGATACTGCAGGTGGTTTAATGGCAAAAGAGCTGGTGCGCGTTTATGAAGATTGGACCGTAGAGCAATGTATTACAGAAATTAGAACACAGGCAGAAGACGTAAAAAGAGTACATTCTATTTATGTGGTAAATAATCAGGACCAACTTATTGGTCGCTTGTCTTTAAAAGATTTGGTTACAGCAAAAAGCAAACAAAAAATAACCGAAATATATATATCTAACGTAGACAGTGTGTACGTTAACGAAGATTCTGAAGACGTTGCCAAAGTTATGGCAAAATACGATTTGGAAGCTATACCTGTAATAGACCATAATAAAATCCTTTTAGGACGTATTACTATTGATGATATTGTCGATGTCATTCGTGAAGAAGCCGATAAAGATTACCAAATGGCAGCAGGTATCTCGCAAGATGTCGAGGCAGATGATAGTATCTTAAAACTTACCAAAGCCCGACTTCCATGGTTATTAATAGGAATGTTTGGTGGTTTGGGTGCAGCCAGTATCATAGAGCAGTTTAATGGTAGTATGGGAGACTTTATTGTCTTATTAAGTTTCGTGCCATTAATTCAAGCAACCGCAGGAAATGTTGGTGTACAGTCGTCTGCCATTATGGTGCAAGGATTAGCAAACGGAACCATTGACGGTAATATTTTAAATCAGTTATTTAAAGAATTTTTATTAGGCTTGGTAAATGGTGTTGCCATAGCATGTATAGCTTTATTGGTTACACATTTTGTATTTGGAACCCCATATATTGTGTCTATCACTATAGGTATCGCTTTAATAAGTGTTATCGTAATGGCAGCTTTAATAGGAACCTTTATCCCAATATTTTTAGATAAAAGAGGCATCGATCCCGCAGTAGCAACAGGACCATTCATAACAACTAGCAACGATGTATTTGGGATATTAATCTACTTTCTAATTGCTAAATGTATTTTAGGCTTTTAAATAATTAGGGCGTTACCTTTCAGGTCGCGCTTTCCATTCTATCTTTTTTTGCCATTTCTCAAAGCAAAAAAAGGATGCCATTCCAATCGCTAACGCAACAACAAGAGTTTTACTGTCAGTTCGAGCGTTTTTTGAGGTAGGAGCAAAATGTATCTAGAATTTTTTAAAATTATAAACCCTTACCTAAAAAACACCTTAATTTCATTAACTTTAAACCAATAAAATTAGAAATAAGTAATGAAAATTCTTCATATCGATTCCAATCATGAGCTTATGCTACAGCAATTAAATGCATTAGGCTTCGAGAATCATACCGATTATACATCACCTAAAGAAGCTATCTTAAAAATAATTAAAGACTATGATGGTATTATTATACGTAGCCGTTTTAGTATCGATAAAACTTTTTTAGATGCAGCAGTTAATCTTAAATTTATTGGTCGCGTTGGCGCAGGATTAGAAAATATAGATGGTAATTATGCGCAAGAAAAAGGCATTGCTCTAATTGCATCACCAGAAGGCAATCGTAATGCAGTAGGCGAGCATAGTTTAGCAATGTTATTAAGCTTATTTAATAAACTTAATAAAGCAGATAAAGAAGTGCGTCAAGGCAAATGGTTAAGAGAAGATAGTCGTGGTTTAGAATTAGACGGAAAAACGGTTGGTTTAATTGGTTATGGAAATATGGGTAAAGCGTTTGCAAAAAAACTACGTGGTTTTGATGTTGAGGTCTTGTGCTACGACTTAAAACCAAATGTTGGAGACCAAAACGCAAAACAAGTAAGCTTGGAAGAATTACAAGACAAAGCAGATGTGTTAAGTCTTCACACGCCAGAAACATCATTAACTATAAACATGATAAATGCTGAATTTATAAACGCCTTTAAAAAACCATTTTGGCTTATAAATACGGCAAGAGGTAAAAGTGTAATGACTAAAGATCTAGTTTCAGCTTTAAAAAATGGAAAAGTTTTAGGCGCAGGTTTAGATGTCTTAGAGTACGAAAAATCTTCGTTTGAAAACATGTTTACAGACAAGAACTTACCAGACGCCTTTCAATATCTTATTGAAGCTGAAAATGTTTTGTTAACACCACACGTAGCAGGTTGGACTATAGAAAGTAAAGAAAAACTGGCTCAAACCATAGTAGATAAAATTAAAGCGGAATTTTGTTCATCTTAAATTGAAAATAAAATGACATCAAAAGCAACAACTCCAGAACAATATATAGCAGAAGCACCCGAAGAAAGGCAAGCTTATTTAAATCAGCTTAGACAAGTAATCAATACAAATTTACCAGAAGGGTTTGAGGAAGGTATGCAGTATGGTATGATTGGTTATTATGTGCCTCATTCCATATATCCAGATGGTTACCATTGTAACACTAAAGAACCTTTGCCATTTATGAGTTTTGCGTCTCAAAAAAACTCTGTGAATTTATACCATTCAGGCATCTACGCAGTTCCGGAAATTCATGATTGGTTTGTGGCAGAATTTCCAAAACACAGTAAACGCAAATTAGATATGGGTAAAAGTTGTGTACGTTTTAAAAAAATGGATGACATTCCTTTAGAACTTATTGGCGAGTTGTGTAAAAAATTAACCGTAAATGAGTGGATAGAAATTTATGAGAAAGCCATTAAGAAATAAATTATGTAATAACGGGTCTATTACGGGATTTTAAATAAAAATGCCACAAAAAATAACAAGCAAGAGATTGGTAGGGTTTCCACGTTTCAGCACGTTGTATCATAACTTCTCTATCTTCAATTTGATATAAGGTTTTTATACTTTGTCGTATAGCAATATCACCAATAGGAAATATATTTTTGTGTTGTAAACAGAACATTAAATAAACATCTGCAGTCCAGCTTCCAATTCCTTTTATTGCCGTTAATTGTAATCTAATTTCAGCTTCGCTTAGACTGCTTAATAAACTTAAATCTATTTGATTTGTTAGTATAGCATTAGATAATGCTCTTAAATAAGTGGCTTTTTGCTTGCTTATAAAACAGTTTTTAAATTCGACATCACTTAATTTTAAAAGCTGTTCTGGCGTATAAATGCTTATATGATTTTTTAGTTTTAAATAGTGTGCTTTAGCAGATGCTAAACTGACTTGTTGTTCTAAAATAATTCGGCAAAGTGTTTCAAAACCTTCAGCTCTTTCGTAATTTTCAGGAGTTCCATGGGTTTCATAAATAGATTTAAAAACAGGATCTAACGCAATAAGTTTATGGATGTCTGTAGAATTTACAATAGGTGTCATTTCAGCTTCAATAATAGGAAGTTCAATATAAGTTTTAATATATTTATTTAAAATTATAACAACATGAAAAATCGAGTTACAGGAATAGGTGGCGTATTTTTTAAATCTAAAGACCCAAAAGCTTCAAAAGACTGGTATCAAAAACATTTAGGTTTTCATACCGATGATTATGGAGCAACTTTTAGATGGAAGAAGGATAATGGTGATGAAGCAACAACACAATGGAGTCCTTTTAAAGACGATACTACCTATTTTGAGCCTTCAAAAGAAGATTTTATGTTTAATTACCGCGTAGAAAATCTGGTAGAGCTTCTTGAGACTTTAAAAAATGAAGGTGTTACCATTGTAGGTAAAATGGAAGAATACAGCTACGGAAAATTCGGTTGGATTTTAGATAATGAAGGTCGTAAAATAGAACTTTGGGAGCCTATAGACAATATCTTATAAAACTTAAAATAGATTTACAATAAACAGACTAGTTTTAATTGTCGTTAGAACCCGATAGTTTTTCCTCTAGCTCAGCTTGAAATTCCTCCATAACAGGTCTTACCGTACTTTCTGGAAGATCTGCAATTTTAATATACATTAAACCGTCTACTGCATTGTTAAATAAAGGGTCAACATTAAAAGCAACCAGACGTGCATTTTGCTTAATGTATTTTTTAAGTAAAACAGGTAGGCGTAATGCACCAGGCTCTATTTCGTCAATGATCTTATCAAATTTATTTAAATCGGCTTCTGTAGCATCAAATACAAAGTCTTTATCAGCATCGTTTAGCTTGACTTTAAATTCTTTTTTAGGATGAACATATTGCGCCAAATATGGATCGTAGTAATGTGATTTCATAAACTCAATCATAAGAGATTTCGAGAAATTTGAAAACTGATTACTAATACTTACCCCGCCAATTAAAAATTTATGTTCTGGATAACGTAAGGTAATATTTACAATACCTTTCCATAGTAAAAATAAAGGCATTGGTTTTTGCTGATACTCTTTTATAATGAACGCACGTCCCATTTCTATAGACTCGCTCATCATTTTATAAAGCTCCGGCTCAAAACGGAATAAATCTTGAAGATAAAACCCGTCTATTCCAAAGCGTTTAAAAATTTGTGCGCCAAGTCCCATTCTGTAAGCTCCTGCAATTTGTTCTGTATCACTATCCCATAAAAACATATGGTGGTAATACATATCAAATTTATCCAAATCGGTAGCCTCGTTAGTACCTTCACCTACTTCACGGAACGTAATCTCTCTTAGTCGTCCAATTTCCTGTAAAATATTTGGAATTTGAGCAGCAGTACCTAAATAGACTTCATAATTTTTGCTAGTTAAAAGTTTACCATCGCTCTCTCTTAAAGCATTAACCTCACTAATCATTGTTTCCTTTGCTATAGGCGTAACTATTTTTTTTGGAGGTTTTATGGTTTTTAAACTTTGTGAAATTGTATCTATTATTTTCTCTTTAGGCGCAAACGAGTTAGCCAACATATACGTTTTTTTACGTATAAAATCTGTAAAACTATTTAAATTAGTGTGCTCATTCTGGTCGGCAACAGAGATAGGCTTACCAATTCTAACCTTTATCACGCGACGCTTTTGGGTAAGTAATTCTGAAGGTAATTTAGCAGTCCTAAAAATGTCACTAATTTTAGATAATTTGTAAAAAAGCGGACTGTTTTTCGCATGAAAATAAATAGGAACCACGGGTACGTTAGCTTTTTGTACCAGTTTCATAGCAGCTTCTTCCCAAGGTTTGTCGACCACTAATTTTCCATCTCTGTAAGTAGAAACTTCTCCGGCAGGGAAAATACCAAGTGGGTGACCATTTCTTAAATGAGTAATGGCATTTTTAAAGCCAGCAATACTTGATTTAGCATCCTTATGATCTTCAAAAGGATTTACAGGCATTACATAAGGCTTTAAAGGCTCTATTCTGTGTAATAAAAAGTTGGCTATAATTTTAAAATCTTCGCGTTGTTCAAGCATTAACTTTAAAAGTAAAATACCATCTATACCACCAAGCGGATGATTGGAAATAGTAATGTATGCACCATCTTTTGGTAAACGTTTTAAATCTTCTTCAGGAATTTCGAATTTAATATCAAATTCTTCCAATAGACTATTTAAAAAGGTAAGATCTTTTAAATGTTTGTTACGATTGTAAATGGCATTTAACGTAGATATTTTTAATACCTTCATTAATATCCATCCTATAAAAGTGCCTATAAATCCATATTTCCCCAGATTTATAGCATTTGCGACTTCCTTAGCAGATACTAATCCCATAATTTATAGTTATTGACAAACAATTTGAACAGTTTCCTGAAACTGTTGTTTTAATAATACTGTTTTATTTTTTTCTAATTCGTTTATAACCTGAGTGTTAAAATGCCTAACGGTAAACAGGTTTACGTTTTCGTGGCAAGTTACTTTAAATTTAGCTTTTAATTGTAATAATAACGCCTCTAGGTTATTAAAAGTATTGTCAAAACACACCGAAAAACTTATCGCAGAATTTTGGATAACATCTACCTTCATTTTATGTAAGGCTAATAAATTAAAAATTTCACTTATGTTTTCTTCTACAATATAAGAAAAATCTAAAGTAGAAATAGATACCAGAACCTGATGTTTTTTTAAAATAAAACACGGCAATTGAGGTGTTATACCTTCAGTTTTATTAACTAAAGTGCCACTAGCTTCTGGGTTTAAAAACGATTTTACATGTAAAGGAATTTCCTTTTGTTGGAGAGGCTGTAATGTTTTAGGGTGAATAACGGATGCGCCATAAAATGCTAGTTCAATAGCTTCTGTATAAGAAATATGTTCTAATAATTGCGCATCTGTAAAATATCTTGGGTCTGCGTTTAAGACACCAGAAACATCTTTCCAAATAGTTACACTTGTCGCATTTAAAGCATAAGCTAATATGGCTGCAGTATAATCGCTTCCTTCACGACCTAGTGTCGTGGTGAAATTATTTTTATCGCTCGCTAAAAAACCTTGAGTGATATATAAGGTGTTTTTTTTAAGTGTCGCTGAAATTTGTTGTTGCGTCACATCCCAATCGATATTTGCTCTTCGGTAAAAATCATCTGTTTTTAAGAGTGTTCTTACATCTACCCATTGGTTTGTAAAATTTTTCTCGTTAAGATAAGCACTTATAATAGACGTAGAAATAAGCTCACCAAAGCAAACCACCTGATCATAAACAAAATTATAATTTGGCGATTTGTTTTGTTTCAAAAACAATTGAAGATCATTAATCCACGATTTTAATTGGTTAAAAGCGGAATGATTTTCATTTTCAAACAAATCTTTTAAAATATCATTATGATATGTAAATAAATCATTTAATGCTGCTTGTAATTGCTCTGGATCATTAAAATAATGATCTATAATGACTTCCAAAGCATTTGTGGTTTTACCCATTGCAGAAACTACTATAAGAGTATTGTTATACCCAACAGTTTCTAAAACATGCGCTAAATTTTTTACACCATTAGCATCTTTAACCGATGCACCACCAAATTTAAATATTTGCATTATATCGATTTAATATAATTAGAAATTGCTTTTTCATCCATTTGAGCTAGATACCATTCTTTTAAAATAGCAGCACCTTTTTTCTCATAAAACGCTATAGCATTAGTGTTCCAGTCTAAAACTTCCCAGCAAATTCTTCGAACCTTTAAAGAATGTCCAAGCTTAATAACTTCATCTAATAATTTGCCGCCTGCTCCAGAACCTCGGTAAGATTCGCTCACAATTAAATCTTCTAAATGTAATGTTTTACCTTTCCAGGTAGAAAATCGTAAATAACATAAAGCAATACCAATAATGTTGTTTTCATGTTCAGCAACAAAACACGTAAATAATGGATTTTCTCCAAAGCCATTTTCTTGTAACTCTTCTACGGTAACTAAAACAGCATCTGGTTCTTTTTCATAAATAGCCAAAGCATTTATATGATCTAAAACTGAAGACATATCACTTTTAGTAGCTAAACGTATATTAAAATCCATAATTGTGGTATTTCTACCAAAGATAAATTTTAAGTTTAATAGTACAAGTCTTTTTTATGTTACGAAAACGATGTAGTCCTTAAATTTTATACGATATTTGTAAGGTAAAAACGATATAAATGTTAGGTAAAGCAAAAACTTTAGGCGAATTTATTATTGAAAACCAATCGGCTTTTAAATATACTTCCGGAGAATTATCACGTTTAATAAACTCCATCAGGCTGGCAGCTAAAGTGGTAAATCACGATGTGAATAAAGCGGGTTTAGTAGACATTATTGGTGCGCATGGCGATAAAAATATTCAAGGTGAAGACCAGCAAAAATTAGATGTTTATGCGAACGATATTTTTATACAAACCTTAAAAAATAGAAATATTGTTTGTGGAATTGCCAGTGAAGAGGAAGATGATTTTATTTCTATAAATAGCCAAGATGAAAATAACCAGAATAAATATGTGGTGTTAATTGACCCATTAGATGGTTCTAGTAATATAGATGTTAATGTGTCTGTAGGTACTATATTTTCAATTTATAGACGTGTAACTCCAGTAGGTACACCAGTAACTATTGAAGATTTTTTACAAAAAGGTGAAGCACAAGTAGCTGCCGGTTATGTTATTTATGGAACGTCCACAATGATTGTATATACCACAGGTCATGGCGTAAATGGGTTTACATTAAACCCAGCTATTGGAACCTTTTATTTGTCACATCCCGATATGCAGTTTTCTGAAGATGGACAAATTTATTCTGTAAACGAAGGTAATTATGTGCATTTTCCACAAGGCATTAAAAATTATATAAAATACTGCCAGATGGAAGAAGGTAACCGACCTTACACATCAAGATACATTGGTTCATTAGTGTCAGATTTCCATAGAAATATGATAAAAGGCGGTATTTATATTTATCCACAAACCGCTAAAGATCCAAATGGAAAACTTAGATTATTATACGAATGTAATCCTATGGCTTTTATAGCAGAGCAGGCTAATGGTAAAGCAAGTGATGGCTTTAATAGAATTATGGATATCGAGCCAACCGAATTACACCAGCGTGTACCATTTATTTGCGGTAGCAAAAACATGGTGGAAAAAGCAGAGGAATTTATGAGACAACAGTAAAATAAAAAAAGCGACCAATTTGGTCGCTTTTTTTTATAATGGTATCGTAGTATTAACGATTCATATTTTTAATTTCATCAGAAAAGGTGTCAATATCAACGCCTTGTTTTACAAGTTCCATAGCCTTGTCTGATACATATTTAGCATTACTAGATTTAAATCCTAAGCCAACACATAAACGCTCTAAAATAACCATTTTTTCTTCATAGTTAATATGGTCAACCCAAACCATACGTGCTAAATCAAATAAACGCTCTAGTCGTCTATCGTAATCACTTGGTGGATTAATTGGATGTGTTTTGTAGTCTTTTAAAATAATTTCGTAGTCTTTTTCGCTAATGTCTAAATTACGAGCTAAACGATCTAAAAACGTTTTTTCAACATCACTAATTACTCCATCACTCATTGCAACTCTAACAATTGCAGCAAAATGATCTTCATTTCGTTTTTTAAAACCACTATCAAATAAATCTGAAAAAGACATACTTTACTTTATTTTTTAATTATCGTGCAAATATATAAATAATAAAAATTACGAATACCTAAAACAATCTATTTTTTATAAGTCTAATTTTCCTGAACAAAACCTGTTTTTTCACATTTCATCGTGCTTGTTTTTATTTTTAAGATATTCTTAAAGCCAACTAAAAACTGTAAGACTTATATTTGTAAAAAAAGAAACACATCTCGTGAGTAAATCTAATCTCTCGCAAGCCTTTTTACAGATGTCGCAAACCGAAAATCTGCAATCGGCTATTGCCATAAATCAATCTAAAACACATTTAAAAGGTTTAGTAGGCTCGTCGCTATCTTTTGTTATTTCAGAAGTATTTAAGAGACAGGAGCAACCTTTCTTATTAATATTTAATGATAAAGAAGAAGCTGCATTTTATTTAAACGATTTGGAGCAGCTTATTAATACGAAAGATGTCTTTTTCTATCCCGGAAGTTATAGAAGACCTTACCAGATTGAAGAAACCGATAATGCCAATGTACTATTACGTGCAGAGGTTTTAAACCGAATAAATTCGCGAAAAAAACCAGCTATAATTGTAACTTATCCAGATGCGTTATTTGAAAAAGTGGTGACTAGAAAAGAGCTAAATAGTCATACCTTAAAAGTTTCGGTTAATGATAAGTTAAGTATCGATTTTTTAAATGAAGTTTTATTTGAGTATAAATTTAAACGGGTAGATTTTGTTACCGAACCTGGAGAGTTTTCAGTTCGTGGTGGTATTGTAGATGTATTTTCATTTTCTAACGATGAGCCTTACCGGATTGAGTTTTTTGGAGATGAAATAGACAGCATTCGATCTTTTGATGTCGAAACGCAGTTGTCCAATCAAACTATCAAGAAAATTACCATTATACCAAATGTAGCTACAAAAGTGTTTGACGAAACACGCCAGAGTTTCCTAAGTTATATATCTTCAAAAACGGTTGTTTTTAGTAAAAATGCAGAGATATTATGTTCTCGAATAGACGATTTTTTTAGTAAAGCCGAAGAAACGTTTAAAACCTTAAGTGAAGCTATAAAACATAACGAGCCTAAAGATTTATTTTGTAATTCTGCCTTACTACGTTCGCAACTAGAAACCTTCAGTTTGGTCGAATTTGGTTCTAACTACTATTTTCAGCTTACCGAAGGAACTATTCAATTTAATACGTCGCCACAACCGGCATTTAATAAACAATTCAATTTACTAATAGATAATTTAAATAGCAACCATAATAAAGGCTATACCAATTATATTACTTGTGTAAGCGAGCAACAAGCCAAGCGTTTCAAAGATATTTTTGACGATGCGGAAGCTAAGGTGCATTACCAAACCATTCAGTTGTCTTTACATCAAGGTTTTGTAAATGAGGATATTAAAGTTGCGGTTTATACCGACCACCAAATTTTTGAGCGTTACCACAAATTCAAAATAAAAAATGGTTATGCTAAAAAGCAGGCTATTACGTTAAAGGAATTAACCAATTTGGATATTGGCGATTATGTAACGCATATTGACCACGGTATTGGTCGTTTTGGTGGATTGCAAAAAATAGATGTAGAAGGCAGTAAACAAGAAGCCATTAAATTAATTTATGGCGAGCGTGATGTCTTATATTTAAGTATTCATTCCTTACACAAAATAACCAAGTTTAATGGCAAAGATGGCAAACCGCCAAAAGTCTATAAATTAGGTAGTAAAGCCTGGAAAACACTTAAAGAAAAAACCAAATCCAGAGTTAAACACGTTGCCTTCAATTTAATAAAACTTTACGCTAAACGTAAGTTAGAAAAAGGCTACCAGTACAATCCAGATAGTCATTATCAGCATGAACTGGAAGCGTCTTTTATTTATGAAGACACGCCAGATCAGGTTACAGCAACTCAGGATATAAAAAATGATATGGAGAGCGAGCGACCAATGGATCGTTTGGTTTGTGGCGATGTTGGTTTTGGTAAAACGGAAGTTGCTATTCGTGCGGCGTTTAAAGCAGTAGATAATGGTAAGCAAGTTGCGGTTTTAGTGCCAACTACTATCCTGGCATTTCAACACCATAAAACCTTTAGTGAGCGTTTAAAGGATTTTCCGGTTACTGTAGATTATGTTAACCGATTTAGAACTGCAAAACAAAAAAAAGAAACCTTAGAAAAACTTGAAAAAGGTCACGTAGATATTATCATTGGAACCCATCAATTGGTTAATAAAAACGTTAAGTTTAATGATTTAGGACTTTTAATTGTAGATGAAGAACAAAAGTTTGGAGTAGCCGTTAAAGAGAAACTAAAAACTTTAAAAGATAATGTCGATGTGTTAACCCTAACCGCAACGCCAATTCCTAGAACACTTCAGTTTAGTTTAATGGCAGCGCGAGATTTATCGGTTATTACCACACCGCCACCAAACCGCTATCCTATAGAAAGCCATGTTATTCGTTTTAGCGAAGAAGCTATACGAGATGCTGTAAGTTATGAGATAGAACGTGGCGGACAAATTTTCTTTATCCACAACCGTATAGAAAACATTAAGGAAGTTGCTGGTTTAATACAGCGCTTGGTGCCAGATGCCAAAGTAGGTATTGGTCACGGACAAATGGAAGGGAAAAAACTGGAAGAGCTTATGCTAAAATTTATGGATGGTGCTTTCGATGTTTTGGTAAGTACTACCATTATTGAAAGTGGTTTGGATGTTCCCAATGCCAACACCATTTTTATAAATAATGCCAATAATTTTGGTTTAAGTGATTTACACCAAATGCGAGGTCGAGTAGGACGAAGCAATAAAAAGGCATTTTGTTACTTTATTACGCCAGAATATTCTGCAATGACCGATGATGCTCGTAAACGAATTTCGGCTTTAGAACAATTTACCGAGCTTGGTAGCGGTTTTAACATTGCCATGAAAGATTTAGAAATTCGTGGTGCGGGAGATTTATTAGGTGGCGAGCAAAGTGGTTTTATAAATGAAATTGGTTTTGATACCTATCAGAAAATTTTAGCCGAAGCAATTGAAGAATTGAAAGAAAACGAGTTTGCCGATTTATACGATACCAATCTTGAAGATAAAGTCTATGTCAAAGAGGTTACTATCGATAGTGATTTTGAGCTATTGTTTCCAGACGATTACATTAATAATATTACAGAGCGTTTAAAACTTTATACCAAATTAAACGAACTAAAAACTGAAGACGAATTACTTCAGTTTGAAAAAGACTTAATCGACCGTTTTGGCGATTTACCAACGCAAGCCGAAGATTTATTAAATTCGGTAAGATTAAAATGGGTAGCCACTAAAATGGGGATTGAGAAAGTCATTATGAAACAAAATAAGTTAATAGGATACTTCCTAAATGACCAGCAAAGTGCATTTTACCAAAGTGCTAATTTTACTAAAGTGTTACAATACGTTCAGCAAAATGCAAATAAATGTAAAATGAAGGAAAAGCAAACCAGAGCAGGTTTACGATTATTATTAACTTTTGAAAATATTAGAACAGTAAAACAAGCATTGGCGGTTTTAAAACCTATTGAAAACTAAAACAGGCATTGTATTTGTTTATAAAATAAGATATTACAAAATCATGAAAAAACTATTTTTTTTAGTATTCAGTTTACCTATGCTTGTGTGGTCACAGCATTCGGTTTCAGGCGTTTTTTCTCCTGCAAAAGATTATAAAATTGCCATTTTATACAAAGTAACTCCTACGCAATTGGTTTATGAAAACCATAGTGCGGTAGATAGTTTGGGTCAGTTTCACCTTACTATAAAAGACCAAGCAGAAAAAGGCATGTATAAGGTGGTGTATGCCATGCCACAAGAAGAGTATAATTTTGATGTTATTTATAATAACGAAGATGTTGTTGTAAATTTTCAAACCGATAAAGGCAGCACGTTTATAACTTCCGAAGAAAATAAATTGTGGCAATCGTACAACAAAAGTATGCGCTTGGTTAACGAGAGTTTAAAAAACTTTTTTAACTCTAAAAATCAATCTGAAAGCAATTTTTTAAAACTTATAAAGGTTCTAAAACAGACGCAAACCGAGTATGAAAAAGCGGCGAGTAATAAATTAGTATCAAATTTTATAGTTGCAAAGAGACCTTATTTCCCGACGACTTATAAAAATGAAGCCACGTTTATTAAAGAAAAAAAGACTCATTATTTTGATTATTTAGACTTTAAAAACATCCAGTTACTCAATTCCAGTGTATTGGTGGAAGCCTCGTTTGATTATGTTTATACGTTTGTAGATGCAAATAATGTTAACGCGTCTTTAAAAGAAAATATAGATACTTTGGTTGCTCAAATTGGTGCTCAAAACGGGTTTAAAAATTTAATTCTAGAGTTGTTGTGGCGACAATTTTCTTCAACTAAGGAAGAAATAGCCAATTATATTGCGAACCAGTATTTATTGGAAATTGTTAAAGAAACTAGTAACGATGCTTTATTGGCCGAACTTAATGTTTTACAACAAACCTCAATTGGAACTAAAGCACCAAATTTTGATTTTGACAACACCTCTTTATATCAATTAGAATCCTCCGACTATTATATCGTGGCGTTTTGGAGTAGTACTTGCGGACATTGTTTAACCGAAATGCCAATACTTCAAGATTTTGTAAAACAGCAACCTAAAAATAAAATAGAAGTTATTGCAATTGGTTTAGAAAGCGAGCCAGAATTCTGGACAAAAAAGATTAAGGAATTTAAAACCTTTACACATGTTTATGGTGAAGGTAAATGGGAAAATACAATTGGGGACGCTTACAATGTTAAAGCGACACCAACCTTTTTTATTTTAAATAAATCTAAAGAAATTTTAGCGAAGCCTTATGACGTTGCTGCATTAAAGGCGTTTTTTACAGAAAAAGCGGAGTATTAATTGTTAAATTTCTGGTTGAGCGCAGTCGAAACCTTATTAAGGTAAATAAATTTTTTCATAACAACTGACAAAATTTCTTAGCCATTAATTGGCTTACTTTTTGTTATCTTTAATTAAATTTTAAAAATCAAATATCATGAATGGAATGATGGGCTATTATATACTTATTGGTACAATTGCACTGGTAAGTTGGCTGGTTAGCAACCAGCTTAAGCGTAAATTCGAAAAATATTCTAAAGTTCATTTAAGAAATGGAATGAGCGGCGAAGAAATTGCAAAAAAAATGTTGGCAGATAATGGAATTTATGATGTACAGGTAATATCTACTCCTGGTCGTCTAACAGATCATTATAATCCTGCAAATAAAACGGTTAATTTAAGTGAGGCAGTGTTTAACCAACGCAATGCAGCAGCTGCAGCTGTTGCAGCACACGAGTGCGGGCATGCGGTGCAACACGCCACAGCATATCAATATTTAACCATGCGTTCTAAATTAGTTCCAATTGTAAGCGTGACGTCTAGTATGAGTCAATGGTTAGTGTTTGGTGGTTTAGCTTTAGGTGCAGCAGCAGGCTTAGGTTTAGGTTGGTGGGTTGCGGTTGCAGGTTTGGCAATGATGGCTTTTGCAACATTATTTAGTATTATAACATTACCTGTAGAGTACGATGCGAGTAATCGTGCATTGGCTTGGTTAAAGGCTAAAAACATAGTAACTCCAGACGAATATAAAGGCTCTGAAGATGCGTTAAAATGGGCAGCACGAACTTATTTAGTAGCAGCAATTGGTTCTATTGCTTCATTATTGTATTGGGCTTTACAAGTTTTTGGAGGTCGCGATTAAAAATTATTTATATTTAGCTTTTAAATTTAAATTAGATGGAAGAATTTCAAAACCAAACCAACCAAGGACTTTTGGTATCACAAACCGATGATGCAGCTCAAGTAGCATTTTACAAGCAAACTTATGCACATGTTGCAGGCGGCGTTTTAGTTTTTATTTTATTTGAATACCTGTTATTACAAAGTGATACTGTGGTTAACTTTATGTTGTCTATGACAAATGGTTACAAGTGGTTATTGCTTTTAGGAGGATTTATGTTTATTACCCATTATGCGGAAAGTACAGCATTAAAGTCTCAGAATAAAAATTTACAATATTTAGCTTATGCTGCTTATATATTTGCAGAAGCTGTAATTTTTGTTCCTTTAATATATATTGCAGCAACATTTACCGCAAGTGGTCCAGAAATTTTGCAACAAGCAGGCATAGTGACTTTATCCTTATTTACAGGATTAAGTGCAGTAGTTTTTATCACTAAAAAAGATTTTTCTTTTTTAAGAACAGGTTTAACTGTTGGATTTTTTATTGCAATAGGCTTAATTATTGCCGGAAGCCTTTTTGGCTTTAACTTAGGTTTATGGTTTTCTGTAGCGATGTGCTTATTGGCAGGAGGAAGTATTTTGTACCAAACTTCAAACTTAATACATAAATACCAGCAAGATCAATACATACCTGCAGCTTTAGGTTTATTTGCAGCCTTAATGTTATTATTCTGGTATGTGCTTCAAATTTTTATGTCTAGAGATTAACAAGAATAAAATATATTAAAAAAGCCTCTAAATTTTTTAGAGGCTTTTTTATAAAAACTGCTATGGTTATCATTTGTAAAGCACTTTTAATGAAAGGCTATAATGCCGTTACTTTATTTCCTTTTATCATTTTAAGGCAAAAGGAATTAAAGAACAATCCCGTTTTATTAAATCATGAACGGATTCATCTAAAACAGCAATTGGAGCTTTTAGTAATTGGATTTTACTTATGGTACGTCATAGAGTTTTTGGTAAGGGTTGTAAAGTATAAAAACTGGAATAAAGCATATAGAACTATAAGTTTTGAACAAGAAGCTTACACAAATGAAAGCTGCTTGACCTATTTAAAAGATAGACCTTTATTCGCTTTTTTAAAATTTTATTAAGCCTTTTATAACCAGTTTGTTAGATTAAAAAAATTATGAAATTTTAACATATTTACAGTGTACAATTGATAGTGCTTTTGGTTTACATTTGCGTGATTTTTTAAAAATTCATCTTATGAAAACAAAACTACTTTATGTTACTATATTAATGACAATATCTTTTCAAACCAGCTTTGCACAGTTTGCGCTTGGTGATATTGTTTTTACAGGTTATCAGTCTGATGGCGTCGGAAACCCGTCGGGAGAAGACGACCAGTTTTCTTTCTTACTACTAATAAATGTGGTTGCAGGAGAACAAATCGCTTTTACAGAAAATGGATGGTTAGCTGCTGGAGGCTTTAGAACAGGTGAAAGTACTGTTGTACTAACTTTTACAAGTAATTATAGTGCAGGTGTACAAATTTCTATATCAAGAATTCCATTTGAAGCTAGAGACAATTCGGGTAACATCGCAGGAAGTTTAACTGGCTCAGGACTCAATCTAGCTGTTGGTGGAGACCAAATTTTAGCTTACAATCCAGCTAACATACCAAATAGTAATGCCAACCAATCTGGTTTTGTTGCGGCTATTCAGATGAATGGCGACTGGGATGCAGATGCTACAAGTTCAAGTGAATCTGCTAAACCTTCAATTTTCGATACTTTAGCTAACTCTTCAATAGCTATAGCTCCAGAAGTTGATAATGCTATATACAATTGCAGTGTAACTTCAGGAACAGCAGTTACTTTAAGAGCCGCGATACATAACCCTGCAAATTGGAACGTGAGTGATGCAACTCCTTTTGACCAGCCAGCACCTTGTAGCTTTATGGCTACTTTATCTACTGCTAGTTTTACAGTATTAGACAGTAACGTTGCACTTTTTCCAAACCCATCACAAGGAACTTTTACTATAAAAAATTCTGGAAATAGTTTAACAAAGATTTCTGTAGCAGATGCGAATGGTCGTATTGTTTATACTGAAAAGTTAAATAATGTAAAAACAGATAAGACTCTAAACTTAAGTAATAAGCTAACTACTGGATTGTATTTTATTACAATTTCTACTGAAGGTTCTTCAATTGTTAAAAAAATGATTGTTAACTAATTGCAATCTATTCTATAATGAAAAAGAGCTTCAGTGATGAAGCTCTTTTTTTTTATATTTTGATTTGTCGGTCTATTTGCTGGTTTAATGAGATAAAAGTCTCTGTTCTAGATACACCTGTTATAGATTGAATATCGTTGTTAAGTAAATGCATTAAATGCTCATTATCCTTACACAGTATCTTTATAAATATACTCCAGTTTCCTGTGGTGTAATGACACTCGATAACTTCTGGAATTTTTTTTAATTCTCTTACGGCCTCTGGGTTACTAACTGCTTTATCTAAATAAACACCTATAAAAGCCATAGTAGTATAGCCTAACGCTTTAGGGTTTATAATAAACTTAGAGCCATTTAAAAGTTTAGATTTTTCAAGTTTGCGTAACCTTTGGTGTATAGCTGCACCTGAAATGCCGACTTGTCGGGCAATTTCTAAAATTGGTGTTCTGGCATCTTCCATAAGCGCCCTTAAAATTTTTTTATCTATTCCGTCAATTATAATAGTCTGGTTGTTGGTTTTCATAAGATAATTGTTGCGTTAGCGGTTGAAATGGTATCCTTTTTTGAGATGCTGAAATAAATTCAGCACGAGAAAAAGATACAATGTAAAACGCGACTCTTAGTTTTTTTAAACTAAGGGTAACGTCATTATTATAAATTTAAAGGATTGTAACCTAAATAAGGCACTTTAGTCTCTTTAAAATTAATGTCATAATCTTCTAATTCTTTTAAAATTGGTTGGTAAACCTCTTTAGAAATTGGAATTTGAACACCTGGTGTGGTTATTTTTTTATTTAAAATAGCTATAGTTGCTATTGCAACCGGAAGACCAACAGTTTTTGCCATAGCCGTATAGGTTTGATCTTCTCCTAGAGTAACCATTGTAGAATCGATCTGATGTTTTTCTCCGTTTATTTCGTAACCAAACTTGTGGTACATTACAATCATATCTTTATCTTCTTGGGCTAAAGTCCAGCTATCCATTAATATTTTCTGCAATATTTGGGCAGGTGTAGCTTTTTTTAGACCTACAGGTTTGGTATCGCTAAAAATATCCAGTTCTAAAAATTTATCCCAAACTTCATCGTCCTGATCTATTTTTAAAGCATGACGAAATTTAAGTTCTACAGAGTCTGTTGGACTATAAGCTAAAAAAGCATTGACAAAATCACGATAAGTCATATTTTCACTATCATCTATAGTGTAGGTATCATCCGTCATCCCTAATTGAACAAATGCATTCCACGCTCTGGAAAAACCAACACGACGCATAGTACCTCGATATAGGGTTTTAACATGATCTAATTTATAAACGTCTTGGTATTTCAAAGAGTCTCTGTTGGCTAAAGCCTCAAAACGTCCGTAGCCTTCTACATCTAAAAACTCGGTTCTTCTAAACAAGCGTTGGTATGGTATGTATTTAAACTGGCCTTCTTGTAAAAATTTTGCAGCTCCACCTTGACCAGCAACCACCACATTTCTTGGATTCCAAGTAAACTTATAATTCCAACGATTATTATCGCTTTCTGGAGCTACAAGTCCTCCTGTAAAACTTTCAAATAAAATGACTTTACCGCCTTTTTCTCTAATCTCATCAATCACTTTCATGGCACTCATATGGTCAATTCCAGGATCGACACCAATTTCGTTCATAAAAACAAGATTATTGGCAATAGCATCATCGTTTAAAGCTTCCATTTCTGGGCTTACATAAGAAGCAGTCACCATATGTTTTTTGTAAGCAATACAGTCTTTAGCAACTTCAATATGAAAACGTGCAGGCAACATGGATACTACTATATCTGCATTTTTAACAGCAGCAGTTCTGGACACGGCATCAAAAACATCTAAAGTTATAGCTGTAGCATTTTTATGATTTTGAGTCATTTTTTTTGCAGCTTCAAGATTTAAATCTCCAATGGTAATTTGTAACTGCTCGGTTTCCGATTTGTCAAGTAAATATTTTATTAAGTAAGAGGTCGATTTTCCTGAACCAATAATTAATATGTTTCGCATAATGATAAGTAATCTGTAAATTTGTAAGCACGAATGTACAAAATAGTAATAGGGATTAAAAAAAATGACTATGAATAAAAAGATATTAATTACAGGTACATTACTAGGAATAATTGGTGTTATACTAGGTGCTTTTGCGTCGCACGGTCTAAAAAACGCTATTTCTGAAGCTAGTTTAAGAAGTTTTGAGATAGGTGTAAAATACCAAATGTATCATGCTTTCTTTTTGTTAGTCATAAGTCAATTTTCATTTTTATCAAGCAACAATAAAAAGACCATTTTAATTCTTACGGTTTTAGGAATTATTTTATTTTCCTTATCAATTTACCTATTAACTACCTCAGTTTTAACTGGAATTAATTTTAAGGCTATTGGCTTTTTAACACCAATAGGTGGTTTAATGTTAATTTTAGCATGGCTTCTGTTATTATTCGCAATTTTAAAGGAAAAAAATATTTTATTCGAAAAATAAACTTTTTTGTTTTATATAATTATTAGCTTTGTACCTTATTAACAACATAACTAAATTATGGTAAACCATACAAAAATTACGAAATCGATTGCGTTAGACCAATACGGGATAAAAAATGCTAAGGTTCATTATCAATTATCTTCAGACCAACTTCATGACACCATATTAGAAAAAGGACAAGGAAAGGAGTCTAGTACAGGCGCTATAGCTATACAAACAGGAGAATTTACTGGGCGTTCGCCAAAAGATCGTTTTATTGTAAAAGATGCGATTACAGAAGATAAAGTATGGTGGGGTAATATAAATATTCCTTTTGATTCGGATCAATTCCAGTCACTTTACGATAAAGTAACCAATTACCTTTCTGAAAAAGAAGTTTTTGTAAGAGATGCTTATGCTTGTGCAGACCAGGATTATAAATTAAATATTCGTGTTATTAATGAATATCCGTGGAGCAATATGTTTGCCCATAATATGTTTTTACGTCCAACTGAAGCTGAGTTAGAAAATTTTACACCAGAATGGACTATTGTAAATGCACCCGGTTTTATGGCAGACCCAGAAAAAGACGGTACACGCCAGCATAACTTTGCTATTTTAGATTTTACAAGAAAAATAGCTCTTATTGGTGGTACAGGATATACAGGAGAAATTAAAAAAGGAATTTTTTCTGCGTTAAACTTTATTTTACCAGTATTTAAAAACACCTTGCCAATGCACTGTAGTGCCAATGTTGGTAAAGATGGCGATACAGCTATATTTTTCGGTTTATCAGGAACAGGAAAAACCACCTTATCTGCAGACCCAGAACGTAAGCTAATTGGAGACGATGAGCATGGGTGGACTAAGGATAACACCATTTTTAATTTTGAAGGTGGCTGTTATGCAAAAGTGATAGATCTAACAGAAGAGAAAGAACCAGACATTTTTAATGCTATTAAGCGTGGAGCGATATTAGAAAATGTGGTGATGAATGATAAAGGTGAAGTAGATTTTGAAGACACTTCGATTACTCAAAATACGAGAGTAAGTTATCCTATCTATCATATTAACGATATACAAGAGCCTTCTATAGGTAAAAATCCAAAAAACATATTCTTTTTAACAGCAGATGCATTTGGAGTTTTGCCTCCAATTTCAAAATTAACACCTGGTCAGGCTGCTTACCATTTTATCTCTGGTTATACAGCTAAAGTAGCAGGAACAGAAGCTGGTATTACAGAGCCAGTTACCAATTTCTCTGCTTGTTATGGTGCGCCATTTATGCCATTACATCCTACAAAGTATGCAGAAATGCTAAGCAAAAAAATGCAGGATGCAGGAGTTACGGTTTGGCTAGTAAATACCGGTTGGACAGGTGGTCCTTATGGTGTAGGAAAGCGTATGGCTTTAAAATATACTAGAGCAATGATAACTGCTGCAATGGACGGTTCTTTAGAGGCTGCCAATAAAGACAACTACCACATTCACTCTGTTTTTGGTGTTAAACAACCAAGAGTTTGTCCAAATGTTCCTACTGAAGTGTTAAGTCCTAGAAAAACTTGGAATAACGATGAAGGCTATTATAAAACAGCTTATAAATTAGCTCAAGCCTTTAAAGATAACTTTAGTAAGTTTGAAGATATTGCTAATGATGAAATATTAGCAGGAGCGCCAAACACAAAGTAAGTTTTAATTAAGTTTATAAATAAGAAGGTTGTTTAATGTAATTGTTAAACAACCTTTTTTATTTAATACGTTTATTAATTCTATTAGCTTCCAGTGAAAGTCACACTATTTCTCAAAAATATTTTCCATATTTTTACAGTTCTTAAATAACAATGATACACGCTAGGGATATTTTTAGTATACAAACGGAAGCCGACTTTGAGCGTCAAGCTTTAAAAGTGTTTAAGTTTCAGTTTGAAAACAATAGTGTTTATAGGTCTTTCTGTGACTTATTGTACATTCATCCAAGCACTGTTTCTAAGGTTGAAGATATTCCGTTTTTACCTATTCAGTTTTTCAAATCTCATGAAGTTATTTCTTCTCAACAATCAGTTCAAGAAACTTTTACCAGTAGCGGAACCACTGGAAGTATAACTAGTAAACATTTGGTAACCGATTGTTCAGTTTATGAAGAAAGTTATATAAATGCATTTAAGCATTTTTATGGTCCAATTGAAGATTATGTCATTTTAGCGCTTCTGCCAAATTATTTGGAGCGTGAAGGATCATCTTTAATCTATATGGTAGATGATTTAATTAAACGCTCAAAACAGCCTGATAGTGGTTTTTATCTCAACCAATACGAGCAACTTAAAACCAAGATTAATCAACTAGAAGCTAAAGGTCAAAAAACATTACTTATTGGGGTTACTTTTGCACTATTAACTTTAATAGAAACCTATCAGTTTCAATTACAACATACCACGATAATGGAAACTGGTGGAATGAAAGGGATGCGTAAAGAATTAATTAGAGAAGAACTTCATCAAGTGCTAACAAAAGGTTTTGGAGTGGATTGCATACATAGTGAGTATGGAATGACTGAATTATTAAGTCAAGCCTATTCTAAAGGAAACGGAATCTTTAAATGTCCTTCTTGGATGAAAGTAATTACAAGAGATCCAGAAGATGCTTTATCTATTCAAAAAAAAGGAAAAACAGGTGGTCTTAACATAATTGATCTTGCAAACTTTAATTCCTGTAGTTTTATAGCTACTCAGGATTTAGGTAAAGTGCATCCTAATGGTTGTTTTGAAGTCGTTGGTCGTTTTGATGCAAGTGATATTAGAGGTTGTAATTTAATGGCTCTATAACACCATAGGTCACCAAAAATCTGTATCTAATTTTATTACAAAAAACATATATGTAGGTGTAAGTATAAACTTATTTCTACGACTTAGGTATTATGAAAAAGAAAATTAGTTTTTGGTTGGTTTACTAATTTTTCTAAAAAAAGCTCTGATTTGAAAAAATTAGAGCTTTTGTCTTATAAAACGTTAAAAATTAAAACCTTAACCTATTTATTTACGTATATAGAAGTGAAAGAGAAAAATTAGTTTTGGTTGGTTTACTAATTTTGTTTTTTAAACCTCGGTTTAATCTTTAAGTCGAGGTTTTTATTAAAGCATTTGAATAGTCTATTATATATGAAAATTAGTTTTTGGTTGGTTTACTAATTTTCTATTTAAAAAGCGCAGTTTTAGAAAACTGCGCTTTTTTCTATTTATACGACTTTAATAATAAAAGTTTTTTTCTTACCTCTATTAATTACAACATAATTATTATGGATTAAATCACTGTTGTTAATAGTGTAATCTTCAGTTACTTTTTCTTTATTTACGGCAACCGAGTTTTCTTTTAAGGCACGTCTGGCTTCACCATTACTTGCTAAAAAATTAGTTTCTGCAGAGAGTGCAGCAATCATATCTATACCTGCCTCAATTTTGTCTCTAGAAACTTCTGAAGTTTTTACACCTTCAAAAACGTCTAAGAATAAAGATTCATTTAAAGCATTAATATCTGTTTTGAAATCTTTACTAAATAAAATTTCTGAAGCCTTTATGGCGTTATCTAAATCTTCTTTACTGTGCACAAATGTGGTAACTTCTTCTGCTAAGCGTTTTTGTAATTGTCTTAGATGAGGTTCAGCTTGATGAGAAGCAATTAATTGGTTAATGGTGGTTTTGTCTAAAAACGTAAAAATTTTAATGTATTTTTCAGCATCCTCATCGGTTGTGTTTAACCAAAATTGGTAAAATTTATATACTGAAGTTTTTTCAGCATCCAGCCAGATGTTTCCACCTTCACTTTTACCAAATTTAGAACCGTCTGCTTTAGTAATTAACGGGCAGGTCATAGCATAAGCTTTTGCTTTTTCATCTCCAGCATTCATGCGTCTTACCAATTCGGTTCCAGTAGTAATATTTCCCCACTGGTCGCTTCCACCCATTTGTAATTTGCAATTAAGGTGTTTATGTAAATGGTAAAAATCGTAACCTTGTATTAACTGGTAGGTAAATTCTGTAAAAGACATTCCGACATTTCCTTCGTCTCCAGATAAACGTTTTTTAACAGAATCTTTAGCCATCATATAATTAACAGTAATACGTTTTCCAACGTCTCTAGCAAAATCGATAAAGCTAAAATTCTTCATCCAATCGTAATTATTTACTAAAACTGGGGCATTGTCTTTAGTGGAATTAAAATCTAAAAAACGAGATAAGACACTTTTTATACCTGCGACATTATGGTTAAGTGTAGCTTCATCCAGCAAGTTACGCTCGTCGCTTTTTCCAGAAGGATCACCAATCATACCAGTTGCTCCACCTACTAAAGCGACAGGTTTATGTCCGGCTTTCTCTAAATGAACCAATAAAATAATTGGGACTAAACTTCCAATATGTAACGAATCTGAAGTAGGATCAAAACCAATATAAGCTGTAGTCATTTCTTTATTTAACTGCATATCGGTTTCTGGCATCATATCGTGAACCATACCACGCCAAGTTAATTCTTCTACTAAAGGATTTGTTGTCATATCTACTAAAATTTAAACAACAAATATAAAAACAATAGCTTAGTTAGCCGATAATTAATTAATTTAGTTTTATGGTATTAGTTACAGGTGGAACAGGTTTAGTTGGAGCTCATTTATTATTACAATTAGTGAAAACTAATACGTCAGTAAAAGCTATTTATAGAGATGAAAATAGTTTTGAAGCGCTTAAAAAGTGTTTTTCATTTTATGTTTCTAATCCCGATGACATATTTACTAAAATTGAATGGTTTAAGGCAGATATTACCAATATTCCACAATTAACTGAAGCATTTTTAGATGTTAAAGAAGTTTATCATTGTGCAGCAATGATTTCATTTACTCCATCCGATTTTGATGCCTTAAAAAAAACTAATATTGAAGGTACTGCCAATATAGTAAACTTGTGTTTGTCCTATGGCGTTTCAAAACTTTGTTATGTAAGCAGTATTGCAACTTTAGGTGCAACTCTAAACGATGACAAGATTACGGAAGACACGCACTGGAACAATGAGGCTAAAAATTCGGTATATGCAATTTCCAAGTATGGTGCCGAGTTAGAAGTTTGGCGTGGCACACAAGAAGGATTAAATGCTGTAATTGTCAACCCAGGAGTAATTATTGGGCCTGGGTTTTGGTATAAAGGTAGTGGCTCACTTATTAGAAAAGTAGATAAAGGTTTAAATTATTTCACTACTGGGATAACTGGTTTTGTTGGAGTAAATGATGTTGTAGATGCCATGTTAAAACTTATGAAAAGTAGTATAATTAATGAACGTTTTGTTTTAGTAAGCGAGAATTGGAGCTACAAAGAATTTTTTAATGCTATTGCTAAAAGCCTAAAAAAATCTGCACCAAAGCAAAAGGCTTCTCGGTTACTTCTTGAAATAGCGTGGAGAATAGACTGGTTAAAACATACTTTGTTTAATAGTAAAAGAAAATTCACAAAAAGTATGGCTAAGACAGCCTTAAAAAAAGACAGTTATAGCGCTCATAAAATAAAAAACACTTTAAACTATAGTTTTCAAACCATCAATGAGGTAATAGAACAGACTTGTGAAATATATATTTCTAAGTAATTTTAATTAGTGCCAAAAGCTCTTGGTTTTTTAGGAATAGAGTCTTTTAAACTTTTAAGATTTTTTTGTTTAAGAACAGATGATTTCTCTAATTTAATCAACGTTTTATCCTGAGCTATTTTTTTAAGTGTATTTAAACTATCGTTCACTCTTTTATAAATTGAGTTATATTTTTCTAAATGATACGAATAGTAAGTATTGTTCTGTGCTAATATTACTGAGTCAATTTGATGTTTTTGAAACACATATTCTTTAGGTAGAATATTTAATTCTTCAAGTTTACGCTTGTCAATACCCTTTGCAGCAGATATTATGGCTAGATCTACCAGAACATGAGTCATTTCATTTTCATCTAAAAAATGATCAGGTTTTTCTGGTTTTTGTACATCATAACAAGATGTAAAAAACAGAAAAGTAATACTTAAGAGCAAGCAGTTTAGTTTCAAATTTATCGGTTAAAAGTTAAAGCTTTTGCAAAACGGTTTTCGTTAACTTTAAAGTTGTTATAAGCTAAGTGACCATTTACAAAAGTATGAGAAATTCTAGATTTAAATGTAGTGCCTTCAAAAGGAGACCATCCACATTTATAAAGTAAGTTGTCTTTTTTAACAGTCCAAGGTTGATTTAAATCTACTAAAACCAAATCGGCATAATAGCCTTCTTTTATATAACCTCTATCTTTAACATTAAATAATATAGCAGGATTGTGGCAAGCTTTTTCAACAATTTTCTCGATAGAAATTAATCCTCGATGATGCATTTCTAATAATGCAGGTAAAGCGTGCTGTACTAATGGCCCACCAGAAGGTGCTTTGGTATAAACGTTATTTTTTTCTTCTAAAGTATGAGGCGCATGGTCTGTAGCAATCACATCAATTTTATCGGCTAATAATGCTTTTAAAAGTTGTTGTTGATCTTTTTCTGTCTTAACCGCAGGGTTCCATTTTATTAAGGTGCCTTTTGTATCATAATCCTTATCATTAAACCATAAATGATGGATACAAACCTCGGCTGTGATTTTTTTATCTTTTAGAAGTGTTTTATTAGAAAATAATTCTGTTTCTTTTCCTGTAGACAAGTGAAAAACATGTAATCTAGCACCTGTTTTTTTTGCTAGTTCTATAGCTTTTGAAGATGAAATATAGCAAGCATCTTCACTTCTTATGATTGGATGATATTTAACAGGGATATCTTCACCATATTCTGCAATGTATTTTGAAGTGTTTGCCTTTATAGTTTCTTCATCTTCACAATGTACTGAAATGACTAAATCGGTACTTTTAAAAATTTTCTCTAAAACATCTGGATTATCTACCAGCATATTACCTGTAGAAGAGCCAAGAAATAATTTTAATCCCGCAACCTTGCGTTTGTCTAATTTTTTTATTTCCTCAAGATTATCGTTTGTTCCCCCAAACATAAATCCGTAATTAGCAAATGCACTTTCTGAAGCAATTTGTAATTTCTGGTCAAAAGCTTCAATAGTTGTTGTCTGTGGGTTAGTGTTAGGCATTTCTATAAAAGAAGTAATTCCTCCAGCAACTGCAGCTCGAGATTCTGAAGCAATATTTGCTTTATGAGTTAATCCTGGCTCACGAAAATGTACCTGATCATCTATAAGTCCAGGTAGTAAATATTTGCCTTCTGCATCTAAAACAAATACGTCTGCAGATTTAACACTAATTGAATCATCTATTTTTACAATACGTTCGTCTTGAATTAAAACATCACCTTCAAACACACGTCCATCGGTAACAATTCTTGCGTTTTTAATTAAGGTAGTTTTATAGGTCATTTTCTTTATTTTGAGAGGTTTTAAAAATACTTTTTAGTTTCATGGTAATAACACCAAATATAGCTTCAGAAATAATGCCAGAACTTAATTTTGAGACACCTTTAACACGATCTGTAAAGATAACCGGAATTTCTGTTATGATAAAGTTTTGCAAATATGTCTTAAATTTCATTTCAATTTGAAATGCATAGCCAATAAATTCAATCTTATCTAAATTTAATCTTTCAAGAACTTTTCTTTTATAACATACAAAACCAGCAGTGGTATCGTGTATTTTCATCCCTGTAATAAGCCTAACATATACCGATGCGAAATAGGATAATATTACTCTGCTTAAAGGCCAGTTTACCACATTTACTCCAGTGACATATCTAGAACCTATCGCTAAATCTGCGTTGTGGTTGGCGCAGGTGTTATATAATTTTAAAAGGTCTTTTGGATTGTGTGAAAAATCGGCATCCATTTGAAATATATAGTCGTAGTTTTTTTCTAAGCTCCATTTAAAACCATGAATATAAGCAGTGCCAAGACCGGACTTTTTCTTTCTGACTTCCAGAAAAAGCTCATTAGGAAATTCTTGTTGTAATTCTTCTACTTTTTTGTGAGTTAAATCTGGAGAATTGTCATCTACCACTAAAACGTGAAAAGATTTGTCCAAATTAAAAACAGCATGAATTATAGCCGAAATATTTTCTATTTCGTTATAAGTTGGTATTATAACTATACTGTTACTCATGAAAAAAATCAAAAAATTTGTACAAATGTACTGTTTTTAAAACCATTTTTTTTTGAAAAAAAGTCTAAAATTTCAATAATATTACTTTTAATAAATGCTAATTTTATAGCATGCTAAGAACACCTTTATCTAACGACACAATAACCATAGTGCTTTTAATATGTTTAGTACTAATCACCTTGGCAAAATACACCAACACAAAAAGATTATATACTTACTTTGGTATTTTAGTTAATTCTCAATATGTTAACAGATATAGTAAAGACTTAAAGATTTTTGACTATTTTAATAGTCTTATATTTTTAGTATTTAATCTCGTGTCTTCTGCAATTATTTTTCAGTTTGTAAAAGCAGACTCTAATACAAATTCAGATTTTAAACTATTTACTATTATATTTTTAGCAGTTTTTCTGTTTTATGGGATGAAATTAGTTTTAGAATTGACGCTTTCTAAGATTTTACAATTAGATTTTTTCTTTAAACCCTATTTTTTTAGAAAAATAAGTTATAGACATTTTTTTGGGATTTTTAGTTTACCATTTTTGGCTTACTTAAGTTATCATAACGGTTTTTCTAAAGTTTATGCACTTTGGATATTATATGGCTTAGGTTTATTATACCTGATTAGCTACATTATTTTAATAAAACCTTTTTTTGAAAAGATTAAGCAAAATATGTTTTATTTTATTTTGTACCTTTGCGCACTTGAAATTTCACCTTATGTTATTTTGTATAAGCTTATTATATAAAAATAACGAAATTTAAAAAAGTAGGCATTTATGAAAGTTAAAACAATACTAGTCTCTCAGCCAGAACCGAAAGTTGAAAACTCTCCATATTTTGATTTGAGTGAAAAGCATAAAGTTAAAATAGATTTCAGACCTTTTATACACGTAGAAGGTGTCCCTGCAAAAGAGATTAGACAGGAAAAAATAGATTTAACCAAGTTTACGGGCATTATCTTAACAAGTCGAAATGCAGTAGATCATTTTTTTAGAGTTGCGGACGAGATGAGGTTTAAGGTGCCAGATACCATGCGTTATTTTTGTCAGTCTGAAGCGGTTGCTTATTATTTGCAAAAATATGTGGTTTACAGAAAGCGTAAAATTTATGTGGGTAAACGTACTTTTTCTGAATTGGTACCACTTATTAAAAAGTATAAAGACGAAAAGTTTTTACTGCCAACTACAGATAAAGTAAAAGATGAGATACCAGAAATTTTAAATGATTTAAAAATAGACTGGAAACAAGCCACTTTTTATAGAACCGTTATTAGTGATTTGTCTGATTTAGAAAATGTGTTTTACGATATATTAGTATTTTTTAGTCCAAGTGGTATAGAGTCTTTATTTCATAATTTCCCAGACTTTAAGCAGAATGACACTAAGATTGCTGTGTTTGGAAATACTACAATTAAAGCGGTTGAGGAAAAAGGTTTGCGTGTGGATATTGCAGCGCCAACCCCAGAAACGCCAAGTATGTCTATGGCTTTAATGAAGTATATAGATAAAGAAAATAAAAAATAAGAATTTGTATTTTAAACTTTAAAAAAAGGCTTGCATATTTATTGTAAGCCTTTTTTATGAATCTAATCTGGGCTTCTGTCGGGATTTCTTAATATCAGACTTTGAGCGTTTTAATTTTAAACGCTTTATTTTTACTGCTATTGGAACTTGGGTTGGTTTTCTTTTTTTAACTTTTGCTAAAGCACTATTTAGGAGATCTAAAAGTTTGGCAAACGCCAATTGTTTGTTTTTAAATTGACTCCTAGTGTCTTGAGCGGTTATTATAAGTTCAGACAGTTTTGAGAGTTTGTTTTCTAGCTTGTCTAAAATTTTTTCTTTTTGATTATCGCTTAAAACAAGAGAGTCTTTTACGTTAAAGTAAACCTCTATTTTTGTAGCAACTTTATTTACATGTTGGCCACCAGAGCCCGAACTTCTAACAGCTTTAAAAACACATTCGTTATAGATGTCATTATAGTTAAGCATTAAACTTGATGTGCAGGTTTCAGTAAATCGTTTACTGTTTTAACAGGATTAAATGTTATAAGTGGGACTTCGACAAAAATAGTATTCCATTTTGCCATACTGCCATTCCATAAGCCGGGTAACTCTAAAGCATATACTACTTTGCCAAATCTTGTTTTTTGAGTTATAAAAGCAGCGTTTTCATCTATAAAATCATTTAAGTCAAAAGAGTTTCCTTTATAGTCTTTTGTACTACAAACAATATCTACAGGATTAAAATGAGTGGCACTGTTTAATATGGCCAATTGTTTTTTGTTTGATATATCAACTTGTGCAGTTTCTACTATTTGTAGGCTTTTAGAGCCATCCGTGTTTATTACCCAAAAAGGTCCGCCACCGGGTTCTCCTTCATTTTTAACCATACCGCAAACGCGTATTGGCCTATTCAACTTGTTTGTTAAATAGTCAATTTGATATTTTTTAGAAAATTTATTAAAGTCTTTATTAATCTCAACATTTAATTCGGTACTTAAAAAACCTTTAATTTCGATTACTAGTTGTTCCTTAATTTCTGATTTTTCTAATATTTTTAAATAATTAAATATTTTATGCTGTTTTTTTAGAAGTAGACCAGCTAATAATTTTTTATAAGTTGCAATCTCATCTTCATATTTAAAAATAACAACGTTGTCTATGTTTTTTATAAAGATTAAGTCTGCACTTAATGCATTTAAATTTTTCAGTAATGCACCATGTCCCGAAGGTCTAAAATGTAAATTATTTTCTTGGTCTCTAAATGGCTGTAGTTTAGAGTTTACAGCAATAGTGTCGGTGCTTTCTTCTTGGTAAGAAAATGAGATATTAAATTTGGTATGCGTCTTTTGTTCTACAATTGTTTTTATATGTTCAAACTCCTTATCAAACTGATATTTATGTTTTTCGCTAATAGTAAAATGTAAGTTTGCAACGCCATTAGATGCAGCATATTTTGCTGCTTCAAATAAATGCTCTTCAAAAGCAGTTGCAATGTGGTCTTTATATTTGTGAAATGGTAGTAAACCTTTTGGGTAGTTGCTATAATTTAATTCTTGTTCTGCAAGTATTAACTGAATTAAGAAGACAACTTTATCATTTATAGATTTATGTTCAAAGTTTTTATCTTTCTGAAGAGCAGTTTGTAACAAGGTTTTATAAAACGGAAACTTTTCCAACCCTACCAAAAAAACAGAAAGTTGAGAGGCGTTATGTTTATTTATATAAGCATTAATGCTTTCATGATCTTTATTATAGCTTTCTAAAAATTGAAATAAAAACTTAAACATTCTTGTGGCGGCACCAGAAGCAGGAATAAATTTAACCACATTTAATTGATCAATTTGCTTGTTATAAAAAGAAATTAAAGCTTCTTTTTCTGCATTTTCTATCTGTAATATCCCATTGTCAAGAGTCGCAGCTTCATGAAGATTAATAAAAGGTAAGCCTTTTTTAAATACCTGAAGCTGGTTTATAATATCTGAGGTTTTAATACCTTTTTTTTCTATTAATAAAAGATCTTCTTTGCTGAAATTCAAAATATAAGTTGGTTTACTTTAGTCTAAAATACATTTTAAAACTACACATTTAATGTGTAATTTCATCGAAAAAATCAAGGTCTTTTTCAAAAGCGGTGCCTATAACAACCAGATCTGCTCCAGCCTTGTACGCTTTTTCTAGTTGTTTTTTAGATCTAATACCTCCGCCAACAATTATAGGAATGCCTAGCTTGCTTTTAGTTAAAGAAATTATAGATGTGCTAACAGGGTAATTTGCACCGCTTCCTGCTTCTAAATATATTAATTTCATACCTAGATATTCTCCTGCTTTAGCTGTTTGTGCAACTAAAAGCTCACTGCTTATAGGTGTTGTTTTTGTAACGCGTTGTACGGCTGTTTCCGCACCACTTTCAATTAACAGATAGCCCGTTGGAATAACTTCTAAACGTGTTTTTTCTAATAAAGAAACACTTTGGATATGTTTAGAAATTAAATAGTCTGGATTTCTACCAGATAATAAAGATAAAAAAAGAATAGCATCTGCCTGATCTGAAATTTGTGTTACATCGCCAGGAAATAAGACAATAGGTAAAGAAGTTTTTCGCTTTAAGGCATTAACTAATTTTTGAGTAACTTGAGCTTCAACTGTGCTACCTCCCACAAAAAAATGAGTAATTATAGTTTGGTGTGCTTTAGTAACAAACAGCTCTAAGTGTTCAAGTTTAAATTTATCGGGGTCTATTAAGACAGCTAAAAGTGGAGTTCCATTTGCTTTTGCAGCTTCTATGTCTTTTAGGATATGCTTCATTCTTCTATGGTGTAAGCACAGGTAAAACCTTCAAATTCTAAAAACTCACATTTGTAACCAATTCTTCTTTTGTTGTAATCTATCCATGCTTTGGTTTGTAAATCTTCCAGCATAAATGGAATAACCAAAAAGTGAGATTTAAAAAGCATACCTGGTGTTGCAAATAGTTTGTATAGAGATTCTTTTATGCCCCAAATTACAGTAAGTTTTCTTACATAATCAGCTTTAGTGTTGTCTAAATATTTAAATTCATAAGAGATAAATTTAGAAGCAATTTTAGCAATCTTATCTCTTTGTTTTTCTATATCTATACCAGCTTTTTTATCGCTAATTATTATTCCAGAAAATGTAAATGAGTGTGTAATAGAAATTTCTTTTCCGTCTTTTAAGTGTGGTTTTCCATTTTCATCATAATACAAATCAAAATCACTATACCCAAAGCTGGCTAATAAATGTCTTACACTTAAAAACCCTCGTTGATGCAATTCACTTTTCATGCCTTTAACTCGTGATAAACTCTCTGATTTTAAAGATGTTCCATCCATTAAATCGTGAAATGATTCCTCAATCTTCCAGATTTTAACAGTAGTTTGTGAGTTTACGGCAATGGTTTTATATAGAGGCATTTAGTATTCTTAATCTTATTGATTATCTTTGTACCGCTTTTAGCAAATTTTAAAATTGGATTAAGCGAATTTAACCAAATTAGTAAGATTGGCAAAGGGCTTTCATTTATTAAAAAATATATATTACAATGAGTACAAAAACGATTGCTTACGTACCAAATAAGGTTAAGGACATGTCGCTAGCCGACTGGGGAAGAAAAGAAATAAATTTAGCCGAAGCAGAGATGCCAGGCTTAATGAGTTTACGCGAAGAATATAAAAACGAGCAACCTTTAAAAGGTGCTAGAATTGCAGGATGTCTTCACATGACTATCCAAACTGCTGTTTTAATTGAAACTTTACAAGCTTTAGGAGCAGAGGTTACTTGGAGTTCTTGTAATATATTTTCTACACAAGACCAAGCAGCAGCAGCAGTTGCAGAAGCAGGAACAGCAGTTTATGCATGGAAGAACATGACCGATGAGGAGTTTGACTGGTGTATTGAGCAAACTTTGTTTTTTGGAGAAGACCGTAAACCATTAAACATGATCTTAGATGATGGTGGAGATTTAACAAACATGGTTTTAGATAAGTACCCAGAATTAGCAGCTGGAATTAAAGGATTGTCTGAAGAAACCACTACTGGTGTACACAGACTTTATGAAAGAGTGAAAAAGGGGACATTACCAATGCCTGCTATAAATGTTAACGATAGTGTTACTAAATCTAAATTTGACAATAAATACGGTTGTAAAGAATCTGCAGTAGACGCTATACGTCGTGCAACAGATGTTATGTTGGCAGGTAAGCGTGTTACTGTTTGTGGATATGGAGATGTAGGTAAAGGTACTGCAGCATCTTTTAAAGGAGCAGGAAGTATTGTTACTGTTACTGAAATTGATCCTATTTGTGCGTTACAAGCAGCAATGGACGGTTTTGAAGTGAAAAAGCTAGAAACTGTTGTAGGAAATTCTGATATTGTAATAACAACTACAGGTAACAAAGATATTGTTCGTGCAGAACATTTTGAAGCGATGAAGGATAAAACAATTGTTTGTAATATCGGTCACTTCGATAATGAAATACAAATGGCATGGTTAAATAAAAACTTTGGAGATACTAAAGATACTATTAAGCCTCAGGTAGATAAATATACGGTTAACGGTAAAGAAATTATTGTTTTAGCTGAAGGTCGTTTAGTTAATTTAGGTTGTGCTACGGGTCACCCAAGTTTTGTAATGAGTAATTCTTTTACTAACCAAACTTTAGCACAAATTGAGCTTTGGAAAAACAGTGATAAGTATGAAAATGATGTTTACATGCTTCCAAAACATTTAGATGAAAAAGTAGCTAAATTACACTTAGAGAAAATAGGTGTAGAGCTTACAGAATTAAAAGACTATCAGGCAGAATACATTGGAGTTACTGTTGAAGGTCCTTACAAACCAGAACATTACAGATACTAATCTGTATTTTCATACTTTAAAAAGCCAAGCGTAAAGCTTGGCTTTTTTTTTACAATATTTTTAAATAATTCACGTTTAATTTTTAAATGTTAATTATTTGTTAATGAAAATTCACTTAGTTATTTTACTTTTTTTGGGTACTACAATCTATGGCTTTAGTCAAATTAAAGCAAGACCTGGGGTAAACTACGAACATGAGTTTGATTATTCTCATAAAAAACTGTATAAAGATATTCATCATTTAGCTTTAAAAATAACGGCTCAAGAATCGACTAAGGAGCATAAAGTAAAAGCTATTTATTTATGGCTGGTAAAACATATAGCTTACGATTATGAATTGCGGTCAAACAGAAGTTTGCAGAAAGCATTTTATATTAGCGAAGAACATGTTGTAGAAAAGGTTTTAGAGCGAAAAAAAGCACTTTGTGGTGGTGTAGCTTTTTTGTTTGAGCGGCTTTGTTTTGCAATAGGAGTAGAAGCAGAAACTGTACATGGCTATACAGATGCTACAAAAGATTTTACTAAGCCAAACCATTCTTGGAATGTGGTTAAACTTTATAATAAATGGAATGTTTTAGACATTACATGGTCTCAAAATGAAAGTAATTTAAATCAACCAGACTTATACTGGTATCAAACAGAGCCTAAAGAATTTGTCAAAACGCATTATCCTTTAGATAAAAAATGGACACTCCTATCTAATCCCCCAAAAATAGATGACTTTATTATGAGTTTGCCTTAAAAACTCTAATTAGCTTTTTTATTCCTACAAAAATCAATTCTGTTAATTACTAATTTGAAAATGTTAGTGCTGCATTAAAAATTTCATTAATTTTATTTCAATGAAAAAGGACGGGGCACATCTTATAAAAAAAACGACTAAAAGTCATAGAGTCAAGCCTTCAACACAAACCGGTTTTTCAAGTCCGGCAACACATTATAATGAACCACGTATAGATCTAAACGATGTTTTAGTTAAAAATCCATCGGCCACCTTTTATGTTCGTGTAGTCGATAATTCTTTTCTGGAGTTTGATATTATAGAACAGGATGTTCTAATTATAGATAAATCTGTAACTCCAAAAACCGGACAGTTAGCTCTAGTTATTCAGGAGAGTAGTTTTACAGTGGCTAGAATACCAGAACACTCGGAAGAAGAATTACAGGTTTGGGGTGTTATTACATATATAATAAAATCGGTATTTTAATATGATTGCACTTATAGATTGTAATAGTTTTTATGCCTCTTGCGAGCAGGTTTTTAGACCAGACTTGCAAAATAAACCTGTTGTAGTCTTAAGTAATAATGATGGTTGTGTTATTGCTGCTAATAAAGAGGCAAAAGCATTGGCACACATACCTATGTTTCAGCCTGTTTTTAAAATTAAAGAACTTTTAAAGGCTAATAACGTTACCTGTTTTTCTTCTAATTACACGCTTTACAGCGATATATCACGTCGTGTTATGGATACCTTAAAATCTTTTTCTCCCGTAGTAGAAGAGTATAGTATAGATGAAAGCTTTATAGACTTATCGGGTTATAATATAAACGATTTACCCAAAATTGTAGAAAATATAAAAGAGACTATTCTTAAAAACACAGGGATCCCTGTAGGTATAGGTGTCGCAAAAACCAAATCTTTAGCCAAAGTAGCTAATAAATTTGCAAAAAAACATATAGCAAATAACAATGTGTACATTGTGGATTCTGAAGAAAAACGCCAATACTTATTAAGTAGATGTAAGGTGAAAGACATTTGGGGTGTTGGAAAAAAACACGCTGAACGAATTGAAAACACAGGACAAAAAACCGCATTAGATTTTGCTAATATGGAAGTGGCATGGGTAAGAAAGGAAATGACGGTAATAGGAGAGCGCTTGTGGCGGGAATTAAATAATAAACCTTGCTTAACAATGGTAACCACTCCAGAAATAAAAAAAGGCATAGGTACCGCAAAATCTTTTGGAGCTAAATTAACAGATTATGGCTTAATAGAAGAAGCTTGTAGTTACTACGTTTCTGAGGTGGCCGATTTATTGCGTCAGCAAAGCAGTGCTGCATCGCAGTTAGAAATCTACTTAACTACTAATTTTTTTAGTGAGCTAGATAAGCAATATCGTCAAAAAATTATAATAACATTAAATCAACCTACCAATAACACCTTTAAGTTAACACAAGAAGCTTTAATAGGTTTAAGAAAAATTTATAAGCCTGGTTACCGCTATAAAAAAGTAGGCGTGAATCTTTTGGGTATTATTCCAGAAAGTCAAATTCAGTTAGGGTTATTTGATATACCATCTAAAATAGAAAATGCATCATTAAGTAAGGTTGTTGATGTATTGAATAGTAAATATGGTAAAAATAAAGTAAAACTAGCTACTGTTGGTAATAGAGAGAAGGAGTGGGCTTTGGTAAAAGCGCATAGAAGTCCAAGGTTTACAACACAATGGGATGAATTGCTTACAGTGGGAAAGCGATAATTAAAACAAAAATCCCTTTCAATTAAATGAAAGGGATTTTTTAATTCTATAAGATGTTTTAATTAAGCTTCAAAAGGCTCAATAGAAACGTAAGATTTATTATCTCTTTTCTTAGTGAATTTTACAAGACCGTCAACTTTAGCGTGTAAAGTATGATCTTTTCCTTGGTATACATTTTCACCTGGATGGTGTGTATTACCTCTTTGTCTTATGATAATGTTTCCAGCAATAGCAGCTTGACCACCAAAAATCTTAACACCTAAACGTTTCGATTCTGATTCTCTACCATTCTTAGAACTACCAACTCCTTTTTTGTGAGCCATTTTCTTAAGGTTTTATATTGTTATACAAAAGTACTAAAGCAATTAAGCTTTACCACCATCTAATTCGTCTTGCCATTTCTTTAACTCATCCCACTTACCATCTGCAGCTAATTGAGCTTGAGCTGGCCAAGTATCTGTTACGTGATTTCCACGAACATCAGAGATAATTTCAGCGATTTTAGCAGCATCAGTTTTTGCTAATTGAGCAAATGTTGTAATTCCTGCTTCAGCTAAAGTTTCAGCAATTTTTGGTCCAATACCTTCAACTTTTTTTAAGTCGTCTCCTTTAGAAGATGCTTTTTTAGTTGTTTTGGCTTTTGGTGCTGCTGCTTTAGTTTCTTTTTTTGGTGCTGCCTTTTCTGATTTCTCAGTTTTTTTAGCACCTGAAGTTAAAATGTCTCCAATAACGATTTCAGTTAAATACTGTCTGTGACCGTTTTTTACACGGTAACCTTTACGTCTTTTCTTTTTGAAAACAATAACTTTGTCACCTTTAAGGTGTTTTGAGACTTTAGCACTTACTTGTGCTCCGTCTATAGCTGGGGCGCCTACTGTGATATTGTCACCGTCTGCAATTAAAAGTACATTGTCAAAAGACACTGATTTACCTTCTTCTGTTGCTAAACGATTAACAAAAACTTTTTGGTCTTTTTCAACTTTAAATTGATGCCCTGCTATTTCTACAATTGCGTACATAGCGTAACGTTTTATTAATTAGTTTATTAAAAAATGTGTGCAAATATACGTCTAATTGTTTAAAACACAAATGTTTTAAGCTTTTTGTGTGATGTTATTTGACTTTTTTAAGAATTGCATACAGGTTAGTGTCATAACTATGGTAGTTGTTACACCCATAATGGCCACTACAAAAGCTACTAATCCTATGTGAACATTATAATCTGAGCTAAAAACTGTTAGTAATTTACTTATAAATTTAGGATCAATTTCTGTAGCATATATTACAAAAAATAGAGTAAAAAGTATACTTGCAATAAACCCTGTTATAAGTCCATTTTGAAAACCAATGGTATAATTGAAATGTTCATCGTCTCTTAACTTGGTGTAGTTAATGGTTTCATAAATACCAAATCCAGTGATTACACCATTGAAAATGCTAAATAACGGATTGGTGTGCAGATTGAATATGCCTAAAATTAAAAAATAGGCTATTAAACATGCGGTTGTGACTAGGCCAAATCTAATTGGTAATGATATATTTTTCATGGAATAAAGTTTTACAGTTAGATATATAAAGTTCTACATTATAAATTAAAAATATTTTAAATTCTTGTTAATTTAAATTTGGTATTAATACTTAGCCTTAATTATATATTGTAAATTTATGGCTCCAAACTGTAACAAAAGCAGAAAAAAGAATACAAATACATTAAACTAATATTTTTAAGAATGAAAAAACAATTATTCGTATTAGCCAGTTTGACTTTTGGTGTTTTAACATCAACAGCTCAAGAGGTTAAGTTTGAAGAGTACAAATTAGACAACGGTATGCATGTAATCTTGCACAAAGATAATTCTGCTCCAGTTGTCACGACTTCTGTGATGTACCATGTAGGTGCTAAAGATGAAAACCCTGAGCGTACAGGTTTTGCTCACTTTTTTGAGCATTTATTATTTGAAGGAACAAAAAATATTCAAAGAGGTGATTGGTTTAAAATTGTAGCTGCAAATGGTGGTCAAAATAATGCAAACACAACCGACGATAGAACGTATTATTACGAAGTATTTCCTTCAAATAATTTAGAGCTAGGATTATGGTTAGAGTCAGAGCGTTTAATGCATCCTGTAATTAACCAAATAGGTGTAGATACTCAAAACGAGGTAGTTAAAGAAGAAAAACGTTTAAGAGTAGATAATCAGCCTTATGGTAATTTATTAGCAGAAGTAAAAGAGCGTCTATTTATTAAACACCCATACAAAGGAACTACTATTGGAAAATTAGAACATTTAGATGCAGCAACTTTAGAAGAGTTTAAGGCTTTCAATAAAAAATACTACATTCCAAACAATGCTGTATTAGTAGTTGCTGGTGATATTGATATTGCTTCAACTAAAAAAATGATTAAGGACTATTTTGGGCCTATTCAAAAAGGAGAACCAATTGTTAGAAACTTACCTCAAGAAGATCCTATTACTCAACCATTAACAGGAACAGCTTATGATAGTAACATTCAAATTCCTGCTGTGATTGCAGCCTATAGAACACCTTCATTTAAAAGTAGAGATGCTTATGTGTTAGATATGATTTCTACCTACTTAAGTGGTGGAAAATCTTCAGTGCTTTACAAAAAATTAGTCGATGAACAAAAACAAGCATTAGCTGTTCAAGCAGTTAATATTAGTCAAGAAGATTACGGTATTTATGCACTTTTTGCATTACCATTAGGAGAAGTGTCTTTAGAAACTTTAGTAGCTGAGATGGACGAAGAGATTGTAAAACTTAAGAGTGATTTAATTTCAGAGAAAGATTACCAAAAACTACAAAATATTGCCGAAAATAATTTTGTTAGCTCTAATTCTAGTATTTCAGGTGTTGCAAACTCTCTAGCGAGATATTATATGTTATATGGTAATACTAATTTAATTAATACAGAAATAGATATTATTAGATCTATAACTCGAGAAGATATTAAAGCGGTTGCAAATAAGTACTTAAATCCAAATCAACGTTTAATTTTAGAGTATTTACCTAAAAAAGACGATAAATAATTTATTAAAACAAATCACATGAAATTAAAATATATAGTATTTGCTAGTTTGTTTTTATTTGTAATTACATTACAAGCACAGATTGACAGAACACAACAACCTAAACCAGGTCCTTCGCCAACTATTAGCTTAGAAGTACCTTATACATTTCAGCTTAAAAATGGCATGAAAGTATTAGTGGTTGAAAATCATAAGTTACCTAAAGTAAGTTATTCTTTACGTATAGATAATGCTCCAATTTATGATGGTGATAAAGCAGGGATTTCAGGAATACTAGCAGCTATGCTTGGAAATGGAACAACTACAATTTCTAAAGATGCCTTTAATGAAGAAGTGGACTTTTTAGGTGCTCAAATGAATTTTGGTTCTAATAGTGCATTTGCAAGTTCTTTAACCAAATATTCTGAGCGCATATTGGAATTGATGGCAGATGCGGCAATTAATCCTTTGTTTGTTGAAGAAGAGTTTCAAAAGGAAAAGGAAAAGGCATTAGAAGGTTTAAAGTCAAATAAAAAAAGTGTAGATGCTGTGGCGTCTCGCGTAAGTAATGCATTATCTTACGGTAAAAAACATCCTTATGGAGAATTTACAACTGAAGAAACTTTAAATAACATTACTTTAGATAATGTAAGATCTTATTATCAAAAGTATTTCAACCCAACTAACGCTTATTTAGTTGTTGTTGGTGATGTGAGTATTTCTGAAGTTAAAAAAACCGTAAATAAGTATTTTAAAAATTGGGAAAAAGGATTAGATCTTACTACCAATATTACGGCTTCTACACCAAATCTACCAACCACACAAATTAACTTTGTGGATATGCCAAATGCTGTTCAATCAAGTATTGAATTTACAAATAATGTAAATTTAAAAATGAGTGATGCAGACTATCACGCGGTATTACTAGCTAATTACATTTTAGGTGGTGGCGGAGAAGGTTATTTATTTTTAAACCTTCGTGAAGATAAAGGCTATACGTATGGATCTTACTCAAGTATTTCACCTAATAAATATGTTGGAAATTTTTCAGCTACAGCATCTGTTAGAAATGCCGTTACAGATAGTTCTGTTGTGGCAATGTTAAGCGAAATAAAAAGAATAAGAACTGAAAAAGTTACAGCAGAGCGATTAAGAGATGCAAAAGCAAAATATGTTGGAAGCTTCGTGTTAGCATTAGAAAGTCCAGAAACCATTGCTAGATATGCTCTAAACGTTGAAATAAATGATTTACCTGCAGATTTCTACAAAAACTACTTAAATAAAATAAATGCAGTAACTGCAGATGATATTATGCGTGTTGCTAATAAATATTTTAAAGCAGATCAAGGTAGAATTGTAATTGTAGGAAAAGGAAGTGAAGTAATTCCTAATTTAGAAAAAACAGGAATTCCTATTAAGTATTATGATGAGTATGCAAACCCTGTGGAAAAGCCAGTATTTTCAAAGCCAATTCCAAATGGAGTAACTGTAACTACTGTTATAGATGATTATTTTAAAGCTATTGGAGGTAAGGATAAAGCTAAAACCGTTAAAACGGTTAGTGCTACAGCTAATGTTACTGTAGATGGTGTTCCTTTTCCTTTAAGCGCTTCTATAAAAACAATGGTTCCAAATAAAGAATCTATGGAAATGACAGCTCCGGGAATGGGTAAATTAATGGCTCAGAAATTTAATGGGACAACAGGTTACAGTGAGCAACAAGGAATGCGTAAAGATTTAACTGCTGAAGAAATTGCAGATAAAAAAGCAGAACGCTCTATTTTTCCAGAATTAGATTTTACGCAAGAAAATAGTTCACTTGAAAGTGTTGTGAGTATAGATGGAGTAGATCATTATAAAGTGAAGACGATGAAAGGTGATGATGCAGTTTATAATTTTTACAGTACAGAAACAGGATTGTTAACTCAAACTGAATCTAAAGAAGATATGCAGGGTCAAGAAGTTACTAATGTAGTGACCTATTCTAATTATCAAGAAGTTAATGGAGTAAAATTACCATTTGTGACTAAAATTAAAGTTGGTCCTCAAAATTTGGTAATAAATTCTACCACTGTAAAAGTAAACGAAGACGTTATTGATGCAGACTTTAATTAATACTATAAATCGTTTAACGATTATAGAATTTAAAAACCAGAGATTTAATATCTCTGGTTTTTTTATGAAATAACTTTCTTTGGCTTTCTATTGGCAATATACACGCCAAATAAAATTACACACGTGGCAATGCCTTGTGTTAAGCTAAAAGATTCACCATCTCCCAAACCCCATAACAATGCTACAATAGGCATTATATAAGTAACAGAAGAGGCAAAAATTGGTGTAGAAATTTGAACTAATCGGTTAAAAAGCACTTTTGCTATTGCAGTACCAAACAAGGATAGAAACACTACATAAAAAATAGATTCATTAAATTTTGGGTGCGTAAAAGTTTCTTCAGAAAAAAAATTGGTAAACAATAATACTATTAGTGCAGGAATGTATATACAAACGTAATTTCCAGTAGCTATACTTAATGCCTTTACATCCTGTAAATACTTTTTTATGATGTTAACATTAGTTGCATACATTAAAGTAGCGATAATAACATAGCCTGCAAATAAATAATTTTGTTTAGGGTTTAAATCTGCACCTTCTAAAATTAAAAAGGCAGTGCCAAGAAAACCAATAATTACACCAATTATTTGCCTTAAATTAGTGGTAATTTTAAATAATGCTAAGCCAACAAGTATCGTATTTAATGGAACTAATGAATTTAATATGCTGGCAACTGCACTATCTATTTCGGTTTCTGCGATACTAAATAAAAAGGAAGGAAAGAATGATCCTAATAGTCCAGATAAGCCTATCCATTTCCAATGTTTTGTTTCAATGTGTTTTAGACTTTTAAAACCAAAACAAAATAAAATAAACCCTGTAACTATGGTTCTAAGCGCTCCTAACTGGTATGGTGTTAAACCTATAAGACTTTTTTTAATTAAGATAAAAGATGTCCCCCAAATAAGAGAAAGTATTACTAGAAATAACCACTTTTTTGTATCGTTAGTCATTGGTTTTAAAAATTTGTGGCTAAATTCGATATAATAAGTTGATTAAAACACAATAATCTTTAATTTTGTAAAAAAATATAACTATGAAACTTTTCAAATTAATGTATGTCATGCTATCGCTTTTACTTCTTATAGCATGTAAAAAAAATGAGCCAGAATTAAAAACGGTTGGAGGAGATACTAAGATAATTGAAAACCCATACAAGGATTATGCAAAAGCAGAGTTTGAGATTAAAGGGATGACATGTGCTATGGGTTGTGCTAAGGCAATTGAGAAAAAAATATCTAAAATTGACGGTGTTCACTTTGTATATGTAGATTTTAAGAATGAATTAGCTATGGTAGAATTTGATGATAAAAAAATATCAAATTCAGACTTTGTAACTACAGTGAATTCTGTGTCGGAAACTTATAAAGTTGGTGATATTAATAAGGTAGATGTTTTTACTAAAGATAAAGCCAATAAAACATTAGAAGGAAATCAATTAGAGTCTTGTTGTTCTGCTAAAAAAGAAGATACTACAAAAAAATGTTCTGAGGATTGTAAAGCAGCATGTTGTAATAAAGTCGAAAAAGTTTAATTTTTTTCTTACATTTAAATCATAAAAATATATTTATATGAAAAATATTCTTAAAATAGCTTTATTAACAGTAACGTTTGCTTTGTTTACAACGGTTAGTACAGCTCAAAGTACCGCAAAAGAAGATGCAATGGTACAAACTAAAGAACTACAAGAAATGGCTAAATTTGAAATGGATAAATTTAAGCCTGTTTATGAAGCCTATGTTGCCTATAACCGTAAGTTAGAATCTATCGATAAGCATATCGATAAAACAACTATGGCTTACATGGAAGCTAAAGCTAAATTAGACGAGAAATTTAAAAACGATATGGAGCCAGTTTTAAACGCTGAAGAGTTTAAAGTGTTTTTAAAGAAAGAAAAATTAAACTAATTTATATCACTAAATAAAAAAAAAGGGTTTTGAAACTTCAAAACCCTTTTTTTTATTTTTTACTAAAATGATGGTCACAAGCCGAAATGGTTTCGTCTAAATCCTTATATGAAAGCGCGTTATTAAGAAACCAGCTTTCAAATGCACTTGGAGCAATATAGATGCCTTGATCTAACATACCGTGAAAGAAGTCTTTAAAAGTTTGATTGTTTCCTTTGGCAGCAGTATCAAAATCAATAACTGAATCTTTTGCAAAGTGAACAGAAATCATACTTCCAATTCTATTTATAGTATGTTCGACGTTATGTTTATTTAAAACTTTACTTAAACCTTTATGTAAATACTCTGTTTTTTGCTCTAACTCAGTATAAATTTCTGGATTGGCATCTAATTCTGAAAGCATTGCATATCCTGCAGCCATAGCTAATGGGTTACCGCTTAAAGTTCCTGCTTGATATACTGGGCCATTAGGAGCTAGGTAATTCATAATTTCATTTTTAGCAGCAAAAGCGCCAACAGGTAATCCACCACCAATAACTTTTCCAAAGCAAACAATATCAGCCTTAATGTTATAAAGTTCTTGTACACCACCTTTTGCTAACCTAAAACCCGTCATTACTTCATCAAAAACCAGTAAAATATTGTTGGCATCACAAAGAGTTCTTAACTCATGGAGAAAGTTGTTTTGCGGTAAAATACAACCCATATTTCCCGCCACAGGTTCAATAATAATACAAGCTATTTCATCTTTATTTGCATTAATTAAAGCTTTTACACTTTCAAGGTCATTAAATTTAGCAAGTAAAGTGTCTTTGGCAGTACCTTGAGTTACTCCAGGACTATTAGGCGTACCAAATGTAACAGCACCACTTCCGGCTTGAATTAAAAATGAATCACTATGTCCATGATAACAACCTGCAAACTTTATAATTTTTTCTTTTTTTGTATAGCCACGAGCAAGTCTTACAGCACTCATACAGGCTTCAGTGCCCGAATTAACAAACCTAATTTTGTCAATATTTGGCACCATTTTAATGGTTAACTCGGCAATTTTCGTTTCAATTTCTGTTGGCATTCCAAAAGAAGTGCCTTGTTTTGCTTTATTTATTATAGCTTCCACCACAGGATCAAACGCGTGGCCTAAAATCATTGGACCCCATGAAGCGATATAATCTATTAACTTGTTTTGGTCTTCATCAAATAAATAAGCGCCTTTAGCTTCTTTTACAAAAACTGGAGTGCCACCAACAGCATTAAATGCTCTTACGGGAGAATTTACACCTCCGGGAATTACTTTTTCTGCTTCTTTAAATAAAGCGCTACTTCTTTGGTATAACATATTATAATTTTACAATTAATGACTGTCCAATTTTAAGTTCATTGTTAGTCAATTTATTCATTTCTTTTAATAATTCTACTGTAGTGTTGTATTTTTTAGATAATGAGTATAATGTATCTCCTTTAACAACAATGTGTGTATCTACAGTTGTATTATTAATATTTGTAGGTTTAGGTTTTGGGCTGTAAGTTGCTCCTAAAACCATTTTATCATACTTAAATAATTCGTAACGCTCTATTAGGCTTATTAATTTTTCAGGATATTTTCTGTCTGTTGCGTATCCTGCTTGTCTAAGCTCTTTGGCCCAACCTTCATAATCATCTGGGTCTAGCTGAAATAATTTATAATAACGCTTTCTATCTTTTAAGAATAAGGAATGGTCTCTAAAAGAATATTTAGCATCTTTATATTTTCTAAAGCATTCTTGAGAAGCATCATCATCATGATATATTTTATCACCAGTCCAGCCATGACATTTAATACCAAAGTGATTATTTGCTTCAACAGATAATCGCCCTTTACCAGAGCCAGACTCTAAAATACCTTGTGCCAAAGTAATACTTGCTGGAACACCATAGTTTTTCATTTCATCCATAGCAATAGCGCTATAATCTTCTATATAAGCTTCAACTTTGTCTGGATTTCGTGATGGCGTTGTGTTTGTTGTAGGTGTCTCAGGTTTAGGCTGAGTAGTTGGTACCGGTTTAGGTGTGGAAATTACTGGTGGTTTTGTTCGAACCGTTGTTTTTTGTCTTTTTTTTGTAATTACTTTTTTATTGCTTCCGCAGCTAAAAGCTGTTATAAGTATCAGGATTAGAATTAATTTTTTCATTGAATTAGTGGGAGCTTTTTTAATTTAAGTGTTTCATTCATGCCTTCTATACCTTGTAAGCCACCTGTATGGATGGCTAATATTTTGGCATTCTGTTTAAAATAACCTTTTTTTATTAAATCTATTATGCCAAACATCATTTTTCCTGTATAAATAGGATCAAGTGGTATATCGTATGTTTTTTTAAAATCATTCATAAAATGAATAAGTTCTTCTGAAATCTTACCATAACCACCAAAATGATAATCAGTATTTAATTTCCAATTGGTTTTGCTTACAAATTTACTAATATCTTCAGACAAAAAATCACCTTTTAGAGCAGAAAAACCTAATATTTCTTGATGAGACTCGCTAGCATTTATTAAACCACTAATTGTGCCGCCAGTACCTACACTAGTACAAATGTAATCGAATGGTTTAGTATCATTACCTAAGATTTCTTCACAACCTTTAATTGCTAAATTATTTGTGCCACCTTCAGGAATAATATAGGGGCGTTGTAAAGTGTTTATAAGTTGTCTTACTTTATTAGATGCATCTTTTTTCTTATAATCTTCTCGAGAAACAAAAATAAGATTCATTCCACAATCTTTTGCAAAATTTAAAGTATAGTTAAGTGTTGTTTGATTTTCTAACTCTTCGCCTCTTATAATACCAAAGGTTTGAATATTCTGTAATTTACCAGCGTAAGCAGTTGCGCTAATATGGTTAGAATAAGCACCTCCAAAAGTTATGACTTCTTTAAACCTGTTGTTTTTTACATATTCAAAATTATATTTTAGTTTTCTAAACTTGTTTCCGGATATATATTTATGTAGTAAATCTTCTCTTTTTATAAATAATTCGGTGTTTTTTAAGAGATTATTTTTTAATAGTCTAATTTTTGTCAGATTTTTTACTGTATTCATAATAAAAACTTTATTGTGTCATGTTAAAATTAACAATTCATCAAACTTTTAAGCGATAATATAGGTAATTAATCGGTAAAATGTTTTTTTTTGTTTAAAAACCGAATACAACTACAATTTTTTTGAAAAATATGTTTTTTATATACTAAAATAAGGATTATTTTTGTGCAGTTAAAATACTAATGTTATGTTAAAGAAAATATTTTGTCTAACAATTTTGTTTACGACAATTTCAGTTTCAGCACAGGTTGGAATTGGAAATACAGCTCCTAATGGGGCTCTAGATGTTACGTCTACAAATAACGGATTATTAATTCCTCGAATTGCACTTGTGGCAACAAATATAGCAACTGTAGTCACACCGACAGTTTCGGAGTTGGTATATAATACAGCTACTTCTGGTATAGGTGCTACCCAAGTAACCCCTGGGTATTATTATTGGAATGGTACGATGTGGGTTAGATTAGCGACTGGTACTGCAGCAACAGGCGTAGATTGGAGCATTTTAGGAAATGCTACAACAACTCCAGCGTTAAATTTTATTGGAACTACGGATAATGTGGATTTTGTAACCCGTACAAATGGTACAGAGCGTATGCGTGTTAAAAATTCTGGAGCTGTAGGTATTGGTATAACTGCCCCAAGAGGAGCTTTAGATGTTAACTCTGCATCACAAGGAATTGTGCCTCCAAGAGTCGCTTTAACAGCAGTTAATGTTGCTGCTCCAGTAACAAATCCTGCAGGTGGAGCTATAGTTGCAGGAACATTTGTATGGAATACTGCTACTGCAGGAGTATCTCCTAATAATGTAGCGCCTGGTTTATATTATTGGAATGGGGTTAGATGGGTTGCGTTTGCTGGGTCTCCAGGAGGATTTGACTGGTCTTTAAAAGGAAACAGTGGTACAAATAATGGTACTGACTTTTTAGGAACAACAGATCCTGAACCTTTAGTAATTAAAGTAAATAATACTGAGCGTATTAGAATGGGAACGGCAGAAACAGTTATTAACGAAGATGCTCAGAATTATGATTTTAGAGTTGAAGGTACTGGAGAGCAAGAAATGTTTTTTGTAGATGCTAGTACTAATCACGTACATATTAGAGCGGCGTCTCCATTTCCTACTATAGACATGTTTACTTCTGTCGGAGCTGTAAACGATTATCCTATTAATGGTTACGCTAATGGTCAAAGTAATGCAGCGATTTATGGCCAACATACTACAATAGCTACTGGTACAAATATGAATGCTGCAGGTGCATTTGATGGTTCTGGAGCTGGCTTTACAACTCAACCAGGATGGAATACAGGAGTTGTTGGGACTGGAATTCAAGCTGGAATTTTAGGTTCATCAACAAATCCTCCATCTAATAATACAGGTCGACAAGGAGGTTACTTTAGTGTTACAAATACTGCTAACACAGTTCAATCTATCGCTAGTATTGCAGGTCGTGAAAATGGTGGTGGAGGAGCATATTATGGCGGTTTTTTTGATGGAAATCAATCTACAGGTGATTTTGCTTTTGTAGGTGTTAGATTTGGAGGTACAGATTATAAAATTATTGGTGGTGGTACAAACTCAACAATGGTTAATTATAAAAATGAAAGAAGAGTATTATTCTCTCCTGAAGCACCAGAAATTTTATTTCAAGATTATGGTGTTGGTAAATTAGTTAATGGAGAAGTGTATATAAATATTGATGAGGTTTTAAAAGAAAATATTCATGTAGATGAGTCTCATCCACTGAAAGTTTTTATTCAATTGGAAGGTGATTGTAATGGTGTTTTTGTAACGGAAAAAACTAAAAATGGTTTTAAAGTTAAAGAATTGCAGAATGGAAAATCAAATACACCATTTTCATGGCAAATTGTTGCAAGTAGAGCTGATGTTTATAAAGATGGAGTTTTAGAATCTAAAAATGTTGGTGTTAGACTTCCTGTTGGACCTGAACCAATAAAATATGAAAATCCTAGTTATAATAAAATAAGGAAATAGAGTATTAAAAATTTATAAAAACCTTTAACATTTGTTAAAGGTTTTTTTTATGGATTTAAACGAAAAAATAAGGAGTTAATAGAATTAAGTAATCAAATTAATCAAAAATCGAGCGAAAAAAGCAAAATTGCGATAAACGTATTTTTTTTATTAAAAAAGTATTATTAATATTGAATATAACCCAAATACTTAATATTATGGTAAGAAAAGTACTTTTTGTTTTAGGATTTGTAATTCCTGTTTTTTTAATAGCTCAAGTTGGTGTTGGTACTGTAACGCCACGAGGTGCTTTAGATATTGCATCTACAACATCAGGATTGATATTGCCAACGTTAAGCTTAACTGCGACAAACGTACAAACCGCAATAAATCCACAAACTGGAGTGATACCAGATGGTACAATGGTATATAACACCAATACAACTGGAGGCGTCAATGGTGTATCTCCTGGAGTTTATTATTGGTCTGGCGCTCAATGGATAAGAGTTCCAGCAAATGGCACTAATAATGATTGGTCTTTAAACGGAAACACGGGTACAACTTACGGCACTAATTTTTTAGGTACAACAGATAACACTGATGTTTCTTTACAGCGTAATGGTAACCGTCGCGTAAGACTAGAAAATAGCACCACAACATTTACCGATGAAATTCAAACAAGAGATGGAAGTACAGATAGTGGTGATGTTTTAGTTAGAATTTACGATTCTGCAGATGATGGAGTAATAGATATTTACCAAAATAATGGGGTTAATCATAGATTTCATGGTAACGGAGAATCGGTTTTAAACGAACAACAATTAGATTTAGATTTTAGAATTGAAAGCGACGATTTTGATGATGTATTTTTTGTAGACGGTAATGACAACTTAGTTTCTATAGGAAACCGCACGCCATTTTTTAATACCATTGACACTTTTCAATCTTATGCTTATTTTGTAGATGATCATGCTGTTAACGGATATTCAGATAGTGGTGTTGGTGTTTATGGCTCGGATGCATCAAATGGTTTTGGTGTAGAAGGCGTTGCTTCAAATACAGGTGTTGGTGTTGTTGGTAGTGCAAGTGGAGGGATTCCATCATTTGTACTAGGTTCTGGGGGTTCTTTTAGTGGGGCAGGTACTGGTGCATTTATAGAGAGTACTATTGCTAGAGGAGTTGGAATCTTAGCTCAAGTTAATGGCTCTGGTTTGGTTTCTTTTGGAGGAGATGAAGGTGCTGTAATTTCAGGTAATTTTATTGGTGCTGTTGGTTTCAATGATACGGCAGGAGGCTATGGTCTAATTGGTAGAACTAATGCAACTGGCACATCAGCAGTATTTGCAATTGGAAATTCTGGCGCTACTGGTGTTAAAACCTTTATTATTGATCATCCATTAGATCCTGAAAATAAAAAGTTGAAGCATTTTTCAATTGAATCTGATGAGGTTTTAAATGTATACAGAGGAACAATAGAGTTAGATGCTAATGGAGAAGCTCAAATAGAATTACCAGCTTATTTTGAAGCAATAAATATTAATTTTTCTTATCAATTAACTCCTATTGGAGCTAGTATGAGTGATTTATATGTCAGTAAAGAGGTTAGCGGAAATTCGTTTTCGGTCTCTGGAGGAAAAGCTAATAAAAAAGTATCATGGACTGTTTATGCAGAGAGGAATGATATGTATTTACAAACATTTCCTGAGCAAAGAGAAACAGAAGTTATTAAAACTGATGATGAGCGTGGCAAGTACTTAGATTATGATGCTTGGAAACAACCAAAAGAAAAAGGAATTTTTAACCCAATTAAAATTGAAACTAAAACTTACGAAAAAACTAATAAAAAGGGAACAATCCCTACACAGTTTAAATAAATTTAAAATTTAATCCTAAAAAAAACGCCTTACTAAATACATAGTAAGGCGTTTTTGTTATTTAATGAGCTTGCCATTTTTATCATGAAAATGATATTCCAGATAGGTGTAAGCATCTCTTGGTAAAATTTTTACCCATTTTTTGTGTTCAATAAACCACTTTGAACGGATAGACGGAAATCCTTTTGTTAAAAAAGCAGCAATAAAAGGATGCGTATTTAACGTAATCTTCTTATGTCCTTTTTTAAAGAGTTGTTCTAGCTCATGTGTTATTTTTTGTACCAGAATAATTGGAGCTTCTACTTCTCCCTCAATATCGCCATTAGGGTTGGCTTCTCGAGTTTTAATATTCATTTCTGGTCTTACACGTTGTCTAGTAATTTGTACTAAGCCAAATTTACTTGGCGGTAATATTTTGTGTTTTGCTCTGTCATCTTTCATCTCATCTCTTAAATGATCATACAGCTGCTTTCTGTGTTCTGCAGTGTGTAAGTCTATAAAGTCTATTACAATTATGCCACCCATATCTCGTAACCTTAATTGTCTGGCAACTTCTGTTGCAGAGATAAGATTAACCTCTAATGCGGTGTCTTCTTGCGAATTCGATTTATTAGATCGGTTACCACTATTTACATCTATAACGTGAAGTGCTTCTGTGTGTTCAATAACAAGATAAGCTCCTCTGGACATAGATACAGTTCTTCCAAAAGCAGTTTTAATTTGTCGCTCAATCCCATACTTTTCAAAAATAGGAACGTTAGAATTATAGTGTTTTACTATAGACTCTTTTTTTGGCGCAATTTTTTGGACATATTCTTTAATTTGAATCGCAAGGGATTCGTCATCAATATGAACTCCTGTAAAGGAATCGTTAAATATATCTCTAAGTATAGACGATGCTTTGCTAAGCTCTCCTAATACTTTTGATGGATGATTAGCTTTGTGTAATTTCTTACACATCGCATTCCATCTTCCTAAAAGATTTTGTAGGTCTTGATCGATATCTGCTACTTTTTTTCCTTCAGCAACTGTTCTTACAATAACACCAAATCCTTGTGGTGTGATGCTTTTGACTAAACGTTTTAAGCGGTCTTTTTCTTCTTTGTCTTCAATTTTTTGAGAAATTGAAATTCGATTAGAAAAAGGGACTAAAACAATATATCTTCCAGCAATAGAAAGTTCAGAGCTTATTCTTGGACCTTTTGTAGAGATAGGTTCTTTTACAACCTGTACCAATATAGATTGGTTAGATTTTACAACATCACTAATTTTTCCGTCTTTAGTAATGTCTTCATCAAATGGGAAATTTTTTAAAGAAAAATCTTTAAGTTTACCTGTGCTTACAGCCTTAGTGAATTTGATAAGCGAAGCGATTTTTGGGCCTAAATCATGATAATGTAAAAAGCCATCTTTTTCATAGCCTACATTTACAAAAGCAGCATTTAAACCGGGAATAGCCTTACGTACTTTGGCAATAAAAATATCGCCAACCGCAAAGTTATTATCGTCTTCATCTTTGTGCAATTCAATAAGTTTTCCATCTTTTAATAAGGCAAAATCAACATGTTCAGGATTAGATCGAATAATCAATTCTTTTTCCATAGTGTTAATTTATATCCATACAATTATGTATAGATGGATTATACATTATTTCTTTCACAGGATTTATAGTTAAATCCGATAAGTTTCTACAGTCCTATAAGGTTGTATAAGGTGTAGAACTCTATTTCAAAGAACATTTTTTTAATAAAACCAAAAAAGTAGTTATGGAAACTACTTTTTTGAATTATTTCTTCTTTTTGTGACGGTTAGCGCGTCTTCTTTTCTTACGCTTGTGCGTTGCAACCTTGTGTCTTTTACGTTTTTTACCACTTGGCATAGATCAATAAGTTTTTAAGATTAATAATTCGTTTTTATTTTACGTCTACATTTGTTTTTACGCCTTCTACAAATACTTTTGCAGGCTTAAATGCAGGAATATTGTGAGCAGGTATTTTAATCGTAGTATTTTTTGAAATGTTACGTCCTGTCTTCTCCGCTCTTGTTTTAATAATAAAACTTCCAAAACCTCTAAGGTAAACATTATCACCAGATTCTAAAGAAGTTTTTACTTCTTCCATAAATGTTTCAACCGTAGCTTGTACATCTCCTTTTTCAATTCCAAGTTTTTCAGAAATTATAGATACTAAATCTGCTTTAGTCATTTTACTTTTATATTATTTGGGTTACTAAAATTATAAGGCTTGCAAATATAGGCATTTAATATTCAATATTTCAAACCTAATTAATTAAAATTTAATATGATAAAGCTTTAGTTTTGTAATCTATTTCTAAAAATTAAAATGAACTTCTCAAAAAAGTTAATTAATTGGTATTCAGTAAATAAGAGGGATTTGCCTTGGCGGAAAACACAAAATCCGTATTTTATCTGGTTATCCGAAATCATATTACAACAAACACAAGTTAAACAAGGCTGGCCATATTACAGTAAATTTACAGCAAATTACCCTACGGTTTTTGACTTAGCAGCAGCTAAAGAAGAAGATGTTTTAAACTTATGGCAAGGTTTAGGTTATTATTCTAGAGCAAGAAATTTACATGCATCTGCCAAATATATAGTCAACGAACTTGATGGTATTTTTCCTAATACTTATAAAGAGATTAAAAAATTAAAAGGCGTTGGAGATTATACAGCAAGTGCCATTGCAAGTATATGTTTTAATGAGCCAACTGCCGTAGTAGATGGTAACGTTTATAGAGTACTGTCTCGCGTATTTGGAATTGAAACACCTATTAACTCTACTTTAGGTATAAAAGAGTTTAAAACTCTAGCTCAAAAACTTGTAGATGTAAAACAGCCGGCTACATTTAATCAGGCTATAATGGATTTTGGATCTCAAGTTTGTAAACCAAAACAACCACTCTGTGAAACCTGTATATTTAATTCTACTTGTTTAGCCTTTAACTTAAACAAAGTATCTGCTTTACCGGTTAAGCTTAACAAGACTAAAATAACTGAAAAGTATTTTAATTTTATTGTGTTTTTAGTTGATGGAGATTTAACACTTATAGAAAAGAGGACAAAAAAAGGTATTTGGCAAAATCTATATCAGTTTCCTTTAATTGAATCTAAAAAGGAATTAACCCTTATGGAGATAACAAAAAGAGTGAAAGTGCAATTTGAGCTTAGTCAATTAGAAATACGTTTGTTTAATAAAGATGTTATAACACATAAATTGTCTCATCAACACTTAAAAACTAAATTTTGGGTAGTTTCAACTTCAAATTTAACTGCAAATACAACAAAGATTAAAGACCTTAACAATTACCCAGTACCAGTTCTAATTCAGAATTTTATTAATGACTTTAATTTTTAATTTAAGCTTCATCTTTTTTTTTGTAATTTTATTAAAATGAATTGGTAGATTAGCCTATTTAAATTAAACATATATGTCTGGAACTTTAAATAAAGTTATGTTAATTGGTCACTTAGGGGACGATGTGAAAATGCACTATTTTGAAGGTGGAGGCTGTATAGCCCGTTTTCCATTAGCAACTAACGAAAGTTATGTGAGTAAGCAAACCAATGAACGCATAACAAATACGGAGTGGCATAATATTGTATTAAGAAATAAAGCTGCCGAAATTTGTGAAAAATATTTGTCTAAAGGCGATAAAATTTATGTTGAAGGTCGCATTAAGTCTCGTAAGTGGCAAGATGATGCAGGAAATGACCGTTATTCTACCGAAATTCAAGTTAATGACTTTACATTTTTAACCACAAAAAAAGATGGTGATACTGAAAACAATTCAAAATCAGCGCCAGAAACAAATCATAATTCAAGTAACGAATCAGACGATTTACCTTTTTAAACACTAAAAATCATAACATTGGATCCCGAACTCAAGAGTTTACAGCTAATCTTTTTATCTGCTATTAATATCTCAACCATATTAAGTTTTTTATTGCTTTTTATTTTATTGTTTTGCTCTGCTTTAATTTCAGGAGCAGAAGTAGCTATTTTCTCACTAACTAAATTAGATATTGAAGATGAAGCTGCTGATAAGCGTATAGAAGTTGTTTCTATTTTATTAGAGCGGCCAAAAAAATTATTAGCAACCATTTTAGTAGCTAATAACTTTATAAATATAGCTGTTGTAATACTGTTTGCTTATTTAGGTGATGTTTTATTTGGTGGAATTGCATCTCAACTAGTTAAATTTGTATTAGAAGTAGTTGTTATCACTTTTTTAATCTTATTATTTGGGGAGATTCTACCTAAAATCTATGCTAGTAGAAATCGGGTAAAATTTGCTAAACTAATGGCTTATCCCATAAAATTTTTAGATGTCGTATTTTCTCCATTAAGTTTGCCTATGAGAGCAATCACCTTAGGGATTCATAACAAGTTAGGAAAACAAAAAAGTAGTATAAGTGTAGACCAATTATCTCAAGCTTTAGAATTAACGAGTCATCAGGATACATCAGCAGAGGAGCAAAAAATACTCCAAGGGATTGTATCGTTTGGTAATACAGATACTAAACAGGTCATGAAGCCTAGAATAGACATTTTTGCACTATCTACTCAAGATACATTCGAAGAAATTATACCTAAAATAATAGAAAAGGGTTATTCTAGAATACCTGTATTTAACGAAAACATAGATAATATTCAAGGTATCTTATACGTTAAGGACTTATTACCATATACTAATAAATCTACCTTTAATTGGTTAGAACTTTTAAGAGAGCCGTTTTTTGTGCCAGAAAACAAAAAGTTGGACGATTTAATGTCCGAGTTTCAAGAAAGAAAAGTTCACTTAGCAGTTGTTGTAGATGAGTATGGTGGTACCTCTGGATTAATCTCTTTAGAAGATGTTATTGAAGAAATTGTTGGAGACATAAGCGATGAGTTTGATGACGAAGATTTGGTGTATTCAAAACTGGACGATAAAAACTTTGTTTTTGAAGCTAAAACAGCTTTAAAAGATTTTTATAAAGTAATTAAGTTAGAAGATCAGTCTTTGTTTGAAGACCAAAAAGGGGAAGCAGAAACATTAGCGGGTTTTGTTTTAGAAATTTCAGGAAAGTTTCCAAAAAGAAACAGTAAAATAAAATTCGAAGACTATATGTTTACTATTGAAGCTTTAGATAAAAAACGAATTAAACGACTAAAAATTACCTTACCTTAATGTTTAAGTTACCTAAGATATCAATTCTATTAGTTATTCTTTTTTTTATGTCTTGTCAGGAAGATGCAGTGCCAAAACCTAAAGCTCATTTAAGGTTAAGCTATCCTGAAGCGGTTTACAAAACTACAAAAAGTAATCTGCCTTTTCAGTTCGAGATGAATACGTTTAGCGACTCATTAGAAATAACAACACTGCGTAATGACTCAACCAGTTATGGTATTAATATTGTTTATCCCAAATTAAAAGGAACTATTTACTTAACCTACAAACCTGTAGGCAACGACTCAATTTTAAAACGTTACTTTATAGATGCTCAAAATTTCACTCAGGAGCATACCCGAAAGGCAGATGAGATTGCAGAACAGTTATATGATAATAAAGAACGTAGGGTTTATGGAATGTTTTATGAGGTAGGCGGTAATGCTGCATCGCAATCACAATTTTATGTTACAGATAGTACAAACCACTTTCTAACAGGATCATTGTATTTTTATGCTAAGCCCAATTACGATTCTATTTTGCCAGCAGCGCATTACTTAAAAAAGGATATAAAAAAAATAATAGAAACCATCACCTGGAAATAGTTTAGTTATTATGATGAAATGGGAAAAATTACTGTCTTTAAAACGATTTGGCGATACAAACAAACGCTTACGTAAAGAACAAGACGATACACGTCTAGGTTTTGAGGTGGATTATGATCGCATTATTTTTTCTTCAGAATTTAGAAGTTTACAAGACAAAACCCAGGTAATCCCTATGTCTCAAACCGATTTTGTTCACACTAGACTTACGCATAGTTTAGAGGTTAGTGTAGTAGGAAGATCTTTAGGACGTATTGTAGGCAAACAATTGTTGAAGAAACATCCTCATTTAAATACAAGCTTAGGTTACCAAGCAAACGATTTTGGAGCTATTGTTGCTTCTGCAGCTTTGGCTCACGATATTGGTAATCCGCCTTTTGGGCATAGTGGTGAAAAAGCTATTGGTGAATTTTTTAAGACAGGATTAGGAAAGCAATTTCGCGGCGATTTAAGTGAGCAAGAATATAAAGATTTATGTTTGTTTGAAGGCAATGCTAATGGTTTTAAAATTCTTACTCAAAACAGACCTGGGCGTGAAGGAGGCTTAAGGTTAAGTTATGCGACTTTAGGAGCGTTTATGAAATATCCTAAAGAAGTTTTACCAGTTAAACCAACGTCTCATATTGCCGATAAAAAGTATGGCGTATTTCAAGAAAATAAAAATCAGTTTACAGAAGTTGCTGAAGAACTAGGTCTTTTAAAACGAGGTAGTCAGGAATCTATGAGTTTTTCAAGACATCCTTTGGCGTTTTTGGTTGAGGCAGCAGATGATATTTGTTACACAATTATTGACTTTGAAGATGGTATTAACCTGGGTTTAATCCCTGAGGAATTTGCGTTAGAATACCTTTTAAATTTAGTCAGGGACTCGATAAATACAAATAAATACAATTTATTAAATAATACAGAAGACAGATTAAGTTATTTAAGAGCTTTAGCTATTAACAACTTAATTAAAGAGGCAGCTTCGATTTTTATAGAAAATGAAACTGAAATTTTAAACGGAACCTACAATCACGCTTTGCTAGATAAATGTAAATATCAGGCTCAAGTTAATGATATTATAAAATTAAGTGTGGAAAAAGTATATCGTTCTAAAGAGGTTATTGATAAGGAAATAGCAGGTTTTGCAATTTTAACCAAACTTCTTGAGGTATATACTAAGGCAGTAATTAGTAAAGCTAATAATACATCAACATTTTTAGACGATTTGATTTTAAACGATTTTCCAAAAGACTTAATTGAAAATTCAGTAACTACGTATGATAGATTGTTGTCTGTTTGCCATTACATTTCACTTATGTCTGACTCCAATGCAAAACTGCAATTTAATAAGTTAAAAGGTTAAAAAAGTTAAATTCCGAATAATAATTCGGTTTTTTTTGGAAATATCTATTATATACAATATCTTGTTGCCCGATATTAACTTTTTTTTAACGAATTATTTAACTATGAAAAGAAATTACTTTTTGATTTTTATGTTATGTGTTGGTTTTATATCTCAAGCCCAATACTACGATAAATCAATAGAACCTATAGATTTATCTATACTTCAGCAAGCATTAGACAATGAAAAAAGAACGGGTTACACTACTACAGATATAGATAGTTGGCTTATTCAAAGTGATGCTTCATCTAGAAACCAGAATTCTTGGTATTATTATGTCGTTCAAACTCATAATGATATTGTTGTTAGAAATACGGTGGCAAACATTTATGTAAATAATAATGTAGCTACTGTGGTAAATTCTCGTTTTGTAAAGAATCTAGAATCTAAAATAAATATACAGTCTCCATCTATTTCAGCTTCGGAAGCTGTAAAAAAAGCCTTAGCGTATCATGACTTAAAAGTTCAAAACGTTAAACAAATTGATTTTGACAAGGAAAAGAAAATCTATGTTTTTGAGAAAACAGAAGATTTGTATTCTGATATTAAAGTGAATCTAGTTTATGAAGTTGTTTCTGAAAATGAAATTGTACTAACTTGGAATGTAAACTTAGATTACAAAAAAGGATCACATTGGTGGAATACAAGAATTGATGCCTCAAACGGATCTTTCGTAAGTGTTAATGACTGGGTAACTTCTTGTTCTTGGGGAGATGTTAAAAATCATGTTGCACACAAGCATACAGCTAAAAGTAATAATTTAAAAGAAAAAAAACAGATTGATTTTATCAATTCGGTTTATTCAAAAAATAATTCTGAGTCAGCTTTAATGGCAGGGGCTTATAGAGTGTTGCCATACTATGTGGAAAGTCCAAATCATGGAGTTTTTGAGTTAGTTTCAAATCCTGACGACCCAACTGCTTCTGCGCTAGGTTGGCATAATAATGGAAATGCTTTTACGTCAACTAGAGGAAACAATGTAATTTCTAGATATGATTCCAACGGAAATAATAGTAATGCAAATCCTGTTACAAATCAAAGTGGACCTGGATTAGTATTTGATTATCCTTATGGAGGTACTAGTGTTGCTGCAGATACTTATATAAATTCATCTAGAACTCAATTGTTTTATATGAGTAACGTAACACACGATATTTATTACAGATATGGTTTTGACGAAGCCTCTGGGAATTTCCAAGAAAATAATCTTGGTAATGGAGGAACGGCAGGTGATCCTGTAGATGCAGATGCACAAGATGGGAGTGGTGTAAATAATGCAAACTTTTCAACTCCAACAGACGGAAATAATGGAAGAATGCAAATGTTTTTATGGAACCAAGGAGCCTATAACCCTAATGAGTTATTAACCATAAATAACACACCTTTGGCTGGCGATTACGCAGCGTTAGATAATAATTTTAATCCAGGAAATGTTCCAGTAACTGCACCTATTACTGCAGATTTAGTATTAGTTGAAGATAATAATACAGGAGGGACAAATTCAACAGACATAAATGATGGTTGTGGAGCGATTACAAATGCTGCTGCTTTGAATGGAAAAATTGCCGTAGCTAGACGTGGTGCTTGTAACTTTACTTTAAAAGCAACAGAGGCTCAGAACGCTGGAGCTGTTGCTATATTAATTATCAATAACGTTGCAGGAAATATTATCATGGGTGGTGGAGATGGTACAATTACAATACCTGCATATTCTTTAAATCAAGCTGATGGAGATGCGTTAATTGCCCAAATGTCATCTTCAACTGTAAATGCTACTTTTAATCCATCACCTCCACCTTTTGTGGAATTGGATGGAGATTACGATAATGGTGTTGTTGGCCATGAGTATGGACATGGTATTAATATTCGATTAGTTGGTGGTCGTTTTAATTCTGGATGTGTTAATGCTGTAGAGTCTATGGGTGAAGGTTGGGCAGATTTTATTGGTAAAATCATACAACTTAGAAACTTAGATAATGGAATTCAACTAAATGGGACAGGAACTTTTGTAGTTGGACAAGCTCCAGACGGACAAGGTATTCGTCCGGCTCCTTATTCTGGTGATATAGCTAATAACCCAATGACTTATGAGTTATTACGTCAAGATACCACAAATGCTACATTTACAATACCACATGGTGTTGGGTCTGTTTGGGCAGGAATTTTAATGGATTTAGCATGGGATTTAATTGTTGTACATGGATTTACTGATGATATTTATGATTCTAATGGAACTTTTGGAAATACTATTGCACTTAGTCTTGTAGTTGAGGCAATGAAACTAACAGCTTGTGATCCTGGATTTGTAGATGGAAGAGACGCTATTTTAAGAGCAGATGATGTTTTATATGGTAATGGAGTTGCAGGTTCTCAAACAGGGCCTAACCAATGTATAATATGGAGTGCTTTTGCACGTAGAGGTGTAGGTTTTAGTGCAAATCAAGGAAGTAATAACTCTACCTCAGACGGAGCACATGCGTACGATTTGCCTCCAGCTCTAGGTTGTACACCAGATTTTTTAATTGATAATGGAGATGATGAAATTGAAGAATTTTGTCAGGGAACACAATCTTCTGCGAGTTTTGATTTTGTATTTTACGAGCAAAATGCCTATGATACGCCAACAGGATTTGTTGCTAATGGTTTACCAGCAGGTGCTTCGGCTACATTTTCTCCTGCAACTATGCAAGATACAGGCTTATTTACCATGACTGTTACTGGAATTCCAGCAGGAACTTCTGGGAGTTTTCCTATAACAGTTGTTCCAGGAGGAGATGCTTCAAAAGCAAGAAGTGTAGATTTAATTATAAATCCTACAAATCCAAATGTATTAGATGGTGATACTGAATTTTCTACAGACAATTCAACATATACATCTTTTTCTAATAATCAGACCATAAATATTGCTCCTGGCGTTGATTTAGACTTACGTCTTCCAGCTTCAGCATTTAATGGAACTTTATTATGGACTAGTCCTAATGGTACTACTTATACTACAAATACAGTAAGTTTTACAAATGTAGTAGATGGTAATAACTCTGTAGAGGGTAACTGGACATTAGATGTTTCGTTTACTAATGACTGTGCGGCACCATTGGCACCTCAAAATATGAACTTTACTGTAAATATAGATCCATTATTAAGTACTAATGAATTTAATTTAGAAGAATTAGTTTTATTCCCTAACCCTACTAAAAATAGTATAACGATTAAAGGAATGAAATCTACTAATGACTTAAAAGTTGGTATTATTGATATTACTGGAAGAGTTTTATTAAATCAAGTTGATATTACAACTTCAAATAAAGAGGTTAAGATTGATATGAGTAAATTGTCTTCTGGTACTTACTTTATTACTTTAGATAGCAACGATTTTAGTACTGTTAAGAAGGTTATTAAAAAATAAATAACTAATTAATTATAAAGCAAAAGCCGCAAATTTATTTGCGGCTTTTTTAATTACATTTTTTTTAAAAATTAGTTTAGTAATTCTATTAATAAAGATTTAATTTTATTTGCAGAAATACCAACAATACTATGAAGTTCTTCCACAGTTCCGTGTTCTATAAATCGATCTGGTATACCTAAAGACTCTAATTTTATAGAAAAATTATGCTCATGTAAAAAACTCGAAATTAAAGAAGCTAATCCACCAATCTGACTATTGTTTTCAACAACTATTATTTGATTATAGTTACGTGAAATTTCAAAAAGTAAATGTTCATCTAAAGGCTTAATAAACCTAAAATCGTAATGTCCAATACGGTCATTCTCTTGTAATTCTAAAATTACTTTTGAAACGTCTGTTGCAGCTGTTCCAGTTGTTATTATAGCAATTTCAGTTCCTTTTTTTAACTCTATATTTTTACCTATTGTTATAGCTTCAAAAGGTTGTTTCCAATCTATAATTTCACCTTTACCTCTAGGGTATCTTATAGCAAGTGGTTGTTTTAAATTAAGTTGAGCTGTGTAGAGCATATTTCTTAATTCAATCTCATTCCTAGGTGAGAAAATAATAAGGTTCGGGATACAGCTTAAATAACTTATATCAAAAGCACCGTGATGTGTTGCACCGTCTTCTCCAACCAAACCTGCGCGATCTACACAAAAAATAACGGGTAGATTTTGTAAAGCCACATCATGTATAATTTGGTCGTATGCCCTTTGTAAAAAGGTAGAGTATATGGTGCAATAAGGGATAAAACCTTGAGTGGCTAATCCAGCAGCAAAAGTAACCGCATGCTGTTCGGCAATGCCCACATCAAAAGCACGATCGGGTAATACGTCCATCATATATTTTAAAGAGCTTCCTGTTGGCATAGCAGGAGTAATACCGACTATTTTAGGATTTAGCTTAGCTAATTCAAGTAGGGTTAATCCAAAGACATCCTGAAACTTGCTAAATACATCTTTGGTATCTTTTGGGACTAATTCTCCTGTAAGCGCATCAAATTTCCCTGGAGCATGGTATGTTACTTGGTTCTCTTCGGCTTGTTTTAAGCCTTTTCCTTTCGTGGTAATAATATGTAATAACTTTGGGCCTTTAATAGATTTAAGCTCTTCTAAAGTCTTTAAAAGTAATGGTAAATCGTGTCCATCTATGGGGCCAAAATATTTAAAATCTAAGGCTTCAAAAATATTGTCTTGCTGCTTTTTCCCCTTTTTTACATTGGTAAAATAATTTTTTAATGCACCAATACTCGGGTCTATGCCAATAGCATTATCATTTAAAATAATTAATAGGTTGGCTTTGGTTACGCCTGCATGGTTTAAACCTTCAAAAGCCATCCCGCTAGCTATGGAGGCATCTCCAATAACTGCAATGTGTTGTTTTGAGTCTTCTTTTTTTAATTTTGAAGCAATTGCCATTCCTAAAATGGCAGATATTGAAGTGGAAGAGTGCCCTACTCCAAAATGATCGTATAGAGATTCTTCGCGCTTTGGAAAACCACTTATACCACCTAATTGTCTGTTGGTAGAAAATTGATCTCGTCGTCCTGTTAGTATTTTATGGGTATAGGCTTGATGCCCGACATCCCAAATTAAGGGATTAACAGCACAATCAAAAATACGATGTATAGCAATAGTTAATTCTACAACGCCTAAATTTGCCCCTAAATGACCGGCTTTTACAGAGACGATATTAATGATGAAATGACGAATTTCTGCAGCAAGTACTTCTAAGTCTTTTTCCGATAACTGTTTTAAGTCTGCCGGAGTATTTATATGCTGAAGAAATGTATAATGCATTACTTAAATTTTAATCAAAAATACAAAAGAAGCAATAATTAAACTTTGTATTTAAAATTTTAAGTATTTTTAATTTTAAGAGTTAAATGATATGATACAAGTTTTTGATGATGCCTATTTTATGAAAAAGGCTTTACAAGAAGCTGAAACAGCTTTTAGTAAAGGTGAAATACCTGTAGGTGCTATAATAGTGGCAAATAATCAAATTATTGCTCGTGCTCATAATTTAACCGAGCAGTTAGCAGATGTTACGGCTCATGCCGAGATGCAAGCTATAACTGCGGCAGCCTCTTTTATTGGTGGTAAATATTTATTGGATTGTACGCTTTATGTTACGTTAGAGCCGTGCCAGATGTGCGCTGGTGCATTGTATTGGAGTCAGATTTCTAAAATTGTATTTGGTGCTACAGATGTTGAGCGTGGTTGCGGCGCTTTGGGAACCAAACTACACCCAAAAACTAAAATAGTTGGTGGTGTTTTAGCTGAAGAATCTGCCGATTTAATGAAGCGTTTTTTTATTGAAAAACGGAATTTGAATTAAAGTTTGATTTTGCGTTAGCGATTGAAGCATTGTTGGAGCTCTTTATTTTTTAGAAAAAAAAATAAAAGCGACTGCGAAAAGCGCGACCTGCAAGGTAACGCCCAAATTATTTTCTTTTTTGAGAGTTTCGCATTTTATCCAGATTCTCGTTAGTTAACATATAATCTTTTGGGTTTTTGCCTTTCCAATGGTGATAAATAAAAAGTGGAATCCATATAAAAAATAAACCGCAAGTCCCGAAACCAATAAGTTTTTCGGAATATGATACCTCTAAAAAGAAACCTGAGAGAATACTGGTTAACACGGCTAAAAATACAATCCAAAGTATATATTTCATTATTATTTTGTAAAGTTTATTAATTGACGTCTGTAAGCGGTAAGAAGTTTAGATTTCGATACGAAACCTGCATATTTTCCATTTTTAATTACGGGTAAATTCCATGCACTAGAATTTTGAAACTTTTCCATAACTACTTTCATATTGTCCGCATCAAAGTTAATAATATCTGGAGGATTATGCATAAGATGTTTAACAAGTGTGGTGTCGTACAAGCTTCGGTCGAACATTATACTTCTTACATCGTCTAGTAAAATGACGCCAGCAAACTCTTCGTTTGTGTTTACCACAGGGAAAATATTTCGGGTAGATTTAGAAACGCCTTTATGGAGCATTTCGCCTAAAGTCATTTCTGGATGTAATGTGACAAAATTAGTTTCTATAATGCTTCCTAAACTCATTAAAGTCAGGACGCTTTGGTCTTTATCGTGGGTAAGAAGTTGTCCTTTTTGAGCCAGCTCTTTGGTGTAAATGGTAAAGTCAATTGCATTTTTTTTAATAGCGAAAGAAATACCAACACTTATCATTAGCGGAATAAAGAGTTCATAACCACCAGAAATTTCGGCAATTAAAAACATGGCTGTTAATGGTGCATGCAGTACGCCAGCAATTAATCCAGCCATACCAATTAAGGTGAAGTTGGTTTCGGATACATTAAATCCTAGCTGATTTATAATTTTGGCGACCACATTACCTAATGCGCTCCCCATAACCATAGTTGGGATGAAAATACCACCAACACCACCAGCTGCAAATGTAGTGGTCATGGCGATTGCTTTAAATACCGTAATTCCTATGAGTAAGGCAATAACTACCCAGATTTGGTCTGTATAGGCATCAAATGGTGTGGTGCCTAATGCTTTTAAATGATTTCCTGCGAGTAAGTTGTTTATAAAACCAAAACCTTCACCATATAGTGGCGGAATAAAATAGAGCATAACTCCAATAGCTAGCCCGCCCACTAAAAGTTTTTGGAAGGCAGTTTTAAATATTTCAAAACCTTTTAAAATGAAAAAATACATTTTGGTGAAATAAATGGAAGCGATTCCTGTACCAATCCCTAACGCTACATAAAATAACGTGTCGTTAATAATAAATTTGTCTGAAGATTTAAAATTGAATAGTAAATCGTCCCCCAAAAAAAAGTAAGAGGTTAGTACTGAAGAAACTGATGCTATCAATAAAGGTAATAAGGATGCAAAGGTTAAATCTAAACTAAACACTTCTATAGCAAAAATAATGGCTGCAATAGGCGATTTGAATATGGATGAAATTGCTCCTGCAGCTGCACAACCAATAAGTAGAGTTCTTGTTTTTTGGTTAACATGAAACAGCCGCCCAATATTGGAGCTTATTGCAGAACCTGAAGCAATTGCTGGACCTAAGAGTCCAACCGAACCTCCAAAACCAACAGTTAGTGGTGCAGCAATTAAAGGTATGTATATTTTTGAACGTTCTATAATACCACTTCGTCTGGATAATTTATGCAAGATTGAAGGTATGGCGTGGGAAATAGGTTTTTTAGTTACATATTTTACAAACCAGTACACCAACATTAATCCTATAAAGGGCAATACAAAATACCATTGGTTAGAGGTTAATGCTCTTAAATTTTCGAGTACAGCCTCAATATAAAACGTAATATTTCTTAGCGTTACAGCAGCTAAACCAGCTAAAAAACCAACCAAAGCACTTAAAATAAAAGTAAAGTTTTTTTGAGAGACATGTTTATATCTCCATATTAAAAACTGTTTAAGCCGTGTTTGTGTTTTTGGCATATTATAAATGTATCCAAAAAATCCCGCTTGCGCAGGATTTTTTACTTGAACTTTGTTAAGTTATCTTATGATTCTTGTAAATCTAATTTTAAGCTTAATTCTTTTAATTGTTCATTATCTAATTTTGCTGGTGCATCTATCATCACATCACGTCCAGAATTATTTTTTGGAAATGCAATAAAATCTCTAATGGTTTCCTGTCCGCCTAAAATAGAGACTAATCGGTCTAAACCAAATGCTAGTCCACCATGTGGTGGCGCGCCATATTCAAACGCATCCATTAAAAATCCAAACTGCGCCTTAGCTTCTTCATCACTAAAACCTAAATGTTTTAACATAATAGCTTGAGTGGCTTTATCGTGAATACGAATAGAACCGCCGCCTATTTCATTTCCATTTAAAACCAAATCGTAAGCATTGGCTTTAACCTCTCCAGGTTTAGAGTCTAACAACTCTATTTGTCCTGGTTTTGGCGATGTAAATGGATGGTGCATCGCGTGATAATGTCCAGTTTCTTCATCTAACTCCAATAACGGGAAATCTATAACCCATAAAGGTGCAAATACTTTAGGGTTTCTTAAGCCTAAACGCTCTGCTAATTCCATACGTAATGCGCTTAATTGTGCACGGACTTTATTAGTGTCTCCAGAAAGAATTGCAATTAAATCGCCTGCTTTAGCACCGGTTTTTTCTGCCCATTTAGCTAAATCGTCTTGGTCGTAAAATTTATCTACAGAAGACTTATAAGTTCCGTCGTCATTACATTTTACATAAACCATTCCTAAAGCACCAATTTGTGGACGCTTCACCCAGTCTATAAGTTTATCTATTTCTTTTCTAGTATATTCATTTCCACCTGGAACAGCAATACCTACCACAAGCTCGGCATCGTTAAATACTTTAAAATCTTTATGTTGGGCTACCTCATTTAATTCGCCAAACTGCATTCCAAAACGAATATCTGGTTTATCATTTCCATATAAACGCATAGCGTCGTCATATAACATGCGTGGAAACTTTTCAATCTCTACACCATTAACTTCTTTAAGTAAGTGACGCGTTAAATTTTCGAATACATTTAAAATATCTTCTTGCTCTACAAACGCCATTTCACAGTCTATTTGTGTAAATTCTGGCTGTCTGTCGGCACGCAAATCTTCATCTCTAAAGCATTTTACTATTTGGAAATATTTATCCATTCCACCAACCATAAGTAATTGCTTAAAGGTTTGTGGACTTTGTGGTAAGGCATAAAATTCACCTTCGTTCATTCTACTTGGCACGACAAAATCACGTGCACCTTCTGGCGTAGACTTAATTAAATATGGTGTTTCTACTTCTATAAACCCTTCTCCCGATAAAAAGTTACGTACTTCTTGAGTAACTTTAGAACGAAAGATTAAATTGTTTTTTACAGGATTACGACGAATATCCAAATAACGGTATTTCATACGTAATTCTTCACCACCATCAGTATCATCTTCAATAGTAAATGGCGGTAATTTGGCGTTATTTAAAATGGTTAATTCCTTAACCAAAACCTCAACCTCTCCTGTTGGAATATTTTTGTTTTTAGATTCACGTTCAATTACAGTTCCTTTAACCTGAATTACGAATTCACGCCCTAATTTTTGAGCCTGCTCCATCATAGTTTTAGGCGTACGTTCTTCATCAAAAATAAGTTGTGTAATGCCGTATCGATCTCTTAAATCGACCCAAATCATAAAACCTTTATCTCTTGATTTTTGAACCCAACCTGAAAGGGTAACTTCTGTATTGATATGTGATGCTCTTAATTCACCACAACTGTGACTTCTGTACATATTGGTAATTTTGAAGTGCAAATTTAATATTTATATTTTGACTGTAGATTTTTATAAGCTATAAAATTTTAGAGCGACTACAAAACTTAAATTCTACGTTGGCAATTTACAGCACAAAAAAAGCTTCAATAGTCTATTGAAGCTTTTCTGGATTAACACGGTTGGGTTTATTTTAAGAACCACACATTTCGCAATCATCTGGTGCATTACCATTTGCTGCTTTTGCTAATTCAATCATTTTTTTATATTCATCTGCAGCTATAGGCTGAGATTCTTCAGTCTGAGCAGAAAATTTTTGAGCTGTTTGTGCTGCCTTTTGTTGCTTAGCCACTAAAGCATCATCTATTTCTACAACTTCAGCAATTGGTGCTTCTTTTTTCTTAGTATCTAAAGTAAATTTAATAGCGTCTACTGCACTCTTAGTTCGTAAATAGTACATTCCTGTTTTTAAACCGCTCTTCCATGCGTAAAAGTGCATAGAGGTTAATTTAGCCATAGTTGCACCTTCTAAAAATAAGTTAAGTGATTGTGACTGATCTATAAAGTAACCACGTTGGCGAGACATATCTATAATATCTTTCATAGAAAGTTCCCAAACTGTTTTATATAAGTCTTTAATATTTTGAGGGATAATGTCTATATGCTGGATAGAACCATTAGCTCTCATAATATCTTGCTTTAAACTATCATTCCAAAGACCTAACTCTACTAAATCTTCTAATAAGTGTTTGTTCACTACAATAAACTCTCCAGATAGTACTCTTCTGGTATAAATATTAGACGTGTAAGGCTCAAAACACTCATTATTACCTAAAATTTGAGACGTACTTGCAGTTGGCATTGGTGCAACTAAAAGTGAGTTACGTACACCGTTTTTAAGTACTTTTTTACGTAATGCTTCCCAGTCCCAACGACCAGACAAGGTGTCTTCTTGGATATTCCATAAGTTATGTTGGAACTGTCCTTTACTAATTGGAGAACCTTCATAAGTTTGGTATGGACCTTCTTCTTTTGCCATTTCCATACTAGCGGTAACTGCTGCATAGTAAAGGGTTTCAAATATATCTTGGTTTAAAGCTTTAGCTTCATCACTTGTAAAAGGTAAACGTAACTGGATAAACGTATCTGCTAAACCTTGAACACCTAAACCAATTGGTCTGTGTCTAAAATTAGAGTTTTCTGCCTCTTTTACCGGGTAATAATTACGGTCTATAACTTTATTTAAGTTTTTAGTAACGCGCTTGGTGATTTTAAATAACTCTTTATGGTCAAACTCACCATTCTTTATAAACATTGGTAAAGCTATTGACGCTAAATTACATACAGCAACTTCATCTGGAGAAGTATACTCCATAATTTCTGTACATAAATTAGAGCTACGTATAGTTCCTAAATTTTGCTGATTCGATTTACGGTTTGCAGCATCTTTATAAAGCATGTAAGGGGTTCCAGTCTCGATTTGAGATTCTAAAATTTTCTCCCAAAGTTCACGAGCCTTTATGGTTTTGCGACCTTTTCCTTCCGCTTCATATTTTAAATATAATGCTTCAAACTCTTCACTATGTGTTTCTGGTAAACCAGGACATTCGTTAGGACACATTAAAGTCCAAACACCATCTTCCTGTACACGTTTCATAAATAAATCTGAAATCCACATCGCATAGAATAAATCTCTTGCACGCATTTCTTCTTTACCATGATTCTTTTTAAGATCTAGGAAGTCAAAAATATCGGCATGCCACGTTTCAAGATACATAGCGAAACTACCTTTACGTTTCCCGCCACCTTGATCTACATAACGTGCTGTATCGTTAAATACTTTTAACATAGGTACAATACCGTTAGAGGTACCATTAGTTCCTGCAATGTAACTTCCTGTTGCACGTATATTGTGCATAGCTAGACCAATTCCACCAGCAGACTGTGAAATTTTAGCGGTTTGTTTAAGTGTATCGTAAATACCATCAATACTATCTTCCTTCATAGTTAATAAGAAACAAGATGACATTTGTGGTTTTGGTGTTCCAGAATTAAAAAGTGTTGGTGTGGCGTGTGTAAAATATTTTTTAGACATTAACTCGTAAGTTTCTAATGCCGCATCTAGGTCATTTAAATGAATTCCAATAGAAACACGCATTAACATGTGTTGAGGTCTTTCAGCTATTTCACCATTCAATTTTAATAAATAAGAACGCTCTAAAGTTTTAAAACCGAAATAATCATAACCAAAATCACGATTATAAATAATTGAAGAGTCTAATTTCTCTTTGTTTTCTATGATAACGTTATACACCTCATCACTTAATAATGGTGCTTTTTTACCTGTACGCGGATTTACATACGTGTATAAGTCGTGCATAACCTCACTAAAAGATTTTTTAGTGTTTTTATGTAAGTTTGAAACCGAAATACGTGCTGCTAAACGCGCATAATCTGGATGAGCAGTAGTCATTGTAGCGGCTTGTTCTGCTGCTAAGTTGTCCAATTCGCTAGTGGTTACACCATCATACAAACCTTCAATAACTCTCATGGCTACTTTTACAGGATCTACCAATTCGTTTAATCCGTAACATAATTTACGAACTCTAGCCGTAATCTTGTCGAACATGATAGGCTCTTTTCTTCCGTCTCTTTTTAATACAAACATATTTTACACTTTTTTTAGTTGTTCTGAACACACCATAGTTTCAGAATAAGGGTTAGTTGGTTATTACAGTATCTAAAAGTGAATATACTTTTAGATAAACCATTTAAATTTTAGGTTAAGTGCGTTTAAAAAATAAACGCAGAAATTTGGGTTTTATTTGAAAATTTACTGACTAAAAGTCTGCGTCGAAGCTAAACTTATCGCTTTCTTCCTCTTTATTCATCACACCAGCTTTTTGGTATTCAGAAACACGTTTTTCAAAGAAATTTGTTTTTCCTTGAAGTGAAATCATGTCCATGAAATCGAAAGGATTGGCTGTGTTGTATTCTTTTTCACAACCTAATTCACCTAATAATCTGTCGGTAACAAATTCTAAGTATTGCGACATTAAATTAGCATTCATACCAATTAAACTTGCCGGAAGGGATTCTGTAATAAATTCACGCTCTATATTTAAAGCGTCAATTAAAATTTCACGAATACGCTCTTTAGGAACTTTATTAATTAAGTGTTTTTCGTGTAAGTGTACTGCAAAGTCACAATGTACACCTTCATCTCTAGAGATTAACTCGTTTGAGAAGGTTAATCCTGGCATTAAACCACGTTTTTTTAACCAGAAAATAGAACAAAATGCACCTGAAAAGAAAATACCTTCTACAGCAGCAAAAGCAATAAGACGCTCTGCAAAGCTTGGCGATTCTATCCATTTTAAAGCCCAATCTGCTTTTTTCTTAATAGCAGGAAAGGTTTCAATCGCGTTAAATAGCTGGTGTTTTTCTTTTTCGTCTTTAACGTAAGTGTCAATTAATAACGAATAGGTTTCACTATGAATGTTTTCCATCATAATTTGGAACCCATAGAAAAACTTAGCTTCACTATATTGTACTTCACTTACAAAATTCTCTGCAAGATTTTCATTAACAATACCATCACTAGCAGCAAAGAATGCTAATATGTGTTTAATAAAATATTTCTCGTCTGCCGTAAGCTTTGTATTCCAATCGGTAATATCTTGATGTAGATCAATTTCTTCAGCAGTCCAGAAACTAGCCTCAGACTTTTTATACCATTCCCAAATATCATGATGTTGAATTGGAAAAATGACAAATCGATCTTTGTTTTCTTGTAAAATAGGCTCTACTGCTTGCGACATAATTTTAAGGGTATTTGTTATACCGAAACGTTAGTCATTTTCGGCTTAACAAAGATTTAAAAATCTGTTCATTTATGAAAGCTATTTTAATTAACAAAGCTTATGACTTTTTAACAAGAAGTCGTATTTTTCCTACAAATAGACGATTTTATAAATTAGTCTATTTTGCTGAAAATTAGATGTTTATAAGATTAAAAATGCGCTCGCTAGCGATTAAATATAGGATTTTTAAAAAACACGATTTTTAAATTTGTGTAGATAAAAGTGAAGCATTTTAAGTCTTCTGGCAGACCTTATTTTTTTGTATTTATTTTAGCAGCCATAAGCTCAAGTTCTGTATACCATTCTTTACCAAATTTTCTAATGAGTGCTTCTTTTACAAATTTGTAAACAGGAACCTGTAACTCTTTACCTAACGAACATGCGTCATCGCAAATATCCCATTTGTCATAATTTACAGCAGAAAATTCTGTGTAATCCTTAACACGAATTGGGTAAAGGTGACAAGAAACAGGTTTTTTCCACTTAATATCTCCCTGATTGTAAGCTTCTTCTATGGCACAAAGAGCTGTGTTTTTTTCGTCAAAAATAACATAAGCACAATCGGCATCATTAATAAGAGGTGTTTCTAATTCTCCAAAATTTACAACAGACGTTCCTTGCTTTTCAATAGCAGCAATGCCTTCCGGTCTTAAATAAGGTTTAATTTTTGGATATATATCGTTTAAAGTATCAGCCTCTTCAACAGTAAGTGGAGCACCAGCGTCACCATCTATGCAACAAGCACCTTTACATGCAGATAAATTACAGACAAAGTCTTTATTAATAATTTCTTCAGAAATAATGGTTTTACCTAATTGAAACATAATTAATTACTGTTTGGCGGCAAAAATAAAGAATCTTTACATTTGTTTAACAGATTAGGTCTATAAATAGACTACTTTTGCCGAAAATTTAAAAACTTAGAGCGATGAATTTTGATTTTAACTTTAAAGAAATTTTTACTGCATTTATGGTATTATTTGCAGTTATTGATATTATAGGTAATATTCCTATCATTATTGATCTACGAAAAAAAGTTGGTCATATCCAAAGTGAGAAAGCCTCAATAATTGCTGGGGTAATTTTAACAGTGTTTTTATTTCTAGGGCAAAGTATTTTAAGTTTAATTGGTTTAGATGTAAACTCTTTTGCGGTTGCAGGATCTTTTATTTTATTTTTTATAGCTTTAGAAATGATTTTAGGGGTAACCTTATATAAGGAGGAAGATACCAATCCGCTAACAGCATCGGTATTTCCTTTAGCTTTCCCGCTAATTGCAGGTCCAGGTAGTTTAACAACCTTATTATCTTTAAGAGCGGAGTTTAGCTTAGAAAATATAATTGTTGCAGTTATTATGAACGTCGTGGTTATTTATATTGTACTTAAAACTTCTAAACGTATAGAGCGTTTTTTAGGCGTTAACGGTATAAGTATTATACGTAAGGTATTTGGGGTTATTTTATTAGCAATTGCTGTAAAACTGTTTGCAGATAATATTAAAATACTTTTTGCCTAATTTCCCATTAAAATAAAAGTTATATGAAATACATCATTTTAATTTTCTCCATAATTGCCATAGCATTAATAGCTTATAATGTTACCTTACTTAATTTTAATAATTTATTTGAAGGTGAAAGCACGGTGGCTTTAATAACTATTTTAGCTTCACTTTGTGCATTAGTATTATTACAAACACTTAGGATAAGTAAAAAAATTGAAGATAAAACAAGATCTTAAATGCCTGTGTTAGATACTTTAATTATTGGTGGTGGAGCAGCAGGAATGTCTTGTGCTTTGGTATTGGGTTCTGGATTGTCTAAGGATTTTGCAAAAGATAAAAAGGTTGCTATTATAGCGCATCAAAAAACATCTCACCTACAAAATGCATTGTTTAATAATGTATTGGGCTTGCAGCAAGGTACACTGGGAAGTGATATTTTGGTCCAAGGACTTAACCAATTAAGAACACAATATCCTGAAGTAGGTATTTATGAAAAGGAAAAAGTAAGCTCTATAATGCTAAATGAATCCTTATTTGAAGTAAAAACGAATAAAGGGATTTATAGTTCTAAATCTGTGGTTATTGCAGTGGGTTATACCAGTTTATTAACTATTAAAGGTTTGGAGCATTATGTGGAGCCGCACCCGCGCGCAGCAATTGAAAAAGACCGAATTTGGTTAAGAAATGAAAATCATTTAGTTGACGAAAACCTTTATGTAGCAGGAACTTTGGCAGGTTGGAGAAGTCAGTTTGCAATTGCTTCAGGTAGCGGAGCACAAGTAGCAACCGATATTTTGACTCTATGGAATAATGGTAAGCATACCAAAGTACACGATAAGGTTTAATCCTATTCTTGTTCTTCAATAATTTCTGGAGGATTTTCAATTAAAAGGACTTTTTCAATCATATTATCATATTTTGATAAGACCTTATTGTAAGCTTCATCTCCAAAAAGCTGTTCTGCAATATTTGCTTTTATATAATGCTTGACTTCTTCTCTATAGGCCACAAAAACAATATTAGATTGTGTTTTTTCCTGAAGAAAACGTTCAAATTTTTTAACGATATTATCTTCAACACTATAATTTAAAACAAAATCTTTCTGAGTGTAGTTAGAGAAAGCTTCACGATTTTCTTCTAAAAGTTCGAATACGAAATTACTGGTAAGTCCTCGCTTTTCTATAAACTCAAGTGTTTGATTATTCATACCTTTATCTATAGGAACAAACACATCGGGAATAATACCGCCACCACCATAAACTACTTTTCCTTTAGGTGTGGTAAATTTTAGAGAATCGGCAACTTCAATTTTTGTTTCGTCGGTAAGTTCCCCACTATTTCGACGGTTATAATAATCGTCAAAATAATCGGTGTTACCTTTCTCGTAAGCACGCTGAATAGAGCGACCGGTAGGTGTATAATATTTTGATACGGTTAGTCTTACAGCGCTGCCGTCTCCTAATTGCATTTCGCGTTGCACTAAACCTTTACCGTAAGATCGTCTTCCTACAATTGTACCTTTATCGTTATCTTGTAGAGCTCCTGCTAAAATCTCGCTTGCAGATGCCGAGTTTTCATTAATTAGAACGTAAACATGTCCGTTCTCAAAAATCCCTTTGTCGGTTGCAAAGCTTTTCTCGATATTGTTTTTTTTATTTTTTGTGTATAAAATAAGCTTGTCTTCTTCAAGAAATTCATCTACAATTTCATTGGCAATACCAACAAAACCACCTGGGTTGTCTCTTAAATCTAAAACAAGTTTTTGTGCACCACTTGATTTTAAGCTTCTTAAAGCGGTAATAAATTCTTTATAAGAAGATTCTGCAAACCGATTTAGTTTGATATAGCCCAAATCTTGAGATAACATATAACTAGCGTCAACGCTTTTTAAAGGAATTGTACTTCTCTTTAGCTTAAAGTTAAGAAACTGATTAGTCGATTTTCTAAATACACCAAGTGTTACATAAGAATCTATTGGACCTTTAATTTTATTAACTAAGGCATCGTTATTTAAACCTTTGTTAATTATTGTATCACTATTTACTGTAATAATTCGATCTCCACCTTTTATTCCTGCTTTTGCACTAGGTCCATTTTTTAAACTTCGTATAACCGTTACGGTGTCTCGATAGGTATAAAAGCTAATTCCAACACCAACAAAGTCACCTTTCATGTTTTCTCTAACTTTCTGAGCATTCTCTTTAGGAATATAAACGGAATGCGGGTCTAGGTTACTTAAAATGCCGTTAACAGTTACGTCTACAATACTATCGGTATTAACGTCTTCCACATATTCATAATCAATATAGTCGATGAGACGGTTAAGTTTATCTTTTTTACTATTTGTTGAAAAAATACGATCTGAGTTGTCTGTAAAATTTAATTTTCCACCAATAAAAATTCCAATTGCAGCAGCAATACCAAGAAGTAAAGGAATATATTTTGTGGAGTTTTTCATTTGTTTGTAACGTCTTCTATATGTTCTAGTTCAATACCGGCTTTTTCTAAAAATTTTAAGCCTGAATCATCTTTATAAGCCTGATTATATACTACACGAATAATGCCAGCCTGATGAATAAGCTTACTACATTCTTTGCATGGGGACAATGTGATATACAAAGTCGCATCTTTACAAGATTGCGTAGAAGCTGCAACCTTTAAAATAGCATTGGCTTCTGCGTGTAATACATACCACTTGGTGTAGCCTTCATCATCTTCACAATAGTTTTCAAAACCGGAAGGAGTACCATTATAGCCATCTGAAATAATCATCTTATCTTTTACAATAATTGCGCCCACCTGCTTACGTTTACAATAAGAAAGTTTACCCCATTCCTGAGCCATTCTTAAATAAGCTTTATCGTATTTTAATTGTTTTTTTTTAGGCATGGTCATAAGAGCTAAGCACGATGTAAATCTATAGAGTTAACGGCTATTAATGGATGTAAGTATTAGAAGTTTAAGAGTTTTTAAAATGGATAGTTGTTAATTAACATTGGAATAACTAGCCCTACTACAACTGCAGAAATAACCATTACCCAATCTCTTTTAGAAAATCTAAAAATGGTTTGGAAAATATAACCTAACAACAAAACAATAAAGACTACAATAATTTGTGCAATTTCAATACCTAAAGCAAATTCTAAAAGAGGTATTAATTTCGAGGAAGCTTTACCAACGTACATTTTAAACTCTCTGGCAAAACCTAAACCATGCACGAGTCCAAAAAATAAGGTAGAAAAAAACAGAATGCCTACTTTTTCCTTTTGAGCACCCTTTCCAGCAGTAAATACATTAAATATTGCGATAATTAAAATAGTTATAGGTATTAAAAACTCTATAATTGAGGCTTTTATATTTATAGCGCCATAAACAGCTAATAATAAAGATACTGTATGGCCCAAAGTAAACATGGTTACTAACAAAAAGACACGTTTCCAGTCTTTAAACAAATAGGGCACAGTTAATACAATCAGAAACAATACGTGATCATACGCATTAATGTCTAGTACGTGGTTAATACCAAACTTAACATTCATCCAAAACGTGTCAAACATAAAATAACGGATTTAATTTTTTTTCCAAATATAAGAAAATACAAGAGGAGACAATTACTTAAAGGTTTAAGATTTTTCAGTCGATTTAACCCATAATTGTTCTGAGTTTAGATAAAAGCTATCTAAAAACTCGAAGTTACATTCTTCTGGATGTATAATAGATAAAAACGGATTACCATTTTTATCATTATATAAGTGATAAGTTTCACCAACTATAGGTTGGAAGTTGAATTTTGCATTGTAAATAAGATTGTTGTAATCTAGTTCTTCTAGCATTTTATCGTACTCCGCTTTTAATTCTAAATATTTTGCTTTAAGTGTTTTATTTGCAATACTTATGTTTTTATTTTTCCAAGAGATATTATCTGTCACGGAAATGGCTGGAGCACCAACATTAGTGGCATAGGGTTTTAATGCAGCATCGTATTGTTGTGTTTCTGTATTAAAAACGACATTGTCAGGCTTTTTCTTGTTCTGCATTTTATTTTTTTCTTTTGTAAAATTAATAATTACACCTCGTAATAAAGCATTGTTTAAATTTAATTAACAAAATGAGATTTGTTCTTTTGAAAGATAGTTTTTGGTTTTCTTTTATTTATGAACTTTTCTTTTTCTTGTCAGGCTTAATTTTAAAACCATTAAATTTATAGCATTCAATATGAAATAGAAGACTTAACTATGACACAATTGAATGTTGTACTAATCTTTATAAGGAAATATTTTTGGAATTGCTTAAGAACTATATTCTACAATATCGATGTTTCATAATAGGTCATATCATTATGGTTTATTTATGTTTAGCCTCTTCATTACAAGCACAATCTTTAAGTCCAGAAATAACTAATTATGCATTTGGTAGTAGTCAAAATTGGGGTGTAGATATTACTTCAGATGGAAGAGTTGCTGTGGCTAATAATTCTGGGCTATCAATTTACAATGGTCAATTCTGGACTTTATACGAATTACCAAATAAAATGATTGTGCGTTCTGTATTTTCTGATGGTAATCGAATTTTTACAGGGTCTTATGAGGAGTTTGGGTATTGGGAAGAAAATTTATTAGGTGAACATGTATATTTTTCATTAAAAGAAAATTTCGGAAAAGATAAGCCTTTACAAGGCGAAGAGTTTTGGCAAATCGTAAAGTTTAATGACACTATTTTTTTTAGGTCTTTTGGCGCAATATATGCTTTTAACGGGTCTAAAATTAATAGAATTGCAACCAGTTCTAATATATCTGGATTGTGTGTTTATAAAGATAAATTACTATTTAGTAGCTTAGATACTGGTTTAAATGAAATTAATAATACACTTGTAGTTCCTTATGAAGGAAATGAAAAAATAGCATCTTTTAATGAGGTAACACATGTTGTTTCATTTGATGACCTTATATTTCTCAACACTAGACAATTAGGAGCGTTTTTGTATAACGGAATAGTAATTCAGAAATTACCTGTTAATTTAAATAAAGCGCTTAAGAATTTTACATTAAATAAGATCTCCTTTGGTAATAAAAATCAGATTGTATTTGGCACGGTTAAAAACGGAATTATAATTTATAATATACAAAACCAAACATTTAAAATTTTAAACAAACAGTCCGGATTAAGAAATAACACCATTTTAGACCTTAAAATAGATAACAATTATTTATGGCTGGCTTTAGATAATGGAATTAGTAAAATTGATATAAAAAGTAACTTCTTGTATTTTACAGATTTAACAGGGGTTTTAGGGACTGTTTATGACGTTGCATTTTTTCAAAATAAGTATTATTTAGCAAGTAATACAGGTGTTTATACATTTGAAGACAATCTGCTTAAGCTTATAAATGATTCTGAGGGTCATTCCTGGAACTTATTTAAGTTTGAAAACAAATTGTTTTGTGCGCATAATAATGGAGCGTTTATTATTCGTGATAAAAAACTAGTACCTATAAAAGGATCTTTTAGTGGTGTTTATAACTATTTTTCAAGATCGGATTCCAACGATTTGTTTTTGTCGACCTATTCTGGAATAGGTGTTTTGAAAACTATTCAAAATGAATATGTTATTTCTAAATTGGACGGACTAGATGTTCCAATAGACAAACTTGTTTTTGAAAATGATTCCACGCTTTGGGCAACCGATAATTATAAAGGTCTATACAAGGTGCTTTATGATAAGAGAAATTCAATAGTAAATAAAATAAACCGCTTTTCAGGGCATCCTATGATTAAAGACCATAAAGTTGAATTAGAAGAGCTAAATGGTAAACCTTATTTTTTGGTAAATGGAAATTGGTATACATATTCAAAAATAAATGATAGATTTCAGCCGGTTGGTAAATTTTATGGTAAAAAGTTATTAGGTAAAAAATCATCAAAGTTTTGGTTGTTTGATAATACTAAGTCAATTATCTCATGTTTTAATTACAAATTAGAACTTGAAGATGATTTTTCTAACAAATTTCTTTTTTCAAGATTTGTAAGAGGTTACGAAAAGCTTATATATAAAAATGACTCTACTGTAGTATTTAATCTTAAAGATGGTTTCTCAGTTTTGAGTCTGAACAACAAAGCAATCACACTTAAATCTAAACCGATAATCCATAAGGTTTTCGTTAATCGTGAATTAATAGATAATTCTTTGCCTAATAATTTAGAGCTTAAGCATAAAGATGCTCGATTGTTAACTTTAGAAGTGTTTACGCCTGGTGCTTATGAAAATATATTAGCTTATAATTTAAATGGAGAAGTTAATTTAAATGAAGATATACAAAATGGACGATTTACGTTTCAAAATTTACCTGCAGGAAATTATAATTTAGAAGTTTACGATAAAGGAAGTCCTTTTTTAAAAACTACTCTTCAAATTAAGGTGCTACCGCCTTGGTATTTAAGTCTCTTAATGAAGATAGTTTATGTTATATTACTCCTTTTTGTAATTTATTTTGTTGCTAGATACCAAAAACATCAAGCTAAAAAAGATCATTTAAAAGTCCAGATGCATCTAAAGGAGGAAGCAAGGAAAAAACTTGAGCAGGTTGAAAAAAATAATCTTATTAATGAGATAAAGACAAGAAAAAAAGAACTAACAAATAGGACGGCTTCAATTGTTCAAAAAAACGAAACAATTATATTGTTGAGAAATGAGTTAAAACGTTTAGAAAAGTCATCTCCAAACTTGACTAGAACAAAAAATATTTTGCATAGGTCGGGTGAGCAATTAGATAGTAAAAATGATTGGACTCTTTTCGAGACAAAGTTTAATGAATTAAATGAAGATTTTTTTAAAAGCCTTTCTATGGCATTTCCAAAACTTACTACTAAAGATCGTAAGCTTTGTGCTTATATAAAAGTTGGTTTAACCTCTAAAGAAATAGCCCCATTATTGGGTATTACTACAAGAAGTGTAGAGCTACAACGTTATCGATTAAGAAAAAAGCTAAATCTAGATGCTCAAATTACTTTTATCGAATTTTTAGACCAGTTTTAATGCGTATTTCTCAATACAGCTCTTATTTTACCTCATCATTACCACATCGCTTTGTTAAAATTAAGTTTATTAAATGATGTAACTGTTTGATTTACAAGACCTATTTGAAAATAGGCCTATACATCTTTACTCATTGAGAGTAGACATTAATGATTCCTTTAAATTTGTAAGAGGTGAGATTTAAACCTTTTTAAATTATAATAGTTTACATGAAATCTAAAATTAAAATTCTTGTTTTACTTCTATTGGTACTAAGTGTTTCGTTTGGATATACTCAAAATATTATTACGGGAACCATTGTTGATCAAAATAATGTACCACTTCCAGGAGCAAATGTTATTATAAAGGCAAAACAAAAAGGAACTCAAACAGACTTTGATGGAAATTTTAGTATAGAGGCATCGAATGGAGATATCATTACATTTAGCTATTTGGGTTTTATTGAACAAAATATTACAGTTGCCAGCAATAAGTCCTATAATATCATACTTAAAGAGGATGTTAGTGCTTTAGATGAAGTACTTATTGTGGGCTATGGAACTCAAAAAAAAGCTATTTTAACCAGTTCTGTTGCTCAAATTAAAGGCGAAGAATTATCTAAAGAGCCTGTTTTAAATGCCACTCAAGCTCTTCAAGGAAAAGCTTCTGGAGTACAAGTTGTAGCTTCGGATGCTCCTGGTCAAGCCTCTACAGTTATAATTAGAGGACTGGGAACAGTTCAAGGAGGAAGAGATCCACTTTATGTGGTTGACGGTATACTAACCGACAATATCAATAATATAAATTCTTCCGATATAGAATCTATAAATGTATTAAAAGACGCTGCCTCTTTAGCCATTTATGGAAACCGAGGCGCAAATGGAGTAATTATAGTAACTACAAAAAAAGGAAAGGCGGGAAAAATGATTATAAACTTTGATACCTACACTGGTGTTAGAGATATTTTAACTCGCGTAGAATTGGCAAATGCCTCGCAGTATGTTACTTATAGTAATGAAGCTGCTAGACGTGATTATTTAACAGACAATAATCCTACAAACGACGATAGCACTATTGGTTTTATTCCTACAAATCAACCTTACGACACTAATTGGTTGGATGTTATAACACAAACGGGTTTAGTTTCTAATTATAATATGTCCGTTTCTGGTGGTTCAGAAAGGATAAAGGCTTTTTTTAGTGCAGGCTTTAATAGGGAGCGTGGGGTTTTATTAAACGATGAATTTAACAGACTAACCCTAAGAAGTAATGTCGATTATGAAATTAGTAAAAAACTAAATTTTTCACACAATGTAGGTGTGCAACTTGCATCAGGAACACCTCAAAACTATGGACTTTTTACAGCAGCGTATAAACAAGCGCCAATAATACCTGTTAGAGACGAAAATGACGCCTATGGCTCATCTGTAAATATTAATAATGTTGCAAATCCAGCTATAGATGCAAGTAACGATTTTAAAAGAGATAAAAATAAATTTTTTAAAATTCAGAGCGCTTTTAAATTGGATTATGAAATCTTACAAGATTTAACCTTTACCTCTCGCTTTTCAATAGAAACAGAGTATGGTAGATTTTACGCATTTAGAAACAGATTAGGGAATTTTTTAGCTCAAAACCCTTTTAACACAGAGAGTAGTTTTGAAGGAGATTCAGAAAACCCTGCTAATACGAGACTTACAGTTACCCATACTAATACTTACAGGTGGTTTTTAGATAATTATTTCACGTATAAAAAAACCTATAACGATGCGCATACCTTTAATGCAACATTAGGAATAACTGCAGAAGAAAATAGAGGTGAGTTTTTGTCGGCAACACGAAATAATGTGCCCTTAGACTCAAATCTTAATTTTAATTTAAGTACAGGAGATGAAGATGAAACTCAATTAAATTCAGGTGCCTTAGGCGTAGTTGATAGATTATATTCTTACATAGCAAGAATAAATTATGACTATAAAGACAAATATTTATTTGGTGCTTCGTTTAGAAGAGATGGTTCTAGTAAGTTCAAAAAAGGCCAACAATTTGGAAATTTTTTTGCTTTAAGTACAGGTTGGGTTCTTACCGAAGAAACCTTTATGGAAAACAGTGTTTTTGATATTTTAAAGTTAAGAGCCAGTTATGGAGAATTAGGAAATCAAAATGTACCATTAAATGTTTTAGCAGCAACAACGGGAAGTGGTGGGTTTTATGCATTTGGACAAAATCAAAATCTTCAGCAAGGTATCACTATTACCAGTACAATAGAAGAAGATCTTACATGGGAAACTACAGAAGAATTTAATGTTGGTTTGGAGTTTACACTCTTAGATTACAGACTCTCAGGAGAAATAGATGCCTATAGGAGATTAAATAGAAACGCAACTTTACAACTGGAGTTGCCAGATATTATTGGTTTTGATCCATTTAATTCTCATGTAGGTGAAATTGAAAATAAAGGTATAGAGCTAGCATTAAACTGGAAAGATAATATTAATGATCATTTAAAATACAACATCGGCTTCAATGTGTCTTATAATAAAAATGAGATTGCTAAAGTCACAAATCCTTTTTTCAATGAACAAATTGGTGGTTTTATTAATAACGGACAATACACAAAAAAAATAGCTGTTGGTCAACCATTGGGCAGTTTTTACTTATATGATGTAGAAGGAATAGACGATAATGGAGATTTGGTATATAAAGATTTAAACGAAGATGGCGTTGTAGATGAAAGTGATAGAGCATTTTTTGGATCATATCTTCCCAAAGTATATGGAGGTATTAACTTAGGAGTTCAATACAGAAAGTTTGATTTTAGCGTAGATACCTTCGCTAATTTTGGAAATAAAGTCTATAACGGGAAAAAAGCACAACGCTTTGGTAATGAAAATATAGAATTAGTAGAATTTAATAGCCGTTATACCACTGGTCGACCAAGTAATACTACTCCGAGAGCTTTTAATGATGTTCCATTATCGTCAACATATTATCTAGAAGACGGAGATTTTTTTAGAGTTAATAATATTACAGTTGGATATACTATTCCAAGTACAGAAAAAAGTTTTTTTAACTCCATTCGAGTTTATGCAACTGCTAAAAACCCATTTATATTTCAAAAGTTTACAGGATTTACTCCAGAATTACCAGGTGCTCCTTTAGGCAATGCAGGAATAGAGCTGGACGCTTATCCAACCTTAAAATCATTTTATGTAGGCCTAAACACTTCATTTTAATATTAAAAATTATGAAAACTGAAATTAATTTTTTTAAAACTTACGCTTTAGTAACCCTGCTGGCATTTGTTTTGGTACAATCATGTTCAGAAGATTTTATAGACGTAGATGCAAACCAAGAAACCGAAGATGCCCTAACTCCAGACCGTGCTCCAGAACTTGTTAATGCAGTCTATAATAGTCTTTTAAAATGGGAAATGAGTTCGTTTGGGTGGACTGGTTTAACCAGTATTGCGTCCGATGATGCAGATAAAGGTAGTATTCCAAGTGATACAGGAGCAGATAAAAATCTGTTAGATGGATTACAAATTACGCCAACAATTATTTCTGTTAGTGAGGTATGGCAGGGACATTATAATGGAATCCAAAGGGCAAATCAAGCCATCTCTAGAATTTCAGAATTCGATATGGATGTTGCTTTACAAACCAGATTACTAGGCGAAGCCAGATTTTTGAGAGCTTTATTTTATTTTAGATTAGTCCAATCTTTTGGAGGCGTACCGTTAATTTCAAATATTACTTCTGTTGATGATATTAATTCAGGGATTTTAGCAAAAAAATCAAAAGAAGAGTGTTTTGCTTTCATAGAGCAGGATTTATTATTTGCAATTGACGCTTTGCCTCTTAAAAGTGAATATCCAGCTTCAGAATTAGGAAGAGCAACCAAAGGGGCAGCACAAACCCTAATGGCTAAAGTGAGTATGTATCAATCCAAATGGCCGGAAGTAGTAGCTTATACAGATGCTGTCATACTTTCTTTAGAATATGATTTAACTCCAAACTATGAAGACATCTGGAAAGAAACTTCCGAAAACAATATAGAATCTATTTTTGAAATTCAGGCTAGAGGTAATGAACCAGCCGCAGGAGTAGATAAGTATAGTACCATCCAAGGAGCTCGTGGCGAAGGAGGCTGGGGTTGGGGTTTTAATACGCCTTCACAAGATTTAAATGATGCTTACACTGCTAACGATCTTAGAAGAGAAGCTACTATAATGTATGCTGGAGAGACCTTATTTGATGGGCGAGTTATCAATATAAATGCTCCTAATCCACGATATAACCAAAAGGCTTATTCAAGTATTCTTACCGAGTCGGAACAAACAGGAAAAAACGTAAGACTTTTTCGATTTGCCGAAGTGTTGTTAATGAATGCAGAAGCAAAATCTATAATTGGTGGAGATGTTGCAACGCCACTTAATAAAGTAAGACTTAGAGCAGGATTAACTGCAGCAACAGACTTAAGCACACTGGCTATATGGGAGGAAAGACGCTTAGAACTAGCATTTGAGCATGATCGTTATTTCGATCTTGTAAGACAAGGAAGAGCATCTATGGTTCTTAATTCTAAAGGAATTCCTTTTATGGAGGGTAAGCATGAAGTTTTTCCAATACCACAAGAGCAGATTGATATTAGTGCAGGAGCACTTGTGCAAAACCCTAATTACTAATTGATAAAGAAACTTAAAGATGATTAATAATTCAAATATGATGAGTTTAGTAAAATTTACTTTAGTAGGCGTTGCCCTTCTTTTAGGTTCTAATTGTACAAACAAAGAAATAGATCCTCCACCAGCAGACGTCGGTTTTGTGGATCAGCCCACAGTAGAAGTTATTCCTTTTGAAGAATTATTAGATTTAGTACAACAACGTACCTTTAATTACTTCTGGGATTTTGCAGAACCTGTCAGTGGTCTGGCAAGAGAGACTTCTCAAGACGATGCACTTGGAGGTGATGGTGATAGAGTAGTAACTACTGGTGGATCTGGTTTTGGAATTGCTTGTTTTCCTGCGGCTGTAGAACGTGGCTGGATTACTAGAGCAGAAGCGATAGAGCGTTTAAACAAAATTTTAAATTTCTTAGAAAGTTGTGAAACTTACCATGGTGTTTTCTCACATTGGTATATAGGAGATACAGGTCAGACAAGAGATTTTAGCCCGTTAGATAATGGTGCAGATTTAGTAGAAACCGCTTTTTTACTGCAAGGTCTTTTAATAAATAGACAATATTTATCTAATACAGTTCCGGAAGAAGCTGTTATAATTAATAGAATTTCAACTATTTACGAAAATGTAGAATGGTCTTGGTTTGAAAGAGGTCAAAATGAAATGACTTGGCATTGGTCTCCAGACAATGGTTTTGCTATAGATTTAAAAATTCAAGGATGGAACGAATCTTTAATGGTGTATGTCTTAGCGGCAGGCTCTCCAACATTTCCCATTACAAAATTAACTTACGATAATGGTTGGGCAAGAAACGGACAGATTATAAATAATAACACATATGTTGGCACCGTATTACCTTTAGGTGTGGACTTTGGTGGCCCATTATTTTATTCCCACTATTCATTTATTGGTTTAGACCCTACAAACTTAAGCGACCAATACGCTAATTATTTTAACCAAAATGTGGCTCATTCTTTAATTAATTATGAATATTGTAAAAACAATCCTAATAATTATATCGGCTATGGCGGAGATAGTTGGGGTCTTACAGCAAGTAATGATTATAATGGTTACGCTGTTCATGATCCTTTAAACGATATTGGGGTAATAACTCCAACAGCAGCACTATCATCTTTTCCTTACACACCTGAAGAATCTAGAAAAGCTTTAGAATACTTCTACTATAACTTAAACGATAGGTTATGGGGAGAATATGGTTTTTACGATGCCTTTTCGGAAGAATTTAATTGGTTTGATGATGGGTATTTGGCGATAGACCAAGGTCCAATTGTTGCCATGATAGAAAATTACAGAAGCCAGATGCTATGGAATTTATTCATGCAGGATCAAGATGTTATAAACGGCTTAAATCTTTTAGAATTTACTTATTAATATCATGAAAAAAAGTTATATCTACATCCTATGTATTCTTTTTGGTACCATTGCTATGGGGTGGAAAACAATAGACTACAAATCAACCGAAAATAAAGAAGATGACATTATAGAGCGTAAAATAGACTCTCTGTTAGCTCTTATGACGGTTGAAGAAAAGATTGGACAAACAGTATTATATACTAGTATTGAAGATATTACAGGTCCAACTTTAGATACAAATTACACAACCTATCTTAAAAATGGCCAAATTGGTGCCATTTTTAATGCTACAGGCTCTGCGTTTACCAGAAAACTACAAAAAATTGCAGTAGAAGAAACTCGACTTGGTATTCCATTAATTTTTGGTTACGATGTTATTCATGGGTACAAAACTATATTTCCAATTCCTATGGGAGAAGCATCAAGCTGGGATTTGGATCTTATGGAAAAAAGTGCACAAATTGCTGCTAAAGAAGCTGCTGCAGAAGGTTTACATTGGACGTTTGCACCAATGGTAGATATTGCTAGAGATCCAAGATGGGGACGTATTGCAGAAGGAGCAGGAGAAGATACCTATTTAGGAAGTCTTATTGCTAAAGCTAGAATAAATGGGTTTCAAGGAAAAAGTCTTGCCGATAAAAGTACCGTTTTGGCGTGTGCAAAACACTATGCAGCTTATGGTGCTGCTCAGGCTGGTAGGGATTATCATACTGTAGACATGTCTATAAATACGCTAAGGGAAGTCTACTTGCCACCTTTTAAAGCCGCTATTGAGGCAGATGTGGCGACTTTTATGACCTCTTTTAACGAGTTGAATGGCGTACCAGCAACAGGAAATAGCTTTCTTTTAAAAGATATTTTAAGAGACGAATGGAAATTTAATGGTTTTGTAGTAACCGATTATACTTCTATAAACGAAATGGTTCCGCATGGTTTTGCAGAAAACTTACAGCATGCAGGAGAACTTGCCATGAATGCAGGCGTAGATATGGACATGCAAGGTGGGGTTTATAAAAATCATATGAAAACCTCCATAGACCAGAAAAAAATTAAAATGACTCGTTTAGATAAAGCGGTAAGAGATATTTTAAGACTAAAATTTAAATTAGGTCTTTTCGACAATCCTTATAAATATTGTAATGAAGCAGATGAAGCTAAAATAATTTTACATAAAGACCATTTAGAGTTAGCCAGAGATGCTGCTCGAAAGTCTATGGTTTTATTAAAAAATGAAAACTATATTTTACCTTTAAATAATTCTAAAAAAGTCGCTTTAATTGGACCCTTAGCAGACGATCAATTTCATATTATAGGAAACTGGGCAGCTAAAGGTGATAGAGACGGTATTGCAGTAAGTGTAAAAGAAGGATTTGAAGCACAGAACAAGACCTTTACCTATACCAAAGGTTGTGATATTGAAAGTGATAATAGGTCAGATTTTGAAAACGCTATCGCTATTGCAAAAGCATCGGATGTTGTTGTTATGGTAATGGGAGAATCAGAAAGAATGAGTGGTGAAGCTGCAAGTAGAACTCATTTAAAATTACCAGGCATACAACAACAACTAATTTCAGAAATAAAAAAAACAGGCACACCTATAGTTTTAGTGCTTTATAACGGGAGACCTTTAAATTTAACTTACGAGAATGAAACCGTAGATGCTATTGTAGAAGCTTGGTTTCCAGGAACTAGTGGTGGTCATGCTGTTACCGATGTACTTTATGGAAGGTATAATCCCGCAGGTAAATTAACTGTGACTTTTCCTAGAAACGTAGGTCAGGTACCTATTTTTTATAACATGAAAAATACTGGAAGACCAGAAGATGCTGTTGGTGCACATTCTCGATATGTATCTAAATATATAGATGTCGCAAACTCGCCTTTATTTCCTTTTGGTTATGGATTAAGTTACACCACTTTTAAATACGATAAACCAGTATTGTCTTCAACAAATTTAACCAAAAACAGCTCTATAAGCGTAAACGTGAAAGTTACTAATACAGGTCAATTTGAGGGTGAAGAAGTTGTACAGCTTTATATCAGAGATCGGTTCGGAAGTGTTACCCGTCCTGTTAAAGAATTAAAAGGATTTCAAAAAATTAAACTGAAAAAAGGAGAATCTAAACAAGTTGAATTTAAAATTACAGCTGAAACTCTAAAGTTTTATAACCAAAGTTTACTGTTTACAAACGAAGCTGGCGATTACGATTTATTTGTTGCTGGAAGTTCGGGTAGCGATTTTACAAACAGTTTTACATTTAAAAATTAATTAACCTTAAAAAATAAAGACATGAAAAAATTATTACTTTTTACATTTGGTTTAATAACTTATTTTGGACAAGCGCAGTGTGCAGATCCAATTATTACAAATTTTGAGTGTGGTACACCATCTCATCCAATAACTGGTGCTCTAGTTAGCATTGCAAATCCAGTGCCAGGAGGTATAAACCCAAGTAGTAACGTGGGAGAATATACAGACAATAACATGATGGGATTTGATAATTTAACGGTAGAATATGGTACGGCTATAGACTTATCGACTAATTATTTATTAAAAATTAAATTCTATTCACCAATCTCGGTTCAAATTTTAGCAAAATTAGAAGGTGGCACAAATACTCCAGATAAATATTCACCATTTAGTGCTGTAAATACTTGGCAGGAATTCACTTTCGACTTTAGTGCAGAAGCTGCAGATGGTAACACAAGAGTGGTTTTGTTTTTTAATCCGGGTTTCAATGCAGGAACAGGAACAGATATATTTTATATAGACGATTTGCGTTTTGATGCACCACCAGCTCCTTGTGTAGATCCAGTAATTACAAATTTTGAATGTAGTGCGCCATCTCATCCTATAACAGGTGCGTTAGTAACTATTCCAAACCCTGCGCAAACTGGTATAAACACCAGTTTAAATGTTGGACAATATACAGACAATAACACTGACGGGTTTGATGCTTTAACCGTACAATATCCAACTGCAATAGATTTATCTACAAACAGCCTTTTAAAAATTAAATTCTACTCGCCAATATCTGTGCAAATTTTAGCAAAATTAGAAGGTGGTACAAATACTCCAGATAAATATTCACCATTTAGTGCGGTTAATACATGGCAAGAATTTACGTTCGATTTTACAGCAGAAGCTACAGATGGTAATACAAGAGTTGTGTTGTTTTTTAATCCAGGTTTTACAGGAGGAACAGGAACAGACACCTATCTTATAGACGATTTAAGATTCGATAATTCAACACTTTCAATAGCAGATTTCTCTAAAGATTCACCTATAAAAGTTTATCCAAACCCAGCTAGTCATGAACTTAACCTATCAAGTATTAAAGGCATTGAAAACTACGAGATATATAATGTCTTAGGTAAAACTGTAAAAACTTCTTCTAAAACAATAACAAATACCATTTTTATAGATTATTTAAAGTCAGGTATTTACTTTTTAAAACTTAATACAAGCACTTCAAGTCAAGTAATTAAGTTTGTAAAACACTAATAATTAAATATTTTAATAATGAAAACACTTCTATATAGAGTATCTATTTTACTAATTGTTTGTAGCCTTTTTCATTCATGTGAAAGAGAATTACAGGAATACGACTTTATTAGAACAGAGAGATGTGTTTCAGATAATGTGGTTGTAAATCCGTTTATAATTACAGATTTTGAATGTCAGTCTAATGTCGAAATTAGTGGTGTTTCTGTTATTAGAAATCCAAGTGAGACAGGCATTAATCTGTCAAGCTTTGTAGGTGAATATATTGATGGAACAAGCGCAACAGATGGATTAAGCATTAATTTTGATAGTGCAATCGATTTATCTACCAATGCCGTATTTAATTTAAAAGTAAAAACTAGAACAACAGGCACATTAGAAATTCAGTTGACAAATACTTTAGGTCAAATAATGTCTTATACTATTGTAGTTACAGGAAATGATATTTGGACACAATATGATTTTGATTTAACAGAAGTTCAAAATGAAGATTTTATTCAAATTGATTTAATTTTTAATAGCGGAATTACAACAAATGGAGAGGACGTGTATTTAATAGACGATTTAAAGTTTGATGTCGCTGTAGATCCATGTGAAGGTGTTGTTGAAGATTTATCGGTAATTAACGATTTCGATTGTCAGCAAAACTATTTTTTAGGCGATAACCCGGCACAAACAGATGTGCCAAGAATTGATAATCCGTTTATTCAAGGTATTAATCAAAGTGCTCATGTGGGAAGATATGAAGACGACGGAACAGCTCCTTTCGATAATTTCCAAGTAGTGTTTGATGCGCCAATAGACTTAACAGACAATAGTTTATTAAAATTAAAAGTATATGCAACAACATCGGGTCCTTTATTAGCAAAACTAGAAGGCGGAACACCAATAGAAGTGTTTGCTAATATTACAGTTCTTAATCAATGGGTAGACTATACGTTTGATTTTTCACTAGCAGCAAATAGCGGAAACGATAGGTTGGTTCTGTTTTTTAATGCAGGAGAGACCGATGGAACTAATGCCGATATTTATTATTTAGATGATATTCGTTTCGAATCAGATGACTGCTCTGCCATAATTGAAGATTGCACAGGAGTCACTCCAGATTTAAGTATTGTAAATGATTTTGATTGTCAACAAAACTATAATCTTGGTAACGATCCAACGATAAACGATGCACCAACGGTGCAAAACCCTAACGTAAGCTGTCAAAATCGCAGTTCAAACGTAGGAAGATATGTAGATGACGGGACGATGCCTTTCGACAATCTATTTATTAATTTAAACACACCTATCGATTTAAGTGTAAACAGTACGTTTAGAATGAAAGTTTTAGCAGCAAATGTTGCTCCGGTATTAGCAAAACTAGAAGGAGGAACACCAGCAGAAGTTTTTGCAGACATTACTGTAGCGGGAGATTGGGTTGAGCTAAGCTTTAATTTTGCATCAGCTATGGGAGCAGGAAATGATAAATTAGTATTGTTTTTTAATGCAGGACAAGTAAACGGAACTGCTATGGATATTTATTATATAGATGACATGCGTTTTGAAGCACCTTAAGAATGTAATTACGTTTAACCAGCATAAAAAAACCTCAATCTATTCAAAAATAGTTGAGGTTTTTTGTTGTACTCAAGGCGGGAATACATTAAAAAGCTATAATATGCTAAAAAACAAGGTAATATATTATTTGTTTAGTGAGTAATCCCGAGTATATCCCGAAAATTAAAATTTAAGTTTGAATTTTTCTTTTAATTATAAACTAGATAATGTTTGCATGAATTGATTATTTTAGAACGATTTTATAATCGTTCAAAATAAACCAAATAAAAATAATATAGTAGCAAATATTGTAATCATTATGAAAATTTCAGTTTTATTAGTGTAAACAGACCAGATTTTGTCAATTTTATTTCTCTTTACCTTCATCTTAATTCTATATATAATATTAAAGTCTAGCAATATGATATTTTAAGTTTAAAGAGAAATAAAAGAATTAATAAGTGGTCTCATATCCCGAAGGTTACTGGTTTGAGTCCAGTTCTCGCTACTAAGTGCAAAGTATTGTATATAAACGGTTTGATGTTGTCAAACCGTTTTTTTATGCTTAATTTTATAGCTTTAATACAGACTACATACACAAATGCATACAAAAGTGCATACGATTTAACTTTGAAGAAAGAATTTTCAACACCAAAAATTTACACCGCAAACAACGATGCAACCAGAACAACCAACATTGCAACCAACACAGCAACCAGAACAACCAACGTTGCAACCAGTAGAACAACCAATTAAACCAGAAAATTCACAACAAATCACTTTAAAACCAATACTGCCAACATTGCAACCAACGTTGCAACTAACAGATCAATTAAATAGTGTAAAATTAAGGCAGATTACTTTCTTTATCTTTCAAATTTGCTACATTTGGATAACTTGATTTTACGCTAATGTTTCAGATTTATTTTTTATAAAGAACTGTAAGATGTATTAATTATGTTGAAATATTAACATTGTTGTTTTTTAAAGTAATTTACTAATAGAATTTTGTGTTCAATCTTTTAAAGAATACAGGTCGTGAAATAATCGAATAATAATGATTTTTAGATACTTATTTTTTATTTTTTTATTTTTCTTTAAAATTTCTTATTCACAGGATAGATATAATAATGTTGAGGCATATACTAAGGCTTTAAGAAAATACCACACAAACCCATTATATTTTAAAAATACTGTAGATAGTGTTCTAAATTTAGTAAACGATAGCTTAAAATTTAGTCCAAATTCTAGATTAAAAAAATCTAAGCCTGAATTATTAGATTTTTCCGCATACCTAAATAGAAAATCGATAAATTATCAAGAGTCACTCGAGAAATTAAACGAATCTATCAAGATTCAACAAGAAATAAGTGATGAATTTTGGTTAAGTAGAACTTACAGGAGTATATCAGGAATTTGGTTTAGTCAAGATGCTTTTGATAAGGCAGATTTTTTTTTCAAATTGGCTGCGGAAAATGCTAATTCACAAAAAAATATAGAAGAACTTTTAAAGTTAAAATCTTTTAAAATGTATCAAGAAAGTAACAGAATATTAAAATTAAAGGATGAGACCAAAATAGATTCTATTAACAAAGTATCTATTTCAATATATGAAGATGTAGTAGAAGAAGCTTTAAACCATAAATTATATTCTATCGCAGCTTCAGCTTATGATGAGTTGGCTAGAGTTTATAGATATTTTAAAAATCTTAAACAATCTGAGAGCTATCTTAAAAAAGCAAAACAATATTATGCTTTAGATTCTAATTTGATTGGTTTAGAAAAAGTTCAATATGCATATTCTAAACTGTATAGAAAACTTGGGCAATATAAACAATCTAAAATCTTTTTAGATGAAAGTATAAACTTTGTAAAGCTTTTAGGTGATAGCACAAAGTTAAAAATGCGTTATCTGTCTCAAGTTCATTTAGCAGAAGCTCAAAAAAATTATAAAAATGCCTATGAATATTACATAAAATATAAAAGACTTAACGACGATATTGTTGCTAAAGAAAATTATCAAAATATGGCGGACTTGTCTGCAAGATTAGAGTTTGAAAATAAGTTAGCACAAGAAAAAATTCGGTTAGAAAACGATTTAAACTTGGAAATTTTAGACTCCAAATCAAAGACAAGACTATATACGTGGCTTACAATACTTATTTCCTTCTTCTTATTAATTTTATCTTACTTCATTTTTAGACAAAAAGAGTTGAAATCTAAAAATATAGCACAAAAAAAAATAATTGAAAACAGTAAGTTAAAGGAGGATCTTAATAATAAAACTATTAAAGTGAGTGAGTTATTAGCAGAAACACTTTCACAAATTACGCAGAAAGAAACTTTGATAGAAACTATAAAAAACACAGATGAGTTATCTAGCAATAAGAATGTTAAATCTTTAATAACTAACCTTAAAGCTGAAGATAAACAAAGCAAAACTTATCAAAATATTAAAAGCGACAATTTTAAAATTTATTCAGATTTTTCAAAATTTTTAAGGAATAAGTACAATGATTTAACTGTAACAGATGTTGAAATTTTAATTTATTTAGCTCAAGATTTAAAAGATAAAGAAATAGCTCAATTAAGAAATACGACACCAGAATCAGTAAGAAAATCTAGATATAGAATTTCTAAAAAATTAAATTTAAACAAGACGGCAAACTTAAAAGACTTTGTCTTAGAAACATATAAAAGTTTAAAAACCAATAGCTAAAAATAATGTCCCGTTTTTGTCCCAAAGAAAAAACAATAAATATTTTAGCGACTTCATAAATTGTTTAATATTTAATTTATGTTAACACGTAAATTAAATATTTTTCAAATTCTCCTGCTATTTCCTATTGTTATTTTTTCACAAAAGGCTTCAAATGACACCTTAAATATTGATAGTTCATCTTTATCTAAGGAAATTGGAAAATATTTTAGTTATTATGAGGATGAAGAGCATGAATACAATATAAGATATGCAAGAAATATACCGTTTAAAAAATCTGAAGAAAACATTTTAAACTTTGGATTTAAAAACTTTCCTATTTGGTTAAAATTAAATGTAAGAAATAATAGTAATAAAGAAGTTGAAAAGTTTTTTAGAATAAAAAAGTCTTTACAAGACTCTATTATACTGTATACCGAAAACTCAGTTCTGGAATCTGGGTTTATGGTAAAAGAATCAGATAAAGTAATAAAAGGGTCTTCAATTTATTTTCCTATTAAACTTAATAAAAATGAATTTCAAACACTTTATTTTAAAGCCAGCAGTAAATATGGTATTTCGTTTGATATTGACGTTATAGATAATAAAAATAAAGCTAATGTTGAGTTAAAAGAGATTATAACCATAAGTCTTTTAATAGGTGCACTTCTTATAATTGCCATTTATAATCTTTTTCTTGCTTTTGGCTTGAAGGACACACTTTACGTCTGGTATAGTATAGGTGTTGTTTTGTCTCTATTAACTCAACTTTTAGTCAGAGGTTTTGCTAAATTATTTATAATAAATGATGAACATTTTTTCCTTCATCAATGGTTACCTGTTATAATTATTGGTTCAGGTGTAATCGTTTTAGCAAATTTCTGTATAAAGTTTTTAAACACAAAATCTTATAGTAAACTAGCCTATAATTTGCTTAAGTTTTTAATCTTTTATCAAATAATATCTATTGCTTATCAAATTATATCCTATTATATATTTGGTATTAAAACTACTAATATTACTGTTGCTGTAGGGGCTTTGCTTTTTGGGTTTATAGCATTATCATCTGGAATTATTACTTACTTGAAAGGGAATAAATATGCCATTTACTTTATAGCGGCATGGAGTTTATACAGTATAACTATTGTATTATATGTATTTACTTTATTAAATATTATTCCAATTAATGCAGTAACTGCAAATGCTTATATGCTAGGTTCTGTATTAGAATGTTTATTGCTGTCGTTTGCTTTAGCCCATCGTTATAATTTATTACAAAGTGAAAAATTAAAATTAGAGAGCGACAACTTGTCTAAAAATGAATCTATTATTGCAAAGCAAAAAGAGATTGTGAAATTAATGAATGAATCTATTAATCATTTAAAAGATAAAGCAAAACTTACCGAAACACTTCAGTCAATTAGTAAAGAAGAAAAAGTTGAAAATCTCGAAAAACTTTTAAAAGAAATTAAGTTAGGTAGTGCAGATGATTCTAAAAACTTAGTCATTAAACAAAGTTTAGTAAAATTAAATGAAAATTTTAAAAATAAACTAGTAACACATTATTCTAATCTAACAAAAACAGAATTAGAAATTGCTATTTTAATAAAGTCTGGATTATCAAGAAGTGAAATTTCTAATCTTAGAAACACATCTATAGATGCTGTTAAAATGTCACGTAGGAGGCTAAAATCTAAATTTAATTTAAAGAAAGAAGATAGTTTAGATGATTTTATATCTAAGCTTTAAACCTTTGTATAACTGATGTTTATAGGTTTTGTTCCCTGTTTTGTTCCCTGTCTTACCCTTTTTTGTCCCGTCAATTTTATAAAAATTATTCAAAATCATATTTAAGTTTGCATTGTTAAATAAAAACTAAAATAATGTTAAAATTGTCTATTCTTTTTAATTCTATCAAGAATAAGTATTCTAAATCTATATCTGTTACAAAAGAGCAAGAAAATGATAAAGAGTATTTAAATAGTCTAAATGAGATTGAAAGCAATTTAAAACAACTACTACGAGTAATAAAAAAATAAATAGTTATAACTTATGAAATTATACCAATTAAAAGTTTTTAATAATAATTTACTTTTTAAGCTTACGCTGTTTTTCTTCCTAAGTCAAAATTTAAATGCGCAAGTAGGTATAAACACTACCACACCAAATGCACAATTAGATATCGTTGCAAGTAATGCTACTACACCTAACGTAACCGATGGTATTTTAATACCTCGAGTAAATGCATTTCCGGCAACAAATCCAACAGCAGATCAAAATAGTATGTTGGTTTATTTAACCACAACAGTAGGTACAAATACTCCTGGATTCTATTTTTGGGATAATGCTTCTACAACTTGGGTACAACTAGAAACTAGTAATAGTTCTGTAAAAACTTTAATAGAGGATACCGATAAAGACACTAAAATACAAGTAGAAGAAAACACAGACGAAGACAAAATTCGTTTTGACGTTTCTGGTACAGAACGTATTGTGTTAGAAGAGGCAACTACAAATTTAGATATTGTAGGAGGTTATACACAATCTAACGCACAATTTACTTTACAAAATACAGGTTTAGCTTTAGTGCCAGATGGCACAAGTAACAGTTCTCAAATTATTTCTATACAAGGTCAATATCCAGGACCAAACTATCCTTATGCAAAAATAGATTTAAGAAATAACGACCAAGGTACCATTTATACTGGTGCAAGTATCCGTTCTCATAATGATGGATCGGTTAACGATGGCGATTTAAGATTTTTTACAACAAATAATCAGACATTATCTGAGAGAATGCGTATAAATTCCTTTGGTAATGTAAGTATAGGTGGTGTTTCTAATAATGGAAGATTATATGTAAAAATGAGTAATGCTACATCTTATTTTCCAAATTGGTCTGCCGGAGGTGGAAAAATAATAACACAAGTGCATATAGGTGATGCTGCAAATCCTCAAACGCGTTTTTATAATACAGGTTCAGATTTTTACGATGTAGGTTTAGACGGTTCTGGAAATTTTACAATAGAAGAAAACGACCAAGAAAAGTTCTCAATAAATGGAGGTGTTGTAAAAATTAGTAATGCATATAGCTTACCAGTTTCCGATGGTAGTTCTGGACAAATATTAACTTCGAATGGTTCTGGATCAGCATTATGGGAAACTCCTACAACAGATGTATTACTTTCAGATGGAGATAATGATACTAAGATTCAAGTTGAAGAAACCATAGATGAAGATATCATCCGTTTCGATACAGCTGGTAATCAAAAAATGCTCATTAATAGTGTTGGTGATATAGGTATAGGAACAAATACTCCAGAAACTGCACTGCATATAGAACGTTCTTCTGGCGATGCAAAATTATTATTAAATGCAAAATCTACTTCTAACGAATCTCGATTAGAATTCAGAAAATTTGCAAATAATTTTTCTTCTGCCATAGGTTATTACCCAGGAAATGCCGAGTTAAGAATTAGAACCAATCAAAATAATGCGATTTTATTTGAGCCAAATGCAACTGAAGCTTTTCGCATCATGCCTAGCGGAAACATAGGTGTATCAGAAACTAATCCTCAAGAAAAACTTCACATTAATGGCAATCTACGTATGGTAGACGGCAATCAAGCTACAGGAAAAGTGCTAACTAGTGATGCGAGTGGTACCGCAACATGGCAAACACCAACTAGCGAGATTTTAGAAAAAGGTAGTGTTAACATTACCAATAGTCCAACTGGTACAGCAATAGAAATAATAAATTTTACAGGAGCTTACACCACGGCACCTCAAGTACATATAACTGTAGAATCGGGTAACTATGGTGAGTTTTACATAGCTAACGTAAAATTTAAATCCACCACATCTTTCGAGATACATGTGTTTAGAGCAGATTCTCCGGGAGATCCAGTAGATAGCGTAACAGTAAATTGGATAGCAACAAATTAATTATGAATAACACAAACAATAAAATAAATATGAAAACAAAAATTACTTTACTTTTTTGCTTTGCTTTACTTGTTTTGGGAAAAATACAAGCACAATGCGAGTATTTATTAAGTCCTTTAAGTTTACAAGAAAAGGTTAGCAATGCAAATCTTATTGTAGAGGCAGAAGTACTTTCTTCCCAAAGCTTTTGGAATAGTAAACGAACCAACATTCACACGAGTCATAAATTGGCAGTAAGTGAATTGTTCAAAGGGTTTAATACTAGTACAGTCACCATAGAAACTCAAGGAGGTACAGTAGGAGAGGAAACCCATACCATGTCGGACCAACCAGATTTACGCGTTGGAGATGTAGGGTTATTCTTCTTAAAAAAGAATATTAATACAGGACGTTACCAAATTTATGGTGTAGTACAAGGAGTTTATAAATACGATATCTTCGATAAAACAGCTTACGCACCATTTAGTAAATTCAATAGTATAACCGATTTATATAAAGCAGTTGAACGTGTAACTAACCAAACAAAAACAACGGTAAATGCTAACCAGAAATTGGCTGCAAGTACTAATAATTTTGTAATGGCTACGCCTACAAATATTACATTTACTCCAGCAGCAGTAAATGCGGGAACCTACGAAACATTAACTATTAATGGTACCAACTTTGGTACTACTAAAGGAAGTGTACAGTTTTTTAATGCAAATACAGGTGGAGGCAGTTATACGTCAACTGTAGCAAACGAGATTATAACTTGGACAAATACACAAATTGTTACTCGAGTACCAAGTTTAGCAGGAAATGGACGTATTCGTGTAGTAAATGCAACTAACGAAATAGGGCAGAGTGCTGCAAATTTAACAGTAAATTATTCTCATATTAATTTTAATGCAGGAGGAAATCAATTAAAATCTTTTCTTCAGCAAGATAATGGAGCAGGAGGTTATACATTTTTGTATGAAAATACTTTTAATAACGATGCTTCTGCGAAAGCACGTTTTGAAGAATCTTATGATTTATGGAATTGTGCTTCAGGATTAAATTTTGTTTGGGGAGGAACAACAACTGCAAATACAAGTTCAAGCGATGGTATAAATATCGTGCGTTACGACAATGCAACCGATCCTTTAGGAGCAGGTGTTTTAGGACAAGTTACTACACGAGCATTTGGAACTTGTGGTACAGCTTATGCAGCAGTTAATGAGTTAGACATTACTTGGGATTCTGGTACCAATTGGTATAAAGGCACAGGTAACCCTAGTGCTATACAGCACGATATGAAAAGTGTGATACTTCATGAACTTGGTCATGCACACCAACTTGGGCACGTAATAGACGCTAATAAAGTAATGCATTATGGTATAGGTGCTGGTGTAAATAATTATGCCTTATCTACTCAAGATGAAAATGGCGCTAATTATTTAATGGATTATTTTGAAAGCTCACCAGGTTGTGGTTTAGTTGGTATTTCAAGAACAGAATCTGTAGTGATTACAAGCCAACCTAGCAACGTAACGAGCTGTAATACTGGTAACCATACATTCTCTGTTACAGCTACAGGAGCAACCAACTACCAATGGCAAATCAACAATAGTGGTACCTATACCAATCTATCTAATAATACTACGTATAGTGGTGTAAACACAGCTACTTTAACTGTAAATGTTACAGGCGCAACTAATGCTGAATTTAGATGCGTGGTTAGTGATGATTGTGCAAATGAGGCAAATTCAAGTTCAGCAACTTTAAACATAACTTCTGGACCGAGTATCACAGCACAACCAGGAAACAGAATTATATGCGAAGGTTCTAACACTACTTTTAGCGTTACCGCTACAGATGCTACAGGTTTCCAATGGCAAGAGCAAATTGGTGGTGCAGGTGCTTGGGTAAACATTGCTAATAATGCTACCTATTCTGGCGCAACTACAAATACTTTAACCATTACTAATGCAAACTTTGCCTTAAACACTAATAAATACCGTTGTCAAGTAAGTAATACTTGCCCAACAAGCAGTACCTCAAACGAGGCTACCTTAACCGTTTATGAAAACCCAGATGTCACAGTAACCGTTACCGATGCGGGTTGTGCTTCTCTAGGAGCTATTACATTTACTTTTCCAGATAACCCAGCACGTACTGGTATTGAGTTTAGTATTAATGATGGTGTAAATTATACCCAAGTTGGTGATAATTCAGGATCTTACACTTTTACAGATCTAGCCATAGGGACCTATCCACTTTGGGTACGTTGGGGTAATGATGATTGTCCTATAGATTTAGGAGATTACCAAGTCGTTTTAGGAACTGATACGGTAAATCCTGTGGCGCAATGCCAAAACATAAGCATCGATTTAGATGCAACAGGTACAGCTACTATTACTGCATCTGATATTAATAATGGTTCAACCGACGATTGTGGAGTAGATAGTTTAACATTAGATAATGACACTTTTACAACTGCAAATATTGGCGATAATACGGTAATCTTAACCGTTAGCGATGCCGAAGGAAATACAGCTACTTGTACTGCAACTGTTACCGTAAATGGTTTTGTGCCAATTTCTATAGCTTGTGGTGGCGATGTAACTCAAGAGTTAGACAATTTTGACTGTGCTACACCAGTAAACCTAACTGCACCAACAGTAAATTTAGGTGGCGATACTTCTACTTCTTTACATTTTGATGGGGTGAACGATCGTTTACGATTAGCGTCTGGTTTTCCATCAGATATATCAGAATTTACTTTAGAAATGCAAGTGAAATTTGATAGTTTCGGTGCTCTTGAAGCTTTATTAAATTACGAAGGTTGGTCTGCTGGATACTTACATTATCAAGTGAATAGCGGTGGTGATTTAGCCATCGGAATCAACGGAAACTCACCTAATGGAGTAACCAACAACACCAATTTTGTTACTGGTCAATGGTATTACATAGCAATGACTTACGATGTTGCAAATAAAGAAACGAAACTCTATGTAGATGGCACATTAATTAATACTATAAATTATACTGTGGCAAATCCTTTAAAAGGTAACTTGCCTATTACCATAGGTTCTTGGGGAACGTCTCGTTATTTTAATGGTAATATAGACGATGTAAGAATCTGGAATACCGTTAGAAGTTTAGAGGAAATTCAAGCAACCAGCACAATGCCTTTATCAGGAAATGAGCCAGACTTGTTATTGTACTATAACTTTAACGAAAATGGAGTAGTCAACTGCGCAGACAATACAGCAATTACTACGATAACCGATAAGGCAACTACATTAAATGCAAGTATGACTGGTTTTGCATTAACCAATAGCGATTGTAACTCTAATTTTCAAGATGGTGTTTTACCAAACTATACACTTATAAACGATTATAATAATACTGCGTTTTTCGCCGAAGATGTAGCAGAAGGTACATATACCGTAAATTGGACTGCTACAACAGGTAATGGAGATACAGCAACCTGTTCTCAAAATATTACTATAACTAATAACGACGGAAATGCGTTTTGTGAAGACGATTATTTCATAACCACTTGGGAAACCACTACAGATAACGAAGCCATAACTATACCAACTACAGGAACAGGATACAATTATGTAGTAGATTGGGGCGACGGTATCTCTTCTACACATAGCGATGCAGATGCTTCTACCGATGCGTCACATACCTATACAACAGCCGGTTTTTATACTATAAAAATTGCGGGAGATTTCCCTAGAATTTTCTTTAATAATAATGCTGATTCCGATAAAATCAAGCAAATCAACCAATGGGGAAGTATACAATGGTCGAGTATGGTAAATGCTTTTAACGATTGTAAACGCTTACGTGTACCAGCTACTGATGCACCAGATTTATCTAACGTAACCGATTTGGCTTACATGTTTAGAGCTTGTGTAGATTTAAATGATGAAGATTTCTCGCATTGGGATGTTTCTAACATTACCAGAATGGACGGAACGTTTTACTATACGAGAAGTTTTAATGGAAATTTAAATGGTTGGAACGTAGGTAAAGTAAATCGTTTTAGAGAAATGTTTTATTTATCTCGTTTTAACGGAGATATCACCAATTGGAATATTGGAGAGTTTGTGACAGGAACAGTGTCATTTAAATGGATGTTTGAGCAGGATGATGCATTTAACATAGATATTTCTACTTGGGATGTGAGTAAAGTAAACGATTTTGAAATAATGTTTAAAAACACAGTAAATTTCGATCAAAACCTTGGTACTTGGGATATTACTAGTGCAACCAACATGAATAATATGTTTTTAAATGTCACTTTAAGTACCGAAAATTACGATGCAACATTAATTGGTTGGGCTACAGACGACAGTGGAGTAGCAGGCGATGGTATAGATGATATTCCTAGTAATATTACTTTTCACGGTGGTAATAGTACCTATTGTATTGCACAAGAAGCTAGAGATACGCTAATCAATACCTATGGTTGGACCATTACAGATGGTGGATTAGGTTGCGATTTTACAAACGCTTTTGTAACCACTTGGGAAACAACAACAGCTAACGAAAGTTTAACCATACCTACCACAGGTACTGGTTATAATTATGTGGTAGATTGGGGTGATGGCTCTGTTACAACTCATTCAGATGCAGATGTTACTACTAATGCAACACATACCTATGCAACTGCAGGAGCACAAACTGTAAAAATTATAGGTGAGTTTCCTAGAATTTATTTTAACCAGACGGGTGATCGTGAAAAAATAAAACAAATCAACCAATGGGGAAATATTGAGTGGACTTCATTTCAAGATGCTTTTTATGGTTGTAATGCAGGACCAGATGTGTTTGAAATTGTAGCAACAGATACTCCAAATCTAACAAATGTGACTAATTTTTTAAGAGCATTTAGAAATGCACAAGTTACAGGAGATTTAAATAACTGGGATGTAAGTACTGTAACCTCATTAGAACAAATATTTTATGGTGCAACAGTTAACATTCAAGTAGACCAATGGAATGTATCTAATGTTACTAATTTTTTCTCTGCATTCAGAAGTTCTAACTTTAATGGTGATATCACCAACTGGAATACAGGAAATGCATTAAGCTTTAAAGCTATGTTTGCTGGTAATTCTGTGTTTAATCTAAATATAGGTTCTTGGGATACTTCAAAGGTTACAGATTTTGCAAATATGTTTCAAAGTGCAACGGGTTTTGATCAAGATTTAAGTGCGTGGGATATCAGTGCTGCAACAAATATGTCAGTTATGTTTAGCAATGCTGGTTTAAGTCTTACTAATTATGATGCTACCCTAATTGGTTGGGCTACAGACGCTAGTGGTGTTGCAAATGATGGCATAGATGATATACCTAACAACATAACCTTTAATGGTGGAAATAGTAATTATTGTGCAAGTGAAGCACAAAGACAAACTTTAATAGATACGTATACTTGGACTATTACAGACGCTGGTGTAACCTACAGTTGTTATAATTTCGATAACGGTTTTATAACCACTTGGGAAACCACTACAGATAATGAAAGTATTACAATTCCTACCACAGGAACTGGCTATAATTATTTAGTAGATTGGGGTGATGGTACAATAACTGGCCATTCAGATGCCGATGCTAGTACAGATGCCACGCATACCTATACTACAGCAGGAACTAAAACTATTAAAATTAGTGGTGATTTTCCTAGAATTTATATAAATGGATATACAGATAGGCAAAAAATACAAACAGTAGTGCAATGGGGTAATGTGGAATGGACGTCATTTGCTTATGCGTTTGATGGTTGTAGTAACCTAGTTATAAACGCTACAGATGCTCCTGATTTAACGAATGTTACAGATTTTACCAAAATTTTTAGCTTCTGTACAAGTTTAGTAGGAGACTTAAGTAATTGGGATGTTTCAAATATTACAAATATGACCGAAGCGTTTGCAAATACAATTTTCAATGGAAATATAACAAGTTGGAATGTTTCTAATGTAAGTTTATTTACAGAAATGTTTTTAGGAAATCAATTTTTTAACCAAGATATATCTGGTTGGACAACAACTTCTGGAACGCATTTCGACGGAATGTTTGATGGCGCGTATGTATTTAATCAATCAATTGGGCAGTGGGATACTTCTAATGCATTATCTATGGAATCAATGCTATACGATGCCAACAGTTTTGAACAATCTTTAGCAAATTGGGATTTAACAAGCATTGCTAATATGCAATATTTACTTGAAAATATTGGTGTTTCAATAGCAAATTATGACGCCACTTTAATAGGCTGGGCAACCGATACTAGTGGAGTAGCAGGCGATGGAGTAGACGATATTCCAGCAAACATTACTTTCCATGGAGGAAATAGTAAATATTGTTCTGCGGAAGCAGAAAATGCACGTCAATTATTAATAAATACGTATGGTTGGACAATTACCGATAGCGGAAGAGATTACAGTTGCTATGACATCGATAACGGTTTTATAACCACATGGCAAACGACAAGTGATAACGAGACTATAACAATACCAACAACCGGTACTGGTTACGATTATGTTGTAGATTGGGGTGATGGAAATGTTTCAACGCATAATGATGGTGACGCAACTACCAATGCCGCACATACATATGCTACAGCTGGAACTTATACAGTAAAAATTGGAGGAAATTTTCCTAGAATATTTATAAATTCTAGTGCAGATGCGGGTAAACTTAAAAATTTGAATCAATGGGGAAATATCCAGTGGAGTTCATTAGCGTTTTCTTTTAGAGGTTGCAATAACATGAATTATTCTGCTACAGATGCCCCAAATTTAACCAATGTTACAAGTATGGATAATGCCTTTTGGTTTTGTAGAGCAATTGGAAATCCAGATTTAACCTCTTGGGACGTTTCAACTATTACCAATTTTAGAAGTACTTTTGGCGGTTCAAATTTTAATGGAAATGTTTCTACATGGGATGTTGGAAATGTTAGTAATTTTTCGTCAATGTTCAGTGAAACTCCTTTTGATCAAGACTTAAGCTTATGGAATATTGGAGAACATGTCACTAGTGGTATAAATATGTACCAGATGTTTAGAGCCGATGGTACAAACAGTTATAGCTTAGGAGATTGGGATATATCAAAAGTTACTAATATGGACAGAATGTTTCTTTATACTACTGTTGAAACGAGTGCTTATGAAGCAACACTAATAGGTTGGGCTACAGATGCTAGTGGTATAGCAGGTGATGGTATAGATGATATTCCAAACAACATTTTATTTCATGCAGGGAATAGTAAATACTGTTCTGCAGAAGCAGAAAATGCACGTCAAACTTTAATAAATACCTATGGTTGGACGATTACAGATGGCGGAAGAGATTACAGTTGTTATGATATAGATAACGGATTCATTTCTTCTTGGGAAACTACTACAGATAATGAAAGTATAACCATACCAACAGCAGGTTCTGGTTACGATTATGCTGTTGATTGGGGCGATGGTACTATTTCAGGTCATTCTGATAGTGATGCATCAACAAATGCAAGTCATACTTACGCAACAGCAGGAAACTACACCGTTAAAATTGGCGGAGATTTCCCAAGAATTATTTTAGATGGTTCTAGCGATAGAGATAAGTTATTAGAAATTTCACAATGGGGTAACATCCAATGGACTACCATGCTTAGTGCATTTAGAGATTGTAACAATTTAATGGTTACAGCTACCGATGCGCCAGATTTATCTAACGTAACTAATATAGAACGTTTCTTTAACGACGTAAGTAGTACAATTGCAACAGATTTAAACCATTGGGATGTAAGTAAAGCTACAAACCTAACTTTTATGTTTGCGGGTAGTAATTTTAATGGATTGATAAACAATTGGCAAATTACCGATGCTGAAAGTTTATTATACATGTTTGCGTTCTCTAGTTTTAATCAAGACATTAATGACTGGGATACTTCAAATGTTAACAATTTTGAAGGTATGTTCCGTAGCTCGGCTTTCAACAACAGTTTAGAAAATTGGGATCTAACTAATGCTACTAACATGGGAGATATGTTTAGAAACGCAACCTTATCTACCGAAAATTACGATGCAACCCTAATAGGTTGGGCAACCGATGCTAGTGGTGTAGCTGGAGACGGTATAGATGATATACCTACAGGTATCACTTTTCATGCTGGTAACAGTACCTATTGTTTAGGAGAAGAAGCACGTCAATTACTTATAGATACTTATGGCTGGATCATAACAGATGGTGGTAAAGGTTGTGTAGCAATAGCTCCAGTAGTTTATTTACAAGGTGCAACAATAAATCCAAACGCTGGCGAAGAAACCTTAATGCGCGACGATTTACGTGTAGGTAATTATTTACCAACAACAAGTCCGTATGCAGATGCTTTAATTTGTGAAGCTACCGTATTTAATACAGGAGGAACATCAGGTACTGGAGCAATAGCAGACAATATTGTAGACTGGGTTTGGGTAGAATTACGTGATGCTACAGATAACACCAATGTCATTACAGGTCGTTCTGCATTATTACAACGTGATGGTGATGTGGTAGATTTAGATGGAGTTTCATCATTAGAACTTCGTACGTATAGCGATAATTATTATGTAGTTGTAAACCATAGAAACCACCTTGGAGTAATGACTCAAAACACTGTAGCGTTATCAAGTACAGCGACGTTTGTAGATTTTACAAATGCATCTACATTAACTTATGGAACCAATGCTCAAAACGATTTAGGTAGTGGTGTGTTTGGCTTATGGGCTGGAGATTTAAATGGAGACAATGTTGTTAGATTTGCTGGTCCAGGAAATGATACTAATATTTTAAAAACAACGGTAGTAAATTACCCATCAAACACTACGGGATCGATTTTCTTTCCATATAATGCATATGATAATTTTGATTTAGATATGAATAGTCAAGTACGTTTTGGAGGTCCAGGAAATGATTCTAATATATTAAAATCAATAATAATTAGTTTTCCTGGAAATAGTACTGGAAGTATATTCTACCCTATAAGTCAGCAATTACCTTAAATAAATTATATAAAATTAAAATAAAATGAAACAAATTTATAGCTTTATTGTGTTATTATTTATTAGTATAATAACTTACGCTCAAACAGAACAATATGAGTTTTCTATACAATACATAGGAGTTAATGGAAGTACTGGAAATTATCAATTTGCATTTGTAGCAACTCCAGATGCAGATGTTACTAATCAGTTATCAAGTGATATGGCTGCTATGGTTTCTGTACCTGCTGGTTATAGCATCGGTAATTTTGAAAACGGAACTTCTGGAATACCTTCTTCAGAATTTCTGGCTGACAATTATGGTTTAAACTCCGACGCTGGTGACCCCACGTTTTATATTAATAGACAGGTTCCAACAACAAACATTTTCTTTAACTTTACTTCAGGAACTCCAATTCAATTAGTATTGTTTGATATAATAGGAGCCACACCTCCAACATCTGGTTTCTTGAGATTATTACCTCCAGGAGACGGATCTAGGCTCGGATTTCTTCCTGATTATATAAATATGACGGATGGATCTACTACAACAGATAGATACGGTACACAATCTACAACCGAAAATAGTTATAATTTTTCAACTTTAGGTATTATTAATAGCGAATTAGACAGAGTAAGTATCTATCCAAACCCTGTAAAAAATGAACTAAACATCAAAGGTTTTAAAAACATTGATTCAGTAAGTATTACAAATATAAGTGGTCAAGTAATTAAACAATTTACTAATAGTTTAGAAAAATTAGATCTATCAGATCTAAGTTCAGGTGTTTACTTTGTTTCGATTAGTTCGCAGGAGAAAATAAAAAGAATTAAAATAATTAAAGATTGATAATTTTAAAAACCTCAAAGCTAGATGTAAATAAAAATTTAGTTAGTAATTAAGTTAATAGTAATTAAATAGTTTTGAGTATAAGCTACTTCTGAAAAGGAGTAGCTTTTTTTGGTATAAATATATAAAATAACGTTACTTATATTACAATCAAAACAACCAGTTAAATTTATTTCGATTATGTCTTGGTCTAAAGTGATGTTCGTATTTAAAAAGATGTAATTGCAAGCAGCAACCTTAAAGATATAGGAAATTATTGTAAACTACATGGTATTGATTATTTGACCACAATTGATTTTGTAATACAAGCTTTTATGAATAAGTTATGGACAGAAGAAGAATGTAATGCATTTATATAGTTTTAAAAAAGTAAATCACATAAACTACCTTGTTCTACTTTTACAGAATATAAAGACTTAAATGAATTACCCTTAACGGCTTAAGCTTTGTAGTAATACATAAACCGTACATTTATTGAAATAAAAAATTCGCAACTATTTGTACTTAAATTAGTTGCGAATTTTAATTGTACTCAAGGCGGGAATCGAACCCGCACTCCGAAGAATCGGATTTTGAATCCGACGCGTCTACCAATTCCGCCACTTGAGCATAGACAGAAGACAAAAATAATCGAATTTTATGAATTTCATCAAAATTAAGCCAATTAAAAAGATGCTAACTTTAAAAAAAGTTATAAATTTGCGCCTTATTATAAAAACAATAAACGGTTAGTAGCTGTAAAACAAGTATTTATATGTCAACTCCTATTCTAGAAGCCAAAATTTTTACCTGTAAGGAAAGTAGAGCATTAGCAGAAAAAATTGCTAAAGCCTATGGAAGTAAGTTAGGTAACGTAATTACCTCTACTTATAGTGATGGTGAGTTTCAGCCTTCTTACGAAGAATCTATTAGAGGAGCACGAATTTTTATTGTAGGGTCAACAAACCCAAGTAGTGAAAATTTAATGGAAATGCTGTTAATGATAGATGCAGCAAAACGAGCATCTGCAAGACATATTACGGCAGTTATGCCTTATTTTGGTTGGGCTAGACAGGATAGAAAGGACAAGCCAAGAGTGCCAATTGCTGCTAAATTAGTGGCTAAAATGCTGGAAACAGCTGGAGCAACAAGAATTATTACAATGGATTTGCATGCAGATCAAATTCAAGGGTTTTTCGAAAAACCTGTAGACCATTTATTTGCTTCAACTATATTTTTACCATATTTAAAAGATTTAAATTTAGACAACTTAACTATTGCTTCACCAGATATGGGAGGTTCTAAAAGAGCTTATGCTTATTCTAAAGCATTAGAAAGTGATGTAGTAATTTGTTATAAGCAAAGAGCTAAAGCTAATGTTATTTCGCATATGGAATTAATTGGTGATGTAACTGGTAAAAATGTGGTGTTAGTGGATGATATGGTAGATACTGCAGGAACGCTTACCAAAGCAGCCGATTTAATGATGGAACGTGGCGCACTTAGTGTAAGAGCCATTTGTACACATCCGATTTTATCTGGAGATGCTTATAAAAAATTAGAGGCGTCTAAGTTGGAAGAATTAATCGTAACCGATTCTATTCCTCTAAAACAACAGAGCTCTAAAATAAAAGTGTTAACTTGCGCCGATTTATTTGCTGAAGTGATGCAAAACGTTCACTACAACAAATCGATTAGCAATAAATTTTTAATGTAAATTAATAATCAATAATAAATAAACAATGAAATCAATTACAATTAACGGATCTCAAAGAGAAAGCGTAGGTAAGAAAGCAACTCAAGCCTTACGTAATGCTGGTCAGGTTCCTTGCGTGTTATACGGAGGAAAAGAATCAGTGCATTTCTCTGCACCAGAATTATCTTTTTCAAGCTTAGTATATACTCCAAACGCGCACACAGTTGTGATTGAGTTGGCAGACGGTACTAAATTTGATGCCATTTTACAAGATATTCAATTTCACCCAGTAACAGACAGAATCTTACACGTAGATTTTTACCAAACATTCCCAGATAAAGAGGTTACTATGGATATTCCAGTGGAATTTGTAGGAAACTCTCGTGGTGTTAAGAATGGTGGTGTATTACGTAAGAACAAACGTAGTTTACGTGTTAAAGCTATACCAGGAAACTTACCAGATTTTATTACAGTAGATATTACGCCTTTAAAAATTGGAAACAAGTTTTACATTACAACTTTAGAAACAGACGGATACAAGTTTATGCACCCAGATAACACTGTAGTGTGTCAAGTAAGACGTTCTCGTACTTCTATTGTTGATGATGAGGATGAAGAAGAAGCAGGAGATGTTCCAGCTACAGAAACAGATGATGTTGCTGCAGTAAAAGAATAATTTCTTTCTTAATAAATTTTAAAAGCATTCTGTTAATTCAGGATGCTTTTTTATTTTTGACCAAATACGTTTAAGTATGCTAAAATGGTTAGGGTCACTTTTCAATAAAAAGAACGAAGAAATAGATATGAAGAAATTTTTAATTGTTGGCTTAGGTAATATTGGAAATGATTATGAAAATACCAGACATAACATAGGTTTTAAAATTTTAGATCAGTTAGCTAAAAATGAAAGTTTAGCTTTTGAAACCGAAAAATTAGGAGACATAGCAACCTATAAATTAAAAGGGCGCACATTTATTTTATTAAAGCCAAGTACTTATATGAATTTAAGTGGTAAGGCTATAAAATATTGGTTAGACAAAGAAAATATTCCGTTAGAAAATTTACTAGTCATTACAGACGATTTAAACTTGCCATTTGGTAGTCTTAGAGTAAAAACAAAAGGAAGTGCAGGCGGACATAATGGGCTAAAAGACACGCAAGACAAACTGCAAACTACAAATTATAACCGATTTAGATTTGGAATTAGTGATGCCTTTAGCAAAGGTCGTCAAGTAGATTATGTGTTAGGCGAATGGTCTAAAGACGAAGAAAGCCAGTTGATAGAGCGCTTAGAAGTTGCGGTTGAAGTTATCAAATCTTTTGGTTTGGCAGGAATAAATAATACGATGAATGCGTTTAATGGGAAATAAGACTTAGGGCATTTCCCTCACACATTCGGGTCGCGCTTTGTGTAGTTGCTTTGCGAAAGCCACTTTTAAAAGTTTTTGCAAGAGCTCCAACAATGATTCAATCGCTAATGTAAAATATGTTATTATTATAAATGAATTGAGTGTGTAGTATAATTTAAATATGTTTTGTAAAAATAACTTCTATAATTCTAAAAATAATTCAAATTCTTTTATTGTTAATGAGGGGAATTATTTTAAATTTTTTCTATCATCTAAAACATAGATAGGTTCTTGAAAAAACATTTTTCTTATAATCTTATTTACACTAATAATAGAGTCTGATATATAATTTTTTTTATAAAAACTTTGTAAAATAAAACCATCAACATTTTTATAACCTTCAGTAATATTTATTAGCCCAAGTTTGAGTGTATTTGATTTAGGATTTGAATTAAAGAATGAATCGATAAATACTTGTTTTCCATAATTGTTTTTAACACACATTGCTACTTCATCTCTGTTAATTTCTTCTTTATCAAAAAGAGTTATTTTATACATGGATTTTCCTAAAGGGACTGTATCTGGCAGGTTTGTTCTATAAAAAAAGCTTTCATTGAACAGTGTGTCTCCATTTTTAGAAAATGATATTTTTTGATTAACGTAGTCTTCAAAACCTTTAGATTTATCAAAATATATTTGTGTTTTTGTTTTAATATTTCCAGAACTATAATAAGTACTATACCAAATTAAAGTATCAATATTATTATATTTAGTTTTATCAGAATCATATTTTGTGTCATTTTTTGTAGTAAATATGATTGAATTATTTGATTTTACTTTTTTATTATCGTTTTTACAGGAAAACAAAAAAGCAAGTAAGGTTAAAAGAAAATAAAGAAATTTCATAATATTTCTATTAATATTCAGGAAATGTAAACGCTAGCACTTAATTATCAAGGAATGCAGATCTTTAATCTGAACTTAAACAGTCAATTCCGAGTGCTTCAATTTTAAATTAATTAAAGGTAAAATTAGACTGCCAACTGAAGACTAAAAAATCTACCAACCTCCAGAAGCACCACCACCTCCAAAACTACCACCTCCAAAGCCGCCAGAGAAACCTCCGCCGCCACCAAAACTACCACCACCAGAGCTACCTCCAAAACCACCACGTCCCATATTACTTAAAATAATAGCGTCTAGTAAACTACCACCGCCACCATTTCTAAAATGTTTACCGTCATGGTTGTCTCCACCTTTATTTTTTTTACTAAAGACAATAACAAGCATGATAAACAGGATAATTAAGAAGAAAATAAATCCTGCAGGAGATTCTTTACTTTTCGTTTTAGTGTTTTTGTAAGCTCCAGTTAGAACTTCATAGATGGATTGTACACCTTTGTTTAATCCGCCGTAATAGTCATTTTTCTTAAAAAAAGGAATGATGTCATTTTCTATAATACGTTTAGATAAGGCATCTGTTAAGTAAGGTTCAATACCTTGTCCTGTGTTAATAGCAATACGTTTATCTCCTCTTGCTAGTAAAATAAGGATACCATTATCTTCTTTTTCTTGTCCAATACCCCATTTTTCGCCCCAATTAGCGCCTAAATAATTTATGTTTTCACCGTTTGTAGAATTAATAATGGCAACAACAATTTGTGTTGAGGTAGAATCTGAATAACGTATAAGCTGTTGTTCTAATTGGTTTTTTTCTGAAGCCGATAATAAATTGGCATAGTCGTAAACACTAGTTTCAAGACTTGGTTTTTCTGGTATTGTGTATTGTGCAAAACCTGTATGAAAACAAAACAAGCTAAAAAACAAAATAGTAAATAGGCCTAATTGCTTATAGGAAATACTTTTTAAAAAGATGTTTTTTAGCATGTTGGTTTAAATGTTATCCTTTAGAAATGGTGTTTGGTAATTCGTCAATATCATCTGGTTCGCAAGGGAAAAATTCTTTTAAAGCTTTTCCTGCCGCTAAAATTCCTTGTCGTAAACCTTCAGCAAATTTACCTTTCTTAAATTGTGATTGAATAATATCTTTAGTGTTGTCCCAGAAATCTTCTTCAACAACCTTGTTAATACCTTCATCACCATAAATAGCAAACTCTCTATCGTCTACAGCAACATAAATTAAAACACCATTTCTTAGTGCGGTTTCATGCATATTTAATTCATCAAAAACTAACAATATGCGTTTGTTGATATCGCCAGAACTTGTTGGTTCTATATGGACTCTAATTTCTCCTGAAGTTTCTGTTTCGGCAGCACGAATAGCACTTACCAATAATTGTTCTTCAGCAGGACTTAAAAATTTTTCTACCGATGCTTTCATATTAAAAGTCAAATTTTACTTCTGGAGCTTTATCGCTACCTTCTTCAGCTTCGTAATACGCTTTAGCATCAAATCCAAAAATTGAAGCTACTAAACTTCCTGGGAATTTTCTCACAGAAGTATTGAATGTTTTTGCCGACTCGTTAAATCGATCTCTAGCTACATTAATGCGGTTTTCTGTACCTTCTAATTGACTTTGTAATTCTAAAAAGTTTTGATTAGCTTTTAATTCAGGATAACGCTCTACAGTAAGTAATAAACGGGATAAAGCACCACTTAAACCACTTTGTGCTTGGTTAAACTGTGCTAATTGTTCTGGGGTAATGTTAGAAGGGTCAATAGTAACACTTGTTGCTTTAGAACGTGCGTTAATAACAGCTTCAAGAGTACTCTTTTCGAAATCTGCAGCACCTTTTACGGTGTTTACTAAATTACCTATTAAGTCAGAACGTCTCTGGTAAGCACTTTCTACTTTAGCCCAAGATTCGTTAACGCTTTCTTCCTTGGTTACAATACCATTGTAAGAACTCATAACCCAAAGACCTAAAAGGACAACAACAATAATTGGTATTAAATATTTTTTCATTTTGATTGGTTTTTAAAGATGATTTTTAATTTTTAATAATTCGTTTTTAATATGTTCTAATTTATCTACAATGTCAAAGGTAGTTAAAGCTTGTTGTTTTTCTTCTTTAAGATGAATTTTTGCGCCTTCCAGCGTAAAACCACGTTCCTTAACTAAATGATAGATGAATTTAAGATTTTTTATGTCTTCTGGTGTAAACTTTCGGTTACCTTTTGCGTTTTTTTTAGGCTGAATAACCTCAAACTCTTTTTCCCAAAAGCGAATAAGTGATGTGTTAACATCAAAAGCTTTGGCAACCTCGCCAATACTGTAATATCGTTTCTCGGGTAGTTGTAAATCCATTAATCTAAAGATTCGTTTTCTTGAGTTGCTTTTTCAAGTAAAGCTGCATATTCTTCCGCAGATAAACTTCCGTAGTAGAAATTAATTGGGTTAATGCGTTCTCCATCTTTAAACACTTCGTAATGTAAGTGTGGTGCTTCGCTACGTCCAGTACTACCAACAAAGCCAATTAAATCGCCACGTTTTACCCTTTGGTTACGTCGCACATTGTATTTGTATAAATGGGCATATAAGGACACATAACCATAACCATGTTCTATACGAATGTGGTTCCCATATCCAGAAGATTGGTTATCGGCACGTTCTACCACACCATCTCCAGATGCATACACAGGTGTACCTCGTGGTGCTGTAAAATCCATACCGTAGTGGAACTTTCTTATTTTGGTAAACGGATCGCTTCGGTATCCATAACCAGAAGCCATACGCGTTAAATCTTCATTACTAACGGGCTGTATAGCAGGTATTGCAGCTAGCAATTTTTCTTTATCTTCTGCTAATTTTTTAATTTCATCTAAAGATTTAGACTGTACCACAATACGTTTAGTTAATATATCTAATCGTTTCGCTGTTTCTGTAATCATTTCAGAATTGTCGTAACCTTCCAATTTTTTATAGCGATTAATACCACCAAAACCAGCTAAACGTTGCTCTTCTGGGATAGGATTAGCTTCAAAATATACGCGGTAAATATTATTGTCACGTTCTTCTACATTAGCTAAAACCGCTTCAGCTTCAGCCATTTTACTGTTTAGTAAATCGTATTGTAGCTGCATGTTAGCCAATTCTCTTCGAAGCGCTTTTTCTTCAGGAGAATCTATAAAACGTCCGGCAATAAATAAAAAGAGAATCGAGAATAAAGCAGAAGCAATAATAAACAACACAAATCGGCCAAAAAAACGTCCAGGCTTCTTGGATATTTTCTTATACGACAGCGTATCAGAATCATAATAATATTTTACCTTACTCATTACTTAAATTATACTATTTTTGTGACATGTTTTATTTTAATGACTCTATAGTTAACGCACAATTTAGTCATTTATTTTTAAATAAAATTTTAGTCAGGTACAAAATTACACTTAATAATTTCAGCTTGTGTGATAACAAGTTGAGCAAAATATAGTTATGAACGCTCAAGATATTCGCTCTAAATTTTTACAATTTTTTGAATCTAAAAAACACAGCATTGTTCCATCTGCGCCTATGGTGCTAAAAAACGATCCAACTTTAATGTTCGTTAATTCTGGAATGGCTCCTTTTAAAGAATATTTTTTAGGAAATGCAGAACCAAAAAACACCCGTTTAACAGATACTCAAAAATGTTTGCGTGTATCTGGTAAACATAACGATTTGGAAGAAGTTGGGTATGATACTTATCACCACACTTTATTTGAAATGCTAGGGAACTGGAGTTTTGGCGATTATTTTAAGGAAGAAGCTATTGCTTGGGCTTGGGAGCTTTTAGTAGATGTTTATAAAATTGATAAAGATATTTTATATGTTACTGTTTTTGAAGGCAGTGATGATGCCGATAATTTAAGCTTAGATACTGAAGCATTCGATATTTGGAAAAAACACATCAGTGAAGACCGTATTTTAAAAGGTAATAAAAAAGACAATTTCTGGGAAATGGGAGACCAAGGTCCATGTGGACCATGTAGTGAAATTCATGTAGATATTAGAACACCAGAAGAAAAAGCGAAGGTAGACGGAAAATCTTTAGTTAACCAAGATCATCCACAAGTGGTAGAAATTTGGAACTTGGTATTTATGCAGTACAACCGTAAAGCAAATGGCAGCTTAGAACCGTTACCTAATAAACATATCGATACCGGTATGGGCTTTGAGCGTTTATGTATGGTGTTGCAGGATAAAAAATCAAATTACGACACCGATGTGTTTACGCCTATAATTCGTGAAATTGAAACAATCACCAACACCAACTATGGCAAAAACGAAAAAACGAACATTGCTATTCGTGTGATTAGCGACCACGTGCGTGCGGTTGCGTTCTCTATTGCAGACGGACAATTACCTAGCAATACTGGTGCAGGTTATGTAATACGTAGAATTTTAAGACGTGCAGTGCGTTACGGATTTACGTTCTTAAACACTAAAGAGCCTTTTATTTATCGCTTAGTTGAAGTATTAGCTCAAAAAATGGGTGAAGCTTTTCCAGAACTAATTTCGCAAAAACAATTAATTGAAAACGTGATACGTGAAGAAGAAGCTTCTTTTTTACGAACCTTAGAACAAGGACTTTCTTTGTTAGATTCTATTGTTGAAACCACAAAAGGTAAAGAGGTTTTGGGGTCAAAAGTATTCGAATTAAAAGACACCTATGGTTTTCCAGAAGACTTAACAGATTTAATTTTAAGAGAAAAAGGCTACACGTATAATACCGAAGAGTTTAATGCAGAATTAGAAAAGCAAAAACAAAGAGGTCGTGAATCTTCTGCATTACAATCGGATGACTGGACCATTTTGTTGGAAGATAATGAGCAGGAATTTATTGGTTACGATCGTCTTGAAGCTCAGGTAAGATTAGTAAAATATAGAAAAGTCACTTCTAAAAAAGAAGGAGAACAATTCCAGTTAGTATTTAATTTAACGCCATTTTATCCCGAAGGTGGAGGACAAGTTGGAGATAAAGGGTATTTAGAAGCTCCTAACGGAGACGTTATTTATATTTTAGACACTAAAAAGGAAAATAGTGTAGTGATACATATCTCTAAAAACTTACCAAATAACTTAAATGATAGTTTTAAAGCGGTAGTAGATGTTAAACAACGTTTTAGAACAGAATGTAATCATACCGCAACACACTTATTACATCAAGGTTTACGTGAAATTTTAGGAACGCATGTAGAGCAAAAGGGAAGTAGTGTACACTCTAAATATTTACGTTTTGACTTTTCACACTTCTCAAAAGTTACTGCAGAGCAGTTGGAAGAAGTTGAAGCGTTTGTAAATGCGCGAATTGCAGGGAAACTGGCATTACAAGAACAAAGAAATGTACCTATGGATGAAGCCATAAATGATGGAGCTATGGCTTTGTTTGGTGAAAAATATGGAGATACAGTTCGTACCATACGTTTTGGACAATCTATAGAACTTTGTGGAGGAACGCATGTTAAAAATACTAGCGATATCTGGCATTTTAAAATTACCAGTGAAAGTGCAGTTGCATCTGGTATTAGACGTATAGAGGCAATCACTAACGATGCTGTAAAAGATTATTTTGAGACCGTTGACAATGAGTATGTGGCTATAAAACACTTATTAAATAATACAAAAGAACCAGCAAAAGCAGTTTTAACCTTACAAGACGAAAACACTGCACTTAAAAAAGAAATTGAAAAATTACTAAAAGATAAAGCGAAGAATCTTAAAGGCGATTTAAAAGCTGAAATAACTGAAGAAAATGGTGTTGCCTTCTTAGCTAAACAGATAGACTTAGATGCTGGTGGTATTAAAGATTTATGTTTTGAATTAGGTAGCCAATATTCTAATTTGTTTCTATTGTTTGGAGCAGAAAACGACGGTAAAGCTATATTATCCTGTTATATTTCTAAAGAACTTGTAGCAGAAAAAGGCTTAAATGCAGGACAAGTTGTTAGAGAATTAGGAAAACACATCCAAGGTGGAGGTGGAGGTCAGTCATTTTTTGCAACTGCAGGTGGAAAAAATCCTTCAGGCATAGCTCAAGCTTTAGAAGAAGCTAAAAATTATATCAAGTAAATGAAACTTCAAACCCAAATACCATTACAAGCTGTTACGAATCATTCTATAGATTATGACAGTAAAATAATGTTGTTTGGGTCTTGTTTTTCGGAACATATTGGTAATAAATTCTCCCAGTTTCAATTTAAGACAGAAAGTAATCCGTTTGGTATTTTATTTCATACTAAAGCTATTGAGCAACTTATTGAAAAATCTGTTTTAGATTATACCTATACAAATTCCGACATATTCTATTTAAATGAGCAGTTTCAATGTTTTGATGCGCATTCTAAATTAAACGGCATAGAAGAAAATGAGTTGTTAGATCGTTTAAATTCTGCATTAAAAACGACCAAAGAAACTATTAAAGAGGCTAGTCACATTATAATCACGTTAGGGACCGCTTGGGTTTATACACATAAGGAAAGCAATAAAACGGTTGCAAATTGTCATAAAGTACCTCAAAAGGAGTTTAAAAAAGAGCTGCTTTCTGTTGAATCTATTTTAAATTCTCTTCAAAAATCAATACAACTTATTACATCTTTAAATCCAGAGGTACATGTTATACTTACTGTTTCACCAGTTAGGCATATTAAAGATGGTTTTGTTGAAAATACACTTAGTAAGGCGTATTTAATATCGGCCGTGCATCAACTTATCTCTAAAAACATTAATGTCTCATATTTTCCCTCTTTTGAAATTGTTATGGACGAGTTACGAGATTATCGTTTTTATACGGAAGATTTGATTCACCCAAATCCTACTGCGGTTAATTACATTTGGAAGCGGTTTACAGAAACATGGATGACGCAAGAAACACGTCAATTACTTAAAAAAGTGGAGTCTTTGGTGGTTGCACATAACCATAAACCATTCAATCCGGCTTCCAAAGCACACAAAGAATTTTTAAGACTTCAAGAGCAGCAGTTTTTAGACCTAAAAAAACAAATTCCACATTTAATTTTTTAAATAATAGCTTAAAAACAGTTGCTGTTACTAGGGTTTTTGTAATATACGTCAATTGCCCTATGTTTTAGCGTATACATTTTCTTGAGATTTGTAACATAATAATTAAAATACAATCTTATGAAAACAATTAAAAACTTATCAATCGCACTACTACTATTAGTAACTTCTTTTTCGTTTGCTCAAAACGATTTATTAAATGGAGAAGACATTACAACGTCTAAATTAAAATCCTTATTTGAAAATGCTTATATAGATGTTTTAGAAACTAAGGAAACCTATGTTAAAGTAAAAGATAACAAAACCGTGTATATAGATGTAGATTCTAAAAATCGTTTTATCAGTTTTAATTCGGTTTATAATTTACAAAAAGGTGTTTCGGACAAAGAAATTTTAGAGCTTTTTAATAAAGTGAATAAAGATGTTATTATGCTTAAGTGTTATTATAATAAAGAAGGTAATACAGTATCGTTTTTCTACTATTACTGGATAGATGGTGGTTACTCAAACAAAACCATAATAAATGCCTTTAAACTATTTCAAGTAGGTATTGATTTAGCACTTACTAAGGACGAGAAGAAGAATATCTTTTAATTTCTAGACCTATGAGAATTCAACAATTTTTTTTAACTCTGGCTATAGTAGCTAGTGTTCAAATGACCTTTGCTCAACGTGCAGAAGCACCAGATTTTAAATATCAATTAGGAGCAAGTATAAACGAAATGAACTTAACACAAGGTGGAACACTTGTGGTAGCAACAAACGATGGTTTAGTTGGGATCAAACCAGAAGAACAAGCTCCTATATTTAACTTTACAGAGTATGGACGTGTCAAACCAGAAGAATTAACTTTTGTACCAAACGCACCTTACGTTATGGTAGGGCAAACAGGTTTTGCAGCTATTTCTACTAAAAAAGCAGTAATAGACTATATGTCTGGACAAGTGTTATTTACTACAGAAAACAATGGTTGGAAAACTGTTGGAATTTGTGAAGTTTTAATGCCCGCAAATAAATTAGTGGTTAGTGGACAACGAAAAGCTAAAGAAAAGTATGCAAATGCGGTAGCTATTTACGATTTAAATACGGGTAAGCAGACCAATTTCTATACGTTTAAAGGAAAGGAAGTTGCCGCTGGAGTACCTTTGTTATTAAGCGATGGTGTTATTATCCCAACTAATAAAGGGTTAATGAAAGTTAATATGGATTCTGGAAATGTAGTCTGGGAAAACGATATTAAAAATGTAGGCTGGTTAACTACAAATGCTAATGAGAGTGATATTTATAGTTTTTCTGGAAATGCTAATGGGACTACCACTAAAATTATGAAAATTTCAAAAGCAGGAAAAGAGCTTTGGAAAGATGAGGTTAAAGTAAAAGGTCAAGTGGCTAATTTTCAAATTTTGCCACAAGGTATTGCTATGGTAAGTAATGTGTATGCAGAAGGGAAACAAAGTATTTTTGCAGCAAAAGCAGAATCTACCATCTCTTTTTTAGATGCAAATACTGGAGACGACTTATGGGATAGAGCGCCAAAAACAAAAGGTTATGTGCAACATTTTTACATAATGGAAGACGGAATTCTTTTTGGAATCTATGAAGGCGGAATTAATAAAGTGTCTTTTGATGGTAAAACTTTATTTAAAAAACCACTTAAAACGGGAGAGAATATTTTAACTATGGCCGAAACACCTCAGGGTTTACTTTACATTACTTCAGAAGACGCCAATATTGTAAATTTAAATACAGGAGATCAGGTTTGGTCTAAACCGTTAAAATATAGAAGAGCCGATTATGTAAGTTCAGATTATGATGCTAAAAATAAGCGTTACCTAATTAGTGCAGATGAGGTGGTTTTTTCTATAGATGAAAACACTGGTGATTCTAATGAATTAGTTGAGGTAGAGTTTGATGGTAAAGAAAGTCCAAACAGTATTGAAGTAAGAGAAAATGGTATTTTATTAACATCAGACCAGAATATGATGATGTTAGATTGGCAAGCAGTAGAAAACTGGCATGAATATAAGCGTGCGCCTGGAAAAAGTGCATTTGGAGCTATTATAGCAGGAGTTTCTGCTGTTGCAACAGCTGGAGCAGCTATGGCTGGAAATTACGCAGCAAGTCAGAATACCAATAGACTAGGTCGATATACAAGTAGAGGACAAGCTTATGCCGATTTTGGAGCTGGAATGTCTGAAGCTTCTGGTGCGTCTATTGGGGAAATGCTTAAACGCTTTAAAGCGACTTCAGCAACCCGAGATGCACAATTTATACTTACAAAATTAGATGATGGTGTTGGTCTAGTAAAATTAAATAAAGATACTGGAAACTTAGAAAAGGAAATTGTATTAAAAGATAAAAAACCAGAATATCAAGTAGATGGTTTTGGCGGTATGTTATACTATAAAGCCAATAACAATACTATTTATGCCTATAATTTAAAGTAAAAAAACAAATTCTTCTTACAGTCTAAAGAGCTGTAAGAAGAATTAAATCAGCTTGAAATTTAAATATAATTTAGGTGTCTATCATCAAAATCAGCCTTAAAATTTATATAGCTATTATGAAATTAAATACAATAATTGCATTAATAACAATAATGTTTATTGGTGTTTCTTTACAAGCTCAAAATGTATCAGAATTTAAACCAAAAGCAATGAAATATGGTTTAAATAAATTAAAAAATAATCCTAAAAAAGTTTATATAGCTAGTTTTAATGTAAATTTTGAAGTCTATAAAGAAGCCATAGATTATAAAGCATCTGGTGGATTTAGAAACACAGCAAAGGGAGAAGCAACTGCTCGAGCAGCTATAGGTTTAGAAGGTTTACAAAAAGAGCATATTCAAACTAAGGTAGACCAGTTATATAATGAGTTTGTACAAGACTTACAAAGTAAAGGACTAATCTTGATAAATCCAGATCAAGCAGGAAAAACAGAAACTTATAGCGGTTGGGCAAAAGCATCTGGACCATATATTATAGAATCTGGATCTCCAGGTGTATTAACCTGCGTACCTAAAAACTATAGTTTTTTTTACAAAAAAGAAACTAAATCTGGGAAAAAGAAAAAAGGTTTCATGGGTGGGCAATTTGTCCCTCAAAAACTATCTAAAGATCTTGATAATGCAGTGGTTGTAGATGTTAATTTATATGTGATGTTTTCTGAAAATGGAGATAACTGGTTGCGCGGAAATGGTGCACAAGTAAAACTATTTACCAATTACAGACTTATAAATTCTTATACCATTTCCGCTCCAAAAGAAAATAAAGTTATAGGTTTTAAAGGGGCACAATCTGCCGAAACGGTTTCGAGCACGATAACTTATACACAAGGTAAGCAAGGGTTAGGTGCAAAAACAGCTTATACGGGACTTATAAAAAAAGACCTAGAAATTAATGGTGTAATAAAAAAGGAAAAAGTGGTGGTTAATGCGAAACAAGGTATGGCTACAGCAACGTCTATTACGCCTATAGTTATTGTAGGCCCAGCCTATAGTAAACAAACGAAATGGATTAATGTAGATTCTAAAAAATTTGCAGAAGGTATGTATCAAGCCACATCTAAGTTTGTTAAATATCATAATAATCAATTTTTAACCAACTATTAATCTTTATACCAGTACACACAAAGGTGTGTGCTGGTTTCAAAATGAATTATTTATGAAAAAATTATTTTTATACACCGCATTTATCTTATTATGTTATAATTGCGAATCTTATGGTAAAAAAGTAGAAAGCGGTCTTGTAGAAGTCTATTATGAAGATGATGTGTTAAAAGATAAAGCACAACAAATAGCTAAATATTTGGACGACAATGAGTTTACTAAAGATCATATTACGTCTTTTAAAATTGAAAAAGATAGTATTTACGTCGTAAAAATGGTAGTACAAGAAGGCGCCGAAAAAGATGCTAGTAATGACATGGCATTTTTATCTATAGGTTATTTATTATCGCTTGAAGTATTTAATAATGAACCTATAAATTTTCAATTGTGTAATAATACATTTGAAGTTTTAAAAACAATACCAGTGAAATCTTCAGAAGAAAATAATTAAAAAAGTTAATCAGCTCAAATGAAAAAAATCATCTTGTATCTCGGTATTTTATTTACGTATTATGTTTCCATAAGATTCATTAACTCGAGTATAAATCAAGATGATTTTAATTATGTAAACAACCAAAAAGATATAGTAACAATATTTGCTTTTTTAATAGTTATAGCTATTTTAATTTACCATTTTTATCAAGCTAAAACTAAAACGCAATATCAATTAAAAATAGAAAATTTTTGTACGCAAAAAAATAATTTAGAAAAAGAGCAGCATATAATAAACGATAAACTTAAATTAATAAGTCAATTCAACAAAAGTTTAAATACAAAAGTTTCAATAATAAAAAATGATTTGCTTGAGGTAGAAAAAGATTTACCTAAAAACCGTTTAAACCAATTAAAAGAAAGTATTAATATTTTAGATCATATTTTAAACTACTGTAAATTACCGTAATTGTTAAATAATTGATGTAATATCTATTTTATGAAAGTTATAAAGTTAATAGTCTTTTTTTTTATTGTTTTTTTCTAATAAAACATTATCTCAATCTACAGAAGAAATTATTTCTGCTACCAAACAAAAATTTAATCAAGAGACAAAAACTGAAATAAAAGCAAAATTATCGGCAGTTTAAATTATCTAACAAAGACTACAACTTTAAATAAATATAGAAATTATTGAAATAAAACTTTAAAGATGTTTTTAGAATATGTAAAAACACCTTTAAAAAGTAAAAGTAATTGACTAAAAAAACATAACTACCTTGGTCCTAATTGAAGAGCAACGTCAATATTTGAAAATGCAACTTCTAAATTTGTAATTACAACATCTAAAATAATTAATAAAAAATCCATAAAAAAAGTTTTAAATTGTATCGTAAAATAAGAATTAAAAACTTATTAAAATACATTTTTTTTCTATGTGTATTAAAATACTTATGTCTATATGTTATAATATATTTAATATAATTGTAACCTTTATTGATAAATACATTTAATCAAATAAGAAAATAACTTTATAACAGAGAAATTAATTCATCATAAATATGCACAGATTAGTTCTAATATTAACTTTTTTAAGCTTAAATCTAACTGCACAAAACAAAGCTACTTACCTAGATAGCATTATTTTTGAAATTAATAATCAAAGTTCAAAGCAGGGTTTAAATACCATTATTAATATACCTTACGAAAATTTTGTTGCAGAAATAAAAAAATCTGAAAAACTATTTAGACAAGGCATTATACTATCAAAAAAGATAAACGACAGTTTGGCTTTAGGAAAGATAATGATTAAATACGGCGTTTTGAAAGCTTATCAAAACAAACCAGATGAAAGTTTAGAATTAACTTTAAATGCCATTCGAATTTTTGAAAACAAAAAAGAGTATGCCAAAGCAGGTATTGCTTACGGTAATTTAGGTTATAATTTGAAAACTAAAAACTTAGAAAAAGGGTTTTATTACATGCGAAAAGGCATAAAACTCTTAGAATTTCCAAATGATTTAGAAGGATTAAATCCTATTTATGATAATTATGGAGTACTATTAAGCATGAATAAAAAATTGGATAGTGCGCTTTATTATCAATACAAATCTCTTAAAATAAAAAAACAACTAAAAGATTCTTTTGGCTTAGGTTATAGTTATGCTAATATAGCCAATACTTTTGCAGAAAAACAAAATTATAAGGTTGCTAAAACTTATATTGATAGTGCTTTTATTGTACGAAATAAAATATCAGACATTTATGGAACAACAGTTAATTATGTTCACTTAGCTGAAATCTATCAAGTAGAAAAAAACTACGAAGAAGCGCTAAATAATTATAAAAAATGTGCATTTCTTGCAAAATCAAATAATTATAAACATTTAGAACAATATTGTTATAATCAAATAGCTATATGTTATAAAGCAATAAATAATTATAAAGAAGCATTAGAGTTTAAAGAAAAATTTCAAAATTTAAAAGATAGTACAGATAATGTCTTAGTAAATAGTAAAATAGAAGAATTACAAGTTCAATTTGAAACAGAAAAAAAAGAAAAAGAAATACTTAAGCAACGCGCTAAATTAGCCGAGCAAAAAAATTATATTATCATTGCGAGTTCTTTGGTGTTACTGGCCATCTTTATCGGTTATCTTATTTATTCCACTCAACGTAACAAAAACAAACAATTACAAAAAGAAAAAGAATTAGAATTAGCTTTATCAAAAATTGAAACTCAAAATAAACTGCAAGAGCAAAGACTGGAAATTAGTAGAGATTTACACGATACCATTGGGGCGCAATTAACATTTATAATTTCATCTATAGATAATTTAAAATATGGGTTTACAGAGGCGTCTTCAAAAATAACTCATAAATTAAGTTATATAAGTAATTTTACAAAAGATACTATTTATGAGCTTCGGGACACAATTTGGGCCATGAATAAGGACGAAATTACTGTAGAAGATTTAAATTCTAGAATTTCAAACTTTATTACCAATGCCAATTTGGCTGCAGAGCATATACAATTTAATTTTAAGTCTAACTTTTCAGCTGAACATAAAGCGGCTTTTTCTTCGAAAACAGGGATGAATGTGTACCGAATTATCCAAGAAGCCGTAAATAATGCCATTAAACATGCAGAAGCTTCTAATATTGAAGTACGTGTTGAGGCTCAAGAAAACGTATCGACTATAAGTATTAAAGATAATGGTAAAGGATTTAATCCAGACCAAATAGAAAATGGCAACGGATTAAACTCTATGAAAAAGCGTGCTGAAGAATTGAAAGCTTCTTTCGATATAAAACCTTTGGAAAATGGAACCCACGTAGAATTAATTTTAAAACACGAAAATAATAATACGTTTATTTAATTATTTTAGTGTCTATGAAAAAAGTTCTATTAGTTACACTTTGCTTTTGCGCATTTAGTTTTGGACAACAATCCAAAATAGACAGCCTTTATCACATTGCTAAATCAACAACTAACGATTCACTTAAGGTTGCCGTATATAATCAACTAGTTTGGAAATATCTTTTTAGCGATAAAAATAAAGCAAAACAACTTATAGACACTAGCGAGTCTATTGCAATTTCTAAAAATCAAAAATATGGTTATAATACCTTACTTGGCATTAAGGGTATTTATTATGACGTAAATGGTATTTCAGATTCTGCCAAGTTTTATTTTAATAAATCTTTAACCTATAGTCAAAAACACAAGTTTGTGTTGCAAGAAAAACATACCCTTAACAATTTAGGTATGTACAATTGGAATGCTGGAGATTTTAAAAAGGCATTACATTATTATTTTGAGTCTATAAAAGTTAATGACAAGTTACCAGAAGCAGAAAGAGGAGATATGTCTGCTAACTTTAATAATATTGGTCTAATATACCAAGAAATGCATTGGTATGAAAAAGCAATAAAGTTTCACTCCAAAGCATTAGATTTTCGCAAAAAATCAAATAATCTTTTTGCACAAACACACAGTTACAATAATTTGGGAATTTGCTATAAGGAACTTGGCAGATTAGAAAAGGCAGAGCACAACTTTAAGAAATCTGTAGAAATTTCAAATCAGTTAAACCCAGGTAACGAGTATTATGTGGCTGTACAAGGATTAGCTTCTATCCAATATGCTCAAAATAATTATAAAAAAGCGTTAGATCTTTATTTACAATCTTTAAATAGACCAGAAACAATCCCATTTAATCCTAAAGAAAAAATAGCATTATACAGCAGCTTGACCGAAATTTACGTAAAATTAAACAATCCTCAAAAGGCTATTTTATATGGTGAGTTATGTCTAAAAACCTTAAAAGAAAATACAGAATTTAATGAGGTAGAAGTAGAAGTGTATAAACCTTTAGCGGAAGCTTATTATTTAACGGGAAATATAGAAAAAGGGGCTTTTTATAACACTGAATTTTATAATAAAACTATAGAGAAATTTAAAAAGGAAAGTGCAGAAGCCTTACAAGAATTAGAAGTGAAATATGATTCTGAAAAAAAGGAAAAAGAAATATTATTACAACAAACACAGTTAACTAAACAGCAAAATTATATTATTATTTCAGTTTCTGTTGCTTTATTAGTGGTATTTATAGCGTATTTAATTTATAGTACCCAAGTTAATAAAAACAAGCAATTACGTAAAGAACAAGAACTGCAATTGGCACTATCTAAAATAGAAACTCAAAATAAGTTACAAGAACAAAGACTTGAAATTAGTAGAGACCTACACGATAATATTGGTTCTCAATTAACTTTTATTATTTCGTCCATAGATAATTTAAAATATGGTCTCTCAGCTGCAAATAATAAAATAACCCAAAAATTAAATAATATAAGCCTTTTTACAAAGGATACTATTTATGAGTTGCGAGATACAATTTGGGCAATGAATAAGGATAAAGTGACAATAGAAGATTTAAATTCAAGAATTTCTAATTTTATAATAAGCGCCAAAAGTGCAGAGCAAGACGTGGACTTTAGTTTTAATTCTAACTTAAAAAAAGAACAAACTATTGCGTTTAACTCTAAAGCAGGCATGAATATGTACAGAATTATTCAGGAAGCTGTAAATAATGCTATAAAACATGCTGAAGCTTCAAAAATTACGGTCAATGTTAACTCTGGAGAAAAAGCTATTCAAATAGTTATTAAAGATAATGGTAAAGGATTTAATTTGCATGAAACCGAATTTGGAAATGGTATTCAAAGTATGCAGAAACGAGCCGAAGAATTAAATGGTACTTTAAAAATTTTAAACCAGCAACCGGGAACTCAAATAAAATTAAATTATAATTATACGGCAAATGACCTATTGTAAAAAGATTAAGGTCAGTTTATTTTTGCTATAAACGTAAATAAAGAAAAATGAAAAAAATAATATTCTTATTAAATCTGTTTGTAATTTGTAGTATTTCTTCAGCTCAAACCGTAATTTATAACGAAAATTTTGAAAATAACACGAATGGTTGGGAATCTACAAACACCAATTTTGAAGCAACATTAAAAAAAGACGAATTGGTAATAGAAAATACCAGTGAGGATCAAACCAAATGGGTTTTAAAAGACATATTTGATAATGCTGATGAAGTAGACTTTGATATAGAAACGGAAATAGAAGTAATAAAAGCAGGAAAAGATTATAGTTCTTATGGTTTAGTATGGTCGTGTTACCGAAATAAAAAGTATTATAGAGTAGCTCGATTAACACCAGATGGACAAGCACAGCTATATTATTACAGTGGAGAATTTGACTATTATAAACCATGGAGTAAGGAAAAGTTTGTTAATGGTTACAAAAAGAAAAATAAAATAAAGATTGAAAAACGTGGTGCTGTTTCAACAGTCTACATTAATGGAGAAAAACTTCATACAGAAGCTAACATAGGCCATTATGGTTCTCTTGTAGGCTTTATTTTAGATAAAGACATGAAAATAGCAGTTCATAATTTAAAAGTGACTACGTTTGACAAGAAACCCATACAAGTTGTAGAGGAGTTTGACCCTAACTTAAAAATTACAAAAGTTGATGCATTGTCTAGTCCAGATGTAGAAGAAGTACTTCCTATTGTGTCGGCAGACGGTAAAACCATGTATATAGTGGTAAAAGATAGCGACAAAAATATAGACTCTAGAAAAGACGATATTTGGTATTCAACAAAAAATAGAGATGGCAGTTGGACACCTTATAAAAATATAGGACGACCATTAAATAATTTAGACTATAATTTTGTGGTATCTGTATCTCCAGATAATAATACCTTATTATTAGGAAATAAATATGCAGCAGACGGTTTAAAATCGGCTGGAGGTGGTGTGTCTATCGCTAATAAAACCAAAGAGGGTTGGGAAATACCAAAAGCTGTAGAGATCGAAGATTTTTATAATGATAATACGTTTAGCGAATATTTTTTAACTAATTCTAAAAAAGAATTGTTAATGACTATAGAGCGAAAAGATACACATGGAGACAAAGATATTTATGTTAGTTTTAGTACTGGTGTAAATTCATGGTCTAAACCAAAAAATTTAGGTCCCGTTTTAAATACTAGTAGTAGTGAAGCTTATCCTTTTTTAGCATCAGACGGTAAAACCTTATATTTTGCAAGTAAAGGACATCCGGGTTATGGTGGCTTCGACTTATTCGTTTCTAAGCGTCTGGACGATTCTTGGACTAACTGGACAGAACCAAAAAATTTAGGAGGCGTAATAAACTCGAGTAATGGAGATTTAAGTATTTTTCTTACCGCAAAAGGAGATAAAGCCTACGTGGCAAGAGATAAAGATATTTACGAAATAGAAAATAAAGTAAAACAAGATCCTGTAATTTTAGTTAAAGGAAAAGTATTTGATGCAAAAACAAATAAAATACTTTCTGCACCAATAGCCTATAATAATTTAAAAACTAATAAAGAGTTAGGGACAGCTATTTCAGACCCAAATACAGGTGCGTATTCTATAGTATTACCATACGGCGAAAATTATAGCTTTATGGCAGAAAAAGATGGCTACTACGCAGTAACTCAAAATGTAGATCTAACTAACTTAAATGAGTATAAAGAAATTGAGGTTGATTTGTATTTAAATCCAATTGAAAAAGGACAAACCATTCGACTTAATAACATCTTTTTTGAGTCTGGTAAATACGAATTACTAGCTGAGTCTAATGCCGAATTAGAAAAGCTTTATACCATTTTAAATAACAATAAAAATTTAGTTATAGAAATTGCAGGTCATACTGATGCAGTGGGAAGTGATGCTAGTAATTTATTATTATCAAAAAACAGAGCAAATGCGGTTATGACTTATTTATTAGAAAAAGGAATTCCAGCAAGTCAACTTACAGCAAAAGGCTATGGCGAAACAAAATTTATAGCAACTAACGATACAGAAGAAGGAAAACAACTTAACCGTCGTGTAGAGTTTGAAATTAAAGAACTATAATTTTTTTAAAGGTTTATTTACTATAGAAAGCAGGGCTATATGGCTACAAGCTCTGTTTTTTATAGTGCTATTATCACTTGGTAAATTAGATCCTTTAGAGGTCGTTATTATTTACGCCATAGAAACCATGATAATTGGACTGTTTCAAGTTCTTAGACTATTAACTATCGGGTTTCAAGATGGTAAAACTAAAAAGGAAAAATTTTACTGTCTGGCTATAACATGTTTTTTTACAGTGCATTATGGTTTTTTTGTTTTTATACAAACCACTTTTTTCTTTGTGTTTTTATCTATGGGAGACTCCAGAATTAGTGATGGTTTTGGACTAGAAAATTATAAGATTATAGCTTCGTTTCAAGGGGTTCAAATGGCAGTAGGCTTACTAATAGTCACCTATATTATAAAGTATTGGACAAATTTTTATGAACCCAAAACATATGTAAATGCTAAAATTGAGCAGTATATGTTTCAGCCTTATTTACGTATAGTCATACAGCAGTTTGTAGCTATAATACCTGGTTTTTTTATCATTTTTGGTAATGCAGGTTTGGCTGTTGCTTTAATTTTAATTGTAGTTAGGCTAATTGCCGATTTAGCCATTTTTAAGTTGAAGGTGAACCAAGTGTATTTTCAAAAGGCAGTAGATTATTTGTATCTCGAAAACGCAAAGAAAAATGGAGACACACAACGTAAAGACATCGAAGACTTTTTAGTTATATTAACCAACGAATAAGTATATATTATGACCAGCCAGATCCGATTAGTAATTATAGACGACAATTCATTTTTAATAAAAGCCATAGAGGAGAAATTGTCTTTTTTTGATGACCTTTTAGTTAAATATACAGCTAATAATGGCGAAAATCTTTTAAAAAAATTGGATGCAGATAAACATGTAGATGTTTTGCTAATGGATATAGATATGCCTAAAATGAATGGTATTGAAGCAACAAGGCAGGTAAAGATAAAATATCCACAGCTTAAAATAATTATGTTAACGGTTTTCGATAATGATGAAAACATTTTTAACGCTATTAAAGCTGGTGCAGATGGTTATTTGTTAAAGGAAGTAAACCCTTCAGATTTGTACAACGGTATTATTGAAACTTTAAATGGTGGAGCTGCCATGAATCCTTCAATTGCATTAAAAACACTTAAACTATTAAGAAATCCAGTAGATTTTTCTTCAAACGAAAAAAAAGAAGATATCAATTTAACAACTCGTGAGATTGACGTACTAGAGCAATTGGCAAAAGGTCTAAGTTATACTGTAATATCCGAAAATCTCTTCATATCACCTTCTACAGTAAGAAAACATATTGAAAATATTTATAAAAAGCTTCAAGTACATAATAAGCTTGAAGCGGTGGAAAAAGCTAAAAATAATAACATAATTTAAACAGTCTTTAAAATTCCGTTTTCGTAATTTTAAATTATGAAAAACATAGTTTTAGGAATTTTAGTCACTTTAGTAGTTGTATTTGCATATAAAGCATGCACAAACTCTAATAATGAAGAAACTATTATAGCAGAAAACTCTGCATTAATACAAGAGCAATTAAAAAACGTAGGAAAATTAGTGGTGACTGAAGGACATTTTAGTCAGGTGTACAACTATAAAAATTCTAAGAGAGTTTTTGGTAATTTAATTGATACCGAAAAAAAAGCGTTAGTAGTTGTTAACGCAGATGTTACTGTGGCTTACGATTTAAGTAAAATTACTTACGATATAGATGAGGTTAATAAAACGGTCACTTTAACTTATATACCACAAGAGGAAGTTAAAATTAATCCAGATTTTGAGTATTACGACGTACAAGCCGATTATTTAAATCCGTTTAAAGCGGCAGATTATAATAAAATTAAAGTCGAAGCAAAAAAAGCCATTACCGAAAAAATCAATAATTCCGATTTAAGAAAAAACGCTCAAAATCGGTTAATTAGTGAGCTTTCTAAATTTTATATTCTTACCAATTCTTTGGGCTGGACGCTAATTTATAACCAAACACCAATAGATTCCAGAGAAACTCTAGAGCAATTAGAACCTATAAAATTATAAGTTGCGTTGTAGTTTAGCCCATCCGCCACCATTGGTAGCTTTTATATTGTGTAAATTGAGAAATTTTGCAGCTTTTGCACTCCTTACACCACTTTCGCAACATACAATGTAAGGTTTGTTTGCAGCTTTTAACTCTTCTACATGATGTTGCAACTGGTCTATAGGAATATGCTTCGAGCCTTTAATATGATTATTTTGATATTCTCTATCTGTGCGTACATCTAGAATTATAGCATCATTATCTAAAAAACGTTGCACTTCTCTTTTCTTTGCTCCAAAAATAAAACTTAATAAACCCATAATTTACAATTTGTATAAAGCTACTATAAAGTAGTTAAAAACCTTATATTTACAGATAAATTTAAGACTATTTTATCAATCTATGGAAGGAGCATACATTAATTTATCTATCGAAAATTTTATAGGAACTATTACATTTAGTAATCCAAAACATAATGCCTTGCCAAGTCATCTTTTAAAAGAACTTGCCCAAACTATATTGGATGCAGGAGCAAATGATGAGGTTAAAGTTATCGTTTTAAAAAGTGCAGGAGATCGCACTTTCTGTGCGGGTGCCAGTTTTAATGAACTTATAACAATTAACGACATGCAAACTGGAAAAGCTTTTTTCTCTGGTTTTGCAAATGTAATTAATGCTATGCGAACCTGTGGAAAGTTGGTTATAGGACGTATTCAAGGAAAAACTGTAGGTGGTGGTGTAGGTCTAGCTGCTGCTTGCGATTATACATTGGCTACAAAACATGCAGCAATTAAATTAAGTGAGTTAAGTATTGGTATAGGGCCGTTTGTAATAGAACCCGCTGTAACTAAGAAAATGGGACAAACAGCAATGTCTGAAATGACCATAAATGCAGAACAGTTTTATGATGCGCAGTATGCAAAAAATAATCAGCTGTATGCTAATGTTTTTGAAACTATTGAGGAATTAGACGAAGCTGTTATAAATCTGGCTAATAAATTAGCATCTTATAATCCAGAAGCTTTACTTGAAATGAAAAAAGTACTTTGGAAACCCTATTCTAATTGGGATAATTTATTAATAGAACGTGCAGAAATTAGTGGTAAGCTTGTACTAAGTGAGTTTACTAAACATAAATTAGCAAGTTTTGCAGAATAAAAAAATCCACCTTTTTTAGGTGGATTTTTTATTAAGCTGTTTTTAGTTGCTGGTCTGCAATTTGTATCCCATCATCTATTAAATGCCCAATTTCAGGACGGTTTAATTTAATGTCATGTAGGTAATTTAAGCATTTTGTAGCTAGTTCTCTATGGTTTGTGGCAATAGCTACTTCATAAAGCTCTACAGTTAATAACCAGTCTTTTGGAAACGCTTCTTGTAAGCGTTCTAAAATTTTATTTCTAGAAATGGTTCTATTAGTTCCTAGTCTATAATCTCTTACTTGCTGGTAAAGTAACTCTAACTCTAATAATTGAGGTGTTTTTTTAGTCTTTATAGTTGTGCTACTAACTTCATGGGTTATTAAATCAAAACTATTTAAATCTGCAGGTCCAGAGAATCCAGAAATAACCGCTTTTCCAACCGCCATATCATATTGTCCCCATTCTGGTTTAAATAATATGGTATCGTTATGTGTTACTGTACAATTTTTAAAACTAATAAGCAGTATTTTTCCTTGTAGGTTTCTTGTGCCAGTAATAATTTCGCCTTTAACAGTAACGCCGCCTTCAAACTCTAGAGTAACCACTTCATTTTCATAAATATCGTAAGCTCTTAAGTCTCTTGGGCTCATATCTTCAATAGCAATGTTTATACCTTTAAGTTTGCCAACAGGAGACCCAAAGCCTTCAGGATGATTTAGTACACCATGACCAACCAATTCCTTATCTCGGTAAGATAATGCGGTTTGTCCTTTGGTTTGTATATATGCAACTTTATCTTCATGTGCTATAACCTCTGTAAATACTCCAGAAATCTGTAAGCCTGTAGATAATTCTATAGTTCCCAAAGCTTTAGATTCTATTAGCTTGTTTACAGCAGTTAAGCTCCCTTTTCTAAGAGCCATAGTATTTGCAAAATCTTCCAGTACATTACTTAAAAAAGCAAAGTCTGGAGTAACAAACAGCTGAGGTTGTGGTTTGGTAATGTCAAAATCTTGGAATGCGGCATCTAAAGAATAGGGTAGTTTCTTAACCTTATCAGTCATACACCATTTACTTTCTCCAATAGAGCTTAATAATCCGGCACCATAAATTTTAGGGTTCTCAACAGTTCCAATTAATCCATATTCTACGGTCCACCAGTGTAAATTACGTATTAATGCCATTTCACTTGGTTCTCCCATGTTTTTCTGTAAATCTTCTACTTTTTTTTCAGCTAAAAGAATCTCATTTTCCGGAGTACCTTCAGCTTCTTTAATAATGGAAAGATGTCTTACAGCTTCATAAAGTTCATAGTCTTTAGCCGAAGATATTGCCTTGCAGCCAATTTCACCAAATCGTCTTAAGTATTCTGCATATTCAGGATTTGCAATAATAGGAGCATGTCCTGCACCTTCATGAATAATATCTGGTGCTGGAGTATATTCAATATGTTCTAGCTGTCTAATATCACTTGCTATAACCAATACATTATAAGCCTGAAATTCCATAAATGCATTTGGAGGAATAAAACCATCTACAGCTACTGCAGCCCAGCCAATATCTTGAAGGATACGGTTCATTCCATACATGTTAGGGATATCGTCTATAAGAATACCAGTTTGTTTTAAACCATCTAAATACGATTTGTGTGCAACCTTACTTAAGTAACTTACATTTTTTCGCATAGCATAACGCCATACAGCCTGATTAATAGCAGAATAATCTTTGTAATTTTGTGGCTTTATAAATTGCCTTAAATGTTTTGGTAATCGATCTAATATAGGGTTTGACTCTAAATCTTTAAGGTCCATGATATTGAATTTTAGCGTCTTGTAAATGTAGTAAATAAGGTTTACTCTTAAAAATTACTACATCACTTTTAAAGAGGTTAGATCACAAATATTATGTTAATATTTTGCTATTTAGTTTGTTAAACGATTTAAATCTTTAATTTTAAGCAACTAATCAAATTATAATATTATGAAAAAAGTATTTTTAAGTCTAGTAGCTTTGGCTCTAGTTACGGTTTCTTTTACATCATGTAGAGAAGAAGAAAAAACTGAAAAAGAAGAGTTAATTGAAGAAATGCAAGACGCTGGTGCTGAAGTTAAAACTAAAGTTGATGACGGCGATGTTAAAATAAAAATGGAAACCGAAGATAAAGAGGTTAAAATTAAAGAAGACGCAGACGGAGACGTTAAAATAAAAGTAGATAATGATAATTAATCATTATTAAAAAGTAAAAGGCGACCTATTGGTCGCCTTTTTTTATAGTTTAATTTTCTCATCGAAGGAGTCATTATACTCTTCTAATAAATACAAATTAGATTTAAGTAATTCCTTTGTTTTTACTAATAAACTGAAATATAAAGTCGTATTCTTTGGACTAGATTCTTCGTTTCTTGTTCTTTCAATCTGTTTATTAATTTTTTCTTTTACAATAGTTTGATTGCTTTTCGTGCTAACTAGTAATTGGTCTATATCAGCAAATTTCTTTTCAGCAAAAACAATTTTTGTGTCCTCAAATAATTGATTAAGATTTTTATTAATTTCTTGAAGTTCTTTAATTTGAGAAAACTTAAGTTTTTTGTGGTTGTTATTAATGTGTTTGTGACTAATTTTGGTGATATATTCTAAAGACTGAGTCATATCTTGTAAATGTCCCAAGATATTGATGTAGAAATTACTTGCACCTACACTAGAGTCGTCAAGATTTTTGATAAAGAAAAAGATATTATCTCTTAGATCTTCTACTTCATTGGTAAGCTTATTAACTTGTTTTTTATTTTTCTTTAAAATAGATAAATCTTGTTTAGCAAGACCTTCAACCATATTATTATAGATATTACTAGATCTATGAAGCACATTTACAATATGGTCCGAACTTTCTAAAATAACTCCTTGAACCGATTGGTTTTCAATTTTTTCTTTTTTGGCAACCTCATTTAAACTCTTTTGTTTTTTACTGTGAGAGATGTAATTTCTAACAATAATAATTGCTGTTATAACCAGTAAAATAGGCAACATTACATTAAGGTTTAGGTTTAATAACCAGGCTACTATACCCGCAGCCACAAAAGCAATAATAGCGGTAAAAAACCAACCAGCTATTACATTTAAAACACCTGCAACTCTATAAACCGCGCTTTCGCTTCCCCAAGCTCTATCGGCTAAAGAGGTACCCATAGCAACCATAAATGTCACATAAGTAGTAGATAAAGGAAGTTTCATTGATGTAGCTAGAGAAATTAATACTGCAGCAACCATTAAATTAACCGCAGCTCTAACTAAGTCGAAAGCGGGTTCATCCTTAGATTTTTTATTAGTTAAAGCAACTTTGGTAAATTGTTTTTCAATCCTATTGTTCAAAGTCTCGGGTAAGATTTTATTTGCAGCATTAGAACTAAAAATGGCTAATCTAACAAAATGGCGTGATAGAAAATTTGGCTGGAAACGTTCCTTAGTTTCTGACTGGCTCGATAAATCTAAAGAAGTTTTTACGACATCTTTAGCTTTACTAGAAAACCAAAGAGTTGCCACCATTATAATTCCTGCAATTAAAAGAAGTAATTCTGGTGTATCAACTTTTCCAGAAAGAAAACTCATGTTAAGTGCATCAGGACTTAATCCAGATGCTTGCCAAAATTCATAAGATTTTAAAGCCGTAATAGGAACTCCGATAAAGTTTACAAGGTCATTACCTGCAAAAGCCAAAGCTAAGGCAAATGTACCAACTAAAATGATGATTTTATACGTGTTCCATTTAAAAAGCTTAACGAACAAAACAGATAAAATAGTTGATACTACAAAGCTAACTGCTATGATAGTTAATGTATTTTCCGCTAAATACTTACTCAGCTCTAGACCATTTGTAAAACTAAAGGTTTGACTAGAATATGGAGTTCCTTTAATCCCTTTTATAAAAATAAAATAAGTTAAGGCAGTTAAGGCCAATCCTCCAAAAATAGCTTCGTATGCCAGTGGTTTGTTTTCAAAGTTAAAGGACAACAGGACTCTTGTTACCCATTGAATTATAGCACCGATAGTAAAGGCAATAACGACCGAGAGTAGAATTCCTAATATAATTTCAGTCGCGGTTTCTGTATTGATATAAGTAATAAGGTCAGAAAAACCACCTTCATCATTATATATTTTTACTGCAGCTATGGCTACTGCAGCTCCTAAAAGTTCAAATACTATAGATACGGTTGTAGAGGTTGGCATACCTACAGAATTAAAAAAGTCTAATAGAAGTATATCTGTAATCATAACCGCCATAAAAATAATCATGATCTCATTAAACATAAACTCTTCTGGATGAAAAATCCCCTTACGGGCTACTTCCATTAAGCCGCTTGAAAATATAGCTCCTAAAGCAACACCAAAACTGGCAACAATCATTATGGTTTTAAAGGATACCGCTTTTGAACCTATGGCAGAATTTAAAAAATTTACTGCGTCATTACTTACTCCAACAATTAAATCTGCTATAGCTAATACCGCTAAAGCAATGATCATTATTAAATATATGTTATCCATAAACATTGAAAAATTTCAGGAACAAATTTCACGTTTTAAATTTGTTGCAATGTTAAGAAAAGGTTATGATATTTTTTTAACATGAAGTTTTTATACTTCTAAATACTTTTTAGGTAGGATTATAACTATAAATTCACTTTTAAATGTTAAAAATAAATATATAAATCTCTGTAAATCAAATATATATAGTTCTAATGTTAACTTAATGTTACCAAATAGTTTCAAAATTGTAAAAAATGATATATATTTGTAAAGTAATTATTAATTAAAACCTATTTGTTATGAAAAATTTAATCGTATTAGTTCTTTTATTGGTTGGAACAAGTGTATTCGCACAAAATGAAAGAACATTAAAATTTAATGAGGATACCAATCTTATTGAAGCTACTTATTACAATGAAAATGGTAATATAGTGCAAACAGGTTTTTATACTAAAGAAGGAAAATTACAAGGCGACTGGATTAGCTATGACAATGAAGGAAACAAAAAAGTTTCTGCACAGTATAACAATGGTGAAAAAACTGGGAAATGGTTTTACTGGTCTAAAGACACTTTAAATGAGGTAGATTACAGTAACAATACTGTAGCTAATGTTAATACTTGGATTACAAAAAACAGTATTGCAGATAGAGAATTACCATAATATATTTAGGTTAAACATAAAAAAAAGCCACGCAAATTGCGTGGCTTTTTTTTTATGCAATTATATTATTACTGTGCGGTCCAACCTGCTCCCCAAGTTGCATAGTCTGTTCCAGTTCCGTTTCCTTCACCTGTATAAAAATCAGCGTCAGTAAATACAGATCCAGTATCATTTTTCACTTTTACTAATACATCTGTAAAAGTAACATCAGTAACTTGTAATTCATCGTTTACTACATTAACTCCTGTTTGTGAGTCGTCTAAATCAAATCCTTCACCGTAACCAGTAATACTTACGTTTGTAAAAGATCCTTTAGTTCCTACTCTTAAACGTACTGCTTCAGGAGAGTTAGTAGAACCTTCACCTACAATTGTTAAGTTAACAATAGTTGGGTTAGATAAGAAACCACCTAAGTTTCCAACATCATTGTTTAAACCATCACCTTCGATAGCTTTATCATCTGATGCTCTGTTTTTGATATATACATCTGTTAAAGTTCCTGTAAATCCTTCAGTCCAATCTACAGAATCGTCTTGAGAATTGATTGAAGATACGAAACTAGCGTTTACAGTTCCTCCAAAAAATTCAATACCATCATCTTTACCTTCGTAAGCTTGAATATGATCTACGTTAGTTCCATTTCCTACACCGTAAAAAGAAAATCCATTATTTTCTGAAGCACTAGAAGCAGCACCACCAGAATACTCTACTCTTACATAAGATAAAGATCCTGAATTGTCACCAGCATCTGGTCCACCGTAAGGTAAGTTACCAATTTCAGAAGTTGCTGTAGCAGTTCCACTTGCAGAGTTAATAGGTGCTTTACCTAAAATAATTAATCCACCCCAATCTCCAGCTGCAGGAACTGCTGCATTAGAAGTTAATACAATTGGACAAGTAGCCGATCCGTTTGCTATAATTTTTGCACCTTGAGCAATAGCGATGTAAACTTGTGCCCCATTAGCGTTAGCTCTAATAGTCATACATTCTGGAATAGTTAAAGTTGTTCCAGAGGTCATAACTAATGGTCCTCCAAGTGTATAGTTAATTGATGGATCTAAAGTTAAATCTGTAAAGTAATTTCCTTGAAGCGTAACGTTTTGATTACCGTTTCCGTTTCCGTTACCATTGTTGTTATTTGTTACACTGTTATCATTAATTACAATATCAGATGTATCGTCTGTAGTACAAGAGAACATTGAAACTGCCAATGCAAGTCCTAAGATAAGTTGTTTTTTCATTTTCGTTTTAGTTTAATTTATGTAATATTTAGTTGTTAAAATTTATATTTTAATTGTAAGCTAAGGTTAATACCTCTTTGGTAATCTGTTACACTTTCTCCGTTGGCAGAGGTTACTAATACATCACCTAAAGGTGTGTTTTCTCTAACGTATCTAATTTTAGGGTTTAATAGGTTTTTAGCACTAAAGTTAATTTCGAAATTGCTTTTTATTTTATTTTTTAATACAAAGTCTAAGGTTGATACACTTTGTTCAACAATATTCCCTAAAGTACCCGATCCTAATGCATCAATACGGTCTGAGAAGTATGAAAATACTAGTCCTGCTGTAGGTTTGTAGTTTTCAAATTGAGGAGTAAAACTTAAATCTGCATTAATAAGAAGTGGAGATGCTCCTTGTAACTCGTCTGTATCTCTATCAAAATTAAAAGATGAAATACTACCAGGAATTTGAGCATATAAATCTTGCTCTGTTTTCATGTAGGTAATATTTGCTCCAGCAGTTAAAATAGAATCATCGTTCTCGTTAGATAAGATATTTTTTCTTGCTTCAAGCTCAATCCCATAAATGGTAGCTTTATCTCCTGTTCTAGCAAATCGCTGTGTTCCTGTAGCATCATTTGCTACAACAAGGTTGATTGGGTCATTAATAACTTTGTTAAACACAGAAACCGAGAATAATTCACTTCTACTAAAAAACCATTCATATTTAAGATCTAAGTTTAATATTTTAGAAAAGCCTATCACATCTGGGTTACCACCAATACTAGTGGTAACATCTTCATATACAAAAGGAGCAACCTCTTTAAACTCTGGAGTAGATACTGTTTTACTTCCAGAAAAACGAAGGTTCATATCGTCGGTTAAACTATATTTAATATTTAAACTTGGTAAGAAAAAGGTTTCTTTAGACTCAACAGCACCTAAAGCACCAGTACCTAATGTAGTTACGTTGTAGTTTACCATTTGTGAGAAAGACTCAACTCTCGCACCAGGTACAAATAACCATTTATCACTAGGTTTAATTTGCGCATCAAGGTATCCTGCATATATATCTAATACTCCAGAATATGTGTTTTCTGGTAATCCTGGACGGTTTGTCGTAGAAAGAGTAGGGTAGTTATTTAATACTTTTATTTGATATAAAGGATTATTAGCTGGGTTGTTTGTTAAATCTACATTGCTTAGATTAAAGACAGCATTTAGATTAGACACATCTTCAATGTCATAATTATTATCTAAGATGTCAAAACCATATCTAATGTTGTCAAAGTTTCTTTTTTTGGTTCTTCCATTATAACCAATATTAAATTTAACTTTCTCTGAAGCTTCGATAGCTAAATTTATGCGTCCGTTATACTCGTCGTCTTCAATATTTTGGAAGTAACGTTGGTTGTCAAAAGGAACATTACTATAAAACGCAGGAAATGTTGTTGGGTCCGAGTCTAAAGCCAACTGGTAATTTTCAATTGAAAAACGCTTTCTGTCTGGTTGTCTAGAGAATACTTTATTATAACCAAATCCCCAGTCTATTTCTAATTTACCAGATTTATGATTACCTAAAATTTGATTTACATAAATTTTAGTTTGGTCAAATTGTGTGTTTTGTTGATAAAATCCTATATCGTCATTAACATTAGATTGAGAATCTCTATTAAAACCATTTCCATCAATACCAAAATAACCTACTTCGTCTGAAGAATTATTAATGAAGATAGAATTGAATTGTAGTTTGTTATCGCTATTTATTTTATAGGTTAAATTACCCATTGCGGTAGTGGTTGTAGAATATTCAAATTCTTCAGACTCGTCAAAACGTTTCTTTATGATAGTTGAAAAATCTACAGCCTTACCTTTTCTGTACTCATAACTGTTTTCAAAAGAAGCTGTCCCAAAGAAACTTAATTTAGAGTCATTTTTAAACGTATAACTCGTGCCTCCAGAAACACCGTAGTTTAAATTAATAGGTGTATTTACGCTAACAGGGTCTACGCCATGAGATAAAATAACAGCAAATGGATTATGATCATACCTTCCGTAGTAACCAAAATACCCAGTACCTTCACTTCTTACAAAGTTTTTATCAATAGCATTGGTGTTAAAACCAGAACCAGAAAAAGCTTCAATGTAAGATTTCCCTGTATGTTCTTTAGATGAAATATCTACGTTACCAGCTGCAAAATCTCCATAAAATTGAGATGCATAGGCTTTACTAATTGATACGTTTTGAATGATGTCTGAAGAGAATAAATTTAAATCAATATTCTTTTTATTTACATCGTTAGATGGTAAAGACAAACCGTTTAATGTGGTATTTAAATAACGATCTCCTAAACCTCTTACATAAACATTACTTGAACCTTCTTGTTTAGATACGCCAGATATTTTAGCAACAGCACCAGCAGCATCGCTAACTCCTTTACGAGATAATTCGTCAGCTCCAATACTTTGTTTTATCTCTACTGCTTTTTTCTGCTCTAAAAGTAAAGCTGTTTCACTTTCTCTAGAAACAGTGGTTTGTATTAATACTTCGTCTAAAGAAGCAGAACTCGTTCCCATTGGGATGTTAATTTCTGTTACTTTGTTTGCTACAACAGTAGCGGTAATAACTTGTGTTTCATAGCCAACAAAGCTAAACTCTATATCATAACTTCCTGGTTCTAAATTTTCTAATGCAAAAAGACCATCTATGTCAGACGATGTTCCTTTTGTGGTGCCTTTAATTAAAACGTTCGCAAACGGAAGTGGTTCGTCGTTAAAATCTTTATCTGTAATTTTACCTACTATAGAACCTGTGTCTTGTCCAAATACTACTGCTGTAAGCAATAGAGCAAAGAAAAGTGTAAGTTGTTTCATTAATTTGTGTTTGTTTTTCGGTGCAAATTAACGATGGTTAAGTGGTTTTTAAGTTAAGTGTAGGCTAAGTGTTTATTAATTAATTGTTAGCTTATCGAGTATTGAGTTTACAATTACTTAACATTAGGTCAAAAAAAAGAGCAGCTAAAAAAGCTGCTCTTAATTATGTATGAAATTGGTAATTATTTAATTACCAATTTCTTTGTGATAGAATTGTTATTCTGAGTGATATTTAAAATATAAACACCAGCTTTTAAAGTCGAAACATTAAGCGTGTTATTAGAAACCTTAGTCTCTAAAACTTTTTTCCCTAAAACATCAAATACATTAACAGACATTGGGTTGTTGCTTGCCGATTTAATAGTTACAGTTCCGTTACTAACTGGATTTGGATAAACGCTAAAGTCTGCATTAGATATAAAGTTATCTGTAGATAATGTGCTTGGAGTTACATCTGCCCAAGTAGTACCTAACCTTAACTCATCAAAAATTAACGCAGGAGTAGTTCCTGGGTTATCTTGTCTAAGTAAAAATTGAGAAATAGTATTGCCAGTTGATCCAGACATAGTGTTAATATCTGATGCTGGCTCAGTTCCTCCTAATGTAGGATTTACCCATAATTCTACTGTGTCTGCATCTAAGTCATAGTTAAATACAACAAATACAGTGTCTCCTACATTTAATACAGCAGGAGCAATTTGACTTGGGTCTAAATTACCACTACTTACACCTAGTGAATAAGTAGTTGCAGTCAATGGTGAAATATAAACTCTACCTATATATGATCCTGAATCATTTCTTAGAATTGCAAAATAACCATCAGAAGGTGTTGCGTCAAAAGTATCTACTCTTAACATAAATGAAGAATAAATTTTACCTGCACTTGTTGGTGTAAAATCAACTAATGGATCTGATCCTGAACCATCAAAAGAAGCAGCATTTCCAAATCCGTTTAAAGTAGAATATGATAAGTTATCAGTTGAAATAATTACATCATCACCTGAGAAATAGTTAGTCCAAGCTGGTTGATTAGCTAGTAATTCTCCATCTGTATAATTAAAACTATCTGTAAATGGTAATAATTGAACCTGAGAAATAGTAAATGATACTGTAGATGTTACTGCAGGAGATAGGGATGCACCAGCATTATCCACTAATTCCATATCTACTGTATGTGTTCCGAAAGATAATCCCGTAAACACAATATCAGTGGTGTCAAATTTACTAATATTAGCAGCGCCATCTAAGCTGTAAGTGATATAACCATCACCATTACTTGGAGAATCTACATTAAAATTTTGTACACTAAAAGCTACATTTACATCCTGAGAATATACAATAGCTCCATCTGTTGGAGACGTTATTGCTAAACTTGGAGTCGCTTGAGCAGTAACTCTAAAATTGTCAATATACATAACTGAAGAACCTGAAAATCCGGTTTGATCGTAAAACCTTAATCCAAAATCTACTCCTCCAGTTGTTGTGGCAGTATATACATAATTTATTGTTTGCCATGAGCCAACAATATTTTGGTCGGAGTATCCTTGATAGTTACCAGCAAAAAGCCTAGCTGCAGCAAAACTGTCTGTATGGTAAACATCTACTGAAACATCATAAACTGTCCCAGCTACAACAGGTACACTTTGTCTAAAGTCCGTGTTACCTTGTGTTGCAGTTGTTACATCTACTCGCATTGAAGAGGTTCCATCATTAACTGTAGTCATATCTTGTGTTAACGTAGTGCCTGCCTCAAAAGTCCAATTATCTGGATTAGTGGTTTGAGACCAAGTCTCAAAACTTCCATTAACAACTTGCCCGAAAGACACGAAAGATGTTAACATTAATAATAATAAGTAAATTTTTTTCATAATTGTAATATTTTGATTTTATGCAAATCTATAAGATTAATCCGTTCCTTAAAAGTTTTTAAGAATACTATAACGCATCTTTACAATAAGATAACATTGGTTGAGGAATAAACACTTTTAAGTGTTTATTTTTAGTGATAAAGTGAGTGCAACCGAATAATCCATGTTATGAAATTGTTATTAGAAGTCGCATTCTATTAACATAAAACATTTAACTTTATATTTGTAATGTATAAATGTACATATGGAAACAAAAGATATAAAAATCTTATTAGTAGATGACGAACCAGATATTTTAGAGATTGTTGGTTATAATTTGTCGCAAGAAGGTTATCAGGTAATTAAAGCAGATAATGGCAAAGATGGTCTAAAAAAAGCAAAAAAGCATAAGCCACACTTAATTATCTTAGATGTAATGATGCCAGAAATGGATGGAGTAGAAACTTGTGAAGCTATTAGAAAGCAGCCAGAGTTATCTAACTCTATTATTACATTTCTAACCGCTCGTAGCGAAGATTATTCGCAGGTTGCAGGTTTTGAAGCAGGAGCAGACGATTATATCACGAAACCAATAAAACCTAAAGTGTTAGTAAGCAAGGTTAAAGCACTTCTAAGACGACTAAGTACTGACAGTGTTTCTAATACTGAAGTTTTAAAACTAGGAAACTTGGTTATTAACAGAGATGAATACAAAATATATTTAAACAAGCAAGAAATTGTTTTACCTCGTAAAGAATTTGAATTACTTGCTCTATTAACATCTCAACCAGGAAAAGTATTTAAACGGGAAGATATCTTGGATAAAGTTTGGGGTAATGAGGTCGTTGTAGGTGGCAGAACTATAGATGTGCATATTAGAAAATTAAGAGAGAAGATAGGGGATAAAAGCTTTAAAACCGTGAAAGGTGTCGGTTATAAGTTTGTAGAATAATGTGATGCAGTTTAAAAAAACATACAAATTTGCATTTTATACTTCGCTGTTTATAGCGCTTTTAACAACTTTTGTTCTGGGCATCTTTTTATATATCCAAAATCTCTGGTCTTGGTATGTTCTTGCTTTTTTTGTTATCATTTTTTGGCTTTCTTTTTTTGTTATACAGCATCGGGTTCAAAATTTTATTTACAAAAGAGTAAATAAGATTTACGAAGACTTAACTCTGTTGGAGTCTGCAGAATTTACAGACAAAAAAGTAACTACAGATATGGCAACGCTTACTCAGGAAATAGATAAGTATGCCAGAGATAAAAAGTTTGAAATTGAATCCTTAAAAATTAGAGAGAGCTACCGCAAAGAATTTATGGGTAATGTGTCTCACGAATTAAAAACACCTCTTTTTACGGTTCAGGGTTATGTAGAAACCCTTTTGGATGGTGCAATGAGCGATAAGAAAATTACAAAGAAATATCTAGAACGTGCCAGTAAAGGTGTAGAACGATTAATCTATATTGTTAACGATTTAGATATGCTTACCAAACTAGAAGTAGGAAATCTTGTATTAAATAAAGAAGTGTTTAATATAATAGATTTGGTGCAAAATGTTTTCGATTTACTTGAAATGAAAGCAGCAAAGCGAAAAATCACCTTAACTTTTGATAAAGTATATCAAGAACCTATTTATGTTTTTGCCGATAAAGAGCGTATCCAGCAAGCGCTTACCAATCTTATTGTGAATTCGATTAAGTATGGAAGAGAAAAAGGAACGACCGAAGTTACCATAGAAAAGCTTTTAAAAAATAAATTTATTGTTCGTGTAACCGATAATGGTGAAGGTATTGAAAAAACAAATTTAAAACGTGTTTTTGAGAGGTTCTATAGAGTCGATAAAAGTGGTTCCCGTAAAGAAGGTGGTTCTGGACTCGGATTGTCTATCGTAAAACATATTATTGAAGCTCACAATGAGCGTATTTATGTAGAAAGTGAACATAATGTAGGTAGTGAGTTTTCTTTCACCTTATCTAAACCTGTAGAATAAATTAGAGTCTAATTTTTCAGTAAAATCTAAATCTGTAAAACCGCTAAAATTTTTAAGCTCATTTAATTTTACCAAACTAAAATTCTTTTGAGGACAATAGGGTGCAATTCCAGAGTTCTGAAGATGTTCAGCTAAATATTCCTGTTCAAATTGTCCTGGCGTAGGTATAAAAAACACCTTTTTTTTAAGTTTAGCCAAATCCATAATACTGGTATATCCCGAACGGCAAATAATAAGCTCAGATTCATTTAAAAACTTTTGTAAATCTTCAGAATTTAAAAAATTATAAATCGTCAGATTTGCATCAATAATTTTGGTCTGTTCTTGTTCAATAATACCTTTAACCAATACTATTTTTTTCGGACTCTTTTTTAACTCTTCAATAAGTTTATCGGCTAATAGACTTCGTTGTGGCTCGGGACCAGATAGAACTACTAAAATATCGGTTTTAATCTCACGAGTTTCAATAAAAAATCTGCTTAAAGCACCTATAAATTTAATAGGTATAGGTTGTTTTTTAGTTGAATGATGACTAAGTTTCCCGCTTAAATTAGGAGTGGTTTCAAAATCAGGAACCCAGCATTCATTAAATTTTTTTATAAATAACTCATGGAGTTTAGACGATAGAAATGTGGTATTACCACTTAGAACATTTAGTTGGTGTGTTATAAAAATAGATGGAATATGCTTGCTGTAAACACCTAGACGATTATCCGATAGGATACCATCAATCTTAAACTCTGTAATTATTTGTTGTGTTGCCTTATGCTCTGCTTGTATTGCCCGATAAATTTTAGGAAGCTGCTTTATTAAATGACTTTTAAAGCTTTTTTTTTGAGTCGAGTAGCTAACATTGTAACCTGGTAAAGCGACAGAGTCTAAAAATGGAAATTCTTTTTGCAGGAGCATTAACGCTTCATGGTCACTTGCCAATACCACATCAAAATTGTTTTCTATTAAGGCTTTAATAATAGGTATACAACGACAAGCGTGACCAATTCCCCAATTAAGAGGTGCTACTAGAATTCTTTTTTTCATCCTTAACAAATATAAAGCTATTCGCTATAAATATATTTTATTAACTTTAGTAAAACTTAATGTGATGTTTAATTTAGTGTTAATAAAAATTTTTACTTTTGACGCGTAAATAGAACGATAGTGGGAAGTAAAAATAAATTAAAACGATTTAACGAAAATAAGACCTTTAAAAACGTATTTGAACCAAAGCGCGAAGCATTGGTAGATGCTGTTTATGAAATGAAAGGAGCTTGGAACGAAAAATTTTTTAAAAACAATAACCCTATAGTTCTGGAGTTAGGTTGTGGTAAAGGTGAATATTCGGTCGCTTTAGCCCAAAAATATCCTAATAAAAACTTTATAGGAATAGATATTAAAGGTGCTCGTTTTTGGCGTGGTGCTAAAACCGCTTTGGAGGAAAACCTAACCAATGTGGCTTTCATTCGTACACAAATAGAGCTGGTTGATTTAGTGTTTGCTGAAAATGAAATTAGTGAAATCTGGATTACTTTTCCAGATCCACAGATTAAATATAAACGTACAAAACATCGTATGACAAATAGCGAATTTTTAAAACGCTATAAAAAGATATTACAACCAGAAGGTACGGTTAACCTAAAAACCGATAGTGAGTTTATGCATGGTTATACATTAGGTTTATTGCATGGTGAAGGACATGAGATCATTCATGCAAATAATAATGTATATAAGCAGGATGGTTCTCCGGAAGATGTAACTAGTATACAAACCTTTTACGAAAATCAATATTTAGAAATTAATAAGCCCATTACCTATATCAAGTTTAAAATTAAATAGTATTGGATATTACAATTACTTTTTTTTTAAGTTTATTAATCGCTATGCTTGGCGTTATTCCGCCAGGTCTGTTAAATATGACGGCTGCAAAAATAAGCTTAAAAGAAGGACACGTTAGAGGACTTATGTTTTCTTTAGGGGTTTGCACAATTGTAGGCGTACAAACCTATATTGCTGTGTTGTTTGCCAGATACCTTGTCAAGCACCCAGAAATCGTCAACATATTAGAGCGGGTTGCTTTTGTTATTTTCGTTCTAATTACTATTTACTTTCTAGTTTTAGCAAAAAAAACCTCTTCAAAACCTAAAAAGGAGCGCGAACCACGAAGTAAAAACAGTCGTTTTTTCTTCGGCATGTTACTGTCTTCCTTAAATATGTTTCCTATACCTTACCAAGCCTACATGAGTATTTCTTTAGCTTCCGTAGGGTTTTTAGTGTTTGATAATGTAGGAATGTTAACTTATGTTACAGGTTCTGTCATGGGGACTTTTGTAATGCTTTATGTGTATGTATTTTTCTTTGAAAAAATTAAGAGTCAGCGCTTAAAATCTCAAAAAAACATGAGCCGCATTATAGGTATTGTCACTGGGATAATTGCTTTAATTACTCTAGTAGGTATTATTAGAGATTTTTACTAATATGAAACCAGAAACGCTACATTTTTACGATAAGGTTTACGAAGTCGTTAGGCAAATTCCTTATGGTAAAGTGACTAGTTATGGTGCCATAGCTAATGTGTTAGGAGCTAAGCGAAGTGCGAGATTGGTAGGTTATGCTATGAATAACGCTCACGATAAAAACGTACCTGCACATCGTGTGGTAAACAGAAACGGGCTACTTACTGGTAAACATCATTTTCAAGGTACTCATTTAATGCAGCAGCTTTTAGAAAGTGAAGGGGTAATAGTCAAAAACGACCAAATTCAAAATTTTGAATCTGTTTTTTGGGATCCTATGAAGGACTTTTAATCTTCATCAAGAAACCCATAAATTTCTTAATTACAACTACTTTCCAATTCAAGCTTTAAACCTTATATTTGTGCTTAGAATAAATCTAAATTAAAATTGCAAAGTCATTTTTAAATGAAAATCACAAAAGAAGCTATATTAAAGGCATTGGCAACTATAACAGTTCCAGGCGAAGGGCAAAACATGGTAGAGAGCGGCGCGGTTAAAAACGTTGTTACATTTGCAGATGAAGTTATTGTAGATATTACCATTACCAATCCAGCAATGCAAGCCCGAAAAAAAACCGAAACTGAAATAACAAACGTTATCAAGTCAGAGGTAGAGCCTAATGCGCAAGTTAAAGTAAATATAAAGGTAGAAGCACCTGTACAACAAACAAACGAGATCAAAGGTAAAGCGATTCCTGGAATTCAAAATATTGTTGCAGTTGCTTCTGGAAAAGGAGGCGTAGGTAAATCTACCGTAACCGCCAATTTAGCTGTGAGCTTATCTAAAATGGGCTTTAAAGTTGGTGTTTTAGATGCCGATATTTATGGGCCATCTATGCCAATAATGTTCGATGTAGAGCTGGAGCGACCAATATCCGTTACAGTAGATGGAAAATCTAAAATGAAACCCGTAGAAAATTATGGGGTTAAGATTTTATCTATTGGCTTTTTTACCAAACCGGACCAGGCAGTTGTTTGGCGTGGACCTATGGCAGCAAAAGCATTAAACCAAATGATTTTTGATGCCGCTTGGGGAGAATTAGATTTCTTATTAATCGATTTACCACCAGGAACAGGAGATATTCATTTAAGTATTATGCAGTCTTTACCAATTACAGGTGCAGTTGTGGTAAGTACGCCGCAAAATGTGGCTCTGGCAGATGCCAAAAAAGGAGTTGCTATGTTCCAACAAGAAAGCATAAATGTTCCGGTATTAGGAATTATAGAGAATATGGCTTACTTCACACCAGAAGAACTGCCAGATAATAAATATTATATTTTTGGAAAGCAAGGTGCTAAAAACCTGGCTCAAGATTTACAAGTGCCACTTTTAGGCGAAATTCCATTAGTACAAAGCATCCGCGAAGCAGGAGACTACGGTCGTCCGGCAGCTATGCAAACAGGGACACCTCTGGAAGCGGCTTTTGAAAAGCTAACTCAAAACGTTGTACAGGAAGTGGTTAACCGAAATGAAAACTTGCCAGAAACTGAAGCTATAAAAATTACAACTATGGCGGGTTGTTCAGCCGTAAAAAAATAAAACATGACAGCAGAAGAAACAAAAACAAATGTTGAAAATGCGCTCGAGGAAATTCGCCCATTTTTACAAAGCGATGGAGGCGATATTTTACTCATATCTATCGAGGATACTACTGTAAAAGTACAGTTGCAAGGCGCATGTGTAGGCTGTAGTGTTAACCAAATGACGCTTAAGTCTGGTGTGGAAATGACCATAAAAAAGCACGCACCACATATAAAAGAAGTCATTAACGTCGCTTAGTATTTGGGCGTTACCTTTCAGGTCGCGTTATCCGTTATTAGTTTTGGCTCAAAGCGTACGCTCGCCAAAAGCTAACCACTACTACCGCTAACGCAGGAATTTTTTTTTTAATATAAATACAGGCATACACCATAGTTTTGCCTACAACAAAATTTATGATAAAAACCGATATATTAATAATTGGAGCAGGACCAACAGGATTATTTACTGTTTTTGAAGCAGGATTATTAAAATTAAAATGTCATTTAATAGACGCATTGCCACAACCAGGCGGACAATGTTCAGAAATTTACCCTAAAAAACCAATATATGATATTCCGGCTTATCCGGAAATTCTTGCAGGCGACTTAACGCACAAGTTAATGGAGCAATGTAAGCAGTTTGAACCTGGATTTACCTTAGGAGAACGCGCAGAAACTATAGATAAGCAAGAGGATGGGACTTTCATTGTAACTACAAATAAAGGGACCAAACATCATGCACCTGTGGTTGCTATTGCAGGTGGATTAGGAAGTTTTGAACCTCGTAAGCCTCAAATTCATAATATCAATGAGTATGAAGATGTTGGGGTAGAGTATATCATTAAAGACCCAGAAGTGTATCGCAATAAAAAAGTGATTATTGCTGGAGGAGGAGATTCAGCTCTAGACTGGAGTATCTTTTTAAGTGATGTGGCTAAAAGTGTTACTTTAGTGCATAGACGTAATGAGTTTAGAGGACATTTAGATTCTGTAGAAAAAGTTCAGGAATTAAAAAATGCAGGAAAAATAAATTTAATTACACCAGCTGAAGTTGTTGGTCTTTTAGGTGCCGATAAAGTTACAGGTGTCGTGGTTAAAGAGTCTGATGATATTCATTTAGATAAGGAGTATGAGTTGGAATGCGATCACTTTATTCCATTATTTGGTCTGTCTCCTAAATTAGGTCCTATTGCTAACTGGGGTCTAGAAATAGAAAAAAATGCTATTAAAGTAGATAACAGTTTAGATTATCAGACTAATATCCCTGGTGTTTTTGCTATTGGAGACGTAAACACCTATCCAGGAAAGTTAAAACTTATTTTATGCGGTTTTCATGAAGCTACATTAATGTGTCAATCGGCTTACCAAATTATTAATCCAGGAAAGCGTTATGTCATGAAATACACTACAGTTTCTGGTGTAGATGGATTTGATGGCACCAGGAAAGAGGCGCCTAAAGCAGTGGTTAAAAAAATTGAGTAATAAAGTTTTAAAAAAAGTATTTATAAAACGCTTGTCCTAAAATGACAGGCGTTTTTTATGCGGTTTTATAATCTATTAAAGGTATTGGTCCTTCTAAAACGGAACGATTAATTTGCAATACACCAGTATCGTTAGTATCTATCTGCCATTTTATTAAAGAAATTTCACCTTTTTCAATTTCAATACCCGTAATACTTCTGGGATGCACACAGCTTCCATCATTAAAAAAAGCAATGTCTCCAGGCTCAGGAAATCGGGGTCTATGTGTATGACCTACAATGGTAATAAGATTATTGTTATCGGTAATCCATTTTTTAGTGCGTTTTTCTACCTTAATTAATTCTTTATAATTTTTAGCAGGACTGGTTGGGTCGGCTATTCCCATAACATTTAAGGGTTTCCATAATATCCTCACTAAAAAACGACTCCATTTCCAGAATAAAAAATTCCACCAGTCGGCTTGATGTCCATGGGTTAAAAATAATTGCTGGTTGGTATCGCAATGGTTTAATAAAATAGCTTCTTCGTATTTTAAACCCATAAACAACGGTTCGTCTTTACCCGTTCTTGCATTAAAATAGGTGTGCAAATGTTTCTTTACATATTCCGGGTCTCTGTAAACCATGTCATGATTACCCCAGATTAAATGCAAACGGTTTTCATCAAAAAATTGCTTCATTAATAAATACACATTTTTGTGTGCATTCAAAATGGAATCAAATGTTAGATTCTCCCAAAGTTCATCACCATCACCTAATTCGATATAAGTAAAATCTTCCTTGTAATAATGTTTTAATGCGTGAAAATAAATGTTTCTGTTATTGGCAAAATCATCTGCAAAACTATTGTCACCTCTATGGCAGTCGCTAAAAAATATAAATTTACTATCGTTATCAAAATCTAATACTTTTGCAGTTTTAAAAGCATGATCCAATCTTTTTTTAGAGGAAAACATAGTTTAATTTATTTTACTAAGAGTTAACGGAAGTAAACGTTTTACAAATTTAGTATAGGCTTCTTTAGAAGGATGTAAACCGTCTTTAGCTACTAATTTTGGATTTTCAAGTCCTAAACGTGTTATATCCGTAATGTTTAAAAAACTAACACCTTTTAATTTACAAACGGATGCTGCATAAGTATTATAATTATCTATTGCTTTAGAGATATTAGAATTGTTATTTATTGATTGCCCAAATGGAGTATATGCATAGTCTGGAATAGATAATACAATAACTTTATTAGAATTGTTGTTAGCCAGCTCAATAGCTTTATTAAGTAATACAGGAAACTCTTTTTTATAAATATTAAAATCCAGGTTTTGATATTCATTATTTACACCAATAAGTAAAGTTACTATATCATAATTAGGGTCTAACTTGCTGTTCGAAATGGCATTTATTAATTGGGTAGTAGTCCAACCGATTCGAGCTATAATGTTTACATTACTATTTTTAATGCCTTTATTTTCTAGCTCTGTAGACAATTGATTTGGAAAATTACAACTGTTGCAAACACTTTCTCCTATGGTGTAACTATCACCTAATGCTAAATATTTAAAGTTTTCACTGTGGATTTTATCAGCTTTCTGTTTGGTAGAATTACAGCTTAGTATTAAAGCGAAAATTACAAGAAAAAGAGAGTTAGAATACATTTATAAAACAGGTGTTCGTTGGGCAATTATGCTGGCTTCAATAGCATTCCATAAACCTAGTCTTACTTGTAAGGCATCTTGGGAAACCTGAGTGACTTCATGCCATTTCTTTTGATCTTCACCACAAAGATCTTCAATCATTTTCATTGCCATAGGTCCATGTTCGTCTTCATCTAACTCTATATGACGTTTAAAATAATAGATTAACTGGTCTAAATTGGTGTCTGGGAAATTATGTTGTAGTTTTTCCAGAATTTCAGTAAACATATTTGGAATAAGTTCTTCTCTACCAAAAGTAAATGCAGCAGCTACCTCATGTGCTTCGCCTTCTTCTACAATTTTAAAGGTGAAATTTAAAAAGTTTTTTAGCGCAGGGTTTAAAGGACTGTTGTTTATAGCAACGTTTATGTTCTTGTAGTCTTTTACAAGCTGTAAAAAGGTATCAATTTTAGTAGTTGCCGTCTCACATTCCTGCATGGCATCTAAATACATTTCAAAATGACTTTTACGTTCACCTTTAAGATTAATATCTGTTTCTTCAGCTAATACTATTTCGTTTATAAGATAACGCATTTCTGGGTTCCCAACGGGCATCCATGGTGTTGTTGTGCAGGTTAATTTTTGTTGAAGTGCTTTTAAAAGCGACATAAAGTCCCAAACAGCAAACACATGCTGTTCTAGAAATAAAGATAAATCGTAAGTAGTTTCTATAGTTCCATAAAGACTATGGTTTACTAATTGTTTTCTTAAAGGTGCTAAATTTTCTTTTACAGTTTTTATAGTCATCATGCAGTTCTTTTAAGCAAAAATAAAAAATGCTTCCCACAAAGAGAAGCATTTATAATAGTTCAATGTTATAAAGTAATTGACAAATCTAATATTAACTAAATGCATTTAAACCTGTAACGTCTAAACCTGTAATTAGTAAGTGAATGTCATGTGTTCCTTCGTAAGTCACTACACTTTCTAAATTCATCATGTGTCTCATTATGCTGTATTCTCCAGAAATTCCCATTCCACCTAACATTTGTCTTGAATCTCGAGCTATTTTTAAAGCCATTTCAACATTATTACGCTTAGCCATAGATATATGAGCAGAGGTTGCTTTGCCTTCATTACGTAATACACCAACGCGCCAAGCTAAAAGCTGTGCTTTGGTAATTTCGGTAATCATTTCAGCTAATTTTTTCTGCTGTAACTGAAACTGTCCAATAGGCTTCCCAAATTGCATACGTTCTTTGCTGTAGCGCAGCGCAGTATCATAACAATCCATAGCCGCACCAATCGCTCCCCAAGCAATACCATAACGTGCAGAATCTAAACAACCTAAAGGTGCGCCTAATCCAGATTTGTTAGGTAATAAATTTTCTTTAGGAACTTTTACATTATCGAAAATTAACTCTCCAGTTGCACTTGCTCTTAAAGACCATTTGTTGTGTGTTTCAGGAGTAGTAAACCCTTCCATACCACGCTCAACTATTAGACCATGTATTCTACCTTCTTCATTTTTAGCCCACACCACAGCAACTTGAGCAAAAGGTGCATTAGAAATCCACATTTTAGCTCCATTTAAAAGATAATGGTCGCCCATATCTTTATAATTTGTGGTCATGCCACCAGGATTAGATCCATGGTCTGGCTCGGTTAAACCAAAGCAACCTAACCATTCCCCATTAGCTAATTTTGGTAAATACTTTTTACGTTGCTCTTCGTTACCATATTTCCAAATAGGGTACATAACTAAAGAAGATTGTACGGAAGCCGTACTTCTTACACCAGAGTCTCCTCGCTCAATTTCCTGCATGATTAATCCATAAGAAATCTGGTCTAATCCAGCTCCGCCATACTCTTCAGGAATATAAGGTCCGAAAGCACCAATGTCGGCTAGGCCTTTTATAATTTGTTTTGGAAATTCTGCTTTTTGAGCGTACTCTTCAATAATAGGTGACACGTCACGTTTAACCCATTCGCGAGCAGCATCTCTTACTAATTTATGTTCGTCGTTTAATAAATCGTCTAGATTAAGATAATCTGGAGCTTCAAATAAATCTGGTTTCATAAGTCGTTTTTAATGTGGTCTTTTAGTAAAATAACTAAAGCAATGCAAAAATAACGAAATCGATTACGTGTTACAACCTAAAATGTTACATTTTTAAATAAAAGTCTTTGGTTAAGGAGATGTACTCATTAGTATATTCATGTCTATCATGCTCTATAGTGAGTTCTGAGGTTGTGTGTGCTGTTTTTTTATAACTAAATTCTATAACAACACGCTTAAATTCTGATGCTTTATGACCTCGTATTTTGGTAATTTTTTCAGGATTAAGGTTCACTTTTTCAGCTAAATGAATAAATGCTTCTTTTTCTTTAAATGGAATTATAACAGAAAATTTCCCGTCTTGGTTTAATAAAGTGGTCACAGCTTGAATTAAATGCTCAAAAGGCATGGCGTCTTGAAAACGGGCTAAATCTCTGGAGGCATCATTGGTTTTATAATCTTCGCTGTAAAAAGGCGGATTACAAACAATAAGATCATAGGTGTCTTCAATTTCTTCTGCAAATTCTTTAATGGAGGCATGATAACAAAATAGGCGATCACCCCAAGGTGATTGTTCAAAATTATCCACACATTGCTCATAAGCATCAGCGTCAATTTCCAAAGCATCTATTATTTCAGCATCACTGCGTTGTGCTAACATTAACGCTAACACACCAGTTCCAGCACCAATATCTAAAATAGAGTAGGGTTTTTTAGATAGAGAAGTTATGGCTCCAAGTAAAACACTATCGGTGCCAATTTTCATGGCGCATTGGTCTTGTTTTATGGTAAATTCCTTAAAAACAAATGGTTTATTCATCTTCCAGGTATAAATCTATTAAGCCTTCAGGAGTTTTAACAAAAATGGTTTTGTTAGGCTTGTCAACTTTGTCAATAAACTCGTCATTCATAGGAATTAATATTTCAACACCATCACGATCAATTTCAAATAAGGCTTGTGCGGTAGAGTCGTTAACACCTTTTATAGTGCCAACTTCTCCAAAATGCTCATCAATAACTTTAAACCCTATAATTTCATGGAAATAAAATTTATTGCCCTCCAGTTTTGGTAAAAACTCTAAGGGTAAATACAATTCACTTTTTAAAATACTGTCGGCATCGGCTTCGGTTTCGACATCTTCAAATTTAATGCGTAATAATTCAGATTTATGTAGCTGAGAACTTTCAATAAAAAAAGGAACAAGATTACCTCTTAAAGACACAAAAATAGCGTCCAGATTTTCATAAAGTTCGGGCTCATCGGTGTCTAGTTTTGCTAATACTTCACCTTTAAAACTGTATTTTTTTACAATTTTACCTAAATAAAAACAATCTTCCTTTTTCATAAATCTTACATTTTAACGCATAAAAAACTCCGATAAAATATCGGAGTTTAAAAGTATAAAAAAATAATTTTCTATTCTTCTTCGTTTTTAGCTTCAGCTTCAACTGCAGGAGCTTCTTCTTCAGTAACTTCTGGAGCAGGAGCATTTGCTTTGATACGAGCTTCGTTAACAGCTTTTTCAGCCTCTAACGCTTTAGCTCTAGCTTCTTGGTCAGCTTTGCTTAACCCTTCAACTTTAGCAGACACTTTATTTTCTTTTTCTTCTAACCAAGCAGTAAATTTAGCTTCTGCTTGCTCTTCAGTTAAAGCACCTTTACGAACACCACCAGCAAGGTGATTTTTTAATAAGGCACCTTTGTAAGATAATAATGCTTTCGCAGTATCTGTTGGCTGTGCACCATTTTGTAACCATTTTACAGATGAGTCAACATCTAATTCAATAGTTGCAGGATTTGTGTTTGGGTTATAAATTCCTAATTTTTCTAAGAATTTACCGTCTCTTTTCGATCTTGAATCGGCAGCGACTACCCAGTAAAAAGGTTTCCCTTTTTTACCATGTCTTTGTAATCTAATTTTTACAGGCATAATAATTAATTTGTTGAGGTTCTCGACCTCGGTTATTAATAAGTTTGCAAATATACTATTTTTATTTATAATTCAACTTTTTGAATTAAAAGTATTTATTTATTTTTTTTATTCTATTTTTGAATTTCTCTAAAGTATATTAAGTATGAAAAAAATATTAGTTTTTACAATTGCATTAGTAACCTTATTTAATTGTAAAGAAGACAAAGAATTTAGTACACCATCTTTTGAGGCTACCAAAAATAACGCACGTTGGAGTGCCGAGGGTTTTGTGGCTTATGGTGATATGGATGGGAACTTTAATGTTAAAGCTGAAATAGGAGCTGAAGTTGTAATTTTAACAACCACAAATAATACCCCAGGAACTTACACACTTACATCGGGTTCTGAAAACAGAGCGACATTTACAGATATAGATGGAACTTTTTATTCAACTGAAAATGAGCCAGACGAAAGTTTAACGGTTTACCCTGTGGGTGGAACCATAATTATAGATGAGCTTAGTGCTGAAACAAACTCAATTACTGGAAGATTTCAGTTTAGTGCTTTTACTGCAGATGGTTTACAAGGGGTAACATTCTCTGGAGATGCCAACAGAGATAATGATCCTGTAAGATATGGTGTGTTTTATCGAGTTAATTTATTTAGTGGAATTTTAGCTTCAAATGGAGGTTCTGCTGCAGATTGTACTTTAGCTCAGACGACGTCGGATAATGCTGAAGCGACATTTAATACAACTCCAACAACCGATCCTAATTACCCAACGGTTTGTGCAACTTATAAACAAGCACTAGAAAATGAGAAAGCACAGTGTGGAGACCCTATGGGGACTATTCAAGCAGAAATTGATGCGTTAGGGAATTGTATGTAATTGGAATACAATATAAATATTTAAAGAGACTCATTTTGAGTCTCTTTTTTTTGTTAAAATGATTTAAACTTTTCACAAAGTCTGTTAATCAGTAATTTATAACAGTAATTCTATATTATATTTATTCAAGTAAATAAGTTAACCCAAAACTTATTTCTTTTTGTACTATGAAATATTCAGAAAAAATTATTATAAAACTTAACCGATTACTTGTAAAGAATATAGATATTCAAAATGCTTATGAAACAGCAATGCTTAATACAGATAGTATTCTGCTAAAACAATTTTTTGAGCGTCGATTTTTAAGTCAAAAAGAGTATGTTAATACACTTAAAAAAGAAATATTTAAACACGGTCAAGTACCTAAAACGAGAAATCGTTTTATGAGTTATGTTTCAACTGGAGCTTTAAAATTAAACTTTTTATTGCTTCTAAGAAATGATAAAAAAATAGCAAAATCTTTTATAGAATTTGAAGAAATGGGCTTAAAAGAATGTGAAGCTATTTTAGTTGAAAAAGAATTACCTAATAAAATTAAAAATGTTTTAGTTTATAATAAAGAAAAATTACAACAGTCGCTTAAAATGGAAAAATCGACCTTCGAGTTAGTCTAAATTTTTAAACGCTGTTCATTAAAATCCAATTTTTATAAAATTGGATTTTTTTGTTTATAAACAATTTAGATTTCTTTATTATAAACTCTCAATTATCCGTAATTTTATACACTCTCAAAAACTCATTTTTATAACTCGTTTTCTCGTATGTATTTAATTTTCGATACCGAAACCACAGGACTTCCAAAACGTTGGGATGCTCCCATTACCGATACCGATAATTGGCCAAGATGTATACAGATAGCTTGGCAATTGCACGATGAATTAGGAAATTGCATAGAGCATCAGGATTATTTAATTAAACCAGAAGGCTTTAATATTCCTTACGATGCCGAGAAGATTCATGGGATTTCTACTGAGTTAGCTGAAGAGCAAGGTGCGGCATTAAATGAGGTTTTAGAGAAATTTAATGTTGCTTTAAGTAAAACTAAATTTGTAGTAGGACAAAACCTGAAGTTTGACTTAAATATTATGGGCGCAGAGTTTGTGCGTCAAAATGTAGCCAATAATTTACAAGAGTTGCCGGTTTTAGATACCTGTACAGAACATACGGCACAATTATGCCAAATCCCTGGTGGTCGAGGTGGGAAATTTAAACTACCAACCTTAACAGAATTACATCAGTATTTATTTAATGTCCCTTTTGCAGAAGCACACAATGCAACCGCCGATGTTGAAGCTACTACACGCTGTTTTTTCGAATTAATCCGCTTAAAACAATATAGTAAAGAGCAATTAGATGTTTCTCCAGATTATTTTCAGAAATTTTCTGAAGCCAATCCGCAACCTATTCAATTTATAGGTTTAAAACACATCAATCTTAAAAAAGAAAGCGAACGTATAGCCAAACGCTTAAGAGCACAGGAAGATACAGGTATTTCTAAAGAAGAATTAAAACAAAATCTACAGGAATTAGAAGAAACAGAGTTTGTACACCTTCATAATCACTCTCAGTTTTCAGTTTTACAATCTACTATAAGTGTCGCCGATTTGGTTAAGGCAGCTACTAAAAATCAAATGCCAGCAGTAGCTATTACCGACCACGGAAATATGATGGGTGCTTTTCATTTTGTAAGAGATGTTGGTGCTTATAACCGTAGTGTTAAACCTAAAATAGAAGAAGCAATTGCTAATGGCGAAAAACCCAAACAGAAATTACTAAAGCCAATTTTGGGCTGTGAATTTTTTGTATGTGAAGATCATACCAACAAAAATGTAAAGGATAATGGTTATCAGATTGTATTACTGGCAAAAAATAAAAATGGCTATCATAATCTGGCAAAACTTTCGTCACACGCATTTACAGATGGATTTTACTATTTACCAAGAATTGATAAAAAACTAATAGAGCAGTACAAAGATGACTTAATTGTTTTAACAGGAAACCTTTATGGAGAGGTTCCTAGTAAAGTGTTAAATGTAGGTGAAGCTCAGGCAGAAGAAGCTTTGTTATGGTGGAAAGCACAGTTTGGAGACGATTTGTATATCGAAATCATGCGTCACAATCAGGAAGACGAAAACAGAGTAAATAACACTTTAATTGAGTTTTCTAAAAAACATGATGTTAAACTGGTTGCTACTAATAACACCTATTATGTGGAGCAAACCGATGCAAATGCACACGATATTTTATTATGTGTTAAAGATGGCGAAAAACAAGCGACACCAATAGGTCGAGGTCGTGGTTACCGCTACGGATTACCAAATCAGGAATACTACTTCAAGTCGGGAGACGAGATGAAGGCATTGTTTAAAGATTTGCCGGAAGCCATTTCCAATACTGTTGAAATAGCCAACAAAATAGAAGCTTTCGAGCTTGCAAGAGATGTTTTATTACCAGCTTTTGAAATAGGTGAAGAATTTAAACATCCCGAAGATGACATAGATGGCGGTAAGCGTGGTGAAAATGCGTATTTAAGACATATCACTTACGAAGGAGCCAAAAAACGTTATGGCGAAGACTTGTCTGAAGAAGTTATTGAGCGTCTGGACTTTGAGTTAAGCGTTATTGAAAAGACAGGATATCCAGGGTACTTCCTTATAGTAGAAGATTTTATTCGGGAAGCACGTAAAATGGACGTGTCGGTTGGTCCAGGACGTGGATCGGCTGCTGGCTCTGTGGTTGCGTATTGCTTATGGATTACCAATATAGACCCCTTATTATACAATTTACTTTTTGAGCGTTTCTTAAATCCGGATCGTGTAAGTATGCCCGATATTGATATCGATTTTGATGATGAAGGTCGATCTCGTGTTATGGATTATGTAATCGAGAAATATGGTAGTAATCAAGTTGCTCAAATTATTACTTATGGTACTATGGCAGCTAAGTCTAGTATTAGAGATACCGCTCGTGTATTAGATTTACCTCTATTTGATGCCGATAGAATTGCAAAATTAATCCCAAATATGTCTAAGCTGAATAAAATTTTCGGTTTAGATGAAAAACAATTGGCAGCCAAATTCAGGTCGGAAGAATTAGTGTTAGTTAATGAGCTTTTAAATATAGCAGAAGGAACCGATTTACAGGCTCAGACTTTAAATTTGGCAAGAATTTTAGAAGGTTCTGTAAGAAATACGGGTATTCATGCTTGTGGAGTAATTATTACACCAGACGATATTACCAAGTTTGTCCCTGTTGCTTTAGCAAAAGATTCTGATTTATATGTTACCCAATTTGATAACTCTGTCGTTGAAGATGCAGGCTTATTAAAAATGGATTTCTTGGGCTTAAAAACCTTGACCCTAATTAAAGATACGGTTAAGATTGTTAAAGCCAAACATGGAATTGTCTTGGATCCTGAAACGTTTCCATTGGACGATGAGAAAACTTATGAGCTCTTCCAGCGAGGTGAAACAGTAGGGGTTTTTCAATATGAATCGCCTGGAATGCAAAAGCACATGAAAAATCTTAAACCTACGGTTTTTGACGATTTAATTGCTATGAATGCCTTGTACCGACCAGGTCCAATGGAGTATATTCCAAGTTTTATTGCCCGTAAACACGGAGAAGAAGAGATTGAATACGATTTACCAGCAATGGAAGAGTATTTAAAAGAAACTTACGGTATTACGGTTTACCAAGAGCAAGTAATGCTACTGTCTCAAAAATTAGCCGATTTTACCAAAGGTGAAGCCGATGTCCTGCGTAAAGCAATGGGTAAAAAGCAAATTGCGGTACTAGATAAAATGAAGCCCAAATTTATCGAGCAAGCTAGTGCAAAAGGTCATGATGCCAAAAAGCTTGAGAAAATCTGGAAAGACTGGGAAGCATTTGCAAGTTATGCCTTTAATAAATCGCATTCCACCTGTTATGCATGGATTGCCTACCAAACTGCTTATTTAAAAGCCCATTACCCAGCAGAATATATGGCGGCAGTGCTTTCTAATAATATGAACGATATTAAGCAGGTGACTTTCTTTATGGAAGAATGTAAGCGTATGAAGCTTCCGGTTTTAGGACCAGATGTAAACGAATCGTTTTATAAATTCTCTGTAAATAAAGATAATGCCGTACGTTTTGGTATGGGAGCCATAAAAGGCGTAGGACATGGCGCGGTGATGACTATTGTAGAAAACCGTAAAAAAGATGGTAACTATCAATCTATTTTTGATTTGGCGAAACGTATCGATTTAAGAGCGGCCAATAAAAAAGCGTTTGAAGGTTTAGCTTTAGCTGGAGGTTTTGATTGTTTTGACAACCATAGAGCGCAGTATTTTTATAAAGATGGCAGCGATTTAACTTTTCTTGAAAAAGCCATTAGATATGGAGCAAAACATCAGGAAAACGAAAACTCTGCCCAAGTAAGTCTATTTGGCGCGGCAAGTGATGTACAAATAGAAGAACCTACAGTGCCACCATGCGAAAACTGGGGAACTATGGAAAAACTAGCCAGAGAAAAAGAAGTGGTAGGAATCTACATTTCTGGGCATCCACTAGACGACTTTAAAACCGAAATTAAAACCTTTTGTAATGGTACCGTATCTCAATTTAAAGACTTACAAGCAAACATTAATAAAGATATCACCTTTGGAGGTGTGGTAACCGATGTGCAGCATCGTGTAAGCAAACAAGGTAAAGGTTGGGCTATGTTTACCATAGAAGATTATAACGATAGTTTTGAATTTAGAATTTTTGGAGAAGATTACTTAAAACACCGTCCATTTCTATTATCTAACACCTTTGTTTATGTGAAGGCTTTTATTAGAGAAGGTTGGGTAAATCGAGATACTGGTAAAGCAGGAGAACCTAGAATTCAGTTTAATAGTTTTCAGTTATTACACGATGTGTTGGAGAATTATACTCGTAAATTATCGATACAATTGGATATTAAAGAACTAGAAGAGCGTAAAATTGTGCAATTAAAAGAGTTAATAGCCATGCACCCAGGTAAAAAACCAATGACTTTTGAAATTTTTGATATGAAGGAAAAAGTAAAACTGGTTATGCCTAGTCGCCGACAAAAAGTAACAATTTCACAAGAATTATTACACGAATTGGACGAGCAAGAGGTTAATTATAAATTAAATTAAGGACTGCACAAAGGATAGGAGCATTGTTTGAGCTCTTTTGTGTGGCATATTGAACGTAGTGAAAGTTTACACACAAAAAGCGAGTGCGCATAGCCTGACCCGAAATGAAATGTAGGGTTGTGCTCTAAAAAATAAATACCTATATTTAGTAATGACAAAACTGGTATAAAAACCGTCAATCTGTCTATAAATAAATTGAATAGTACTAATGTAAGCTTTGGCAAATTTTTTGACTAACCTTGTATGTAAAATATAACATTAACGATTAAAACATAACATTATGGCATTAGAAATTACAGATGCAAACTTTGAAGAAATAGTATTAAAAAGCGACAAACCAGTAATGGTAGATTTTTGGGCAGCTTGGTGTGGACCATGCCGTATGGTAGGACCAGTAATAGACGAGATTAGCAAAGATTACGAAGGTAAAGCTGTTGTAGGAAAATTAGACGTAGATGCAAATCAGGAATTTGCAGCAAAATACGGCGTACGTAATATCCCAACTGTTTTAGTATTTAAAAATGGAGAAGTAGTAGGTCGTCAAGTTGGTGTAGCACCAAAAAACACTTATGCAGAAGCAATAGACGGTTTATTATAAACCAGAATATATTTAATAGAAGAAAAGGTTTGTCTATATGGCAAACCTTTTTTAGTTTAGACTCTATGTTATGGCGTTACCCTATCGGGTCAGGCTGCAGCAACTCGCTTTAAAAAATAAGCTAAAGCCTTATTTTTTAAGAGCTCAAACAAGTTGCTGCATCCTTAACGCAAAATACGCACTATAATGAATGTAAGAGATGAGGTTAATAAAGTAGGCGGATTTAAAAATCTTCCTTTTCTGGCAAAACAAGTCGTAGAAGGCTTTATTTCTGGCATGCATAAAAGTCCGTTTCACGGGTTTTCGGCAGAGTTTGCAGAGCATAAACTATATAACCAAGGCGAAAGCACGCGACATATAGACTGGAAGCTTTATGCCAAAACCGATAAGCTCTATACTAAGCGTTATGACGATGAAACTAATTTACGCTGCCATATTATTATAGATAATAGTAGCTCTATGCATTATCCCGAGCTTAAGGAATTTACCATAGACCATTTAAATAAAATTTCTTTTTCGGCTCTAGCCAGTGCAAGTCTTATGCACATGCTTAAAAAACAGCGTGATGCTGTAGGATTAAGTATTTACAGTAATACTTACGACTTTTATGCCCAAGAAAAAGGCAGCGAGCGCCACCATGATATGTTGTTAGGACAATTAAGTAAAATAGTATTAAGTAAGCCTAAGCAGGTTTCTACCAACACTTATAAGTACTTGCATCTTATTGCAGAGAAAATACACAGACGCTCATTAATTGTCTTGTTCACAGATTTGTTTCAGCCAGAAATAGATCAAGATAAACTCTTTGAAGCTATAAGACATCTTAAACACAATAAGCATGAAGTGGTTTTATTTCATGTCATCGATAAAAATAAAGAAATTAATTTCGATTTTAATAATACTCCAAAACGTTATACCGATGTGGAAACCGGAGAACAAATCGATTTGTATGCGGATACTATAAAGGATAATTATAAAACTGAAATAGAGCGTGTTATATCCGAATTTAAAATTAAATGCGGACAAAACAGAGTGAAATATGTATTGGCAGATATTAATGCGGATTTTAACTTAATTCTTTCAACCTATCTTATAGAACGACAAAAAATGATTTAAAATAAAAAAAAATCTTTTTTTGTTTGGGATAATTAAAAAAGCATTCTATATTTGCACTCGCAATAAAGCAACGGTCTGGTAGTTCAGCTGGTTAGAATGCCGCCCTGTCACGGCGGAGGTCGCGGGTTCGAGTCCCGTCCAGACCGCAAATTGCAACTAAAGCTTCAAAGAAATTTGGAGCTTTTTTTAAGCAATAAAATTAGTTGTGTTGGCTGGTAATTGGAAGATTATCAGTAGGTTTAAGTAGTTAAACCAATGAGAAGCTTTCCTTTTTTCTGTATAGAAAATTGGGATGCTTTTTTGTTTTAAGACTGTTTCTTTATTTTGAGTTATTTCCTTTGTATATTGGTTTAAATGTTTAGTCAATCCATGCACAGGTACATATTACTCTTTTTTTGTTTTTGTAGTTTTTCTCTATTTGCTCAGGAATTCCCGCCAATAAGCATTTACACACCGCAAGATTACGACGCAGAAAATCAAAACTGGGGTATATCCCAAAGTTCAAATAAATTTATATATGTAGCAAATAATAAAGGTCTGCTTGAGTTTAATGGAGCAAATTGGACACTTTATGATTCTCCAAACCAAACGATCCAACGTTCTGTAGCAGTTATAAATGATAAAATTTTTTCAGGCTATTATATGGAATTTGGCTATTGGGAAAAAGACAGGTTTGGCTTATTAAATTATAATTCCTTATCCGATAAAATAGAGATGATTGAAGATGAGCAAATTTGGAATATTTGTAGTCTTAATAATTTTGTGCTTTTCCAATCGCTAAATAGAATTTACATTTATAATACCTTAAATCAAACATTTAAAATTATCGATTCAAAAGAGACAATTTTAAAAATGTTTAAGGTTAATAATAATATTTATTTTCAAAAAAATGGATTAGGATTATTTCAACTTATTAATGGAGAGGCGCAACTGCTATCAAATCAATTTAAAACCGAGAGAATTATTAATATTTTTAATTCTAATAATGGGCTCGTATTAATAACCGAAAATAAAGGTTTTTTTAAACTTGTAAATGCAATATGGGAGCCATGGGAAACCGAAATTAATAATTTAAGTGAGACCAGTTCTATTTATAGTGCCTCAAAATTAAATAATCAAAAATACATTTTAGGGACAATTTCTAATGGTATTATTGTACTTAATAATAATGGTGAGGTTGTTTATCAAATTAACCAAAGTAATGGCTTAGGCAATAATACAGTATTAAGTCTTTTTGAAGATGATGCTGAGAATATCTGGTTAGGATTAGATAGAGGCATAAATAGTATAAAATTCAATTCACCTTATAGAGTCTATACAGATAATAATGGTGCTTTAGGTACGGTTTATACTTCGATAGTTTATAATAATAATCTTTATTTAGGTACAAATCAAGGTTTGTTCTGGAAGTCTTTAGATAATTCTTATTCAGAATTTGAGTTAGTCAGAAATACGGAAGGTCAAGTTTGGAACTTAAAGATTATAGATAACACCTTATTTTGCGGTCATAATAATGGTAGTTTTATAATAGCATCTAATATTGCAAAAAAATTAGGCAATTTACAAGGTACTTGGGATTTTAAATCTCTCTCAGATTCTACTATTTTACAAGGTAATTATAATGGATTGTCCGTACTTAAAAAAAATAATAAAAATTGGGAATTTAGCCATCAAATTAAAGGTTTTGAGATCTCTACACGTTTTTTTGAAGTCAGTGAAAATTCGTTACTTGTAAATCATGAATATAAAGGTTTATATCAATTAAAATTTAATACAGAATTGACTAGAGTGCGGTCAGTAAAAAGTTTTGATTCTATATTTAATAAAGGCTCTAACTCAAGTCTTACAAAGTTTCAAAACAACATTTATTATGCAAATTCCAAGGGAGTTTTTGTCTATAAAAAGACAACTTTTAAAAAAGAAAATAAGCTTAGTCAACTTTTTACAAAAGAGAACTATATTTCAGGGAAGCTTGTTAGTACTTCTAACAATCTTTGGGCATTCACAAAAAACCATATTCTGGCTTTAGAACCAGGAAATCTATCGGTTGACTTTACAGTTAATAAAATTCCGTTTAAAAGTACTTTAAGAGAAAGTATGACTGGTTTTGAGAATATTTCTCAACTTAATGCATATACCTATTTACTAGGAACGTCTTTTGGATATATAAAGCTTAATTTAGAAAGCATCAATCAGGCAAATGATTTTAATAATAAATTAAAACTAGAGCTTAATACTGTTCAGGTTTCAAAAAAAGATTTAAAATTTAAACCCGTTTCATTATCAAATAGTCCAGAATTTAGACCAGAAGAAAATAATGTGAAAATTACTTACAGTGTACCTCTTTACAGTAAGTATGAACAAGTTGATTATAGTTGTTTTTTAGAGGGTTTTGATAATCATTGGTCCGATTGGAGCAGCTCAAACCTTCAACTTTATAAAAACCTACCATTTGGAGATTACTCGTTTAAAGTAAAAGCAAAAATTGGCTCTCAAGAATTAGATGCTAAAGAATTTATGTTTAGTATAAATAAACCTTGGTATGTCTCTAATGTTATGATTGTAATTTACTTGTTCGGGTTTATACTTTTTTCTTTATTGATGCATTTTTTATATACCAACTATTTTAAACGTAAGCAGGAACAAGCATTAGAAAAAACAAAGCAAGAGTTAAGTTTTAAAAAGTTAGAAAATGAACAACAGCTTACGGCATTTAAAAATGAAAAGCTTAAACAAGACATTGAAAGTAAAAATAGAGAGTTAGCTATTTCTACAATGAGTATTATTAAGAAAAATGAATTTCTTAATACCATTAAAAAGGAATTGATTTCTTATAATAAGTCAAATACCTTAGATAAGGTAATTAAGCTTTTAGATAAAAATATTAATGATTCTAATGATTGGGAATTTTTCCAAGAAGCGTTTAATAATGCAGATAAAGATTTTTTTAATAAAATAAAGGAAGTCCATCCAAATCTAACTCCAACCGATTTAAAATTATGTGCTTATCTAAGGTTAAATTTATCCTCTAAAGAAATCGCACCGCTATTAAATATTTCTCCAAAAAGCGTCGAGGTTAAAAGATATAGATTGAGAAAAAAAATGGAATTGGACCATGATGCTAGTCTTACAAACTATATTTTGGAGCTTTAACAACTATACAAGCTCTTATTTTACCACTACAACACCACTACAATAGTCTGAATCTATTGTTTTTTGATAGTTGATTTTTAAATTATAATTACACCTTACTATAACGTTGTAGTGGGGCTTTGATGCCTATTTATCTTCCTTGTTTTAATTGTATGTTTTTTGTAGTGGTGTGAAATTAACATTCTATTAGCATTCTTTTTATTTTTATAAAAAAATTTAAAGCTGAATTTTACATTATATGAAAAAACTACTAACATTAATTGCGTTATCCTTAATGTGTAATTTTGGATTTTCTCAAAGTAATATAGATATAAGCGGTCTTGTTACAGATAGTAATGATGGTTTGCCCATACCAGGCGTAAACGTTATTATAAAAAACACGAGTAAAGGAACGACCACAGATTTTGACGGTAATTATACCATATCTAATGTTATGGCTGGTGACGTTTTACAATTTTCTTATGTAGGTTATTTAACACAAGAAATTACAGTTTCCAGTAATTCTGCTATTAACGTAAGTCTTTCCGAAGATGTTTCGCAATTAGATGAAGTGGTAATTGTAGGTTATGGAACACAAAAGAAAAAAGAAGTTACTGGAGCAGTTTCAACTGTAAATAGTGAAACCATTGAAGCTTTAAAACCCACTCGTATAGAACAGGCTTTACAAGGACAAGTTGCAGGGGTTAATGTAACTTCTCAATCTGGGTCACCAGGTAGCGCATCGGATATTAGAATAAGAGGAATCTCTACTAATGGAGATAACAGACCGTTAATATTAGTAGATGGTAATGTCGTAGAGGATTTAAGTGTTGTTAATCCAAGTGATATAGAAAGTTATACCGTACTAAAAGATGCTACTGCTGGAATTTATGGAGTAAGAGCTGCCAATGGAGTCATTTTAATTACCACAAAAACAGGTAGAAAGGAAAGTCCTTTAAAATTTGAATACGATGCTTATGCGGGTTTCCAGCAAACCACAAGAAAATTACCAGTATTAAACGCAACAGAATATGCGCTATTAAAAAATGAAGCTGCTGCCGCTAATGGAGACCCACTTGTATTTAATAATATTCAAACCTTAGGAAACGGGACCAATTGGCAAGATGAAGTTTTTGAAAACGCCTTGATTTTTAATAATAGTATTACTGTAAGTGGTGGGTCTAAAAAATCTACTTATTCTTTTGGTTCTTCCTTGCTAACACAAGACGGAATTGTTGGTGGACCAAAAGCTAACTTTACAAGATATACTACCAGAGCTAATTTTGGTACAGATATTTTAGAAAACCTTAAATTAAAGGCAAACCTTATTTATTCTGGAACTGTTAGAAAAACCTTACCTGAAAATGCTTTAGGCTCGGTCTTATTTAATGCTGTAAACTTTAGACCAACAACGCCAGTTTATAATGAAAATGGAGAATTTTCTTCTTCTGTAGACCATCCTATAGAAGTGGTTAATCCACTTAAACAGATTGAAAATACGTTTAATCGAGCTCAAGTAGACAAATTAAGTGGTGTATTTGGTTTGAAATATGATTTTTGGAATAATTTTTCAGTAGAATCTAATTATCAATGGAATTATTCAGAAGTTAGAACACGAAATTTTAATCCTATTGTAGAATACGGTAATGGTTCAGTTTTTGACAATGCAACAAACAGACAATACGTTGAAGGTGAACAATTTTTTAGAGATTATACGTATGACGCATTTATTAATTATGAAAAAACTTTTAATGATGCTCATGATGTTAAAGTTACTTTAGGAACTTCAGTTTTTAAAACAACAGGAGATTTTTATTTAACTGTAGCCGATGGATTACCTGACACGGCAACTTTTAATAATGCTTCTATATCGGACGGAACTAATGTTACAGATCCATATGCTACCATTAGTAACCGCTTTTTCGACTCAAGACTTCTATCTTATTTTGCAAGGGTTCAGTATAACTATAAAGGAAAGTACTTGTTTTCGGGTGTATTACGTAGAGATGGCTCTACCGCTTTTGGACCAAACAATAAGTTCGGTTATTTTCCATCTGCCTCTTTTGGTTGGGTAGCTTCAGATGAGTCTTTTTTAGAGAACAGTTCAGTATTAAACTTTTTGAAGTTTCGAACATCTTATGGAATTTTAGGAAATGACAGAATACCTGCTTTTGGTTTTGAGTCACTGTTAACAGGCGAAGGCGTTTATGTTTTTAATGACCAGTTACAATTTGGATCGGCAATAGGAGCAGTCTCAAACCCTGAAATTAAATGGGAAGAACAAAAAACATTTGATGTTGGTTTAGACGCACGTTTTCTTAAAAATAAAATAGAAATAACTGCCGATTATTTTTCTAGAAAAACCGATAATTTGTTGTTGCAAGTAGAGTCTTCAAGAATATTAGGAACGTCTGCTCCAGGTTCGGCAAATCCAACCTTAAACGCTGGTTCTGTTAGAAATAGTGGTTTAGAATTTTTAATAAGTTATAAAGATAAAATTTCCGACAACTTTTCATTTAATTTAAGTTATAACGTAACATCCTTAGATAATGAAGTGCTATCTGTGGAAAATCAGATTGGATATATCTCGGGCGGAAGTTTTGGAATAGGACAAACAGACGTTTCCAGAATGCAGGAAGGACAGCCAATAGGTGTTTTTTACGGCTATCAAACTAATGGAATTTTTCAAAATCAAGCGGAGGTAGATAGTCATGCATCACAATCGTCTTTAGGAGCTGTGCCACAACCTGGAGACTTACGTTTTGTAGATCAAAATAACGATGGTGTTATCAATGAAGACGATAGAACCTTTATTGGGAATCCTATTCCTGATGCTACTATGGGATTAAACTTAACCTTAAACTATAAAAATTTCGATTTTCAAACCTACTTCTTCGCTTCTATTGGTAACGATATTGTTAGAAATTACGATAGAAATGACGAAGTAACTAATTTAACGGTATACGCATTAGACCGATGGACTGGTCCAAATTCAACCAATAGCACACCAAGAATTACTAATGGAGCAACTACAAATAACATTTTTTCAGATTATTTTGTAGAAGATGGTTCTTTCTTAAGAGCGCAAAACATGCAATTAGGCTATACCTTTAATAAAGATCAATTAGAGAAAATAAAATTAGATAATATTAGATTTTATGTATCTGTAAGCAATGTCTTTACATTAACAAAATATAGAGGATTTGATCCTACAACTTCTAATGGTGCCCCAATTGGAGGCGGGTTTGATAATGGATTCTACCCTAACCCGAGAACATTTTTATTTGGTACTAACATAAAATTTTAAGCTAATAATGAAAGCTATGAATATAAAAAATATAATTTATCCAATGGTTTTATTAGCGTTGCTAATAAGCTCGTGTAGTGACGATTTTGTAGATGTACAATCTCAAAATGAAAGTTCTGAAAATTATTTTAATTCAGAACAAGATTACCAAGATGCTTTAATTGGAGCATATGATTTACTTCAATCTACCTATTTAAATGTGCTTTTAGGAGAAATCGCATCCGAAAATACATTAGCTGGTGGTGGTAATGCAAACGATGTTTTGGGCATTCAACAAGTAGATGATATGATTCATACACCTACAAACGATCAGTTAAGAGATATCTGGGGTTGGATGTTTGCAGGAGTAAACCGAGCAAATTTTATTTTAGAGTTTCAAGATAAAATAGATTTTCCAAACAAAATTAATGTTATTGCTCAAGCACGATTTTTAAGAGCTTATTATTATTTTGAGCTTGTAAAATGGTTTGGTGATGTGCCTTTAGCAGTAGATAAAAGAATTCTTTTTGGAGAGCAATTTGATATAGATAGAACCTCAAAAAATCTTGTATATGCCCAAATTGAAGAAGATTTAATTTTTGCAATGAATAATCTGCCAGTTTCACAAATAGATACAGGTAGAGCAACCAAAGGTGCTGCTCAAGCACTACTTGGAAAAGCTTATTTATTTCAAAATAAATTTCCTGAAGCGGCGAATGTTTTAGAAGATCTTATTGAAACTGGTCCTTATGATTTAGTAGTAGATTATGATACTATTTTTGAAAATGACAATGAGAATAATATAGAATCTGTTTTTGAAGTACAATATACAGATTTAGAAGGTGCTGGTTTTGGTTGTTTACAATGTAGTGAAGGTAATGTAGCTGTAGGGTTTAATGGAGTAAGAAATTACGATGGTCCTTTATTCGATTCAGGATTTAGCTTTAATGTTCCTACGCAAGACATGTACAATGCTTTCCAAAGCGATGACTTAAGACGAGATGTTGCTATATTAAATATAGATGAATGGGCTGCCAATACAGGAGCAACATTTAGTACTGGTAATGAACATACAGGATTTTTTAACAGGAAATATTTACCAAGACAAGGAGATTCCGGTATTGGAGATGCAAATCTTACCAATCCTAATAACTACAGAGCTATTCGTTTTGCAGATGTACTTTTAATGGCTGCAGAAGCTTTTAATAGAGGAAATATTAGTGATGATCAAGCAAGAACTTACTTAAACCGTGTAAGAAGAAGAGCTTTTGGAAACCTTTTAAATGACGTGTCAGCATCAGGTCCTGCCTTAACAACAGCTATTTATAACGAGAGAAAATTAGAATTAGTTGGTGAAGGACACCAGTTTTTTGATTTGGTTAGAACCAATAGAGCTGCTTCACAAATTCCAGGTTTTACACCTAATAAAAATGAAGTATTTCCAATTCCATCTACTGAAATTGCTTTAACAGGAAATCGATGGACTCAAAATCAAGGATATTAAAAATTAAAATAGATACTATGAAAACAGTTAAATACTTATTAAGTTTAGTTTTGGTTGTAGCCACTATAATTAGTTGTAGTCAAGACGATGATAATGCTATTGATATAGCAGGAGTGCCAGCACCTACTAACGTCTCAGCGCTAGTTGTAATTATACCAGACAATTCTGGATTGGTAACTATTACACCTTTAGGTGAAGGTGTGTCAACTTTTAGTGTAAATTATGGAGATGGTACAGGTAACACTTCTGGCATTCTACAACCTGGAGAAAGTGCTCAAAACACTTATGAGGCAGGAATTTACAATATCGCTATTACAGCAACTGGAATTAATGGAAAAACCACAACGGTTTCTCAAGAAATAGAAGTGTCTTTTTTACCGCCGCAAAATTTAATGGTAAGTATAGAAAACGATTCAAATATTTCTAGAAAAGTAAATGTAACCGCAACAGCAGATTTGGCTATATCTTATGAAGTAAATTTCGGAGACGCAAATAACACGGTTGTTTCTGGAAATATTGGTGATGAAGTATCTTTTATTTACGATATGGCGGGAACTTATACTATAACCGTTACTGCTTTTAGCGGGTCTACAGATACAGCTGTTTATACTGAAGACTTTACAGTAACGGAGTTGGTAATTCCTACAGATGCAGCTCCAGTGCCACCAGTACGACAAGATGCAGATAAAATCTCTATGTTTAGTAATGCCTACACAACAGATGTTAACGTAAGTTCTTGGAGGTCTTCTTGGAGTACAAGTACCTTAACAGATATTCAAGTAGCGGGAGATGATACTAAAGAGTATATTGACGCAGATTTTGTTGGTGTTGAATTTTATGGTGCCGATGCAGTAGATGCTTCTGCAATGGAATTTTTTCATATTGATGTTTGGACACCAAATGCAACTACATTTAGAGTTAAATTGGTTGATTTAGGTGGTGCTTCTGGTACCGAAGGTGAAATTGAATTTGCTGGAATTGCTCAGGGAGAATGGGTGTCTTTAGATATTCCTATGGCAGATTTTATAGCTGCAGGAATGACCTCTACAAATTCAATTCAACAATTAATATTTTCAGGGTTACCTACAGGAACCTTCGATTTTTACATCGATAATGTTTACTTCTATCGTGGAGCTTCAGCTCCAACAATGCCAACTATAGCAGCCCCAACTCCTTCAGAGCCGCAAGCAGATGTAATAAACATGTTTAGTAACGCATATACGCAGGACGTTAATGTAAGTTCTTGGAGATCTTCTTGGAGTACTAGTACACTAACAGATATTCAAGTTGCAGGAAATGATACAAAAGAATATATCGATGCCGATTTTGTTGGAGTAGAATTTTACGCGCCAGATGCTGTAGACGCTTCTGGTATGGCATTCTTTCATGTTGACGTTTGGACACCAAACGCAACTACATTCAGAGTAAAATTGGTAGATTTAGGAGGAGCTTCGGCAACTGAAGCAGAAATTGTTTTTGACGGGATTGCTCAAGGACAATGGGTGTCTTTAGATATCCCTATGGCCGATTTTGTAGCAGGGGGAATGACGGCTACAAATTCTATACAACAGCTTATATTTTCAGGTTTACCTACAGGAACTTTCGATTTTTACATCGATAATGTTTATTTCCATAATTAATAAAAATGCAGACTATGAAAAATTTAAAATTTAATATATTCCTATGGATATGCTCTCTCTTTTTTATGAGTGCATGTCAAGAGGAAGACCAAACCTTTGGAGAAGTTGTTATTCCAACCAATCTTAATATAGAGTTTGAATTGCAAGGACAGGATGCAGCGAATCCTTTTGGAGATGGTTCTGGATTTGTAAACTTTAAAGCGGTTGCAGATAATGCGATAACATACCAGTTTAATTTTGGAGACAATTCAAGTACCGTAACTACAACTTCTGGAGAAACCAAGCATAGATTTTCACTTACAGGGGTTAATACTTATAGCGTGACCGTTAGTGCTTCAGGAAATGGTGGATTAAAAACTTCTCAAGCCATAAGTGTTGAGGTATTTAGCGCATTCGACGATCAAGAAGCTAAAGATTTTCTTTCCGGTGGAGCAAATAGTTCTAAAATATGGTATTTAGCTGCTTCAAGACCTGCTCACTTAGGGGTTGGGCCAACCTTACCTTTAGATATTCAAATTAATGGAGGTGCTACACAATATTATTTCCCTGCATTTTTTGGCACGACACCTTTTGAAAAATGTAATGATGCTATAAGTGATTGTTTGTGTGATGATGAACTTACATTTTCTCAAGATGCCAATAGTCAACTAACTTATCAGTTAAACAATAACGGTCAAACCTTTTTTAATGCAGCGCATCAACAAGGTGTGTTAGGTCAGCAGGCGGGAGAAGATGCGTGTTTCGACTTTAGTACAGCAGGTGTAAGCACAGTTTCCATATCTCCTACTACAGAAGATTGGACATTGATAAGTGATTGGTCTCAGGTGCCCGATTTTAATGGGAATCCTCCAAGAGGAACGATATTAAATTTTTCAAATGCTGCTTTTATGGGGTATTACGTGGGGTCATCAACCTATGAAATTATGTTTATAGATAACGATTATTTATATGTAAGAACTGTTGATGCTTTAGACCCTAATCTGGCTTGGTATCATAAATTTTCAACAACAAATCCTAATGGAGTTACCGCTAATTGTAATAGTGCGACTGGTAACACGGCTTCTGGAACTAATGATGTTTTGGTTTGGGAAGAAGATTTTAACTATACAGGAGCACCTTGTGACGATAATTGGTCTTACGATTTTGGAGATGGATGTGCTATTAACTTGTGTGGTTGGGGTAATAATGAATCTCAATATTATACAGACCGACCAGAAAATGTTATTGTTGAAGACGGTGTGTTAAAAATAACAGCAATTAGAGAAGATTTTGCGGGGAGTAATTTTACTTCAGCACGAATCAAATCTATGAATAAATTTGAATTTACGTATGGTAGAGTTGAAGTAAGAGCGAAATTAGCTGAAGGTGCTGGGACATGGCCTGCTATATGGATGTTAGGAGATACAAGTAATGCACCATCATGGCCAGCTATTGGAGAAATTGATATAGTAGAACATGTGGGAAATAACCAAAATACCATTTTTAGTTCGCTTCATTATCCAGGCAATTCTGGAGGAAATGCAAATACAAATTCTACAGTTGTTCCAGATGTTTCTAACGAATTTAAAATTTATGAATTAAGCTGGACACCAACCGAAATTAGTTTCAAGGCAGATGGAGTAACATTTCATACAGTTCCAAATAATTCTAGTTTACCATTTGACCATGAATTCTATTTTATTTTAAATATAGCTATGGGCGGAAATTTCGGTGGAAGTATTGATCCAGGGTTCACACAATCAACTATGGAAATCGATTACATAAGGGTGTATCAATAAAAAAATTAGGATTAAAAACCTATGAAATATTATAATTATATACTGGTATTAGTACTAGGCATAATGTTATGTTCCTGTAATGGTTCAAAAGTTTCTAATGACTTGCTTTTAACAAAAATTAATAGTGTAGATGCTAAGGTAGATTCATTATTGGCACTCATGACGTTAGAAGAAAAAATTGGACAAATGAATCAGTATAATGGATTTTGGGATTTAACTGGTCCTGCTCCTAAAGATGGTGCTGCTGCCAAAAAATATGAGCATTTACGTAAAGGCTATGTGGGTTCGATGCTAAATGTACGTGGCGTAAAAGAGGTGCGTTCGGTTCAAAAAATAGCGGTAGAAGAAACGCGACTTGGGATTCCTCTAATTATTGGTTTTGATGTTATACATGGTTATAAAACTTTAAGCCCGATACCATTAGCGGAATCTGCTAGTTGGGACTTAGAGGCTATCAAGAAATCTGCTGAAATGGCTGCAAAAGAAGCTGCAGCTGCAGGTATTAATTGGACTTTTGCACCTATGGTAGATATTTCTCGAGATGCACGTTGGGGTAGAGTTATGGAAGGAGCTGGAGAAGATCCTTTTTTAGGAAGTAAAATTGGTGTAGCTCGTATCCAAGGATTTCAGGGAGACAATTTATCTTCCGAGTTTACTGTAGCTGCATGTGCCAAACATTTCGCAGGATATGGTTTTGCTGAAGCTGGGAGAGATTATAATACGGTAGACGTTGGTATGTCCACCTTAAATAATATCATTTTTCCTCCATTTAAAGCTGCCTCAAATGCAGGTGTAAAAACTTTTATGAATGCATTTAACGAGTTAAATGGGATACCTGCTACTGGAAATAAATTTTTACAAAGAGATATTTTAAAGAAGAAATGGGACTTTGATGGATTTGTGGTTTCAGACTGGGGTTCTATTACAGAAATGATTGCGCATGGTTTTGCAAAAAACGGTAAACAGGCAGCGGAGATTGCTGTAAATGCAGGATCGGATATGGATATGGAATCTTATCTATATGTTGAAGAACTGGCTCAGTTGGTAAACGAAGGTAAAGTTGACGTTGCATTAATTAACGATGCCACCAAACGTATTTTAAAAGTAAAGTTTGAGTTAGGATTATTTGATGATCCTTATAAATATTTAGATGAAAACAGGGAGCTTCAAGTTACTGGAAGTAAAGAAATACATGAAGCGGCTTTAGATATGGCTAAGAAGTCTATCGTTTTACTTAAAAATGAAAATAAAATACTTCCTTTAAAAAAAGAAGGTTTACACATTGGTGTAATAGGTGCTTTAGGAGCAGATAAAACAAGTCCATTAGGTAGCTGGCGTATTGCAGCTGAAGATTCTACTGCAGTTTCAGTTTTAGAAGGTTTAAAGAACCATTCAACCAATAAGATTTCTTATGCTAAAGGTGCAGACGTTTCGGTTGGTAAACCTAATTTTATTACAGAAGTCAAAATAAACACTACAGATATCTCTGGTTTTTCAGAAGCAATCACTTTAGCAAAGCAAACCGATGTTATTGTCATGGTTTTAGGAGAACATGGGTTTCAAAGTGGTGAGGGACGTAGTCGTGTAGATTTAGATTTACCAGGTGTGCAACAGGAATTATTAGAAGCTGTTTACGCGGTTAATAAAAATATAGTTTTAGTATTAAATAATGGGAGACCTTTAGCTATAAATTGGGCAAATCAAAATATTCCTGCTATTGTGGAAGCTTGGCATTTAGGAACTCAAAGCGGAAATGCTATAGCACAGGTGTTGTTTGGGGATTATAACCCAAGTGGAAAATTACCTATGACGTTTCCAAGACATGTGGGTCAAGTACCAATTTATTACAATTATAAAAACACAGGTAGACCAACCTTACCAGCTCCAGACGTTGTATTCTGGTCTCATTATCAGGATGTAGAAAATACACCGCTTTATCCATTTGGATATGGTTTGAGTTATACGACATTTAAATATTCAAACTTAAAAGTTATGAATGTCGACGCTCAAAATAATGCTGTAACAATAGAGGTAAACCTTACCAATACAGGAGATGTTAAAGGAAAGGAAGTTGCTCAATTATATATTCAAGATTTGTATGCTTCAGTAACAAGACCTGTTCGAGAGTTAAAAGCATTTCAGTTAGTAGAATTACAACCTAATGAAACGAAACGATTAGTTTTTAAATTAGCGGCTGAAGAATTAGGTTTCTATAATGACCTTTCAGAATTTGTGGTAGAGAAAGGCGATTTTAAAGTCTATATAGGTGGAAATTCTCAAGCCACTTTAGCTACGGAATTTTCTTTATAATATTATAATTAGTCTAGAAAAGGCTTTATCTATTCATTAAGATAAAGCCTTTTTTATTTATTATTTCAACTAAAAAATTAGTTTAAACTAAATATTTAGTTATATTTGTATTATTCAACTAAAACTTTAGTTATAAATATGAAACAACTTACCAAAGCAGAAGAAGATATTATGCAGGTCCTTTGGGATTTAGAAAAAGCTTCAGTAAAAGAAATTATAGAGGTTTTGGAAGAGCCAAAACCAGCTTACAATACAGTTTCTACAATTGTTAGGATACTGGAGTCCAAAGGTTTTGTAAACTATGAGAAAGTAGGAAAAGGACATGTTTATTTCCCTGTATTGAAAAAGGAGTCTTATAGCAATCAATCCATAAATAAATTGGTAGACAATTATTTTCAAGGCTCTTTTAAAAGTATGGTGTCATTTTTTATGCAGAAAAATGATATTAATATGAAAGAATTGGAGCAGGTGTTAAAAGATATTAATAAAAAAGAAGAATTATGATCACGTATCTATTACAAGTAATGCTTTATCAAACTATTTTTATTGTGGTTTATGAATTACTGCTTAAAAAAGAAACCTTTTTTAATTACAACAGAGTTTATTTGTTAGGAACATCAGTACTGGCTTTACTTATTCCGTTTTTAAAGTTTTCTATGATGGATCAATTAATTTCTAACACAACTTTGGTGGCTTTACCAGAGGTTATATTAAACCCATCAAATACAGCTTTGTTCACCAATCAGACAGAAAGTTCACATTGGTTAGATTTTAATTTTAGTATTGAAAATCTTATATATTTTGGTATAGTATTTACGTTTGCCTTATTTATTTACAGACTTTATACTCTACTTATAACTATTAAAAAAAATGAGATAGATTATTTAGAATCTATTATCATAATTAAACTAAAAACGTCTAAAAGTGCGTATTCCTTTTTCAATTTTATCTTTTTAGGAGAACTTATTTCTGAAGACGAAAAACAAACCATTTTATCTCATGAAAAAGTTCATGTAAGAGAAAAGCATAGTACAGATCTTATCTGGTTTGAACTTTTAAAAATAGTGTTTTGGTTTAACCCTTTTATTTACCTCTATCAATATCGTATTAAGGAAGTTCATGAATATATAGCCGATGAGAGAACTATGAAAGTCAATTCAAAAACATATCAAAATGTTTTGCTTAATCAACTCTTTCAAAGTCAAAATTTATCTTTTGTAAACCCATTTTTTAAAAAATCATTAATCAAAAATCGTTTAATTATGTTAAGTAAATCAAAATCAAATCAAAAGCACCTTACAAAATATCTTGCTGTGTTACCACTAATTTGTGGAATGTTAGTTTATTCTTCTTGTGTTAGTGAACAGGAAAAGGAAAATGATGAAATAATAGAAGTTGTTGAAACTAAAATTATAGAAAATCCAGAGAAAGATGTAACGTTTAATATTACAGAAGTTGATAAAATCGCTTTATTTCCAGAGTGTGAAAATTTAGATATGGAACAAGCTAAAAGTTGTTTTGCAACTGAATTGTCTAAAATCGTAAGTAAGAATTTTAATTTAAAATTATCCGAGGAGCTTGGACTTAAAGGTTCTGTAAAAATAATAACCAAATTCATCATCGATGAAGAGGGCGAGATTACAGAAATAAAAGTTAGAGCTCCACACAAGAGTCTAGTTGCAGAAGCAGAAAGAGTTTTAAATTTAGTACCTAAATTGAAACCAGCTACAAAAGATGATAAACCGGTTAAAATTAATTATGTTTTGCCAATAAAATTTGAAATTAAATAAATGCGTTTAATTCTTATAATAGTATTATGTTTTTTAAAAGCCGAAGCTCAGTCTTCGGCTTTTAAAATTGCCGATAGTTTGTATGCGTATGGTAAATATAGTGATGCAATAACCCATTATAAAAACTTACCGGAGACTGCTGAATCTTTTGAACACATTGCAAAATCCTATAATGCTTTAGGTAATTATACCAAGAGTATAAGTTATTATAATTTAGCTCTAAAAGAAGCTCCTAATACTCAACTTACACGATTTCAGTTAGCAAAACTCTATGCCCAGACTAAAGCTTATAATGACGCTAAATTTCATTTTTTATATTTAATAGACTTAGATTATAAAAATCCAGTTTACCATTACGAACTAGGTTTGGTGTATTTAGACTTAGATGATGATTTTGCTGCACAAAGTCGTTTGTTCTCTGCTTATGAATTAGATTCTACAAACCAAAAAGTAATTTATCAATTAGCTAAATTTCATTTTAAAAAAAATAATGAAAAAACTTTTTTAAAATATGTTGAAGCAGGCTTAGAACTTTATCCTGAAAACAAAGGGTTGTTAAGTCTAATAGCTCAATATTATTTTAATAAAGACAATTATAAAACAGCAGTGATTCAGTTTGAAAAATTATTAAATTTAAACGAAGACACCGCATTTGTAAATGAAAAATTGAGTTGGTGTTACGAAAAATTATATCAGGACAAAAAAGCCATTTCAGCTTTAGAAAAAACTCTAACCTTTGAGCCTAACAACAGTTCAAATTTATTTCGTTTAGCTCGTTTGTTTGAGAGAGAAGAGCAATTTGAGAAGGCAGAATCATATTATAAAACAGCCTTACAATTGGAAGATCAACCATTAGATAAAGCGTATATTAACTTAGGTATAGTTTTAAACCGGCAAAATAAGCATAAAGAAGCTTTACAGGCGTTTAAGCGTGCGGACTATTTTAAACCTAATAATGATTACATTCATTTTTTAATAGCAAATACCAAAGCGGTGTATTATGCCGATTATGAAAGTAAAATAGCCGCTCTAGAACAGTTCAAAATAAAATTTCCTAAAAGTGTATTTATTAAGATGGTAGATTATAAATTGAGCGAATTAAAGCGAGAAGAATTTCATAGAGAGAAATAATTGGAAAAGTTGTACTTTTATGGATTATAAGTAATTATGAAAGTTATATACTTTTTTATACTGTTATTATTAATTTCCTGTGATGGTTTTGAGACTAAAAAGCTTCAAAAAGAAGCTGTTATTAGTGAACAGCTGGATACATTTAATTGGAATGAAGTAGATCAATACCCCAGCTTTCAAATTTGCGAAAAACTGGATGCTAAAGAAGATAAAAAGGCTTGTTTTGAAACCGAAATTACAAATAAGTTTTTTGAGACTCTAAATAATGATAGTTTAGTGGTAAACGAAAACTTTAGCGACACTATTTATCTAGACTTACTTATTTCGGAATTGGGAAACTTAAGTATTACTAAGCGTAATATTAAAGCAAAAACTAGAATACTTATACCAAAGATAGATACACTTTTGGATAAAAGTATTCAAGAAATGCCTAAAATTTATCCAGCTATTAAAAGAGGACAACAGGTTAGAACAAAGTTTACCTTACCAATTCTTATAGAAGTAGATAGTCTTTAAAAAACTATAGGTTAAATTTATAACCTATAGCAAAATCTATTGGAAAGTTATAGTTGTCTTTAAATACAGCAGAAAATAAAGAGTCATAAATAACAGAGATACTGCCGCTATTTCCCACTTTAAAATCAGCACCTAAACCAAAAATAAAAGGAGCGTCAAATGTTGTACCGCTATCATCTTTAAGGACTAGTGTGTTAGTTTCAGTATCCAACTCAAGTACTTTTGTTTTAGCATAAGTAATTGTTGCAAATTTAGATTGAGCATATACCTTTATATTATTGGTGTTTACAAATCTAAAACGATATCCTAAGGCTAACTGCGTAGCATCATAATCAAATTCGTCTGAGCCAAAAGTTTGTCTAATATTAACAAATCCTGCATGTCTACTTTGGTTTAATGCGTCACTTACTTCTAATTCCACACTTGCAAAAGGTGTGGTTTCATTATCTGGATTAGTAATAAAAGGATTGTTTGAAAGTCCTCCAAATACAGCAAGCTTTAAGCCTAGTTTAGACTCAACATCTCCAACATAGTCTGTATCTTGTGTTTTATTATAATCGTCTATAAATTTTCTTAGGCCATACAATGTAAAGTTAGTATCTGTCGCGTTATTGTTAGTTAAAGAAAAAAGCGTTGTAACATACTCGTGATTATAATCTTTACCTGTTTTGGTATTTTTAAGTTCAACAATAGTGTTGTCTTCTTTTTTTACAAAATATCTAAAAACACCATCATCTCCAGAAGTCCATAATAAATCTAGATCTCCTTCAACTTCTGTCTTTAAAGTAATAGATTCACCATTTACGGTATACGTTTCTTGGCTAAATCCTGTATAAATGGCACCAATAAAAGCTAGGGTTATTAGAATATGTTTCATGAGTTGTTTGTGTTTTATTTATTGTAAATGTAAAATTTTATTGGATAAAATTATCTTTTATAGGCTCTATTTTTCCATTTATAACCTCCAAAAAGAGATAAAATGGCAATATAAACCGTAAAAAAAGGATAAAGTAAAGCGCAAATAACGTAAAATTTCATGCTATTTGCCTGATTAAAAAAGTGTAAAGTTTTATAAATAAGCAAAGCATCTACCACAATTTTAAGAGACCAATAGAACAAGACTAAAGTTGGAGTTAGTATTGAAATACTTAAAAAAGAGAGAAGACATAAAGCATTGGTGATTAAGACCAGTAGACCTAAAAGCTTTGGCAATACTATTGAAGATTTACTGGTTTTAGAACCCCATCTAATTCGTTGTGCTACTAATTGCTTTAAAGTATTTACGGGTTTAGTATAAACTGTAGCAGCATTGTGTTTTAAGTAAGCTACTTGAGTTTTGTTAGATTTAACCGCTTTTTCAAGTAAAAACACATCGTCTCCACTGGCTATTGTAGTGTTGCCATGATAACCATTTAGCGCTTTAAAAAAGGATGCTTTAAAGGCAAGGTTAGCACCATTACACATTATAGGGTTTTTAAGTCCAAAGCTTCCTATAGTAACACCAATAAGACTGCTAAAATCTAGTTGTTGAAATTTATGGAATAACCGACTTGAAGTGTTATAAGCAACAGGTCCAGCAATAAACTTATAAGCATGGGTCTGGATAAACGCGTCATAGGTTTTTAACCATTCGGGTCCAAAGCTACAATCGGCATCTGTAGTTATAATCCATTCGTGTTTAGCTTCATGTATGGCGGTAGTTAAGGCTTCTTTTTTAGGTGAAGCCGATATTTTTAAACTATGAATTAATTTGATCTGAAAGGAAGATTTAGAAATAAAATCTTCAGCTAATTTAACTGAATGATCTTCAGAGTTGTCGTTAACTAAAATGAATTCAACCAGATGTTTAGGATAATTTAAATTAGAAATAGATTGAAACAGTAAAGGTAAGTTGAAGGCTTCATCTTTAAATGGAATAATTACAGTGAATGTTGTGGACGTTTTTTCAACCTTCACCTTTGGTGTTTTTACTAAAGAGAAACCATAGACTAATGCTAAAATAGTAATGCCGTATAGACTAAAAATAAGAGAAAAAAATAGAATCAATTTAACTTAGTTTTTGTTTAAAGGTAAGCACAAAATAACTACCAATTATGGCTGGAATAGCAAAGTTTAAAAGCCACATGATTAGGACGATGCTTAAAATAGATATAGAATTAAAACCTAGTAAACTAAACAAATAGACAGAAATGCTACCTTTTATAACCACATCAAATAAACTAATAGCGGGAATTATTGAGGCTAATAAATACATGCTGCTTGTAAAGCTAAGCGCCGTAAATACATCGATTTCAAAATTAAAAAGAATTAATAACACATAAAATTGCAGATTAAAAGCAACATACCGGCAAAGGGATAAACCTAATGTTTTAACCAATAAAGTTTTAGAATGAGTGTTGTAGGATAATTGCCTATAGCGTCTTAAAAGAAATAAAGCACCAACTCCAAATACTAAAACAATTAAAATAATGATAAATACGTTTAAACCAATGATGTGTCCTAATGCTTCAGAATAATTTTGCCATAAAATAAGGCATCCAATAATACCAAAAAATACAGTAACCGCCAACTGACTAAGGTTTCCTATTAAATTTAAAGACAAACACTTTTTTAGGTTGCTTTTTTTATAAAATAAAGCTTTTGCCCCATATTCTCCAATTCTATTTGGTGTAATTAAAGACGCTGTTAAACTAAACAAACTTTGTTTGAAGCTTTCAGCAAAACTAATCTCACGCATAGGTTTAGCTAAAAGTTGCCATTTTAATAGTTCTAATATCCAGTTGATGAAGCTAAAAAGAACAAGTACCATTAAAGATGGTACAATAGGCCATCTGGTTTGCTCTATATTTTTTTTAAAATTTAAAAAACTAAGCTGCTGGTCATTAAAAACTTTGGCGTAAATTATATAAAAAGCAGCAATCACCACAATTAGTTTAACCAGTACAAAAAAGATTTGCTTAGATTTGTAAGACAAGGTGCTTTCTATTAATTTTCCTTGCAAAATAAACTAAATCTCTCATAATGAAGGTAACAAAATCATTAAAATACAGTTTCATAGTTCTGTTGGCATTTATAGTTAAAAGTCATGCTCAGGAAGATTATAGTGTTATAAAAGGTCAATTTGCATTAGGTGTAAATGCACCATCTCAAAGTGGTTTTGTAAATCCTTTTGAAGCTAAAGGAGTAAATTTCCCCACCATTAATTTGGGTTTACAATACATGTTTAAAGCACAACTTGGAGCAAAATTAGACTTTGGGTATAACCGCATATCCAATGGAAGTGATTCTCCAGATTTTAAATTAAACTATACACGTATTAATGCACAGTTTGTTTACGATTTAACACCAAAAGCTTATTTTTTACCTATAGGCACAGGATTAGTTTTACATGCTGGTCCAGGCTATTCAATGATTAAACCTTTAGCTGAATACGGAGAAAATAAGACCTCTTTTTTAAATGCTATGGCTGGGTTTGAGTTTCATTATACATTAACAAGAACTACTTCTGTTTATTTTGATACGTCTTATATCTATAGTTTTGCTGGCGATTTTGAGCCGGTAACCGAAGGGTTTGGATCATTTAACGGAAATCTTTTAAATGTCACAGTGGGCTTGTCTTTGTCTTTAAGTGGATGTAGAACCTGTAACTAATGGCTGGAGAAAAAATAATTTTGGGGATAGATCCAGGTACAACTATTATGGGTTTCGGACTCATTAAGGTAATTAATAAAAAAATGATTTTTTTACAGCTTAATGAATTAGACCTAAAAAAGTATGACGACCATTACCTAAAGTTAAAGCTCATTTTTGAAAGAACAGTTGAGCTTATCGATACACATCATCCAGACGAAATTGCTATTGAAGCTCCTTTTTTTGGTAAAAACGTCCAAAGTATGTTAAAACTTGGTCGTGCACAAGGTGTTGCTATGGCAGCCGGTTTAAGTCGTGAGGTACCCATAACCGAGTATGCGCCCAAAAAAATTAAAATGGCTATTACTGGTAACGGTAACGCAAGTAAAGAACAGGTGGCTAAAATGCTTCAAAATTTGTTAGGCATAAAAACACTACCAAAAAACTTAGATTCTATGGATGGTTTAGCGGCAGCCGTTTGTCATTTTTATAATGAAGGACGCATTGAAATTGGTAAAAGCTATTCAGGTTGGGCAAGCTTTGTAAAACAGAATGAAAAACGGGTTAAGAAATAATTTTAGTTTTCAGTACTCAGTACTCAGTACTCAGTTGGCAGTCTGGAAATTTATTAACCAATACTAACGTTTAATAGCTAATAGCTAACGTCTAAAAAAATGAGCGGCATCTACATACATATTCCATTTTGCAAACAAGCCTGTCATTACTGTGACTTTCATTTTTCGACCTCTTTAAATAAAAAAGATGAGTTAATTTCAGCATTAAAAAAAGAAATTAGGTTACGAAAGGACGAATTTAAATCTGAAACCGTAGAAACTATTTATTTTGGTGGCGGAACACCAAGTTTACTAACTAATTTAGAATTAGAATCCATCATTCAATCCGTTTATGAGACTTATAAAGTTGCTGAATTTCCTGAAATTACTTTAGAGGCTAATCCAGATGATTTATCTAAAGAACGACTTATCGAGTTGTCTAAATCGCCCATTAACCGCTTAAGTATTGGGATTCAATCTTTTTTTGAAGCCGATTTAAAACTTATGAATCGTGCTCATAATAGCGAAGAATCTAAAAAATGTATTGCAGAAGCAGTTAATTATTTTGATAATATTTCAATAGACTTAATTTATGGTGTTCCAAATGCCACCAACGAGCAATGGATTGAAAATATAGAAACTGCCTTAAGTTTTGGAGTACCACATATAAGTAGTTATGCTTTAACTGTAGAGCCAAAAACAGCTTTGGCAAGTATGATTAAGCAAGGTAAAATAGACAACGTAGACGATGAAAAAGCGCAGGAACAATTCTACATATTAAAAGAAACCCTAGAAAAAGCGGATTTTGAACATTATGAATTGTCCAATTTTGCTAAAAAAGGGTACTATAGTAAAAACAATTCGGCGTATTGGTTAGGGAAAAAATACATTGGTATTGGTCCTTCAGCACATTCGTTTAATGGGAAACAACGAAGTTGGAATATTTCCAATAATATAAAATATATTAAAGCATTACAAGAAGATCATCTGCCTTGTGACATAGAAACTTTGTCCGACACAGACCGTTATAACGAATACATTATGACAGGCTTACGCACAATTTGGGGAGTTAATCTAAATCGCGTTGAAAAAGAGTTTGGTAAAGAAAATCTTAACTATTTATTAGCACAAGCAACACCATATATTACACAAGAATTATTGTATATTGAGGCTAGCACACTTAAAACTACCCGTAAAGGTCAGTTTTTAAGTGACGGAATAGCCTCAGAATTATTTAAATTAAATTAAACGTGTTAGCAGAACTTCAACATCAAGAGAAAACCATTAAAGTCGATTTTTCAAAACCTATAGACATTTCCATAACTACAACATCTTCAAAAGAGAATGTAAACGCTTGGTATGTTAATGAGCCCGAAATAAAACCTGTTAAAGAAGGTGAGTGGATTGCAAGTGTAAAAGATGGTGCAAGTGTAAATTTTAATAATATTTATTTTAATCCGCATGCACATGCCACGCATACCGAATCTGTTGGACACATTACAGAGTCGTTTTATAGTATAAATAAAGCTTTAAAACAGTTTATGTTTTTAGCTGAAGTTATTACAATAGCACCAGAAGTTCAAGGTGAAGATATGGTATTAACTAAGCATCAAATAAAATATTTATTAAACGGTAAAAAACCTGAAGCATTGGTTATTAGGACTATGCCAAACACCAAAGCGAAGAAATCCAGACAACATTCTCATACCAACTGGCCATATGTAACAAAAGAAGCAGCAGAATTTATAAAGCATATTGGCGTGATGCATTTGTTAATTGATTTGCCTAGTGTCGATAAAGAAAAAGACGACGGATTGTTAATTGCACATAAAACCTTTTGGGGTTATCCATACAACATAAGGTATGAAGCAACCATTACAGAGTTAATTTATGTGCCTAATAAAGTAAAAGATGGATCTTACTTGCTTAATTTACAAATAGCCTCTTTTAAAAACGATGCTACGCCGAGTAAACCTGTTTTGTATCACATACTATAATTTTATTGTATGAATTTACAGCAAATTCAAGAATTTTGTGAGTCCAAGAAACATGTGGAAGCTACATTTCCATTTGACCAGGACACATTGGTATATAAAGTAGCAGGTAAAATGTTTGCTTTAATTCCTTTAGAAAAATGGGAAAGCGGTAATCCATTTATCAATTTAAAATGCGATCCAGATTATGCTATAGAGCTTAGGGAAACTTTCAAGACCATTCAGGCTGGATACCACATGAGTAAAAAGCACTGGAATAGTATAAGTTTAAAAGATCATGATATTCCTCCAAAATTATTAGCAGAGCTTATTACACATTCTTACGATTTAGTCGTTGCTGGACTTACTAAAAAAGCAAAAATAGAGTTCGGATTTTTATAAACTTTCCAGTCGAGCGTAGTCGAGACCTTATTTTTTAGTAAAAACTATATTTTAAATTTTAAAGTCATCTTAAATGATTCTCGATACATTTTAATTTTCAGCCTTGTTACAAATTAAAACACTCGAATTGACATAACGCTTATTTCATATTTAAATACATGTTATAGTTTTAATTATTCTTTTATTTAATAATTAGTATTTAACACGATGTCCGGTCGAGCGAAGTCGAGACCTTGTTTCTTAGCGAATAGTCCACTATAAACTTTTAATTCCACATCGATTGATTTTTTGAATTTATATGAAAAATAGATTCAAGAAGTAAATGTTATTCTTAATATTGTAGTAAATACAGATATTAATGAGTTTAGAAAGAGAATTAAAAAAACGCAGCGGTGAAAAATGTGAGCTATGTAGTAGTGAAGACCACTTACAGGTATTTACTTTAGAAGGCGCTAAGGAAGAAAGTCTAAAAACTCAAATTTACGCTTGCAAAACTTGCGTTACTCAAATTGAAGACCCAGAACAAACCGAAGAAAACCACTGGCGTTGTTTAAATGATAGTATGTGGAATGAAAATGAAGCAGTACAAGTACAAGCTTGGCGTATGTTATCTCGTTTGCGTTTAAAAGGTTGGCCACAAGATTTATTAGACATGATGTATTTTGAAGAAGACGTTTTGGAGTGGGCAAAATCTACAGGTGAAGGTGAAGATGAAGAAGGCAAATTAATTCATCGCGATGTGAATGGCGTCATCTTGGAAGCAGGTGATTCTGTCGTATTGATAAAAGATTTAAAAGTAAAAGGAACTAGTATGGTTGCTAAACAAGGCACCGCAGTAAGACGTATCTCTCTAGACCACTATAACGAAAAGTATATTGAAGGTAAAGTCGATGGGCAACAAATAGTTATTATTACAGATTATGTGAAGAGATTGTAGGAGTAGCTTAAATAAAGTTATGTGATATTTTACCTTTAATAATAAACATGCTTAATATATCAGTTTTGTTAATAATAATATCACCTGCATAATTTGGATTGGTTGCTCTTAGTATTATTTTGTCAAACTCTTTGTGTGGATGTACATCTTTAAATGTTCTAAGGTTGTTTGCGTTTCCGTTAGTAACCACTAAATAAGTTTCTCCCCAAATTAAAACATCTAAGTTAAATATCTGTTTAATAGCTAATCTATCACCGTTGCCATATTTCGGGAGCATATTGTCACCATAAATATTAACGTAAGCTGTACAGTCGTTAAACGGCTTGTAGTTAACATAAAACTCTGGAATTTCTAGAACATCACTAAAACTTGTTTTTATATGATTTGATATGTCAGTAGTATAAGATGGTATACCTTTAAAATTATCTTCTTTAGTGTTGGAGCTCTTTTTTTGTTCTATTTTATTGGATATTTCAAAATGTGTTTTAATAGTGTTTATATAATATTGATCGACACTATTTCTCTTAAAAGCTATTCTTAAAGAATCTCCGCTTATAGGTAGACACTCTGCTAAAGTATTCCAAGAAAGTTTGTTCTTCTTTTTGTAATGAATAATCTCATCCATAGTTTTAAATATATGTGTATATAATGATTATTTTTTTTTATTTTATTGTAAATCAAATTAAAATATTGAATTGTTTTAATTTTAAAACCTCTTGAGCCGTAATCAAGTCTGTTTACAACAACCCTTCCTGTTTTTTGTAATGCGCTTCAGCTTGTTTATTCATAAGCTCGCGTGCTTGTTTTAAGCGTTTATCATAAGTTTCTTCATCTTCAGATAAGGTGTTATAAATACGGTTGTTAATGGCAAAGTCCGTTTTAACCGCCAGTTTACGTTCTGCTATGCGTTGTTCTACCAGGCTTTTTACAGCAGTTTCATGATCTTCAAGTTTATAATCATATTCACCTTTAGGCGATAATAATTTAGCGAAAATAGGAGAGGTTTCTATCGCTAAAAATAATAAAAGAATAAAAAATGAAGGCAGCCATGGTAATTGGTTTAAAGCATTTACTCGTGCCATAAGTCCATCAAACCCATCAATAATAGGTTGTGTGTTGTTGACGTTGGTAGCATAATCGGTTTTAAGCGCTGCAATTTTTGTTTCTAATATTTCAATTTTAGCTGCACTGGTGGTTTTAAGCGTTTCAAGCTCTGCTAACGCAGCATCATGTTTTTCTCTTTTTTCTTTATAAACGGGACCTTTTCCTAATTTTTTAGTACCAGAAGTTCCTTCGGCTTCTGTAATATAAACAGCATAAAGCGCATCGACTTCTTTTGTTTTAGTTTCAACTTCACTTTTTAAATTTGAAATATCGGTTTCTAATGCTTCAATTTTAGGCGTGTATTGTAAGGCAATCTGGTCTTTATTGGCTAAGGTTAAATCGTTTTTTTGCTCTAATAAAACCTGATTGATTTCTTTTTCAAAAATCTTTAATTCCAAAGGTTTAGAAATTACTATTGCTATAATTAAAGCTAAAATTAAACGCGGCGTAGCTTGGATAAACTCAGACCAAAAACGTCCCTTTTTTTTAATGGTAGATACAATAAAACGGTCGAGATTAAATATTAATAAACCCCAAATTAACCCAAAACCTATAGCTAAATAGACTTGGTCAAAAACCACAAATAGTGCATAACTACAGGCAACAAAAGCCATAAGTGCGGTAAAGAAAACAGTTGCTCCAATACCGGCATATTTGTTCTGCTCGCCATTAGCGGTACTGTTTAGTAAATCTCTATCGGCTCCAGAACAGATTATAAAAAATTGTTTTAACATAATTGCGGTTTTTACTAAGTGAAAATCAAACTATTAGAACGCTAAAACCCACATTTTGTTACACTTTTTCATAATAAATTTTATAAAAATGAAAAATCCGCAACTTGCATTGCGGATTTTTTTGGTATGCTTCTTGATATTTCTTCAAAACATTAACCCTTTAAACATTAATATTTATGAGAACTGCAACTACCAATTAATGTTTAATTCCTAAGCCAAACTGTAATTTGTAGCGTCGTTCTTGTATGTTTTACTGTTTAAGTAAAAACTATAAACACATGAAAAATGTAAAACACACACGAGATAGCGAAAACGCTATCACGGAAAAATCAAGTAAGCACGACACAAATTTACGTAAAAACTCGATGCTTTATTTTCAAATTGGCTTAATCTTATGTCTTTTAGGTGCCTATACCGCTTTAGAATATAATTTTGAGCAAAAAACCTATGCGGTAGCACAACCACTTGAGCTGGAAGATGATGATACGTTTTATGTAAAACCTTTTACTGTTGTTGAAGAGCAGCCTGTTAAACAGGAAACCAGCAACTCTAAACCAAAAGTTTTGGTAGAACCTAAAATTATTGAAGATGATGAGGTTGAAGCTAAGGAAACCAAAAAAATAGTTGATGCTATTGTTAACGACTTACCTAAAGATAAAACACCTATAGTGGATGATCGTGATTTGAATATTGAAAAACCAGTTGAGGATATTATTGTTCCTGTAAACCTGGTTGAAAATGTTCCGGTTTACCCAGGTTGTGAAGGTGCGGCAGACAATAAAGCGAAACTTAAATGTATGTCCGATAAGCTATCAGGATTGGTACAAAGTAAATTTGATACCGATATTGCTTCAGAAAATGGGTTATCGGGTAAACAGCGTATTTTTATTCAATTTAAAATATTAAAATCTGGAGAAGTGCAATTTGTAGACTCTCGTGCGCCACACAAAGCTTTGGAAAAAGAAGCACAACGTCTGGCAGCAAGAATTCCGTCTATGAAGCCAGGTATTCAAAACGGTAGAGCAGTAGAGGTGTTATATACCTTACCTATTTTATTTCAGGTTCAAAATTAAATATATAAACTGTATTGTAGCGTTTATATAGGCTTAGGTGAATTGTTTTAAGTAAGCGACTAGTTTCTAGTCGCTTTTTTTATGATTCTAACTCATTAAAAAACCTTATATTTCGGCTCTAAAAGAAAGTATTTAATGAAAGCCACGCTTGTTTTATTCGCCTTAATTTTTAGTAGTCTTTGTTTTTCTCAAAACGATCCGTATTACGAACAGTATCCTATTTTTGAAGACTGCCAATCTCAATCTGGAGAAGCCTTAAAACAATGTTTTAACAATAAGGTCTATAATTTGCTGTATACCACGTTTAAGGTGCCCGATGAAGTTATTGAAAACAACTACAAAGGTGATGTAGGGATTATGTTTGAAGTGGATAAAGAAGGGAATTTTAAAGTCGTTTATGTGGATGCTATTTATAATAGTTTAAAAGACGAAGCGAAACGGGTTTTTTCAGAGTTTCCTAAAATTCAGCCTGCAACTTACAATGGTAAACCTGCCTTCAAACAATTTTCGGTTAAATTATTAATTCCGCTACAAGACCAATCTCAACCTATTAATTCTGTTGAATATCTTTCAGCTAAAGAAAAAAAGGAAAAAGAACTCAACCAGTTAACCGCTTTAGAACAAAAAGCAAAACAAGAATTTGATAGTGTTACAAAAGCCATTCAGCCATATACCAATAATGCATATAGAAGTCAGATAAACATCCCATTTAGTCACGAAAACTATGCGCGTTTCGATAGGTCTTTAAATATGGTGGGCACCAATAGCCACACCGCAAGCAAACCTTATCGCTACGAAGTAGTAGCTAATTATTACGATTTTGCTGCAGAAAATGACAGTCTTAAAAAGCAAACCTCTACCTATGCCGGTCGTAAATTATGGAACGAGCATTTAGTACAATTACAAGGTAAAGATTATTGGTTTACTGTAGATCCAGTTTTAGATTTACAGGTAGGAAAAGATACCGATGCCGAATTTTCTTCTACCTATAACAATACGCGAGGCGTTTATATTCAAGGTGGATTAGGTAAAGATTTTAGTTTTTCAGCTTCTGTGTTTGAAAGTCAAGGTCGTTTTGCCGATTATTATAACCGCTATGCAGAAAGCTTAAAAGCATTTGGTCCAGATCCAGCAATTGTTCCTGGTCGTGGTATAGCCAAACGATTTGGAGACGATGGTTACGATTATCCGGTTGCCGAAGGTTATTTATCGTATTCGCCTGCTAAATTTTTAAATGTGCAATTTGGTCATGGTAAAAACTTTATAGGAGATGGTTATCGTTCTTTATTTCAAAGTGATGTAGCAAGTCCGTATCCTTATTTAAAACTAAACACCAAATTCTGGAAAATTCAATACACCAATACCTGGACCTGGTTAAGAGATGTAAGACCAGAAGTGACGGTAGATGGTGCGTTTTTAACCAAATACATTGCTAATCATTATTTAAGCTGGAATGTATCAAAACGTTTAAATGTTGGTTTGTTTGAGTCCGTTATTTGGACTAATAGTAACGACCGTGGTTTTGATGTCAATTATCTAAACCCAGTAATTTTTTATAGAGCCATAGAGTTTGAAACCGGACAAGATGCTGGTAATGCCATAGTTGGAGCATCTGCAAAGTATAAGTTTAACGATAATATAAATGCTTATTCACAATTTGTGTTAGACGAGTTTTCTTTAAATGATGTAAAAGCAGGAAATAAAAGTTATAAAAACAAATTTGGCTTTCAGTTAGGAGCAAAATATTACAATGCTTTTAAAGTGAAAAATTTAATGCTTCAGGCAGAATATAATCAGGTAAGACCATACGCCTATTCTCACAATTCTATTGTATTAAATTATGCACATAACAACCAAAGTATGGCGCATTTATGGGGCGCCAATTTTAGAGAGTTAGTGCTTATTGGACGTTACCAATACAAACGCTGGTTAGGCGAAGCTAAATTAGTAACAGGCGTAAGAGGTTTCGATTTTAATACGGCAGAAGATGATGCCTTTTATGGTGGCGATTTGTTTGGAGATGAAGACACAAGACCTTTTGATACAGGTGTAGAAATTGGACAAGGTAATACTACAAACTCTTTATTTGCAAGCGGGCAAATAGCCTATATGGTTAACCCTACAACTAATTTAAAAGTATTTGCTAATGCCACATACAGAAATTTTAATCCAGAAGTAAATACGGTAACCGAGTTTAAAAACAGTACGGTTTGGTTTAATTTTGGGATAAGAACAGACTTATTTAATTGGTATACGGATTATTGATTTTTTTGTTAACTTTAACTTAACATTAGAAACTAACAAATAGCAGTTATTTGTAAAAAACTATTCATTTATGCAACCAGCAACCAGCATTTTAGTAAATTATTAGTACTCTTTTTTCTATTAATTGCTTTTACAAATTGTGAAAAAGATGACGATAGTCAAATAGAAAAACTAACAACTCAAAAACATAATAATACATTAGTAAACCTTTCTTCAAAGAGTTATAGTGAATTAAAAAATGATTTAAAGTTCTCTTATGCCATAGAAAAGCTTTCAGAAGTCAACCCAAAAACAAAAATTAATAAAAATTCGTTTGGTCTTAAAACAGTTATGGAAGACATGTATAATTTTACTATAGATTCTACAACCATACATGTAGTAAATAAAGTAAATTATACGTCCTACACATTTTTTATTAAACGAGATGTACAAGAACCATTAATTATAGAAAACTTAGTAGTTGAGGTAGATAGTACAAATATCCCAAAAGCCTCAATTATTAAATATAATTTAAACGAACCATCGGTTTACTTGCCAGAAACAAATAGTTATAGTCTAAATGCTACCGCAGAGCAAACACCAATTATATATAATAATACTAATGTTAAAGTAGATGGTAGCACATCGGACAATCCTAATTGTTTTGGGGTGCAATTTTGCTCTTGGGGAACAACAGGAGGACCTGACTCATGGCACATAGCTACCGATGTATGTATTAGCGAAAATGAAGGAAGACCAGTAAGTACCATACACTATGTAGAGTATGGTGTTTGCGATAGTGGTAGTGGTGGCGATGGTAATCCTACAGATAGTACAAATACTAACACAAATAACAATACAAATACAACTAGTGATTCTACAGGAAATGGAGGCACAGCAACTACCTCAACTTACCCAGTAACAAATTGTAGAACTTGTTTGGATAGCTCCCAAAATGATTGTAACAGTGATATGTCTTCAAATTCTACAACTGCTTTAAATAATTATTTTGGAATAGGAAATTATCAAAATGATTGTAACTTAAATTTAAATGAATTATTGCCTTTTAATAATATTAGTGAATTAGATTTGTTTTTAGATTCTCTAATTGAAAATAATTTTATTAACCATTCTTCTACAGTTGAGAATGTTATACACTCTATTAGAAGAGATATTCATAAGATGTCGTTTAGTAGTTTTCCAAATGCTGACCTAGTTGCTGAAATTCGTTTAAAAGTGCCTGATGCAAATAATGCACTTGAATGTTTACAATTTCAAAATATTAGAGTCAATCTAGAAGGTAATAATACTTTTTTTGATTGGAATCAATTTGGAAGTGAAGACCCTTCAGCTAACGACGGGCCTATAGTAATTATTAATGAATCTCTAAATACTATTAAAGTAATTGTTAGTGGAGAAATTAATATTGGTTTAAATTTTGAAGGCTACCCTATTTCAGCAAAAAAGCTTATAACCATTGAAATAGTCTATGATTATTCAACTTCAGAATTAAATTCAAACTTAAGTCACTGGTATTATACAAACTAATTACTTTATGAGATTTAAAAATGTATTTTTATTATTGTTTTGTTTTTTTTTAAGCTGCAAAACATACTCACCTTTTAAAAGTTATAAAGAAAAAAAAGAGGCATTAAAATTAATTCAGGATGAAATAAAATTAGCTAATAATAATTATAAATTATTAAAAAAAACAGATACAATACTTTTTGAAATAGCAAATTCATTAAAAGTAAATTATAGAAAACCACTATTAGAAAGACGTATAGATTCTTTGTTAAAAAATAAATATAACAAATACGAGTTTATAGTAATTTTAAAATTGGATAGAATTAATACTGATTTTGTTTTTGAATTTGATAGAGAAAAAAAATCAAAAACTTATTTTGAAATTAAAACATACGAAGAAGCAGAAAAATTTTTTAGAAATATAGATAGTATTATTTCTAAACAAATGGGTATTAGAAAATCAAATTAGCGAGTATGATATTTACCATTCTGATTAATACAGCATTAAGAATTCACTATACATCTATATGTATAAATTAAAATATACTATTATGAAATTGTTGATCTTATTACTCATAACTAATATAACATTTGGCTATTCACTGGAAAAAGATATAAATATTGAGATTGAACCTGTAAATATTAGCTACAACGGATATTCATTTTTAAGTTTTTTTACTATAAAGCAAGAAAAAGAAAAATCTTTTGATAATTATACATTTATGATTGTGAATGAAGCATTTAAATCTAATATATTTAGTTTGGCCGAAAGAGTTGACATAAAAAATTATAAAACTCAAAAACCAGAAATTTTTTTTAAAGCATTAAATAATTGTGAAATTCATAAAAGCTTAAACAACATAAAAGAAAGCAAGAATCAAAAAATTTATTTTTTCGTTAAAATTCCAGAAGAACGAATGCTTAAAGAATTAGATAAAAATAAAAACTACTTAAAATTTGAAGTTATTTATCAGGGAACTTCTAGAAATATTGTTTTTACATCTCCAGGTTCAAATCTTCTTCTCAAATCTTAAAAAAACAGCTCTTTAAAACAAACTTGTAGTCCTTTAAAAATTGTAATTTTTTTGAAGATTATTTATTTAGCTCAACAAGAAACTATACTCTATAAGAAAGTGATATAATTCCTTAAATTATATTGGCATAGACTACAAGTCTGTGCTATCAGAGTCTCATTTAAAAACCACAACAAAAAAAAACTGTTGTGGTTTTTTTATGCTAATAAGATTATTTAAATGTATATTTTGGAATAAAAAATAGTTTACTATTATGCTTGCATTAATCCAAGAAAATCAACCAACCAACACTATTGTAAATGCTATAGACGCTTACTATAATAAATTACTTGTGGCATTACCACGCATTGCCTTAGCTATTTTAGTAATTGTGGCGGGTATTTTAATTGCTGGTGTTATTACAAATATTTATAAAAAACGCATTTTAAAAAAAGCGGAAGATCCTCTAATGGCTCGGTTTTTAGCTCAAGCTATAAAATTTGTTTTAATAGCTATAGCTATTATGATAGGGCTTCAAATTGCTGGGCTCGACGACATTGCTACAGGATTATTAACTGCTGTTGGTGGCGGTGCAATTATATTGGGGTTTGCTTTTCAGGATATTGGTAAAAACTTTTTAGCGGGAATTATTTTGGCATTTAGTCGTCCCTTTAACGTGAACGATACCATTATGATAGATGCTCATTTTGGGAAAGTTCGTGCTTTAAATTTTAGATATACTCATATTAAAACTAGCGATGGTCGTGATATCTTTATTCCTAATAGCGATGTGCTTACAAAGCCTGTGGAGAACTATACAGCAGATGGATTTTATAGAAACGATTTTGTAGTGGGAATTGGTTATGAAGATGATATTTCTAAAGTAAAAGCCATTATTTTCGACATTTTAAAAAACCATGAAGGTGTGGTTGAAGATGAAGACCATCAAAACTTTGTTATAGAAAATGAACTAAGTCCAAGTACCATTAACTTAAAAGTGTTTTTCTGGGTTAATACCTTAGATTATAGAGTGGCATCCAGAATTCTTCGTGGACAAGTCATTAAAAAAGTCATAGAAGCGCTTATTGAAGCTAAATTTATCTTACCAGGAAACATTACAGAAATTAAACTGTATGGCGGACAAGAAGACTTACCTTTAAAATTAAAAAAGGATCCGAGAGATAGAGAACTAGATTTGAAGGAGAGAAATAAAGAGTAAATTTTAATAAATAATGAAGAAATCAATAATCATAATAAGTTTACTATTAGTCTCTGTTTTAGTAACAGCACAAGATAAAATACGTAATAGTAATGAGTTGTATATTTATATAGAAAACACAAATTTCATTTCAGGTGTATTGTCATATAATGCTTATTTTTCTATTCCTAGTATCGATAAAAGATTTCAAGGAGATAATTATTATTTTAATATAGATTATAGAGGTCTTGATTATAAATCCCTTTTTAGTTTGGGAAATGTTATAGATATAAACACAATAGAATATGTAAACCCAATTACCGAATTCAAAAGCATGTCTAATTGTGAGCTTCATAATTTACTAAGTCTGTATAAAAGGATTTATATAATTACAGATATTCCAAAAAGTAAATTAATAAGTAATAAGGATTCATCAAAAAAACATATACTTTGGTATACCAACTATAATGGTACCCAAAAAGATGTAGTCCACACGAACATAACTGGTCAAAATTTTATAGACGAATGACTTATTAACCACAACAAAAAAACTGTTGTGGTTTTTTTATGCCAAATCTCTATTTAGGCGTATCTTTGCAAAAGCAAACAAAACGTGTGTATTTTGAGTACAAAAGCGGTTCAGGAAGTTCAGCCTTCAATAATTAAAGATTTTAAAGAAATCACTAAAATGCGTTTAGCATTAAGTGTGGTATTTTCTTCGGTTGCAGGCTATTTGTTAGGCGCAGAAACTATAGATTGGTCTATTGTACTTTTATTAAGTTTAGGCGGTTATTTTATGGTGGGCGCAAGTAATGCCTACAACCAGATTATAGAAAAGGATCTAGATGTTTTAATGAATCGTACTAAGAACCGTCCCATTCCTGCCGGACGTATGTCGGTTACCACTGCATTTATTATTGCTACAGTTTTTACTGTTTTAGGTTTAGTCATTCTTTACAACATTAATCAGCAAACCGCTTTATTTGGTGCTATTTCTATTTTTTTATATACCTGTGTGTACACACCATTAAAAACTAAAACACCTTTAGCGGTATTTGTAGGCGCTATTCCTGGAGCTATTCCATTTATGCTAGGTTGGGTTGCAGCTACAAACGATTTTGGTATAGAACCAGGTACTTTATTTGCTTTACAATTTTTCTGGCAGTTCCCACATTTCTGGGCTATTGGCTGGTTTTTATATGAAGATTACAAGCGTGGTGGATTTTTTATGCTGCCAACAGGAAAACAAGATAGAGGTACAGCTGTACAAACAATAATGTATACCATTTGGACCATTTTAATTTCTATAGTACCTGTTTTAGGGATTACGGGCGAATTAAAGCTGAGTATTGTTGCAGCCATTATTGTCTTTTTGTTAGGTCTGGTTATGCTTTATTACGCTTTACAGCTTTTCAAAAAAATGACAGAAAAAGCAGCCAAACAATTAATGCTGTCTAGTGTGTTTTACATTAGTTTAATACAAATTGTTTACGTTTTAGATAAATTTATAAGATAACCATGGATTTAACTCAGGGAACTTTAGAGGAAAAAACCAACCGTTCAAAAAAAATGATGCTTTACTTTGGTATAGCTTCATTAATCATGTCTTTTGCAGGTTGGACCAGTGCATTTATAGTGAGTAGCAGCAGGCCAGATTGGTTGGCAGATTTTAAAATGCCAACTGCTTTTATAGTTAGTGTTTTTGTTATTTTAGCTAGTAGTATCACGCTTTTTGTTGCAAAAAAAGCCTTAAAAGAAAATAATAGAAGCTTAACAACCATAATGTTGTTGGTTACTTTTGCCTTAGGAATCTATTTTATTATTAATCAGTTTAATGGTTTTGCTGAAATTATTGCAGCAGGTTATAATTTTACCGGACCAACCAGTAATGTAACAATGTCTTACATTTATTTAATTGCTGTTGTACATATAGCACACGTTGTGGTAGGTTTAATTTGTTTACTAGTTGTAATTTATAATCATTTTAAACAAAAGTATACAGCAGAACATAAATTAGGATTTGATTTAGCTAGTACATTTTGGCATTTTGTAGATATACTGTGGGTTTACTTGTTTTTATTCCTGTATTTTTTAGCCTAATTTAAATTTAAAAAACAAGCGTTAAAGTAATCCTAAATCTAAACAAATGCTAGGCTGTTTAAAAATTACAGTTTTGGGTTTCTTTAGAAAAGAAAATTGATTATTTTTGTGGCTAATAAAAGAATTTTTCGAACCAATTAACTATATATGAGTACTACAGTTATTACTGCTGAAGCAGAAGGAAAGACTTGGTCAGGTGGGAATGAGCCATTAAGAGCAAGTTACGGTAAAATGATGATGTGGTTTTTTATCCTTTCTGATGCTTTAACGTTTTCAGGCTTTCTTGCCGCTTACGGGTTTTCAAGATTTAAATTTATTGAAGAATGGCCAATAGCCGATGAGGTGTTTACACACGTACCGTTTTTTCACGGAAATTATCCGATGATTTACGTAGCGTTTATGACCTTCATTTTAATTATGTCTTCAGTAACTATGGTGCTAGCGGTAGATGCTGGACACCATTTAAAACAACAAAAAGTAGCGGTTTACATGTTTTTAACCATTATTGGAGGAGCTATTTTCGTAGGTTCGCAAGGTTGGGAATGGGCAACTTTTATTAAAGGAGATTATGGAGCTGTTCAAACAAAAGGTGGAAATATTTTACAGTTTGGAGAGTATGTAACAGTAGATGGCGAACAAAAATTTAAGCGTGTGGCTATTGCAGATTTTGTAACTGCGAGTGCTACAGAGCGTACAAAACATGAACGCAAAAATGGTTTGTGGTTTACAGATGAAGGAACCTTACCAGAGTATCAAATGAAAGATGTGGTTAAAGGTTTGGAAGCAAACTCTAACATTTTAGTAAGAAACCAAATTATTGATAAAGAAGGTAAAAAAACAGTATTAACTAGAGAAGCTTCTATCGAGGCCATTAAAAATAATGGTAAAAGAACTGTTCATGGAGCTAATCTTGAAATGAATGAATATGGTTCTCCGCTATTTGCCGATTTCTTTTTCTTTATTACAGGTTTCCACGGTTTTCACGTATTTTCAGGTGTTGTTATTAACATTATCATTTTCTTTAATGTTATTTTAGGAACTTACGAAAGACGTAAAAATTACGAAATGGTGGAAAAAGTAGGTCTTTACTGGCACTTTGTCGATTTAGTATGGGTATTCGTATTTACTTTCTTCTACTTAGTATAATTAAAAAATAGTATCGCATAAGCGAAGTTTAAAGCATATTTATCATGGCACACGAACATAAATTAGCAATCTTTAGAGGCTTAGTTAAATTTAAGTCTAATACTCAAAAAATTTGGGGTGTACTTATATTTTTATCTATTGTTACAGCTGTAGAAGTTGTTTTAGGTATTTATAAGCCAGAAGTTTTAGAAGCTCAAATTCTTGGAATGAAAGGCTTAAACTGGATTTTTATTATTCTTACATTAGTTAAAGCGTATTACATCACTTGGGATTTTATGCACATGAGAGATGAAGTTCCTGCTTTAAGACGTGCGGTTGTATGGACAGCAATTTTCTTAATCTGTTATCTTATCTTTATTCTTTTACAAGAAGGTGGTTATGTGTTTGATGTTTATAAAGATGGATTTATCAAAAGAGACTTTTAGTCAGCCTTAGGGTTTTAAAAATAGAGTTAAAAAGGTGGTTTATTTAAACCGCCTTTTTTATTTTTGCAATATGAAAAACAAAATGATTAAGCGTAATCTTGTTTTAGGAATTTTATTCTTCCTTCCAGTGATCTTTTTGTTATTTCTCTATCCTGCAAAACATAATTATACACCTTTAGATAATGTAAAATCTTCGGTATTAGATTTATCAAATTTGCCAAGCCTTCAAAATAAAGAAGTGGCATTTAAAGATAAAATTACGGTGCTAAGCTTTTTTGGTTCAAATCCTGAAAATCATATTACCGAGGCATCTAATTTAAAGGAGTTGGTTTACGATAATTTTACTGGATTTAAAGGTTTTCAAATGGTTAGTATTTTTCCTATTGAAGCTAAAGAAGAAGCAATGCGTCTTCAAAAAGAATTAACCAAATTCAAACCTTTAGAATATTGGGAGTTTGTATTTGCTTCAAAAGAAGACATTAATCGTTTATTTTCGAGCTTTAGGACTTCTAAATATTTAAATTCTGAGGGTTTTGTAAGCGAAGTTTATATCATAGACAAAGAATTACATCAGCGCGGACGTTTAGATGATCGCTCTAAGAAGGAAATTGAAAATAACGCAGCAATATATCCGTTAACATCTTATAATGCATCAGAAGTATCTGTATTAAAAAATAAGATGAGTGAAGATGTTCGTATTTTGTTTACAGAATACCGCCAAAAGCGAAAAGGTGAGTTCAATTCTGATACACGTCGTGCAGAAGATTTAAAATCAAATTAATTATGGCAAAAAAATCTAATTATTCATATATCGGTATTGCTTTTATAATCTTAGTATTTGGAGTTATTTTTATTCCTAAAATTGTAGACCGTATTCAGAATAAAGATATTGTAAGAGAAGATTCTAGAAGTAACGCTATAGCAAAAGATGCAGCTATAAAAACAAAAGATTCCAATCTTAATTTTTTAGTTATAAATGGTGAACGAAAAAAAGTTCCTGCCTTTAGTTTTATCAACCAAGACGGAAAGACTATTACCAATAAAGATTATTTAGGTAAAGTTTATGTGGTCGAATTCTTTTTTACAACCTGTCCAACCATTTGCCCAAGAATGAGTCGTAATTTGGTAAGTATTCAGGATGATTTAAAAGAATTTGAAAACTTTGGTATTGCCTCTTTTTCAATTATGCCAGAAACTGATACGCCAGAAGTATTACAAACCTATGCCGAAAATTTTGGTATTACTAATCCAGATTGGAATTTACTTACTGGTAAAGGCGAAGATGAAGTGTATCAATTAGCTAACGTAGGATTTAACATTTTTGTAGATACCGATAATTTTGAGCACTCTGGCGATTTTGCTTTAGTAGATAAAAATGGCTATTTACGCTCAAGAGATGATAATTTTGGTAACCCTAAAATTTTCTATAAAGGCGTTATTTCTGAACAAGAAAAAATGGATGAAGATGGTAATGAACAAGAAATTACCATGTTAAAAGAAGACATTAAAAAACTCCTAAACGAATAAATAACTGATGTCAGGTTAAGTGCAGTTAAAACCTAAAAAACACAAACATGCAGAACATAGAAAACGAAAAAAAATATAATAAATGGATAGTAGTCCTTTCTGTTATTATACCTCTTGCTGTAGCGGGTTTGTTTGGTATTAATCTTAGAAAATTAGGGTTTGATGTAGAGCCATTACGGTTTTTGCCACCAATTTATGCTACCATAAATGGATTAACCGCAGTAGTTTTAATAATTGCGGTAACTGCTATAAAAAATAATAAGAGAAAGCTTCATGAAAATTTAATGAAAACGGCTATAGCACTTTCAGTATCTTTCCTATTAATGTACATAGCTTATCATATGACCAGCGATTCTACTAAGTTTGGAGGAGAAGGCGCTATTAAATACATCTATTATTTTATTTTAATTACACATATTGTATTGTCTATAGCTGTTATTCCATTTGTTCTTATTACATATGTAAGAGCTATTACCAATAACTTTGAGCGTCATAAAAAAATAGCACGTATCACTTTTCCTTTATGGTTATATGTTGCCATAACTGGTGTAGTGGTTTATGTGATGATTTCTCCTTATTACGTATAATTAATTAAGATGGTCACTTCGGGTGAATTCGACGAAAGGAGAATTTGTGTCGAGAAGTTTTATTTATGAAAAACAAAATCCTAATTTTAGTCTTTACATTAATTTGCTTTCTACAAAGCAATGCACAGTGCGCTATGTGTAGAGCAGTGTTAGAGAATGAAGAAGGACAGGGCACTGCAGAAGCTATAAATGATGGAATTGTATATCTTATGGCTATACCTTACGTACTTTTTGCAGGCTTTGCTTATTTCCTTTACCGTAAGTATTCCAAAAAGTAAATTTCACTTTAACAAAACTTTAAGAATTCTTGTGTAACAATTAAAGTGATGCATAGTCTAATGGGTAATTAATAGGCAACTATTTAAAATTAAAACCACATTATTATGCTGGAAATAAGCAAATTACATAAATCCTATCCCATAGGAGATTCTAGTCTTCATGTATTAAAAGGTATTGATTTATCGGTTAAAAGTGGCGAAATGGTTGCCATTATGGGGTCTTCAGGTTCAGGTAAATCAACTTTACTAAACATTATAGGAATGCTCGATGAGGCTGATGAAGGAGATTATATTCTTGATAATGTACCCATCAAAAATTTGACAGAAAAGAAAGCTGCTATTTACAGAAATAAATTTTTAGGTTTTATTTTCCAGTCCTTCAATTTAATAAACTATAAGAATGCGGTCGAAAATGTAGCACTACCTTTATACTACCAAGGTTTAAAACGTAGTGAACGTATTGAAAAAGCCATGTTTCATTTAGGGAAAGTTGGTTTAGCCGATTGGGCGAAACATTTACCAAATGAATTATCTGGTGGTCAAAAACAACGTGTTGCTATAGCTAGAGCATTAGCCGCAAATCCAAAATTATTATTGGCAGATGAGCCAACAGGAGCTTTAGATACCAAGACATCTCATGAAATTATGGAGTTTCTTCAGCAGTTAAATGATGAAGGTAAAACCATATTAATTGTAACACACGAGGAGGATATTGCCGATATGTGTAAGCGTATTGTTCGTCTTAAAGATGGTGTTATTATGGAAGATAAATTTGTAACCCAAGTAAGAGCCTCGCAGTATGTTTGATATAGATGTTTGGCGCGAAATTTTTCAAAGTGTAAATAAAAACAGAACACGTAGTTTGCTGTCTGGTTTTACGGTAGCATTTGCCATACTTTTATTTGTGCTGCTTTTTGGTATTGCCAAAGGATTAGAAAATACCTTTGCAGAAGCATTTGCAGACGATGCAACAAATTCTATATTTATTAGAACAGGTGAGACCTCTACGGCTTATAAGGGTTTGCAGGCAGGAAGAAAAATTCAGCTAAAAAACGAAGATCAAGATTATATTGTAGATGAGTATGGTAATAAAGTAGAGTATATAACCTCTAGAATTTATAAGAGTGTCAATGCGTCTTTTCAAAACGAACAAAATAATTATCAATTAAGAGCAGTAAATCCAGATCACCAGTACTTAGAGCGCACAAAAGTTATTCATGGTCGCTACATTAACGAAGCCGATATTCAAAACGAAACTAAGGTGGTTGTAATTGGTAGATTGGTAGATGAAGACTTATTCTTAAAAACCACTCCAATAGGTAAGTATATCAATTTAAATGGCATACAATACAAAGTGGTTGGCGTGTTTGAAGATGATGGAGGCGATAATGAAGAGCGAATGATTTACATGCCGCTTTCTACTGCACAACGTATCTATGGAAATAACGATTATGTAGATCAGATTAATTTAAGTTATAATCCGGAATTAGATTTCGATTCGGCATTGGATTTTTCATTAGACTTAGAAGAAAACCTAAAAAAGAAGTTTTTAATTTCTCCAGTAGATCAAAGAGCCATTCGTGTTAGAAACCTGGCAACAGAAGCTCAACAGGTCAACCAGATGACAACAGGTTTAGGGATTATTATTATTGTTATTGGTTTCGGTACACTTATAGCGGGTATTGTTGGTATAAGTAACATTATGATATTTATAGTAAAAGAACGAACTAAGGAAATTGGAGTGCGTAAAGCTCTTGGGGCTGCACCAAAATCTATAGTGTCTTTAATTTTACTTGAAGCTATATTAATAACTACAATTGCAGGTTACATAGGACTTCTAGTTGGTATGGGTGTTTTAGAACTCATAGGCCCATCTTTAGAAACCTATTTTATAAAAGATCCTGCAGTAAGTACAAATTTGGTTATTTCAGCAACTATTACACTAATTATTGCTGGTGGTATTGCGGGATACATTCCTGCTAAAAATGCCTCAAGAATTAAGCCTATTGTGGCATTAAGAGATGATTAATTATGTGGCAATTAGTAAAAAACAAAATATTAAAATTTAACTATTTAAAGTCGATACAATTCGCCTTTTATAACCTAATAAAAATTAACAAATGAAATTTTTATTTGAAAGAGATACATGGCAAGAGGTTTTCGATAGTTTAAGTAAAAACAAACTTAGATCAGCATTAACTATGGTTGGTGTTTGGTGGGGTATTTTATTGCTTATAGGATTATTAGGCGCGGCAAGAGGTCTAGAAAATTCTTTTAATCGCTTATTTGGAGATTTTGCCACAAATAGTGTTTTTGTTTGGTCACAAGCAACCAGTAAACCTTTTAAAGGGTTTCAGGAAGGGCGTATGGTAAGTTTAACTCTTACAGATACAGAAAAGCTTAAGGATAATGTTGAAGGGATTGAATTTGTTGTGCCTAGAAATCAAAACTCTAGTTTAGTCGTAAGAAATTTTTTGTCTGGTAATTTTTCTATAAATGGCGATTATCCACTACTGGATAAAGTCCAAAAGAAAAAATTGGTGCATGGTCGTTTTTTAAACCAAAACGATATTGATAATAATAAAAAAGTAGCCGTTATTTCTGAAGATATTTACAAACAATTATTTCAGAAAGACGCGGAAATGATTGGAGAACTTATAAAAATAAATGGTATCAACTTTACGGTAATTGGCATGTTTGCTAATGGTAATGCTAACATGGGGCCGACAAGTGATATTCATATTCCATTTACAACTTTTCAGCAAATTTATAATCAGGGAGAAAATATTGGTTGGATGATGTTAACAGGAAAACCTGACGCAGACATTAGACAAATTGAGGAAGATGCAAAATTACTTCTTAGGAATTTACACGATATCCACCCAGAAGACAAACGAGCTTTTGGAAGTTTTAATTTAGGAAACGAATTTAAAAAGATTACAGGTTTTTTAACAGGTATGCAGTTTTTAACCTGGTTTGTAGGAATTGCAACCTTAATTGCAGGTGTATTTGCTATTGGAAATATTTTATTAATAACCGTAAAAGAACGTACCAAAGAAATTGGAGTACGTAGAGCATTAGGAGCAACACCTTTTGAAATTAAAAGACAAATTGTTGTTGAAGCTGTTTTTATAACCATAATCGCTGGCTTACTTGGCATTATAAGTGGTGGGTGGATTTTAATTGCTATAGATGCCGCATTTGGTCAAGGAGCTGAAGCTGTTATGGTTAACGCATCAGTTTCAATTGCGGTAGTATTTATTGCACTAATTATTTTAGTGGTTTTAGGAACATTAATTGGGTTAATCCCAGCATTTATTGCAACTAAGATAAAACCAATAGAAGCATTACGAGAAGAATAATAGTTTATAAATAAAAAACAACCAAATATATAATAATGAAAAAAGTACTAAAAATTAGTTTATTCATTGGGTTAGGTGCAGCACTTATTGCAGTGTTGGTTTACTTTAAAAAGGCGAATTCTACTTCGGTCGAAGAATTTAAGACCTCTAAACCTTTTTATACCTCAATTAACACAAAAACTGTAGCTACAGGAAAATTAAATCCGGAGGAAGAAGTTGAGCTTAAACCTCAAATAGCAGGTATTATCGATAAAATCATGGTCGAAGAAGGCGATTTAGTTCAAAAAGGAGATTTAATTGCAACTATTCGTGTTGTGCCTAATGAGCAAAGTTTGGTAGGTGCAAATAGTCAAATCAATTCGGCTAAATTATCTTACGACAATGCTAAAACCTTATATGATCGTAATAAGATCTTATTCGAAAAAGGGGTTATTTCAAAACAAGACTTTGAGAACAGTCAGCTGTCTTTAAATCAAGCTAATGAGACCTATCGTCAAGCACAAAATAATTATCAGATTATTAAGAAAGGGTCACTTTCTGGAGGTGGGTCTGCCAACACTAGTATTACCGCTCAAATTTCAGGAACTGTTTTAGAAATTCCTGTGCGTGAAGGAGACCAGGTTATTGAAAGTAATAGCTTTAATGCAGGAACCACAGTTGCCACTATTGCAGATATGAGTAAAATGATTTTTGAAGGTAAGGTGGATGAAGCTGAAGTTGGTAAAATTAGCGAAGGTAAAGACATAAAAGTCGTTTTAGGAGCTATTAATGATAAAGATTTTCCTGCAAAATTAACGTTTGTTGCCCCAAAAGGTGTTGAAGAAAACGGTGCAGTTCAATTTACTATTAAAGCCGATGTAACTGTAGAGCCTTCAACAAAAATTAGAGCTGGTTATAGCGCAAATGCTGAAATTGGTCTAGATGCTAAAGAAAAAGTATTAGTTATTAAAGAATCTTTACTTCAATTTGACCGTTTTACAGAAAAGCCATTTGTAGAAGTAAAAACAGGAGAAGGCACTTTTGAAAAAAGAGATGTTACCACAGGTTTATCGGATGGTATAAACGTAGAGATTACAGAAGGCGTAAAAGAAAATGACGAAATTAAAGTTTGGAATAAAGCTTCAAAAGATGATAATGATGATGAAAATAAATAAACTAAATGTTTTTTTAATTCTGTGTTTGTTGGCTATAACATCAATAAATGCACAGGAAAAAACATGGACATTACAGGAAGCAGTAGATTACGCACTTCAAAATAACATCACTGTAAAGCAAAATAAAAATGCAATATTATCTGGAGAACAAGATATTATTGCTGCTAAAGGACAATTTTTGCCAACTGTTGCAGCAAGCTCAAATTATAATCTAAGTATAGGAACCGAGCAACTATTCCCTGGTCAATTTGTGGATAGAACATCCAATACAATTAGTGTTGGTATAGGCGCTAGTCAAAATATTTTTAACGGTTTTAGAACTTTAAATTTATATAAACAGTCTAAATTAAATAATGAAATTAATCAATTGGAGTTGGCTAGAATTCAAGATGATATTTCATTAAATGTGGTAAACAGTTACTTAAATATTTTATTTGCTAAAGAAAATCTAGAAGCAGCAAAAAAACAATTAGAGTTTTCTAATACACAGTTAAATCAAGTAAAACAACTGGTTGATGCGGGTGCACAACCTAGAGCAAATTTATTAGATTCAGAAGCAAATGTATTTCAGGAGGAACAAAATGTAACTGTAGCTCAAAATAATTATGATTTGGCATTGCTTTCTATGGCACAATTGTTACAGCTTCCTTTAGAAGGTTTTGCAGTAGAGTTTATTGATGTTGAAGATCCTAATTCCAACTTATTATATGATAATGTACAGCCTATATTAGATTATGCTTATCAGAATAGAAATGAAGTGAAGCTGGCAGAAAAACGTATTGAAAATGCACAGCTTTCTACAGAAATTTCAAAGTCAGGTTTTTACCCTTCTTTATCGGGACGTTATAATTATGGCTCTAATGCCTTCTATACTAATTTAACAGATATTGAAGATCCTTTTTTGACGCAGATTAGTGATAATAAAGGACATAGTTTTGGTTTAAGTTTAAATATTCCAATTTTTTCTCAGAACCAGAATAAAACAAATGTTGCAAAGTCTAAAATCCAAGAAGAAAATGCAAAATTAAATCTAGAACAAACTAAGTTAAATTTAGAGTCTAATATACAACGTGCTTTTACGGATGCAAAAGCAGCATACAAGAGTTACGAAGCATCAAAAAAATCTTTAAAAGCTCAAGAGTTAGCTTTGCAAAATGCACAAGATAGATATAGCTTGGGAGCATTAAATGCATTCGATTTAGAACAAATTCGTTTACGTTTTGTTAATGCTGAAATTACTTTAATTAATGCAAAATATGATTTTGTATTTAAAACAAAAGTGTTAGATTTCTACCTTGGTAAATCAATAACTAATTAAGTTTTGGCATATATATTAAGCATAGAAACCGCAACAACAAATTGCTCTGTCTCACTTTCTAAAAATGGTGAGACTTTGCATTTAAAAGAAGATTACGGTAATGGTTTTTCTCATGCAGAAAAGTTGCATATCTATATCGATGAAGTTTTGGAGGCAGCTGGTCTTAAAACTAAAGATTTACAAGCGATTGCAATTAGTAAAGGTCCAGGATCTTACACGGGATTACGTATTGGGGTTTCTGCTGCAAAAGGTCTATGTTTTGCATTAAATATTCCTTTAATTTCTGTGTCAACATTAAAAGCTTTAGCCTGTCAGGTTAATAGGGATAATGGATATGTTATTCCTGTTTTAGATGCAAGACGCATGGAGGTTTATAGTGCAGTATATTCTACAGTTTATAACGAGTTGAGTCCGGTAGAAGCTAAGGTTTTAGATGAATTTTCTTATGCGGAATTTTTAGACAAGGATGAAGTATTTTTTATTGGCTCTGGTGTTGAAAAAATGAAGGGCTTAATAAATCATAAAAATGCGCACTTTATTGAAAATAAATTACCATCCGCTGAAAGCATGAGTGCTTTAGCTTTTGATAAATATCAAAAAAGCAACACCGAAGATGTTGCTTATTTTGAACCTTATTATTTAAAAGATTTTGTGGCAATCAAACCAAAATCTAAATTATAATTTATTCTTGTTTTTGAATTTCTACTTGATGAGGATATGGTATTTCTATACCAGCAGCATCTAAAGCTTCTTTGGTTTGTTCTATCACATCAAAATTTACAGCCCAGTAGTCTTCTTTATGTACCCAAACTCTCACAAAAAAGTTAAGAGAACTATCAGCAAGTTCTTTTAAGTGAATGGCAGGTGCTGGATCTTGTAATATTTTTTCATGAGCATTAACCACGCTAAATAACACATCTTTTGTTTCTTTTATGCCAGAGTCGTAACCCACGCCAAAAACAAAATCTACACGTCTTAGAGGTTCTGTCGAGTAATTTGTGATGTTTCCGTTAGATAAACTACCATTAGGAATAATAATTTCTTTATTATCTGGAGTCGTTAATTTAGTAGTAAAAATTTCTATTTCCTTAACGGTGCCACTTTCTCCTTGAGCTTCAATAAAATCGCCCACCTTGATAGGTTTAAATATCATCAATAAAACACCTCCGGCAAAATTACCTAAACTACCCTGAAGCGCTAAACCAATAGCTAGACCTGCAGCAGCCAATACTGCAGCAAACGAAGTAGTTTCGATACCTAAAGTTCCTAAAATAACTAAAATTAAAACAATTTTAAATATCCAACCTATTAGATTTAATAGAAACTTTTTAAGACTCACCTCGTAAGCTCTCTTATCCATTAATTTTGTAATAGCTTTTAGAGCTTTTTTAACTAGCCAAGAGCCAATGATCCATATAAAAATAGCAGCAATTAGCTTTGGTCCAAAATTAACAATTACTTCATACGCCTTGTCTATTAAAATCTGTATATCCATTATGTGTGTTTTTTTTGCAAAATTAGAGACTGTAAAAGGGAATACTGTTAAATAAAAGTTAGGATTTGTGTTGTTTTAGGTAAAAAACTATTATATAATGACTATAGCGTTGGGTTTTAATCTTTTTTTTTAATACTTTAAACGAGTTAGTGGTCTATTTATTAGACTAATAATACTATAATTCTTAATATTGTATTAGTTGAAAAAATGTTTATCCAAGTTGCTATATGAAACAATCACTACTTTTTATTCTTTTTACATTAATTTTCTCTTTAGCACCCGCTCAAGATATTGCCATGCAAAATGGAATTTTTAATCAATGCTCCGGGGTGTTTTCAGACTCTGGAGGCGTTGGTACAGGAGCTGGATTTAATTACGGCAATAATGAAGATTTTACAGTTACCATTTGTCCAGATACAGCTGGGACGTTTGTGGCCTTAGATTTTACGGCGTTTAGCACACAAGCAACTGTAGATGTTTTGACTATTTATGATGGGGATGATAATACGGCTCCAGTTTTAGGAACTTATTCTGGTGGGCCTGCAAATTCTCCAGGATTTATATTTGCGTCGCCAACAAGTGCCACAGGTTGTTTAACCATTAGTTTTGTTTCTAATGCGACCGGAGTTACTACTGGTTGGGCTGCAGACATTTCATGTCTACAATCTTGTCAAGTTATAGATGCAACAATAGACAGTACCAATCCCGTAGCAAACGGAACAGGTGTAATAGAAATTCCTATAGGGACGAATGTCCAGTTTAATGGTAGTGCTACTTTTTCTGACGACCCTTCTACAGCTGTATATCAATGGGATTTTGGTGAAGGTGCTCCTGCAAATACTGCAAGTGCAAATCATACTTATAACACTACGGGAACATATACGGTTACTTTTACCGCTTCAGATACAAACCCAACTGGTTGTTCAGATACTGAAACTATTACGGTTAGGGTTTTAGAAAATATTATTCTAATTAATGACGCCTTAGATCCAGAGTCAACTTATAATATAGACCAATTAGTAGAGGATGTTTTAGTTTCAGGTGGTTGTTCAGCTGTAAGTAATTTTACTTTTAACGTTGCTGGCGCACCAGCAGATAGAACGACTAAAAGTTATGGGTATTTTAAAAGAGGTGGAGCAGCAGGTTTCCCTTTTGCTGAAGGGATTATGCTATCATCTGGTAGAGCTTTTCCAGGAGGAAATACTATTAATGGAGCTTTAGTGAGCACTAATAATGGTATTGGTGGAGATGCCGATTTGGAAGCTGCTTTAGGACAAACTAATACCAATGATGCAACATTTGTAAAATTTGAATTTGTACCTACTCAAGACAATATTAGTTTTAACTATGTGATGGTATCAGAAGAGTATGATGGTAACTTTGAATGTACATTTGCTGATAGTTTTGCCTTCTTATTAAGGCCAGTAGGAACAGTACCTTATCAAAACCTAGCTGTCTTGCCAAATGGTACTCCTGTAAGCGTTACGAGTATAAATAATGCTCCAGGTTGTGCTTCAAACCCTGGTCTTTTTGCAGGGTATGATGTTCCGGGTACTAATTATGGTGGTCAAACAGTGGTTTTAACAGCTACTGCTAATGTTGTAGCTGGTCAAGCTTATGAAATTAAATTAGTAATGGCAGATCAAGGAGACTCAATTTATGATTCTGCCGTATTCTTAGAAGCAGGTAGTTTTAGTTTAGGTGGAGATCTTGGAGATGATGTAACTATCGCATCAGGAACAGCACAATGTCAAGGAACAACGGTTGTTTTAGATACGGGTGTTGATTCAACAGTTATTCACCAATGGAGTGATGGCAATGGTGTTATTGCAGGAGAAACAGGACCAACTTTAGATGTAACTGTTGCTGGAACTTACAGTGTAGAAGTTCAATTTGCACCTGGATGTGTATCTAATGATTCTGTAGTTGTTGAATTTATTGATGGAGCAGTAATTGATAATTTATTAGACTTAACGGAATGTGATAATGGTGTTGATGCAGTGGAGTTTGACTTGACAGTAAATACATCAGAAGCACTAGGTACTCAGGATCCTACATTTTATCAAGTGTCTTATTATAATTCACTTGCAGACGCAGATGTACCGCAAAACCCAATTACTAATTTAACTAATTATCCTGGTACGAATGGTGAAATTATTTATGTTAGAGCAGATGACACTTCTTCTGGTGCTTGTTATTCAACGAGTTCATTTATATTAACAATCACTTCACCAGATATTAATCCAGTACCAGATCTAACAGAATGTGATGTTTTGCCAAATGATGGTTTTGCTATGTTTGACTTAGAAGTTCAAACTCCAACTATTTTGGGAGCGCAACCTGCGGCAGATTTTACCGTAACTTATTATGCTTCTTTGGCGGAAGCAAATGCCGGAACTCCAAACATTGTTTCGCCTTATCAAAATATAGGTTCTCCACAGCCAATTTATGTTAGAATACAATCTAATACGGACCCTTTATGTTACACTGTATCTCAAACACCCGTTTTTGATTTGATTGTTACTCCACAGCAAGACTCAAGTTTCACTATGACACCAACTTGCGATGGAGCCACTGCAGTAATCACAGGCGATGCGGGCGGTGTATTTGCATTTAATCCGGTACCAACAGATGGAGCAGTTATAGATGCAGCTACGGGAACAGTAACAGGAGGAACACAGAGTACAACATATACTGTAGAGTATACGACTTCAGGGCCATGCCCAAGTACAAGTACCGAAAGTTTCACAGTTTTAAGTTCAAACGATACGACATTTACCTTAGCACCAACCTGCGACGGAGCGACAGCGACGGTAACAGGTGATGCAGGTGGAACTTTTACCTTTAACCCAGTTCCAACGGACGGAGCAGTCATAGATGCAACTACAGGAACTATTACCAATGGAACACAAGGCAGTACTTATACGGTAGAGTATAGCTTTACATTACCATGCCCAGTGAGCAGCACTCAGTCTGTAACGGTATTCCCGTTAGAAGATGCCAGCTTCACTACCACACCAACTTGTGATGGCGCTACGGTAACGGTAACAGGCGATGCAGGCGGTGTATTTGCTTTTAATCCAGACCCAATGGACGGATCGGTAATAGATCCAGTCACAGGAACGGTAACAGGTGGACCACCATCAGCTACTTACACGATAGAATATACAACTACAGGACCATGTCCAGTTCAGAATACAGAAAATGTAACAGTATTTGCAGAAGAAACATCAGCATTTACAGTAACAGCAACTTGCGATGGAGGAACAGCAACAGTAACAGGCGATGCGGGAGGAAGCTTTGCTTTTAACCCAGCACCAACGGATGGAGCAGTAATAGATGTAGCAACGGGAACCGTTACTATGGGAACACCAGGAGCAGTATATACAATAGAATACACTACAGGCGGCCCATGTCCAGACGTATCAACGGTAAATTTAGCTGTATTAAACCAAGATAATTCAAGCTTTACTTTATCACCAACTTGTGATGGGGCTACAGCAACCATAACAGGACAAGCTGGAGGTACTTTTGCATTTAATCCAGTGCCAACCGATGGAGCGATGATTAACACGACAACAGGAACCATAACTAATGCGCCTTTTGATGCCACTTATACGGTAGAGTATACCACAAATGGACCATGTCCAACTACCACAACTCAGAGTGTTACAGTATTCTCTCAACCAACCATAGTTCCACCAACACCATTGGAGGTCTGTGATGATAATGTGCCAGATGGCTTTACAGCAATTGACTTAACCTTAAAGAATAATGAGGTAACAGGAAATAATCCTGCGTATACGGTAAGCTACCACTTACTACAAACTCAGGCAGAGAATGATACAGACGCCTTACCAAACACCTACACCAACATTTCTAATCCACAAATTATATATGTTCGAGTAGAAGATAGTAGTACGGGATGTGCAGATACGGCACCATTAGAATTACGCGTGGTTCAGGCACCAGCAGCTAATACGCCAATGCCATTAGAATACTGTGATCCAGATGCAGATGGCTTTGGAACATTCGATTTAGACTCAACCATTCCAGAAATCACAGGAAATGCAGCAGGTTTAACGGTAACATTCCATGAAACACAAACCAATGCAGAAAATGGGGTTGTTGAGCTGTCAAGTCCTTACGATAATATCATGATTAATACCCAAACGATTTATGTAAGAATAGAGAGTGCAACGGTAGCAACAGACTGTGCAAGTTTTGTACAACTCCAACTAATTGTTTACCCAACGCCACAGATATTAGACACGCCAACGACTATAGAGATTTGTGATAATGCAACCG
>NZ_PXOQ01000006.1 GCF_003008425.1 Aurantibacter aestuarii | reverse complement strand
CGGTTGCATTATCACAAATCTCTATAGTCGTTGGCGTGTCTAATATCTGTGGCGTTGGGTAAACAATTAGTTGGAGTTGTACAAAACTTGCACAGTCTGTTGCTACCGTTGCACTCTCTATTCTTACATAAATCGTTTGGGTATTAATCATGATATTATCGTAAGGACTTGACAGCTCAACAACCCCATTTTCTGCATTGGTTTGTGTTTCATGGAATGTTACCGTTAAACCTGCTGCATTTCCTGTGATTTCTGGAATGGTTGAGTCTAAATCGAATGTTCCAAAGCCATCTGCATCTGGATCACAGTATTCTAATGGCATTGGCGTATTAGCTGCTGGTGCCTGAACCACGCGTAATTCTAATGGTGCCGTATCTGCACATCCCGTACTACTATCTTCTACTCGAACATATATAATTTGTGGATTAGAAATGTTGGTGTAGGTGTTTGGTAAGGCGTCTGTATCATTCTCTGCCTGAGTTTGTAGTAAGTGGTAGCTTACCGTATACGCAGGATTATTTCCTGTTACCTCATTATTCTTTAAGGTTAAGTCAATTGCTGTAAAGCCATCTGGCACATTATCATCACAGACCTCCAATGGTGTTGGTGGAACTATGGTTGGTTGAGAGAATACTGTAACACTCTGAGTTGTGGTAGTTGGACATGGTCCATTTGTGGTATACTCTACCGTATAAGTGGCATCAAAAGGCGCATTAGTTATGGTTCCTGTTGTCGTGTTAATCATCGCTCCATCGGTTGGCACTGGATTAAATGCAAAAGTACCTCCAGCTTGTCCTGTTATGGTTGCTGTAGCCCCATCACAAGTTGGTGATAAAGTAAAGCTTGAATTATCTTGGTTTAATACAGCTAAATTTACCGTTGATACGTCTGGACATGGGCCGCCTGTAGTGTATTCTATTGTATATACTGCTCCTGGTGTTCCCATAGTAACGGTTCCCGTTGCTACATCTATTACTGCTCCATCCGTTGGTGCTGGGTTAAAAGCAAAGCTTCCTCCCGCATCGCCTGTTACTGTTGCTGTTCCTCCATCGCAAGTTGCTGTTACTGTAAATGCTGATGTTTCTTCTGCAAATACTGTTACATTTTCTGTATTCTGAACTGGACATGGTCCTGTAGTTGTATATTCTATCGTGTAAGTAGCTGATGGTGGTCCACCTGTTACCGTTCCTGTGACTGGATCTATTACCGATCCGTCCATTGGGTCTGGATTAAAAGCAAATACACCGCCTGCATCGCCTGTTACCGTTACCGTAGCGCCATCACAAGTTGGTGTGGTAGTGAAGCTGGCATCTTCTAACGGGAATACCGTTACAGACTGAGTGCTGCTCACTGGGCATGGTAATGTAAAGCTATACTCTACCGTATAAGTACTGCCTTGTGTTCCATTGGTAATAGTTCCTGTAGTTGCATCTATGACTGCTCCGTCCGTTGGAACTGGGTTAAAGGTAAAAGTTCCACCTGCATCACCTGTTACCGTCGCTGTCGCTCCGTCGCAGGTTGGTGCTAAGGTAAATGTCGTATCGTTTGAACTTAAAACCGTGAAACTTTCGGTACTTGTACTTGGACATGGTCCAGAAGTCATATATTCTATAGTATAAGTGGTTCCTTGTGTGGCTCCTGTTACTGTTCCCGTAGCTGTATCTATTACTGCGCCATCTGTTGGTACTGGATTAAATGCAAATACACCGCCTGCATCACCTGTGATTACTGCTGTCGCTCCATCGCAAGTTGCTGTGGTGGTAAATGTTGAATCTTCTGAATCTAATACCGTTACATTTTGTGTCGTACTTTCTGGACATGGTCCTGAAGTGGTATATTCAATTGTATATGTGGCTGATGGTGTTCCGCTTGTTATCGTTCCGGTTACTGGATCTATTACCGATCCGTCCATTGGGTCTGGATTAAAAGCAAAAACACCGCCTGCATCGCCTGTTACCGTTACCGTAGCACCATCACAAGTTGGTGTGGCAGTAAAACTAGCATCTTCTAACGGGAATACCGTTACAGACTGTGTGGTGTTTGAAGGACAAGGTAAGCCAATTGTATAATCTACAAAATAAGTCATGCCAGATTGACCATTGGTAATGGTTCCCGTTGCGGCATCTATAACCGCACCATCCATTGGATCTGGGTTAAATGTAAATGTACCGCCTGAATCTCCTGTTACCGTTGCTGTTGCACCGTCACAGGTTGGTGCTAAGGTGAATGCTGTGTCACTAACGTCTGATGTTGTAAATGTAACTTGTTGAGTATTCGGACATATACCACTTGTAGTATACTCTATAGTATAACTAGTATTTATAGAGCCATTAGATACAGTACCTGTTATGGGATCAATCACAGCTGTATCAGTTGGCGGTGGATTAAAGGCAAATGTTCCCCCATTTGTTCCAGTTATAGTTACAGTTCCTCCATCACAAGTTGGTGAGACGGTAAAGCTACCATCATCAGAAGGATTAACAATCAAATTAAATGCTGGTGTAGAGGAAACTGAAAAACAAGAGCCATCTGAAACATCTTCAATTCTAACAAAAATAGGTTGTGGAGATCCTATATTTTGGTAAGGTGAAGTCAAATCTGGAGTTCCAGCGTTTGCATCAGATAAACTAGCGTAATAAGTAATGTTATAATTGGCTGCTGCAAGACCATCTAAAACATCTGCATCTTGTATAGTTAAGTCAAATAAAGCAAGACCATCATTTGGCAAGACATCGCACATTTCTAAATCATTAGTCATACCAATAGATGGTGGCATCAATAGAATAGTTAATTCACTTATATCGGAACAACCTGAACTTGCTTGCTGAACTAAAACATAAATAATCTCACCATCTGTAGCTGTATAGTTTGTTGTATTTGTTATTGGGTTTTGTGGTACATTAGCATCCGCAGAACTGTTATAAAAACTTACATCAACTGTAGAAGCATCAGTTCCAGCATCTAAAATATTAGGAATCTGTGCATCTAAATCTATATTTGGAGAACACTGTTGTATGGTCAAATCGTTTGCATTTGCTCCCCCAACATTAACTGTAACATCATCGGTTACAACAACTACATCTCCATTACAATTATTATATGTAACACGTGCAGTGTAAGTAGAAGTAACAGTAGGACAAACACTAAAATTAGGGTTTGTAGATATTACAGCACCAGTATCATCTAGCCATTCAAAGGTATAAACATCTGGACCTGCTGGTGTGAAACGCCAAGCTTCATCAGTTGTTGTCCATGGTGAGTCTGAAACATTCCTTCCAGGTGGCACGAATGCAGTTGTACCTGGGTCATTTTGGATTCCAATAGCCGCTCTACCTCCATTAAATGTAGTACAAGTTGGTTTATCTCTAACATAAATATCAATCACATTAGTAGTTTCATACATAACAGCCATATGAGTAGCCTCTAATGAAGTACAAGAAAACAGTGGCACTTCGAAAAATGACACCGCTAAGACTCTATTAGGTGCAGTTCCTATAATATCCCATCTTATTTCATTAGTGGAATTTACAGCAGGGTTAATATCATGAACAGGAGTAAAGACGTTTGCTTCTCCCAATGTTGGATTTGTATTATTAGGAAGATTATCTCCAGCTCCTAAAGCATATCCATTAGAAGTATCACCTGGATCAACATCAAATCTAATTACCCCATTGGAACCAACCTGAAATTGTGTTTCTGTGTTTAAAAAGAAGCAGAAGTCAAACGGTAAGTTTTCAACTCCAGACCATCTATCATCAACATTTGTGTTTATAGAATTTGCGAGACCACTAAAAGGAAATGGTGGCACAAAAGGAATTGCCTCAATTGTATATGTGCTTGTATCACCAATTTCTAAGAAATCTGCGTCTAAAGTTGTACATTCGCCAGCACAAATAGCAACATCATTTCCAGCATCTACATTTGGGTTTCCAACAGTAGTTGAACCTATAATAGCCTGAAGATTAATATTGTTAGTACTAGAGCAACCACTTGTATCAGTAATCGTTAATGTCACATTATAAATACCAATTGCAGGATAGGTATATGTCACAGACTGACCTGTTGCTGTATCACCATTACCAAAATTCCATAAATAAGTAGCACCTGCACCACTTGTTGAAAATGTTCCCGCACCATTAAATGTTATAGGATCACCAAGAGCAGATTCTACAGTCGTTGGACTAGCCATGGTGGGATTTGTAGAAGCCACCTCAGCTGTTATTAATTGACAAGGTGTGTAACAACTAATATTTGCCGACCACCCTGTAGTTACACCTGTTGCATTTGAGATGAAAACAATTGTTAAACAACCATCGGGGTTTTGCATTCCTCCTGGTGCCAATTCTAACATTGCAGAAATACTTCCAGGTGAATTAGCAGGTCCACCAGAATAATTTCCAATCAAATCAAAAGTTGTGTCTGGACCATTATATATGGTTAAAATATCAGCATTATTTTGTGTAGAAAAAGCAGTAAAATCTAACTGGACATTATCTCCTGGAGTAGTAGGACAAAAGGTTATTGTAAAGTTTTCATTGTTACCGTAAGTACCAGAAGGCCCTCCTGAATCAGTAAATGTACCAGCACATTGATTAAATGTACCATTTTGCATTACTACATTCTGTCCGAATGTAAACAAACTAAACAGAAATATTATTAAAGTAATTTTTTTCATAATTATTTTTTAAATTGAGAATCTACTCTTAAAATAAAATTAGTATTATCTATTCTAACTGCATAGTTTATGTCCGAATCAAAATTAAAATTATATTTCAAAACGTTAAAGTTTTCCTTATTGAAAGCTTTATCCTTGTCTAGATTTTTATTAAACTCTGTATAAAATCCTATTGAAGATAAAAGAGGGTAAAGATCAAGCTTTTCTTTATAAACAACCTCTGTTAATCGAACCCTATTACGTAAAATATCTTTAAAACGAATTTCTAAGCTTTTATTTTTCTGGACAAGATTTAAATACTCTAAAGAATAAGCTTCAACAATAAGAGATTTCTCTTTTTCTGATAACGGAGCTTTCAATACCTCCAATTTATTCAATTCTTGTTTTTTGTTTTTCGTTTGACTAAGAACAGAGTTCGAAAAACAAAATGCCACTAAAGCACAACTTATTAATATTAACTTTCTCATAACCTGATATATTATAAATGTAGTAATGTAATTGGTAAACTTAATAAAAATATGATAATGTTACTGTTAAAGGGCATGATATAATTACAAAAAAGTGAATTTTTACGATATTAAAAGTCCATTTGTTTATCTTTGCCACTTATAAAATTTAAACATGAATAATCATTCGATTTCTTTAGATAACGACGATTATGGAGATAGCCATGTCGGTTCAGCTTCAGACACACCTTTAAGAGCTGATGCTTTTGAGATTTCAGATTCAGAAAAAATAGAATCTATTAAAAAGGACGTTACCAATATTTTAAACACTTTAGGACTTGATCTTACTGATGACAGCCTAAAAGGCACCCCTAACCGTGTTGCCAAAATGTTTGTTAATGAAATATTTGGCGGTTTAAACCCTAAGAAAAAACCAAGTGCATCTGTTTTTGAAAACAAATACAAGTATGGTGAAATGCTAGTTGAAAAAAACATTACGGTTTATTCTACCTGTGAACATCACTTGTTACCTATAGTTGGTCGCGCGCACGTAGCTTATATTTCTAATGGTACAGTAGTTGGATTATCTAAAATGAATCGTATAGTCGATTTTTATGCTAAACGACCACAAGTTCAGGAACGATTAAATATTCAGATTGTAAAGGAGCTTCAGAAGGTTTTAGGCACAGAAGATGTGGCTTGCGTTATAGATGCCAAACACCTTTGTGTTAACTCTAGAGGTATTAGAGATATAGAAAGTAGTACAGTAACTTCAGAATTTGGTGGGAAGTTTAAAGATAAAGAAACCAAACGCGAATTTTTAGACTACATTAAACTTGATACAACGTTTTAATTTTTCACATTAATAAAACAGCTTTTTAAATATCATGTCTTTTTACAAACAACACAGCATAAAAATTTACAATTCTCTTTCTGGAGAGAAAGAGCTTTTTACACCTATTCATGAAGGTTATGTTGGGATGTATGTTTGTGGACCTACAGTATATAGCAATGTGCATTTAGGAAACGTAAGAACCTTTATGTCTTTTGACATGATTTTTCGCTATTTAAAGCATTTAGGTTTTAAAGTACGATATGTACGAAATATAACCGATGCTGGGCATTTAGAAAATGATGCCGATGTTGGTGAAGATAAAATTACCAAAAAAGCGCGTTTAGAAGAAATTGAACCTATGGAAATTGTACAACGTTATACGGTTGATTTCCACAACACTTTAAACCAGTTTAATTTCTTAACGCCAAGCATAGAGCCTACCGCAACTGGCCATATCATAGAACAAATTGAATTGATTAAAACTATTATAGACAATGGTTTTGCTTATGAAATTAATGGGTCTGTTTATTTTGATGTTCATAAATACAATCAAACAAATAACTACGGTATTTTAAGCAAACGTAAGCTTGAAGATTTAATTCATAATACCCGAGAATTAGATGGACAAAGCGACAAACGCAACCCACAGGATTTTGCTCTTTGGAAAAAAGCCGAGCCAACCCATATTATGCGTTGGCCTAGTCCATGGAGCGATGGTTTTCCTGGTTGGCATTTGGAGTGCACTGCTATGAGCACAAAATATTTGGGCGACCAGTTTGATATTCATGGTGGCGGAATGGATTTAAAATTCCCTCATCACGAGTGTGAAATTGCACAAAATCAAGCGGCTAAAGGTCAAACCCCTGTAAATTACTGGATGCATGCTAATATGCTGGAACTTAACGGTGCCAGAATGTCTAAAAGCACAGGTAATATTATTAATCCTGCCGAATTAATTTCTGGAGAAAACGACTTTATGACTAAAGGTTTTAGCCCAAGCGTTATTCGTTTTTTCATGATGCAATCGTCTTATCGCAGCGTTTTAGACCTAACAGATGCAGGGTTATTAGCTAGCGAAAAAGGCTATCATCGTTTAATGGAAGCCATTAAGCATGTTAAAGAAGTTCAAGCCGTAAGCACTTCAACATTTAATGTTTTAGAATGGCAGCAAAAATGTTATGATGCTTTAAATGACGATTTTAATACGCCTATTTTAATTTCACATTTGTTTGAAGCCGTTAAACACATCAATGCTTTAATTGATAACAAAGCAACTTTAACAACAACAGACCTTGAAACTTTTACCCAAAGTATACACGCATTTGTATTTGATATTTTAGGCTTACAAAACGAATCTGAATCTCAAGAAAAAGGTACTAACAAACTATCGGGCACCATAGAATTACTTATTAAATTAAGACAAGAAGCACGTGCTAATAAAAATTTCGCTTTGTCGGATCAAATTAGAGATCAACTTTTACAATTAGGGATAAAGTTAAATGACGGTAAAGACGGTACCACATTTAGTATTTAAAAAATAAGGCGCTATATTATGAAAAACATACTTATTGCGCCTTTTTTATTCCTTATAAAAATTTACCAGAATTACATTTCGCCTTTTACACCAGCGAGCTGCAGATATCAACCCACCTGTTCAAGCTATACCAAAGAAGCCCTTCAAAAACATGGTTTGTTTAAAGGTGGATGGCTTAGCGTAAAACGGATTTTTAGTTGTCATCCTTTTGGCGGGAATGGTTACGACCCAGTACCATGATATAATTATTCAGGCTGTTCTTTTTAAAATTTTATCAAATTATAAAAAGCCAGGCTATCCATTTTATCTGTTTTTGGCTTAAGCGCCACCAAAAAAAGGATGCCATTCCTATCCTTAACAGTTTAAAATCTTCAAAAGCTTAGGTTAAAATTATAAAATTGGTTTAAAAATTAGCGATTAATACTATCTTTACATCACATAAAAAACAACCATGCATTTACTTACCATAGATTGGAACCCAACTACAGGAATCGATATTATAGGAAATTTCAAAATACATTTTTACAGTGTCATGTGGATTGTAGCCTTTTTACTGGGTTACAACATCATGAAGTATATTTTTAAACGAGAGAAAATAAATCCGGAGTACTTAGATCCGTTATTTATGTACACGGTTTTAGCTACAATGCTGGGAGCACGTTTAGGACACGTCTTATTTTACCAAAGCGAGCTTATTTTTCAAGACCCGTTAAGTATCTTTTTACCTTTCCGATTTGTGGGTGGTTTCGAGTTTACTGGCTTCCAAGGTTTAGCGAGTCATGGTGCTGCTATAGGGATTATAGTTAGTATGTATTTGTATCGTAAAAAATATAATTACAAATCTTTAATGTGGATTTTAGATCGTATCGTTATACCTGTAGCTTCTGGCGCAATATTTATTAGAATTGGAAACTTTATTAATTCAGAAATTATAGGAAAAGTAACCAATAGCGACTTAGGTGTTCGTTTTATACAAGACCATTACAACAAAAGACAAATTGTTGCAGAAACTGGTATTAAAGATTATAAAGAAGCTTACAAAGCCGTTACTAACAATCCCAAATTTAATGACTTATTAGAAGCTGTTCCAGTAAGACATGCTGCGCAATTATACGAATCGTTTAGCTATATATTTGTGTTTTTAGCATTGTGGTACTTTTATAGTAAGACCAATAAAAGTGAGCAAACCGGTTTTTTATTCGGTCTCTTTCTAGTGTTATTATGGTCTGTACGTTTCTTTGTAGAATTTGTAAAAGAGCCACAAGGTGAAGAATACATAAACTGGTTTGGTTTAAATACCGGACAATGGTTAAGTATTCCGTTTATCATTATTGGATTATATTTTATGTTTGGCTACAAACAAAAAACGGTATAACAGATGTTTAGAATTGTGTTTTTTTGTCTTTTAATAGTATGTTTTTCTTGTAAAGAAGAGCAAAAACAAAGCTCTGCACCTCAGCAAGACATTGGTTTTACTAAAGAAGGAGAACTTCAACTATTAAAAAAAGATACGGATTCTTTAATTGCTTCTTTAAATATCGAGTTCGCAAAATCCGATTACGAAACACAAACAGGTTTAATGTACCGTAAAAGCATGAATCCAAATGAAGGCATGTTATTTATTTTTAAAGATGAACAACCACGTTCTTTTTACATGAAAAACACTTTAATTCCTTTGGACATTATCTATTTAAATAAAGATAAGGCTGTGGTTAGTATTCAAAAAAATGCAAAACCCTTGGATGAGTCTTCATTACCTTCAGAACAACCCGCCATGTATGTTTTAGAAGTGAACGCAGGTTTGAGTGAAGTTTGGAAAATTTCTAATGGAGATTATATAGTATTCAACTAAAAACAATTCATTCTGTTTTTGTATTTTAATAGGATGAAATTATCTCTACTAATTGTACTTATTGCTTTAACTATTTGCTTCAACTGTTCCGAATCACCAAAAGAACGCTATATTTTCTTTCTCCATAACCGCTTCCTGGAAGAGCATAGCATTAACGAATCTCATCCAGAATACGGACGCACCGAGTACAACGAAATACTTTCAGCATTTAAAAAAGCATCGTTCACGGTTATTAGCGAACAAAGACAAAGTAATGTTAATGCTCGTGATTATGCGGAAGGCATAGTCGCTCAAATAAATGATCTTATTAAAAAAGGGATACATCCAAAGCACATTACTATCATTGGAACCTCAAAAGGCGGTTATATAGCGCAATATGTTTCAACTATTGCTCAAAACCCTGACCTAAATTTTGTTTTCATTGCTAGTTTTAGGACTCAAGATCTCGAAACCATACCAGATATTAACTACTGTGGCAACATTCTAAATATCTACGAGGAAACCGATCCTTTTGGCGTTTCTGCTATTGGAAGAAAAGAAACCTCAACTTGCGCTATTAGACATTATAAAGACCTCCAACTACATACAGGATTAAGACATGGCTTTTTATTTAAAGCTTTAGATGCATGGATACAACCCAGTATAAACTGGGCAAACGGGCATTATCAAAACCCTTAACGTATTTATAAAAAAATGCCTTAACTTTCGTTAAGGCATTTTTAAAACTGTCTAAATTTTTAATTACCAATTTAATTATTGTTTAATAAAACGCTTGGTAATAAGTTGGCTAAACTTTGTTTTTATTTTTATGATATACGCACCACTCGCTAGACCAGATACATTTATTTTATTTGTTTTCTCACTCAATACAAGTGCTCCCAAAACATCATAAACTTTGACGCTTTCCAGCTCCTTATCTGTTAAAATGTTTAAACTATTAGATGTAGGATTTGGATAAATTTTCACAACATTTTCATTAACTGTAAAAGCTTCATTGCTAAGTGTAGAATTATACTCGTATGCTCCAGCGTCTATTTGAGAACCAAAAATTCTAAGATTTCCAAGCAAATCGCTAGTAACTGATGCTGGAAAAAATGAATTATCTCCAAAATCTATTGCAAATGAAGACGAGTTACCTATTTGGTATTTATATTTACCTGGAAAACTACCTAACATTGGGTTTGATGTGCTAGAGTTTTGAGCAATTCCAGAGCTAAAATTTGGCGCAATGCTATTTCTAACCACACGTGTAGCAACTGCTTGTGAACCAAAACTACCTATAGTGCTATGCTCCGCATTATTATCTGCTCTTTTATTATCCCACAATATACTGTTATACAACCTAACGGTACAATTACCATTTATTCGAGATGCCGAAATAATACTAGCTGTGTAGTTTGATGCATTAAAATCGTTACTTGAGACAGTACAATTTATAAATTCGCCAATATGTGTTGTGGACACATCTGTTCTAAACCAGAATAAAGTATTTGTACCTTGATTATATCCAGGAACATTTGCTACTATATTATCATAGAAAACACAATTAACAAATACTGTTTTAGCGGTTCCAGAGGTTCTAGGATTAGAGGCATAATAAACCGCTGCAAATCGACCTAAATTATTTCTAAAAATACAGTTTGTAAAGTTATAATTATAGTTGCCCGTTTGACCTGATGATTGATTAAAATAAACAACTCCACCATCGATTACCTTATTACCGTCAATTAGCAACCTATTAAAATCTGCATTTTTTGCATTTTGGCTTATAATAATTGCTGCACCAGACCTAATAGAAGGATTGGAACCAAAACCAGTTGCATTTCCTCCTTTAATTGTTAAACCATCTAAAAGGATGTTACTACCTACTACACTAACTACATTATATGCATTATCGGCATACGTGGTTTCATTAAATTGTAAGATTCCATTATCGTTTGAATTAACGTCGCCAGAAAGTATGGTTTCATTAGCGTCTGAATCTCTTTGGCTCAACATGGTCTCGGTGCCATTAAAACCTCCATAAACCTTTTGATTTTCACTAATTATAAATTTATCATTAAGAGATGTTAACGTATAAGTACCTGCTTTTACCCAAAATTCTTTGGTTGGTCCTGTTGATGGATTGTTTGACAATGCTGTAGTTAAGCTTGTGTAAGCATCTGCCCAAGTATTACCATTGTTAGCGCCTGTAGCTCCAGCATCTACATAAACAATAGAAGGACTTAATGGAATGCAGTAACTAGACATTTGAACAATTTCAGGCTGTGAAAGTACACGATTAAAAATACGTACATCATCTAGAGATCCCACATAAAAATCGCCACTACCGCTAAATAATCGTATTTCGTTAGTTCCGTTTATGTATGCTGGATTATTAGAAGCTGGAATAAGACCAGTCGTATTTGTTGCATCTAAAACGCCATCTATGTACAATTTAATTTCATACTGAATATCTGAGCCTATTGTATTTTTTGCTACAGTATAAGCTATATGGTGCCAATTTCCATCATTTACTACTGTACTGCCAATTGTATTTAGATATCCAGATTGCTGAGCACATAAACCAGTACCACAAAATGGTCGCATTACAACAGTAATTTTATTCCCATCTAAAACCGCTGTTGACCCAGAGAAAATGGACGTGTTATTATAATTTGAAAAATGATGAACGATTTCACTAAAATTTCCTGTGGCTGTGGTACTTACAAAAAAACTGTATGAAGTTTCTTCGGTAGAACCATTTATTCCCGATGCCTTTAAACGTGTTCCTCCAGCACTTTGTAACGCACTATTAGATTCACCACAATGCCCATTAACAGTATTTGTAGCACCACTGTCTAAACTTAAATTGTTTGATGCATTTGCATAATTTAAATAACTTCCGTTTTCGAAACTATACGTTATTAAATCGTCCGTTGGATTCATTGCATTTACAATTTCGTTTGCTAATGCTGTAATTTCTGTTTGTGTTAAGGTTCTATCATAAACCCTTACATTATCTATATCGTTTGTAAAACCAGTAGAAGTTTGGTTAGAAATTGTTGTAGCATGACTACTATAGAATATATTTCCATTAGTAAAAGGACCAGAAGAATTGGTTAAATTTTGGCTAAAAACCCCATCTAAATAAATTCTTAATTCCATAAAATTTGTAGGATTAGTAACCGCTGTACTTGTCATTACAATATGATGCCAGTTACCATCATTTAAACTAGACTCTGTAGCTAATCTTCCTGTCCCAGAACCTGAACTATCTTCTATTCTCCATTTAAAATCGACTGCACCATTACTGAAAGTTTGTTGGTTAAAAAAAATTCTATGCCCATCTTGATTTGTAAATCTAATGATCTCTTGTTCACTTGTAGCATTACCACTTAATTTAAACCAAAAGCTGTAAGAAAATTCTGTTGTGGTTGAACTTGTTACGACAGCCGAACCATCAAACGAGTCGGAATTAATTTTTAAAGCATTATTAGGAATACCTTCAATACCATTAGTAGTTGTTGATGCTGTACCAGACTGCACCAAATCACCCACACCACTATTGGCTTCATTAATTAAATTTCCGTTTGAAAATAAATACCTCGTTATATCATCTGTAGGAATTTGTGCTAAAGCAAAACTACTTGCAAATAATAGCAATAATAGTAATCGTGTTTTCATAATTATGTATTTGTGATTATTACAAATACAAATTTGCTCATACTAACACCTTTAATATTGTTTTTTTTTCTGAAACCCTTTATTTTTTTGCTGAATGTGTTTTTTTATTTCAGCCTAGTTTTTAGCCCAGATTGAGCGATTTGTTTGAAATCCTTTTTTTACGTTGCATTTATGCGCAAAAAAAAGATTGAGTCGTGAAAGCTGGAAATAGCTCCTTAAAAAACCTCTGCTATAATTTGCATAAACTCTTCTTTTTTATCTTTTGAGACTGGAATACTTTTATTGTTTTCCATAATTAAATGAAAGCCGTCTTTTTTAGATAATTCGTTAATATGCTTTAGATTAATTAAATACGAGCGATGCGGTTTGTAAAATGACACTTTGCTTTCTAGCTGACTTACAAAGTGCTTTAGTGGTTTGCAAATAAGTTCTGTACGGTTGTTTAGTAAATGAACTTTAGTGTACATTCCGTCGGCTTCAAAATAAAGAATATCATCTTCGGCTGCAAATATAATTCCTTTAGGAATCTCTAATGCCACTTTATTTATAGCCAGCTGTTTAAATGCTTGTTTTAAATCTCTTATTTGATTATTTATACTTTTATTTTCAATAATATGTTGTGCTTTGTTTACCGCCGTTATTAATTCTTGAACATCTACAGGTTTTAATAGGTAATCTATGGCAGATAATTTAAAGGCTTCTACTGCGTATTGATTATACGCTGTAACAAATATAATTTGAAAGTCTATAGGTTGGTTATCAAAAAAGTCTAATATTTCTAAGCCAGAATGTTGTGGCATATCAATATCTAAAAATACAATATCTGGCTGAGTTTCTTTTATTATTTTTATGCCTTCTAACAAATTAGAGGCTTTAAGAATGCTATTAACTTCAATACAGTTTTGTTGTAATAAAGCTTCCATTAAATTTTGTGCTTTACGCTCGTCGTCTATAATTATAGCTTTCATTATAGTGGTATTTTTATAAGTACTTGCGTACCATTTGGTTTGTTATTTTCGGTATATAAATCTATGATTTCTACTTTTATTTTTTCTTTGCGATCTTTATTTATTAAATCTACACGCTTTTTGTTGGCTTGAGTTGCAAATGACTTATGAAAATTAATATGTTGCTGCTTTAATTTATTAGCGGCTTCTCGACCAATACCATTATCTGTAATTGCACATATTAACTGGTTTTTATGTTGACAAAATGTTATGTTTAGATTTCTGTTATCTAACTTATGATGAAGCCCATGTTTTAAGGCATTTTCTATGTATGGTTGTATAAATAAGGACGGTAATTTAATGAGTTGCTGGTTTAATGTCGTATCGACATCTAAGTTATAATTTAGTTCTTGTTCAAAACGAACTTTTTCTAATTCTAAGTATAGTTTTAATGCTTGTAATTCTTGCTCTAAAGTCACTTCTTGCTCCTGACTTTGCTCTAAGTACATTCGTATTAATCTTGAAAACTTAACCAAGTAAGTACTTGCTAAGTTTTGCTGATTTAAAACAATATATTCTTGAATTGAATTTAATGCATTAAATATAAAATGTGGGTTCATTTGAGAACGCAAATTCTCTAATTTTAAATTCACTAATTGTTTATCTAACTCTAATTGTTTTAACTCTTTTTGTTTTAGGGATTCTTTACGTCTAAGTTTTCTTTTAAAATAAACAACAACAACACTAATAGTCAACATACTAATTAAAAGGTAAAACCATAATTGTTTGTAAAATGGCAATACAACTTTTATTTGTATACTTTTTGTTTTTGAATAGGTTTTACCAAATCTATTTTTAGCTTTAATGTTAAATGTAAAATCTCCTTCTGGAAGCGTATTGAATTTGACCTGCCCATTAGTTGCCTTTACCCATGTAGTATCAAATTTTTTAAGTTGATAATAATGCTCTATAAATTTTGAAGCTTGAAAACCTTTGCTATGAAAATTAAAAGTAATTTCTGATGCGTTTTGTTTTAAGGTATAATTTGGTTCTAAATCTTGCTCAATACCATTTACGACTACTTGAGTAAAATATACTTCTGGAACATTTTTTGGTTTAAAAATCGAGTTTTTATTAAAACTGAACAGGCCCAAATTAGAGGAAAACACTACTTCATCGCCTAAAACCTCTAGTTGATTAATATTATAGGAATTAATTCCATTTAATTTTGAAATGGTTTTATAAGTATGATAAGTTCTATCATAAAGTTGTAAACCAGATTCGGTAGATATCCATAAATTATTACCATCTGCTTTAATTTTGTTAGTTACATTAGACGCTAAACCTTTTTCTTTATTTAAATGCGCTACAACCTTATTGTTCTTTATACCTAAAACTCCAATGTTATAAGTCGCAACCCAAAAAACACCATCATTGGTTTGTGTTAAGTCATAGGCATATACTGGTTTTTCTTTAAAACGTATTGTTTGTGATTTTAAACTAGGAAAATCAAATAAAAACAAACCTTTTACAGAACTCACTAGTATTTGTTTTTTATCTCGAGACACTAATGATTTATAGGTTCGTTGTCCTATTAATTCTTGGGTTTTATTTTGAGATATTAATGCTGCATTGTGCGGTAGACTTACTACGTAGCAAGTGTCATTAACTTTGTCTAAAGATTTTAAAGAAGGTAATCGCTTTAAGGTATAATTTTCTAAATTATTTTCATTAATTGAAACCGTTTTTAAATCAGATACATAAAGTAATTTGTTAGTTTTCTTATTATAACTTAATGCTCTTATTGAACTATTATCTGATATGTGGTTTACAGTTTTTAACTGTTGTTTCTTCAGGTTTAATTGTTTTAAATGACCTTTTCTATCACCAATAAAAGCTTCAAATTCAGATTTTTTTTCAATAACTGAAATAGCATTAGAATTGGAATAACGTATTAAATCCTCGTTTGGGATAACATAAACACCTTTATTTAAAGTTGAAACCCAAAGATTTTTATTAAAGTCTCTTATGATAGAGGTTATGTACGTCGATTGAAAATAGTGTGATAAAATCTCTAAAGAGTCTCCGTTTCGCTTTAACTTAAACAACCCTTTTGATGAAGCAACATACCAAATAGCATTTTCAATGTAGACATAGTCAAGATGTAATTCTTTTAGAGCTTTTGGTATTTGTAATGGAGTTAAAACATTTGACTGAAACCTATATATTTTACCATCTCTTTTATATTTATTAAATAAAAAAAAGTAAACATCTTTATGATCTTTAAAATATTTTGTAAAGCCTAAAGTTTCTTTAGCTTCAAAACTTTTAATGTCCGTATTTTTTAATGTTTTTAATTTTTTTGGACTTTCATAAACTGATAATTCATAATCTTCATTTATATTAATCAATTGGTTTTTTTCATTTACAAAGCCTATTGAAGTACCAACTATTCCTGGTTTAGCATCAATTTTTTTTGTATCGAGGTTGATAAATAAAATTTCTTTATTTCCATTAATTACTAAATAGTTTTTAAAAATCACATAATCTGCTAAGCTTCCATTTAGTCGGTTCCCTAAATCAATAAACAAAGACAATTGATTGTTTTCAACATAAAAAAATTGACCTGCAATATTGTTACACCAAACTCTTCCTTTAGCATCAGTTTTTAAATTAAAAAAAGATCTTCCTCGTTTTTTTGAATGAGAAAATGACTTAAATTCTTCTCCATCGTATCTAAATAAACCTTTATTTCCAGACAACCACATGTAGCCACTTTGATCTTCTAGCATACTATAAAACTCAACATCTGGCAAACCATTTTCTTCAGTTAAGTGTATGCTCACTGGTTCTTGACCATAGATAAATTGGCCAAAAAATAATGTAAATAGAATTACTATTTTAGAGTATGTGTTTAACATTTTCATGTTAAAAATAAAAGAATTAAATATAAAGTTTATTATTAATTTGCTGTAAATAGCTTAGTTATTGCTGAAAGGTATATCTAAACAAAAAAATGCCTTAACTTTCGTTAAGGCATTTTTAAAATTATTTAAACATGTAAATTATTTTACAACTGTTTCATCAATTACTTCTTCCTTCTTACGTAATGATTCTGCAGCGCTTCCACTCTTAACCGTATCAAACATAATTGGTGTTGCAATAAATAAAGATGAGTATGTACCAACAATCACACCTACAATTAATGCAAACATAAAGCCTTGAATAGACTCACCTCCAAAAATAAAGATGGCTAATAACACAACTAATGTAGTTAAAGACGTGTTTAACGTACGGCTTAAGGTACTACTTAAAGACTTGTCTATAACATTAGAGAATGGCATACCTGTAAATTCATTAAAGTACTCACGAATTCTATCGAATACAACCACAGTATCATTTAATGAATAACCAATTACAGTTAATATAGCCGCAATAAATGCTTGATCAACTTCCATTGAGAATGGCATAAATTTATGTGTAATCGAGAAGACCCCTAATACAATTAAAACATCATGGAATACTGCCGCTACAGCTCCTAAAGAGAATTGCCATCTCTTAAATCTAAATAATATATATAAGAATACCACTACTAAAGATCCTAAAACAGCCCAGAATGATGCTTTCTTAATATCATCTGCTATTGATGGAGCCACTTTGTATTGCTCCATAATACCAACCTGCTTATTCTCATTAGAATTGTCTATAAACTGCTCATAAGTTAATCCATTTAAATAAGGTTTTAAAGCAGTAAATAATGTACTTCTAATTTCTTCATCGGTTTCTTGAGAAGTATCATCAATTTTATATTTTGTTGTAATATTTAAATCGTTATTGTCTCCAACTGTTTTAGCTACAGCGCTTCCAAACACATCTGGTTGAGATAACTCTGAAGATACTTTAGCAGCACTTACTGGATTAGCAAAACGCACTTTATACGTTCTTCCTCCAACAAAGTCTACTCCTTGGTCTAAACCATTAGTAAATAACGATACAACACTACCTAAAATTAATACTCCAGAAATAATATATGCTATTTTACGTTTCTTTAAAAACTCAATATTGATATTTCTAAACCAGCTTTTAGTAATAGCAGTTGTAAAATCTAACTTACCACCTTTTACAGAAGACTTATCTATAAATAAACGCGTAATAAAGATTGCTGTAAACAAAGAGGTTGCAATACCAATTAATAAAGTTGTTGCAAACCCTTTAATAGGTCCAGTACCAAATAAGAATAATATTAATGCCGTTAAACCTGTAGTAATATTTGCATCTAAGATTGAAGATAAAGCGTTATTAAAACCATCTTTAATAGCAGATGCTCTATCTTTTCCTTTATCTAACTCTTCTCTAATACGCTCAAAAATAAGTACGTTCGCATCTACAGACATACCAATAGTTAATACAATACCAGCAATACCAGGTAATGTTAAAACTGCTCCAATACCAGAAAGAATACCGAAGATTAATAAGATATTAAATAGCATTGCGATATCTGCATATAAACCTGCTTTACCATAATATAAAGCCATCCATAATAACACTAAAACTAATGCTATGATGAAAGACATCGTACCAGAATCTATTGCTTCCTGACCTAATGATGGTCCTACCACATCACTTTGAATCATTTCTGCTTTTGCTGGTAATTTACCCGCACGTAAAACGTTAGCTAAATCTGATGCTTCATTTAATGTAAAGCTTCCTGAAATCTCAGAACGTCCACCAGAAATTTTACCATTACGCAAACCAGGTGCTGAGTATACCACATTATCTAAAACAATCGCTATTTCTCCTCCAGTTTTAGCAGCATTATCGGTCATTTCTTCCCAGATTTTAGCTCCTTTCGGATTCATTTGCATTGTTACAACTGGCTGGTTGATTTGATTGTACTCCTGACGAGCATCATCAATTACAGCTCCACTAAGTTGTGGAACTCCTTCTCTATTTCCTTTTAAAGCATAAAGCTCTACTAAATCTGTATCTGCCTTAGGCTTTCCAAATGCGAAAATAACATCTTTATATTCTGCAGGTAAACTTGCTCTTACTTCAGTAGAATTTAATAACTCTAAAACTTTTCTAGAATCCGACTGACTAAACATAGCTACAACTGGACCACCTTGGTAACCAGGACCTTTAACTAAATCTACTAAAGGATTTTCTTCTGTAACTGTTTCGTCTTTAGAACCTGTTAAAGCTTCAATAGCTTTTTCTTCTTCAGTTTTAACTACTGTTGAGTCTTGTGCAGTTTCTGCTGTTTCTTCTGAAGCACCTTTTCCTTTTAAAATCTCATTAGCCTGGTAAATAAAGCCTATAAACTCTTGACCCTTATAAGCATCCCAAAATTCTAATTGAGCAGTACTAGTAATTAATTCCGTTGCACGTTCTACATCTTTGACGCCAGGTAATTCTACCAAAATACGTCCAGAAGTACCTAAACGCTGAATGTTTGGAGAAGATACACCAAATTGATCTATACGTGTTCTTAATACCTCTAAAGCAGAAACGATAGACTCATCTACCTTACGATCTAAAACTGCTTTGACATCATCTTCTGAAGTATTAATACTAATTTCAGGATATAATGATTTTGTAGCAAATATATCTGGAGAAGCTAATTTTTTATCACCTTTTAATTCATCAAAAGCCACATAAAAATCTTCTAAATACGTGTTTTGAGAATCTTTTTGTAACTCGTCGGTTCTTAATAAAGCTTTACCAAATGTAGGATCTGTAGTATTATTAGCTAATCCCTTTAAAATGTCTTTTACAGACACTTGTAAAATTACATTTAAACCACCTTTAAGGTCTAAACCTAATTTCATAGAATTGTCTTTAACCTCAGAATAGGTGTTTCCTAAAAACAAATTTTCTTTACTTTGAGATAAAGAGTCTAAATAATTAGCTTCTAAAATACTTACTTGTTCCTTATAATCTTTTGCAGATGCGTCTGCTTTACTTAAAGCATATTCGTTTGCTTGATTTTCTACCGCATTGTTTTTAAATGAAAAAGACAATTGGTAGATACTAACCGCTCCAAATAAAATAGCGAATAGTATAACTAAACCTTTGTTTTGCATGTTTTTTTTGTTTTTATCTAATATTAAAATCGGGCAAATATAGACTTTACCTCATAATTAGACAATTAATTTTAATTTGAAAATTTATATGGGTTACACCCTAAATGTTGTAACATTTGAAATAGTATAAAAAGTTGACTATTTCCTGAAATTAGGCAACTGGCCCAGCACGAACATTTGCTGTGTTATGCTCTGTATTACTATAGGCTTTTTGAGAAAAGCCTGAAAGTTCTTTTTTACAATTTAGTTGTACATTCTCTGAATTAGCTTTAGCAGGCTTTAAAAAGGCGCTTAAACTAATATCCAGATTACGGTTCACTTCATTTTTGCGTTCTACTACAATAACACCATCAAAACCAGAATTTGTAGAATTAGGATTTGAAATAGTGTCTACCGTTACGTGAAATTCTTCTTCAAGGTGAGATTGTATAAAGTCAGGCTGATACGCACTGTAGTATCTAATAGAAACCTCTCCATTATTAGAGTATTCTATAATTAAATCTGTAACACCTAAACTAGTAAGTTTCTCCTGAATTTGACCAATTACATCATCTTGATCTTTAGAAATTTGGTAAAACTTTGAAGGACTAAGAAATAATTCTTGATTCGGTTTGCAGCTATGTTCCTTACTAATAGCAAAAGCTACTAATAAAAACACTAAACTAAAACCTAACCATTTCATTTTCATGCTCCAAATATAAAAATAAAAGACTGTATTTCTACAGTCTTTTTAAAATTAATATATTTTAAGTAAAATTTATTTTCCTTCTTCCATTGCTGCTTGAGCATTGGTATATCCTTCTGGAATTTTTAAACTAAACACTTCATCTTTTATAGGTTTAGCTTCTACTTTAGTTACTTCACTTTCAATTATCATGTCCATTCCACCTTGATTCATTTCAATTTTCATGTACATTGGATAACCTTCTAGCTTAGAACCCATTTTGTTTAATTGCTCATTTTGAGCCTTAATTTTGTCGGTTGTAAAAACAGTCATGTTCATTTTAACCCCGCCTTCATTTACGGCAACATTATATTCTTGACATTCGTAACCTAAAATGGTTTTTGTTTCATCTCCTTTAGTAATATCAAATTTATCAACCTCTTCTTCGTTTGGGTCAATATCTTTCATTACATAAGTTTTACCATTCATAGACTCACTTAAAACTAACATTTTCTTAGCATCGCTGTCCATAATTGTAGTATTATTCCCCATCATAATACTATTTACCTGAGTATGCATTTTTCCTTTTTTGAATTGAGTTGTTGTAACAACGTCTCCAACCATAGCTAATTGGGCAGCTACCTCAGGATTAGGACTAGACATTTTTTGTGTTGAAATGACTACACCTTCTTCAATTTTATTTTGTGCGATCATTGTAAATGATACCATTAACACAAGCAATACTAAAATTCTTTTCATTTGATTTTATTTAATATTATATTATTATAATTCTAACAATCCGTTAGTTTTTTTAACGCCTTCTGCAGATTCACTTAATTTTGCTTTTTCCGCATCATTTAAGCTAATATTTACAATCTTTTCAATACCATTAGCTCCTAAAACACAAGGTACTCCAATTGCTAAATCATTAAGACCATACTCACCTTCTAATAATGCTGAACATGGAAATATTTTTTTGGTATCACAAGCTATAGCCTGAACCATCCCAGAAACTGCAGCACCTGGTGCATACCATGCAGAAGTTCCTAATAATTTTGTAAGTGTTGCTCCACCAACTTTGGTATCCTCCACCACTTGTTGCATACGCTCTTCACTTAAAAACTCCGAAACATTTACACTATTTCTTGTTGCCTTATTAATTAATGGCACCATACCTGTATCACTATGGCCTCCAATTACCATGCCATCTACATCACTGATTGGTGCTTCTAAAGCTTCCGCTAAACGGTATTTGAAACGTGCAGAGTCCAATGCTCCACCCATACCAATAATTCTATTTTTAGGTAAACCTGTTGTTTTATGCACTAAATAAGTCATGGTATCCATTGGATTTGATACCACGATAATAATTGTGTTTGGAGAGTTTTCAATTAAATTTGAAGATACTGTTTTAACAATCCCTGCATTAATACCAATTAACTCTTCACGAGTCATTCCTGGCTTTCTTGGAATCCCAGAGGTAATTACACAAACATCACTATTGGCTGTTTTAGAATAATCGTCGGTAACTCCAGTTATTTTAGTATCAAACCCATTTAAAGAAGCAGTTTGCATTAAATCCATTGCTTTACCTTCAGCAAAGCCTTCTTTAATATCTAATAAAACGACTTCGCTAGCAAAATTTTTAATTGCAATATACTCTGCACAACTTGCACCTACTGCTCCTGCTCCAACAACTGTTACTTTCATTTATGTTTTTTTTAATTAGTTAAATATCTTTTGCGAATTTATGAATTTAACCGCAAATTATAACTGCGATTCCAATTTTTTATTAGACCGATTTAATTAATTAAAAAACACATTTCTATTGCAAAAATGCTGTAGATGATGAGCTTATAGATTAAAACATAAAATTTATTCCTAAGGAAGCACTATTAAAATCTGCAATAGTATAACTGGCATTTAAGCCAAAAAAACCTGCTTTTAAACTTGCTCCTAAAGTAGTAAGCAAACCTTTAGTATCTGAAGATATTGAAAACGGATCTGTAATTTCTTCGCTAAAAAACACCCCATCACTAACTACATAAGTTCCTAGCAGGTCTGTTTTATTTTTACCCGACATGTACCCTAAAGAACCATAAAAATTTATCACTTTTAACTTTGTGCTCACTATTGCCTGATACAAAAAGGTATTTGTTTCGGTTTCAATACGTTGGTTTTCTCCATTAACCACACCTTGGTTAGTAAAGTCGTAACTTCCATCTAAATGAGTATATGCCACTAACCCTGAGATGGCTATTGGCAACGCTTTATCTGCTGGCAATAATGCTGTAAAATCCTGTTGAAGCCCAAAACCATATAGCCCAACTTTTGCATCTTCACGGTCTACTTTTGGGAAGTACCGGGCTTTAACCTGCGTTCCATTAAATGGTGAAAAACTGGCTTGTAAAAAAACGGTTGGAATAATATTAATATTAGCAGCTCCAATACCCGTAGGCAATTCAAATTCAGCCTCTTGATTACCAAAAATAGGATCTTCGTAGGTTATTATAACTGTTTGAGCAGGGTCATTATGCCCAAGAGCTGTAGCTACATTTTTGTTAGGACTATTATCTGGAAAACGAATGTTTTCATACTCGGCTACATTAAGATTAAAAGTTTTTTGCTCGTCTTTAATAAAACTCGCGTTTCCAATTAAACTTAATTCAAATCCAAATCTTTTTGGAGTTGCTGCATTATTAAACCACCCAACATTTATCCCATAAGCTAAACCATCATTAGCAGGTTTTATATAATTTTCAGAAAAACGCTTGGCATCATTTACACCAGCCGCTAATAGTTCATCAATATTCTCTTGAGCAGTTAGTGTTGAAACTATTGCGCATCCCATTATTAAAAATAACATCTTTTTCATAAGTCTAAATTTAATTTTGTGTTACTAAAATTAAACAAAGCGAAAAGAATCCATGTTAAAGAATAATTAAAGTATGCGGTAAAAAATAAAAATCCAATCCAAAAATTAATTTATGTTATAATTAATCCCAAAATTCAAATTCGTATAATCTCCAAAGGTAAGCATTGTATTAATTGAGAAGTCTTTGATGCGGTAATTAACATTGACATCTGCTTTAAAATTAGTTTTAGAGGCTTCTAATCCTTCTAAAGAATCATTTAAAATTTGAAGCAGTAAATCTCCTTCTCCTCCAACACTATATTCGAATTTAGAAGACATAAATCCTATTGCTGTTGAAAAATCAAATTGTTTTATACTTTTTGATGCGACAAAACTTCCACCAAAAGAAGTACCGCTTACTGCTATACTGTTTATCGTCCCTAAAATAAGGTCGGCCTCATTAAAATCGTCATTAACTTTATAGTTCGAATAATTTACTAAAACTCCGAAATTGTAACTGCTATTTTTAAGCGGATTAATCCACTGGTTTAAATGATGAGACAAACCAACACCAAAAGATTGGTATTTGGTTTTATTAATTTTAATGTTTGGTGCATACCGAACTATAAGATTAGTTTGTTTCCATAAACCTACAGCAGCTTGAATTTGACCATGTTTTACAGAACTATCATTAATTCCTTCTGGCGCATCAAACTCGAACACTTCTCCATTAATTGAACCTTCTAACACTTGTACATTATCGCCTCCTAAAGCGGTTGGACTATATGCAAAGGTTTGACTACCTTGCACTGAAATATTTTGAAGTTCTGCTTCATCTATTAAAAACGTCTTAGCCTTTTTTGGAATAAGCAAGGCGTTAAATTGAAGTGAAACCTCAACATCCCAAAGTTTTTTTGGTGTAAAGTTAGAAAACCATCCACCTGAAGCTTGATAAGCAGATGCTTCTGCTGCGGGAGAAATGTATTTTTCTGTAAGAAAAATTAAATCTTCCGCGACAGCATTAACATCTTCAAATTGTGCATTTGCCGATAGGGAGAACCCAAGGCAAACTGCAAATAAAAATTTATGCATCAATATTAGCGTAAATAGCGTTTCGTTCTATAAAATCTCTACGAGGTGGCACTTCGTCTCCCATTAACATTGAGAATACACGGTCTGCCTCTACTCCATTATCTATCTGGATTTGACGTAAAGTTCTAAATTCAGGATTCATTGTGGTATCCCAAAGTTGTTCTGCATTCATCTCTCCAAGACCTTTGTAACGTTGTATTTTACTGCTTTCACCAAATTCTTTCATGATAGCGGCACGCTCTTCATCATTCCAAGCATATTGCTTTTTATTTCCTTTTTTAACTAAATATAAAGGAGGCGTTGCAATATAGATGTGTCCGTTTTCAATTAATTCTTTCATATAACGGAAAAAGAAGGTTAAAATAAGTGTTTCAATATGCGAACCATCGATATCGGCATCACACATAATTACTATTTTGTGGTAACGTAATTTCGAAAGGTTTAAGGCTTTGCTATCTTCTTCTGTACCAATAGTAACACCTAAAGCGGTGAAAATATTTTTAATTTCTTCGTTTTCGAAAACCTTATGAGTCATGGCTTTTTCAACATTAAGAATTTTACCTCTTAATGGTAATATAGCTTGGAAATTACGATCTCTTCCTTGCTTAGCAGTACCACCTGCCGAATCTCCCTCGACTAAATACACTTCGCATTTTGATGGATCCTGCTCTGAACAATCTGATAATTTCCCAGGCAAACCACCAATACTCATCACCGTTTTACGCTGTACCATTTCACGTGCTTTTTGAGCAGCGTGACGGGCTTGCGCAGCAAGAATAACTTTTTGAACTATAATTTTAGCGTTATCTGGATTTTCTTCTAAATAATCCGTCAACATTTCTGATACTGCCTGACTTACAGAAGCAGACACTTCTCGGTTTCCTAATTTTGTTTTAGTCTGACCTTCAAATTGTGGCTCCTGGACTTTTACAGAAACAATTGCAGTTAAACCTTCACGAAAATCGTCTCCTGCTATGTCAAACTTAAGTTTATCCAACATTCCAGACTCATCTGCATATTTCTTTAAAGTATGCGTAAGACCTCTACGAAAACCAGATAAGTGTGTTCCTCCTTCATGTGTGTTAATATTATTTACATAAGAGTGTAAGTTTTCTGCATACGAGGTATTATAAATCATAGCAACCTCAACAGGAACGCCATTTTTTTCACCTTCAAAAGAAATAGCATCTTGCATTAAAGGCTCACGATTACCATCTAAAAACTTGATAAATTCCTTTAGACCTTCTTCTGAATGAAATGTTTCTCCTTCAAAAGAACCATCTTCTTTTTTATGTCTTTTATCTATTAAGTGAATCGTAATACCCTTATTTAAATATGCCAATTCGCGCATACGACTTGCTAAAGTATCATAACTATACTCTAAAGTTTGTTGGAATATAGTTGGGTCTGGTTTAAAGGTTACTATAGTACCTCTTTTATCGGTCTCGCCAATAGCTTTTACTGGATAAAGCGATTTACCACGCTCATATTCCTGCTCCCAAATTTTTCCGTCTCTATGAACCGTTGCTGTTAAATGTTCTGATAAGGCGTTAACACAACTTACACCAACACCATGCAGACCACCTGAAACTTTATAAGAATCTTTATCGAATTTACCACCAGCACCAATTTTAGTCATTACAACTTCTAATGCCGAAATGCCTTCTTTTTTATGAATATCTACAGGAATACCACGACCATCATCTTCGGTTGTAATAGAGTTATCCTCATTAATAGCCACGGTAATATTATTACAATGTCCAGCTAAAGCTTCATCTATAGAGTTATCTACAACTTCATATACTAAATGGTGTAAACCTCGTACTCCAACATCTCCAATATACATAGACGGACGCATTCTAACATGCTCCATACCTTCTAATGCCTGAATACTATCTGCCGAATAACCGTGTTTATTAAACTCTTCTTTAGGTTCGCTCATATTTATACTTTTTATTATCAATTTAATTCTATATAAATCAAAAAAATTAATTTTTGAATACAAACAAAGATACGAAAACACAGAAGCTTTTTAAAGAGTTTTGTTAACCGATTACTGTTTTTATTAACATTTGTTAATTATTGAGAAACATGCTTAAATCGTTTAAAAACAGCCTTAAAACAAGAATCAAAAACATTGCTTAAGATGTGCGACGAGCAAAAAACAAAAAAACCTCGCAAATGCGAGGTTTTGAAATTTAGTTAATTGGTTAAACTTAAAAATTATTGCTTAATAATACGTTTTGTAACAACGCCTTCATTTGAGGTAATTTTAAAAAGATATATTCCATTAGCAACAGATGATAAATCTATAATATCATTATTTAGGACAGATTGGTTCTTAATTAATCTACCATTTAAGTCATAGATGTCAATTTCTGCTTGACTGCTATTTTTTAAATTTATGTGAACTGTATTTTTGGTAGGGTTTGGATAGATATTAGACTCTAACTCTTGAGAAAAAAACTCAGTACTTAAAGTAATACATGTACTACCAGTAGTAATTGGTGATCCTGCCAACCAATTTGAAGTTGCTCCATTTAAGGCAAAATTTGTTAATGTCCCGTCATATGAGTTAGATGTTGCATCTGTTAACGTTGTAACACCAGTGTTGCTTCCTGAATCTGTTCCTTGATTAAATTTATAATATGAAATTAAACCTGTTTCTGTACCAAGTAATTCACAAGATTTAGAATTGTTAATTTGAGTACCAGTTCTTACTACATTCCAAATACGCACATCGTCTATTGATCCTGAAAAATATTCGCTTGGAAACTGATTTATTAAATCTGAGCTTCCTATTACTAATGGCGTACCAGTACTTGCGGCATTCATTGTAGTTGAAATATTCCCTCTAAAAACGCCATCCATACAAACCCCTACAGTAGAAGCATTAAATACAAATGCTACATGGCACCAAGTATTGGGATCTAATACACCTACATTTAATGTTTCAAAAGTTGAGCCGTTATATACCCCAAAAGTATTTGCATTTTCATTAACGTGCAAACTCCATCTTGTTTGAGATACAGAGGCTCTTTTAGCAACTATTACTTTATTATTAGAATTAGCAGAAACCTTAATAAAAGCTTCTACAGTACCCGTTGTAAAGTCAAAATCTGAATTTGTACCGCAATTAACAAAATCGTTAATTCCATCAAAATTTAAATGTGTTGCTGGTGTAGGAGGCCCTGTTACAGTACCATTTATTCTAACTATTCTATTAGCAAAGGATCCCGAATATGAAGAAAATGGTCCACCTATTAAAATTTTTCCATCTGCTTGAATTTTAGAATCAAAACCAATATTATTAAATCCACCAGCATACGAAAAGGAGTTATCTAAACTTCCATTATCATTAAGGCGAGCGATAAAATTTCTTCCAATACCATTAACGCTAGTAAAACTTCCCGTAATTATATATTTGCCGTTAGCTTGAACCGAAATTGAATTTAAATTACCTCCAATACTAGTGTTAAAAGATGTATCTGGAGTTCCATTAGAATTTATTCGAAGTAACCCTTGAGAACCATAACTATTATATGTACTAAAGCTTCCTGCAATTAGAATTTTTCCATCACTTTGTATTTTACTATCAAAAAGAACTCCGTTAGCACCGCCCGCATAATTAAACGTATTATCTATACTACCATTGGTATTTAGTCGTGCAATATTATTTCGTCCTACACCATTAATGGAACCAAATAGTCCAACCAAAATAATTTTATCATCACTTTGTAAAGACACAGAATATACTATATTATTAGTATTAAAACTTACAGAAGTATCTGGTGTGCCGTTAGGATTAATCCTTACGACGTCTACAGCACCACCATAGCCATTATAACTGCTAAAATTTCCTACAGCAATAACTTTTCCGTCACTTTGAATTTTAATATCGTAAACAACACCATTAACACCTCCGGTATATGAAAAACTATTATCTAATGATCCATCTGTATTTAATCGTGCAATACGGTTTCTACCATTACTATTTACTCCTCCAAAGGTTCCGCCTATTATGATTTTACCATCAGTTTGTATGGCTATTGCATTGACTTCTCCATCGTTAACAAATCCTACAAAACTGTTGTCTATCGTGCCGTCTGTATTTAATCTTAGAAGTCTGTTTTTATTTACTCCATTATACGCTGTAAATTGACCTCCAACTAGAATTTTACCATCGTTTTGTATAGTCATTTTTTTAACAGTACCATTAAACCCACTTCCGGTATTAAAGCTTGCGTCTATTGTCCCATCTTGTGAAAAGGAAATAGCGGTTATTAAAAATAGTAGTTTGAAAAAGAGTAATTGTTTTCTCATGATTAGTAGTTTTAAATTTAATTTTATAAATAAATGTAAACACTAATTAACAGAGTAAAAAAAATGTGTGACGAACGTCAGTTTTTTGTATACAAACGACCTTTATAGTAGTTTTGAGAAGGCTCTTCCTAATGGAATTTCAGTATCATCTAAGAAAACAGAATTTACAGTTTTTTTAGAAATTAAATTTTTATTAACCACATAAGACTTATGGATTCTTATAAAATTTGCAGCTTCGGGTATTTGTTTTATTAAATTTCCTAAGGTTTGTCTTATTGAATATTTATTTTCTTTAGTATGTATATCAATATAATTTCCGTCGGATTTAAAATATTGAATTTCCGAGTAGTTTAAAGTTACTAATTCATGACCATTTTTAAAGGAAAACGCATGTGACTCTTTTTTAAGAATAACTAAATTAATAGCAGCTGAAACATCATGTTTTTTAATTGGCTTAGTTAAATACGAATCTGGATTTGTCGCTAAAGCTTTATTCATTAATTCATAATCATATTGACTTGTTAAAAAAATCACATTGGCTTCCTTATTTTTTTCTTTAGCTAAATCTATGCCTGAATTAAATCCATTTAAATTAATATCCATTAAAATAATTTCAGGCTTAAATAGCTCCATCATTTTTAAAGCTTCAATATGTTCATGAACCATTTCAATAGTATCAAATCCAAGTTCCCTTAATAAATCAAAAATATACTCTGCAATTATAACTTCATCTTCAACAATTAAAATTTTAATGTTTTTCATGTTTTATACTTGTTTTGTAAAAGTAAACAAAAACCCATCTGTTCTATTAATATACAGCTTCACCTTAAGCTGCCTGCATATTTTATCTACAAGTTTAGGTTTTATATCTACATTTTTAGAGTTTGTACCATTATCTGAATATTTAAAATCTACTAAACCATTTTCTTCAGTTAACAAAAATGAAATTTGTTTTTGCTTTTGATTACCAAAAGCATGCTTCATAGAATTAATAATTAATTCTGTTAATAACAAACCAAAATACATGGCTGTATCTGTATTTAAATAAATTGTAGAAATTTTATAATCTAGTTTTATATTTTTTTCATTTAGAAGTTCATTAAAATTTATAAGAATTTCTTTCAAGTAGTCTTTAACATTAATAGTTTCCTTATTTGTATTTTTATATAAATGCCTATGTAATGTTGCAATAGAATCTACTTTAGAAAGTAAATTTTTTAAGCTAGACTGTTGCTCATTATTAAGTTTTTTTAATTGATCGGCAATTAAAATAATTACTAATTGCAAATTATTATTTATCCTATGGTTAGCTTCGCTTAATAAAAATTTATTTTCGTTTGAAAGTTCTTTTAGTGCTTTATTACTTCGTTTAATTTTTAAGTTATAAAAATACATTGTAAAAAGCCCTAAGACTATTAGAAAAACTATTACTAACAACAAAGCGAGATATCGCTTACTATTTTCCGCTTCTGTTGTTTTGTTTTTAATTATTTCTTTTTGCTCTTTAAACCTTAAATTATACTCATTACTTTTTAGAAGATTGGAAGTTCTTAAATTATATATATTGTTTAAATATTTAGTTTCTAGTTTTTGATATTTATAAGCGTTCTCATATTCCTCAAGTATTTCATACATTTCTGCCAATGAACGACTATTAGTATAAAGTTGAGTCATATTCTTAGTTTTCAAGGATGCATCATATGCTTTTTCTAAAAACTCAACACTACTTTTTATATCATGAAAGTACGCTTGATGGTATCTAGCAATATTTCTTGCTATATCTGCAGTTGCTATATCTATTTTGTTTTTTTTAGCATATTCTAACGCTTCATAATACAATTTTAGACTCTCTTTTAAGCTTCCGTGGGATTCATAAAATTTTGCTTTTTCATTTAAAGAATAGGCTATTATAGATTTGTCTTTAACTAAATGCTCTAATTTTAAAACTTTATTAGTTAAGTTTAAAATGAGATCTAAAGTATCTTTATTACCATCGTGAAATTCATTAAAAAAAGCTGCTTTTCTATTTAAATAATAAACAAAAACTTCACTGTTGAACTTATATTTAGAATTACTTTTAAGGAATTTTTCAGACTCTAAAAGTGTTTTGTCCATTAAATATCGATTAGCGTCAAATCGTGCTAACTCTGCTTTTAAAGTATAAAAATACAAAACACTGTCTTTATTGTTTGACTTTAAAATAGAGGCTTTCGCTCTATTTAAATAATAATAACTACTATCAATTTTACCTAATTGCTTTAGGATTTTTGAATATGAAATTAATTGAGGTGTGGAGACGCTCTTTTTTAAATTTTTCCTGTAGACATTTGCCACAGAGTCCAAATTATTTATGTTAGAAAAATTTTCTACAGAAAAAGAGTCCTCTTGAGAAAAGACAGAAATGGTAATTAGCAAAAAAAAGACACAAAGAAACTTCAAAAGCTGGTGGTTAGTTTTTTCAAATTTAAAGAAAAAAATATAGGTTTTCCCTAATAAAAAAAGCCAACTCAAAAGAATCGGCTTTAAAAAAAAATTATTGATTAAAACTAGTTAATTAATTAGCTTACTGTTTTCTCTTTGTTATAAGCGTCGGTATGTACTTTACTTACTGCTCGCCCACTTGGGTCATTTTGGTTTTTAAAGGCTTCATCCCATTCCAAAGCAATTTTAGTACTACAAGCTACACTTGGCTCTTGTGGTACACTTAAAGCTGCTGCGTCACTTGGAAAATGCGCTTCAAAAATAGTACGGTAATAATATTCCTCTTTATTTTGTGGCGTTTGGATAGGGAAACGGTGCTTTGCGGTTTCCATTTGAACATCGCTAACTTCAGTAGCGACTAATTCTTTCAAAGTATCAATCCAGCTATACCCTACACCATCACTAAATTGCTCTTTTTGACGCCACGCCACACTTTCTGGCAACATATCTTCAAAAGCTTTTCTAAGAACCCATTTTTCCATTCGTTCGCCATTAATCATTTTATCTTGTGGGTTAATAGACATCGCAACATCTATAAATTCTTTATCTAAAAAAGGTACACGACCTTCAATTCCCCAAGCAGCAAGACTCTTATTAGCTCTTAAGCAATCGTACATATGCAACTTACTTAATTTACGCACGGTTTCTTCATGAAACTCTTTAGCATTAGGTGCTTTGTGAAAGTACAAGTAACCTCCAAACAACTCGTCTGCACCTTCTCCTGAAAGTACCATTTTTATACCCATAGATTTAATTACTCGCGCCATTAAATACATAGGTGTACTTGCTCTAATGGTGGTGATATCATAAGTTTCTAACTGATAAATGACATCTTTAATAGCGTCTAATCCTTCCTGTATAGTAAATTTAATTTCATGGTGAATCGTTCCAATATGGTCTGCTACTTTTTGAGCAGCAGCTAAATCTGGAGAACCTTCAAGTCCTACAGAAAATGAGTGCAATTGTGGGTACCAAGCTTCCGAAGTATCTCCAGACTCAATTCGTTTTGAAGCAAACTTTTTTGCAACAGCCGATGTGATTGAAGAATCCAATCCGCCAGATAATAATACTCCATATGGCACATCACTCATTAACTGTCTGTGCACCGCAGCTTCCAAAGCTTCTTTTACCTTTTCTATAGATGTTTCTGCGTCTTTAACATCGTCATAATGTTCCCAATCTCTTTGGTACCATTCCACAAGTTTTCCATCGGTACTTGACAGATAATGACCTGGAGGAAACAATTCAATTTTAGAGCATACACCTTCCAATGCTTTTAACTCGGAAGCAACATAAAAGGTTCCAAATTTATCCCATCCCATATATAAAGGTATAATTCCCATATGGTCTCTGGCTATAAAGTAGGTATCATTAATTGTATCGTAAATAGCAAAACCAAAAATTCCGTTTAAATCTTTTACAAAATCAGCTCCTTTTTTTTCATAAAGTGCTAATAACACTTCACAATCACTTTTGGTTTTGAATGTATAATCTGAAACCTCTTTTCTTAATTCTAAGTGATTATAAATTTCACCGTTTGCAGCCAGCACCAATGTTTGATTATGATTAAACAAAGGTTGTTTTCCTGAAGCAGGATCTACAATCGCTAAACGCTCATGAGACATAACTGCCTTTTCATTTGAAAATATACCACTCCAATCTGGTCCACGATGTCTAATTTTTTTAGACATTTCTAAAACTTGAGTTCTTAACTCTTCTGAATCTTGCTTTATATCGAAAGCACATACAATTCCACACATAATAATTAGATTATAATTACATGACAAATATGCAAACAAACATTACTAATTAAAACCACAAACTTATATTTAATTACTATTTTATACTTTAAATACTAAATTAGATTCATTTAAAAACAAACCGCATCATAAATTATATCGTATATTTACAAATTATAAGTTGCGATACATTTTTATGAAAAATTTACTCTACATCTGTCTCTTATTGACTTCTTTTGCATATTCTCAGGCTAGTTGGCAAGAGTTACCCAATTTATATTCCAACCCTAACGGGCAACGTTTTGATGATATTTTCTTTTTAAATGAAAATTTAGGTTGGGCGGCTAACGGGTTTTATGCTGCAGTTTATAAAACTACAGATGGCGGATTAAATTGGACAGAGCAATTAAATAACGGCATTTTAGGAAGTAATCATTATTTTAGAAATATTCAGTTTTTAGATGAAAACATTGGCTTTTTAGGCACCTTAAACGGTAAATTCTACAAAACTGTTAATGGAGGAGCAACCTGGACCTTAGTTCCTATTACACCAAACCCAGTTGCTATTTGCGGATTAGACACCATTGGAACGTCTACTATATATGGTTGTGGCGCCTATTTTGAACCAGCTTTTATTATTAAGTCTACCGACAGTGGAAATACTTGGAATTATATAGACATGTCTGCATACGCTAATGCATTGGTTGAAATAAAATTTTTAGATGAATTAAATGGATTTGCAGCCGGAAAAAATGCAAATGGTGCAGTGGTGTTAAAAACTACAGATGGCGGTCAAACCTGGAGCACCATTTATAACGCTAATATTCCAGGAGAATACATTTGGAAACTACAAATTTTAGACGCTAACACAAATGTAATATTTGGAGCATTATATTCTTTCGCTCCAAATGAAGGAAAATTAGTAAAATCGACCGATGGTGGCCTTAACTGGGCGGAGTTTACAGCTCCAGAAAGCGGTATTGAAGCAGTTGGTTTTGTCTCTGAAACTAAAGGTTGGATGGGCGGACACACTACTGGTTTTTATGAAACTAATAATGGTGGACAGACCTGGACCAATTTAAATGTTGGAGGAAATTTAAATCGTATTTTTATTTTAAATAGCACATTAGCTTATGCTGCAGGAACAACAGGATACAAGTACACTAGTCAATCTTTAGGTACTGAAAATTTCAACTCAACAAGTAAAACAGATTTAGATCTTAGACTAATTGAAAATCCTGTAAAAAATGAACTTCTTATAGAAATTAATTTTCTTGCTGCAGACAACTTACTTATTGAACTTTATGATAGTAACGGAAAACACATTAAACAATTAGAACGTGATCAAATTAATACGAGCTCAAAAAAGGTTTATACGTTTTCAGTAAAAGATTTAGCGAATGGAATTTACATTTTAGATTTCCACAATAATTTAGGAAGAACCACCAAGAAGTTTATTAAAGAATAGTAGGCAGTAGGCAGTAAATTAAAAAAACAATTAACTTAATTTTCTATTTAGAATTTAAAAACTGAAAATAAAGACTAACCACTGAGAACTGAGTACTGAAGACTAAGGACTAAGGACTGAGGACTGAGGACTGAAAACTAAGGAATATTTAAATACTTATGCGTTTGTAAAGACACTTTCCATTTAGGATTTTTCATGACGTAATCTACAATTTCAGGAACGACTTTATCGCGTTTACTCCACTCTGGTTGTAAATATAATATACAATCTTTATTTACTTTAGCTGCTTGTTCTTCAGCAAATCTAAAATCGTCTTGGTTATACACAATTACCTTTAATTCATTAGCTTTATCGTAAACACTTTGTGTAGGTAATTTTAATTTCTTTGGAGACAAACAAACCCAATCCCAAGTACCAGACAATTCATAAGCGCCAGAAGTTTCAATATGCACCTGCATACCTTCAGCTTTTAAAAGTGTTGTTAAAACGGTCATATCCCAAGTTAAAGGCTCACCACCTGTAACCACAATGGTATCGCTATACTTTTTAGCATTAGCTACTATGGTTTCAGTTTTAGTTGGTGGATGCAATTCTGCATTCCAACTTTCTTTAACATCGCACCAGTGACAACCAACATCACAACCACCTACTCTAATAAAATAAGCAGCTGTACCTTTATGAAATCCTTCACCTTGTATGGTGTAAAATTCTTCCATAAGAGGCAATAATAATCCTTTATTGACTAAGTCTTGAGTTGTCGCTTTCATAGCCTGCAAATATAGTTAAACTATAGAAATTCAAAACTATGTCTTACAAGAATTAGCAATAATATTTTTAAATTACTGTAGCTTTGCTTAAGGATTAGTATTTTTACATTAAACGACACTATTTTATGGCACGTAAAGACGATTTTTTTAAATCTATAACAGATGGAAATACGTTTAAAGGCGAATTTATCACCTTAGGTTCTGCGATGTTAGACGGCGAAACTCTTAGCAATGCATTTGTAAAAGTTCCTTTAAAAACCTTAAACCGTCATGGTTTAATTGCTGGAGCTACAGGTACAGGGAAAACAAAAACACTTCAGGTTTTAGCCGAAAACTTAAGTGAAAAAGGTATCCCTGTTTTACTTATGGATATTAAAGGCGATTTAAGCGGACTTGCACAACCTAGTCCCGGACACATAAAAATAGATGAACGCCATGAAAAAATAGGACTACCTTTTACAAGTAAAGGGTTTCCTGTTGAATTAATGACGCTTTCAGAACAAAATGGGGTAAGACTTCGTGCCACTATAAGTGAATTTGGCCCAGTGCTAATCTCAAGGATTTTGGATGTTACCGAAACGCAAGCAGGCATTATCTCTGTTATTTTTAAATATTGTGATGATAATAAACTACCTCTTTTAGATTTAAAAGATTTTAAAAAAATGTTGCACTATGCAACTAATGAAGGTAAAGATGAATTTTCTCAGGATTATGGAAGGATTTCATCCGCATCAACATCTGCCATACTTAGAAAATTAATTGAAATTGAAGAGCAAGGTGGCGATTTATTTTTTGGCGAAAAAAGTTTTGAGGTAGACGATTTGACCCGTCGAGATAAAAATGGAAATGGTTACATCAATATCATAAGATTAACAGACATACAAGATAAACCTAAATTATTCTCCACGTTTATGCTGAGTTTATTGGCTGAAATTTACGAGAATTTCCCAGAACAAGGCGATGCAGATCAACCTGAATTGGTTTTATTTATTGATGAAGCTCACCTGATTTTTGACAATGCATCAAAAGCACTACTTAATCAAATAGAAAGTATTGTAAAATTAATACGTAGTAAAGGGATTGGAATTTACTTTGTAACGCAAAATCCTACAGATGTGCCAGAAGGTGTTTTAAGCCAGTTAGGTTTAAAAGTCCAACACGCCTTAAGAGCTTTTACAGCAAAAGACCGTAAAGCCATAAAACTAACCGCACAAAATTATCCAGATACCGATTATTACGACACTGCAGATGTTTTGACCTCTTTAGGAACTGGTGAAGCGTTAGTAAGTGCATTAGATGAAAAAGGACGACCAACGCCATTAGCCGCAACAATGATGCGAGCACCAATGAGTCGTATGGATATTTTAACACCTCAAGAAATTAATACACTTCTAGATAAATCCGAATTAGTTAAAAAATATAACGACACCATTGATAGGGAAAGTGCCTATGAGATCCTCAATAAAAAAATTGAAGAAGCAGAAGCTTTAAAACAGAAAATGGAAGCTAAAGAGGAAGCTGCAAAAGCAAAAGAACGCGAAGAAAAATCGAATTCTAGACGCAGCACGACTCGTAGAAGCACCGCTATGAATCCTATTGTAAAAGTATTAACCAGTGCCACGTTTATTCGTGCGGTATTTGGAATCCTTAAAAAGGCGATGAAATAGTTGTTGGAAATATATTAATGAATCTATAACACCATTAGAATTTAAAATGTCTAAAAAATATCATATTCAAAATTCGCCATTTGTAGTACCCACAACAGACGGGAAACTAATTGAAGAACATTTCGGACAAGCAACCGATGGGAACAAGGACATTAGTATTGCTCACATGATTGCTCCTGCGGGCTGGAGCGAACCATTTCAAACCCCAGAATTTGATGAATACACCTATATTATAAGTGGCAAAAAGCAATTTATTATAGACGGCGAGACCATTATTCTTGAAGCTGGACAGAGTATTAAAATTGAAAAAAACACACGTGTTCAATATTCTAATCCGTTTGTAGTAGCTTGCGAATACATTGCTATTTGTACGCCTGCATTTTCTATGGATTTAGTAAACAGAGAAGCCGAATAATTTATGTCTAAAATTGTAAAACTCGTAGGGAAAACCTTAAATGGCTTAAGCTATATAGCACCTAAATATGCCTCGCAAAAAGCATTGGACTTATTTTCGACTCCACGAAAAGGTCGCGTTAATGAGCACCAAGTCTCATTTTTAGAATCGGCAACCAAAGCCATTATAAAATATAATCATTTAGATGTGGCTACTTATGTTTGGAAAGGCACTAATAAAAAAATTCTTTTAGCACACGGATGGGAAAGCAATACCTTTAGATGGAATACTTTAATTGAAGATTTAAAAAAAGATAATCATACAATCATTGCATTAGATGCACCTGCACACGGAAACACTTCTGGGAAATATTTTAATGCCATTTTGTACGCAGAATGTATTAATGAAGTGGTAAAAAAACATCAGCCAGACATTATTATTGGTCATTCGGTTGGTGGTATGGCTACTGGGTTTTACCAGTATAAATTTCAAAATAAAAACATAGAAAAATTAGTGCTTTTGGGAGCTCCTTCAGAATTTACTGGAGTTTTTAAACGTTATGTAGACATGTTAGGCTATAATGAGCGTATTGAAAACGGATTAAATCATTTAGTTGAAGAACGTTTCAACCAAAAACCCGAGCATTTTTCTCTAGCTAATTTTTCAAAAGACATAGAAACCAAAGCCTTGCTAATTCATGATGAAGATGATAAAATTATTCCTTATGAAGATGCAAAACTTATAGCCAAAAATTATAAAAACGCTACACTTATTAGCACAAAAGGTTCTGGACATGGATTAAAAAGTGAAGCTATAAATAAACACATTACAACCTTTATAAACGAAGCATAACATGGAAGAACAACTAACACGATTAAACAAATATTTAAGCGAAGTAGGCTACTGCTCTAGAAGAGAAGCAGATAAGCTTATAGACGCTGGTCGTGTGACTATTAACGGCGAAGTTCCAGAAATGGGAACCAAAGTTAAAAAAACCGATGTCGTGCAAGTCGATGGAGAAACCATTACAAATCGTAAAGAAGATTTTGTATATCTAGCATTCCATAAACCGGTAGGCATTGTTTGCACTACAGATACTGGTGTAGAAAAAGATAACATTATAGATTTTATTAATTATCCTGAACGTATTTTCCCTATTGGTCGTTTAGATAAACCTAGTGAAGGTTTAATATTTATGACTAATGATGGAGATATTGTAAATAAAATTTTAAGAGCGAGTAATAACCATGAAAAGGAATATGTGGTTACGGTAGATAAACCTATCTCACAAACCTTTTTAGAACGTATGTCTAAAGGTATCTATTTAGAAGATTTAGACAAAACCACAAAACCTTGTATTGTAAAAAAAATAAATTCAACAACATTTAAAATTATATTAACCCAAGGTTTAAATAGACAAATTCGTCGTATGTGCGACTATTTAAATTATGAAGTATTGACTCTAAAGCGAATTAGAATCATGAATATTGAGTTAGATGTACCCGTTGGAGCATACAGAGAATTTACTAAAGACGAATTAAAAACACTGAATGAGCTTTTAGAAGCTTCTACAAAAACTCACGAATCAAAACTTGTAGAGCGTGAAGGGAGAACTTTGACTAAAAAACAAATAAAACCTAAAACAGAAGAACCTAAAGAATCTAGAAGCACACGACGAATTAATAGAAGACGAGACTAATGCTTGCACCTTTTCACTTAGCCATTCCTGTATATAATTTACAAGAATGCAGAACGTTTTACCGAGATATTTTAAATTGCGAAGAAGGTCGAAGCAGTGACCATTGGGTCGATTTTAATTTTTTTGGTCACCAATTAGTTATTCATCTTGATGATTCCAAACATGAAGCGGTTTCAAACCCTGTAGATGGAAAGTCTGTTCCGGTTCCTCATTTTGGCGTGGTGTTAGAATGGCAGGATTTTAAAGATTTTTCAGAGCATTTAAGGTCTAAACATATTCAATTTATAATTGAACCTTATATTCGATTTGAAGGTTTGGTTGGAGAGCAAGCGACGATGTTTTTTAAAGACCCATCTGGAAATGCACTAGAATTTAAGGCGTTTAAAGAAACATCTCAGATTTTTGCAAAATAATTAACGTTTGGATTAACATAATATTAAAACTATTAATCAATAAATTATATAATTTAGTAGGACTAACCAAATTATTTACAATTATGATTAAGATTTTAGCGATAGTATTAACAATTGGAGGAATGATTTCTTTAATTATGGGTGTTTTAGGAATTTTTGGAGACAACATGACTTCTTTAAACCCATGGGCTTTAACCATTTTAGGTGGCGTATTTTTTATTGCTGGAGTTTCTATGCTGAAATATAGAAAAGACCAACCAGCTCCTTCTGAAGGCGAATAGATTATTAAAAATGAATAATAGAAAAGAGCTTCATTATACTGAAGCTCTTTTTTTTTGAACTAATTTAAAAATAACATAGATAACAAAAAACACTATACCTAAAATTGCATCTGCCTTTAAAGTATACATAGGCCAGTCTCCTAAAACATCTAACACAGATGGTGATTCTGGTTTACGATTTAGATACATATAATTTGATCCCAAAATATAATTTAAGATCAACATTAATAATAAATAAACTTGTAAAAAAATATAGGACTTAAATACACTACTTAATTTAGGTCTCATTTTATAAATTGCTATAGCATAAGCCATTACTAATAATAGCCCTAAATGAACAATCCAATATCTAAAATAGTCCAAACTAGGGAAACCCTCTTCAATATCTGGAGTAAGAACCCCTTGTAGCGTACCCGCAATTATCCAAAACACTAATATTTCGAACATCCAATACTTTCTATAACAAGTAAATAAAGGTATGATTAGGCCTAAAAAACTACATAAATACAAAGGTAAATCTTCTTTAAAATTATAATTACCATTTATAATTTGAACCAAATGATAAGTTACTACTGAAGCACTAACACATAATGCGACATAGTGTATTAGTTTATTTTGAAACTTTACAGATTTTTGTTTAGAGTATTTTATTAAAAAGAGAGCGCAAAAAACAAATATACCAATTGGCAAGAGATGCTCAGCACTTCCTATAAGAACACGAGATAGTAACATAAAAAAACCTGAATCTTTTAGCATTCAGGTTTTAAAAATAAGGGTTTCTAAGTTATTTCTTAGCGGCTTTTCTATGTCTTTCCCTTGCAAGTAGGGTGTTTTTTAACAACATCGCTATCGTCATTGGTCCCACACCTCCAGGTACAGGTGTAATAAAGCTTGCTTTTTTACTAACGTTTTCATAATCTACATCTCCCGTAATTACATAACCACGTTCTTTAGTGTCGTCTGGAACACGAGTGATACCAACATCTATAATGACAGCATCATCTTTTACCATTTCAGCTTTTAAGAAATTTGGCACACCTAATGCAGAGATAATAATATCTGCTTGCGAAGTAATTTGAGTAATGTTTTTAGTGTGACTATGAGTTAATGTAACTGTAGAGTTTCCAGGAAATCCTTTACGTCCCATTAGTATACTCATTGGGCGACCAACTATGTGAGAACGTCCAATTACTACAGTATGTTTTCCTTTAGTATCTACATCATATCGATCTAAAAGCTCTAAAATTCCAAAAGGAGTTGCAGGGATAAAAGTTGACATATCTAATGCCATTTTACCAAAATTCATTGGGTGAAATCCATCCACATCTTTATCTGGATGTACCGCCATTAAAACTTTTTGCGTGTCTATCTGGTCTGGTAAAGGCAATTGAATAATAAAACCATCGATATCAGCATTCTCATTTAACTCTTCAATCTTATCTAACAATTCAACCTCGCTTGTAGTATTAGATAATCGTACCATAGTAGACTCAAAACCCACACGCTCACATGCTCGAACTTTACTTCCTACATAGGTTAAACTTGCACCATCATTACCAACTATAACTGCAGCCAAATGAGGAACTTTTTCTCCATTAGCCTTCATTTTATCAACTTCCGCTTTTATTTCGTTTTTAATATCGTTACTTACTTTTTTCCCGTCTAAAATGGTCATTTTTAAAGTGCTTTTTATTGTAGCATAATAACTACTGTAGGTTAATATTTTGAGGATTTATAAAAATAAAAAAAACATGAGTTATCTCATGTTTTTCATTGCTTGCATCATACGTTTACCGCCGCCACCTTGCATCATTTTCATCATCTTACTCATCTGGTCAAACTGTTTTAGCAATTGGTTGACTTGGGTTACAGAAGTTCCAGAACCTTTCCCTATTCGTTTTTTACGGCTTGCGTTAATAACACTAGGATTAGTTCTTTCCTCTGGGGTCATGGAATGAATAATGGCTTCAATACCTTTAAATGCATCATCATCTATATCGACATCTTTCATCATTTTTCCAGCTCCAGGAATCATTCCAACCAGGTCTTTCATATTACCCATTTTCTTAATTTGCTGAATCTGTTTTAAGAAATCATCAAACCCAAATTGGTTTTTAGCAATCTTCTTTTGAAGTTTACGCGCTTCATCTTCATCAAATTGTTCCTGAGCTCTTTCAACTAAAGATACAACATCTCCCATACCTAAGATACGGTCTGCCATACGAGATGGGTAGAAAATATCTATAGCTTCCATCTTCTCACCTGTACCAATAAACTTAATTGGTTTATCAACTACCGACTTAATCGAAATTGCTGCTCCACCACGCGTATCTCCATCTAATTTGGTTAAAATAACCCCATCAAAATTTAATACATCGTTGAAGGCTTTTGCCGTATTTACCGCATCTTGACCTGTCATAGAATCTACAACAAAAAGCGTCTCCTGTGGCTCTATAGCTTTATGAATATTTGAGATTTCGGTCATCATCGCTTCATCTACTGCTAAACGACCTGCGGTATCTATAATAACTACATTATGTCCATTTTCCTTAGCGTGTGCTATACCAGCTTTTGCAATAGCAACTGGATCTGTATTACCCTTATCACTGTAAACATCTACCTTAATTTGTTCTCCAACCACATGAAGTTGGTCTACCGCTGCTGGACGATACACATCACAAGCGACTAATAACGGTTTTTTTGTTTTTTTATTTTTAAGAAAGTTTGCCAGCTTACCAGAAAAGGTTGTTTTACCAGAACCTTGTAAACCAGACATCAAAATAACAGTTGGTTTACCAGACAGATTAATACCTGCGGCATCACCACCCATAAGCTCAGTTAACTCGTCCTTAACAATCTTCACCATTAATTGACCAGGCTGAAGCGTTGTTAATACATTTTGACCTAACGCTTTTTCTTTTACACGATTGGTAAATTCTTTAGCAATTTTAAAGTTAACATCGGCATCTAAAAGCGCTCTACGAACTTCTTTCAACGTTTCAGCAACATTTACTTCTGTAATGCTACCGTGTCCTTTCAGGACGTGTAGGGCTTTATCTAACTTCTCGCTTAAATTATTAAACATAGTTTTCTTGTATTCAGTTATCAGTCTGCTGTGCGCAGTCTGTTGCAAAAATGAACTGCAAATTTAAGGATTTTATGTGGAATTTTGAAGTATTTTAAATAGTAAACTTCGTTATAATATAATTAAAATTTATTCGTTTTTAAGACGAAACCTAACCTCTATATTATGAAACCTTTAATCTGCTTATTTACATTTTTTATTTTTTTTAACTGTGGTTCAAAAAAATCTTTTAACAAAAACGAATTAGTGACTGGTACTTGGAAAGTTGAATCCATCTCTGAGGATTTTAAAAATAAATCATCAGAATATAGTGCTCTACACAAATGTAATGACCTTATCAGACACAAGTATTTTAGTGATGGTCGTTTAAATTACATTATGCCAGATTGGAAAAATACTAATTGTGAATTACGAAATAAAGACTTTTGGACTGGAGAATGGGGTATTATTAATGATTCGACATTAGTTACCCGACATAATTTACATTATCCTAATGGACAAATTAGTGGCTATTGCTCTGAACAAAGCCTAAGATTTATTGACAAGAATACTATGGAAATAGTTTTAAATTATGAAGATGATGGAATAGCAATGGATGATGAAAACAGAGTTGGGGAAACTACTATTTTCAAGCGAGTAAAACTGTAGTACTCAAATAATAAATAACATGAAAAATATAACCTACTTATTACTATCGCTTTTATTTTTATCCTCAACCCATAAAAATCACATCAAATCAATAGACGAAATAATTATTGGATCATGGCGAATTGATTCCTATGAATTAGATTACATAAATAAGCCATCCGATAATATAAAAAGTTACGACTATAATGAATTTTCAGTTGTTACTTACACTATTAAAGGTAAGATGAAATATTCTAATTTAAAAATAACAAATGAAAAGTCTGAACTGATAGATGACACGCTTGCTTCTGGAAATTTTACTGTTTATAAAAAAAATATACTTATAGAAAATCAAATTCACAAATACAAAGCTACCGGTATCTGGACTAGTGAAATTAAGGTAATTGACAAAAATACTTTAAAAAAGGTTCTCAATTTTGAGGACAATGGTGTATCAATTGATGATAAAAACATTATTGGGGAAACTGTAATTTTGAAAAGAATTGAATAAACAAATATAAATTTAAAAAACAAAAGCCTCAATTTCAATTAAAAATGAGGCTTTTGTTTTAATTATAGATTTCGACTCCGCTCAACATGACTTTTATCTTAATCTCTAATTAAAGGCATTGTACTGCATCTTAATAAGCCTTCTTGCTTAGCAATTTCAGCATATGGGACTTCTTCAACCGTAAACCCGTTTTCTCTAAACCATGCATTTAAACGGGTAAAGTTTTGTTCTGAAATTACCACATCTTCAGCTATAGAAAATACATTAGAATTCATGTGGTACATTTCATCTTTAGTAATAACGAAACAGTTCTCTTTTCCAAAGAAATTAACTAGCCATTCATATTCTGAAATATCTCTAAATCCTTCTTTATGGATAATACATTTGTCTTTCCCTACGGGTTGAAAACAACAATCCAAATGCAAGGCATTTTCTTTAGCATTTTTAGATTTATTTAAATCGAACGCTTTTATTTTTTTATGAGTAAATTGCTCTTTAATATAGTCAATTCCTGCCTGATTGGTTCTTGCAGTTAACCAATCACTATAATCGGCACCACGATAGGTTCCTATAAATATATAATCGTTATATAGCATGACATCGCCACCTTCTATGTGCGCTTCTTCTGGTGGACGGATGACCTTTTTAGGGTCGATTTGATCTATTACATATTGTATAGCATCCAATTCCTTTTCGCGTTCTGGTAAAATATTAGCTTTTACCAACACATCGTCTATGGTAAAGGCAATGTCTCTCGAAAATATTTGATTATAATCCTCAATAATTTCAGGTCTATAAACCTTAACATCATATTTTTTAAATACTGCCGCAACTGCTTCCATTTCTTTAACCATATCTTCTTCTTCCGGATAGGTTCCTGCCAAGATGTGTTCTAAAGATTTAGGGTCATAAGCTTCCTCTGCGGTTGGTTTTGGACCAATACTTTTAGCTGTTCCTAATATAACAGCCCTTAATCTTGAGGTTTCATTTTTTACGTTCAGTTTAAGCATATATCTCATATATAAAAAGCTCCATAAGTGACCTTATGAAGCTTTCATTAATCTTATAAAATAAATTATCTCTCAGAAATAGACTTAAATGGTCTATGTGTTTCTCCTGTATAAATTTGTCTTGGACGACCAATTGGTTCTTTCTTCAACCTCATTTCTCTCCATTGAGCTATCCACCCTGGTAAACGACCTAAAGCAAACATTACTGTAAACATTTCAACTGGAATACCCATACCCCTGTAAATAATTCCTGAATAGAAATCTACATTTGGATATAGCTTACGATCTACAAAATATGGATCACTTAAAGCTTCGCTTGCCAAACCTTTTGCTATATCTAACACTGGATCTTCAACTCCTAAGTCTCCTAAAACTTCATCTGCAGCAACTTTTATGATTTTTGCACGTGGGTCGAAATTTTTATAAACTCTATGTCCAAAGCCCATTAAACGGAAAGGATCGTTTTTATCCTTAGCTTTCGCCATGAATTTTTTAGTATCTCCTCCATCTTCTTTAATCGCTTCCAACATTTCTAAAACTGCTTGGTTAGCTCCACCATGTAAAGGTCCCCAAAGAGCAGAGATACCAGAAGATAACGATGCAAATAAACCTGCGTGAGAAGAACCAACTATTCTAACTGTAGAGGTAGAACAGTTTTGCTCATGGTCTGCATGTAAGATTAATAATTTATCTAAAGCATTTACTAAAATATCGTTTTGTTGATAGTCTTCATTAGGTGTTTCAAACATCATTTTTAAGATATTCTCTACATAACCTAAGTTCTTATTCCCGTAATTTAAAGGTAATCCTTGTTTTTTACGTAAGGTCCAAGCTACTAACACAGGGAATTTCCCTAATATTTTTACAATAGCCTTGTACATGTCTTCTTCAGAATCAACATTTACTGAAGATGGATTAAAAGCCGTAAGAGCACTCGTTAAAGACGCTAAAACACCCATAGGATGCGCAGACTTTGGAAATGCTTCAACTATTTTCTTTAAATCTTCGTCTACACGAGATTCATCTTTAATGTCTTTATGAAATTTGTCTAATTGAGACTGATTTGGTAATTCTCCAAATATTAATAAATATGCAACCTCTAAAAAACCAGCTTTTTCAGCTAATTCTTCAATAGCATAACCTCTGTATCTAAGAATTCCTTCTTCTCCATCTAAAAAAGTAATGGCACTTTCACAAGATGCTGTGTTTTTATAACCAGGATCTATAGTGGTTACACCATTTGTTACAGCACGTAACGCTTTAATATCAATTCCTACTTCATTTTCTGATCCTACAATTAAAGGAAATTCATGTTTTTCTCCATTAATTTCCAAGGTTGCTTTGTTTGACATATATATTGTATTTCTTTAATTTTTTTAACATCGTAAATTTACGAAAACTATAACGATTTAGAAAGTCTAATTATAATCGTTTTAACATTTTTTTGAATGAAATTTTGAGCTGATAAACAAAAAAACCCATAACAACTGTCACGGGTTTTTTAATTTATAGAATTCTAAACTAGATTATTTGATTTTGAATGCATTCATTTTAGGAAAATAAGCTACATCTCCTAATTCTTCCTCAATACGAATTAATTGGTTGTATTTAGCCATACGATCACTTCTTGAAGCAGAACCAGTTTTGATTTGCCCACAGTTTAAAGCAACTGCTAAATCTGCAATGGTATTATCTTCTGTCTCACCAGATCTGTGTGACATTACAGAAGTATATCCTGCATTATGTGCCATATTAACCGCCGCAATAGTTTCGGTTAATGTACCAATCTGATTCACTTTAATTAAAATAGAATTGGCAATGTTTTGCTTAATTCCTTTAGATAAACGCTCTACGTTAGTTACATATAAATCATCACCAACCAATTGTACTTTATCTCCAATTTGCTCGGTTAAATATTTCCAACCTTCCCAATCGTTTTCATCCATTCCATCTTCAATAGAAATAATTGGATAATTACGAGATAATTCTGCTAAGTAATCTGCTTGTTCTTTACTTGATCTTACTTTACCTGTATCTCCTTCAAATTTAGAATAATCATAATTTCCATCAACATAAAATTCTGCTGCTGCACAATCTAAAGCAATCATAACATCGTCTCCTAATGTATAACCCGCATTTTTAACGGCTAATGCTATGGTGTCTAAAGCATCTTCAGTACCGTCTAAAGTTGGTGCAAAACCACCTTCATCTCCTACTGCTGTACTTAAACCACGGTCATGTAATACTTTTTTAAGATTATGGAAAATTTCGGTTCCCATTTGTAAAGCATGTGAAAAATCATTTGCTTTTACTGGCATAACCATAAATTCCTGAAATGCTATTGGGGCATCACTATGTGATCCTCCATTAATAATGTTCATCATTGGAACAGGTAATGTGTTGGCAGAAACACCACCTACATATCTGTATAATGGCATACCTAACTCTGCAGCTGCAGCTTTTGCTACCGCAAGAGATACTCCTAAAATAGCATTTGCTCCTAATTTAGATTTATTTGGAGTTCCATCTATTTCACACATCAATTTATCAATGTAATTTTGCTCAAACACATTAACACCTAATAATTCCTCAGCTAAAATGGTGTTAACATTATCTACAGCTTTTGTTACACCTTTACCCATAAATTTATCACCACCGTCACGCAATTCTACCGCTTCATGTTCTCCTGTTGAAGCTCCAGATGGAACTGCAGCTCTTCCCATAAACCCGTTTTCTGTTTCTACATCTACTTCTACTGTTGGATTACCTCTAGAATCGAATATTTGTCTTGCATGAACATTGATAATGATACTCATAAAATTAATTTTTTAATATTTATATGGCTCAAATTTACGGTTATATTTGCAAATTCTCAGCTTTTACTATGATTTTTAAAGAATACTCAAACTAAAACGTTTGAGTTTAAAAAATAAATCAACAAAATTAGTGTTTTGTTGATTTATTTATACTATTATGATTTAATGTTACTTATAAATTGATCGAATAAGTATGAAGAGTCGTGCGGTCCAGGACTTGCTTCTGGGTGATATTGTACAGAAAAGCAGTTTTTAGACTTCATTTTAATTCCTGCAACTGTATGATCATTTAAGTGAACATGTGTAATTTCTATATCGCTATGCGCTTCTGTTTCTTCTCTGTTTATGGCAAAACCATGATTTTGAGACGTAATTTCCCCTTTACCAGTCACTAAGTTTTTTACCGGATGGTTAATACCTCTGTGACCGTTGTGCATCTTATATGTAGAAATTCCATTTGCTAATGCAATAACTTGATGTCCTAAACAAATTCCAAATAATGGCTTATTATCTGCAATAATTTGTTTTGCTACATTTTGTGCATCTACTAATGGTTCTGGATCTCCAGGACCGTTAGACAAAAAGTAACCATCTGGATTGAATGCTTTTAGATCTTCATAAGTAGCATTGTATGGAAACACTTTTATATAAGCATCTCGCTTTGCTAAATTTCTTAAAATATTTGTTTTAATACCTAAATCTAAAGCAGCAATTTTAATAGGAGCATTTTCATCTCCGAAAAAATAAGGTTCCTTAGTAGATACTTTAGAAGACAATTCCAGACCTGCCATTTGAGGCACTTCAGCTAACTGCTTTTTTAAACCTTCAATATTATCCACTTCTGTAGAAATTAAAGCATTCATAGAGCCATTATCTCTAATATAACTTACTAAAGCTCGCGTATCTACATCTGAAATAGCTAACAGATTATGGGCATTTAAAAAATCTTCTAAAGAGCCGTTAGAATTATCTCTTGAATAATCGTAACTAAAATTTTTACAAATTAAACCTGAAATTTTAATAGAATCTGATTCTACTTCTTCATCATTAACTCCATAGTTACCAATATGAGCATTGGTCGTTACCATTAATTGTCCAAAATAAGACGGGTCTGTAAAAATCTCCTGATAACCAGTCATACCGGTATTAAAACAAACTTCTCCAAATGCGGTGCCTTCTTTACCTACAGCTTTCCCATGAAAGATTGTTCCATCTGCTAATAATACTATGGCTTTTTTAAGTTTTTGATATTTCATTTTAAAAGTGGTTTATTCATTTTAAAAGTTGTACAAAATTGCATAAAAAAAAGGATAAACTAAAATAGTTTATCCTTTAATATTTAAATGCTTGAAATCATTTATTCTTCTTCGTTAGTTGCTTTAGTTTCAACTGGCGCAGCTGCTGGTTTAGAACCACCACGACGAGAACGACGTGTTGTTTTCTTCTTAGCTTTATCTGCGTTGTAGATTTCATTAAAGTCTACTAATTCAATCATTGCCATATCAGCGTTATCTCCTAAACGATTTCCAAGTTTAATAATTCTTGTATATCCTCCTGGACGATCTGCAACTTTAACCGCTACATCTCTAAATAATTCTGTTACTGCTTCTTTTTGTCTTAATTTACTAAAAACGATACGTCTGTTGTGAGTTGTATCTTCCTTAGATTTTGTAATCATAGGTTCTACAAATACTTTTAAAGCTTTTGCTTTAGCAACAGTAGTATTAATACGTTTATGCTCGATAAGAGAACAAGCCATATTTGCTAACATAGATTTTCTATGAGCAGTTTTTCTACTTAAATGATTTACTTTTTTTCCGTGTCTCATGACATTTTAAGTTTGACTACATCTTGCTACCATATCCTTCTTGGAGAGCAAATTATGTGTCGTTAATAATTATTTATTGCGATAAGATTACAATTAATCTTTATCTAACTTGTATTTAGATAAATCCATTCCGAAATTTAATCCTTTAACATTAACAAGCTCTTCAAGCTCTGTTAAAGATTTTTTACCGAAGTTACGGAACTTCATTAAATCATTTTTATTAAAAGATACTAAGTCTCCTAAAGTATCTACTTCTGCAGCTTTTAAACAATTAAGAGCACGAACAGATAAGTCCATATCTACTAATTTTGTTTTAAGCAACTGTCTCATATGAAGAGATTCTTCATCATAAGTTTCAGTTTGAGCTATTTCATCAGCCTCTAAAGTGATACGCTCATCAGAGAATAACATAAAGTGGTGAATTAAAGTCTTAGCTGCTTCAGTTAAAGCATCTTGAGGCGTAATAGAACCATCTGTAATGATTTCGAAAACTAATTTTTCGTAATCTGTTTTTTGTTCTACACGGTAATTCTCGATACTATACTTAACATTTTTAATTGGCGTGTAAATTGAATCTGTAAAGATAGTTCCAACTGCTACTGAAGGTTTTTTATTTTCTTCAGCAGGAACATAACCTCTACCTTTTTCAATTGTAATTTCCATGTTAATGTTTACTTTAGGATCTAAGTTACAAATGACTAAGTCTTTGTTTAAAACTTGGAATCCTGAAATAAATTTTTGAAAATCACCAGCTGTGATAGTTTCTTGTCCTGATAGAGATATAGAAACAGTTTCGTTATCTACATCTTCTATTTGACGCTTAAAACGTACTTGTTTTAAACTTAATATAATTTCTGTAACATCTTCTACAACACCTGCAATGGTAGAGAATTCATGATCTACACCTTCGATTCTTACCGAAGTAATTGCAAATCCTTCTAAAGAAGATAATAAAACTCTACGTAAAGCATTTCCTACTGTTAATCCATAACCAGGTTCTAAAGGACGAAATTCGAATTTCCCTTCAAAATCTGTAGAATCAATCATGATTACTTTATCAGGTTTTTGAAAATTAAATACTGCCATGTTATTCTTCGTTTTAATTGTTATTTAGTTGCGCGGTTTAGAGGTTTGAAGAAAGTCCAATAAACCCTTTGGCTAAATCCCAATATGATTAATTATTATTTAGAGTATAATTCGACGATGAATTGCTCATTAATGTTTTCTGGAATCTGAATTCTTGCCGGAACAGAAACATAAGTTCCTTGCTTCGTATCGGTATTCCAAGTGATCCACTCGTATACATTACTAGAATTAGATAAAGAACGGTCGATAGACTCTAAAGATTTAGACTTTTCTCTTACCGCTACAACATCTCCAGCGTTTAATGAATAAGAAGGTATATTAACAATCTCTCCATTAACTGTAATATGTCTATGAGATACTAATTGTCTAGCACCACTTCTAGAAGGAGATAATCCCATTCTAAAAACAACGTTATCTAATCTAGACTCACATAATTGTAACAATACCTCACCAGTAATACCTTGTGCAGCAGTTGCTTTTTTAAACATATTACGGAATTGCTTTTCTAAAATACCATAAGTATATTTAGCTTTTTGCTTTTCCATTAACTGAATTGCGTATTCAGATTTTTTACCACGACGACGGTTGTTACCATGTTGTCCTGGTGGATAATTTCTTTTTTCGAAAGACTTGTCGTCTCCGAAGATAGCTTCTCCGAATTTACGGGCTATTTTAGTTTTAGGACCAGTATATCTTGCCATTTTAAATTTGATTTAAGAGTGATTGGGAATTAAGGTCTTAATCTTATCCTTCGCCAACCGTTAATCTCTTGTTGATACTTGTTTTTTTATTTCAGTGTGCAAATGTATAAAAAAAATTAATACCAACCTTAAAAAAGATTGGTATTAACTTCATTCATAATTTATTATACTCTTCTTCGTTTTGGAGGACGACAACCGTTATGTGGTAATGGTGTAACATCAATAATTTCTGTTACTTCTATACCTGCATTATGGATTGAACGAATAGCAGATTCTCTACCATTTCCTGGTCCTTTAACGTAAACTTTTACTTTTTTCAAACCTGCTTCTTTAGCAACGCCTGAAGCATCTTCTGCAGCTAATTGAGCAGCATAAGGTGTATTTTTCTTAGATCCTCTAAAGCCCATTTTACCGGCAGATGACCAAGAGATTACATCTCCTTTTTTATTAGTTAAAGAGATAATGATGTTGTTAAAAGAAGCTGTAACGTGAGCTTCTCCTACAGAGTCAACAATAACTTTACGTTTCTTGGTGCTCTTAGCATTTGTTTTTGCCATATCTTTCTAGTTTTCAGTTTTAGTTATAGTCGCTAGAATCCTAAACTATTATAATTTCAAACAGATTCTTTCCAACGTCTAAATCCTAAAGACTAAATTAATTATTTAGTTGCTTTCTTTTTGTTAGCAACAGTTTTTCTTCTACCTTTTCTAGTTCTAGAGTTGTTCTTAGTACGTTGTCCTCTTAAAGGTAAACCAGATCTGTGACGAATACCTCTGTAACATCCAATATCCATTAATCGCTTAATGTTTAATTGAATTTCAGAACGTAATTCTCCTTCAATGGTAAATGAACTTACTGCATCACGAATGGCTGCAATTTGATCATCTGTCCAATCTTGAACTTTAATACTTTCATCTACTTTAGCTAAGTCTAAAATTTCTTTAGCTCTGCTTCTTCCTATACCATAGATATAAGTTAATGAGATGACTCCTCTTTTTTGTTTTGGTATATCAACACCTGCAATTCTTGCCATAATTATCCTTGTCTTTGTTTGAATCTAGGATTCTTTTTGTTAATCACGTAAAGTCTACCTTTTCTACGCACAATTTTACAATCTGCGCTTCTTTTTTTAACTGATGCTCTAACTTTCATCTGTTCTATTTAATATTAAAATATTAACCGGTTTAACCGCAATGGTTACCTAATTAGTATCTATAGGTTATACGAGCCTTACTTAAATCGTAAGGACTCATTTCTAATTTTACTTTATCTCCTGGAAGCAATTTAATGTAATGCATTCTCATTTTACCAGAGATATGTGCCGTCACAATGTGACCATTCTCTAACTCTACTCGAAACATTGCATTAGATAATGCCTCAATTATTGTTCCGTCTTGCTCTATTGCTGCTTGCTTTGCCATATTATACGACTGCTTTTCTGTTTTTACCAGTTTTCATCAATCCATCATAGTGTCTATTTAACAAGTAAGAATTTACTTGCTGCATAGTATCTATAGCAACACCAACCATAATTAAAAGAGAAGTTCCTCCGAAAAATAACGCCCAACCAGATTGTACGTCTAATAATTTTACAATGACTGCTGGAAAAACTGCAATTAATGCTAAAAATATAGAACCTGGTAATGTAATTTGTGACATTATTTTATCCAAATATTCAGAAGTTTCAGATCCTGGACGAATACCTGGAATAAATCCACCACTTCGTTTTAAATCGTCTGCCATCTTATTAGTTGGAACTGTAATTGCAGTATAGAAATACGTAAAGATTATAATTAATAATGCAAATACGAAATTATACCAAAATCCAAATATGTCTGCAAAATTAGTTTGCATCCATAAACCTGCTGATGTCTCTTTTAAAAATGAAGATCCTCCAATTAAACCAGGAACAAACATGATCGCTTGAGCAAAGATAATTGGCATAACTCCAGAAGCATTTAACTTTAAAGGAATGTATTGTCTGTTACCACCCATAGCATCTTTCTCGTAAGTTCCAGTTGCAGTTCTTCTAGCATACTGTACGGCTATTTTACGAACAGCCATGACTAATAAGATAGATAATAATATTATTACAAACCAGATTAACACCTCAAACAAAATTAACATCACACTATTAGTCTCCATACGAGATACAGCATTTTGTAAAAATGATTTAGGTAAAGTTGCAATAATACCAACCATAATTAATAATGATATACCATTACCAATACCTTTATCGGTTATTTTTTCACCCAACCACATTGCAAAAATAGTTCCTGTTACCAAGATTATAATTGAAGATGTGTAGAATACTGTAGAATCAAGCAAAAATGCTGATTCTGGTATTCCAAACATAGGTGTTAAACTTGCTAAATAACCAGGAGCTTGAACCAAACAAATACCAATAGTTAACCAACGGGTAATTTGGGTGATTTTTTTCTGACCTGAAGCACCTTCTTTTTGAAGCTTTTGTAAATAAGGAATTGCTATTCCCATTAACTGAACCACAATAGAAGCAGAAATGTAAGGCATGATACCTAAAGCGAAAACTGAAGCATTAGCAAAAGCTCCTCCAGTGAATGCATTTAAGATACCAAAAATACCCTCTGATGTTCCTTGCTGTAAGTTTTGTAATTGAGACGCATCAATACCAGGTAAAACTACCTGAGCACCAAAACGATACACTAAAAGCAAACTTAAAGTAATCAGAATACGATTTCTTAGTTCGTCTATTTTCCAAACATTTTTTATAGTCTCTATAAATTTCATGTTTTGTGGAATTATAGAGTTACGATTTCTCCGCCTGCAGCTTCAATAGCCTTTTGTGCAGATGCAGAAAATTTATGAGCAGATACTGTTATCTTAGACTTTAATTCTCCTCTACCTAATACCTTAAATAGCTCGTTTTTACCAGCTAAACCTAAAGATACTACAGTTTCATGATCTAAAGTATTTGAGATTACTTTATCATCTATTAATTGTTGAATCTTATCTAAGTTAATTGCTTGGTATTCTTTACGATTAATATTAGTGAAACCAAATTTTGGAACACGACGCTGTAAAGGCATTTGACCACCTTCAAAACCTACTTTCTTAGAATATCCTGAACGAGACTTAGCACCTTTGTGACCACGTGTTGCAGTACCACCTTTACCTGAACCTTGTCCGCGACCTACTCGCTTGCCTTGATTTTTTACCGATCCTTCTGCCGGTTGTAAGTTACTTAAATTCATTTATTAGTTGTATTATTTAGTTTCTTCAACAGAAACTAAGTGATTTACTTTTTTAACCATACCTAAAATGTTAGGTGTAGCTTCGTGTTCTACGACTTGACCAATCTTTTTTAAACCTAGAGCCTCTAAAGTTCTCTTTTGTCTTAATGTACGATTGATAGCACTTTTAACTTTTTTTACTTTTATCTTAGCCATCTGTCCTATTTTATCCGTTAAACACTTTCTCTAAAGAAAGACCTCTTTCTTTAGCTATTGATTGAGCACTTCTTAATTGTAATAAAGCATCAAATGTTGCTTTTACAACGTTATGTGGATTAGAAGATCCTTGAGATTTAGATAATACATCATGTACTCCAACTGCTTCTAAAACTGTTCTTACAGCTCCACCAGCAATAACTCCGGTACCAGGTGCTGCAGGAATAATATTTACTCTAGCTCCACCATATTTACCTTTTTGTTCATGAGGTAAAGTTCCTTTAATAATAGGGATACGAACTAAGTTCTTTTTAGCATCTTCGATTGCTTTTGCAATTGCACTAGCTACATCTTTAGATTTACCTAAACCTTGCCCTACAACACCAGCTTCATCACCAACAACAACGATTGCTGAGAAACCAAATGCTCTACCACCTTTTGTTACTTTAGTAACTCTCTGTACTCCAACCAAACGATCTTTCAAATCTAAACCACTTGGTTTTACTAACTCTGCACTTTTGTATTTCTGATACATAATTTCTTAGAATTTAAGTCCTGCTTCTCTAGCCCCATCGGCTAATGATTTTACTCTTCCGTGGTATAAAAATCCCCCTCTATCAAAAGAGATGGTTTCAATTCCAGCTTTAAGAGCTTTTTCAGCAATTGACTTACCTACTAAAGCAGCGATTTCTATTTTATTTCCTTTTTCAGAACTAATACTCTTTTCTCTAGAAGAAGCAGATACTAATGTTTTACCATCTACATCGTTTACTATCTGAGCATAAATTTCTTTATTACTTCTAAAAACAGATAATCTAGGTCTAGCTTCAGTTCCAGAAACAACCTTACGAACTCTGCTTTTAATTCTTAATCTTTTTTCGTTTTTTGTTAACGCCATGACTTATATATTAAGCTGATTTACCTGCTTTTCTTCTTAAAATCTCTCCAACAAACTTGATTCCTTTACCTTTGTATGGTTCAGGTCTTCTGTAATCTCTAATCTTAGCAGCAACTTGACCAACTAATTGTTTGTCATGAGAAGTTAATTTAATAATTGGGTTTTTACCTTTTTCAGATACTGTTTCCACTTTAACTTCTTCAGCTATTCTAATAACAATGTTATGAGAAAAACCTAATGCTAAATCTAAATTATTACCTTGGTTTGTTGCTCTGTAACCTACACCAACCAATTCTAATTGTTTTGTCCAACCTTCAGAAACACCTTTTATCATATTGTGCACTAAAGATCTGTATAAACCATGCTTAGCTTTACTATCTTTTGAATCAGAAGATCGCGTCACATAAACATTTCCTTCTTCAACTTTAACTTCTACTGTATCAAAGTTTTGAGTTAATTCACCCATTTTACCTTTAGCAGTAATTACGTTATCGTTTACAGTTACTGTTACTCCTGATGGAATAACAACTGGATTATTTCCTATTCTTGACATATCTCTATTCTTTTTTTAGTAAACGTAACATAAAACTTCCCCACCAACATTCTCTCTTTGAGCTTGCTTAGCAGTCATTACACCATGAGAGGTAGAAACGATTGCTATACCAAGACCATTAAGAATACGTGGTAACTCTTTAGAGCTAGAATACTTACGTAAACCTGGCTTACTAATTCTTTGAATTTTTCTAATAACAGGCTCTTTTGTTTCCTTGTTATATTTAAGAGCTATTTTAATAGTCCCTTGAACATTAGAATCTTCAAATTTGTAACTTAAAATATATCCTTGATCGAATAATATTTTAGTAATGTTCTTTTTTAAATTTGATGCAGGTATTTCTACAACTCTATGGTTAGCACGCACTGCGTTTCTAACTCGTGTTAAATAATCTGCAATTGGATCTGTATACATATATATTAATTTGCGGTTTTGGTTTTCGACAAAACGTCGAACCTAAAACCAATTATAATTTTACCAACTTGCTTTAGTAACTCCTGGTATTAAACCTTGGTTAGCCATTTCTCTAAATAAAACTCTAGAAATTCCAAATGTTCTCATGTAACCTCTTGGTCTTCCCGTTAATTTACAACGGTTGTGCTGACGAATAGGCGATGCGTTTTTTGGTAATCTCTGTAACGCCTCATAATCTCCAGCTTCTTTAAGAGCTTTACGCTTTGCAGCATATTTAGCGACAGTTTTACTTCTTTTAACCTCGCGGGCTTTCATTGATTCTTTAGCCATAACTTAGTTTTTTTGGAATGGTAAACCCATTTCAGTTAATAATGATTTTGCTTCTTTATCTGTAGCGGCCGAAGTTACGAAAGTAATATCCATTCCTGAAATTTTATTTACTTTATCGATATCTATTTCAGGAAAAATGATTTGCTCAGTAATTCCTAAGTTATAGTTACCTCTACCATCAAATCCAGTAGCTTTAATCCCGTTGAAATCTCTTACACGTGGTAATGCTGAAGTGATTAAACGATCTAAAAATTCGAACATTTGCTCTCCTCTTAGTGTTACTTTAGCTCCAATTGGCATTCCCTTACGTAATTTAAAAGATGCAACATCTTTTTTCGATAACGTAGAAACGGCTTTTTGTCCTGTAATTGTAGTTAACTCATCCACAGCGTAATCTACTAATTTCTTATCAGAAACAGCAGCACCAACTCCTTTAGAAACAACAATTTTTTCTAATTTAGGAACCTGCATTACATTCTTGTAACCAAATTCTTCTGTAAGAGCAGCAATTACTTTGCTTTTATACTCTTCCTTAAGTCTAGGTGAATATGCCATAATTATATAACTTCATTAGATTTTTTAGAAAAACGAACTTTTTTACCTTTTTCAGTTCTGTATCCAACTCTTGTCTCATCTCCTTTAGAAGTTAAAAGACTTAAATTAGAAACATGAATAGGCGCTTCTTTTTCTACAATTCCTCCTTGCGGACTTTGAGCACTAGGTTTCATATGTTTTTTAATCATATTTACACCTTCTACTATCGCTTTATTCTTTTCAATAAACACTTTAGTTACTTTACCTTCAGAACCTTTATGGTCTCCAGCAATAACTTTTACAGTGTCTCCTGTTTTAATTTTTAGCTTTGTCATTTTATTTTTCATTAAAGCACCTCAGGCGCTAATGATACAATTTTCATGAAAGATTTATCACGAAGTTCTCTAGCAACAGGTCCAAATACACGAGTACCTTTCATTTCTCCTTGCGGATTTAAAAGTACACAAGCGTTATCATCAAATCTAATATAAGATCCGTCTGGACGTCTTACTTCTTTCTTAGTACGTACAACTACTGCAGTTGCAACTGATCCCTTTTTGGTGTTACCGTTTGGGGTTGCATCTTTAACAGCGACTACTATTTTATCTCCAATAGAAGCGTATCTTCTTTTAGTTCCACCTAGAACACGGATAGTTAAAACTTCCTTTGCTCCAGTATTATCTGCAACTCTTAATCTTGATTCTTGCTGTACCATTACTTCGCTCTTTCAATTATTTCAACTAATCTCCAACATTTAGATTTACTTAAAGGTCTTGTTTCCATGATCTTTACAGTATCTCCAATATTACAATCGTTTGTCTCGTCGTGTGCAACATATTTCTTAGTCTTTAACACGAACTTACCGTACATTGGGTGTTTTACCTTCTTAACTTCAGATACCACAATTGATTTCTGCATTTTATTACTAGTAACTACACCAATACGTTCTTTTCTTAAGTTTCTTTTTTCCATCTTTAGGCAGAATTATTGTAAATCTCTTTTAGTTAATTCTGTTGCAATTCTTGCAACACTACGTCTCATTTGACGTAATTGAATAGGGTTTTCTAAAGGAGAGATAGCATGAGCCATTTTTAAATCTGAATAACTCTTTTTTGATTCACTAAGTTTCTCTTGTAACTCAGCTACAGATAATTCTTTAATTTCTGATTGTTTCATGATATCAAATAAATTATGCTTGGTAATCTCTAGCGATTACAAACTTAGTTTTAACTGGTAATTTTTGAGCCGCTAAACGTAATGCTTCTTTAGCAACGTCTAATGGTACTCCTCCTACTTCAAAAAGGATTCTACCTGGTTTAACAACAGCAGCCCAATATTCTACAGCTCCTTTACCTTTACCCATACGTACTTCAAGAGGTTTCTTTGTTATTGGCTTATCTGGGAATATTTTAATCCACAGTTGACCTTCTCTTTTCATAAAACGAGTAGCAGCAATACGAGCAGCTTCTATTTGACGTGATGTTAAAAAATTAGAATCTAATGATTTTATTCCAAAAGTTCCGTTTGAAAGTAAGTGACCTCTACCAGAGTTCCCTTTCATACGTCCCTTTTGCATTTTTCTAAATTTTGTTCTTTTAGGCTGTAACATTTGTTCTTTTCTTTAAAAAATTACTTTCTACGTCTTTGTTGTGGCTTACCACCTTGACGTCCACCTTTTCCTTGCTTTTTAGTAGATAAACCTACAAGTGGAGAAAGATCTCTTTTACCATATACTTCACCTTTCATGATCCAAACTTTAACACCTAATCTACCATAAGTAGTATGTGCCTCAACTAAAGCATAATCAATATCGGCTCTAAAAGTCGATAAAGGAATACGTCCTTCTTTGTAGTGCTCTGAACGTGCCATTTCAGCTCCGTTTAAACGTCCACTAATCTGAACTTTAATTCCTTCAGCATTCATACGCATTGTAGCAGCGATAGCCATTTTAATTGCACGTCTGTATGAAATACGATTTTCAATTTGACGAGCAATACTAGTTGCTACTAAAAATGCATCAAGTTCAGGTCTTTTAATTTCAAAAATATTAATCTGAACTTCCTTCTCTGTAATTTTCTTAAGCTCTTCTTTTAACTTGTCTACCTCTTGTCCACCTTTTCCTATAATAATACCAGGTCTAGCAGTAGTGATAGTAACGGTTACAAGTTTTAAAGTTCTCTCAATAATTACTCGAGATACACTAGCTTTAGATAAACGCGCGTGAACGTATTTTCTAATCTTATCGTCTTCGGCAAGTTTGTCACCATAATCGTTTCCTCCGTACCAGTTAGATTCCCATCCTCTGATAATTCCTAAGCGATTCCCGATTGGATTTGTTTTTTGTCCCATATCTATCTTAGCTTTGTGTGTTATTGTTAGCTCCAACTACGATAGTTACGTGGTTAGAACGTTTTCTAATTCTGTGTGCGCGACCTTGAGGTGCTGGACGTAATCTTTTTAACATTGATCCACCATCTACTCTTATCTCTTGTACGAATAATTCAGCTTCTTCAATACTAGCTTCCTCATTCTTAGCTTGCCAGTTAGCAACCGCAGATAATAATAATTTCTCTAAACGGTTTGACGCTTCCTTTGAGCTAAACTTCAAAATATTAAGCGCTTTTTCTACGCGTTCACCTCTTACTAAATCGGCTACTAAACGCATTTTTCTTGGTGACGTAGGACAGTTATTAAGTTTCGCGAAAGCAATTTGCTTTTTCCCTTCCTTAATAGCGTCTGCCATTTGTTTTTTACGACTTCCCATAGCTTATTATTTTTTTCCTTTATTTTTTGCACCTGCGTGACCTCTAAAAGATCGTGTTGGTGAAAATTCTCCTAATTTATGACCTACCATATTTTCAGTAACATAAACTGGTACGAATTGACGACCGTTATGTACTGCAATAGTTTGTCCTACAAAATCTGGTGTTATCATTGAAGCTCTAGACCAAGTTTTAATAACAGTCTTTTTGTTTGCTTCAACATTAGCAGCCACTTTTCTTTCTAATTTATAATGAACGTAAGGTCCTTTTTTTAATGATCTTGCCATGTCTTATTATTTCTTTCTACGTTCTACAATGTACTTATTACTTGCTTTAGTTTTAGAACGTGTTCTATAACCTTTAGCTGGTATACCGTTTCTTGAACGAGGGTGTCCTCCAGAAGATTTACCTTCACCACCACCCATTGGGTGATCAACCGGGTTCATTACAACTGGTCTAGTTCTTGGACGACGTCCTAACCAACGAGATCTACCTGCTTTACCAGAAACTAGTAATTGGTGATCTGAATTAGATACTGCTCCAATAGTAGCACGACATGTTACAAGAATTAAACGAGTTTCTCCAGAAGGCAACTTAATTGTTGCAAACTTACCATCTCTTGCCATTAATTGAGCAAAAGCACCAGCACTACGAGCCATAACAGCTCCTTGACCAGGTCTTAACTCTACACAAGAAATAATAGTTCCTAATGGAATATTTGCTAATGACATTGTATTTCCAATTTCTGGAGATACTGTATCACCAGACACAACTGTTTGTCCAACTTGCAGACCATTTTGTGCAATTATATATGCTTTTTCACCATCTTGATAGTTTAATAAAGCAATAAAAGCTGTTCTGTTTGGATCGTATTGAATTGATGCAACTTCAGCTGGAATACCATCTTTAGTTCTTTTGAAATCAATAATACGGTAACGACGTTTGTGACCACCACCTTTGTAGCGCATTGTCATACGTCCTTGACTGTTTCTACCACCTGAACGTTTTTTCGGAGCTAATAAACTCTTCTCCGGCTTATCAGTTGTAATGGCGTCAAATCCATTTACAACTCTAAATCGCTGTCCTGGTGTGATTGGTTTTAATTTTCTTACTGACATTTGTCTTTAAATTACATGTTAGTGTATAAATCAATCGATTCACCTTCCGCCAGTTGTACAATTGCTTTTTTAAGAGCATTTGTTTTACCATGTTGAATCCCAGTTTTTGTAAACTTGGTCTTTCTATCTGGACGGACATTTATAGTACGAACTTTTTCAACAGAAACGCCATAAGCAGCTTCCACCGCTTTTTTAATTTCTACCTTGTTCGCCTTAGTTTTTACGAAAAAGCTAAAACAGTTGTTCAACTCAGTGTTAGCTGTCGCTTTTTCTGTAATAATAGGTTTAATTAAGATACTCATCGCTTTCTTATTTACTTAAATTCGTTACAATTTCTTCTAAAGAACTCTCTAAAAGCACTACTTGATTAGCATTCATAATCTTGTAAGTGCTTATTTCTGAGTTAGTTAACACTTCAGAGCTTTTTAAATTGCGTGACGACAAATATACATTTTTATTTGATGCACCCAACACAAATAGAGACTTTTTATTTTGTAAGTCCAACGCACTCAGGATAGAAGTAAAATTTTTGGTCTTTGGAGAATCGAAATTGAAGTCTTCTAAAACTACAATTGCATTCTCTTTTGCCTTAATACTAAAAGCCGATTTACGTGCTAATCTCTTCAGTGATTTATTTAATTTGAATGAGTAGTTACGAGGTCTTGGTCCGAACATACGTCCTCCACCTTTAAATACTCCAGACTTAATACTACCCGCACGAGCAGTACCAGTTCCTTTTTGTTTTTTAATCTTACGCGTACTTCCTGCAATTTCAGCTCTTTCCTTAGACTTGTGTGTACCTTGTCTTTGGTTAGCTAAATATTGTTTTACATCTAAGTAAACAGCGTGATTATTTGGCTCAATTTCGAATACAGAATTAGAAAGTTCAACCTTTCTACCTGTATCTTTTCCGTTAATATCTAAAACTGCTACTTTCATTATTTTCTAATAATTACATAAGAATTTTTGTGTCCAGGTACACAACCTTTTACTACTAAAAGATTTTTATCTGAAACTACTTTTAAAACTCTTAAATTTTCAACTTTAACTGTGTCGCCACCCATTCTTCCTGCCATTTTCATTCCTTTGAAAACTCTTGCAGGATAAGAAGCTGCACCGATAGAACCTGGTGCTCTTAGACGGTTATGCTGACCGTGAGTCGCTTGACCTACACCACCAAAACCATGACGCTTTACAACACCTTGAAATCCTTTACCTTTAGATACTCCTGCAATATCAACAAATTCACCTTCTGTGAAATGCTCTACTGTTAGTGTATCTCCTAATTTGTACTCCTCATCAAAACCTTGAAATTCAACTAGTTTTCTCTTAACAGAAGTACCTGCTTTTTTAGCGTGACCTAAGTCTGCTTTAGTAGCACTTTTCTCTGTCTTGTCATCGAAACCTAATTGAAGTGCAGAATAACCATCTACTTCTTCAGTTCTGACTTGGGTAACAACGCATGGTCCAGCTTCGATTACTGTACATGGAATATTCTTTCCATTTTCGTCGAAAATGCTGGTCATTCCGATTTTTTTTCCAATTAACCCAGACATAATTATTATTTATTTATTATTAATTTTTATTTAAAAAAACTCAAGGCCGAAAATACGTTTCAGCCTTGAATTGTATTTTTTCCGTTTTTCCTTAACCATCGTTAAGGACATTTTACTTTAAAAACTTACACCTTAATTTCTACTTCAACTCCACTTGGTAATTCAAGCTTCATTAAAGCATCAATTGTTTTAGAAGATGATGAGTAAATATCTAATAAGCGCTTGTAAGAGCTTAATTGAAATTGTTCTCTAGACTTCTTATTTACGTGAGGTGAACGTAATACGGTAAAAATTTTCTTGTGTGTTGGTAATGGAATTGGACCAGTTACCACAGCACCTGTACTCTTTACTGTTTTTACAATCTTATCAGCAGACTTATCTACTAAGCTATGATCGTAAGATTTTAATTTTATTCTGATTTTCTGACTCATGTTCTTAGTATTTAAGCTTCAACTCCTTTAGCTGCTTTAATCACTTCTTCTGAAATATTAGAAGGTGTTTCAGCATAGTGTGAAAATTCCATTGTTGATGTTGCACGACCTGATGAAAGTGTTCTTAATGTAGTTACATAACCAAACATTTCAGATAATGGCACAGTTGCTTTTACTGTTTTAGCTCCAGCTCTATCACCCATATCACTTACTTGACCACGACGACGGTTTAAGTCACCTACAATATCACCCATGTTCTCTTCTGGAGTAATAACTTCAAGTTTCATGATAGGCTCCATAATTACTGCTTTAGCAGCTTTTGCAGAGTTTTTAAATCCTAACTTAGCAGCTAACTCGAAAGATAACTGATCCGAATCCACATCGTGGTAAGAACCATCTGTTAATGTTACTTTCATAGCATCAACTTCGTATCCTGCTAATGGACCATTTGTCATTGCCATTTTAAATCCTTTCTCAATAGAAGGGATAAATTCCTTAGGAACGTTACCACCTTTAATTTCAGAAATGAATTCTAAACCTTCTTTACCTTCTTCAGCAGGCTCTAATGTAAATACAATATCTGCGAATTTACCACGTCCACCAGATTGTTTCTTGTAAACTTCTCTGTGTTGCGCTTTTTGAGTAATCGCTTCTTTGTACTCTACTTGAGGCTGACCTTGGTTAACTTCAACTTTAAATTCACGACGTAAACGATCTACAATAATATCTAAGTGTAGCTCTCCCATTCCAGAGATAATAGTCTGCCCTGAAGCTTCATCTGTTCTTGCTGTAAATGTTGGATCTTCTTCAGCTAATTTAGCTAAAGCCATACCCATTTTATCTACGTCTGCTTTAGTTTTAGGCTCTACCGCGATACCAATTACTGGATCTGGGAAGTCCATAGATTCTAATACAATAGGATGTTTCTCATCAGACATAGTATCACCAGTCTTAATATCTTTAAATCCTACTGCTGCTCCAATATCTCCTGCTTCAATAAAATCGATAGCATTTTGTTTATTAGAGTGCATTTGGTAAATACGTGAGATACGCTCTTTTTTACCTGAACGGTTGTTCAAAATATAAGAACCAGCATCTAAACGTCCAGAGTAAGCACGGAAAAATGCTAAACGACCTACGAATGGATCTGTAGCAATTTTAAATGCTAAAGCCGCAAACGGCTCATCTACACTTGGCTTACGTCTTTCTTCTTTATCAGTTTCAGGATTTGTTCCAATTACACTTTCTCTATCTAATGGAGAAGGTAAGTAACGACAAACTGCATCTAATAAAAACTGAACACCTTTATTCTTGAATGAAGATCCACAAATCATTGGTATGATAGCCATATCCATAACCGCAGCTCTTAAAGCAGCATGTACTTCGTCCTCTGTAATAGAGTCTTCATCTTCCATGAATTTCTCTAAAAGATTTTCGTCGTAACCAGCAACTTCTTCAATTAATAAAGCTCTGTACTTTCTAGCATCTTCTTTTAACTCTTCAGGAATTTCAATAACATCAAATGTTGCTCCTTGAGTTTCATCATGCCATACAATAGCACGGTTTTTTACTAAATCTATAATTCCTTTAAAATCTGCCTCATCACCAATGTTTAATACAATTGGCACTGCATTAGATTTTAACATATCTTTTACCTGTTGGCAAACTGCTAAGAAATTAGATCCTTGACGATCCATTTTATTAACAAAACCAATTCTTGGTACTTTATAATTATCTGCAAGTCTCCAGTTAGTTTCAGATTGTGGCTCTACACCATCTACTGCACTAAAAAGGAACACTAAACCATCTAATACACGTAATGAACGGTTTACTTCAACCGTAAAATCTACGTGACCTGGTGTATCGATAATATTAAAATGATAATCTTTAGCATCTTCAGTTGGTTGAGCATTTTCCTTTGGAAAAACCCAAGTACATGTAGTTGCTGCAGATGTAATTGTAATACCTCTTTCTTGCTCTTGCTCCATCCAGTCCATGGTTGCTGCACCATCGTGCACCTCACCAATCTTGTGTGAAACTCCTGTATAATAAAGAATACGCTCTGTTGTTGTTGTTTTACCAGCATCAATATGAGCCGCAATTCCAATATTTCTTGTATATTTTAAATCTCTAGCCATGTCTTATTAAAATCTAAAGTGAGAGAATGCTTTATTAGCTTCCGCCATTTTATGAGTATCTACTCTTTTCTTAACCGCCGCTCCTTCTTCTTTAGCTGCTGCTAAAATTTCTGATGCTAAACGTTGAGCCATAGATTTTTCATTTCTTTTTCTTGAAAATGAAATTAACCACTTCATTGCAGTAGATATTTTTCTATCTGCACGAATTGGGTTAGGAATCTGAAATGTTGCTCCACCAACACGACGACTACGTACTTCTACGTGAGGCATCACATTTGTTAACGCTTCTTTCCAAACCTCTAAAGCTGGCTTTTCTTCGTCTGTTTTTTTTGATTCTACGATATCAATTGCATCGTAAAACACTTTAAAAGCTACCGATTTCTTTCCATCCCACATCATCATGTTAACAAAACGAGTTACTAACTGATCGTTAAAACGTGGATCTGGCAAAAGCGGTCTTTTTTTCGCTGCTCTTTTTCTCATGTCTTCTTCTTAAAGTTTTAAAAATTACTTCTTAGGGCGTTTTGCACCATACTTAGATCTACGTTGCGTTCTTCCTGCAACACCAGCGGTGTCTAAGGCTCCACGAACAATGTGATATCTAACTCCTGGTAAATCTTTTACCCTTCCACCTCTAACCAATACTATCGAGTGCTCTTGTAGGTTGTGTCCTTCACCACCGATGTATGCATTAACCTCGTTACCGTTTGTTAAACGAACCCTTGCCACCTTACGCATTGCTGAGTTAGGCTTCTTAGGAGTTGTTGTGTAAACACGAGTACACACACCACGTCTTTGTGGACACGAATCTAAAGCAGCCGATTTACTCTTCTTGGTTATTTTGGCTCTTCCTTTTCGTACTAATTGTGAAATTGTTGGCATATTAATAAATATAATTTAACATATCCTCTTCTTAGAGGGCTGCAAATGTAACCATTAATTTTTAAAATTCAAATGTTAATGCATTAATTTTCAATAAGATTAATTTTTAAATCTCTTCTTTAAAACTATCGTTTCATTAAAATCTACTATTTTTACTAAAAATAATTTAGGTGAAATCTAAACTCTTACTCATATTAATCTTCCACCTTCAACTTTCTTTTTCACAAAAAGAGAGTGTTAAAATAACTCCCGTAGAAGCAACAAACAAAAGTGTTTCAGATTCTATTACAAAAGAAATTAATAAAAATGACAGGAAATTAGAAGACGTGCTATATAAAAAAGGATTTCTTAATTACACTATAATAGATTCCATTATAAAAGGCCTTCAAAAAAATTATATCATAAAATACAATGACAGAATAAAGTATCTGGAATTAACAAAAGATAGTCTTAGCAATTCTCAGGAATTTATAAAAAAATTTAACACCAATGAAAACTTCTACCTCATACCATTTAGTAATATAGAAGAAGTGTTAGAGAAAATTTCAGAAAGCATTAAAACCTCCGGCTTTCTTTTTACAGAAGTATATTTAGGTGAAATAAAGCTGAAAAACAAATCGACTATAACAGCTGTCCTTAATATAAGTAATCAAGAAAGAAAAAGACAACTAGATAAAATTATATTAAAAGGTTACGAAAAGTTCCCAAAAGGCTTCCTCAAAAATTACTTAAAATACAAATTGAACAAAAACATTAATTTAAAAGAAATAGAGACTAAAAGTGAACGCGTCTTAGATTTAGAATTTGTAGAGGAAATTAAAAGTCCTGAGTTATTATTCACAAGAGATTCTACTACGTTATACTTATACCTAAAAAAGAAATTTAGCAATAGTTTTGATGGTTTTATAGGCTTTAATACTGATGAGGAAACAAAAAAATTAAATATTAATGGATACTTAAACCTTGTACTATTAAACAACCTTAATTATGGGGAGCGATTAGAGATTAAATACAAAAGCGACGAAAGCGAACAAAAAAACTTTGAAGCAACTTTAGATCTACCCTATTTATTTTCGAGTCCTATTGGCATTGAAGCCAGATTAAATATTTTTAATAGAGATAGTGTGTTTACACTTTCTACTACCGAGCTAAAAACATATTATCTCATTAATCAAAAATTCAAAACCTCATTAAGCTATGAGAGTACAAACTCCAGCAACTTATCTAGTAATGAAAGTTTTTTTGTTGAAGACTATGACGCTCAATATATAACTACAGCATTTGAATACAGAAAAAGAAATTTAAATTCTAGGATTTTAAACACAAAAACAAGTATATATCTCAAATTAAAAAATGGAAACCGGAATACAATAGATAGAAAAACGAAGCAAAACGGAATCGAATTGAAACTACAACAATTGTTTAATTTAAATGATAGAAATAAAATAATAACAAAATTAGAATCTAGTAAATTATTCTCAAACAACTACCTAATTAATGAACTTTACCGTTTTGGAGGCAACAAATCTATACGAGGATTTAACGAAAATAGTTTAGAAGCAGATTTTTATAATATAATAGGAATTGAATATCACTACTTATTAAGTCCAGCTTTATCTATAAACAGCATCACAGACTTAGGTTATTTAGAAAACACTTTACTAAATACTAAAACACAAATTTATGGTTTTGGATTTGGACTCTCTGCTTTAACAAAAGCTGGTGTATTGAAAATGAATTTTGCAAATGGTAAGACTAAAAACGATGAGTTTAAATTCTCTAACACAAAAGTTCACCTAAGTTTAAACGCTTTTTTCTAAGTTAACAGGTCATTATCAAGCCAATTATTGAAAAAAAATGAAAATTTAACCAATAAATATTGTTTAATTAACTTTTTATTATGATTTTTGACCTAGACTAATTCAAATAAAAAATAAAATGAAAACAAAGTTTAGTGGAATTTTAACGCTATTTCTAGCGTTTGTTGTGCAACTAACGTTCGCACAAGAAAAAACAATTTCAGGAGTTGTTACCGACGATAACGGTTTGCCTTTACCGGCTGCTACCGTTTTAGTTAAAGGAACAACAAATGGAACATCAACTGATTTTGATGGTAATTACTCAATTACTGCAAATACAGGTGATGTATTACAATTTAGCTATGTTGGTTACGCTACAATGGAGCAACCTGTAGGAGCATCAAACACAATAAGTGTTTCTTTAGTAGCTGATAATGAACTTGAAGAAGTAGTTGTAACAGCCTTAGGTATTAAAAGAAAGGAAAGCGAATTAACATCTTCAACTCAAAACGTTAAAGCTGAAGAGTTAACACAAGCATCAAACCCTAATGTGGTACAGTCTTTAACAGGTAAAGTTTCTGGATTACAGATTAACACAACAAATAACGGAGTAAATCCAACATCTAAAGTAACCTTAAGGGGTAACTCTTCTATAACAGGGAATAACGGAGCTTTAGTTGTAATTGATGGGGTGATCTCAAGTTTAGGGGTTTTAAATAATTTACCTCCAGACATTATTGCATCTGCAAATGTCCTTAAAGGTCAACAAGGTGCTGCACTTTATGGTGCTCAAGCTGCAAATGGTGTAATTATTGTTACCACAAAAGGTGGTGGTAATAAAGAAAAAGTTGAAGTAACTTTTAATTCTTCTACTGAATTTCAAGTAGTAAATTTCGTTCCTCAAAGACAAACCAAATATGGACAAGGTTGGAATGGAGAACATGTATCATATGAAAATGGTGGATGGGGTCCAGAATTTGACGGAAGTTTACAGCCAGTTGGTTTACCACAGGCTGATGGTACATACAAAGTGTTCCCTTATGAAAGTTTAGGAAATGATCATATAAAAGATTTCTTTAAAACTGGAACAACCTTTCAAAACTCTGTAACTGTAAATGGTGGAGATGAAAGTGGAAATGTTTTACTGTCATTATCAAATGTAGATACAGAATTCGTTGTTGAAGATGACGTATTAAATAGAACTACTGCATTCTTTAAAGCTAATAAAAAGTTTGGAAACTGGACTGCTGATGGAGCTGTAACATACTACACTCGTAAGCAAAGTACAACTTCTTCGGGCTTATTTACAGATTTATTACAAACAGCATCTAATATTCCAGTAACTGAATTCTCTCAGCCTTTAAATCAATTTCACTGGACATCATATTACCAAAGTCCATATTGGTTAAGAGAAAATGTAAGAAATAATAACAGAGGGCAATATTTCAATGCTGTAGGTTCATTAACTTACAAAATTAATGACAACATTAATTTATTATATAGAGCAAACATTACAACTGTATCTTCAGATAACTTGAGCTATACGAACGCTTACACAGATGAGTTACAAATTGGAGGTGGAGATCATACAACCCAATCAAGATTAGATATAAGTGATACAGGATCTAGAAGTTATTATGGAGATTTCTTAGCTAACTTTAATTATGATTTATCTTCTAATTTTACATTTGGTGCTAACGTAGGTTTCAACTCACAAGATAACAGATCAACGTTTACTGCAGTTGGTGGAGACAATCTTACAATTCCAGGTTTCTATAATATTTCAAACGTAACAGGACAGCCTAGTGTAAGTAATAATGAAACAAGACAGAAACAATATTCTGTTTTAGGTAACTTTGACCTTGGGTTTAAAGATTATTTATTCTTAAACTTAACTGCTAGAAATGATTGGATTTCTACATTAAATGTAGATGCAGGGAACGAATCATTCTTTTACCCTTCTGCTGGTTTATCTTTTATTCCAACAAAAGCGTTTGAAAACATTAAAGGTAATACCATAAATTTCTTAAAAGTTTATGCTAACTATTCAAAAGTTGGCCGTTCTTCTGTAGACCCATATGATATTAACGATACTTATGTTCAACCTGGAGGCTTCGCTTACGGAGGATTAAACTCATTTATCCCATCAAGAAGTGTAGTTGACCCATTAATTCAAAATGAATTTTTAAAAACTGTAGAAGCTGGTTTTAACGCTGGGTTCTTTAAAGATAGATTAACCTTAGATTTTGCAATTTACAACTCTAAAACTGAAAATGGTCAGTTAACAACTACACCTTCTTTTAGTTCAGGAATAAGTTCTGCAACTATTAATATTGGTGAATTTGAAACTAAGGGATTTGAAATAGACTTAGGATTTACTCCTATTGATAACAAAGAAATTGGTTTAAAATGGTCTAATAGAGTGAGTTTTGAAACAAATAAAACTATTATCAATAAGTTAGATGGACAACAAGACCAAGTAGCTTTACAGAGTTTTAATGCTGTAGGTATATTTGCACAAGTAGGAGAAGAGTTTCCTTTAATTAAAGGTACAGCATACGAAAGAGATGACCAAGGTAGAGTTTTAATTGATCCAACTACTGGTAATCCATTAAAAACATCTGAATTCCAAAATCTAGGTGTAAATAATCCAGATTACATCCTTGGCCTAAACTCTCAATTAACATTCAAAGGTTTTAGACTATCTGCAACTATGGATTATAGAACTGGTCACCAATTTTGGGCTGGTAATAAAGACTGGTTATCATGGTCTGGACACTTAGTAGAGTCTGCAGAAAATGGACGTAGAGGTTTCATTTTCCCTAACTCTGCAATAAATGTAGGTACTGCTGCAAACCCAGTTTATGAAGCTAATAATAGTGTAATCACTGGAGGTACTACTTACACAAGCTTCTTAAACTACTACTCTAACGAGTATAGAGACGTAACTGAAAACTTTGTTTTAGATGCTACAGCTTTTAAAGTTAGAGAATTAGCTTTAAGCTACTCATTTAATGGAGACATGCTTAAAAACATGAAAATAAAAGGTTTAACGTTAGGTGTTTACGCTAGAAATCCATTTGTTGTTTTACCAAAAGAGAACAGAGATTATCATGATCCTGAGTTTGCTAACTCATCTGGAAACGGTAGTGGTTTAGCTGTTACAGGTCAATATCCTGCAACAAAAACTTTTGGAGCAAACCTTAATTTAACATTCTAAAAAAATAGAAATGAAAAATAAATTTTTAATAGTATTATTTGCTCTAGGATTAGTGCAAATGTCATGTAGTGATTATTTAGACGTTAATGAGTCTCCAAATAATCCAACAAAAGAAAGTGTCCCAGCTAATTTAATATTAGCTGGTGCAATGGAAACAATCTACCCAACACAAAGTAATACCATGAATAGATTAGGTAATGCTTTTATGAATACATGGGGGCCAAATGTAAATTCTTTTACAGGAGGATTTGCTGATGAATTTTCTCTAGCAATTGATAACACATTTTATGCTGGTATATGGTCAGGATTATACTTAGGTATTTATCCATTTCAAACAATTATTGATAGTGAAGGAAATGATTTTAATAATCACAAAGCTATTGCAATGATTATGAAAACATTTTACATGCAATATATTGTAGATTTGTATGGAGATGTTCCTTATTCTGAAGCATTCAAAGCAGGTGATAATTTAACACCAAAATATGATGATGACCAAGCGATATATCGTGATTTAATCGTTCAATTAAATGCTGCAATTGCTTTAATAGATTCGAACTCTGGATCTGCAGTTGGTGATGAAGACATTATATTTGGTGGTTCTATGGCAACTTGGAAAAGTTTTGCTAATACACTTAAAGTTAAAATTTTAATTAGAGAAGCTACAAGAGCTGAAACAAATTCTGATTCACAGACTTATTTAAACGATCAGTTTGCTTTATTAGCAGGAGAAACATTCTTTACAGATGATGTGACTATCAATCCAGGTTATAGTAATGCAGAAGCTGCACAGCAAAATCCATTTTTTGGTACCTATGGAGAAGATACTAATGGGAACGTCACAACTACAAACAACTTTATTAGAGGATCTGAGTATGCAATCCAATTTTTACAAGGTTCTACTACAGGAGTAAATGATGCACGTTTAGGAAGAATTTATAGACCTAATAGCGCTGGTAACTTTGTAGGAATTAGACAAGGTGAAACAACAGCCGCTACTCCATTATCAGGTTTAGGTGCTGGATTACTTGTAGGATCTAGTCAGGATGGTTATTTAATGACTTCTGCTGAGGCTTTCTTCTTATTAGCTGAAGCTTATGAAAGAGGCTATTTAGCTGGAGATGCTGCAACAGCATATAATAGTGGAATAGAAGCATCTTTCAACTTATTAGGAGCAACAGGAGCTATGACATATTACAACCAACCTTCTATTAGTTATGCTGCTTCAACTAACAAAATTGAGTCTATCATGACTCAAAAATGGATTGCTGTTAATGGTATTAACGCAATAGAATCTTGGATTGATTACACTAGAACTGGTTTCCCTGTAGTTCCATTACCAACTACAGCTCAATTCCCTGACAAACCAAATAGATTAATGTATCCAAATTCTGAGTTTTCAGGAAACGCTGCTAACGTGCCAGCCCAGACACAAGCAGACGCTTTTAATACAACAATTTTCTGGGGTAACTAAAAAAAAGAAAAATTATGAAAAAATTTAAATTAATGACAGCAATGTTCATGACTGCTATTTTAGCTGTGTCATGTATCGTAGACGATGAAGTTGATAACGGATTCGCTGCTACACCAAGAGTAGTAGGTTTCCCTACATCATTTGCATCAGTAGCATATTTCGAAGATTTAGGTGGGATTGAAAGAGAATTTCCAGTAAATCTAATTGGAGGTGCTGATGGTTCAGTTTCTTCTACACCAATAACAATCAATTACTCTGTTGATGCTTCAAGTACAGCAACAGAAGGTGTTGAATTTGATTTTGTAAATACTACAAATTCAATTGTTATACCAGCAGGATCTACATTTGCAAACATTCCAATTATTGTAAACACTGCAAGTTTAAATCCGACAATGAAAACGACTTTAACTCTTAATCTTACTTCGGTAAGTGAAGCTGGAGCAGTTGTATCAGCATTAAATAGTAAATTCGATATTATTTTTGTTGGATGTCAATCTAACCTAGACAGTTTTAATTACACATGTGCAGTATCTAGAGATGATGGTGCAATGTGGAATCATGGTGTGCAAGGATTTACAGTTCAGGATATTAACACATTTAAGTCTCAGACTACAGGTGGATGGCAGCAAGGAACTATTGCTCCAGACCAAGGTATGACGTTTATTGATATTTGTGGAGATATTACAGTACCATTACAAGGATTAGCTCAAGGATTCTATAGTAATGAAGTTAAAGGATTAACTTCAGATGGAACAGATGGAGAAGTTTTCGATAATGGTGATGTTGAAATCGTTTATCAAATAGGGTTTGCTGCAGGAGATAGAGTATATACTAACTATTATACCAAATTATAATTATGAGAAAACTAACAAATATGAAAACAATTTTTGCAGCTTTATTAGTTAGTGCTGCATTTACATCATGTATCGATGATGATCAAGAATATACATTTTCTGATAAACCAGAAGTAACAATTGTTGGTCAAACATTAAATACCATAGAAGAAGGCCAGACAACTACTGTTAATTTAAGATTAGCTTATGGTTTAAGAGAAGATGTAAACTATAAATTAGAATTAATTAGTGGAGGAACTAACGATGATTACTTTGTTAGTGATGCAGATGGTAATGATGTTGGCGCTACAACTGCTGAAGATGGTTTAGGTCTAGAAGGTTATGAAATCACTATTCCTGCAACACAAACAGAAGTGGCTTTTAACATTACAGCAACAAAAGACTTATTTGACGAAGATACTGAGACTTTAGTTTTTAAACTAAGAAGTACTGGTTCTGGACTAGGTTCTATTGGTGTAAATGATACTTTTGAAGTTGAAGTTACAAACTTTACTTCTGACAATTTTGGACTAATATTAGATTGGGAAAGTGACATCACTTACGAAGTCCTAAGACAAAATGTTTTAGGAACAACTGCTGATGATGAAACTCTAGAAGTTGAAGGTCATGGATGTGACTTAGCAGATTTTGATGTTTACTTAACTAGTTTTGATGCTTATGCTTTTACAGGGAACTGTCCTGAATTCTTAATTGAAACTGTAGATCCAAACTCTTTAGCGACAAGTGTTTTAGCTGATGGAACATACACAGTAGAAGTAGATTTTTGGGATTTCTTTCCAAGTTTAAGTGCAACAAATAATGATGTATTAGTTACTGATTTTACATTCCCAATGACTTTAACTTTGGCTAAAGTTGGGCAATTTAATGCAGTATTAGATTTATCATCTGAATACTCTGCATTTGATGGGTCAAGTAATAATGGTGGTAATGGTGTAAGATCTGTTGCAACTATTGAAGTAGTAAATGGTAAGTATACTGTTTACAATGCATCTGGTGAGTTAGTTGCTGCTGAGTAATTAACGATTAAATTACAAATAATCATAAAAACGCCTGATTTGTATCAGGCGTTTTTTTATACTTTTACGTCATGGAAAAAAGCACGCAAATATTTGGACTTAGAGCAATCATTGAAGCAATAAATGCTAATGAAGCTATTGATAAAATCTTTCTACAAAAAGGTTTAAGTGGTGATATTTATAAAGAATTGGAAGACACCATTAAATCCAAAAGACTAAATGCGTCATACGTACCTGTTGAGAAATTAAATAAGCTAACAGATAAAAACCACCAAGGAGCAGTTGCACAAATTGCGCCAATAGAATTTCATGATTTAGATAATTTGTATGAAAATGTAATACAAACAGAATCTAAACCTTTGTTTTTAATTTTAGATCAACTAAGCGATGTAAGAAATTTTGGTGCAATTATTAGAACTGCAGAATGTACGGGAGTAAGCGGTATTATTATACAAAAAAAGGGAGGAGCTCCGGTAAATGGAGACACCATTAAAACCAGTGCAGGTGCTGTTTTTAAAATTCCAATTTGTAAAGTTGACCATATTAAAGATGCACTTTTCTTTTTTCAGGCAAATGAAGTAAATGTAATTGCTGCTACTGAAAAAACAGAAAAATTAGTGTACGATATGGACTTTAATTTACCGTGTGCTATCATTATGGGTTCTGAAGGAAAAGGAATAAACCCATCAGTTTTAAAAATGGTAGAACATAAAGCAAAACTTCCTCTAAAAGGCAAGATTGAATCTTTAAATGTTTCTGTAGCTTGTGGTGCTTTTTTATATGAAGCTTTAAGACAACGCTTATAAATTATCTTTAGATTTGTAAATATATTTATAAGTTGTTCCGTAAGAAGTTTGAGTTGATGTTTCATTAGTATCTGTGCTTTCAAACTCATCCTCCTCTACTTCGATTTCAAAAAAATAACCGTTTTCGTCAAATTGTTTTAAAAAGGGATCTTCTTCTTCTTTAAAATCTTCTGTTTCCCAAACAAACTGTTCCTTAATATAAAGGTTTTTCTTAAAGATTAAAGACAACATAGTTCCCACAATAAAACCACTTAAATGGCCTTCCCAAGAGATTTGCTCTTCAATTGGTAACGTATACCAAATCATACTTCCATATATAAAAACCACCACTAAGGATAAGGCAATAAGCCGGTAGTACTGAGTAAAAATACCCTTAAAAAATAGGAAGCTAAACAAGGCGTAAATTAAACCACTTGCACCAATATGGTAACTTTCTCTTCCTATGATCCATGTTAAAATTCCTGTAAAAAGAATAGAATAACATAAAATTTTTAAAGCAATAGACCTATAAAAATAGAACAAAGCTAAACTTAGTATTAATAAAGGAAATGTGTTACTATATAAGTGGGATATATCACTGTGAATAAATGGTGATGTAAAAATTCCTAATAAGCCTTTAATCGACTTAGGATAAATACCAAGATGATTAAAATTTAAATTCCATCTCACTTCTATGGAATAGATAAGCCATATAAGTGTAACCAACCCTAATGGATAAAGTAAGGTATTTAATTGGATACTATCAGACTTATGTTTCATAACTCTAAAATATCAAAAAAAGAACCAATAATTAAAAAGTGAATTATTGACAGTATATTTAATTGATAAATAGTTAATTTTGAATATGAACACGCCATTAGCAGAACGTTTACGTCCAAAAACTTTAGAAGATTATATAAGTCAACGCCATTTAGTTGGACCAAAAGGCACGTTATCTCAAGTTATAAAACAGGGAATTATACCTTCTATTATTTTGTGGGGTCCACCAGGAACAGGTAAAACTACCTTGGCTCATATTATTGCCGAAACATCCAAACGTCCATTTTTTGCTTTGAGTGCTATAAATTCTGGTGTGAAAGACATTAGAGATGTTATAGATAAAGCAAAACAAAGTGGAGGACTATTTACAACCAAAAATCCAATTTTATTTATAGACGAAATCCACAGGTTTAGTAAATCTCAACAAGACTCTTTATTACAAGCTGTTGAAAAAGGTTGGGTGACTCTAATTGGAGCAACTACAGAAAATCCTAGTTTTGAAGTAATTTCAGCACTATTATCACGCTGTCAGGTTTATATATTAGAGGCTTTTAATAAAGAAGATTTAGAACGAATTTTAAACAGAGCACTAAGCGAAGACGTTATTCTTTCAAATAAAGATATTACCTTAAAGGATACTAAAGCCTTATTAAGACTTTCTGGCGGAGATGCCCGTAAACTATTAAACGTTTTTGAATTGGTAATAAACGCTGCCACAGAAGATCCTATTATAATTACGGATGAATTGGTTTACGATAAAGTTAAACATAGTCCAGCTAAATATGATAAAACAGGTGAACAACATTATGACATCATTTCTGCTTTTATTAAATCCATTCGAGGTAGTGATCCGAATGCTGCTTTATATTACCTAGCACGAATGATTGAAGGCGGTGAAGACGTTAAATTTATTGCCAGAAGACTAATAATACTTGCAAGTGAAGACATTGGTAATGCTAATCCTACTGCACTTATTATGGCAAATACAACATTTCAGTCGGTTGCTGTAGTAGGTTATCCAGAATCGCGGATTATTTTAAGTCAAACAGTTATTTACCTAGCATGTTCTGCGAAAAGTAATTCTGCCTATATGGCTATTAATGAAGCCCAAAAATTAGTAAGAGAAACTGGAGATTTGCAAGTTCCGCTTCATTTAAGAAATGCTCCTACTAAATTGATGAAAGACATTGGTTATGGTAAAAATTATGGTTACGCCCACAATTATGCCAACAACTTTGTGAGTCAAGAATTTTTACCAGATAGTATAACAGATACAAAGATTTATAATCCAGGAAATAATCAAAGAGAAAAAGCACTTCAGGATTTTTTAAAAAACAGATGGCAGGATAAATACGGCTATTAATTAAAACTAATTTCTAACACTTTAAGGTTTAAATCGCCTTTAGATCTATCTGCTAATACCCATACTGCTTCTTTTTTATAAATAATGGCTTGCATATCTTTAACCATATAGAGCTCTTCTCTACCCGTATATAAGATAATATAAACCAATCTACCTTCAGAATTAAATACTTGAAAATCTGAAATAGTATTAGGTACTAGCGTTGCGTTATATGATTTTACTAAGTTTATATCTGCATCTACACCTTGAGTACCCATAGGTTTTATTTGTGTTTCTTTTTTGGGAACTGTGGATATTTCTACTTTTGGATCATTACCTTGACTACTTTCCGTATTAACTTTTTCTATTTTAGGAATATAGTTATAATTTAATGAAGATAAATCTTTCAATGAAGCTCTTAAAGCTTCATTATAGGCTACAATATATTTTTTATCTCTAGATTCACCATATTGAGATGTGTAAACTACTTCATCTCTACAATTTTTTAATTGAATAGCTACCTTAGTTTGAAAAAAACCAGATTCATTTAAGAGCTCTGCATTCAACACTAAACAATTATTTTTAAAAGCATCTTCAGGTAAATTGGATTTTCCAATAAAAGATATAAACCCATTTTCATTAAATAAATAATTTGTTAAACCATTAAGACGGTATTGATCTGCCACTTTCATTTCTTCAAATTTTTCAGGCACCAAAATGTATTTATAGTCATTTAAATCTTGACTATAAGTAATAGTGATAATTGATATAAAAAGAAAAGCTGTAAGTGCAATTTTATTAAGTAATTTCATACTATAAGTAAGTTTTAATTAAAGATAAATGGTTAACCGTTTTAATTCCGTTTTGTGATTCTTTATTTTTAGGATTGAAAAAAATAGCGTCCAATCCTATATCTATTGCTCCTAAAATATCTGCTTCAAGACTGTCTCCTATCATAATACTGTTAGTTTTAAGGGCTTCTGCTTTATGTAAAGCGAAGTTAAATATTTTCGGGTTTGGTTTCTTAACACCAACCATTTCAGCATCTGTAATAGTTTTAAAATACTTTGCTATCCCTGATTTATTCATCTTTAAACTTTGAACTTCAGTGAACCCATTGGTTAAGATATGTAAGTGATATTTGGTATGTAGATACTCTAAAATTTCTAAAGTTCCATCAAATAAAAAATTGTATTGGGTTAAGTATGTAATATAGTCTTCTGATAAGATACGAATTAAATCATCTGAAGCATCAAAATTAATTACATCTAAAGCTTCCTTAAGTCTATTAAACCTTAGGTCGTCTTTGTTAATTTTATCTTCTCTATAAAGCTTCCAATATTTTAAATTAATAACTTCATAACCTTCTAAAAATTTTTCAACATCTATGTCTAATTTATGTTTCTCAAAAAGATAAATAAAGGTTAGTTTAGAATTTTTATCGAAGTCCCAAAGTGTGTGGTCCAAATCAAAAAATATATGCTTAATATGTTTCATTTACAGATTTCAATATCGTTTTAAATAATGCTTTAAAATGCTGCCATTTTGGCTCGTCGCTAAACGTGTAACTATGATAAACTGGTACAAAAGTTCCATTAACCGCTTTTACCTCAGCCATTAGTTTTTTTATTTTCTGCTCTTTATCTAACAGCGAGTTGATTTTTAATATGGAATGATCTAAAAAGTGAAAGCTATTAATAACTAAAGGTGTTTGTACTTCATAATCCAAATCATAAAACAAAAAAGGTGTACAAGTACCTGCTCTAAAACCTATATGATTTATATAACCCATAGTAAAATCACTAAAAATCTCTAATTCTACTAAATTTCTATAAGATTCAGGCAGGTTTACTTTTGAAAAAGATTGCCTACAACCAGATAATGTTTTATTGGTAACAGCTTCCAAACGTAATTTTTCTTTTTTTAACTCTTTAATATCGGTTAAGGCATTAAAGGTGGTTTTTAAACCAACCTGGCAATAATCACACACATGTTTTATTAAAGAAATAAAGTTTTGGTTTTGAATATTAATAGATTGGTCGTATGTAGTATAGTCGCCCACTAAAAAGAAAAAGACAAATTTAGTTTTAGCTTTTTTTTGCTGATTAATAATGTATTTGTACGTATCGTACGGGTCTCTTTTTAGACCTATTAAAACCGAAAAACGTTTGTAAACTTCACTAAATTTTAGTTGAAACACATCATTTAATACTCCAGTAATGGTATTAAAAAAACCAATGTGTTTAAACTTATAAGCTTTAGGAATATCTATTATAGGCTTTACAGTATAAGTTCGTGTTGGAAATTGATAATCTGGATAAAATTCTTTGAGAAGCTCTAAAAATTTATAAGCCCAAATATCTACAACTGGCTGCTCAAGAAAATTATTTTTATATGCTAAGCTTTCGGAAGCCATATATCTACCAAATTCGTCTTTTACATGTGGTTGGTATTCTTCATAGCGTGTTAGTAAATAAAAACTAGCCGCAAAAATATCAAAAGGTAAATGACCATTTTCTCCATTAAAAAAAAAGCATTTAGTCTTATCCCAATCATGTACTCTAAAATCTAGGTCATTCAAACCTTGTTCAAAAAGTAAATCATGAGATCTTACATGCAACTCTTTACCCAAAGCCTGTTTGGAATAAGACATTTTTAGTGAGGTGTGCCCTATAAAAGCCTCTATAGTGGTTGTAAACTCAACAGGAATATTTAAAATACGTGTACAAACTTGCTTAAAAGCATATTTTACTCTAGGGGTAATGTCTGTCGTGTAGATTAAAAGCATTTTAAATATTTATACTGTAAAAATAATAAATTACAACATTAATAGCGTTCTAAAATGTTTTTATAACAAAGCTTCGTCTGCAAAACTAAAATAGGTGGTTTCTGTTATAATAATATGGTCTAGCACTTTAATATCTAAGCTTTCTGCTGCCACTTTAAGTTTTGTAGTAATTTGTTTGTCTGCTTGACTAGGTTGTAATGTTCCAGAGGGATGATTATGTACTAAAATTAAAGCAACAGCGCCAAACTGCAACGCTTCTTTTAAAACCAATCGTGTATCTACCAATGTACCAGTTATCCCACCTTTACTAAGCTGAGACTTATGTATAACCTTATTGGAATTATTTAAATAGATAATCCAGAATTCTTCATGGGGCAATTCGCCAATTATGGGTTGCATAAGTTCAAAAACAGATTTGCTTGAAGTTATTTTATCTAAAATAAGCGCCTCTTCTACTCTTCTACGTCGTCCCAATTCTAAAGCTGCAACAATACTTACCGCTTTAGCTTCGCCAATACCCTTAAACGTCATTAACTCGTTAACCGTTAATTTTCCTAAGGCATTTAGATTGTTATTTGTAGAAGCTAGAATACGCTGGCATAAGGCTACCGCACTTTCTTGTCTATTACCAGAACCAATTAAAATAGCAACTAACTCTGCATCGCTTAGTGCTGTTTTCCCTTTTAAAACTAGTTTTTCCCGTGGTTGATCGGTTTCAGACCAGTGTTTTATAGAAAAAGGTGTTTTCTTTCCTTCCATGATTTAAAGTTAATTCTTTTTTTATTTCTGAAACAGATTCCGTTTTTATTTATGTAATTTTAAAACATAAAAATGATCTGTTATGACATCTATTTTTGAAGATAAAGCCCACAAAGACATAATTTCTAGAATTCATAGTTTAGAAGAAAACTCTCAACCACTTTGGGGGAAAATGAATGTCTCACAAATGCTACATCATTGCCAGGCACCATTAAATATTATGCTACAAAAAAAAGATTATGGTTTAAAACCTTTCTGGCTAATAACACTATTCTTTAAAAAATCTCTTTATAACGATAAACCTTGGAGAAAAAATTTGCCTACAGCCAAACAACTTAAAGTTAATAGCACTAAAGATTTTAGCTCCGAAAAAAAACAATTATTAAGTCTGGTAGAAGAAGTTATGCTACATAAGGATAAAACCAGTTGGGAACCGCACCCAAGTTTTGGTACGTTTACGTCACAACAATGGGGACAACTTCAGTTTAAGCATTTAGACCATCACTTAACACAATTTGGCGTCTAATTCTATTTCAATTTAAAAAACTACAACCGTGTATCCTCCAAAACACTATCAGGAATTTAAAAAAGAAACGCTAATTGAAATTATTAAACGCTATCCATTAGCCACAGTAATTTCAGTAGATAAAAACCGCCCTTTTATTACACATTTACCGCTTATTTATAAAGATGATGTGATTTATGGTCATATTGATAATCAAAATTCACAAACCTGTTTATTAAAAAATAATAACGAGGTTACTTTAATTTTTTCTGGTCCACAAAGTTATATTTCGCCTAGTTTATTTAACAGCAAACAGTTACCAACCTGGAACTATATAAAATTACACATTACTGGAACAGTTTCTAAAATTGAAAGTAATGATGCTATAAAGCAAAGTATTGTAGAAATGACCGAAGTTTTAGAAGCACCAGAACATAATTACCGTTTAAATTTAGATGATGAGCGTATGGCGTATTTGGTACAATACATTTCGGGGTTTAAAATTGAAAACTTACAATGGGAAGGCAAGCTTAAAATGTCTCAGGATAAGCCTATAGAAGAATTTGAAATTGCAAAGCATCATCTCATTCAAAGTCAAAATAACTCCATAGAAAGTTTTATTAATCAAATATTAAAACAGTAACTTATTAAGATGACAGAATTTCAAGAACGTCGTTTACGTATTATTGAGACACAAATACAATCTCATCATTACACAAAAAATTATTTTAAGAGAAATTGGCTTTATATTTTAATACTAGGTCTTGTGATTTCTTTCTTTGTGTTTTTTATGACCAACTTATCTGAAATTGAAAAAGCACACAAAATGGAACGAGCGGTTAATGAATTTTATGCTTACAACTTTGGTATAGGTACCTTTTGTTTTATTATAGGTGCTGCCGTTTTGGGACATATCTTATTTAATTTGCAATTAAATTTTTTAATTCAACGCTTAAAAAAAGATAAAGAAACCATGCTTAAAATTATTAATAAAGAAAAACTAGAGTTTACCCGTTTTGAACATTTTGATGAGATTGGCGAGGAAGATTAAACTATTTACAGTAAATTTAAATATAAAAAACTCTAATTATGAATCAAATTATTGTAAAAATTCCTAAATGGTTTTGGGCTTTAGCTATTATAGCTTTATTATGGAATCTTATGGGTGTTATATCTTTTTTTGCACACACATTTATTACAGATGAAGCTATAGCGCAATTGCCCGAAAATGAAAGAGCTCTTTATGGTGAATATCCTATTTGGACCACTATAGTATTTGCAATAGCAGTATTTTTTGGGCTTTTAGGTTCCTTGGGGTTATTATTAAGAAAAAAATGGGCCAAACTGGCTTTTATAATTTCTTTGTGTGGTATTATCCCACAAATGATTCATAATGTTTTTTTTACCAAATCCATTGAAGTTTACGGACCTGGTCAAGCTGCAAGTATGCCTATAATGGTTATTCTTTTTGCAGTGTTTTTAATCTGGTTTTCTAATTATGCTATTAAAAAGAATTGGTTAAACTAGTGTTTATTAAATTTACTTAATCAAACCTTTTACCTCGTCAAAATCTAAACCTCCATAGTTACCAGAACTCATTAACAACAAGGTTTTATTTTTAAAATCCTGATTGAATAAATAGGTTTTAAAAGCGTCTGGATTGGTATAAATAATTAAGTCGTCCCGTTTAAAAGCCTCTGCAATTTGTTGCTCGGTCACTTCTTCTAATTGCTTTATTTCTACTGCGTGAGGACTGTAAAACACAACAGCAACATCTGCAGCGTCAAGTGCGCCCTTATACTCCTTTAAAAATTCAGCATTTAAACTACTATAAGTGTGTAACTCTAAACATGCTAATAAAGTTCTATTTGGGTACTGCTCTTTTACAGCATTGGTAGTTGCTTCTACTTTACTTGGTGAATGAGCAAAATCTTTATAGGCAACGCTAGTAGAACTTTCTGCAATTTTTTCTAAACGTTTACTGGCGCCTTTAAATGTAGAAATGGCCTCATAAAAATCGTCCTCATCTATACCCATATGTTGACAAATCCACTTAGCTCCAGCTAAATTATTTAGGTTATGCTTTCCAAATACTTCAATTGGCATTGGACCTTCAGGAGTTTCTAAAAGTGTTTCTCCGTTTTCAACTGTATATTCTGGAGTTTGGTAAGCAATTTTACGAATAGGATTTTCACTTGCTTCCACAATACGCTTAACAGCTTCATCTTCTTCATTATAATTAATGCTTCCGCCCTTAACGATACTATCTACAAAGATGCTAAACTGTTCTTCGTAATTTTCTATAGTTGGAAATACATTTATATGGTCCCAAGCTATACCACTTAATAAAGCAATATTAGGTTTATATAAATGAAACTTTGGTCTTCTATCTATTGGAGAACTCAAATACTCATCGCCTTCAAGAACCATAAAATCGTTGTCTTCGGTAAGTTTGACCATAACATCAAAACCTTCCAATTGTGCACCAACCATATAGTCGACGTCTCTATCATGATAATGCATGACATGAAGTATCATTGAGGTTATAGTTGTTTTTCCATGAGAGCCACCAATAACTACACGCGTTTTATGTTTGGATTGCTCATATAAAAATTCCGGATAGCTATAAATTTTAAGGCCTAAGCTTTGTGCTTTTAACAATTCAGGATTATCGGCTTTTGCATGCATACCTAAAACAATTGCATCAAGCTTTTCAGATATTTTTTCTGGAAACCAACCAAAATTTTCTGGTAGCAATCCACGAGACTCTAAGCGAGATTTTGAGGGCTCAAAAATAGTATCGTCACTACCACTAACATGATATCCTTTTTCATGTAATGCTAATGCTAAATTGTGCATAGCGCTTCCTCCTATAGCTATAAAATGTACGTTCATGACTATTAATTGGTATTTCTATCTAAAAAAATTAAGCAAATCTTAAGTTTAAACTTTACGGTAATTTTAATTTATGCATTTAAAGATTTCCAAAGCATATCTTTTAATTCGGTTAAGCCTTGTTGTGCTACAGAAGATATAAATATATAAGGAACAGGTAATTCGTTATCCAATTCCAATTTCATTTCTGCCTTTAATTCTTCATCTAACATATCGCATTTAGAAATTGCAACAATCCTTTCTTTATCTAGCATTTCTGGATTATAACGGCGCAATTCGTCTAACAAAATATCATACTGCTTCTTAATATCTTTAGCATCTGCTGGAATTAAAAACAATAGAATTGAATTACGTTCTATATGTCTTAAAAAGTAATATCCAAGCCCTTTTCCTTCTGCAGCTCCTTCAATTATACCAGGAATATCTGCCATAACAAAGGTTTGAAAATCTCGATATTCTACAATTCCTAAATTTGGTTTTAAAGTGGTAAACTCATAATCGGCTATTTTAGGTTTTGCTGAAGTTAAAACAGATAACAATGTTGATTTTCCTGCATTTGGAAACCCAACTAAACCAACATCTGCTAACACTTTTAGCTCTAAAGTGATATATTTTTCCTCTAAAGGAATACCAGGCTGTGCGTATCTTGGGGTTTGATTGGTAGAACTTTTAAAATGCCAGTTTCCTAAACCACCTTTTCCACCTTCAGCAACTATACGCTCTTCACCTTCTTCAGTAATTTCAAATAAAATTTTATCGCTTTCAGTATCTCTTACTACTGTACCTAAAGGCACATCTACGTAGATATCCTCTCCATCGCCTCCACTACTTCTTCCACTACTACCATGTTCTCCATGACCAGCGCGTATGTGTCGTTTAAACTTAAGATGTAATAAGGTCCAAAGATTTGGATTAGCTCTAATAATAACATGTCCTCCTCTACCACCATCACCACCATCTGGTCCGCCTTTAGCTATATATTTTTCACGATGTAAATGCGAAGATCCCTTTCCTCCATTACCAGAAGATACCTGCATTTTCACATAATCGACAAAATTTCCTTCAGTCATTTTTTCCTTTAATTTAGTCTATTATTGGTTTAAAAATTAAATTTCTAAACCTAAAGCTTTATTTAAAGCTTATCTATAACTTTGCTAATGCGATTTGTTATATCTGAAATACTACCAACTCCATCTACGCCATAGTATTTGTTTTGTTTTGAATAAAACTCTTTTAAAATAGATGTTTCATCATAATACACCTTAATTCGGTTACGGATAACATCTTCGTTCGCATCATCTTTTCTACCACTGGTTTTACCACGTTTTAATAAACGCTGTACCAAAACCTCATCGTCTACTTCAAGAGCAATCATGGCATTGATTTGAGAGTCTTTTCGAGACATTAACTCGTCTAAAGCCTCTGCCTGAGCATTAGTTCTAGGGAATCCATCAAATATAAAGCCTTCAGCATCACTGTTTTTTTCAACTTCTGCCTCAAGCATATCTATAGTCACCTGATCTGGAACTAATTGTCCTTTATCAATATATGATTTTGCTAGAGTTCCTAAGGCTGTTTCATTTTTCATATTAAAACGAAACACATCTCCTGTAGAAATATGCACTAAGTTATATTTATCTTTTAAAAATTCTGCTTGTGTACCTTTTCCGGCTCCTGGAGGGCCAAATAAGACTAAATTTGTCATGTGTGTTGTGTTTTTTATTTGATATACTTCAGGTAAATCTCTACCTAATCCATTGTAATCTAAACCATAACCAACTATAAATTCGTTAGAAATGGTCATGCCAGTATAATGAATTTTAAAATCTTTTTTATAAGCTTCTGGTTTAAAAAATAAACTGGCTATTAAAAGCTGTTTAACGTTTTCATTTTTAAATATGCGATGGACTTCATTTAATGTATTTCCAGAGTCTATAATATCTTCCAGAACAACAACAGTTCTATTGGTTAAATCTTGAGTTAATCCAATTAAACGTTGTATATCTTCAGAAGATTTTACCCCTTCATAAGAAGCTAATTTTATGAAAGTAACTTCGCAAGGTTTTGGGTATTTCTTTACAAAATCGCTTACAAACATAAACGACCCGTTTAGTATACCCACAAAAACCGGAATTTCATCTCCTAAGTCTTCTGCAATGGTTGCAGCCATTTTAGAAACTGCCTTATCAATGTCATTAGCCGTTTTAAAAGGCTTGAAAAACAAGTCGTCTAACTTAATGGTTTGCATAGGTTTAGTTTAAGGGTTCAAAGATAGGTAATTGCTTCAGCTTATTCTAAAATTTCCCCTTTGTTTTTAATAGTAAGATTAAATAGAAATCTTTACTTTTGTGTTTAACTTTAGCTTTATGAATTATTTTTCTTCAGACTTTAAATTAGGTATTTTAGGCGGTGGACAATTAGGTAAAATGTTACTTTATAATACCCGCAAATTTGACATTACAACTTTTGTTTTAGACCCTAATGAAGAGGCTCCAGCAAAACTAGCTTGTAATACATTTATAAAAGGCGATTTATTAAATTATGACGATGTTTATAATTTTGGTAAACAAGTCGATTTAATAACTATTGAAATAGAAAATGTAAATCTTGATGCTTTAGAGCAATTAGAAAAAGAAGGCAAAAAAGTTTATCCAAGCCCCAAAACTTTACGAAAAATTCAAAATAAAGCCACACAGAAATTATTTTATCAAGACAACCACTTACCTACTGCGCCATTTAGTCGTTTTGCTTTTTTAAGTGAAGTGGAAGATGCCATAAAAAATGGAGGAATTGAGTTACCTTTTGTATGGAAAAGTGCACAATTTGGATATGACGGTAATGGTGTTAAAATAGTTAGAACCGTAGGCGACTTAAAAGATTTACCTAAAGGTGAATGTATTGCGGAGCAATTGGTTCCTTTTAAGAATGAATTAGCAGTAATTGTGGCTAGAAATGCTTCTGGAAAAGTAAAAACATATCCTGTGGTAGAAATGGAATTTCATCCTGAAGCCAATCAAGTTGAATATGTTATTTGTCCGGCAAGAATTGCTTTAAATATTCAACAAAAAGCACAAGAGATCGCTTTAAAAACAAGTGAAGCTTATAACCACGTTGGGCTTTTAGCTGTAGAGTTATTTTTAACTCAAGAAGACGATATATTAATTAACGAAGTGGCACCAAGACCTCATAACTCTGGACACCAGACTATTGAGGCGAGTTTTACTTGCCAATTCGAACAACACATGCGTGCCATTTTAGATTTACCATTAGGAAGTACTGAAAATAAAGTAGCCAGTGTTATGGTAAATTTAGTAGGTGCCGAAGGTTATACAGGAAATGTAGTTTATAAAAACATAGAAACTATTATGTCTTTAGATGGTGTGACGCCGCATATTTATGGAAAACGGGAAACAAGACCTTTCCGAAAAATGGGACATGTTACTATTATAAATAAAGAAGTTGATAAAGACAGAGCAATTGCACAAACTGTTAAAGAACAAATTAAAGTAATTGCAGGATAAGGCATCTTATTGTAAACCTAGAAGTTTTATAGCATTATTATAGTTTACTAATTTTACAACATTACTACAACCTGTTTTTGTATAAATATTTTTTCGATGTGTGGAAACAGTATGCGATGAAATATACAATCGCTCGGCAATTTGTTTAGTTGATAATCCTTGACTTAATAAATCTAAGACTGCTTTTTCTTGCTTAGTTAAACTTTTAAACTCACTCCAGCTTATTGGTGATTTATGCATAAGTCTTAATAAAGAATTGTAGATTTTAATCATAATAGTTTTGTTTATTTGTAGTCGCTAAAGTCTTTACTTTTCGAATTTGAAACCTCTAGATACAGGAACAACATCTCCATTAGACATAAATACTTCTGTACTACCATATTGTTTAATATAATTCTGATTAACTATATAAGAGCGCTGACATTTAACAAAATTTGGAGGTAACTGTTGTTCCATTTCAGAAATTTTACCGCGTACAAATTCCTTTTTTGATGTGGTATGTAGGTTTAAATAATGTCCATCGGATTTTATATAAATAAGCTCACTCAAATACACTTTAGTTTTATTTTTAAGTATAATGTGGTCGTTATGGACTAATGATTTTACATTTTCTAATTCAGTCTTCGTTTTTTCATTCTCAATGTTTAGAAACTCATTTTCTTCATTTAAACGTTTTTTATTTCTATCACTCTTTTTCCAACGAACGAACGAATATAAAGCCAATAAAAAAACGGCAAATAATAATATGCTATAGACAATTTTATTTTTTTTGAACGTTTTTTTAAAAGAGGATAGCTCAACTATTTTTTTATCCTTTTCTTTAACTTGGTAAGCAATATCTATCTCATAGAAATTACTATTCTTCCGAAAGTCATCTATAAGTAGGTTCAACTTTTCTAAGCGTAAATCTTGTTCTTTTAAATTAACAGAATCATTTAACCCGGAATAAGCATTACCTTTTATTATAGCAAAAATTCGTTCGATTTTTATTTTAAACTTAGTGTTTTTTACTTTTGAAGCCTTATCTATATAATGTAATGCTTTTTCATATTGCTTTCTATAGTTTTCATTTACACTTAAATTTATAAAACTATAAACCTGGTTTAAAGTATCCTTATTTTTTTCTGCTAAATACAAAGCCTCAAAGAGCGTAGCCTCAGCGTTTAAATATTGTTTTTGACTGGTTTGAAAATAACCTAACCCAATTAATACAGAGATTTTAAATAGATTATTAGTCTTGTAAAACTCACTATTTTGAATGGCTTTAATATCTCTATTAGCTAAATTATATTTAGTACTATCTAGAAAATAATCTTTAAACTGTTCATATTTTATTTTCGCAAACCATTCATCAGAAACATCATTTTGTGTGAGTGTTTTTAACTCTCCTAGGAAAAAACGTCTTTCCTTTTCATAATCTGTTTTACTAGACTCTACTTTATGCAGTTTAAAAAGTAGTTCTCTAAACATTTGTTCATCAAAAGTTTGTTGAGCTTTTTCATATTCATAAACTTTAAAATAAGTAGCATAAGCAGAGTCTTCACAATTTATATTTTGATACTGTTCTGCAATGTCAAATTGTTTACTTGGATTAAATGGTTTGTTTTTTTGAGCTTCTTTTAAACGCACAATTTGTTTCAGCTCGTTCTCATAGAAATAATCGTATGAAATAGAATCTATCGGAACCTGCTGGGCTACGACAAATTGTGCAAATAATATGAAAATTAGTTTTTTCAAAAGACTTAATTACAATCTCCAACTACACCGCCATCTTGTCCGTGTCTCGGTTCAACATCTTCAGGAAAATCAATCGTTTTATCTAATGGGATAGCATCTACAGGAAATACTTTACCTCTATTATATAAATTACAACTTAAACCAAAGCGTTCAAAAAGTGTTTTAAATTTAGAAATCACTTTAGCATCCAAAGAACCTTCCACGTCATTTATAAAATTATAAACTCTATAGCTGTTTGGTAAATCTAAAGGTTCTATAGAATTTGAAAGACTATATTTTAAATAAGGCAAGGTGTGATAAATAACTGCAGTTTCTCCGTTTCCATTTTTAATTATTACTCTAAAAGTGTTCATTATTTTAATTTTAAATATTAGTTTTTGTTTTTAAATATAACTATTTAACATTTGGCAGATTACATAAATAACAGATCAATATCAATTCTAAAACTACAGGATTTGATTAAAAAAAACGCCTCTACTTTTAAACAAAAAGCAAAAGCGCTTTTACGTTGGTTAAACTAAAACAATCGATTACACAAAAAATAATACGCTTATTCTTTTTCCAAATCTCTAACAAAATCAAGGTCTGCACAAAAAAATGTCATAGAATGCAGATTATATATCACGAAATGCAATTTCAATTTATAGATCCTATTTAAAAAAATTATAAACTATAAAACAAAGTGGCAAAAAGATTTTAAAAGTTTATTTTTGTAAGACACATTTTACATTAAAAACCATGAGTAAAGTAGCCATAGTAATGGGAAGCAATAGCGATATGCCAGTCATGCAAGACGCTATCGATATTCTAAACGGATTTGATATTGAAATTGAAGTGGATATTGTATCCGCACATAGAACACCAGAAAAATTATTTGATTTTAGCATGAATGCCCATAAACGTGGTATATCTGTAATAATTGCTGGTGCAGGTGGCGCAGCACATTTACCTGGTATGGTTGCATCTATGTCGCCTTTACCAGTTATTGGTGTTCCTGTAAAAAGCAGCAATTCTATAGATGGTTGGGATTCTGTATTATCTATATTACAAATGCCTGGTGGTGTTCCAGTTGCTACTGTTGCATTAAACGGAGCTAAAAACGCAGGTATTTTAGCTGCTCAAATTATTGGCGCTACAGATAAATGTGTATTAGACAAAATTATAACTTATAAAGAAGGCTTAAAACTTAAAGTTGAAGAAGCTGCAAAAAGCTTAAAGTCATAAAACATTCTAGTTAAAAACCTATTAAAGCCCATTTTTGGGCTTTTTTTTATTTATATCTTTACCTAAAACAATAACATTACATGAGTATTTTAACTTCTACATTTAAAACCCCTTATAATTCAGCTCCTTTTAATCAAATTAAAACTGAAGATTTTAAACCTGCAATCCTTCAACTTATTGAGGAAGCTCGAGAAGAAATTAAAGCAATAACGACTAATCATGAAGCTCCAACTTTTGAAAATACTATTGAAGCTTTAGAGTTTTCTGGACAACAATTAGATCGTGTAACCAGCATTTTTTTCAATTTAAACAGTGCCGAAACCAATGACGAGATTCAAAAAATAGCTCAGGACGTTTCTCCATTATTAACCGAATTCGGTAACGACATAACTTTAAATGAAGCCTTATTTGAACGCGTTAAAACCGTTTATAACAATAAAGAACAATTTAATTTAACACCAGAACAAACGACCTTATTAGATAAAAAGTATAAGAGTTTTTCTAGAAATGGTGCTAATTTAAATGAAGTGGATAAAACAAAACTTCGTGAAATCGATAAAAAATTAGCCGCTTTAAAATTAAAATTTGGCGAAAATATTTTAGCTGAAACCAATAAATTTCAACATTTAGTTACCAATGAAGAGGAGCTAAAAGGATTACCAGATGGCGCAAAAGAAGCTGCCAAACAATTAGCAGAAGCTAAAGATTTGGAAGGTTGGCTATTTACGCTAGATTATCCGAGTTATATTCCTGTAATGACGTATGCCGAAAACAGAGACTTACGCAAAACCTTAAGTTTAGCTTTTGGAAGTAAAGGATTTCATAACGACGACTTAGACAATCAGCAAATCGTTTTAGACATTGCAAATTTAAGATACCAACGTGCTCAATTATTAGGTTACCAAACGCATGCACATTTTGTGTTAGAAGAGCGTATGGCAAAAAATCCGGAATCCGTAAAAACGTTTTTAAACGAGTTGTTAGAAAAGGCTAAACCAGCCGCACTAAGAGAATACGACAATTTAAAGATGTTTGCCAAAGAAACCGATAATTTAGAGGATTTTCAAAAGTGGGATTCGGGTTTTTATGCGGAAAAGTTAAAGCAAAAATTATTCAATTTAGACGATGAAAAACTTAAACCTTATTTTAAGTTAGAAAATGTTATAAATGGTGCGTTTACGGTTGCCGAAAAATTATTCAACTTAGAATTTCATGAAATAGACTCTGTAGATAAGTATCACGAAGATGTGTTAACCTATGAAGTCACCAATTCTAATGGCGATTTTATCGCTCTTTTTTATGCTGATTTTTTCCCAAGATCAGGAAAACGAAATGGTGCTTGGATGACAAGTTACAAGCCACAATTTGTAAAAAATGAGGAAGAAGAACGTCCACACGTATCCATTGTTTGCAACTTTACAAAACCAACAAAAACAAAACCTTCTTTATTAACATTTAACGAAGTAACGACCTTGTTTCATGAATTTGGTCATGCGCTACATGGTATGCTTGCAAACACAACGTATCCTAGTTTATCTGGTACCAGCGTCTTCTGGGATTTTGTGGAACTACCAAGTCAGGTCTTAGAAAACTGGTGTTACGAAAAAGAAGCCTTAGAGTTATTTGCTACGCATTATGAGACTGAAGAAGTTATTCCAATGGAATTGATAGAAAAAATTAAAGAAAGTGCTACATTTCATGAAGGCATGCAAACCTTAAGGCAATTAAGTTTTGGTTTATTAGACATGTCGTGGCACGCTGTAGATCCAAGTGACATAACCAATGTAAAAGCGCATGAAACTATGGCTTTTGAAAACACCAAACTGCATCCTGACGTAGAAAGTAACTGTATGAGTACAGCTTTTGCACACATTTTCCAAGGTGGTTACAGTTCGGGCTATTACAGTTATAAATGGGCAGAAGTATTAGATGCAGATGCTTTTGAATTTTTTAAAGAAACAGGCATCTTTAATTTGGAGACTGGGACTAAATTTCAAAAATACGTGCTTAGTCAAGGTGGTACGGTAGATCCAATGACACTTTATAAAAACTTTAGAGGAAAAGAACCTAACCCAGATGCTTTATTAAGACGTGCAGGGTTGATTGAGCTGAAATAGAAGCTAAAATAACATTATTAAATAAGTCATTTCACATTAAAAATATAAAATGACTTATTTTTTATAATAAACTTTCAATACTTATTGAAAGTTTAAAATATTTTATATATTTGCTGTATGGATTACAAAGAAGCTAAAGATAAATTTATTAATACTTGGGGAAGTTTAGGTTCGCTTTGGGGCATAAATAAGGCTATGGCACAAATACAAGCCTTATTATTTATTTCTACTAAACCTCTTTCTATGGAAGATATTATGGAAGAATTAAAAATTTCCCGTGGTAATACTAGTATGAATTTACGTCAACTCATGGACTGGGGAATTGTAACGAAAGAACTAGTAGCTGGTGAGCGAAAAGAGTTTTTTACAACGGAAAAAGATGTACAAGAGTTAGCTAGGATTGTTGCTAAAGAACGTAGTAGAAGAGAAATTAAACCAGTCATTAAAGTCTTGGCTGAAGTTTCAACTATTGAAGATACTTCTCCAGAAGCTAAAGAATTAATTAAGCAAACCAAAGCATTGCATGAATTAACTGAAACAGCAGATGAAATGATTAATAAATTAGTCAACCAAAAACAAAACTGGATAACTAAATCCTTAGTAAAACTCTTTACTTAAAAAAATTTAAACACATATTTCAATATTTATTGAAAGTTTAAAACATATAGAATTATGAGAAATTTATATCTAACAAATAAATATTTAACAATTATAGGTGTTGGAGTTACTTTAACTATGTGGGGTGGCATTATAGCACTTCCATTACTAGGTTTCACTCAACTTATAATGTGTATTATTATTTTTAATAAAAAAAATAAACTTAACAAAAAAAACAAAAAACTGTTTTACACTTATTTATTAGTAACTCCAACTTTAGCAATAGTTTTTAAATTAGTTTCGGTATTTTCTAGAATTGAAACTTTATTATTGCTTTTTATATGGATGATTGTTTCTAGCATTCTTGCCTTTTTTCATTTATATATTACTTATATGATAAAAAAGCAAAATGGAGTCTAAGTAATATAATTATCAATTAAAGTTAAAAAATGAAAAACAAACTAAATGAAATATTTACAACACTTATAGCTTCTGTTTGGCTTATTAATGGTTTATATTGTAAAATTCTAAACCAAGTACCGAGACATGAAGCTTTAGCTGCACAAATATTGAATACTAATAATTCAAGAGCGGCTATTATATTTATCGGAGTTTTAGAAGTAATTCTGGCTATATGGGTATTTTTAAAATATAAGTAAAAAACAAATGCAGTTTTACAAATTTGTATAGTAATATTAATGAACACACTAGAGTTCATATATGCTAGAGAACTACTATTATGGAAAGAACTAAATATGTTTTTTGCTCTCATCTTTGTAGTCTTAGTTTACATTAATGCTTTTTATTTTAACCAATCAAAAAACAAACATGTTAGCTCGTCTTAAAAATCATCCATTTGCTGTAGAAGCTTTTTTTAAAAGTTCAATAGTTTTAACATTTGCTGTCCCTAAAGAACAGCTTGAAACTTTAATTCCTGATTGTTTAAGCTTGGATTTACATGATAATAAATGGGCCTTTATAGCTATGGCGATGGTAGACACAACAGACCTGCGTCCTAAAGGATTCCCCAAATTTATGGGTAATAATTTTTTCCTTGTAGGTTATCGTGTTTTTGTAAGATACACAAATAAAAAAGGTAAAAAATTACGTGGTTTATACATACTAAAATCAGAAACTAACAAAGCCCAAATGGCATTTATGGGAAACATTTTCACTCATTATAATTACACAAAAACCGACATTACTGAAACTTTTATTAGTGGCAAAAAAAATATCTATTCAAACTCTTCCAAATTTACCATTTCAATGGATACTATAGACGCAAAAGCAAGCCTACCAAAAAAATCACCTTTTCAAAATTGGAAAGAAGCAAGAAGATTTGCAGGTCCGTTACCATTTACTTTCACATATAACGAAAAAAATAAAGAGGTTTTAATTATACAAGGTGTTAGAACAAACTGGAAACCCAAACCAATAAAAATTGACAGTTATCATATTAGTTTTTTTAACAAATTAGGTTTGAATAATCCAATATTAGCAAATGCTTTTATTATAGAAAACATCCCTTATTATTGGAAAAAAGGTGAAATTGAATTATGGAAATAAAACGAAAAAAGTTACAAGGTGTAAAAAATATTTTAAGTTTTAATAGACACTTTTACGTTGTCGGACTTATTGTGTTAGGAATATTTAATTTATGCTTATTCCTTTTAAATGCTTCTCCAATAATACAATATACAATCACAATAGTTTTTTTTATTGGTTTATTAATGCCATTAATAATATCTGCTTATGTATATGATTTTTCGGGCTTTTATGAATTTAAATGGTTAAAACATATAAAACTAGAGTCTAAAAATGTCGTTTTAAACATTAATGCGGGGTTTGATGAAACAAGTTATATACTTAATAGAAAATTAAAACCCAAATCATTTCGTGTTTACGATTTTTATGATAAATACAAACATACTGAGCCAGCAATTAAAAGAGCAAGAAGATTAGGTTTAGTATATCCAAATACAAAATTTGTAAATAGTCAAAAAATTCAATTGGAAGATAATTCTGTTGATGCAATTTTCTTTATTTCTGCTTTACATGAAATTAGACAATCTGAAGAAAGAATTCAATTTTTAAAAGAATGTAAAAGAGTTTGTAAAACAAACGCAAAAGTAGTTTTGGTTGAACATTTAAGAGATTTACCAAATTTCCTAGCTTTTTCAATAGGTTTCACACATTTTTTTTCAAAAAACACGTGGGTTTCCGACTTTAATAAAGCTGGATTCACTCTTGACAATTCATTAAAATTTACACGATTTATGTCTATTTTGACATTTAAAAAATAAATTATGGAAACTCAACTACACATTATAGGTTTTGTGCTTATATTACTTGCACTAGCACACATTATTTTTCCAAAATATTTTAAATGGAAAGACAATTTAAAACCTTTAACTCTTATTAATAGACAAATGATGCATATACATACTTTGTTTATTGCACTTACTGTTTTTCTAATGGGATTACTTTGCCTTTTTCACAGTACAGATTTAGTAACCACATCAATAGGAAAAAGTATTTGCTTAGGTCTAGCTTTTTTTTGGGGACTACGTTTATTTATACAGTTTTTTGGGTATTCAAAAAAACTTTGGAAAGGATTGATTTTTGAGACTCGTGTACATATTATATTTTCTATTTTATGGACATACTTTTGCACAGTATTCTTATATATTTATATAAAAAACCCATATTAATTACTTACATTTACTCTTGAAAAAGAAGAAAATTTATGCCTACTCACGTCATTAATCCCAAGTCTTGGGTCGATCGTTATAGCGATTATCTGTACAATTACACCATTACTCGGGTGAGTAATCATGAAATAGCTCAAGATCTTATTTCTGAAACATTCTTGGCAGGCTTAAAGTCTATGAAAAATTTTAAAGGTGAAGCAAGTGAGCGTACTTGGTTGATTTCAATTTTAAAACGAAAAATCATAGATCACTACCGAAAAATCAATTCAAATAAAGGGAAAGCCGAGGTTCGAATGAACTATAATAATGAAGATGATGCTGAAGGCGACTGGATGGAAGAGCGCGTTGCAGACCCATTTGACAAAACTGCGGAAGACACGATAGAAAACTCTGAACTTGGTAATGCGATTCAAAATTGTTTAAAAAAACTTCCTGAAAAACAAGCCACAATTTTTGAAATGAAAACCATTCTGGATTACGATACCGAAACTATTTGTAATGAATTAAACATTACTGCGTCTAACTTATGGGTGATTATTCATAGAGCACGAACCGCTATGGCGAGCTGCCTTGAAAAAAACTGGTTATAGATTATGATAAAACTATTTTTACCTTGCGAAGAAGCCAATCATGTATGCAATAAAGGTCAGTACAAAGAAGCTTCATTTTTAGAACTTATAAAATTAAAAATACATCTTTTATATTGTAATGCTTGTAAAAAACATAGTGCTAGAAACACTAAACTAACAGAGTTTATGAATAAAGAAAACAGTTTTAAACTTACAGATGCTGCCAAAAAAGCACTTAAAACTCAAATCGAAAAACAGTTAGAACAATAAAAGCATCCAAAATATTGGAATTGCTTCTACCCAAAACGAACAATATAAAGTTGAACGTTTTATAGAACTCCACCAGACAAAACCAGCTAAAATCAATACAATTATTGCTGACATAACAAGCATTTTAGCAGCTTCTAAGTGTATATAAACTTCAATAATTAAAACAATACTACAAAGTATTAATCCGAAAGTTTTGGTATATTTAACCCCAAGTAATTGTGGCAATGTCTTTAATCCTCTAGTGTCATACTTTAAATCACGTATTTCAAAAGGAATCATTAAAACAACTACAATTATAAAAAACTCCACAAAAGTAAGCCAAACCTTTAAGTTTAAATTAAATTGATTTTGAAGCACAGGTATAAGCACACAAACCCCAGCCCATACTAAAGCAATTATAAAAATTTTAATTCCTGGTATAAACCGTAAACTCTTGTATTCCTGACTACGCCATAACTTAAAAAGAGGCAACGCATATAAAACGGTTAGAAAGGCAAAAAGAAGAATTAATAATTGAACGAGAATACGCAACTGCAAACCATAGTATATTGCTCCTAATAATGCTAAAAACGACACTCCCGCAATGCCATAAATGGCATTTATTTTATTTTTAAATTTAGCTTTAAAAACAGTAAAATATTTTACAAAATTATAGCCTAAAATAGTTGCAAAAAAATTGAATCCCAAAGTCACAGAATCAAATCCTATTTTAAATTTTGTTAAAGCCACAAATGTTAATCCAAATACAGCTAATGCAACATGTACACTGGAATTAATATAAAAATTTAACCATTTGCGTATCCAAATCATTAAACAAAAATAAACAACTTGTTAATAAGTGCTGCTTTTATTTAAAAACTTTAAAGTCTAACTATTATTAAACTATTTGTTTTCATTATTTTTGCAAGAAATTTAACTCATTTTAAAATGAATACAAACGATTTTTCTATCAGACATATTGGTCCAAGATTAAGTGATTATGATGCCATGTTAAAAACTATTGGTGTTAGCAGTTTAGATCAGTTAATTAATGAAACCATACCTGACAACATTAAGTTACAAAAGGAATTGGATTTAGATGAACCAATGAGCGAGTTTGAATATTCATCTCATATCAATGAGCTATCTAAATTAAATAAAGTATATAAAACTTACATAGGTCTAGGTTATAACCCTACTATTTTACCTGCGGTTATCCAACGTAACATCTTAGAAAATCCAGGTTGGTACACAGCATATACGCCATATCAGGCAGAAATTGCTCAAGGTCGTTTGGAAGCTTTATTAAATTTCCAGACCATGGTTACCGACTTAACTGGTATGGAGTTAGCTAATGCATCTTTATTAGACGAGAGTACTGCTGCTGCAGAAGCTATGAGTTTATTATTTGCTGTTCGTGATCGTGACCAAAAAAAGGCAGACGTTAATAAATTTTTTGTATCAGATTTAGTACTACCTCAAACTATAGATTTATTAGAAACTCGTGCAGTACCTATTGGGATTGAATTGGTTATTGGTAATGAAGCTGAATATAATTTAACTAATGATTATTTTGGTGCATTATTACAATACCCTGCTAAAAATGGTAAAATCACGGATATTAAATCGTTTATAGAAAAAGCGAATGCCGTAAATATAAAAGTTGCTGTTTGTGCAGATATTTTAAGTTTAATAAAATTAGAAGCTCCTGGTAAATTTGGGGCAGACGTAGTTGTAGGTACAACACAACGCTTTGGTATACCAATGGGTTATGGCGGACCTCACGCAGCTTATTTTGCAACAAAAGAAGCTTACAAGCGTGATATTCCTGGTCGTATTATTGGTGTTACTAAAGATAAAAATGGTAACCGTGCACTGCGTATGGCTTTACAGACTCGTGAGCAACATATTAAGCGAGATAAAGCAACTTCTAATATCTGTACGGCACAAGTACTTCTTGCGGTTATGGCAGGTATGTATGCTGTGTATCATGGTCCAAGAGGTTTAACATATATTGCAAATAAAGTTAATAACTCTGCTGCTGCATTATCTAAAGCGCTTAAGGATTTAGGAATTGAGCAAACTAACGCTTACTTTTTCGACACTATTCAAATAAAAGCAGATGCGGTTAAAACTAAATATGAAGCAGAGAAAAAAGAAGTAAACTTTCATTATCCAGACACAAATACCGTAACGATTTCTATAAATGAAACAACAAGTATTTCAGATTTAAATGAAATTATTTCCATTTTTGAAAAGGTGACTGAAACAACGACGTCTCCAATAGAAACTTTAGAGACTAACGATACCATTCCAGACCACTTACAACGTGAAACAGAATTTTTAACCTTAGACGTTTTCAATTCATACCATTCTGAAACAGAATTAATGCGTTACATCAAACGTTTAGAGCGTAAAGACTTAGCTTTAAACCAATCGATGATTTCTTTAGGGTCTTGTACAATGAAACTAAATGCGGCAGCAGAAATGCTTCCGTTAAGTAACCCAAATTGGGGAAATATACATCCATTCGCACCGGTTAATCAGCCTATTGGTTACAAACTGGTTTTAAATGCATTGGAAAATCAATTAACAGAAATTACAGGTTTTTCTGCAACCTCATTACAACCAAACTCTGGTGCACAAGGAGAATTTGCAGGTTTAATGGTTATTAGAGCTTATCATGAATCTCGTGGAGACCACCACAGAAACATCTGCTTAATTCCTTCATCTGCTCACGGAACTAATCCGGCAAGTGCAGTAATGGCAGGTATGAAAGTTGTGGTTACTAAAGCTAGTGAAAACGGGAATATTGATGTTGAAGATTTACGCGAAAAAGCCATCAAATACAAAGACAATTTATCGGCATTAATGGTAACGTATCCATCTACACATGGTGTGTTTGAAAGTGCTATTTGTGAAATTACACAAATAATTCATGATAATGGCGGACAAGTTTATATGGATGGTGCCAATATGAATGCTCAAGTTGGATTAACCAATCCAGGAAAAATTGGAGCAGACGTTTGCCACTTAAACTTACACAAGACCTTTGCTATTCCTCATGGAGGTGGCGGACCAGGTGTAGGACCAATTTGTGTTGCAAAACAACTAGTGCCATTTTTACCAGGAAACCCAATTATAAAAACAGGTGGACACCAATCTATTTCTGCTATATCAGCTGCGCCATTTGGCTCTGCTTTGGCATGTTTAATCTCATACGGCTATATTAAAATGCTTGGTGCTGCAGGACTTAAAAAATCTACAGAAATTGCTATTTTAAATGCCAACTATATTAAAGCGCGTTTAGATGGTGCATTTAATACTCTTTACTCTGGTGAAAAAGGACGTGCAGCTCATGAAATGATTATTGATTGTCGCGAGTTTAAAGCTAAAGGGATTGAAGTCGTTGATATTGCTAAGCGACTTATGGATTATGGTTTTCACGCACCAACAGTATCTTTCCCTGTTGCAGGAACTATGATGATTGAGCCAACTGAAAGTGAAAGCAAAGAGGAAATGGATCGTTTTTGTGACGCCATGATTTCAATTCGTCATGAAATTGAAGCAGCAGATAAAGATGATGATAATAATCCTTTAAAAAATGCACCACATACTCAGGCGATGCTTACAGACGATGAATGGAATTTACCATACTCTCGTAAAACTGCAGCTTTTCCTTTAGAATATGTTGCGGATAATAAATTCTGGCCAACTGTACGTCGTGTAGATGATGCCTATGGTGACAGAAACTTAATTTGTACTTGTGCACCTATTGAAGAGTATATGGAAGCTTAAAATAATTCATAATAATGAAAAAGCACCCTTAATAAAATAGGGTGCTTTTTCAATTTATAGATTATTCTATATATAATTGCTAAATTCGTAATTCCTAATCATTTATAGTAAAAACATAAATTCTAAACATTTTTATTCTTAGTTTAGTACTATATAAAGTAGACAAATTATTATATGTCAGTTAAAATAACAGGTGTTGGAAGCTATATTCCAACAGAAATTGAAAAAAATGATGCGTTTCACAACCATCACTTTTTAAATGCAGACGGATCTTCAATTAACAATCCGAATACGGTTATTGTGGAAAAATTTGAAGAAATTACTGGTATTAAAGAAAGAAGATACGCTAAGCCTGAGTTTAATACTTCCGATATTTCTTTCTTTGCTGCAGAAAAAGCTATTGAAAACGCAGGCATAGACCGAGAAGATTTAGATTATATTATACTGGCGCACAATTTTGGAGATGTTACCATAAATACGGTACAAAGCGATATGGTACCTTGTCTAGCGGCTCGTGTTAAACACAGTTTACGTATTAAAAACCCTAAATGTGTCGCTTACGATTTATTATTTGGATGTCCAGGCTGGATTGAAGGTGTTGTTCAGGCTAATGCATTTATAAAAGCAGGATTGGCTAAAAAATGTTTAGTGATTGGTTCTGAAATGTTATCTCGTGTTATTGATAAGCACGATAGAGATTCTATGATATTTTCTGATGGCGCTGGAGCTACTGTTATTGAAGCCTCTACAGATGAAGATAGTGGTATTTTAGCTCATGAAACTGCAAGTTTTACCTATGATGAAGCTTATTTCCTAAATTTTGGAAAGTCTAATAATAAGCATTTAACGGAAGATACACGATACATTAAAATGAATGGTCGTAAAATCTATGAATTCGCCTTAAATGAAGTGCCTAAAGCCATGAAGGCTTGCTTAGAAAAATCTGGTGAGCACATTGATGATCTAAAAAAAATCATTATTCATCAGGCCAATGAAAAAATGGATGAAGCTATTACTAAGCGTTTTTACCGTTTATACAAAAAACAAGTACCGGAAAGTGTTATGCCTATGAGTATACATAAACTAGGTAACAGTTCTGTGGCAACCATTCCAACCTTATACGATTTAATTTTACAAAACGAATTGGATGGTCATCAACTTAATAAAGGAGATATTGTCATGTTTGCCAGCGTTGGTGCCGGTATGCATATAAATGCAATGGTTTATAAAGTATAGTGCATGTACAAACATACGTTTCCTCACAAACGCTTTAAGCTTACTTATGAATTTCTAGAAAAGCATGTTTCTAAAGAAGAAATTATTCTGGATTTAGGTGTAAAAAATCCTTTTTCAGAAATTATGCTAAAAGCAGGATACAATGTAGAAAATACACTTGGTGAGGATTTAGATGAAGATACCTCAGCACTAAAAACAAGTGAAGCAACAGTAGTTACGGCTTTTGAAATTTTCGAACACCTTTTGTCCCCACTAACGGTACTAAAAGCTATTGAAGCAGATAAATTAGTTGCAAGCATACCTTTAAGACTTTGGTTTTCTTCAGCTTATAGAAGTAAAACCGACCAATGGGACAGACATTTCCACGAGTTTGAAGACTGGCAATTCGACTGGTTATTAGAAAAAGCAGGGTGGAAAATAATAGATCGAAAAAAATTTACGCATCCTACAAAAAAATTCGGATTAAGACCTATACTACGCTATTTTGTCCCTAGATACTATTTGGTTTACGCCGAAAGAATACATTAAGTTTTGAAATTTTCAATTATTATTCCTGCGCATAATGAAGCCGATGTTATTGGTTTAACCTTGCAGTCTTTAGCAAGTCAAACTTTACTTCCCGAGGAAATTATAGTTATTAATGATAATTCTACAGATACTACAGGAGAAATTGTTTCAAAATTTTGCGAAGCATATGATTTTATTACTTTAATTGAAAATAAATCTTCCAACGAACACTTACCGGGAGCAAAAATAATTAATGCATTTAATGCAGGGTTTAAAACGTGCACTAAGGATTTTGATGTGATTTGTAAATTTGATGCCGATTTAATTTTTCCTGAGAATTATTTAGAAACTTTAGCACAACACTACCAATCTAATCCAAAATTAGGCATGGTTGCTGGCTTTTGCTATGTAAAACAAAATAACACATGGGTTTTAGAAAACTTGACCTCTAAAGATCATATTCGAGGTGCACTTAAAGCATACACAAAACCTTGTTTTGAAGCAATTGGAGGCCTTAAAAACTCGATGGGTTGGGATACTGTAGACGAGTTGTTGGCGAAGTATTATGGCTTTGAAATTTTAACGGATGAATCTCTTAAAGTTAAACACTTAAAACCAACTGGCGCGAGTTATAATAAAAAATCAAAACATTTACAGGGCGAAGCCATGTACAAAATGCGCTCTGGGTTTATTCTATCTGTTATATCTGCTTTGAAACTTTCTATAAAGAAAAAACAGTTATCTTATTTTATAGATTTTGTATCTGGATACAGAAAAGCCGTTAAGGAAAAACCAGAGTATTTGGTCACAGAACCACAAGGAAAATTTATTAGAGACTTAAGGTGGAAAGGGATTTTAAAAAAAATAGGTTTTAATTAAAACTTCCAATTCTCTACGTTGATAGTAGCTTCAATAACATCTTCTATAGTATCATCTAATTCGGGGAAAAAATCTATTCCTGTAGCATTTTCTATATGATCTACGGAGACTACAAAACGCTGAAGTGGCAGGTTAGAATCTTGGTGCGGAATTAAAAAAGCAATTACCTTTGGAGCTCCGTTATTATAATCTAACAGCACTTTATAAAACAGATTAGGCACAGAAACCTGTTCTGCTCCTATCCGCTTCAAATTCCCTTTTAAAACACTTCCTGTAATTACAAAAACACCATCATAGCGCTTTGCCCAATAACGGGTTTGTTGCTCTAGTGTATTCCAGATACCTGCATTAAACTGATGTTCTTGCGGAGTTATATTACTAGTTAAAAAAGTTTCGTCGTGCGCTTTTTGACTATATCTTTTATCGCCAGCAGGACATAAATGCCCTTTATCGTATCCGGAATTCTTATAATTTCTCCAGCTTGCAGCACCTGTTTTAACCGCTTGATCAATTTCAAAATAAGGTCTTTTAAAGTTGTTTTGAGATAAATGCTCTTTTTTTAACTCGTAAGCCACCCATTCTGCCTGTTCATGAGCTTCACTATAACTCAAGCTGTAACCATCATGGTGCACTATTTGTCCAGTAGTACTAGTAGGCATAAAAAAAGTATTTGTAGTGGGTTTATTTTGTGTTCCCGATTCTACCTGCTTTTTTTTTAGGTCTTGATCTTGGATGTAATTAACAGCATATACAATAACTAGTATTACAGCTGCAATTATAGAATATTGTGTCTTTTTAGACATTGATAATTTTTTTTTACAATGTAGTTAAAACATTAAATCAAAAAAAATGCCCTTTCATTTTGAAAGGGCATAATAAAACTAGTAAAAGTTATTATTTCTTCTCTTTATAATCGGCAATTTTATTTTGCTTTTTTATTTCTTCATTATATTCTTCTCTGGCAGCATCCATCTTACCTTTTTTAGCTTCTTCATTATATTCTTCGATAGCTTCTTGATGTACTTTTATATATTCATCAATAGTTTCTGTTAACTCTTCTCTTAAGTCATCAAACTGTTCAGAAAGTTCTTCTAAATTTTCCTTACGTTCTTTTTCTGAAGCATTTTTTTCTGCAATTAATTCTTTATATTCTTTCTGAATATCTGCAACATCTTCCATCACTTCTTCTGTTTTTAACCAAGATGGAATAGTTTTATCTAATGACATAATTGTTCCGTTCCAGTTATTAATTCTTTCATTAGTTGCAACGAAATTAACTTTTTCAATTTCTCTCATTTCATAACTTAATGTATTAAATGGTTCCCAAGCTTCAAATCCTGTTACACCTTCTTCATTTAAATCATAATTAATCTGAGTTCCATCATTCATTGCATACTGACGCGTCATAATTACCGCTGTAGGATTTTCAGCTTCGGTTTGGTTGTTAGCCTCTAAATCTGATTGGTACATTTCTGTTTCTGTAGAATCCATTGCTTCTGCATTCTCTTTTTTATCGCTTCCGCACGCCGTAAAAGTTAATCCTGATACTATAATTGCTGCTGTAAAAAATTTTGTCGTTTTCATAATTAAATGTTTTATGGTTAATACACTTACAAAATTAATTGCTTTTTTAAATGCTTAAGGTTTTGAACTGATAAACAATTCCTAAATTTTTATTGAAAATTAACATAGTTACTTAGTTAGTTAACTTTTTAAGATAATATTAAGTTAATTATTGATTTTAAAGCAAACTATTTGGTTCTAAATTATGTCTTGTAAACTTAAAAATAATTTAACTTAAATATTTAACCTTTCTAAATACTACAAAAACAAAACCTACATTAATGAAATAATTTACGATTAAAACAAACTTTTAAACAACAATATGTTTTTTAAAAACGGTAAGAAATTACGTAAAATGTGTATAACTAAATATAAAAATATTTGATATCCGTTAGTTAAATAGTTTTTTTTAGGAAAACTTGGACGTTGTTTAGTAGTGAATTAAGTATTAATCCCAATACAAAATTATTACTTCGAAAAAGTCACAATTTAATTATGTTAAAATTATAATAATAGAAGGATAAAATTAACATAAAAAAACATATAACAATCTCATTTTATGCATTTTATCGACTTTAATACCGATATAACTAATAAGACAAAATAAGTCGTACTAGATCTAAAATTATCATTATATTAAAATATAACCTTAAAAAACAATATAGATATTATGAAAAACTCAAAGAATTTTATTAAAAGTTTAATATTAATCTCTGGATTTATCGTTAGTGGGTTAGTTTTTGGTTTTAATCAAATAGAAAAAGAAAGTCAAAAGAAAATATTAGCGAATAAATTAGGAGAAAAAGTTTTGATTTGTCATTTTCCGCCAGGTAACTTAGGAAATTCTCACCCAATTGAAATTAGTGTAAATGCATTAAAGGGACATCTAGCACATGGAGATACCGTAGGGCCATGCCAAACCGACGATGATGACGGTGACGACGATACTGGTGTTGGTACTTGGTTTCTGTAAATTAATAAATCAACATAAGAGTTATGAAAAGGCAATTAAATTACTTAATTGCCTTTTTCTATTTTAACAAGCTATAAAATTACGTTAAGGGAAAAAACTATTTTGAATTTACTCAATCACTAGCTAGTCAACTAAAAAACATTAATTTCATAATAAAATCAATATTAATAAAACAATTCATAAAGAAACAAAACCTTACACAACTAATATCAAAAAAAAAATAACGAACAGTAGGAGAATGAATTAAAGTGAATATAATTAAATATAAAAATGTTCGATATCGGTTAATTAAGCCCTTTGACTAATACTTAAGAATAAGATTTGGTTAGTCCTAATTAAGTGTACTTTTGCATAAAATTTATAACCAAACCATATTTATGAAAAAAATTGTTTTAATTATTTCTTTTTTAATTTGTGCATTTACAGTTAATAATAAAACTAAGACTGAAGATATCGCGATGTCTTCTAAGGACAAAATTGTAATTTGTCATATTCCACCGGGAAACAATCAAAACCCTAGAACCATTGAGATAAGCGTGAAAGCTTTAGAAGCACATTTAGCGCATGGTGATTTTATAGGCAATTGCTATAGAGGGGAACCAGATAATGATGATGACCCTATTATTGTGACTTGGTAATAGATTTAACAAAAGAGCATTATAACATATAGTAAAAAAAGCGGAAACATTAATTTTTATGTTTCCGCTTTTTTTTAATTTAAACTAGACAAACTTGCTTTTAAAGTTTCAATTTTAGCTAAAGCATCTGCTTCTTTGTTTCTTTCTAAAGCTATAACTTTCTCTGGTGCTCCAGCAACAAAACGTTCGTTAGACAGTTTTTTTTGTACAGATTTTAAAAATCCTTCGGTATATTTTAACTCTTCTGTAAGCTTTGTTATTTCTGCTTCAACGTCTATACTGCCTTCCATAGGAATGAAATATTCATTAGATTTTACTCTAAAGGTTAAAGCGCCATCAACAGTTTCATTTACATAATTAATAACCTCTAGATTTCCTAGCTTAGCAATAACCGCATCAAATTCCTTAGAAACCGATTCATTATTAATTACAGAAAAGCTTATAGCGTCTTTAAAAGCTATGTTTTTTTCTTTACGAATGGTTCTAATTCCTGAAATAACTTCAGAAGCAAAATCAAACTGAGTAATTAGCTCTTTGTTAATTGGTTTAGCTTCTGGCCATTTTGAAATAATTAAAGCCTCTTCCGGACTTCTTTCATTTATATATTGCCAAATGTCTTCTGTTAAAAATGGCATAAAAGGATGAAGAATTTTTAAATTATCTTCAAAACACTTCATTACCTTATTATAGGTTTGAGCATCTATAGGTTGTTGATAAGCTGGTTTTACAATCTCTAATAACCACCCACAAAAATCATCGTAAATTAATTTATAAATAGCCATCAACGCATCACTTAAACGGTACTTACTAAAATGATCTTCGATGTCTAAAAGTGTTTGTTGAAATTTAGATTCATACCATTGTAAAGCTATTCTACTTGATTCTGGTTGCTCGATAGATTCACTAATCTCCCACAGATTGGTTAAATTGAAAGCATTCCAGATTTTGTTTCCAAATCCTTTTCCTTGCTGGCAAAGCGCTTCATCAAACATTAAATCGTTTCCTGCTGCGCTACTTAATAGCAACCCTACACGAACACCATCTGCACTGTATTGTTCAATTAATTTTAAAGCATCTGGCGAATTACCAAGAGATTTACTCATTTTACGACGTTGTTTGTCGCGAACTAAACCTGTTAGATACACATTCTCAAAAGGACGTGCATCTTTATATTCATAACCCGCCACAATCATACGTGCTACCCAGAAAAATAAAATATCTGGACCCGTTACTAAGTCATTTGTTGGGTAATAGTAGTTAATTTCTTCATTTTCAGGATTACGAATACCATCAAAAACGCTCATTGGCCATAACCATGAACTGAACCAAGTATCTAACGCATCGGTTTCCTGTTTAAGGCTATTAGCTGTTAGCTCTTGGTTTTTGGTTTTTGCTTTGGCTAATTCTACTGCTTTCTCAATCGTCTCTGCAACAACAAAGTCGTCTTTACCTTCTCCATAATAAAAAGCAGGTATTTGCTGACCCCATAACAATTGTCGCGATATATTCCAGTCACGTACATTTTCCATCCAATGTCTGTAAGTATTTTCAAACTTTTTAGGAAATAAATTAATTTCGGCATCTTCACCTAAAACTGCTTCAATAGCAGGTTTAGCTAAATCTTCCATTTTTAAAAACCATTGGTCACTTAATTTAGGCTCTATAACAGCTTTGGTACGCTCGCTTGTCCCTACTTTATTGGTATGTGTTTCAGTTTTTATTAAAATTCCTGCTGCTTCTAATTCTTTAGAAATGGCTTTTCTTACTTCAAAGCGATCTTGACCTTCATAATGTAAGCCATAAGCGTTTAAAGAAGCATCATCATTAAATATATCGATAACTTCTAAATTGTGTTTATCTCCAAGAACTTTATCATTCTCATCGTGTGCGGGCGTCACTTTAAGACAACCTGTACCAAATTCTAAATCAACATACTCATCTTCAATAATTGGAATAACTCTTCCGCAGATAGGTACAATTGCTTTTTTACCTTTTAGATGTGTAAAACGCTCATCGTTAGGGTTAATACAAATAGCCGTATCTCCAAAAATAGTTTCTGGTCTAGTGGTTGCAATGGTTAAGGTGTCTTCGCCATCTTCAATTTTATAATTTAAATAATATAATAAACCTTGTTTTTCAACGTGAATTACTTCCTCGTCAGACAAAGTTGTTTTTGCTTCTGGATCCCAGTTTACCATTCTAAAACCTCGGTAAATAAGTCCTTTGTTGTATAGATCTACAAAAACTTTAATTACTGCTTCAGACATATCATCGTCCATAGTAAACTTAGTTCTATCCCAATCACATGAGCATCCTAACTTTTTTAACTGCTCTAAAATAACCCCTCCATATTCATGAGTCCAATCCCAAGCATGCTTTAAAAATTCGTCTCTGGATAAATCATTTTTATCAATCCCTTGCTCTTTTAATCGTGCCACTACTTTAGCTTCGGTTGCTATAGAGGCATGATCTGTTCCAGGAACCCAGCACGCATTTTTACCTAATAAACGGGCACGACGAATTAAAACGTCCTGAATCGTGTTGTTTAACATGTGTCCCATGTGTAACACTCCAGTAACATTTGGCGGTGGAATAACTATGGTATAAGGTTCTCTTTCGTCTGGTGTAGAATGAAAATAATTATGTTTCATCCAGTAGTCGTACCATTTATTTTCTACCTGTTGTGCTTCGTATTTATTTGGTATTTGCATACTTTGGAATAGTTTTTGAATATCTAAAAGCAAAAGTAATTATATTATTTTTTCTGCGAAATTATAAACCTTTTAATTCGTGCTTTAATACGTTAAATGTGTTTAAATAGTTTGCAGTATTTTAAAAAAGAAACTAAATTTACAATCAATTAAATATGAAAGCAATGAAACATTTATTTACACTTTTATTTATAGGCTTTTTAAGTTTATCTGCTCAAGCACAAAACAGTGGTGCTAAAATTGAATTTAAAGAAACGACTATAGACTATGGTACTATTGAAAAAGGTGCTGATGGTGTTAGAGTATTTGAATTTACTAATACAGGAAATGCTCCTTTAGTTATTTCTAAAGTGACTTCTAGTTGTGGATGTACTATTCCAAAAAAACCAGAAGACCCAATTATGCCAGGTGCAACAGGAAAAATTGAGGTTAAATACGATACCAATCGTGTAATGCCAATAAGAAAAACCATTTCCGTAGAGTCTAATGCAGACACTCCAGTAGTATCTTTAAAAATTAAAGGAGAAGTTATAGATTCTAGTAAAACTAGTGTATTAAACAAAAAAGAGAAAAGCGTTATGGCGCAGTAAGATTCTTTATAAGATAACAACAAAAACCAGAACTTTAGTTCTGGTTTTTTTATGCTTAAAAATTAACAAGAGTTACTAAACAAATCCTATTTTTTTTCGGAACTTTGCTCTAAATATTAAAAATAAAAATGCCTAAAATTTCTAACAAAGGTTTGGCTATGCCACAATCGCCTATTCGAAAACTTGTTCCATTTGCCGAAAAGGCTTATGCTGAAGGAAAAAAAGTTTATCATTTAAATATAGGTCAGCCCGATATAAAAACGCCTCAAAACGCTATAGATGCAGTAAAAGCATTATCGCTAGATATATTAGCCTATACACGGTCTGAAGGATCTGATGATTATAGACATAAGATTGCAGAGTATTATAAAGGTGTAAATATTAATGTTGCTAAAGAAGATATTATAGTAACTACCGGTGGTAGTGAAGCTTTATTATTTGCATTTGGTAGCATTATGGACACCAACGATGAAGTAATTATTCCTGAACCATTCTACGCCAATTATAATGGATTTTCTACCGCTTCTGGAGTAAGTGTTGTGCCGGTAATTTCTAAAATTGAAGATAACTTTGCTTTACCTGCAATAGAAGAATTCGAAAAATTAATTACGCCAAAAACCAAAGCTATTCTGATTTGTAACCCTGGAAATCCAACCGGTTACTTGTATTCTAGAGAAGAAATAAGCAAATTAGCTAAAATTGTAAAAAAACATGATTTATTCATTATTGCAGACGAAGTTTATCGTGAGTTTGCTTATGATGGAAACCAGCATGTATCTATTTTAGAAGATGAATTTGGATTGGAAAATCATGCTATTTTAATTGATTCTGTATCCAAAAGATACAGTATGTGTGGCGCAAGAATTGGTTGTCTGGTAAGTAAAAATAAAGATGTTATTAGCACGGCTTTAAAATTTGCTCAGGCACGTTTAAGCCCTCCAACTTTAGCTCAAATTGCAAGTGAAGCAGCATTAGCAACACCTCAATCTTATTTTGATGATGTTATTGATGAGTATGTAGAACGAAGAAATTTACTTATAGAGGGTTTAGAAAGTATTGATGGTGTTAAGGTTGCTAAGCCAAAAGGTGCCTTTTATTGTGTGGCAGAATTACCAATAAAAAACAGTGACCATTTTGCACAATGGTTATTAGAATCTTTTGATGTAGACAATGAGACTATTATGGTTGCTCCTGCTGGTGGATTTTACAGCACACCAAATGTAGGTTTAAACCAGATTAGAATTGCTTATGTTCTGAACAAAGAGAGCTTAAAAAAATCAATTCATATTTTAAAAGAAGCCCTTAAAGTTTACAACGATTAAGTGGAGATTAAACACAACATATCTTTAAAACCCTATAATACTTTTGGTATAGATGTAAAAGCTAAATCTTTTGTAAGTGTAAATACTACAGAAGATTTAGTTACTTTACTTAACACCAATCAAGACCAGCCTAAATTTATTCTTGGTGGAGGTAGTAATATGCTATTAACTAAGGATATTACCGATTTGGTAATACATATAAATTTAAAAGGAAAAAGCATTGTTTCCGAATCTGAAGAACACATTCTTATAAAATGTAACGCAGGAGAAAACTGGCACGAATTTGTGTTGTGGTGTTTAGAACACAACTATGGTGGTTTAGAAAACATGTCTCTTATACCTGGTAATGTTGGTACGAGCCCCATACAAAACATTGGTGCTTATGGTGTGGAATTAAAAGATACGTTTCATAGCTGCGAAGCTTTAAACCTAAAAACATTAGAAATAGAAACATTTAAAAATTCAGACTGTAAGTTTGAGTATAGAAATTCTATTTTCAAAACGACTGTTAAAGGACAGTACATTATATTAAATGTTACTTTTAAGCTTAGTACTAAAAACCACCATTTAAAGGTTGATTATGGTGCTATAAAAGAACAATTAATCCAAAACAGTATCTCAACCCCAACAATAAAGGACATCTCTAATGCCGTAATAGCTATTAGACAGAGTAAATTACCGGACCCAAAAGAGATTGGAAACAGCGGAAGTTTTTTTAAAAACCCTGTAATTTCTAATGAGGCCTTTACCAATTTACTTAAAAATTTCCCAGAAGCACCTTGCTATAAAGTTTCTACTTCTGAAGTTAAAGTTCCTGCGGGTTGGCTTATTGAAACTGCTGGTTTTAAAGGCAAAACCTTTGGTAATTATGGCGTACATAAAAAACAAGCCTTAGTATTAGTTAATTATGGTGGCGCTTCAGGAAATGATATTTTAAAACTATCACAACTGATACAAGAAACAGTATTACGTATTTTCGATATTGAAATTGAAGCCGAGGTAAATATTTTATAATAAGTAAATTAAATTACCTATACCTACAACACCAGTTAAACAGCCTAAAATTAAATCCATTTTACTGGCGATATTTGTTAGCCGCTCTTCTATTTTACTTGCAACTGTAGCATAAACGGCATATAATGTAAATGATCCTGCGGTAGATCCTATAGAAAAATATAAACTATTGATAAAAGAATATTTAAAATATTCTAAACCAATAAGGAAAGAAATTGCAGTAAAGTAAAATGGCACAGCAAACGTATTTAGTAAGGACATCCCTATACCGTGCAGATAGGCTTTAGATTTTTCAATTTCAATCTTCTTCTTTTTTAATTTAGAAGTCTTGTATAACCTAAAGAAATTTAGCGATAATAAAATCAAAATTCCAGTTCCTACTTGTTGTATTAATGTAATATACTCAGAATTTTCCATTAAAACACTGGACAAATATGCTCCTAAATTAGCTTGAAAAAATAAAACGGTTGCAAATCCTCCTATCAAGAACAAAGCAGATCTTCTACCGCTTCTTAAACTAAATTTAACAACAGTAAGATTTAAAAAACTAGGCGTAATGCTTCCAAGAGCAGCAATAATAAAACCTAAGCATACGCATGTTAAAAAAACCATTGTTTAAAATTTAATACAAAGAAACAATTAAAAATACCATAAGATTAACCCAATAAGTTCAAAGTTTGAAAAATCAGGAACATAATCTCATAATTACTCTAAAAAAAATCCTGATACTTTTTAGTATTAAAAAGCATCAGGATTGATAAATTGATTTAAAATATTAAGCTATAATATCTACAACTTCTAAATCAAAAATAAGTTCTTTACCTGCTAAAGGATGATTTGCATCTACTACAATACTATCTTCTTTTACTTCTGTTACCATTAAATTAACTTCTCTACCATCTGGAGATTTAGACACTAAGCCCATACCTACTTCTGGAGACATATCCTGTGGTAATTCTGTTTTTTTAACTTCTTGGATCAAGTCTTTATTTACTTCTCCATAAGCTTCTTCTTTAGCAATTGTAATAGTTTTCTTTTCATTTAATTTCATGTCTATAACACCTTTTTCAAAACCTGGAATTAACTGGCCTTGACCTAAAGTAAATTCTAAGGGCTCTCTACCTTCAGAAGTGTCAAAAACTTGACCATTTGCTAATTTACCTGTGTAATTTACTTTTACTGTGTTGTTCTCTTTAACTTGAGTCATACTTAATTTAATTTTTTTGAAATGTATTGAGCATAATTTTTACACCTTATACATATCATTTTAAACTTACAGATCTGTTGCCGCCAAAACCAAGCCAAAGACTATATTTTGAAAATGGATTAACTTATTGTAAAAAAACAATATCAAGTTATTTATTTCAAAACACTCAAAAACGACTTGTATAAAGAGATAACAGCAATAGTATTTGAAAATAAATTTTAAAAACTCCTGGTCTGAAAATTTGTCAGTCTTAAAAATAATTAGCTTAATTGATATAAATTTGTAACAATCTCTCCTTTGTTAGACCCCAAATTAATTCGCAAAAATTCTTTAGCTTTTAAAATTTTTAAATTGAATGGCGATTTTAAAAGGTTAACTCCACTTTGTTTTTTTAGCCTAATACCTTGCCCAGAAATAATATCTTTATTTGGTATAAAGTCGCCATTAGGAAGATGCTCTGTTAAAATAACATAACCATACGATTTAAGCTTTTCAATTACTTTTAGCACCTCTGTATTAGACAAATGTTGTAGCACTTGCCTAAGTATAATAATATCGGCTTTAGGCAAAGTGTCTGTTGCAATATCAAGACATTTAAACTCTAAGCTTTTTTGCTCAAACTTTTTTTTGTTGTACTCAATAAGTTCTGGAACAATATCTATAGCCCAATATTTCTTAGAGTAGGCCACCAATTGTTGTCCTATATTAAAATCGCCACAACCTAAATCGCACACTACTTGAGGAACAGCAAATGATCTTAAAAAAGAAGTTACCTCCAAAACATAAGGCTCAACTAACTCTTTGCGATGAGAACCTTCGCCAGAGTAAAATACATCTTCGCTAGATCCCCATAATCCTAGATCATATACTTGAGACATTGCTTCCTTTGTTGGCCAAGCATTACTTATTTTTGAAGCTTTTTTAGATAAATCCATTTAAACCTAAAACGTATTACATATTTATTTATAAGCTCTAAACTACTAAATTTTAGTATTGCAAAAAGCCTTTTTTAAATAAATGGCTAGATTTTAGTACCTTTGTGTAAAATTATAGTGTTATGAAACTGTTTTTAATTACACTAGTCCTTTTAGGACTAGGTATTGCTGGGATAGCCATTAAAATTTGGGCAAAAAAAGATGGAAAATTTGCGGGCACTTGTGCCAGTCAAAACCCTATGCTTAATAAAGAAGGTGAATCTTGTGGGTTTTGTGGTAAAACACCAGACCAATTTGAAAATTGTAGCGAACCAGAACACGTTTCTTAGTTGGAATTTCTTTACATTTTATTCTTCAGCTTTATTGCTGTTGTATGCATACAAACCATATATTATATGGTTTTTTCTTTGTTTTCATTTGAAAAAATTCAAAAACAAAACACTACTAATATTCCTGTTTCGGTAATCATTTGTGCAAAAAATGAAGCTGAAAATATTAAGGAAAATCTACCTTTAGTTTTAGAACAGAATTATCCCCAATTTGAAGTAGTACTTATAAATGATGCCTCTTCAGATGATACTCTAGAGGTTTTCGAAAGCTTTTCTGAAAAAAACAAGACTATTAAAATTGTAGACGTAAAAAATAATGAAGCGTTCTGGGGTAATAAAAAATATGCTCTAACACTTGGTATAAAAGCGGCAAGCCATGAGCATTTATTATTTACAGATGCTGATTGTAAACCAAAATCTAGTTTATGGATTCAAAAAATGTCTCAACATTTTAGCTCACAGAAATCTTTAATTTTAGGGTATGGAGCTTATAAAAAGAAAAAGAATTCCTTTTTAAATTTACTTATCCGCTTCGAAACTTTTTTAACAGCTCTGCAATACTTTTCTTATGCAAAAGCAGGTTCACCATATATGGGTGTTGGTAGAAATTTAGCTTACACCAAAACATTATTTTATGAGGCTAATGGTTTTATAGAGCACATGAAGGTACGTTCTGGAGACGACGATTTATTTGTAAATCAGGTAGGTTCTAAAAAAAATATTTCAGCCAGTGTATATCCACAAAGTTTTACTGTTTCTGAGCCAGAAACAACATTTAAGAACTGGATTAATCAAAAAAGGCGGCATATCTCTACCGCAAAATACTACAAAAAGAGCCACCAATATGCTTTAGGTCTTTTTTTCACGGTTAATGTTTTATTCTACATTCTAGCTATTTTGTTGCTTTCGATTTTATTTCAATGGATGTATGTACTTGGTATAATTGGCATAAAATATGTTATACAAACTATAGTATATTATAATGCCGCTAAAAAACTTAAAGAAAAAGATACCATTTATGCGCTGCCAATACTAGAAGTTTCACTAATTTTAAGTCAGCTCGTAATTGTATTTTCAAATATGATCTCAAAACCTACGCATTGGAAGTAAATGAAGCCATTAATAAAGCAAAACAAAATGACCAAAAAGCATTTAACTTTTTGCTGGACACGCATTGGGATTATGTGTATGGATTTCAGTTAAAGAGACTGGAAAACGAAAATGATGCTGAAGATATTACCATTCAAACCTTTTCTAAAGCTTTCGACAAAATTGCATCTTACAATGATGCTTACGCGTTTAAAACCTGGTTAATTACTATTTCCAAGAATCTTCATATCGATTTAATAAGAAAGGAAACCACTTCTATTTTAAAACAACATACGACTCGATCTGGCGATGAAGCTTATAAAATTTTAGACGACTCGCCTTCTATAGAAGATAAATTAATTACAGAACAAAACTTGGCCAAACTTTTAAGAGATATTAAACGTTTAAAACCGCACTATCAGGAGGTTATTCAGTTACGCTATTTTCAAGAATTTAGCTATAAACAAATGGCTTTAGAACTTGATGAACCTATAACTAATATAAAAGTAAAATTACTTAGAGCTAAAAAGCTTTTAGCGGAAATTATTAAAAGTTAAGTCCCGTTCTAAACTTAGAGTTTAGTTAAATACTTCGTATCTTTGTAACTGAAGAAAAATGTCACAAATGGAAACTAAAACAGCTTCAAATATATTACCAGAAAGACAAGCCAAACCTAAATGGTTACGTGTAAAATTACCTACAGGTAAAAAATACACAGAATTAAGGGGTTTAGTAGATAAGTATAACCTAAATACTATTTGTACTTCAGGTAGTTGCCCTAATATGGGTGAATGTTGGGGGGAAGGAACTGCAACGTTTATGATTTTAGGAAACATATGTACGCGTTCTTGCGGATTTTGTGGTGTAAAAACTGGTAGACCAGAAACAGTTGACTGGGATGAACCAGAAAAAGTAGCACGTTCCATTAAAATTATGGGAATTAAACATGCAGTTTTAACCAGTGTAGATCGAGACGATTTAAAAGATATGGGAAGCATTATGTGGGCAGAAACGGTAAAAGCTGTTCGCCGTATGAATCCTGAAACAACCTTAGAAACTTTAATTCCAGATTTTCAAGGTATAACAAAACATATTGACCGTATTATTGAGGTGGCTCCAGAAGTAGTGTCGCATAATATAGAAACGGTTCGTAGATTAACCAGAGAAGTTCGTATACAAGCCAAATACGATAAAAGTATGGAGGTATTAAATTATCTTAAAAATTCCGGACAAAGACGAACTAAATCTGGAATCATGCTTGGACTAGGCGAAAAACGAGAAGAAGTGATTCAAACACTGGAAGATTTACGTAAAAACCAAGTCGATGTAGTAACTATTGGTCAATACCTTCAACCTAGTAAAAAACACCTACCTGTAAAACAGTTTATTACTCCAGACCAATTTGCTGAGTATGAAAAAATTGGTTTAGATTTAGGATTTAGACATGTAGAAAGTAGTGCTTTAGTACGCTCATCTTACAAGGCTCAAAAACATATCAATTAAATGATTACCGTTGCTATAAATGGTTTTGGACGTATTGGCAGACGAGTTTTAAGACTACTTCAAGATCATCAAAACATCAAAGTCCTTGCTATAAATGATTTGGCTGATACCAAAACATTATGTCACCTATTTAAATACGATAGTATTCATGGTGTTTTTAAAGGAGATATAAGTCATACTCATAACCAACTTATAGTTAATGGAAATTCTATCGATTTACTTCAACAGAACCACCCAAAAAACATAGACTGGTCTACTTATAATCCAGATTTTGTCATTGAAGCGACTGGAAAATTCAAGACAAAAGAAGATTTAAATTTTCATATAAAAAATGGAGCTAAACAAGTTATCTTAAGTGTTCCTGCAGAAGATGACAGCATAAAAACAATTGTTCTTGGAGTAAATGACACTATAATTAGTGGCACAGAAGAAATTATTTCTAATGCTTCTTGTACGACTAACAATGCTGCTCCTATGATTTCAATAATAAATGAGTTATGCGGGATTAATCAAGCTTATATTACAACGGTTCACTCCTACACTACAGACCAAAGTTTACACGACCAACCGCATCGCGATTTACGACGTGCTCGTGCTGCAGGACAAAGTATTGTTCCTACAACAACAGGAGCTGCTAAAGCTTTAACTAAAATTTTCCCAGATTTAAATGATGTCATTGGAGGCTGTGGTATAAGAGTTCCTGTAGCAAATGGCTCTTTAACCGATATTACTTTTAATGTTAAAAAAGAAGTTAGTATAGAAACAATAAATGAGGCCTTCAAAAAAGCTTCTCAACAAAATTTTAAAGGCATACTGGAATATACAGAAGATCCAATTGTATCTATAGATATTGTTGGTAATAAACACTCTTGTATTTTTGATTCACAAATGACATCTGTTATTGGTAATATGGTTAAAATTATTGGATGGTATGATAATGAATCGGCTTATTCCAGCCGTATAATAGACTTAATCCATTTGCTCAATTCAAAAAAATAGCGTTATTTTAAAAGTTATACGCTTTAATCCTGAAAATGAAATCTTTAAAATTAGTTTTACTTTTTTGTGTTTTACTTTTTTGTAAAAGCCATTTGCTTGCACAGGAATTTACAACACAGGAGTTAAACAATTTTAAAAGTCAGGTTAAAAATCTTCTAGAAAAAGGAAAAAACAGCAAGGAAACTGACCAGTACTACCAAGCCCGAAAAGATTTTGATGATGCTTTAAAAATAGCAAAAGACATCAAGGAAAACAAAATTACAGGAGCAGTATATTATCAAATTGGATTACTTCTTTTAGAAATGGAAGAGTATGAAGAAGCAGAGTTATCTTTTAGAAAAGCAATTGAAAAACAAGAATTAGTAGATGATAAAAATAGTCTTGCCAAAAGTTACGATGGTTTAGCAGACAACTTTTTAGCTCAATTTAGATTTGATAGCTCTAAAAAATATTATGAGATTGCCAAAGACTTATTTAAAGAAGCCGGCAATATAGATGAAGAACTGTATACCACTCTTAAAAAAGGAATTGCACACTATAAACAAGACGAATTCACCTACGCTCTTGAAGCTTTTGACAATTGTATAAAAAATGCCAATCAGAAAAAAGACTTAGACATTTTAAGCGCCGCCTATCTTTATAAAGGACATATTGAATCTAGGCTAATTAATTTAGACAGTGGTGCAAGAACTTCTTATAAAGGTTATATGATTGCGGAAGACAATAATATTATAGAGGTTTTAAAAAACAGCTTTATAGTAATTAGCGATATAGAAGCACTTAAAGGTGAAAATGAAAAGGCAATTTATTATTTAAAAAAACACATACGTTATAACGACTCATTAGACGCTGTTAAAAGCACCAAACTTTCTACAAAAAAACGTTTGGAATTTTTAAGTAATAACGAAACAGAATATCAAATTGAAAAAATTGAAAATTTTGAAGAACTTAAGAATACTAAAGCTATAAATAAAGTCACCACATTATTAAGTATTGCTTTAATAACCATACTATCATTATTTACCATTTCGCTTTATAAAAACAACACTATTCGTAAAAAATCTAATTCCGAACTTTCTAAAAAAAACAAAGAATTAGTAATTGCAAAAGATAAAGCAGAACAAGCTACAAAAGCAAAAGCTAACTTTTTATCTACCGTTACGCATGAACTTAGAACACCTCTTTATGCGGTTACTGGTTTAACCAATATTCTTTTGGATGAAGAACCAAAAAAAGAACAAATACATCATCTAAAATCTCTAAAATTTTCAGGAGACTATTTACTTACTTTTATTAATGACATTTTAGAAGTTAATAAAATTGAAGCACAAAAAGTTGACGTAGAAAATCAACCATTTAATCTAAAGCAAAATATACAAAACATAATCTCTGCACTTAACAACGCACAAACAAATAACAGCGTAAAAATTAGCTTAGACTACGATAAAGATTTACCAGAAACATTTATTTCAGACCAAGTAAAACTCTCTCAAATTTTAATAAATCTTATTGGAAACTCTATAAAATTTACAAAAGATGGCACCATTTGGGTTAGGGTAAAAAAACAAAGTCATAAGAAATTAAAATACAGATTACTTTTTGAAGTTGAAGACAACGGAATTGGTATAAGCCAAGAAAAGCAAGACAATATTTTTGAAAGTTTCTCTCAAGGCTCTGTAGAAATAAACCGAAAATATGGAGGAACCGGTCTAGGTTTATCCATTGTTAAAGGATTAATAGATGTTTTAGGCGGCACTATAAATATTGAAAGTGAAATAGATAAAGGAACCTTATTCTATTTTGAAATTCCTATGATTAAAGCCGATAAAGTTGAAGAACAAACCGCTGAAAACTACTTTAGAAACATCAGTAAAAAAGAATTAGATAAAATAAATGTTTTAATTGTTGAGGATAATAAAATTAACCAGATGATTACTCAAAAGATTTTATCAAAAATGAATATTAGCAGCAGTATTGTAGACAATGGAGAAGACGCTGTAATAGCAGCTAAACAGGATAAATACAATGTTATTTTAATGGATATTCATATGCCAGGTATAAGTGGTATTGAAGCCACCAAACAAATTAGAGCATTTAATAAAGATCTTATCATATTTGCACTAACCGCAGTAACTTTAGACGACAAAATTAAAGAATTTAAAGAAACTGGATTTACAAACATTATTTCTAAACCTTTTAAACAAGATGTGTTTGAGAAAATATTGTATACCGAACTTACAAAAGCTAAAATTATAGATTAGCAGCTATGTAAGTTTTAATTTTAGTATTAAATTGTTCTGGTTTGTCTAGATGTACCGTTATTGGTAAATAAAATAATTTATCCTTTAAAAGCGGTTCATCTTTTAGGCGCATAAAATCTTTTTCTGTAGTTAAAATCAACTCACCCGAGTTACTTATTTTTAAAATATCCAAAGCATTAAAATTGTAGTGATCTTTATATTCCAAATGCTTAAAGACTAAGCCTTCAGCTTTTAAATATTTAACCAATGGATTGGCATTTGCAATACCAGTAACTAAGGTGAAATCTTTAAACGTATCCAAACTTAACTCGTTATCTACTGACTTTACTGTTTTAGAGTAACCTATATAACTAAAGTAGATACTTTGATGCTCTAATGGGTTTATCTTAGCCGTTATTTTTTGTTTTTCTTCTTCACTTAAATGCTCTGGGCACTTAGTAACCACAATAATTTGTGCTCTTTTATAACCAGACTTTGGTTCTCTTAAATTTCCTGTAGGCAAGACTATATCGTCTGTAAATAAGCTATAATACGTCGTTAAAAGTATATTTAAACCTGCTTTAACTTTTCTATGCTGAAATGCATCATCTAAAATTATAACGTCAGGAGTAGGCTCCAAAGATCTTAATTGTTCAATTCCATTTTGTCGGTCTTCACAAACCGCAACGGTAATGTCTGTACTAAAATTTTCAAAGTACTGAAAACTTTCATCTCCAACCGCTTTAAAGCTAGAGTTCTTATCTGCTAAAACAAAACCTTTACTTTCTCTACCGTAACCTCGGCTTAAAGTAGCCAGTTTAACATCATCTTTTAAAAGCTGAATTAAATAACCAACCATAGGAGACTTTCCTGTTCCTCCAGCACTTAAATTTCCTACACAAATAAGTGGAAAATTATAAGATTTTGAAGCAAACCAACCATAATCGTAAGCCTTATTTCTAAGCCAAGTCACTAAATAATAAATAGGCACTATAGGAAATAATAAAAGTCTTAATAGTTTCATGGACGGTTATAACTTGTAACGAAAGTAAAAATTTTATATTTGTTTTATTCTTTAAACCACAAAATATTATGCACATATCCGACGTCATTCAACTTATAGAAACTGAAATTCCTATTGCTTACGCAGAAGATTTTGACAATGTGGGTCTTTTGGTAGGCGATAAAACTGAAAAACTAAAAGGTATTTTAGTAACTTTAGATACCACCGAAGCGGTTGTGGACGAAGCGATAGCAAAAGGCTGTAACTTTATATGCAGCTTTCATCCTATTATTTTCAAGGGTTTAAAAAGTCTTACAGGAAAAACTTATGTGGAGCGCACAGTTTTAAAAGCGATACAACATAATATTGCCATCTATGCCATTCATACCGCTTTAGATAATTCGGTAATTGGTGTAAATAAAATGATTTGCAATCAGTTACAACTAAAAGACACCAAGATTTTAATACCGCAAAAAAACACTTTAAAAAAATTAACCACTTACGTACCAGATGACGAAGCTAAAGATCTTAGAGAAGCTTTATTTAATGCTGGAGCGGGACATATTGAGCACTACAGCAATTGTAGTTTTAATGTAAATGGCGAAGGTACATTTATGGGGAACGATTTATCCAATCCTGTAAAAGGCGAAAGAAATGAACTTCGTACAGAGCCAGAAACTCAAATTTCAGTGCTTTTTCCTAAACATTTAGAGTCTAAGATCATTTCTGCATTACACCAAAACCATAGTTATGAAACTGTAGCTTACGAAGTAATTTCTATAGAAAACGACAACCAGACCATTGGTATTGGCATGGTAGGAGAACTGGAAACAGAACTTCCAGAAAAAGCATTTTTAGAATATTTAAAATCTTATATGCAAACCAGTACTATTAGACATTCTAAATTTTTAAATAAAACCGTAAAACGTGTTGCAGTATTAGGTGGCTCTGGCGCATTTGGTATAGCTGCAGCAAAGAGAGCAAAAGCAGATGTTTACGTAACTTCCGACTTAAAATACCATGACTTTTTTAGTGCCGAAAACGACATCCTTTTAGCCGATATTGGACATTATGAGAGCGAACAGTTCACAAAAAACGGATTAGTAGCGATACTTACAAAAAAAATTCATAATTTTGCCATCATTTTATCAGAGACAAACACAAATCCTGTTAAGTATTTTTAAAACATGGCAAAAAAGAAAGAAACTACGGTAGAGCAACGTTTAAGAGCGTTATATGATTTACAACTTATCGATTCAAGAATTGACGAAATAAGAAGTGTTCGTGGCGAATTACCAATAGAGGTGAGCGATTTAGAAGATGAAGTTTCTGGATTACAATTACGTTTAGAAAAGTTAGAGAACAGTTTAAAAGACATAGACACACAAATTAGCGATAAGAAAAATTTAATTGAAGAGTCTAAAGCTTTAATTAAAAAATATACCGAACAACAAAAAAATGTTCGTAACAATCGTGAATTTGATTCTTTAACTAAAGAAGTTGAATTTCAGGAATTAGAAATTGAATTAGCAGAGAAACACATTCGTGAGTTCAAAGCTCAAATTGAGCAGAAAAAAGAAGTGATTGATAAAACTAAAGCACACAATTCCGAGCGTGAAGACCATTTAAAACACAAAAAAGGTGAATTAGATGCTATCTTAAACGAAACGAAAAAGGAAGAAGAAGCTTTAGCTGAAAAATCGGCAGAATATAAAGATAAATTAGAAGATCGTTTAGTAAAAGCTTACGAGCGTATACGTCATGCGGCTAAAAACGGTTTAGCTGTTGTACCAATTGAAAGAGGTGCTTCTGGAGGTTCTTACTTTACAATTCCACCACAAGTACAAATGGAAATTGCTGCACGTAAAAAAGTTATTACAGACGAACATTCTGGACGTATATTAGTAGATGCAGAATTAGCTGAAGAACAAAAAGCTAAAATGGATAAAATGTTTGCAAAACTATAATCCTAAGCAAAAAAGATATAAAAAAGCCTTCAATACCATTTGAAGGCTTTTTTTGTGACAATTTTATACCTTTTCAAATTAAGGTTTTTTAATTTTATTCGACAAAAAGAAAAAAGAAACCCTATGAAATCTATTATTTTATCTCTAATTACCATTTTAATGTTTAGCTGTCAAAACACAGCTCAAAATAAAATGTCCGAAAAACAAAATGAAGTTACAAACGCCAAACCTGTAGAAGTGCCAATGGAAGAAGGCTTATCTAAAGCCTATTTTGCATCTGGTTGTTTCTGGTGTGTAGAAGCTGTTTACGAAAGTGTAAAAGGTGTTAAGGAAGTTTATAATGGATATGCAGGCGGACATACTAAAAACCCAACCTACGAAGCTAGCAATACAGGAAGAACAGGTCATGCAGAAGCTGTAGAAGTTATTTACGATGCTAACGAAGTGAGTTTTGAAACTTTGGTAGATGTCTATTTTGCCTCTCAAAACCCTACACAAGTAAACGGACAAGGTCCCGATAATGGTTCTCAATACCGCTCGATTTTGTTTTATCAAAATGACGAGCAAAAACAAATTATAGACACTAAAAAAGCAGCTTTAGCAAAACAATTAAATGCAGAAATAGCTGCGGAAGTGTATCCGTTTCAAAAATTTTGGATGGGCGAAGATTACCACCAAGATTACGAAAAATTACATCCAGAAAATCCTTACATACAAAATGTGTCAATCCCTAGGTTAAACAAATTTAAGCGTAAAATGCCAAGTGTATTGAAGTAAGATTAGCTGTTAGCTGTTAGCTGTTAGCTGTTAGCTGTTAGCTGTTAGCTGTTAGCAATTTAAAAGTCTCAAATTAGATGTTAATTTGAGACTTTTTTATTTTAAATGATAATCAAATTGGAGTTTCACTTCTTAATAGTTCTATTTAAACTACAAAAACAAAAGTCTCATGGTATAAAATAATTAAATTATATTTACGAGATAACAGTAACAAAAGTTGTGATATAACAAGTTGGCAGCAAGTTGACAAAACTCAAACTATAAAGAATGAGAGTAACGAACTTTCCAGATTGGACTTTTGATTTTGACGGAACCAGAATGGGTTGGTATAACATAAATGCGACTCGAATTACAGGAAATTTAATAGGAATCGATGGAACTGATGAATATATTGGACTCGAAAAAATTATATCTGACATTGTTGACTTTGAACTAATACAAAACAGAACTTACTCATACTGGAACAAAGTGTTTGCGGAAATTTTCAAATCGAACGGATTAATATTTCATAACAATTTGGAATTAGAAACCCCAAATGACCACTTCAAAAGTTGGGTAATAAAATTATATAATGTTGAATTATACTTTAAATGTTCTGAACCTGAAATTAGGCTGATTCAAAATGAAAAACGATTATACTCAAAAAAATGGACTGAATTTAATGGAACTGAATTTTTTAAATTATTGAATCAAATAAGAAACCAGCTGCCAACAAAGTATAAAAAAAATTACTAGTTTTAGGCTTAACCTAAGTACGTTGCTCTTTTTGCCGACTTTTCTTATACAAAACCTTTAGCCACAATACAAAAAAACCGAATGGGAAGAAAAAAGATTTTTAATAAAGTACCAACTCACGATAAATTGATGATTCCAACATTGGAAGCTCTCAAATTATTAGGAGGCTCCGGTTCGATTGACGAGATAAATGAAAAAGTTTATGAAGTAGCTGAAATTGATGACGAAATATTAGAAATACCTCACGATGAAAATGGAGTTCAATCTAAAGTTGAATATCGATTAGCTTGGGCAAGAACTTATTTAAAAAAATATGGGTTAATTGACAATTCTTCTCGAGGAGTTTGGGCTTTAGTTGATAATGAAATTGATACAACTGAATTAGATTCCGACGAAATACTAAAAACTGTCAGGGAAAAAGTTAGAAAGCCGAAAACTGATAAAAAGCAAACCAAAAAAGAAATTGAGAACGAAATAGAAGAAGAAATTGATTGGAAAGAACATCTGATTTCAGTTATTTTAAAAATCGAACCTTCTGCGTTTGAAAGACTTTGCCAAAGAATTTTACGAGAAAGTGGATTTGTTCAAGTAGAAGTCACTGGAAAATCAAGCGATGGTGGAATTGACGGAAAAGGAATTGTACGACTAAATGGATTTTTAAGTTTTCACGTATTTTTTCAATCTAAAAGGTATAAAGGTTCTGTTGGTTCTGGAGATATTAGAGATTTTAGAGGAGCGATGCAAGGAAGAGCTGATAAGGGACTTTTTATTACAACAGGTAATTATACAAGAGAAGCAATTAAAGAAGCTACAAGAGATGGAGCTCCGCCAATTGATTTAATAGATGGAGATTTATTGTGTGATAAATTAAAGGAATTTAATCTCGGAGTTAAGACAGAACTTATCGAAGAAGTAACAGTAAATGCCGATTGGTTTTCGAAAATATGAAAAAAGTACTGTTGCCAACACCAGAATATAAGTAATAAAAACCGATAACTGATAACTGATAATTGAAGACTGCAGACTGCCAACTGAAGACTGAAGACTGCAAACTGTAGACTAAACCTTCGTCGCTTTCAATTCAAAAATTAAAGGATATAAATGGTCTTTGGTTTCAAACATACCATTTGGAGTTTCAACCAAATCTGGTAGTATATTATAAGGCGATGCATTGTGTTCATTTAAATAATCTATATGCAAACCAGCTTCAGTTAAAGCATTTATAACTTCGCTTAAACCATGGTTCCAGCCATATTCTTTACTTATCATTTTAGAAGCTGTATCTGCATACGTACCTTCATACGCTTCATAAATAACCTCATCCTGCATATAACCATAAGTCATAACAGCTTTTCCTTCTAAATAGTCAAACATCCACACAATAGGATGAAATTCTACAATATAAAAAACACCTCCAGGTTTTAGTTTTTCAGCAATCATTTGTCCCCAAGGTTTTAAATCGGGCAACCAACCAATTACACCATAACTGGTAAAAACAATATCAAAAGTACCTTTAACATACGTGGACGTATCTAAAACATTACAACACACAAACTCGGCATCTAAACCTAATTCTTCATTTAAAGACTTTGCTAACTCAATACCTTTATCACTAAAATCTACACCTGTACATGTTGCTCCTGCTCTACTCCAACTTAAAGTATCTTGCCCAAAATGGCATTGCAAATGCAATAAAGATTTCCCGCTAACATCACCTAAAGCATTTAATTCATAAGGCATTAAGGACGTTTCACCTTTCTTAAAAGCCTCTAATTTATACATCTCACTCTTAGCATGTACATCGACTTTAGTGTTCCATGTCGCTTTATTGGTTTCGAAATAAGTGTTTTGTATACTCATAAATTTTACTAATGATTGCTCTAAAATAACACATAAAGTTCAATTTAGATTTCTAACTTTACATAAATTCTATTTTATGAAACTATACCTATCACTACTAACTACTATGTTTTGCTTTTTATCTTGTAAACAAAGCGAAAAACAAAACACAGAGCCTGTAAAGGAATTAACGGTTGCCGAAAAAATTGCAGAAGCTCATGGCATTAACCACTGGAATAAAGTAACCGAGTTAACATTTACTTTTAATGTCGATAAAAATTCTACACATTACGACCGTACGTGGATCTGGAAACCAAAAACCAATCAAGTCACTGCCATTTCTAAAACGGAAACGATTACTTATTTAAGAGCAGAAGTAGATAGCTTAAGCCAAAGAGCCGATCAAGGTTTTATAAACGATAAATTCTGGTTATTACCAGCATTTCAACTGGTTTGGGATTCGGGAACTTCAATTTCTGAACCTGTAAAAGTACAAGCGCCAATAAGTAAAAAGGATTTAAACAAAATCACCTTATTATACACTGGAGATGGCGGCTACACACCAGGTGATGCTTATGATATTTATTATAATGACGATTTTTTAATTGAAGAATGGATTTTTAGACAAAAAAATAATCCAGAACCAAGTATGACTACTGCTTTTGGAGATTACAAAACCATAAACAACATCACTTTCCCAACAAGTAGCACTAAAGCAGAAGGAAATTGGAAATTACACTTTACAAATCTAGAAGTTAAAACCGAATGATTTTCAATACTTTAAATAATATGCAACGCTTTAACATTTGTTAAAGCGTTTTTCTTTTATTTCAAACGTTTTATTTCTAAGCTTATAATTCTTATTTTTGAGAGAATCATAAAACCATACCTAGTGACGACATACAAATCTGGTCTAGAATACGCTAAACATTTAGACCAAAACGACACTTTAGCTCACTTTAGAAGTCAATTTCATATCCCAAAAGATAAAAACGGAAACGATTTAATTTATTTCTGCGGAAATTCTTTAGGGCTTCAACCTAAAAACACTAAAAGTTACATAGATCAAGAATTAGATGATTGGGCACGTTTAGGTGTCGAAGGTCATACCGAAGGTAAAAATCCGTGGTTACATTATCACGAGTTTTTAACCGAAACTATGGCGGACATTGTTGGTGCTAAAAACAAGGAAGTGGTTGTTATGAATTCCCTTACGGCAAACCTTCATTTTATGATGGTTAGTTTTTACCAACCAACCCCTAAACGTTATAAAATTTTAATAGAAGCCGATGCGTTTCCAAGCGATAAGTATGCGGTAGAATCGCAATTACGCCACCATGGTTATGACGATAAAGAAGGTTTAATACTGTGGAAAGCGAGAAAAGGTGAAGAATTAGCCAATTATGAGGATTTAGAACACATTCTAAACGAGCATGGCAATGAAATTGCTTTAGTAATGATTGGCGGCGTAAATTACTACACTGGTCAATTTTTCGACCTAAAACGAATTACAAATCTAGGCCACCAACATGGCTGCATGGTTGGTTTCGATTGTGCGCATGGCGCAGGAAATGTCAACTTAGATTTACACAATTCTGGAGCCGATTTTGCAGTGTGGTGTACTTACAAATACTTAAATTCTGGACCAGGAAGTTTGTCTGGTGCATTTGTGCACGAGCGTCACGCTAATAATAAAGACTTAAACCGATTTACAGGTTGGTGGAGTCATAACAAACAAACACGTTTTAGAATGCGTGATGAATTCGACCAATTACCTGGTGCCGAAGGTTGGCAATTAAGTAATCCGCCCATTTTATCTATGGCAGCAATTAGAGCGTCTTTAGATGTGGTAAAAGAAGCTGGGTTTAATAACATGCTTGAAAAATCTAAAGAGTTAACCAATTACTTTGAATTTTTAATAAATGGTTTAAATAATTCCGATATTAAAATTATAACACCAAGTCATCCAAAAGAACGCGGTTGCCAATTATCTATTCAAGTTAAAAATGCCGACAGAAGTTTACACGATAAATTAACCCAAGCTGGTGTAATTACAGATTGGCGCGAACCAGATGTCATTCGTTGTGCTCCTGTACCATTATACAATTCTTTTCAAGATGTGTATAATATGGTAGAGAAATTAAAAAATATCTTATAAAAATTTTGAACCCATATTACAAAATAATTAAAGATGAAGAAATTTTAGTTAAAATAAAGACTAAAAGCGATATTGGTTTTTGGCAATACCAATTATTTGGATGGTTAAGTTTATTTATGGAAAGAGGACATGATTTCTTTCTAATTACAGAAAAAAAAGTCCTACTTATTATAAAAGACGAACTAAAATTTAATCAAGAGTATTCAGATTTTTCTAAAATTGAATTTAATTCAAAGAGTGATATAGTAACTTTTCAAGATGTAAATTCTAATCTTCAAAAAATGTCATTAACTCAATTAAAATTAGATTATGATGATTATCAATATTTAAAACAGAAGTTAAAAAACTAAAGTTCCTTTATAATATAGAACTAAAATGTCTCCTCGAGCATTATTGAAATTCAAATATATTTGAATTGAAGATAGCAATCGCAGCTTAACGAGAGGTTTATAGTGAAGAACAATTTTTGATATTAAAACAGGTCTCGACTGCGCTCGAACAAACAACATAAAAATGGAGAACAAACAAAACATACTAATTATTGGCGCAGGACTTTGCGGAAGCTTATTAGCGCTTCGCATGGGACAACGCGGCTACAATGTTACCGTTTACGAAATGCGTCCAGATCTTAGAAAAACAGATATTTCTGCTGGTCGCTCTATTAACTTAGCGTTTTCAGATCGCGGTAATAAAGCCATGAAACTGGTAGGCATAGAAGATAAAGTAAAAGCACTTTGTATTCCTATGAATGGGCGAATGATTCATGATAAAGAAGGCAATACCTTTATGTCCAATTATAGCGGTCGAGATCATGAATACATTAACTCTATTTCTCGTGGCGGATTAAATGCCTTGCTTTTAGATGAAGCTGAAGCTTTAGAAAACGTCACCATTCATTTTAATAAAAAATGTAAGTCGGTAAACTTTGAAAATACCACAGCCCATTTTCAAGATTACAATACAAAAGAAGAATTTGTAGAAGATGCAGATATTATAATTGCTACAGATGGCGCAGGATCTGCTTTACGTAAAAGCTATTATTTAGGTAAAAAATTTCTATTTAGCTATTCGCAAAACTATTTAACGCATGGCTATAAGGAGTTAAGTATTCTTCCTTCAGAAACTGGTGACTATAAAACTTTTAAAAATGCATTACATATTTGGCCAAGAGGCGATTTTATGGTGATTGCATTACCAAATTTAGATGGTAGTTTTACGGTAACTCTATTTTTAAGTTATGATGAAGGCGAATATAACTTTAACAATTTAACGACACCGGAAATGGTCACCGAGTTCTTTAAAAAAGAATTCCCAGATGCGTTAGAACTAATGCCTAATTTAGTTGAAGACTTTTTCGAAAATCCAACAGCACCATTAGGAACCGTAAAATGTTCCCCATGGAATTTTAAAGGAAATACCTTACTTATGGGCGATTCAGCTCATGCAATTGTGCCTTTTTACGGACAAGGTATGAATGCTTCTTTTGAAGATGTTGTAGAATTTGATGCTATTTTACATCAACACAAAGATTTAAAACTAGACAAATCGGGTTGGGAAACTATTTTTAAAACCTATTCTAAAACCCGTAAAAAAGATACCGATGCTATTGCCGATTTAGCCATAGACAACTTTCACGAAATGAAAGATCATGTTGGTCAGGCTATATTTCAGGAAAAACGAAAAATTGAAATGGCTCTTGAAAAAGCCTTTCCAGAAGAGTATTCCTCTAAATATAGCTTAGTGACTTTTAATGAGCACATTGGCTACAGGGAAGCCATGTTACGTGGTAGAGCGCAAGACAAAGCTATTCTAAATATGTTAGCAGATAATGACATTACTGCAACAAATTTAGAAGATCAAACCTATTTAAAAACACTTTTAGATAAAGTGAAAAATGAAACCAATAATATATTAGATGATGATAATGTGGCAAAAACCATGCATCACTAAATTAATGTAACAATTGGATTAATTTAACAATGTGAAAATTTGACAATGTAACAATTACGTTTTTGTCACTTCGAGTGTTTTAAATTGAAGCGATAGCGGAAAATTAAAATGTATCGAGAAGTATTATGATTAAAGTTTAAAGGAAAAATTGATGAGAATCTGAAACAAGTTCAGATTTACCATGTGAAATAATATCATTGTCATGCTGAATCTATTTCAGCATCGCATAATAAGAGTAAAATAAAAAGTCTTTGAAGTGAATTCTGATTAATCTAAATACAGAATAGTCAATTATACAAACGTCATGCTGAACTTGTTTCAGCATCACATAAAATAAAAAATCATAAGAACAAGATTATGGCAGAAAAAATAGTAACACCAAGAGGCGCATATCCACACGTAAAACAAGTGGGCGATTTCATATTTGTATCAGGAACAAGTTCTAGACGACCAGACAACACCATTGCAGGCGTTGAATTAATTGACGATATGAACACCAAAAAGTTAGATGCTTATGTTCAAACACAGGAAGTGCTAAAAAACATTGAGCGCAACCTTGCTAAAGTTGGCGCAACGTTAAAAGATGTGGTCGATGTCACCTCTTTTTTAGTAAACATGAATGACTTTGCAGATTACAACAAAGCCTATGGCGAGTTTTTCGAAAAAGAAACCGGACCAACACGTACAACCGTTGCAGTTCACCAATTACCTCATCCAGATTTAGTGATTGAGATTAAGGTGATGGCGTACAAACCGGTAAAATAATTTAGCAATTAGCTAATTTGAAAATGTACCAATGAAAATGTCTCCTCGAGCATTATTGAAATTCAAATATATTTGAATTGAAAATAGCAAGCGCAGCTTAACGAGAGGTTAATTTAAAGTCTTAATTCTATTCTTGGTTCTAAAATCTGTTAATGAAATGAACATAAAAAACTACATAAACGGCGAATTTAAAAATCCAGTAAATAACACTTGGATAGACAATTACAACCCAAGTGATGGCATGATTTATAGTCAAATTCCTAATTCCTCTAGAGAAGACGTTGAGCTAGCCTATTGTTCTGCTAAATCTGCTTTTAAGCAGTGGTCAAAAACTACTTTAGAAGAACGCAGCCGTATCCTTATAAAAATTTCAGAATTAATAGAAGCCAATTTAGAGCGTTTAGCAGAAGCTGAAAGCAAAGACAACGGAAAACCCATTAGCTTAGCCAAAGCTGTAGATATTCCGCGTTCGGCAAGTAATTTTAGGTTTTTTGGTAATGCTATTACGCAATTTGCAAGCGAAAGTCACGAAAGCGTTGGTCAAGACGCTATAAATTACACCTTACGTCAATCTATTGGTGTAGTAGGTTGTATTTCACCATGGAATTTACCTTTGTATTTATTTACCTGGAAAATTGCACCTGCGTTAGCAGCAGGAAATTGTGTAGTAGCAAAACCAAGCGAAGTCACACCAATGACTGCTTATTTATTAGGCGAAATTTGCAACGAAGCTGGCTTACCAAAAGGTGTTTTAAATATTGTGCATGGTTTAGGAACCACAACAGGACAAGCCATTATAGAACATGAAGACATCAAAGCCATTAGTTTTACTGGTGGAACAGCAACTGGAGCACACATTGCACGTGTGGCAGCGCCTATGTTTAAAAAGTTATCTTTAGAATTAGGCGGAAAAAACCCAAACATCATTTTTGCAGATTGTAATTATGATGATATGTTAGAAACCACAGTACGTTCGTCGTTTGCTAATCAAGGTCAGATTTGTTTATGCGGAAGCCGAATTTTTGTGGAAGCCTCGATTTACGAAAAATTTAAAACCGATTTTGTAGCAAAAGTAAAAGCTTTAAATGTTGGTCATCCATCTAAAAAAGACACAAATATTGGCGCTTTGGTTTCTAAACCACACCTAGAAAAAGTAAAAGAATACATACAAATAGCTAAAGATGAAGGCGGAAAAATTCTTTGTGGAGGAAACGAGATCTTAGTTGAAGGTTTTGAAAATGGCTACTATTTAGAACCTACAGTTATAGAAGTCCCAACTGATGATTGCCGCGTCAACCAAGAAGAGATTTTTGGACCTGTGGTAACGATTATGCCTTTTGAGACTGAAGCCGAAGTTTTAGACATGACAAACAAAGTAAAATACGGATTATCGGCAACCTTATGGACTAACAACCTAACCAGAACCATGCAAATGAGTAACCAATTACAAGCAGGTATTGTTTGGGTAAACACTTGGATGATGCGCGATTTAAGAACACCTTTTGGTGGCGTAAAAGCATCTGGTGTTGGTCGTGAAGGTGGTTTTGAAGCTTTACGCTTTTTTACTGAGCCTAAAAATGTGTGTATAAAGTATTAAAGTAACGAAATGTCTCCTCGAGCATTATTGAAATTCAAATATATTTGAATTGAAGATAGCAAGCGCAGCTTAACGAGAGGTTAATTATGAAAACGTATTATGTTTACATTTTGAAATGTTCAGACGGGTTAACTTATACTGGAATAACAAATAACATAATTAGACGATTTGAAGAACACCAAAACGGATTAAATAAAACCTGTTTTACATACAAAAGAAGACCTTTAGAATTAATATTTCAACAAGAGTTTAACAGCGTAGAACAAGCAATATATTTTGAAAAGAAAATAAAAAAATGGAGTGCTAAAAAGAAATATGCATTAGCAAATGGGAATTTTGATTTATTACAAATTTTATCAGAATGTAGAAATGTAACTCACTCTAAATATAAACCAGAAAATGATTGAGGTCTCGACTGCGCTCGACCTGACAAAAATAAAAATTATGAACTTAGACTTAAACAATAAACACGCATTAGTTTGCGGTAGTACAGCAGGAATTGGAAAAGCAACTGCAATAGCTTTAGCCGAAGAAGGCGCTATTGTAACCCTTATTGCAAGAAACGAAGACAAATTAAAAGCGACTTTAGCCGAGTTACCTCAGCATAGAAATCATGATTATATTGTGGCAGATTTTTCTAATCCTTCGGAATTAAAAACCAAGGTTTCTGAATTTATAGCTAACAATCACGGATTTCATGTGTTGGTAAATAATACTGGCGGACCAAAAGGCGGACCTGTATTTGCAGCTGAAGTAGATGAATTTGAAAGTGCATTTACCCAACATTTAAAATGTAATCACGTATTGGCTCAAGCGGTTGTTCCGTTTATGAAAGAAGAGAAATACGGTAGAATTGTTAACGTCATTTCAACATCGGTGAAGCAACCTTTAGACGGACTTGGAGTAAGTAATACTATTCGTGGCGCTGTAGCTAATTGGAGTAAAACTTTAGCTAACGAGCTGGGCCAATTCGGAATTACAGTAAACAATATACTTCCTGGAGCTACAGGAACAGAGCGTTTAACAGAAATTATTAAAAATAAATCGGCTAAAACTAGAGTAACAGAAGATGAAGCCAGCAACGCTATGAAAAATGCAGTTCCTGCAAAGCGTTTTGCTAAGCCTGAAGAATTAGCTGCAGCCATTACATTTTTAGCGAGTGGAAAAGCAGCGTACATAAATGGTATAAATCTTCCAGTTGATGGTGGAAGAACCAAAAGTTTATAATCTTATCTTTTAAAATAAGTGTTTTAAACTATTGTTATGAGCAGTAATTAATTAATTTATTATTGCTAATTTTATTGAATTGAAGAATTTGCGTTAAGGATTGAGCAATTGTTTAAGCTCTTTTTAGGCGTCACCTTGAGCGGAGTCGAAAGGTTGCACCTAAAAAAGCGAGTTGCGAAAGCCTGACCCTTTAGGGTAACGCCCAAAATATGAAACTATGAGTAATTTAGTATCTCCTTTAAATTTTAAAGCCTGGATTGAGGAAAATCGTCATCTTTTAAAACCGCCAGTTGGAAATAAAGTGGTTTGGAAAGACGGAGAATTTATAGTTATGGTAGTTGGCGGACCAAATAACCGTAAGGATTATCACTATAATGAAACGCCAGAATTTTTCTATCAGGTTGAAGGCGATATTGTGCTTAAAATTATTGATAATGGTGTGCCAAAAGACGTGCATATTAAGGAAGGTGATATTTATTTACTGCCTTCTAAAGTACCACATTCTCCACAACGAGGCGCTAATACGGTTGGTTTGGTTATAGAATACCAGAGACCTGAAGGAATGCGTGATGCCCTACTTTGGTTTTGCGAATCTTGTACTACTAAATTGTATGAAGAAGATTTTACAGTAAAAAATATTGAAACCGACATGCCTATAATTTTTGATAAATATTATGGTGATCAACTAAAACGTACCTGCCCTAACTGCGGAGATGTTATGGAAGCACCAAATAAAGTAAAGATTGATTAGGCAGTAGGCAAAAATTAAAATAGTTTTAAACATCTTATGGAAAAACGTAAACTAAGAATAAACGGACATTCGCACTTATTACCTTATCCTGAGGAAATCCCTCAGTTTATGAAAGATAAAGGTATTTTTTGGGTTGATAAAGACCGAAAATACATGTTACAAAAGGACTGGAATCGACCTATTACAGATTCGTCGTTTTTTTTAGATGAAAAGTTAGCGTGGATGGAGCGTTTTAAAATTGACCATGCGGTGGTTTTAAACCTGTCTCAGTTATACGGAAACGGTTTACGTGTGGAAGAAATGAAGCAAGCTTTACGTTTTCAAAACGATTTTAACGCAAAAGTACAACGTGAAAACCCTAGTAAATTTACAACTGGTTTTGTGGTGCATCCGGGTTTTGTACGCGGTGCTTGTTGGGAAATTGAACGTTGTGTTGAAGAATTAGGTATGCAATTATTATGCCTGCCAACACATTACATGGATACTATTGGAACGTGGCGATGTATTTTTGATGAAGAAAATGAGCCTATTTTTGAATTGGCTAACAAGTACAATTTAGCAGTAGAAATTCACCCATACGATGGTGAGAAATTTATAAAATTAGAAAACACTTCTTGGCGTTTTCATTTAATTTGGATGTTGGCACAATGTGCAGATGCCTATCATTTTTTAACTTTAAATGGTTATCAAGATAAATATCCAAATATGCGAACTTGTTTTGCGCATGGTGGACAATTAGCACAAATAAATTTAGGACGTCGTATTCAAGGTTTTGATGGTAGACCCGATTTATTTGAAGGCAAAAGTCACCCTAGAAAAGCCGTAGGACATAAAAACATCTTTTTTGACACCTTAGTGCATGACACTGGTGGTTTACAGCTTTTAATTAAAAATCAAGGTTCTAAGCAAGTCCTTATGGGCTTAGATGATCCTTATCCTTTAGGTGAAATGGAAAGTGAAAAACAAGCTTCTTATCCTGGTAAAATTTTAGATTTAGCTATAGACCGTTCTATTATTACTAAAGTGGAGCGTGATGCTATTTGGGAAGACAACGTTATTCAATGGTTATGTGGCGATGACCAAGCTGCTAAAGATAAATTAGTGAAAAGAATTTTGGGGTAAGGTTATTTATAAAACACTTTGTTGAGTTGTCATGTCGACGTATGGAGACATCACATTATTTGATTTTTGTACAAGTAACTATATTAACATAAAATCTAAGTTATGCTTTATAATTATTTTGTCTACATCGTCACTAATGAATACAGAACAACGCTATATATTGGAGTTACAAATAATATTCAAAACAGATTAGCTCAACATTATTTTGACAGTAACAATGCCAAAAAATCGTTCGCAGGTAAATATAATTGTATCTATTTAATATATTATGAAGGCTTTAATTATCCTAAAGATGCTATATACAGAGAAAAACAATTAAAAAAATGGCGCAGAGAAAAGAAGAACTTATTAATTAGTAATTTCAATCCGAAATGGGAAACACTAAATAATGAAATTATTTAAAATTAATATACTTGTGCGATTTCTCCTAACGTCGAAATGACAACCAATATAGTTTTATAGTCATGTCGAAGTATTGAGACATCACATTCGTTGCTCTTAAAAGCTTTATTGAGATCCTGTTTTTATATGTTTTATGTGATTTATTCCGCTGATTTAACGATTCTCTACTCTTCGAAATGACTAAATAAGGTAAATTAGACTAAAGGCTTAAAAATTCTTAAATTTGAATTATTTTATTAAACTATGTACTTCCTACCAGAAAAATTAGACGAATACGTTGTGGCACATTCTGAAAATGAACCCGAATTATTGCAGCAATTAACGCGTGAAACCTACCAGAAAATATTACAACCGATTATGCTTTCTGGACCTTATCAAGGTCGTGTATTAAGTATGATTTCTAAACTAGTACGCCCAAAAACCATATTAGAATTAGGGACCTTTACCGGTTATGCTACGCTGTGTTTAGCGGAAGGTTTACAAAAAGATGGCGAAATACACACCATAGATATTAATGAAGAGTTAGAAGACTTCCAACGTAAGTATTTTGACTTGTCTGGGTTTGGTTCTCAAATCTACCAACATATTGGTAGCGCATTAGATATTATACCGAAATTGGAAAGTAAATTTGACTTGGTTTTTATTGATGCCGATAAACCCAACTATGTTAATTACTTCAATTTAATTATAGACCAACTTAATCCTAGTGGTATTATACTTTCTGATAATGTATTATGGCATGGAAAAGTGGTGGAACCTTTAAAGGATAAGGATATTTCTACCAAAGTACTTTTAGATTATAACGAGCTTCTTAAAAATGATCCACGTGTAGAGACTGTACTTTTACCTATTCGTGATGGATTAACAATAAGCCGTAAAAAATAAAAAACCACTAAACAAGATTTCTAAAGATATTGTTTTACTATAAGCAATGGGTTAATGTACAGAATTTTTAGATTTAGAAGCAGCATTATAAACTTAGATTAAATCCAAAAATTGTTAAATTAGCATTATTGCGATTATAAAGTATTAGATTTAGTATTTTTACTTTCCAACAAATTCATTTTCTTCTGTTTCATCTGATGAAAATCTTGCAATTATCATTGGTATTACCAGACAAACTATTCCGATAATTGATTTTAAATCGAAATCTTCTATGAAATTCATTACAATTAAATAAACTCCACAAATCAAAAAAATTACATTAACCAATTTTTTGTTCCAACCAAAACCTCCAACTACGTATGCGGTTCCTATTAGAGTAAACATTCCCGCGTTTAGAATTTGATTTATTTCTTCACTGTAATTCAAAAACCAATTTGATATTTTTCCTACTAAAAGAATTCCAATAAGTATCAGAAAAATTTTATGTAATTTTTTTTTCATTTCAATTGCACTCTATTTTACTTTTGTGAGAAATATTTTTCTACTTACATTTTTCGTCTTACCGAGCCTGTAAATTCTTCTAAGTCGTCTTTAACTTTGTTTAGTTCGTCGTTAATGTCTTTAGTAACATTAGTATCGCCAACTTGTTTTTCAACACTTTTAGTGATCTCATATTTAATATCGTTCGTGGCATTCTTCACCTGTTTGATCCCTTTTCCTAAACCACGAGCAATTTCAGGAATTTTATCGGCACCAAACACCATAACCACGATAAGTAAAATAAATCCTATTTCACCACCGCTTATAAATAATAATGTTGTTGCATGTATCACGCTACAAATATAGTAAGATGTTTTGATACAAATGAAAAAGCCGACAAAATTTGTCGGCTTTTAACTTATTAAGTAAACAATCAATTATTAGGTTTACTTTTTATTCTTCATTTTATCAAATTCGCTCATTTCAGCTTTTGCTGGCCATGAATTATTTGTTGTATCCACATCTGCAGTTTCCTCGTTAGGATCTACCATGATGCTTACTATTTTCTTTTCAGAAGCTATAGCTTTACTCACTTCTTTATCGTTTAATCTCCAGATTTCTGCTGGATAAGTTTCTGTCATTTTAGTACCATCTTCGTAAGTATACTCTACAATAATTGGCATTACTAATGGTCCTGGTTTTTCAAAAGTCACATTATAGAAATACTTAGGATTTTTTAAACTTTTACGCTCTGCTGGTGTAAAGTTATCCATGACGTAAGATTTTAAAGACTGAGAATTATCTAATACATTAGCTTTATTAGACATCTTATCTTCATCACTACCTTCTTCAACCATATAAACTAACGCAGGAATATCTTTTTCTGCCATATTATAACGTTGTGCCATGTTTTTCACCATATCTTTTGGCGTTTCGGCTACTTTAAAGGTTTTTACTTCTTTAATAGCAATATCTGTATAATCTGTAGTATAGAACCAACCTCTCCAGAACCAATCTAAATCTACCGCAGAAGCATCTTCCATAGTTCTAAAGAAATCTTCTGGTGTAGGATGTTTAAACATCCAACGGTTAGCATATTCTCTAAACGCATAGTCAAACAACTCACGTCCCATAATAGTTTCTCTTAAAATATTTAAACCTGTTGCTGGTTTTCCATAAGCATTATTTCCAAACTGGTAGGTATTTAAACCTTTAGACATTATTGGTGCAATATAATTTTGATCGCCACCCATATAAGACACTATTTTTGCTGCTGGACCACGACGTGATGGATACTTTGCATCGCCTTTAGATAATGCTTTTGGATACCACTCACCAAAATCCTGTTCTGCTACATATTGCACAAAAGTATTTAATCCTTCATCCATCCATGTCCACTGGCGCTCGTCACTATTTACAATCATTGGGAAAAAGTTATGTCCAACTTCATGTATTATTACACTCATCATTCCGTATTTAGTTCTATCGTCATAAGAACCATCTTTTTCCGGACGACCATAATTCCAACAAATCATTGGATACTCCATACCTTGCTGTCTTGCATGTACTGAAATAGCTTTATGGTAAGGATAATCGAATGTCATACGAGAATAAGACTTTAGAGTACTTGCAACTGCTTTAGTAGACCAGTCTTCCCATAGTGGGTTTCCTTCTTTAGGATATAATGACACTGCCATAACATCTTTGTCTCCTATTTTAACAGCCATCATGTCAAAAATAAATTTACGAGAAGTCGCAAATCCATAATCACGAACGTTTTTTGCACTAAATTTCCAAGTTTTAGTTTTAGTTGCTTTTTTCTTTTCAGCTTTTTCAGCTTCTTTTTGAGTAACAATTACAACCGGCTCATCATAAGATTTTTTAGCCTTTTCGTAACGCTCCATCATTTTATCTGAAAACACATCTTTGCGATTAGTTAACACACCTGTAGCATCTAAAATATGATCTTCTGGCACAGTAATATTAACATCAAAATCTCCAAATGGCAACGCAAACTCATCACGTCCCCAGAATTGAGAGTTTTGCCATCCTTCTACATCATTGTATACTGCCATTCTTGGATAGAATTGAGCAATAACATATAAACGGTTATCATCTTCTGGGAAATATTCAAAACCTGAACGCCCACCATCTTTAATGTAATCGTTTATATTATAATTCCATTTAATAGAAAATGAAAATTTATCACCAGTTTTCATTGGTTCTGGTAATTCAACTCGCATCATTGTTCTGTTAATAGTGTGAGGTAATGGTTTACCATTTTTATCTTTAACAAATTCAATATTAAAACCACCTTCAAAAGGTTCTCCTAAAAAGTCTTTTGCAAATGAAGAAGCTTGTTGTACTTGTCGTACACCACTACCTTCAATTAAAGGCGACTTAGAATCTTTTGCTCTAACATTCTGGTCTAATTGTACCCAAAGGTATTTTAACACGTCTGGTGAATTGTTTGTGTAAGTAATCGTTTCTTCTCCAAAAAGTTTTGCTTTTACATCATCTATAACAATATCCATTTTGTAATCTGCCTGTTGTTGGTAATAAGCATGACCTGGAGCTCCAGACGCTGCTCTATACTCGTTTGGCGTAGAAAACTCTTGGTAAAGTTGTCTAAACTTGTTGGTGTTTGAATGACTTGGTTGTGGTTCTTTCTTTTGTTGTTCGTCTTGTGCTATAGCAGTAGCAGATACGAATAAAACAGAAAGTAGTAGATACTTAAATGCTTTCATTTTATAAATTTAGTTACTTAATCGCGTGAATTTAACACTATTTAAGAGATTGGTATAATGTTAATTAAAGTTTAACATTCCTTTATCGTTTTGAGGAATTAAGATAAAAGTCTTATTACGTCCATTAATTTTAGTTCTAACAATGTTTTTTTGATCTTCAAACAAGTCAAAAAGCGTCTTATTTTCAATATGAAATGTTTTTATTTCTGAAATATTTTCAATCTCATAATAAATGTAAAGTATATCATCATCGTATTCTTTACCAATATAAATTGGTGTTTGTAATACACCATTAATTTCTATTGGCATTTTGGATAAAATGTATTTGTTAATCACTTTATCAATTTCTTTTTCATCTTTACCGCTATCTAATCTAATAGCATCATCATAACGTTCTCGTAATAAACGCTCAAAATCGTCTATAAAAATTCTTGTAATAATTTGCACCGATTTTTTTTCTTTGACATACTCAATTTCTGTTATACTTACATAATATTTGTGAAGTGCTACAGAAGTAAATAATAAAGTAAAACCTGTAATTAGGATTAGTTTGTGAAGGAATTTCATGTAAATTATTAATTAGTTTTAAACTAATAACAAAAAGTATTCCGAATACTTTCTATTTATTAATTTGCTGCAAATATAAGGCATAATACTTTTCAAGAAATAAAACAGTGTTTAGATCTAAAGTTCTGGTTTGGGCAATAAAATTGGGCTGGTCTGAGCAATACAAAAAGAACTCTTCTCTTTTATCTTCAGGTAACTCATAAGATTCAAAAAAAGTTGCAGCAAATTGAGATTTAATTTTCTCTAAAAGTGATGTTTTATTTTCTAGTAAAACGCGTTGTTTTAATTCTTTAGTTCTTCCTGTTATGGCATTAATTATGGGGTTTATTTGCAAACCAACCCCACCACCTCCAAAACCACCACCGACTGTAGGCATAAAGTTAGAGGCCTCTTTTAAACGTCTAGCACTTTGAGTTAGAGGTTTACCAGTATAGCCAGGGATACCAACATCTGCAAAATTAATTTGCTTTTTATTACCTTGGTTTGCCACATCAAGACTTAAATTTCCCGTTAAAACTTTTCCAAGGGTTACCTCATCTAGATCATTTACAAATGTCTCTAAAACAGTAGACAAGTATTTACTCTTATAGATAATAGGTGTCACAACAACTTCTTTTAATTTATATAAAATTGAAGAAAACACAATCGTGTCGTTAGTTTTTACTTTTATTTTAAAATCTCCAGTTACAGTTGTTACAGCGTAATAATTTGAAGTTTTATTAATTACATGAATACCATCAAGATCATCTTTCCCTTCTATTTTACCAGAAATTTCTATGATTTGACTACTACCTAAAATTGGTATTATAAAAAAGATAATAAAAACATATTTCATCTCTTATTTCTTTTCTTCCAAAAACATTTTACTTTTCATGTTTAGGTATTCAATTAGATGTAGTTCTTTACCTCTTAATAATAAATTATGATCCAAATCTTTTTCAGCATAAGCAATAAATTCCTGAACACTGTCTTCGGGAATATTAAAATTTGCTATGTAGTAGTTGGTAGAATATTTATTTTCAAGTTTTAAAGCTTTTATTCTTAATTCGTTAGCTTCTTGTCGTCTTTCTATTTCTTTTTTATCGCTTTTAAATAATCCAGCCACTAGTTTAACAATTGCCATACCATCTGCCATGTTGTAAAATTGTCCCTGTCTTGTTATAATATTATCTGCAGCTGTTTTATAGTCTGCAGAAAATTGATCTTTACTCATATCAATAGAATTTAAACCAACATCTATATCAGTATTAAACACCTCAATATCTTCAACATCTTTATCTAAATCTCCAGACAAGCCATCTTCTAAAACTGTAACTTCATCTAAGTTATTTACCAGTTCTACTAGAAAAACTTTAATAGACTTGTTTTTTAAATCTTTTTCGGTAATTGTTATTTTTTGATTTTGTATTAATAATGATGAAAATTCTAAAACGTCTTTTTCTGCAACCTGAATTACGAACTTTCCTTCTTCATCTGTTATAGTTCCTTTATTTGAAGATAAATTAAAAACCGTTATACCATCTTTTTCAGCTAGATTAAAAAATATCTGTCCATTAATCTCTTGACGATTTATAGATTGAGAAAAACCCAGTGTTACAGAGAAAAAGTATAATAGAATAATATAGAAGTAAGTCTGTTTCATGGTTTGGATTTTTTGGTTATATAAAGTACGCTCAAATCTTCGTATTTATTAGTGATAATGCTTGTAATTTTTTGTTAAAAGTGTAAGTTTACCTTATAAAAGACGAATTTAAGAATGAAAAATATCCTTCTGGCAAGTACCTCTACACTTTTTAATGGAGATTATTTAGACTATCTGCTACCTGTTTTAAAAACACATTTTAAAAACTGTAAAACTATTTTATTTATTCCTTATGCAAGACCTGGCGGAATTAGTTATGACGCCTATACAAAAAAAGCTTCAGACGCTTTTAAAATAATTGACATAGAGATAAAAGGTTTACATGAATTTAAACATCCTGTCGAAGCGATTAAAAATGCGGAAGGTATGTTTACTGGTGGAGGCAACACTTTTGTGTTACTTAATGAGCTCTACAAGAATAACTGTGTCGATATATTAAAAAACGTTATTTCAGATGGAACACCTTATCTAGGCACGAGTGCAGGAAGTAATATCTGTGGGCAAAACATAAAAACCACAAACGATATGCCTATTGTTTATCCACCAAGTTTTAATGCCTTACAGCTGGTACCTTTTAATATTAATCCGCACTATTTGGATCCAGAAGTTAATAGTAAGCATATGGGAGAAACCAGAGAGACAAGGATTAATGAATTTCACACTCAAAACAACCTTCCTGTTATTGGTTTAAGAGAAGGAAGCTGGTTAGAAGTTAAAAATGAGACTATACTTTTAAAAGGAAATTTAGAAGCGCGGATTTTTGAAAAAGACCAAAAACCTTACGAAATAAAACCAGATACTCTAATAACATTTTAAATAAAAAAAGCCTCACCATTAAGTGAAGCTTTTAGAGCGAGAGACCGGGTTTACTTCGGCTACGCTCTGTATAAACTTCTCATCCTAAATTTTAATCACATCAAAATTAAAGCATAAAAAAAGCTTCACCGTAAAGTGAAGCTTTTTTGAGCGAGAGACCGGGTTCGAACCGGCGACATTCAGCTTGGAAGGCTGACGCTCTACCAACTGAGCTACTCTCGCATTTCCGGATGCAAATATAATAACAAATTTAATTCCTGCAACTCATTTTACAATTTCTTTAAAAAATGATAGCCTAAAATATTAAAACCTTCATTGTAATAAAATTTATGGGACGGATGGTTAGTTACATAAGTATTTAATTCTATGGTTTTTACCTGTTTTTCTTCCGCATAAAGATAAAGCCATTTAAAAAAATCTTTTCCAAAACCTTTGTTTCTATGTGCATCCTCTATATAAAAATGATCTATTTCTATACTTTTTCCCACATAATGCCTAGTCATAAACCATAACCCACACATTCCAATAAGCTTATCATCTAAAAAAAAACCAATACACTCATAATTCTGACTAAACATTTCAGAAATTCGGTTTTCAAGAACTGTTTTATCAACTTTATAATCGTTTAATATCTCAAAATAAGTAATAATTTTATCACTATCTTTTTTCATTAATTTTTTATACACTACAGACATAAGTCGTTTTTTAAGTAAAAATAATTAAGTTTATATAAATGAAATCTATTGACTCCTCTAAAATTTTCATTAAAACTATTAATCCTGAAGAAACTTATGAGGTTAGACTACCCGTATTAAGACCTGGAAAACCCATAGAATCCTGTAAATTTGATGGAGACAATTTAAATACAACATTCCATATTGGACTGTTTTATACTGATAAATTAGTTGCAGTTGCAAGTTATATGGGCAATAGTAACCTGCATTTTTCAGCATCTAAACAATACCAGTTAAGAGGTATGGCAGTTCTACATCAATACCAAGGTTTAGGTTTAGGTAACTTACTTCTAAAAAAAGGTGAAGAACATTGTAAAATTAAACAAGCAGATTTAATTTGGTTTAATGCACGCGAGAACGCTGTAAACTTTTACAAACGAAACAACTACCATGAAACTGGTGCCTATTTTAATATTGAAGGTGTTGGTACACACATTATGATGTCTAAAAATTTACTTAAAACTACTTTTAACAAGTCTTAAAATTTGTAGTTTTATAATCTAATCAACCCAATTTAGTATCATGAGAGGTAAAAATTTTAAATATCGTATTCTAATAGGTCTTGCCATAGCCGCTTTTTTTTATTTTAAAAAATGTAGTCAACAAGAAGTTAACCCATACACAGGAAGACAGCAAACCATTTCTATGACTACCGAACAGGAAATCCAAATGGGTTTACAAAGTGCACCTACTATGGCACAGCAACATGGAGGTTTGTATCCAAATGAAAATTTTCAAGGATTAGTAGATCAAGTGGGTGCTAAACTGGTTAATAATAGTATTGCAAAACAAACGCCATACAAATATGAGTTTCATCTTTTAGCAGATCCTAACACAATCAATGCGTTTGCTTTGCCTGGAGGACAAATATTTATTACTTATGCGCTCTTCTCACAGTTAGAGAATGAAGACCAACTTGCAGGAGTTTTAGGTCATGAAATAGGTCATGTCCTTGGAAAACATAGTGCAGAACGTATAGCAGAAAGCGAATATTGGCAAGGTTTATCGACCGCGGGAGCAGTTGGTGCAGACGCAGGAAACATAGTTGGTCAAATTGGACAAAATACATTATTAAAAAACGGACGTGGAGATGAGTTGGAAAGTGACGATTTAGGTGTTTTATTTATGATAAAAGCAGGCTATAATCCGCATGAAATGATTGGTGTTATGGAAATTTTAAAAGCAGCAGCCGGACCAAACAGGCAACCAGAATTTCAAAGCACGCATCCGGACCCAGATAATCGCATTGAAAAAATTAAAGCCTCCATAACGAAATATAGGAAGTCTCCAGAAATCCAGTTAGAAAACCAAGGATTTTTTGATTAATCTACAATTACAATAATTACCAAACAGCCTAAGCCATTAGGCTGTTCTTTTTTAATATATTTGCAATTCAAATCTTTACAGAATGAATAAAAAAGTCATATTAATGATTCTTGATGGTTGGGGAAAATCTCCTGATCCAAAAGTTTCAGCTATCGATCAAGCTAATACACCATTCATAGACAGTTTATATGAAAAATTTCCAAATGCCCAATTAAGAACCGATGGTTTACATGTAGGGTTACCTGAAGGACAAATGGGTAATAGTGAAGTTGGACACATGAATTTGGGTGCTGGACGTATCGTTTATCAAGATTTAGTAAAGATTAATTTAGCGGTTCAAAATAACACCTTAAAAGATGAACCTGCACTTAAAAATGCATTGGAATACGCCAAGACTAATGGTAAAGATGTTCATTTATTAGGGCTTTTAAGTGATGGTGGCGTTCATTCTCATATAAGTCATTTAAAAGGTTTAATTGACGTTTGTGAAAACATGGGCTTAGAAAAGACATTTATTCATGCCTTTTCAGATGGCCGAGATGTCGACCCAAAATCTGGTATAGGGTTTATAGAAGACATAGAGCAGTATACTAAAAATAAACATACACAAATTGCCTCTGTAACAGGTCGTTATTATGCAATGGACAGAGATAACCGTTGGGAACGAATTAAGGTGGCTTATGATGGATTAGTTCACAACATTGGAGAAAAAAGTCAGGACTTAACAGGAAGTATACAAAAGCAATACGACAATACTGTTACGGATGAGTTTATAACACCTATTATTAAAACAGACGCAAATGACGCTCCTTTAACACAAGTTAAAGATGGTGATGTGGTTGTATTTTTTAATTACAGAACAGATCGCGGGAGGGAGCTTACCAATGCTCTATCTCAAAATGATTTTAGCGATTTGTTAATGAAAAAACTCGATTTGCGTTATGTAACCATGACCAGTTACGATGATACTTTTAACGGTATTGATGTTATTTATAAAAAAGACAATTTAAAAGATACTTTAGGTGAAGTTTTAGCAGCACACCAGAAAAAACAAATTCGAATTGCCGAAACTGAAAAATACCCACATGTAACATTTTTCTTTTCTGGTGGACAAGAAGAACCTTTTGAAGGTGAAGAACGTATTTTACGAAACTCTCCAAAAGTTGCTACTTACGATTTAAAAGCAGAAATGAGTGCATACGAACTTACAGATGCTTTAGTTCCTGAATTGGAAAAGGGCGAAGTGGATTTTGTTTGTTTAAATTTTGCCAATGGAGATATGGTTGGACATACAGGTAGCATGCCTGCAGCTATAAAAGCGTGTGAGACCGTAGATGCCTGTGCTAAAACTATTATTGAAACCGGTTTAATGAGTGGATATACCACTTTATTAATTGCCGACCACGGTAACTGTGAAACCATGATTAATCCAGATGGTACACCAAATACTGCTCACACGACCAATCCAGTGCCATTAATTTTAATAGACCCTGAATTAGAACATATTAACGATGGGGTTTTGGGAGACATTGCCCCTACTATTTTAAAACTTATAGGTGTTGAGCAGCCAGAAGCTATGACACAACAACCATTAATATAGCTGTTATGAATTTAACCAACTCTAAAATAATAGCAATAGATTTTGATGGCACCATTGTAGAGGATGCATATCCTAACATTGGTAATGAACGTATGTTTGCATTCGAAACGCTTAAAAGACTTCAAAGCGATGGACATAGGCTAATTTTATGGACCTACAGACACGGTAAAAAATTAGATGAAGCAGTTACATTTTGTAAAGAAAATGGAGTAGAATTTTATGCGGTAAATAAAAGCTTTCCAGAAGAAGAGTTTGATGGTTCGGTAAGCCGAAAAGTGAATGCAGATTTATTTATAGACGATAGAAATTTAGGAGGCGTATTAGGCTGGGGTGAAATTTACCAACTCCTTACCAACGAAAAACCTCCAAAACAGAAAAAGAAAAAAGGCTTTTTTAGATTTTAAGTTAAGCAGATGATTATAGCAAAAACATTAGAAGAAATTGAATTAATGCGTGAAAGTGCATTAATTGTATCAAGAACACTTGGAGAAGTTGCAAAAGCCATAAAACCTGGTGTAACTACTTTGCAATTAGATAAAATTGCGGAAGAATACATCCGTTCTCAAGGAGCTATTCCTGGTTTTTTAGGATTGTACGATTTCCCTAACACCTTATGTATGAGCCCTAATTCTCAGGTTGTACATGGTATTCCAAATAACACACCATTAGAAGAAGGTGATATTATTTCGGTAGATTGTGGTGCTATAAAAAACGGTTTTTATGGAGACCATGCTTATACGTTTGCTGTAGGTGAAATTGACCTAGAAACTGAAAAGCTTTTAGCAGTAACCAAACAGTCTTTGTACGAAGGAATCAAAGAGTTTAAGATTGGCAATCGTGTTGGAGATGTTGGCTATGCTATTCAAAAATATTGTGAAGATCATGGCTATGGAGTCGTTAGAGAATTAGTGGGTCATGGATTAGGGCGTGTCATGCATGAAGATCCTGAAATGCCAAATTATGGTAAACGTGGACGAGGTAAAAAGTTTATTGAAGGTATGGTAGTAGCTATTGAACCTATGATAAATTTAGGAACCAAAAATATTAAACAACATCGTGATGGCTGGACTATTACCACTAAAGATAATAAACCAAGTGCACACTTTGAACACGATGTGGCTATTGTAAATGGTAAACCCGAATTACTATCGACTTTTAAATATATTTATGATGCATTAGGTATTGTGTCAAATGAAGAAGATGAGTTTAGAGCTATAAAACTTTAAATTATGAAAGTAAAACATATTCTTGCGGTATTAATCTCTGGTTTTGCACTAAGTATTATCTCGGCAGTCTTTAAAATTCTACATTTACAGTTTGCACAAGAAGCTTTAATATTAGCTACTCTATTAATTGTAATAGGTTTTATATTGTTAATTATTAAGCTTTTCACTTCAAAAAAGTTTAAAGATTTTTTAAACTCTTAATCTCCTTTTGAAAAAGCTTTTTAAATATATTTTAAATAAAGTTCCAAGACCTTTATTAATTCGATTAAGCTATATCGTTAAACCTATTTTAGCACTAGTTTTAAAAGGCAATACTTATACAGATCCTATAGACGGAAAAAGTTTTAAGAGCTTTTTACCATATGGTTATGGCAATCAACGTAACAATGTTTTATCGCCATCTACATTATCTTTAGAACGTCATAGACTATTATGGTTATACTTGCTACATGAAACGGATTTTCTTCAGCCTAAAAATACTTCAACTGTAAAAAAAGATGTCTTACATTTTGCTCCAGAACAATGTTTTTTAAAACGATTTAAAGCTTTAGAGCATATTAACTACACCACAACCGATTTAGAATCTCCTATTGCCGATGTAAAAGCTGACATCTGTAATTTACCTTTTCAAAATGAGTCTTATGATGTTATTTTTTGTAATCATGTGTTAGAACATATACCAGACGATACCAAAGCAATGCAAGAATTATATCGCGTTTTAAAACCTGGCGGAATGGCTATTTTGCAAATCCCACAAGATTTAAATAGAGACATTACTTTTGAAGATGATTCTATTACCGATAAAGACGAACGCGCAAAAATTTTTGGGCAATACGACCATGTGCGAATTTATGGTCGTGATTATTTTGATAAATTAAGACACATCGGTTTTAAAGTAGATGAAGTAGATTACACTGCACAACTTCCTGAAGAAGACATTAAAAAATATTGTTTAGCAAAAGGGGAAATTATTCCTGTGGTATACAAGTAATAAATTTATCATTTACTCAATCGGGAAACCATTAAAAGATAATACTTCTATCTGTTTCATATAATTTTCAAAAATAACATAAGCCTTAAGCTGCTTTTTACGAGCTAAAAATTGTTTTATGTGCTCTAAGTCCATTGCTTGCAAAGCAGTTGCGTAACCATCTGCCAACATACAATTATTAGCTATTACAGAAACACTTAATATATTTGTTTTAGCAGGATAACCAGTTTTTGTGTTTATTATGTGCGCATATCGATTCCCCAAACTATCGGTTTTGAATTTTCTATAAACACCCGAAGTTGCCATAGATTCGTTTTGTAAACTAATAACCTTATTGTAACTGGATTCACCGTTAAAATCTGGGTTTTGAATACCAATTTTCCAATGCGCTTCTTTATTAAGATTGTTACCAGACACTCTTATTTCTCCTCCAATTTCAACAAGGAAATTACTTATGTCTTTAGCTAATAAAAATTCTGCTATAACATCTATACCATAGCCTTTTGCTATAGCATTAAAATCTAAATAGCCTTGGTTTGGTTTTACTACTTTATTATTATGTAGAGTGACTTTGTTAAATCCAACAAAACGCATTAAACTATCTATACTAGAGCTATCTATTGCTTTGGTATTTGTTTCAGAACCAAAATTCCAAAAATTAACTAAACTACCTATAGTGGGATCAAAAACACCTTCAGTTTCTCTATATATCTTTTTTGAAGCATTAAAAACAGTTATAAAATAATTGTCTAAACTATAGTTTTCGTTTCTATTTAATTTTGAAATTTTAGAGTTTTCTTGATAGTTAGACATAGAGTTGTTAATCTCTTTAAACAGACTATCTATATCTTTTGTAAAATCTCTAGACTTTTGATCATAGTATTGAATATTATAACTGGTACCAAAAACTGGTCCACTCAATTTTATTAATTCTAGCGTGTTTTGGCATCCCATAAAGAGTAAACACAACCATACATACAAAATATACTTCATATCAATTTAAATTCATATCTAAAACCTGGATACCGTTATATTCAATAAGATAAGCTTCATTTAAATAAATAGGTAAATCTTCACCATCAGGATTTCCTAAACCAACACCTGCATAAAGTACCTTAGCATCTTTTTCATAGGCATGCTTTTTAAAAGATTCCATCCAAACCACGTCATAGTTGTTGGCGTTATCTGGTAACATTACAGCTTTTACTATAACAAAATAATACTGTTTATTTTTATCCATACAAACAAATTGAGGATGCCTTTTTAATTTACTATTAATAGCTATAAATTCGAAACCTCTTTGCTCTAAATCTTTCCCAACATGATTCATGGCTAGATTATGCAATTCTTGTGCTGATAATGCTTTTCTCATAATTCAAAATTACAATTTAAAGCTTATTAATTATAAGTTATTACAAAAAAAAGCCCAACACATAAGTGTTGGGCTTTAACTTTATAAGGACTTAAAAAACTTAGTTAACTATAAGTTTTCTAAACATGGTATTTGAACCACTGTTAATTTTAACCACATAAACACCAGTAGCTAAAGATGCTAAATTAAGTGTTTGGTTAAACTTAGAACCAGAAGCATTAAAATTCTTATTTAAAACTGAACGACCTCTAATATCATATAAATTAACATTTACGTCGTTAGATGTATTAAAACCAATAGTTAAAGAACCATTTGATGGGTTTGGATACATTACAAAACTATCGAAAGTAAAATCTTCTGTACTTAAGAAAGCCATATTACCGAAATAATAAGTTCCATTTAAACCAGATGCAAAGTTACCTGTTACTTTCCAATCAGAACCAAAAGCTGTAATAGTAGCCGATACGGTTTCTAAAGAAGCACCATTATCTTTACCTATTTGAAGGTTAGCTCTAGAATCTCCTGTAGCTGCTTCCCAACCTGCTAATTCTGCTTCTGAGAAGTAGAAAGAAATTTGTGTAGAGCCTACAGCTGAATCCGCACTAGGTGTAATTGTATAAGCTTTATCTGTTACTAACGCTGGTGCTATACTACCATTAAATGGTTGAGCTGAAGTACCTGCTCTTGATACTGCAACCGTAGTACAATCGTAACTAAAGCCATCTAATACATTAACATTTAAAATTGCATTATCTGAAATAGTATCTAATCCATAAGCCTCTCCTGAGCCAATTAAATTTATTTGGTCTTCTGAAGTTCCTGCATTTACTGCAGTTTGAATATCGGCAGGTCCTGGAGCAGAAACTTCAAAGTTATCCACTACTAAACCACCTGCCCAGCCAGCTTCATCATTATAATGTACTGATAAATTTACTACTTGACCTGCAAAAGCACTTAAATCAATATTAACAGTTGCAAATGGAATGTTAGACTCATCTCCTGTCCCAGTATTTGCTAAAATTGCAGCATTTGGCCAAGTCGCACCACCATCTGTAGATAGTTGTACAGAAGCAATCCCACCATAGGTATCACTAAATGCGTAATCTAAACTGATACTTGCATTTGATATTCCTGCTAAATCAATTGAATTATTATAAGCCATTCTTTCATTAGACATATCACAGTTACAATCATCATCATTAACATATGCATAAGTTGTCGTATTTGACTCATCTGTATTAAAGAATCCTGCATCGGCAATAGTTGCATTTGTCGCTAAAGCAAAATTAGTTGCTGAAGGAGCACCTGTTACAGTCCAATTACCAAAACCAGATTCAAAATCATCAGAAGCAATTGTAACCGGAGCACCTCCAAATAAAGGATCAACATCATCATCTTCAATTGTTAATGTAAATACTGAGTTTCCTGCAGTAGCATCACCTCCATTAGCATTCACAGTAAACTCAATTGTTGCATTTTCGTTACCTTCTCCAAAACTATCATTAAAAATTCTCAAAGTCACTGTTTGAGGAGCTGTCGATCCAGCTGCAAAATTTACTGTAGGAGTTAAAAGCTCAAAATCTTCTAAATTAGTTGCCGTTCCTCCAGTTACTGATAAGTTAACAGTAGCGTTATTTGAAGGGGCATCACCAATATTTAAATCAATTGTAAAATCTGTAAAAGAACAGTCAGAACCTTCAATCACATTAGTTAAAGATGAAGCAAAAGAAATTACAGGACCAGAATCACCAGTTGTTGAATTTGGTAATTCTGTTCTTCCTGGAGAATTTTGTAAAACTACAATCATTCTAGCTACTTGGTCTGTGGTAAATATGTCCATACAAGAATCGTCTGTATAATCCATATAGTTTTCAACCATATCTCTGTCTGCATCAGTTGTACAAGAATCTACAGTTGGACAACCAAAGTTTGAACCACCTGCATTGGGAGTATCTGCGCAAAAATCGTCTGCTCCGCAACCACCATCACCCCAAATATGGCGTAAACCAATCCAGTGTCCAATTTCATGTGTTAAAGTACGACCTTGATTATATGGTGCTCCTCCTGGGTAAGGCATTGCAGTAGAACCTATAGAACTAAATAAACAAACAACACCATCTGTATTAACAGCTCCACCAGAACCTGCTGGCATCCCTGGTAATGTAGAATTATCAGGAAATTGTGCATATCCTAATAAACCACCACTTAGGTTTCCAGTCCAAATATTTGCATACATAGTTCTATCCCATTGAGTAGCTGGTTTAATGTTGTTTTCAAAATCTGCTTGCCCTAAAGTACCTGGATAACCAAACACTCGATTAATTCCTGGCTCTGCTAAAGGGCTTCCAGATGGGTCCACAGCTGCAGGCACAAATTGGATATCTGAATCTGCATCACGACCATCCCAGAAACCACCATCAGCACCTGCTAAATTTGCAAAATCAATATTTAACTGGTCAATTTGTGCATTTATTTGAGCCTGACTAAGGTTGGCTGCATCACTTGCTGAACCTGAAACAACATGAAATATAATTGGAATATTATAAGTGGCTTGAACAAAATTTCCTGTAGCTTTTTGCTGAGCGATATTTTGTTTATACTCTTGAACTAATGGAGCTAACCAATCTTCAAAACGTTGTCTTGCTTCAGGAGATGTGTGCTGTGCATTTATTTCGTCTGTAATACATTTAACAACACCTGTTTGATTGTAGAAATTCTGATTTTCTTGATTTAATGCAACTCCTATACCAGGTATTTGATTAACCTTAGATTGCACTGGTTTATTATTTTTTAAGTCTTGTGTACTTTTAAAGCTAGAATTTTGTGCAATTGAAGCTGAAAATGAAACAGACAATAAAAATAATAAACTCAATAGAGTAGTTTTTCTCATAATGAACGTTTTATAAATTAAAATTTTGTTAAAATTACTAATTGCTAAATATATGTAAATATTTAACATAAAAAAAACCGCAAAATGGTTTTTGCGGTTTTTTTATCATATTCTTAAAAATTAGCCTCCAAAGTCATCAAATCTGATGTTCTCATCTGGAATACCAAAATCTTCTCCCATTTTTTGAACAGCCTTGTTCATTAAAGGTGGTCCACAGAAATAAAGTTCAATATCTTCTGGCGTTTCGTGGTGATTTAAATAATTGTCTATTACACAATTATGAATAAATCCTACAAAACCGTCACCTGGTGCATCAATATTCTCTTTAACTTTCCAATTATCTTCCTCCATTGGTTCAGATAAAGCTAAATAAAATTTAAAGTTAGGGAATTCGTTTTCTAACTGCTTAAAGTGATCTAAATAGAATAACTCTCTTTTAGAACGTCCTCCATACCAATACGTAACTTTACGACCAGTACGCAATGTTTTGAATAAGTGATATAAGTGAGAACGCATTGGTGCCATACCAGCTCCTCCACCAACATAAAGCATTTCTGCTTCAGATTCGTTAATAAAAAACTCTCCATAAGGTCCAGAGATAACACATTTATCTCCTTTCTTTAAGTTGAAAATATAAGATGAAGCAACCCCTGGGTTAACATCCATCCATCCGTTTTTGTTACGATCCCATGGTGGCGTAGCAATACGAACATTTAGCATAATCTCACGCCCTTCTGCAGGGTAAGAAGCCATAGAATAAGCTCTTTCCACAGTTTCGGTGTTTTTCATTACTAAAGGCCATAAGTTAAACTTATCCCACTCAGCTTGAAATTTATCCGGTGTATCATGCTCTTCTGGGTGAGCAGTAATATCCATATCCTTGAAATTAACTGTACATTCAGGAATTTCAATTTGAATATATCCTCCAGCTTTGTAGCCCATATCCTCAGGGATTTCAACTACAAACTCTTTAATAAAAGAAGCTACATTATAATTACGTACTACAGTTGCTTCCCATTTCTTAATTCCAAATACCTCTTCTGGAATTGTAATTTCCATATCCTGCTTTACTTTTACCTGACAAGATAAACGAGCTCCATGAGCTAATTCTTTTCTTGAAAAGTGAGGTGTTTCAGTTGGTAGAGCTTCTCCTCCACCAGATAATACATGACATTCACATTGAATACATGTACCACCACCACCACAAGCAGATGGTAAAAATATTTTGTTACTTCCTAAAGTAGATAGTAAAGTGCTTCCTGAAGCAACTTCAATCTCTCTTTCACCATTAATTAAAATCTTTACGGGACCTGATGGTGATAATTTTTGTTTTACAAATAGTAATAGTGATACCAACACTAATAATATTATTAAAAACGCGACAACAGTTGTTGCGACTGTTCCAAATGTTCCTGCTAAAATCATACTACTTTATTGTTTTAGTGTTATTAGCTAATTCTTTATCTTCTTCTGAAATCATTTTAACTTCAGCAGCTTGTTCTTTTGTTTCAGCATTTTCTTCTTCACCGCCTGTTAACATTCCTCCAAAACTTAAGAATCCAATACCCATTAACCCGGTAATGATGAATGTAATCCCTAAACCTCTTAAAGGTGCTGGCACATTACTATATCTAATTTTCTCACGAATAGCTGCAATAGCAAGAATTGCTAAAAACCAACCAATTCCTGAAGAAATACCATAATTGAAAGCCAAACTTAAGGTTTCAATTTCTCTAGACTGCATAAATAAAGATCCTCCTAAAATAGCACAGTTTACTGCAATTAATGGAAGAAAAATACCTAATGAGTTGTATAATGAAGGTGAAAATTTTTCAACTACAATCTCTACTAACTGTACCATGGTTGCAATGGTTGCAATGAACATGATGAATGAAAGAAAGCTTAAGTCGTAAGTTGCATATTCTTCGCCTAACCATTTTAAGGCTCCAGGCTGTAATAAATATTGATCTAATAACCAGTTAATAGGAACTGTAATAGCTAATACAAAAATTACAGCTGCTCCTAAACCTACCGCAGTAGCTACTTTTTTAGATACGGCTAAGTATGAACACATACCTAAGAAAACCGCAAACACCATATTGTCAATAAAAATTGACTTAAAAAATAATTCGATGTGCTCTATCATTGTTATTTATTTTAAATTTCTTAAAAAGACGTATTAGTCTTCAATTAAAGCTTTATTTCTACTACGTTGTACCCAAATAATTAGACCTACAATAATTAAGGCCATAGGTGGCATTAACATAAATCCGTTATTCTCGTAACCAATACTGTATACACCTGTTTTTTCAATTGGATCTCCTAAAACTGGAATTCCGAATAATGTACCAGAACCCAATAATTCTCTAAAGAATCCAACAATAACTAAGATGATTGCATACCCTAAAGCATTACCAATACCATCCAGAAAAGATCTCCAAGGTCCGTTACCTAAAGCGAAAGCTTCAAAACGTCCCATAATGATACAGTTGGTAATAATTAAACCTACGAAAACCGAAAGTGTTTTACTTAGCTCGTAAGCAAAAGCTTTTAAAACTTGGTCAACTATAATTACTAAAGCTGCAACAACGATAAGTTGTACAATAATTCTAATTTTTGAAGGAATAATGTTACGCATTAAAGAGATAACAACGTTACCAATTCCTAATACAAAAAGTACTGCAATACCCATTACTAAAGATGCTTTAAGCTCTGCTGTAATAGCTAATGCCGAACAAATACCTAATACCTGTATGGTAATTGGGTTATTATCTGTTAATGGGTCTGTAATTAGAACACCATCTTTTTTTGAAAGTAATCCCATGTTAGTTCGTTTTGTTTTTTAAGTTTTCAAAATAAGGCAGATATAATTTTAAATCTGCTTTTATCATAGCCGACACACCATCTCCTGTAATTGTTGCTCCCGCAAGTGCATCAACTTCATAGTCGTCTTTATCTTCATTTTTAGGATCGTTATTACCTTTTGCTACAGTGATTCCTTTAAATACACCATTTTCGGTTAACAAACGCTCTCCATAAAAATCGTCCATAAAATAACGTTGCTTAATGTTGGCTCCTAATCCAGGAGTTTCTCCTTTATGATCAAAATAAGTACCTCTAACAATCATATTTTCATCTAAAGCCACAAAACCCCATATAGCATCCCATAAACCTTTACCTCTTATAGGTGCTACGTAAACAGTTTTACCGTCTTGTTCTCCAACAAATAAAGGTAATTTTCTAGGCTTACCTTCCTTAGCTAATGCCTGTTGCTTTTTAATATCTATTAAATAAGGCTCTTGACCATTATTAGCAGCTTTATACTCTTCACGATTTTGCTCCTTAATAATTTTACCATCTTTAACTTCTAGTACAATTTGTTCTTTAATAGTTGTTTTAAAGACATCTTCTACTTTATCGGTAGATACAAAAACGATATCAGATTCGCCATTCTCATTTACTCCTAAAGCATAAAGAATATTTTGTTGTTTTTCTTTTTCTTCATTTGCAGTAATTGTCCCTTTAAGAGAAGATGCTGTAAATGCTAATAAAGAACCAACAACGACTACCATTGCTACTGCAAAGATGATCGTATATGAATTTTTATCTGTATTAATTGCCATAATTATGCTGTTTTAACTTTTAAACGTTTCATTCGTTTCTTCACATTACCTTGAACCACATAGTGATCAATAGTTGGAGCGAATACGTTCATTAATAAAATTGCTAAAAATACACCTTCTGGGTAAGCTGGATTAAATACACGTATCATGATAGAAATAAATCCTATTAAGAAACCATAAATCCACTTTCCTTTATTGGTTTGCGATGCAGAAACCGGGTCTGTTGCCATGTAAACTGCTCCAAAAAGTATTGAACCAATAATTAAATGTTGCCAGAATGGCACACTCATTAGTCCATAAAACTTACTAGACTCTCCAATCCAACCAGCATCAACAACTCCATTAAAAATAAGTCCCATAATTAAAGCACCTATAACTGTACTAAAAATAATTCTCCAGCTTCCTACTTTTGTAAATATTAAAATAGCTGCTCCAAGAATAATTAACAATTTTGAGGTTTCTCCTACAGAACCTGGAATAAATCCAAAGAACATATCCATATAATCTATTCCTGCCAGACTACTGTTTTGAGCATAAGCTCCTAATAAAGTTTCTCCTGAAATAGCATCTGCAGTTCCTGCACGCTCTACTGCTTCATGAACCCATACTTTATCTCCCGACATCCAAGTTGGATATGCAAAGAATAAAAAGGCACGAATAGTAAGAGCTGGATTAAGAATATTCATTCCTGTACCACCAAAAACCTCTTTACCTATAACAACTCCAAATACTACCGCAACAGCAAGCATCCATAATGGAATGTCAATAGGTACGATTAATGGCACTAACATTCCTGTTACTAAGTAGCCTTCTTCAACTTCATGACCTTTTATAATAGCAAATATAAATTCTACTAAAAGTCCTACTCCATAAGACACAATAACTAATGGTAAAACCGTCCATGCACCAATTACAAAGTTATCCCACGTTAAGAAGTTTCCAAATAAAGACGCTTCCGTCGCAATGCCTTTTGCTGCATCAATTGCCGCATAGTGCTGGTAACCTGCATTAAAGATACCAAATAGCAAACATGGCACTAAAGCCATAATTACAATATTCATGGTACGCTTTAAATCGTCTGCCGCCTTAATGTGCGTTCCTCCATGAGTGGTCTCATTTGGCAAGTATAAAAAGGTATGAATGGCGTTAAATGCTGGCGCCATTTTTGTACCCTGATACTTTAATTTTAAATTATGTAAATTACTTTTCAATCCCATAACTATCCTATTTCTTTATACATTAAATCTAAACCTTCTCTAATGATTTTTTGATGTGGCTGTTTAGACACACAAATAAATTCTGTTAGAGCAAAATCTTCCGGCGCAACTTCGTACATTCCTAAAGCTTCCATTTCATCTAAATCCTGATATTTACAAGCTTTTAAGATTTGTAAAGGAAAAATATCTAACGGAAACACTTCTTCATAGCTACCTGTGGTAACAAATGCACGGTGCTCTCCATTTGTATTAGTGTTTAGGTCGAATTTTTTATTAGGCATTAACCAAGAAAAGGTTAAAGCTCTAGAGGTTGACACTTTATTAAAAATTGGCTTATTCCATCCGAAAAATTCGTAATCATCACCTTCTGGAATTACGGTAATCACATTACTGTAGTAATCTAAATTCCCATCAGGTTTTACTTGTTTTCCAGACAATACATTACCAGAAATAATACGGTCATTCCCATCCTGTTCCACTCCATTATCATAAACCATTGTAGACACCTCAGCACCGATTTTAGTTTTAAAATAACGAGGTTTTTTAACTGATGAACCTGCAAAAGCAATGATACGCTCTGCATTAAACTTACCAGTTAGTAATAACTCTCCAATAATTACTAAATCCTGAGGCGAAACTGTCCAAACAACTTCTCCTTTATTGATAGGATCTAATTTATTTATTTGAGTACCTACATTTCCTGAAGGATGCGGGCCAGAAACTTTGTGTAAAGTGATATCGCTTAAGTTAGCGAATGGAGAATTAGATTTTTTCCCTACACTTACATGTACTTTACCTGCAGTTAATTTTGCAAGAGCAGAAACAGCTGCCTGAAGCTCTGCTTCTTTACCTGCTAAAGTATAATCTAAATCTGCTGCTAAAGGTGCACTTGCGTAAGCCGATACAAAAATTGATTTTGGCTCTGAACTTGGCTTAGCAATTACGTCGTAAGGACGTTGTTTAACAAAAGCCCAAGCACCAGATTCCAATAAACGAGTTTTGATAGCTTCTGCATTTGCTGAAGCTTCTAACTTTCCAAAATCATGAAATTCTTGAGTTTTGTCAGCTTGAATTTTGATTGCCAAAACCTTACGCTTTTCACCACGTATAATTTCTACAACTTCTCCTGAAACCGGCGATGCAAATTTGATTGATTCGTTTGCTTTATCGAAAAATAAGGTTGAACCAGCTTTAACTTTTTCACCAACTTTAGCGACAAGCTTTGGTGTAACCAGATGAAAATCTTCAGGGCGAACAACATAAAAATTGCTTAAAATAGCAGTTTCTGTAGTTAGTTCTGCTTGCCCTACAAGCTTTATATCCAGTCCTTTAGAAATTTTAATGTCCTTTGACATATGAAATTTTAGTATTAATGGTTATACTGAATTTGATTATAAAAATCCGTGCGAATTTACGAACTAAATCGCTAAAAATTAGTATTACAAATAGGTATCTCCTTTATTTATAATTAATCTAAATAAAGAAATATACTAAGGCACAAATTTTGTTTATCTTTACTTTTCTAAACACATATCTATTAAAAAAATGTTTAAACAAATAACCTTTTTAGTTTTATTTCTTTTCGGTACCACGGTTTTTAGTCAGGTTGAAGAAGTTCAAGCTCCAAATTATATTAAGACCATAACCTTTAAAGGTAATACTCCAGAAAGCCAGCTTCCTGTTTTAAGTTTAGGAGATTTTGTGGTTTTAGAATTTGATGCATTAAATGGTAATGAAGAAGATTATTATTACCGAATTGAACATTACAATTACGACTGGACACCTTCGGTTTTAGCTAAAGCAGAATTTTTAAATGGTTTTGACAAACAGAGAATTCGAAATTATGAAAATTCATTAAATACCTATCAGATTTATTCGCATTACAAGCTTCAAATTCCAAACCAGTACACACAGGGATTAACAAAGTCAGGGAATTATATGATTTTTATTTATAATGATGAAGACACTGTTGTATTTTCCAGAAAATTTATGATTCATGAGAATGGTGCAAACGTAGGGCTTCAAATAAAAAGATCTCGAGACGTAAGTAAGATAGATACTAAACAAACGGTAGATATTGTAATTAACCCAATTAATATTCAGCTTAATAATCCAACCCAAACGGTTAAAACATTAATTGTGCAAAACAATAATTTGAACACCGCTATTTCTGGAATAAAACCACAATATATTTTAGGTAACGAATTAACTTATAGATATATAAAAGAAACAAGTTTTGATGCAGGAAATGAATTTTTCTATTTTGAAAATAAAGATGTTAGGGTCGCTATTAACGGTGTTCAATTTGTGGAATTGAATGATATATATGAAAATATTTTATTCACAAATATTCCTAGAAAAAATCAACGTTACACCTATAACCCAGATATTAACGGTAATTTTTTGATAACCGCTATAGATGTGGACAATATCAATATAGAAGCCGATTATGTGTTTGTACATTTCTCTTTAGCTATGGAGCAACTCCCTAAAGGAAAATCCTTACACGTTTATGGCAACTTTAATAATTATCAAATTACAGACGAAACTAAAATGAACTATTATAAAAATGAATTAATTTATTCTACACCTGTACTTTTAAAACAAGGTTTTTATAATTACAAGTATGTTGTTGTAGATGATAAAACCAAAAAAGTCGATGAAAATTTTGTTTGTGGAAATTTCTGGCAAACAGAGAATAGCTATAAAGTTTTAGTTTATTACAGAGATTTAGGAGCCCGATATGATCGCTTAATAGGTTTTGGAGAAACCAGCTCGGTAAATATTACAAATTAAACTTATAATTTAGTTAAAAATCAGCCAGTTAAAAGAGATAAAAAATATTTTTATTAAATTAGCTTAGCAAACGTGTTAAAAAAATGGTTGAACAAATTACAAGTGGTATAAAAATTTCTGTTGAAACGTTTTTTGAAGGTACATTTTACAAAAACTATAAAATAAATTTTGCATTTGGTTATCAAGTTACAATAACCAACCAAAGTAAGCATACTGTACAACTTAACGCAAGACATTGGACCATAATGGATGCGCTTAATGATACTATTGAAGTGGAAGGCGATGGTGTTATAGGCAAAAAACCTGTTTTAAATCCCGGAGATTCTCACACATATAATTCTGGCTGTTTATTAACTGGACCTATTGGCGCAATGCGTGGCTATTACAAAATGGTAAATTTAAATAGCACTAAAACTTTTAACGTTGCAATACCTACCTTTAAATTAAGTGCGCCATATGCACTTAATTAACATCTAATTTTTTCTTTATTTCTTTCCTACATAATTATTAAATTCCGAAGTATTTTCCATTTCTAGAATTGCTCATAAAAACGCCTGAAAACTATATACAGTAGTCTTAAAAGATTAAAGTGCTTTCAGAAAGAAAAGCCATCTTACCTTAACCTCAATTTTCAGAAAAAAATTGGTAACTTTGTCCATATTTATAAATAAAAAAACATAATATATTATGGGTAAAGGATTTTTTAATGTGCCAATTGCGGTAAATGAACCAGTAAAAAGTTATGCTCCAGGATCGCCAGAACGTAAAGCGGTACTAGAAGCATACGATACATACTTTAATAGCAAAACTGATGTACCAATGTACATTAATGGAAAAGATGTTACTACAGGAAACACCCGCACTATGTCACCTCCACATGACCATAAACATATTGTAGGAACCTATCATTTAGCAGAAAAAAAACACGTCGATGAAGCTATAGCAACCGCATTAGAAGCTCGTAAAAAATGGAGTCTAATGCCATGGGAACAGCGCGCAGGTATTTTCTTAAAAGCAGCAGAATTAGTTGCAGGTCCATACCGAGCAAAAATTAATGCAGCTACTATGATTGCTCAATCTAAAACAGTACACCAAGCAGAAATTGATTCGGCATGTGAGCTTGTTGACTTTTTACGTTTTAACGTACAGTATATGACCGATATTTATCATGACCAGCCAGAAAGTACTAGTGATGCTTGGAACCGATTAGAATATCGTCCTTTAGAAGGGTTTACTTACGCTGTGACACCATTTAATTTTACTGCTATTGCTGGAAATCTTCCTGCATGTATGGCTTTAATGGGTAACGTTGTAGTTTGGAAACCAAGTGACAGCCAGATCTTTTCAGCAAAAGTAATTATGGATATTTTTGAAGAAGCTGGAGTTCCTGCTGGTGTTATTAATGTTGTTTTTGGAGACCCAAAAATGATTACAGATACTGTTTTGGCAAGTCCGGATTTTTCTGGTTTACACTTTACAGGTTCAACTTATGTGTTTAAAGAACTATGGAAACAAATTGGAAACAATATTCATAATTATAAAACATACCCAAAAATAGTTGGAGAAACTGGAGGTAAAGATTTTATTGTAGCCCATAAAACCGCAGATGCTAAACAAGTAGCAACCGCTATTGTAAGAGGTGCTTTTGAATTTCAAGGTCAAAAATGTAGTGCAGCATCTCGTGCTTACATAGCTAAGGGGATTTGGGATGATGTGAAGAAGTTTGTAATTGAAGATTTAAAGTCGTTTAAACAAGGCTCCCCTGCAGATACTAATAATTTTGTTACTGCAGTTATTCATGAAGGTTCTTTCGACAAATTAGCTAAATATATAGATGAAGCAAAAGCAGACGCTAAAGTAGAAGTTATTGCTGGTGGAAATTATGATAAGAGCAAAGGTTACTTTATAGAGCCTACAGTTTTATTAACTACAGATCCTAAATATAAAACCATGAGCGAAGAGCTTTTTGGTCCCGTTATTACTATTTATGTGTATGAAGATGACAAATACTCTGAAACCTTAAAACTAGTAGACCAAACAAGTGATTACGCATTAACAGGAGCCATTATTTCTAAAGATCGCTATGCAATTACTGAAGCAACTGAAGCATTACAAAACTGCGCAGGTAACTTCTATATAAACGACAAGCCAACAGGAGCTGTTGTAGGACAACAACCTTTTGGAGGTGCTAGAGGTTCAGGAACTAATGATAAAGCTGGTAGCGCTTTAAATTTATTACGTTGGGTTTCACCAAGAATGATAAAAGAAACTTTTGTAACTCCTATAGATTACAGATATCCTTTTTTAGGAGAATAGTTTAAAATACACCTAAAATATATGATAAGCACCCTAATTAGTTAGGGTGCTTTTTTTTACAAAACAATTTAGAGTACAAAAGCCATCCTTATTTCTTAAAAATAAAAAAGTCTGCACAAAAGATGTACAGACTTTTAAAGATGTGGGGAGAGCAGGATTCGAACCTGCGAAGACGTAGTCAGCAGATTTACAGTCTGCCCTCGTTGGCCGCTTGAGTATCTCCCCAAAAGCGAATGCAAATATATTATATGTAATTTAAAAAGCAAGAAAAAACGCCTCAAAATTTGAGACGTTTTCCTTAATTTTTACTTTGTAGTATTTTAAAGCGAGTAAATAACCCTAAAAGTTACAAAACGTGGCTGTATAAAATACTCTGTAGAACTTACGAATAATGCGTTATTAGATGTGTTGTTCTGAGATTTGGTATTTAATAGGTTGGTTGCTTTAACTTCATATTCCCATTTACTATCCTGATCCTTTCTATAGGCTAATGAAGCATTCCAAAAGTCAAACGTGTTTATTGAAGTTTCACTATTTCTAAAATCATTATATGTGTAATCTGTTTTAAATGTAAATGACTTCAATATTAGTGCGTCAAATTCAACTGAAGGTGCATGAGTGTAAAACTTTGAACGTGTACTACCTTGGTCATTATCATTAATGGTATAATTATAACTTACATTAAAATTTGGTGCTTCTCTAAAGTTAGATCTTAAACCAACTCTATAATTTTGCGTATAATTTTCATTAACTGTTCTCCGAGTGTTGATAAACTGATTAAACTTAGAATAATTAAATGTTCCATTTGCGCTTGCTCTTAACTTACCAAATGCTCTTTCAAAACGACCAAAAGCTGTTACAGTCTCATCAGCAAAGTTTGAATTAAATGGAGCTCCAATACTTACAACACTACCTGGTTCAAATAAAGATTGATTCCTAATATTATCAATACTCTTGTTGTAGTTTATGTTTGCCGTAACATTAGTATAGTTAAACATGTTAAAGCTAAAGTATGTTAGATTTAGATTGTGAGACAACGAATTTTCTAACTCAGGATTTCCTGCATTTAAAGAATTATAATTGTTTAAAACTAAACCTCTTGCTAGTTGAGAAACATCTGTAAAATTGGTTTGTGTTCTATAATTAAAAATTAACTGTTCACTATTTTTTAACTGCAATCTCATATTAAAATCTGGCAAAACTCTTGTGAAAGTTTGTTTATACTCTTCATTAAACTGAGTGTTTGTTGCAGCGTATGCATGTGCAGAAAACCCAGGTGTAAATGTAAATTTTCCGGTTTTTAGTCGGTAATGAAACCCTAAATAAACATCACTAAACAAATAATTTACATCGTTAAAATCCAATCCATCGTTAATACTAGGTGTACTATTATTTGTCTCTCCACTATCCAAATTTTGAAATAAATTACTATTAAAGTCTTGTACACTTTGAATAGTTCCTAGTGTAAAATTAATATCACTTTTTTTATTTAAAATATTCCAATAATCTACCTTTACATCGAGTTGATTTGATTTAACTTCTTTTTCCTGAGCTATATCGTAACCATTTTGATTAGGATCGAAACCCAAAGCTGTTCCTGTGTTGGCATAAGTCGCATTTTGTTCTATAAATGCGTTGTAAAAAGGATCCTCTTTCGATAACAAATGCTGTCCTTCAAAAGCAAATATGTTTTTTTCATTTAAAGTATAGTAATAGTTTAAACTTTGCTTAATGCTATAGGGATTATTACTTTCTATTTGATCTAAATCACCAATAACAGAAGATGCAAAATTTTGGTTTTGAGTCTCATTAGATAATTTGCCTATAATATCGTAATCTAACTGATTGCTCGCGTTTGGCTTATATTTAGCACTTAACTTAACCATACCCAAATCGCTTTTTTGCTCAGTTAAACTCTGCGTCTGCTCATTTGGAATCCCTAAATTATCATCTGTATAAATTTTAGAACTATTTTCTTGTAAATCAATTCGGCTACTTGAAAAAATAACAAAGCCTCCTAAATCTAAAGTTTTTTTAGGTGCGTAACTAAAATTTAAAGCTCCGAATTTATTATTAATATCCTTCGCTCTATTATTTTGCAACTGAAGAAAACCTAAATCATTTCCACCTAAATTAATATTAGTACCACTTTTTGTACTAGGTTGCTGGAAGCCGCCTGAAAAATTGAAAAAATCTCTTCTTGAAAAGGCAGTTTCTCCAATATTATTTAAATCGCCAATAAAATTGATACTATATGTTGGACTGTAATAAAAAAGTTTTGGTTGCGCTAAGTACAAATCCTGATTTGTGGCCACACCTGCTCCTGCTGTAACAGTACCAAACCAAAAATTCTTTTTACCTTCTTTAAGCTTAATGTTAATTGCAATATTATCTTGATTATTTGTAACACCGCCCAATTGTCCTACTTCAGAATAATTTTTAAGAACCTGCACCTTATCGACAGCATCTGCAGGAATATTTTTTGTTGCAAGCTTTGAGTCTCCATCAAAAAAATCTTTGCCTTCAACCATAACTTTACCTACCTTTTTTCCTTCAACTTCAATTTCACCATCATCGTTAACCTCTACGCCTGGCAACTTTTTAAGGACATCCTCAAGTTTTCGCTCTGTACCGCTTTTAAAAGAATCTGCATTATAGATTAAGGTATCACCACTTATAGTGACTGGCATTTCATAGGTAAGCTCTACTTCATTTAAAGCACTATCTTCAAAAAGTGAAAAATCCTTAACTAGACTGTTCTCTTGAGTAGAAATTTCTTCAGTTTTGGTTTTCATCCCAATATAACTTACTTGAACATTATAGGTTGAATTGGCTTCTAAACTTAATTTGAATTTACCTTTATCGTTAGTTATGGCGTAAGCATCCATTTTGTTTGTGGCTTTGTTAATAGCCACAATATTAGCGAGCTCCAGAGGTTGACCAATACTGTCCTTAATGACACCTGTAAAGCTCACTTGAGCAACACTAATTGTAGTTACAAATAGCGTTGCTAAAAAAAATATATATTTCATTTGGTTGAATTTAATATAACTAGTAAAGATTATCTACGTCCACCGCCTCTTCCGCCACGACCACCGTAAATTTCTCTCATTTCTTCCATTTTCTTTTTAACGATATCTGCGTATTCTTGCTTTGTAACCTTAGTTCCTTTTTTAGGTTTTTCTATTTCAGTCTTCTCTGAAGGATTTAAAGTTATAGAAGTACATAAAATGGTTGTTCTACCAGAGTTTACTTCTAAAATTAACCCAGGTAATCCAGCATACTCACTTGGACCATTGTTAATTGGGACTTGCAAAGTATACCAAGCTGTAACTTCTACTTCTTTTGGCATTTCTATACCTTCCATAAAAGCCGATGTTGCGGTTTTAGTGGTGTCTTTTGCTTTTTCGGTTTGTTCTTTTTCTTCGTTCTTCTTCTCATCTCCTCTTTTTCTTCTCATGTTTGAAAAATCAAATTCATCCACAGGCTTCATTGCAGTCGCCTTAAAACACGTATATTGCCCAATTTGTTTCGTCTCTCCAGTCATTTCCCATTTTAACTGCGGAATAGAATCTGAAATTAAAAATTGTTTTCCGAAGAATTCTTGCTCTTGCAGAATAACATTATCCTTCACGTTTTTATATTGATCTCCAGCTGAAAAACTTCCCATCATGGCACCAAAACCACCTGAACCCGGAGCGTCTAATTGCTCTTCTTCCTTAAAGATTGATTCTGTTTTATTAAATGTTAATATGTAGGTTTTTTCTAAAAATGATTTCATGCGATCCATTATCATTTTTTTACGTTCTGGAGACATTTCTTTTCCGCCCCACTGGTCCAGATCAACCGTTGTTTTAGAAACGTATGTAGCTTTACCTGTAAACTCCTTTTGAGCTATACCATTTTGAGTTATTAAAGTAATAACTAGTAATAAGATGATTTTTAAACTTTTTTTCATTGTCATTATATATTGCTTACACTTTTTAGACTACCTTTAGACTGTTTTGTTAACTCTACACCTGTTAAGATTTTGTTAAAATAATTTACTTGCCTCAAGAGTTAACACCAAAATTAATTTAAATAGGAACTATCATATTAAAAGTATAAAATGAAAACTAATCTTATTTTAATACTCCTTTTATTTATTTCCACGAGTTATTCCCAGGTAACTGCGGACTTAATTGAAGTGATTTCAACACCTAGAGACTCTATGGTGAGTATAGATAATTTTGACTATTCCTACTATTTAAACGATAAATCTTTAAAAAAACAGAATCCTTATACGACTTTCAATTATAGCAACTTGTCTTTAGGACCTGTAGAAAGTATTAACACATTTAACCCTTTAAAAACATTTATTTTTTATAAAGACACTAATGCTTTGGTAGTTTTAGATAATAGATTGTCCGAAATTTCGATTACAAATTTTAACACATTGCCAGATTTTAAAATGGTATCCTTAATTACACCGACACAAAAAAACTTTGTATGGTTATTTAATCAAATTACATTAAAGTTAGAACAATTTAATTACCTCACTAAGGAAACGACTTTTTCTACAAATCCTATTACTAAAAAAATACTAGATATTACTAGCGATTATAATTATATATGGTTACTTACTGAAGATAATTTAACTTGTTATAATTATAGAGGAATAGTTGAGTATAGTTTTAAAAATGAAGGTTTTGAGGAAATTGCATCATTTAATGAACATCTTATTTTAAGAAAGAAGGAAATGCTAATATTTTACAATAAAAGCACTAAAACATTTGAGTCTATACCTCTCGAACATCAACTGATAAATTCTTTTTTTGTATCGCAACAAAACCTTTATATTTACGAGCTAAATAAAATTTACAAATACAAATTAAACTTTTAAATATGCACGTTGCTATAGCAGGAAACATTGGAGCAGGAAAAACAACACTTACTAAATTATTAGCAAAGCATTTTAATTGGGAAGCACAACTTGAAGATGTTGTTGACAATCCGTATTTGGATGATTTTTACAACCAAATGGAGCGCTGGAGTTTTAACCTGCAAGTCTACTTTTTAAATAGTCGTTTTAGACAGGTAGCACAAATAAAAGAAAGCGGTAAAGACATTATACAAGATAGAACTATTTACGAGGATGCTCATATTTTTGCACCAAACTTACATGCAATGGGCTTAATGACCAATAGAGATTTTGAAAATTATAAGTCTTTATTTGACCTAATGGAGAGTTTTGTAGATGGGCCCGATTTACTTATATATTTACGTAGTAGCATTTCAAACTTGGTTGCCCAAATACACAAGCGTGGCAGAGATTATGAAAACTCTATAAGTATTGATTATTTAAGCCGATTAAATGAACGCTATGAAGCATTTATACAAGGGTACACAAAAGGAAAGTTGTTAATTATTGATGTAGATAATTTAGATTTTGTAGCTAAACCTGAAGATTTAGGGAGCATTATTAACCGTATTGATGCTGAAATAAACGGACTTTTTTAATTTAGACTATAAAACCAGATTTTTTTGCATGTGCCTTAGCTTCATTACTGTCTTTTACTAAGAGAATAGGAACTTCGTTATAACTATCGGCTAGTGTTTTAACTCGTATCATTTTCTTTTTATGCTTTACACTTCTTAAATAAATAGCTAATATTCTTTTAGGAAATGCTTTTGCAATTTCAATATAAATGTCAATATCCTTTTCACCACTATCTCCAATAAGTATAAATGGTAAATCGGGATAAGTTTTTAGAAGATTAACAATTTCTTTTTGTTTCTGAGGTTTATCTTTTAAACGTTTTCTATTTAAAAAATCGCTAAAACTCCTTAGTAAAATAGGTCCTTTTGGAAAATTATTTTGTTTCAAGAAAAACTCAAGATACCTGTATAAATTCCATGGACTGTGACTTACATAAAAAATAGGATTAGCATTATCTCCAGTAATTCCTTGATGTAATAAATGATAAAATTCTGCAGCACCTTCTAGAGGCAAACGACGCTTAACATTTTTAAATACTGTATTGTATATAACACGCCATTTTAAGGTTGAAACAACTCCTGTATGCAAAATGGTATCATCAATATCACTAGCCACACCAAATACCGCTTTTTTAGACGGTATAAGCATCTCTCCTGGAAATCGATTTTGGTTCTGTATAGTGCGGTTGATATTAACATCATCATAAGATAATTCAAATTGCAACCAACCTTCCTCATTAGTTAAAGATTTTAAATCTTCTAAACTGGTATCAAACTTATAGTAACCATTATTATCTGTTACAGCCTTTAATATTTTATTATTTGGGAGTTTTAAATTTAATTTGGTGTTTTTAATTTCATCAGTTTCAAAGGTTTTATAGGTATTAATAACCATTGAAAAAATATTCTTTCTCATTAAATCAATAGACTCGTCTTCTAGAGCGCGACCTCTTGCAAAAAAATGCGAATTTGAGCCGTAACTATGGAAAGCAATAATTTGTAAAGGATCTTTAGAGAACCAACCCATGAAACTTTTTTAGAGATTTAATGAAACATTAAAATTAATAAAAAAACCATACAACTGTATGGTTTTTTTTGAATAAGACTTAAAACAATGTTTTATTATTCGCTTTTATCTTTAATTTTTATTTTAACGCCTTCTACATCTTTAAGTTGATCTCTAACCTCTTCTTCTGTTCCGGTAAAAGTTTTATTTTCTGTAGTGGTTTTTCCGTTTAACGTTTTAGTGATAGTCACTTCTGCTGTAACCTGATCATTTTCCTCATTTTTAATCATTTCAACAGAGGTTTGAGTACTGTTTTCTAAATTTAAAGTTTCAGCATCTATAATCTTTATGGTTTCGCCTTCTTTTAAAATGGTACGCTCTCCATTTTCATCAATAAATATATTGACTTCTCGATCTTCTATAACGGTTTCACTATGGTTACCCAAGATAGGAGCGATAACTAAACCTATTAAACACGTTAATTTAATTAAGATATTCATGGAAGGACCAGAAGTGTCTTTAAATGGATCTCCAACAGTATCTCCAGTTACAGCAGCTTTATGAGCATCACTACCTTTATAAGTCATTTCACCATTAATCATTACTCCTGCTTCAAAAGATTTTTTGGCATTATCCCAAGCGCCTCCTGCGTTATTTTGAAATATTGCCCATAACACACCACTTACGGTAACACCTGCCATGTACCCACCAAGCATTTCAGCAATAGCCAAATGACTCATTCCAAATAGTAATGGTATAAAGGCAATTGCAAGTGGGAAACCAATAGTTAACAAACCTGGCAACATCATTTCCTTCAAAGAGGCTTCAGTAGAAATAGCAACGCACTTATCATATTCTGGTTTACCAGTACCTTCCATAATTCCTGGAATAGACTTAAACTGTCTTCTCACTTCATAAACCATTTCCATAGCTGCTTTTCCTACAGCATTCATGGCTAATGCAGAAAAAACCACTGGTATCATACCTCCAACAAACAACATAGCTAATACAGGTGCTTTAAAAATATTTATCCCATCAATACCTGTAAATGTCACATAAGCTGCAAAAAGAGCTAATGAGGTTAATGCTGCAGAAGCTATAGCAAAACCTTTTCCTGTGGCTGCTGTAGTGTTTCCTACCGAGTCTAAAATATCAGTGCGTTCTCTAACTATTGGATCTTGCTCACTCATCTCTGCAATACCACCAGCATTATCACTAATAGGACCAAATGCATCAATTGCTAATTGCATAGCAGTTGTTGCCATCATTGCAGATGCTGCTAGTGCCACACCATAAAATCCTGCCAATGCATAAGATGCCCAAATTGCTCCAGCAAATAATAATATTGAAGGAAACGTAGAAATCATTCCTGTTGCTAAACCTGCTATAATATTAGTTCCTGCACCCGTACTCGATTTTTGAACAATAGCTAAAATTGGCTTTTTACCTAAACCTGTATAATATTCTGTAATAGAAGAAATAACTCCGCCTACAAAAAGACCTACTAAGGTAGCATAGAATACGCGCATTGATGAAATTTCAATATAGCCTTCACCAAAAAATTTCATACGCATGGTTTCTGGCAACATATACATACAAAGTCCATAACAAGATATTGCTACTAATATTATAGAAGTCCAGTTACCTAGATTTAAAGCTCCCATAACCTGAGCTTCTTTAGCTTCATTTGATTTAATTTTAACTAATAGCGTACCTATAATTGAAATTATAATTCCAACACCAGCAATAGACATTGGCAGTAAAATTGGACCGATACCACTAAAACCAAATTCAGTGATATTTCCACCCATATCCCTTATCACATAATTTCCTAAAACCATAGCTGCAAGAACAGTCGCTACGTAACTCCCAAACAAATCGGCTCCCATACCTGCCACATCACCAACATTATCTCCAACGTTATCTGCAATAGTTGCCGGGTTTCTTGGGTCGTCTTCTGGAATCCCCGCTTCAACCTTACCTACTAAATCTGCACCTACATCAGCCGCTTTAGTATAAATACCTCCACCAACTCTCGCGAAAAGCGCAATACTCTCTGCTCCTAAAGAAAAACCAGCTAAAGTTTCTAAAACAATAGTCATTGCTTGTGTAGACGTCCATTGACTATCCATAAAAAAAGCATAAAAAAGCAAGAAAAAACCTGTTAGTCCTAGAACAGCAAGTCCTGCCACTCCTAAACCCATTACCGTACCTCCACCAAAAGAAATATTTAATGCTTTAGGCAAACTTGTTTTAGCTGCTTGAGTTGTTCTAACATTCGTTTTTGTTGCTATTTTCATCCCAATATTTCCAGCAAATGCAGAGAATATAGCTCCAAAAATAAACGCCACTACTATTAACCAATGAGTAGTGTCTATAAAATACGCAACGATTGCAAGTAAAGCACTTACAATTACAACAAAAATGGCCAATAATTTATATTCGGCTTTTAGAAACGCTAGAGCACCTTCATAAATATAATCTGAAATTTCTTTCATTTTGCCATCTCCAGCATCTTGTTTTAATACCCAAGTTTTTTTAACTAGCATATATAATAAGCCAATAACTGCCATAAGAATTGGCATGTAGATCATTAATGATTCCATAAATTTTATTTTTGATTAGTATTAGATTCTTCTAATGTACTAAATTCAAAAATACTTATAAAATATTTTTAAAATCATATTATAGAAATACAACTATTGAGAATATAATAATTAAGACTTCTGAAAAAGATAAAAAAAAAGCCTTTCAAAACTTGAAAGGCTTAAATATTAAATAAAGAAACAATTATATCTTAAAGTCTCCTTTTGCTTTATGCTCACTAGATTCGTAACGTTCCACACATTTTTGAACGATATCGTAAGCTTCTTTTGCGTCTCCCCAACTTCCGATGTCCACTTTTTTCTTCTCTAAATCTTTATAAACCTGAAAGAAGTGTGTTATTTCATCTAATCTGTGTGGATTAATGTCTGATATATCGTTTTTCTTACTCCAAATAGGGTCTGAAACAGGTACACATACAATTTTTTCATCAGGACCTTTTTCATCAGCCATGTGAAACACTCCAATTGGCTTAATTTCAACTACGCACATTGGAAACGTTGGTTCATGACCTAAAACTAAAACATCTAATGGATCTCCATCTAAAGCCAGAGTTTCTGGTATAAAACCATAATCTCCAGGATACATCATTGAAGAAAAAAGCATACGATCGAAACGTATTTTCTTTAATTCAAAATCATATTCATATTTATTACGACTTCCTTTTGGAATTTCTACCAAAGCATCAAAACTTACTTTACCTGCTGGACTCATTTACTCTATTTTATAAATTTTTAAGTCTGCAAAAGTAGTAAATCTAAATATGTTTAAAAAATGAATACCTATAAATTTAATTGAAACTATTTTAATAAAGCATTAAAACTTTATTTACCGCCATTAGCTTGTAAATCGGCAATACACTGCGCATCTAATTGAGGAATATTTCCTCCACTTACCATACCCATAATTCCAGAACCTGTTTCTGCTTGCCAAAACATTAAACAAGTATCTACATCACAATGTTTAGGATGCGCTTGGTCTTCGTGTTGCGATTGTAAAGGACTTCCTAGATCTGTTAATCCAAATATATGACCAAATTCGTGCTGTATTACGGTAGATTCTATATCACTTCTTTCTGGCTCAAACGCACTATCACTTAACCCATGAATAGTCTCTTCAAATATTACAAATGAAGTATTTTTATATGCTGTACCTAAAACAACGCTATTTCCCGAATTACCTGAAGATGCTCCATCAGAAAAATAGGCCCAAACGGCAATTTGATTTTCTGTACTAAATGCAGTTCTATTTGCATTTTCTATATCTATAATTTGCTGAATAGTATAGGTCGATAGGTTTGGTGAAGGAATAGACCTTTGCTGTACCGTAATTCCATTAGGCTTAAATGTTCTATTATTCAAGAATGTCACAAAATTATTGACAGCAGTTGTTGTAGGTTGAAAGCCTTCCACATAGACAATTTCAACGACCATACTTGTAAATTTATCTGCTGAAAGCAGTCCATTTGCTGAAGCACCCACAGAAAGGTTGTTTGAGGTGGATGTACTGTTTGTAGAACTGTTCGAGTTAGAGTTAGTTGCTGAACTTGAGTCATCGTCCTTAGAGCAGGACGTACTAAAGATAATAAAAAAACTAAGTAGTAATAAATTTTTCATTGTATAAAAGAATTTATTAAACTTACACAACATCATTAAAAAACTATGATAAGGTCTTGTTAATTTTTTGACTTTCGTGTTTAGAAATAAAATCCAAATGCTCCAGTTACTCCAAATTTTCTAGCATCGGGATTATCTAAGTAATTACCTCTAAAATTAAAATCTATTCTAAAAACCTTAAAAATATTCGCGATTCCAAAACTGTATTCATAATACGCTTCTTTATTAGGAGCATTATAAGGCAATCCTGATGCATTTATTGCTCTGTTTTCATCAGAAATATCACCTACAACTCCTCTAAATCCAACAATCTCTCTCCAGTTTAGCTTCTTTAGAAAAGGAATTCTTGAAAAAATACGCCCGTTAAAATTATGCTCTAAATGTAGCGTAAGATACTCGTCGGTTACAAATTCATAAAAATCCAGATTAGAAAAGGTATTATAAATAGAAAAATAAGTCTGATTTCCAGGAACAATACTCATTAAGCCTAACGGAATTTGACCAAAAGTTTTCCCCGCTTCTATAGACGAAGTTAAACGTCCTAGTCCTCCTACAGCCCAAGGTTGTGTATAAGAAAATTGGTATTTAGTATAATTAAAATCACTTCCTAAAAACCCTTCATCGCCTTTTGTAACTTGCGCAAATAAGGTTGCAAAATCGTCATTTTTAGTTTTGCGCTCTACACCAAATCCAGTCATTTCACGTTTTGGAAAATAAGTGAGCGATAATGTCGTTTCAAATTGTTGTATTTCGCCCTCTATAGTTCCATCCGGTTTAAAATAGTCTAAACTAAAGGTTTTAGATGCAGACTCTAAGGTTCTGTATGTACCACTTAAACGCGTAATAAAATTTCGTGCAGGTTCTAATTCTAACGCTAAAGTTGATAGATTGATATTGGTTAGTTTATCGTTTGCTCCTGTACCAATGACGGACGAAGATGCTAAACTACGACCTAGAACGTCTGTACTTGTTGTTAAACTTGCACCAATTTGTTCAACATCACGCCTGTTACCACCAGAAATAATTAATCGGGATTTCTTATCTAAAAGCCACTTTCCAGAAATACCGTATTTAAACTTATTGTCTCTAAACCCATAAGCCGTAAATCCTTCTAAACGCCATAAATCGTTTTGACCAAAATAGGTACGTCCTCCTGCTCTAAGTCGGACTCCTTCAACTTCATTAAATCCAAATGTAGAAAATATAGGTCCGTAATCTAAATTTAGCTCATCAAACTCTATATAACCAGAAGCCAAGATGCTACCAATATTATATAAACGTTTAAATTTTTTTGTTTTTTTTAGAGAATCCAGCATCACATAAACACCTTTTTCATCTTTACTTAGCTGCTCCAGACGTTTTTTATTCCAAAACTCGTCATCTTGATTATAAAGATCTTCATCGAAACTGTATACTTTTTTAGAGTAAAAATCCTTTTCCTTTTTGATATCAAATTGATAATTATCGTATAGCGTTGTTCGTTTTCCGTAAATACCTTTAGACTCCTCTTTTTTATTGAAAGCAAAATCCGACATAAAATAATCACGTTTAATAAGAAATACAGAATCATTTAAAACATCAAATTCTTGCTCGATATAAATTTCTTTAACCCAATTTATATTAGCACTTTTAGACGCTTGCATATTAATTTTTTTAATAGCAAACGTGGTGTCTGCCACCCAAAAATCACCTTTAAAGGTTAACTCATTTTTTCGACGTGGATAATATATAATGTTATAACACCACTTATTATCAATAAACGTACTATCTGCTAATACATAGTTATAGGTGTTTATACCTGTTCTTGATAATGGACTGGTAAAACTTTTATCGAAAAATTTTAAATAGTTTTCATAAATGTCATATTCACTATATAAATCATCTATAAAATCTATTATGGTTTGATTATTACTAAATCCAGAATTCTTATTCCCACGCAAGATTTCTCTTTTTTCATTAAGAATATTATCTCCATAAACCTCACTTGCTGCTTCATTAATAAACATTGGCAAATAGGTTTTACCTGTTACTTTTGAGGTGTCAACTTGGTCAAAAACAAATTCCATACCTCTAAACAGCTTACTTTTTATAGTAGCACTGTCAATAGTATTTAAATCGAATTCTACTTTTTCGTATTTATCGTATTGATATTGTTTGTATTTATTTAAACCATTAGTTCGTTTATTGGCCCATATTTTTCTTAAAATATCTATCGCTGGATTATTTTTTTTGGACTGTTTCCCAGTAACAATAACTACCTCATTTAAAGCTGCAACTTCTTCTTTTAAAATTATTTTTAAATCGTAATTAGCCCCTTTTTTTAAAGGAACTTCTTTAGTTTCATAACTTACAAAAGAAACAATAAGCGTTTCCCAAGTTTGGTCGTCCTCCATATAAAACTTACCATTCTCATTGGTAATAACTCCTTTTGTAGAGTTTTTAAATATGACATTTGCAAATGGAACAGGCTCGTTCATTTCGTCTAAGACATAACCACTAACTTTGGTTTGTGCCATAAGAAACGAACTGCAAAAAAGAATTAATAATACAAAATAGGTTTTCATAGCTATGGGTTAGGCAAAAAAAAGCTTCATTAACTACAAGTTAATGAAGCTTATATGCTTACGAAAATAATAAATTATTTTTTATACATTACTTTTTTAACAGCCTTAATCACACTTTCATGATTAGGTAACCACTCCGCTAATAATACTGGCGAATATGGTGCTGGGGTGTCTGCTGTATTAATTTTAACAACAGGAGCATCTAGATAATCAAATGCTTCAGACTGTACTATATAGGTTAGCTCTGTTGACACATTTCCAAATGGCCAAGCTTCTTCAAGAACTACTAAACGATTCGTTTTTTTAACAGACTCTAAAACTGTCTTCTTATCTAATGGCCTTACTGTTCTTAAGTCGATAATTTCACAAGAGATACCATCTTTCTCTAGTTCTTCAGCAGCCTTGTAAGCTTCTTTAATAATTTTACCAAAGGATACAATAGTTACATCGGTACCTTCGCGCTTAATTTCGGCAACACCTAAAGGAATTGTATATTCACCTTCTGGCACTTCACCTTTATCTCCATACATTTGCTCACTTTCCATAAAAATTACTGGATCGTCATCGCGTATTGCCGACTTTAATAAGCCTTTAGCATCGTAAGGATTTGATGGTACTACAACTTTTAAACCAGGTGTGTTTGCAAACCAGTTCTCAAAAGCCTGAGAGTGTGTTGCTGCTAATTGACCCGCAGAAGCGGTTGGGCCACGAAAAACAATAGGACATTTAAACTGACCGCCAGACATTTGTCTAATTTTAGCGGCATTATTAATAATTTGATCAATTCCAACTAACGAGAAATTAAAAGTCATATACTCTACTATTGGACGGTTTCCTGTCATAGTAGAACCAATTGCTATACCAGCAAAACCTAACTCAGCAATTGGTGTATCGATAACACGTTTTGCTCCAAACTCATCAAGCATACCTTTAGACGCTTTATAAGCACCATTATATTCAGCAACCTCTTCCCCCATTAAATAAATGCTCTCATCTCTGCGCATTTCTTCACTCATGGCTTCACAAATGGCTTCTCTAAATTGAATTGTCTTCATAAATCAAATATTGTGACGCGAAAATAAGGATAAATCAAAAAATATAAGTTAAACTTTTATTTAAAATTTATTATGCATGCATAGGAAATTAATTGAAAATGTTTTATTTTCGTAATCTCGTAATTATTTCAGCATTAATTTTGTAATCCTACAAAAATAACGGAATTTTACGCGTGAGAACAGATAATTTATTAAAAGTTAACCTATGAAAATTTTAGTATGTATTAGTCACGTACCAGATACGACTTCAAAAATTAATTTTACAGAAAACGACACCAAGTTTGACACTAATGGTGTGCAATATGTTATTAATCCTAATGATGAGTTTGGTTTAACACGCGCTATGTGGTTTAAAGAAAAACAAGGTGCAAGCGTAGATGTCGTAAATGTTGGAGGAAAAGAAACAGAACCTACATTAAGAAAAGCATTAGCTATTGGAGCAGATAATGCTATTAGGGTAGATGTTGAAGCAAAAGACGGTTTCCAAGTTGCTAAGGAATTAGCAAAAGTTGTTAAAGATGGTGGCTATGATTTAGTGATTGCTGGTCGTGAATCTATAGACTATAATGGCGGTATGGTTCCAGGGATGTTAGCAGAATTAACAGATGCTAATTTTGTAACCAATTGTATTTCTTTAGAAATAGATGGTTCAAACGCTAAGGCAGTTAGAGAGATAGACGGCGGAAAAGAGACTGTTTCTACTAGTTTACCATTGGTTATAGCAGGTCAAAAAGGTTTAGTGGAAGAAAACGATTTACGTATTCCAAACATGAGAGGGATTATGACTGCAAGGACGAAACCTTTAAATGTTGTTGAAGCAGCATCTGCTGAAACAGAAACCAGCTCCTTAAGTTTTGAAAAACCAGCACCAAAAGGCGCAGTAAAACTTGTGGATGCAGATAATTTAGACGAGTTAGTTAACTTACTTCATAACGAAGCTAAAGTAATTTAGTCACATCTTAAATAATTCCGAACTTGTTTCGGAACCTTAGGAAATTTAAGAAAAGTTTAATGAGATCCTGAAACAAGTTCAGGATGACAAAAAATTATAAAGATGTCAGTTTTAGTATATACAGAATCAGAAAACGGAAAATTTAAAAAAACAGCTTTTGAAGCAGCGTCTTACGCTAAAGCAGTAGCTGAACAAATGGGAACAACAGTGACCGCTATCGCAATAAACTCTAATGATGTTTCCGCATTAGGAACTTATGGTGTAGATAAAGTACTAAATGTTTCTAACGCAAACCTAAAACCTTTCAACGCAAAATCTTATGCATCAGCTATTAAACAAGCTGCCGAAAAGGAGGGTTCTAAAGTTGTGGTTTTAAGCCAAACTGCAGACAGTAAGTATTTGGCTCCAATCTTAGCCGTAAATTTAGATGCAGGTTACGCTTCTAATGTTGTAGAAACACCAAGTAACACTTCTCCATTTACAGTTAAAAGAACAGCATTTACTAATAAAGCTTTCAATAATACAGCTATAAATACTGAAGTTAAAATAGTTGGTTTATCTAATAATTCATTTGGTTTAAAAGAGGTGTCTGCAAGTGCAACTTCAGAGGATTTTTCACCTTCAATCCCAAATAACGGTGTTACTGTAGAATCTGTAGATAAAGCAACAGACAAAGTTTCTATTGCAGATGCAGAAATTGTTGTGTCGGCCGGAAGAGGATTAAAAGGTCCTGAAAATTGGGGTATGGTTGAAGAATTAGCAGAAGTTTTAGGTGCAGCAACTGCATGTTCAAAACCTGTAAGTGATTTAGGCTGGAGACCTCATGGAGAACATGTAGGACAAACAGGTAAGCCGGTTGCTTCCAACTTATATATTGCTATTGGTATATCTGGTGCAATTCAACATTTAGCTGGTATTAATGCATCAAAAGTAAAAGTAGTTATTAATACAGATCCTGAAGCACCTTTCTTTAAAGCTGCAGATTACGGTGTGATTGGAGATGCTTTTGAGGTAGTCCCACAATTAATTGAAAAATTAAAAGAATTTAAAGCGGCAAACGCTTAAATTTATTTTAAGTTCTATATCAAAGAACTGTTTAAATTTTATTATTTTACAATTCTGAAAACTTTCAGTTTGGTAAAGTCCTAATTTAAACAGTTCTTTGTCTTTTAATATATTATGAGTTTAGTTAGATTAAACATAAAAGGCATTTCATACAGCCAAACTCAAAATGGTGCGTATGCATTAATACTTAGTGAGGTAGATGGCGAAAGAAAACTACCTATTGTTATTGGAGCTTTTGAAGCGCAAAGTATTGCTATTGCTCTAGAAAAAGAAATTCGACCACCAAGACCACTCACCCACGATTTATTTAAAAGCTTCTCCGACAGGTTTGACATTGTTGTTAAACAAGTTATAATCCATAAACTTGTTGATGGTGTTTTTTATTCAAGTTTAATTTGCGAACGCGATAAAATTGAAGAAATTATAGACGCCAGAACCAGTGATGCTATTGCTTTAGCCCTACGATTTAACTCTCCTATTTTCACTTATAAAAACATACTAGATAAAGCCGGGATTTATTTAAAAGGAGAACAAATTAAAAATGATAATCCATTAGATATTGAAGACGACCCTATTTTAAGTGAAGTACTTTTAGTTGATGACGAGGACAATGAACCTAAAGACCACTTAAAATCTAAATCTTTAGAAGAACTAAACCTTTTATTAGATGAGGCTGTTAACAATGAAGATTACGAAAAAGCGGCTCAAATAAGAGACGAGATTTCAAAAAGATAATACGCTATGAAAATCCATTTGCTCTTTTTAGCCCTTTTCTGTTTATGTGCACACCAACTTACTGCACAAGAATTAGAACAAAAATGGGTCTCTAACAATACGTCTCAGGATATCAATGCTATTGATTTTTCAGACAACACTTTTACTTTAACCAAAAACGACTCAGTGATTGGTAGCGGTGATTATATGTTTCAAAACAATTTAATTATTGCTTACTTTACTCAACCTAAGGATACGATAAGACGTTTTAAAATCTCAAGTTTAACAGATACTACTCTTGTTTTAACTGAAAATTCTAAAACTTTTAAGTTCCTTCCAACTATTGAGAAAGAAACAATTATTCCTGAAAGTCAAATTGTCCCTATCATTCCTAGTCAGGGTTTTACTTTTAGTAGTCTATGGCGCGGTGCTTTAGGTATGTTTGCTTTAGTTTTTATCGCGTTTCTGTTTAGTAATAACAGACGCGCCATTAATTGGAAAACCGTTGGTATCGGACTTGCCTTTCAGTTGTTAATAGCTGTTGGTGTGTTAAAAATTGGTTTTGTAAAAACTATTTTTGAAAAAATTGGTGGTTTATTTATAAGTGTATTAGACTTTACTAGAGCCGGAAGCAAGTTTTTATTTGAAGGCTTAGTAGTAGATATGGACACCTTTGGTTTTATTTTTGCTTTTCAGGTATTACCAACAATTATCTTTTTCTCTGCACTAACTTCGGTTTTATTCTATTTAGGATTAATTCAAAAATTAGTGAAGTTAATGGCTATGCTATTAACAAAACTCCTTAAAATTTCTGGAGCTGAAAGTTTAAGTGTTGCCGGAAATATCTTTTTAGGTCAAACTGAAGCACCTTTACTTATAAAAGCCTATTTAGAAAAAATGACCAAGTCTGAAATTTTATTGGTTATGATAGGTGGCATGGCTACTGTAGCCGGAGCTGTTTTAGCAGCATATATTGGGTTTTTAGGTGGTGAAGATGAAGCACTAAAATTATTTTATGCCAAACATTTATTAGCAGCATCTGTTATGGCTGCTCCCGGTGCTATTGTAATTTCTAAAATATTATATCCACAAACCGAAAAAATTAATACTGAAGTTGAAGTTTCTAAAGAAAAAATTGGAAGTAACATATTAGATGCTATCGCTAACGGAACCACAGAAGGTTTAAGATTAGCTGTTAATGTAGGTGCTATGCTATTAGTTTTTGTAGCTTTTATTGCTATGGCTAATGGAATTTTAGGTGGAATAGCTGCTTTTGATGGATTAACAGTTGAAAGTCTAAATATTAACTGGAAGTTTACGTCTTTAAATACTGTTATTGCCAACAATACGCCTTATGATGGACTGTCTCTAGAATTTATTTTAGGTTATGCATTCGCACCACTAATGTGGCTTATTGGAGTAGCCAAAGAAGATATGGCGCTTATGGGACAATTACTTGGTATAAAATTAGCTGCCAGCGAGTTTATAGGTTACATACAATTAGCCGAACTTAAAGATGTGGCGAATGCTACACATCTTAAATTTGAAAAATCCATTATCATGGCCACTTATATGCTATGTGGTTTTGCTAATTTTGCCTCTATAGGAATTCAAATTGGAGGCATTGGCTCATTAGCACCAGGACAACGTAAAACATTATCTAAATTTGGTATTAAAGCTTTAATTGGTGGAACTATAGCATCATTAATCTCTGCAACTATTGCAGGTATGATTATTGGTTAAAGAAGTTAATAACTTTATAATATCTCTAAGGGTAAAACAATAGCGTTTTACCCTTATTTTTTATTTTTACATTCAATTACTGTTATATATTTTATGAAACAATATCACGACTTAGTAAAACATGTTTTAGAGCATGGAAATGAAAAAGGAGATCGTACAGGAACAGGCACCAAAAGTGTATTTGGATACCAAATGCGTTTCGATTTAAGTGAAGGTTTTCCTATGGTGACTACTAAAAAACTTCATTTAAAATCTATTATATATGAATTGTTATGGTTTCTAAAAGGTGATACTAATATTAATTATTTAACTGAAAATGGTGTAAGAATCTGGAATGAATGGGCAGATGAAAATGGCGATTTAGGCCCTGTGTATGGACACCAATGGAGAAACTGGAACAGTGATGATATTGATCAGATTAAAGAAATTGTTACTACTTTAAAAAACAATCCTAACAGTCGAAGAATGCTGGTTTCAGCATGGAACCCTTCCGTTTTACCAGATACTTCAAAATCTTTTGATGAAAACGTAGCAAATGGTAAAGCCGCATTACCACCATGTCATGCCTTTTTTCAATTTTATGTGGCTAATGGAAAATTAAGTTGTCAATTATACCAAAGAAGTGCCGATATTTTTCTTGGAGTTCCTTTTAATATTGCTAGTTACGCATTGTTCACCATGATGATGGCTCAAGTTTGTGGGTACGAGGCTGGAGAATTTATACATACGTTTGGAGATGCACATATCTATAACAATCATATAGAACAATTAGAACTGCAATTGTCCCGCGACTGCAGACCTTTACCTAAAATGATATTAAATCCAAATATAACAGATATTTTTGATTTTAAATTTGAGGATTTTACCTTAACCGATTATAACCCACATCCACATATTAAAGGTAAAGTGGCTATTTAAAAATAAAACCTTTAAAATAACAATACTCTTTTTAATGAAATATTTTTTAATCTCCATTTTAATATTGTGTTCAATCTTAAAAATTCAAGCACAAAATGACACATTTACCTTAGAAGAATTAGAAGAAAAAAGCAAAAAATCTTCAAGGAAAGAAGCCGATAAAAATACTGTGCCATTTAGTAAAGTAGGAAAAGTACCACTATATCCTGGTTGTGACGTTAAAGGTTCTAATATTGAAAAAAAGGACTGCATGAGTTCTAAAATTGCTCAATTTATTGAAGAGAATTTCGATAATGACATGGCACAAAACCTAGGATTACCAACTGGCCCAACTAGAATAATCTCTGTTTTTAAAATTAATACAAAAGGAGAGATTGTTGACATTAGAGCAAGAGCAGAGCACATTTTATTGGAAAAGGAGATTGTTAGGGTTTTAAATTTAATGCCAAAATTTACTGCTCCAGGTTATGTGGAAGATGAACCTGTTATAGTACCTTACAGTCTACCTGTTAAAATTATGATTGAAGAACAAAAGGATAAAGATGAGTCCTTTAGCTACCCAGCTCATAAAAGATGTGCAAAAATTATAGATAATGAACTTTTAAAAAAATGTACTCAAGAAAAAATATCTGATTTTATAAAATTGAGTGTTAACTATGAACTTGCCGATAAACTATTCCCTCAAGATAAATCTACTCAATTTAAAGTTTTCTTCACTGTAGATAAAAAAGGAAATATCAAAGACATTACCGCTAAAGCACATCATAGAGAGATGGCAAAAGAAGTCATTAGAGTATTAAAAAAATTACCGAAGTTTAAAAAACCTGCAATGAATAATGGAGCTCCAGCAGACTTTAAATATTCTTATCTACTTACAATTTATTTTTAATTATAACTCCAACACACTATTTTCAGAACCTGCATAAGAATTCCAAACTAGCTTATCTGCTTCTGGTTCGTTTTGCCAGTTACCGTCTACAACATATTTAAATTCGTAATTTTTGCCTTGCTCTAAATTTACGGTTCCTGTAAAACTTCCGTTTTTAAGTTTCTTTAGAGGTGCTTTTTTAGAATTCCACTTATTCCAGTCACCTGCTACAGAAACAGTTTCTGCAGTTTCTGCGTCAACCTTAAACGTAACTTTACACACCGGTTTAGTTTTTAAAAATTGTTTCTTAATAGCCATAATTTTTTCTTTTTTATTAGTTTAAAATTAAAGTATTATTTTCAAAAAAATACTTGAAAATGCTCATTTAAAATAAGATTTATGGTATTCTGAATTTTGAATACCATTAAATAAAAAAATAAAATTTTTAATTACTAAATATTAAACAATTCATAATCAATATAATAGAAAAACTTATTGTCAAATATAACTATAACGGTTTCGCTATCAATACATTCCAACTTAAAATTATGTATTTTTGTTTATCTAAAACTAAAGGACATGTTTGGCAAGAAAAAATCCACACCACAAATAGATCAGGAACAGTTAGAGCTTATTAAAAAAGCACAAAAACGCATTGCCCAGAAAAAAAGACTGTATGCTCATTTTGTTTTATTTTTAGTTGGTGCGGTCTTTTTATTGGCACTAAATTTAGTATTTAAATTTGGTGAAGAGCAGCGTTATTTAGATTTAGATTGGAGTGTTATTGCCGTTTTAATCTGGTTGTTCTTTTTAGCATATCACTTTATTTCTGTTTTTCTTGTAAATAAATTCATCAACAAAGAGTGGGAAGAAAAGCAATTGGCTAAACTGGTTGAAAAACAAAAAAAAGCCATAGAAAAAATAAAATCAAAAAACGACATTCAAATTCCATCAGAAAAAGAAATCGCTCAAATTGAACACTCTTCAAAAAAAACTGATACCATTTCTAATTTAACGATGATTGTTGCTGCAGGCGAAAAAAACGAAATTGGTAAAAACAATGATTTAATCTGGCATTTAAAAGACGACTTAAAACGTTTTAAGGCTTTAACTTCTGGTCACCATATTATTATGGGTCGTAAAACCTTTGAAAGTTTCCAGAAACCATTACCAAACAGAACACACATTGTTATTACCAGACAAGATAATTATGTTGTGACTGAAGGCGTCATAGTAGTAAACAGTCTAGAAGAGGCTTTTAAATTTATAAAAAACGACCATCAGCCTTTTATTATTGGTGGTGGCGAAATTTACAAGCAAGCCTTACCATATGCCGAGAAAATTGAATTAACACGCGTGCATGAAACTTTTGATGCCGACACCTATTTCCCTGTAATAGACGCTAATAACTGGAGAGAAATTAAAAATGTGTTTCATACCACAGATGCAGACCATGAACACGAATTTTCTTTTTTAACTTTTGAAAGAATATAAAAGGGTTTAAAAGCTTATGGTTAGACACATTCAATTACGTATTTCATTAAAAGAAGAAGAAATTAGCGATATTTTACTTAAAAAATCGGCAGAATTTCTAAGTATTCCTGTATCCGAAATTACAGGTATTAAAGTCTTACGTAAATCTATAGATGCTAGAAAACCAAAGATTATTTTAAACTATAAACTTTCGGTATTTATAAAAGAAGCGTTGCCAAACCAACCAGATTATATTTTTGATTATAAAGACGTTTCAAAAGCAAAACCAGTTCATATTATAGGTTTTGGTCCGGCAGGAATGTATGCAGCATTACGTTGTATAGAGTTGGGATACAAACCTATTGTGTTAGAGCGCGGTAATAATGTAAAAGACAGACGTCGCGATTTAAAAGCTATAAATCAGGATCATTTTGTAAATGAAGATTCTAATTATTGTTTTGGTGAAGGTGGCGCAGGAACCTATAGTGATGGTAAACTTTATACCCGAAGTTTAAAACGTGGCGATGTACGTAAAATTTTTGAAAACCTAGTATTTCATGGCGCAACAGACCAAATTCTGGTAGATGCGCATCCACATATTGGCACCAATAAATTACCCAAAGTGGTTCAAAATATTCGTGAAACCATTTTAAATCATGGTGGCGAAATTCATTTTAATACCAGAGTAACCGACTTTGTTATAAAACAAAATAAAATTGAAGCCTTACAACTTCAAAATAATACCGAGTTAAAAACCGAACGTGTTATTTTAGCAACAGGTCATTCGGCAAGAGATATTTATCAGCTACTTCATGATAAAAACATAGCATTACAAGCAAAATCGTTTGCTATGGGCGTTCGGGTGGAACATCCGCAAGACATTATAGATAGCATTCAATACCACTGCTCTGGAGAGCGACATGAGTTATTGCCAGCAGCTGCATATAGTTTGGTACAACAAGTCAATAATCGTGGGGTTTACTCTTTTTGTATGTGTCCAGGCGGTTTTATAGTTCCTGCTGCCACAGCCAATGGTGAAGTAGTCGTGAATGGCATGTCGCCTTCTAAACGTAATAATCAATTTGCTAATTCTGGGATTGTGGTAGAAATAAATGCCGAAGAAGATTTAAAAAAATACGAGCATTTTGGAGCTTTAAAAGGCTTAGAGTTTCAAAAAGATTTCGAAAAATTTGCTTTCGTGGCAGGTGGAAAAACACAAACCGCTCCCGCACAACGTTTAACCGACTTTGTGGAAGGTAGATTGTCTAACTCTTTAAACGACACTTCATACCAGCCAGGATTAAAATCGGTACCTATGCATTCTTTAATGCCTAAACAAATAGGTAGTAGATTAAGAAAAGGATTTGCCGCTTTTGGAGACAAAATGAAAGGGTTTTATACCGAAGAAGCCAATATTATTGGTGTAGAATCCAGAACCTCATCGCCTGTAAATATTCCTAGAAACGATAAATTACAACATCCAGAAATTACTAATCTTTTTCCTTGTGGTGAAGGTGGCGGTTACGCTGGTGGTATTGTAAGCGCAGCTATGGATGGCGAGCGTTGTGCCGAAGCTGCTTGTAATTTTTAGGAGCTATTTCCAGCTTTACGCACTCCATCTTTTTTTGCCATAAATGGAAGCAAAAAAAGGATGTCAGACAAATGCTTCAATCTGGGCTAAAAAAAATAATATGACCTAAAATATGACGTTTTTTATTTATGAATGTTATTAAGCTATCTCTATTTATTTTAATACTCTTTTCTTCATGCACAAATGAAGAAAACATTTCAAAATCAAATATATTAGAGAAATTGGAAGTAACCGATGATGACAGTTACAGAAAGTACTATTTAGAATTAAATAAACTAAATCTATCAAAAATAGAAAAATGCGCTATTGAGAAACAAAGAGCTATAAATGAATTACAAAAAAACTCTTTAACTTTTTGTTTAAATTATTATCCAGATTATACTGAAGAGTTAATAGACATTCTAAAGAAAGAGTATAATATTAAATCCATAATCACTCCTTTAAACGATATTGTATCAAACAGCGATAGTACAAATTATGAAAACTGTTATCAAAAAATAATGGATAGTATTTTAGATAAAAGATTTGGTGTAAACTTTATTAAAACCCAGTCTAACAGAGCAAATAAAAAATATCATTTAAAGAACAAAGATTCTATATTTAATTTTTCAAATTCAACTGAATTTAAATCATTTGTAAGTAGTCCAAAATATAAAAAATTTGAAGACTCAATTATAAAAATCTTAAATAAACACATAATTTACCCAAAATCATATATCAGCAAAAATAACAACGCTTATCTATCAGCCGATTTTACTGTCACAAAGAAAGGATTAATTAAGGATTTAGTAATTGAATCCAAACTTGATACCGTTAACAACAAACATAAACTAAACCTGGAAGAACAATTAGAGGACTATTTAAAAAGTATTAACTGGATGCCATTTGAAGCTTTTGAATCTAAAATTAAAGTAAAGGAGCATTTTACTTATTATCTTAAATAATCAATAATTTAAGTTATACTTCGAGTTAAAAAATATGCTTATTTTTACCGCAGCAAAAATTAAAAAAAAATGAAAGCATACATATTTCCAGGTCAAGGTGCTCAATTTTCAGGAATGGGCTTAGACTTATACGAAAACTCACCAGAAGCTCAAGAATTATTTGAGAAAGCCAATAAAATTTTAGGATTCCAGATTACAGACATTATGTTTGAAGGAACAGCAGAGCAACTTAAAGAAACCAAAGTAACCCAACCAGCTATATTTTTACATTCGGTAATTTTAGCAAAAACTTTAGGTGAAGCTTTTAAACCAGAAATGGTTGCCGGACATTCGTTAGGCGAATTTTCAGCATTAGTAGCTGCTGGTGCTTTAAGTTTTGAAGACGGTTTAAAGCTAGTCTCACAACGTGCTTTAGCTATGCAAAAAGCTTGCGAAGCTGCTCCAAGTAATATGGCTGCTGTTTTAGGATTAGAAGATGAAGTGGTAGAAAACGTATGTAATACAATTGATGGTGTCGTAGTTGCAGCCAATTATAACTGTCCTGGTCAACTCGTTATTTCTGGAGAAGTTGAAGCCATTAACAAAGCATGTGACGCTTTAAAAGAAGCTGGAGCCAAACGTGCATTAGTATTACCAGTTGGTGGTGCATTTCACTCACCTATGATGGAGCCTGCTAGAGAAGAACTTGCTGCTGCTATAGAAAATACCACATTTTCTAAGCCAAACTGTCCTATATACCAAAATGTTACAGCAAATGCAGTAACCGATGAAAACAAAATTAAAGCAAATTTAATTTCGCAGTTAACCGCACCAGTAAAATGGACACAATCTGTACAACAAATGATTACAGATGGAGCAACTTTATTTACAGAAGTTGGACCAGGAAATGTATTACAAGGCTTAGTTAAGAAAATAGACCGTAGCGCAGAAACAGCTTCAGCAACTTTTGAAACACAAGCCTAATGTCTAAAAGAACCGTTTACATTCTTAGTCTAATTGTTATTAATATAGCTTTAGACCAAATTAGCAAAGTAATTGCCCGAGCCACCTTAATGCCTTATGAAGAAGTGAAGGTTTTAGGTAGTGTCTTTACATTAAATAACGTTGAAAATGATGGTGCCTTTTTAGGATTAGGTGGCGATTTTCATCCGTTCATAAAAATTGCTTTACTGTGGCTATTACCTATTTTGGTATTAGGCTTTGTATTGCGTATGATTTTAACCGATAAAAGTATAGATGCTATGTCTTTATTTGGATTTTGCTGTATTGTTGGTGGAGGCGTTGCTAATGTGTTTGACCGCATTGTTTATGGCTCTGTAACCGATTTTATGCATATCGATTTTGGAGGTTCGCTTAGAACTGGGATTTTTAACATTGCAGACGTTTCTGTTATGGTGGGCTTAGGTTGCTTACTAGTAGCTAGTTTTAGAAATAAAAAGAAGAAAACCTTATCTGAAGATTAAATATTAAGCACAAAAAAAGCGAAAGTCTAACTTTCGCTTTTTTTATTTTTTCTAAATCTTATCGACTTAATTGGCATTCCACACAATCTTTAACTTCACCACTATAGGTCTCTCTATATTTATGTAGTGTAGCGATTGGAACTCCTAAAAATTGCTTTTTAATATAAGTTACTTTTGCATTAACGCGTCCCATTTTGGGTGCAAATCTATTTTCTAACTTGGTGCGTCGTTTTACTCTAATCAGTTTCATTTGTTCAAATATCATTTGTGCAAAGATGAGAAAATTAATCGCCAATAACAAGTAATACTTGTTAAACCCCTGTTAATCTATGTGTTGCGTAAATTTTGCTGCCATTTCCATGAAGATGCTAAAGCTTCTTCCAGATTTAATTTCGTTTCCCAGCCTAAGCCCTCTTTTGCTTTTTTAGTGTCTGCGAAAGCGGTAATAATATCGCCTTCTCTTCGAGGCGCAATCTTATAATTTAATGGTTTACCTGTGACTTTTTCAAAAGTTTTGACCACTTCTAAAACAGAACTACCTTTTCCTGTTCCTAAATTAAAAAAATCGAAATTTTTATGCGTTTTATGTTCTGCTAAAACTTCCAAAGCTTTAACGTGAGCCTTAGCTAAATCCACCACATGAATATAATCACGAATACACGTACCGTCTGGTGTTGGGTAATCGTTACCATAAACCTGTAATTGTTCTCTAATACCTGCCGCAGTTTGTGTAATGTACGGCACCAAGTTTTGAGGTATTCCTAAAGGCAACTCTCCTATTCTAGCAGATGCATGTGCGCCTATAGGATTAAAATACCGTAAGGCTATTGCCTTAAATGATGACTGAGACTTACAAAAATCCTGAATAATCTCTTCCCCAATTTGCTTGGTATTACCATAAGGAGATTCTGCTTTTAAAACAGGCGCGCTTTCTGTAATGGGTTGTTCTGAAGATTCTCCATAAACCGTACAAGACGAACTAAAAATAAAATTTGATAACTGCTTTTCCTTTAAATTATTTAAAATATTAATTAGAGAAAATAAGTTGTTTTCATAATACTTTAAAGGGTCGCTTACACTTTCTCCAACTGCTTTATAAGCTGCAAAATGAATGACACCACCTAAATCTTTATGTATTTCAAAAAACTGATTGGTTTTAGTTTTATCTGTTAAATCTATATTATAAAATACGGGTTTAATGCCAGTAATAGAAGTAATACCATCTAAAACAGATAATCTGGTGTTTGAAAGATTATCTATAACAATTACTTCGTGACCTTGAGATTGAAGTTCTACAACGGTATGAGATCCTATATAGCCTAATCCGCCTGTTACTAGTATTTTCATAAGGTGTTGGTTATTGCGTTAAGGATTGTAATGACATCCTTTTTTTTGTTGCAGTAATGCAAAAAAAAGATAGAATGAAAAGCCTGCCCTTTTGGTTTTTCTCCAAAAGGGGACGCCCACATATTATTTATTAATAAATGCTTTAACTGTTTTAGTGATAAAGTCAATTTGCTCGTCGTCTAACTCTGTATGCATAGGTAATGAAATCACTTCCTTTACCAATTGATTAGTCACTGGAAAATCGGCTTCGTTATAACGTGAATCTTTATAGGCCTTTTGCGAGTGTAGTGGGATTGGATAATACACACCACAAGGAATACCGTTCTCGTTTAGGTGTTTAACTAAGGCGTCTCGGTCTATATTCTTAACTTTTAAAGTGTATTGGTGGAATACGTGACAGTCGCAAGTGCTACAAATACCTTCGCAATTATTTACTGTTTTAGGTGTAATAACGTTTTTTTCGTCTTTAAATGCGTCGTTATACTTTCGTGCGGCTTCTCTTCTTGCCGCGTTGTAAGTATCTAAATGTGGTAATTTGGCGTCTAAAACTGCTGCTTGCATAGAGTCTAATCTAGAATTCACGCCAACCACGTCATGATGGTAACGCTCGTACATCCCATGATTTACAATACCTCTAATGGTATGAGCCAAATCGTCGTCATTTGTAAAAATTGCTCCGCCGTCTCCATAAGCCCCTAAGTTTTTAGAGGGAAAAAAAGAGGTTGACGCCACATGCCCTATCGTTCCCGACTTGGCTTTTTTACCATTTTTATAGGTATAATTAGCACCAATACCTTGTGCATTATCTTCTATAACATACAGATTATGTTCTTCCGCCAATTGCATAATAGCTTCCATGTTTGCACATTGTCCAAATAAATGCACCGGAACTATAGCTTTTGTTTTTGGCGTTATGGCTTTTTTTATAGCTTCAATATTAATGTTGAAATCATCTTTATTTACATCTACCAAAACTGGTGTTAAGTTTAAAAGCGCAATAACTTCTACCGTTGCAGCAAAGGTGAAGTCTGCCGTTATCACTTCATCTCCAGGTTGCAAACCCAAGCCCATCATGGCAATTTGTAGCGCATCGGTTCCATTGGCACATGGAATTACATGTTTCACACCTAAATAGTCTTCCAGGTTTTTTTGAAACTGGTGTACTAAAGGCCCGTTAATATATGAAGTGGTATCTAAAACCGATTGAATAGAGTCATTAACGGTTTCTTTAATTTTATCGTATTGACCTTTAAGGTCGACCATTTGTATTTTTCTCATATAACAATAATACAAAATTCGTTTTCTTAAAACAATGAAAAAAGTTTAAAGAACTGTATTTTAGCTTAAATTTATTTGTAAGTATGTTTTACAATTTATTGGTCGTATTTACCAGGTATATATTAAAATTCTTATCGCTTTTTAGTGAAAAAATTAAAAAAGGTGTTTTAGGACGAAGCGAAAGTTTTTTAAAAATTAAAACCGGTATAAATGAAAGCGATAGAACCATCTGGTTTCATTGTGCTTCTTTGGGTGAATATGAGCAAGGACTTCCTGTATTTGAAGCAATTAAAAAACGCTACCCTGAACATAAAATCGTTTTAAGTTTTTTTTCTCCATCGGGTTATGAAATTAGAAAACATTCTCCCATTGCAGATGTGGTTATTTATTTACCGTTAGATACTAAAGCAAATTCTAAAAAATTTATTGCACTGCTTAAACCCGAGCTTACCATTTTTGTTAAATATGACATTTGGCCTAATTATTTGATAGAGTTACAAAAGAAAGATTATAAGAGTATTTTAATCTCTGCTGCATTTAGACCAGAACAAATTTATTTTAAATGGTATGGTAGTATTTTTAAAAAAGCCTTAAAGAGCTTTAATCACATATTTACTCAAAATACAGAAACGCTAAACTTATTGGAAAAAATAAATTATACTCAGGCTAGTTTTTCTGGAGACACAAGGTTTGATCGTGTTACAAATCAGCTACAATTAAACAACACATTAGATTTTGTCGAAACTTTTAAAGGAGACCATTTACTTTTAGTCATTGGAAGTTCTTGGGCTGAAGATGAGGCCTTGTACTTGGACGCTATAAATAATTCTAAAGAATTAAAAATTATAATCGCACCTCATGAAATTCAACCTAAAAAAATAAAATCATTACTTGAAAAAATTAATCTAAAAACAGGTCTCTATACAAATCTTGAGAACTTAGATTTAAAACGCACGCAAGTTTTTATTCTAGATACTATTGGTTTATTAAGTAAAGTATATGCTTATGCAGACATAGCTTATGTAGGCGGCGCAGCAGGACATTCTGGTTTACACAATATTTTAGAGCCTGCAACTTTTGGTGTGCCTATACTCTTTGGAACAAACCATAATAAATTTCCTGAAGCAAAAGAATTAATTTCTTGTAATGGTGCTATGGAAATTGCTTCAAGTGAAAATTTTAAAACACAATTAAGTAAACTCGTAAAGGATAATGAGCTTAGAAGACAAATGAGTCATCAATCGGCACAATTCATTTCAGAAAGAAAAGGTGCTACTAAAACAATTATGGATTTTTTTAACTTAAACGCATTTAAATGTTAAAATAATTTCAAAAAAATTCTTATTTAAATATAAATGTTGTTAATTTATCCTGTATTAAATAATTAAAAACTAATCAAAATGAAAAAATTAATTTATACAGGAGCTCTTTTTTTAGCTTTATGTGCAACATTTACATCTTGTAGAGAAGAAGACAAACAAGATGCCGAAAACGCAATGGAACAAACTGGTGATGCTATTGAAGAAGCTGCTCAAGACACAGAAGAAGCTGCTGAAGGTGGTTTTGAAGCTGTTGGTGAAGCAATTGACAATGCCGTAAATGAAACTGAAGAAGCTGGTGAAGCTGTAGAAGATGCAGTAAACGAAGCTACTGACGATGATAACAACTAAACTTTTTTAGTTTAAAACTTAAAAGCTATCCTAACGGATAGCTTTTTTTTTATTTAAAAAAATGAATTTTTTGTAACATTTTGAAAAATCTCACGTATAAGTATATGAGAACACTAATTAAAAGCCCATATATTTAAATGAGACAACTTAAAATTACCAAACAGGTAACCAACAGAGAGACCGCATCATTAGATAAATATTTACAAGAAATAGGAAAGGTAGATCTTATTACTGCCGATGAAGAAGTAGAATTAGCACAGCGTATTAAAGCAGGAGATCAAATTGCTTTAGAAAAATTAACCAAAGCTAATTTACGTTTCGTTGTTTCTGTTGCAAAACAATACCAAAACCAAGGTTTAACGTTACCAGATTTAATTAACGAAGGTAATTTAGGTTTAATTAAAGCCGCACAGCGTTTTGATGAAACGCGTGGTTTTAAATTTATATCTTATGCAGTATGGTGGATTCGTCAATCCATCTTACAAGCGCTTGCAGAACAATCTCGTATTGTACGTTTACCATTAAATAAAATTGGTTCGATTAATAAAATTAATAAAACTTTTGCTCACTTAGAGCAAGCACATGAGCGTCCACCAAGCCCAGAAGAAATTGCTAAAGAATTAGACATGACTATTAACGATGTTAAAGAGTCTATGAAAAATTCTGGTCGTCACGTAAGTATGGATGCGCCTTTAGTTGAAGGTGAAGATTCTAACTTATATGATGTCTTAAACTCTGGTGAATCTCCAAACCCAGATCGTGAATTATTACACGAGTCTTTACGTACAGAAATTGAGCGTGCATTAGAAACTTTAACACCTCGTGAAGCAGACGTAATTCGTTTATATTTTGGTTTAGGAAATCAACATCCAATGACTTTAGAAGAAATTGGTGAAACGTTTGATTTAACTCGTGAGCGTGTTCGTCAAATTAAAGAAAAAGCGATTCGTCGTTTAAAACATACCTCTAGAAGTAAAATTTTAAAAACATATTTAGGATAAATTTTCTAAATTATAGAATTATATATTTTGAAACCCTTAGTTAACGCTAAGGGTTTTTATTTTTAATATATTTGCACAACTTTAAAATGTATAATAAATGTCTAGTAAATTAATAGCACCTTCAGTTTTAGCGGCAGACTTTGCCAATCTTCAGCGCGATATTGAAATGATTAATGCAAGTGATGCCGATTGGTTTCATATTGATATTATGGATGGAGTTTTTGTACCAAATATTTCTTTTGGAATGCCTGTTTTAAAAGCCATTACCAAGCATGCTAAAAAAACTATAGATGTGCATTTAATGATTGTGAATCCAGATCAGTATATCCAAACATTTGCAGACCTAGGAAGCGATATTTTAACAGTGCACTACGAAGCCTGCACACATTTACACAGAACACTACAAGCTATAAAAGCAGCAGGTATGAAAGCTGGTGTTGCTTTAAATCCGCATACCAGTATTAATGTTTTAGAAGATACTATAAATGATATTGATATGGTGTGTTTAATGAGTGTAAATCCTGGGTTTGGTGGACAAAGCTTTATAGAGAATACATACACTAAAGTAGAACAATTAAAAGCCTTAATTACTAAAAAAGGAGCTTCTACATTAATAGAAATTGATGGTGGAGTAACTAATAAAAATGCAAAACAACTTGTAGATGCTGGTGCAGATGTTCTAGTGGCTGGAAGCTATGTTTTTGGAGCTACAAACCCAACAGATACTGTAAAAGATCTAAAAGCTTTAGCGAATAGCTAATAACTTATTAATAATTAGCAAAATTAAATTTTAAAAGCCGTTTGACTTTTCTGTAAAGATTAGGAAAATGGCTTTTGAAGTTTTCTGGTGTTTCTATGAAATTTTCAATTAACACCGCCAAAAACTCAAACTGATTTGTAAATGCGTAGTCTCGAAAATACTGTGAGGCAATTAACTCTTTACGTAGAGGTTCATTTTGGCTTAAAAACAAAGTAAGCTCTGCAAAACTTCGCTTAAATATTTTCGAACTGTAATCGGTTTCTGTTAAACTATTAAAATGGATGGCATGGGTAAACTCGTGGATTCCTAAATTTAAATTATCATTTTCAATTTTAAATCCTTGTAAGAAATCCTTCCAAGAAAATACTATGGCATTGAGTTTTGGATTAAATTCTCCTTTATGATAATCGTCACTCACGGTAGAATAAAATTCTCCCGGATAAATAATAATACGCTCTAAAATTTTAATATAGAAATATTTCATCCCAAAAGTTAGCATAACTGCTGTCGCCCCTAATAACAATTCCACATCAGGTGTTACGATAAAACCATCGCGACCAATAAATTCCTTCTTTTTTACAAATTGAACTAAACGATGTTCAAAATAGGTTTTTCGTTTTGCGGATAATGTTCTGTAAAATTTAAAATGTGTACTTATAAATTGTCGGTCTTTATCTGAAAGCTTCTTTTTAAAAGGATAAAAATGTATAAATAGCGACCTATTGAAGATTTTATAATAAAAGCGTTCAGTCAACTTATATAACAAGAACACAAAGCCCAAAAGCATCAATCCATTAAATATCATATAGACTAATGGCGACTCTATTTTTAAATACATCATGGGGTAAAAATAGCATCTTTACATATAAAATCTAAAAAATTTTACTAAAAGCTTATCGTTACACTTTATTAACATTAAACAATAGATGTTAAAGGTTTAATAACTTTCAGGCTACATTAAAAAAACACTTCACTTATACATTTGCAATAACTCAATCAAAAATAAACCAAACCTATGAAGCACTTTAACGCATTATTAGTACTTATTGCATTTGCATTTGCGACTAAATCTTTACACGCACAAACCATAAAACCTTATTTACAGGCTGCAAAATCGGAGTCTGTTTGGGTAAGCTGGAAAACCGATAATGAAAATGGAACAAACCCAACGGTTATATATGGTTTAACCGCAAACAATCTTAATCTAAATGCGACAGGTACCCGTGTTAATTTAGAGCCTCAAGATCCTGGATATAATACGCCTTACCATTGGCACAATGTGAAGTTAATTGGGCTAACACCAGATACTGGATATTATTATCAGGTTAAAAGTGGTGCTTCAGACGAGTCTACTGTACATTACTTTAAAACCCCAAAAGCTGAAGGTAGCAGCTCTGGGAAACTGCGTTTTATCTTTTTGGGAGACCACCAGTTAATTAATTACCAGGGACAACCTTATTATAAATTTAATGAGTTGGTACAAGCAGCAAAAGATAAAGCTGAGCAGTTATACGGAACACCAATTGCAGACCATATTAATTTAATAGTTAATGATGGCGACCAGGTAGATTTAGGGAATTTAACCCATTACGAGAAAATTCATTTTGAAAAACAAAATATCATAACACCTAGCTTACCTTTAATTACAGCGGTTGGAAATCATGAAGTGTACGGCTCTATGGGTATAAATGCTTATTACGAGCATTTTATTTTAGACGATAATTTAACCTACCAAGGGATTAACTCTAATACAGAACGTTATTATGCGTACCAGATGGAAAATGTGTTATTTGTGGTATTCGACACAGAGTTACAAGGAAACACTCAAACAGCTTGGGGAAATGCTGTCATAAATGCGGCTAAAAATGATGCTAATGTGGATTGGATTATTACCACAGCACACAGACCTTTTCAGGCAGAGCAATACAGTAACGACTATTCTCCATGGTATAACACAACTATTTTACCAAATTTAAAAACAACCGATAAGTTTGTATTGCATGTAGCAGGACACCATCATTTATATTCTAGAGGGCAATTTAAAGACCATAATGGATACCATATGATTTCTGGTGGAACTGCTTGGCCACAATATTGGGGAGATTCTAATAATGAAACCGATCATGAAGAGACTATTGGGTCTTGGTCTAATTTTGCCTATCAGATTATGGAAATTGACAATGATGCTCAAGAATTTAAAGTACAATCTTACACCATTGGAAGTTTAACCACTTCTAAAAATAATGAATTGTTAGATGAGTTTCATTACAAGAAAAACAGTGCAAATCCAGACACGCCAACGGTAACAAATACAATTACCGCTCCTGTAAATTTACCGTATACGTTTAATAGCTCTGCTTATTCAACCACTTCTTCGGAAGCTTACTACTCTACACAATTTCAAATTTCAAGTGCATCAGATTTTTCTATTTTAGAAGTCGATCGTTTTAGAAGTAAAGACAATTTTTATGGTCCTGCTGCTACGACCGATGAAACAGCAAATATAGGTGAAGGCTTAGGGATTTTTGACTATACTGTAAATACCAATCAGCTTAATAACGGTACACATTTTATTAGAGTAAGACATAGAGACGAAAATTTAAAATGGAGTAACTGGTCTGCTCCTTTAAGCTTTACTGTAACAGGAAGTATAGACGGAACACCAAATTTAGAACTAAGCAGCACGTATTATAACGTGTCAGAACCTGTACAAATAGATTACACTAATGGTCCAGGAAATAATACAGACTGGATTGGTCTTTACAAAAAAGGGCAAACCCCTGGAGGTCCTGCAAGCACCTCTTGGAGTTATGTAAATGGAAATACCAGCGGAAATTTATCTCTAACTATTGCTAATAACGCTGCAAATAAAAATAGAGAGTATTTTGTAGTATTTTTTGAAAATGATACTTATACTGAAGTTGCTCCACGAAAAGAATTCTGGTTTGGAGACATCCCAACCTTAACCAGTGATTTTACAGAATACAACCTTGGAGATCCTGTAAATATTACCTACGCCAATTCTCCTTTTAATACCAATGATTGGATTGCAATTTATAAGGTTGGTTTTGAACCTGGAGTAGGCACCAATACGACTTGGCAATATACAGACGCTATAAATGGCACCAGAACGTTTAACAATTTACCTAAAGGCTACTATTATGCAACCTACCACATTTTAGATGGTTATAAAGAAATTGGAGAGCGTGTTTACTTTCAAGTTGGAGATCAAATTACCAATATTTCTACAAATAAAACGACTTACGATTTAGATGAAGAAATACAAGTGACTTTTAATGATGGTCCTGGTTTAGAAAAAGACTGGTTAGGTATTTTTAACGACGGTGATACTCCAGGAACAGACCAGTTATTTACCTATAAATATTTTGATGGTTTAGCAAACGGAACAACTACAATTTCTGAAACATCTGGAACTTCTGGTGAGCCAAACCAAGTACCGGATACTGTTGGAGATTATTTTATTGTAATGTTTACGGATGATAGTTATGATGAAGTCTCTAATCGTGTCTATTTTAATGTGGTAGATAATACCTTAAGTACCTTTACATTTGATGAAAAAGAAGGAAAAAACATTAAATTATTTCCTAACCCTATTGAAGATTTTGCTAAAATTGAAGCTAACCATAACATTTCAAAATTAGAATTATTCAATTTAAATGGTAAAAAATTATTCGATTTTAAAAATGTAAATAAACGCGAATTTAAACTTGAAAAAGGGCATTTAGCAAGTGGCACTTACCTTTTAAAAATTCATGCCGATAAAATTTACGAGATGAAAATCGTAATAAAATGAAGAGATTAAATGAATAACTTTTAAGCGAAGTACTTATTGTGCTTCGCTTTTTCAACTTTTAGACTTATGAAATTACTTAGTCTTATCTGTGTTCTAACCTACACCTTAATTTTTCATCCTTTAAAATGTACGTTTAGCAAAGTCACGTTTCAGAATAAAGAAAACATTACAATAGAAACACGCTTTTTTCTAGATGATTTATCGGAGCATCTTGCGGCATCTTACCGTTTAAAACACGCCGATTTCTCACAGTTAGACAGTTCTGGCACACAGGCTTTACAGCGCTATATTAATGAGCGTTATTATTTACTTGTTAATTCTGTAAAAATAAATCTTCAGATAGACCGGTTACATGTCTCGAAAGATGGAATTACGCTTAATGTATTTTTGTCTGCCAAAGCAACACCTACAGACAACATTATAATATATAATAATTTGCTTACAGAAGTATTTATGAATCAGGAACACAAGCTTATATACAATTCAAAACACTTCACCTTAAATAAATATCAACCCGAATTAAAATTACCTTAATGTTTATAGAATATTTTAAACTTGGCATTAATCATATTTTAGATTTAAGTGGCTTAGACCACTTTTATTTTATTGTAGCGTTTAGTTTGTTATATAGTTTATCCGACTGGAAAGTGGTTTTAAAATTAGTTACTGCCTTTACCTTAGGTCATTCTTTAACGCTTATTTTGGCAACTTTAGGCTATATTCAATTTAATATTGATGTTATTGAAATTCTTATTACCGTAACCGTACTATTTACTTGTCTTAAAAATTATTATCATTTATATAGCAATAGCCAAAAGAAAAGACTAGATACCATTAATTATCTTATTATTGCCGGCTTTGGTCTTATACATGGCATGGGCTTTTCCAGTTTTATTAAACACATGCTTTTTGATGATGAGAGTCTAATCAAAACATTAATTGCCTTTAATTTAGGAATTGAATTTGCCCAGATATTAATAGTCATGGCTTTTTTAACTTTCATGACGCTCATCCTAAGCTACACCGAACATAAAAAGCTATTAAAAGCTATAGTAAATACAATAATACTTGTATTGGTCATTCAGCTTTTATTTTAAATATTAAGTTATTTATGTGATAACTGTTTAAATTCAAATGAAGATATCCCGAAGAATATACATAACAACTGAAGTAATCATTTTAGAAGTATAATTTTCTAAACAGAGTTTGTTTTAATACTGAAACCTCACAACCTAAGTACGAAGTTGATTATATAAAGCTGCGCTTTGAAAACATAAAAAGGAGAAAAATAACATGAGCTTGCTCAATAATTATTTTTCTCCTTTTTTATTTATTCGTGACTCTGGAGGGATTCAAACCCACAACCGCTGGAGCCGAAATCCAGTGCGCTATTCAGTTGCGCCACAGAGCCGTTTATTAGGTTATGCTAATTGTGCTTTTACAATATTTGAAATGGTCTTCCCATCGGCACGACCGGCTAATTCTTTACTTACCAAGCCCATTACCTTACCCATATCTTTCATGCCTTCTGCACCAGTTTGAGCTATGACTGCATCTACAGCTTTCTTTATATCTTCTTCGCTCATTTCTTCTGGTAAGAACTGAGCAATTATAGCTGCTTCTGCCAATTCTGGCGCTGCTAAATCCTCACGGTTTTGTTCTAAAAACATGGCAGCACTATCCTTACGTTGCTTTACCTGTTTTTGAAGAATTTTTAACTCCTGCTCTTCTGTTAGTTCTTCTTTAGAACCTGTTTCTGTTTGAGCTAACAATATAGCCGATTTTACTGCACGTAAAGCCGTTAAAGCCGTTTGGTCTTTTTCTTTCATTGCGGTTTTAAGCGCCGTCATTATTTCGGTAGATAAACTCATGGTTTTTTTTGCTAAGTTAAAAAATAAAAATCCAAGTTTCAATAGATAAAACTTGGATTTTAGGATTAATTTATAGTCGGTTTTTAATCTACATTATCATGTAAGAACGAGTTATTACTACGTAATTGGATGTCATTATTATCATCCGTTCCAAGCATCGTTCTTGAAGAATTTAAGTCTGATGAATGCTGTCCTTCTTCCAAATCCAAACCTTGACGTTTATATGCAGGAATCTTTTCAATATCATCAATCTTCTGATTATTAAATTTGTAATTAAACGCTTTCATTTTTTTACGACGCTCGTCTGCTCTACTTTTTAACAATTCTGAAATAGGCAAGTTTAAAGGATCTGAAGTATCGGCATCCGAATCTTCTGATAAAACAGAATTATCCTCTAATGATCCTTTTACAAACATATTTAAATCGGCATCTTCTTCTTCATCATTATCTTTACTAGTAGTTTCAGCTACTTTATTAATTGATGATTCTTCCAAATCATAATCGTCTAACGCATAACGTACTTCTCCATTACTAGTTGATTTGGTAATTGGAATGATTTCTACTTCATCATTAACCTCAATATTTTTTTCATCGTCTGTAAGTTGATGAATTACTGGCTTCACTTCTTTAACCGTTTCTATTGACGCTTCTACTTGTGGTTCATTTTTAGCTTCAGGTTCTTTCTCAACAAAATCCATAGATTCGTTAAAAGGTAAATCGAAAGTCAAAGTTATTTGTTGTTCTTCTTCTTCAACCTCTTCTTCCTCATTTGCTGTTGCAGAAGACGTAATTACAAAATCATTAAAATCCTCTACATTAACCTGAACTTCATCATAAACCACATTTATATTTTTTATTAATTCACTCGTTGGTATTAACTCTAAATGGTTTGTTGGTTCTGTATGTGGTTTTTTTTCTGTTGATTTTTGAATAGGCTCTGTTACAGCTTCTACATCTTCATCAAGATCCAGCGTGTGCTTAATAATTGGCTCTGGTTTAGGCTCGTTAACCGGTTGAGGTTTTGCGGGAGCAACAATTGTTTTTTGAGCAGACAAATCTTGTTTCATACTTTGGTCGTCTTCCAAAGAATGAATTACTTTTTTAGTTTCTAAATTAGTAATGTCGTTTTGCTGCTCGACATCAAAACCCGTTGCTATAATAGTTACAGAAATTGAATCTTCTAAACTATCATCCTCACCAACACCCATAATTATGTTAGCGCCATGACCAGCTTCAGATTGGATATGGTCGTTAATTTCTCCTATTTCATCAATAGTTATTTCTTGACTACCAGAAACGATTAGCAACAATACGTTTTTAGCTCCGGTAATTTTATTATCGTTTAATAAAGGTGAATCTAATGCACTTGTAATGGCTTCTTGAGCTCTATTTTGTCCTGAAGCAGTTGCAGAACCCATTATAGCAGTACCACTGTTACTTAAAACCGTTTTAGCATCACGTAAATCGATGTTTTGTGTGTAGTGATGTGTTATAACTTCGGCAATACCACGAGATGCAGTTGCTAAAACCTCATCTGCTTTAGAAAACCCTGCTTTAAAGCCTAAGTTTCCATAGACCTCACGTAGCTTATTGTTATTAATAACGATTAGAGAATCAACTTCTTTTCTTAATTTTTCAATTCCTAACTGCGCTTGTTCATTACGCATTTTCCCTTCAAATTGAAAAGGAATTGTTACAATACCAACCGTTAAAATGTCTAAATCTTTAGCCATCTTTGCAATTACAGGAGCAGCACCAGTTCCTGTTCCTCCACCCATTCCGGCTGTGATAAACACCATTTTTGTATTAGTGTCTAACATACGTTTAATTTCCTCGAAGCTTTCTACTGCAGACTGCTCTCCAACATGCGGATTTGCACCTGCTCCTAAACCTTCGGTTAGGTGAACTCCTAATTGGATTTTATTAGGCACTCCACTATTTTGAAGTGCTTGAGAGTCTGTATTACAAATGACAAAATCTACGCCATTTATACCTTGCTGGAACATGTGATTAATGGCATTACTACCACCTCCACCAACGCCAATTACTTTTATGACGTTAGATTGATTTTTTGGTAAATCAAATGATATGCTTTCGAATTCGTTGTTGCTGCTCATAAATTCTAATTTTGCTGGTTTACTATTCTTTTTCTTTTCTTTATTAATTTTTTATTCTGCATTGTCTAAAAAATCCCTCACACGTTCGGCTAAACTGTCTAGTAACGAGCGTCTTGGTTTTTTAACTTTTTGCACTTCTTCTTGAGGCTGCTCTTCTTCTTCAACTTCATTACTTAAAACTTCTGAAGCTTTGCTTTCTTCTTCTTCAGCTTTTTCTTTTTCATTAGCTAAGAACAAATCTGCTGCTTCTTCACGTTGACGCTGCTGGCGTTTTAAACCATCCATTACTAATCCAACCGCGGTTGCGTATAATGGACTTGTTAATACATCATCACTTTCTCCTGCTAAATGCTCATTTGGATAACCAATTCTGGTATCCATTCCTGTAATATATTCTACTAACTGCTTTAAGTGCTTTAATTGAGCACCTCCACCGGTTAGTACAATACCTGCTATTAATTTTTTCTTTTGCTCCTCATGTCCGTAGTTTTTAATTTCTACGTACACCTGCTCTATAATTTCCACCACTCTGGCATGAATAATTTTAGATAAGTTTTTTAATGTAATTTCTTTCGGTTCGCGACCTCTTAATCCTGGAATAGAGACAATTTCATTGTCTTTATTTTCTCCAGGCCATGCACTACCAAATTTCACTTTTAATAATTCGGCCTGTTTTTCTATGATAGAACAACCTTCTTTAATATCTTCGGTTATGACATTTCCTCCAAAAGGAATAACTGCAGTATGGCGGATAATTCCATCTTTAAAAACTGCTAAGTCTGTAGTACCACCACCTATATCTATTAAGGCAACTCCTGCTTCTTTTTCTTCCTGACTTAATACCGCATTTGCAGATGCTAATGGCTCTAGTGTAATGCCGTCTAATTTTAAATTAGCGCTTTGCACACATCTACCAATATTTCTAATAGATGACACTTGCCCTACCACGACATGAAAATTAGCTTCTAATCGCCCGCCGTACATTCCAATAGGTTCTTTAATTTCTGCCTGACCATCTACCTTGTATTCTTGAGGTAAAACATGGATGATTTCTTCTCCGGGCAGCATTACTAATTTATGGACCTGACCAATTAAGCGGTCTATATCTTCCTCACTTATAACCGTTTCCGAATTTGGTCTGGTAATATAATCGCTGTGTTGTAAGCTTCTAATATGCTGTCCTGCAATTCCTACAGTTACACCATCTATTTTTTCTGAAGCTTCTGCTTCGGCCTCTTGTATAGCCAGTTGTATAGACTGAATAGTTTGCGTAATGTTATTAACTACACCACGGTGAACACCAAGACTTTTAGATTTTCCAATCCCTAAAATCTCAATTTTACCATACTCGTTTTTACGACCAATCATGGCCACAATTTTTGTGGTACCTATATCTAATCCTACTGCAATATTCTGTTCCATAACTTAAACTTTGCTACAAACAACTTGGTTATCAAATTGCAAATTCACGGTTTTATACTCATTTAACGTCTTATCCTTAGTGGCTTTTATAAAAAAAGCTTTCAGGTTATTGACTTTTTTTTCTAAATTTTCAAGTGATCCAACAATCACTTCAAAATTAGTCTCTCTTAGTTTTAAACTAATTAACTCATCTTTATCCTGATGAATTTCAATGACCTGTTTTTTTAAAAACGAATCATTTAACACAGCATGCGCCATTTGGTATACTAGATTTAGCTTTTGCTTTGAAACTTCACCAGTTACAAACGGAACACGTTCTGTATAGTTAGCCGATAATGGCATGTAGCCACCATTACTATCTATATAAAATTGTTGCTGACCCATAACGCGAGCTATAGGTTGTTTTTGCAATACTTCTGCCTTTAAAACACCTTGCGCATTCACATAAACCTCTGCATTAGAGATCATTGGATTTTTCAGTAAGGACTGCTCTAAACCATTCAAATCTAAAGCTTCTTTTGTAAGGTTTTTATAAGCTGGATGATTTTGTATTAACAAGTTACTAACAGCATCACTCGTTATAAAAAGGTTATTGGTGCCTAAAAATTCTATTTGAGGTTTGCTTACCAAACGCTTTTTATTCCTTGATGTGGCAAATGAACAGATAATCACTGTAAAAATGGCTAATAAGCTTATTTTTATGTAGTTATAATTAATTTTCATTTAACAATCCTTTTTTGATTTGCTTAACCTGTTCCCCAATATCTCCTGCACCCAAACTTAAAATCACTTTGTTTTTGGTTGCCTTTATTTCTTCAACCAGATCTGATTTGTTAATTACTTTTTTGTTTGGATTTATTATCATTTCCAATAACCAATTTGAGTCTACACCTTCTATAGGCATCTCTCTAGCTGGATAAATATCTAACAGTAAAATGTCATCAAATTTTGATAAACTATCGGCAAATTCCTGACCGAAATCTTTAGTTCTAGAAAACAGGTGTGGCTGAAACACAACAGTTACCGAAGTATCCGGATACATCTCCCTAACAGCTTGATGTACCGCATTAATTTCTTCTGGATGATGTGCATAATCGTCTATATACACTAAATCATCTGTTTTTATTTGATAGCTAAATCTGCGTTGTACACCTTTAAAATCGGCTAAAGCCTTTTTCAAATCTTCCGGATTACAACCTTGTTTTAATGCCATAGCTAATGCTACGGTAGCATTAGACAAATTATGTCTTCCTGGCAAACTAAACGTAAAACCTGCATACGTTTCTTGCGGCGTTTTTAAATCGAAATGATAGCTTCCTTGTTTTATAGTTACATTTTGAGCAGTATAATCGGAATTATCTTCAACACCATAAGTTAAACCATCTATAGGCAGGCCATTTTTAACAAAAAACACACCTTCAGGTTTTAGTCTTTTAGCGAAGTCGTTAAACGACTCATGCAAGGCTTCTTTGCTTCCATAAATATCCAGATGGTCGGCATCCATTGAAGTGATACACGCAATATCTGGAGATAATGTTAAAAATGAGCGATCAAATTCATCTGCTTCAATAACACTTACCTCATCACCATTTAGTATTAAATTACTGTTGTAATTTTCACTAATTCCGCCTAAAAAAGCGGTTAATTTCACCTCACAAAAACGTAATAAGTGTCCTAAAATTGAAGTGGTAGTCGTTTTACCGTGAGTTCCAGCAACTGCTAAACTAAAGGTGTTTTTAGTAATTAAACCTAAAACTTCACTTCGTTTTAAAACATCGAACCCATTATTTTTAAAATAGGCTAATTCCCTAGAATCTTTTGGCAAAGCAGGTGTATAGACCACCAAAGTATTATGATGGTTAAAATAATTTTTAGGAATATTGGCTACAGAATCGGTATAATGAATTTCTATATCTAAATCATCCAAGGTCTGAGTTAAATCGGTTTTTGTTTTATCGTAACCCGCCACCATTTTACCCATAGCTTTAAAATAACGCGCCAAAGCACTCATACCAATTCCTCCAATACCTAGAAAATAGATATTGGTATAGCGAATATTTGCAGTATGTGATGTTGTCGTACTCATTATTTTTTTAATAGTTTTTCAACTTCGTCTACAATAGCTTTAGTTGCATTTGTAAGGGCCAGTTGTTTTATATTTTGAGATAATTCAGCTTGTTGTTCAGCTGAATTTAGTAATGCTGAAAACTGCGCTTCAAACACTTCTTCTAATTTATTTTGTGGGATTGACAATGCAGCATTTTTACTTACTACAGCTTCGGCATTTTTAGTCTGATGGTCTTCTGCTACGTAAGGCGAAGGAATAAACACAACAGGTTTCCCAACAATACATAATTCTGAAACAGAACTTGCTCCTGCTCTAGAGATAATTACATCTGCCGCAGCATAGGCTAAATCCATTCGATTTAAAAAAGTATGTACCTGAATATCTTCTGTTGCATTATATTTTTCAAAACGCTCTGCATATAACTTTCCACATTGCCAAATAACTTGAATATTATTACTTTTGAAATAGTCTTGTTTCGATTCAATTAATTCATTAATAGCTTTTGCACCTAAACTCCCACCTAAAACTAATAGTGTCTTTTTATCTTTTTTTAAGTTGAAGAATTTTTGAGCTTCTTCTCCATTTTGACTTACATCTAACAAATCCTGACGCACAGGGTTTCCTGTTTTAATGAGTTTTTCTTTTGGAAAAAAGCGCTCTAATCCGTCATACGCCACACATATTTTATTAGCTCGTTTAGCTAACAGCTTATTTGTAATACCAGGATAAGAGTTTTGCTCTTGCACCAAGGTTGGCACTCCTTTTAAATTTGCCATTTGCAATAATGGGCCACTAGCAAAACCACCAGTACCTATAGCGACATCTGGCTTAAATTTGTTTACAATTTTATAAGCATTATATAAACTACTCGCCAATTTAAATGGAAACGCTATATTTTTTAAAGTTAAAGCACGTTGAATGCCCGTAATCCACAAACCCTTAATAGCATACCCCGCCTGAGGCACTTTTTCCATCTCCATGCGATCTTTTGCTCCAACAAAAAGAAACTCTGCTTCTGGGTAACGGCTTTTAAGCTCGTTAGCTATGGCAATTGCAGGATAGATGTGACCACCTGTACCGCCGCCAGAGAGTATAATTTTGTAATGATGTGATTTACGAGTTGTCATTTCTATTTTTATATTCTTATCTTTTCTTTTTACATCGCTTCAGAAAGCACTTCCAAAGGATTATCTTCTAAATCTTCGTCTAAATCGTTAGACTCTTTTTGTTTTAACTCTTCACGTTTAGCACTTACGCTTAAAATAATTCCTATAGCTAAACATGACATCCAAATACTGGTACCTCCACTACTTACAAATGGCAAGGTCTGTCCTGTAACTGGGAATAATTCCACCGCCACAGCCATATTTATTAATGCTTGAAAAATGATAGGAATACCAACTCCTAAAACAAGCAGTTTTCCAAATACAGAATCGCTTTTTTGAGCTACAATTACTATTCTAAAGAGTAAAAACATATACATAAGCAGCAAGAACAATCCACCAATCATTCCGTATTCTTCTATAATAATTGCAAATATGAAGTCGGATGACGACTGAGGCAAAAAGTTTTTTTGAATACTTTTACCGGGTCCAACACCTTTTATACCGCCAGAAGCAATTGCTATTTTAGCTTTTTCAATTTGATAATCTTCTTTGGTATCTGCGTTATCGGAGAAATTTTCAATTCTGCTTATCCATGTATCTACACGATTAGGCATAGCGTCTGGAAATGCTTTTGCTACCAACACGAACATGATAAAACCAATTAGACCTGCTCCAACAATTGCTGCCAGATACCGAATTGGATAACCTCCAAGAAAGGTTAATACCAATACCATTGAAAATATAATAGCCGTAGTAGAAAAGTTACTTGGTAAAATAAGCATTAAAACCAAAAACACAGGAAACCACAGAGGCAGAATGGTCTCTTTAAACGACACCTTTTCATCTTTTATTTTTGATAGGTATCGCGCCACATAAACCATTAAAACCACCGAAGCAAAAGTTGATGTTTGAAACGAAACGCCCACAATAGGAATTCTAATCCATCGGCTGGCATTAGCACCATCTATAGTGGTGCCTTGAATCATGGTTATAATAAGTAAAACAATTACTAAAGGCAACATGATTAACGACAGCCCTCTAAAGTAACGGTAAGGAAATTTATGTACGCCATACATAATTCCAAACCCCATAAGCAAATGAATAAAATGCTTTATAAAAAAAGTAAATGTGTTTCCAGAACCTGTAACATATGCTAAATTACTGGACGCACTATAAACCGGTAAAAACGAAAATATAGCCAACAGCGCCACCAAAGCCCAGATTAGCCGATCTCCTTTTATGTTATTAAACACGGTTTTCATTTCCATTACTTTCCTTTAAATGCTGTATTAAATACTTTTTATAGTTGTTTATAAATTTCTTACAGATGCTTTAAACTGTCTCCCACGGTCTTCGTAATTTTCAAATAAATCGAAACTCGCACACGCTGGAGACAACAACACATTATCTCCTGCTTCTGCTATTTTGTATGCAATCTTAACAGCTTCACTCATATATTCAGTTTCTACAAGAATATCTACCATGCCACTAAAGTTTTCCTTTAATTTCTCGTTATCCTTACCTAAACATATAATTGCCTTAACCTTTTCATTTACAAATGGAAATAACTCTTTATAATTATTACCTTTATCTACACCACCAACAATCCACACGGTTGGAGCCTCCATACTTTCTAGGGCATAATAGGTCGCATTTACATTAGTTGCTTTAGAGTCGTTAATATATTGCACCTTATTTATTTTAAGCACATTCTCTAAACGATGTTCTACACCTTGAAAATTCTCTAAACTTTCTCTAATAGTTTGTTTTCTAATTTTTAACAAACTGGCTACGGTAGCTGCAGCCATAGCATTTTTAATGTTGTGATTTCCGTTTAAAGCTAGATCTTTTGTAGGCATACTGAATGTGTTGTTTTCTAAGGTTATTGTAAGGTTGTTATCTGATAAATAAGCACCATTTTTAAAAGTTTTGACTAATGAAAATGGTATTAAGGTTGATTTTATGTCGTGTGTATTTATGTACTCGTTAAGAATCTCATCGTCCGCATCGTAAATAAGAACATCATTTTCGGTATGGTTTTGAACAATGCGAAATTTAGACGCTACATAATTTTCTAATTTATAATCGTACCGATCTAAATGATCTGGTGTAATATTTGTTATAATGGCAATTTTAGGATTAAAAGCGTAACAGTCGTCCAGCTGAAAACTACTAATCTCTAACACATAATTTGGTGCATCTTTTTGTAGAACCTGTAAAGCAAAGCTGTCGCCAATATTACCTCCTAAACCAACTTCCAATTCTTTTTCCAAAATGAAATGAGTTAATCTGGCAGTCGTTGTTTTACCATTACTTCCTGTAATAGCCACACAAGTTGCATTAGTAAACTCTGAAGCAAATTCGATTTCTGAAATAACTTGAGTCCCGTTTTCGCGAAGTTGTTTCACAAGCGGCGCTTTATCTGGTATTCCTGGACTCTTCATAACCACATCGGCATCTAAAATTTTAGATTCGGTATGCTGCTGCTCTTCAAACGTGACGTTATTATCAATTAGCGATTGCTTATAATTTTCTTTAATCGTTCCCTTATCTGAAACAAAAACATCATAACCCTTAGCCTGAGCTAAAAGCGCAGTACCAATACCGCTTTCGCCAGCACCTAAAACCACTATTTTTTTGTTTTGTTTCATTTTAAATTATTATCTAAATTCTCTTCTCTGTATTCTTTTACTTACCTCAACTTCAAGGTCACAATAGAAATTATGGCTAGAAAAATTCCTATAATCCAAAATCGTGTTACAATTTTACTTTCATGAAAACCACCTTTTTGATAATGATGGTGTAAAGGAGACATTTTAAATATGCGTCTCCCTTCTCCAAATTTCTTTCGTGTATATTTAAACCAGCTTACTTGAAGAATCACCGAGAGTGATTCTGCAAAGAAAATTCCGCATAACACTGGTATTAATAATTCTTTACGCACCGCAATTGCAATTACCGCGATAACACCACCAATAGTTAAACTTCCTGTGTCTCCCATAAAAACCTGAGCAGGATAGGTGTTGTACCATAAAAACCCAATAAGTGCTCCTACAAAAGCAGCTATAAACACCACGAGTTCACCCAAACGCGGAATAAACATGACGTTTAAGTAATCTGAGAACACAATGTTACCAGATATAAAAGCAAATATGGCGAGTGTAAACACAATAATGGCAGAACTCCCCGCCGCTAATCCATCTATACCATCGGTTAGATTTGCACCATTAGACACTGCGGTAACAATAAAAATGACTATTGGAATAAAAATTAACCAAGCATACTTACCAGTTTCATCTCCAAACCATGTGGTAATTTGTGCATAATCAAACTCATTATCCTTAACAAATGGAATAGTTGTTTTTAATGACTGCTCTTCTTCATTAAACTCCATAGGAGAGTTTTGTGTGATTTTTTCTGTTGAATATTTTGGGTTTATTTTTTCCTGCTTAATGGTTACACCTGGATGAAAATACATGATCGCGCCAACAAAGATCCCCAAACCTATTTGCCCAAGCACTTTAAATTTCCCACTTAAACCGCCTTTATCCTTTTTAAATACTTTTATATAATCGTCCGTAAAACCTACAATTCCCATCCATATCGTGGTTACAATAAGCATGATTACATATATATTTTCCAGTTTAGCTAAAAGAAGTACAGGCACTAGCGTAGCAAGAATAATAATAATTCCTCCCATGGTTGGCGTTCCTGCTTTTTCAACCTGACCTTCTAGACCTAAATCTCTAACCGATTCTCCAACCTGCTTTTTTTGTAGCAGTGTAATGATTTTTTTTCCGAATATAGTTGAAAACAACAATGACAAAATAATAGCTAATGCCGCACGAAATGTGATAAATTGAAACACACTCGCTCCGGTAAGCTGGTATTGTTCTTCTAAAAATTCGAATAAATAGTATAACATCTGGTTGTTTATTTGCTTAAATTCTTTTTTACTTCTCTATTTATTATTTCTCTAATTGTTTCAACAATTGTGTCACAATTTTTAAATCGTCAAAATCCGATTTTACGCCTTTAACATCTTGATACGTTTCATGTCCCTTACCTGCTATTAGGATAATATCACCACTTTCGGCAAACTGACAAGCGGTTTTAATAGCTTGTTTGCGGTCTGAAATAGACATCGTTTTTTTAAAATGTTGTGGTTCTACACCTTTTTCTATTTCCTCAATAATAATCTCCGGATCTTCATGTCTCGGATTATCGCTAGTAAACACCACTTTAGTACTTAATGCAGATGCAATATGCCCCATTTTTGGACGCTTTGTTTTATCGCGATTCCCGCCACAACCTACTACCGTAATTAAATTTTCGTTACTTGTGCGAATAGAGTTTATGGTTTCTAATACATTTTTTAAAGCATCTGGCGTATGAGCATAATCTACAATTGCCGTTATATTTTGATCTGAAATGATATATTGAAAACGACCACTTACACTTTCTAGAATGGACAACAATCTTAAAATCTCTTGCTCTTCTAATCCTAAAAGCTCTGCTGTTGCGTAAATTGCCAACACATTATAGGCATTAAAATTTCCAATAAGCTTCGTCCAAACTTCTTTATTATTTATTTTTAGCAGGAGACCTGTTAATTGATTCTCTAAAATTTTCGCCTGATAATCAGCTATACTTTTCAAAGCATAACTTATCTTTTTAGCTTTGGTATTTTGAAGCATCACTGCTCCATTTTTATCGTCTACATTAGTTAAGGCGAAAGCCGATTTTGGCAGCTGGTCGAAAAAACGCTTTTTAACATCGCGATATTCCGCAAAGGTTTCATGGTAATCTAAATGGTCATGACTTAAGTTGGTAAATATGCCACCTTCAAATTGTAAGCCTAAAGTCCTATTTTGGTGGATACCGTGAGAACTCACTTCCATAAAACAAAACTCGACGCCTTCACCGCTCATTTCAGCTAAAAAAGAATTGATACTTATAGAGTCTGGCGTGGTATGCGTTGCAGGAAATTCTTTATCGTCTACCATTACTTTAACTGTAGATAATAAGCCTACTTTGTAACCCGCATTTTTAAAGAGTTGATATAAAAGCGTTGCGATAGTGGTTTTACCGTTAGTTCCTGTAACTCCAACTAATTTTAGATTTGTTGATGGATTTTCGAAATAATTAGACGCCATAATAGCTAAAGCCACACTACTATCTTTTACAACTATATAAGTTACCGCTTCATCTAATTGTTCTGGCAACACTTCGCAAATAACAGCAATCGCTTTTTGGTTTATAGCGTTTGAAATGTATTGATGACCATCTACAACACTTCCTTTAATAGCAAAAAATACATCATTTTCTTCTACTAATTTAGAATTGAACTGAAGCGCATTTACACTAACCGACGTAGAACCAACTACACTCTCGATTGCCACTTTATATAGTATGTCTTTTAAATTTTTCACGACACTTCTAATTCTATAGTTTGATTTGCTTTTACTTTTATGCCTTTAGAAATGGACTGCGATTTTACGCGTCCCGTTTTATTAAACACCACTTTTAAGCCCATATTTTCTAACAGCGCTACCGCATCCATAACCGGTAAACCCACTACACTTGGCATAATGGTAATATAAGTTCTTGCCTTATCGTTATAACTGTTATAGTCTTTAGTTAACTGGACGGTTTCTGCGTTAAGCGATTTAATTTCTTCCTTAATTGGTGTATCTGTAAATATCTTTTGAGCCACTTTTTTAAATACTGGACCCGACACATCTGCACCATAAAATCCTTTTTTAACTTTAGGCTCATGAATAACAACTATACAAGAATATTTAGGATTTTCAGCTGGAAAATACCCTGTAAAAGATGAAATGTATTTAGGATTTTCTTCCCATCCATCTTTCCAGTATTCAACTCGTGTAGTTCCGGTTTTTCCCGCCATAGAAAAGTATTTTGAATACAAACTACTACCCGTACCTCTTTCTACTGTATTTTTTAAAATTTCGTGAATTTTATCTAAAGTTTCTTTTGATGCAATTTGATCTACTAAAATCATTTCGTCAAACTTCTCTATAGACTTACTGTGCTCTTTTACCTCTTTAATAAAGCGAGGTTTAACCATTTTACCATTATTTGCAATTGCATTATAAAATGCTAAAGTTTGTAGCGGTGTAAGTCTAAGGTTATAGCCATATGCAATTGAAGGCAATGCATTACGGCTCCATTTTTTGTCTCCTGGTTGAGGAATATCCGGCTTACCTTCACCTTTAATAGCAACACCTAAGCGTTCATTTAAATGCCAAGATTTTAATTTGTCTATAAATTGCTGTGGATTATCGGCATAAGCATCATCTATTAAGGTTGCCAAACCAATGTTGGAAGACACCTCTAAAGCTCTCGCTGCAGAGATTTTACCATAACCACCGGTTTTAGAATCTGTAATATATCGCCCATAAAAGTGTTTTTTACCGCGACCTGTATCGACTATGGTGGACGTGTCTATTTTCTTATCTTCCAAAGCCACCATAAGCGCCATTAACTTAAAAGAACTTCCAGGCTCGTGAGACTCTCCAACTGCATAATTTAATTTTTCGTAATAGGTATTGGTACTTGTTCTACCAAGATTAGCTATGGCTTTTATTTCTCCTGTTTTTACATCCATTACTACCACACAACCGTGCTCCGCTTCATAATACTCCAATTGCTCCAATAATGCGTGATGTGCAATATCCTGAATGTTGACGTCAATCGTAGTGTACACATCATAACCATCAACCGGCTCTACATGGTCATAATCTACAATAGGCTTCCATTGTCCTTTTCCTATTTTCTGCTTTAAGCGCAACCCATCTTTTCCTTTTAAATAGCTTTCTCCAAAAGCACCATCTATTCCTGGACGAGTTACATTTCCTGCTTCATCTTTACGCTCATAACCAATCGTTCTTTGCGCAACTACACCTAATGGATATTCGCGCTTAGTCGATTGCTCTACAATTAAACCACCTTTGTAAGCACCTAAGTTTAGTAATGGAAAACTTCTGAATCTTAAATATTGTGAATAACCAATATTACGAGCTAATAGTAAATAGCGACTTTTGTTTTTACGTTCTTTTCTAAGCTTCTGAGTATAATATGATGAGGGCTTCCCAAAATACACCGATAGTGAATCTGACAAACCTTTAATATGTTTTTCGAAATTTTTATTTGAAGACGCCAACGCATCAAAGCGGATATCGTACTTAGGAATGGAAGTTGCCAGTAAGTTTCCGTTTGAAGAATAAACGTTACCACGATTTGCAGGAATAACCATTTCCTTGATATCGCGTTTATCGGCCATTTCACGGTATTTATCACCTTGAATAAACTGAATGCTAAATAATTTAAATACCACAGCAATGCCGAAGATGAACATACATCCAGCCACAAAATACAATCGGTTTAATATGCCCTTTTCTTGTACTGCCACGTTATTACTTACTTGTTTTTACTATTATTTTATTTGGTGGAATCTCGGAAGGCGCAATGCTTTTCTCTTCCATTCGCTTTACCACATTAGATTCCATTTTAAGTTGCATTAACTGAGTTCTCCCATCAAAAAGCGCAGAGCGCAACTCTTTAACCTGATCTGTCAATTTTGCAATTTCATGAACTTTTTTATCTGCACTATGCGAGCTTGCTATCATTATAAGAGCTAATACTGAAATAAATATGATGATGCGCCAGTTTTTAAACGAATCGTCACTAACCAAAAACTTACCTCTTAATATGTCATTAAACTTACTCACTAACTTTTTCTGCTATTCTTAACTTTGCACTTCTTGCGCGATTATTAAGTTTTATTTCCTCTTTTGAAGGCACTACTAACCCACCCACTTTTTTTAATGGCACTGAAAAATTACCGAACATATCACGTTCTGGCTCACCTTCAAACAATCCATTTCTTATAAAACGCTTTACTAATCTATCTTCTAAAGAATGGTATGATATCACACTTAATCTTCCTTTTTCCGTCAAGATTTCCGGCGTTTGCGCTAAAAACTCTTTTAACACTTCTATCTCCTGGTTCACTTCAATACGAATCGCTTGATAAATTTGCGCCAACACTTTGTTTTCATGTCTTGGTGGCAAAAATTTAGCTAGAACCGTTTTTAATTGTTCACTAGTTTTTACAAGCGCTTGCTCACGAGCTTCCACAATTAAACGCGCCATAGCCGGAGCCGCTCGTAATTCTCCATATTGAGCTAGCACCGAACGTAATTGTTCTTCATCGTAATCATTAACCACATGATAAGCCGACAGTTTTGAATTTTGATTCATTCTCATATCTAAATCTGCTTCAAAACGGGTAGAAAAACCACGTTCTGCCACATCAAATTGATGCGAAGACACTCCAAAATCTCCCAGAATACCATCTACTTCTTTAACTCCATAAAAACGCAAAAAGCGTTTTATAAATCTGAAATTTTCATGAATTAGAGTAAATCGAGAGTCGTCAATAGTATTTTCCAATGCATCCGGATCTTGATCGAAAGCAAACAATTTACCGTTTTCACCTAGACGACTTAAAATCTCGCGACTGTGTCCGCCACCTCCAAAAGTAACATCTACATAAACTCCGTCAGGCTTAATATTTAAGCCATCTACAGTTTCTTTTAATAATACTGGATTATGATATGCTGTCATCGTCTTCATCATTTCCCATTACTTCTTCAGCTAAATCTGCAAAATCCAGAGTAGCTTCATCTATAGCGGCTTCATATTTCGTTTTATCCCAAATTTCAATAATATTTACTGCAGAAGACAACACGGTTTCCTTAGAAATTTGTGCAAAACCAACTAAATCTTTTGGGATTAAAAGTCTTCCATTCGCATCGACCTCAACCATTTTAACACCTGCAGTAAAACGACGGATAAAATCGTTATTCTTCTTTTTAAAACGGTTTAACTTGTTAATTTTCTGCATTAAAACTTCCCATTCTTGCATTGGATACAATTCCAAACAAGGTTGAAAAACAGCTCTTTTTATAACAAACCCATTTTCCAAAACAGGAGACAACTGCTTTTTCAACGCAGCAGGAAGCATTAACCTACCTTTTGCATCTACTTTACATTCGTATGTGCCTATTAATGAGTTCAAAAGAAAATTTTTATTTAAAACGTTTAAAGTTCAAATATATTGAAAATATTACCACTTTTTACCACAAAAACCCACTTTGTTAATAACTTATCCCATTTTAAAATCTATTTACACAACACAAAACAACAGTTAATCTGGATTTTTTGAACAAAAACCACATTAGGTATTGGTTTTTAACTGAATTAACTATATTTGTTTCTGTACAGATTTTTACAAAAATTAATGGCAGAACAATTAAAAAAAGATGGCAAGTTTCACTACCTAGAAGTTGGTGAAGGCAAGCCATTATTAGTGCTTCATGGTTTAATGGGCGGATTAAGTAATTTTGATGCTGTAACAACTTTTTTTAGCCAAAAAGGCTATAAGGTTATCGTACCTGTATTACCTATATACAGCATGAGTTTGCTAAGAACCAATGTGAAAGCTTTTTCTAAATATGTTTTTGAATTTATAAAATTTAAACAGCTTGAAAATGTTATTGTCTTAGGAAACTCCTTAGGCGGGCATATAGGACTTTATCTTACTAAACAACATCCTGAAATTGTAAAAGCCTTAGTAATTACCGGTAGTTCTGGACTTTATGAAAGTGCTATGGGTGGAGGTTATACCAAAAGAGGAGACTATGAGGTCATTAAGAAAAAAGCACAAGATGTTTTTTATGATCCTGCTGTGGCAACCAAAGAAATTGTTGATGAAGTTTACGAAACTGTAAATGACCGAAATAAGCTTATTAAAACGTTAGCAATTGCAAAAAGTGCCATACGTCATAACATGAGCAAGGAGTTGCCTAAAATGACTACAGAAACCTGTATTATTTGGGGTAAAAATGACACTGTAACTCCTCCTGAAGTGGCTGAAGAATTTAATAAACTTTTACCTAATTCTGAATTATTTTGGATAGACAAATGTGGTCATGCGGCTATGATGGAACATCCTGAAGAGTTTAACCACATTTTAGATGCTTGGTTGACAAAACATAAATTCTAAAACAAACAGATTATGCATATTAAATCGGCAGAATTTGTAATGAGTAATTCTGATGTAGAGAAATGTCCAAAATCTCTTATTCCCGAATATGCTTTTATTGGCAGAAGTAACGTAGGAAAATCTTCCTTAATAAATATGCTTACCAATAAAAAAAGTTTGGCAAAAACTTCTGGTAGACCAGGAAAAACGCAACTTATAAATCATTTCCTTATTAATCAGGAGTGGCACCTAGTAGATTTACCTGGTTATGGTTATGCTAAAGTGAGTAAATCGTCTAAAAAAACATTTCAAAAATTCATTACTCAATATTTTAGCAAGCGTACGCAACTAGTCACTGCGTTTGTATTAATAGATATAAGACATCTACCTCAAACTGTTGACTTAGATTTTATGCAGTGGATGGGAGAAAACGGAATTCCGTTTTCAATTATTTTTACCAAAGCAGATAAGCTCAAACCAAATGCCATAACCAAGCATGTAGAAGATTATAAAAATATACTTTTAGAGACTTGGGAAGATATGCCTAATTATTTTATTACCTCTTCTTCTAAAGTGATTGGACAGGATGAAGTATTAGGATATATACAAGGATTAAATGAGAATATGATTGCAGAAAACTAAGTTTTCACATCTAAAGCATCTCTAAGTGCGTTGCCTATAAGCATAAACGCCATAACTAAAATCATAATGCAAAATCCGGGCACTAAAGCCAAATAGGGCTTACCTAGAATAATATAGTTATAATGATCTTTTATCATAGCACCCCAACTCGCCATAGGTGGTTGTGCTCCAATACCTAAAAAGCTTAAGCCGCTTTCTATTAATATTGCTGCTGCGAAATTAGCTGCACAAATAACAATTACTGGTGCCATGATATTTGGCAGAATGTGCTTAGTTATAATTCTAAAATTATTAAAACCTAAGGCTCTAGCCGCAGTAACATATTGCAATTCTTTTGCGCTTATAATTTGTCCTCTAACCACTCTTGCGACTTCCACCCACATAGTTAAACCCACTGCGATAAAGACCTGCCAGAACCCTTTACCCAAAGCTAAAGTTATGGCTATAACCAATAATAAAGTTGGAATAGACCATGTGATGTTAATAACCCACATAATAAAAGCATCTATTTTTCCCCCAAAATAACCCGCAATACTACCTAAACTTAAACCAATAAGAAGAGATATAAAAACTGCTACAAAACCAATAGAGAATGAAATTCTTGACCCAATAATAACGCGACTTAATAAATCTCTACCGTATTTATCCGTGCCTAACAAAAACGTTTTATTGTAGGTTTTATAAGGCTGATTACTAATATTTAGACTTTTACTCTGTCCTATTAATCCATCTGAAGCATATTCTGTATAGGTGACTGTATTATTTTTTTCTTTAAAGTCTGAAATCGCAACAAACGTAGATGGGTTTTCTTGCCCAAAAAACCATTTACTGAAAAAAGATTGATGCGTAGATTTTACTGGCATCAATTCCAAAACTTTAACCTCAAACCCTGGAGGTTTACTGTGTATAGAAAGCTGTATTTGGTTTGCATTTTCTGACTTGTCAGGCGCCAAAACATAGGCAAATATAGCTGTAAAACCAATTAAAGCTACAATACCGAAACTAAAAACGCCCCAAAAATTAGTTTTAAACTTTTGGAGCGCAATTAATGATAGTGATCGTGACTTGTGAGTCATTATTAATTTTTTATGGTAGCCACATTTTTAATATCGTATGTTTTAGACATATCGTCTAGTACATTTACAGCTTCATCTACATGAACATCTTTTGTTAAGTTTTCATGCCAGCGTGTACGTTTTTCTTTTAGAGTACTATCTTTTTCAAAAAGTTTGGTTTCGTAAGGTAACGAATTGAAAACTAATTTGTTTCTAAAATCATTTATAGCGTCAAACTGCTTAGACTCCTGCTCTATTTCTTCAACGTTAGCTCTATATTTTTTATAATTTAAATTATATATCTTATTATCTGACTTTATCTTAGCCCATTTTGCATTTTGCTCTATCAACTTTAACTGTTGATTTTCTTTCATTCTATCTTTAGAATTTGAAATTGTTTTGTCGTAGTTAAAATCCTTATCCCAGACTTTGTAATTAACCGCATCAATTTTATCCCATGGTAATGGATTTTCTTGGTCGCGTTCTCCAATTTCGATAAAGCTATAACGGTCTGGAACAACCACATCACTTTCTACACCTTTTAATTGAGTAGAACCTCCGTTAATTCTATAGAATTTCTGACGGGTTAATTTTAAAGCCCCTAAATCGTCATGAGAATTATTTCTTACCATACGGTTTAAATCTAGCACATTTTGGACTGTTCCTTTCCCGTAAGTTTGTTTACTTCCAATAATGATAGCACGTTTATAATCTTGCATTGCAGCCGCTAAAATTTCGCTTGCTGAGGCAGATAATTCGTTAACCATTATAACTAATGGTCCATCCCAAACTATAGCATCGTCTTCATCTTCTAACACTTCTTGTGGTTGTCCTGCAGAACGCACTTGGACAATTGGCCCATCTTTAATAAACAATCCTGCAATGTCCACAACAGTTTTTAAAGATCCACCACCATTATTTCTTAAGTCTAAGATTAAACCTTCTATATTTTGTTCTTTTAGACGTTCTATTTCTTGTCTAATATCGGTAGCTGCATTTCTTTTATTATAATCTTCAAAATCAATATAAAAACGTGGTAAATTAATTATACCATAGATTGATTTATCTTTTGTGATTAAAGTTGATTTTGCATAAGTTTCTTCAAGCTCTACAATATCTCTAGTAATAGTAATATCTTTTATAGTACCATCTACCTTTTTAACCGTTAAAATAACTTTACTACCTTTTGGTCCTTTTATTAATTTAATAGCATCATCAATACGCATACCTACTATACTAACTGGTTGTTTCTCTTTTTCTTGACGCACTTTCATAATAACGTCTTCCACCTCAAGTTCCTGTCCTCGCCATGCTGGTCCTCCAGAAATGATATCTACAATTTTAATATAATCTAGTCTCTTTTGCAGTCGAGCACCAATACCTTCAAATTTACCAGACATTTGCTGATCAAATTTATCTTTATCATCTGGTGCTAAGTAACTAGTGTGTGGATCAAACTCTTCTACAATCGTATTCACATAAACATTAAACCAATCGGTTTTATCTAAATCCTCTATATAATCTGTAAAAAAGATGTTAAGAGATTTTGCCGTTTCTTCTCTAGCCTTTTCTTCTAATTGAGAAGCTGTAGATGTTTTTACCTCTGTAACTAAACTCTCATCAAAACCAGTTTTGTTTTGCTCTTCTTTTTCAAGAAGCAAATCATCATAACTAGTTAATGCATTAAATTTAAGCTGTAATCTCCATCGATCCTTTAATTCTTTCTTATTTTTTGCATAAGCTAAATTTTCATAATCAGCATCATACACTTCGTCTTTACTAAAATCAAACGGTTTCTTTACAATATCTTGATAATAGGTTTTAGCTTCATTTTGTCTAATAAGAAGTCTGTCGTAAACTAGGTTAAAGAAAGAAATATCGTAGTTTCTTAGCTGATCATCAATTAAAGTTTCAAACTTTTTAAAATCGTTAATATCTTCCTCTAAAAAGAAGCGTTTTAGCGGGTCAACAGTCTCTATAAAATCGGCTAAAATTTCTTTAGAAAATTCGTCGTTAATCTGCTTAGGCTCAAAATGTAATTGCTCTAAAGCCATGGTAATAATCTGAACTAACAGCTTATCTTTATTTGGATCGTTATCTACTTTGGTTGTAAAACTACAAGAACCAAAAGCAAAAAGAACGAGTAATAGTAAAATATTATAATTCCTCTTCATAGTAAATCGGCTTAAAATAAGGGTAAAATTTTCACTAAAGTAAAGAAAAAACCGTGCCAATAAAATGTATGACCACTAATTTTTTGTTAAACTCGACAAAAGACAATTAAACTCATGAAATTATGTATTTTTGCTTCAATGAGTTATAAATTTATGCAGAAAAAACCTTTAATTTTAGTAACCAATGATGATGGTGTGACCGCACCTGGATTAAAAACTTTAATTGAAGTAATGTGTGACATTGGAGAGGTTGTTGTCGTTGCTCCAGATAGTCCGCAAAGCGGCATGGGTCATGCCATAACTTTAAATTCGGTTTTACATCTAGACGAATTAACTAAAAAAGGAGACGCATATAAAACATACAGCTCTTCTGGTACTCCTGCAGATTGTGTTAAAATTGCTATAAACGAAGTTTTAAACAGAAAGCCGGACTTATGTGTTTCGGGAATTAATCATGGCTCAAACTCCTCTATTAATGTAATTTATTCAGGTACAATGAGTGCCGCTATAGAAGCTGGTATTGAAGGTATTCCTGCTATTGGTTTTTCACTTTTAGACTACAGCTGGGACGCCAATTTTGAACCCAGCAAACCTTATATTAAAAAAATTGCTGCACTGGTTTTAGAAAAGGGATTACCTACAGATGTCATTTTAAATGTGAATATCCCTAATTTATCTGAAGAAGATTTAAAAGGCATTAAAATTTGCAGACAAGCTCGTGCTAACTGGAAAGAAAAATTTGATAAACGACAAACCCCACAAGGCAGAGATTATTACTGGTTAACAGGAACTTTTGAAAATTATGATGATGGTGAAGATACAGACGAAGCAGCTTTAGAAAAAGGATACGTTGCTGTGGTTCCTGTGAAATTTGATTTAACAGCACATCATGCCATTCAAGAACTAAATAATTGGAAATTAAATGATTAAGAAAGAAGTTTTTACAGGACTATTTATTGGTTTATTAGCAAATAGTTTTGGAGTTTTAATAGTGACCTCTATTATTTCATTAATAAAGAATGCGCATTTCATGTGGATTTTAAATCTCTACTATTCTAATGAAAATTTATGGATGCTAATTTGTTTAGGAGCGACCTTTAATTTAATTTTCTTTTACTATTTCTTACAGAAAAAGAAATTTTACAGAGCTCGAGGCGTTCTATTAGCAACCTTTGTTGCTGCTATTACATCATACATAATTTATTTCGTATAAATATGAAATTCTATATTATTTCTGGTGAAGCTTCTGGCGATTTACATGGTGCAAACCTTATGAAATCTCTATTTAAAATAGATTCTAAGACCGAAGTTCGGTTTTGGGGTGGTGACTTAATGCAGCAAGCTGGTGGCACTTTAGTAAAACACTACAAAGAATTGGCTTTTATGGGTTTTGCTGAAGTTGTTATGAACTTGAGAACCATTACTCATAACTTGAAGTTTTGTAAAGAAGATATTGCATCCTACCAACCTGACGCCATAATTTTTATTGATTATCCTGGTTTTAATTTAAGAATTGCTAAATGGGCAAAAGCAAAAGGTTTTAAAACCGAATATTACATCTCTCCACAAATATGGGCGTGGAAAGAAAACAGGATTTCTGCCATAAAAAGAGATGTGGACCATATGTATGTGATTTTACCTTTTGAAAAAGATTTTTACGAAAAAAAACATAATTATCCTGTTGCATTTGTAGGTCATCCATTAATTGATGCTATAGCTAACAGACCACAAGTAAACGAAACAACTTTTAAAAACTCCCACAATTTATCTGAAAAACCTGTAATTGCATTACTTCCTGGAAGCCGTAAACAGGAAATTAGCAAAATGCTAAGCGTTATGCTTACTGTGGTGGACCATTTTAAAGACTATCAGTTTGTAATCGCTGGTGCACCAAGCCAAGACTATGAATTTTACCAAACATTTTTAGGAAAAAGCAATGTGGCATTTATTAGCAATAAAACTTACGATTTATTAAGTATTAGCTCCGCAGCATTAGTTACTTCTGGTACAGCAACCCTAGAAACTGCTTTATTTAAAGTTCCACAAGTAGTTTGTTATAAAGGCAGCTGGATTTCCTATCAAATTGGAAAACGATTAGTAAAGCTGAAATATATCTCTTTAGTTAATTTAATTTTAGATAAACCTGCTGTTACGGAGTTAATTCAGGATGAAATGAATCCAAAACGTTTAAAGGAAGAACTACAAGCTATAATCTCTTCTGAAAAAAGAACTGCTATTTTTAATGATTATCATATTTTAGAAAAAAAATTAGGTGGTATTGGCGCAAGTCAACATACTGCTGAGTTAATTTTTAAAAACATTACATAAAACCAACTTATGAAAAAGCTAGTTTCACTTTTAATTATACTTTTATTTCTAATCTCTTGTGGCTCAAGCAAAAGTAAATATGTAACTACCAGAAAAGTAATTATACCTAAAAAAGAACCTGAAACCTCCACTACTAACACATTACCTCTACCAAAAAGCACAGAACCAGTTGTTGTAACTAAAGAAGAATATGAGCTTATTAATAAAATTATTGATAATGCTAAAGACTACATTGGTGTAAAGTATAAGACTGGAGGAACTACAAAATCTGGAATGGACTGTTCTGGACTAGTAAGTACCGCATTTTCCGAAGAAGATATTAATTTACCCAGAGTTTCGAGAGACATGGCATTAGAAGGCGAATGGGTAGATTTAAAAGATGTACGAGAAGGCGACTTAGTGTTTTTTGCGACCAGAAAAAACAGCAGAGTTATAAACCACGTTGGGATTGTTACAGATTCTAGAGTTGGTTACGTTAAATTTATTCACTCTACCACAAGTCTTGGTGTAATAGAATCTGAATTGTCTGAAAAATACTGGTATTTTGCTTTTGTACAAGCGAGACGCGTAATCTAAAATTTACTATCTTTAAGTGTGAGATTTACTAATTTTGCACTGCTGTATTTGACCTTAAGTTTTATAACTGGGATACTGCTTGCCAGAAGTTTGGAATTAGATATTTGGGCATGGGTTTACATAAGTATTCCACTTATAACCATGCTTGGACTTCTTGTTTTAATCTTTAATAAAATAGGCAAATCGACCACAAGTTTATTTACAGGAATTGCTTTTTTATTATTTATAAGCATTGGTGCCTTAAATTATACACTGCAAACAGCTTCCAAACACCATTCTCATTATTCCTCAAAAAGTAATTCTGAAAGTAGTTTTAAAATTTTACGAATTACACAAAAATTAAAAGACAATAAGTTTTATTCCAAGTACTATGCAGACGTATTGTCTATGGACGAAAAGGAAACTTCTGGAACTGTATTAATTCAACTTAAAAAAGACAGCGTTAAACCTCTTGTTACAGACGCGGTTGTTATAACTAAATCTGCATTTAGCGACATCCAATCAGCCGTAAATCCTGGACAGTTCGATTATAAAACCTATTTAAAAAACAAAGGTGTTTACCATCAAATGTATTTGGAGAATTCCAACTACAAAGTGCTTACACAGGAAACCACTACGTTTAATGGTTTAAATGGCCGCTTAATCCAAACCATTAATTCCAAATTAAAAAATTACCGTTTTAGTCCGGACGAACTTGCGATTATAAACGCTCTGGTTTTAGGACAAAAACAAGATATTTCTTCTGAGATTTATGATAGTTATACCGATTCTGGCGCTATACATATTCTAGCGGTGTCTGGGTTACACGTGGGAATTATTTTACTTATTATTACCTTTATTCTAAAACCTTTAAAACAAATTAAGCATGGAAATTTAATAGTCATCCTATGCTCTATCATTTTGCTGTGGCTTTATGCTTTTTTAACTGGGTTTTCTCCTTCTGTAATTAGAGCTACCGCAATGTTTACTTTAGTTTCTATAGCTATTAATTTAAAACGAAAAACAAATACCTACAACACGCTAATAGGTTCTATCTTAATTATACTAATATTTCAACCTCAATTTTTATTTGATGTTGGGTTTCAACTTAGTTATGTTGCTGTATTTTCAATTGTTGCCTTTCAGCCTTTAATTGCTAATTTATGGCATCCAAAATATAAACTTACAAACCTCTATTGGCAAACGTTTACAGTTACTTTATCTGCTCAATTTGGAATTATTCCTTTAAGTGTTTATTATTTTCATCAAATTCCTGGCTTATTCTGGTTAAGTAATTTAATTATTATACCGCTTTTGCCATTAATTTTGGGATTAGCCATATTAGTTATAGTGCTTGTTTTAAGCTTTGATAAATCTATACTAACAACATTTTTTGCTTCAACTTTAAGTTATTCTATTTATGGGATGAATTACTTACTTCGGTGGATTTCGAGCTTGGAGTCTTTCATATTTAAAGAACTTTCTTTTAGCAGTTTTAACTTGATTGCTTCACTGTTATTTGTATTATCTCTTTATTTTTTATGGAAGTACTTTTCTGCCAAAACTATAATATGTAGTTTATCTGCAATCATTCTACTGCAATGCAGTTTCATGCTTACAAAAATACACACAGCATCAAATGAATTTGTGATTTTTCACAGAAGCAAACACCGTTTAATGAGTTTAAAAAACAACAATCGATTAACCGTTTATACAGATAATTTAATACCTAATTATATAAGTACTAATTATAAAGTAAACAAACATATAAATACTGTAAGTTATAAACCAATACCAAACATATTAAGCTTCGAGAATAAAATTATTTTAGTCATTGATAGTACTGGATTATATCCAAAATCTTTAAAACCAGATTATGTTATCCTTACACAATCGCCTAAAATTAATATAAACCGTCTAATCGACCAATTAAAGCCACAAGGCATTATTAGTGATGGTAGCAACTACAAAAGCTATGTAAGAGATTGGAACCTTACAGCTCAAAACAAAAAAGTCCTTTTTCATACAACTGAAAAAGGAGCTTTTATATTATCTAGTGAGTAAATTTAGCTTTTAAACTCGTATTTGAAAGACTCAAAGTATGCGTTAAAATCTTCCTGAGATTTCATATTAGTATGTTCGTTACTCTTAAACATTTTTAAATAAAGTTCTAATTGTTGTGGCGTCTTATAGCCAATTATTGGAGCGATTAAGCCACCTTTTTCATCTAAAAATAACATGGTAGGATACGAACGTACGCCAAAAGCACCAGCCAATTCGTGTTGCGCATTTCTACGGTTAGCATTCTCTGGTTTGTAACCCGGATTAGCATAAGTTTTACCTTTAAATGTTACTTGCTCTTTTCCTTCTGCATTAAATTTTACGGCATAGTAATTTTTGTTAATATAAGCAGCAACATCTTTATTTTGAAAGGTATTACGGTCTAACATTTTACAAGGTCCACACCAAGAGGTATAAACATCCACAATAATTTTCTTAGGATTTTTCTTTTGTAATTCCACAGCTTCTTCTAAGCTTACCCAATTAATTTCTTGAGCAGAAACCAGACTGGTTGTTAAAATAAATGTTAGAGCTATTAAAATATGTTTCATATGACTTTTGTTTAGGACATTGTAGTCGCAAATAGTGTTCCAAATTTACAAAAAAATAAAACGCCCCAAAAGTGGGGCGTTTAAATTAATTATATAAAAAGCTACTATCTAATGCCATGCATTAATTTTAGTAAAGTTTTATTAAGAATGATCATAATTACACCTGCTCCAATAGGAATTAAAGTAAAAATCATAAAGAAAAATGTTAGTCCTTTTTCTTCCAAAATTGGATCCATATAACTTCCTGTAATACCTGCTGCTAGGTTTGCAATAAAGTTTGCAACAAACCATACCCCAAACATTAAACCAACTAATTTTACTGGAGCCAATTTACTTACATAAGATAAGCCTACAGGAGACACACATAATTCTCCTAACGTATGGAACAAGTATGCAAAAACTAAGAACATCATACTTACTGATGCCGTTTTAGCTCCTAAAGGAATTGCAGTAGATCCATAAGCCAGTATACCAAAACCAAGACCTAATAAAATTAGACCAACAGCAAATTTAACTGGACCAGTTGGATTGTATTTACTTTGCCATATTTTAGAAAATAATGGAGCGAAAGCAATGATAAAGAAAGAGTTTAAAATACCAAACCAAGAAGCTTTAACTTCTGCAATTTCTGCATTAAATTCTCTTACTAACATCCAAATTACAATTGCCCAAATTATTACAAAACTTGTACCTAATAAAATATTAGATAACGCATATTTACCAAAAGTTTGTTTAAATAACATGGTTAAAACCCAAGTAATAATTAACATTGGAACCACAGTAAGGATTGTGTTAAATATTTTAAAGGTTAATGCGCCATTCCCTACTAAAACCCTATCTGTATAATCGGCAGCAAAAATGGTCATAGAACCACCAGCTTGCTCAAAAGCCCACCAGAAAAATATGGTAAAGAATGCTAATACTCCAATAACAATTAATCTATCGCGAGTTACCTTAGATTTTTCAGCCTGATGTGCAATTTCTTCAATAACTTCTTTGGTTTCTTCTAATGAATCTTCAACAGCATCATCAAAATCTTGTGTTTGTCTTGGAGATAAGCCTATACGAGCAAAAATTTTCTGTGCGAAATAGAATTGAAGCATCCCAAAAAACATGAAAATTCCAGCTAAACCAAAACCATAATGCCAGCCTACAGACTCACCAATATACCCACAAAGTAAAATTCCTAAGAAAGCACCTGCATTAATACCCATATAGAAAATAGTGTATCCTGCATCTTTCTCTTTTCCTTGATTAAGGTATAATTGCCCAACCATAGAAGAAATATTCGGCTTAAACAATCCATTTCCAACAATAAGTAATAACAAACCTAAATAGAAAAAGATATCTGTAATACCTTCTAAAGCCATAGAGGCGTGACCTAAAGTCATAATTAATGCTCCTAAAACAATTGCATTACGGTATCCCATAAATTTATCGGCAATAAAACCTCCTAAAATTGGTGTGATATATACTAAACCAGTATACCAGCCATAAAGCACTAAAGCATCTGCTCTTTCCCAGCCCCAACCTTCATCTAATAAAGACGCTACTAAAAAAAGCACTAAAAGCGCACGCATTCCATAGTAAGAAAAACGTTCCCACATTTCTGTAAAAAACAAAACAAATAAGCCCGACGGGTGACCTAATACCGTTTTTTGATTGGTTGCAGAACCTCCAAATTTAAATTCCATATAAATTAATTATTAGTTAGTAAAATTATTATTGTCCTAATGTACGATTAATAAAATTCGTCATTTTTGTGTATAAGTGTAAACGAGTGTTTCCACCATAAATTCCATGATTTTTATCTGGATAAATCATCCATTCAAATTGTTTATTAGCTTGTATTAAAGCTTCAACCATACGCATGGTATTCTGAACATGCACATTATCATCTCCAGTACCATGAATTAATAAAAAGTCGCCTTTTAATTTATCGACATGATTTATAGGTGAATTTTCATCGTATCCAGAAGCGTTTTCCTGAGGTGTCGTCATGTAACGTTCTGTATAAATTGAGTCGTAAAATCTCCAACTGGTTACTGGTGCTACTGCAATTGCCATAGAAAACGTATCATTTCCTTTAAACAGAGCATTACTACTCATAAATCCACCATAAGACCAACCCCAAATACCTATTTTATCTGGATTAATATAATCTCTTGCACCTAATAATTTAGCGGCTTCTATTTGATCTTCAACCTCATATTTTCCTAATTCATTTTGCGTTACTTTTTTGAACTCGGCACCTTTAAAACCAGTTCCTCTTCCGTCTACACAAGCAACAATATAACCTTGTTCTGCCAGCATATAATACCAGTAGTCGTTTGCACTGTTCCATTGGTTAGCCACTTGTTGTGATCCAGGACCAGAATATTGGTACATAAATAATGGGTATTGTTTGGTAGCATCGAAATTTGTTGGCTTAATTAGCCACATATTTAAATTATTCCCATTAACATTAATAGTTGAAAATTCTTTCTTAGGCATATTAAATCCAGCCACAACGGTTCTTACATCCGAATTGTCTTTTATTACTTTTATAACATCACCTTTTTTAGCATCGTTTAAAGTGTACAATGGTGGCGTATTTACACTAGAATAGGTGTTTATGAAATAAGAAAAATCGGCGCTAAAATCGGCATTATTAGTTCCCGTGTTTTCACTTAAGCGTTGTTTTTTACGACCATCTAATTTAATAGCATAAACATCTCTGTTTATTGAACCATTTTCTACAGATTGATAAAAAATACGATCTGTTTTAGCATCATATCCATAATAAGATGTGACTTCCCAGTTTCCTTTGGTGATTTGATTAATTAATTTACCATTCTTGTCGTAATGATAGATGTGATTGTATCCATCTTTTTCGCTGGTCCAGATAAAACTGTCATCTTCTAAAAAGGTTAAATTATCGGTAACATCTACATAAGCCTTATCGTTTTCTGCAACGACCAATTTAGTAAGGTTTTTAGTGGTATTAATCATCCACAAATCCAATTCATTTTGGTGTCTATTTGCAAATTGTGCGCTTAACACATTAGCATTGTTAGTCCATTTTATTCTTGGAATATAAAAATCTTTATATTCTTTATCCACTTTAACTTCCGTTAAAGATTTAGAAGCTAAGTCAAACACATGAAGTGATACTTCCGAATTTGCTTCTCCTGCTTTTGGATATTTAAATACAGTTTGTGTTTGGTATAATTTATTTCCATAAACATCCATAGAGAATTCTGGGACGTTAGTTTCATCAAAACGAATAAAGGCAATTTTAGTACCGTTAGCATTCCAGTCGAACGCTCTTACAAACCCAAATTCTTCTTCGTAAACCCAGTCTGTAATACCATTTATAATTTTATTTTTTACACCATCACTAGTAAATTGTGAAGTTGCTCCAGAATTTAAATCCTTTATAAACAAGTTATTATTTAAACCAAATGCAATCTTAGAACCATCTGGAGAAAAAGTAGGTTCTTGTATTTTATCTTCAGATACTTTAGTTAAGGTTTTACTTGCAATGTCATACACAAAATAAATCCCTAAAGTCGATCGTCTAAAAATAGATTCCTGCTCTGTTGCCAGTAATATCTTAGATTCATCTTTACTAAAACTGTAATCTGTAAAGTATTTTACATCTGTTAAATCGGTAGAATTTACTAAAGTTTTTGTTTTCTTTAATGTACTATAATCATACACATCTACAGTGGTGCTTCCAGAAGCTCTATCAAAATTTAAAACAGAATATTGTTTACCGTTATTCATAGAATGTAAAGCATCTAAACGCTCGGTTCTAAATGTTCCTTTAGACCAGATATCTTCTAAGGTGATGTCTTTATTTTGTGCTGAAATAAATGAAGTTACCAGAAAGCAACTCATTACCATAAGCTTAATTAGCTTCATATAATTTATGTTTTTAATAATAAGATGTCAAGTTTACTAAAAAATAAGCAAAAAACCCTATAAATAATGACTTATTTGAGGTAAATGAGCAACGAAAAAAGGATTAAAAATTATTCAATCTATCAAAAAAATAATTTGCTTGAAGAATAGTATCTTTGACGCTCACAATTTGCAACAATGACAAAATTAGTATCGGGGTTTTCCAAACTATCTAAAACAGAAAAAATTGACTGGCTGGTTTCGACCTATTTAAATGGGAATGAAACTGCAAAAGAAACAATTTTAACCTATTGGAACAGCAATGAAAAGTTGCAAAACCTTCATGATGACTTTATAGAAAATACCATTTCGAATTTTTATTTACCACTTGGAGTAGCACCAAATTTTAATATAAATGGTGCAATTTATACCATTCCAATGGTTATTGAGGAAAGCTCTGTAGTCGCTGCTGCAAGTAAAGCTGCTAAATTTTGGGGAGAACGAGGCGGTTTTAAAACCGAAGTACTTTCTACAGAAAAAATTGGTCAGGTACATTTTACCTATGCTGGAAACTCTGAAGAGTTACAGTCATTTTTTTACCAAATTAAACCTCAGATTTTACAAGACGCTCAAGCCATAACTAAAAATATGGAAAAACGTGGTGGCGGTATTTTAGATGTGGTTTTAGTTGATAAAACCAAACACTTAAAAGACTATTACCAGCTACACGCTACGTTTGAAACTCTAGATGCTATGGGTGCCAATTTTATAAATTCTTGCCTAGAGCAATTTGCAACCACTTTAAAAAGAGAAGCGCAGAAATTAAAAACTCCTATTCATGTGGTCATGAGTATTCTTTCTAATTATGTCCCTAACTGTTTAGTTAAAGCAAGTGTAAGTTGTAAAGTTGAAGAGCTTGCAGACAAAGGAATTCATCCAGAGGAATTTGCTGAAAAATTTATACAAGCTGTAAATATAGCTAAAACTGAACCTTACCGTGCTGTAACCCACAACAAAGGGATTATGAACGGAATTGATGCTGTGGTATTAGCTACAGGAAACGATTTTAGAGCAATTGAAGCTGGTGTTCATGCTTACGCCAGCAGAACAGGTCGTTACTCCAGTTTAACGGACGCCAAAGTTGAAAATGGCATTTTTACATTTTGGATAGAACTACCTTTAGCTTTGGGTACAGTAGGTGGATTAACTAAACTACATCCCTTAGTAAAATTGGCATTAGATATTCTAGGCAACCCAACTGCAAAAGAACTTATGCAAGTAGTAGCAGTTGCCGGATTAGCACAGAATTTTGGAGCACTACGATCTTTAGTTACTACAGGAATTCAAGAAGGTCATATGAAAATGCACCTTATGAATATTCTAAATCAGTTTGAAGCGACTGTAGAAGAAAAAAATATTATTGTCGAAAAGTTTAAAACAGAAACAGTTACCCATAGTGGCGTTGTAAAAGCGTTAGAAGAGCTTAGAGCATAAAAAATTACAATTAAATTGAAAGAAATGTTTTATAGTCATGGCAAATTATTAATAACCGCAGAATATGTGGTTTTAGATGGTGCTATGGCTCTTGCTGTTCCTACAAAAATGGGACAATCTTTAGAGGTTGAAGCCACTAAAAAAACGTTTTTAAATTGGAAAAGCTTAACCCATACTAATGACCTTTGGTATGAGGCCGATTTTAACCTTAACGGTTCAAACCTTTCGTGTTCTAATTCTTGCAAAGTTTCGCAAAACCTAATTAAAATATTAGAAGCGGCGCGTTCTTTAAACCCAAAATTCCTTGCTGAAGGAACAGGTTATCATGTAGTTTCCAAATTAGAATTTCCTCAAAACTGGGGTTTGGGTTCTTCATCAACCTTACTAAACAATGTTGCTCAATGGGCTAAGGTAGATGCGTTTGAGCTTTCTAATTTAACCTTTGGTGGTTCTGGTTATGATATTGCTTGTGCTCAAAACAGCTCGCCAATTTTTTATCATATTAAAAATCTTAAACCAAAAATTACACCTACACATTTTAACCCTAATTTTAAAGAGCACCTATATTTTGTTCATTTAAATGAAAAACAGAATAGTCGTGATGGGATTAAACACTACAAAGCACAAGAGTTTAACTTAGAAGATACTGTTGCGACCATTAATTCGATTACCGAAAATTTAAGTAAAACCAACAATTTTGATGAGTTTTGCGAATTACTTCACCTACACGAAACTTTAATATCAAATGTTACAAAGCAAGAAACAATTAAAAATAAGTTGTTTTCAGATTTTAATGGAAGTATAAAAAGTCTTGGCGCTTGGGGTGGCGATTTTGTTTTAGTCGCTTCTAAGGACAACCCAAAGTCTTATTTTGAATCTAAAAGGTTTCAAACCATTTTGTCTTGGGACGAGATGGTTTTAGAGAGCTAAAAATCACTTTAAAAAAGGCTTACTAACAGTTTAAAAACTACACAATAGAAAACTGCAAACTGAAGACTGTAGACTTAAAGACTACTCTTTAAACCAACCAGAATACTTCACATAATTATCGGCAATTCTGTTAATTTCACCATTGATTAATTCTTTGCTAATATCTTTTACTTTTTTAGCGGGTACACCTGCATAAATACTGCCAGATTCTACTCGAGTGTTTTGCGTTACGACTGCGCCTGCAGCAATAATACTATTGCTTTCTACCACGCAATTATCCATAACAATACTTCCCATACCAATAAGCACATTGTCGTGAATAGTACATCCATGAACAATAGCGTTATGCCCGACGGATACGTTATTTCCTATTTTTGTAGCATATTTTTGGTAAGTACAATGTACGACCGCACCATCCTGAATATTAACTTTATTACCCAACTCTATAGCATTAACATCGCCACGTAAGACGGCATTAAACCAAATGCTGCATTCTTTACCGATTGTCACGTTTCCAACAATAGTGGCGTTTTCTGCGATATAACAATCCTTTTCAATTTTTGGGGTATGTCCGTTAACTGGTTTTATTAGTGGTTTCATTTATTTTGGGTTATTAATCTATTATATTTTACTTGATTCAAATGAGTTTCTGTCTCCGCAGGAATTTGTTACTTAAAATAAGCTAATAAATCGGCTTTTCTGGAAGCAGAAACACTCAATTCTTTTCCGTTAGATAAGATAACGCTTCCTCCTTTTCCTTTTACGTATTTTGTAATTTCATTGATATTAACCAGATAACTTTTATGTATCCGTGCAAAGCCAGAATCCGCTAAAATTTCGTCAAAATATTTTAAGGTTTTACTTACCACTTTCTTTTTATTCGTGTTCAAGTAAATTTCTGTATAATTATCGTCCGCCTTGCAAAACATGATATCCTTAGTTTCTAATATTTCAAATCCGTCTTGCTGAGGTATGGTAATTTTTCCTTGAACACCAGTAGTAATTGGCACAAGAATTTTTTCTTGTAGAGCATTTTCTTTTAACTTTATGCTTTCTACATAATTTACCGCCTTAATAAGCTCATCAATCTCTATGGGCTTCATTAAATAATAGGATGCATGTGCATTTAAAGCGTCAATAGCATAATTATTATAAGCGGTCACGAAAATGGTTTCAAAACTTCTATTTTCTACCTGATCTAATAAATCGAAAGCATTACCATAAGGCATTTCGACATCTAAAAAAACTAAGTCTAAATTGTTATTTTCTATAAGCTTCAAGCCTTCTTTAATGTTTTCGGCTTGTCCTACTAAATTAATGTTTGGACAATATTTTTGTAAATAATTACTTAAAATATCCCGACTTAGTTTTTCGTCTTCTACTAATATGGCATTTAACTTCATAAACTTATTTTTTAATTAGCACAACCACCTGAGTTCCTGTTTCTACAGGGTTATTTACTACTTGGACGCTAATTTTATTTTTATACATGGTATTTAAAATATCCACTCGTTTCTGGATATTACCCAAACCTTTACTGTTGTGCTTTTTTTGGTGATTGGTTTTTAAAGCTTTGGACTCTTCTCTACCTATCCCATTATCTGTAATTGTAATTTTTAAATTTTGAGGTTTATCTTCTTCAATATTTATCTTTAAATATCCTTTTTCACTCTTATATCGCAATCCATGCCACACCGCATTTTCTATATATGGCTGTAATAACATCGGTGGAATTTCATAATCGGAAACCTGAAGCTCTGCATCAATATCAATAGTATACTCAAACTTATCTTGAAACCTAAAATGTTCCAATTGCGTGTAAAGTTTAATCAGTTCAATTTCTTTTTCTAAAGGTATAAAGTCTTCTTCGCTGTTTTCTAAAACGGCACGCATTAATTTAGAAAAATCGGATAAATATTTATTAGCCGTACGCTCGTCATTTACCGCGATAAAACTATTAACCGAGTTTAAAGCATTAAAAATAAAATGAGGATTCATTTGACTTCGTAAGGATTTTAAAGCCAAAAGATTGTTAGATAAGCGTTGTTGCTTGATGTATTTAAACATTAAATACGCTAATAGCAACACCAAAAACAGCCCACCAATTAAGGCATAGATATAAAACTGCTGTCGTTTATTTCGCTCTTTTGAAAGATTGATTTGGCTTATACTAAGTTGTCTATCCGTTTCTAAACTTTGAATTCGACTTTGCTTTTCGGCTAAATTTTTAGCAAAACGAGCAGCTTGAGAAATTTCCTGTTCTTTTTTTCGATACAAATCCTCTACCAAACTGGTATAATCCTTATAAGTTTCTAATGCTTTATTGTAATTTTTTGAGGCACTATACACTTCACTTAACTTTTTTGTGGCATCTTTCTTAACCACTAAATCTTCAGTCTCGTCCGCCTGTTGTATACTTTTTTCTAAATACGGTACAGCTTCTGTATAGTTTTTTTGAAGGTAATACGCATTTCCAATTTTATAATTTTGTTTTTGTGGAGTTAAAGCACTTTCGTTTGGCAGATAAAAATTCTTTTTATTTTTTTCTACGGTTTCAACAACACTTTTGCGTATTTCTATTTCTTTATTATAGTCCTGTGTTGCGTTTTCAAAATTAGCAACTTTCTCTTTTTCTTCAATTTCGCGGGTTTCATTTTGTTGCCCTGCTAATCCTAATGCAGTGTTGTAATAGGTTTTGGCAATGTCCTTTGCTCCCATTTTAGCGTAGACATCTCCAATTTTTGAGTTTAAGTCGGTTATTTTTTCTTGAATTTTAAACTCTTCAGCCTTTTTAAGTGCTTTTTTATAAAGGTTTAGTGCTTCCTTTGTTTTTGAGGTCTCAAAATACACATCTGCCTTACCTTCATCTAAACTAATATTCTGATAATTATTTAAATTGTTTTCAGCGAGCTTGTCATAAACTTTCAACGCATTTTCGTTAGACTTATTTTTGTGGTAAGCTGCTGCTAATTTTAATTGAACATCTACAACATCTTTATTATTAATACTAATTTTATAGTTGGTTATGGCTAAATCGAATTGATTCCACTCTGCATAAACATCACCCAAAAGCTCAAAAGCTTCTGCATTTTGTTTAGTGCTACTGCTATGATTTATACTTTCTGTAATAAACTGAATACTTTTTTCAATGGAAACACTTTTATAAAATAAAGCGGAGTCTATAGAAGTCTCGAATGCATTAGCTTTTTCTTGTAGTAATTGCGGTGTGTTATTAAAGCGGCTTTCAGTAACTTTTACAGTAAGTCTATCATCTGTGTCAACCGTGTAATAAATAGTGTCAAAATAATCGCTTGTAATGGTTATTTGGTCGCCTTGTTTTACTTGAAGTCTAAATTCTCCCAGCGCGTTTGTTTTAGTATATGTCCCACCATTTACAAGTATTTCAACATCCTTAATTGGTGTGCGGTCTTCTTCTTGAACTTCTCCTTTTAAAGTAAATGTTTTATACGAATTTTGTGAGCTTCGCATTTTGGAAGCATTTGTGTTTTGTGCTACACATAAGGTCGAGCAATACAATAAAAAAAGTAAACAACGGAAAAAATTCATATCACAATATCTAAGTATAAACTTACATACTTTATTACATTAAAAAAAACCTGAAAATCTATATAACTGGCAAAAAAGCATAGAAAACAGACTGTTTACTAAATGCCAAAAGGCCTTTACTCATTTTTTAGCCTAAGTGACGCATTATGGATAGTTTTTTTAATGATTTACTCACACATTTGAGTTCTATAAAAAAACTATTTATTATGAAAAACAACTTAATTCTTTTAGTCCTTATTTTAACGAATATTACTTTATATGCACAACATAAAGGCAATTTCAATCATTTAGAAAGCGGGACTATTTCCAGACAAAACATTTCTCATACCGGAAATGCTCCTATTTATAACCCCATAAAAAGACAAAATTATTTTGGTCAATTAAACCCTTCTAACATTTTAACTATAGATGTAAAAGCATTACAAAATGTAACTGCCGCCAATTATACGGCGGTATTTAATTTATCTCAAATTGGTCCAACTGCAGACTCTACAAATTTATTAATGGATAAACGTATTAACGCCGTTAAAGCCGAATTAACAAAACTTGGTATTAAACCTAACCAATTTGCGGTAGACGTTATTTCTTTTGTGCCGAAATTTGAATTAGAAGTGGTTAAAAAACTATTTAGTAAAACCTATAATGAAATACCAATTGGCTTTGAGCTTCAAAAAAATGTAATGATTACATTTACTAAAACCCAAGACTTTGAATCTATTCTAAAAATTTGTGCATCTCACGAAATTTACAATCTGGTAAAAGTGGACTATTTTATTGCTGATGTTAATTCAGTTTACAAAAATCTTCAAGCAAAATTAGTTGCCTTAATTAATGAAAGGAAAACCTATTATGAAGCTTTAGGCTTTGATATTTCTACATATACACCAAGTGTTGCCGATGAAAGCTTTTGTTATTTCCCAAAAGATTTTTACAGAAGTTACCAAGCATTTAATAGTGTATCCTACGAAGCTATTTCTAAAAGAAAAGGAGTAACTACTGCTGAAAAACAAACGTCATATTATTATCAGGCCATAACTTATGAAGATTTTGATATTGTGGTTAACCCAAGCATTTTAGAACCAGTTGTACAAGTTGGTATGAATATTAAATTACAATTAACACCAAAACCTATTGAACAAAAGCAAGAGCCCATAACCAAAATTGAAACTAAATATAAGTATTACTTAGTATCTCCTAATGGTAATGTAAGCTATAAAGAATTACCTTCTAACTAATAAAAAAAGGCTCTGTCAGTTGACAGAGCCTTTTTTAAAATATTATATTATTTTAGTTTACTGCAGGACAGTTACAGCTGTATTTAGCTCTTCTACAGTTAAAATTATATCCTAAAGTAAATTGGTGAAAACCACCTTTATTAAATACCACATCGTTTAATTGGTAACTATACGTATAAGCAAACACAAACTGCTTGTAGTCTACTCCTAAAACTGGTGTGATATACTGTAATTTTTGAGAATCTACATCGGTTCCATCTGGATTAAGGTATTCAGCACCATCTAAACTTCTTCTGTAAGATAGTCCACCCCAAACCTGTCCAAAGTCCATTTGCTTGTATGCCTTAACATTAACATCAAAAGTTGTTTCTTTCGTAGCATCTCTGTGAAAAATCATAAAAGAAGGTTCTACAGCCAAATCATCGCTTACTGCAAATGTATTTCCTAAAGAAAAGATATATGTTCTTAAGTTATTATAACTTAAACCTTGCTCGTTAAAGTTAATACCTTCATTTTCTAATAAATTTTTCACTGTTGCGTGAGCGTAGAAATTATATAGGTTATAAGAAAAACCAACATCTACATTAAAGTTTGTTGCCGATTGCTCAATTCCTGCCACTATAGGGTCAAAATCTCTAAACTGCGTTTCATCTAACTTATACTGAATAGCTCCTGCACTTAAACCAAAAGATAATTGGTTTAAATCTACTTCACTTCTAGAGAATAGTAAATGATAAGCATAAGTTAAATAAACTCCTGTTTGAGAGTGAAACCCATTTTTATCTGTGTAAGCAATACCTCCAATACCAGATTTAGTATCTCCAATTCTTCCATTGGCACTTACGGTTAATAATCTTGGGGCATCTTCATCTCCAAACCACTGTTGTCTTCCTGTCAATCTTATTTTAGCACAATTAGCTGCACCAGCCATAGATGGGTGAAGTAAGTATAAATTATCTGTTAAATAATCTGAGTAAATTGGCAAACCTTCTTGGGCTTGAGATAGGTTTGAGAAACATAGTGCTGCAAACACTACTAATAATAGCTTGTTAAACTTCATAGTCAAATATCTATTTGATGTAATTTGAAACACATCATTAAAATAATTATATCCAATATAGTATATAATAAAGCCAAATATATAAATTTAGTTTTATTAAATAAATGGTTTGTTTAATTGATTTAGTTAAAAATGAGCATAATATCCTTAATTAACAAATTTTAGATTTTAAGTTTCCTATTTTTGCCAAAAAAAAAAATGGATTCTTTTAAAATAAACATACAGCCTACTTCAAACGAAACCATCATTAAGTTTGAAACCAATCAATTTATAACACAACACCAGAGTTTTGAGTTTAACAATATAGATGAAGCAAAAGACTCGCCTATAGCACAACAGTTATTTCATTTACCTTTTGTAAAAAAAGTATACATTTCAAGTAATTTTATTGCAATAGAACGCTATAATATTATCGATTGGAAAAGTGTTCAGGATGAAGTTGCCGAGCAAATTGAAAACTATTTAAATAGCGGTAAACCAGTTACAAATATTTCTGAAGAAACAACCAGCAAAAAAATAGCTGTAACCGTTTATGCTGAAAGCACACCAAACCCATCAGTTTTAAAATTTGTAACCAATAAAAAATTAGTGACAAACGCTTTTGAATTTACTTCTATAGATGAAAGCAAATCGTCTAAAATGGCAAGTCAACTATTTCATTTTCCTTTTGTAAAATCTGTTTTTATTGATGAAAACTACGTTTCAATTACAAAATTTGATGTTGCTGAATGGCAGGATATTACTAATGAACTAAGAGAATTTATAAAAGCATTTATTGAAACTGGAGAAAACATTGTAAACCCAGACACAGAAGTGTTTAAAGAAAAAACATCTGAAGCTTTAGATCAAAAATATGAAGAATTAGATGACACGTCTAAAGAAATTATAAATATACTTGAAGAATATGTAAAACCTGCTGTAGCTAGTGATGGTGGAAATATTCAATTCGACTCTTATGATCCTGAAACCAAAAAGGTAAAAGTAATTTTACAAGGTGCTTGCAGTGGTTGTCCATCTTCTACATTTACACTTAAAAACGGTATTGAAAATATGCTTAAGGAAATGATGAAAGACAAAGTTTCTACTGTTGAGGCTATAAATGGCTAATACTTTTAGTAAATTAACTGCTATTAATTAATAAAAACATAAAATTATGGCAGTATTAAAAGTAATTGAAGTATTATCTAACTCAGAAAAAAGCTGGGAAGATGCCACAAGAAAAGCCGTTAAACAGGCTTCTAAAAGTGTTAAGAATATAAAATCTGTTTATGTTCGTGAGCAAAGTGCTATTGTAAAAGATAATGAAGTGACAGAGTTTAGAGTTAACCTGAAACTTACCTTCGAGGTTAATTAAAAAAATACAGTTATAAAAAAGCCCAACTTACGAATTTGTAAGTTGGGCTTTTTTTTATTGAACTTCAATCTTATCGCTTCAGTGTAAAGTGTGCTCTAAACTGTTTCTTCTCATCTGAAGTTGAGTTTGGCTCTCTATACTCTACTGTAAACCAGTAGTCGCTTGTTGGCATTGGGTTACCATTATAGGTTCCATCCCATCCTGCGCCTGTTGGACTGATTTGTTTTAAGAGTTTGCCCATACGGTCAAAGATGTAAATCGTCGCATCTGGCTGATTTGCGATTCCGTAAATGTTCCACGTATCGTTATAGCCATCTCCATTTGGTGTAAAGAATAATGGGTAGTCCATTGCCAGTACTGTTGCACTTGCTTCTCCACAGCCATTCTTATCTCTTACCGTAATTACATGCTCTCCTGCGCTTACATCGGTAAAGGTGTACGTCCCATCATTTGGCTCGTTAG
>NZ_PXOQ01000005.1 GCF_003008425.1 Aurantibacter aestuarii | reverse complement strand
CTCCGCCTGTTGCTGCGGTGTCGCTTCTTTCCACCACTCAGGGCTTGCAGTCATAACGTATTCAACGGCCAGTACAGCATCTTTACGGCGTTTTTCAGGCAGCAGCTCCCGGACACGCCCCATTGCCTGATCCGTTGATTCGGATACAGAGCAGTAGTTTTCTGGTGTCCGTTCAGCGTTAGCATTCGGCGTCTCACGCTCCCT
>NZ_PXOQ01000004.1 GCF_003008425.1 Aurantibacter aestuarii | reverse complement strand
GTTCTAAATGCAGTTGACAAAGAGGCGTTAGAATATCAAGAAATGTATTCAAAGCCAGCAAAAGGAAGAGACGGTAAATTAATTGAAGGTGCAAGAACTTATCAACCAAACACTATTTACGAATGGAATCGACCTGCATTTTCGGTGTTATCTTCTGTTTTGGAAAAGGAATGCATATTGTGATTATTTGGTCTATCCGTAATAAACCTGAATTATGTTAACTCTGGGAGTGCCTGTATT